>NZ_CP168610.1:0-3667044 GCF_047325135.1 Ralstonia sp. Ralssp110 | reverse complement strand
ATGCCCGCGAAGACGCTTCTGTCTCTGCCCGCTACGTCGGCCGCGAAATGACCGGCTACGAAGCCCTTGACGACAACGGCACATGGCGTGAAGAAGACGGCTATGGCGCCGTGTGGGTGCCGCGTGCCGTGCCCGCCGGCTGGGCACCGTATCGCACAGGTCATTGGGCCTGGGTGGCACCGTGGGGCTGGACGTGGGTCGATGACGCGCCGTGGGGTTTTGCGCCTTTCCACTACGGCCGCTGGGCGTATGTCGGCTCCACCTGGTGCTGGGTGCCCGGGCCGGCGGTGCCGCGTCCGGTCTATGCGCCGGCACTCGTCGGTTTCGTAGGCGGCGGAGGCGGCGGCGGCGTGAGCTGGGGGATCAACATCTCGATCGGCTCGCCGGGTGTGGCGTGGTTCCCGCTTGCGCCGGGCGAGGCGTATCGCCCCGTGTACGCGGCCAGCCCGACGTACGTGACGAACATCAACCGCACGGTGGTAGTGAACAACGTCACGGTCAACAAGACCATCATCAACAACACCACCAACGTGACCAACGTTCGCAACGTGAACCGGGTCACCTATGTCAACGCAAACAACCCGGCCGCACTGACGGCGGTGCCCGCCAAGACGTTCGTCAACGGCCAGCCCGTCGGCCCCGCCATGACACATCTGCGGCCGGAACAACTGCGCGCGCAGATGGCGCACGCGCAGTTTGTGTCGACGCCGGCGCTGGCACCGGTGCGTGCCAGCCTGGTGGGCGCAGCAGCCAACGGCGGGCCGCATCAATTGCCGCCGCCGCAGGCGTTTGCACGTCAGGCGATTGCGGTGCGCGCACCCGCCCTGCCGGCAGGTGGGCACGATGCATTGGCAGAACGGTTCCGATCGCAAGGCGGTGCGCTCCCGGGCGCTGGCCCGGCGTGGACGGGCGGCAACGTGGGCGCCCGCGTTGCGCCGGTGCGGGATCACGCCAATATGGGAGTGCCGACCCCACCCGCGGCTGCACAGGCAGCAGGGCTACGTCTGACTCGCGCCGCACCGAGTGGGCAGAATGGGCCGGCGCACGCCGGTAACGAGCCGGGCCGCCCGCAGGAACAGCACGGTCCGAATGGGCCACAAGGATTGATGGGTTCGCCGAACCCGCAGGGTGCGCAAGCGCCGCACAGCGCCCAGCCTGGGCCGGCACCGCGGGCCCTCATGGCCCCGGACTCGATCAACCGTCCACGCCCGTTGCCGGGTGCCGCCGCACCGCAGGAGCGCCCCGGACAACCGCAGATTGGGCAGGCGCCACAAGGCCCGGCCGGCATGACAACACGGCCGCCGCAGCGCGAAGGCGCGCCCGGTACACCGCGTGATGAGCGCCGCGCCTTCGAGCCGCGTCCGCAACTGCCGCAGCCCGGCCCGCAAGCGCCTCATCCGCAACCGCAACCACAGCACGGTGGCCAGGAGCCGAATCGCTTCAACGGCAACCCGGCACCCGCCATGCAGGAGCGCCCGCACAACGAGCCGCCGCAGATGCGCGCACACCCCGAACCTGAACAGCGCCGGCCGGAACCGCACATGGAAGCCCCGCGTCCCGCACCGCAACCCCACGTTGAGATGCGCCCGTCGCAACCGCAGGCCCAGCCACATCCGCCTGAGGCGCGCCCGCCGCAACCTCAACCGCAGGCTCAGCCGCCTCGACAGGAACACCATGAAGCCCAAGCGCATCCGCAAGGCAATCGCGGTGAAGAGAAGCGCGAAGGTGAGCATCGCTGAGCAGGTACCGCGCGAATGCGCAGGCAAAAAAAAGCAGCCCTTAGGGGCTGCTTTTTCGTCGGCGCCGACCTATGACACCGGCCAGCACACACTTTTGCCTTAGCGCTTGCGACGCAGGCGTGCGATCGCTGCAAGCTGCGCAGCGGCCACGGCCAGTTCACCTTGCGCACGGGCCAGATCCAGATCGCTGCTTTGGTTCTGCAGCGCCTCTTCGGCCGCACGCTTGGCTTCGTTCGCCTTGGCTTCGTCCAGGTCGTGACCGCGGATTGCAGTATCGGCCAGCACGGTTACCTTCTTCGGCTGCACTTCGAGAATGCCACCGGCAACGAACACGAACTCTTCGCCGCCATCTTCCTTCTCGATGCGCACGGCGCCCGGCTTGATGCGCGTGATCAGCGGCGTGTGACCAGGCAGAATGCCCAGCTCGCCGGCTTCGCCGGGCAGTGCCACAAACTTGGCATTGCCGGAGAAGATCTCGTGCTCAGCGCTGACGACGTCTACATGAATGGTTGCCATCTCGATTCCTTTGCTCAGAAAAGCGGCTTCCTGAATGGACTTCAGGAAGCCAGTACTGGCCCCGGCTTACGCACGGCGCCAGACCGTTGCTCTTACTGGAGCTTCTTGGCCTTCTCGAAGGCTTCGTCGATCGAGCCGACCATGTAGAACGCCTGTTCCGGCAGGTGATCGCACTCGCCGTCCACCAGCATCTTGAAGCCGCGGATGGTTTCCTTCAGCGGCACGTACTTGCCCGGCGAGCCCGTGAACACTTCAGCCACGTGGAACGGCTGCGACAGGAAACGCTGGATCTTACGAGCACGGCCCACGGCCAGCTTGTCTTCCGGCGACAGTTCGTCCATGCCCAGAATCGCGATGATGTCGCGCAGTTCCTTGTAGCGCTGCAGCGTCTTCTTCACGCGGTCGGCGACTTCGTAGTGCTCCTGGCCGACCACTTGCGGGTCGAGCTGGCGCGAGGTCGAGTCCAGCGGATCCACTGCGGGGTAGATACCCAGTGCAGCGATGTCACGCGACAGCACGACGGTCGAGTCCAGGTGCAGGAAGGTCGTTGCCGGCGACGGGTCGGTCAAGTCATCGGCAGGCACGTACACGGCCTGGATCGACGTGATCGAGCCAGTCTTGGTCGACGTAATACGTTCCTGCAGCTTGCCCATTTCTTCAGCCAGCGTCGGCTGATAGCCCACGGCGGAAGGCATACGGCCCAGCAGTGCCGACACTTCGGTACCGGCCAGCGTGTAGCGGTAGATGTTGTCGACGAAGAACAGGATGTCACGGCCTTCGTCGCGGAAGCGCTCGGCCATCGTCAGGCCGGTCAGTGCCACGCGCAGACGGTTGCCCGGCGGCTCGTTCATCTGGCCGAACACCATGGCCACCTTGTCGAGCACGTTGGAGTCCTTCATTTCGTGGTAGAAGTCGTTGCCCTCACGGGTACGCTCGCCCACACCAGCAAACACCGACAAGCCCGAGTGCTGCTTGGCGATGTTGTTGATCAGCTCCATCATGTTCACGGTCTTGCCGACGCCGGCACCACCGAACAGACCCACCTTACCGCCCTTGGCGAACGGGCAGACCAGGTCGATCACCTTGATGCCGGTTTCCAGCAGGTCCACCGACGGCGACAGCTCGTCGAACTTCGGGGCCTTCTGGTGAATCGCGCGCTTTTCGTCGCAGGCGATCGGGCCAGCTTCGTCAATCGGACGACCCAGCACATCCATGATGCGGCCCAGCGTGCCGTGACCGACCGGCACCGAGATCGGCGCGCCGGTGCCCTTGACTGCCATACCGCGGCGCAGGCCGTCGGACGAACCCAGCGCAATGGTACGCACCACGCCGTCGCCCAGCTGTTGTTGCACTTCGAAAGTCAGCCCCTTCTCGGCAAACGACTTCTCGCTGCTGTCTTCCAGCACGAGTGCCTCGTAAATATGGGGCATTGCGTCGCGCGGGAACTGGATGTCCACCACGGCGCCGATGCACTGCACAATCGTTCCGATACTCATTTGTATCTCCAATAACTTAAATCTTTGCCGTGGGCGTCAAACCGCTGCCGCGCCGCTGACGATTTCGGACAGTTCCTTCGTGATCGCTGCCTGACGGGTCTTGTTGTAGACCAGTTGCAGTTCGCCGATCACGTTCTTCGCGTTGTCCGAAGCCGCCTTCATCGCCACCATCCGGGCCGATTGCTCGGAGGCCATGTTCTCGGCCACCGCCTGGTACACCAGCGCCTCGACGTAGCGAATCAGCAGCTCGTCGACGACCGTCTGTGCGTCCGGCTCGTAGATGTAATCCCACGAGTAGGCCTGCTTCTCGGCGTCGCTCTGCGCCAGCTTGTCGGCGGTCAGCGGCAGCAGCTGCTCGACCACCGGCTCCTGCCTCATCGTGTTGATGAAGCGGGTGTACGCAAGGTACACGGCATCGATCTGGCCTGCGTTGAACGCGTCCAGTTGCACCTTGATCGCGCCGATCAGCTTTTCCAGATGCGGCGTGTCGCCCAGATGCACGACGTGCGAGACCACCTTCGCACCGACGCGGCCCAGGAACTGCATGCCCTTGGTACCGATGGCAGTGGTTTGCGTCTCAACGCCCTTGTTCTGCAGATCGCGCAGTTGGGTGGTGACGGCACGCAGCACGTTGGTGTTCAAGCCACCGCACAGGCCCTTGTCCGTCGTCACCACGATCAGGCCGGCACGCTTGATGTCGCGCGCAACCATGAACGGGTGCTTGTACTCCGGATTGGCCAGTGCCATGTGCGCAGCCACGTTGCGGATCTTCTCGGCATACGGGCGGGCAGCACGCATCCGTTCCTGCGCCTTGCGCATCTTGGATGCGGCGACCATTTCCATCGCCTTGGTGATCTTGCGCGTGTTTTGCACGCTCTTGATCTTGGTGCGGATTTCTTTTGTTCCGGCCATTTCTTCCTCTCCGTTCAAACCTGGTCACGCTGGCTACGCGCGACCAGTTTCGGGAATGACGCGGTTAGAACGCGGCGGACTTCTTGAAATCCTCGATCGCGGCACGCAGGGCGGCCTCATCGTCCTTCGAAAGATCCTTCGTATCTTCGATGCGGTTGATGAGATCGGCGTACTTCGTCTTCAGCGTGTCGTGCAGGCCCTTTTCAAAAGCCAGGATGTCCTTCACGTCCACGTTGTCGAGGAAGCCGTTGTTGGCTGCGTACAGCGACGCGGCCAGCTGCCACACTTGCAGCGGCTGGTATTGCGGCTGCTTGAGCAGTTCGGTCACGCGGCGGCCGCGCTCGAGCTGCTTGCGGGTCGCTTCGTCCAGGTCGGAAGCAAACTGTGCGAACGCAGCCAGTTCACGATACTGAGCCAAGTCGGTACGGATACCGCCGGACAGCTTCTTGATGACCTTGGTCTGGGCAGCACCACCCACACGCGACACCGAAATACCGGCGTTGATTGCGGGGCGCACACCTGCGTTGAACAGGTCGGTTTCCAGGAAGATCTGGCCGTCGGTAATCGAGATCACGTTGGTCGGAACGAATGCGGACACGTCGCCGGCCTGCGTTTCGATCACGGGCAGTGCGGTCAGCGAACCGGTCTTGCCCTTGACTTCACCGTTGGTGATCTTCTCGATGTGCTCGGCGTTCACACGTGCAGCACGCTCCAGCAGACGCGAGTGCAGATAGAACACGTCACCGGGGTACGCTTCACGGCCAGGCGGACGGCGCAGCAGCAGCGAAACCTGACGGTACGCCCAAGCTTGCTTGGTCAGATCGTCATACACGATGAGAGCGTCTTCGCCGCGGTCGCGGAAGTATTCGCCCATCGTGCAGCCGGCGTAGGCCGCCAGGTACTGCATGGCAGCGGAGTCGGAAGCGGCAGCAGCCACCACGATCGTGTATTCCAGCGCGCCGTGCTCTTCGAGCTTGCGGACGACGTTGGCGATCGTCGAAGCCTTCTGGCCGATTGCCACGTACACGCAGAAGATGCCCTTGCCCTTCTGGTTGATGATGGCGTCGACGGCCACGGCGGTCTTGCCGGTCTGACGGTCGCCAATGATCAGCTCACGCTGGCCACGGCCGATCGGCACCATTGCGTCGATCGACTTCAGACCGGTCTGCACCGGCTGGCTCACCGATTGACGTGCGATCACGCCCGGAGCGACCTTTTCGATCACGTCCGTCTTCTTGGCGTTGATCGGGCCCTTGCCGTCGATCGGCTGGCCCAGTGCGTTGACCACGCGACCCAGCAGTTCCGGGCCAACCGGCACTTCCAGAATGCGGCCCGTGCACTTGACTTCGTCGCCTTCGGAAATGTGCTCGTACTCACCCAGCACCACAGCGCCGACGGAGTCGCGCTCGAGGTTCAGCGCGAGGCCGAACGTGTTGCCCGGGAATTCCAGCATTTCGCCTTGCATCACGCCCGACAGGCCATGAATGCGGCAGATACCGTCCGTCACGGAAATGACCGTGCCGGTGTTCTTTGCGTCAGCGCCAGCCTTCAAGCCCTCGATACGGGTCTTGATCAGGTCGCTGATCTCGGAGGGGTTCAGTTGCATCGAATGCTCCTAATTCTTCAATCTGTCTGCGGGCGCGCTACGTCGATGAAATCGCGTCGATTCATCGGCGCCTCGCGGAGCAGCATTACGCGGCGGTCAGCGCAGACTGCATCTGCGTCAGGCGCGCGCGCACCGAGGTGTCGAGCACTTCGTCGCCAATCTGCACACGCACGCCGCCGATCAACGAAGGATCGACGCTCACGTGAGCCTGCAGCTTCTTGCCGAACTTGCGTTCGAGCGTGGCGACCAGTTCGGTCAGGGGCGCGCCCTCAAGCGGGAACGCACTGGTGATCTCGACGTCGGCGGCGCCTTCGCTGGCATTCCGCAGCACATGGAATTGCGCGGCAATTTCCGGCAGCAGCGACAGGCGCTTGTTGGCCACCAGCAGGCCAACCAGTTCCTTCGCTTCATGCGAAACCGGAGATTTCAGCGCCGACAGGAAGATCCCCGCCACATCGGCTTTGGAGAGCTTCGGATCATCGGCGACTGCCTTCATGTCGGGCACGGCGGCAATTTGCCCCATTTCCGACACGAGCTCAGACCATGCACCCAGATTGCCGGCCTTCGCCACGCGGAACAGCGCCTCTGCGTACGGACGGGCAACGGTTGCGAGTTCTGCCATGATTACAGCTCAGCCTTGAGTTGATTGAGCAGATCGGCGTGGACCTGCGCATTGACTTCACGCTTGAGGATCTGCTCGGCACCCTTGACGGCCAGCACAGCAACCTGGTCACGCAGCGATTCACGCGCGCGCACGGTTTGCTGCTCGGCTTCTGCCTTGGCTTGCGCAATGATGCGCGCGGCTTCGGCCTGGGCGTTTTGCTTGATCTCATCGGCGCTCATCTGGGCGCGCTTTTCAGCGTCCGCGATGCGTTGCGCGCCTTCATTGCGCGCTTCGGTCAGTGCCTGGTCGACCCGCTTGTTGGCCAGCTCCAGCTCAGCCTTGCCCTTGTCGGCAGCGGCCAGGCCATCGGCGATTTTCTTCGCGCGTTCGTCGAGCGCCTTCACCAGGGGCGGCCAAATGAATTTGGCAACAACCCACCACAGGATGAAGAACACGACCATCTGCGCGACGAGTGTGGCGTTCAGGTTCATGGTGTGTTCCTTTCGGTATTGAGACTACGGATCAATGCACGAAGCGGCGAGGGTCACGCGCAGCGTTCACCCAGGCCGCCTCCGGCATCATGCAGACCGAAAAGAATTACTTGATGACCGACAGCAGCGGGTTGGCGAACGCGAACAGCATGGCCACACCAACACCGATCAGGAATGCCGCGTCGATCAGGCCAGCCAGCAGGAACATCTTGGTTTGCAGCGGGTTCATCAGTTCAGGCTGACGTGCGCAGGCTTCGATGTACTTGCCGCCCATCAGTGCGATGCCGAGGCAGGCGCCGATAGCACCCAGGCCAATGATGATGCCGATACCGATGGCGGTCAGACCTTGGATGTTGGCGAGAAATGCTTGCATGATGACTCCCTTTTACGTGAAAGACTAAGAACTTGAGAACTTGGAAAAATCAAACGGAACCGGAGAACCTGAACCGCAACTACTTAGTGGTGTTCATGTGCCTGGCCGATGTACACCAGCGTCAGCATCATGAAAATGAAGGCTTGCAGCAGCACGATCAGGATGTGGAAGATCGCCCACACTGCGCCAGCCACCACGTGACCCACGAAACCCAGCGCCGACGTGTCAGCACCAAACGTCCAGACCGAGCCAAGCAGCGCGATCAGCAGGAACACCAGTTCGCCCGCGTACATGTTGCCGAACAACCGCATGCCCAGCGACACAGCCTTGGCGAGGAATTCAATGATGTTGAGGATCAGGTTGAACGGCGCGAGATACCACTTGGCGCCGAAGGGTGCCGACAGCAGCTCGTGCGCAAAGCCGCCAGCGCCCTTGATCTTGAAGCTGTAGTAAATCATTAGGATCAGCACGGCGAACGACATGCCGAACGTACCGTTCAGATCGGCCGTGGCCACCGCGCGGTGGTGCGGCACGTGCACACCAAAGGTACCGAGGAGGTGGTTGACGCCCGTGACCCAGTCCACCGGGATCAAGTCGACCGCGTTCATCAGCGTGACCCACACGAAGACCATCAGCGCCAGCGGAGCAATCCAGGAACGATCGCCATGGATGATGCCCTTGGCCTGGTCATCAACCATCTCGACGACGAGTTCAACGAAAGCCTGGAAGCGGCCGGGAACGCCGGCGGTAACGCGGCGTGCGGCGATGCCCAGGAAGATGATGCCGATCAGGCCCATCAACACGGACCAGAACATCGTGTCCCAGTTGATGACGGAGAAGTCGACAACGGAGGCCTGCTTGCCGCCGATGCTATTGAAATTCTGCAAATGCTCCGCGATATACGCGGAAGGCGTAAGAGCGTGCTCGGCGGCGTGGCCGGCGGCTTCTGCGACTTCAGTTGCCATGATGATTCAGTCCAATATTGCGAAACATTCTTCGTGACCCGTTCCGACTCGCGCCCGATTCAACCAGGTTCGTCCTGGAGATCGCGGACTGCACGCGGCCGAAACGCGCCACCTTATTCTTGTGGAGTGTCAGCGCAATGAACCGGGGCTTCTCCTGCCTCAGGTTACTGCCACATGCCAACACGTCCAGTGTGCCCGCCGTGTCGTGGTGGGCTGGAGCCGACTCAACGCGCTATCGCAGCGCGAGACCGACCCAATACATCTTGAGTGCTAGGATCAGGGTAATCAGCAAGGGCGGCCAATGCAGGCCCTTGAAGACAACCACCACGATCACCAGCAGCGCGACCGTGCCGAGCACCTTGATCGCTTCGCCCACCACCAGACGGGCGATGGATTCGAACCCCTTGGCCGCCGACAGCCGCATCGCGAACCATGCCGAGGGCACCACGCACACGCCGCCACCCAGCAGAGCAGACAGCGCAGCCTCGCCCGCTGACGCAGCGCTCGTGCCCGCGAACCAACTGCCGACGTACCAACCGAGCGCACACAACAGTGTGATGGCCACTTGGCCGAGCACGATGGAAAAAGGCGTGATACGCGAGGCTTGCAGAGCCTGCTCGCCAAACAGAGCGACCGCCTCGTCATGTGAGAGCACATGCACCGGCGGTTCCGCCTTCTCCTCATCGTCCCAACTATCGTGCTTCGGATCCTGCACCGACTGAGGTCGGGCGGCGTTCAACGAAGCGTAAGAATCGGGCCGTTGCCGGTCGGCTGGCTGCATGGAAGAATGTGCTTTCATCATGCCGCACCGCTTTGGGTCAGGCGGATTTAAAACCGCACGATTTTACGGGACATGGCGTTCGCCAGTCAACGCGCAAGCGAACGCTCGTTCGGGCGCCTTCGACAGCACTCAGCGCGGCGGCGTTCCATATGGCATGCGCAATGCGGCGCTGCTGCCGGGGCACCGAATCCGCCTGATGGAGCGGCACCCCGTTGATTCCATGATGGTGTGGGCGATACGCAGCGTCGATGACGCGCGAGGTAATCGCACCAATTCCGTGCCAAGCGGCTGCCCGCAAATGGCGCAACCACGCCGGCTACGATAGGTGCGTCAAACTGTCGCAGGGAAAATTCAGGCCGCTTCTTCGCCACCATCAGGACGCAGGCGCGCCAACAACCCGTCGAATTCGTCGAGACTGCTGAACTGCACGGTCAACTGACCACGGCCCTTTGCTGCCAGCTTGATCTGCACGCCCAAGCCCAGTTGATCAGCCAGCTCCTCTTCCAGGCGCGCAACGTCGCGACCACCCTGGTGGCCGCCCTTCTGCTTCAGTGACTTCAGCTCGAACGGCTTGAGCGTCAATGCCACCAGTTTTTCCGTCTCGCGGACCGACAGGCGCTTATTGACGATCTGATTGGCCAATGTGATTTGTGTTGCACCATCGACGGCGAGCAGCGCACGGGCGTGACCCATATCCAGGTCACCCGCCATCAGCATCGTCTGCACAGGCTGGGCAAGATTCAGCAGGCGCAGCAGGTTCGAGACCGCGCTACGCGAACGCCCCACCGATTCCGCCGCCTGCTCGTGCGTGAACTGGAATTCCCGCACCAGGCGCGCGATGCCCTGCGCTTCTTCCAGCGGGTTGAGGTCTTCGCGCTGGATGTTTTCGATCAGCGCCATGGCGGCGGCCGATTCATCCGGCACGTCCTTCACGAGGACGGGCACTTCGGTCAGGCCCGCAAGGCGCGATGCGCGGAAGCGGCGTTCACCTGCGATGATTTCGTACTTAGGCTTTGTGCCGTCGGACTCGACCTTGCGCACCAGAATCGGCTGCATCAAGCCTTGGGCGCGGATGCTCGCGGCAAGCTCCTGCAGCGCGCCTTCGTCCATGCGCGTGCGCGGCTGATATTTGCCAGGCTGCATCTGTTCCAGCTTCAGGACCGTCGGCGCGCCCTCCTGCTTGGCGGCTTCGACAATCTCGGCCGGGCTGCCGAGCAGCGCTTCGAGGCCGCGGCCCAGTCCCTTTTTCTTCATCGTGCTCATGTTGTTCCTCTTGCTGCTCAGGCCGGCATGTCGGCCATCTGCCGCACGCGCGCGATCATCTCGGCGCCGAAATCCAGATAGGCCTTGGCGCCTTTCGATGCCACGTCAAACGCTACGCCCGGCATGCCGTACGAGGGCGCTTCGGCCAGACGCACGTTGCGCGGGATGACAGTCTTGAACACCTTGTCGCCGAAGTGCGATTCGAGCTGCGCCGAAACCTGCTGCTGCAGCGTCACGCGCGGGTCGAACATCACACGCAACAGGCCGATCACCTTGAGGTCGCGGTTCAGGTTGGCGTGCACCTGTTTGATGGTGTTGACGAGATCCGACAGGCCTTCGAGCGCGAAGTACTCACACTGCATCGGCACGACGACGCCGTGCGCGGCACACAGGCCGTTGAGCGTCAGCAGCGAAAGCGACGGCGGGCAATCGATAAGGACGAAGTCGTAGTCGGCTTCCACCTCGGCGAGCGCAAGCTTGAGGCGGTTTTCGCGATGCTCCAGATCGACCAGTTCGACTTCGGCGCCGGCCAGGTCGCGGTTTGCTGGCAACACGTCATAGCGCCCGGCCTCGGAGCGCTTGCGCGCCTGCGGAATCGTCGCCAGCCCGACAAGGACTTGGTAGACGCTGAATTCGAGCGTGTGCTTGTCAATGCCCGAGCCCATCGAGGCATTGCCTTGCGGGTCGAGGTCGACCAGCAGCACGCGCTGCCCTTGCGCGGCCAGCCCGGCCGCGAGATTCACCGTGGTGGTGGTCTTGCCGACCCCACCCTTCTGGTTGGCGATCACGAAAATATTCGACATGACTCCTCTGCGGTGAATGGCTCGCTACAACGTTCGCTCACGCCGACGGCGCAAGGATGACCAGGTGACGCTCGGCCGGCAGCCCCGGCACGGTCAGGCGTTCGATGGCTTCGACGGTCCAGCCGGCGGGCAGGCGCTCGATTTCAGCATCCGGGCGCACACCCTTCATGGCGACCATGCGGCCACCGGGGGCCAGCAGATGGCCAGCCAGATTCACGAAATCCACCAGCTCGGCAAAAGCGCGTGAGGTAATGACGCCGTAGCCGGTGGCATCAGCCAGTTTTTCCACGTGGCCCCAATGCGATTGAGCGTTGGTCAGCCCAAGCTCGGCCCGGCACTGCGTCAGGAAAGCGGTCTTTTTCTGCACGATGTCGACCATCGTGACGCTTACATCCGGGAAGGCGATGGCGAGCGGGATACCCGGCAGGCCGCCTCCCGAACCGACGTCCAGCACGCGCGGTGCGTCGGGTTGAGCACGGCGGGCCAGCTCGGCGATGCGCGACACCGCCGACAGCGAATCCAGCAAGTGATGCGTCAGCATGTCGCCGGCATCACGAATGGCGGTCAGGTTGTAGACGCGGTTCCATTTGGCCAGCAGCCCTTGGTACGCCAGCAAGCGATCGACTTGCGCTTCGTCCAGCGACAAGCCGAGCGCGCGGGCGCCGGCCTCCAGCTCTGCCCGAGCGTCTGTCAGTGCATTCGCCATCAAGCGGCCTCGCCTTCTGCACTGGCGCGCGGGCCGACCTGGCCACGCAGCACGCCCTTCTTCAAGTGCACGAGCAGGAGGGACACGGCGGCTGGCGTGATGCCGGAGATACGCGAAGCCTGCCCGATGGTCTCCGGCTTGTGCTTGGCGAGCTTCTGCTGGACCTCAATCGACAGGCCGCGCACTTGCGCATAGTCGAAATCCGCTGGCAGACGGGTGTTCTCGTTGGCACCCAGGCGCTCGACTTCATCGGCCTGCCGGGCGATGTAGCCGTGGTATTTGATGCCGATTTCGACCTGCTCGCGGATCTGCTCAGCCAGCAACGGGTCTTCAGCCAACGGCGATTCGAGCGCGTACTTGCCGCCCTGCATGCCCATGAGCGTTTCGTACGTCACGTTCGGGCGGCGCAGCAAGTCGGCCAGGGCGTACTCGCGCTCAATGCCTTTGCCTAGCACCGGCTCGGCGTCTTCCAGCGGAAGCGTGGCCGGATTCACCCAGGTCGACTTAAGACGCTCTGTTTCACGTGAAACAGCGTCGCGCTTCCGGTTGAACGCATCCCAGCGCGCATCGTCGACGACGCCCAGTGCGCGGCCGACTTCGGTCAGGCGCATGTCGGCGTTGTCTTCACGCAGGCTGAGGCGGAACTCAGCACGACTGGTGAACATGCGATACGGCTCGGTCACGCCCCGGGTGATGAGGTCGTCCACGAGCACGCCCAGATAGGCCTGATCACGGCGCGGCGTCCAGGCATCTTTACCCTGCACCTGCAGGCCAGCGTTGATGCCCGCCAGCAGGCCTTGCGCCGCCGCCTCTTCGTAACCGGTCGTCCCATTGATCTGGCCGGCGAAGAACAAGCCGGAAATCGCCTTGGATTCCAGCGAAGCCTTCAGCCCGCGCGGGTCGAAGTAGTCGTACTCGATGGCATAACCGGGCCGCAGGATGTGGGCGTTCTCCAACCCGCGCATCGAGTGGATCAGATCGAGCTGCACATCAAACGGCAGGCTGGTCGACACGCCGTTCGGGTAGAACTCGTTCGTCGTCAGGCCTTCCGGCTCCAGAAAAATCTGGTGGCTGTCCTTGCTCGCGAAGCGGTGGATTTTGTCTTCGATGCTCGGGCAATAGCGCGGCCCTACCCCCTCGATGACGCCCGTGTACATCGGGGAGCGGTCCAGACCGGCGCGGATGATGTCGTGGGTGCGCTCGTTCGTGTGCGTCACCCAGCACGGTACTTGGCGGGGATGCATCTCCGCGCGGCCCATGAACGAGAACACCGGTACCGGATCAAGATCGCCGGGCTGCTCCTCCAGCACCGAAAAATCGATGGACCGGCCATCGATTCGCGGCGGCGTACCGGTCTTGAGGCGCCCTTGCGGCAGCTTCAATTCCTTGAGACGCGCCGACAGCGATACCGCTGCGGGGTCGCCCGCGCGGCCGCCGGTGTAGTTGTTCAACCCGACGTGAATCTTGCCGTCGAGGAACGTCCCAGCCGTCAGCACCACGGCACGTGCACGGAACTGCACGCCAACCTGTGTCACCGCCCCGACTACGCGGTCGCCCTCCACCAGCAGGTCTTCCACGGCCTGCTGGAACAGCATCAGGTTCGGCTGGTTTTCCAGGCGATGACGGATCGCCGCCTTGTACAACACGCGGTCCGCCTGGGCGCGAGTTGCCCGCACCGCCGGGCCCTTGCTGGAATTGAGGATACGGAACTGGATGCCGCCCTCGTCCGTCGCGATGGCCATGGCGCCGCCCAAGGCGTCCACTTCCTTGACCAGATGGCCCTTGCCGATGCCCCCGATGGACGGATTGCAGCTCATCTGCCCCAGTGTCTCGATGTTGTGCGTCAGCAGCAGGGTCTGGCAACCCATGCGCGCCGCCGCCAAGGCGGCCTCGGTGCCGGCGTGTCCGCCACCCACCACGATCACATCGAATTCAATTGGATACAGCATGGCTTCCTCCTCGCATGGAGGCATCAAAAATTTGGAGAAGCGGAATTATAAGTCGCGCGGCTACACCGCAGTTCGACCATGCGGCAATCGAGACGAAATTCACCTGCTTTTCGTGTTTCACGTGGAACATGCACCGCTTGTTGCCCGCGTTTGTGTTTCACGTGAAACACATTCAGCTAATGGGCACTCGCCCTGGGCTGGCCGAGCGTTCCTGTAGAAAATCGATGAAGGCGCGCAGCTTGCCCGGCATCTGCGGCGTGCGAGGAAAATAGAGATGGAAGCGATACATCGGCGGGCACCAGTCTTCGAGCACCCGAACCAAGCGGCCGGCCGCCACATCCTCGGCGACGAGGTCTTCCAGCACGTGCGCCAAGCCCACGCCCTGCTTCGCCGCCTCGACCATCGCGAGCACGTCATTGGCGATGAAGCCGCCCACCACATCCGCCGACTGGTTGGCGCCACCGCCGGGCGCGGCAAACTCCCAGTCGTACAAGGCGCCGCTGCTTGGAAAGCGGTATCGGATGCAGCGATGGCCGCGCAGGGCTTCCGGCGATGCGGGCGTGCCATGCGCTTGCAGATACGCTGCACTGCCCACCACCGCAATGCGGCGCGCCGGGCCGATCGGCACGCCGACCATGTCGCGCTCGACACGCTCGCCGAAGCGGATGCCGACATCAAAGCGGTCTGCGACGATCGCGGACAGCCCGTCGTCCACCGAGACCTCCAGCTCGATGCGCGGATAGCGCGAGAGAAAATCGCCAAGCACCGGCTGCAGCAACGACTGGTACGCCACGCGCGAGGCCGTCACGCGCAACGTGCCGCGCGGCTCCGTTGCACGCTCCCCCACTTCCGCCATCGCACCGTATAGCGCGTCAAGGCCAGGCCGCGCGACGGCAAGCAGCGCTTCACCCGCTTCCGTTGCACTGACCTGTCGCGTGGTGCGCGCCAGCAGTTGCACGCCGAGCGCCGACTCCAGCCGCCGGACAGTTTGCGACAGCGCGGACGTCGAAACATCCAGCGCTGCGGCCGCCTGCGTGAAGCTCCCCGCCTCCGCAACGCGGCGCAGTCCATCCAGCGCGGGCAGCAGGTCCGGATCGATTGTGAATTCTGTCTTCATAGTGCATCCGATTCTATCCACTTAATCGGCGCGACCGCGTTGCCTAGACTGGCGACTCCTCTCCCTGACCTGACAAGGACATCGCCATGCAGACACGACAACTTGGTCAATCCGACCTGCACATCTCTCCACTCGGCTTCGGCACGTGGGCCACGGGCGGCGGCAACTGGGAATATGGCTGGGGCGCGCAGGACGATCGCGATTCCATTGCCGCCATCGCCGCTGCTGCGGACGCCGGCATCAACTGGATCGACACCGCTGCCGCCTATGGGCTGGGCCACGCGGAAACGGTGGTCGGCCGGGCGCTGCGCACATTGCCCGCAGAACGGCGCCCGTACGTGTTCACCAAGGGTTCGCTGGTGTGGGATGCGCAGGGGCGGATTTCGCATTCGCTCGACCCCGCATCGCTTTCACGTGAAATCGACGACAGCCTGCGCCGCCTGAAGGTGGATGCGATTGATCTGTACCAGATCCACTGGCCGGCCTTTCCTCCGGGTGCGCCGGAGCAATCGATCGAAGCCGCCATCGCTGCGCTGGCGGCGGCACGGCGCGCCGGCAAGATCCGCCATATCGGCGTATCGAATTTCGATGCGGCGCAAATGGAACGCGCCCGCTCCGTCGCGCCGATTGCCTCATTGCAGCCGCCCTACTCGCTGCTGATGCGCGGCATCGAAGAATCCATCCTGCCGTACACGGCGGCGCATGGCATCGGCAACATCGTGTATTCGCCGCTGCAATCGGGGCTGCTGTCGGGGCGCATGACCCGCGAGCGCATCGCCGCACTGCCCGCCAACGACTGGCGCGCGCAGCGCAGCCCCGAATTTCAGGAGCCGAACCTGACACACAACCTGGCGCTCGTGGATGTGCTGCGCGGCGTGGGGGCGCGGCATGGGCGTACGCCCGCTGAAGTGGCCATCGCATGGACGCTGCGCAACCCGGTGGTCACGGGCGCCATCGTCGGCGTGCGACGGCCGGACCAGCTCGAAGGACTGCTCGGCGCGGCCAGCCTGAAACTGACGGATGCGGATCTCGCGGAAATCGACGCCGCGCTGCCGAAAACCACGGCATCGCCCGTGCCGCAGAGCCTCGCCAACGCTTGAGCCCCGAAAAGCAAAACGCACGGCGCGAACCGTGCGTTTTGCGTGGGACGATGACGTTGGCTACGCCGTCAGTTCTGCAGCTTCCACTTCCCGTCCTTGATTTCCACCATCACCCGCGCCCGTTGGTCCAGCCCGAGGTGATCCTTCGCGTTCATGTTCATCACGCCGTGCGAGATCGCCAGATTGGTGGTCGTCTCCATCGCATCGCGCAGCCCCTTGCGGAACGCCGGTGTGCCGGGTTGCCCCTTCTTCAGCGCTTCGGGCATCGCATGTGTGAACAACAAACCGGCATCCCACATGTGGCCGCCGAACGTGGAAACCTGCCCGCCATAGGCCTTCTCATATGCCGTCTTGTACGCCAGCGCTGGCTTCTTCACCGGGTTGCTGTCGGGCAGTTGCTCGGCAACCAGGATCGGACCTGCCGGCAGGAACGTGCCGTCGCAGTCCTTGCCGCACACGCGCAGGAAGTCGGCGTTCGCCACGCCGTGCGTCTGATACAGCTTGCCCTTGTAGCCCCGCTCCTTGAGCGCCCGCTCCGGCAGCGCGGCAGGCGTACCCGAGCCTGCGATCAACACTGCGTCCGGATTGGACGACACGATCTTCAACACCTGCCCTGTCACCGACGTATCGGTCCGAGCAAACCGCTCGTTGGCGACAACCTTCAGCTTGCGCAGCCCTGCCACCTTGTCGAACTCCTGCGCCCACGAATCGCCATAGGCATCGGCAAAGCCGATCAGCGCGACGGTCTTCACGCCATGGTTGACCATGTGTTCGGCAATGGCGGTCGCCATGTGCGAATCGTTCTGCGGCGTCTTGAACACCCACGCGCGCTTGGCGTCCATCGGCTCGATGATTCGCGCCGAGGCGGCCAGGGTGATCATCGGCGTTTCGCTCTCGGCCACCACATCCACCATCGCCAGCGAGTTCGGCGTGACGGTCGAGCCGATCACCAGGTCGACCTTGTCTTCGGTGATCAGCTTGCGCGTGTTCTTGACGGCAGTCGTCGTATCAGACGCATCGTCGAGCACGATGTACTCGATTTTCTTGCCTGCGATTTCCTTGGGCAGCAGCGCCACGGTGTTCTTTTCCGGAATGCCGAGCGAGGCGGCCGGCCCCGTGGCAGACACTGTGATACCGACCTTCACCTGGGCGAATGCCGTGCCTGCCAACAACGCCGTTGCGGCGAGTGCAATGCGGGATGCGCGCGAAACCTTCATGCCGTCTCCTGAGATGTGCCGAGCGGGTCTGCGCCCGCTCTGGATCTGCGATTTGGCCGACCGCTGGGTCGGGGATGAACGAGTCTAGAAGGAGTCACGCCACGCGGGCAAGGGGGAGATACCCCGAAACTTAACGTGTTCACGACCTGGGCAGATTCAGCCTACGCGATACACCCGGCCGCTCTGCACGCCTTCCACGCTGCGCCGATACGCCAACGCCGCGCGCGCTGCCGAGACCGGCTCGAAGCCCGGGAAGAACGGGCCATATGCCTCCATGGATTCGGTCAGCACCGTCGGGCTCACCGCGTTGATGCGGATGCCGCGCGGCAGCTCGCAAGCGGCGGCGCGCACAAAGCCCTCCACGCCCGCGTTCACCGCGGTGGCGTTGGCGCCTTGTGCAATCGGCTCCTGCCCCACGATGCCGGTCGTCAGCGTGATCGAGCCGCCGTCGTTCAGATAATGCTGGCCGACGAGCGCCAGGCGCACTTGGCCGAGCAGCTTGTCCTGCAGGCCAACGTTGAAATCCGCGGCCGTCATCTTGGTCAGCGGCCCGAAGAACAGATTGCCCGCGGTGGAGACAATCGCGTCGACGCGGCCGAGCTTGTTGAACAGCGCCGCCACGCTGTCTGCGTTGGTGATGTCGACTTGATGCTCGCCCTGCGTGCGGCCGACGCGGATGATTTCGTGCGCACCGCCCTGCTCCAGTTCCGCCACCACGGCGCGGCCAAGCGTGCCGCTGGCGCCAATCACGACGATTTTCATGCTCTGCTCCTTCACAAATCCGGTTGGAATGGCGCCTATTCTTGGCCGAACCCATTATGTAATAAAGCCGTGATACCTTCGATCATTCCAAATCAATAGTTCGGAATATGGACAAGCTGCGCAGCATGGAAACCTTCGTCGCCGTGGTGGAAGGCGGCAACTTCACCGAGGCAGCGGCGCGGCTTGAAATGTCCGCGGTGATGGTCGGCAAATATGTAAGCGCGCTAGAGACGCAACTGGGCGCCCGCCTGCTCCAGCGCAGCACGCGCCGCCAGAGCCTGACCGATGCCGGACGCGTGTTCTACGAAGACGCCAAGCGCGTGCTGGAACAGGTGCGTTGGGCGGAAACGTCCGTCGAACGGCTGCGCGCGTCGCCCTCAGGCACGCTGCGCGTAAGTGCCCCCACCACGTTTGGCGCGTGCGTGATCGCGCCGTTGGCGGCGACGTTCCAGCAGGCGCATCCGCAGGTGCGCGTGGAGCTGAACCTCAGCAACAGCATGGTCGATCTCGTCGACGAGGGGTTCGACCTCGCCATCCGCATCGGGCCACTGGGCGACGCCGATCTGGTCGCCAAGCCGCTGTGCGTGTATCGCATGGTCATCTGCGCATCGCTGGATTACCTCACGCGTTACGGGCGGCCGGAAACACCGGCAAACCTGCCACAGCACCGCTGCCTCTCGCACATGGTGTGGAACAACCGCAATGCGTGGCAGTTGCGTGACTGGGAAGGCGACACGCCCTGGCGCGACGACCCTGCCTTCACCTGCAACGACGGCCATGGCTTGCGCGCGGCAGCGGTTGCGGGCGCGGGCCTGCTGCTGCAGCCCGAAGTGCTCGTCGCAGAAGACCTGGCAAGCGGCCGCCTCGTGCGCGTGCTGCAAGCGTATGCGCCCGAGCCGCGGCCGATTCATGTCGTGTATCGGCAGGATCGACGGCCGTTGCCGAAGCTCTCCGGTTTTGTGGAGCATTTGCTGGCGCACGTGCCCGCGCTCGTCCCCACATCGACGGCACAATAGCGCCCATGAACCCCGAAGACCTCCAACGCCTCGTCACCACGCAAATGCCCTTCGGCAAATACAAGGGCCGCGTGATTGCGGACCTGCCGGGCCATTACCTCAACTGGTTCGCGCGCGAAGGCTTTCCGCCCGGGCAGATCGGCCGATTGCTCGCGCTGATGCAGGAGTTGGATCACAACGGGTTGAAGAGCCTGCTCGACCCATTGCGCCAGAAGCGATAGCAACGCGATCGATCAATCGCCGTTGATGTAACGCAGCAGCCCCGTCGCCAACGCATCAAACACGACGCGGCAGCGCGGGCTGTCACGCAGGTCTTCGTGCATGGCGAGCCAGGTGTCGAGCGTGATGGAGACCCGATTGCCGAACAGCCGAACCAGATCTGCGTTGTGCCGCACCAGGCCGACCTGGCAGAAGCCGATGCCAAAGCCCGCACGCAGCGCAGCAATTGCAGCCAGGTCACTGTCGGTGCGCAGTGCGAAGCGGTTACGTTGGATCCACGGGAACTGCGCTCGCACGCTGCGCAGGAAGGCGTTTTCTTTGTCGTAGCCGATCAACGTGTGGCCAGCGAGTTCTTCCACCGTGCTTGGCGTGCCGCGCTGCGCCAGATAGCGCCGGTGGGCAAATAGCCCCAGTTCAATGCTGCCGATGTGCCGCGCGACGAGCACGCCCTGGCTCGGTGGCTGCATGCGCACGGCGATGTCCGCCTCGCGGCGCAGCAGGTCTTCCATCCGGTTCGAGGGCACCAGTTCGAGCGTCAGCTCCGGATAGGCGGCGTGCAGATCGGCGAGGATGGGCGGCAGCACTTCGACCGCCACCACCTCGCTGGCGGTGATGCGCACGGTGCCGCGCACGCCCTCGCCCTGGCTGGACGCGGCGCGCAGCAAGGCGGCACTCGTGGCTTCGAGCGATTCGGCAAACGGCCGCAGCGATAGCGCCGCTTCTGTGGGGCTGAGCCCCTGCTGGGTTCGGATGAAGAGCGACATGCCCAGCGCCCGTTCCAGCGCATCGACATGCCGGCCCGCCGTCGGCTGCGTCAGCCCCAGCGCGCGGGCGGCGCCCGACAGCGATCCTTCTCGCACGACGGCAAGAAACGTCCGATACAACTCCCAACCAGGCTCAGATCCGTTCATACAAATTTGTATATCTGCACGCTCACTATCAACAATTCCATTGAAGCACAGCTGCGCCCAGAATGCCTCCATCGCAACGCACACACACCGGGAGCACGGTCATGGAACAGGCACAACGCATCGCATTGGTATTGGGCGCCACCGGCGGTATCGGCGGCGAAGTGGCACGTCGGCTGGTGGCACGCGGCTGGCATGTGCGGGCGCTGCAGCGCAATCCGGAGGCGCTGACCAACCGCAACACCGCATTCGAATGGATTCGCGGCGACGCGATGGTGCGCGAAGACGTGGTCGGCGCAGCGCATGGCGCGGAGCTGATCGTCCACGCCGTCAACCCGCCGGGCTACCAGAACTGGGCCGGGCTGGTGCTGCCGATGATCGACAACACCATCGCCGCCGCACGTGCTTCAGGAGCGCGTATCGTGCTGCCCGGCACGGTGTACAACTTCGCGCCGGACACGTTTCCCGTGCTGCGCGAAACGACTGCGCAGGCACCGCTCACGCGCAAGGGCAAGATCCGCGCAGAGCTGGAGCGCCGCATGCAGGCCGCCAGCGCCGACGGCGTGCGCAGCCTGATCGTGCGCGCCGGCGATTTCTTCGGGCCGCAAACCGGCAACACGTGGTTTGCCGGCGCGCTGGTCAAGCCGGGCAAGCCCGTCCGCACCGTCACGCAGCCGGGCGCCGCGGGCATCGGCCATCAATGGGCGTACCTGCCGGACGTGGCCGAAACGATGCTGCGTCTTGTCGAGCAAGGCGACCGTCTGCCGGACTTTGCCGTCTATCACATGCGCGGTCACTGGGACGCCGACGGCACGCAGATGGCCGCAGCAATTGGCCGCGCGGTGGGCCGCCCCGTCAAGACGCGCGCATTCCCGTGGTGGCTGATGCCCGCGCTGGCGCCGTTCTCGGAGATGCTGCGCGAGATGCGCGAGATGCGATACCTGTGGCAGCAGCCGGTGCGCATGGACAACGCCAAGCTCGTGCAGACGCTCGGGGCCGAGCCGCACACACCGTGGGACGAAGCCGTGGGCGCGACGTTGCGCAGCCTAGGCTGCCGCTGAAACCCGCGCGGCCGTCGCCAGGAAGTGCGCAAGATCAGGCGTGCGCTGCCCGGCCACCTTGGCGAGGTCGTCCCACCGGCGCAGCTGCAGCGCATCGGCAGCGTACGGACGCTGCATGAAGGCCTCGGCTTCCTGCGCTGAAAACACACCGCCCTGCAACGCCAAGCTCCGTACGGAATCGGCTGAGAGGCGCGCGTAGTAATGCGCATCCATCGCGCACAGGCAGCGCTTGGCATCCACATGCAGGCGGATCGGCTCCAGCACGGCATCGGGAAACGTCGCACGCAGAAACGGCAGCGCAAAGTACTGGTGCTGATCGTCGATGCCGTGGGCGGTCGGCGTCTCGCCCCGCAGGTTCAGCAAATGACCGAGGTCGTGCAGCAGCGCCGCCGTGATCAGCGCATCCGACGCACCGGCCGCCTCCGCCAACGCCGCCGTCTGCAAGGCATGTTCGAGCTGCGTGACGGGCTCGCCGCTGTAGGCAATGTTGCCGTGGCGGTCAAATAGCGTGCGGATGTCGTCGAGGCTCAGGGCCATGATGCTGCGCAGAAGAAAGCAGAACCTGGCAGCCTAGCCCGCCCATGCGGCAACACAGTGACAACGCACCGCGCATTAGCCCGCGTGATCGGTGCGATTAGAAAGTTTGGTTGGGAATGCCCGGCGCCCGCCCTTATCTTCAGAGCCTTCCCATACATCGGAGCGCAACATGCTCGCAGGACACGCCGTACAGGTCACGCACGCGCTGGAACAGGTCACAGACTATTGGTCGCCGCGCATTGTCGGCCAGGTCAACGATCAATACATCAAGGTCGCCAAGCTCAAGGGCGAATTCGTCTGGCACGACCACCCGAATGAAGATGAGCTGTTCTTCGTGGTCTACGGCCACCTGAAAATCGCCTTCGAAGACCGCGCCGACGTGCACCTCGGCCCGGGTGAATTCTGTGTCGTGCCGCGCGGTGTGCGTCACTTTCCCGTCGCCGACGAGGAATGCGGAATCATGTTGATTGAGACCGTGACCACGCAGCACACGGGCGATGTCGTTACCGAACGCAGCGTAGCACTCGAAAAACAACTCAACGGATGAAGGCGTCGTAAGCCGTCTTCAAAATCAACGCCAACACCACCACGATGAACACCTTGCGCACGAAGCGGCTGCCGTGCCGCAGCGCGAGGTGGCTGCCGACCTGATTGCCGGCCACGTTGGCGACCGCCATCACCAAGCCGAGCTGCCACCACACGTGGCCCTTGGAAGCCAGCAGGAGCAAAGCCGCCACGTTGGTCGCCAGATTCACGATCTTGGTAGAAGCCGACGCGTGCAGGAAGTCGTAACCGAACACGCGCACGAACACGATCATCAGAAAGCTGCCGGTGCCCGGGCCAAACACGCCGTCGTAGAAGCCGATGGCCGCGCCGGCCAGCAATGCCGCCGCGCGCTCGCGCCAGCCCTTGAGGCGCGGGGCATGATCGGCGCCCAGGTTCTTCTTAGCCACGGTGTAGACGAGCAGCGCCACCAGCACGAACGGCAGCGCGCGGCGCAGCGGCTCGGCCGGGATATGCATGAGCGCCCACGCGCCCAGCAGCGAAAAGGCAAACGCCGTGACCACTGCCGGCGCCGTCGCGCCCCAATAGATGCGCACTGTGCGGCCGTAACGCACCGCCGCCGTCGCGGTGCCCGACATCGACGCGACCTTGTTCGTGCCGATGAGCGTAGCGGGCGCGATGTTGGGATACGCCGAAAACAGCGCGGGAATCTGCACCAAGCCACCGCCACCGGCCACGGCATCGATCAGGCCGGCCAGAAAGCCAGCCACGGCGAGCAAAGCGAATTCCATCAGGAAAAACGAAACGGGAAGGATTAGCCCAGCGACTTGGGCGACGGACGTGCGCTGCGCCGCCAGCAGCCCGATGTGTCAGACGCAAAGCCGAGCGCTGCAGCGTCTTCAGCAGAAAGCGCCGCGGGCGGCAGCAGGACGTGGAGTATGCCATGTGCTCTGGCGTACTCATTCACGGCGGCCAAGGCGGTGTCACGGGTGGCCATGTCACCGGAAAGCACCAACACGCCAGCGGGCAACCACGCCACCAAGCCGCCCAACATCAGGTGCGGCACGAGCGTGATCGGCGCCACGCCGGCCAATACCTCACCCTTTTCGATCAGGAAACAGGGATGCACGTTCGGATGGGCGAGCAGCGTATCAACGGCATGCGCCAGCTGCAGCGGCGAGGCGGTCGAGGCGACGGCGGCCAGCAGGCGCGGCCGGTCTTCGGGCGTGGCAAGGCGAGTGGACAGGGTCATGGGCAGCTTTGGCGAAGGCGCCATTGTCATGCAGTGCGCGCATAGGCGTCGACACCGAATGCATTTCTCTTGTGAATAAGCGCGAACCAGAATGGATGCGTCATCCCACGGAGCCCGCCATGGCCGATCCGACCCGCGCCCTCACCCTGCAATTGCTGCAGTCGCTGGCCGAGCGGCCGCGGCCCTACGCTGAAGTGCTGGAAACGTGGCGGACGTCGTGCCCGCGTTTGTCGATCTGGGAGGATGCCTGCATCGACGGGCTGGTGGACTGCGTGCCCGACTCCGCGCCGGGGCTGCAGTTAGTGACGGTCAGCGCCCGGGGCCGTGCGCTGCTGGCCGGCGCCCTCGCGGAAGGCGAGCGCACAAACTAAAAGGCCCTGCCGGGGATCGCCTGGCAGGGCCTTCATTTATTTTGCATCTCCACCGTACGTGCGGTGTGTGCTGTCGTCTCCTCGCTCCCGCCTCATTTATCTCGTGCGAAAACCGTAACGCGACTGTAAAAGATGCACCGCAATGCAGCAACTAGAGCAAACCCTTACGGTGCATGAGGCACCAAATTCAGCCGTCTGGGTGAAATTCGCCGGCATCTTCGCGCATTGTGGCGTCAACGTCGCAACCAGGGAACGCGAGCCGCAATTTCGCCCATGATGCCGCGGCGGAAGGTCAGCACGCAGATCACGAAGATCGCACCCGTGACCGTGGTGACCGATTCGCCGAGGATATTGAAGCCGTCGATGCCGGTGGCGCCAGCCAGGAAGCTGCCGATGTCGCCGAGCTTGTTTTCCAGCGCAATCACCAGCGCCGCGCCCAGCAGCGGGCCCGACAGGATACCCAGGCCGCCCACCAGCGTCATCAGGATGACCGAGCCGGACATCGACCAGTGCACGTCGGTGAGCGTCTCGAAGCCGAGGACCAGCGTCTTAAGCGAGCCGGCCAGGCCCGTGAGCGCCGCCGACAGCACGAAGGCCAGTAGCTTGAAACGATCGGTGTCGTAGCCGAGGGACGTGGCGCGCGGCTCGTTCTCCTTGATGGCCTTGAGGATCTGTCCGAACGGCGAGTGGATCGTGCGCACGATCAGCAGAAACGCCAGCGCAACGATGACGAGCACAACGTAATACAGCGTCAGATCGGACGACAGATCCAGCACACCGAACAGCTTGCCGCGCGGCACGCCTTGCAGGCCATCTTCACCGCCGGTGAACGGCACCTGCAGGCAGAAGAAGTACAGCATCTGCGCCAGCGCCAGCGTGATCATCGCGAAATAGATGCCCTGGCGGCGGATGGCCAGCAGGCCGACGATCAATCCGATGAACGCGCCCGCCGCAGTGCCGGCCAGCAACCCCAGTTCAGGGGTGACATGCAGATCGCGCATCATGTAGCCGGCCACGTAGCCCGCGCCACCAAAGAACGCCGCATGCCCGAACGACAGCAGCCCCGTGTAGCCCAGCAGCAGGTTGAATGCGGAGGCAAACAGCGCGAAGCAAAGCAGCTTGGCGACGAACACCGGATACGCGCCCACCAGCGGTGCGGCGATCAGCGCGACCAGCAGCAGGCCGTACAGGACGTATTTGAGGGAAGAAGAGTTGGTCATGTTGGCCGCGCCGCTCATTTCTCTTTACCGAACAGGCCCGCCGGACGCACCAGCAGCACCAGCACCATGATCACGAACACCACGGTCGCCGACGCCTGTGGATAAAACACCTTGGTCAGCCCCTCGATCACGCCCAGGCCCAGCCCCGTGACGATCGAACCGAGAATCGACCCCATACCACCAATCACCACCACCGCAAACACGGTGATGATCATGCTCTGCCCCATCAGTGGCGAGATCTGGATGACGGGCGCAGCCAGCACGCCAGCAAACGCCGCCAGCGCCACGCCAAAGCCGTAGGTGAGCGTGACCATCAGTGGCACGTTCACGCCAAAGGCTTCGACCAGCTTCGGGTTCTCCGTGCCGGCGCGCAGGTAGGCGCCCAGCTTCGTCTTTTCGATCATGAACCACGTGGCGAAGCACACCGCCAGCGACGCCACCACCACCCACGCGCGATAGTTCGGCAGCATCATGAAGCCGAGGTCCGTGGCACCCTGCAGCAATTCGGGCGTGTCGTACGGCAGGCCCGACACGCCATAGATGGCGCGGAACACGCCTTCGATGACAAGCGTCACGCCCAGCGTGAGCAGCAGGCCATAGAGATGGTCCAGCTTGTAGATGAACCGCAGCAGCGTGCGTTCGATCACCACGCCCAGCAGGCCGATCACCAGGGGCGAGAGCACCAGCATCGCCCAGTACGGGATGCCCAGGTACGAAAAGCCCATCCACGTGAGCACCGCGCCCAGCATGAACAGTGCGCCGTGCGCAAAATTGATGACGTTGAGCAGCCCGAAGATGACCGCAAGGCCCAGGCTCAACATCGCATAGAAGGAACCGTTGACCAGACCCAGCAGCAATTGGCTGAGCATGGCCGGTAGCGGAACGCCGAAGATTTCCATCGCGGTCAGGAAGAGAACACCACACCAACAACGTTGATGACGCCGCCATCCACACGGACAGCGGCGCCGGATTGCCTACGCTTTTACTTCTTCATCAGCGAGCACTTCGACTCGGCCGGCGTGGTGAACGCCTGTTCGCCCGGGATGGTCGCCACGACCTTCAGGTAATCCCACGGCTTCTTCGATTCGGCCGGCGTCTTCACCTGCAGCAGGTACATGTCGTGGATGCCACGGCCGTCCTGGCGGATGTAGCCCTTCGTGTAGAAGTCGTCGATCTTGGTCTTCTTGAGCTGCGCGATGACCTTGTCCGGATCATCCGTGCCGGCAGCCGCCACGGCCTTGATGTAGTTCGACACCGCCGAGTAATCCGCCGCCTGCAAGCTGCTCGGCATCTTCTTCATCTTCATGAAGTAGCGGTTGGCGAACTTGCGCGTGGCGTCGTTCATGTCCCAATACCAGCTGTCGGTCATCAGCAGGCCCTCGGCTGTCTGCAGGCCCAGGCTGTGCACGTCGTTGATGAACATCAGCAGGCCGGCGATCTTCATCGACTTGGTGATGCCGAATTCCTTGGCCGCCTTGATCGAATTGATCGTGTCGCCACCGGCGTTGGCCAGGCCCAGGATCTGCGCCTTGGACGACTGCGCCTGCAGCAGGTACGACGAGAAGTCCGACGCCGACAGCGGGTGCTTGACTGAACCCACCACCGTGCCACCGTTGGCCTTGACCACGGCCGTCGTGTCGTTCTCCAGCGAATGGCCGAAGGCGTAGTCGGCGGTCAGGAAGAACCACGACTTGCCGCCCTGCTTGACCACCGCACTGCCCGTGCCCTTCGCCAGCGCCACGGTGTCGTAGGCATAGTGGATCGTGTACGGCGTGCACTCTTCGTTGGTCAGGCGCGCCGTGCCGGCACCGATGTCGATGAACACGCGCTTCTTCTCGGAAGCCACCTTGTTCATCGCCAGGCCCGTGGCGGAGTTCGTGCCGCCCAGCAGCATGTCCAGGCCTTGCTGGTCCATCCATTCACGCGCCTTTGAAGCGGCAATGTCGGCTTTGTTCTGGTGATCGGCCGTCACCAGTTCGATCGGCTTGCCGAGCACCTTGCCGCCCGCATCCTCGATCGCCATCTTGACCGCCTCGACACCGCCCTGCCCGTCGATGTCGGCATACAGACCCGAGAGATCAGTGATGTAGCCGATCTTCACCTTGTCGCCGCTCACCTGCGCATGCGCGCCGAAAGCCGCCGCGCCCAGCCCTACCGCCATCAATGCACCAGCCAGCTTCTTGAGTGTCATGGTCTTGTCTCCTGTGTCGTGCGCGCCGCGGATCACGCTGGCGCATGGGTCTTGCAAGTCGATCGGGAAAACGCCTTAAACGCCGAGCAGTTCGTGCAGCACCGGCATCTTGTCCTGCAGTTGCGCCGCCTCGAAACGCTCGACGATGCGGCCGTGTTCCATCACATAAAAGCGATCTGCCAGCGGCGCGGCAAAGCGGAAGTTCTGCTCCACCATCACCACCGTGTAGCCGCGCTTCTTGAGCATCAGGATCATGCGGGCCAGCGCCTGCACGATCACCGGCGCAAGGCCCTCGGAAATCTCGTCGAGCAGCAGCAGGTTCGCGCCCGTGCGCAGGATGCGCCCGACCGCCAGCATCTGCTGCTCCCCGCCCGACAGGCGCGTGCCCTGGCTCTGACGGCGCTCGGCCAGGTTCGGGAACATCTCGTAGATTTCTTCGATGCTCATGCCGGCATTGCCGGTCTTGGCTACCTGCCCCTTCAACACCGGCGGCAGCATCAGGTTCTCTTCGCACGACAGGCTCGAGAAGATGCCGCGCTCTTCGGGGCAGTAGCCGATGCCGCAGTGGGCGATCTTGTGCGTCGGCAGGTCGATCGTTTCCACGCCCTGGCCGCTTGCGTCGTGCACGACGATGGAGCCTTTGCGCGTGCCCACCAGGCCCATGATGGCGCGCAGCGTGGTGGTGCGGCCCGCACCGTTGCGGCCGAGCAGCGTGACGACCTCGCCGCGGTTCACGGTCAGGTCGACACCATGCAGGATGTGCGATTCGCCGTACCAGGCGTGCAGGTCCTTGATCTGGAGCGCGGGCGTGCTCATGCAGTGTTCTCGTGTGTTCGGGTCTAGCGTTCGCTTACGTTTGATACGCGGCATGCAGCCGCGTCGCGTGATCGATTGGCGTCGATCAGTGGGCTCAATGGCCTTCCAGCGCCGCATCGGCGGTGCCCATATAGGCTTCCATCACCTGCGGGTTCTTCGAGACGTCTTCGTACGGGCCTTCGGCCAGGATCTGGCCGCGCTGCAGCACCGTGATCTTGTCGGCGATGGACGAGACCACGTTCATGTTGTGTTCGACCATCAGGATCGTGCGGCCCTGCGCGACGCGCTTGATCAGCTCCGTCACGCGGTCCACGTCTTCGTGGCCCATGCCCTGCGTGGGCTCGTCGAGCAGCATCAGCTCAGGCTCCATCGCCAGCGTGGTCGCAATCTCCAGCGCGCGCTTGCGGCCGTAGGGCAACTCCACCGTCACGGTGTGCGCAAACTCCGTCAGGCCTACCTGTTCGAGCAGCTCCATGGCGCGCGCATTCAGCGTGTTGAGCGATTGCTCGCTGCGCCAGAACGCATACGCCGTACCGAGCTGCCGCTGCAGCCCCACGCGAACGTTTTCCATCACCGTCAGATGCGGAAACACGGCGGAGATCTGAAACGAACGGATGACGCCACGGCGTGCGATCTGCGCCGGCTTTTCCGAGGTGATATCGACGCCGTTGAACAGAATCGTGCCGCGCGTGGGCACCAGGAATTTGGTCAGCAGGTTGAAACAGGTCGTCTTGCCGGCGCCGTTCGGGCCGATGAGCGCATGGATGGACCCACGCTGCACGCGCAGGTTGACGTCGGACACGGCGGTAAAGCCCTTGAAGCCCTTGGTCAGTCCGCGCGTTTCGAGAATGATGTCCTGCGCCATGATTCCCTCTTGTCTCCCGCCCTTTTTATGGTGCGGATGATTGTCAACGGCTGTTGCGTTGCAAAACATCGGGGTTTTTACCGAGACGATTACACCCCGCTTACGCCCCGGAAACCCGCACCGGTATTGGCTTTCCGCCTCACAGGAGGGAGTTACGTAGAGTTACCTATCGGGGCAATGCGGATTGCGTATTCATATGACACGGGCGGAGTGTCACGCCCGTGTCATCGGTATCGGAACCGGCGTCAGGCTGGCACGGCCTCGCCGCGGGCACGGGCCTTGCGCGCGGCACGGATCATCTCGCTCGCCTTCTCCGCAATCATGATCGTCGGCGAGTTGGTATTGCCCGAGGTAATCGTCGGCATGACGGACGCGTCGACCACCCGCAGCCCCTCGATGCCGCGCACGCGCAGTTGGGCGTCGACCACCGCGTTTGCATCATCGGCGCGCCCCATGCGGCATGTGCCGACCGGGTGGAAGATGGTCGTGCCGATCTCGCCGGCGGCGCGGGCAAGTTCCTCGTCGGTTTGGAACGCCGCGCCAGGCAGGTACTCCTCGGGCTTGTATTGCGCCAAGGCCGGCTGTGCAACGATGCGGCGCGTGAGGCGCAGCGAATCGGCCGCAACCTTGCGGTCTTCCTCTGTGGACAAGTAGTTCGGCGCGATGGTCGGCGCAGCAAACGGGTCGGCAGACGTGACATGCACCGTGCCGCGCGAGGTCGGCCGCAGGTTGCACACGCTCGCGGTAAACGCATTGAACGCGTGCAGCGGATCGCCAAACTTGTCGAGCGAAAGCGGCTGCACGTGGTACTCCACATCGGGCCGCGACACGTGCGGATTCGAGCGCGCAAACACGCCCAGCTGTGACGGCGCCATGCTCATCGGCCCGCTCTGGTTGAACGCGTATTGCATGCCGATGAGCGCCTTGCCCCACCAGTTGGAGGCACGCGTGTTGAGCGTGGGCACTCCGTTCACCTTCACCACACTGCGCAACTGCAGGTGGTCCTGCAGGTTTTCTCCCACACCCGGCAACGCCTGGCGCACCGGAATGCCGAGCGCCTGCAGACGCTCCGGCTGGCCAATGCCGGCCAGCTCCAGCAATTGCGGCGAGTTGATCGCGCCCGCCGACAGGATCACCTCTTCGCGCGCGGCCACGGTGTAGTCCTGCCCTGCGCCGCGATACGTCACGCCGGTGCAGCGCTTGCCGTCAAACGTCAGCGCCCGCACCTGCGCGCCCGTCACGATGGTCAGGTTCGGCCGCTGCGATGCCGGGCGCAGAAAACCCTTGGCCGTATTCCAGCGGATGCCGCGCTTCTGATTGACCTCGAAGTAGCCGACGCCGAAGTTGTCGCCGCGGTTGAAGTCGCTCGTGCGCGGGATGCCCGCCTGCACAGCCGCTTCGATGAAGGTCTCGAGCACCTGCCAGTGCAGGCGTTGCGGCTCGACGCGCCATTCGCCGTTTGCACCGTGCCACGCGTTCGCGCCGCCGTGATGGTTTTCACTGGCCTTGAACAGCGGCAGCACCGCATCCCACTTCCATGAATCATCACCGGTGGTGGCAGCCCAGCCGTCGTAGTCTTCGCGCTGGCCCCGCATGTAGATCATGCCGTTGATCGACGAGCAGCCCCCCAGCACGCGGCCGCGCGGATAGCCGAGCGAGCGACCGTTCAGCCCGGGCTCTTCGCGCGTGCGATACAGCCAATCGGTGCGTGGGTTGCCGATGCAATACAGATAGCCGACGGGGATGTGGATCCAGTGGTAATCGTCCTTGCCACCCGCTTCCAGCAGCAGCACGGAGACGTCGGGGTCACGAGTCAGCCGGTTGGCGAGGACGCAGCCTGCGGAGCCTGCACCGATGATGATGTAGTCGTAGGTTTCCATGTCTCCGTGCTTCTTTTCCTTGGTGTTATTGGTTTTTATTGTTGTGGTGCAACCCTCGTTTCATGTCCTGCCGAGCTAACTCACTTTCTATATCTTTGCCAAAAAACGTAAGCAAAGAAAAACGCCATCTTGCAGGGACGGCCACCTTGTTGGTTTGCTGAGGCTGCGGCTCCATCCCACCGGCGAAAAGCCATTGTGCACGGATTCGCCTCCCACCGTCTCGGTACAGCGTTGAGGCTGGTCACCAAAGGCGATGCGGGGCGCTTAAGCAGCCTTCGCTGGAATACGTCTCCGATGTCCCTGCACTTTTCCTCGTAGTCGCGAGATCTTGGCGGACGCAGCACTGCGCCTGCGGGACAACGTCACGGTGAGGCCCACGGCAGCTGGATGCGGCAGCCTTGCCATCCCGGATATAAGGTAATGCTCAGCGAAATTTCGCACGCCCGACTTGCACCCGCTTGCCCGTTTTCCTACGTTCCAGAAACGCATTCAAATAAAAGTCTAGCGCGAGTAATGAGCCAAACGCCCCGCAAAAGGAGGGAGACGTGAAGGCAAAAATCGTGGCCGCGGTTGCCGTGTGCTCAGTTGCCGCTGCTTGGTGGTCTTTCTCATCCCGAAGCGAGGGCGATGGTCAGAACCAGGTAACCGGCGCAACAACATCCAGCGCCCTTCAAGCCAACAAGAGTTCCGTACTGAACCCACAGGTTGGCACGGTCGAAAATCAAGCTGGCCGTCCCGGCGTGAAATCGAGGGATTTCGACGCTTCCATCGCCGGCATCGACGCCAATAAAAACGGCATACGCGACGACATCGAGCATTACATCGAGAAAACGTATCCGAATTCGGCACAACGGGCAGCGATGATGCAGTACGCAAAAGCCCAGCAGAACTTCATGCTGACAGCCACGACCCCAGAACGGGCTCAGCTCGCTGCACAGGAACTATGGCGCTCTTTCGCCTGCGCTCGCAGCGAGTTCGGCCCCCCATGGCTGGATGCCACCAAGGACGTTCACGCGATGTACCTCAATACCCGTGACCGGCTGCATGCTCAAGCGAGAGCCCAAGACAATCTAGCGGGGCAAATCGTCGAGTCGTATTCGGGAGACAAGCCATGCGACTAAGAGCAGTTGCGCTTACGTGCTCCGTTTCAAACGTGCGTCGCTTGGGCTAACGAAACCACACCGTCCGCACATGAAAGACGGATGGGGTTTCAAAAAGATCAAATCCGGCTATGGAGCCACTCCGTCATCTTCCCAAACACCTCACTACGCAGCGGCTCTGCTTCGTTGAAGATCTCGTGATAGCCCTTATCGAACCACGCCAAGGTCCGCAGATCCTCGGGCGCATTCGCATAGAAATCCCGGCTGCCGGAAGGATCGACAATCGAATCCGCGCCACCCGCCATCAGCAGCATCGGCGCTTCCAGGCGCGGCGCATCCTGCTGCGCCTGCGTGATCGCATTGAGCATGAACTCCAGCAATGATGCGCTGATTGTGCCCTGCACCAGCGGGTCTGCGCGATAGGCGGCGGCGATGCTCGGATCGTGCGAAAGCTTGGCCGGATCAACGGGATTGGGTACCGGCAACCGCGGCGCGATGGCGGAGAGAATCCCCCGCACGATGCCCGCCCCGGGCGGCAATTTCACGCGCAGCGCGGGCGATGACAGCAGCACGCCACGCACCGGGCGGATACGCGCGGTGGTGAAGCGCGCGACGATCAATCCGCCCATGCTGTGGCCGAGCACGAACGGCATCTCGTGCCATTGAGCGACTGCCGCGTCGATGATTTCTGCGAGATCGGTGAGGTAATTGTCTTGCGCGTCGAGCGCCATGCGTGGGCCGCCGCTCTTGCCGTGGCCGCGTAGGTCGAAGGCCCGTACGCGCAGGCCCAGGTCGGTGAGCACCTTGGCCACATGTAGATAGCGGCCGCTGTGTTCGGCCATGCCGTGAACGAGGATGACGGTGCCGCGCGGCTCGCCGGTATCGGGCGCGGGCAACCAGGTGCGGACCAGCAGTTCAGTGCCGTCCTTCATGCGCTGGCGGCTTTCCAGCGCTGGATGGGCGGTGACCTGAGCGGGGGCTTGCGTCATCGGCGTCTCCTCCTTGGGTTGCCAGATTGTGGCATAGACGCCGCCTGCCGCAATCTGCATCAGTAGAGCACCGCGTCAGTGACAGCAGGCGTCGGTGTCACCGCCTTCGCCACCTTCGCCGGCTACGCTCTGGAGGATCGGGCAATCGGGGCGGTTATCACCGTGGCACGCATTGGCTAGCGTCATGAGCGTGTCGCGCATGCTTTCCAGCTCGCTGATGCGCGCATCGAGATCCGCCACGTGGCGCAGGGTGACGGCCTTCACATCGGCGCTGGCGCGTTCGCGGTCGTTCCACAATGAAAGCAGCGTGCGAATCTCTTCGAGCGAGAAGCCCAGCGAGCGCGACCTGTGGATAAAGCGCAGCACATGCACCGCCCGGGCGTCGTACATGCGGTAGTTGCCTTCGGTGCGCGGGCTGGGCGGCAGCAGGCCAATGCTTTCGTAGTAGCGGATCATCTTGGCCGACACGCCGCTGGCCTTCGCGGCCTCGCCAATGTTGACGGGGCCTTTGTCGATGAGATCGGTACGCGTCATGCGTTGTCTCCGGTGGCGCGCCAGCGGCGCAGCATCAGTGCATTGGTGACCACGCTCACGCTGGAGAACGCCATTGCCGCCCCGGCAAAGGTGGGGTTCAGCAAGCCGAATGCCGCAAGCGGAATGCCCACCACGTTATAGACGAAGGCCCAGAACAGGTTCTGCCGAATCTTGGCGACGGTGCGGCGCGACAGGTCCAGCGCGTCGCTCACCAGACGCGGCTCACCACGCATGAGGGTGATGCCGGCGGCCTGCATTGCCACATCCGTGCCCGTGGCCATGGCGATGCCGACATCGGCCGCAGCCAGCGCCGGCGCATCGTTGATGCCATCGCCCACCATCGCCACCACATGGCCGCTCTGCTGCCACGCCGTCACGCGTGCGGCCTTGTCTTGCGGCAGCACTTGCGCGGCCACTTCGTCGATCCCCAGTGCCTGGGCCACGCTGCGTGCGGCGCCTGCGTTGTCGCCCGTCACGAGCGCGGTGCGCACGCCACGCGCCTGCAGGGCGGCCACGGCATCCCGGGCACCGGGCTTAAGGGCGTCGCCAAATGCAATCAGGCCACGCAGCTGCACGCTGCCCTCATCACGCTGCGCAAGCCACGAGACAGTATTGCCTTGTGCTTCCAGCGCATCGGCACGCGCTTGCAATGCACTGCGATCCAGCCCCAGTTCATCCATCCACCGCGCATTGCCGAGTTGCAGCGATGCGCCATTCACGATCCCGCGCGTGCCGCGTCCGGCCAACACTTCCGGCGATTGTGCGGGCGTGATTGCACGGCCCTGCTCTTTCACATATTCACGCGTGGCCTGCGCAAGCGGGTGCGTGTTCTCAGCCTGCAGCGCGGCAAGTTGGTCGAGCAACGTGTCGGCGTCAATGCCGGATGCCGCTTCCACTGCCATCACACGCGGCTGGCCGACGGTGAGCGTGCCCGTCTTGTCGAAGACGACGAAATCCACCTGCTGTGCGCGCTCCAGCGCCTGCGCATCGGCAATCAGAATGCCGCGCCGCGCGCCCGCACCCGTGCCGGCCATGATGGCGGACGGCGTGGCAAGACCCAGCGCACACGGGCAGGCGATCACCAGCACGGCCACGGCGTTGACGATGGCCGTCTCCCACCCTGCACCGGCGATCGTCCAACCGGCCAGCGTGAGCAGCGCTGCGACCAGCACCGCCGGCACGAAGATGGCGCTTACGCGGTCGACCAGTTGTTGGATCGGCGGCTTGGCGGCCTGGGCGTCTTCCACGAGGCGGATGATGCGCGAGAGCATGGTGTCTGCGCCGATGGCCGTGGTGCGCACAAGCAGCACGCCATCCGTGGCGATGGCACCGGCGGTCACGCGGTCGCCTTCGCGCTTGGGCACGGGCAGGCTTTCGCCGGTCAGCATGGATTCATCGACATGGCTCGCGCCTTCCAGCACCACGGCATCCACGGGGATGCGTTCACCGGCACGCACAGACACCACATCGCCCACGCGCACCTGCGCGACGGGGATATCGCGCAGCGTGCCTTCGGCGCCGCGCACGCGAGCGGTATCGGGGCGCAGCGCCTGCAGGGCACGGATGGCCTGCGCGGTCTGGCGCTTGGCACGCACTTCAAGCCACTTGCCAAGCCGCACGAGCGTAATGACCACGGCGGCGCTTTCGAAGTACAAGTGCGGCTCACGGTGCATCCCGTCCGCTCCCGCGCGCCACCACAGCCACAGCGACAGCCCATACGCCGCGGATGTGCCGAGCGCGACCAGCAGATCCATATTGCCGGCACCCGCACGCACCGCCTTCCAGCCCGCCTTGTAGAAGCGCGCGCCAATCACGAACTGCACCGGCGTCGCCAAGAGCCATTGCGCCCAGGCGGGCAACATCCAGTCACTGCCGAACCACCCCGCGATCATCGGCAATACGAGCGGCACGGAGAGTGCGGCGGCAATCCACACGGGGCCGGCACCTTCCCAGAAATCGGGTTGCACAGCAGAGGGAGCGGCGGTTTCCTCGGAAGCGACGCGCGCCTCATAACCGGCGCCCGTCACAGCGGCGATCAGTGCATCGCTGGCGGCGCCCCCCTGCACGCGAGCGCGCTCGGTTGCGAGATTCACGCTGGCGTCGGTCACGCCAGGCACGGCGCGCAAGGCACGTTCGACGCGACCTGCACAGGCGGCACACGTCATCCCGCTGATATCGAGATCGGTGGAGGTCACGTCGGCAAGGCTGGCGGCGGTCATGGAAGCGTCCGTTCTAAGGAAGATGGCATCAGCCTAGACCTTCCCATCTTGGCAAGGTCAAGCCCGCATTTTACGCTTGCGCTTCCAACGATAGGAAGGTTCATACTGCTCCCGTGATTCTCTCTTCCCTCTTTTCAGGAGCAAACCATGACGACGTCTTCCACGACCTTTTCCGTGAGTGGCATGAGCTGCGGCCATTGCGTGTCGGCCGTCACGCGTGCGGTGCAGCAGGTCGACGGCGGTGCCGATGTGCAGGTGAATCTGGACAAGCAGACCGTTGCTGTCACCAGCGGCGCCAGCACCGATGCGGTCAAGGCCGCCATTGAGCAAGCCGGCTACCCGGTCAAAGCCTTCGCCTAAATCTGCGCGGATAACAAAAAAGGCGTGCCGTTGTGGCACGCCTTTTTTGTTTGCGCGGAAACCGCTTAGAAACGGTAGCCGACGTTCAGGAAGGTCACGACCGGGTTGATCTTGATCTTCGCTTCGCTCTGGATGTGCACGCCGTTGATCAGCGTGGTGTCGATCTTGGCCGTGGTCTTCAGCGGCAAGTAGGACACCGACAAGCCAACGAACCAATCCTTGGTGATGGCGTAGGTTGCGCCCACGTTCAGCACCGGGTTCAGCGAGCTGTCGGTCGTCACACTGCTCGTGCTGCCCGGCGTGCCGCGGCCCAGGACTTGGTTCTGGAATGCGCTGTTGGTGATCTTCTCGTCGGAGAACCAGGTGTAGTTCAGGCCGGCGCCGACATACGGACGGAACTTGCTGTCCGCGCTGAAGAAGTACCACTTGGCCAGCACGGCCGGACTCCATTGCTTGGCGGAACCGATTTCGCCATAGCCGGAGAACGAGCCCGTGCCTTCAATCTTGTGGCGCGGCGGAATGCCGCCGACCAGTTCCACGGCAATGTTGTCGGTGAAGAAGTGCGTAAAGGCGAGACCGACGGTATCGGCTTCCTTGATCTTCGCACCGGTATTCGGCACCGATTGATTGATGGGTGCCCCGCCAACGCTGTTGATGAACAGCGGATCGCTGGAGCTGTTCGGCATCACGCGGAACCAGCCGAGGCTGACAACGTTGCTGCCGGCAGCTTGAGCGTGCGCGGCGGTGGCGAGGATCATCCCGGCGGCGGCCGCCAGTGCTTTTTTATAGGCCATCTCTGTATGTGCTCCTGTGTCAGACGCATCCGAGGCAAAACGCAGTTGTTACGTTTGCGGTGCGTTCTCAGTCTCCTCCCAGGCGGAAGGGATGGCCATTATCCCGTGTGATTGCCGTGGCTAGAACCCTTTTTCTAGAGGTTTCCTGTTACAAGCTGTGCGCTAAATCGGCCTGCAGCGGGCGTCTTCGGCACAGGCTCGGTTTTTAAACAGGCTTGGACTTGGATAGCGCAAGCACGCAGGCGGCCAAGTCCCAGAGGGCATTGCCGACGCTTTTGAAGACCACTGGCGACGCTGGCGCGGGCTGCGTGAGCGTGTCCGGCGGTGTATCGACGCACTGTTGTAACGGCCGCACACGCGACCACGGCACGCCGGCCTGCAGCAGGTCGCCGGCTTCGGCCTCCAGGTCAACCAGGGTGTCGGCGTACAGACGATCGACCGCAGCGGCATGCACGCACAAGCGCGGCGGCAGCTCGGCCATGTCGGGCCGGAACGCGCCAACGGCCGCGATGAAGTGATGCGCGCCCCACGCATAGCCAGCAGGGTGGCTCGGATCGCCCAGATCCGGAAGTACCGGTTGCGATGACGGCGTGGCGGTGATGACCAGCGGCGTCTGTGGGAGCACCGCACGGGCGGCATCTGCCACACCAGCCGCATCGCCACCCGCCAGCGCGGTGGCGTCCATGCCGAGCGCGCGAGCGTACCCCGCCAGCCCATCCGCGCTGGCAGCCGTGCGCGCGATGATCGTGACGCGTCGTGTGCCCAACCCGAAGCGGAAGGCTTCCAGATGCGCGCGTGCCTGGGCACCGGCACCGACCAGCAGCAAATCCCCGGCCGGCTCAGGCGCCAGCAAGCGCGCTGCCAGCAACGACACAGCCGCTGTGCGGTGTGCGGTGACGGTGGGGCCATCCAGCATGAGTTGGCGTTCGCCGGTTCGGGCGTCCATCACCACCACCTCGCCGTGAATGGCCGGCAAGCCCTGCGCAGGGTTGTGCGGGTGCACGGTGATCATCTTGGTGACGGCGATGTCGGCATTGGACGCCGGCATCAGCAGCAAACTGCCACCATCAGCCACCGGCATCACAAGCCGCGCGGGCGCCTGGGCACGGCCCGCGCGCGCATCGCGCAATACCTGAGCGATGGCATCGGCCAGCGCGGCATAGGGCAAGCGGGCCGCCGTGGTGGCAGCGTCGAGGGTCTGCAGCATCGGGCTCCCGCAGAGGAGGAAACGTCGGACGGACCTTATGCCGCGGCGCGGCGCGCGGGGGGCGTGCGGCGCGTAAGCAAGCCGGCGCTGATAAGGAGTTGGGCGGCGGCGTAGCTCCACCAGATCGCCAACTCGTGATCAGTAAACGGGAAGACGAACACGCTGATGCCAATCATGGCATCGGAAGCCGCAAAGGCGAGTGCGCCCCAAGCCGTCAGCGGCCCAGGCAGGCGCGCCAGCAATGCCGCGCACACCATCGCCGAGAGCACCACCATGTAGACGATCACGGGCCCTTTTAACTCGCGCAGACCCGGCCAGTACCACAGCAACATGCCGAGGGCCACGCCGATCATCAAGCCGACGCCAATCATGCGGATGGCCGACGACGCCCCGCGCAGCCCCACCAGCACCCGCAGGTAGCACACGTGCGCTAGCAGGAAACAGCCCAGCCCTGCCATGAAAGAGAACGCCAGCCACGGCAACGCTAGCCATAGATCGCCGAGTGCGGAGAACACCATCGCGCCGATCAGCCAGCGCCGCTCGCGCGGAATCTCGTGCAGCGAGGCGGCGCGCGCCAGCAGCAACGCCATCAGCATTTTCCACAGCGGCTGTGCAACGATGCGGCCCACGAGCGGGGTGCCGGGCGGTACCTCGACGGCCACCATGGTCAGCATGCCACCGTAGGTGACGCCTGCCACCGCAGCGGCCACCCACCACGCGCGAACCCGTGCCGGCATGCCGTAGCCGCCTGACAGATGCGCCGGCGCGTGCACCGGATGCGTGGTGTGTCCCTCAACCATTGTGGTCTCCCGCCCAGACAGGCGTTTCATATCAGCAAAGTGATGTCGGCTTGCAGCGTGACACGCCGCGCACCCTGGCGCAAGGCGCGAATCTACCCACCAAGGTGGGATAGCGGCAACGCGCCATCCCGCTTCAAGGCCGTTAGAACGATATTGGAACGCACGTTATCCACACCCGGCACACGCATCAACTTGCGCATGACGAATTCCGACAGCGCGGGCAGATCGGGCACCACCACACGCAGCATGTAATCGGCGTCGCCGGCCACGGAATAACATTCCTGCACTGCGTCGAGCAGGCTGATCTCTTCATGAAAGCGTTCGACGATGGCGTCGCCGTGGTGTGCAAGCTTGACGCTGGCAAACACCGTCACGCCCAAGCCCAGCCCCGTCGGCGAAAGCACCACCCGGTAGCCCTCGATCACGCCTTCCGATTCAAGCCGCGCCAAACGCCGCCCGACCTGGCTGGCCGACAGGTGAACCTGCTCCGAGAGCTGCTGATGCGTCGCACGCCCATCGCGCTGAAGGGCCTCCAGCAGGGCCAGATCGAAGGTATCGAGTGAAATCATGCACATCTCCCGCGTTGATAGGCTACATTCTGCATGATTTCCGCAAACAATGTGCAATGGGTGGCGGTTTTGCGGCCAACCCGCGTGGGCGCGCCCATACACTGGCCGCACTTTGATTGCACAAGATCGACATTACAAATGGACATCGCAACCACCGCCCCCGACGCAGCTCAAAACGCCGCCCCGGCCGGCTTCAACGGCACCCTGACCGACAAGCTGCGCGAGCAATTCGCAGAAGGCCTCGATGGCCAGACGCTACGCGCCGACTTCACCATGCAGCAGCCGGTGCGCCGCTACACCGCCGCCGATCATGCAACGTGGCGCACGCTGTACGACCGTCAGGAAGCGCTGCTGCCGGGCCGTGTGTGCGATGAATTCCTGCAAGGCCTGTCGACGCTGGGCATGAGCCGCGATGCCGTGCCGTCATTCGACCAGCTCAATGAAACGCTGATGCGCGCCACCGGCTGGCAGATCGTTGCCGTGCCGGGCCTGGTGCCCGACGAAGTGTTCTTCGATCACCTGGCTAACCGCCGTTTTCCCGCCAGCTGGTGGATGCGCCGCCCCGATCAGCTCGACTACCTGCAAGAGCCGGATTGCTTCCACGACATCTTCGGCCACGTGCCGCTCTTGATTAATCCGATCTTTGCCGACTACATGGAAGCCTACGGCAAGGGTGGCCTGAAAGCCGCACGCCTGGGTCAGCTCGACATGCTCGCGCGCCTGTACTGGTACACGGTGGAGTTCGGTCTGATCCGTACGCCGGCGGGCCTGCGCATCTACGGTGCGGGCATCGTGTCGAGCAAGAGTGAATCGGTGTACGCGCTGGATTCGGCCAGCCCGAACCGCATCGGCTTTGACGTGCGCCGCATCATGCGCACGCGCTACCGGATCGACACGTTCCAGAAGACCTACTTCACTATCGACAGCTTCGAGCAGTTGTTCGACGCCACGCGCCCCGACTTCACGCCGCTGTATGAAGAACTCGCCGCGCTGCCGACCATTGGCGCGGGTGATGTGGTGGATGGGGATCTGGTATTGAACGTGGGCAACCGCGAAGGTTGGGCGGACACTGCGGACATCTGACGGCAGATAGTCGAGCGCTGACTATACTGCGCGCATTCAAGACCGAACTTTGCACCCCATCATGATGCCGACCCTGAACGAAGACCAACGCAAGGCCCTTTTTGCCGAACTGCCCGGCTGGACGCTACAGAGTGAGCGCGACGCCATCCAGAAGACCTTCACCTTTGCCGACTTCAACGCTGCGTTCGGTTTCATGACGCGCGTGGCGATCAAGGCCGAGCAGATGAATCACCATCCGGAGTGGTTCAACGTGTGGAATCGCGTGGACATCACCTTGTCCACACATGACGCGAACGGGCTCACGCACCGTGATGCAGATCTCGCGCGCTTTATCGAGCAAGCCGCGAAAGGCACCAGCGCCACCGCCGCAAAGTAACGACGCAATGCTAGCGCTCAGCCCTGTGAGGCTGCGCGCCACGCCTCATATGCCGCCCGCGCCTTGTCGCCCAATTGCTCAGGGGCGATGCGGGTGGCGCCTTGTACAATCATCAGCGCATACGGCTTGGCCAGCGCCGACGCCTCGGCACACAGCCGCAGTTCCTCGCCTTCGGCGGGTGAACGGGCGCGCCAGAAATTAATGGCGGCCTCCAGATCGGTAATGGTGAGCAGGGCATCGGTCATCCGCGCATTGTAGCGCTGCCAAATCACGCCGATCGCCCCTTTTGCCTTTTCCGCCCCGCACTCTGGATCGAGTCAATGCGCATCCTGCTGATTGAAGACGACCGTGCCATCGCCAGCGGCATCCATGCCGGGCTCACGCAAGCCGGGCATCGCGTGCACGTCGTGCACGACGGTGTCTTCGCCACTGAACAGCTCACTCGGCAGACCCACGATCTGGTGATCCTCGATCTTGGGCTACCCGGTATCGACGGCATGACGCTGCTATCTCAGTTTCGGGCGCGCGATCGCGTGACGCCCGTGCTGATCCTGACGGCACGCGACGGCCTGCTCGACAAAGTGAACGGCCTGAACGCCGGTGCGGACGATTACTTGCTCAAGCCGTTCGAGATGCTCGAACTGGTGGCCCGCGTGGGCGCATTGCTGCGCCGTCGCAACGATTCGACCGAACCCGCCGCACGCCCTGACGTCCTTGTCGGACGACTTCGCATGAGCGGCGTGGAACGGCGCATCTTTGTCGACGCCGCACCGCTGGAACTGTCGCCGCGCGAATTTGCCGTGCTTGAGTTGCTGATGCTGCGCCAGGGCCGGGTGGTTAGTAAGGTGCAGTTGCAGGACCACCTTGCCAGCTTCGGGCACGCCATCGGCGAGGCCAGTCACGATGTGGTGGGCGATACGGCCATCGAAGTCTACGTGCACCGCGTACGCCGCAAGATCGAGCATTCCGAGGCGGAGATCGTCACGGTGCGCGGCTTCGGTTACCTCTTGCAGGCACGCGCCCCGGCGTAGTCCGGCCCATGTTCAAGCGCCACCGTCCTACCTCGTCGTCGGCTTCATCAGCTCCGGCCAAGGGTGCTGGCAACGGCGCCATCAGCCTGCGCCTGCATCTGCTGCGTGCGCTGGCGACACCGCTGTTTGGTTTGATCGTGGGTACCGGCGCGCTGTCGTATTGGCTGGCGGCGCACTACACCGCTCAGGTGTTCGATCGCGCATTGGTGGGCGTGGCCAACACGCTGGCCGAACAGTTGCGCATCGCTGGTCCGCACGTGCCGGCGGCCAAGCTCTACGACATCGCCCTCACCGCGCAGACGCTCGTACAGAACAGCGGCGAAGACCGCATCTACTGGCGCATTTCCGGCCCCACGGGAACGCTCGTCGGACGCGACACGCCGCTGGGCTACGGCTCGGGCCAGGTCCGCATTGGCGATGCACGCGTTTTCTATAGCTGGATCGACGGCAAACAGGTGCGCGCCGTGCATCTGCTCGTTCCGGGCGTGAGTGCAGAGGTGCCCAAGCCGCGCTCGCCGCGCCAGCCGGTGCCGCCTGAACCTGAAGATGACGTTACACGCCCCGCGCTCGCACCCACGCAGGCGCAGACGGCACCGGCATTCAACCCATCCAATCCGCCCGACACCATGAAGGCGGAAGACGGCATCGTCGTGGAAGTGGCGGAGCTGCTGGACCACCGCGATACGGCGGCCAAGGAAGTGCTGCTATCGGTGTCGATTCCGTTGATCGTGCTGCTGGCAATCGGCGGCCTGATTCTCTCGCTCGTGCTCAAGGAAGAGCTGCAGCCGTTGCAGACGCTGGCCGACACGCTTAACAAGCAGAGCGCACGATCGGTGACGCCGCTGCCGGCGGAATCAGCAGAGCGCGTGCCCGCCGAACTGCAACCGCTCATCAACGCGATGAACGCGCTGCTTGCCCGGCTGCGCGACGCGCTTGAAGCGCAGCGCACCTTCATCGCAGACGCTGCACATCAACTGCGCACGCCGCTCACCGCGTTGAAGCTGCACGCCGATCGCGCTGTCGATGCCAAGACATTGGACGAGGCCCGCCCTGCACTGCTGGAGCTGCAATCGGGTGCCAACCGCGCCGTGCGTCTGTCCAACCAGTTGTTGACGCTGGCGCGTGCCGAGCCAGGCATGACGCTCGATCAATTGGGCCCACCGATGCAGGTCGATCTCGTCGCGCTGGCGTTCGACACCGGCGCCGAGTGGGTACCGCGCGCGCTGGCACGTGGGCTGGATCTCGGCTTCGAGGCCTGGCCGCAGGAAGCAGCATCGCCGGGTTCGTTGCAGGCGCCGGTGCTGGCCAACGTGGTGCTGCTGCGCGAGGCCATCAGCAACCTGCTCGACAACGCCATCAAATACGTGCCGGCCGGCGGACGCGTGACCTTGCGTGCCGGCATGGAGGCCGACGCGGCATCCCAGTGGTGGGGTGTGGTGAGCGTGGAAGACAATGGCCCCGGCATTCCGCCCGAGCGGCGCGGTGAAGTGTTCCAGCGCTTCTTCCGCGGAGATGCGGACCACCGCCCCGGACAGCCGCAGGGCAGCGGCCTGGGCCTGGCCATCGTGCACGACATCGTGCGTTTGCACGGCGGCACCGTCGCCATTGACGATGCGACTGCGCGCGATGGCAGCCGCGTGATGCGCTTCGTGTTGCGCCTGCCGCTGGCAAGCGATTCCGTCTGAACGACGGACCTTCTGCTTACTTCTTCTTACGCTTCTCGGGCGGCGCCAGCATGGTGCCGCGGCACTTCTTCGCGCCGCAGCGGCACGCAAACTGTTCCTTCAGAGCCTTGGTCTGGCGGCCTTCGATGACGAGGCCGTAGTCGTAGAACAGTTCTTCGCCAGGTTCGATGTCGCGCAGCGCGTGAATGAACACGCGGCCATCTCTCTCTCGCGCCTCGCAGTTCGGCTTGCAGGCGTGGTTGATCCAGCGCGCGCGGTTGCCGCCGTACTTGGCGTCAATCACGCTGCCATCTTCCAGGCTGAAGTAGAACGTGTGGTTCGGGTCGGTCGGGTCATGCGGATGGCGGCGCAGTGCCTCCTTCCACGTGATGTGCTCGCCCTTGTATTCGATGATCTTCTTGCCGCGTGCGATGGCGACCACGGCATACACGCCGCGTCCGTGCACGCCCGATTCGCGCACCTCGATGCGATCGCGGCGGCGCAGTTTGGCCGGAGCTTCCGGCGTGGGCGAGGACTCAGCCAGAGCCGGCGTGGCATCAGGGGACGTGCGTGTCATGGAGAAATGGCGCAGTAAAGCGAAACAAGAACGTCGATCAACGAAGCCGTGAGCCTACACCAAAAGCATGGCATCTCGACACGTGCCGCAACCCCATGCCGCCCGGTCAATGTGGATAACCTGGCCCGCAGCTGTGGATAACTACCGGCAAAGGCTGTTGGCTGTCTGTGACTGCCCTGTCGACGGTGTGGGCACAAGTGACGGGGTTGCCAGGCCGGTGGTCGGAAAAAACAGCAAGCTATCCACCTGAGGACACACGCGGTACCCCCTGTTTTGCTTGCCACAAGTGTTTGAACATAAAGCGCTTTTTCCACTTATCCACAGAAACTATCCACCGTTATCTACTACTACTATCTGTATACATAAGAAAAAAGGTAAACCAACTGATCGACTTGCGTCGAACCTATCAGCGAGCAGACAGCCAACCGCAAATCAGAACATCGAGCGTTAGCATTGATGTGATTGGATCGCCTCGCACCGTAGAGCCGGTGCGGTTTTGCGGAACCCACATACCACGCGCCGTTACAAAGCTCACGTGCCGACGCTGTTCGCATGCCGGTATCATGTCGCCCTTGGAGCCATCCCCCGGAGGCTCTGTTGTGTGTTTTATCTACTCTTGAAGGGAGTCAAGCAATGACGAAAACCGAACTGATCGACGCCATCGCCAGCGGCGTAGACGGTCTGACCAAGGCCAAGGCCGAGCAGGCACTGAACGTGACGCTGCAAGCCATCATGGAATCCGTTGGCAAGGGCGATGCGGTCAGCCTCATCGGCTTTGGTACCTTCAGCCAAGGCGAGCGTGCCGAGCGTATGGCCCGCAACCCGCGCACCGGCGAAGAAATCAAGGTCGAAGCGGCCAAGACGGTCAAGTTCAAGGCCGGCCAGAAGTTCAAGGACGCTGTCAACGCCTAAGGCAATGACAACCCTCGGCGTGACCAGCCCGTCTGGTTAGCGCCAACGACGTGGCATGCCATTGCATGCGTGAATCGACCGCAGCATCGGCGTACCACGTCGGAAGGCCTGTCTCCCCGTCAGGCCATCCCTTCTCCCTCTTCCATGTCCCGCCCTTTCCTGCGCAATTCGCTCGCTCTGCGCATTGCCCTGCCGATCATCCTGATCGCACCGGTCCTCTGGTTTGCCGGTTGCGCCACGCCGCCTGCGCGCCCGCAAGCTGAACCGCTGCCCGACAACGAAGTCGTGCAAACGCGCCCAGGGGCGACCCCGCGTGAAAAGATGATCGAGATTGCCCTGGCCGAATGGGATCGGTGGGGGCGCCAGGTTGTGCGTGTGGGGCGTGACGATACGTATTGCGTGGCAGGCGGTGGGTTTCCCGACCAACCGCAGGGCCGCTGGCTGACACCCGACGACCCGACACCCGCCCCGTCCGATGAAGAAAGCGGCACCGACATGCCGTTGCCCAAGTCGGTTGCTACGCCTGCAGTACCGCCCCCAGCGCCCTGCCTGCGCTATCCGGACGGCACGGGCGGTGAAGCTACCGGACGCGGTTGCATGCTGGCCAAGCGCTACTGGGGCATCGTCGGCAAGACACCAACCTGCCAGCAGCTGACCACCGGCGGCTGGGCGTGGTCTGCGGTGTTCATCTCATGGATCATGCGCAAGGCCGGCTTGCAGAACGATCAATTCCTGACGGGCGCCACGCATGCGGAATACGTGACCGACGCGCGCGATCATCTGCTCAAGCACCCCGCCTTCGTGCTCGAACGCACGCCGGCCGTGCCGCGCCCGGGCGACCTCATCTGTACCGCACGCGGCGCCGATCGCTTTATGACGGATCCGGCAGAGATCCAGGCCGGCAGAACGCCCATGCACTGCGATCTCGTCGTCGAGGTGGACCCGGTGCGCCATGAGGTGAAATCAATTGGCGGTAACGTGCAGCAATCCGCATCGATGAGCATCACCGAGTTGAACGACGCCAATCAACTCGATCCGTACACCAATTCGGTCATGCAGTGGCTGGTGATCCTGCGCAACCAGTTGCCCTAGCAGACAGCGGATGTAACCAAGTTTGACGTTCGGCGCGAATTCATTAACATGTGAATAAATTTAGCGCCGGCAACCCGACCGGCGCATGGCCCCTGCGATCAGGAGACAGGTCATGACGGTGCTTTCGCTTTCGCTCGATCCCGGTTCGAACATCCAGGCCCATCGCCCGGTTTGGTGCGGCCCACGCGAATGGGCCGCGCGCGTGAAGCTGGCGGCGTGCTATCGCATCTTTGCGCAGCTGGGCTGGACCGAACTCATCTACAACCACATCACGCTGCGCCTGCAGCCGGAAGACGGTGCGGATGACGATGAAGGTCCGTACTTTCTGATCAATCCGTTTGGCCTGACCTATGCCGAGGTTTGCGCGTCGAACCTCGTGAAGATCGACCTGCAGGGCAATGTGCAGCGTGCGACGGGTCAGCCGGACTGGCCGGTCAATCCGGCTGGCTTCACCGTGCATGCTGCCATTCATGCGGGCATCCCGGGGGCGCACTGCGTGATGCACACGCACACGACCGCCGGCATGGCGGTGGCGTGTGCGCGCGATGGCTTGTCGATCAGCAATTTCTACGCGGCGCAACTGCACGGCAAGGTCGCGTATCACGACTTCGAGGGCATTACCGTGCATGCCGACGAAGGACCGCGCCTGGTGAAGAACATCGGCGACAAGCCGGCCGTCATCCTGCGCAACCACGGGCTGCTGGCGTGGGGTGATTCGATTGCGCGGGCGTTTGCGGTGCTGTGGCTGCTGAACCGCGCATGCGAGATCCAGCTGGCATCGACGTCGATGGGCCCGGTGCTGGAAATTCCCGATGCAGTGGCGCGCAACTGCACGCGCGATTCGCTGCAGTTCAATCCCAATTTCGGTGCGGGTGAGGACGTGTTCGCGGCGCTCACGCGCACCATCGACCGCATCGACTCTTCCTACCGTTCCTGATTCTCTTTTCGACGATATGACACGCATCTGCATCGTGGGCGCCGGCGCGGTCGGCGGCTATCTTGGCGCGAAGCTCGCACTGGCAGATCAACCGGTCAACGTGCTGGCACGTGGGGCCACGCTTCAGGCGTTGCGCGCAGAAGGCCTGCGCCTGAGCGAAGAGGATGCAACGCATGTAGCCCAGGTGAACGCAAGCAACGACGCGCATGCGCTGGGTGTGCAGGATGTCGTGATCGTCGCCGTGAAAGCCCCCGCCATGGAAAGCGTGGCGCAAAGCATCGCCCCGCTCATCGGCCCTCAGACCTGCGTGGTGGTGGCAATGAATGGCGTGCCCTGGTGGTTCTTTGATCGGCCGGGCCCGCTGCAAGGACTGCGCCTGCAGTCGGTTGACCCGCACGGCCAGATTGCCGAGGCCATTCCGACTCGCAACGTGCTCGGCTGCGTGGTGCATCTGACGTGTTCGACGTCTGCGCCAGGGCACGTGCGCCATGGTTTCGGCAAGCGATTGATTCTCGGCGAACCGGCTGGCGGCACATCGCCTCGCCTGGATGCCGTTGGAGCGCTCCTTGAACGCGCCGGTCTGCAGATCGAGCGCAGTGAAGCCATCCAGCGCGACATCTGGTTCAAGCTGTGGGGCAACATGACCATGAACCCGGTGTCGGTGCTGACGGGTGCAACGTGCGACCGCATCCTCGATGATCCGCAGGTCAGTGCGTTCTGCCTGGCCATCATGGAAGAAGCGAAGGCCATCGGCGCGCGCATCGGCTGCCCGATCGCGCAGAGCGGTGAAGAACGCAGCGCGGTGACGCGCCAGCTCGGCGCGTTCAAGACATCGATGCTGCAGGACGCCGAGGCCGGGCGTGGACCGCTGGAGATCGACGCGCTGGTGGCGTCGGTGCGGGAGATCGGTCAGCACGTGGGCGTGCCGACACCGTATATCGATGCCCTGCTGGGTCTGGTGCGATTGCACGCGCAGACCCGCAGGTTGTACTGAGCATGCGAGGTGCGTTTGTGCTTGCCCCTTGCGTCTATTGGTAGGTCACCGTGAATGTAGCGGCGGCGTTTGCCACGCCAGGGGTCACGCTCGCATCGGTCTGCAAGTAACGCGCCTTCAGCGGGATGGCGTAGTTGCCATCGGCGGTGGTGGTCTGCCACTTGACGCGAGAGCTTAGCGGGAGCGGTTGATCGTTGTAGAGCAACTGCAAGGCCACGCCCTTTGCAGCGGACGTGTCTGCGGAGAGGTTCAAGAGACCGCGCGAGGGGTCTTTTGCGCTGCCATCAATCTGGAAGTTGATAGCAACTCCTTTTTGGCACAGCACCGGAATACTGAAGGCCCGCGTGTTCTTGTCGGTGGGCCACGTGCCGGGGCCGTTGAATGCGCGCGCATTCACGGTTCCCATATCGACCGAGATCGCTTTGCTGCCGAGTGTGCACGATACCGTGTTGACCGCGAACGTCCCGATGTTGATGCGTGATTCGGGCGAGAACCACGTAGTCTTGTTGTTCTTCAGAATGAACGAAGCCACGTTGAGCGACACCACCTGGCCGGTTCCTGTCACCTCGGCCGTCTTGTAGAAGGTGACGAAGGCCTTGGCATACATCGGCTGGACCGACCACATCCCGTTGATAGAGCACATCAGCTCGTTGTTCGGGTTCTCGGTGTCCGTTCCCGTGACCCAATAGATTTTTGTCGCGCAGTTCGGATATTGGGCGGCCACCGCGTAGCCGATGCCCGCAACATTCGTGCTGTAGACGCGCCGGCCATTGAAGGTTCCGGCGTATGTGCCATAACCCTTAATCCCGAAGTCTTGCCACGTGAGGGAAGGACTGGTATTCACGCATCGATAAGCCGGCACGAGTTCGGTAGAGATGGCGGTACCGATCTCCGAGCCAACGGGTAAATCGCGCTGGACGACCAGATTTGGAGGCTGGATGGTGGTGAGGCTTGTAACGACCTGACACTGGTAGGCGAATGCGCCTTTCACGCTGGCGAATATCAGGCCGATGGCCACCCTCATCAAAACTGCGCGCATCTAGTTCTCCGCTGAAAAAAATGCACGGAGCAGACCCGCGTGCCGGCAAGGTACATCGACTTCCTGCAAAGAAAAAGAGGCTCATGCTGCCGATCTGGCATGACGCGGTGTGGATGCAAGGAGGTCGGTGAACTGGTCGGAGCACTGTCCGTGGCCTACGTTGCATAGGCCAAGCGATTGTTCCATGTGCACGCAGGGATGCAGAATCGGAACGCTCCTATATTCCCAAGGCATCAGGCTTGGCCTGGCCGCCGACAAACCACGCCTGCGAGCGTTATAACGGCCAGGAGAGTGCTGGAGGGCTGATTCTATGCGCGATTATTGGTAGGTCAACTTGAACGTGGCATTCGCGTTCGCCACGCCAGGGGTCACGCTCGCATCGGTCTGCAGGTAACGCGCCTTCAGCGGAATGGCGTAGTTGCCATCGGCGGTGGTGGTCTGCCACTTGACGCGAGAGCTTAGCGGGAGCGGTTGATCGTCGTAGAGCAACTGCAAGGCCACGCCTTTTGCAGCGGAGGTGTCTGCGGAGAGGTTCAACAGACCGCGCGAGGGGTCTTTTGCGTTGCCATCAATCTGGAAGTTGATAGCAACTCCTTTTTGGCACAGCACCGGAATACTGAAGGCCCGCGTGTTCTTGTCGGTGGGCCACGTGCCGGGGCCGTTGAATGCGCGCGCATTCACGGTTCCCATATCGACCACGATCGACTTGTTACCAAGCGTGCAAGACACCGTATTAACCGCGAACGAGCCAATGTTGATGCGTGCTTCGGGACTGTGCCAGCTGATCTTGTTGCTTTTGAGAATGAACGAGCCCACGTTGAGCGATACCACCTGGCCGGTTCCCGTCACCTCGGCCGTCTTGTAGAAGGTGACGAAGGCCTTGGCATACATCGGCTGGACCGACCACATCCCGTTGATAGAGCACATCAGCTCGTTGTTCGGGTTCTCGGTGTCCCTTCCCGTGACCCAATAGATTTTTGTCGCGCAGTTCGGATATTGGCCGGCCACCGCGTAGCCGATGCCCGCAACATTCGTGCTGTAGACGCGCCGGCCATTGAAGGTTCCGGCATATGTGCCATAACCCTTAATCCCGAAGTCTTGCCAACTGAGAGTGGGGCTGGTGTTCACGCATCGATAAGCCGGCACGAGTTCGGTAGAGATGGCGGTACCGATTTCCGAGCCAACGGGTAAATCGCGCTGGACGACCAGGTTTGGAGGCTGGATGGTGGTGAGGCTTGTGTAGGTCTGACACTGGTAGGCGAATGCGCATTTCGCACTCGCCAACATCGCACCGACGGCTACCCTCGTGAAGACTGCGCGCATCTAGTTCTCCGCTGAAAGAAGTGCACGGAGCAGACCCGCGTGCCGGCAAGGCACATCAACTTCCTGCAAAGACAATTCCACGCCGCCGTTCTGGCATTGAATGGTGTGGATGCGGGGAGGTCGATTCCTGTCCGGAGCGCTGTCCGTGGCCTACGTTGCATAGGCCACGCAATTGTTTCAGCGGCACACCGCCGAACGAATAGGACGGCTCTTACTTTTTTTCTGGAGTGATGCGGCCAGCGCGGCGCCCCAGGTGTGAGTGCGGCGCGTGCGTGAGGACGGCCGGAGCGGACCGGCCGTCAGACGTTCAAGGTGCCAGCGCCGGGTGCTTCAACGCATGCGCCGTTTCGATCCACTGCTGGTGATACGCCGCATCGTCGCGCTTGAGACCCAGCTCGCCGTTCTGATACGCCATCGCCAAGGCTTGCACGGCCTCCGGCAATTCGTGCTCGGCGGCGTCCTGGTACAACGCCAGCGCGCGGGCCTCATCGAGCGGCACACCATCGCCTTCACGGTACGCGTTGGCCAGCATGAACATCGCAGCCGGAATCTCGTGCCGGGCAGCGCGATCGAACCAGTGAGCAGCCTGTGCGGTGTCGATGGCCGTGCCGTAGCCGCTGCGATACATCACGCCCAGGTAATACGCGGCCGCCGCGTCGCCCTTGTCAGCGGATTGACGCAGCAGACGCAGCGCGCGCGGATAGTCGCGCTCCACCCCGCCGGTGCCGAGCAGCAGCGCCTTTCCCAGCGACAACTGCGCACGCGCATCGCTCGATGCAGCGGTTTCGAGCCAGCGCATCCCTTCGTTTCGCAAGGTACCGTCGTGCGCACTGAGCAAGGCTTCGCCCAACGCGGATTGCGCCGGCACCAAACCGCTGCGTGCGCGCTGACGCAGTTGCTGCAGCGCCTCGGGCTCCATCGCCTGCACAACCATCGCGCGCCACGATTCCAGCTGCGTGGCATCCACGGCGGGTGCCTGGCGTGCGTGCGACAGCCAACCGCCGGCCGCCACGATGATCGCCAGCGCCGCGGCCACGGTCAGCATCGGCACCGACTGGCGCGGAGATTCCAAGGCTGGCGCACCAACCCATGCGGAACGAAGAGAAGGCATGGCGTGTTCCTCTTACTGCGTCAGATCGATCTGATACAGCGACAACCCCTTGTTGGTGCCGTCATCGGCCTGATACAGCGTGACGTTGTTGATGCCCGCCGCCCCGGCCGCCGTCAGCTTGCCCGCCGCCGACGGGAACACCACCGTTGCCGCCGACGTCGCCAGCTTCGTAAAGCGCCAGCTGCGCTGCGAACCGTTGGTCGCACGCTTCACGCTGCCGATCTTCTTGATGTAGCTGATCAGCACATCGCGGTTGGCATCCGGCGAGGCATAGATCGTCTTGCTGCCGTCTAGGCCCGGGAAGTTGCCACCGCCGCTTGCACGGTAGTTGTTGGTCGCCACGATGAACTGCGCTGCCGGGTCGAGTGCCACGCCCTTGTACATGAGGTTCTTGATGCGGCTGCCCACGGGCTGCGTGACATCAATCTCATACGTCAGGTCCGGCGTGGTGAACATATCGAAGTTGTAGCCCGGGAAGGTGCTCACCAGTTTCTGCACCGTCGCTTGCGTCGGGTCGATGGTGTTGAAGCGCTTGGCCGCCGTCTCCAGCCAGTTCTTGATGTCGGTACCCGCCACCTTCACCGCGTAGACCGTGTTCGGATACAGGTACAGGTCAGCCGCGTTGTTGATCGCCAGCGGGCCAGCCGCCACATCGGTGAAATCCGTACCGCCACCAAAGCCGCTCTTGAACGGTGCGCTCACCGACAGCACTGGCAGCGAAGCGTACTGCGGCAGGTTTGCCTGAACATACGCCGACACGTAATCCGCCTGCGCCTGGTTGACGATCTCGATGGCACCCGGATCGCCCACGTCGGCAAAGTACGTGCTCATGTTGAAGTCGGTGCTACCCACCGGCGTCTTCACATAGTTGATCGTCGCCTGGTGTTCGGTGGCGATGGCTGCGGAAACAGTCGGGTCGGCCGCCACGTACGTTTTGTCCGCGTTCTGGATCGAGCGCGCCTCCACCGTGGTCTGCGTCTTGTCGACGGCCCAGTTCGTGCCGTTGAACGTCAGGCCAAGCTTGATCACACCCAGGTGCTTGCCCCAGTAGTTGGCCATCACCGTCGGCACACCGTTCACGGTGCCGGCCACCTTGTCGACACCCGGCAGGTTGAACTGACTGACGGTGCTCTTGGCATCCGGGAAGAGCTGGTGCGAATGGCCGATCAGCATGGCATCGATGCCCGGCACGGTGGACAGCCACCAGCTGCCGTTCTCCATCGTCGGCGAATACGTGGAGTTGTCGAGCCCACCGTGCGAAATGGCCACTACCAGGTCGGCGCCCTTCGCGCGCATTTCGGGGATGTACTTGGCGGCCGTTTCCTTGATGCCGACGGTATAAACCTTGCCGTCGAGCCAGCGCTTGTCCCAGCTCGTGATGGTGGGCGGCGTAAAGCTGATGATGCCGACCTTGACCGGCGCGGTGATGGTGGTGCCGTCCGGCGCCGTGGCCGTCACCGTTTTGGTGATGATCGTGTACGGCTGGAACAGCGGCGCATTCGTCTTTGCGCTCACCACGTTGGCCAGCACCTGCGGGAAGGTCGGGCCCGCGCATTTCTTCTGCGTGGCCGGATCGGGCAGACCATCGACGTTGAACGTATTGCCCGTGACTTGCGACAGATACGGCAGGCCGTAATTGAACTCGTGGTTGCCGATGCCGCCGCCGTCGTACTTGGCAGCGTTCATCACCTTGTAGATCGCCAGCGTCTGGTCGCACGTGACCGGGCTCACCATGGCCTGGTAATCCGACAGCGCGGTGCCCTGGATGGTGTCGCCGTTGTCCAGCAGCAGCGTGTTCGGGAATTGCGTGCGCGCCTGGTTGATGAGCGTTGCCACGCGCTCGAAACCGAGCGAGTTGTCGGCCGCGAGCTTGAAATAGTCGTACGACAACACGTTGGTATGCAGGTCGGTCGTCTCCAGCACGGCCAGCGTGGCCTTGGTGCCGGCGGGGGCAGCACTGGCGGCAGGCGTGGCGCTGCCAGTGGAGGGGCTATCGTCGCTGCCGCCACAGGCAGCCAACGACATCGACAAAAAAACAGCAAGCGGCAACGCCGCCGAACACAATGGTCGGACTCGCATGAACTTCTCCCTGAAGTCTATTTTTTCGTATGCGAACTACGGACTGCTGAATGCGAATTGCGAATTGCTGATGAAGCGAATGACGCGCGGACGCGCACGCAGAATCGGGGAACCGTTTGCGCAACGCGAAAGGACAACAGACTGGGCCGGGGGGCGCAGAAGCGGAGAAGTATCAAAAGCGTGCATGACGATGCTGTGACCATCGCATGACATTTGCGCGTGGCCCCGGCGGTGTGGAGAACAGCGCCGGCTGCGGGTCTCAGCCGGATGGCGGAGCGGCGGGGCCAAAAAATCCAAGGCGTTTCGTCAACAACGTTAGAATGAGCCCATTTTTCCGCGTAGCCGTTCTATGTCCCAGAAGAAAGCGCCGCTGTTCGAGATCCGCAGCGGCACCGTCGATGCCCTGCTGCTGTCGCCGCGCACCGCCGACATGGACGCCCTGGCCGCCGAACTCACGCGACGCTTTGCCGACACGCCGGAGTTTTTCTCCAACGACGTGATCGCCATCGACGTGCGCCGCCTGGCCGCAGACGAGCGCCTGCCCATCGACCGTTTGGTTGAGACGCTGACCTCGCTGCGCGCCCGCGCGATCGGCGTGGTTGCCAGCCCGGAGCAGGCTGAGTGGGCCCAGGCCTTTGGTCTGCCGCTGCTCGACAGCCACGGACGCCGCCCGCGCGGCGAGAAAGACGCCAAGGACAACGGCGAAGGCCAGGACGCCCCCGAGCACGCCCAGGCTGCCGAAGCGCCGGCCCCCGCCCCCGCTGTTCCCCCCGTCGATGCCGTGGCCATGCAGCCCGGCACGATGATCATCGATCGTCCGTTGCGCTCCGGCCAGCGCATTTATGCGCGCGGCGACCTCGTCGTGCTCGACCTGGTGAGCGACGGCGCCGAGGTGATCGCCGAGGGCAACATTTACGTTTATGCCTCGCTGCGCGGTCGCGCGCTGGCGGGCGTGAAGGGCAACCTGGACGCGCGCATCTTCTGCACGTGCCTGGAGCCTCAACTAATTTCCATCGCCGGCATCTACCGCACCGGCGAAACCCCGTGGCCGGAGCCCTACGCCAGCAAGCCTGCGCAGGTCCGGCTCGCGGACAACACGCTGGTTTTCGAACCGTTGCGGATGAAGTGACGCACCCCGTGCGCCGAGCGATTTAACTTTTCGATATACGAGCCATGACCAAGATCATCGTAGTCACCTCCGGCAAGGGCGGCGTCGGCAAGACGACCACCAGTGCGGCGTTCTCTGCCGGCCTTGCGCTGCGCGGCCACAAGACCGCCGTCATCGACTTCGACGTCGGCCTGCGCAACCTCGACCTCATCATGGGCTGCGAGCGCCGCGTCGTGTATGACCTGATCAACGTGATCCACGGTGAGGCCAACCTGAACCAGGCCCTCATCAAGGACAAGAAGTGCGAAAACCTGTTCATCCTCCCCGCCTCGCAGACGCGCGACAAGGATGCGCTCACGCGTGAAGGCGTCGAGAAGGTGATCGAAGGCCTGAAGGAAATGGGCTTCGAATACATCGTCTGCGATTCGCCCGCCGGTATCGAATCGGGCGCGCTGATGGCGATGTACTTTGCCGATGAGGCCATCGTCGTGACGAACCCGGAAGTCTCTTCGGTGCGCGATTCGGATCGCATCCTGGGCATCCTGTCGTCCAAGTCGCGCCGCGCTGTTGAAGGCAAGGAGCCGATCAAGGAACACCTGCTGCTCACGCGCTACAACCCGAAGCGCGTGTCCGAAGGCGAGATGCTCTCGCTCACCGACATCCAGGAAATCCTGCGCATCAAGCTGATCGGCGTGATTCCGGAATCGGAGGCCGTGCTGCAGGCGTCCAACCAGGGCACGCCCGCCATCCACATCGAAGGCTCCGACGTGGCGAACGCCTACCACGACGTGATCGACCGCTTCCTGGGCAAAGAGAAGGAACTGCGCTACGTCGAATACAACAAGCCGGGCTTCCTGCAGCGCCTGTTCGGCGGCAGCGGTAAATAAGGAGACGCACATTCATGTCGATTCTGTCTTTCCTGCTGGGCGAGAAGAAGAAGACTGCGACCGTCGCCAAGGAACGTCTGCAGATCATCCTCGCCCATGAACGTACCGCCAGCGGTGCGCCTGCCGACTACCTGCCCGCGCTGCAACGCGAGCTGGTGGCCGTGATTTCGAAGTACGTGAAGATCGGCAACGACGACATCAAGGTCAACCTCGAGCGCCAGGACAACCTGGAAGTGCTTGAGGTGAAGATCGAGATTCCGCAGGCCTGATCGCGCCTTAGCGCACACGGATGATGCGGCCCGTCGGTGCGTCCGGCGCGGCCGGCATCGGCCCCACATAGGCGGCTCTCGGGCGAATCAACTGCCCCGCCGCGCGCTGCTCCAGCGCGTGGGCAATCCAGCCTGCCGTACGCCCCGCTGCAAACAGGCCAAAGCCAGAACCTTCCGGTAGCCCGAGCACACGCCGGGTGGCCACCAGCGCGAAATCCACCGATGGCCCATCGCCGGTCAGCCCGGCCACGGCATCCATCACGGTTTGCAGCCGCCTGCGTACCGCGCTTGCCTTCGGCAACTGCGCCAGGATTGCGTCGGCGCGCGGGTCGGCCTTGCGATACAGCGGGTGGCCAAAGCCCGGCAGCGTATCGCCGCGATCAAGCCGACGGCGCAGTGCCGTTGCCACGGAGCGCTCCCCTTCCAGCTCGCTCAGCAATGCCTCCACGCGCGCCGTGGTGCCGCCATGGCGGCCCCCGGTGAGCGCAGCCAGCCCTGCACTGACCACGGCGCCCAGGCTGGCGCCGGTTGATGCGACAACGCGCGCTGCAAAGCTTGAGGCATTGAGTTCGTGATCGGCGCAGAGCACCAATGCGACGCGGATGGCCTCTGCGGCGCGCGCATCAACGTTCCATGCCTGCTGGCATTGCAGATGCACGTGCGCAGCGTCGGGCTTGCGCCCGAGCATGGCGGCAAATACCACGCGCAGGAGTGTTCCGGCATCGCGCGCTGTGCGTGCGGAATCCTGGCGCCACGCGGCCTCGTCCAGGGCCGGCAAGGCAAGCGCGCACAGCGCCATGCAGCGTTGGCGGATGTCCGCGTCTGCCAACGACGTGAGCGCTGCGTACCAACTTTTCGGCAACACCGGCGCGGGCGCGTTGAAGGCCGCCGCCTCTTCGCATTGCCAGAGTTGCGCCGCAACGGCCTCCAGCGTGGCGCGTTCGGCCAATTCCACAGCAGGCGTGCCGCGATAGAACAACTGCCCGTGATCGATCAGCGTGATGGCCGATTCCATGACCGGCAGGCCCCAGTCCAGCGCGTGGCGCACCACCTGGCGCGGGCGCCGTCCGCCGGAACGCTGATCTGCCAGGCGTGCCACATCGGCTTCGCGGTAGCGGCTGCCGCGTCCATCGGGCGACGGGTACGCCGCCAGCAGCCCGCGGCTCACATAGGCGTACAGCGTTGGGCGCGAGATGTGCAGGCGCGCGGCGGCTTCGGCGGCATTGAGGTAGGTCGTCATCGGGCCGGTTGAGGTGGACGCCAATTGAGGTTGATCAGTCTAGTCAATGTTGACGCTATCGGCGGTGCGGGACTGTAATGGGCGCACTTTCCCCGCGGAGCCCCGCCATGCCGTCACCCATTGCTGATGTGGTTGATCCTTCCATGCAGACTGTCAGCTCCGCCGGCGCACTCAGCCAGTTGTGGAGCGTGCTCGGCCAGCCGGCCGACGCGCTGTCGCGCGCAACGTTGACGGGCGCCGAGCCGGCGCTGCCGTCGTCGTTTGCCGTGGGCACGCTCGCGCAAAGCACCATCGCTGCCGCTGCGCTTGCGGCGGCGCAGGTCGACACGTTGCGCAGCGGGCGGCAGCAGACCGTGTCGGTCGACATGCACCATGCCGCGCTGGAATTTCGCTCCGAGCGTTACTTCCGTCTCGATGGCCAGTTGCCGCCCGAACCGTGGGACAAGATTGCCGGGCTCTACCGCTGCGGCGATGGCCGCTGGGTGCGCCTGCACACGAACTTTCCGCATCACCGTGACGGCGTGCTGAAGTTGCTGGGCTGCGCGTATGACCGGGCGGCCGTGGCCGCTGCGCTGAAACAATGGAAGGCCGAAGCGTTTGAAGAAGCGGCGGCGCAGGCGGGCATGGTCGTGACCGCCGCGCGCACGTTTGAAGAGTGGGACGCACACCCCCAAGGCATTGCCGTGGCGCGGCAACCGCTGATGACGATCGAACGCATTGGCGATGCACCACCGCAGCCTCTGCCCGCGCATGCCGACGGCCGTCCGCTCTCGGGGGTGCGCGTGCTCGATCTCACGCGCGTGATTGCCGGCCCCGTCTGCGGCCGGACGCTGGCGGCGCATGGGGCCGATGTGCTGCTCGTCACAGCGCCGCATCTGCCCGCCGTTCCGCCGCTGGTGATCGACACCGGGCGCGGCAAGCGCTCCGCGCAGCTCGACTTGCGCGACGCGGCGGGTGCCGAGCAACTCTGCACGCTGCTGCGCGACGCCGACATCTTCGTGCAAGGGTATCGGCCCGGTGGCTTGGCGGCGTTGCAGTTTGGCCCCGAGCAGGTGGCAGCGCTGCGCCCGGGCATCGTCTACGTGAGCCTGTGTGCATACGGCTATGACGGCCCCTGGGCCAATCGACGAGGCTTTGACTCGCTTGTGCAGACCGCCAGCGGGTTCAACTGGGCGGAAGCACAGGCAGCCGGTGACGCCAAGCCGCACCCGCTACCCGCACAGGCGTTGGACCACGGCGCCGGTTACCTCATGGCCGCTGGCGCCATGACGGCGCTCGCACGCCGCATGACGGAGGGCGGCAGCTGGCACGTGCGTGTGTCGCTCGCGCAGACGGCGCATTGGCTGCGCAGCTTCGGCCGCATGGCCAATGGGTTCGATGCGGCCGACCCGCGCTATGAAGAGATCGGTGCGTATCTTGAAACGTCGCCCTCCGGCTTCGGCACGCTCACCGCGCTGCGCCACGCGGGGCAGCTCTCCGATACGCCGCCGCACTGGACGCTGCCCAGCGTGCCGCTGGGGACGCATCCCGCGCGGTGGTAGCATTCGCGCCTACCGTTTTCTCTGCCCGCGCCTGATACTCCGGGCGCACATGGCCCGCCGATGCTCAGTTACCGTCACGCCTTCCACGCCGGCAATCACGCCGATGTCCTCAAGCACGCCGTGCTTGTGCAGATGCTCGATTACCTCACGCAGAAGGACAAGCCGTTCTGGTACATCGACACGCACGCCGGCGCCGGCCTCTACGCGCTGGACCACGAATGGGCGCAGAAGAAGGCCGAATTCGATACCGGCATTGGCCCGCTGTGGCGCGCGGCCCAAGCCGGCGAAACACTGCCGCCCCTGCTCGACGCCTACCTCGACCAGGTGCGCGAGCTGAATCCCAACGGTGAACTGAGGCACTACCCGGGCTCGCCGTGGCTGGCGTGGCAGATGTTGCGCGACGCCGATCGCCTGCGCCTGTTCGAGCTGCACAGCTCCGAGATCAAGGTGCTGTCGAACAACTTTCGCGGCGCCGGGCGCAAGGTCATGCTGTACGACGGCGATGGCTTTGCCGGCATCAAGGCGATCCTGCCCCCGCCGCCGCGCCGCGCGCTGGTGCTGATCGATCCGTCGTTTGAAGACAAGCAGGATTACGCCCGCACCGTGCAATCGCTGCAGGACAGCCTGCAGCGCTTTGCGACCGGCATGTATGCGGTCTGGTATCCGCTCGTGCAGCGGCGCGAAGCCGCGCAATTTCCCTCGCGGCTGAAGCAGTTGCGCCCCAAGGATTGGCTGCACGTCACGCTCACCGTCAGGCACCCGGTCGAGGGTGGCCTGGGCTTGCACGGCAGCGGCATGTTCATCGTCAACCCGCCGTGGACGCTGAAGGCGCAATTGCAGGAAGCCATGCCCACGCTGGTGCGCCTGCTCGGCCAGGACGACGGCGCCAAGTTCATGCTGGAAGGCGAATCGAGCTGAGGCCGTTGCCTCATCTGGGCCATCCCCTCAAACGTCTTCAGGTGCGGTCTGTGCCGGATGCGATTCCAGCGGATAGCGGCGCAAATCCGCTGCCACGTGCGCAATGCGCCCAGCCGCCTGCGTTACCTCTCGTACACCACTGGCACCTAGGACCCGTGCCGTCTCGGTAGCGTGGATCTGCTGGCGCAGGGGCGCCATCCAGAGTTCGCCCATCTGCACCGGCTCGGTTGATTGCTGCGCTTCGCTTGCGAGCGGTGGCGCCAGCTTGGCCGGGTCGACGGGCCGGCTCATTTTTCTTGGCACACGTTCCGCGAACTCGGCGCAGATGACGGCTGTCGGGTCGCAGATCGCGTTGTCCGGGAACCGGAAATCGGGCCCCAGCTTCTTCATCTGGCGCTGCAGGTGCTCCTGGATGCGCGGTTCGTGCTCGACTTGCAGTCTGCGCATCGCTGCGTGGGCTTCGGCGCCGCTGGCCTTGTCGTAATGGTGTTCGATTGCGGTGCCCTGCTCGTCTGCCGAAAAGACGCCGTCTTCAGCAAAGATGGCCGGGCCTTTGCCCCATGCGTCCATGACGATGTCGTGCGTGCGATCCGAGGTTTCGCCATGCAGCTCGGCCCACACGTGGTCCACCGTTTTGCTGCTCACGGCGTGGACGCGCTCGCCGTCTTCCAGCTTGGCGGCGTGAAGAAACGCCGCCACGTTGGCATGGTCCCCGCAATTGCCGGCCTGCGCCGCCATCGCGCCAGCCGCGGCGCGGATGTCGGCTGGGTACTTGAACAGAGGGCCTTTCTTCCGGATACATGTGCCGGGCAGATACTTCCTCCCGATGCGCCGGCCAGCCGCGGTGCGGATCGTGCTTTGGCCGTTGCTGTCATTGATGTCGGCAGTCACATTGCCGCGGCCATGCGCGAGCGCCTGGCGGGTCTCCATGACGGTTTTATTTCCGCGCTTGAGCCGCTCGAGCGCCGGCCCCTCCACTGGGCGGCCATCGACCTGGCGCGCGTGTACATAACCGCCCAGTTGGCACTCGCCGTCGGACAACGCCTTGCGCGTATCTGGCACCAAGGCCTGAATCTCGACTTGCCGCTGGCGAATGCGTTGGGCGTCAAAGTTGGCCAGGCCCTGCAACGTTACCGGTGCGCGGCGTGGCGGATGTGACGCAGAGTCCGCCGGTTGGCCGGTTGAAGTGGAAGCGCGCTCCTCTGCCGGCGGCGGGCGGAAGCAGTTTAGGATCGATTGCAATGGACGCGGCATGGGCGGCTCCTGTGGCCCGCCAGATACGCGGCGGCGCAGGTAGATTACGGGCGCCGTGGCGGACGATGGCGCTGCCGGGCGAAAGCCTGGCGCGATAGGCGAAGCAACGCCATGTCACTCCCCTGCCACATGCTTGTGCTACCTAGTCGGGCTTAGACTTGCACTGCGCTGCCCATGCGCAGCGCCCCCTCTCGGCAATATCCGCAAGATCGGCAGGAGCAACACACCATGAGCGAACGTGACGCGGCCCGACAGGCGCGCCTGCAGGAAGACCTGCTCGACACGCTTGACGAAGAACTGGAGATGGAAATCGACGACCACCTGCTCGGTGGCGGCGAAGGCATCAGCGACGAAGCGCGCGAAACGCGACGCATGTACTTCCGCGAGCTGTTTCGTCTGCAAGGCGAACTCGTCAAGCTGCAGGACTGGGTGATCGAGACAGGCCACCGGCTGGTGGTGATCTTCGAAGGGCGCGATGCCGCCGGCAAGGGTGGCGCCATCAAGCGCATCACGCAACGACTGAACCCGCGCGTGTGCCGCGTGGCTGCGCTGCCCGCTCCCACCAATCGCGAACGTACGCAGTGGTACTTCCAGCGCTATGTGGCGCACCTGCCGGCCGCCGGCGAGATCGTCCTGTTCGATCGCAGTTGGTACAACCGCGCCGGCGTCGAACGCGTGATGGGTTTCTGCACCGACGAGGAATACGACGAGTTCTTCCGCTCCGTGCCCGAGTTCGAGAAGATGCTCGTGCGCTCAGGCATCCAGATCGTCAAGTACTGGTTCTCGGTGACGGACGAAGAGCAGGAAGTGCGGTTCCAGAGCCGTATCGACGATCCGCTCAAACAGTGGAAGCTGAGCCCGATGGACCTGGAAAGCCGCCGCCGCTGGGAAGCCTACACGCAGGCCAAGGAGGCGATGCTCGAGCGCTCGCACATTCCCGAATCGCCATGGTGGGTGGTGCTGGCGGACGACAAGAAGCGCGCGCGCCTGAATTGCATCGATCATCTGCTTGGCCAGGTGCCTTACCACCCGGTGCCGCATTCGCCGGTGTCGCTGCCGGAGCGGGTGCACCACGAGGAGTACATCCGCCACCCGGTGCCGGAAGACATGATCGTACCGAGCGTGTACTGATCAGCCTGCAGCGCCATCGGCGATAGAAAGAAGGGCGGCCTGCCTGGTCGCCCTTTTTGTTTCAATGCACGCCTTCAGTTGCGTGGAAGACCGCTGTGCCGAGAATTACACCGTCGGGCGGATCTCAAAACCATGGACGAGCACTTCATGCTCGCCCGTCACCACGTCCAGCTGCGTGACCTGGGCGCTGTCCGGCCCCTCCCACATCCATTCCCGCATGCTCAGCACATTGGCCTCGGGGCCGGCCAGGAATGCCTCGACCGCCCCGTCGCGGCGGTTGCGCACCCAGCCACGCAGACCCAGCAGGCGGGCGCGGTCGGCACACGCGGCGCGGTAACCAACGCCCTGCACGCGGCCTTGTACGGTAACGATCACTTGCGCAATGACGGACATGGCAGCCTCCGAGGCGAACCGGCAGGTGATGTGTTGGATAAAACATGACAAACCGGCGCTGTCGCATCTCTGTCACATTTCTGGAATGTGACGTCGTCAGACTGACAACCGCGCGGCGGGCTCTGACGTTACGCAAGGTAAACTAGGCGGCTTGCCGCCGGGTGCCAAGCAGCGCTTGCGCCGAGCACTGCGCTCAGCCCCGCACGCCATGTATTGCGCCTCGGCCCCTGGGCCTCGAGGCGCCCGAATTTCGTCCGCGGTTTCCGTCCCGGTATCCAAGATGCAGCAAAACGACAACGAAACCACCATCCGGGGCCGCTTCGGTACCACCTTTGGTACCAATCTGGGCGTCAACTTCGGCAATCTGCTGACGGCGCCGCCCAACCGGTTTGACCTGGCGCTGCTGCCCATCATTCTGGCGGCCATCGTGCTCGTGGCCTATGCCGCCAAGCAAATGAACGTGCCCTACACGCCTGGCGAACAGCTGGACGTGAGCCTCGACGTCATTGAACTGCCCTATTACCTGCTGCGCACCAGCATCCGCATGCTGCTGGCGCTGGGCGCGTCGCTGGCGTTCTCGTTTGCGTTTGCCGCCATCGCTTCCAAGAACCGCACGGCCGAGAAGGTGATGGTGCCGGCGCTGGACATCCTGCAATCGATTCCGGTGCTGGGTTTCCTGTCGATCACGGTCACGGGTTTCATTGCGCTGTTTCCGGGCAACCTGGTGGGCGTGGAATGCGCGGCCATCTTCGCCATCTTCACGTCGCAGGCGTGGAACATGGCGTTCTCGTTGTACCAATCGTTTCGCACCATCCCGACCGATCTGGAAGAGGCCGCCACGGTGTTCCGGCTGTCCAAGTGGCAGCGCTTCTGGCGCCTGGAAGTGCCGTTCGCCATGCCGGGCCTGCTGTGGAACATGATGATGTCGATGTCGGGCGGCTGGTTCTTCGTGGTGGCGTCGGAAGCCATCTCGGTGTCGGGCCACGACATCAAGCTGCCGGGCATCGGTTCGTACATCTCGCTGGCGATCCAGCAGCAGAACCTGCCGGCCATCGGTTGGGCCATCCTGGCCATGCTGATCGGCATCATCCTGTACGACCAGTTGCTGTTCCGCCCGCTGATTGCTTGGGCAGACCGCTTCCGCTTCGACACGATGTCGTCGGAACGCGAACCGCAATCGTGGCTGCTTGACCTGCTGCGCCGCTCTGAATGGGTCAAGGCGCTGCTTGAGCGCACCGCCGCACTGGCCGAGCGCACGCTGTCCTGGGGTGCCGAGCGCACGCGGCCAACCGCTGTCGGCGGCAACGGGTTCCTGCCGCGCTTCCCGTGGTCGCACCGCATCGCTGATGTCGTCATCATCCTGGCCGCGCTGGTGGCCGTGGCGCACGTGCTGCAATTCGTGCGCTCCGAGGTGGGCTGGGCCGAGGTCGGCCATGTCTTCTGGCTCGGCTTCCTGACCATGGTGCGTGTGATCCTGCTGATTGCCCTGGCCGCGCTGGTGTGGGTGCCGATCGGTATCCGCATCGGCTTGAACCCGAACGTGGCACGCATCGCCCAGCCGGTGGCGCAGTTCCTGGCGGCGTTCCCGGCCAACCTGATGTTCCCGCTGGCCGTGATGCTCATCGCGCGCTTCGCGCTCAACCCCGAAATCTGGTTGAGCCCGCTGATGATTTTCGGCACGCAGTGGTACATCCTCTTCAACGTGATTGCCGGTGCGTCGGCCATCCCGACCGAGCTGAAACTGGCCGCCCGCAACTTCGGCCTGCGCGGCTGGCTGCTGTGGAAGCGCTTCCTCATTCCCGCCGTGTTCCCCAACCTCCTGACGGGCCTGGTGACGGCCGCAGGCGGTTCGTGGAACGCCAGCATCGTCTCCGAATACGTGTCCTGGGGCGACCGCACGCTGGTGGCAACGGGCCTGGGCAGCTACATCGCCGAGATGACATCGAAGGGCGACTTCCCGCGCATTGCACTCGGGATTGCCGTGATGAGCCTGTTCGTGGTCGGCTTCAACCGGCTGCTGTGGAACCGCCTGTACGACATAGCCCAAGAGCGCACCCGCCTGTAAGAACATGCTCATGATCCCGCTGCGCACCCCGAACTTGACCCTGCGATGCTCGCCGTACTCATGTACGGCTGCGCGTCTCGGGCCAACCGCTGGGCGCTCGCTACGGATCTTGAGCACGTTCTAAGACGACCTTATTTTGCAGAGAACACACATGGTTACCACCAGCACCCATAGCCAGAGCGCTGAAAGCGTCATGGAGCTGCGCGGCGTCTCGAAGATCTTCCGCACCGCAGACCACACCGACCGCGCCGTGCTCGAAGGCGTGGACCTCAACCTGCGCCAGGGCGAGATCGTCGCCATGCTGGGCAAATCGGGCTCGGGCAAGTCGACGTTGCTGCGCATCATGGCGGGCCTGGTGCGCGCCGATCGCGGGCAGGTGCTGTTTCGCGGGCGTGAATACTCCGGCCCAGTGCAGGGCATCGCGATGGTGTTCCAGTCGTTTGCACTGTTTCCGTGGCTGACCGTGCAGCAGAACGTGGAGCTGGGTCTGGAGGCGCAAGGCGTGGCCAAGGCCGAGCGTGAAGAACGCGCTGAACAGGCCATCGACCTGATCGGCCTGTCGGGTTTCAACAGCGCCCTGCCCCGCGAACTCTCCGGCGGCATGCGCCAGCGTGTGGGCATTGCGCGCGCGCTCGTCACCGAGCCCGACCTGCTGCTGATGGACGAAGCGTTTTCAGCGCTCGACGTGCTGACCGGCGAGAACCTGCGCGACGAAATGCTCGACCTGTGGGAAGGCCGCCGCACCAACATCAAGAGCATCCTCATCGTCTCGCACAACATCGAAGAGGCGGTGATGATGGCGGATCGCATCGTCATCCTGTCGAGCGATCCGGGTCGCATTCGCGCCGAGGTGCGCGTGCCGTTCCCCCGCCCGCGCAATCGTGATTCGGCCGCCGTGCGCAACCTCATCGACGAGGTGTACGGCCTGATGACCTCGCCGGAGCGTGTGGGCGTGCATGTGGGCGTGGAGCCCGCCGCCGAGCAGCTTGCCTACCGCCTGCCCGATGCCGAAATCGGCCAGATGGAGGCCATTCTCGACCTGCTGGTCGAAGCACCGTTCAACGGCCGCGCCGACCTGCCGCATCTGGCAGAAGAAGCCGGCGTGACCGACGACGACCTGCTGCCCGCCTGCGAAGCGCTGGCCCTGCTGCAACTGGCCACCATCGAGCGCGGCGACATCATCGTCACCCCGTTCGGCAAGACCTACATGGAAACCGAACCACCCGAGCGCAAGGTGCTGTTCGGCCAGAAGCTGCTGGAGCGCGTGGCCCTGGCCGCGCACATCCGTGCGGAGCTAGACGCCAACGAAGACGGCGAGATCCGTGAAGAACATGTGCTGCGCGAACTGGAGGCGTACCTCAAGCCCGAAGAAGCCGAACGCGTGCTCAAGATCGGCATTGAATGGGGCCGCTACGGCGAGGTGTATGAGTACGTCTACAACACCGGCATGCTGACCCTGCCCCGTGAAGAGCGCGAGGAACGCGAAGAGCGGGAGGCGCAGGAGGGTGGGGATAACGCGGCGTAAGCGCACCTCGCTGCTGATGTCGGAAGAGCCGCTCGATGCGGCTCTTTTTCATAGTCGCTACCGTTTGTAACTCTCGTCAACGCTGCCGCGAACCACGCCGTTTTGCGTGTGCGGACATCGTATTCTCGCAAGCCCGCTCGCTCCAGCCTTCCCCTGCCAGCCGTCCTTTGCCGCCCCGCCCCCGGAGGTCGAAATGCGCCGTGCGTCCGTTCAAACGTTGTTAGCCATTTCGCTGGCCATTGGCGCCGGCTTCGGTGTGGTGCATGCAGCCCGCGCCTGCGAGATTCCTGCACCCGTCCGGACGATCGATCCGCCCGGCTTTTACGACGATGCAGCGGGCTACGCGCGCGACGTGAAACCGATGCGCAATTTCATCGGGCATCTCAACGCGTCAGCCGACAAAGGCGATTGGACCTGCGTACTCAGCCAGCTCCGAACCTGGGCCGATGCCGATGCGTTGATGGGCAAGATTTCCGGCTATCAGGGGTACTACGAGCGGTCATGGGCGGGAACGGATTTCGCCATGGTGCTGCTGCGCATGCCGAACGACATCCGCAAGCAGAACCAACCGCAGCTGGATGCCATCGCACCTTGGCTCGAACGCATTGCGATCGCCACCCGCAACGCTGAAGCGATCAACCATCTGCACAACAACCTGGTGTATTGGGCCGGACTCAACCTGATTGCCATCGGCACCGCGACGGGCAACAGCGACCTGATCAACTCCGGGCTGCTGCGCGTTCGCGAGGGCATCCGTGATATCGGCCCGGACGGGGCACTCGCACGTGAGGTCAAGCGAGGCAATCGTGCACTGCACTACCACACGTTCGCGCTGATTCCGCTGGTGTTCGCCGCAGAACTGGTGCAGCGACGCAATATCGATCTGTACCGGGAGAACGGCCATGCAATTGGCCGCTTGGCGAACCTCGTGATCGAGGCGGTGATGGATCCGGCGAGCTTCGAAAAGATCACGCCGATCAAGCAAGAGCTGTTTCCGTGGACCTTCCAGGATGAGCTGTGCTGGATGGAGCCTTACTACGCGCATGTGCGCGACCCGCGCCTGCCTGCCCTGATTGCACCGCGCCGCCCGTTTGCCGAATGGCGGCTCGGCGGCAGCGTCACGGCGGCATGAGGCGCAGTGCTGCCCGGCCACTGAATGGGCCGAGCAGCACCGCGCCATATGCGCGAGCCTGTTACGTGCGTTGCCTTACCAACCCCAGCGCACCCCAGCCTTGCCGTTCACCCCATGCAAGCGGCGGTCCGCGCTGACCTGGTAGCCGAGGCTGGCATAGAACACGCCGTTCTTCGCCACCTGCGCCGTGAGGCCGCCCGTCAGCTCCAGCGTCGTGCTCGGCAGTTGCGACGTGAACGGCACGAAGCCACCATCCGGCGACGACATCTGTGTGCCCGTCTCACCGCGGAACTCGTGCCACACATTCGCACGCACCCACGCGGTGTGCTGACGTTCCGGCGATTCACCCCAGCGCTTGCTCGCGCGCACGCCCAGGCGGCCGAGCATCGAGTTCACCGAGTTGAAGCGCACATCGGCAGCACCGTCGTTGGCATCGGCAAACGCGGCACGCTGATACACGAGCTGCGCTTGCGGCTCGACACGCCATTGCTGCGACAGCGCGATCGGGTAGCCCGCCTCGAGCGATGCGGCGTAACCGAGCGCATGCGTCTTCAGACCGTTCACGCCGTGCGGCGAGGCATCGGCGTCGTAGCGCGTGCCCTGCACCACGCCATCCAGATACCAGCCTGACGGACCGAAGTGCGTCCAATACAGGCCGACCGTGTTGGCGTTGACGGTGTCACGGCCGGCGTCTGCGCCATCGGCGTGCGTCACGTCTGCCGCGATGCGGCCGGTGGCGAAGTAACCGCCGGCATGGTCGTGGCTGCCGTCCTCGCGCTGGCGCTGGTAGACATCGGCACCGACCTGCACGCCGCCGAAGTCGTAGCTGAACGCCGGGCCTTGGTTACCGTAGATACCGTTGCCATCCGACATGCGGCTGCCCTTCTGCGCGATCACGCGTGCCCAGCCGGTGCGCAGCACGGGAGATGTGCCTGCCGGTGCGGTGGCCTGGTTGCTCTCTTCACCCACGCGTTCGTGCAGCGTATCGAGCAGCGCGCGGCCGTACAGCAAGGTCAGCGACGGAATGGCGGTGTAGAGAGAGACTTCCGGACGCAATGCCGCTTGTGTGGAGCCCGTGCCAGCGCCGCTGGTGCCCTCGGTTGCTGTCTGCAGAGTGCGCAGATACCAGCTGTCCGCACTGGCCGAGCCACCGCGTTGCAGCGTGTATTCGTACGGGCCGGCGACCACACGGTTGGCGAGTGCGAAGGCATTGGCCTGCGTGGACGCGCCATTGATCGCGCTGACGACTTCGATGCCATCACCCGTGGTTCGCGCACCGGCGCCGCCGGCATTGGTGACGCGCACCGCCGTATTGCCGCTTGCCGTGCCGCCCGAAATGACGAGCTTGTCTGTCGGCGAGTTGTCGGTGCCCAGCTTGGTGTTGATGGCCAGCACGCCGCCATTGCCGACGTAGTTGCCGTTGACCACCAGCTTGTTGCCGACGCCTGCGCCACCAACCTGCACCGTGCCGGCGTTATTCAGCGACCCGTTGATCGTCAGGCTGCCGCCGCCAGCGTTGGCAAACGCCGCCAGCGCATCGGCCACGGCCACCGTGCCGTTGTTCGTGACGGCGCCGTTCACGGTGCCGTAGCCGCCCAGCGTGGCGTTGGCCGCGATCTGGACAGTGTTGCCGCTGCCGCCCGCCATCGGCCGCAGGCTCTGCGGCGCATTGGCGGCCGACACGCCGAGCGCGGCACTGGCGTGTGTCGCGTCGCCGATGGCCAGCGCCCCGCTGGCGACCAACGTGTCGCCCCGGATCGCGTTGTTGGCGGTGAGCACGGTCGTGCCCGTGCCGGCCTGCGTGATACCACCCGTGCCGGATACGGTGCCGCCGAAGGTGAACACGTCCGATCGGTTGAACGTCAGTGTGCCGTTGTCCACCACATTGCCCAGGACCGAGCCCGACGTACCACCGTTACCGAGTTGCAACGTCCCCGCAGAGATGGTCGTGCCGCCCGAATAGGTGTGATCTGCCGTCAGTACCGTCGTGCCGGTGCCGCTCTGATTGACCGCGCCCGTGCCGGAGACCTGACCACCATACGTGTACGTATCGGATCGGTTGAAGGCCAGCGTGCCGTTGTTGGCCACGTCGCCCACGATGCTGCCCGACGTGCCGCCATTGCCGAGTTGCAGCGTACCGGTGGCGATGGTGGTGCCGCCCTGGTACGTGTTGTCGCCCGCCAGCACCAGCGAGCCGCTGCCGGCCTTGGTGAGCGCCCCCGCACCCGAAATGCCCTGGTTCACAGTCGACGTAAAGCCCTGGGTGTCAATCGTGCCGTTGGCATTGGTGATGCTGACGGCGCGCGTGGCGGCCACATCCACATTGCCCGTCAGTTGCAGCGTGCCGCCGTTGAACGTCAGGCCGCCCGTAGTGCCGCCCAATGCGCTGTCCGCACCGATGGCGAGCGTGCCTTGCGTGATGGTCGTGCCGCCGCTGTACGTATTGCCTGCACCGAGCGTGAGCGTGCCCGTGCCGGTTTTCTCCAGCGCACCTGCACCGACGATCTGGCCGGCATAGCTGCCATCCACGTCCTGCTGGAAGCGCACCAGGCCGTTGTTCGTCACGGCCTTCGTCACGCTCAGCGCGTCGCCTTGCAGCGTGCCCCCGGCGTCCACCTGCATCGAGCCGGTGTAGGTGCCGTTGTTGCCTTGCAGGATCAGCGTGCCTTGCTGCACCTCCGCATTGGTGACGCCCATGCTGGCGAGCGTCTTGGACAGCGTCCACGTGCCGCTGTCCTGCTTCTGCAGCGTCTGGAAGTTGGTGATGGTGCCCAGCGTCGCGCTGTCGGTGCCGTTGAGCGTGATGACGTTGGCACCGCCGCCGCCGTTGATGCTGCCGCTCACCGACGAGCCGGTATAGAAGTGCAAGGCATCATTGCCGCCCGCAAAGATCAGGTTGCCGATCACCTTGCCGCGGTTGGTGAAGTCGACTGACCCGTTGCCCGACGCGCCCATCACGTTGCCGTTGGCGACGTCCGTCTGGATCGTCCCCGTGGCGTTGTTGATGACCGTGTTGCCGCCGGAGGTGTTCTGGAACCAGATCGCCGCGCCGTGTGCCGATTTGATCAGGCCGTCATTGACGATGGTGTTACCCGTGCCTTCAGGGTTGACAGCCTCTCCGCTCAACTGTGTGCCGTTGGCCAGCACCTGCGCGCCTTGCTGCACCGTCAGCGTGCTGTTGTTGCGGAAGTCGATCGCATTGCCGCCCGTACCGTAAAAGCCGGAGTTCGACACGGCGTTCGCGCTGACCGTGCCGCCGGTTTGCACCGTGATGTTGGCGTTGTCGCGCAGGGCAATGGCGCTGGTGTCACCCACCGCCAGCGTGCTGCCGTTCTGCACTGTCACCGTGCGGTTGTCTTCTGCCGCCACGTTGCCGGTGCCGACGGTGGATGTGGTTGGGTTGGGTGCCGCCGTATCGCAGACGGTGGTCTGCCCGGTGGTGGTGCAGTCTGCATGCGCAAGCGCCCCAAACAAGGCGAATGGCGAAGCAACAAGCGCGATGGAGACAAACTGAAGCCGCCCGCGGCGGCGCTGGAACAATGGCGTAGACATACGTTTGCGTCCGCGCGCACGCGAAAAGAAGCCGCTACGTCTGTCCCCCCGGACAGACGTAGCGCGATTTGCGCAGACTTCCCCTTCTTATCTTTGATGGTTTGATGAAGTCCAACTTCCCCGGTGGGCCGATCATCTCGCTAAGGTTGTCTCTGAACCTGCCCCGTCTTTAGCGGTGCACATGCCAGACCAACTCATCGCTACGAGCATCAGCCCTGTCCGCGCGACTTGACCCACTGCGTCTATTTTTTAAAGTGTTGCGGACGGCGTGATTCTAGGAATGCCAATCAATAGCGATGTACAAAGAATGTAAAAATCAACGGTATTTGAGAATGTGTTCCTTCCCAACATCGAATGAGCCGCGTTTTATTTCCATTCAATAAAGAAAGAAGCGAAGAGCCTCTGCCAACCCAGGATTCCAGCGATGCCCCTTTCTCCGCTGTTGAAAGAACAAATGAGAAGCTGCGATGAATTGCGCGATGAAAAAGACGCCTCGTGTATGCGCGCGTGGCGGTGGAATGCAATCGGCGTGTTGATGCTTGGCATCTTCGTCATCGCGCTGATCTGTGCACCTGCATCAGCCCAGGAAATCGTCAACGATCTCTCTGCAAAACCAACTGGCCGGATTCACTTCAACAGCGCCACCCCCAAGAGCAAATGGGAGCTGGTGCATCGCAAGTTCGACAAGTCGCCCACGCCCATCTGGGGCACGTTGTATCTGCCCGAGAACCTGCAGGGCCGCGTGCCTGCGATGGTGATTTCGCATGGCTCGGCGGGGCCGCAGCCAAAGGACGTCGACCGGTGGGTGCGGCTGTTCAACCAGATGGGTATGGCCGCGTTCGTGGTGGATTCGTTTGGCCCACGCGGCATCACCAACACGATGGACAACCAGGCGCAGTTGAACCCCGCAGCCAATGACGCCGACGCGCTGTTCGCGCTCAAGCTGCTGAGCACCGATCCGCGCATCGACCCGAAGCGCATCGGGCAGATCGGTTTCTCGCGCGGCGGCGGTGTGGCACTGGACATGACGCTCGATGCGTTCCGCAAAGGTGTCATCGATGACGACACCCGGTTTGCAGCGCTCATCGGCTTCTACCCTGGGTGCTCTGCACTCTGGTGGGAAGTGCCGCCGCCACGGCTGGCAGGTGCCCCGCTGATGCTCGCGCTGGGCGAGAAAGACGACTACACGCCCGCGCAGCTCTGCCGCAATGCCGCCGAGATCATGCAGCGTGACGGGCAGGCCGTTGACGTGCACGTCTACCCCAGCGCGTATCACGACTTCGACAACACGCGTGCGTACTTCAAGTACTTCCCCGGAGCGACCACGGCGCGCGAGTGCCCGCAGACGATGATCGACGTACAGCACGATGCGTACTACCACCTGCAGACCGGCGAAAAGTACGCCAGCCTGCAGGCCATGGAGGCGGACTACAAGCGCTGCACCGTCCGGGGCGTATCCACTGGCGCCAACCTGGACCAGGCTCAGCGCGCGGAGGCCGACGTCAAAGCGTTCCTGACGAAAGCCATGGCTCTGCCGCCGCGCTGATGTAGGGACCTCTACAAGATTGCAGCGGATATGACGCACGCCTATGCTGCCGTCATGACCGCCTCCCCCGATTCCTGGCTGCTCCTGATCGTCAGCCTGCCCACTGCCCGAGCCACCGCGCGCATGCGTATCTGGCGCGCCATCAAGGCCATCGGCTGTGCGGCCTTGCGCGATGGCGTCTACCTGCTGCCTGGGCGCGCCGAACACGCGGCGCAGCTCAATGACCTGGCAGACGAGACATTGCAGGAAGACGGCCAGGCCTGGGTACTGCGCGTGCAGGCCAGCGACGCGGCGGAAGACGCGGCCTACCGCGCCCTGTTCGACCGCACGCCCGACTACGCTGACTGGCTGGCCGAGCTTTCTGAAGCGCGCAAGACGCTCCCCGACTTGCCCGCCTCCGAGCGCAACCGGCTGCTGCGCCGCCATGCCCGCGCCTACGAGGCCATCCGCAAGATCGATTTCTTCTCTAACGAAGCGACCTTGCGCGCCGATGCGCAATGGCGCGACTTTGCTGCGGCGGCCGAAGCCACGCAATCGGCGGGCGAGCCGCGCGCTGCTTCTGGCGGCATTCCCCGTCGTGATCCAACCCAATACCAGGGGCGCCTGTGGGCAACACGCCGGCATTTGTGGGTGGACCGCGTTGCCAGCGCGTGGCTCATCCAGCGCTTCATCGATCCGCACGCGCGGTTCCTGTGGCTCGACAGCCCGGCGGATTGCCCTGCCGATGCGCTCGGCTTCGATTTTGATGGCGCAGCGTTCACGCATGTTGGCGAGCGCGTTTCGTTTGAGGTGCTCATCGCCAGCTTTGGGCTCGATGAAGACGCCGGGCTCGCGCGGCTGGGCGCCATGGTGCATGCGCTCGACGTGGGCGGCGCGGCCACGCCTGAAGCCGGCGGGTTCGAAGCCATCCTTGCGGGCGCCCGCAAGCGGCTGGCGGACGACGATGCCTTGCTCGCGGAGATCGGCATCGTGCTCGATTCGTTGTATGTGCATTTTTCCGGCAGCCGGAAAACATGATCGCAGTCACCCATCGCAGGTAGCTTATGAACATTGCCCTAGAACGCCCAGCCTACACGCTGCGCCAACTGGTGTTGTACTTCCTCCGGCTTGGCGCACTGGGCTTTGGCGGCCCGGTGGCGCTGGCCGGCTACATGCGCCGCGACCTCGTTGAAGCGCGCCACTGGATCACCGAAGCCGACTACAAGGAAGGCCTTGCGCTTGCCCAGCTCGCGCCGGGGCCGCTCGCTGCGCAACTGGCCATCTACCTCGGCTACGTGCACTACCGCATCGTCGGCGCCACGCTGGTCGGCATGGCCTTCGTGCTGCCCTCGTTCCTGATGGTGGTGGCGCTGGGCTGGGCCTATGTGCGCTTTGGCGGGCTGACGTGGATGCAATCGGTGTTCTATGGCGTGGGCGCGGCAGTGATCGGCATCATCGCCATCAGCGCGCACAAGCTCACCACCAAGAGCGTCGGCAAAGACAAGCTGCTGTGGGCTATCTACCTGTTGCTGGCGGCGGTGACCGTCGTTACGGAGTCCGAGGTGGCGTGGCTGTTTCTGGCGGCCGGCGTGCTGGTGTGGTTCTGGCGCGCGCCGCCCAAGTGGCTGCGCCAGGGCCGCATGAACGCGGTTGCCGTCACACCCGTGGCAGCGGCCAGCGGTTTGCTCGGCACGATCGATTGGCCCTTGCTTGCGCAGCTTGGCGCGTTCTTCGCCAAGGCGGGGGCGTTCGTATTCGGTTCGGGGCTCGCCATCGTGCCGTTCCTCTACGGCGGCGTGGTCACGGGGCACCACTGGCTCAACGAAAAGCAGTTCGTCGACGCGGTGGCCGTGGCGATGATCACGCCCGGCCCGGTCGTCATCACCGTCGGCTTTATCGGCTACCTGGTGGCGGGCCTGCCCGGCGCGTGCGTGGCCGCGCTTGGCACGTTTCTGCCGTGCTACCTGTTCACCATTCTGCCGGCGCCGTACTTCAAGAAGTACGGCAAGCTGCCTGCCATCCTGGCCTTTGTCGATGGCGTAACAGCAGCAGCCGTGGGTGCCATTACCGGCGCGGTAATCGTCCTGGCCAAGCGCTCGATCGTCGATGTGCCGACGGCGCTCTTGGCCGTGGCCACAGTGTTGCTGCTGGTGAAGTTCAAGAAGCTGCCCGAGCCGGTGATCGTGGCGGGGGCAGCGTTGCTTGGCTTGGGACTGTATCCGCTGCTGCATCGCTGACACACGATCGGCGGTGCCCTGCCGCGCGCCGCAATATCTTCGGCGCACCGCAAGCGTTTGCAACCCAAATGGGTGAGACCACACTCACCCCTGCGGCGTTACGATTGGTTTCAAATCGACCAAAGTGCCTGCCATGGCCAGGACTATGCTTCGGGCACCCCCACCCGAGGAGATAACCATGAAAACAACTTATCGGAACATCCTGCTTGCATTGCCTCTGCCGTTCCTCATCGCTGCATGCGGCGGCGGGGATGGCGGTACAGATGCCGGCACGGGCACGCTCCATGTCTCGATGACGGACGCACCGTCCTGCGGCTTTGATCACGTCTACGTCACGGTCAACAAGGTGCGCGTGCACGCCAGCGCGTCGGCCGCCGACACCGACGCCGGCTGGACCGACATCGCGTTGGCCACACCGCAGAAGGTCGATCTGCTCTCGCTCACCAACGGCGTGCTGACTGATCTCGGTACGGCGCCGCTGCCCGCCGGGCAATATCAACAACTGCGCCTGGTGCTGTCTCCCAATCAGGGCAACACGCTGGCCAATTCCGTGGTGGTCACAGGCTCGTCGACCGAGCAGGCGCTGGCCACTCCCAGCGCCGCGCAGAGCGGCTACAAGATCATCCAGCCCTTCACGGTGCAGGCCAACACGCTGGTCGATCTGGTGCTGGATTTCAATGCCTGTAAATCCATCGTGCAACAGGGCAATGGCGGCTACAGCCTCAAGCCTGTCGTCACGGCAACGCCCACGGTCGTGAGCGGCTCGATTACCGGCTACGTGCCCGCCGCACAGGCCGGTGCCACGGTCTATGCCGAGCAGAACGGTCAGGTCATCCGCGGCACGGTGGCGGACTCCACGGGCAAGTTCGTCCTGTCTCCGCTGGTGCAGAGCAGCACCAATGGTGCATATGACGTGGTGATCGTAGACAACGCGCTGCCGACCGGCCACGCCACGGGCATCATCCGCACCGTACCTGTCACGGCCAGCACCACAACCACGGTTTCCACCACCGGTGCGCCGATCACGCTGCCGGCCTCCACCACCAATACCGCCTCCGGCACGGCCACTGCATCAGCGCAGGCCACGCTGCGTGCCCTGCAGACGGTGAGCTCGGTGTCATACGAGATCACCTCGGCCAATGCCAACCTCGATACCGGCGCGTACTCGCTGGCGTTGCCTGCAGCCGCGCCGCTGGTCGGCACGTACAGTGCGACGCTGCCGATTACGCTGTCGGCGGTGTCGGCATCGGCGGGCCAGTATTCGGTCCAGGCCACCAGTGCATCGGGCACCACGCTGAGCAATCCGGTCAACGTTTCGGCCGGCAACCAGACCGGCATCAACTTCAGTTTCTAACCAGGGAAAAAAGGGGCGGAGCCCGCCCCCTCACAACACAATGAAGAACATCATCCTCATCCTGTCTTTGGGCGCATCGCTGCTGGGCGGTTGCGTCTATCTGCCCGACGATGGCCCCGTCATGCGCCCACAAGGCGGCCCGGGCAACGGCTTCTGCCCGCCGGGACAGGCGAAGAAGGGCAATTGCTGAGCCGTTGACTCAGCGCTCGCGCAACAAAAAAGCCGGTCTGCGTGACCGGCTTTTTCTTTGCTGCGTTGCGGCGCTTACTTGCCCTTGCCCGCGCGCTTGTGCTGCGTGGATTTGCCATGTTGATGCGCACGGTCTGCCGCACGCGCCTTGCCTTTATCGCGGTCCATGCTGTCCGGGCCGTTGGTATTGGACATGCCGTGGCTGCTCATATGTGCAGCAGAGCCGCCACCGGCGTTCCCGCCCTTGGCCTGCGCCGACAGCGAAACGGTGCACAGCGCGGCCATTGCGGCTGCCACCATCCATTGTGCTCGGGTCATCTGTTTCCTCCTTCTCGTTTTTGGTTCCACCGATTGTAGGGACGCGCAGATGAGAACGTGCATTTGAGTGCAACCAAACGTAACGGCAACCGCAGGTGCACCGCACAAGGGGATGGGCGGGGGATGAGCGCCGCGAGGCGTCACCTCACTTCCACTTGGCGCCGATCTCCGCCAACCCCGCTTTCTGCAGATCCTCCGCACTCATCACGATGCGGAACTCACAGTCTGCGTTGAACAGCAGAAACCATGGCTCCGCCAGTGCGGGAATGTGCGAAGCCGATTCCACGTTGACGATGAGCACCGCACCGCGATGGCCGTTCTGCTCGGTGAAGTACACGGCCTCGGGCTTGCTCTCGGCCATCACGCGCGGAATCAGCTCGGCGATGGAACCGTCGCGCACGTAGGTGTTGAAGGGTTCGTGCGGAATCCGCACGTTGACGAGCATGCGCATGATTTGCCTCCTGGGTGATGGCCAGGGCAAGCGCCGCGACAAAGCCGCCACGGTCATGCATGGCCGAACACCGTAGGTATAGGACGGGCGCCGCGTTTGCGTTATCAGCCGTTGGCTAGGCGAGATGGCGTAGACGCCAGGATGAGGGCGGAGCGATCCCGCCCACGTTTGCCTATCAATCCAACAGCATCAGCGCCTTCGGCACAACGTATTGCTTACCGTCATACGCAAGCCGGTACGTTGTGCGCTGCGGCTTGACGTCGTGCGTCTGGCATTCGCCGGCCTTGTCGACCGTGTTGGTGGATGCGGACTTGGTTTCCGACACGGCGATATCGGCGTACCCGTTGTGGGTGTCCGATGCCATGTTCAGCGTGCGCTTGGTTTGCTCGAACGCGCCGGCGCAGTTGGTATCCCATTCACCGCCGCCGCTCTCCACGACAACGCCGTTCAGCACCGGCTTCAATTGATTGCCCTGGACGGTGTAGAGCCATAGATCGGTTTCGTTGAACGGATTGGGCCGCGAGTCGCCCTCTTTGACGATGCGCACCCCGAATGCCCTCTGCCCAGGCGCGAGCACGTAGCGCGCGGTATCGAACGTGACGGACCGGATGCGCACCGCATCGTCCGACATACGCGCTGGCAGGCGCAGACGTTGCCGGATGCTGCCGTTGCCGGTGTCGAGCACGAACAATTCAAGGTCGCCTTCATTGGTGCCCGCGTCTGCGTCTTCCTGCTGCATGAGCGGCACGGCCATGAGCGTGAGTTCCGGGTGCGCGGGCCACGTGCGGCACACCACCGCATGCGGGCTGAACGCCTCCGATAATTGGATGCGCGCGTCGCCGACCTTGTAACCACGGTCTGCACGTTTTGCGGCGGGGTAAGCCCGCTTGATTGCACTTTCCACCTGGGCGGTACAGGCGTCTTCAGCAGCGTGGAGAGTTTGCGCGGCAAGCAGCAGACCAGCAGCGCACAGCAGGGGGGTCAGGCGGGCGTGTTTCATGTCTGTTGATGTTGTTGGTGAGCGTGTTCACTTCGGCATCGGCTCGTAATGCACCTTGCTGCGCCATTTGCCATTGACGAGCGTTTCCACGGTGACTTTCATCTTGTCGCCGCCGCCCTGCGCGTCATCAATGCGGCGTTCAACGGCGACGGGTACATCGTGTTCGACGGCGTACGTCGTGTGCTCGTGATAGCAGCAACCGCTCTTCGCCCACGTGCGCAGACGCTTGTTCTTGGTATCCACTTCAAAGAACCCGAGCGTTTCCAGAATGAGCCCCGTCATCTCACTGTTGCGCACAAAGCGCTGCGCCTGCGCATTGAACAGATAGACGTCATAGCTGGGGCCACCGTAACTGCCCTCGTTGCCGGTCTGGATGCCGAAGTCTTCCTGGCCGTCGAAGTTGAAATCGCCAACGTTGATCACGCCCTGGTCGTCATAAAGCCGCGTCGAGTTGACGAGCGGTCCCTTCTTCCCCTTGGGCAGCGTGACAAACACCTTCGGCAGGTTGATGACCTGACGCACGGCGCGCTGGCCCTTGTCATGAATGACCAACTGGGCAGGCCCTTCGCAGGTGGTGTCCTCGTTGCTGCTTTCCGCCGGGCACGCTTCGAGCATGCGCAGCACGAAGTCGTGCTGCTTGGCGATCGCCTTCAGGGGGAACACCGGGCCATCCACGCGCTCGCCCGGATCGGGAAACGCGGGTTGCGATTTCACCTCGTCAATGCGCGTGCGGTACGCCTCCCTCAACGCTGCCACGTCGATCTGGCCCGACGGCGCACGCTGCTTCAGCCATTCGCGTTGCTCGGCCTTCAACGCATCGGTGTCGGCGCCGTGCTTTTTCAACGCAGCGCGGTACACATCGGCCAGTTGGCTATCCAAGGCGGAGAGCTGTGCGTCATTGCAGATGGCGTGCTCGATGGGGCTGCGCGCGGCGGCGCAATCAAAACTGGCTGCATGCGCAGCCGTGGGCAACAGAGCGATGGCAAAGGCGATGGCGGCGCTGCCGCGATATGGCGTCATTGGATCAATCCTGGAAAGCCGAGATGAGCGTGTGCGCGATTGTGCTGGGGAATTGGCCCGTGTGGTGTGCCTTCTCCGCACATGGCCGCTTTCATCCCGCGCCCCGTGCGGCACGGCAAGACTTTTCCTACCATGGCAACCACCCGGCTGTGAAAACCACGAGGTACGCAATGGTCCTTCCGATGCACATCAATCAGCCCCGCCCGACACGCCGTTCCGCCAACCAGGCAATGCGCCGCGCCGTGCGCGCGTTATCACTTGCGGCGCTGCTGCTGCCCTTGGCCGCATGGGCGGCCGACCCCGTCGACGACGCGCTCCAGCAATGCCTGAAAAGCCCGCGAGGCAGCACGACGGCCGGTATGACCGAGTGCACGCACACCGCCTACCAGGCGTACGACCGCCAGATGAACACGCTGTATCAAGCGGTCATGAGCAAGACGGACCCCGCCTCCCGCCAAGCCATCCGCAACGCCCAACGTGCATGGCTGGCCTATCGAAACGCACAGCGGACGGCCGACAACGCACCGTGGCGCGCAGACAGCGGCTCAATGGCGAGCCCCGATATCGAAGGGCTGAACGTGGAGGCAATCCGCGCGCGCATTGCCGAGCTGGAGTATTACCCGCACTAGTCGGGCTGCAAGAACGCCGCTGTGGATAACTCCCCCTCCCCCTGTGAATAACTCCAGGGACAAGCGTGTTGGTTCTCCGGGGTCAGTGGGCAGACAGCACGGGAACAACTTCCCACCGGGTCGACAGGGTCAGACACGATCCCCCGGACTCATCCACGCAACAGCACACACTGTCCGATGAGTTGTCCGTTCTACAAGTCTTTGATGTAAAAGCGCTTTTGGTGCTTATCCACAGGACTTATCCACCGTTATCTACTACTACTATCTGTATACATAAAGAAGTAAACCTATAAACCCTCTGTCGGGCATCGAGCCCGTGGCTGGGTTGTGGGCAAAGCGGCATGCAGGTGCAGGCCATTGGCGATGCACCCCGGCAACAACGTCAAGTGCTCCCCCGGTTGTTCCCCGACGTCGCCCGTCGATTGGAGCCTTGCTGCAGTCCAATATTTCTAATATATTGGAAATATGGAAGAAAACGACGCTATCCGATCCCTCGCCGCGCTGGCCCATGGCATTCGCCTGCAAGTGTTCCGCATGCTGGTGGTTGCGGGGCCAACAGGTCTGACGCCAGGCGCGATTGCCGAACAGCTCGACGTGCCGGGCGCCACGCTGTCGTTCCACCTCAAGGAACTGACAGCCGCGCGCCTGGTGACGCAGGAGCGCGACGGCCGCAACCTGATCTACCGCGCGGCCTATGACCACATGAACGCCCTGCTGGGCTTCCTGACCGCCAACTGCTGCCAGGGCGAAGCCTGCCTGGAACCAAACGCCACCGCCTGCAAGTGCTGAAGGAGCATCCCCATGAAACGATTTCACGTCCATGTCCACGTTGACGACCTGAGCAAGAGCATCGCCTTCTACTCCAAGCTGTTTGCAGCCGAGCCGACGCGTGTGGAGACCGACTACGCCAAGTGGATGCTGGATGACCCGCGCATCAACTTCGCCATCTCGACGCGTGGCAGCGCCGCGGGCGTGGACCATCTTGGCTTCCAAGTCGATGACGCTGCCGAGCTGGCCGAGCTGAAAGCCCGCGCCGAAGCTGCAGACATGGCCCTATTGGACGAAGGCGAAACCACCTGCTGCTATGCCCGCAGCGACAAGCACTGGATTACCGACCCGCAGGGCATCGCGTGGGAGCACTTCCATTCGCTGGGCAACATCCCGGTGTTCAGCGAAGACAAGAAGGAAGAAGCCGCGACGGAAAGTTCTGCCTGCTGCGCACCGCGTGCCCCGAAAGGTAAGCCGATCGGTATCGCAGTGAAATCCGACGGCGGCTCATCCTGCTGCTGACAGCGAATCGAACCCATGACCACCAACGTCCTCATCCTCTGCACCCACAATTCCGCACGCAGCGTGCTGAGCGAAGGCATGCTCAACCACTGGGCCAAACAACTCGGCAAAGACGTGCGCGCCTACAGCGCCGGCAGCGCACCGAGCGGCCGCCTCAACCCGTTTGCACTCGAAGCCCTCACCAACGCAGGCATCGATACCACCGGCTACCGCAGCAAGAGCTGGGACGAGTTTGTTGCAGACGGCGCCCCGCAGATGAGCATCGTTATTACCGTGTGCGACAGCGCCGCAGCCGAGACCTGCCCGTACTGGCCCGGCAGTCCCGTGAAGGTGCATTGGGGCTATGCCGACCCATCCAACGCGCCGGGCGGTGACGAAGGCAAGCGCCAGGCCTTTGAGCTGACACGCCAGGCCATCGGCTACCGCATGCTGCAACTGCTGGCCCTGCCGCTGGACACGCTTAGCAACGCCGAGCTTCAGGCCGCGCTTGAACGCATTTCGCAAAACTGATCTGAAGCCTGTCCAATGACTGCATCCAACGTAGCGCCACCAGCACAGGCCGCCGCACAGCCCGCCATCAATTTCTTCGAGCGCTACCTGACCGTCTGGGTGGCGCTCTGCATCGTTGCCGGCATCGTGCTCGGCCAGGTGCTGCCAGGCCTGTTCCAGCAGATCGGCCGGATGGAATACGCACAGGTCAACCTGCCGGTCGGGTTGTTGATCTGGGTGATGATCATCCCGATGCTGGTCAAGGTGGACTTTGGTGCGTTGCATGAGGTGCGTCAGCACGTCAAAGGTATTGGCGTCACGCTTGTCGTGAACTGGCTCGTCAAGCCGTTCTCGATGGCGCTTCTCGGCTGGCTTTTCATCCGCCACCTGTTTGCGCCGATGCTGCCGGCAGACCAGATCGACAGCTACATCGCGGGCCTGATCCTGCTGGCCGCAGCGCCGTGCACAGCGATGGTGTTCGTGTGGAGCCGGCTGACGGGCGGCGATCCGCTGTTCACGCTGTCGCAGGTCGCGTTGAACGACAGCATCATGGTCATCGCATTCGCGCCATTGGTTGGTCTGCTGCTGGGCATGTCCGCCATCACGGTGCCGTGGGCGACGCTGCTGACTTCGGTCGCCCTCTACATCGTCATCCCTGTGATCCTCGCGCAGATCTGGCGCAAGATGCTGCTCGCGAAAGGCCAATCGGCGTTCGATGCCGCAATGGCGAAGATCGGCCCGTGGTCAATCGCTGCACTGTTGGCGACGCTGGTGTTGCTGTTCGCATTCCAGGGCGAAGCGATCCTGAAACAGCCGCTGGTCATCGCCCTGCTGGCGGTACCGATCCTGATTCAGGTGTTCTTCAACTCGGCGCTTGCGTACTGGCTTAACCGGGCCGTTGGCGAGAAACACAATATCGCGTGCCCCTCCGCCCTGATTGGCGCATCGAACTTCTTCGAGCTGGCCGTTGCGGCGGCGATCAGCCTGTTTGGTTTCCATTCCGGTGCAGCGCTGGCCACCGTCGTCGGCGTGCTGATCGAAGTGCCGGTCATGCTGCTGGTCGTGCGCATTGTTAACCGGACGAAGGGCTGGTACGAGTGCCGTAGCTAGCAGTACACGTTTCGATCTAGCTCAGCGCCCTCCTGGTCGTTCGCGGCGAACCGCCAAAGTTCGCAATGCCGCGAGCGGCCCCCCCTCCCCCATTGAATCGTCTGGCGAGCGGTCACAGCAGCCCTAACGCCTGAGGCGCTAGCGCACGCCGCCCCCCTCTCCTTCACGCTTGCGCCGCGCCGGGCGCGTACTACTCTTTACGAGGCCTGCGTGGCGCGCTGTTATCTGGCGCGTACGGCCCGTACCCCAACGACCCGCTAAGCGGGCCGGTCCCCTCGGCCCCCGCCAGCCGCACCCCCCGGAGAGAACAGCCATGCGAAAACTGTTTGCAGCCGTCGCGCTCATGCTTGCCATGACGCCCTTTGCGCAAGCGCAGGTAAAGCCCTATCCGCCGGGCTTCCGGCACCAGAACATCCAGACCGACGGGGCGACGCTGTTTGTGCGCGTGGGCGGCAGCGGCCCGGCCGTGGTGTTGCTGCACGGCTTTGGCGACACGGGCGACATGTGGGCGCCCCTGGCGGCCGAGCTGGCACGCACGCATACCGTGGTGGTGCCGGATCTGCGCGGCATGGGGTTGTCTTCGCACCCCGAAGGCGGCTATGACAAGCGCACCCAGGCGGGTGACATTCGCGCGGTGCTCACCAAGCTGAACATCGACCAGGCCGATGTGGTCGGCCACGACATCGGCACCATGGTGGCGTTTGCCTATGCGGCGCGTTATCCGGACAAGACCACGCGGCTGGTCGTGATGGATGCGCCCGTGCCCGGTGTGCCGCCGTGGGAGCAGATCGTCCGCTCGCCCAAGCTCTGGCACTTCTCGTTCGGCGGCCCCGATGCCGAGCGGCTCGTCAAAGGCCGCGAGCGCATTTACCTCGACCGCTTCTGGAATGAGTTTGCCGGCGACCCTTCCAAGATCGACGAAGCCACGCGCGTCCACTACGCCCGCCTCTACGCCAAGGCGGGCGCCATGCATTCAGCGTTTGCGCAGTTCCTGTCGATCCCGCAAGACGCGGAGGACAACCAGAAAGCCATCGCCACCAAGCTGCCCATGCCGGTGCTCGCCATCGGCGGCGCAAAGTCCTTCGGCGAGAACGAGGCCATCGTCATGCGCAACGCCGCCTCCAACGTGCAAGAGCTGGTGATTCCGGATGCGGGGCATTGGTTGATGGAGGAGCAGACGCAGGCTACGGTGGGTGCGATCGTTAAATTCCTGGCGCAGTAGCCTCGGTCTTCTGCATTTTCGTCCTTGGTGTCTCACGCATCTCAACGAAAGGAGTCTCCAATGCAGCCAGTCGTCCGAGTTTCAATTCTCCGGTGTCCGCCGGACAAGTTTGCCGAGATGCGGCAGATGATGAACGACCTCGAAGCCGTGCTCCGGCCGGGTATCGAAGCGATGCGCGGGCTGGTCGCGTTTTATGTGGGCGAGGACGAGGCGACATCGTCGCTGTCGAATGTGAGCCTGTGGACCGACCTCGATGCGGCCAAGCAACTGGATACGTTTCGGCCGATGCTGGATTCGGCCAAGCCCTTTCTCGACAAGGGCGGCACGTTTGAACGGCCGATCATGAATTACCTGCCGATGTGGGAGTTGAAGCCGGTGGGGAAGGTTTGAGGGTTTGCAAATAGATTCCCCTCCAAACACCGCACACCATGGACTCCGTTTATGAAATGGCCCGGAAGCGCAATGTTTCGATTGCGCGCTTGCAAGCACTTGAAGTCGCGACGATTTCTGTCGATTGCGCCAAGCCTGTCGACGTCGGGTTCTATGCAAAGGAGAAGATGCGCTTCGTGAACCCGCTGTCATGGCTTCCGAAAGCTGAGATCCGCCCCGGCCTTTTTGCGTATGGCAAACAAGCGCCCAACGTTGCTCACGCGGTTGCCGCAGACAGTGACCTATGCGCTGCGCTGAATGTCCTTTTGACACGCTACGCGTTCGCCGTCGAATGGTGCGATGCGTCCCTGCACGCCCGCGTGAACACCTGGGCCGGGACGATCGACGGAGATTCCACAGGCGGTGAGCGCTTCTTGTCCAACCTTGAAACCGCCGCCAGACACCTTGGCGATATCGCGCAAGGACGCAGCCAGGTCGAAGCCAACTTGGCGACGCGAGCCTTCGGCCCGACGTGGTTCCGCAATCGCGCCATGGTTGGTGGATTACTGACAGGCTTTCTAGGTGCCTTCCTGCTTTTGTTCGCGATCGTTGGGTTGAGTGCACTCCGGCGGATGGTGCATTGAAGGCGCGCGGATCGCCGCAACCCCTGTTCAACCCATCTGTGCCCACATGAACATCACATTGAAGTTGGCTGGTTGCCTCGTCCTCCTGACCGCGTGTTCGCACGCAAGCGCGCTTACACCCCCGCGCCTCCCTTCGGAAGTCAGAGCGTTCATTGAGGAACGGAAAATCTGTGACCACTTTCGTGGAGAACCAGCCGAGGGCGACAGCCCGGAGCAGGTAGAGCGAAGAGAATTCCTGATCGACAGCTGGGACATCTACTGCGCTGGCACTGACAAGCGCCTTGCGGCGTTGAAGCGGCGGTATAAGGCCAACCCAACAGTCATGAGGCGGCTCAACGAGTTTGAAGAACACGTTGAGTGATGGGGTGGTCTTGGCCATGGTGGTGAGGGAAGCGACGACATGGCCATGGCATTCCCGCCCGTCACGGGAATGCATCAATCCATTGTTATTGGCCGTAGCCCCGCCGCTCTACGGCGGCTAACACGTCCCACGTTTGCGGATCGACTTCGCGTCCCCCGAGCGACATCGATACGTAAGCATCAATCGCATCCACAAAGCCTTTGATGAACGCTGGCGGGAATGCGTGTGCAGAGAGGTGTTGAAGCTGCTCACGCAGCATGCCCGGCCGGCACTGGCCGTGTGTGCACATGGCGGTGCGAGTCCGCTTGAGATACGCCTGCGCTGCGATGGCGCCGTTCAGGTAGGTGCGGTTTTTGGTGAGCCTGCCTGTGTCGGAGGACGTGGGCGTCGGACAAGGTGGTGCTGTTGGTGGGGATGGATACGACGCGATTCTCCGCGCCGTCTGTTCACTGCTAGACATAAGGACCTCTCGGAGATGGTGAAAGGCCCGACTTTCGTCGCTAAACGAGGGAGGCGGGCCCGACGATGGGGTTAGCGATCCGGCTCTCCGAGAAAACCGGTAGACCCGAAGGTCTCCCCACCCGGCCCGCCATAGAAAGCGCGCGAGTGTGCCGAGGCCTGCCGCGTGTGACGGCGGCCTCTTCGGAGAGTTACGGATCGCTAAACCCGTGCTGCCGTTGGTGCGGCAGCGGGGGAATTATAGCGATGGGGGGTACGCACCGGATTCTGATTTTCGTACGTCGACCTCTAAGCTCTGGCCGTCGAGCAAAAAGCCCCACACGCCGAGCTCGGAGCTCGGGCAGCCGAGCAAAAAGCCTCACACGTCGAGCTCCGAGCTCGGGCAGCCGAGCAAAAAGCCCCACACGTCGAGCTCGGAGCTCGGGCAGCCGAGCAAAAAACCTCACACGTCGAGCTCGGAGCTCGGACGGCCGAGCAAAAAGCCTCACGCGTCGAGCTCCGAGCTCGGGCAGCCGAGCAAAAAGCCTCACGCGCCGAGCTTCGAGCTCGGGCAGTCGAGAAACCCTCTCGATGTGTCGAGTTGTGAAGGCCGCATCAGATCATTCTGATTCTTCGCCCAAAACCCCCTCCTGGCATTGCGGACCAGCGCCGCAGCGGCCAATCTCCCGCCCTCGTGCCCTTGATGGCACGGCACAGCCAATTGATTTACGAGGAGTGAAATGCCGCAGAACTTGATTTCGTATCAGCTCACCTCGGCCGATCTGGCCGCTGTGGACGGCGCGCTGAAGACACTGGAAGACCGGCTTGCCAGCCTGATCGACCTCACCCCGGTTCAGCGCAGAACGCTGGTGAAGATGGGCGACAAGTCCGAAGCCTTCGCGCGCAAGGCCGTGGAGGTGCTGAACAACAACCCCAACGTGCTGCCCGGCAATTTCGACCTCGCCGAACTGCGTCGCGATCTCGCGGGCTTCGATCAGCTACGCAGTCGCCTCATGCGCGTGGCACGCATTCACGAACGCATGGCGGATTCGCACTTGGCGCTGGGCAGCGATGTGATGAGCGCCACGTTGGAGGGCTATGCGTTCCTCAAGGTGGCGGGCCAAGGCGAAGGGTTGGATGCGGCGCGGAAGGCGCTGGCGGTGCGGTTTAGTCGTGGAGCAAAGCGAAAAGACGACGAGCCCGACAGCAGTGGGGAAAGATCGCCGGATGAGGTGCGACGGGCGGAATAATCGTAGACGTGGCTGGATGATGCGGAGGGGTTTGGTACGAGACGGACGTGAAGAAAGCCTGTTGAATTGGCATAACACATCTTCCAATAAATACGACACAAATCTCAATCCTTAAACTACGCCTTAAGTCCTAGCATTCTCGGAAATATCTTGTGAGAGATATTTCCGATGAACTGAATGCGAGAAAACTATGTGGGACAGTAATGCAGCCGCCAATCATGTTCGACAGCATGCGCAAAGCCAAAGCGGTGGGAATTGTGCAAAGTATGTCCGAAAGGCGATTGAAGCAGGCGGAATCAGTGTGACGCCAACACAATCGGCAAAGGACTATGGGTTCTCGTTACGTCAGGCCGGATTTATCGAACTGGAAGACGCTTCGTCGCCTCGTCGGGGTGACGTGATCGTGATCCAACCCATCCCCGGGCACCCTCACGGCCATATGGCGATGTTTGACGGATCACAGTGGATATCCGACTTTGTTCAGAACAATGGTTTTTATCCCGGGCAAGCGTATCGAACGCAACAGCCACCGTACAAGCTATATCGACACCATTGAGGCAAGTATGAGAAAAGCACTCTCAATTTGGTTTGCCACTTTTCTGATGGCATTCTCGTGCGCTCCCTATGCCGACGCTGCGACATCTCCTGGTCTGCAAGCGAAACAGTTCTATGTCTGGTACATCAACAAGCAGGTGAACCAAGTATTTCCCCTTCTAGATCGTGAGATCGGTCGCTACGTTGATGCATCCACGATTGAGAGCCTGCGAAGAGACTACACGCTAGGCCAACTTCCTGGCGGTGTGGACTACTTCATGAAGGTGCAGGATTACGACGAACGTGATTGGCTCGCGCATATCAGGCTAGGTAAGCCGCTCACGTTCGGCGATGCTGTTGTCGTGCCTGTGATTTTTGGCTCGCGTAGCGAGGTCACCGTTCTCGTGTTTTTCACGAAGCGACGTGACGGTTGGAAGATCATCAAGGTCGATGACATGCTGCCTTATTCATCGCCAGGTAACTGACAAAGGGAGCCGCTTCGCGCGGCTCTTTTTGATTCAGGAGCGACGTCATGACCCGAGACCATTTCACTTACCGAACGACGTGGTCCTCTGAAGATGGGGAACATGTTGGCCTCTGCGCAGAATTTCCATCGCTCTCGTGGCTCGCCGCCACGACGGAAGGTGCGCTTGCCGGTATTCGTAAGGTTGTTGCCGAAGCGGTGTGCGACATGGAAGCGAATGGCGAGAAGGTTCCGGAACCAATTGCTGGCGCTTCATGCCGCGATGATCGCGATCTTGCTTGCCCTAACCTTCTCTCTCCTAGGGGCGACGAGCTTCCTTTGTAGGCGAATACCCCCACATCACTGTCCATCCGGGACCTTTCCGACATTCGCTGCCGTCCGGCGCGTGCTGGCGACGCGTCCAACTGGAAACCCACTCTCGTACGATCTTGCTTGCCTTGTACTTATGTTCTGGGGCGTTTCGTGTTCGATCCATTACTCCCTTTCTGATTCCGTCGTGCCTAGATCGAGGGGCTTTGGATTCAAAAATACGTCAACTGTCGTACGCGCGAGATCTGCCGCCGACGAGCCATATGACTTCACTGCAAAGAACTTCTTCGTTCGCTCGTAGAGGTGATAGGGCTCTAGCTCTCTATCTGTCAGCATGATGACGCGGCATTGATACTGCCCATTTAGCGTTTTGGCGAGTTCGGTCTCATTAGGAGTAAACGGACAGAGCTTGGCTAGCAGAATGAAGACTTCGAATCGGTCTTTCGGGAAGGCGTCCGCGACTGCGCGAAGGTTCTCGATATCCGCTCTGTTGATAGTCCCCCCGTCGCCATCGGGATCGGTCGCATACCCTCGATCCTTGCATTCGCCAATGATCACTGTCGTGCGCTCAGGATATTCACGCGGTACGATCCACGCGAAATCGACCTCGCACGGATTTCTCAACTGCCCGTTCTTTGGCTTGAGATCGAGCGAGACAGAGTACGAACTGCGCCCTGGTAGTCGATCAATGTTTGCGTCCAATTGCTGAAGAGTGAGGACAACCGGTACGGCTCCTTGGGCATTCCGTTCAGTTCCTAGCAGACCGGACCGGCGGTAAGACCAGTCACCTTCCATCAGTTGGACCGTGGAGGGAAAGGTTTCTCCGCACATTTGACAGGGGACGCTTTGCCGTAGATCGTCGACCGGGAACCAACTACGCAATTGGCACCGCGGGCAGAGCAGATCTGCGCCCATCCGGAAGAGCCCTTGATTCACGAGATATGAGAAGACAAGTGAGGGCGTCAGCTTCTCCCCGGGAGCTCTTGGTTCTAAAAACAGGTCCTGGTGATCGCTAAACGTTGCCTCGGGATTGTCGGGATCACGACCGCCGATAAGCTGAAGAGCGCCCTTCCTCATGAAGGACGCGAGGGGGCCGTGCATTTTGAGGAGTCTGCGTGCACCGGGGATCTTGAAGACCCGGGCGCCTTGGAGCCCTCCCAGTTGCGCGATCAACTGACGTGCGATGAGCCCGCTTGAGCTAACGCTGGCGTCGAAGCCTGCGAGTTCGAAAACTCGCTTGAACAATTCTGACGTTGATAGGGCATAAACAAAGGTATCAGTGTCGCTTGACCTAATGACTATTCCAATGCGGCCTGATTCCACTCGCAGGTGGCTATAGTGTAGGTGTATGGCTCTTGCAAAGAACTCATTCAGTTCAGGAATATATGGGAGGTCGAAGGTGTGGCCATCGTGCCCATGTAGCCCTCCTATAAAGCTCACCGATGCAACAAGGAGTTGAGAAAAAAGCCAGGCGTCCGTCGCATAAGGCCGATTGCTCAATCCAAAAGACAGCTTTGGCTTTTTCCCATCATCATTGAGCACCCCAAGTGAGGCACTTTCGCCTAGGTGCATTAGAGGTGCAACAAGAGCATTACCTCCCCATCTATGTCGATCAATAGAGCAAGCGATGCAAGGTTCTGTGCCAATCAATGCTCGTAACTCTTCTAACCGATCATGTCCAGCATCATCTCGGCTGCGCCACCAGATCGCATAGCTATGCTCATCTGGAAAACGTCGACCAGATGTCAGCTCGCTAACATTCTTTTTCCATCGAGGAATATCCTCGGTGTATCGATCGACATGATCGCGATCTACAAATAGCGCACTGACATCACACGCGCGCAAGTTCCAAAAGGTCACAAGATCGTCGAGATCCGCGGCTCTACCGATAAAGAAACCAGGCCAGCTCCACTGTGTCCGCATGCTGTAGTGTGCCTTTAGGCCATGGCGCGACAGATACGCGATGGTGGGGTGTTCTAGCCCCTCGCACAGGACGGTGTTACCGGTGCTTACCGCTACTTCGGTAGCATCAAGCGACTCCTTGAACATTGATTCATAGTCGATACCGACATCTTCCGTCCTTGGGTAGGCCCCGAAGTGCATCAAAAAGATATCAGCAAGCGGGTCCGTATCCTCCCATCGATAGATGCACGCCCCCGCCTGCTTAACGTGGCTCCACTCCGGAGTTTCGAATCGACTTGAGATGGCATTTTGGATATCCAGTGCTTGTACCTGAGCATCTCGATCTTCGCCGAAAAATAAACTGTCGGGAATAAATGGAGACATAAGGTACTTGAAGCGACTGGCAAAGGCCTGAACCTCCTCGCTAGTTCCAACGGGCCTGATCATGTCAGGACGGAATGCCTCGACAATCGCTAAGGCCTCTTCAACATGGTCAACTACAACAATAGGATTGAAGCGCCCACCCCACAGAGCATGATTAATTCGAATTGCTTCTCGGAATGCTTGAAAATCCCCGGCCTTGATAGCCCAGCAGATTCGAAGTGGTCGATAGACTATGCTGACGCGAACAGTTTCCACGTATGACTCCCCTGTGCTGCGCATTTTCTGATGAGCGTGCTGTTAATACGTGACGGTATCAGAAATGGTCACTGAGAATGTCGACCTAAATCTTTGTGATTAGGTGGCGGTGTCAACTAGATTACCCCTGGTGTTTAGCGTCCCGCTCGAGTTGTACTGCCCCACCCCAACGGTGTATTCATTTTTACACCCCGTTTACACCCCTCCCCCCCAACCTTTACCCCGTTTTTACCCCCCTTTCCCTACTGTTGCACTGCGCGCAGGCCCTGTGACGGGAGCCTGCCTGCACGCCGCATCCGGCCCCAGTTGACGCGCACCTGCGCCGGGCCGTGCGGCACCCAAAACAACAAGGGAAAGGTCCATGCAAGCCAAGGTTTCTTTGCACGCCACCGTCATCGGTGGCGTTGTCTTCTGTGCCGCAGCACTGTCGAGCGCGGCCGCTTTTGCGCAGTCCACTGACGCTGCGCCGGCACCCGCCGCAGCACCTGCCAGCCCGTTGACGGCCAACGTCACGCTGGCCAGCCAGTACCGCTATCGCGGTCTCATGCAGACCAACAACAAGCCCGCCATCCAGGGCGGTGTGGATTACGCGCTGCCCAACGGCTTCTATGTGGGCAACTGGAACTCGTCGATCAGCTGGCTGGGGGATTCCAACCCCAACGTGTCCGCCCCCATCGAGATGGATTTCTACGGCGGCTACAAGACCGAGCTGATGAAGGACGTGCCCATTGATGTGGGCGTGCTGCAGTACTACTACCCGGGCAGCTACCCAAGCGGCTACACCCGCCCGCACACCACCGAGGGTTATGCACAGATCGGCTACGGGCCGGTCTCGTTCAAGTACTCGCACGCGTTTTCCAACCTGTTCGGTTTTGCGGATAGCCACCACAGCCAGTACTTCGATCTGTCGGGCAACTTCGACACCGGTTTCTGGGGCCTCACGCTGAACCTGCACGTGGGCTACCAGCAGGTGCCGCATCAGGTGGTGCGCACGTCGTATGCCGACTGGAAGGTGGGCGTGACGAAAGACTTCGGCAGCGGTTGGACGGCATCGCTTGCGTACATCGACACCAACGCTGCGCGCGCCGCCTACACCAACACGCGCGGCAACTACATGGGCAAGGCCACCGCGCTGCTGGCGGTGACCAAGACGTTCTGACCACACGACCTGAAGGAAAAGGGGAGCGCATATGGACCTCGTTTATCTCGCCGGCCTTGCAGTGCTGGCCCTGGCAGTGGGCGGCTTGCTCGCCCTCTCCGGCCGGCTTGCCACCAAAGACCAACCCACCACGCACGCAATGGAGAAACAGCAATGACATGGCTGTATGTGTTGTCCGGGGCCATTACGGTGGTTCTGCTCGTCTACTTGTTCGTGGCCCTGCTGTGGCCCGAACGCTTCTAACAACACTGCGAGGCACACCATGAATGCGTTCCTCCTCCAGCTGGCGATCTATCTGGTCGTGCTGCTGGTTCTGGCCAAACCGCTGGGCGCGTATATGACCGGCGTGTTCGGCGACAAGCCATCGCGCACCCATTGGCTCGGCCCCGTCGAGCGGTTGTTCTATCGCGTGGCCGGCGTCAACCCGCAGGCCGAGATGGGCTGGAAGCGCTATGCGCTGGCCGTTATCGTCGTCAACGTGCTGGGCGCGCTGGCGGTGTATGCGCTGCAGCGCGCGCAGCAGTGGCTGCCGCTGAACCCGCAGGGCTTTGGCGCGATCACGCCCGATTCGTCGTTCAACACGGCCATCAGCTTTGTGAGCAATACCAACTGGCAAGGCTATTCGGGCGAAAGCACGATGAGCTATCTCACGCAGATGCTCGGCCTGGCAGTGCAGAACTTCCTGTCTGCCGCCACTGGCATTGCGGTGGTGATTGCGCTTATCCGCGGCTTTGCACGCCACTCGGCCAACACCATCGGCAACTTCTGGGTCGACTTCACGCGTGCCACGGTCTACGTGCTGCTGCCGCTGTCGATTCTGGTGTCGGTGTTCTTCGTGAGCCAGGGCGTGATCCAGAACTTCGATGGCTACAAGGAGGTGACCACCGTCACCGCCACCACGTACGACAACCCGAAGATGGACGCCAGCGGCCAGCCGCTCAAGGACGCACAAGGCAACCCCGTCACCGAGAAAGCCACCACGCAAACGCAGACCCTGCCGATGGGCCCGGTGGCGTCGCAAGAGGCGATCAAGATGATCGGTACCAACGGCGGCGGCTTCTTCAACGCCAACTCCGCACACCCCTACGAGAACCCCAACGCGCTGACCAACTTCGTGCAGATGCTGGCGATCTTCATCATCCCCGCGGCGCTGTGCTTTACGTTTGGCGGCATGGTGGGTGACGGTCGCCAGGGCTGGGCGGTGCTGGCCGCGATGACGGTGCTGTTCGTGGCGCTGGCGACGTTCCTTGCATGGGCTGAACTGCATGCCAACCCGATGCTCGCCAACCTCGGCATCGATCAGGCCGTGGGCAACATGGAAGGCAAGGAAACGCGCTTTGGCATCGTGGCTTCGTCGCTGTTTGCCACGATCACCACGGCGGCGTCGTGCGGTGCAGTCAATGCCATGCATGACTCGCTGACCGCGCTGGGCGGCTTCGTGCCGATGTTCCTGATGCAGCTGGGCGAAGTGGTGTTTGGCGGTGTGGGCTCGGGCCTGTACGGCATGCTGGTGTACGCCATCCTGGCTGTGTTCATTGCCGGTTTGATGATCGGCCGCACGCCGGAATACCTCGGCAAGAAGATCGAGGTGTTCGAGATGAAGATGACCTCCATCGCCATCCTCGTCACGCCGCTGCTGGTGCTGGTGGGCACGGCTATCGCCGTGGTGGTCACGCAGGGCAAGGCCGGCATCTTCAACCCCGGCACGCACGGCTTCTCTGAAGTGCTGTACGCCTTCTCATCGGCGGCCAACAACAACGGCAGCGCGTTCGCGGGCCTGTCTGCCAACACGCCGTTCTACAACATCGCGCTGGGCATTGCGATGTGGCTGGGCCGCTTCTGGATCATCGTGCCGGTGCTGGCGATGGCAGGCACGTTTGCCGCCAAGAAGCGCCTGCCCGTGACGGCCGGCACGCTGCCCACGCATGGGCCGCTGTTTGTGGTGCTGCTGATCGGCTCGGTGCTGCTGGTGGGCGCGCTCACGTACATCCCGGCCCTTGCACTCGGCCCCATCGCAGAGCATCTCGCCCGCTAAGCGCACGGCGAGTCGTCTACCCCATATCAACAGGTGCCTTATGGCTATCCGTTATCCCGAATCCGAACCGGCTGTGCGTACGGTCAAGCACAAGCTTGAGCCCAGCGCCGGTGCCGCCAACTCCGCCGCCGCAGAGCCGCAGGCGCGCAGCATGCACACCACGCTATCTGCCAAGGATGTGCGCAAGCTGTCGATGTTCTCGTCGGCGCTGGTCAAGCCCGCCATTGTCGACAGCTTCCGCAAGCTGTCGCCGCGCGCGCAGGCCAAGAACCCGGTGATGTTTGTCGTCTACGTCGGCAGCATCCTCACCACCATCCTGTGGGTGATGGCGCTGCGCGGCCAGGCGGAAGCGCCGGCGGGCTTCATCCTCGCTGTATCAGTGTGGTTGTGGTTCACGGTGCTGTTTGCCAACTTTGCCGAGGCGCTGGCCGAGGGCCGCAGCAAGCAGCAGGCCGCGTCGCTGCGCGGCATCAAGACCACGGTGCAGGCCAAGGTGCTCGCGGATGCAGGCCGCCGTGACCGTGTGGAAGCACGCGCCGCCACCGCGCTGCGCCGTGGCGACATCGTGCTGATCGAAGCTGGCGACATGGTGCCCGGCGACGGCGAGGTGATCGAAGGCGTGGCCTCGGTGGACGAAAGCGCCATCACGGGCGAATCGGCTCCGGTCATCCGCGAGTCGGGCGGGGATTTCTCGTCCGTGACGGGCGGCACGCGCGTGCTGTCGGACTGGATCATTGTGCGCATCACCGCCAACCCCGGCGAGAGCTTCCTTGATCGCATGATCTCGATGGTCGAAGGCGCCAAGCGCCAGAAGACGCCCAACGAGTTGGCCCTGACGATCCTGCTGGTGAGCCTGACCATCATCCTGATGCTGGCGACCGTCACGCTGCTGCCGTACTCGATCTTCTCGGTGGACGCGATGAAAGCGGGTTCGCCCATCACGATTACCGTGCTCGTGGCGCTGCTGGTGTGTCTGATCCCGACCACCATCGGCGGGTTGCTGTCTGCGATTGGTGTGGCCGGCATGAGCCGCATGATGCAGGCCAACGTGATCGCCACCTCCGGCCGCGCCGTGGAGGCGGCTGGTGATGTGGATGTGCTGCTGCTCGACAAGACCGGCACGATCACGCACGGCAACCGTCAGGCTTCGCGCTTCATTCCTGCACCGGGCGTAACGGCCAAGCAGTTGGCCGAGGCAGCATGGCTGTCGTCGCTGGCCGATGAAACGCCGGAAGGCCGCAGCATTGTCACGCTCGCACGCAACCTGGGCGAGGCGTCCATCGATGAAGCCGCGTTGGCGAAGACGCAGCCCGTGTACGTTGCGTTCTCTGCGCAAACACGCATGAGCGGCATCAACGTCTCGTATGCAGGCGACGCCCGTCAGATCCGCAAGGGCGCGGCCGATGCGATTCGCACGCATGTGACGCTGCTGGCCGGCAAGTTTCCCGATGCCGTGTCGACGGCTGTGGATGACGTGGCACGCGCGGGCGGTACGCCGCTGGTGGTGTCCGACAACGACCGCGTGCTCGGCGTGGTGGAGCTGAAAGACATCGTGAAGGCCGGCATCCGCGAGCGCTTTGCCGAGCTGCGCCAGATGGGCATCAAGACGGTGATGATCACCGGCGACAACCGCCTGACCGCCGCCTCCATCGCCGCAGAAGCGGGCGTTGACGACTTCATTGCCGAAGCCACGCCGGAGACCAAGCTGGCACTCATCCGCGAACAGCAGGCGCAGGGCCGCCTCGTTGCCATGACCGGTGATGGCACCAACGATGCCCCCGCGCTGGCGCAGGCCGACGTGGCCGTCGCCATGAACAGCGGCACGCAGGCCGCCAAGGAGGCCGGCAACATGGTCGACCTGGATTCCAGCCCGACCAAGCTGATCCAGATTGTCGAGATCGGCAAGCAGATGCTGATGACGCGCGGCTCGCTCACCACGTTCTCGATCGCCAATGACGTGGCGAAGTACTTCGCCATCATCCCGGCCGCGTTTGCGACCACGTATCCGCAGCTTGCCGCGCTGAACGTGATGCACCTGGCAACGCCCGCATCGGCCGTGATGAGCGCAGTGATTTTCAACGCGCTGATCATCGTGTTCCTGATTCCGCTGGCGCTCAAGGGCGTGAAGTACCGCGCGCTGGGGGCGGCTGCGCTGCTGCGCCGGAACCTCTTGGTCTACGGCCTGGGCGGCCTGCTGCTGCCCTTCCCGGGCATCAAGATCATCGACATGTTCCTGGCCGCAATGGGCTGGGTTTAAGGAAGGAGTGCATTCATGGCAACCACAACTCAAGCGCGTCAACCTGTTCAGGCCGATGTGCCGCAACAAGGTGGGCTGCTGCGTGCGGCGCTGGCGGTCTTCATTGGGCTGTCGCTCATTACCGGGGTGCTGTATCCGGTGGTGGTGACGGGTATTGGCAAGGCGCTGTTTCCGGCGCAGGCCGGGGGCTCGATTATCGAGCGCGGCGGCAAGGCTGTTGGGTCTTCGTTGATCGGGCAGAACTTTGACACGCCGGAGTATTTCTGGGGGCGCATCTCGGCGACTGCGCCGAACCCCTATAACGCGCAGGCTTCGGGTGGTTCCAACTTGGGGCCGAGCAACCCGGCGTTGACGGAGGCGGCCAAGGCACGCGTTGCGGCGCTCAAGGAAGCGGACCCGACGAACAGCGTGCCGATTCCTGCTGATCTTGTGACGGCTTCTGCGAGCGGGCTGGACCCGGAGATTAGTCCTGCTGCTGCGGCGTACCAGGTTGAGCGTGTTGCGCGTGCGCGGCATCTCTCGGCTGACCTGGTGAAGAAGGCTGTGGCTGAGAACACCAAGGGGCCGATTCTTGGGGTGTTTGGGGAGGCTACGGTGAATGTGTTGGAGTTGAATTTGGCGTTGGATGATTTGAAGTGAGGTTTGTGGACCACTGGTTTGTGTGTTGGTGGTCCATCCCCCTTTCGTTCCCTGCCGGGACCGACTCACTTTTCTTTGTCTTGCCAAAGAAAAGTAAGCAAAAGAAAGGCGCGCCCGAGATGGCGACCCCCCCTTGGATTTGTGTCGCGGGGAGGGAGGGGAGGCAAACTCGCTGCGCTCAGACAGCCTCCCCTCTTTTTCCTCCCCGCAACAAAAATCCAAGGCGCCATCTAGGGCAGGAACGTCAACGGCCAAAACGGTGGTTTGCGTGGTCTGTCGGAGTTTCGTTTGTTGCGGTGTGCTGCTTCGCTTCGCTCGCACTCCACTGGTTCGCTCGCTTTGCTTCGCGTCTTGTCGCTTACGCTCTACTGCGTTTGTTCTGCGATGGTGTGGCCGTACCCTGCCCTAGATGGCGCCTTGAATTTCCGTAAGCGGGCGGAAACAAGACGGGAAACTGTTTGAGCGCAGCGAGTTTTTCCCGTCTCCGCCCGGTTATGGAAATTCAAGGAATCTTTCGCCATCTCGGGCGCGCCTTTCTTTGCTTACTTTCTTTGGCAAGACAAAGAAAGTGAGTCAGCCCCGGCAGGGGATGAAACAAGGGATGCACCACAAGAACAAAAAGCACCCAAAATACAAACCATGCCAGCCGACCAGCGCCCGAACCCCGACCAACTCCTAGCCGAACTCCAATCCGGCCAAGAGCAGTCCGCCCGCGGCAAACTCCGCATCTACTTCGGCGCCTCGGCCGGCGTAGGCAAGACCTACGCGATGCTGGCAGCAGCAAAGGCCGCCCGCGCAACGGGCATCGACGCCATCATTGGCCTGGTCGAAACTCACGGCCGCGCCGAAACCGCCGCGCTGGTCGCCGACCTCGAACACCTCCCCACCCGCCAGATCGAATACAAGGGCCGCACGCTGCCCGAGTTCGACCTCGATGCTGCGCTGGCGCGAAAGCCCGCGCTCATCCTTGTCGACGAACTTGCGCACTCGAACGTGGCGGGGTCGCGCCACCCAAAACGCTGGCAGGACATTGAAGACCTGCTTGCCGCCGGCATCGACGTCTGGACCACCGTCAACGTCCAGCATCTCGACAGCCTGAACGAGGCGGTGGGCAGCATCACCGGCATCCGCGTGTGGGAAACCGTGCCCGATGCGGTGTTCGATGCCGCAAACGAAGTCATCCTCGTCGACCTGCCCGCCGATGAACTGCTGCGCCGACTGGCCGAGGGCAAGGTCTACATGCCCGAGCAGGCGCAGCATGCGGCGCGCAATTTCTTCCGCAAGGGCAACCTCATCGCCCTGCGCGAACTCGCCCTGCGCCGCACCGCCGACCGCGTGGACGACGACGTGCAGGCCTACCGCCGCGCGCGCCGCATTGAAAACGTCTGGCGCACGCGCGAGACCGTCGTCGCCTGCCTGGACCCGCAGGGCGATGGCGAACAGGTGATCCGCAGCGCTGCGCGCCTGGCCGCGCAGCTGGAATGCGACTGGCATGCCGTGGCCGTGGTGATGCCGCATCTGCGTGCGGCCGATGCGCGCGCCGAACGCCTGCACGCCCTGCTCAAGCTGGCCGAAGACGCAGGCGCGCGCGTGGAAACGCTGGCCGGCACCAATGCCGTCGAGGCCATCACCGGTTATATCCGCCGCCACAACATCACCAAGGCCGTGATCGGTCGGCCGCCCGAGAAGCGCTGGCGATCGGCGCGGGCCATCGTGGTTGCGCTGCGGCTGGCGATCGGGCTGGAGCGTCGGTTGCCCAGCGGCGACTTTGCCGAGGCGCTGGCGCGGCATTGTCCTGAGGTTGACGTGATTCGCGCCGCGGCGGACCCGGCCCATATCCAGCTCACGCCGCGCGCAGCAGAGGTCGGCCGTGCTGATGTGCGCAGCGAAGCCCAGCGCGCGGCCGATGCGCAGGCCGGTTGGCTCAAGCCGGCTTACGTGGCCGCGTGCGTGTACGTTGGGATTGCGACGGCGCTCTCCAGCCTCGTGCGGCCGGTGTTCGATCTGGCCAACATCGTCATGCTGTTCCTGGCCGCCGTGGTGGCGGTGGCGATGCGCCATGGCCGGGGGCCGGCCGCGCTGGCGTCGGTGCTGTCGGTGGCGCTGTTCGATTTCTTTTTCGTGCCGCCACGTTATTCCTTTGCCGTGAGCGACGTGCAGTACCTGCTGACCTTTGCGGTGATGCTGGCTGTGGGCATGCTGGTGGGCCAGTTGACGGCGGGCCTGCGTGAACAGGCCGAGGTGGCGGTGCAGCGCGAGGCCGCCGCCCATGCGTTGTATGAGGCCGCGCGTGAATTGTCCGCCGCGCTCACGCTGGATCAGATCGTCAGCATCGGTGGGCGCTTCGTCAACGCGACCTTTGGCGGGCGCTGCGCGTTCTTCTTCGTCGGGCTTGATGGGCGGCTTGGTGCGCCACAGGTCGCCAAGCCGGAGGGCAGCACCGATGCACCATCCGGCATGCCGAACCTCGATCGCGTGCTGGCCGATTGGACGTACCAGCACGGCCAGCCTGCCGGCACAGGTACGCACACGCTGCCGTCGGGCTCGGTGCTGTATCTGCCGCTGAAAGCGCCGATGGCCATTCGCGGTGTGCTGGCCGTGGAGCCCGAAACCTTCCACGTGCTCGCGCAGCCCGACAACCGGCGCCAGATCGATGCCTGCGCCACGCTCATCGCCATTGCCATTGAGCGCGTGCATTACGTGGAAGTCGCCCGCGACGCCTTGGTTCGCATGGAATCGGAGCGGCTGCGCAATTCACTGCTGGCCGCCGTGTCGCACGATTTGCGCACACCGCTCACCGGCCTGGTGGGGATGGCCGAGACGCTGCTGCGTGCGCAGCCGCCCCTGCCTGCGCTGCAGGCCGAGGCCGCCACCGCCATCGGCCAGCAGGCGCAGCGCATGCGCACGATGGTCACCAACCTGCTCGATATGGCGCGCCTGCAGAACCAGGACGTCAAGTTGCGGCTGGAGTGGCAATCGATGGAAGAGCTTGTTGGCGCGGCGCTCCAGGCGATTCCGCTGCCCGATCATCGTGTGGTTGTGGATAACCTCGCGGCCTTGCCGCTCATCTGCTGCGACGGGCCGCTGATGGAGCGCGTGCTGTCGAACCTGCTGGAGAACGCGGGCAAGTTTGCGCCGGCCGGCACCGAGGTGCGCATCTCCGGCGAGATCATCCACGAAGACGCGCGCGGCGATGAACTGCGCCTGCGTGTGCGCGACCACGGCCCCGGCGTGCCTGCGGGCTCGGTGCAGACCATCTTCGAGAAGTTCACGCGCGGTGAGAAGGAGTCGGCCACCACCGGCGTCGGCCTGGGTCTGGCCGTGTGTGAGGGCATCGTGAGCGCGCATCACGGCCGTATCTGGGTGGAGGCGCCGGCCGATGGCGGCGCGTGCTTCGTCGTCGCCCTGCCCGCCGCCGAGCCCCCGCCCATGGAAGACGGCGAGCCCATCGCCTAGCTGCACCGTTGTTGGGCATATGGACATGCCGAAAAAGTCGTTCTGTCGTGAGCGCATGCGTGACACGATTGCGTCACACCGCCCGCTACCCGCGGGCGATTTCATTCACGACAAGATCCACGAGGTTTCTCCATGTCTCTGTTCTCCCGCCTTGCGCGCGTGGCCGTACCGGCCCTCGCCTTTGCCGTTGCCACTGCCGCCAGCGCCGACACCAAGCAGATCAAGCTTGGCACCATGAGCGGCCCCGACGCGCAAATCTGGGAAGTCGTGCAAAAGGTCGCCAAGAAGGACGGCCTGGACGTCAAGGTCATCGAGTTCAACGACTACGCCCAGCCCAACCCCGCCCTCGATTCGGGCGACCTGGACGCCAACGGCTTCCAGCACCAGCCCTTCCTCGACAGCCAGATCCAGGCGCGCCATTACAAGATCGTCAACGTAGGCCTGACCTACGTGGCGCCGATGGGCTTCTACTCGAAGAAGATCAAGTCGCTGGCGCAGCTCAAGGAAGGCGCCAAGGTCGGTATCCAGAACGATCCGTCCAATGGCAACCGTGCGCTGCTTTTGCTGCAGAAGGCGGGCGTGATCAAGCTCAAGGCGGGCGCCGGCACGAACGGCAACAATGCGACACCGCGTGACGTGGTGGAGAACCCGAAGAAGATCAAGCTGATCGAGCTGGACTCGGCGCAACTGCCGCGCTCGCTGGATGATCTGGACGCCGCCTCCATCAACACCGACTACGCGGTCAAGAACGGCCTGACGCCGGCCAAGGACGCCATCGCACTGGAAGATCGCCAGGGGCCGTACGCCAACCTGATTGCCGTGCGCGAAAAAGACAAGAACCAGCCGTGGGTGAAGACGCTGGTGCGCGCCTACCAATCGGAAGACGTGCGCAAGTTCATCGACACGCAGTTCAAGGGCGCGATCCTGCCGGCGTTTTAAGCAGCGGGGGCTAAGTCAGCGGTTACTTTCTTGGTTGGGCCCGAGAGTGAAGCATGGCGTGCCGGGAGCCAGACTAGCTTTTGAGCGCACCACATTGTTTTGCTGCGCTGCGTCATCGTGTGACAAGTGCAATCGTTTTCGTCACCCGTGGCGCCTTGGCAACGCTTGTAGCCTCTCGTTACATTAAGTAGTTCTACGTTATTGCAACGCAACAAACGATTCGCTATAGTAGGAACTGTCTCCTCCACCCTCCTTGGTGGATTGTGGCCCGAGCACCTGGTGCTCGGGCTTTTTTCTTTGGCGCGCGGCTTTTGTTGTTCTTCCGGCCGCCTTGCATCTCGGCCAGTTCCGGCTACCCTGAATTCTCAATTTTTCTGCGTGTTTTCCGCTGCGGCGTTGCCTCATAGCAACGAGCGCAAATTATTCAAGCGTGCGCTTCGAGCCACCCTTCGAACACCGACACGCATGTCGGCGGAAAAGAGTCAAAGCGTTGTTTGAATCACGTTAACGCTGCGAATGTGCGCGCAACCCGCCGCTTTGTGTCGCTAACATCGCGAAATATCGTCAGTTTTTGTCCTACAAGCCTTTCGGCCAACCCCGGACAGTCTGACTGCATCCCCTCCACTAAACTTCACCTTGCTCTCTCTTTAGAGAGCACTCCCCCCCTTTTGAGCCCGCCCCTGTTGCGGGCTTCATTTTTTTCGGGCACGATTTCTTCCATCCCGACGCTGTCGACACCGGCGTCGGAAGCTCAAAAGGTTAGGGGAATCTCTCAAGGCCCGCGCAGTTGAAAAGCTGCGCGGGCTTTGTTTTTTCCGGCGCCGCACGCTGACTCCACCTGACAAGGCCCCCGGCCGGTGCTTCAATGGCGGCTGACGGTGGCGTCACTCAGCGCAAACGGGATGCGCCTCGCCCCAATACCGACAACAACAAGGACTGGCCGATGGAAGGTTTCGCGCAACTCGCCGTGCTGGTGGTGGACGACCATCCCGTGCAACGGGCGGCCGCCCGGCAACTGCTCCATACGCTGGGCGTGCAGCAGATCCTGACCGCCTGCGACGGCCGCGAGGCGCTCTACCTCCTCCAGCTCTGCCACGTCGATCTCGTGCTGTGCGACATCGACATGCCCGGCATGAACGGCCCCGAGCTGATGGAGCAGATGCACTTGCGCGGCGGCCGCGTCTTTCCGCGACAGGCGCCCGTGTGGGCGTGGGTCAGCGCGCTGGATGCGCCGATTGTCGAGTCGCACGTCAGCCTGGCCGACGCGATCGGTTTGACGCGCACGCACGGCGTGCAAAAGCCGCTGCGCCCAGCGCACGTGTTGCCGCTGCTGGAAGAGGCCGCCGAGCGGGAGCGGGACGGGGCACCGGCTGCAGCCGCTGGCTTGCCTCAGTTTTCCGACGACGAACTTGTCGCGCTCATTCAGGAAACGCCTGAACAGATCGAGGTCGTATTCCAACCCCAGCACGATCTGGCCACCAACCAGATTGCTGGCGCCGAGGCGCTCTGCCGCTGGATGCATCCGGTGCATGGGCGAGTGTCGCCCGCGGCGTTCGTGCCGCGCCTGGAGGCGCTCGGGTTGGCTGATGGCCTGTTCTTCCATGTGCTGGAGCATTGCGTGCGCGTGCAGCACGCGCTGGCCGCGCATGCGTATCCCGTTTCGATCGGTGTGAATGCGTCTGCGCAGACGCTGAGCCGGGCCGGCACCATCGAGCGCATCGAAGCCATCGTGCGCGAGGCCCGCATTGCGCCGGCGGCCATCGCCATCGAGTTGACGGAAGATTCGCCGGTGCACGATGCCACGCAGCTCACCATCGCACTCAACCGCCTGCGCCTGCTGGGTCATCCCCTGGCCATCGATGATTTTGGTGTGGGTATTGCCACGCTCAAGCTCCTGGCCGACCTGCCCTTCACCATCCTGAAGATCGATCGCTCGTTTACCGCCGCGGTAGACCAGACCAGCCAGCGCGGCGTGATCTGCCGCACGATGATCGAGCTGGCGCGCACGCTGCATCTCGAGTGCATTGCCGAAGGCGTGGAAACCGAAACGCAGCGCCAGACGTTGCGCGCGCTGGGCTGCGCGACCGGGCAGGGCTATCTGTGGGCGGCCCCGCTGTCTGTCACCGCGTTTCTTGCGCACGTGCAGGCGGCAGCGTAAGCGCGAATAAGCGCGAATACCGCTGGGCCATTCAGTTTTTCTCAACCCAGATAGAAGCAGCTTCTGCCCCGAAAGGTTACACGGAGCCAAAGTCAGAAAAGTCTGATCCCGCGCGGCATATCTGATGAGTAAGGTACCGGCTCCTTTCAGCGGTGCTCCTGACTCCCATGACGGCCCCGATCTCTTCCACCCTGCTGCTCGCCACGCTGGACACCTCATCGCCGGCGATGCACCTGACCTGACGGCGTGCGCATGTGCGATGTCCTCTCGATCGTGATGGCAGACGATCATCCGGTGATTCTTATGGGGCTGGCGGCGGTCATTGCGCAGTTTCCACAGCAGCAGGTCGTGGCACAGGCACACGACGGGCGCGAGCTGATGCAGGTGCTTACGCAAATCGACTGCAACGTCATCGTGACCGACTACAACCTTGGTGGCGAACCTGCCTTCGATGGCATGCAGTTGCTGGCGCGTTTGCGCAAGCAGCATCAGAAGCGCGCCATCGTCGTCTGCACGATGGTCCGCAACCCGGCCCTCTTGCGCGCCATGCGGCAGGTCGGCGTGGCAGGCATCGTCAGCAAGAGCGATGACTTTGTTCATGTCGGGCATGCCGTCATGGCGGCCGCACGCGGCGTGCGGTATGACAGCCCGCGCATCCTGGAAGAGACGGGCCTCGGTTCCAATGAACGAAATGTCTGCGAGCGGCTGAGCGAGCGCGAGCGCGAAGTCCTGCGCCTGTATGCCGGTGGCACGGCCGTGTCCGACATAGCGCTCATGCTCGGTTCGAGCGTGAAGACAGTCAGCACGCAAAAGGCCGTGGCGCTGCGCAAGCTTGGCCTGGCGCGCGAGATCGATCTCTTTCAGTACGCCCGCGCCCGCGGGCTGACGGCGCTCCGCTGAGCGCCCACCCTCAGCTTGGCTGGCGGTGCATCGGCACGGCTTGTGCCGGTGCGATGGGAGCGTTGGATGCCTGCGCGGGTGTGGCTTCCACGCCCATCAGCCAACTGAACAACGGCGTTGCCAGCAGCGCGCCGGCGAGTTGCGCCAGCATGTAGCCCGGGACGTCGCCGGGGCGGATGCCGGAGGGGCCGTCGGTCAGTGCGCAGGCAAAGGCCAACGCCGGGTTGGCCAGCGATGACGACGACGTGAACCAGTACCCCGCCGCAATATAAGCAGCTACCACCAGCGGCAATTGTTTCGGCGCATGACGCCCGCATGCGATGCCCACGCCGACCAGCCCGAACGTTGCCAGAGCTTCGCTCCACCACAGTGCGGGGCCCGTGGCGGCATGCGTGCCCGGCGCCCACGCCGCCATGCCGAACATGACGTGCGCAGCGGCCACACCCAGCGTGGCGCCCACGGCCTGTGCAGCCAGATAGGCCAGCGCTTCATGCCCACGCAGACCGCCCCGCAGCAACGTCGACAGCGTCACCGCCGGGTTCAGGTGCGCACCTGACACCGGCGCGAACACCGTCAGCAGCGCCAGCAGGCCGGCGCCACCGGCCAGCGATTGCGCCAGCAGCGTCCACGTGGCATCGCCACCGGAGAGACGGCTTGCGTGGATACCGGTGCCGATCACCACCGCAATCAGCAGAGCCGTACCGAGCCCCTCCGCGACGATGCGGCGCGCCAGGGATGGTGCAGCGGACGTGGTCGAAGCCGCGGCGCGAAGGTGGGACACAGTGGCCATATCGAAAGAAGAGGAACGATGCCAAGCGCATCGCGCGGGAGTTTGGAACCTCCGTCGGGGCCGATCAATGCACACGGGCGCGCTTGTGTCGCGCGCCCGAGTATCGAATGGTGCGATTGATGCGGGGCGGCTCAGGCCGGGCTTGCCGCGCCAGCCGCGGCCAGTTGCCGCTGCTGTGCACCCAGCCGCGCAAAGCCGACGGCCGCTGCACCGAGCGCTGCCAGCATGGCGACGCACCCTGCCATCGTGCCGTGCGCCATGCCGTTGGCGCCGCCGACAGCGGAAAAGGTGAAATACAGCCCGCCGATACAGGCGACGCCCAATGCGCCCGCCAATTGCTGCGCGGTAATCAGCAACCCCGCTGCTGCGCCTGCCTGCGTACGTGCCACGCCCGTCAGCACCAAGCCGATCAGCGGGACGACGACCAGCCCCTGGCCCGCCCCGTACAGCGCCACGGCAATGCCGACGCGCATCATGCTCGGCGTGGCGGGGTGCGCCCACTCCGTCCCGAAACCCGACAGCAGCACCAGCAGGCCCAGCGCCATCAGGCCGAGGCCTGCCAGCAGGGCGCGAACGCCATAGCGCCGCACCAAGGCATTCGCCACCCGTGACGTGATCAAAAACGTGATGGCCAGCGGCAGGATGGCGACTCCCATGCGCACCGCGGAAAGCTGCCGCCCGTTCTGCAGATACAGCGTCAGCACCAGGAAGAACGCCATCATCCCAATGTAGTGCAGCGCAGACGCCGTCAGGCCCGTCATGAAGGCGCGATGCTGCAGCAAGGTGGGCGGCAGCAGCGGCGTACCGCCAGCGCGGTCGACCCGGGCTTCAAGCTGTTGGAACGTGGCCATGCCGAGCACGCCCACAACAAGCAGTGCCAGGGTCCACACCGGCCAGTGCAGTTCGCGACCGAACAGCAGCGGCACCAGCACAGCCGCCACGCTCACGGCCATCCACGCCACGCCGGCTGTATCGAGATGCACCTTCGCTGCGTTGGCGCTCGGGTGCGGAATCCAGCGCCAGCCCAGCAGCGCGGCCGTCAGCCCGACCGGCACGTTGATCAGGAAGGCCGCGCGCCAGCCCAGCCCCGCGATGTCCGCGCTGGTGAGTGCGCCGCCCACCAGCAGCCCGGCCGCGCCGCCGGTGCCCATCACCAGACCGAAGATCGATAGCGCGCGGTCACGCTCGGCGCCGGCAAAGAGCGCCTGCACGCTCGCCAGCACTTGCGGCACCATCATCGCGGCCGACAAGCCCTGCGCGAACCGCCATGCAATGAGCGCCGCCGCGCTGCCCGCCAGCCCGCAACCGGCCGAGGTGGCGGTAAACGCGACCAGGCCCAGCAGGAACACGCGCCGGCGCCCGAACAGATCACCCAGGCGGCCACCCGTGATGAGCAGAATTGCGTAGCCAAGCTGGTACACCGCCAGCACCGCCTCCAGTTGCGCGGGCGTGGCGTGCAGGCTTGTGCGGATGCTCGGGATCGCCACATTCGCAATGAACGCGTCGACGATGAACATGAATTGCGCCGTCACCATCACACCGAAGGCGAGCCAGCGGCGAGGTTCCGATACTGAGGAAGCAGAGGAAATGTGAGTCACGATCGGCTCCGGAAAGAGGGATGAACGCAGCGTAGGTGCGCGAGCCGATTCGATGCAGAGCTAGGATTAACCTAGGATTGGGTTGTCCCTCCCACCGTCACGCGCTGTCGTGTGTAATGCCCCTCATGGACGATTTCACCGCCGACCTTGCTCCCTTCCCTGCCACGCCCCGCAACGAGCTGGGCGAGTTCCTGCGCAGCCGCCGCAGCCACCTGCGCCCGCAGGACGTAGGGCTGCCGGAGGGCAGTGGGCGCCGCCGCACCGCCGGCCTGCGCCGGGAAGAAGTCGCACAGCTCGCCAACATCAGCATCGACTGGTATGTGCGCATCGAGCAGGGGCGCGACGTGCGGCCTTCCGTGGCGACCATCGAGGCGATCGGGCGCGCGCTGAAGCTGTCTTCGGATGAACGCGCGCACATGCGCGGCCTGGCGCGTGCGGAATCGGTCCTTACGGGGGCGGCGGCGACCGGGCGTTCGGCGGCCGAAGCGGTGCCCGATGTCTTGCGTCGGGCCGTTGCGGGCATGGTCTTGCCCGCCCACGTGCGCAGCTACCGCACCGAACTGCTGTGCTGGAACGAGGCGACCTCGCAGCTCTTCATGGATTTCGGCACGATGCCGCCGGAAGACCGCAACTCCCTCGTCTACATGTTCTTGTACGGGAATGCGCGCGAGCGCTTTGTCGAGTGGGAGAACGAGGCGCGGCGCATGCTGGCGAAGTTTCGCGCGGTGTACGACCCGCACGCAGATGACCCGGTGCTCGTGGCGCTGGTCGACCGGCTGCGCACGAGCAGCCGCGAGTTCGATACCTGGTGGCGGCAGCACGAGGTGCGCGCCCAGCGCGCGGAGCACAAGCTGATCCGCACGCCCGCCGGCAAGGTCGTCCGTTACGACTACATCGGCCTGCCGGTGATGGAAGACCCGCGCCTGCGCATGGTGCTGTACGTGCCGGTCGAGGACGGCGCCTGAACGTTCAGGGCGTCAGCGCCGCCAGGATAGTGCCGGTATCGCGCACGCGGCCCAGTCGCGGGAACACGTTCTCCACCGATGAGCGATGCATGGCCGCGTCGTTCGAACTCATCGCATCTTCGGCCAGCACCAGCGCGTAGCCGTGCTCCCACGCCGCACGCGCGGTCGATTCCACGCCTACATGCGTCGAGATGCCGCCCAGCACGATGGTGGTGATGCCGCGGCGGCGCAATTGCAGATCGAGTTCGGTGCCGTAGAACGCGCCCCACTGGCGCTTGGTGATCTGGATGTCGGTAGGCGCCACTTCCAGCTCGGCGGGTTGTTCCCACCATTGCGGCGGCAGGCCGCCCGGCTGTGTGGGCGCGGGGCGGTCGACGGGCTGGCGCGGCGCATCGGCGTAATCCGGCGCCCACCCCACGCGCACCAGCACCACGGGCGCACCCAGCTCCCGAAAGCGCTTCGCGAGCTGGGCGGACGCGCCCAATACCTGCTCGGCCGAGTGCGGCCCCTGGGCAAACGGCAGGATGCCGCGTTGCAGGTCGATCAGCACCAGCGCGGTGGTTTTCGCAGACAAGGCGGACAGGGTTTGCAGCGGTTCAGACATCAGTTGCTCCAGATGAATCGGTGTTACGGACGGCGGATGACACACGTTGCCGTGGCATGCGCCAGCAATGTGCCGTCCTGCGTTTTGAGCGTGCCCTCCGACACACCGATCGTGCGCGAGACATGCAGCACGCGTCCAACGGCCACCAGCGGCGTATCCACCGGCACTGCCTTCACCATCTTCACGTTCAAATCGACCGTGCCGTAGCCGACGCCGGCTTCGAGCATCGAATGCACGGCGCAGCCCGTCACGGAGTCGAGCACCGTCGCCGCAAAGCCGCCATGCACGCCGCCCAGCGGATTGAGGTGGCGTTTGTCGGCCTGGGCGGTGAAGTGCACGGTGCCAGCTTCGATGAGGTCCATCGTCATCGGGATGGTCTCGCTGATGGACGCGCGCGGCAGATTGCCGTGCGACATGGCCTGCAGCAATTGCAGGCCGGTCATTTGGGACGGATGCATGGAGGAGCCTGGTGGCGTTGAGGTGAGGTGACTCGACACTCTACCGCGAGCCCGATTGCCGGGGCTGCAATGCGTTGCATTGGACGGCGCAACAACCTCTGCCTCCGCACGCGTCCCAATGCGGGTAGACCCTAGCGTTGCGCGCGCACCGACGCGAAAGGCTCCAGAAAGGTGCCCCCTTCTACGCTCGCCCAGCGATTGCATCGGGCGGTCTGACCCACTTGCCCTTGCGCGTTTCCCGAAGCCGGCATCACGACCGGACACCATCACCCACAAAGGAAGGAGACTTCAATGTCCCGCATCAAGTTTGCCCTTGCGGCAACTGCAGCCGCTGCGGCCACGCTGGCCGCCGGCGCCGCTCATGCCCAGTCGAACGTGACGCTCTACGGCCTGATCGACACCACCATCAGCACCGTCAACAACACCAATGCTTCCGGCGCGCGCACCACCGGCTTCCAGATTCCCTGGTTTTCGGGCAGCCGCTGGGGCCTGACCGGCAAGGAAGACCTGGGCGGCGGCACGTCGGCCATCTTCCGCCTGGAATCGGAGTTCGAGACGCCCACGGGCAACATGGACACGCCGGGCGTGCTGTTCAACCGCGACGCCTGGGTGGGCCTGTCGAGCGAATCGCTGGGCAAGCTGACCTTCGGCCGCCAGAACGCGATTGCGCGCGATATCTCTGCCATCTACGGCGATCCGTACACCAGTGACAAAGTCGGTCTGGAAGAAGGCGGGTACACCAACACCAACAACTTCAAGCAGCTGATTTTCTACGCAGGCAGCGCCACCGGCACGCGCATGAACAACGGCGTGGTGTGGAAGAAGATGTGGGGCGGCCGCTTCCTGACGGCCCTGGGCTATCAGTTTGGCGAAGTGCCGGGCCAGTTCACGCAAGGCACCACCGAATCGCTCGCCCTGGGCTACAACGGCGACAACTTCCACCTGGCGGGCTTCGCGCAACAGGCCAAGGTGGGCGGCTTCATGGACCGTTCGTACTCAGTGGGCGGCAACGTGATCCTGGGTATGTTCCGCGTCAATGCAGGCTACTTCCACTACACCGGCGAGCAACCCGCCGCGATCGGCAACCGCAGCGACAACGCGTACACCGTGTCGCTGAAGGTGGCTCCGCAAGGCGCCTTCGACTATGAAATCGGCTACCAGATCATGAAGGCGAACAACGCTGCCTTCAGCGCAGATGGCAACACGCTCAACGCGTATGCCAGCGTGGTCGGCGCGACGGCTTCGGGCAGCGGCCGCAAGAACACGCTGTACGGCTCGGTGTTCTACCACGTGTCCAAGCGCACGGAGTTCTACGTGGCGGCTGACTACATGAAGCTGAAGGATCAGTACATCGTGGGCGGCACCAACGGCCACAACAGCCAGACGGAGTTCGGCGTCGGTATGCGCACGCGCTTCTAAGCGCCTGTTTGGCTTGAGCTAGCGGCGCTCGCGCACCTGATCGACAAACTTGTTGGTGTAGGTGCGCGAGAGGTCGATGTGCTTGTCGCGCGCGTTGGCACTGCTGGCGGCGAGGACGCGCAGGACGGTGGGTGGGCCGTCGTCCGGCATGCGTCCGTCGGTGCTGAAAGTGGGCAACGCGGCGGCAAGCGCTTTTGTGTACAGCTCGGGATGATCCCGCCGGAATTCAGGCGGCATGCGTCCGGCAATGTCTTCGGCGCCGTGCGTGTGCATGTAACGCAGGGTGCGCACGAATGCGCGGGCCAGTTTGGCGGCGACGTCCGGATGCGCTTCCAGCCATTCGGTCTGCAAGTACAGACACGCTGCCGGATACGAACCGCCCAGCGCGGCACGCGTGCTTTCCAGCGTGCGCAAGTCGAGCAGCACGCGCGCTTCACCGCTGTGGACGAGGCGCGAGACCGTCGGGTCGGTGGTCATGCCGGCATCAATGCGGCCGCTGCGCAGCGCGGTGACGAAGCTGCGTTCGGCGCCGACTGGCAGCATGGTGTAGTCGCCGGCCGACAGCCCCTGCTGTGCCATCAGGTAACGGGTGAGAAAGCTGGTGGATGCGCCCAGGCCCGTCACGCCCAGCGTGCGGCCGCGCAGATCATGCATCGATTGCACCGTCGCCGGCAACCGTGTCGACACGACTTCCGCTTCGCCCGGCACTTGGCTGAATACGACAATGGCGCGCACTTCCTTGCCCTTGGCCTGCAGGTCGATGGTGTGGTCGTAGAAGCCGACCACGCCTTGCGCAAAGCCGGTGAGCAGCTCGCTCTCCGCATCGACACCGGCGGGCTGCGAGAGCAGTTCCACGTCGAGCCCTTCGTCATGGAAATAGCCCAGGCGCTGCGCTAGCGTAGCGGGCAGGTAGATCATCTTGGCGGTGCCGCTGACCATGAGCGTCAGGCGCGCAGGGTCTTGCGCAAGGGCATGTGAACCTGCCACTGCCAGAAGGGCAGCGAGCCACGGCGTGATCCAGCCCCGGACGCCGCGTGCGCGGGCGCTCCTGCAGGTAAAAACACCCATTGAGTTGTCTCCGGCTCTTTTGTAGATATCAGTATCGCGCGGTCCGGATCTGTTGAGTGATGCCTCCGGCGCGCGTAGGCAGCCGCCACCATTCTAGGAAGCGGCAACCCACAAATCGCTTTCATTTTTCGGACGCGCTGTTTTCGCATGAAGCTGCTCCTGATCGAAGACAACGCCCCGCTGGCGCACTGGCTCTCCGAAGCCCTGCGCCGCGCCCATTTCACCGTGGATCACGCCACCGATGGCGAATCCGCCGACACACTGTTGCTTACGCAACACTACGATGTGGTGCTGCTTGACCTGCAATTGCCTACCTTGTCAGGGCAAGGTGTATTGCAACGTTTGCGCGGGCGGCGCAACCCGGTGCCGGTGCTGATCCTCACGGCAAGCGGCGGGATCGACGACAAGGTTGCCTGCCTGGGTGCCGGCGCCGATGACTACCTCGTCAAGCCGTTCGAGATTCGCGAGTTGATCGCGCGCATCCAGGTGCTGGTGCGGCGCAGCGCGCCAGACCAATCCGTCGAACTGCAATGCGGCGACCTGACGTACCACACCGGCAGCCGCACCTTCAATCTGGCCGGCCAGCCTCTGGTGCTGCCGGCACGTGAGCACACCGTGCTTGAAATCCTCATGCTCAAGCTTGGGCGCACGGTGTCCAAACCGGCGCTGGTGAACGGCGTGTTCGGGATGGACGACGAAGCCAGCCCCGAGGCCATCGAGATCTACATCCACCGCCTGCGCAAGAAGCTGGAGCATTCCGCTGCCACCATCGTCACGCTGCGCGGCCTCGGTTACCTGCTGCGCGATGCCTCCGCCGCGCAGTCCTGACCAAGCGCCAGCGCAGTCCGCCCCAGCGCGGGCGCGCAGCCTGCGTGCGCGGCTGGTGTTGTGGCTGGCACTACCGCTGGTCGTCTATGTGGCGGCCGATGGCTGGCTTGACCTGGCGGCCGCACGCCATAACGCCGATCTCGTGCACTTCCATGCGCTCGACACCGCCGCACAGATGATCAGCGGCCAGATCGAATGGGACGAAGGCCGCCTGCGCGTGTCGGTGCCGCCGGCCGCGCTGGCCGTGTTTGCCGCGCCGGAAACTCCGGTGCGCGATCAGGTGGCGTACCAGGTCAGCACCGAGCATGGCCGCCTGCTGGCCGGGCGGCTCGATTTCGGCACGCGCCCCGCGTTTGACGCAGCGGGCCTGGCCGATGCCGGCACCTACACCGATACCGTGGAAGGCCAGCCCGTGCATGTGGCCGCCGTAGTGCGCACCATGTACGACGCGGGCCGTACCGAGCGCGTCGTCACGCGCGTCGCGCAAACCATGAACGGTCGTGACGCAATGGTCCGCCAGCTGTGGTGGCCCGCCACCGTGCGCCAGCTCGCGCTGGTGGGGCTGGCGCTGGCGATGATTCTCATCGGCCTGACGCTGGAGCTGCGGCCGATCTTGCGGCTGGCCGGCAATGTGTCGGCACGCGCGCCTACTGACCTCGCGCCGCTTGACCCGAATGGCTTGCAGCACGAGCTGCAGCCGATTGCCGGGGCGTTCAACCAATACCTGCAGCGCATTGCCGATAACGCGATCACGCAGAAGCGTTTCATTGCCGACGCTGCGCACCAGATGCGCACGCCGCTCGCGATTCTCGATACGCAGATGCAGGTGGCGGCGCAAACCAACGCAGATGCAGCGCTGCACGAAGTCCTGAAGGCCGCGCGAACCAGCACACGCAACCTGGCGGATCTCATCAACGACTTGCTGCTGCTGTCTCAGGCCGAAGCATCGGCTGCGACGAGCGAGGCGGTCGACCTCTCGCAGGTGGCGCGTACCGTGCTGGAAGACCTTGCATTGCTGGCCGATGGCCGTCGGATCGATCTGGGCATCGAGCCTGCCGAGCACCCCGTGTGGACGTCAGGCAACCGCACGCTGATCGCTGCCCTGCTGTTCAACCTGGTCGACAACGCCGTGCGTTACACGCAGGAAGGCGGCCATGTGACGGTGCAGGTGTCGGCGGACTACGGATGGGCCATGTTGACCGTGACCGATAACGGCCCTGGCATTCCGCCCGAGGCGTACACACGCGTGTTCGAGCGCTTCACGCGTCTGGAAGGCACGCAGACCCAGGGCAGTGGCCTGGGTCTGGCGATCGTGCGTCAGATCGTGGATCGCATGGGCGGCCAGATTGCGCTGGCGCCCGGGCCGGGCGGCGCGGGGCTCGCGGTGACGGTTTGGCTGCGGCGGACGAGTGCGCCCGCCGCCGCGTGAGTCACCGCCGCTGCCTTACTGCCTCGGCACTCACTGCACCGATACAAACACCGGGTTCGAGTAGAACCACAGATCGTTGTAGTTGCGATCGTTGATGGCGTTGAAGCGCGCAGCGTTTTCTGTCACCACGGTCTTCTGGTCGGGCAGCGGGTTGCCGTTGCTGGTCTCGCCCGACACATTCATGCCGAGGTTGGTGCCGCGCAGGCGGAAGTATTGATTCTTGGCCGCTGTGTAGGTGTACGTGATGCTGTTGTAGCCGTCGGCGTCGACCTTCCAGTCTGCCTTCGTGAACGTGGCGATGACCTTGGTGGAGTCATTGGTGTCCTTGGCATAGGCCGGCGTGCCCGATGCGGCCTTGCCCGTCACGTCACCCGCAATCAGGTCAACGTGATCCACCACCGGACGCATGTTGACCTTGAAGCCGCTGCCTAGCGGGTACTCATAGTTGTTGTGGTCCGGGCTCTTGAAGCGGATGGTGATCGTCACCTTGTCGCCTGCCTTGGCCGTGAGCGTGCCGCCCATGTCGGCTGACGTGGCCGAGGTACCCGCACTGAAGTCCAGCGCGTTGATGAGGTCGCCAAACACGGCGAACGATTTGCCCGAGCGCATGGCCGCCAGCAGCGTCTTCAGGTCGGGGGTGGTGCCGGGCAGCCAGATGTAGGTCTTGGCGTATTCGCCGGGGTAATAGCCGCTGCTGAACTGCTGCGTGGCGTCCACTTCAAAGTGGTGGTCGGAATCGGCAAAGTTCCAGACGCGGCGGCCCTCACCGAGCAGCGCATCCCAGATACCGCCGACTTGCGCGACCACGTAATCGACGCCGCCGTAGGTGCGGTTCTTCAGGTTGGCATCGGTGTAGGCGCTGGTATAGCCGCCGCGGTCGGGCTCCATCTGGTTGCCGACCATGCCTTCGATGCCGAACATGATGTCGGGCGCGGTGTCGTTGAACTCGCGGAAGTCCGCCACCGTGTACTTGCCCGGGTTGCGCGACGGGTGATTGATCAGGCCGTAGCTGGTGTTCGGATAATTCGTCTTGAGCCACTTGAAGGCGTTGACCACATCGGTATGCGTGGTGCCGGCGCGCGGGCCTTCCTGCTGCCACGCGGTCACATCGTTCGGGTCGAACAGCGATGCGGACTGCTGCGTGAAGAAGTACTCGAACTTGTTCAGGCCCTTGGCCGACGTCTGCAGCTTGTCGGTGCCGTCAAAGATGCCGACGTTCAGGTGGTCGTGCGTCGGCATGTCCCACTCGGCAGCCGAGAAGATCAGCTTGCCGGCGTACTTGCCTGTTGCCTGCGCCTGCGCAATGGCCGGCATTTCGTACTTGGCGATCCCGGCAGACGCGGCAATGGAGCCGCCCGTGAGCGTGGCGCCCGTGGCGTCGCGCGGTGAGGGGCGCAGGTGGTTCGATACGGCCATCCAGTCGAGGCTATTGAGGTCGAACGCGTGGTCGAGCACCGTGGACAGCGGCGTGACGGCATCGACGGACTCGGCCGTGTGCACGTGCAGGTCGCCGGTCGTCCACATGCCTTGCGGCTTGGCTGGCTGGGGCGGTGTGGTGGGCGTGGTCGGTGCCGGCGAGGTACCTGCCGTGCTCGTGGGCGCGGGGTCGTCACTGCCGCCGCAGGCGTATAGGCCGAGGGTCATGCACGCCGGCACCGCAATCGCGAGCAGCGTTTTCTTGGTCGAAAGCATTGTGGTTTCCTGTCGATTCATGAGGTCGGGCAAACGCCTCCGGCCACCCATGCGTGTAGGCGGCTCATGCACGACTAAAACGTTTGCGCGGCCGAATCTTGGCGGCAAACCATGAAAATTTAGTGACGAAGCGATATGAAAACAGGAAGGGACAGGGCCCGAAGCGAATTCGTTGGGCACGCAAACGGGGCGCAAAGAAAACGGCCCCAAAAAGGGGCCGCGTTCATCGCGATTTCTCTCGGCGCCAGGGCGGGGGCTTGGGGCGCAGCGCGGAATTATTTCATCGCGGGCTTCAACTGCTCCGCCATCTGCAGATGCTCGCGCAGCGCTGGCAGGTTATGTGAAAAGAACGCCTTGATGTCGGGGTCCTTCGCGTCCTTCGACGCCTTGTCGAACAGCGAGACCGCCTCCTTGTGCGCCTTCACGCCCACCTCATCCGCGTAGGCCTTGTCGAATTTCGCACCTTCCAGTGCACTGAGCTTGTCGACCTTGGCGCGCTCGTCGGTGGGTAGGCTGTCCGGCACCGTAATGCCTTTTTTACCGGCCAGCGCCTTGAGTTCATCGCCAACGGTGGTGTGGTCCTTCACCATCCGTTGTGCAAAGGCGCGTACGTCGGAATTGCTTGCGCGCGTGATGGCAACCTGGCTGGCCTGCACTTCGAGCATCCCGGCCGCCGCCGCCTTGGTGACGAAGGTGGTATCGGACTTGTCCGCCGCCGCCCGCGCTATCCCGAGCGCCCCGCCAAAGCCCAGCGCGCCTGCCACCAACAACGCGGCCACGCGGCGCGCGCCAATCTGCTGTGTCGATCTGTTCATGAGTCGTCCTCCTGCGCGGGTGCGCATCACATTTCGTGGCCGATGGCCTTGGAAACGGCGGCCGGCGTGTCGTACTCGTCGTCGGGCATGTCGCGCAGCGTCTTGAGCGTGCTGTCGTCTGCACCGTTGGCCTGCGCGGTCTTCACCAGCTCCTGCTTCCTCGCGGGGTAGGACGCGCCCTTCAGGGCCTTTTGAATGCCGATCGGAGAATGCGTTGCGTGTTCACGCCCGCTGCCGCCCGGTGCGCCGCGCTCGTGCGACTTGGCACCCGCACGTTCAGACGACTTGCCTGCGCTGCCGTGGCTGGCGTGCCCGCCACGCTCCTTGTCAGATGCGCTGCTGCGCGTGCTTTGGGACGTCGATTTCGAGTGCGACGCGTGATTGCTCTTGTCGCGAGTCGGTTTCATGACACCTCCGCTGGTCAGTTGACTGGGCCGTCACCGGAAATGGCGCGGCCCGCAACCGTTCTGCAGCAGCGAACATGCCTGCAGTGCGGCGGGACGGGACGAAGGGGCCCACGCAGCGACCGAGTTACGTCGGCTCGACATCGTTCTTCAGTGCTTCCTGTTCCTTCTCGATCTGCTTGATGCTCTTGGCCGGCGTGGGCAACTTCTCGGGCATGGTGCCGCCAATCTCGGCAATGGTCTGGCGTACTTTGGCGCCAACTTCGCGGTGTGTGTCTCGTTGGCGTGGCGCTTGCCGCGCACGTTGTCGCGGCGCAGCTTGTCTTCCGGTTGGGTCGCGCGGAACAGGTTGGCGGCCAATTCTGTGCTGCCCATGTGGTCCAGAATCTTCTGGCTCTTCTTGAGGCGCTTTGTTGCGTGGATGTCCCTGGCGCCCAAGCCACCGTAGAGCCCCTTATAGCCTTGGTCCTGGAAGATGGCGTAGTCCAGAGTGGATTCCACGCCGGCTTTCCTGGCAGCGCTCGTCAGTGTCTTGTTGTGCTCGGCAAGCTCGCCGCGCAGCATGAGGCGGCGCGCATCTTCGTTGGGCTGACCAAGGCGGGCTTCGTCCACCAACTCTTGGCGGCGTGTCTGCACAGCAGAGTACGTTTGCCCCATTGGCGATGACCGGTTTTGACGGGTCGCCGTTCTGGACGAGGAGGTAGCAGGCGTAGCGGCTGAGCCGGTGGTCGGTCACCCGACGTTCCGCGCCGGAGCCGAGTTCGACCAATTTAACGGTCTCGTAAAAATGGTCCGCAACCTTCTGGCCGGAGCGCTGACACGCCAGTTTGGCTTTCTCGATCAGTCGGGCGAAGTTATGCCAATGCGGATAGTCCAACAGCGGTGCCAGCTCGCGTGCGAACCAGAATTCAGACCCATCGTCGTCCAGCAGCTTGATCCCTTCGAATGTTTGGTGGTGGTTGTGGGCAGGTACGCCAGCCATGTTGCTCCCAGATACTGAAAGTTTGCGGAGCAAACAATCTAGGAGCCGTCGGGGAAAGGCGCTGTCAAACGTGGTCAATTGCTCCGGATGCGGGGCGCGCTACGGCAGCTGGGACAGGTGCTTAAGCTTCAACGCCTTTGCGTCTGGCCGCACGCGGCATCGGCAGCGGCGCCTCCCCCAGCGCCCGGTTCACCGCATTCGGCTTGTCCACCAGATCCTGCAGCGTGTAGCCATCAAGCACCTCAAAGTACGCCCGCAGCGCCGCGTGCAGCACGCCGCGCAAGCCACACACGCGCGTGATGACGCAGTGGTTATCGTCGCCGTGGAAGCACTCGACCATGCGGAAGTCGGGCTCGGTGGCGCGCACCACATCGCCGAGGTTGATTTCGCCCGCAGGGCGGCCAAGCGTGATGCCGCCGGCGCGCCCCCGCACGGTGTGCAGGAAGCCGTCCTGCCCAAGCTGCTGGACGATCTTGATGAGGTGGTTTTTGGGAATGTCGAAGGCATCCGCAATGCGCTGGATCGTGACGAGTTCGTCCGGGTGCACGGCCACGTAGATCAGCGTGCGCAGGGCGTAGTCGGTGTAGTCGGTCAGTCGCATGGCGGGCGTGCGGGTTTGCCGCAGGTAAAAACATTCATGAGAGGCACATCTTATCGGGAAGTTGCCCACAAGATGCGCCGGTTTGCCGCAGGTCAATTTGTTGCATCACAAATATATGTTTAATAGAATCCGATGCAAGCGGTTGCCTGAGCACCAGGCCATCCAAAACAGAGCGTGACGGCGCCCCCCGTCTTATTTGTTGCATATTTCACGCATATTTGGAGTCCAGCATGCTGTCCGACAAGTCCAAGCCTTACATCGATGCCAGCGTTCCAGTGCTGCGCGAGCACGGCTTGACCATCACCGAGACCTTCTATCGCAACATGTTCGCCAGCCACCCCGAGCTGACCAACGTGTTCAACATGGGCAACCAGGCCAATGGCTCGCAGCAGCAGTCGCTGGCCTCGGCGGTGTTTGCGTACGCCGCCAACCATGGCAACAACGCTGCGCTGGCGCCCGTGGTCAACCGCATCGTGCACAAGCATGCCGCTGTGGGCATCAAGCCGAGTCACTACCCGATCGTGGCGCGCCACCTGCTGGGTGCGATTGCCGAAGTGCTGGGCGATGCCGCCACGCCCGACCTGCTTGCCGCCTGGGACGAAGCCTATTGGCTGCTCGCGGCCGAGCTGATTGCGGCTGAAGCACGCCTGTACCAGCACACCGGCAGCGGCCCAGACCACCGTCAGCCGGTGCGTATTGTGGAACGCCGTCAGCAGGCCGAAGACGTCGTCTCGCTCACGCTCGCGGCCGTGGGCGATGCGCCGTTGGCCGATTTCCTGCCGGGTCAATACATCTCGGTGCAAGTGGAGCTGGCGCCGGGTGCGCAACAGCAGCGTCAGTACAGCCTGTCGGACGCGCCGAATGGCCGCACGTGGCGCATCTCGGTCAAGCGCGATGCGGGTGATGCCAACCGCCCTGCGGGCACCGTGTCGAGCTGGCTGCACGCCAACGCGCGCGAAGGCGACGTGCTGCTGGTCAGCCAACCGTACGGCGACTTCGTGCCGCAACTGGCGACCGACAACCCGATCGTGCTGATGTCGGCCGGTGTTGGCATCACGCCCATGATCTCGGCGCTCAACACGCTCGCACAGCAGAACAGCGCGCGCAAGATCGTTTTCAGCCACGCCAGTCGCGCGGCCTCGCATGTTGCCCACGCGGATGATCTGGAGCGTGCCGCACAAGCGCTGCCGGCGTTCGAGGCGCACGTGTTCCTGGAGTCCGGCGAAGACGCGGAGTTCGCACAGCGCCCGGCCCAGCCCGGCCGCATGACGGTCGACACGTTCGTGCGCGACCACGGGACGGAAGCGGACTTCTATCTCTGCGGCCCGCTGCCGTTCATGCAGGCGCAGCGCGCGGCGCTGCTCGCCAGCGGCGTGCCGTCGGAGCGCATCCACCGCGAAGTGTTCGGCCCCGATCTGCTGGACGACATCCTCTGACCTGAACCACGGAAATCACCATGCCCCGCCAAGCCCCGTTGCTCACCATCGGCAAGCCCGACCCGGCAAGCCGCATGCCTTACACGGGGCGGGCCGTCTTCGCGCTCGGCTTCCGACCTTTTTACCTGCTTGCAGCCGCCTTTGCCGCCTTGGGCATGGCGTTGTGGGCAGCGTTGCTGCTGGGGGTGCTGCCGTCGACGCAGGGCCCCGCCACCATGGCACCGCTGTTCTGGCATGCGCACGAGATGGTGTTCGGCTTTGCGGCAGCGGTGGTGGTCGGTTTCCTTTTCACAGCGGGCAAAAACTGGACGGGCCTGCAGACGCCACAAGGCGCGCAGCTCGCCGCGCTGGCTGCGCTGTGGCTGGCGGCGCGTGTGCTGATGTGGACGGGTCCCGTGCCTCTGGCCGTGGCGGCGGATGTGGCTTTCCTGCCGGCGTGCGGCGTGGCGTTCCTGCGCGTCCTGCGGCGCGCAAAAAGCGCACGCAACTACGGCCTGGCGATCGCTCTGCTGGTGCTCGGTGCCATCAACGCGGCGTTCCATGCGGCGCTGGCTTGGGACGCGCCGCTGGCTGCATTGCGCTGCCTCGATGCGGCCGCTGGGCTGGTCTGCCTGTTCGTCACGGTGATCGGCGGGCGCGTCATCCCGATGTTCACGTCCAACGCCGTCCCGGGCGTGCACGTGCGCCGCGTAGTGTGGGCCGAGCGCGCTATCGTGCCGGCGACTGCGCTCGCCGTCGCCATGTTGGCGACGCCGCTTCAAGGCACCGTCCCAGCCATCGTGTTTGTGGCGGCAGCAGTCGTGCAGGCCGTCCGCTGGGCCGGCTGGGACACGCGCCGCACGCTGCGCACGCCCATCGTCTCCATCTTGCATGTGGCGTATGCCTTTCTGCCCATCGGCTTTGCCATGTTGGCCGCCGCAGCGCTCGGCTGGGGCGATCGTTCCACCGCGCTGCACGCGCTCACGGCGGGGGCCATTGGCGGCGCAATCATCGCCATGATCACGCGCACCGCGCTGGGCCACACCGGCCGAATGCTGCGCACAGGCCGGGCAGAGAATTTCGCCTACGCCGCCGTCGCGCTGGCTGGACTTGTGCGGGTGGCTGGCCCCGCCTTGCTGCCGCGCGAGATGTGGATCGGCGGGGCGAGCGTGCTGTGGGTGGCGGCGTTCGTGGCGTACCTGTGGCGCTACACGCCATGGCTGATGGCGCCGCGCGCTGACGGCCGGGAAGGCTGAGCTTCACCCTGCCCTGCCTGCCCCCGGGGCGGCTTCCGTAGAATGGCGCAGCCCCTTTGCACACTGCGCCCACGATGGATGTCCATTTGACGATCCACGGCCGGCATGACCTTGCCGGCCAACTCTATCGACAACTCCGCACCGCCATCCTTGATGGCCGGCTCGTGCCGGGCGAGCGTCTGCCCTCCACGCGCGACCTGGCGCTGCAGATTGGTGTGTCGCGCAAGACCACGCTCGACGTATTCGAGCGCCTCATTGCCGAGGGCTATCTGCGCACGCGCGCCGGTTCGGGCACCTTCGTCGCTGAAGCCACCGAAGGATTGCGTGCGCGCACGCCGACGGCCTCGCCCGCGGCGCAACTGGCGTCACCTGCGCCGGTGGCTCGCACCTTCGACACGCCGTGGAACAACATGCCCGCGGTGCTCCCTCAGCCGCGCGCGAACATCGTCCACGATTTTGTTGGGGGTGTGACCGAGAAGCGCCTGTTTCCCTTCGACGTGTGGCGCCGCTGTGTTGCGCACGCGTTGCGCCAACAGGCGCGCGGGCGCGGCGGTTATCACGACCCGGCGGGCGATCAGGCGCTGCGGCTGGCCATCTCGCGCTACCTCGCATTCAGCCGCGCGGTGGTGTGTGCCTGGGCCGATATTGTCGTCACGCATGGCGCGCAGCAGGCCATCGACCTGATTGCGCGCGTGCTGGTGCGCCCGGGCGACACCGTGGCCATCGAAGATCCGGGCTACCCGCCCGCGCGCATTGCGCTGCAGGCCCTCGGTGCCAACGTCGTGCCGGTACCGGTCGATGCCGAAGGCCTCGTCGTCGATGCGCTGCCGAAGCACGCGAAGCTCGTCTACGTAACGCCGTCGCACCAGTTTCCATTGGGCATGCCGATGAGCCTGGCGCGCCGAGCGCAACTGCTCGACTGGGCGCAGCGTCATGACGCGCTCATCATCGAGGACGATTACGACAGCGAATTCCGCTTCGACGGCCGTCCGATGGAATCGCTCAAAAGCCTGGACACCGCCGGTTGCGTGGCTTACGTCGGTACGTTTTCGAAGACGATCTTTCCGGAATTGCGCATCGGCTACGTGGTGCCGCCGGCTTCGCTGGTTGCGCCGCTGCGGCACGCCAAGCAGGTGGCCGACTGGCACAGTGAATCGCTCATGCAGGCGGCGCTGGGTAAGTTCATGCTCGACGGCGATTTCGCCAAGTACCTGCGCCGCATGCACAAGGAATACGCAGCGCGCCGGGATGCGCTGCTGCGGCATCTGCGTGGCCCGCTGGCGCCGTGGCTGGCGCCCGTGCCGTCGGCGGCGGGCATTCACATGGCGGCGCAGGTGCACGCGCCGTTGCCCGAAGCCGAGCTGGTGAAGCTGGCGGAAAGCGTGGGCGTCGGGCTGTACGGCACCGCCAGGATGTATGTGGCGCAGCCGCCGCAGCCCGGGTTGCTGGTCGGCTACGGCCATGTGAACGTTGCGGAGATCGACGCGGGACTCGGCAAGCTGGCGGCAGCGCTGGCCACAGTGGCTACCTGATATTCGCTGGGATTGGCGATTTCAAGGTGCCACTACGGCACCTAGACTGGCTCCAGTTCTCAAGCACAGGAGCCTCTCATGGAACCCCGCCTCGACTTCTATCAAAGCAATCCCGCCGCCATCCAGGCGGTCATGGGCCTCGAAAAAGCGCTGGGCAAAAGCACGCTGGAAAAACCGCTGACTGAACTCGTGCGTCTGCGCGCCTCGCAAATCAACGGCTGCGCGTATTGCGTCGACCTGCACACCGCCGATGCCCGCAAGGGCGGCGAAGACGACCGCCGCCTCGCCACCGTGTCGGTCTGGCATGAAACGCCCTTCTTCACCGACCGCGAACGCGCCGCGCTGGCCTGGACGGAAGCCGTCACCCTCGTCGCAGAAACGCGCGTGCCCGACGACGTCTGGCAGGCCGTGCGCGCGCAGTTCTCCGATGCCGAGCTGGTCGACCTGACGCTGCTGGTGAGCACCATCAACACGTGGAACCGCCTGGCCATCAGCTTTCGCAAGCTGCCCGCCTGAGCGCCGCATATACTGCCTCGCACGGCGCGCGCCGCACACGGAGGCCACATGCTGCACAACGTCCGCACCCTAAGCGTGAATGTCGAGCGTCACTTCGATGACGTGGCCATGTTCCTTGCCGAGCCGCTGAACTTCCCGATCTGGGCAACCGGCCTGTCGGAAGGGCTGGCGCCCGGTACGCAGGGTTCGGGCGCGGCACCCGACGAGTGGATCGCCAAGGCCGCACCCAACAGCGACGAAGGCAGCGTGTTCATCCGCTTCAGCCCGCCTAACGAGTTTGGCATTGCTGACCACTGGGTCCGCCTGCCGGACGGATCGATCGTCTACGTGCCGCTGCGCGTGGTGCGCAACGGCGCGGGCACGACCGTCTCGCTCACGCTGTTTCAGCAACCGAACATGGACGACGCACAATTCGACGCCGATGCCGAATGGGTGCAGCGTGACCTGGTGAAGCTGAAGATGGTGCTGGAAGCTGAATAACCGCTCAGGCCTTCTCCGCCTGCGGGGCTTGCGGCGCCGTTTGCGGACCGGATGCGCCGGCGGAGGCAGGGGATGCCGCCAGCGACGGATCGCCTTGCGCATCCGAGCCCTTCACCTGGCTCACCCAGAACACGCAGAACAGCCCCGCCGCCACGGCCAGCCAGCCGTTGAGGCCGTAGCCTTCGATGCGGCCGCCGGCGCCGCCAGACAGCAGCAGACCGCCCAGCCACGCACCCACGCCGGTCCCCACCGACATCACCGCGCTGTTGGCCGACAGGAATGCACCGCGCACCTGCGGGGCGGGTACCGTCGTCATCAGCGCTTGCATCGGCACCATGCGGCTGGAGAGGATCACCATGAAGAAGGGGAAGAACAGCAGCATGCCGATGTAGGGCCAGTCAGGCAGATGCGTCATCACCAGCACCGGGATGAACGCCAGCAGCGCGGCGCCCACGAACACGCGGCGGCGGCCGTAACGGTCGGCCAGCTTGCCCACGGCACGCGAGCTGAAGAACGACGCCGCGCCGCCTGCCACATACAGCCATGACAGGCTTTCGGGCGACACCCCGTGGTTGGCCACCAGCACCGGCGAGATGAACGGAATCACCATCATGTGCGAGCCCATCATCACGAAGGTCAGCACAAAGGCGCGCAGGTGGCGCGGGTTGGTGAGCAACCGCCACAGGCCGGAAAGCACTTCGCCCAGCGTCTGGCTCCGGTTGCCTGCCAGATGTTCGGCCAGCGGCGGAATGGTCTGCCGTGCGCCCAGCCAGATCAGCACCGTGAGCGCCGTCAGCAGGAAGAACGGCGCCGACCAGCCGAAGTGCGCGCCAATGGCAATGCCCACGGGCACGCCCGCCATGGCCGCCAGCGCAAACGACGACATCACCACACCAGTGGCGGCGCCGCGCCGCGCGGGCGGCACCACGTCTGACAGCACGGCCATGATGATCGACCCGAGCACGCCGCCCGTGACGCCCGCAAATGCGCGGGCAAACAGCAGCATGCCGTAGCTGCCCGACAGCGCACAGGCGAGGTTGGCCAGCGTGAAGAGGCCGTAGACGGTCAGCAGCAGGCGGCGGCGGTCAAAGCGGTCGACATAGGTGGCGGCCAGCAGGCCGGAAGCACCCGAGCACAGCGAATACACCGACACCGCCGTGGCGAACGCCGCCGGACCGATGCCAAACGTATGCATGATCTGCGGACCAAGCGGCATCATCACCATGAAATCCATGATGACGGTGAACTGCGTGAGCGCGAGCAGCCAGAGCAGCCGGCGCTCGCGCGAGGAATCAAGTAAGGGCATGAGGGCGAGCGAAGAAAGGGAGGAGGCGGCGCGTGCAGGCTGGAGCCGGAATCGGCCGGCCGGCGCACCGAGTTGTGTCAGAAAACATATCTTACGATAGTTGTCGCGACACAAGAAGTCAAACTTCAAGCGGGATTTTCCGCCTCGTCACGGTTTCGAGGCGAGCAATGGGCTATTTCGCCCGGAGCATCCAAAGCACGTCAAGCACGTGCTGGGTCGATCGCTCTACGTGGCCGGCCCGGTGCGCGATACCAAGCTCGCGCCACAAGGCGGGCCGGAGCGGCCGCATGGTGATACGTGCATCCGACGGCGCGGCCGATGCCTCATGCGGCAGCAGCGTGGCGCCATAACCGGCCGCGACCAGGCTCTTGATGGCGTCGTTGTAGTTGAGCTGGATGCGCGGCACGGGATGATGGCCGCCCGCCGCGAACCATTCGGTCGTCTGGCGCGAGAGTCGTGTGGTGGCGTCGTTCAGGATCAGCGGTTGCGCGGAGAGCCACGCGGGCGTGATGCGCGCCGGGCTCGTCCAGTGCGCCGGCAGGAACGCCATGACGGGGTCGCGCCGCCACGGTTTGATGGCGAGGCCGGCCACCTGCGATTGCGGCAGCGCCACCAGGCCAATATCGAGCGCGCCATCGGCCAGACCCGCCAGCGTTTCGTGCGAAGTGAGCACTGCCACCTGCACGTCGATGCCGGGGTGGTCTTGCCGCAGCACGTCCAGCGCCTGCGGCAGCAGATGCGCGATGGCGCCGGTGGAAGCGCCCAGCCGGACGCGCCCGCTCAGGCCCTGCACGTGCCGCTGGATGTCGTCCAGCGCCTGCTCGGCATCGGCGAGCAGCTTGCGCGCGCGTTCCACCATCACCTCGCCGATGGCGGTGGGCTGCACCTGCCCTCGCTTGCGAGAGAGCAGTTGCGCGCCCACGCGATCCTCCAGCTCGGCAATGTGCAGGCTGACGGTGGGCGCCGCCAGATGCAGCGCGCGCGCCGCGTCGGCAAACGAACCGCGCTGGGCAACTTCCACAAGCGTGCGCAGGCGGTCCAGGCTGATTTCTCGCATGATTCAGAAAAGCTGAATGTGATGGTTGGGAAATTCAACTTTTCATATTCTAGGTCGCGCTTGAAGATGGGGTTCGCATTCACCGCCCTCTTTCTTCTATTGGAGCGTCCCGCCATGTCCACTCCCCTCGTCTTCATTGATGGCGACCAAGGCACCACCGGCCTGCAGATTCACGAGCGCCTGCGCGGCCGCGTTGAGCGACAAGACCTGAAACTGCTGACGCTTCCCGCCGACGCGCGCAAAGATGCGCAACGCCGAGCCGAGGCCATCAACACCTGCGATATCGCCATCCTGTGCCTGCCCGATGCGGCTGCGCGCGACGCGGTCTCGGCCGTCGTCAACCCAAGCGTGCGCGTGATCGACGCCAGCTCCGCGCACCGCACCACGCCGGGCTGGGTGTACGGCTTTCCGGAGATGAGCGAAGGGCAGGCCCAACGTGTTGCCGTAGCGTCGCGCGTGACCAACCCGGGCTGCTATCCCACTGGCGCCATCGGGCTGCTGCGCCCGCTCGTGCAGGCGGGCCTCGTGCCAGCGGATTACCCGATCAGCATTCATGCCGTGTCCGGCTATTCGGGTGGTGGCCGCGCTGCAGTCGAAACCTACGAGGGGCCCGATGCAGCAAACGCATTGCCGTTCCAGGTCTACGGGCTGGGCCTGGCCCACAAGCACACGCCCGAGATCCAGTTGCATGCGGGGCTCACGCAGCGGCCAATGTTCATCCCGGCCTACGGCGCATATCGCCAGGGCATCGTGTTGACGGTGCCGCTGGAACTGCGCCTGCTCAACGCCGGGATCGACGCGGCCGCGCTGCACGCCTGCCTGACCGACTACTACGCGGGCGCGCAGCATGTGGAAGTGATGCCGCTGCAGGCGCCGTCCGCCCTGCCGCATCTCGATCCGCAGGCGCTCAACGGCACCAACGACATGCGGCTGGGCGTGTTCGCCAACGAGCACGGTCAGGTCCTGCTCACAGCGGTGTTTGACAACCTCGGCAAGGGCGCCTCAGGCGCGGCGGTACAGAACCTGGACCTGATGCTGGCGCGCTGATCTGCGCGTTGCAGGTCCGGCGGGTAGTGGCAAATCGAATGGAAGTCATCGCAACATTTAATTGGGCGATTGTGAGCGACTTCGCTATCGTCAACGCCGCTCGTGTACGAACTGCCCGATGCTGTTTGTGCCCGGGGCCGGACCAACCCATTGCCTGAATGCAATATGTCTAAGACCACGTATTACGCGCCGCATGGCGGCCATCCGCCGCAGACGGATCTGCTGACCGATCGCGCGATGTTCACCGAGGCGTACGCGGTGATCCCCAAGGGGGTGATGCGCGACATCGTCACGAGCTGGCTGCCGTTCTGGACCAACACGCGCCTGTGGGTAATCGCCCGCCCGCTCTCGGGTTTTGCCGAGACCTTCTCACAGTACATCGTCGAAGTGAACCCGGGCGGCGGCAGCGACAAGCCCGAGCAAGACAAGAACGCCGAAGCCGTGCTGTTCGTCGTGGAAGGCGAAGCCGAGCTGACGCTGCAGGGCAAGAAGCACACGCTCACGCCAGGCGGCTACGCGTTCATTCCGCCGGGCGTCGACTGGACGCTGCACAACGTCAGCGATGCCGCGGTGCGCTTCCACTGGATCCGCAAGCATTACCAGGTCGTCGAGGGCATTCCCCTGCCGGAAGCCTTCGTCACCAACGAACAGGACGTCGAGCCGATCCCGATGCCGGGCACCAACGGCGCGTGGGTGACGACGCGCTTTGTCGACATGAGCGACATGCGCCACGACATGCACGTGAACATCGTGACGTTCGAGCCGGGCGGTGTGATTCCGTTTGCCGAAACCCACGTGATGGAACACGGCCTGTACGTGCTGGAAGGCAAGGCCGTCTATCGCCTCAATCAGGACTGGGTCGAAGTGGAAGCCGGCGACTTCATGTGGCTGCGCGCGTTCTGCCCGCAGGCCTGCTATTCGGGTGGTCCTGGCCGCTTCCGTTACCTGCTGTACAAGGACGTGAACCGTCACATGAACCTGACCCTGAACCCGTCGCGTTGAGCGCCGCAGGTGTCAGATAAAAGCCCGCCGGTGGTCTACCGTCGGGCTTTTTTCATGGCCGGCGTTTCCGCTTCTGCGATTGCACCTACTTGCGCGTCGCCACGATGAACAGGCGAGGAAACGGTAGTAGCACCGTGCCATCGTCGAGTGCCGGATAGGCCTGCGCAATCATGTCGCGATAGCGCGTGAGGAATACGGGGCGCTCGTCCTCGCTCAGCGCTGCGAGGAAGGGCCGTAGCGCGCTGCCCTTGAACCATTCGACCACCGCATCGGCGCCGCCTTGGAGCGGATGCATGTACGTGGTGCGCCACACGTCGACGCGCGCGCACAGCGGCGAGAGCAGCGCGTAATAGCGGCGCGCATCGAAGCGCTCCGTGCGCTCTACACCCTTGAGCTTGCCGGCCCACGGCCCCGCAGCGGCCACTTCGCGCATCAAGCGGTGCGCCGGTTCGTCAAGGTTGTCCGGCATCTGCACGGCCAAGTGGCCACCCGCCGCCAGCTTGCCGATGAGCTTCGGAAACAGCGTTTCATGCGCCGGCAGCCATTGCAGCACCGCATTGGCGAGGATCAGGTCATACGCGCCGGGCTCATCCCACGCAGCAATGTCAGCGACATCGAAGCGCACCTCGGGCAGGCGCTTGCGTGCGGCTTGGATCATGTCGGACGAGGCGTCGGTGCCGCGAACGGCCGCGGCGGGCGCACGCGCCATCAGCGCTTCGGTCGAGTTGCCCGGCCCGCAGCCGATGTCGATGGCGACATGGATGGGCGTGGGAGGCACTGCGGCCAGCAGGTCCCGGACGGGTCGCGTGCGCTCGTCCTCAAACTGCACGTACTGCTTTGCGTACCAATCGTGGGGGGTCGTCACGATGCGCTCCTTGTCGTGGTTTGCGTGCGGGATGCGCAAAGTGTCCGGTTTCCCGATCGATCAGTAAAATGAATTCGATTTCCGGATTGATTCACAACGCTGATGAAAATCGATACGCTGGGCGTGCAGGCATTTGTGGCGATTGCGGAGTGCGGCAGCTTTACGCAAGCCGCTGACACGCTGCACGTGACGCAGACTGCGATCACGCAACGCCTGCGCAAGCTGGAGGCGTTTCTGGGCGTCGCGCTGGTGGAGCGCACCACGCGCCGGACCGAGCTGACGGAAATCGGTGAACGCTTCCTGCCACAGGCGCGGCGTCTGCTCAACGAACTGTCCGATGCGCTCACGGAGATTCGCGAGACCGGCCTGAGCCAGCGCGGCGACATCACGATCGCGTGCGTGCCGACGGTGGGTGTGCAATATCTGCCGCGCATCTTGCGCGCGTTCTCAGAGCACCGCCCGCACGATCGCGTGAAGATTCTCGACCATGCATCGGCGTCTGTGCTGCAAGCGGTGCTGCGGCGTGAGGCCGAGTTCGGCATCAGCATTGCGGGCGACCAGCATCCGGAATTGGTGAGCGTGCCGCTGACGAGCGATCCGTATGTCCTTGTCTGCCGCGACGATCATCCGCTGGCCAAGCGCCGCCGCATCCGATGGCAAGCCTTGCAGCCCTACCCGCTCATCTTCGCCGGCGAGGTCAGCGGCAACCGCAGCCTGCTCGACGGCGCGCTCAAGGCGAGCGGCGTCACGCTGCATTCGTTCTACGAGGTGCAGCGCAGTTCAACGGCGCTCGGGCTGGTGGCGGAAGGGCTGGGCGCGGCGGTGGTGCCGCGTCTTGCGCTTCAGAAGAATGCGTATCCGATGATCCGCACGGTGGAACTGGTCGAACCGGAAGTGTCGCGCACGCTGGTGCTCGTCACGCGCAAGGCGGCACAGCTGTCACCTGCGGCGCGTGCGCTATACGAACGGATCGTCGAGGGGGCAACACCGTCGGCGTGATGCCAGCACAGAGGGGGGGGCCGTGTCTCACAGCGGCCCCTCTCATGCCATACGCAGCCATTCACGCGCTTGCGCCATCCGTGGTGCTGGGGTAGCGCGTATCGCCGCGCCATGCGAGCACATCATGTGCGCTGGATTGCCGATCCGCGCCCTGCGCATACGGATCGAAGCGATCGTACTTCCACGACAGATAGCCATAGGTATCGGCCTGGCGGTCAGCTCCCTGCGTGAACGGGTCCGTCTTGTCGACGGCGCCTTGCGTGTACGGATCGTACTTGGCCTGCGCGGCCGAAGCCGGTTGGGCGATGAACAGCGCTGCGGAAGCGGAAAGCGTGGCAAGCAAGGCCAGGGTAATGCGGCGGGTATGCATGGTGAACTCCTCGAGCAGTGAACGTGCCGCCGGAGGCGGCATCCCATCGGATCGCCGGCGGAGCGTGGCCGCCCGGATCCCACAGGTTGGTCGCAGTGCGCATGCAAACCTGACACTGCATCGGCGAAAAAAATTGCCGCACCAGCCTGTACCTGCAGATACGCAGCCCGTGCGGCAATGGATGCAGCCCTTGCGAAAAATGCGGACGTTGCTACGGCAGTTGCATCAAGCCGTGCACGCCCTGCCACCCCACGTAGAGCCCCACGAGGGCAATCAACACGCCAGAGAAGTACGGCGCCCTGCGTGCGAATTCACCAAAGCCGCCCCAGCGCCTGGAGACGTGTTTCACACTCAGCGCCGCTAGCGCGCCAGACGCCACCAGCGTGAGCGCCAGCCCGATGCTGAAGCACAGCACGAGCGCCGCGCCCAAAGTGATCTTCTTGAGTTGCAGGCACAACAGCAGCACGGTGATCGACGCCGGGCACGGAATCAGCCCGCCGGTGAGCCCGAACACGATGATCTGGCCCGTGGTCACTTCACGGTTGGCGAAGCGGCGGCGGATGTCGTTGGCGTGCGCGCGTTCGTGGGCGTCCTGGTATTCGGCAGGTGGCACATCGAGCCCGCCATGGTTGTGCTCGTGATCATGCTCGGTGAACGTGACGTCATAGTCATGCCGATGGTGTTCGGGCCCGAGCGACAGGCGCGCCACAAACGCGTGCGGCTCCGGAATGGATTGCTCCGATTCCAGAAAGCCGTCGCGCTGGATGAAGCGGAAGGTTTGCAGGCTGCCGTCGGGCCGCTCGGTCACAACCTGCACCTGCTCGGCCGGCCACGCGTTGCCGCGCGTGCCTTCGCGCGTCAGCCGAAAGTGCGGCGGCACGCCGTCTTCGAAAATCGCCAATTGCACGACGCCATGGCCGGTGTCGATGCGCTGAACCTCGTCATGGCCATGATCGTGATCATGGTGATGATGATCGTGATCGTGCGCCGCGTGGGTACTGCGCCAGGTGCGCCACATCATCCACGCTGCCACGGCCACGATCAGCACGGCAGACACCACCTGAAAATACGGTTCGGTGGTTTCGGCGTTCCAGTTGCGGCCGAAGTACAGGCCCGCCATGGCCACCGCCCACACCACCGCCGTGTGCGACACGGTGGCCGACAGCCCCAGCAAGACCGCCTGCGTGAGCGTGCCGCGGATCGCCACGATAAACGCCGCCATCATCGTCTTGGAATGCCCGGGCTCCAGACCATGAAGCGCCCCTAGCAGGATCGCACTGGGAACGAACAGCCAGGCGTTGCCTTGCTGCAGCAGGGTGGTGAAGGCGGTCATGGATGGCAGTCGATCAATTTGGGTAGGCGAAATATACTCCCCCCTAGTATAGTGATGCTACCCTCCCGCGTCATTTACACCACCTCGATACCCGACCCATGGCCCATACCATCCGCGACAAAGCCAAGCTGCTGGCGCGCGTACGGCGTATCCAGGGGCAAGCCGCTGCGCTGGAAAAACAACTCGCCGAAGAGGGCGATTGCACGGCCATCCTGCAGCAGATTGCGGCCATTCGCGGCGCGGTCAATGGGCTGATGGCGGCGGTCATCGAGGGCCACCTGACGGATCACGTGGTGAAGGAGCCTGCCGAGGCGCAGCGCCAGGAAGATCTCGACGCGGTGATGCAAGTGATCAAGTCGTACCTGAAGTAGCGCGTCACCCTTGCGCCATGCGCGCGATGCCGATACGCTGCTCGAACGCCATCGGCCAATTCTGATTCTTCGAATCTTCGTCTTCATGTCCCGACTTCACGCCACCCTCCTCGCCGCCGGCCATCGCGCCTGCGTGGATGACGTGTGCGTGCAGCCTGGGCCCTTCCCTCCTCCTGTCGTGTCTTGGGGCTACGACGCGATCGGCGCACAGCCGCCGCCGCCTCCGCCCGCTCTCGGCTGATTCTCAGCCGCTTCGTTTCCGGTTGACCTGAACCAGGCTCGGGCACACGCCCGAGGCAGGCGCTCGCCTGCGCGCCGGAACCCGACATTCTTTTCGACAGGTGAGTGGTATGCGTTCCATGCAAGCCGCGCTGGCAGGGTCCGGCGCGACGGTTCTATTCGTGCTGCTGTGGAGCAGCGGCGCAATCTTTGCGGAGATCGGGGTGCAGCATGTCCCGGCGTTCGCGTTTCTGGTTGGGCGCTTTGCGCTCGCGTCTTTGGTGCTGGCAGGGCTCGGGTTTCGGCGGGGGCAATGGTGGCCGGCGCGGGGATCAAGGCTGAAGGTGGCCGCCACCGGCGCATTGCTGACCGGCGGCTATTCGATCTGTTATCTGCTCGCGCTGGACGGCGGCCTCACGCCCGGGTTGCTGGCCACAGTGCTTGGCGTGTAGCCGCTGCTCACGCTGCTGGCGACCGAGCGCACGTGGTCTGTTCGGCGGATGGCGGGACTGATGCTCGCGCTGGGCGGCCTATCGCTCGTGGTAGGCGGGGCCGATGCGCGGCAGGTGCCGATGGCCGGTCTCGGCTATGCGCTGGCCGCGCTTTTTTGCATGACGGTTGGCGCCATTGGCCAGAAGCGGCTGAACCAGTCGCCCATTGATACGCTGCCGCTGCAGAACGCAGTGAGCCTTGTGCTGTGTGTGGGGTTTGCATTGGCGCTGCCCGCGCAAACACTGACCTTCACGCCCAGCCTGCCCGGCATCGCCGCCTTGTTGTGGATGGGCGTGGTGATGTCGGTGGGTGCGCAGTTGCTGTTCTACCGGCTCATGCAGCGCGGCAACCTCGTCAACGTGACAAGCCTGTTCTACCTCGTGCCGGTGGTCACGGCGCTGCTGGATGATCTTGTGCTGGGGCATCGCCTTGCGCCCGTTGCAATGTCGGGGATGGCGATGATTCTGCTGGGGTTGGCGGTGGCGTTTCGGGCGCGGCGGTAGACCGGTCGCCCCGTTGCCGAGCGCGCGATAAAACGGGGCGAGCACGCGCGCGCTCCTCGGTGGGGATGCCGGGGCTAGAGTCCTGCGCGGCAATCGATACAACGTGCGCGTCATGGGCGACCGGCAGGCCAATGCGTCCGCCGCACGGTCGTCTTCAACGAGGAGCACTCGCATGCAGTGTCTGGTGAACCGTCAGGCAGATTGCAGCGCGCCACGCCGCGCCTGCCAACTCGTAATGGCGATGGTGATGAGCAGGATCGCCAGCAGCACGGCCGATGCGCCGGCCGTGCCGAGATTCAGCCCGCCCGCGCTGACGGGTTTGGTCAGCAAATCGCCGCCCGTGGCACCCAGGGGCCGGGTTAGCACAAAGGCCATCCAGAACAGCGCCACGCGCGAAATGCCGGTCAGATAATACGCCGCTGCAATCAGCGCAATCGCTGCGGCAATGAGCAGCGCGCCGCCCGCAAAACCGAGCCCTGACGAATCGGCCAGGAAGTCGCCCAGCGCCGTGCCCAGCGTGTTGGACACGAGGATGGCGCACCAGTAGAGCAATTCCTGCCCGCTGCTGCGTACATGCGTGACCGACAACGATTTCTGCGTCAGCTTCCAGTAGATGAGCACTGCGCACAGCAAGCTGGCGAGGATGGCCGCGCCGGTGGCATAGCCCAGGCCCAGCGTGCGGTCCATGAAATCCGACAGCGTGGTGCCCGCCGTGCTGGTGGCAAGGATCACCGCCCAGTACAGCAGCGGGTGATACGTCTTGCTGCGCAGTTGCGCGCCCAGCGTGACGAGAAAGACGCCGATCAGCAGCACCGAGCTGGCGGCATAGCCGATCTTGAGCGTCATCGAGAGCAGATCGCCCGCGGTTTCCCCCAGCGTGGTGGCGCTGATCTTCATGATCCAGAACGCCAGGGTGATTTCGGGCAATTTGCTGCGCGAGGCGGCGGGCTCGCGCGTATGCGCATGTGTGGAGAGGGTCATGCGAATTCTCCAGAGAGGCGGAGGGAGATTCCGCACCAGTCTGCCGAGGCAGACTTAGATGACCCATAGCCGCCCGGTGGCCGATGCCTTACTGCGCCAGCCGCCGCAACTTCCATTCCCCGCTTGGCTGCTTGCACAGCCATGCCGTCCACTGTTCCTTGCTGCTGCCGCGTGCCAGCTCGCTCTGCAAGCGGCGGCACGATTGCCCTGCGTCGGTCTTGGATTCCAGCGGTGTGATGGTCGCGTCGACGGCGGGCTGCTTGCCTGTGGCTGGCGAAGTCCATTGCGCAGGCGTGTTGTCGGCGGTGCTCTTCAGCACATCGCCGATGGCCTTGGTGAACGACTTCAACTCCGTCGGGCTCATCGAGCCGATGATGGTGCTGGCCAGCACGTTGCGGAAATAGGCAAACGAAGGCGTGGCTGCAGCAAACAGTGCGGCGCCCGCGAAGGCGAGCGCAAGACGGCGGCGATGCGACATGGATCCCCCAGGATGTGACGAAAAGGAGCCTTCATCCTAGACCATGCCGCCCCGGCCTGTGGTGCCGCTGCCCGCTCAGCCGCCCAGCTTGTCGAGCAGGCTGTACCACGCCACGCCCGCCGCAATGTAGAAGCGCTGCAACCCATGCAGCGGAATCGGCGTGATGGGCGATACGGGATACGGAAACGCCTCTCCACTGCCCGCAAGCCGCGCGGCGATGTGCTGGCCGAGGCTGGTGCACAGCGCGATGCCGCGCCCGTTGCAGCCCAACGCCATCGTGATGCCAGGCGCGGGCTCGTGGATGTGCGGCATGAAATCGCGCGTGATGGCGATGCGGCCGGCCCAGCGGTATTCGTATTCCAGCGGGCCGAGTTGCGGAAAGAGCAGCTCCAGTGAGCGTTCAAGGTGTGCAAAATCCTGCGCGTCGCGCGGCTCGGAAAAGAAGCCGCGTCCACCCATCAGCAGGCGCCCGGCTGCGTCTTTGCGGAAATACAGCAGCAGCCGTTGCGATGTGGAAGCCGTCTCACCGCGCGCCAGGATGGCTTGTGCATCCGCCGTCTTGAGCGGCTTGGTCGCAACGATAAAGCTGTTGGCAGAAAGCACCGTCTGCGCCAGGCCCGGCCACAGCGGGCCGGTGTAGCCATTGGTGGCGATCACCACGCGCTGGGCTCGCACCACGGCACCGGTGCTGGAGGCAGCGATCCACTGCGCGCCCTGCCGCTCCAGCGCCGTTACGGCGGTCTGCCCGTGCACGGCGGCGCCCGCTTGCTGTGCGGCGCGCACCAAACCGCGCGCGTACGCCATCGGCTGAATGCCGCCCGCGCGGCCGTCGAGCCACGCGCCCGCAAACGCCTCAGTGCCGACCCGGCGCGCGACGGCGGCGCGGTCCAGCATTTCCACCGGCACGCCGCGCTTTTCCCACTGCCTTGCGCGCGCATGCAGCGCCGGCACGGCCTTGTCCGAATAGGAAAGCTGCAGCCACCCGGCACGCACGGGCTGGCAGTCGATGTGGTGCCGGTCGATCAGATCGAACACTAAATCGGCGGAGCGCGAGACGGCGTCGATCAACGGTTCGGCACGCGCGGCACCGAACAGGCTCACCAGTTCATCGGGGTCATGCTTGAGTGTCGGATTGACCTGCCCGCCGTTGCGCCCGGAGGCGCCCCAGCCCGGATCGTTGGCCTCCAGCACCGTGACCTGCGTGCCGCGCTCGGCCAGATGCAGCGCGGTAGAAAGCCCCGTGTATCCACCGCCGACGACGAGCACATCGGTGGTGATCGATTCCATCAACGCAGGCGTGGGCGGCGCGGCCGGCGCCGTGGCGGCCCACAGCGACGGCGGCAGCGGCTCGCCGCCCAAAGCGCCCGGGGCGATATCGAGGTGCGGCTGCGTCATGGCACGAGGTCTCCGGCGCGAGCATCGGCGGGTTTGTGCAGCACGCGGCGCAGAAAGTCTTGCGTGCGCGGCTGACGCGGGGCGCCGAGCACTTGCGCGGCTGGGCCTTCTTCGACGATGGCGCCGCTGTGCAAAAAGCACACGCGGTCGGCCACCTCGCGGGCAAAACCCATCTCGTGCGTGACGACGATCATCGTCATGCCCTCGCGAGCGAGTGCGCGCATCACCTCCAGCACATCGCCGACAAGTTCGGGGTCGAGCGCAGACGTGGGTTCGTCGAACAGCATCGCCTCGGGCTCCATCGCCAGCGCGCGGGCAATCGCCACGCGCTGCTGCTGGCCACCGGAGAGCTGCGCCGGATAAGCCTGCGCCTTGGCGGCGAGGCCCACTTTCTCCAGCAGCGCCATCGCCTTGGCGCGCGCGGCTTCGGGGCGTTCGCCCTTGACGTAGACGGGGCCTTCCATCACGTTTTCGAGCACGCTGCGATGCGGGAACAGGTTGAAACGCTGGAACACCATGCCCATGCGGCTGCGCAGCGTGTGGATGGTTTTGCTGTGTTGATCGACGCGTTCGCCAAAAGCGCGGATCTCGCCGCCGTCATACGACTCCAGCCCGTTGATGCAGCGCAGGACGGTCGACTTGCCCGAGCCGGATGGGCCGATCAGGCAGACGACTTCGCCCTTGTCCACATGCAGGCTCACGCCGCGCAGCACGTGGTGCTCGCCAAAGTGCTTTTGCAGATCACGGATCTCGATCATGCTCATCGTTTGGCCCTCCCTGCGCCCAAGCGGTGTTCAAGCTTGCGCAGGCCGAACACCAGCGGCAGGCTCATCACCAGATACAGCAGCGCCACCAGCGTGTAGACCGTCATGTTCTGGAACGTGGACGAAGCGATGAGCTGCCCCGCACGCGTCATTTCCGCCACCGTGATGGTGGACACCAGCGACGAATCCTTGAGCATCATCACCAGCGTGTTGCCGTATGGCGGCAGCGCAATGCGAAACGCCTGCGGCAGGATCACGCGCCGCATGATCAGCGTGCCGCGCATGCCCATGGCCTGCGCGGCTTCACGCTGGCCGGGGTCCACGGCTTCGATGCCGGCGCGGAAGTTCTCGGCCTGATACGCGGAATACGCAATGCCCAGCCCGATCACGCCCGCCTGAAACGCGGTGAGCTGAATGCCGATGTCCGGCAGCACGAAGTAGATGTAGAAGAGCTGCACGATGATCGGCAGCCCGCGAATGATGTTGACGATGGTCGCCCCGGCCGCAGATACGGCCTTGATGGGCGACAACCGCATCAGCGCGAGCCCCAGCCCGATCACGCTGCTGAGCAGGAACGACAGCACGGTCACCTCCACCGTGACCACCGCCCCTTTCAGCAGGATCGGCAGGAAGTCCTGCGCGTTCTCAAGAAACGTTGCAACACTCATGGCGCATCACCGGTCTGAAATCAGATGCCCCACTTCTTCACGATGGCTTCCAGCGTGCCGTCCGCCTTGATCTTGGCGATGGCCTTGTTGAGGCGGTTGAGCGTTTCGGTATCGCCCTTGCGCACCACCAGGCACACATCGCCCACGTTGGCGGGTTTGTAGCCGGCAGCAAGCTTCACGCCCTGGAAGGCGTTCTGGCGGATCTGGTACGCGATGATCGGCTGGTCGCCCAGGCCGGCCTTGATGCGGCCCAGCGCCAGGTCACGCGTCATGTCGGCCACCGAGTCGTAGCTACGCACTTCCTTGAAGATGCCCTTCTTGTTGAGCATGTCGAGGAACACCGTGCCGACCTGCGCGCCGACCACCTCGCCTTTCAGATCATCGAGCGTGGCGTAGTTCTTGGCGTCGTCAGCCTTGACGATCAGGCCCTCGCCGTACGAGTAGACCGGGTCGGAAAAATCCACCACCTGCGCGCGCGCCGGCGTCTTGAGCATCGCCGCCGAGATGATGTCGATCTTGTTCGACGTGAGCGACGGAATGAGCGCCGAGAACACCGTCTGCTGCACGTTCACGTTGAAGCCGCCCGCCTTGCCCACGGCCGTGACGGTGTCGACCATCATCCCCTGGATGGAATTCGTCTTCACGTCCAGAAACGTGAACGGCACGCCCGTGGCCGTGGCCCCCACGTTGTAGGTGGCGGGCGCGCCCTGCGCCCAGGCAAACGATGCAGTGCCGAGCATGCACAACGCCAGTGCAGCGCGACGGAAGGTGGTGACAACAGACATGGCAATCCTCCAGGCAACGGAAAAAAGACGCACCCCGAACGCGCATGCACGGGGAATGGCTCAACGTAATGCAATGGTTGTGCCAATATTCGAACGTAACGAATCGATTATTAACTATGGAAAACCACTAATCGACGTATGCGAATCGATATGCGATTCTTTGCCCATTGATTTGCCACTGAGCCGCCACTTGTCATGACCGACGCTGCTGAATCTGCTGATGCGCCCGACCTGCTGTTCAACCAGTCGCTGGAAAAAGGGCTGGCCGTGCTGGGCGCCTTCAACGCGCAGCGCCGCACCATGACGATTGCCGACGTGGCCACCGCTGCCGGCATCAACAAAAGCTCGGCGCAGCGGATGGTCTACACGCTCGAGCAGCTCGGCTACCTGCGCAAGCATCCGCAGACGCGTCGCTACCAGCTCACCCCCGCAGTGATGAAGATCGGCTTCAACTACCTGGCCGCCGACACGCTCATCGACGTGGCCAATCCGTTCCTGGCCGAACTCACCAAGATGACCACCGAAACCTCGTGCCTGACCGAGCCCGATCAGGACGAGATGGTGTACGTCGCCCGCTTTGTGAGTGCGCACTTTGTGCCGGTGCACATGCCCATTGGCAGCCGCATCCCGATGTATTGCACCGCGTCGGGCCGTGCTTACCTGAGCGCCCTGCCGATGCCGGAAGCGCAAGCCATCGTCGAGGCGTCGCAGCGCGTGGCGCACACCATGCACACGCGCACCGACGTGGCCGACATCATGGAAACGCTGCGCCTGGCGCGCCAGCGCGGCTACGCCACCAACTGCGAAGAACTGTTCCTCGGGGACATGACCATCGCCGCGCCCATCGTCAGTAGCAACGGGCGGCCGCTGGGGGCAATCCACCTTGTTGCGCCCACCGGGCGGTGGACGGCGGAAGAGATGGAAACAAAGTTGGGCCCCGCGCTGCTGCAATGCGCGCGGGCGATCAGCACGTCGGTGCGGGCACTGGGATAGCGCGGCGCGCGGCGGAGTTGAGCAGCGCGCCGCCCGCCACCTTCAAGCCTTGGGCGCCTTCACCAGCAGCACCGGGCATTCGGCATGCGCGAGCACCCGCCCTGCCACCGAGCCCATCAGCGCCTCGACGAACACGCCGCGCCCGTGCGAGCCCATGACGATGGCCGCGGCCCCCGCACTTTGCGCGTGGTGCACGATGCGCTCTGGTGGAAAACCGACCAGTGCGTGCTGCTCGAACGGCACGCCGGCCGCACCCAGGATCGCGCAGACTGAAGCCATCGCGCCGGTGCTTTCCTCCGCGTACCACGCGTCAACTTCTGCCTTACCGACGAGCGATTTGATGTCGCCAGACAGGTCCGGCATGCAATGCACCACGTGCACCGTCACATCGCTGCCGAAGAGGGTCTTGTCGGCAATGCACCGCGCTGCCGCATCGGAATAGGCCGATCCGTCCGTTGCCAGTAACAGGGTTTTCATGTGGCCTCCTTGCCATGTCTGCGGTCGCGCAGCGTGCGCGGCCGGCGTCTGCTTCCAACGTAAGCGCTGCTGAAAGCCACGCGTTGATACGAGTCAACGTAAGCGCTGTGGTGCGGTCACCCGGTCAGCGTTTGCACAGGAAGGCAGGCAGAATGCGCAGGTTAACCCAGATTTCGCGCCCCACATGACGACCACACCATCCCTTTCCGATTTCCCGCTGCACTCGACCGACAAGCTCCGCTACGGCGACACCGACCGCCAGGGCCACATCAACAACGCCGTCTTCGCCACGTACCTGGAGACAGGCCGCGTGGAAATGCTCTTCACGCCCGACAACCCGCTGGCCGCGCCCGGTTGCGAGTTCGTCATCGCGCAACTCGTGCTCGACTTCCGCAGCGAGATTCTCTGGCCCGGCTCCGTGCAGATCGGTACGCGTGTGGCGAGCGTCGGGCGCAGCTCGGTCAAGTTGGAGCAGGCCATCTTCCAGAACGGCCGCTGCGCCGCCACATCGCAATCGGTAATCGTGCAGATCGACGTTGCCACGCGCCAATCGAGCCCGATTACTGATAGCGCCCGTCAGCGCCTTGCCGCGCTCACCGCCACCCCTGCCGGCGCAGAAGCAGAGTGATGCGCGCTGTACGCAAACGTCCGTCCGCGGAAAATTTTTTAACTTTGCTTGCACTTGCGCCCCTAGCCGGTGGGAAGATGGCTCTCCCGTTCAATCACGCGGAGGTGACCATGGGACTGTTGGATGAAGTGGGCAAGATCGCCGGCGCCGTCGCCGCCGTTGAAGCCGCCGAGAAAGTCGATCCGGATGCCGGCCTGCTGACCAAGGCGGTTGCCGCCGTCGCCGGTTTCAAGGGCGCTGGCGCGCTGGAAGAGATGCTGGAAAAGAAGGACGAAGCCAAGGCTGAAGGCGCCGAGGCAGCCCCGGAAGATGGGGCCGCGCCGCAGGCTTGAATTGCTTGCAGGCTCAAAAGGATTTGGGGGACCCCGCCGGTTGGCGGGGTTTTTGTTTTTTGGTGCCGTGCGTTCGAGGCGAGTCCTTGCCGCCATATGGGCACATATAATCCCCACCGTCACTGCCTTCGCGGTGACCGGGTTTCGCAGCCCATTTTCCCTCCAGACGGACAGCCGCTTCCGAGCGGCGTTTTCATGTCCGGTGCTTGCGCACGCCTATGCTTTCTGCGGCGGGCCGGGCAGGGAGACCTTCGGGTCTGCCGGCGAGCTGGAGTGGGCCGGTCTGCGAACCCTGTCGTCAGGCCCGCCACCCTCGTTCGCAGCGAGGGCCGGGTCTCCTTCAATCCACTCCAGGAGGCCACATGGCTACCGCACTCAGCGGGCATCGCCCCGCGTCTTACCCTTCCCCACCGCCTTGGCGCTGCAGGCTTCCCGCACAACCGGGAGGTGCCGCATGTCGCTGACCAAAAACCGCCTCTACCTGGATGGCGCCGTCTCGGCACGCGCATTTCTGTGCCGCACGCACAGCGTCATGCGCGACCCTGGGCATTGCCGGCCCGGCAGGCTGCGCGAGCAGCTCACGTACTTTTCGGAACACGCGTATCCGCCGGCATTCGTGAAAGGCTTTATCGATGCCATCGACGCGTATCTGTCGATGTCGCTCGGGGGGAGCGACGTGGATCCGCACACGTGGGAGGTGTTGGCCGCCATTGAGCGCCGGCGGGTTTCCGCCGCATAAGAACAGTTGGACCCATCCCCGAGACGGGCGGGGATGCCGACACCACGCCGCAACATCGTGGAATGCGCTGTGGCATGCTGGGCCCTCACATTTGAGGCGGATACAGCGGGAGCCATCTTGAAGCTCGATCACATTGCCTTCGTCGCGCAATCACTTGAACAGGCGCAGGCCTATGCCGCGCAGCGGTTTGGCGTGGCGCTGCCCGCAGGCGGCAAGCATCCCTTGATGGGCACGCACAACCTCGTCACGCAGATTGCGCCCGGCGTCTTTCTGGAGTTCATCGCCATCGACCCGGAGGCGGCGGCGCCCAACAGGACGCGCTGGTTTGCGCTCGACCGCCTGACGCGGGAAGGCACATTGGAAGAGGCGCCCCGGTTGTTCGGCTGGGTCGCGAGCGTTCCGGATCTGGCGCGCAACGTAAGCGAATCACCGCAGCACGAATTGCTGGAAGTGACGCGTGGCGATTTGCGATGGCACTTCTTTCACCGCAGCGACGGTGAAGCGGAAGCGGGCGGTTGCTGGCCCGCACTCATCGACTGGGCAGGCGGCCAAAGCCCGGTCGACCGGATGCAGGAGGTTGGGCTGCGCCTGAACCAATTCCAACTCGCGCATCCGGGGATGCCGGCCATCCGCGCAAAGCTTCATGGGCTGGGGTGGAATGCTTCCGAGCCGGAGAACCAACACGTCGAACTGACCGACTCGGCACGGCCGGCATTGACGCTCGTGCTCGATACGCCGAAAGGGCGGGTGCAGATCGAAGGCGGCGGCCTGTAACCGCCGGCCACGGGTCAGGCGGCGCGCCGCTCCGCTACACGCTGCCGCGTCGAGAACCCGTCGCGCACGCACTGCGCCAACGCCAGCGCCGCCGCACTCGCGCCTTGCGCAGGCAACAGCAGGCTGATCGCAAACATCGGCAGTTCCGGGAGGCCGGCTTCGGGCCCGAGAATGTCCAAGTCCGCCGGCACCGTCGGCGTCAGCCATGCCGTGACGGCCAGCCCGGTGCGCACCGTGGCGGTGGTCGCTTCAATGTTGCCGCTCTCGAACACCGTGCGCCATTCGATGCCGTGCTCGCCCAGCGCTTTGAGCACACGGGCCCGGAAGGCGCAGCTCTCGTCCACCATCGATAGCGGCAGTGGTCGTTTCGCATGCACATTGCCGCCGCGCGGGCCGACCCACACCAGACGTTCCACGCACAGGCATTCACCCGTCGCTTCATCCACCGGCGCTTCGACTACGGCGACGTCCAGCTCGCCGCGCGCAATGCTCTGCGCCAGCTCGGGCGACGTCCCGCACACGATGGTCAATTCCACCGATGGCCACGCTTCGGTAAACGCCTTGAAGATTGGCGGGAAAACGGTGCCGACCAGGTCGTAAGGCACGCCCAGGCGCACCGGGCCCTGCAGCGGACGCGCGGCCATGTCGGCCCAGATCTCGTCGTTGAGGGCGAGCAGGCGCTTGGCACGGCCGAGGAAGCGTTCACCCGCGTGGGTGAGTTCCAGCCGCCGGCCGTCGCGCTCGAACAGGCGGCATTCGAACGCGTCTTCAAGCCGCTTGATCTGCTGGCTGATGGCGCCCTGCGTGAGGTGCAGCGCGTTGGCGGCCACCGTCATGCTGGCGTTTTCCGCCACGGCAATGAAGGTGCGCACGAGGGTGATGTCGAGGTTCTTGGCCATCGAGGAATTCTAGATGCTAATGGATTGCATCAAAAACCTTCGATTTGCTAATGGTTTTGCGCGCTCTACAGTGGGCCATCCGTCACCAACCGAAGAGTGCCGCCCATGGCCGTCGAAGCGTTTTCCTCCATCGCGCCGCTGGTGTTGTTTGCCGTGGTGTCTACCGTGTCGCCGGGCGGGGCCACGACGCTGGCGACAGCCTCGGGGTCGCAATTTGGGTTTCGGCGCTCAATTCCGCTCATGGTGGGCATTGCCGTCGGGCTGGCTTCGTTGGCAGCGGGTGCGGCAGCGGGCTTGGCCGGGTTGCTGATGGCTGCGCCGGGGCTGCTGCTGGTAATGAAGGCGGCGGGTTCAGCCTATCTGCTGTGGCTGGCGTGGAAAGTAGCGCGCAGCGGTCCGCCCAATCTCAATGCCGCCGCCACGGTGCCGACCACGCTGCTGGGTGGTGCCTGCCTGCTGTGGCTGAACCCCAAGGGCTGGGCGATGGCGCTGGGCGCGGCGGCTTCGTTTGCAATGCTGGCGAGTGGCCCGCTGCAACTGGCGGCGCTGCTGGGCGCGACCTTTGGGTTGGCTGCGCTGGCGTCGCTGTCGCTGTGGTGCGCGGCCGGGATCGTGCTGGCGCGGCTGTTGAAGACGCCGCGCCAGTGGCGTGTGCTCAATGCGGTGCTGGGCGTGCTGCTGGCCGTCTCGATCGTGCCGATGTGGCAGCCGTGATTGGGTGGTGATTGGGTGCCGGTCGATCAGCGCACCAAGAGCTTCATCATCGTCTCGAACGTCTTGCCGTACGGCGCACGGAACAGGCCCAGACCGTTGATGGCCGATTGCCGGAACACCGGCTTCATCTTCGAGAACCGCTCGAACCCGTGGATGCCGTGGTACGCGCCCATGCCGCTGGCGCCCACGCCGCCAAAGGGCAGGTCGTCTTGCGCTACGTGCAGCAGCGTCTCGTTGATGCACACGCCGCCGGCAATGGTGCCGGCCATCACGCGGTCGACCGTGGCGCCGTTGCGCTCGAACAGGTATAGCGCGAGCGGCCGTGGGCGGGCGTTGATGTAGTCCAGCGCTTCGTCCAGCGTGCGATACGGCACCAGCGGCAGCAGCGGGCCGAAGATTTCTTCCTGCATCACGCGCATTGCCTCGGTGCCGCCCGTGATGAGCGCAGGCGGGAACTGGCGCGTGCCTTCGTCGGGCACGGCGTTGGTGAGCGGCAGCACCTGCGCGCCCTGCTCGCGAGCCTCGTCGGCCAGGCTGGCCATGCGCTGGAAGTGGCGTGGGCTGATGAGCGTCGTGTAATCCCGGTTGCGCGCCATGTCGGGGTACATCTTGTCGACCAGCTTGCGTGCCGCATCGATAAAACGCTGCTCGGCGCCGGCGGGCAGCAATACGTAGTCGGGCGCCACGCAGGTCTGCCCTGCATTGAGTAGCTTGCCGACCAGCGTGCGCTCCACCGCGCGATTGAAATCCGCATCCGGCCCGATGATCGTGGGTGATTTGCCGCCCAGCTCCAGCGTGACCGGCGTGAGGTTGTCGGCCGCGGCGCGCATGACGTGGTGGCCGACGTTGGTGGAGCCTGTGAACAACAGGTGATCGAACGGCAGCCGCGAGAAGGCCTCGGCCACCGCCGCATCGCCATTGATGACGCGGACTTCATCGGCGGCAAAACTGCGCTCGACCAGGTCGGCAAACAGGGCGGAAAAGCGCGGCGTGTATTCCGAGAGCTTGACCATTGCGCGGTTGCCCGCCGCCAGCGCAGACACCAGCGGCCCGATGGTCAGATAGATCGGGTAATTCCAGGGCACGACGATGCCCGCCACCCCCAGCGGTTGCGGAATCAGCCGCGAGCTGGCGGGCCGGAACCACAGGCTCACGCCGCGCCGCTGCACGCGCATCCAGCGCTTGCCGTGCGATAGCGCGTGCTTGATGCCGTCCACGCTCGGAAAGATCTCCAGCAGGTCAGTCTCTTGCCGCGAGCGGTTGCCGAAGTCTGCGCTGACGGCCTGGGCGATGGCGTCGCGGTTGTCCATGACGAGGCGTTTGAGGCGCATCAGACGGTCGCGGCGCACAGGCCAGGCAGGCAGCATGTCGGCCTGATGGGCAGCGCGCATGGCCTCAAAGGTCTGCTGCATGCGAAGCAGGTGCGGGGCAGGCAGATCGGCAGGTTGCATGGGGGGCTCCTGGCAAGGTGGGCGGATCGGTGCAATTGCAAAGCAGTATGGTCGCCAGCCGCCATTGCGACGGCCTGATACGGCCCAGCCGTGTGCGGCATGCCCGGCCTGCGTGGGCGCACGCAACCGTGTGCCAGCGTGGAATTGCTGCGCCGCAATATCCCGCCGTTGGCGTCGGTTTAAGGGTTTGGGGGCTGCCTCCCGTCGCCTTGTTGCATGACATCGAACGATGCCTCTAATGCGGGTAAGCCCGGTCGTTTGAAACAACCCGGCACGCCTAGGATGTGAGTTCGTGACCGGCAATAAGCCGGCGGCATCGCTCGCCCATTAGAAAACCATCCGGAGACACCCATGGCCACCGAATCGCAGACATCCGCGCTCACCTTTGACTACGTCATCGTCGGCGCAGGCTCAGCCGGTTGCGCGCTTGCCAGCCGGCTGACCGAAGACCCAGACGTGACCGTCGCGCTGCTGGAAGCTGGGCCGCACGATCATCATCTTTCCGTCTGGGTGCCGGCCGGATGCGCGGCGTCGCTGCCGTTCAAGAACAAGCGCAACTATGGGTTCCAGACCGTGCCGCAAGCGGGGCTGGGCGGCCGCCAGGGTTATCAGCCGCGTGGGCGGGGCCTGGGCGGCAGTTCGTCGCTCAACGCGATGATCTACATCCGCGGCACGCCGAGCGACTACAACCACTGGGCGGCGCTCGGCTGCACCGGCTGGAGCTGGAGCGACGTGCTGCCCTACTTCAAGCGTTCCGAAGGCAACGAGCGTTTTGCCGGCCGCGATGACGACGCGCTGCACGGCGGCACCGGCCCGCTGCACGTGAGCGACCTGCGCACCGGCAACCCCATCGCACAACGCTTTGTCGAGGCCGGCGTGGCCGCAGGCTACCGGCGCAACAACGATTTCAACGGCCCCGAGCAGGAGGGCGTCGGCCCGTACCAGGTCACGCAATACAACGGCGAGCGCTGGAACGCCGCGCGCGCCTACCTGCATGGCGGCGACAAGGCCGACGCCACGTTCAGCCGCAATCGCCGCCAGCTGACGGTGATGCCCGACACGCAGGCGCTGCGCATCGTCTTTGAAGGCAAGCGCGCGGCGGGTGTGGTGGTGGAGCGTGCGGGCCGCACGGAAACCCTGCGCGCGCGCCGCGAGGTGATCGTCTCATCGGGCGCATTCGGCTCGCCGCAGTTGCTCATGGCTTCAGGCGTGGGCCCGGCGGAGCATCTGCGCTCGCTCGGCATTCCGGTCGTGCACGACCTGCCCGGCGTCGGCCAGAACCTGCAGGACCACCTCGACATCATCCTGCACAAGAAAGTCTTCAACCTTGATCTGATCGGCTATTCCGCGCGCGGCAGCGCCCACATGCTGGGCGAGATCCTGCGCTACCGGCGCGAGCGTCGCGGCATGCTGGCGACCAACTTTGCCGAAGCCGGCGGCTTCATCAAGAGCCGGCCCGATCTGGCCGATCCCGATCTGCAACTGCACTTCGTGGTCGCCATGGCCGACAACCACAACCGCACGTTCAACTACGGCCACGGCTATTCGTGCCACGTGTGCGTGCTGCGCCCGAAGAGCCGCGGCGAAGTGCGCCTGGCCTCCGCCGACACGCGCGAGGCCCCGCTGATCGACCCGCGTTTCCTGTCCGACCCCGACGACATGAACGGCATGCTTGCCGGCTTCCGCGCCGTGAAGAGCATCTTCGCGCAGCGTCCGTTGGCTGACCTTGGCGGGCGTGAGCTGTATTCCGGAAATATCCGCGGCGATGGCTCCGACGACGAAGCCGTCCGCGCCCTCATCCGCCAGCACGCCGACACCATCTATCACCCCGTCGGCACCTGCAAGATGGGCAGCGCCGACGACGCAATGGCGGTGGTCGACCCGGAACTGCGCGTGCGCGGCCTGACAGGCCTGCGCGTGATCGACGGCTCCGTCATGCCGACGCTCATCGGCGGCAACACCAACGCCCCGATCATCATGATTGCCGAGCGCGCCGCCGACCTGATGCGCCAGGGCGGACGCCCGACGTTAAATGTGGTGAGCGGCATCCCCGCGCAAGCAGCACCGGCCGAGGTGCACTGAAAACAGCGAGGGCGACGAACCGCAGCGCCGCCCTCCGCATACCAACGGTGTGGCCGTTGGAGCCCTAGATGGCGCCTTGAATTTCTGTGAGCGGGCGGAAAAAGGAAGGAGGCCTGTCTGAGCGCAGCGAGTTTGCCTCCTTCCCCGCACGGTCACAGAAATTCAAGGAGAAGTCGCCATCTCGGGCGCGCCTTTCTTTGCTTACTTTCTTTGGCAAGACAAAGAAAGTGAGTCAGCCCCGGCAGGGGATGAAACCAGGGATGCCCCAACAACATCAACGAGCACTCCGAAGCAAATCAGACATCAGTTCCCGGCACTATCCGTAGGCGTATTAAACGAATCCCGCAGCAAATAACTCATCGGCACCTCCAGATTCACCCCATTCGGCGGAATCGGCTGCTGAAACCACTTCTTGTACAGCTTCGGCACCTCGCCATCGACAATCAGCCGCGTCATCGACTGGTCGATCAGCTTCTTGAACTCCGGGTCTTGCTTGCTAAGCATGATCGCGTACGACGACACGAGCTGCGTCTTGCCCGTCAGGCGGTAATCGGCCGGGTTCTTGGCCGTGGCGCGCATGCCCGAGAGCAGGATGTCGTCACCGGCAAACGCATTGGCGCGGCCATCGGCCAGCATCGCAAACGCGCTGCGCAGGTCGTTGGCATCCACCACCTGCATCGTCATGCCCGTCTCGTTGAGCTTGCGTGCGAGATCGGCATTGCTCGATCCGCGCGCGGCCACCACCGTCTTACCGTTCAGGTCTTCCCATTGCTGGATCGGCGAGCCAGCCTTCACCAGCATGCGGCCCTTGGTGATGTAGTGCGGGATCGTGAAGGCGACTTTCTCACGGCGCTCGCGCGAGTTGTTGGTCGAGCCGCATTCCAGATCGGCCTTGCCCGAGGCGACCACGTCCATGCGTGTGGCGGCTGTCACCGGCACGTACTGCACCTTCAGGTCGGGGCGCTTGAGCGAGGTCTTGATCGAATCGATCAGGCGGGAGCAGATGTCGATCGTGTAGCCGACCGGCTTGGTGCCATCAAGGTACGAGAACGGAATCGAGTCTTCCCGATACGCCACGTGCACCGTGCCCGAATCGCGGATGCGATCGAGCGTCGGGGTGGCGGCAACGGCGGTGGACGGGAAGACAGCGGTGGAAACAGCAGTGGGAACGGCAAGCGCGGCCAGCAGCCACGTGCGCGCAGCGAACGGCATCGTCAAAGGTCCTAGGAGAGTTTCGGGCTTCTAATGGCCAGCCGACCGCATCGGGGCCCTATCGATGCGGCCGTGCGCGCAATCGATTGCCGGGCGACATCCGCCCGGCTGCGCAGCATTGGCTGGGGCGCGTCGTCACTCCCCCCGGGAATGCCAAAACGTGAAGCAATGTCACGCGCCGCCATGGGCGCGCATTATGCGCTGAATGCGGGTATACCCTCAAGCACCTTCTCGGTGCGTGGTCGATCAGCGTTGCACTAATCCGCCACCTTGTCGGTCGGGAACTTGAACGAGTCGCGCAGCAGGAAGCTCATCGGGATCTCCAGCTTCACGCCATTGGGCGGAATGGGTTGCTGGAACCACTTTTTGTAGAGCTTTTCCGCCTCGCCATCGAGGATCGTGCGTGACATGGCCAGGTCGATCACCTTCTTGAACTCGGCGTCGTCTTTGCCGAGCATGATCGCGTACGGCGCCACCGCCAGGTTGCTGCCGACGACCGCGTAGTCCGCCGGGTTTGGCGACGTCGCCCGGAAGCCATAGAGCAGCACATCATCCATCGCAAACGCATCGGCTTTGCCGGCCGCCACCATGCCGAAGGCTTCGGCGTGGTCGCGGGCCTCTACCACGTTGACCCTGAGCACGCGCGCATCGGCCATCGCGCGGATCTGCCCGCCGTTCGTGCTGCCGCGCGTGGACACCACCGTCTTGTTGTTGAGATCTTCCCAGCGGTGGATGCCCGAACTGGTCTTCACCAGCATGCGGCTGCTGGCAATGTAATGCGGAATAGTGAACGCTACCTTCTCGCGGCGCTCGCGCGTGTTGTTGGTCGATCCGCATTCGAGATCTGCGCGGCCCTCGGTGATGGCGCCGATGCGCGTGGCTGGCGTCACGGGCACGTATTGCACCTTCAGGTCGGGCCGCTTGACCGCCACCTTGACCGCCTCGACCAGCCTCGCGCAGAGGTCGATCGAATATCCCACCGGCTTGCCGCCATCGACATAGGAGAACGGTACGGAGTTCTCGCGATACGCCAGCCGGACAGTGCCGGTATCGCGGATGCGGTCAAGCACGGGGGATGCAGCCAACGCCTGGAAAGCGCACAACGCCAGGCCGGCCGCGAGCAATACGCGGGTCGGATGCGGCACGGGATGTCTCCTGTCTGGTTATTTTTCTGGTGCCGGCGCGCTCGCGCGGCTCCCCCACCCTAGGCGATGTGATCTTTCATCCCGCTTTCACGCCGGCCGCCCCGTGTTTCTCTTCACAGAGTCTTCATACAGGCCATGCGCGCTGCAGCACTGCACCCAGCTCCTGAGCATGTCCGTCGAGCGTGCCAAACACGCGGCCATGCTGATGATGGAAGCGGCTGGCGATGAAGCGTTCGGCGTCGTCGGGGTGGGCATGGGCCAGCATCAGGGCGGCCTGGGCCGTGAGTGCCAGCCCCTGCGCGATGCGGCGCGCGGAGGTTTCCTGGATGTCGCCCGGCTGATGCAGCATCGCCTGCAGCGCGGCCAGTTCCGCGCGCACGGCACGGTGGCCCTGTGCGCGCTCGCCAATGTCGTGCATCAGGCGCAGTGCGTCGTCCGGCGTGCGGGCGATGGCGCGCAGCACGTCCAGGCACATCACGTTGCCCGAGCCCTCCCAGATGGAATTGACCGGCGCTTCGCGGTACAGGCGCGCCATCGGGCCTTCTTCCACGTAGCCGTTGCCGCCCCAGACTTCCATGGCCTCGCCGGTCGCCTCAATGGCGCGCTTGCAGACCCAGAACTTGGCGGCGGGCGTGACGATGCGCTTCCACGCCGCGGCCAGCGGATCGACATCTGCGCGCTCGAACGCGCTGCCCAGTTCCATCATCAGCAAGGTCGCGGCTTGCGATTCCAGGGCCAGATCGGCCAGCACGTTGCGCATGAGCGGTTGGTCCACCAGCAGGCGGCCGAAGGCCATGCGATGCCGCGCGTGGTGCAGCGCCTGCATCAGCGCGTGGCGCAGGATGGCCGCGCTGCCGATTACGCAATCCAGCCGCGTGTGCGTGGCCATCTCGATGATGGTTGGAATACCGCGCCCTTCCTCGCCAATGAGGATGCCCTCTGCGCCGCGGAACTCCACTTCGCAGCTGGCGTTGGAACGGTTGCCGAGCTTGTCTTTCAGGCGCTGGATCTGGATTGGGTTCTTGCCGCCGTCGTCACGAAAGCGCGGTACGAAGAAGCACGACAGCGGCCCGTCTTCCGCGCCCATGCGTGCCACCACAAGATGCGCATCGCACATCGGCGCAGAGAAGAACCACTTGTGTCCGGTGATCGCGTATGTGGCGCCGCGGCCCTCGCCGCGCAACGGCGTTGCCACCGTGGTGTTGCTGCGCACATCGGAGCCGCCCTGCTTTTCGGTCATGCCCATGCCGACGAGGATGGCGGTCTTCTGGCGCCACGGCAGATCGCGTGCGTCGTGTTCGCGGGCGTAGAGACGGGGGCCCAGCTCGGCAAACAGCGCCGTCTCTTTTTGTAGAACGGGGATGCTCGCGAACGTCATCGTCGCCGGGCACAGCGTGCCGGATTCGATCTGCGCCTGCATGAAGTAACCGGCGGTGCGCGCGGCCCATGCACCGGCGCGCGGCTCGGCGAAGGGCAGCGCCTGCAGCCCCTGGCTGCGCATCAGCCCGAGCAGCGCATGCCACGCGGGGTCGAAGCGGATGGCGTCGATGCGCTCGCCGGTGCGGCTGTGGGTGTGGAGTTCGGGGTGATAGGTGTTGGCCTCCGCGGCCCACCGCAGCGTCTCGGGGGCGCCCAGCTGATCACCGAAGGCTTGCAGCGCGCTGGCGTTCCAGCCGCCGCCCAGACGTTCGAGTGCGTTTTGCAACGTGGTGTCGGACGTGAAGGGGTTGAAGCCGGTCAGGTCCGGGACCTGGTTGAAGACGCGGTGGGTGGCCTCGGTGGGCATGGGGGGTCTCCTGGCGTGGTGCTTTTGGTTGTGTGGGCCATGGTAGACCACCGGCGGTGGGGGTGGGTGGAGGGGGATTTCTATACGGGTTCCGCTTGGATGGCGGCCCCATCCCACTCGAGAAACAGATACACGCCCTTGTCCTCCACCAGCCGAAACCCCATCCGCTGATACAAGCGCTGAGCGGGGTTGAAGCGTTCCACATGAATCTGCACGCGTTTTCCTGAAGCGCGGGCCTGCGCAAATACAGCAGCAAGCACCGCGCTGCCGATCCCCGAACCGCACCGCGCCGGCACCAGCGAGATATCGATGATCAGCAGTGCGCCTTCCCGATGCTGTAGGTAGATCCGCCCGGCGGGTATGCCGTCCTGCTCGATCACGAAGAACTCTGCATCGGGATAGGCAAAGTACGCGCGTTGCTGCGCATCGAACTGCATCCGGACGAACTGCGCTTTCTGTTCATCGGTCCAGCCGGTCGCCTGCAGTTCGGCTTCGCGGGTGGTGCCATAGAGGTGCCGCAGGAAAGGCTGATCGGCTTCGGTCAGGGGGCGCAGCGCGGTGCCCGCGCGTTCGATCGGAAAGATCGGCATGGCGCTCAGCCGATGTTGAAGCAGGCTTGGTAGCAAAAGCCCTCCGCGGTGCGGGCGATCGGCACGAGGAACACCGGCTGTTCGGGTAGCGTGGCGTGCTGCAGGAAGTACGTCCCCTGCTGCAGCATGAACGACGCATCGCTTGCGAAGAACAATGAGAACACGCGCTGGCCTGGACGAGGGGCCGGCTCGGCCGTCACCTTGTCGAGGTTCAGCGTGAATTGTGGGTCGTGGGCTCCGCCTGGAGCCTGCAGCACGGAAAAGGCGGTGCCGACATGCGGCTGGAACAACTCTGCGGAAATCGTCATGGGCGGCAGATCGGATGCGGAAATTGGGCGATGGACTGGCACAGCATGCGTCGCCAGTCCATCGCAACGGCAGCGGCTTACGGGTGTTGCGGCCAAGCGCCTTGCAGGGCGATGCAATAGTTCATGACCAGGAACGGCTGCATGTTCTCGTGCGGCTGGCTGTCCCCGGAAGTGCCGACCGCCTGCGGTGCCAGCGAAGTCATCGTCGGCGCTGGTGAGGCATCTGTGTTGATGAACGACTGGTTGAGCGTCACCTGAAAGCGGGCCGGCAGGCGGCCAGCTGCTGTCGTCGACGCTGCACGACTGTTGTCACCGTATGCAGTGTGCGAGTGCGATGGCATCTCGGTATCCGCCAGCGAGACGGTGGACGAGCCCTGTGGATCGTTGAGCACGCCGCTCACAGGGCCCATGACCGCCCGCGCACGGAGGTCGGGTAAGCCGAAGGTTGTTGAACCGTTGCCTCCATAGTTGGTGCCAAGGATGGAGAACAGTGTCGTGTTCTGAGAGATCGGCATGATCGCCCCATCGCAGGCGGCCCAGTCCACCGGCGCAAAATTGAACCCGAAGATACGGATTTCCCCGACGAATTGATCGGACATTGGTTTCCCCTTTCGACTCAGCCTTGCGACGGGTAGATGCCCGCGGTGGCGATGATGTAGTTGATGGAGGCCGTCGGCATTTGATTGGTATGCGCCTGATTGCTGCCGGTCTGCCCGATCGTCTGGGGGGCCAGCGCGGCCTTGCCCGGCGAATTTGCCGTGCCGGCGTCGTAGAAGCCCTGCGCGTTCGATACGGTTGCCAGCAGTACGCTCGGGCCGGGCGTAATAGTCGTGGCGGCCGCGCTGGTGCAGTTGATGGCGTGGTTGTGCCCCGGAATCTGATTGATCGTCAACGTCACGCCGTCGACGCCGAACTGCTCTCCGATCAGGCGGTTAGTCAGCCCTGGGCCCTGCCCTTGTCCCACGGGAAGCTTCCCCTGCAGGTCTGGCAAGCCGAAGGTGCTCTGGCCATCGCCACCGTAAGTGGTGCCAAGCAGAGTGAAAAGGGTCTCATTCTCTGATATGCCAATGATCTGGCCTTGACAAAGCAGCCAGCCCACCGGGGCATAGTTGCCTGCGAACAGGCGGATTTCGCCAACGTATGGTTCTGCCATGAGTGATCTCCTAGCCGCGTGACGGGTACACGCCGGTCAGCGCGATGATGTAGTTCAGCACCAGCGATGGCTGCATGTTTTCGTGCGGCTGGTTGCCGCCGCTGGAGCCGCAGGCTTCGTTCGACAGCGGCGTCAACGTGCCGGGTGCGCCGTAAAGAGGGGTGCCTGCACTTGGGGGCCCCGGATTCGCCGGGTTGTAAATGTTGCTGGTGGCTAGGAGATGGTTCTGCGTGATGCCTGTCGTCGGCAATGTGGCGGGCGTCGTCGATGCATTGAATGGGTGGCTGTGCGCCGGCACTTGTGTGGTCGACAGCGTGACGGTCTCGGCGCCACCTACCTCGCCCTGCACGTAGTCCTGGAGGTCGCGGTGCAGCGGCGTGCGGCCGCGCAGGTCCGGCAACGCGAAGTTGGTCGTGCCATTGCCGCCATACTGGGTGCCCAGCAGCGAAAACAGCGCGGTGTTCGTCTGGATGGACAGCAGTGCGCCATTGCACAAGGCCCATCCTTTTGGTGGAAAAGGAAATCCACAGAGGCGAATCTCGCCCAGGTATTGATCCACGACCCCTCCTCGTAATGTGGCATCGCCACGATCTTGAATTCTTCGCTTCGAAGCAGAAAATCTTCTATTAATGGTTTCTGCGTCTCAATTTGATTGCCAGTCTGGTCATGGCGTATCACTAAACATAATGGACGGGATTTTCGCGTTGTCCGTATGAAAATCCAGTGTCAAGGCAGCAGAGCGTGCCAAAAGCGACACATCATGCCAATTCATCCGAAAGTTGGTATTGACGACACGGGACACCTTTCATAGCATCGCGTCGGGATCATTGCGCCTGCTCATTTTAAAAGAAACAAAGGGGCATTGATCTGTCGGGGGGTATTTGTGAGGGTTAACGCTTAATCATTGCATGGTTAGACGCTATGCAATGGATTGTAAGTGTTCAAATCTGCGCGCTATTTCCCCTCATTACCGGGGAGTGCCCGATGGGGATCAGGCACTGAATTTCCCATTACGCCACAAAGAGAAAAGCCCGCGACAGAGCGGGCGGAACGAGGGAGAAATGCGCGTGCTGACACAAAGCAGCCCGTATGGCCGGCGTGGGGTCGCCGGATGGTCAATGTTCCGGTGCCTGGAGGCGCAGGGGCGGAAATGGATGCGCCGGGGCCTACTGGCCTTGCTGGCGATCTGGTTGACCGTGTTGTCGCAGGGGGCGCTCGCGAACATCTCATGCTCCGTCTCGTTTTCGATGCAGCAAAACACGACGAAAACCTACTCGCTGACGGCTGGTGAAAATGCCGCATGTGACCCGCTTAACGTAGGGATAGCGTTCGACACCTTCGGGGACCAAAACTTCGACAACACCTCGGGCGCCGTCACTACACCAACCACGCAAGGCGGTACCTTCTATATTTTCGCCAATGTTCCCGGCGGCAGCGGTGCCCAGAACGGTTTCGTCTACACGCCCCCGAACCCCTCCTTCAGCGGCACGGATACCGCGACGTTCTATGTGACAGATAACAATGGCAACTGGACGCCTACCGGCTCGTTGACCATTACCGTGATCCCTACTGCGCCGACGGTGACGAGCATTGCGCCGAACTCAGGGACCACCGCCGGCGGCACCTCCGTCGCCATCATCGGCACCAATTTCACCAGCGCCACTGCGGTCAAGTTTGGCGCGACCAACGCCACCAGCTACACCGTCAACAGCGCAACGTCGATCACAGCCACCTCGCCCGCAGGGGCGGCCGGGACGGTTGACATCACCGTAACCAACGCTAACGGAACCAGCCCGACCAACGCGTCCGACCAATACACCTTTGTAGCGCCTCCTGTTGCGAACGCGGTCAGCACCACCGTTGCACACGGCAGCACAAGCAACCCCGTCACGCTGAACATTACCGGCGGCGCGCCGACCGGCGTGGCCGTCGCAACGCAGGCAGCGCACGGCACAGCCACCGCGTCGGGCACGTCGATCACCTATACGCCCAGCGCGTCCTACTCAGGCCCGGACTCATTCACGTACACCGCGACCAACGCGGGTGGCACGTCTGCGCCCGCCACCGTGACTGTCACCGTGTCGAATCCGACCGTCACGTATGGGCCGTCCTCGCCTGCAGCCGGCACGGTGGATACGGCTTATAGCCAAACGCTGGCTTCCGCCAGCGGCGGTACGGCGCCTTATACCTACACGATTGCGTCGGGCGCGCTGCCCGCCGGCATCTCGCTGGCCAGCGACGGCACGCTGTCGGGCACGCCCACGGCGGGCGGTACGTTCAACTTCACCGTCACGGCCACCGACAGCAGCACAGGCACCGGTCCGTTCACGGCGACCAGCGGCACGCTCACGCTGACTGTCGCTGCACCGACGATCACGCTCTCGCCGTCCGCGCTGACCAATGCCACCGTTGCCACGGCATATAGCCAGACGATAACGGCCAGCGGCGGTACGGCGGCCTACACCTACGCCGTCACTTCCGGAGCGTTGCCGGCTGGCCTCACGCTCAGTTCTGGCGGCGCGCTGTCGGGGACGCCCACGGCAGGCGGCACGTTCAACTTCACCGTGACCGCCACCGATAGCAGTACCGGCAGCGGCCCGTATACAGGCAGCCGCGCCTATACGCTGGTCGTCAATGCGCCCACGTTGGCGATCACACCGGCATCGGGCAGTCTCAGCGCTTCGGCCGGCGTGGCCTACAGCCAGACCTTCACAGGCAGTGGCGGCCTGGCGCCATACACGTATAGCCTTGCCGTCAATAGCGGCACGATGCCGACCGGTCTCTCGTTCAACACCGGTACCGGCGTGTTGTCCGGTACGCCCACCACCACGGGCGTGGTGAATTTCACGGTGACTACCACGGACCACGCAACCGGCACGGGGCCGTACAGCACGTCTGGCACCTACACGCTGACCACCTCGGCGCCCACCATTACTGTGTCGCCCACCACACTGAGCGCGGCAACCGTCGGCGCCGCCTACAGCCAGACTGCCACGGCCAGCGGGGGTGCCGCGCCTTATAGCTACGCACTGACTGCGGGTGCGCTGCCAGCGGGCCTGAGCTTGAACGGCAGCACCGGGGCGATCACCGGCACGCCCACGGCGGGCGGCACCTTCAACTTCACCGTCACGGCCACCGACGCCAACAGCTATACCGGCTCCCGTGCGTACACCCTGACGGTGAGCGCTGCCACCGTCACGGTGAGCCCGAGCACGCTGCCGGGCGCTACCGTCGCTACGGCTTACAGCCAGACCATCTTGGCCAGCGGCGGCACAGGTTCCTACACGTATGCCGTCACGGCGGGTTCGCTCCCGGCGGGGCTTACGCTGTCCAGTAACGGCACGCTGTCGGGTACACCCACGTCCGGTGGTGCGTTCAACTTCACCGTCACCGCGACTGACAGCAGCACCGGAACCGGTCCCTACACCGGAAGCCGCGCCTACTCGCTGACGATTGGGTCGCCCACCTTGACCATCACACCGGCCTCGGGTTCTCTCGGCGGTGTCGCAGGCACGGCGTACAGCCGCAACTTCACGGCAAGTGGTGGTACGAGCCCGTACACCTATGGCCTTGTAGTCAACAGCGGCACCATGCCCGCGGGCCTGACCTGGAACGGCGCCACCGGCACGCTGGCAGGTACCCCAACCACGGCCGGCACGGTCAGCTTTACCGTCACCGCGACCGACAGTTCGACGGGGACGGGTGCCCCATTTGCGGTCGGCGGGGTCTATACGCTCATCATCGCCGCGCCTAGCGTGACGGTATCGCCGGCCACGCTGCCCAACCCGGCGATTGCATCGGCGTACAGCCAAACCATCTCGGCAGCCAATGGCACCGCACCGTACACCTACGCTGTGACGGCGGGTGCGTTGCCGGCAGGCCTGAGCTTGAACACCACCACCGGCGTCCTCTCGGGCACGCCTACCGCAGGCGGAACGTTCAACTTCACCATCACGGCGACGGATGCCAATAGCTTCACGGCCAGCCGTGCCTACAGCGTCACCATCGGTGCGCCCACGGTCACGGTGAGTCCTGCGGCCGCTAACCCGGCCCAGATCACCACGGCCTACAGCCAGACCTTCAGTGCGGCCGGCGGCACCGCGCCTTACACGTACGCCGTGTCCACAGGTACGTTGCCAGCGGGCCTCAGCCTGAACGCCAGCACAGGCGTTCTGTCGGGCACGCCCACTACGCTGGGCAGCAGTACGTTCACTGTGAAGGCCACTGACAGCAGCACAGGCACCGGCGCCCCGTACAACGGGACACGCAGCTACACGATCGCGGTGGGCCAGGTGATCGGCACCGCGCCGGCAATCACGGCCACCACCATGTCGACGGCGCCGATCACGCTGCATGCAACGGCCAATGCAACGGGCGGTCCGTTCTCGTCCATTGCGATTGTCAGTCCGCCTGCCAGCGGCACCGCCGTCGTCAACGGTCTGGACATCGTTTACACCCCGACCCCGACCACCTCCGGCGCCGTCAACTTCACCTATGCGCTGATCAACACGGCCGGCACATCTGCGCCGATTCCGGTGACGGTCAACGTGAATGCGGTGCCCATTGCCGTAGCGCAGAAACAGGCCACCACGTCGTCGGGCCAGGCGGTGAGCGTGGACTTGACCGAAGGCGCCACGGGTGGCCCCTTCACGGCGGCGACGCTGGTGTCGGTAGTGCCGGCCAACGCCGGCACGGCCACGATTGTGCAGAAGGCTGTGCAGACGCCGGCGGGCGTGAGGAGTCCGGCTGCGGCGGCATCGACCTATGTGATGAACTTCACGCCGTCGGGCACCTACAGCGGCCAGGCCGTGCTGACGTACACGCTGTCCAACGCGTTTGCCACCTCGGCGCCGGCCACGGTGCAGGTGAGCGTGGCGCCGCGCAAGGACCCCTCGGCCGACCCGGATGTGGCAGGTCTGATCAACGCGCAAGTGCAGGCCGCGCGCCGCTTTGCCACCACGCAGATCGACAACTACAACCGTCGTCTGGAAGCGCTGCATGGCACGGGCCGGGCACCGTCAGGCAACGGTCTGACAGTCGCCATGCCGGGCCAGCGCGTGGACATGCAGGCGCGTTGCCAGGATGTGGTCGGCATTTCCGCGCACGATGCCTGCATGCGCGGTGAGGGCCAAGGCGTGCGGCCGTTCGCACGGGGCAAGCGCAATACCGATGCGGCCAGCGGCAACACCGACAAGTCGAACGCAGATGCCGGTCCCGACCTGCCCGGTGCCGACGCAGCCGGCGTGGGCCCGGACAACACCGATCCGAATCTCGCGTTCTGGAGCGCCGGTACGCTGGACTTTGGTTTCGCCAACGCGGGCACGCAACGATCCGGTTTCCGCTTCACCACAGGCGGCGTGACGGCGGGCGCCGATTACCGCGTGTCCGATCAGCTCTCGATCGGCGGTGGCTTCGGCTACGGGCGTGACTCCACCGACATCGGCAACGCGGGCACCAAGAGCACGGGCGACAGCTATAGCCTTGCGCTCTACGGCAGCTATCGCCCGCTGCCTTCGTTGTTCGTCGATGGCGTGGCCGGCTTCGGCACGCTCAGTTTCGACTCGCGCCGCTGGGTGACGGACTCCAACGACTTTGCCACCGGCAAGCGCAACGGCAAGCAAGTGTTCGCCTCCGTGTCGGCCGGCTATGAGCATCGCGATCGCACCTGGCTGATCTCGCCTTACGGGCGCCTGGCGGTCTCGCAATCGACGCTGGATCAGTTCACGGAATCGGGCGCCGGCATCAATGCGCTGACGTATTTCGACCAGACGGTGACGACGGTATCCGGCACGCTCGGCCTGCGTGCGGAATACACGCAGAAGACCAAGTGGGGCACGTTCCTGCCGTTCGCACGGGTGGAGTACCAGCACGACTTCAATGGACAGAGCAATGCGGGGTTGGCGTATGCCGATCTGGCATCGGCGGGCCCTGCTTACTACGTGCCGGGTACGCCGTTTGGGCGCGATCGCATGCAGATCGGGTTGGGAACGAAGTTCCGCACCGGGCCGCTCACGTTTGGGTTGGACTACAGCGTGATGGCTGGGATGGGCGGTTTGCAGCAGGGGATTCGGTTGACGTTTGCTGCACCGTTCTGAAGCAACAAGCGGTAAGCGCCCAACAAAAAGCCAGCCTTCGGGCTGGCTTTTTTTTCGGGCGCGATCTCAGCGCATCAGGTTGCCGTCGAGGATTCCGCCGGCTTTTCCCCAGTCAACAAGTAATGCATCAGTTCCCGCACCGGCCGAATCGCCTCCCCAAACGGCAACTTCCCAGCCCCGCGGAAAAATAGCCCGCGCTCCACATCTCCCCGCAGCGCCTGCGCAAGCTTCAGGTCAATGCAGAACTGCCCCACCTTCCCAATCCCATCCCGCAGCCCGCACGTCTGCAAACAATCGAACCCTTGCAGGCAATCCCGCACCTTGGCTTTCGCCTGCAGCGCGCTTTCGCGCGACAGATAACGCGACAACCACGGCGTCATCACCGCCCGCGCCGGCAACCCGGCCACGCTGACGAACTCGCCGATATCGCCTTGCTCCGCGCCCGTCAGCACCCGCTTGAAGCGCACGTGCGCATCGCCCTCTTCTGTCACCGCAAATGCAGTGCCGAGCTGCACCGCAGCGGCGCCCTTGTCGAGCCAATGCTTCACCTTGGCATGCGAATCGATGCCACCTGCAAGGATGATCGGAATCTGTTCCGCAGCCAGCCCCAGCTTGATGAACAGTTCACGGCATTCGTCCAGCACCCGCGCGAACGAAAAGCGTTCGTCGCGCAGGTCTTCGATGCGGGCTGCGCCCAGGTGGCCGCCGGCGTGCGTCGGATGCTCGATCACCACCGCATCCGGCAAGCGCGACTTCTTCATCCACCGCTTGAGCACCACGCCCACGCCGCGCGAGTCGGAAAGGATCGGGATCAGCGCGACCCTCGGGTGCTCGGCGGTCATCTCGGGCAGATCGAGCGGAAGCCCCGCGCCCATGACGATGGCATCGGCGCCGCTCTCGCACGCCTGACGCACCAGCGCGGGGTGCGATTCCACCGCCTTCATCACGTTCACGGCGATCATGCCGTTGCCCTGGCTGCCTTCACGCGCGGCGCGGATCTCGCGGTCCAGCGCGACGAGGTTGGCGGCGTTGATGGCGTCCTTGTCGTGCGATTTCTCGGTGGCGGCAACAAGGTCTGCGTGGTGATGCCGCAAGTCGATGCTGGCGATGGTGCCGACGCCGCCTTCGCGCGCCACGGCGCCGGCCAGCCGGTGCGCCGAAATACCCACGCCCATCCCGCCCTGCACGATGGGTACGAGGCTGCGCCCCGCGAGTGTGAACCGACGTTCCAGCATGACAACTCCCAGCGGCCGTGCCGCAATGCAATAGAAAAGGGACTGAGCGTCGCATAGGTGAAACGCAGCGGGGTTGCGCAAGATCAAGGCGAGCCCCGCCGGTGCGCGCCGCCGCACATTGCGCGGCGGTTTGGACTGAAATGACCCGTCGACCGTCAACTCACTGGTTTTCGTGCTGGCAACGCCGACGGCCCTGTGCTTAAATTCAGCCTCGTTGGATGAAACAGGGGTGCCGTACGGATGGGCCGTGCGGCTGAGAGAGTCCCTTCGCACCCGATCCGGTTCGTACCGGCGTGGGAAGTTTCAGAACACCGCGTAGTCTCTGGCAGCCCACCCCTCAGTTCTTCGGGTCACGCCACCTCTCCCGGTTTCGTCCACTGCCTGCTCCACCAGGCCACAGAATCTAGGACGAGACCATGCCCCAAGCCAAAAACGCCCCCGCCGCATCGTTCGACTCGCTGCAGTCCGAGCTCGACCAGAAGTTCGCCTATCCGGCCTCCAGCAAGACCTACATCGTCGGCAGCCGCGCGGACATCCGCGTGCCGATGCGCACCATCAAGCAGACCGCCACGCGCACCGACAAGGGCGAGATGCTGAACCCGCCGGTGCCGGTATACGACACCTCGGGCCCGTACTCCGATCCGGACGTGCACATTGATCTGAAGGCGGGCCTCGCCCCGCTGCGCGCCAAGTGGATCGACGAGCGCGGCGATACGGAAATCCTCTCGGGCCTGTCGTCCGAATACGGCCGCACGCGTGCCAACGACCCGGCCACGGCCCACCTGCGCTTTGCACAACTGACGAACCCGCGCCGCGCCAAGGCCGGCGCCAACGTAAGCCAGATGCACTATGCGCGTCGCGGCATCATCACGCCGGAAATGGAGTACGTCGCGCTGCGCGAATCGCTGAACCTGCAGGCGCTGCAAGACAAGCCCGAGTACCGCCAACTGCTTAAGCAGCATCCGGGCTTCTCCTACGGCGCCAACCTGCCGCAGCGTCCGGAAGACATCACGCCGGAATTCGTGCGTGCGGAAATCGCTGCAGGCCGCGCGATCATCCCCGCCAACATCAACCACACCGAGCTGGAGCCGATGGCCATCGGCCGCAACTTCCGCGTGAAGATCAACGGCAACCTCGGCAACTCGGCAGTGACGTCGTCGCTGGCCGAGGAAGTGGAAAAGATGGTGTGGGCGATCCGCTGGGGCGCCGACACGATCATGGACTTGTCCACCGGCAAGCACATTCACGAGACGCGCGAATGGATCCTGCGCAACTCGCCGGTGCCTATCGGCACGGTGCCCATCTACCAGGCGCTGGACAAGACCGGCGGCGTGGCTGAAGACCTGACGTGGGAGATGTTCCGCGACACGCTGATCGAACAGGCCGAGCAAGGCGTGGACTACTTCACCATCCACGCGGGCGTGCTGCTGCGCTACGTGCCGCTGACGGCCGACCGCATCACGGGCATCGTTTCGCGCGGTGGTTCGATCATGGCCAAGTGGTGCCTGGCGCATCACAAGGAAAACTTCCTGTACACGCACTTCGACGAGATCTGCGAAATCATGAAGGCGTACGACGTGTCGTTCAGCCTGGGCGATGGTCTGCGCCCGGGTTGCATTGCCGACTCGAACGACGCCGCGCAATTTGGCGAGCTGCACACGCTGGGCGAACTCACCAAGAAGGCGTGGGAGCACGACGTGCAGGTCATGATCGAGGGCCCGGGCCACGTGCCGCTGCAACGCGTGCAGGCCAACATGGACGAAGAGCTGAAGCACTGCTTCGAAGCCCCGTTCTACACGCTGGGCCCGCTGGTGACCGACATCGCCCCGGGCTACGACCACATCACCAGCGGCATCGGCGCAGCCAACATCGGCTGGTACGGTACGGCCATGCTCTGCTACGTCACGCCCAAGGAGCACCTGGGCCTGCCGGACAAGGAAGACGTGCGCGAAGGCATCATCACCTACAAGATCGCTGCGCACGCGGCTGACCTTGCCAAGGGCTGGCCGGGCGCGCAGCTGCGTGACAACGCGCTGTCCAAGGCACGCTTCGAATTCCGCTGGGAAGACCAGTTCAACCTCGGCCTCGACCCGGAAAAGGCGCGTGCCTTCCACGATGAAACGCTGCCGGCCGAGGGCGCCAAGATCGCGCACTTCTGTTCGATGTGCGGTCCGAAGTTCTGCTCGATGAAGATCACGCAGGAAGTGCGCGACTACGCGGCAACGCTCGACGCCAACGCCACAGCCGCAGCAGTTAACCCAACTGCGGGCATGGAAGAAAAGTCGATCGAGTTCCGCAAGAGCGGCAGCAAGATCTACAGCTAACCAACCGGTGCAATGCCAACCTCGACTTCATTCGACGTAACGATCCTCGGTGGCGGCCTCGCTGGCCGCCTGTGTGCCTGGCAGCTCGCGCAAACGGGGGTACCCCCCGCGCGCATTGCCGTGGTGGAGCGCGGCCCGCGCGACGGTAGCGGTGCCGCGGCGTATGTTGCTGCCGCCATGCTGGCACCGCTGGCCGAAGCCGCCGTGGCGGATCGTTTTGTTGTGGATTTGGGGTTGGCAAGCCTGGCGCTGTGGCGCGATTGGTTGCCCAAGCTGCGCACGCCGGTCTTCTTCCAAGAGGCCGGCACGCTGGTGGTCTGGCATGCGGCAGACCGTGGAGAGGCATCGCTGTTTGCCAACCACGTGCGCAATGCCGCGCCGCCTGAGCGCGTGGCCGCCGATCTGCGAGCCGTGGACGCGGCCGGCATTGCCCAGCTCGAGCCGCTTCTCGCGCAGCGCTTCACGCAAGGTCTGTATCTGGCGGGCGAAGGCCAACTGGACCCGCGTGGCGTGTTGGATGCGCTGGCGACCGAGCTTGAAGCGCTGGGCGTGCAACTGCGCTGGAACACGGAAGTTGCTGATCCGAGCCCCGACGCGCTGGCCGCTGCAGGGCTTGGCGCGCGCCTCGTGCTCGATTGCCGTGGCCTGGGTGCCAAGCCGCAATGGCCGCGCTTGCGTGGCCTGCGCGGCGAGGTGGCGCGCATCCATGCGCCCGACGTGTCGCTCACGCGGCCGGTGCGCATGCTGCATCCGCGCTATCCGCTGTACATCGCGCCCAAGCCGGGCAATGTCTACGTGATTGGCGCGACCGAGCTTGAATCCGACGACATGTCGCCGGCAAGCGTGCGTTCCACGCTGGAGCTGCTGTCTGCGGCCTACGCCGTGCACCCCGCGTTTGGCGAGGCACGCGTGCTCGAGCTGAACACGCAGTGCCGGCCGACGCTCCCGGACCACCGTCCGGCCATCCGCTGGGATGGCGCTGGCACGCTGTCGGTCAATGGCCTGTACCGGCACGGCTACATGATCGCGCCCGCCGTCACCCGAGCCGCGGTGGCAGCGGCGTGCGACGTGCTGGACGGCTGTGCCTTCGATACGGACGACTGCGAATGGCCTGCGCTGTTCGCTGGCGCCGTATCCCCCGAACCTGTTTTGTCATGACGCTGAACGTCACCCTCAACGATCTGTTGCTTGCGCTGCCTGCGGGCAGCACGCTGGCTGATGCCATTGGTGCCGCCGCGCCGCAACTGCAGATCGCGCCGCCGTTTGCCGCATCGGTGAACGGCGACTTTGTGCCCAAGGCGCGCCATGCGCAGCATGCGCTCAACACGGGCGACCGCATTGCACTCGTGCAGCCTGTCGTGGGCGGCTAGGAGTCTTTGATGACCACTACGAATCTTTCCGCCGTGGCGGACCCGCTGCGCCTGTACGACGAAACCTTCGCCTCGCGCCTGCTGCTCGGCACGGCGCGTTATCCGTCGCCGCAAGCGCTGGAAGACGCGGTGCGCGTGTCCAACCCGGCCATGCTCACAGTCGCGCTGCGCCGCCAGAGCGCCGGCTCGCCCGAAGGCGGCGCCGGCTTCTGGAAGATGCTGCGCGCGCTCGGCGTGCCCGTGCTGCCGAACACCGCTGGCTGCTATTCCGCCGACGAGGCTTACACGCTCGCGCAGATGTCGCGCGAAGTGTTCGAGACCGACTGGATCAAGCTCGAAGTCATCGGTGATGACTACACGCTGCAGCCCGATACGCTCGCCCTGCCCGCCGCCGCCGAACGCCTCATCCGCGATGGCTTCAAGGTGCTGCCGTATTGCACCGAAGATCTCGTGCTGTGCCGCCGCCTGCTCGACGTCGGCTGCCAGGCGCTGATGCCCTGGGCCGCGCCCATCGGCACAGGCCGCGGGCCCACCAACCCGTACGGCCTGCGCCTGCTGCGCGAGCGCTTGCCCAACGTGCCGCTCATCGTCGATGCCGGCCTGGGTGTTCCGTCACACGCCACGCAAGTCATGGAGTGGGGCTACGACGCCGTGCTGCTGAACACCGCTGTCGCGCAAGCGGGCGACCCGGTGGCGATGGCGCAGGCGTTTGCGATGGCCACGCAGGCCGGCCGTCTCGCGCGCCTGTCTGGCCCGATGCCCGAGCGTGACGTTGCGCAGGCGAGCACGCCCGTTGTTGGCTTGCCGTTCTGGCATGCGGAAGAGAAGCAGGCATGAGTGCATCCGCCTTGCGTTTTTCCGCCGCGTGGCCGGAAGCGGCTGCATTGGCCGCACAGATCGTCGATCGCCATGTGGAAGCGTTTGGTCGCGCGCCGCACGCCTGGAGCGTGACCGACCGCGCCGATGAAGCCACCAGCCCCGCCACCGTTCTGCTGACGACGAATACGGCTCAAGCCGAACGCGCTCGCTCTGCTGGCGCCGCTGTTGTGCTGACGGCAGTGGAAGGCGATCAACGCATCGACACAGTGCACGACCGCCTAGGTACTTACCGCTTCACGTCTGCGGCACAAGGCGATGCATTCGATGCGCACTTTGCCGCCATCTTCGGCGCGGCACTCGCGCTGGCGTTCGAGCCGCGCGATGCGCTGTGCGTGGCGCGCGCATGGATCGCCGAAGGCAATGCCGACGCGCTCGCTTGGCCGACGCGCTTCGACGCCCTGCCCCGCGTGCTCGAACCGGCATTGCCGTGCCCGACCGCAGCGGACCTCGCCTTTGCGCCGTGCCCGACGCAACTCGGCATCTACGCTGTCGTGCCGGATGCGGACTGGGTCGAGCGCCTCGTCGCGCTCAAGGTGCCGACGGTGCAATTACGCTTCAAGTCGGACGACGCGCAAGCCGTGGTCGACCAGGTGCGCCGCGCAGAAGCCGCCGCACGCGGCAGCGCCACGCGCCTGTTCATCAACGACCATTGGCAAGTCTCGCTGGATGTTCACGCCGAGGTGCCCAACAGTGGCATCTACGGCATCCACCTCGGCCAGGAAGACATCGACGATGCTGACCTGGAAGCCATTCGTTCCGCAGGTCTGCGCCTTGGCATCAGCACGCACGGCTTTGCCGAGATGCTCCGCGTCGCACCGTTGAACCCGAGCTACCTTGCGCTGGGTGCCGTGTTTGCCACGCCCACCAAGACCATGCCCACCGTGCCGCAGGGCCTCGGCCGCTTGTTCGCCTACGCCGCTGCCATGCGCACGCGCGTGCCGGCCCCGCCACTGGTGGCCATCGGCGGCATCGATCTGGCAGCGATGCCGCGTGTGCTGGAATCCGGCGTGGGCTCTGTGGCGGTGGTGCGTGCCATCACCCAGGCGGCCGATGTGCCGGCTGCGGTGGACGCACTGCAAGCGACGTTCGCGGCGCACGTGCGCGCGTAAGCATCGCGCGCTGCACGCAAGCGCGCTTGTGCCGCGCACCCGGGTTTTCGCTGACCTATCCTGTTCGTGCGCCGCTGCGGTCGTTGCCGCAGCGGTTTTCGAAAACACGCTGCAGGAGACAAGACATGGCGGTCCAGCCCATCCCCGAGGGTTACCACAGCGTCACCCCGTACCTGAGCATCAAAGGCGCCGCGCGCGCCATCGACTTCTACAAGCAGGCCTTCGGCGCTACAGAAATCATGCGCATGAACGGCCCCAACGGCACCATCGCGCACGCCGAAATCCGCATCGGGAATTCACCGATCATGCTGGCCGATGAATTCCCCAACATGGCCTGCGCCAGCCCCGAGACGCTGCAGAGTACGTCGGTCGGGATGATGATCTATGTGCCCAACGTCGACGCTGTGTTTGCCAATGCCCTGAAGGCCGGCGGCACGGAAGTCCGCCCGGTGGTGGACCAGTTCTACGGCGACCGCTCCGGCACGCTGAAGGACCCGTTTGGCCACGTGTGGACGGTCTCAACTCATGTGGAAGACGTGGCGCCCGATGAGATGGCCAAGCGCATGGAGAAGTGGACGAAGGAGCAGGCGGCGGCATCGGCCTGAATATCGGTGTGGCAAAGAAAAAAGCGCGGACGAGAGCCGCGCTTTTTTTCTCCTGCGTTCTCGACTAATTACCGCGTTGGACATATCCCGTCGTTGTTCATTGCGGGCAGGCCTCGGAGGCGATGAAGTCAAAGAGTGTTGAGTCTCGTCGATTTCGTGCGCGACGCTCCGACACTGGTGGATCTGTGTGCGTTTGCATCTTCCACCCTGAGGTCCTGCACGATGACTATCCCTGAACAGGCTCTGCCCGAAACTACCGTTACCGCCCGCCGTCGCTCCTTCTACGGCATCAAGGCCGAAGCTCTCACCGTGCCCGGCAGCCCGTGCCTGAAAGTTGTTTATCCCGCTCCATTACCCGGTGTCATCATCTTCGTGCATGGCGTCAACTCCACCGGCGAATGGTTTGATGCCGCAGAGGAAGGCCTTTGCAAGGGGCTCAATACCCGCCTGCAGCGCAATGACGAACAGGTCGCCCACCCAAAGGAGAGCGGCAAGCTGCGCCCCATGCGCTACACGCCCGAGCTGACGGAAGACGGCTATATATCAGACGACCTCAAAGCAAACACCTTCATTGAACCGGGCAGCGGCACCAGCCCCGTCATCCGCTTCCGCTGGGGCTACAAAGCCGGCAGTGAAGACGTGGTCCAGGAAGACGGCACCATCCGCAACGAGCTTGCCAGTGTGGGTGGCAATATTCTGCTCGACGAGAAAAACGCCTGGGGCGGCGGCCCGTTCGTCAATGGTGCCTCCGCCCTGCCGGATCTGTTCGGCAAAGGCACCGACAGCGAAGTGTTGGGCGGTCTGTTTGAACTCCAGCACCTGCAAACCAGCGATCGCCAGATCTACAGCGCGCCCACGCGCCACTACCAGGCCTTTGCCGCTTGGCGGCTGGCCAAGCTTATCTCCCGCATCCGAGAACTGCACCGCGACATTTTTGAACGCGATTGCCCCATCACCGTCGTCTGCCACAGCCAAGGCAACATGGTGGGCTTGGCCTCTGCCTACTTCGGCGCCAACCACCCCGAGTTCCAATCATTGGGCGTAGCCGACACCTACATCCTCGCCAACCCGCCCTACAGCCTGCGCGGGAGCCGCCTGGATAACTTCAGCCAATTCGACGGCGCAGGCCGCGTCACCTACGACGCGCGCGTTGCCGGCCTCAAGGGCTTCTTCGACATCGTGCGGCACTTCCAGGGCCGAGCCCAGCACTACAGCCACCACGCCGTGGACCAGCTCGGATTCAACGCGTGCCCCCAGAATGGCGACACCCCGCGCACTGCCGCCCAGGACAGCGCAGACCACCAGACCCGCGGGCGCGTCTTCCTCTATTGCTGCCCGCACGACCGCGTCATCTCCGTCTCGCCCGTCCAAGGCATGGGCTGGCTTGGCTTGAACGACGAGGATGTGCAAGCCACCGAGGCTCGTGACATTCTGTTCCAACGGGTCTGGGCACAAACCAAGCCGGGCACGCCTTACAAGGTGGGCGCAGAACCCGGCTACCGTTACCGCTACTGGCATGACACCATCGGCGCCACGCCGGCCGATGTGGGCAGCGGCTGGGATGACACCGCCGGCACCTTCAAGCCGCAGAACACCAAGCCCACATTCTGGACGCCGTCCCCAGACACCGCGGGTGTTTCCTTCGCCCGAATCTGGGGCGATTCGCGCAAGGGCATTTTCGGCAAGCTTGTCGCCAGCGCTGCCGGCGTTCCGATCCAAGCCCTCATGTGGGGTGGCCAAGCCGTCAAGGGCGCCACCAACGTCAATGCCGACCCAGCCGATGGCTGGACCGTGCTCGTCAATGCCCCCAAGGTGCCCAGTGGTGGCATCGTGCCCCAGGCCGTCTACCTGCCGCACGGCAAGCCTCGACCCGGCGAGACCTCACATCCGGATGGCGTGCGCACCATCGGCCCCTTCAACCAGCACAAGGAATCGGCCAGCGATGCGCTGAACCGCAAGCGGAGCATCCCTGAAGGCCAGTTCGACCCCTACGCCGAGCAGCGCAAGGCCGGCTACGGCAACGCCACCAGCGAAGCCGCCATGCGCTACGACCAGAACGCCGGGGTGCGCCAGCGCGCGCGGCGCGAAATCTACAACGATGACGGCACCGTTAGGAAGGGCGTGCCCTTTGCGGAAGGCGATGTCGAGAAGATGAACGCCGCACAACACCACACCTTGCGTGGCACGAAGTTCGGCGCTTTCGAACAGCAAGAGCGCACTGCCTTGATGAAGGACGGCGAAGACGCCCAGGCCACCAACCATTCCACCATCCTCACCAACGCCATGCATGCCGAACATGTGCTCGCCTATGACGTGGACGTGGGTCTGTGCCACTTCGATGAGCTGCTGATGAACCAGTTGCGGCGGATGGCGGATTGGCGGTGGTGCGAGCCAGAAAAGACTGATGAATACCCGGCGGGCCGCGACCGCAAGAAAGACAGCGAGTTCACCTACTACAACACGAAAGGAGCCCTCTATCAGGATGGCGCGTTGGCCCAAAACAAAAATCTCGCCGCCGCCAAGGGTGCCGTCAAGGCTATAGGCATTGACGACGCGCGTAATTCAGGGCGCCTCGATGCCCATCACATGTTGCCAGGCGGACCTCGCCACGCCTGAGGAGCGAGCATGCGCAATCCAATTCATTCGTTCCTTTATCGGCGTGCTGCCATCCATGCGCTAGTCGCCGTCTCTCTCTTGCTTACTGCTTGTCAATCCGGAGTCCAGATGCCCACCAATAAAACCTACTATCGCCAGCCCATCGCCTGGCCGCGCATGCAAACGCAGGCAGAACAAGGTGATCCGGGCCGGGCGCCTGCCGCCGTCCTGCTTGGGGTGCAATGGCTTAACCCGCTGATGCGCCGAAGCTACCCCACTCAATGGAATCTGCTGTGGGCACAAGGGCTCGCACAGCCCAATGACGACGATTTGCAAGCGAAGCGCTTCAAGCTGGGCGACGCGGTGGGCCAAGTGACCAATGGCGTGCCTCGCCGCATGCGGCTAGAAGACCTGTCGCACGTGGAGCGAGATGAATTTGAGACGGCGTTGAGCGATTTGATTACCGCCCCGCTGCTCACCTTCAACGACTATTTGGAAAACCCGAATTACTTCTATTCCCTCAAGCGGGGTACCAGCCGCCCTAACTACTTCGACCCGAACGTGTTCTTTGGCTTGCCGCGCGAGTGGTTGAACACGCCAACGTACCTTGACGACACTCACCCTAGTACGGGCCAGAAAGACCTTCTTGAGGAGCAGAAGACCATGGGCATGCCCGCGCCCAGCATCCTCGCCTACGATGCCGCCCACGCCGAAGAACGCATGCGCGACTACTGGGTCACCCTGCACAAAGACGACAAGGGTAGGACTGTGCGCGGTACGCGCGTCTTTCCGGAAATGATCATTGGTGAGCGGACTCTCTCACTGCTGGCGGTGCGGCGACTGGTGTTTCACGAGATCGCAAGCGATGCTCAAGCCAAAAGCATGCTGCTCAACCCTGACGGCAGGTTGCCCAACGTCACGGTGTCGGCGGGCGACACCAACGTGGGTTTCTACAACCTGCAAGACGCCCTCAAGTTCCTTGCACAACACCCCAACAAGTTGGCGTGGGTATGGAACGTAGACGCCCCCAACTACCCCATGGGCGAGCAGACCAACGAAAACACCGCCCTGCTGATCCTCGGCCACCCGAGTGCGGATTGGGGCTACACAGCGCTGGCCTCGATCTACACCCCGCATCAGCACCAAGGCGCCATTGGCAACAAGGCGGCCAATCCCGGTGGGGCATGGACGGGACTCATTCAAGCCGTGCAAGCACAGGCCTCAGAACAGCACCCGGTCGAACGCGTCTACTACGACGTGCCCAAGCATGCCGGCAATGTCACATCCTTGATGGGGCCGTTGCGCGCCGCTATTCATCAGCAGTGGCCTGACCTAGACCAGATCGCCAACGTGTACAGCGTCGCTGAACACATGGAGGGACCGGCCCGGGCTGCAAGCTTTGCTGTCAATGCCGCGTTTGCGGCGGCTTACGCAAACCAGAGCGGCAAGAGCGCCGTCATCACCAGCGTAGCCGATGCGACCGACAGCTGGGCAGTGCTGATTGGTCCGCCGCCGGGCTGGCAGCCCAAGCCGCCGGTGACGTACTGGCCCCGTGCACGAGGCGAGAACCGGGCGTATTGGGCTTGGTTTGGGGAGCGGACCGGTGGCAACTAGGCTGACGTTCCCTGAAGCGGTGACCAGATAGCTTCAACGCGGCTGGCACGTCACCTGCACGTTGTTCACGTCCCCATTGACCGTACCGCTGCCATTGGTCACCACGCAGTTGGCCGATGCGGGCTGCGTGCTGATCGTTACCACGTAGCTATTGTCGAACGGCACCAGCCCGCCAAACACGAACGGCCCGTTGGCCGCCAGCGTAAGCGAATCGCGGCCGTTGTTGAGCAACACGATCGATTGGCCGCCGGGCAGCCCGGTCAACGTGCCGCCAATCGAGAAGACGCTGCCGATGGGCGAGCCCAGGCTGATGTAGCCATTACACGCACCAAGCAGCGCGCACAGCGCAGCCACCGGAAGACAGCGAACCAGCATCGGCAGGCGTTTCATGGCGGCTCCCCTGATCAGTCTTCCTCGACATCCACTTCGAGCGAACGCGGTGCTGCGAGCGGTCGCGGTGCGAACCCGTGGTTCAACGGACCGGCGCCGCGCCCGAGCGCCAGATGCCGGCCCGCGCCGATGGCATGCAGCAGGTAATCGAGCGAGGCTTCGATAGCGACTTCCAGCGCATCACCGCGCGCCAGGTGCGCGGCAATGGCGGCGGACAGCGTGCAACCGGTGCCGTGCGTGTGCGGCGTGTCGATGTAGGTATGGGCGTAGACGCGCTCGGTGCCGTCCGCGGTGACGAGCACGTCTTGCAGCACGCCGTCTTCACCGGCGGTGGACGTGGCGCTCAGGTGCCCACCCTTGAGCAACACGGCGCGGGGCCCAAGCGCCAGCAGGTCCCGCGCTGCGGGCAGCATGTCTTCGGCAGTGCGCACCTCGCGGCCGAGCAGCGCGCTGGCTTCCGGCAGGTTCGGCGTGACGACCAACGCGCGCGGGAAGAGCCACTTCGCCATGGCCTGCGCCGTGGCATCGCTGCCGAGCTGCGCGCCGCTGGTGCTGACCATGACCGGATCGACGACGAGGTTGGCGATCGGGTGGCGGTCCAGCGCAGAGAGGATGGCTTCCACCACCTGCGGCGTACCGAGCATGCCAGTCTTGGCGGCATCGACGCCAATGTCGCTTGCCACGGCGTCGATCTGTGCGGCCACGATGTCGGGGGTGAGCGATTCCACCGCCGTCACGCCCAGCGTGTTCTGTGCGGTGATGGCCGTGATGGCCGACATGCCGTAGCAGCCGAGCGCGGCAAACGTCTTCAGGTCAGCCTGGATGCCCGCACCGCCGCCGCTGTCCGAACCGGCGATGGTGAGCACGCGCGGCACGTGCGAGGCGGGAGCGGCAAACGCAGCGAGGGTCGGGTCGGTGATCGTCATGTCGGTGCGAGCGTATGGGGGTGTTCGCACTATAGCGCTACCGAAGCCGGATTGACGCGCGGGGTTCTGAACCCCACGGGTGAGGGTTTCTGGCTCGAACGCGAGGCTCAAACACTGGAACGCGACAGTTTTTGGCTCGAACGCGAGGCTCAAACACTAGAACGCGACGGTTTTTGGCTCGAGCGCGAGGCTCAAACACTAGAACGCGACGGTTTTTGGCTCGAGCGTGAACCACAGACCGTTGAACGCGACAGTTTTTGGCTCGAACGCGAGGCTCAAACACTGGAACGTGACGGTTTTTGGCTCGAACGTGAAGCACAAGCAGTGGAGCCCGACAGTTTCAGGCGCGAACGGGAGGCTTCCACTGCCGAGGGCGAGGTGCGGCGCGCGGCGCGTCAGTCCATCAGATCGGTGTAGTCAGCAGCAGCGTAGCGCTGGGCGCGGTCCCACGGCGCTGCAGCCGGCGCTGGCAACGCCGTCACGCGCGTGAGCTTGCGTTGGGTGCCGGTGGCGTTGCGCGATTCCACGCGACGCGGGAATTGGCCGCCCACGTCCCAATCGACGGTGACAGTCCGCTCGCCCTGCGTCGATCGGTAGGTCTGCACGCCGTTGCGTACCGGGCCTTCGGCGCGCATGCCTTTGAGTGCGGCCGGGTCGAGCAGGTGATACGCCGTGGCCCATGAGCCGTCGAAGCCGATGTTGGAGTATTCGGCGGGTTCCACGGCGTAGTTCTTCTGCTGCGAAACGCTCACCACGCGCACGGTGAGTGCGCCCTTGCCATCGCGTTCGATCCAGCGCGGGGCGGTGTCGGTGTCGGCGTGTTTGTGGCCGGCGTGGGTGTCGGCGTGGTCATGTTCGGCGTGGGCCGATGCGGGCGGCAGTTCGCGTGCGATCCAGACGCGGTCGCCCTGGCGATAGACGCGCTCGGCAAAGCGGACGTCGCGCTGGATGCCGTCGGCGCCGAGCGACGACAGCTGGTGTTCGACACGCAGTGCCGTCAGCGCGGGTGTGGCGGCAGGGCCGGCGGCCAGTGCCGTGGCAGCAAACGCGCTGAACGCGAAGGCGAGCAAAGTTCGGACAGATTGGGTCATGCGGAATCGATGGGGCAGAAAGCGAAAAAAGCGCATGCCGATCATGTCGGCATGCGCGTCAATGGAAACGCAGGAATCAGAGGCCCATGGCCGTCTTGACCACGCCGAACACTTTCGTGTTGTCCAGCGTGCCCTTCAGCGGTGCGCTGCCCGGACCAGAGGAGAACAGCATCACATCCCCGCCGCCGTGCGTTTCCGAACCAGGGGTGCCGAGCTGCACGCCCACTTCCTGCAGGTAATCGTCTGCAGCCGTGTCGACCGAGGCCACGTTGTCGCGCGTGGCCTTGCGCGGCGTGCCGCCGTTGCCGAACACCAGCGTGGTGTACGGCAGGCCGTCCGCAGCCAATTGCGGCTGGCCGGTCTTGATGTCGTTCGACACGCCCAGGATGGGGTTGCCCTTGCGGGGGTAGCCGTTGATCGTCATCGTATGGTCGTGGTCGGCCGTGACGACGATGAGCGTGTTCGACAGATCCGCCGTGCCCAGCGCGCGCTTGATGGCTTCGTCAAACGCGCCGGCATCTTCCAGTGCGCGCTTGGCGTTGGTGCCGTGCAGCGCGTGGTCGATGCGGCCGCCTTCCACCATCAGGAAATAGCCCTTGCCGTTCTTCTGCAGCACGCGGATGGCCTTCTCGGTCATGTCGGCCAGGCTGGGCTCGTCCACGTTGTTCTTCTTGCGGTCCAGCTCGTAGTTCATGTGGTCCAGGTTGAACAGGCCGAGCAGCTTGTTCGTCGTGGCCGGATTGATGGCGGTGAGCTGCGTGCCGGTGGTGACGTAGCTGTAGCCGGCGGTCTGGAACTGCGCGGTCAGGTCGGTCGTGTCGGTGCGCTTGCTGCCCGTCGTGCCTTGCGGCAGGTAGTGACGGCGGCCGCCACCGAGCAGTACGTCCAGACCATCCTTGAGCGCAGCGTTGTACAGCGCGTTGCCCGGCGCGCCTTGCGCGGCGATCTGGTTCTCGCCGTCGCGGTGGCAGATATGCGAGTACGTGGCGGCCGGCGTGGCGTGCGTGACGCGCGTGGTCGTCACCGCGCCCACCGACTTGCCGGCCGCCTTGGCCAGCTCAAGCAGCGTAACGGCGGGCGTGCCGTTGCCCGCCGGGCACGTGGAGTCGGAACCGCTCACGTAACCCTTGCCCGTGGCGTCGCTGGCCTTGGTGTCGGCCGACATGGAGATCACTTCGTTGTTCATCTTCACGCCGGTCATGTACGCCGACATCGATGGCGCGCTGTCGGTGGTCTGCGCATCGTTGGAGTATGTCTTGATGCGTGCCGTGCGCTTGAGCGATTCCATGGTCAGGCGGCCGGCCTCGCCCACCTTGTAGATGCGCGTGGCGGTGACGGTGGTCGGGCCCATGCCGTCGCCCAGGAAGAAGATCACGTTCTTGGCTTCACCGGCGGCGTGCGCTTGGGCGCAGGCACCGGCTGCCAGCGCCAGCAGCGTGGCGCGCAGGATACGGTTCGATTGCGTGTTCATGATGTGCCCTCTCCCTCTTACAGACCCACGGCCTGCTTGATGAGGCCGAAGACCTCGGTGTTGTCCATCGTGCCGGTAAAGCGCTCGGCGCCCAGGCCGCGCGCGCCGATGAAGACATCAGTGCCGCCGTGCGTTTCACCGCCCGGCGCAACCGGGATCACGGCTTCCTGGTGGTAGCTCTTGTCGTACACGGCCGCGTCAGTGAGCGCGCCGCGCGTGGCCGGGCGGTTCTCGCCGGTGCCAAAGCCGATGATCGTGAACGGGTTGCCGCCCGTGTCGGTGGCGTTGGCGCCCGTCACGTAGTTCTTCAGCAGGCCCAGCACGCCGGGGTTGCTGTCGCTGGTCGGGCCCGTGCGCTTGGCGTAGCCGTTGAGCACCAGCGTGTGGTCGTGGTCAGCCGTCACGACGATCAGCGTGTTCTTCAGGCCCGGGTCGATCGTGTTCAGCTTGTCGATCGCGCCGCGAATGGCGGAGTCGAACGCCACCGTGTCCTGCAGGGCCTTGCGCGCGGTGGTTTCGTGCAGCGCGTGGTCGATGCGGCCCCCTTCCACCATCAGGAAGAAGCCCTTCTTCTTGGCGGCCAGCACGTCGATGGCCTTGTTGGTCATCTCGCCCAGGCTCGGTTCCTTGCTCGGATCGCGGTCGAGGTCATACGACATGTGGCTGCTGGTGAACAGGCCCACGACCTTGCCGTCGGTGGCCTGCAGCGTGTCGAACTCGGCCTTGTTGCTTGCGTAGCGATAGCCGCCGGCCTTGAGTTCGGCGATCAGGTCGCGGCCGTCGGTGCGCGCGCCGCCCGCCGTGGTCGGCTGGAAGTGCTTGCGGCCACCGCCGAAGACGACGTCCACGCCATCGCCCAGCGCGGCGTTGAAGCCCTTGCCGGCCGGCGTGAGTTGCGCGGCGATGGTGTTCTCGCCGTCGCGGTGGCAGATGTGCGAATACGTGGCGGCCGGCGTGGCGTGCGTGATGCGCGTGGTGGTGACCACACCCGTGCCGTAGCCTGCCGCCTTCATCAGCTCAAGCAGCGTGGTGACGGGCTTGCCGTTGCCGCTCGGGCAGGTGCTGTCGGCGCCCGAGAGGTAATCCTTACCGCCCGCGTCATAGGCCATCGTGTCCGGCGACATCGAGATGACCTCGTTGTTCATCTTCACGCCGGTCATGTACGCCGACATCGACGGCGCCGAGTCGGTCACCTGCGCGTTGTTCGAGAACGTGCGCACGAAGCCGGTTTCCGGCAGCGTGTCCATGGTGAGTTCGCCGTCTTCGCCCACCTTGTAGATGCGCGCGGCGGTCATGGTGGTCAGGCCCATGCCGTCGCCCAGGAAGAACACGACGTTCTTGGCAGGCGTGGTGCTGGGCGGGGTGGTGTCCGGCGTGGCGCTGCCGGTGGTGGACGTGCCGTCGCTGCCGCACGCGGCCATGGCCAGTGCAGCGGCCGCGGCGGCGGCGTACTTCGTGAGTTTATGGTTGTGCATCGTTGGCTCCCTGAACGATGCCCGGACTTTGGTGGCCGCGTGTTGCAGGTCCGTGATGCTGCTTCGCCACTTGCTAACCGGATCGCAAGGTTGGAATGTGACAGCGCCTTGACACTGCCGCGTGTGCGCCGGTACGCGCGAGAGACGATGGGCGTCTCGTTGATTGCGTTGCCGATCCCCGGCCCGCCCCGGGGATAGGTCTTGCTGTTGTTATGCGGCGGAGACCTGCCGCCGCTCGATGGCGGCCAAAACCTCCCACGTGCGCGGGTCCACGTCGCTCCCCCCGAGCGACATCGACAGGTACGCATCGATGGCATCGACAAAGCCCTTCACGAATGCCGGTGGATACGCATGTTCCGAGAAGTACGTGAGCTGCTCGCGCAGCATGCCCAGTCGCCGGTGGCGATGGGTCTGCATGTCGGAGCGCGTGCGGCACAGAAACGCGCGCGCCGAGATCGCGCCGTCGAGGTAGAGGCGGTTTTTGGTCAGCGACATGCGGCACCTCCCGGTTGCGTGGAAAGCGTGCAGCGCCAAGGTGGAGGGGAAGGGTAAGACGCGGGGCGATGCCCGCTGGGTGCGGTAGCCATGTGGCCTCCGGGGATAGGTAGAGGGAGGCTCGCCACTCGCTGCGAAACGAGGGTGGCGGGCCTGACGACAGGGTTCGCAGACCGGCCTCCTATCCCAGCATTGCCGGCAGACCCGAAGGTCTCCCTGCCCGGCCCGCCATGAAAAGCATAGGCGTGCGCAAGCACCGGACATGAAAACGCCGCGCGAAAGGCGGCTGTCCGTCTGGGAAAAAAAGAGGAGGAGATGGGCTGCGAAACCCGGTCACCGTTGAGGCGGTGACGGTGGGGATTATAGCGACGGGATCAACGTGCTCAGCTGTCATATTTCGCCAAATCCCGCATCCCGCCTCGATTTCGTGGTCGTGGCGCCGGCTCGCCCTCAGCTTCCAATCGACACAGCTTGAGTGATGAATGCTGCACGGTCCGAGACGGCGTTTATCCGGTTCATGCGCCCTTGCTCTTTTCCCGGCGCTCTGTCGCAAGAATCCGCTACAATCCAGCCCATTCCGAGGAGCGTTGCAACGGGTGGGCACTGCCCAGCCGCCAGGCTCGGAAGTTCAAACGGCGCTCGCAGTATCGTGGCTGACACGATGGCGAGAACGCATCTATCCGGGGCCCCAGCATGGGCCCCGTCTCAGTGGTCATCTCCCCGCGTGCGGTCACCCATCTTTTCCGGAGTGATCCAATGAACGCTGTCACCGAACTGAAACACGATTACCTCGTCGCCGACATCAAGCTGGCGGACTGGGGTCGCAAGGAAATCGCCATTGCCGAGACCGAAATGCCCGGCCTGATGGCGATTCGCGACGAGTTTGCCGCCAGCCAGCCGCTCAAGGGCGCGCGCATTGCCGGCTCGCTACACATGACGATCCAGACCGCCGTGCTGATCGAGACGCTCAAGGCACTCGGCGCCGACGTGCGCTGGGCCTCGTGCAACATCTTCTCGACGCAGGACCACGCTGCCGCCGCGATTGCCGCCTCGGGCACGCCGGTGTTCGCCTTCAAGGGCGAATCGCTCAAGGAATACTGGGACTTCACCCACCGCATCTTCGAATGGGCCGACGGCGGCACGCCGAACATGATCCTGGACGACGGCGGCGACGCAACGCTGCTGCTGCACCTGGGCGCCAAGGCTGAGAAGGACGCTTCCGTGATCGCCAAGCCGACCAGCGAAGAAGAAACCTTCCTGTTCGCGGCCATCAAGGAAAAGCTGGCCAAGGACGCAACGTTCTACAGCCGCAACCTCGACGCCATCAAGGGCGTGACCGAAGAAACCACCACGGGCGTGCACCGCCTGTACCAGATGGCCCAGCGCGGCGAGCTGCGCTTCCCGGCCATCAACGTGAACGACTCGGTCACCAAGAGCAAGTTCGACAACCTGTACGGCTGCCGTGAATCGCTGGTCGACGGCATCAAGCGCGCGACCGACGTGATGATCGCCGGCAAGGTGGCGATCGTGGCCGGCTACGGCGACGTGGGCAAGGGTTCGGCCCAGGCACTGCGCGCACTGTCGGCGCAAGTGTGGGTAACCGAAATCGACCCGATCTGCGCGCTGCAGGCCGCCATGGAAGGCTACCGCGTGGTGACCATGGATTACGCCGCCGAGCACGGCGACATCTTCGTGACCTGCACGGGCAACTACCACGTCATCACGCACGACCACATGGCCCGGATGAAGGACCAGGCCATCGTCTGCAACATCGGCCACTTCGATAACGAGATCGATATCGCATCCGTCGAGAAGTACCAGTGGGAAGAGATCAAGCCGCAGGTCGATCACGTGATCTTCCCCGACGGCAAGAAGATCATCATCCTGGCCAAGGGCCGCCTGGTGAACCTGGGCTGCGCCACGGGCCATCCGTCGTACGTGATGAGCAGCTCGTTCGCCAACCAGACCATCGCGCAGATCGAACTGTGGACCGAAGCGGTGAAGGGCTCGAACAAGTACCCGGTGGGCGTCTACACGCTGCCCAAGCACCTGGACGAGAAGGTCGCGCGCCTGCAGCTGAAGAAGCTGAACGCGCAACTGACCGAACTGACTGATCAGCAAGCTGCGTACATTGGCGTGAGCAAGGAAGGCCCGTACAAGGCTGACCACTACCGCTACTAAGCCGTACCTGCCGGCGGCATTCCCCGCCGCCGGCTCTCCAACCGAGGACTCCTCCATGAGACTGCTCGCTGTCTGGGTCATCAACGCGCTGGCGTTGCTTCTTGTCGCTTATCTGCTCAAAGGCATCCACGTCAACGGCTTCGGCTCCGCGCTGATCGCGGCGCTCGTGCTGGGTCTGGTCAACACGCTGATCCGCCCGATCCTGGTGATCCTCACCCTGCCGGTGACGCTGCTCACGCTCGGGCTGTTCATCTTCATCATCAACGCGCTGCTGTTCCTGTTTGTCGGCAACCTGCTGGCGGGCTTTCAGGTGGCCAGCTTTGGCGCCGCGCTGCTGGGCTCCATCCTGTACAGCGTGATCTCGTGGCTGCTCTCGAGCTTGCTGCTGCGCGAGGCTTAAGGTTTCTGTCATGCAAGACCGTCAATTCAGTTTCGAATTCTTCCCGCCCAAGACGGCGGAAGGCGCCGAGAAGCTGCGCAACACGCGCGCGCAGCTTTCGCCGCTCAAGCCCCGCTTCATCTCCGTGACGTTCGGCGCGGGCGGCACCACGCAACAGGGCACGCTCGACGCCGTAGTGGAAATCCAGCGCGAAGGCATCGAAGCGGCGCCGCACCTGTCGTGTGTGGGCTCGTCGCGCGAGAGCATTCGCGGCATTCTCAACACGTATCGCGAACACGGCATCCGCCGCATCGTCGCGCTGCGCGGCGACATGCCGTCGGGCATGGGCGAGATCGGTGAATTCCGCTTTGCCAACGAGCTGGTCGAGTTCATCCGCCAGGAAACCGGCGAGGCGTTCCACATCGAAGTGGCGGCGTATCCGGAATACCACCCGCAGTCGCGCTCGGCGCGGCACGATCTGGAAAACTTCGCACGCAAGGTGAAGGCTGGTGCCGATTCCGCCATCACGCAGTATTTCTTCAACTCGGACGCGTATTTCCAGTTCGTGGACGACGCACGCAAGCTCGGCGTAGAAGTGCCCATCGTGCCCGGCATCATGCCGATCACGAATTCGTCGCAGCTGATGCGCTTTTCCGAGATGTGCGGTGCGGAAGTGCCGCGCTGGATCGCCAAGCGCCTCGAAGGCTTTGGCGACGATCGTGAATCGATCCGCGCGTTCGGCCTGGACGTGGTCACGGCCATGTGCGACCGCCTGCTGCAAGGCGGCGCGCCGGGCCTGCACTTCTACACGCTCAATGCCGCCGGCTCCACGCGTGCCATCTGGCAGCGTCTGGGCCTGTAAGCAGAAAGCAGCAAAGCAAAGGAGATCGTCATGGCAGCCGCACCCGATCCGCTGATCGCCTGGTTGCTTGACGAACTCCGGCCGCTCGCCGCACAGATCGGTGAGATCCGCGCCCGCCGGATGTTCAGCGGTGCGGCGCTCTATTACGACGACATCGTCTTTGCGCTGGTGCTGCGCGGCACGTCTTATCTGCGCGTGGACGACCTCACGCGCGAACGTTTTCTCGCTGAAAAATGCACGCCGTTCAGTTACGAGCGCAACGGCCGCACCATCAGCATGACGGGCTACCTGAGCACGCCGGCAGAGGCGCTCGATGGTGGACAGCCCTTGCGCGACTGGGTGCGGCTGGCCATTGAAGCCGCGCTGCGTGACGCCAATGCCAAGGCCGCCAAGCCGAAGCGCGCCGCAGCAAAGACTGCCAAGGCGCCCAAGGCAACAAAGACAACGGCGACCAAGAAGGTCGCCGCAAAAAAGACAGTCAAGCGCTGAACGCTCAGTACAGCGTTGTCTTCAGGCGCTGGGGCAATTCGCGATCATAGGCGTCGCCATCAAATGCGCCACCGCTGATGCGCTGCAGGATCTTGCCTGCGGTGGGCACGGCCGGTTTGGTTTCCTGCGCGCCGAGCTCCCACAGCTTTGAGCGCACCAGCGCCTTCGAGCAATGGAAGTACACCGTCTGCACCTGCACGAGGATCACGCTGCGCGGAAGCCTCCCCTGCACCGCAAATGACGCGAGCAATTCCGGATCCGCCGAGATGGTCGCCGTGCCGTTCACGCGCAAGGTTTCACCCACAGCCGGCACGATAAAGAGCACCGACACGCGGCCGTCTTCGACGATGTTGCGCAGGTTGTCGATGCGGTTGTTGCCGGGCCGATCGGGAATCGCCAGCAGGCGTTCGTTGAGGATGCGCACGAAGCCCGGCGCATCGCCCTTCGGCGAAGCGTCCGTGCCCTGCGCGCCCACCGATGACAGCACGATGAACGGCGACGCCTCCACGAACGCGCGATAGTCGGCGTTCAGGTGGTCGATCTCCTTGAGCAGCGAACGCGGGTTCGGGGCGCCATACACGGCTTCAAGGTCGGCAACGGTTTTCAGGGTGTGGGACATGGGCTTCCTGTGCAGGGTTAGAACGCGCCGCGCTCGGTGACGATGCAGTCCAGCGCGATGTCGTGCGGTTCCGGCGCGATGGATTCCACGCGGTTCACTTCATATGCCACGCCAATCGTGCGCGGGCGGTGCCCTGCGGCTTGCAGCGCAGCCAGCGTGCGATCGTAGAAGCCGCCGCCGTAGCCGATGCGATAGCGCCGCGCGTCAAAGCCCACGCATGGGATCAGCAAGGCATCGGGCGTTTCCATCTCACCCGAGCGGGGGATGGGGATGTTGTACGCGCCGGGCGTCATTTCACAATCGGGCGTCCATCGCCGAAACTGCAGGGGAGAGAATTTGTCAGTCACTATGGGCAGCAGTGCATGGCGCGTGGCGTCAGCCGCCAGCCAAAGGCCCAGCAAGGTCAACGCATCGAACTCTCCCTGCGTTGGCCAGTAGGCGGCCAGGCGTTTGACGGGCAGTGCGTTCAGCAACCCGGCCAGGTGATGCGCCAGCGCGGCATCGCGGGCGATGCGATCTGGCAGCGCGGCGCGTGCATCGAGCAACATGGTGCGCAGCGTGCGGCGCGATTCGATTGGCGTGGTGGGATTGGCCGGATCTTGCGGGTTCCCTAAGGCTGACATGGGATAATTCGGCAGACCTAACAGTGATTGGATGGGGCAGGAGATGACATTGAAGGCCAAGGCAGTATATCGCGCGGTCGCGCTGGCTTTTGCGGGCGTGGTGGGCATGAGCGTGGTTGGCCCGACACCGCTGGCGGTGGCCGCAAAGCGCCAGGCGCCGCAAGGCATTCCGGCCAATCCGGACGATGCGTTTGTCGAGCTGCGCAACGCGGCGCGCCGCAACGATGTGTCGCGCAGCTGGGAGCTGGCCGACAGCCTCTCCGATTACCCGATCCAGTCGTACGTGCAGTATTTCCGCATCAAGCCGCAGCTGTACGATGCCAGCGGCTATGCCCGCACCGATGCACCGGAAGATGAAATCCGTTCGTTCCTGCAGCGCTACAAGGGCGAGGCGATTGCCGACCGGTTGCGCAATGATTGGCTGCTCGTGCTCGGAAAGAAGCGCGACTGGGCGACGTTCGATGCGGAATACCCCAATTTCGTGCTGAAGGACGATACGCAGGTCGAGTGCTATGCGCTGCTCTCGCGCGCGATGAAAGGCCAGAACGTGGCCGCCGATGCGCGTAGCACGCTGTCGGATCCCAAGGGCTATGGCGAAGGCTGTGTCGACCTGATCGGCTATCTCGCGCAGTCCAAGCAGTTCACCCGTGCGGATGTGGCCTTTGCGGCGCGGCTGTCGCTGGAGCAGAACCTCGTCACGCAGGCGTCGCGCATTGCGGCGGTGCTGCCGGAGGGCGATCGCGTAGACAACGACACGCTGGCCAACGTGACCCGCATGGCGCGCAATGATCCGTCGCAGGCGACGGCGTATCTGCTGGCGCAAACCGGCAGCTTGTCGCGCGAAGAGCAAGGCGCGGGCTGGGGCGTGATCGGTCAGTACGCCGCCAAGAAGCAGACGCCCGATGCGCTGGATGCCTACCGTCGCCAACTGACGCTCGGCGGCGATGCCTACCTCTCCGACGAGTCGCAGGAGTGGCGCGTGCGCACGGCCTTGCGCGCCGGCGATTGGAAGATGGTGCGTCAGGCCGTTGAGAAAATGCGCCCCAGCCTGCGCGATCGTGATCCCGCCTGGGCGTACTGGTACGGCCGCGCGCTCAAGGCCGACAACCGCAACGACGAAGCCCGCCAGCAGTTCCAGTCGATTGCCGGCCAGTTCAACTTCTACGGTCAGTTGGCGCAGGAAGAACTCGGTCAGCGCATCACCGTGCCACCCCGCACGACCGTGGCCGACGCCGAGATCGACGTGATGGGCCGCAACCATCCGGGCTTTGGGCGTGCCAAGAAGCTGTACGATCTGAATCTGCGCTTCGAAGGCAACCGCGAGTGGAACTGGGAGCTACGCAACATGAGCGACCGCGAGTTGCTTGCCGCAGCCGAATATGGCCGCAAGCTCGGCCTGCTCGATCGCACCGTCAATTCCGCGGACAAGACCAAGGCCGAGCACGACTTCTCGCTGCGCTTCCCGACGCCGTATCTCAATGTGGTCCAGCGCAACGCCGATGCCGTGGGCCTGGATATTGCCTGGGCCTACGGCCTGATCCGCCAGGAGTCGCGCTTCATCATGGACGCGCGTTCGTCGGTGGGTGCCTCGGGCCTGATGCAGGTGATGCCGGAGACCGCCAAGCACATCGCCAAGAAGATCGGCCTGCCGGGGTTCCGTGTTTCGCAGATGAGCGACATCGATACCAACGTGCTGCTGGGTACGGCCTATCTGTCGATGATCCTGACCAACCTGGACAGTTCGCTCACGCTGGCTACCGCCGGCTACAACGCGGGCCCAGGCCGCCCGAAACGCTGGCGCTCGACGCTCGCGCGGCCGGTGGAAGGTGCGATCTTCGCCGAGACGATCCCGTTCAACGAGACCCGCACGTATGTGAAAAACGTGCTGTCGAACGCGACGTACTACAGTGCGTTGCTGACCGGCCGCCCGCAGTCGCTGAAGGACCGCCTGGGCAAGGTGGCGCCGGAATCCGTGACGCCGGACGACCTGCCATAAGTGCTCGATCGTTATCCCGCTCACCCAAACGCCCGCCGCAACGCGGGCGTTTTTTCATGGGCGCGTGCGCTGGCTGGCGCACAGAAGTGTGGCTTGCGGCACGCCGCGTCGACATATCTTGGGGGCGATCGCCTTCGGGATGTATTGTGGTGTTGCCCCCCTCCCGTCTTGGAGATGCCTCTATGCAGCCCTCCAATCTGCTCGTCTTTGGCGGTACCGGTTTTATCGGTTCGCAGTTGCTGTCTCGGCTGGTGACGGAGACGTTTTCCACGCCCGGCCTCCCCGAGGGCCGGATGATCGTGCCCACGCGCGATCCTGAGTCTGCCCGCGCACACAATCTCACCCTGCTGCCGCGTGTGGACGTGATGGACGCCGACATCTACGCCGACGATGCCCTCGAAGCGCTGTTCCTGGCGCTCACCGAACGCGGCGGCGAGCACTGTGCCGTCATCAACCTCGTCGGTGTGCTGCAGGATGCGCGAGAGATGCCGTACGGGCCGAACTTCCAGCGCGTGCATGTCGATCTGCCCCGCCGCATCGTCGCCGCATGCCGACGCCATGGCGTGAACCGGCTGCTGCACATGAGCGCGCTGGGCGCCGACCCCGCCGGCCCGTCGATGTACCTGCGCAGCAAGGGCGACGGCGAACGCGTGGTCATGAACAGCGAGCTCGACTGGACGGTGTTCCGCCCATCGGTGGTCTTCGGCCCGCAGGATCATTTCCTGAATCTGTTTGCGAGCATGCAGCGCATGGCGCCGTTCGTGCCACTGGCCTGTGCCGACGCGCGCTTCCAGCCCGTGTACGTGGACGACGTGGCCGCCGCGTTCATCAATGCGCTCAAGAAGCCCGCGACGATCCGGCATGCTTATCCGCTGGTCGGGCCGCGCGTCTACACCCTGGCGGAGTTGATGCGCTTTGCCGGACGTGCCAGCGGCCACCCGCGCTGGATCGTGCCACTTCCTGAGGGTCTGGGCCGCATGCAGGCCGCGCTGCTCGAGCATCTGCCTGGCGCGCCCATCTCGCGGGACAACCTCGACTCCATGCGCGTGGACAACGTCAGCATGGAACCGGTCGCGCCCGAACTCGGCATCCACCCGCTCGGCATGGAGGCGGTGATGTTGCCCGCGCTGGCCGGTTTTGGGCCGGACCGCGGATTGCGTGCTGCACGCACAAGGGTCCACCGCTAGAAGCTACGGAAACCCGGAGGATCTGCCCTCTTTGTGAATCCGCTTCACAACCGTGGCCAATCCGTTTCATTTTGTGGCGCTGCAGCGCAAGGCTAGAATGGTTCGTTCGCCCTCGCGCTGCCGCTCGCCGCTTCCGATACAACAAGACTAGAGCGCCCCGGCATTCCCGCGCGATGCTGGCGGGCTCCCACAATAATTGCTGTGCACTCTCCAAGGACGGGAATCATGAAACTGGTCATCGGCAACAAGAACTATTCGTCGTGGTCGCTACGCCCGTGGCTGCTCGCCAAGCAGGCCGGCATTCCGTTCGAAGAGATTCGCGTGCGTCTTTTTGTCGAAGGGTTTTCCACCGAGATTCGTCGCTATTCGCCGGCGGGCCGCGTGCCCGTGCTGGTGGACGGCGACATGACGGTATGGGATTCGCTCGCCATCTGCGAGACGCTGGCCGAGCGTTTTCCGCGCGCACAACTGTGGCCGGTCGACCCGAAGGCCCGCGCACACGCCCGCTCGGTCTGCGCTGAAATGCATAGCGGCTTCACCAACCTGCGCAACAACATGCCGATGAACGTGACCGCCGTGCTGCCCGGCATGGGCTGGAACGTGGCCGTGCAGCGCGACATCGACCGCATTGCCACGATCTGGACCGAGCTGCGCCAGAAGTACGCAGCCGAAGGTCCGTTCCTGTTCGGCCACTTCACGGTGGCCGACGCGTTCTACGCGCCGGTGGTCAGCCGCTTCGCCACGTACGGCGTGCGTCTGCCGGAGGCCGCCAAGACCTACGCCGATTACATTCTCAACCTGCCCGCCATGCAGGAATGGATCGACGGCGCACGCGCTGAGCATGACTTCCTGGCCGACGACGAGCCGTACCGCACCGCGCCGGACGAAGACACGCTGGTCGCGGCCAATCAATGACGGAACGCGCAGCACAGACGGAAGCCATCGTCGATCCGGCCACACACGGGCTGGATGTGTATGCCGTGGGCGGCGCGATTCGTGACGCGCTGCTCGGGCTGCCGGTGCAGGACCGGGATTACGTTGTGGTCGGGGCCACGCCGGAAGCCATGGAGGCACGTGGCTTTCGCGCGGTCGGCAAGGATTTCCCGGTCTTCCTGCACCCGGCGACGCATGCCGAATACGCACTCGCCCGCACCGAGCGCAAGACGGCTGCCGGCTACAAGGGCTTCTCGGTCTACTACGCGCCGGATGTCACGCTCGAAGACGACCTCATCCGCCGCGACCTGACCATCAACGCGATGGCGCAGCGCGTGGCGGAAGACGGCGCGCTGGTTGGCCCCGTCATCGACCCGTATGGAGGACAGGCTGACCTGGCTTCGCGCACGTTCCGGCATGTATCTGATGCGTTCATGGAAGACCCGGTGCGCATCCTGCGCCTGGCGCGGTTTGCTGCGCGCTTTGCCGATTTTCATGTCGCGCCAGAAACCAACGCGCTGATGCAGCGCATGGTGCAGGCCGGCGAAGTCGATGCGCTGGTGCCCGAGCGTGTGTGGCAGGAGATTGCACGCGGCCTGATGGAAGCCCACCCACGGCGCATGTTTGCCGTGCTGCGGGATTGCGGGGCGCTGGTGCGCCTGCTGCCGGAACTTGACCGGCTGTGGGGCGTGCCGCAACGCGCCGACTATCACCCCGAAGTCGATACCGGCGTGCATACCATGATGGTGATCGAAACCGCAGCAGCGATGGCGACGTCGCTGCCGGTACGCTTTGCCGCGCTGGTGCATGACCTGGGCAAGGGCACCACGCCCGACGATATCCTGCCCCGCCACATCGGCCACGAAGAGCGCAGCCTGCCGCTGATCGAAGCGGTGTGCCAGCGCCTGCGCGTGCCGACCGAGTGCCGCGAACTGGCGCTGGTGGTGGCGCGCGAGCACGGCAACATCCATCGCTGCGATGGTTTCGATGCGGCGGCGCTGGTGCGTCTGTTGGAGCGCTGCGATGCCCTTCGCAAGCCCGATCGTTTCCGTCAGGCCCTGCAGGCGTGCGAGGCCGACGCGCGTGGCCGGCTCGGGTTTGAAGACCGCAGCTATCCGCAGACGGAGCGTCTGCTGCGCGCGCTCCAGGCCGCAGCATCCATTGACGCGGGCGCTGTCGCCAAGCGCTACGCCGACAACCCGGCGCACATCAAACAAGCCGTGCATCAGGCGCGCATCGAGGCCGTTGCGCAGGCCGGCGTCTAGGTCCGACGGTTAGGCTGGCACGGCCAGCCGCTGCGACATCGCAAACAACTTCAGAAAGAACGCCCGGAACGCCTCAGGGTCGGGGCGGGCCGTGGTCTGCTGCGTGCCGATGAAGCATAGATGCGCGATGCGGCCCCAGAACGCGGCGTCGTCGGGTACACCTCCGTGCAAGCCGCACAGTTGCGTGGCGAAGGCCAGTCGCTGGGAATCCACGCGTTCGAGATATTCCGCCACCAATGGCTCCCGCATGGCCCACGCGCGGATGGCCACCTCCCGCTGCGGGTGCATCGATGCGGCCACGTCGAGGTAGCGCATGAGCAGGGTCTCTGCGGTGTCGTCCGGTTTGACGAGCGAAAGGATGCTGCCGGTATAAGCGCGTTCCCATTCGGCCAGGAGGCTGCGCACGTAGTCGGTGCGGCTGCTGAAGTGGTGATAGAACGCGCCGCGCGTCACGTTCAGACGGCGCGCCAGGCGCTCGGCCGAGACCCCGTCTGCGCCATACATGTCGAGCAGTTCGAAACCGGCTTCGATCCAGCGCGTGCGGGTGGTTCGGGGCATGGCGGTGTCCTCGTGCAGAAACTGACAGGCTGTGTATGGTGCGCGGCCGGCCGGTATTGTAAGTCGCGTCACCATTCACCTTTTAGCCATGCGACATTTCATCGTAGTCGGTGCGGGCATTGCGGGACTGAACGCCGCGCGGCATCTGCAGCGCGCAGGGTGCGCCGTCACAGTATTCGAGGCGGCGCGCGCCCCCGGCGGCCGCATCCTCAGCGTGCCGTTTCACGGACACACCATCGAATGCGGCGCGCAATTCGTGTCGTCGCGATACCGCCACGTGCTGCCGCTGCTGCACGAGGCGGGGTTGTCGTCACGGCTGCACAAGACTTCGGCGGTGGCGGCGCTGCAGCGAGGGCAGGACTTTCGCGCCGTGCATTCCAAACGCACATGGGCGCTTGCCACCACCGGTCAACTCACTTGTGGCGAAACATGGCAGATGCTGCGAGGCGGCTTTGCTTCAGCGCGGGAGGCGCGCGGCATTGACCCCAATCATTACGCCAGTCTGGCCGCATTCGACGACGCCGACGCGCAGGACTGGGCCACACGCGTGTTCGGCGGCGGTGCCGCACGGTACGTCTTCGAACCCATGGTGCATGGCCTCTACTTTCACCGGCTGAAAGGGACCTCGCGAGCGTTGCTGGCGGCCCTGGGCGCATTTCGCGGCGCAGACACGCTGATCGTCGAAGGCGGCTGGCAGGCGCTGCCGCGTGCGATGGCCGCGTCGCTCGATGTGCGTTACGGCGCCAACGTCGAACAGGTTGCCGAAACGCCCGATGGCGTGCGCCTGTGCGTCAACGGAGAGTGGATCAGCGCCGACGGCGCGGTGCTCGCCACGCCTGCACATGCAACGCGGGCGTGGTTGCCCCGTCCGACGCTGGGCGAGGCCGCAGTGCTCGATGCGACCTACGCGCCGAGCATCCACGTGGCCCTGGGTCTCTCCCCTTCATGGTCGGCACCGAAGGTATTTGCGCAGGCGTACGGCGCGCTGTTTTCGCCTGTGGAGGGCGGCCCTTTGGCGGCGCTGACGTTTCAACACGGTGCCGGGCGAGGCGATGGTCCCATCGTCTGTGCGATGTTCGGCGAGCAGGCCGCGACGCGCGCCATGCCGCAGAGCGATGCCATGCTGATCCGCCTTGCCATTGAGGCAATCGCAGTGCATCTGCCTGGCGTGGAGCGCGCAGTGGTGTCGGCGCATGCGCAACGCTGGGCCGCGGCCGAGCCGCGATCGCCCGTCGGCCGTGCACGTGCCATTGCGGCGTACCGCGCCACGCTCGGCCGTGATCGCCGGATCGTGCTGGCGGGGGATTATCTTGGCAGCCCGTGGACGGACGGCGCCGCCGAGTCCGGGCAGTGGGCCGCGAGCCACCTGTTGGCGGCGCGCATCCCGCAGGCAGAGCGCGCCGCGTTGGCCCGGACGGTGGCGTAATGCTGCCCGCTGCGCTTACTCGAACGGCGCGTCGTTCGGGTTGGCGTACAGCGCCTTCAACTGATCGTTCATCGGGAAGTTGAAGTTCAGGTTCTTGGGCGGCACGGGCTTTTCGAACCACTTCGCGTAAAGCGTCTTGATCTCGCCGCTCTTCATCACGCCGGTCATCGTGTCGTCCACCAGCTTCTTGAACTGAGGATCGTCTTTGCGCAGCATGAAGCCGTAGGCTTCGAATGACTGTGGCGTGCCGGTCACGACCCAGTCGTCCGGCTTCTGTGCCAGCGTGCGTGCACCCGCCAATAGCACGTCATCCATCATGAACGCCGCCACGCGGCCGCTCTGCAGCGTGAGGAACGATTCACCGTAATCCTTCCCGCTGATCACGTTCATGTTCATCTTTTTCTCGTCGTTCATCTTGCGCAGGATGCGTTCCGACGTGGTACCGGCGTTGGTGATGACCGACTTGCCCGCCAAGTCGGGGAAATCCTTCACCCCCGATTTCACGTTGGTCAGCAGGCGCGTGCCGGCGATGAAGAAGGTCGTCGAAAAAGCGGTCTGCTGCTCGCGCGACTTCAGGTGCGTGGTGACTCCGCACTCCAGATCGACCGAGCCGTTCTGCACCAGCGATGTCCGATTCTGCGAGGTCACCGGAATCTGCTTGATGTCGAGGTTCGGCTTGCCCGTCTTCTTCTTGACGGCGTCGATCACGCGGGAGCAGAGATCGGCCGAGAAACCGACGATCTCGTTCTTGCTGTCGCGGTAAGAAAACGGAATGGACGATTCACGCACGCCGATCAGGATCGTGTTGCTGTCCTGGATCTTCTTGAGCGTGCCGTCGAGGGCTTGCGCGTGCGCGCCGATCGCGAGCAGGCTCGTCAGCGCAAGCGGGATGATCCGGATACAGCGGGTGGTCAAATGCATACTTCCTCCAATGGTTGTGGTGCGCGGCCTGTTGTGTTGCGGCCGTCTGTGCTTTGGCTTCGTGTCGATGAATGCGGAACGTCTTAACGGCCGAACCAGCTACGCACATCTGCGGCGCTGGCCAGCGGCCGGTGCAGCGCGTCGAGATGCCGTCGCAGGTTGGTGACGAGCGCCGCGTTGTCGGGCGCTGTGCTGCCGTCGGGCAGGGCCATGTTGTTTTCGAATCCCAGGCGCGCATGGCCGCCGAGCAACGCTGCGGTGAGCGCGCATTCGGCTTCACGCGGGCCGAACGCGCACATCGCCCACGGCACGTTGGCGGTGACGTCACCGCCATCGGCCCACGCCTGCAGGAACGGGAGCAGGTCGGTGGGGTCTGAGCGCTGGCCTGCGCTGTAGCGGCCGAGCACGAACAGCACCCAATGCGGTGTTTCTGGCAGCACGCCCCGCGCACGCAGGTCGCGGTAGCGCACCACGTCGTCGGCGGAATAGAGGATGTACTGGATGGCTGTGCGCGTGGCAGCAAGCTCACCAAAGAAGCGTGCCGCTTCCGCCTCGTACGCGGCATCGGGCACCAGCTCGCGCAGCGCGGCGGAAATCGCCTCCGGCTGCAGCACGCGTACCGAGGCCATCTGCTGTTCGGGCGCGTAGATGCCAACGGCCTCGGTGGTGATCTGAATCACCAGCGCGTCGCCCACGGCGCGTTGCACGGCGGCGATGGCCGGGCGGTAGTCGCCAGGCTCCAGGCTATGCGTGCCGTCTGGGCGGCGCACATGCAGATGCAGCATCGCCGCGCCGGCCTCCACGCATTGGCGCGCGCAGGCGGCCAGTTCGTCGGGCGTGATCGGCAGTGCGGGGTGATCGGCGTGCGTCTTGCGCGCGCCGTTGGGCGCAACGGCGATGGCGATAGGTCGGGTCACCATGCGGCCTCCTGGGCCTTGGCAGTGGCGGCGTCAACCGCATCGCCCAGGCGTTCGACGATCGCGTCGATGTCCTGCGCGCTGGCAATGAACGGCGGCGCCAGCAGGATGTGGTCGCCGCGCCGGCCGTCAATGGTTCCCCCCATCGGATACACCATCAGGCCGCGCTGCATGGCTTCGGCCTTCACGCGTGCGTGCGTCTTGCATGCAGGTGCCAGCGGCGCCTTGGTCGCGCGATCCGCCACCAGCTCCACGCCGACGAACAGCCCACGCCCGCGTACGTCGCCCACGTGTGCGTGGTCTGCAAAGCGCGCGCGCAGCGCCGCACGCAGTTGTTCGCCACGCGCCTGCACATTGGCGAGCAAGTTGTCTTCCTCGATCACCTTTTGCACTTCCAGCGCCGCCGCGCATGCCGTGGCGTGACCAATATAAGTGTGGCCATGCTGGAAGAAGCCGCTGCCGTTCGTGATGGCGTCGTAAATGCGGCGATTCACCAGCGTCGCGCCGATCGGCTGATACCCGCCGCCCAGCCCCTTGGCAATGGCGACCATGTCGGGCACTACGCCATCTTCCTCGCATGCAAACAGGTAGCCCGTGCGGCCCATGCCGGACATCACCTCATCGAGCAGCAGCAGCACGCCGTGGCGATCGCACACCGCCCGCATCTTGCGGAAGTAATCGCCCACCGGCGGCACCGCGCCGGCCGTGGCGCCCACCACGGTTTCGGCGACGAAGGCCGCGACATTTTCTGCGCCGAGTTCAACGATCTTCACGTCCAGCTCGTCGGCCAGGCGCTGCACGTATTGCGCGTCGCTCTCGCCATCCAGACGCTCGCGATACGCATAGCACGGCGAAACATGGTGAGCCGGCACCAGCAGTGGCAGGAACGGTTCGCGGCGCCACGCGTTGCCGCCGATCGCCAGCGCGCCCAGCGTGTTGCCGTGATAGCTCTGACGCCGCGCGATGAAGTACCGGCGCTGCGGCTGGCCGATTTCAACGAAGTATTGGCGTGCGAGTTTCAGCGCCGCTTCAATCGCTTCCGAACCGCCGGAGACGAAATACACGTGGTCCAGATCGCCCGGCGCCGCAGCGGCGAGGCGCGCGGCCAGTTCTTCTGCCACGTCCGTCGTGAAGAACGACGTGTGCGCATAGGCCAGCGCGCGCACCTGCTTGCAGATGGCGTCCACTACGCGCGGGTGGCCGTGACCGAGACACGAAACGGCGGCGCCGCCGCAGGCGTCGAGGTAGCGCTTGCCGTCGGAATCGATGAGGGTCATGCCTTCGCCGCCGACAGCAGTGGGCAACATCTTGCGCGGGTCGCGATGGAAGACGGAGGTGGTGGACGGTGTCATGGACGGTCGGGAGGGTTCAACGTTGAGTGGGCGGCACGGCGACCGCCGCTTCGCTGCGGCGGGCACTGCGTACGTAGGCGGCTTGTTGCTTGAGCTGGGCGTCGCTGTCGGCCAGGTGGGCGAGCGCCCTTGGGCCGGCGTGGCGGAACCATGTCATCAGCAGCGCATCGAGCAGCGCAAGCGGTGCAGCCAGCGAATGGAAGAACGACGGGATGGCGACGGGCGCGACGAGCTGTTGCCAGGCCAGTTCTGCGCCGGGGGCGATGGCGCTGTCGGTCACATACACGATGCGTGCACCGCGCGTATGCGCGTACTGCATCGCCTCAATGACTTCGCGGGTGTATGGATCAAACGTGACGGCCACGACGATGTCGTCCTCGCCGCAAAAGCGCAGAGGGTCGGCCAGCGTGTTGCCGCTGCCGGTGCACAGCGTGACTTTGTCGTCGAACAGCTGTGCGGCATAGCCGAATGCATGCGTCAGCGCCAGGCAACTGCGTGCGCCCAGCAGATAGACCCGGCGGGCCTTGCAGAGCGCGGCGGCCACCATATCCAGCGCCGCGAGGTTTGCTGGCGAAAACGCCGACTGCACATGCGCACCGATGGCCATGCCGATGCGCTCGGCCTCTGATGCGCCTGCCCCATCGTCGCCCTGCAGCGCAGTGGCACGGCCGGCAAAGCCGTCTGCCTTCTGGCGCAGGTGGGTCACGCAGATATCACGCAGCGCGGCAAAGTCATCAAAGCCCAGCGCGCGCGCCAAGCGCGAGAACGTGGCAGGTGGCAGGTCGCAGCGGCGCGCAAAATCCCGCATCGAGAGCAGGGCGATGTCGTGCTGGTGCGTCTCCAGCAACATGGCGGCGCGCTGCAGTTGCGGAGACAAATCGCCGGCGCGGTCGCGCAGCGTTTGCATGAGCTCATCGAACGTCATGAGGTGACCGAAATGATTCAACTGTTTCGTAAACTACGCAATTGAAACAAATGAGTCAAGTTCGGGTTGACCTCAGTGCGGTGGGCGAAAGCAAAAACGGCCGCATCCTAGGAATGCGGCCGTCTAGCAAACAAAAACGGAGGCCGAAGCCTCCGTCTTGCGTGTGATGTGTGCGTCTCAGGTTGCTGGCGCGTCGAGCTGTTCCATGCGCAGCTGGAAGAAGCCGGCGCCGATCAGGCCAAGCAGGCTCAGCGCCATGCACGTGCAGGCCAGAATCATCACCGCGCCCAGCGACGAAACCCCGCTCATGAGCGGCGTATGCATCAACGCCGACAGATTACCGCCAACCCACATGGCCGCGACGAGGGCCATCAAGCACGTCAGCGCCGCGGCATTGCGCAACCACGTCAACCGCGTCTTGCGGCTGATGCCGTCGAAAGCGTGGAAATGGAAGTGGTGGTGACCAGTGCCAACGAGTGCCATGGAGAATCTCCTTGTGCTTGCCGTTTGATAGCGTTGAGTCACTATACCGAGACCTGCGACAGTTTGGCGCAGTTTGCGTCGCTAGGTATACCCTGAGCTGCGCTGCGTCAAGAGGCTCGGGTACATTTTTTGTGAGTGCGACACTGCGCCGCAGATCGTAGGCTGGCGCGGCAAATGGGGGAGATGACGGGGACGCGCGAACGGCGTCGCAGAAATGAAAAAAGACCTCGCGAGGAGGTCTTTTTTGTTGCCCTGCAAAATCGATTGATCTTGAAGAGCGAGGAATTTTGGTGGCCTGGGGCGGAATCGAACCACCGACACGCGGATTTTCAATCCGCTGCTCTACCAACTGAGCTACCGGGCCAAGCAAAGAAAGGCAAGTATGACAGGGGTTGGGCCCTGCCGTCAAGCATCTCTGAGCACTTTGATGATTACGCGGCCGGTTCGCCCTTGTTGCGCGAGAGTTCGACGCCCAGTTGCTTGAGCTTGCGGTACAGGTGGGTCCGCTCCAGGCCGGTCTTTTCTGCCACGCGCGTCATGCTGCCGCCTTCGCGCTGCAGGTGGTATTCGAAGTAGGCGCGTTCAAAGAGATCGCGCGCTTCGCGCAGCGGCATGTCGAACGAAAACTGCATGCCGCCGCCTTCGGCTGCGCGGGTCGGTACGCCATTGATATCGGTGCGATCGAGCGCGGCAGGCGTACCTGCTGCTGCGGCGGCGTTGGGCATGGCACCCGCGAGGCCTGCCGCCGGTGTGGCAGCCGGCGTTGCCGAGCGCGGCTTTTCCTTGCTGCGCGACAAGCCCTGCTCCACCGCCGTCAACAGCTTCTGCAGTGCGATGGGCTTCTCCAGGAAATTCAGCGCGCCGATCTTGGTCGCCTCAACGGCGGTGTCGATGGTGGCGTGGCCCGACATCATGATGACGGGCATGGTCAGCAGACCTTGCGATGCCCATTCTTTGAGCAGCGTTACGCCGTCGGTATCCGGCATCCAGATATCGAGCAGGACGAGGTCGGGCGTTGCATTCGCGCGGTATTCGCGCGCGCGCTGCGCGTTCTCGGCGACTTCAACAACGTGCCCTTCGTCTCCGAGGATTTCGGAGAGCAACTCCCGGATACCCATTTCGTCGTCGACAACGAGGATGGTGGCCATGCTTTTCCTCTATGTGCGGCGGGATTGCCGTCCGCGCTACGCGAGTTTTACGAACAGTATGGAAACCTGGGCGCCGACGGTGTCGGTACCCGATGTGCCCGATGTTGTGTTGGATTGGCGGTTGCGCAATTCGATACGCGCCCCGTGCTCATCCATGATTTTCTTCACCATGGCCAAGCCCAATCCTGTGCCCTTGGCTTTGGTCGTGACGTACGGCTCGAAGGCGCGGTTGAGGATGCGGGAAGAGAACCCGCCGCCGTTGTCCGCGATCGCAAGCCGCACGGCCTGCCGCCGCGCGCCCGAAGCGTCGTCGTATTCTACCGTGTCAGTTTGCAACATGACATGCGGAGCGGGTCGCCCTGCCGCTTCATTCTCCGCTACGGCGTCCTGCGCATTCTGCAGCAGGTTGTGGATGACCTGGCGCAGTTGCGTCGGGTCACCCTTGATGAGCGGCAGATTGGCGCCCAGCTTGGCCTCGATGACGGGGTGATCGCGGCGGTCAGGGTGATCGATGCCGTACAGGTGCAGCACCTCCGCGGCAAGCGCGTTGAGGTCCAGCTCCTGCAGCATGGCCGGCGGCGTGCGGGCGTAGTCGCGGAAGTCATCGACCATGCGCTTCATCGCCGACACTTGGTTGACGATGGTGGTGGCGCCGCGTCGCAACACCTCGGCGTCGGCGTCCGACAGCTTGGGTGAAAGCTTCATCTCCAGACGCTCGGCCGAGAGCTGGATGGGCGTGAGCGGATTCTTGATCTCGTGCGCGAGGCGCCGCGCAACCTCGCCCCACGCCACCGAGCGCTGCGCGGAGATCACGTCGGAAATATCGTCGAACACGACCACATAGCCGCGCTCGGTGCCGTGCGCGCCCACCGACGGGCCGGGCAGGCGCGTGCCGCGCACCAGCAGCGTGAGGGGTTCGTCTTCGTCTTCGAGCGGAATTTCGACCTGCTTCTGCCAGTGGGCCACTACGCCGCCGGCGGCTGTACTTGCGTCTTGTTCAGCGAAGGCCTGTTCGACCACCGGCGCGAAGGCTGCCACCGGCGTGATGCTGGTCAGCGCCTGGCCGACCCATGCGCCGAAGGGCTGTTTGAAGATGCGCTCGGCACCCGGGTTGGCAGTCAGCAGTACGAAGCGATGGTCGAACACGAAGACGCCCGCGGTCAGGTTGGTCAGCACGCTCTCAAGATAGGCTTTCGATTGCTCGAGTGCCGCCCGATTCTGCTCAACGGCGCGGCGCGCGTCGGCGAGTTGGCGCGTCATCTGGTTGAACTGCTGGGTGAGGACACCGAGTTCGTCGCGCGTATGCAGTTCCCGCTTGGGCGAGAGATCGCCTTCGGCCACTTCGCGCGTGCCCTGGAGCAGCATTAGCAGCGGCCGTGCCAGCTGTGCGCCGAGCAGCAGGGCGAGCATCACCGCGATAAACACCGCCAGGAACAGTGTGAGCGTAAGCGTGCCGATGTACATCTTGCGCAGACCCGTGCGGCCGAGCGCTTTCTCCTGGTATTCCTGGTAGGCGCGCTGGACGGCATCGGCATTGCGGGCGAGCGCCTGCGGCACCGGTTGTACGAGCTGCAGGAAGCGTTCGTCGCGGCCGCTCTCGCCGATCAGGCCGAAGCCGCGCGAGGTGCTGCCGCCATCTTCCGGTCGGCGGTCTGCCAGCAGGCCCGTGCCGGCCCATTTGCGTGCCGGCGTGCTCAGCCCCAGCGCGGGCTCGTCGCGGGACGACGTGCCCAGTGCCACCACCACATGCAGTTGGTAAAGATCGCTGCGGTGGCCGTTGTTGCGCGGCGTGGGTGCGGAGGCGGCCGGCGCGGAGGCGCTATCGGTTTCGGTATCGCTGCCGCCTTCCAGGCTGGCGTAGCCGCCCGGCGCGCGGGCCTGCTCGAGCACAGCCTGGCCGGGCAGGTTGGGGACGAGCGTGTCGTAGGTGTTTGACGCGGTGGCAATCACGCGGCCGCTGGCCGTGAAGATAGTCGCCTCCTGTACGCCGAACTGCTCGCGCAATCGATTGAGCGTGATGGCCGTAGCCGAGGCGGACCCATCGCCCACCTGCTCCGCGATCAGGCGACCCTTGTTCTGCAGATCGGCCAGCGCCGTGTCCATGGTCGAGCGGCCGAGGTTCAGGCCCGCCTCCAGCGCCGATTCGACCTTCACGTCGAACCATGACTCGATACTGCGCGACACGAACTGCAGCGACACCAGATAGATCAGCACCCCCGGCAGGACGCCCACCACGCCGAAGAATACCGCCAGCTTGGTCATCAGCCGCGTGCCGAACTTGCCGCGCCGCGCGCGTAGCGCGAGCGCCAGCATCAGCCCACCGATGATGACCACCAGCAGCACCCCGATGACGAGGTTGACCTTGTAGAGCAGCGTGAAATACCGGTCGAAGAACTCGGTGTTGGCCGATGCGGCAGCCAGCAGGCCCACCAGCACGATCGCCAGGAAGACGATGGTGCCCGCCACCACCTGATAGAGCAGCCGCTTGTAGCTGCGATCGAAGATCATTTGGCGGGAGCCAGCAGCGGGCCGGTGCTGGACGGGCCGGCGCTCATGCCCCAGCCCGGATTGGGCGACAGGCCAGACGAACCGGAAGCCGGCGGGGACGATGCCGGTGTGCTGGCCGGTGGCGCAGCAGGCACGGGCGCCGGGGCCGGCGGCGGCTCATTCGGCACCAGCAGGTTGAAGCGCTTCCATTCGGAGCTGAGATTCCAGTCACGCGTGTTGACGGCGTTGATCTGGAACGGCTTGGGCAACTGCGTCACGTCCAGGCGCATGCGCACTTCCGCCTGCACGGTTTCGCCGGCCTTGACGGCGCGCTGTTCGAACACGCGCCAGCCGCGTACATGCTGCATGAAGTCGACGGCGTCTTTCAGGCGCGAGAACGGCACCTGCAGGCCGCCGGTCGATACCCGGTATTGGCGTGTGAGCGGGTGATACGACAGTCGCACCACGCGCGTGGCGCTGATGGCGTGGTCATCGAACCAATACCAGCGCGGGCGGATCAGCTCGAATTCGACGAGGAAGTAGAGCGCGATGCCCTTGTTCACTGCGTCTTCGAGGTTGCTCGGCAGGTCGAAGTCGAAATCAACGGAGAGGTTCCAGCCGCCGTCGGCGTATTCGAGCTGTGCCCGGTTGATTTCGATGGACTGTGCGGGCGCCGCGACCGGCCACCAAAGCAGCATGCCCAATGCGACCAGCGCGACCAGCCGTTGCAGAATCTGCCGGAACCGGGTTTGCAGCAGCCGGATCGATGGGCGAAGGATGACAGTCACAACGGTCGGTGCATCAAGGCCGTTTCTGGAAAACCGCGTAAAAGAAGCCGTCGTGATCGAGCGGCAAGGGCGACGCGCCGGCGGCGAATCCGCTGGTCTGCGCCGCGTCGGGCGAGACCGGCAGCAACTGGCCGGGCGCGTGCAATCGTATCGCATCTTCCAGATGGCGTTCAAACCATCGGGCCTGGTCCTCGCCTTCCGTCGGAAAAATCGAACAGGTGACATAAAGCAACTTGCCACCCGGCTTCAGGCATGCCCACAAGACGCGCACGATGTCGCGCTGCAGCCCGGCCAGCGCCTTGAGGTCGGCGGGTCGGCGCAGCCAGCGGATGTCCGGATGGCGCCGCACGATGCCGGCGGCCGAGCACGGCACATCGGCCAGGATGCGGTCGAACGGTCGGCCGTCCCACCAGGTGTCGGGTTGGGCCGCATCGCCGACGCAAATGGTGGCGGTCTGGTGCAAGCGCGCCAGGTTTTCGCCGATGCGCACGGCGCGCGCGGCATCCGACTCGAGCGCCGTCACGTCCAGGCGGTCAGTCAGCTCAAGCAGATGGCCGGTCTTGCCCCCAGGTGCGGCGCAGGCATCGAGCACGCGCTGGCCGGGTGCCACGTCGAGCAGCGTTGCCGCCAGTTGCGCACCGGCGTCCTGCACGGAGACATCGCCGTCTGCAAAACCCGGCAGTTCGGAAACGGGGACGGCGCGCGCAAGGCGTACGGCCTGTTCGCCGATGCGCTCGGCGTCGATGCCGGCCTCAGCCAAGCGTGCGAGATACGCGTCGATGGCAATGCGGCGCGGGTTCACGCGCAGAACCATCGGTGGGCGGCGGTTGCCGGCGGCCAAGATGGCTTGCCACGCGTCAGGATACGCGCTGCGTACGGCGTCGATCCACCACGTTGGGTAGTTGGTGGCGGCCGACGGATCCGCCTGCATATCCGCCACCAGCGCATCTTGCTCACGCAGGAAGCGGCGTAGCACGCCGTTGACCATGCCCTTGCCGTGCGAAAGCTTCGGATCAGCCGAGGCCGCCGTCACGGTCTGGTCGACCACGGTGAATGGCGCGTACGGCAGCGGGTCGTCCAGCAATTGTGCGAGCGCCACGCGCAGCAGGTTGGCGGCGCCTTCGGCGGGTGGGCGCGGGATCAGCGTGCGGATCAGCCAGTCGGTGCTGCCGAGCCAGCGCGTAGCGCGGTAGGCGAGATCCTGGACGGCACCCCGCACCGGGGCGGGCTGGCCCTGGCATACGGCGTCGATGGCCTGGGGCAATGCCACGCCCTGCCGCAGCTTGCCCAGGGCGGCGGCGGCAAGCGACAAGGCGTGGGCGAGGGAATCGGGCGGCAGGCGCATCGGGCAGCAGGAAATCAGGCAGACAAAATGCAACGAGCCCGCGATGGGCGGGCTCGTGCGGACTGCGGAAGTATAAAGGAAGCGCCCCGTCGGGCTGCCGCTTTTACGCCGGATATTGCCCCGTCTGCGCCATCTGCATCAGGCGCGCGATGCGCTCTTCCGTGGCCGGGTGCGTGCTGAACAGGTTGGCCAAGCCGCCGCCGTGCAGGGGGTTCATGATCATCATCTGCGCGGTGGCCGGGTGGGCTTCAGCAGCGGCAAACGGAATGCCGGCGGCATAGCGGTGGATCTTGTCCAGCGCCGAAGCCAGCGCCTGCGGGTCGCCGCTGATGGTCGCGCCGCCGCGGTCGGCTTCGAACTCACGCGCGCGGGAAATTGCCATCTGGATCATCGCTGCCGCCAGCGGCGCTAGGATCGCCACCGCAATCCCGGCGATCGGGTTGGCCGGACGGCCTTCGCTGTCGCGCCCGCCGAAGAACACGGCAAAGTTGGCCAGCGCCGAGATTGCCCCAGCCATCGTGGCCGAGATGGTCGAGATCAGGATGTCGCGGTGCTGCACGTGCGCCAATTCGTGCGCCATCACGCCGCGCAATTCCCGTTCCGACAGGATATTGAGGATGCCGGTGGTCGCGGCCACGGCGGCGTGCTCCGGGTTGCGGCCGGTGGCGAAGGCGTTGGGCTGCGCTTCATCGATCAGGTAGACGCGCGGCATCGGCAGGCCGGCACGGCCGGCAAGCTCCTGCACCATCCGATAGAACTGCGGCGCGCTGGTCTCGTTGACTTCCTGCGCGTTGTACATGCGCAGGACCATTTTGTCGGAGAACCAGTACGAGAAGAAATTCATGCCCAGCGCGAACAGCAGCGCCAGCATCATCCCGCTGCGTCCGCCGATCATGCCGCCGATGACGATGAACAGCGCAGTGATCGCTGCCATCAACATGAAGGTCTTGATCCAGTTGAACATAGGGGCGTGGCTCCTGTGGGTCTAGGGTTTGACGAGTTCGTTAGATCGAGATAATCGCTGAAAATTCAAGGGTTTGCGCGGGACTTGCGCGATATTTCGCCGCAGATGTCGCTTGACTCATCAACGGGTGGTGAACGCCAGCCGCGCGCCAAGCCCAATGAATGCCGTGCCGACCACGCGATCGAGCCAGCGCTTGACGCCCGGCTTGCCCGCCACGCGGCGCGTGACGCTGGCAGCCACCCAAGCCACCAGGCTGTTCCAGATCGTCGACATGACAATGAACACCGCGCCCAATGCCAGGAATGCCAGCGCCTTGTGGCTGGCGTGTGGATCGACGAATTGCGGGAAGAACGACAGGAAGAACAGCACGACCTTCGGATTCAGCACATTGGTGAGAAAACCCTGCATGAACAGCGACTTGAGCGGACGTGGGCGCTTGACGGCAGAAGCTTCCGCTTGCTGGACGGGGGCGTCGTCGCGCTCGGGCGGCGCCAGCAGCATGCGGCCGCCCAGGTAGATCAAGTACGCCGCGCCCACCACCTTGATGACCGTGAACGCCACGGTGGAAGCCGCCAGCAGCGCCGTCAGGCCGAAGGCGACCGCCAGCACATGCACGCAGCAGCCCGCCGATACGCCCAGCGCCGACAGCAGCCCCGCTGCCCGTCCTTGCGAAACGCTGCGCCCGACGATGTAGGCCGTGTCGGGCCCAGGCGTCACATTCAGCAGAAACACCGCCAGCATGAAGAGCGGCAGATTGACGATGCCCAGCGCAGTCATGGCGAAATCCTCTTCTATATAGATGGCGCGGTTAGCCCCGCGATGCGAAGCGCTGGCCGGGCTCGATGGCCAGGCCTTGCAGGAATTCGCGTGCGGGCAGGCGTTTGCCGCCGGGCTTCTGCAACTGGGTCACGCGTAGCGCGCCGGCGCCGCAGGCGATGGTGACGCCCTCCGCGTTGGCCGCCAGGACCGTGCCGGGTTCGGCATCCGCCGGCCGGTCGGCCAGCGCCTGCGCTTGCCAGAACTTGATCGTCACGCCATCCAGCGCGGCCGATGCGCCGGGAAACGGATTGAACGCGTGCACCTGGCGCAGCAGCGCGGCGGCTTGGTGCGACCAGTCCAGCGTGGCTTCGTCCTTGGCGATTTTTTCTGCATAGGTGATGCCTTCGGCGGGCTGCGGCGTGGCGGCCAGCTTGCCGTCTTGCGCCAGCTTGGCGAGGGCGTCTACCACCATGCGCCCGCCGAGCGCGGCCAGCGTGTCGTGCAGCGTTGCTGTCGTGTCGGTCAGGCCGATGGGCACGCGTTCCATGGCGATCATGTCGCCGGTGTCCAGGCCCGCATCCATCTGCATGAGCGTGATGCCCGATTCGGCATCGCCCGCTTCGATCGCACGGTGGATGGGCGCAGCGCCACGCCAGCGCGGCAACAGCGACGCGTGGATATTGATGCAGCCAAAGCGCGGCAGGTCGAGCACTTCCTGCGGCAGGATTAGGCCGTAAGCGGCAACGACCATCACGTCAGGACGCTGGGCAGCCAGGGCGTCGATGGCTTCGGCGGCTTCCTGTGGATACTTGCCCGTGCGACGCAGCGACGGCGGCTGGAGGATCGGTGCGAACCCATGCGTCACGGCGTACTGCTTGACGGGACTCGCCTGCAATTGCATGCCGCGCCCGGCCGGGCGATCCGGCTGGCTCAGTACGGCAACGACGGGAAAGCCGGCCTGATGGATCGCCGCCAGGGCAATCTGCGCAAATTCAGGCGTGCCGGCAAACGCTACGCGAAGGGTGGACGTCATGGATGGAGAACCGAAAACGAGGGGAGGCGCGCTACACGACAGCGTAGCGCATTGGGTTTAGCGACGGCCGCGATGCGGGGTGTCGGTCAGCGGCACGATGGGCTCGGGCGACGGTAGCGCCTCGGGCACGCCATTGCTGCGCCGCTGGAAGAGCGAGAAGGTTTCGTTGGTGTCGCCCGGGCGGCTGCCGCGCCACACCATTTCCCAATTGTTGCCGTGAGGGCGGCGTCGGGCGTGTTCCGGGCGTTTTTCGAGCACCAGGATCAGGTCGCACGTACGCGCGGTCGGGTTTGGGTGGTGATCGTCGCCGGCACCGCTGTGACCTAGCAGCCATTTGACGGGGCGCACGCCGGTTTCGTAGTGCATCAGTGCGCGTTCGCTTTCGCCCATGCCGCGCGTGGCCACGCAGATCTGCGCAGATTCGAGCACCGGCTTGATCGCCTGGAAGAGCGGGCGGTAGCTGCGGGCGTCATCCACCCAAGGCATCAGCAGGGTGCCGAGCAGGCCCCACACCATGCCCAGGCCTGCCGCCCACGCCACCACGCCGGAGCGCGCTGGTCGCAGCCACACGCAGGCAGCCCACAGCGCCGTAATGCACCCCGCTGCCAACACGGCGACGGGGTGGATCAGCATGTCATATGGCAACGGCAGCACGCGGCCCAGCATTTTGGCCAGCCAGCCCGGCAACAGTTGCCCACCGCTGGTCACGAGCGCGCCCCACACGGCCCAGACCACCAAGCCCAGCGCGCCAAACACCGCCACCGCCGCGCCCCATGCACGCGCGCGCCACGCGGGTGCAATCAAGAGCAGCATCGGCGCACCTAACAAAGCCAACGCGGGTTGCAGCGGCATCAGGTACACATCGCGCAGCACGGCCGAGCGCAGCACCACAGCAATCGTGGCCAGAACGAACAACGCAACGACCAAGTGCCCCTGGTACGGCAGTAGCCACGCCGTGCGCGCGCCGTGCCCGCGTTGCCGCACGAGCTTGTACAGCGACACGCCCAACACGGCCACCGCTGGCCACACTGCGGGCGTACCGGTCAGGAAGATCGATCGGATGGTCGTCGCTAGCGACCCTTTCTCGCCACCCAGATGCGAGAAGCCGAAGAAGCGGCCGAGGTTGTTGACCCAGAACCATTCGATGAACAGGTCCGGCGATTCGCGCCAGAAGATGGCCGGCCAGATCACCAGCCACGGCAACGCCACCAGCAGCGAGAGGCCATAGAAGCGCCATGCCTGGCGGTTGCGGAAATCCGGCAGCAGTGCGATCGCCGCCAGCAGGGTGATCGCGAACAGTCCTGGCACGAGTACACCCTTGCCCAGGAACGCCACGCCGATGCCGGTGCCGAACCACAGCGCGGGGCGCAGCACGTCGACGCCCTTTGCGCCCCCGGCTTCGCTCTCTTTGACGAAGCGCACGAGGCCATACAGGGCGATCGCCGTGCCGGCCAATTGCGGGACATCGGCAATGAACTTGTGGACGTGCTCGGCCAGTCCGACGCAGCCGGCAAACAGCAGCAGCGCGCCCAGCGCATAGTCGCGCAGCGCAGCGCCGCCAGCGTCGAGCCCGGCTTCCCGGCGTGCAGCCAGCGTCAGCCCGGGGCGTCCGCGTGCGAGGTCTGCGCCGACGCGCAAGCGCCAGTCGCGCGCTTCGCTGCGCAGCAGGCGCGCCGTGCGCCAGACCGCCCAGCATGTCAGCGCCATCCAGAACAGCACCGCCACGCGCACCGCTTCGTGCGGCGGCATGTCGGGCAGCGCCAGGGCGGCCAGTGCGCCGGTCCAGTACATCAGCGGGGGTTTTTCGACGAACGGCTCGAAGGCGACGTTGGGGACGACCCAGTCGCCACGCTCGATGATGTTGATGACGATGCCGAAGGAATACGGCTCGTCGGCCTTCCAGGGTGCGCGCCAGAACGTGCCCGCAACAAAATACGCGCACAGCATCAGCAGGACGACGGCGCGCCAATGCCGCACCAGCAGTGCCGACAGGCGGCGCGGGCTGGTGTTCGGGCCTGCGTCAGCGGGAGCGATCGGCATCAGCGGGATGGAGCGAGGGCGCGCGCCGACGTCGGCAGGCATGGGAACGCATTCAACGCTGCGGTACCGCGTCGCGTTGGTGCTTCTTGAGCTTGGACCGGATGCGCGTCTGCTTGAGCGGCGAGAGGTATTCGACGAAGACCTTGCCCATCAGGTGATCCATCTCGTGCTGGATGCACACGGCCAGCAGGTCGTCTGCCTCCAGCTCGAAGGTTTCACCCTTTTCGTTCAGTGCACGCACGCGCACGCGAGCCGGGCGGTCCACCTTGTCATAGATGTCAGGCACCGACAGGCAGCCTTCGTCCCAGACCTTGTGCTCGTCACTTGCCCAGATGATCTCCGGGTTGATGAACACGCGCAGCTCGTCGCGCGACTCCGAAACGTCGATGGTGATCACGCGCTCATGCACGTCGACCTGCGTGGCGGCCAGGCCAACGCCGGGCGCCTCGTACATGGTCTCGGCCATGTCGGCCACGAGTTTGCGGATGCGGTCATCCACGACGGCAACCGGTTTGGCGACTTTGTGCAGCCGCGGATCAGGGTATTGCAGGATATTCAGTAGGGCCATGATGCTTGGCAACAACGGTTGCAGAAGGCCACGCTAACGAGGGGTTGCCTTCAATTGCGATCGCTTGGAATGTCATGCAGAATCGGGGGCGCTATCCGCCACATGGCTTAGGAAAAAGCCTGACGAATGTTGGATGCCATACCCCTCTTGCTGCGACGCAGAACTGCGTACAGCTGCGGCGGTGAGGCGTCGAACAGGCACGCGGACCACTCGCCGATTCTTCATAGAATAATGCGCCATCGTAACACACCGATGCACTCTCAGCCTGCCATGCAAACCGCCACGAAAGCGCGCCAGCCTTACGTTTGCGCCCTGTCGGCGGTTGCCGCGGCAGCGCTTTTCTGCATGGGCGCCGCCCACGCCGCCGAGCGCACTGTGACGCCGGCGCAACAGGCGCAGGCCGCGACGGCTGCCCAAGCGGGCATCCCCGAATCCGAACTGTCCGCCACCGCGCCCGCGCAGTACACCGTGCGCCGTGGCGACACGCTCTGGGCAATCTCGGGCAAGTACCTCAAGCGGCCCTACCGCTGGCCCGAACTCTGGGGTATGAACCGTGAGCAAATCCGCAACCCGCATCTGATCTATCCGGGCCAGATCCTGTATCTGCATCACGCCAATGGCCGTGCCTGGCTGTCGAGTTCGCCAGCATCGGCGGACGGCAGCACGGTGCGCCTGTCGCCGCATACCCGCGTGTCGGGGCAGGATGGTGATGCCATCTCGAGCATTCCCTCCGCCGCTATCGAGCCCTTCCTGACCCAGCCGATCGTGGTGGATGAAGAAACGCTGGCCACGCCGGCGCGCATCTTCTCGCTGCCCGAGGGCCGGGTTTATCTGGGCAAGGGCGAAACCGCCTATGCCCGCGGTCTGCCTGCAGGTGAAGGCGGCCAGGCCGGCACCGAATGGCAGGCGTATCGCCCGGTCCGGCCGCTCAAGGATCCGGTGACCGGCAACGTGCTCGGTTACGAAGCCGACTTCCTCGGCACGCTGCGCGTGGTGCGCGCAGCGACCGGGCCGCAGGCAGTGACCAAGGTGGAAGTGCTGTCGTCCAAGGAAGAGATGGGCGTCGGCTCGCAACTGATGCCACTGCCCCCGCGCGTGCCGGTGCGCTATGTGCCGCATGCACCGGAAGGCGATGTGCACGGCGCGGTCGCCAAGGTCACCGGCGGCGTGCGCTTTGGCGGCACCGATCAGGTGGTTGTGCTGAACATCGGCAGCCAGCAGGGGCTTGAGCCGGGCCACGTGCTGTCGCTGGCGCGCGCTGGCGCCGTCGTGAAGGACGCGACGGCCGGCAATGAGGCTGTGCAACTGCCCGCAGAGCGCTACGGCCTGGCCTTCGTGTTCCGTGTGTTCCCGCACGTAGCCTATGCGCTGGTGACGGACGCATCGAACGCCGTAGAAGTGGGCGACAGCGTCAGCAACCCGATGTCGCCGCAACCTTGAACTACGCGCTAACGCAGTCCTTGATTTGACCGATGCATCTCAGGTCGCGGCGTCCGCCGCGGCCGATTCCACCGCTTCCCTCTCCTGTACACGCGATCCGGCTGAACTGGCCGCTTGGCTGCGTCTGACTGAAACCCCCGGCGTTGGTCCCGTTGCTGCGCGGCAGTTGCTGGCGGCCTTCGGGTTGCCGCAAGACATCTTCGCCCAGCCGTATGCCGCGCTCGCCAAGGTGTTGCCCGAGCGGCAAGCGCGCGCGTTGCTTGCCGAGCCCGACGACACGCTTGCGGCACTGATCGAGCGCACCGTCGCCTGGGTGAACGAGCCCGGCAATGCCATCTTCACGCTGGCCGATCGTGGCTATCCGCCCCGCCTGCTTGAACTGCCGGACCCGCCGACCTTGCTTTACACCAAGGGCGATGCCTCGCTGCTGCGCGCAGCGGCGGTGGGCGTGGTGGGCGCGCGCAGCGCTACGGCAGCCGGCATTGACAACGCGCGGGCGTTTTCCCAGGCGCTGTCGGCGGCGAGCGTGACGATCGTGTCAGGCCTTGCGCTCGGCATCGATGCGGCGGCGCATGAAGGCGCGCTTGCAGGCCCGGGGAGCACCATCGCAGTCGTGGGTACCGGGCTCGATATTGTTTACCCAGCACGCAATCGGGCGCTGGCGCATCGCATTGCCGAGGCTGGCGTGATCATCTCCGAATACCCGTTGGGGATGGGCGCGCGCGCCGAGAATTTCCCACGCCGCAATCGCTTGATCTCGGGTTTGGCGCGTGGGCTGCTGGTGGTGGAAGCGGCGGCACAGTCCGGCTCCCTCATCACCGCGCGTCTGGCGGCGGAGCAGGGGCGCGATGTGTTTGCGATTCCCGGGTCGATCCATTCGCCACTGGCCAAGGGTTGCCACCTGCTGATCAAGCAAGGCGCCAAGCTGGTGGAAACCGCTGCCGATATCCTGGATGAACTCGGCTGGGGGCGTGCTGCCGCGCCGGCTAAGCGTGCGACGCGCGCGGCCCCGGTCGAGGCGCCTGCTGACGCGCCGGTTCTTGCCGCGCGCCCGGCGGCAAGTGCCGCCGAAACCGCGTTGCTCGATGCGCTCGGTTTTGATCCAGTCGATCTGGATACCCTATGTGAACGCACCGGCCAAGCTGCTGCCGCCCTCTCTGCACAGCTTCTGGCGCTGGAGTTGGATGGCCGCGTGGAGCGTCAGCCCGGCGGGCGCTTCCTGCGGCTTCCGTGAAAGCGTGCCTACAATAAGCGCGACCCCTCCGTCACTCCGCTGGTCGCCTAGCGCCTTTTTTCATGCCACTGCTCTCGCCTGACACCGACGCCGCCACGTTGCACACGCGCATTCGCTCGGGGCAACTGCTGGTGGCGTGCCTGTGCGCCGAGTGGTGCGGCACGTGCCGCAGCTATCGCAAGACCTTCACTGAGCTCGCCGAGCGGCATCCGGAATGCTGCTTTGTGTGGGTGGATGTGGAAGATCACGCCGATGCGCTTGGCGATTACGACGTTGAAAACTTTCCGACCTTGCTGGTGCAGCGCGGGAGCGATGTGTTGTTTTTCGGCCCCGTCTTGCCTCACGCCGGTGTTGTTGAGGGATTGCTTTCGCGTGATCTGGGCGTTGCTCCCGCAGTGCCAGCGGCCCCGGACTTGCGAGGCTGGCTGCTGGAATCGGCATGATCGCCGGCCTTGACAACACTAAGCGATGCATGCGCCACTCTATTGCGCCTGAAAAGGAACCGCGCTTATGATTGGCGGCCAAATTTGGGGCCGACTGCTGGTTGATGGCTCCCTGACGGGCACGCTGACAAGCGCCCGCGGCACTTGAAGTCGGCAGGCGTTGCCATAAGACTCTAAAAAAATACGCGAACGGTCGCTATAGAAAAGCGACTTCTTCTTTACCCGATTACTTGCGATCGCCAGGATCCGCTCACATGTCCAAGGCTCTCATCATTGCCGAAAAACCGTCGGTCGCCGCTGATATCGCGCGCGCGCTGGGTGGCTTCACCAAGCACGACGAGTACTTTGAGAGCGACGACTACGTCCTCTCGTCGGCGGTCGGCCATCTGGTCGAGATTGCTGCGCCCGATGAATACGAAGTCAAGCGCGGCAAATGGAGCTTCGCGCATCTGCCCGTGATCCCGCCGCACTTTGACCTGCGCCCGATCGCCAAGTCGGAATCGCGTCTGAAGGTGCTGACGCGGCTGATCAAGCGCAAGGACGTGACCGGCCTGATCAACGCCTGTGACGCGGGGCGCGAAGGTGAACTGATCTTCCGCCTGATCGCGCAACACGCGAACACCAAGCTGCCGGTGAAGCGGCTGTGGCTGCAGTCGATGACGCCGCAATCCATCCGTGATGGCTTTGGCAAGCTGCGCAGCAACGAAGACATGATGCCGCTGGCCGATGCCGCCCGCTGCCGTTCCGAGGCCGACTGGCTGGTCGGTATCAACGGCACGCGCGCCATGACCGCGTTCAACAGCAAGGGCGGCGGCTTCTTCCTGACGACCGTGGGCCGCGTGCAAACGCCCACGCTGTCGATCGTGGTGGAGCGCGAAGAGAAGATCAAACGCTTCGTCCCGCGCGACTACTGGGAAGTGCGCGCTGAATTCATCGCCGCCGCCGGCCTGTACGAAGGCCGCTGGTTCGACCCCAAGTTCAAGAAGGACGAGTTCGACCCCGAACGACGCGACTCGCGCCTGTGGAGCGAGGCCGAGGCCAAGAGCATCGTTGCCGCGTGCCGCGACAAGCCGGGCACCGTGACGGAAGAATCGAAGCCGTCGACGCAGATGTCGCCGGCGTTGTTCGACCTGACGAGCCTGCAGCGCGAGGCCAACGGCCGCTTCGGTTTCTCGGCCAAGAACACGCTGGGCCTGGCGCAGGCGCTGTATGAAAAGCACAAGGTGCTGACCTATCCGCGTACCGATTCGCGCGCGCTGCCCGAAGACTACATGGGCACGGTCAAGCAGACGCTGGACATGCTGGGCGAAAGCTCGCCCAACTATCTGACGCACGCGAAGAAGATCCTGGCCAACCAGTGGGTCAAGCCGAACAAGCGAATCTTTGACAACAGCAAGATCAGCGATCACTTCGCCATCATCCCGACGCTGCAGGCACCGAAGAATCTGTCGGAGCCGGAGCAGAAGCTGTACGACCTGGTGGTGCGCCGCTTCCTGGCGGTGTTCTTCCCAGCGGCTGAATACCAGGTCACCACGCGCGTGACTGAGGTGGCCGGGCATCACTTCAAGACCGAAGGCAAGGTGCTGGTGAACCCGGGCTGGCTGGTCGTGTACGGCCGCGAGGCGCAGGGCGAAGATGCCAACCTCGTGCCGGTCGCCAAGGACGAGAAGGTCAAGACGGACAAGATCGAGCCGGTGGGCCTCACCACCAAGCCGCCCGCACGCTACAACGAAGCGACGCTGCTCTCCGCCATGGAAGGCGCCGGCAAGCTCGTCGACGACGATGCGTTGCGCGAAGCCATGGCGGGTAAGGGCCTGGGCACGCCAGCCACCCGCGCGGCCATCATCGAAGGGTTGCTGACGGAAAAGTACCTCGTGCGCGAAGGCCGCGAGCTGATCCCGACCGCCAAGGCGTTCCAGCTGATGACGCTGCTGCGTGGCCTCGGTGTGGAAGAACTGACGCAGGCGGAGTTGACCGGCGGCTGGGAGCACAAGCTTTCCCTCATCGAGCGTGGCCAGCTGGAGCGCGACGAATTCATGCGCGAGATCGCGCAGATGACGCAACAGATCGTCAAGCGCGCCAAGGAATACGACAGCGACACCATTCCCGGCGACTACGCAACGCTTTCCACGCCGTGCCCGCAATGCGGCCACGTGGTCAAGGAAAACTACCGCCGCTTCGCCTGCAGCCACTGCGACTTCTCGATCAGCAAGATTCCGGGGGGCCGCCAGTTCGAGCTGGACGAGGTGGAGGAGTTGCTGACCAACAAGACCATCGGCCCGCTGCAGGGCTTCCGCAGCAAAATGGGCCGTCCGTTTGCGGCCATCCTCAAGCTGGCGCAAGAAGATGGTCATTGGAAGATGGAGTTCGACTTCGGCCAGAACGACGAAGACGATGGCGAGCCGGTCGATTTCTCGGGTCAGGAAAGCGTCGGCCACTGCCCAAAGTGCAACGGGAGCGTCTACGAGCACGGCCTGAAGTACGTCTGCGAAAACGCCGTGGCGCAGCCCAAGACCTGCGACTTCACCACCGGCAAGATCATCTTGCAGCAGGAGATCAGCCGCGAGCAGTTGGGCAAGCTGCTGGCCGAGGGCAAGACCGATCTGCTGACCGGTTTCAAGTCGGCGCGCACGGGCCGCAACTTCAAGGCGTTCCTGGTCAAGCAGCCGGATGGCAAGATCGGCTTCGAATTTGAGCCGCGCGGCGAAGGCAAGGGCAAGCCCGGAGCCAAGACCGCGGCGAAGAAGACGACCGCTGCGGCTAAAACGCCTGCCGCCAAGAAGGCGCCGGCCAAGACCGCAAGCAAAACGGCTGCCAAGAAGGCCCCGGCACGCAAGAAAGCTTCCGAAACCGAGGCTGACGAGGAAAGCACCAGCGAGACCTGAACGCGGTTTCGCCGGTACCAAAGCAAAACGGGAGGACACTGTCCTCCCGTTTTGCTTTGGCGATGGGGCGTGGCTTATGCGGCTTCGCTCAGGCCCCTGCCGGCGCGCGCCTCGCTGTGCTTGACCTCCATCGCCTGGGCCAGCATGTAGTCGATGAACGTGCGCACCTTTGTCGGCAGGAACTTGCGGCTCGGATACACCAGCGACAGCGACCGATGCGGCAGCTTGTATTGCGGCAGCACGCGCACCAGCCGTCCGGACTCCAGGTCGGGCCGGGCCATATACGACGACAGAATCGCGATGCCCATGTCGGCGAGCACTGCGCGGTGCATCAGTTCGGCATTGCTGGTGACAAGCGAGGGCTGCACCGGCACCGAAATCGACTGGCCGTCGGCGGTGCTCATCTCCCACTCGTGACGCAGTTGCGGGTGCCACATCGCAATGACGCGATGCTCGGCAATATCTTCGGCGCGCTGCGGCGTGGAATGCTGGCGTAGATAGGCGGGGGTAGCCGCCATGACCATCTCGGCGGAAATCATGCGGCGTGCGACCAGGTGCGAACCGAGGCCAAGTTCCGAGACCATGATGCCGACGTCGCGGCCATCCTCGACGATGTCGATCGGGCGGTCGGACAACGCCACGTCAAACGTCACTTCGGGATAGAGCTGCTGAAAGCGTGCGAGCAGCATCGGCAGCACGTGCAGTCCGAACATGACGGGGGCGACGATGCGCAGGCCACCGACCAGCGCCTGGCTGCGCGAAGTGGCCAGCGATTCCGCCTCGTCAATGTCGAGCAGGATTTGCGCACAGCGCTGCAGGTAGGTTTCGCCCACGTCGGTCAGCGACAGGCTGCGCGTGGTGCGGTTGAGTAGGCGCGTGCCGAGATGCGCCTCAAGGTCGGCCACGTAACGCGTGACCACGGCATTGCTCATCGACAGATGCTGGGCCGCCCGAGCAAAGCTGCCAAGCTCCACCACCTTGGAAAACACCCGCATCGACTGCAAACGATCCATTCCAGCCTCTCACATAATTTGTTGTCAAAAATAGAACAAATCTGTCGTGACAGCAAATGTTTAATATTGGCACAAGCAATTCACTGCCTAGGGGCGATCCTTGAATGTGAGCGCACGCTCATGTGAGAATTCCACCCCAGCTACGTTTGCGATATTTCATTGCCAGGGCTGCGTATCCGACTTCTCACCGATTGACGCAACAGCAGATTTGCGCCGAGACTCTATACCGAGCGGTAGATTTTTTTGGGGATTCGTCTTGCGCAAGGTCATGTTTGACCCAAATCATGGGTGGAACGCGGTCTTGCGCAAATCGGTGCGGCGGTGGCCATATGGCTTCGCCATACTCGAACAATGGATGCCGCGAACCCTGACCCGCATGAGCGCCCCGCAACGAGGGCAGCCATCACGGCCGATGTGTCGCCCCGCGATGCTGGCGGCCGAGGAGACACCACATGACCATCCAGAACCGCGAACCGGTCAACTATCTGGCGGGCGAGATGCCGCTGCACCGGTATTGCGCCCATCATGCGCAGCAGACGCCCGAGCGCATCGCCCTGCTGTGGTACGGCCGTACGATCTGCTGGCGCGAACTGGATCAGGCCTCGACGCGCTTGGCGGTGCAGTTGCAGCGGCTGGGCGTGACACGCGGCGATCGCGTTGCGCTGTTTCTGCACAACTGTCCGCAAGCCATCGTGGCCCATCTGGCCACCGCCAAGCTGGGCGGCATCGTCGTGCCCTGCGGGCCGTTGTCGCGTCAGCACGAACTGCGCGACCAACTGGCCGATTGCGGCGCCAAGATTCTGGTGGCGGCGGCCGATCTGATGCCGATTGTCGAGGCCGCCAGGCCCGGCACGGCGGTCACGACCGTTATCACCACGCGCTATGCCGATCTTCAGCCCACGCAGCCCGCGTGCCGCAAGGCGCTGGCCGTGCCGCCCGAACTGATTGCCGCCGATGCCTCGTCTGCGCCGCCGCTCAAGAACAAGCCGGGTGCCGCGCAGCTCGACCTCATGCAGTTGATGGCCGAGCCCGTCGATGTGGCCGAGCGCAACGCCGTGGCTGCCATTCAGGTGAGCCTGGATGACGTTGCGCTGATGGTCTACACGTCTGGCACCACCGGCCGGCCGAAGGGCGCCATGCTCACGCACCGCAACGCGCTGTACAAGACCGCCGTTACGGTGCAGGTCAGTGGCATCCATGCCTCGGACGTGATGCTGGCGGTGGCGCCGCTGTCTCATATCGCCGGCATGCTGATGGGCATGAACGTGATGCTGTATTCCGGTGCCACGACCATCCTGCTTTATCGCTTCGATCCCCTGGCCGTGCTGCAGGCCATCGACCGCTACCGCGTGACACGCTGGTACAGCATGACGCCAATGAACCTGGCGGTCATGGCGCATCCGGACGCGGCGCAGTACCGCATGGAATCCTTGGTGGCCAACCCGTGCACCAGCTTCGGCGTCACGCTGACCGAAGCCATTGCCGAGCAGTGGCGTGCTTTTGCCGGCCCGCAGTGCCGCATCTATGAAGCCGCCTATGGCCTGTCGGAAACCCACACCTGCGACGCCATCACGCCTGCCGATGCCCCGCGCTGGGGTTGGCACGGCAAGATCGTCCCACAGACCGAGGTACGCATCGTCGACCCGCATACCGGCGCTGAACTGCCGCCTGGCCAGGCTGGCGAAATCACCATCCGCAGCCCCGGCGTGTTCCGCGGCTACTGGCAGCGCGACGAGGCCACGCGCGCTGTCCTGCACAACGGCTTTCTGCGCACTGGGGATATCGGCCAGGTCTCGCCCGACGGTTACCTGCAATGGCAGGGCCGCATCAAGGAGATGATCAAGGTGTCGGGCTACAGCGTGTTTCCGGAAGAGGTCGAGGCGCTCCTCTCGCGCCACCCGGGCATCCGCCAAGTGGCTGTGACGCCCATCCCCGATCCCGACAAAGGTGAAGTGGTCTGCGCGCACGTGGTGCCGATGAACGGCGTGACGCTCTCGGAAGCCGAGCTGATTGCCTGGTCGCGCGACAACATGGCGCCGTACAAGGTGCCGCGGCGCGTGAAGTTCCATGATGCGCTGCCCGCCACCGCGACGGGCAAGGTGCTGCGAAGGTTGCTGCGCGAAGAAGCGCTCGCCGCCTGAAAGCAAAACGGCCGCCAAGTTCTGGCGGCCGTTTTGTCAGGTTTGCACGAAGCGCTTCTGTCGGGCGATGCTCATCAGGATGCCGATGCCCATGCCCAGCGTGACAAGCGCCGTCCCCCCATAACTGATGAGCGGGAGCGGCACGCCCACCACAGGCAGGATGCCGCTCACCATGCCCATGTTGACGAAGGCGTAGGTAAAGAAGATCAGCGTGATCGACCCGGCCAGCAGGCGCCCGAACAGCGTCCCCGCGTTGGCTGCAATGAAGAGCCCGCGCAAGATCAGCAGCAGATACAGGAACAGCAGCACGCCGTTGCCCACCAACCCAAACTCCTCCGAATACACCGCGAAGATGAAGTCGGTGTGTTTCTCGGGGATGAACTCGAGGTGGGTTTGCGTGCCCTTCAGCCATCCCTTGCCCGTCACGCCGCCCGAGCCGATGGCAATGATCGACTGGATGGTGTGGAAGCCCTTGCCCAGCGGGTCGGTGGTCGGGTCGAGCAGCGTACACACGCGGTGTTGCTGGTAGTCGTGCAGGATCGGCCAGTTCACGCCCGGGGCGCAGATGCGCGACTCGAATGACACCACCAGCGTGATCGCGGTGACGGCAACCACCAGCACCGGCACGATCAGCCGCCACGACAGGCCGGCAAAGTAGATCACGTAGATACCCGCTGCCAGCACCAGCAGCGCGGTGCCCAGGTCCGGCTGCTTGGCGATCAGCCCGACGGGAATCAGCAGCAGCATGGCTGCCGCCAGATAGTCATACCAGTGGATCACGCCCTCGCGCTTCTGGAAGTACCACGCCAGCATGAGCGGCATGGCGATCTTCATGATCTCGGAAGGCTGGACCACCACGCCGATATTGAGCCACCGCCGCGCGCCCTTGCGGATCAGCCCGAACGCCGCCACGCCAATCAACAACGCCACGCCGACGGTGTAGAGCGGCACCGCAAAGCGCATGAGCGTTTGCTGCGGCAAGTTGGCGATGATCCACATCAGCACGAACGACAGCAGGATGTTGCGGACCTGGTCTTCCACCCGGCCCGGCATGTCGATGGCGGCCGAATACAGGGCGACCAATCCCGTGCCGAGCAGCAGGAAGACGATCAGCGCCAGCGGGCCATCGAAGCCGGTGAAGAGCGACTTGATGATGTTGAATATGCGGCGCTTGTCCAGTTTGTCCATGGCGAGATCCTCAAGCGCGAATATCAGGGCGCGGCCGGCTTGGCGGCCGGTTTCTGCGCGGGCTTCGGCGCCGGCTTGTTACCCGGCTTGGCATCCTTCGCACCCTTGGGCGAGGTTGCTGGAGCCGAAGCTGGCGCGGCAGCGTTGCCACGTCCGCGCGGTGGCAGTTCGGGGGCCGGTTGTGCATGCGACAGCGCTTGCAGCACCTGGGCGTCCAGCGTGGCCGGGGCGACGGCTTCGGCGCTGGTGCCGGCCTCGCGCAGGACCGGCGCCACCAGGTCGGGCGACAGCGGCGGCGTGCCGTGCGTGGCGCCTGATGCCACCGACGATGCGGCCGGCGCCGAAGCCGCGGCCACAGCACTGGCAGCGGAGGCTGCTACGCCAGAAGTGGCAGCCACCCCGGACGCCGCCTCTGCAGCCACTTGCGGCGCAGCCGTCGCGCTGGCGATGGTGGCCGTCTTGCCGGTCGAGAACACGCTGGGCGTATCCACCGGCGGTTGCTGCTGGGGCTTGGGCGCGGTGGCGGCCAGCTCGGTGGGCCACTTTCCGGTCAGGTAATAGTCCATGACCGCACGTGCGATTGGCGCCGCCGACGCGGCACCAAAGCCGGCGTTTTCCACGATGAGTGCCAGCGCGATCTTCGGATGATCCGCCGGCGCAAACGCCTCGAACAGCGCGTGGTCGCGCTTGTTTTCGGGAATGGCGTGGTGGTTGTACTTCTCATTCTTGCCAAGCGAGTACACCTGCGCCGTCCCCGTCTTGCCTGCCGACACGTATTGCGCACCGATGAACGCCTTGGCCGCCGTACCGGCCTGGTTCACGCCCACCATGGCGCGCTTGATCACGTCGATGTTCGCCTGCTTGAGCGGGATCCTGTAGCTTTCCGTCGGCACCGTCAGCGAGCGCGACTTGGACAGCGAATCTTCGACCGCCTTCACCAGGTGGGGCTTCATCACCACGCCGTTGTTTGCCAGCGTCGATATCGCATGCGCGAGCTGCAGGATGGTGAAGTTGTTGTAGCCCTGGCCGATGCCCAGCGAGATGGTTTCGCCGTCGTACCACTTCTGCTGCTCGGGGCGCTTGTAGGCTTTGCGCTTCCAGTCGGTGGAGGGCAGGATGCCGGTGCGCTCGCCCTCAATGTCGATGCCCGTGACTTGCCCGAAGCCGAAGGGCTTCATGAAATCGTGGATGGCATTGACGCCCATGTCGTTCGCGAGCCGGTAGTAATACGTGTCGCACGAGGCCACGATCGAGCGGTACATGTCGACCCAGCCGTGGCCGCCCGGCACGTCGTCGCGGAACGTGTGGTTGCCCAGCGTGAACGAGCCCGGATCGGCCATGCCCCACTGCGGCGTGCGCTTGCCAAGCTCGAGGGCACCCAGTGCCATGAACGGCTTGTACGTCGAGCCGGGCGGATACGTGCCCCGCAACGGCCGGTTCAGCAGCGGCTTGTCCGGCGAGTTGTTCAGCTCGCCCCAGGTCGCGCTGTCGATCCCTTCAATGAACAGGTTCGGATCGAACGTCGGCTTGGAGACGAAGGCAAGGATGTCGCCCGTCTCCGGCTCGATCGCCACGAGGGCGCCGCGTCGGTTGCCGAAGAGCTGCTCGGCCAGCCGCTGCAGGTTGATGTCGAGCGACAGGATCAGATTGTTGCCCGGCGTTGCCTGCGAGGTCGACAGCGTACGGATCGGCCGCCCGCCCGCGCTCACTTCCACCTCTTCGTAGCCGGTCAGGCCGTGCAGCTCGGTCTCGTAGCTCTGTTCAATGCCGACCTTGCCGATGTATTCCGTGCCGCTGTAATTGTTGGAGTCCTTGCGCGGATCGTACGTCACGTTAGGTTGGCTGTTGGCATCGCTCATGTTGTCGATGCGGTCCAGATCGCGTTCAGAGATCCGGCCGATGTAGCCGATCACGTGCGACGCCGATTCGCCCAGCGGGTATTGGCGGAACAGCCGCGCATGCACGTCCACGCCCGGAAAGCGGAAGCGCTGCGCCGAGAACCGCGCGACTTCCTGGTCCGTCAGCTGACTGCGGATCGGCAGGCTTTCGAAGCTGCGCGCATCTTCCATCAGGCGCTTGAAGCGGCGGCGGTCGCGCGGCTGGATATCGACCACCTGGGCAAGCTGGTCGATCGTGTTGTCGAGCGTGTCCTGCAGCTTGGACGGCGTGATCTCCAGCGTGTACGCCGAGTAGTTGCGCGCCAGCACCACGCCGTTGCGGTCCATGATGATGCCGCGATTGGGCTCGATCGGGGCCACCGAGATGCGGTTGTCTTCCGCCTTGGCCGAGTACTGCTCGTGCTTGACCTGCTGCAGCCAGAAGAAGCGCGCCAGCAGTAGCCCGAAACAGACGAGCACGAAGAGGGCGGCCGCCGCCAGCCGCAGGCGGAAGCGCGACAGCTCCTGTTCGACGTTGCGGATTTCGGTCATGCCAGGTGCGGGCGAATAGCGGAGCGCATCAAGTCGGCCGCCTTAGATGGGCCGAGTTTCGTCGACGCTCTCCGGGCGACGCTGCGGCGCCAGCAGGAATGCGTTTGCGAACGGCCACAGCGCGGCTTCGATCAACGGCGGCAGGATGACCTGCCAGTCCGGCAGGTGCGCGCCCATCAGCAGGCGGATGACGATCGGTACGGCGTGAGCCAGCACCAGCAGCGGCAGCACATGCAGCGCCTGCGACAACACCGAGAACCACAGCACGCGCCGGTGAATCGTGATCGCAAAATACGACAGCATCGTGTAGGCCATCGCGTGTTCGCCAAGCAGACGCGCTTCGTGCACGTCCATCAACAGACCCAGCAGGAAGGCCACCACCATGCCCACGCGGCGCGGCTGGTGGATGTTCCAGAACACCAGCACGAGTGCCACCAGATCGGGAATCCACTGCATGTGGCCCCACGGCATCAGGTTGAACAGGAAGGCCAGCACGAAGCTGAACGCGATGAAGCCCGGGTTGACCGGGCGTAGCAGGTATTGGGGCGAGTTCATGATCGATGGCCTCGCTTCAGCGTTTTTGCGCTGAATCGGTGTCCAGCGGATTGCCGTCGGCGTCGGTCGGGCGCGGCGGCGGGGTGTTTTCTTCAGCGGCAGGCGTGGGGCCCGGCACATTGGCTTCGGCGGCGGCGCGTGCAGCGCGGTCCTTCTCTGCGCGTGCGTCGCGGGCGGCGTTCTTGCCCTTGGGCGCCGGCGCGGGCGACAGATCGGTCGGCGGTGGGAAGCCCGATTCGTACTTCACGATCAGCAGGTGCCGGTTGCTGCGGATGCCGGCCACCGGCTCGCAGACGACACGCGAGAACGCGGTGTCGGCCTTGCGCTCGATCTGCGAAATACGGGCCACCGGCAGGCCCGCCGGATAGACGCCGTCCAACCCAGACGTGACCAGCAGGTCGCCCTGCTGCAGATCGGCCGAGGCTGCCATGAAGCGAAGATCCAACGCCCCCGGTCGGGCGCCGCCAAAGGCCACGCTGCGCAGGCCGTTGCGCACGACCTCTACGGGAATCGCTTGGTCTTTATCGGTCAGCAGCGTGACTTGCGATTCGAACAGCGACACGCGCGTCACCTGCCCGACCACGCCGCGGTCATCGATGACCGGGTAGCCCGCGCGCACGCCGTCCTTGGAGCCGCGATCGATCACGATGCGCTGCGTATAAGGGTCACGTGCCTCGTAGAGGACTTCCGCCGCCACCGTGGGCACCGCCGCGTGCTGTTTCAGATTGAGCAGCGTACGCAGATTGCGGTTTTCCGCTTCGAGCTGCGAGGCGCGCAGCGATTGCTGAGCCTGGGCAACGGCCGATTCGCGCAAGCTGCGGTTATCAACCGCCAACTTGGTGGACGATTGCGTGTATTCGAGTGCGGCGCGTGCCGTATCGCGCGGGATCAGCACCAGGCGCTCGACGGGGTACAGGATGACCGATACGACTTGCCGGACCACGCCCAGCACGGACATGCGGGCATCGATCACCAGTAACGCAAGCGCAAGCGCGAGCAGAGCGACCAGCCGCGCGGTGGCGGACGGGCCCTGCTTGAAGAGGGGCGGCGGGGAGTAATCCATGACCCGGACGCTTCAAATGAGCACGGCAGACGCGTGACGGTCAACGTCAAGGTCAACGGTCTGCCGGCAACAGATTGGGTGTGGCGCTGGTGCGGTGCCCAAGCCCTTGGTGGGCGGAGCACGGCGCACCGGCGCGAGACGCATCTCAGCGGTCCGCGAAGGCGGCTGGCGTGACCACAACGGCAGTCACGAAATCGGCCGCAACAGCGGAACGCGGATCGGCGCGGCGCATGGTCCCGTTATTCGTACGAGAAGATGCTGCCGAGCTTGTCCATGCGCTCCAGGGCCATGCCGGAGCCACGCACCACGCAGGTCAGCGGGTCTTCGGCCACCAGCACCGGCAGGCCGGTTTCTTCGGCCAGCAGGCGGTCGAGGTCGCGCAGCAGCGCGCCGCCGCCGGTGAGCATCATGCCGCGTTCGGCAATGTCGGCGCCCAGTTCCGGCGGGGTTTGTTCCAGGGCGATCTTCACCGAGGAGACGATCTGGTTCAGCGGGTCTGTCAGCGCTTCCAGGATTTCGTTGGACGACACCGTGAAGGCGCGCGGAATGCCTTCCGACAGGTTGCGGCCCTTCACTTCCATTTCCCGCACTTCCGAACCCGGGAAGGCCGAGCCGATTTCCTTCTTGATGGCTTCGGCGGTCTGTTCGCCGATCAGCATGCCGTAGTTGCGGCGGATGTAGTTGACGATGGCCTCGTCGAACTTGTCGCCGCCCACGCGCACGCTGCCCTTATAGACCATGCCGCCCAGCGAGATGATGCCCACCTCGGTGGTGCCGCCGCCAATGTCCACCACCATCGAACCCGACGGCTCCGACACCGGCAGGCCGGCGCCAATGGCAGCCGCCATCGGCTCTTCAATCAGGTACACCTGCGATGCGCCGGCGCCGAGCGCCGATTCACGGATGGCGCGGCGTTCGACCTGGGTCGAACCGCACGGCACGCAGATGATGATGCGCGGGCTCGGGCGCAGCAGCTTGGTGTCGTGCACCATCTTGATGAACTGCTTGAGCATCTGCTCGGTGACGGTGAAGTCGGCGATCACGCCGTCTTTCATCGGGCGGATCGCCTCGATATTGCCCGGCACCTTGCCCAGCATCTGCTTGGCTTCCTTACCGACGGCCTGGATGGTCTTCTTGGCGTTCGGGCCACCTTCCTGGCGAATGGCCACCACCGACGGCTCGTCAAGGACGATGCCCTTGTCGCGGACGTAGATCAGGGTGTTGGCGGTGCCGAGGTCGATCGCGAGATCGTTGGAGAAATAGCTGCGCAAAAAGCCGAACATCGAATGAATCCTGTTTTTCGAGTCATGGGCGGCCCAGCAGCAAGATTGCGGCGCAACGGCTGCACCAACGCGCGGACGTCGCAAGGGCATGCCATGCGGTCCGATCCTGCTACTGCGCTCCCGGGAATGTCGCGGGCTCCGTGGTGGTCGACGGTGGGGTGCCGTGGCACTGGCCATCCTGCCGAGGCTGAGCCGCCCGGAGAGGGGGCCCCCAAGGAACCTTTGATTAAGTGTCGCCTGATGCTGACGGTGCGACTGCCGGGAGGTTCCCGGAGTACTTAATCAGAGGGTCCGTGACTGCACGAAGTCGCCTGCTGACTTAGAAATTTAGTCGGCAATCATACCTTATAATTCGGGCACTCTGCGGGTATTCGGCGGGCGTTTGGCGCCAAAATTGCGGCAAATCGGCGCTGTCGGGGCCCAACCTGTGCGCCCCTCGCGCGCAGTAGCCGTCGCTTGTCGTACATTGCCCGCCCGCCGCTGCACTCACTGACCCATTCCGATGGCACTCGAACTTTCCGACGTCAAACGCATCGCCCACCTCGCCCGTATCGAAATCTCCGAAGGCGAGGCCGCGCAGACCCTCACCCAGCTCAACCAGTTTTTCTCCCTGGTCGAGCAGATGCAGGCCGTGGACACCACCGGCATTGAGCCGATGGCCCACCCTATCGAGCAGGTTCAGGCGCAAGCACAGCGTCTGCGCGACGATGCCGTCACCGAGGCTGACCGCCGCGCGGACTACCAGCAATGCGCGCCGGCCACCGAAGCCGGCCTGTACCTCGTGCCCAAGGTGATCGAGTAATCCGCATAAACGGCGCTCCCGCGCCCGTCTTGAGCCCACTCCATTCGACGTCACCGGCGCTTGCCGGCAGCCCATCCGAACGTATTCGATGACCGCATCCACGATCAAAGCCCTGTCCGCCCAACTCGCCGCCAAGGAGATTTCGGCGGAGGAACTGGCGCGCCATTACCTGTCGCGCATCGAGGCCGGGGCCCACCTCAACGCCTTTACCCACGTCGACGCCGAGGCAACGCTTGCCCAGGCCCGGGCCGCCGACGCGCGCATCGCAGCCGGTAACGCGGCGCCGCTGACCGGCGTGCCGATCGCGCACAAGGACGTGTTCGTCACCCGTGGCTGGCGTGCCACGGCGGGCTCCAAGATGCTCGGCAACTACGTCAGCCCGTTTGACGCCACCGTGGTCGAACGCCTGGGCGCGGCCGGCATGGTGACGCTGGGCAAGACCAACATGGACGAATTCGCGATGGGCTCGTCCAACGAGAACTCGGCGTTCGGCGCGGTCAAGAACCCGTGGAACCTCGAACACGTGCCGGGCGGCTCGTCGGGCGGCTCGGCGGCAGCGGTGGCGGCCGATTTGGCGCCCGCTGCAACCGGAACGGACACCGGCGGCTCGATCCGCCAGCCGGCATCGTTCTCGGGCATTACCGGGATCAAGCCGACGTACGGCCGCGTGTCGCGCTACGGCATGATCGCCTTCGCCTCGTCGCTGGATCAGGGCGGCCCGATGGCGCGCACGGCTGAAGATTGCGCGCTGCTGCTGTCTGCCATGGCGGGCTTTGACCCGCGCGATTCCACGAGTCTGGAACCCGGCCGCGGGGGCGACGTGGAAGACTTCGGCCGCCTGCTCGGCCAGCCGCTGCAAGGCGCCGAGGCTGCGCGCCCGCTGGCCGGCCTGCGCATCGGTCTGCCCAAGGAGTATTTTGGCGAAGGCCTGGCCGACGACGTGCGCACCACCGTGCGCGCTGCGCTGGCCGAGTTGGAAAAGCTCGGCGCCACGCTGGTCGACATCAGCCTGCCGAAGACCGAACTGTCGATCCCGACGTATTACGTGATCGCCCCGGCCGAGGCGTCGTCTAACCTGTCGCGCTTTGACGGCGTGCGTTACGGCCACCGCGCGGCGGAATACCGCGATCTGGCCGACATGTATCGCAAGTCCCGCGCCGAAGGTTTTGGCTGGGAGGTCAAGCGCCGCATCCTGGTGGGCGCCTATGTGCTGTCCCACGGGTATTACGACGCCTATTACCTGCAGGCACAGAAGATCCGCCGCATCATCGCGCAGGATTTCCAGAACGCGCTGGCCGGTGCCAACCGCCAGTGCGACGTGATCATGGGCCCCGTCGCCCCGACCGTTGCCTGGAAGATCGGCGAGAAGAGCGATGATCCGGTGCAGATGTACCTTGAAGACATCTTCACCCTGTCGACCAGCCTGGCCGGCTTACCGGGCATGAGCGTGCCTGCGGGTTTCGGCGCCAACGGTTTGCCGGTTGGCTTGCAGATCATCGGCAACTATTTTGAAGAGGCACGCATGCTGCAGATTGCGCATGCGTTCCAGCAGGCGACCGACTGGCACAACCGCCAGCCGGCAGCCTGAGGCCCCTTACGACGTACCCGCTCCATGCAGGAGGCACGCATGAATCACCGCATCCGCACTGCACTCGGGCTCGCGCTTGCCGCCGGCCTGCTGGCGGCTTGCGTGCCGATTCCGCTGCCGTCCATTCCCGGCATCAGCCGCCCGTCGAAGCCGCCGCCGATCTCCGACCGCCGTATCGACATCAACGGCTACTGCAACCAGACCGAGGAAGACGGTTTCCGCGAGCAGGCGACGCTCACCGTGGCCGACAACAACGTCAGCGCAATGCAATGGCAGTTGTGGGTCGGCCGGCGCGGTTCGTGCCAGTTCGACCTGTCGACATTCCAGCAAACCAAGCGCCGCCCCAGCATTGAGCTGCGCGAGCGCTACGGCAAGTGCACGCTGATGGTCTGGCAGGACCCACGCCGTGTCACGCTGGCACACGCTAACTGCGAAGCGCATTGCACGCCCGGCATCTACGAAGAAGCCTGGCCGGTGATGTTCGATCCGCAAACGGGCCAGTGCGCCCGGAATGCCCGGTGATGCGCACATCGCTTCGTGTGTTGGCGGCGCTGGCAAGCGCCTTGGCGCTGCACGCTGCCGCGCAGCCGACGCCGGACGCCGAAGGCGCCTTGCCCGACATGCCGGCTGCGCGTGCGCCATCGTCTGCAGAACTTGGCGTGCAGACGGTGGAGATTCCGCGCGCGTCGATGAAAGACGCCGAGGATGCGCCGCAAACGCTGACCGCCTATTGGGTCGCATCGCCCGTCAAGGCATCTGCGACTGGCGCGCCGGTGGTGATCGCGCTGCACGGCTGCAGCGGCCTCTATACGCAGGCCGGGGCCGATGCCAAGGCGCTGGGCTCGCGGTATCGCGGGTATGCGCAGTGGCTTGGCGCGCGTGGTTACGCGGTGGTGTTTCCCGACAGCTTCGGCCCGCGCGGTAAGCCGCATGGCATCTGCACCGAACGCACCGCCACGCGCGATATCAACGGTGCGGTGCGCCGCGCGGACGTGCTGGCGACGATCCGCTGGGTGGCGGGGCAGCCGGGCGTGGATGCCCGCCGCATCGTTCTGCTGGGTTGGTCCAACGGCGCGCAGGCCGTGCTGGAGGCCGTGGATGCCAGCCGCGCTTGGCCCGCCGATACGCCCGCGATCAATCGCGCGGTGGCGTTCTACCCGGGCTGTGCGTCGGCACAGAAGCGGCCGGACTATCGGCTCAACGCGCCGTTGCTGCTGCTGGCCGGCGGCAACGACGACTGGACGCCGGCCGATCACTGCCAGACGCTGCAGACGGCCGTACTGGCGCGGCAGCCGCAGGCGCGTTTTGAGCTGGACATGTTTGGCGGCGCGTATCACGGCTTTGACGGCACGGCAGCAATCAAGGAGCGCAACGGCATCCCGAAGGGACGTCGCTATGGAACGGTCACCGTCGGTGGCGACCCGGCAGCGCGCGAAGCTGCGTTTGCGAAGCTGGCGGCGTGGCTTGATGCAGCGAACCCCTGAGCGCAGCAACCGAAGAACACCTGAACACTGAATACCTGAGTACCTAGACATTCACACCACAACAATCGACAGGACACACGCAACATGCAATGGGAAGTGGTGATCGGCCTCGAGACGCACACGCAGCTCTCGACGGTCTCGAAGATTTTCTCCGGCGCGTCCACCGCCTTTGGCGCGGCGCCCAACACGCAAGCGGCGCCCGTTGACCTGGCGCTGCCTGGCGTGCTGCCGGTGCTGAACAAGGGTGCCGTCGAGCGCGCCATCGTGTTCGGTCTGGCCATCGGCGCCAAGATCGCGCCCAAGAGCATCTTCGCGCGCAAGAATTACTTCTACCCCGATCTGCCCAAGGGTTACCAGATCAGCCAGTACGAGATTCCGGTGGTGCAGGGCGGCACGCTGACCATCCAGGTGGAAGGCAAGAGCGGCCAGCCCGGTTATGAGAAGACCGTGCAGCTCACGCGCGCCCATCTGGAAGAGGACGCCGGCAAATCGCTGCACGAAGACTTTGCCGGCATGACCGGCATCGACCTGAACCGCGCCGGCACGCCGCTGCTGGAAATCGTCACCGAGCCCGACATGCGCAGCGCGGCCGAAGCGGTGGCCTATGCCAAGGCGCTGCACGCGCTGGTGATGTGGCTGGGCATCTGCGACGGCAACATGCAGGAAGGCAGCTTCCGCTGCGACGCGAACGTGTCGGTGCGCCGGGGCCCGGACGCACCGTTCGGCACGCGCTGCGAAATCAAGAACCTCAACTCGTTCCGCTTCCTGGAAGAGGCGATCAACTACGAAGTGCGCCGCCAGATCGAGCTGATCGAAGACGGCGGCACCGTGGTGCAGGAAACCCGCCTGTACGATCCGGACCGCAAGGAAACGCGCTCGATGCGCAGCAAGGAAGACGCGCAGGATTACCGCTACTTCCCCGATCCCGACCTGCTGCCGCTCGTCATCGGCGATGAGTGGATCGAGCGCGTGCGCGCCACGCTGCCCGAGCTGCCCGCCGCCATGGCTGCCCGCTTCGAGTCGGCCTACGGCCTGCCGAAGTATGACGCCAGCATCCTCACCGCCACCAAGGCGACGGCTGCGTACTTTGAAGCGGTTGTGGCTGATGCCGGCGCTGCGAACGCCAAGGCCGCTGCCAACTGGATCATGGGCGAGGTCGCCTCGAACCTGAACCGCGCCGATCTGGACATCGATGCAGCGCCGGTGTCGCCTGCGCAACTGGCCAAGCTGCTCGCGCGCATTGCCGACGGCACGATCAGCAACAACACCGCCAAGAAAGACGTGTTCCCGGCCATGTGGGCCGGCGAGCACGGCGCCGATGCCGACGCGATCATCGCCGAGAAGGGCCTGAAGCAGATGTCGGATTCGGGCGAGCTGGAGAAGATCATCGACGACGTGCTGGCCGCCAATGCCAAGTCGGTCGAGGAATTCCGCGCCGGCAAGGAGAAGGCCTTCAACGCGCTGGTGGGCCAAGCCATGAAGGCCACGCGCGGCAAGGCCAACCCCGCACAAGTCAACGAACTGCTGAAGAAGAAACTCGGCGCAGCCTGATGAGCACCTCCACGATGAACGCACAAGACGTCGCCAACTACCTGCAGGCGCATCCGGCCTTCTTTGAAGAGCACGCCGAGCTGCTGGCTGCCATCCAGCTCACCAGCCCGCACAGCCACCGCGCGGTGTCGCTGCAGGAGCGCCAGATGGAAATCCTGCGCGACAAGAACAAGCACCTCGAACTCAAGCTGTCGGACCTGATGCGCCACGGCAATGAGAACGACCGCACGCAGCAGCGCGTGCACGCGTGGACGACGCGGCTGCTGGGCGAGGCTGACACGCATGCGCTGCCGTATGCCGTGCAGGACGGCCTGCGTGAAATCTTCGACGTGCCGGCCGTGGCGCTGCGCGTGTGGCAGGTCGGCGAGGAATTCGCGCACCTGGAAGTCGCGCAGGGCGTGAGCGAGGAAGTGCGCCTGTTTGCGGCCGGCCTGCGTGCGCCGTATTGCGGCGCCAACGCCGGTTTTGAGGCCGCCGGCTGGCTCGATACGTCTGACAGCGGCGAGCCGATCGAATCGCTCGCCATCGTGACGCTGCGAGTGCCCGTGCGGGGCGATGCCGATGCCAGTGCTGCGCCGGCATTCGGCCTGCTGGTGCTCGGCTCGTCGGACGCCCGCCGCTTCCATGACGGCATGGGTACGACTTACCTCGCGCAGATCGGCGAACTGGCCGCTGCCGCGCTCAACCGCCTGCGCGACTGAGCGCAGCCCACCGCATGCCGCAATCTGCTTCAGCCGATGCGTCTGGCGCGCAGGCGCCGCATCCGCAGATTGCGGCGTACCTTGACGCGCTGAAGTTCGAGCGGCAGCTCTCGCCCCACACGCTGGAGAGCTACACCCGCGAGCTGGCCGTGCTGCAGCGCCTCGGTGCGCAGCACGCCGCCAATGTCGATCTCACGCAACTGCAGTCCCACCATATCCGCCGCATGATGGCGCAGCTGCACGGCGACGGTTTGTCCGGCCGCAGCATTGCGCGGGCGCTGTCGGCGTGGCGCGGCTGGTTCAAATGGATGGCGCTGCGCGATGCCGCCGTCACCGCCAATCCCGTTGATGGCGTACGCGCCCCGAAGAGCCCGAAGCGGCTGCCGAAAGCGTTGTCCGTTGAACAGGCCGTCGCGCTGATGGAGCAGTTGCCTGGCGACGATGCCGAGACCGTCCGCGACCGTGCCGTCAACGAGCTGTTCTATTCGTGCGGGCTGCGGCTCTCCGAGCTGGTCAGCCTCGACATGCGCCACGTGAAGGCCGGTGCGTATGAGTCGGCGAGCTGGCTCGATCTGGAGGCGCGCGAGGTGCAGGTGCTCGGCAAGGGCAGCAAGCGGCGCACCGTGCCGGTGGGCACCAAGGCGGCGGAGGCGCTGGCTGCATGGCTGGCGGTGCGCGAGCAGCTTGCCAAGCCCGACGCGGCACCCGAAGACGCGCACGCGCTGTTTCTCTCGCCGCGCGGCAAGCGGCTGGCGCAGCGGCAGATTCAATTGCGCATGAAGCGCAACGCCATCGCGGCGGGCGTGCCGGCGGATGTGCATCCGCACGTGCTGCGGCATTCGTTTGCCACGCACATGCTGCAGTCGTCGGGCGATTTGCGTGCGGTGCAGGAACTGCTCGGCCACGCCAGCATTGCCAGCACGCAGGTTTATACTTCGCTCGATTTTCAGCACCTGGCCAAGATCTACGATCAGGCGCATCCCCGCGCGAAGAAGAAGTAGCGCTGCCCGCTTTCTCGGGCGAACCATCCCAGTCGTATGCAAACCCTGATTCTCAAGCCCGGCAAGGAGCGCTCGCTGCTGCGCCGGCACCCGTGGATTTTCGCCAACGCCATCGATCGCGTGGAAGGCAAGCCAGCGTCCGGTGCGACTGTCATCGTGCGCGCGCATAACGGCCAGTTTCTGGCGCGCGCCGCGTTCAGCCCCGTATCGCAGATTCGCGCCCGCGTGTGGAGCTTTGATGAAGCCGAGCCCGTCGATCACGCGTTCTTCAAACGCCGCATTGCCGCCGCCGTGGCGTACCGGCGCGCGTGGGTGCACGACACCGACGCCGTGCGCCTCGTCATGGGCGAAGCCGACGGCCTGCCCGGCCTCATCGTCGATCAGTACGGTACAGGTGATGCGGGCCAGCTCGTCTGCCAGTTCAGCGCCGCGGGCGTGGAGCACTGGAAGCAGGCGATCGTCGCCGCGCTCATCAAAGAGACGGGTTGCCCCAACGTCTACGAACGCTCCGATGTGAGCGTGCGCGAGCGCGAAGGCCTGGAGCAGATGACCGGCGTGCTGGCCGGTGCGGAGCCCGCCGCAGATCTGTCTGCCACCGAGCACGGCGTCCGCTATTACGTGGACGTGCGCGAGGGCCACAAGACCGGCTTCTACGTCGATCAGCGTGACAACCGTGCACTCGTCGGCGCGCTGGCCAAGGACCGCGATGTGCTGAACTGCTTCTGCTATACCGGCGGTTTTTCGCTGGCGGCGCTCAAGGGCGGGGCGCGCTCGGTGGTGTCGATCGACTCGTCGGGCGAGGCGCTGGCGGTGGCTGAGCGCAACGTCACGCTCAACGGCTTCGATCCGGCGCGCGCCGAATGGCTGGACGCGGACGTCTTCAAGTCGCTGCGCAACTTCCGCGCGGAAGGCCGCCAGTTCGACCTGATCGTGCTGGATCCGCCCAAGTTTGCAGCCTCGGCGCAGCAGGTCGATCGCGCGGCGCGCGCATACAAAGAGATCAACTTGGTCGGCATGCAGTTGCTGCGCCCGGGCGGTCTGCTGTTCACGTATTCGTGCTCGGGCGCCATCGACGCAGACCTGTTCCAGAAGATCGTCGCGGGTGCGGCGGCCGATGCCAAGGTGACGGCGCGCATCCAGCGCCGGCTGGCGGGCGGCGTCGACCACCCGCTGCTGACGAGCTTCCCGGAAGGCGAATACCTCAAGGGCCTGCTGCTGCAAGTCGGCTAGCAATTTGTCGCAATTTTTGGCTTGTCCCGGCAAGCCTCCATTGCGAAGATGCGGTCCTTCGTCTTCCGCATCACGTGCATGGCTTCCAATGCTGCCCACCATGCGACGGGCTGGGCGGCAGGTCTGATTGCCGCCACCGCCGTCGCGCAGGCTTCCCATACGTCTCTCGAACATCTCGGCAGCATCCTGGCGTTTTGCGCGGCGGTTGCCGGCAGCACCGCGCCTGACTGGATGGAGGTCGCGTGGTGGACGCGTGCTCGCCGCTTGTGGATCACGCACCGCACTGCCACCCACTGGGGCATTGGCTGGGTGGCGGTGCTTGTTCTGTCATATCAGACGCTGGGCCACGGCCATCTGTGGGCGCCGTTGCTGTTCGGCTTCGCTTGCGGCGGGCTGATGCACCTGTTGGCGGACTGGCCCAATCCGCTGGGCGTGCCCTGGATCTGGGGGCGCCATTCCCTGAACTTGTGGAAGAGCGGTCGCTGCGATCTGATCGTGGTGATCCTGGCGTGGGCTGCGGCGTGCTGGCTGGTGCGGCCGCTGTGGGCGGCGACGGCAACGCGGGTGGTTGGATGGCTCGCCCACCAAGCGCGATGAGCCCAGCGTCTCGGCATTGTCTGATGGAAGCCGGGTCTGCGAACGACTAAGTTGGAACCGCCGGACGCCACGCGTCCGTATCCAACTTCGTTTGCGCAACGCTTGCGCAAACGCCCTCACCGGGAGTCGTCGATGACACTGGATGTGACGCGCCAAGACCCTCGCTACAACACGCTCAAACATGGCTTCAACCTGCGCTGGCCCTCGACGGATGCGCAGGCCGCCAGCCGCATCGCTCTCATAGAAAAGCCCGACGATGTGGCGCCCGCCGTGCAGCGCATCATCAACGCGGGCCAGCGCCCGACCGTGCGCAGCGGCGGGCATTGCTATGAGGATTTCGTCTCCAACAACCCAGACGGTACGATCGTCGATCTGAGCTTGCTCGCCACACCCGAGGTGCACGCCGACGGCACGGTGCGCATTCCGGCCGGTACGCAGAACTGGAACGGCTACCTGGAGCTGTACAAGCGCCACAACGTGACGCTGCCCGGCGGCTCGTGCTACTCGGTGGGCGCAGGCGGGCATATTTGCGGCGGCGGTTATGGACTGCTCTCGCGGCTGCAAGGGCTGACGGTGGATTGGCTCTCGGCCGTGGACATCGTCACCGTGGACAAGACTGGCAAGGCGGCTGCCCGCACGGTGGATGCAGCGCACGATCCGGATTTGTTCCGAGCGTGTCGCGGCGCTGGCGGCGGCAACTTCGGCGTCGTTACGAGCTACACGTTCGCCAAGCTGCCGGCGGCACCGCAGGAAGTGGCGCTCGCCACCGTGGCCTTTGACTGGGCCACCATGACGCCGCCGCGCTTTGCCGAACTGCTGCGCATCTACGGCGAATACTGGGAGACGCGCGGCAAGGACCCAGACACGTGGGGCATGTTCTCGCTGCTCAAACTCACGCACAAATCGTCGGGGCAGATCGTCCTGCTCACGCAGTTCTGCAACCCGGATGGCACGTGCCGCGATCTCTCTGTCCTCAATGATTTTCTGAACCGCTTCCAGGCTTGCGCGCCCACGCCGGTCAAGGGGCGCCCGCCCGGCTACGGCCCCGCGCACAAGCAGGGCGTGGGGCAACTGCTCTGCTCCAAGCCGCACACCATCGTGCAATACGACTGGCTGACCGCCACGCAGTATCTGAACGGCTCGGGAGCCAATCAGCGCGGCAAGTACAAATCGGCCTACATGAAGCGCGGCTTCACGGCGCGGGAGGCGCAGCGCATCTACGCCCACCTCACGCGGACGATGCCGGGCGTCGACCTGAGCCAGTCGCTGCTGCAGGTCGATTCGTACGGCGGCGCCGTCAACAAGGCCGAGCGCATTGGCGACACCGCCGTGCCGCAGCGGGCGTCGATCATGAAGCTGCAGTACCAGACGTACTGGACGTCCGCCGCCGACGATGCCGGCCACCTGCGCTGGATCAGCGATTTCTACCGCGACGTCTACGGCGCGCCCGACGTGCCCGCGCCGCACAGCGGCACGCCATACCCCGGCGACCGGTACGAGGGCTGCTACATCAACTACCCAGACGTCGACATGCTGGCCTACCCGTTTTGGCCTCAGCTGTACTACGGCAGCGGTGACCTGTACGCGTTTCTGCAGGATGTGAAGCACCGGTATGATCCGAACAACATCTTCCACCACGCGATGTCCGTGCGTGTTTGATGGAGCCATCCCATGACCAATCGTCTTCGTCGAACTTTCATGCAGTGGACTGGTAGCTTACCTTTGCTGGGCGCACTTCCCAAAACCGTCATGGCCCAGGCGGGCGAGCAAACCGCTGCGTCGGGTGTGCAGCCTGCGGGCAATGCGCGCCCTCCCCGTTTCGCCTATGTCGGTACCTACACGTTCAACGCACCGGGCGGCACTGCCGGCGGCCCGGCTGCTCGCGGCATTTATGTGCTGGCGCCGCGCGGCGATGCGTGGACGCAGGTGCAGGTGGTCGAAAGTGCCAATCCGTCGTTCCTGGCCGTGCACCCGAATCAGCGCTTCCTGTACGCCATCAATGAACTGGAGGTCTACGAGGGCCGCCCGAACGGCAGCGCCGAGGCCTATGCGATCGACGCGCGCGACGGCAAGCTGACGCTGCTGAACCGCCAGCCGCTATCACTGTCGGGCACGAACCCCGCACACGTGGTCGTGTCGCCGGACGGCAAGCACCTGTGCGTGTCGATCTACAGCGGCGGCGCGTACAACCTCCTGCCGATCGGCGAGGACGGCAAGCTCGGCACCGTCTCCGGCATCTTCAAGGACACCGGCTCCGGCCCCCGCCCCGAACAGGAAGCGCCGCACGCGCACATGATGCTGTTCGACACCACCGGCCAGCACGTGATCGGCACCGACCTGGGCACCGATCGCATCAACGTATTTGCCATCGAGGGCGGCAAGCTAGCCCCGCGGGATCGCGCGCAGCTCAAGCCCGGCAGCGGCCCGCGCCACCTGGCGCTGCATCCGCAAGGCAAGCTGCTCTACGTCATCAATGAACTCGAGGGCTCAGTCGCCTGCCACGGTTACGACCCCGCCACCGGCCACGTGCAGGAGGAGCGCCAACGCATCTCTACCACCCCTGCCGACTACACCGGCCAGAAGAGCGGCGCCGAACTGCTGATGCATCCGTCGGGGCGGTTCCTCTACGCCAGCAACCGGAAGCTGAAGTCGGATCACCCGCTGGCCGACAGCGTGGCCGCATTCAGCATTGACGCCTCCGGCAAGCTCGCGCCGCTTCAGTACTGGAGCGAAGGTGTGCACTTCCCGCGCGCGATGACGATGGCGCCCGACGGCAGCTACGTCTACGTGCTCAACCAGAAGGGCGACACCCTCCTGCGGCTGCGCATCGACGGACAAACCGGCAAGCTGGACCAGCCCGTGGTGGTGGCAAAGGTGCCGACGCCCGTGTGTCTGGTGTTCGCGGCATAAGCGGTAGCGAAGCGCGAAAAGAAACCCCGGGGCGGCGCAATGCCGCCCAATTGCAACTCAATTGCAGCAACCCGCGCCACGTGGGACAATCCCGCGCATGAACAGCCGGCCCCCGCGCGACGATCTCGCCACTCCGCAATCCCATTCGCCTGAAGAGGCCGCCCGCGCACGCCTGCGTGGCCTGGGTAGCCGCGTGACCGAGCCCCGCGTGCGCGTGCTTGCCGTGCTGATGCAGGGCGCCGATCCGCTCTCGCACCAAGCCGTGTGCGACGCACTGCCCGACGATTCCGGCATCGACCGTGTGACGGTCTACCGCGTGCTCGACTGGCTCGTGGCAGGCGGCATCGTCCACAAGACGGCGGGGGCGGATCGTGTCTTCCGCTTCAGCCTTGCCGAGCACGACGCCGCGCGCGAAGCGGCGCACCGCTCGCACAGCCATTTCCACTGCACGCAATGTGGGCGCGACTTCTGCCTGGAGGGCGCCGAGCCGCCGGCCATGCCGAAGGCCGGCCTGCCCGCCGGCTTCGCGGCCGACCATGCTGAACTCACCATCAAGGGCGCTTGCGCGGATTGCGCGCATCTGGCGGCCCATCACAAGACAGGAAACGCACCATGTCCAAAATGATCCCGGTCACCATCCTGACGGGCTTTCTCGGCAGCGGTAAGACCACGCTGCTCAAGCGCATCCTGACCGAACAGCACGGCATGAAGATCGCCGTGATCGAAAACGAGTTCGGCGAAGAGAACATCGACAACGACATCCTCGTGCAGGACGGCAACGAGCAGATCGTGCAGATGAGCAACGGCTGCATCTGCTGCACCATCCGCGGCGATCTGGTGAAGGGGTTGTCCGACCTGCTCACGCGCCGTGACAACGGCCAGATCCAATTTGATCGCGTGGTCATCGAAACCACCGGCGTTGCGAACCCCGGCCCCGTTGCCCAGACGTTCTTCATGGACGACGAGATCGCCAGCCGCTACCTGCTGGATGCCGTCATCACGCTGGTCGATGCCAAGCATGGCAACATGCAGCTCGACAAGCAGGAAGAAGCGCAGCGCCAAGTGGGCTTTGCCGATGCCATCTTCATCACCAAGAGCGATCTGGTGTCCGCCGACGATGTGGACGCACTGCGCCACCGCCTGCTGCATATGAACCCGCGCGCCCCGATCCGCACCGCCAATTTTGGTGAGGCGCCGATCGACACGATTTTCGACCTGCGCGGCTTCAATCTGAACGCCAAGCTGGAGATCGATCCCGACTTCCTGCGCGAAGACGATCATGACCATCACCACGAGCATGATCACGACCACGCTTGCTCGGCCGACTGCGACCACGATCACGATCATGGCCATCAACATGGCCACGGTCACCACCATCACCACGGCCATGCGCACCACACGGACCGCATCGCCTCGTTCGTCTTCCGCAGCGAACGGCCGTTCAATTACACCAAGCTGGAGGAATTTCTCTCCGGCGTGCTGAATATCTACGGCGAGAAGCTGCTGCGCTACAAAGGCGTGCTGTATATGGAAGGCGTCGACCGCAAGGTCGTGTTTCAGGGCGTGCACCAGCTCATGGGCAGCGACGTGGGGGGCAAATGGGACGGCGAGACCCCTTCTAACCGCATGGTGTTCATCGGTGTGGACCTGCCGCGCGAAACGATTCTGAAAGGATTGGAGAACTGCCTGGCCTGATTCCGGCGCTTTTTCCCTCCTTTTGGGTGGCCCCGCCGCGCGGTTTCAGGCAGAATCCGGGCCGGATTTTGTGTCCGTGTTTCTCCGATAGTTCGGTTAATATCGTTCAGCTACAATAGGTCGATTTAGAAGCACGTCGTCCGAAGCACGTCCGATAGGAGAGCAGGCGATGGTGACTAAGACCAAGGAAGGACGCGGCGCCAACGGCGGTGCCGGGCGGTCCGAAACGGAGTCGGCAGCAGCCCAGGCTGCGCCAGCCACCCGAAAAAAAGCGGCAGGGGGCGCCGCTGCGGGAGAGGCAAAAGGAGGCGCGCGGGGCGGCAAGTCCGCCGCAAGCCAGAATGAGTCCGGCGCATCCCCGCGCAAGGACGACGCGACAGCCGAGACGGCGCGCGACTTACCAGGATCATCTGCAGCAACCATGAGCAGCAAGAAACTACTCACCGAAGCCGAAATCCTGAAGATGAGCGACAAGGATTACATGAACGAGGCGCAGCTCGCCTTTTTCAAGGACCGGCTTGTAAAAATGCGCGATGAAATTCTCGCGAACGCCAACCAGACCACCGAGCACCTGCGCGAGACTGTGATCGTGCCGGACCCGGCTGACCGTGCCACCATCGAGGAAGAGCACGCGCTGGAGCTGCGTACGCGGGATCGCGAGCGCAAGCTGCTCAAGAAGGTCGAACAGTCGATTGCGCGCATCGATGCCAACGACTACGGCTATTGCGACGAAACCGGCGAGCCGATTGGCATTCCGCGCTTGCTTGCGCGCCCGACGGCCACGCTGACGCTGGAGGCGCAAGAGCGCCGCGAAAAGCGCCAGAAGTTGATGGGTGACTGACGCAAGCGTCGCATTTGTCTGACGCATTCATTTGATTTGGCAGCCCGGTAACTCACCGGGCTGTTTGCTTTGTTTGGCCACAAACTGAGGCCACTGATCATGTCCCGTCCGCTTCCCGTTACCGTGCTGTCCGGCTTTCTGGGCGCCGGCAAGACCACGCTGCTCAACCACGTGCTCGCCAACCGCGAGGGCAAGCGCGTGGCCGTGATCGTCAACGACCTGTCGGACGTCAACATCGACGCGCAGCTCGTGGGCGATGGTACGGCCACCAGTGCGCAGCTTTCGCGCACCGACGAACGCATGGTGGAGCTGTCCAACGGCTGCATTTGCTGCACGCTGCGCGAAGACCTGCTCGACGAGATCGCGCGCCTAGCCCGTGAAGACCGCTTCGACTATCTGCTGATCGAATCAACCGGTGTGGCCGAGCCGCTGCCGATTGCCGAGACGTTCACGTTCGAAGACGCTGAAGGCGAGGTGCTGTCCGACCTTGCGCGCCTCGACACGATGGTCACCGTGGTCGATGCCCAGCACTTCCTGGTCGATTACGATGCCGCCGATTTTCTGGCCGACCGCGGCCAGGCGCGTGATGAAGACGACGACCGCACCGTCGTCGACTTGCTGATCGAACAGGTCGAGTTTTGCGACGTGATTGTGCTCAACAAGATCGACCTCGTGAGCGATGCCGAGCGCGAGCGCCTGGCCAGCATCCTGCACTCGCTGAACCCGCGCGCGCGCATCGTGCCGGCGTCCTTTGGCAAGGTGCCGCTGGACGAGATCCTCAACACGCATCGGTTCGATTTCGATGCCGCATCGGCGGCACCTGCGTGGCTGGCCGAGCTGCGCGGCGAACATGTGCCCGAAACTGAAGCGCTCGGCATCGGCAGTTTCGTCTATCGCCGCCGCGCGCCGTTTCACCCGCAGCGCCTGTGGGACCTGATGCACACCGAATGGCTGCGCGAACACGGTCGCGTGCTGCGCTCGAAGGGTTATTTCTGGCTGGCCTCACGCATGGACACGGCGGGCAGCTGGGGCCAGGCCGGCGGCGTGATGCGTCACGGCGGTGCCGGCGCGTGGTGGGCAGCGGTGGATGAAGCCGAATGGCCCGACGAGGAAGAAGCCCGCGCAGACATTTCCGAGAAGATGCACGACAACGGTGCGCCCGCGCGCTGGGGCGATCGTCGCCAGGAATTGGTCTTCATCGGTACCGATCTGGATGAAGCCGCGCTCACTGCGCAGCTCGATGCCTGCCTTCTGACCGATGCCGAGATGGCTGCCGGACCCGAAGCATGGGTCGCGCTGGCCGATCCCTTCCCCGCCTGGGCCTACGACGACCACGACGACACGGAGTGGGACGACGACCACGATCACCAACACGGTGACGACTGCGACTGCGGGCACCATCACTGAGCGCGCAGACCCCCTGCTTCATCGACGTTGACACCGGCGTCGTCCGGTCCCGACAATTCCCGAACGTTTTGCTTTCGTCATAAACCACGGGGAGTCGTCATGTCGGTCCTGCGTCTGCTGCGCGCCGCGAACCTGGTCGCTGCGCTGTCTTTTGCCACGACGCTCTCGGCGCTCACGCCGATTGCGGCGCATGCCCAGCCGGCATCCACGTTGGTGATTGGGCTGTCGAGCGACATCACTTCGCTCGATCCGCACTTCCACAACGTCACGCCCAATTCGAACGTGGCCGAGCATATGTTCGAGGCGCTGATCGCCAAGGACGAGAAGATGCGTCTCAAGCCGGGCCTCGCCACGTCATGGAAGGCTCTGAGCGATACGGTATGGGAGATCAAGCTGCGCCCTGGCGTGCATTTCCATGACGGCAGCGAATTCACCTCGGCCGACGTCGTCTATTCGCTGGCGCGCCCGGCCACCATCAAGAACAGCCCATCGCCGTTCACGATCTACACGCGTGGCTTCAAGGACGTGACGGCGGTCGACAAGCTGACCGTGCGCATCACCACGAACGGGCCATACCCGCTGGTGCCGAACGATTTGTCGACCGTCTACATGGTGTCGAAGAAGGCCGTCGAAAAAGCCGGCGCGGACGATTTCAACAACGGCCGCGCCATGATCGGCACCGGGCCGTACAAGTTCGTCTCCTTCAACCGCGGCGATCGCGTGGAACTCACGCGCTTTGACGGCTACTGGGGCAAGAAGCCGCAATGGCAGCACGTGACGCTGCGCATCCTGACGGCCGACGCGCCGCGCGTGGCGGCGCTCCTGGCGGGCGACGTGCAGGTCATCGAGAACGTGCCGAGCTCGGACATCAAGAAGCTGTCGACCAACCCGGCGGTGACGGTGTTCAAGATGCCGGTGTTCCGCATGATGTATCTGCACATGGATTCGAACCGCGACGTGTCGCCGTTCGTCACCGACAAGGCTGGTAAGCCGCTGCCGAAGAACCCGCTCAAGGATGCACGCGTGCGCGAGGCGATCTCGCTGGCGATCTCGCGCCAAGCCATCGTCGATCGCGTAATGGAAGGCGCTGCCGAGCCCACTGGCCAACTCGTCAACAGCGCGCTGTTCGGCCACGTCCCGGGCCTGAAGGCACCCGTGGCAGACCCGGCCGCAGCGAAGAAACTGCTCGCCCAGGCCGGCTACCCCGATGGCTTTGCCATCACGCTGCATGCCACCAACAACCGCTATCCGAACGATGACCGCGTCGCACAGGTGATCGCTTCGATGCTTTCGCGGGTGGGCATTGCCACCAGGGTCGAGACGCTGCCGTCAGCGTCGTTCTTCACGCGGGCGAACAAGCTGGACTTTTCGTTTCTGCAGGCTGGCTGGGGCGCGGATACCGGCGAAGCCAGTTCGAGCCTGAAGGCGCTACTGGCCACCTATGATCCGGGGCGTGGTTGGGGCGCGTCCAATCGCGGACGCTATTCAAATCCAGCGCTTGACGCCAAGCTGGCCGAAGCCCTGCAGACCTTGGACGACAGCAAGCGCGAGAGGCTGCTGCAGGAAGCCACGGAAATCGGCATGCGCGATTACGGCGTGATTCCGCTCTACTTCAATATCAACGTGTGGGCGGCCCGCAAGGGCTACACGGTGATACCGCGTCTGGATGAGCGCACCTACGCGTTCGATGTGACGCAGTGAGGCGTAAAGCAACGCCAAAAAGCGATTTTCGGCGCACAAAAAGTGTGCGCTGTGACGGAAATCAGGCTTGAAATCCTCGGGGCTGGCGTCAAGTATGAAGTTCTTTGGCCGGCCCGCTGGGGGCCGCGCCAAGCCGGACCCCTAGGAACAAGCGCATGGAACAGTATCACGGCACCACCATCGTCAGCGTGCGGCGCGGCAACCAAGTCGCGCTCGGCGGCGACGGCCAGGTCACGCTGGGCAATATCGTGATGAAAGGCTCGGCTCGCAAAGTGCGCGCCATCTACGATGGCAAGGTGCTGGTTGGCTTTGCAGGCGCCACTGCTGACGCCTTCTCCCTGCTGGATCGTTTTGAGGCCAAGTTGCAGAAGCATCAGGGCAACCTGCTGCGCTCCGCTGTCGACCTGGCCAAGGACTGGCGCACCGATCGCGCCCTGCGCCACCTTGAGGCGATGCTGATCGTCGCCGACCGCGAAACCACGCTTGTCATCACCGGCAACGGCGATGTGCTCGACCCGGAAGGCGGTATCGCTGCCATCGGCTCGGGCGGCTCGTATGCACAATCGGCCGCCAAGGCGCTCATGGAGAACACCGACCTCGCTCCGCGCGATGTGGTGGAAAAATCGCTGCGCATCGCTGGCGAACTCTGCATTTATACCAACACCAATTTCGTGATCGAGACGCTCGAATAATCGAACGCCTTCATCGACAGGATTCCCATGTCTGAAACCATGACGCCGTCAGAAATCGTCTCCGAACTCGACAAGCACATCATCGGCCAGCACAAGGCCAAGAAGGCTGTGGCCGTGGCGCTGCGCAACCGTTGGCGCCGCCAGCAGGTGGGAGACCCGCTGCGCCAGGAAATCACGCCCAAGAACATCCTGATGATCGGCCCGACCGGCGTGGGCAAGACCGAGATCGCCCGGCGCCTGGCCAAGCTGGCCGACGCACCGTTCATCAAGATCGAGGCGACCAAGTTCACCGAGGTGGGCTACGTCGGCCGCGATGTCGACACCATCGTGCGCGATCTGGCCGAGATGGCCGTCAAGCAGACGCGCGAATCCGAGATGAAGAAGGTGCGCGCCAAGGCCGAAGATGCGGCCGAAGATCGCATTCTCGACGTCCTGATCCCTCCGCCGCGCGACATCGGCTTTGCGCAGCCGGAAGAGAAGGATTCGACCGCGCGCCAGACCTTCCGCAAGAAGCTGCGCGAAGGCCAGCTCGACGACAAGGAAATCGAACTGGAAGTGTCGGCCGGCACGCCGAGCATGGACATCATGGGCCCGCCCGGCATGGAAGACATGACCGAGCAGATCCGCTCGATGTTCGCGGGCCTGGGTCAGGGTAAGAAGAACCGTCGCAAGATGAAGGTGAAGGAAGCCTTCAAGCTGTTGATCGACGAAGAGGCCGCGAAGCTCGTGAACGAAGATGAGCTGAAGCAGAAAGCGGTGGCTAACGTTGAGCAAAACGGCATCGTGTTCCTGGACGAGATCGACAAGATCGCCAGCCGCAGCGAATACGGCGGCGGCGAGGTGTCGCGCCAGGGCGTGCAGCGCGACTTGCTGCCGTTGGTGGAAGGTACGACCGTCAACACCAAGTACGGGATGATCAAGACCGATCACATCCTGTTTATTGCGTCAGGCGCGTTCCATCTGTCCAAGCCGAGCGACCTGATTCCTGAATTGCAAGGCCGCTTCCCGATTCGCGTGGAGCTGGATTCGCTGTCGGTGGAGGATTTCCGCGCGATTCTCACGCAGACCGACGCGAGCCTCACCAAGCAATATCAGGCACTCCTGAAGACGGAGGGTGTCGATCTTGTGTTTGCCGAAGACGGTATCCGCCGCTTGGCCGAGATCGCATGCTCGGTCAACGAAAAGGTCGAGAACATCGGCGCACGCCGTTTGTACACGGTGATGGAGCGGCTGCTTGAAGATCTGTCGTTCCACGCACACAAATCGTCCGGCGAGACCGTGACCATCGACGCTGCGTACGTCGACGAGCGCTTGAACGAGCTGTCTGGTAACGAAGATCTGTCGCGCTACGTGCTGTAAGCGTGTAAGCAACGCATTCCATATGTCCTGCGGGCCGCATCGGAGACGATGCGGCCCGTTTTGTTTGGGCACCTGCCAAGCCAAGCCTGGCAAGGATTTGCTCAGAATCGTGCGTGGTCAGGTCCGTTATCTGCTGAAGAAGGTGGTGCCGCACAGACAATGCGCGCCGCGCACCTGGCGTGCGCGATTCCAACCACGACAAGGAGAGAAGCGTATGAAACCGATCCAACGCCTGGCCCTGTGTTGCGTGCTTGCCTGCGCCCCGTTGGGCATCGCCCACGCCCAGCTCACGCCCGCGCCAACCGGCCCCGCCGGTGCCTCAGCACCGAACGATGCCAAGCGCGCCGCTTACGACAGTGCCGTCAAGCAAGCCGATGCCAATTACAAAGCCGCCAAGGACAAGTGCGATGCGATGAAGGGCAATGACCACGACGTCTGCCGTGCGCAGGCCAAGGGCGATTACAACGTTGCCAAGGCCAATGCGATGGTGGAGCGCGATGGCACTGAGGCCGCCCGCAACCGCGCCGCCAAGGAGAAAGCCGAGGCCGACTACGACGTCGCCAAGACGAAGTGCGATGCCATGAAGGGCAACGAGAAGGACACCTGCGTGAAAGACGCCAAGGCCGCCTACACGCGTGCCAAGGGTGGCGAAGAGGTGAGCCACGCCAAGGCCACGGGCAATGCCAAGGATGTCAGCGAAGCGCGCCGCGACGCCGTCAAGGACACCAACGACGCCAATTACAAGGCCGCGAAGGAGCGCTGCGACGCCATGTCCGGCGATGCCAAGACGAAGTGCCAGAACGACGTCGCCGCCAAGTTCAAGAAGTAAGCCGTACGGAAGTGCCTACACGGGCGGCCTGCGGGTCGCCCCTGCTTTGTCTCAATCTCACAATCGCAACGGAGGACGTATGAACTGGGACCAGATCGAAGGTAAATGGGATCAGGCCAAGGGCAAGGTCAAGGAGAAGTGGGGCCAGCTCACCGACGATGACCTGACCGTGATCCGCGGCAAGCGCGACCAGCTCGCCGGCAAGATCCAGGAACGCTACGGCTACACGAAGGAACGCGCCGAAGACGAGCTCAAGGCGTGGGAGCGCGATACCCGTTGGTGATGCGGCGCTGATGTGGCGTCACGCGGCCGGCGTCTATTTGGCGACCGGCCGCTTGCCCAGCTTGCGCTGCAGCGTGCGCCGGTGCATGTTGAGCGCCCGTGCGGTGGCGGAGATGTTGCCGCCGTGCTCGGCCAGCACGCGCTGGATGTGCTCCCACTCCAGTCGTGCGACCGACAGGGGCGCGGGGTTTTCCATCGTCTGCTCCGCCACGGCTTCAGACACGCCAACCTGCAGCGCCAGCAGAATCGAATCGACGTTGGCCGGCTTGGCCAAGTATTCGTCAGCTCCCAGCTTGACCGCCTGCACAGCGGTGGCAATGCTCGCGTAGCCCGTGAGAATCAGCATGCGCGCGTCGGGCAGCGCCTGGCGCAATGGGGCTATCCAGTGCAGGCCCGAATCCGTGCCGCCATGGGGCATCAGGCCCTTGTCGCTCGCGGCCAAGTGCAGATCGACAGTCACATACGAAAAGCGTGTCTGGCGTGCGAGGGCCAACGCTTCCCCCCCCGTGTGCGCGATCTGCGGAGCAAAGCCGCGACGCGTGAGTGCGCGCGCCAGCGTCTGCGCAAAGACGTCGTCGTCATCGAGGATCAGAAAGGGGGCGGGCTGCTGCATGGTGTTCTCCGGGGCCGTACGTGCGCGGGGCTGCGTCAGGCCGTCTCGTTATGTGAAGAGGGTGGGCGCGCCAATGATGGGGGCGGCCGCGTGTTCCATCGGACCGCCAATCGGCAGTCGGAGTTCGGCAATGGCGCCTTGCGGCGGGTTCGGACGGAGCACCACGGTACCACCCAGGCGGCGCGCAGTGGTGGAGGCAAGATACAGCCCGATGCCGTGACCCCCGTGCCGGCTTGGCACCGGTGTGCGGCCCAGCGAGGTTCGCAGGTCTTCCGGCAAACCCAACCCCGTATCGACGATGGACAGCACGATCTGCGGCGGCATATCGCGGAGGATGTCCGGGTTGGCGTCGATCTTGGCCGTCAGCAGCAGCGGCACCAGATCGCGCCCGGCGTGCTGCTGGCTGCGAGCTGCGTTGTCCAGCAGGATGGTAAGGATCTGGCCGACGCTCACTGCATCCAATTCGACCGCCTGTGCCGCCGGCGACGTCTCCGTGTGCAGGCGAATGTCCGGATGCCGCAGCTGCCACGTCTGCGTGAAATCGGGCAACCATTGGCCGAGTGGCTCGGGCGCGCCGTCGTTGGGTTTGCGTTGCAGACGCGCGAGAGCGGCGCGGCACAGTTCAAGTTGCTGCTCGATGGCGCGCAGGTCTTCGCGGTACGGGCCGAGCGGGGAATCGGGCTGCTTTGCGTCGTGCTGCAGCTCGCCGGCGATGACGGCCACGGTAGACAGCGGCGTACCCATCTCGTGCGCCACGCTCGCGCCTTGCGACATCAGGGCTTCGATGCGTTGCTCGCGCAGCAGTCGCTCGCGCGCTTCGGTCAATTGCGCTTCGCTCTCGCGCAAAGCGGCAGACAGCCGCGCCGTAAAGCCGGCGATCATCGCGCTGCTGGCCACGAAATCGATCCACATGCCGGCCAGGTGATACGCCACCGCATCGGCCTGGTTCGCCAGCTTCAGCGGGATGTAGTTGCCGAGCATCATGCTGTAGGCGGCCAGCGCATACAGCGTCAGGCCGACCACGTGTGCGATCGGCAGCATGGCCGCCGCAATCGCCAGCGCCGGCAGATAGAACGAGACGAACGGGTTGGTCGCGCCACCCGTGAAATACAGCAGGGCGGACAGCGCGGTCAGGTCCACCAGCAATTGAACGGTGATCTCGATATGCTGCACGGGCCGGTTGCGCCGCACCCGCCATCCGGTGAGCAGGTTAAACAGCGCATGCAGGCCCATCACGCTCAGCAGCGGCACCACCGGCAGTTGCACGCCAAATACCAGCGGCGCGAGCAGCATCAGGACCAGTTGGGTGGCCAGCAGGCTCCATCGCAGCCAGAAGAGGCGGCGTAGACTGGAAGCGTCCAGCAGTGGCGCGGCAAGAGACAGGGTGGAAAGCATGGTGGACAAGTGTAAACGTGCGCACCGCGCGGTTCTCCGTGCGGCGATGCGTCAATCAGCCGCACAATTGTGCACCCAACCTATCTCCCCACAGACGCTGTGCTTTAATGCGCAGCACGTTTGTCCCCGACAGGAGCCCTTGATGATGACGTCCCGATCGATCCGTTCTTCCGCTTGCCTGGCTGTGCTCACTGCTGGCCTGCTCGCAAGCGCCGCCGCTTTCGCACAGGTCACGGTGCAGGATGCCTGGGTGCGCGGCACGGTGCCGGGCCAGACATCCAGCGGCGCGTTCATGACGCTGCAATCGGCCGACGGTGCCAAGGTGGTGGGCGTGTCGACGCCCGTGGCCGGTACGGCCGAGATCCACGAGATGAAGATGGAGGGCGACGTGATGCGCATGCGCGCGATGCCCTCGCTGGATCTGCCCAAGGGCCAGACGGTGCAGCTCAAGCCGGGTGGCTACCACGTGATGTTGATGAACCTGAAACAACCGCTGGTGAAGGACACCACCGTGCCGCTCACGCTCAAGGTGGAGCTGGCCGACAAGCGCGTCGTCGAGCAGAAGGTCGAGGCCCGCGTGCGCGACCTGACCGCCGGCAACATGCCCGCCATGAACCACGGCGGCGAACACAAACATTGATGGCTTGCGGCGAGTGTCGCTTCAAGCCACGTAAGGAAGCATTCCCATGGCTAACAAGACACTGGGCACTCGCCAGAAACTGACGTTCCGCATCGAACCCTCAACGAAGGCCGGCACTGCGCGCCCGCGCAACTTTCTCGTGCCGCTCGCCCGCGGCCGCAAGGCCGGCGCCCACACTGAAGGCGGCCACGCTGAACGCCAGTGCGGCCGGGCCGACGTCCGCCGCGCACTGCGCACGCTGGACGACGACAGCAAAGACAAAGACTGATCAACTCGCTTCAGGCGCTGCCTTTGCCTGCGTAATCGCTTCGCGCAGGCAACGCTGGCAGCGGCAGCCCTGTCCCGGGCGCCGCGCGCTGGCGGGCAGCGTTTCTTCGGTCATGCACCAGCATGCCGCGTCGGGCTGCTTGCCGTCGCCGATGGCGCCGCAGCGCAAGTCCGCGCCGCACATCGCACATACGGTGTTGGCAGCCGGCGCAGTCACGCGGGGTTGCTCCCGTCGTCGTCTTGCCCGAGCTTGTGCATCGCTTGGCGCAAAAATCCCATCTGATGCGAGAACCGCGTACACGCATCGCAGGCAAACAGATGCACGCGCAGGCGTAGCCGCTCGCCTGTGGACAAGTCGCGGTCCATCTTCGACACCAGCATGCGGTGGGCTTCTTTGCAGGTGGGCAGTCCCCAGCGGTTCGGCATGGTCGTTCTCTGTGATGCGGCTTAGGTGCGCTTACGGGCGATTCAGGCAGCGGCAGGCTGATTGCCGAACCAGTGCAGGTCAAGGCACTCGCGCAGGCGCATGCGGGCGCGATAAAGCAGTGCCCAGGCATTGGTCGCGGTGATCTGCAATTCCTGACAGATTTCGTCGGTTTCCAGCTCCAGCCACTCGCGCATCATGAAGACGCGGCCCACCCGCGGCGGCAGTCGATCAACGCACATTTGCAGCACGTCGAAGAACTCGCGCCGTGACAGCGCGGCATCGGGGTCGCCCCAGTCGGACGGCGGGCGGGTGTAGTGGCCATCGGCGGCGAAGAGGCTGTCGAAGACCGCTTCGTCGGAACGCATGCCGGCCTCGTCGGATTCACCGCCCGCAAGCAGCGAGACGCGCACTTCGCGCCGCCCCGAGCGGATCGCGTCGATGATCTTGTGCTTGAGTATGCCGATCACGTACGTCTTGAGGGAGGCGTTGCCGGCAAAACGCTCCGGGTGTTCGAGCACCGCCAGGATGGTGTCGGCCACCGTGTCTTCAGCCAGGGCCGAGTCACGCAATTGCAGTTGGGCAAAGCGCAGCAGGTGAGGGCGCAGCGCGTCGAGTTGGTCGGGTGCGATGGCCATGTTTCCCCAGGGTGTTCTTTCGTGGCAACGGTATGGCAGGCACGCAAGGTGCGCCACCAGACCGTAGCGCCTTTTCTTGTAAAATCGCGCCTGCCGAAAATGGGCTGCTTCGTTTTTGTAGCACGCGACATTCGGCGCTCCATCATACCCGCCCAACCGGATGTCACCGTCATGACCGCTTCTGCTGCCCCCGACCCTGCTGGCCTCGCCCCCGAACTCGCGCACGTTGCGCCGGCGTTGAAGGCTGAAATTCTCGCGCAGGCCCTGCCTTACATTCGCAAGTTCCACGGCAAGACCATCGTCATCAAGTACGGCGGCAACGCCATGACGGAGGAAAAGCTCAAGCACGGCTTCGCGCGCGACGTGATCCTGCTCAAGCTGGTCGGCATGAACCCGGTGGTGGTGCACGGCGGCGGTCCGCAAATCGACGAAGCGTTGAAGAAGGTCGGCAAGCAAGGCACCTTCATCCAGGGCATGCGCGTGACCGACGAAGAGACCATGGAAGTGGTCGAGTGGGTGCTCGGCGGTGAAGTCCAGCAGGACATCGTCATGCTGATCAACCAATACGGCGGCCAGGCCGTCGGTCTGACCGGCAAGGACGGCGGCCTGATCCGCGCCAAGAAACTGAAGATGCCGGACCGCGAGCGCCCGGGCGAGTTTATCGACATCGGTTTCGTGGGCGATATCGAGACGATCAACCCGGCCGTGGTCAAGGCGCTGCAGGACGACGCGTTCATTCCGGTCATTTCGCCCATCGGCTTCTCTGACGAAGGCCAGGCTTACAACATCAACGCGGACGTCGTGGCTGGCAAGATGGCCGAGATTCTGAAGGCTGAGAAACTGGTCATGATGACCAACATTCCGGGCGTGATGGACAAACAGGGCAACCTGCTGACCGACCTGTCGGCACGCGAGATCGACGAGCTGTTTGCCGACGGCACGATCTCGGGCGGCATGCTGCCGAAGATTTCGTCGGCGCTGGATGCTGCCAAGAGCGGTGTGAACTCGGTGCACATCGTCGATGGCCGTATCGAGCACTCGCTGCTGCTGGAAATCCTGACCGAACAGGCGTTCGGCACGATGATCCGCTCGCACTGATGCGAACCACTCGGGCGGTGCGGGTGCGCCATGCTGCGCGCGCCTTCCCGCGCGAGGTGCCGGCGGGCTCCCCACCCGCCCGGCAGCCGGTCTGGCTGTTCGACCTCGACAACACACTTCACCACGCATCGCACGCGATCTTTCCGCAGATCAACCGGCTGATGACCGCGTACGTGGCGCGCGTGCTCGGCACGGACGACGCCACCGCCAGCCAGGTGCGCGTGGATTATTGGCGCCGCTATGGCGCCACGATTCTGGGCATGGTCCGCCATCACGGCGTCGACCCCGCTGATTTCCTTGCCGAGGCCCACCGCTTTGAAGACCTTCGCGCCATGGTGCGCGCGGAGCGCGGCCTCGCCCAACTGCTGCGTGCCCTGCCGGGGCGCAAGATCCTGCTGACCAACGCCCCGGTTGCCTACGCGCGCGAGGTGCTGCGGCTCATTGGCCTGAAACGCGCGTTCCTACGCGAAATTGCCGTCGAACACATGTGGGTGCACCGGCGCTTGCGCCCGAAGCCCGACCCGCTGATGCTGCGCCGGTTGCTGGCGCGCGAACGCATTGCGCCATCGCGCGCCATCCTCGTCGAAGACACGCTTTCTCACCTCAAACGCTATCGGCGCCTCGGGATCGGCACGGTATGGGTAACGGGCTATCTGCGGCGCGTGCCGCCCGGCGTGCTGCCAACCTCCGCTGCCGACGCATTGCATCCAATGCAAGCGTCAGCGATGGGCGCGCGTGCAAATTCACCACATCAACCGGCTGCCACACCGATTTTGTTCGCCAACCGGCCCGGCTATGTGAGCGTGAAAGTAAAATCGGTGCTTCAACTAAAACGAAGGCTTGTTCGACGCGGCTAGGCAGTGGTAACTCCGCGCTCGGAACGGGAGAGGGGCCAGGAAGTCATGAGCAACGCGCAAACGGAGTTTCCGACCGCCGAGCCGGTCGCGGACGTCGCCATAGAAGCACCGCCGGTACGCAAACGCCCCCGCCCGGGCGAGCGCCGCGTGCAGATTCTGCAGACGCTTGCCGGCATGCTCGAGCATCCGCGTGGTGAAAAGATCACAACCGCGGGCTTGGCTGCACGGCTGGATGTCTCCGAAGCGGCGCTGTATCGCCACTTCGCCAGCAAGGCGCAGATGTTTGAAGGGCTGATCGAATTCATCGAGCAGACCGTCTTTGGCCTCATCAACCAGATCACCTTGCGTGAGGAACACGGCCTGCGCCAGGCGCATGCCATCGCGCACATGCTGCTGTCGTTTGCCGACAAGAATCCGGGCATGACACGCGTGTTGGTGGGCGACGCGCTGGTCGGCGAAGACGAGCGCCTGCCCGAGCGCATGGCGCAGTGCCTGGATCGCATTGAGGCGTCGCTCAAGCAGAGTCTGCGCATGGCGGTCACGCAGGGTGCCTGGCCGGCGGATGCCGACATCGCTTCGCGTGCCAACTTGGTCGTATGTGCGGTGCTGGGACGCTGGCATCGGTACGCCAAGAGCGGCTTCCGGAAGTCTCCGGTGGAAGGTGCGGATGCGCAGTTGCGGGTGCTGTTGGCCTGATCGTGCTTCGTCCCAAGTAAAAGCCCCGCGATGCGGGGCTTTTTTGTTGCGTGCAGCGTTGGTCAGCCAATGGTGCGTACCGCTTCCGCCAGCGTATGAAATCGCGCCGCAATCTGCTCCGTTTCCACGTGGCCATAGCCAAGCAGCAGCCCCGGCAGGCGGCGCGCATCGTCCTGGTAATAACGTGAGAGAGGCCGGGTGACGACGTCATTGGCGAGTGCCAGATTAGCAACAGCCACATCGTTGGTGCCAGCCGGCAAGCCCAGCACGAGATGCAGGCCCGACGCGCCGTCATGCACGGGCAGTGCGTCGCCAAACTCGTGGGCGATGGACGCCAGCAACGTCTCGCGCCGTTCCGCATACACCCCACGCATGCGCCGGATGTGAGAGACGAAATGCCCCTCTGCAATGAAATCTGCCAGCACGGCCTGCGTGAGAATCTGGCCGCCGCGGAACATCTCCGACAGCCCCGTCGTAAACGCATCGGCCAGCGCGGGCGGCACGACCAGATAACCGATCCGCAAACTGGGGAACAGCACTTTCGAGAACGTGCCCATGTAGAGCACGCGCCCGCCTTCATCCAGCCCTTGCAGTGAGGGCAGCGGGCGGCTGCCGTAGCGGAATTCGCTGTCGTAGTCGTCTTCGACGATCCATGCATCGGTTGCGTGGGCCGTGGCCAGCAGCGCCCGGCGCCGCGCGAGGCTCATCACCGAACCGAGCGGGTATTGGTGCGATGGCGAGACCACCATGAGCTTCGGCGGCTTGCTGCGCTGACGCCCGCGTGTGGGGATGTCGAAGCGCATGCCTTCGTCGTCCACCGGCAGGGGCACGGTGCGCACGCCCGCAGCGGTGAGTACGCTGCGCACGCCCCAGTAGCCGGGGTCTTCGATCCATGCGCTGTCGCCGGCGTCGCACAGCAGCTGGGCAATGAGCTGGAGCGACGGGTGAATGCCTGCAGTGATGATGATTTGCTCGGGCTCGCACCGCACGCCACGCGCGGTGCGCAGGTAATCGGCCAGCGCGGTGCGCAGCGGCAGGTAGCCGGCGCCAACGGGATACGTCAGCAGCGCGGGTGAAGGCTTGCGCAGCAGCCGGTTGTGCAAGCGCGACCAGATGCGCGCCGGAAACATCCGCACTTCGGGCACGCCCGGCATGAAGGCGCCCCATTGGCGCGAGCTGGCGCCCGCATCGCGCACCAGCGCACGGCCGCGCATGGAGAGCATCGGCGCGGACGGCGTGGCCGCTTCAGTGATCGGCGCGGGCGCCACTGCGGCAACCGCTGCAGCCGGTGCGGGGGCGGCGTCCAGCCGGTCTGGCGCGGTATCGGCGACGAAGGTGCCGCTGCCCACGCCCGCCGACACATAGCCTTCCACGCCGAGTTGCTCATAGACGTGGATGACCGTGTTGCGCGCAATGCCCAGCTCGGTAGCCAACTGTCGCGATGACGGCAGGCGAGTGCCCGGCTGCAGCTCGTCGCGCAGGATGCCTTCCTGCAACACGCGGTACAGGCGACGGTGGTCGGGCTCGCCGCCCGGCTCTGCACGGTCGAAGCGGCGTTGCAGGTAGTCGACCAGCATGCTGGCGCGGTGGGTGGGTGAGTGGTCGGCCATGGTGCGCGATGGAACCAAAGTGGTTCTAAAAGAAAAACCTGATTGGGTCTTATTGTACAGAGCCAATGGGAACACACTGGCTCGCATCGCCTCTTTCTTGACCCAACGCACACGACCGCCATGAACGCCCGAGACCCGCAACAGAACGCCCAATGGAATGCCCGCCGTCTGGCCGCCACGCCGCGCGGCGTTGGTGTGATGACCGACCGCTACGCCGAGCGCGCCGAGAACGCCCTGTTCTGGGACGTCGAAGGCCGCCGCTACATCGACTTCGCAGCCGGCATTGCCGTGGTCAACACGGGCCATCGCCACCCGCGTCTGGTGCAGGCCGTGCGCGAGCAGCTGGATCACTTCACGCACACTGCTTTCCAGATCGTGCCGTACGGTTCGTACGTCGAGCTGGCCGAGCGTCTGAACGCGATCACGCCAGGCTCGCACGCCAAGAAGACCGCTTTCTTCACCACCGGCGCCGAGGCTGTGGAAAACGCCATCAAGATCGCACGGGCGCACACGGGCCGCCCGGGGGTGATCGCACTCACGGGCGCGTTCCACGGCCGTACGTTCATGGGCATGTCGCTGACGGGCAAGGTGGTGCCGTACAAGACGGGCTTCGGGCCGTTCCCGGGCAGCATCTATCACGTGCCGGCGCCTGTCGCACTGCATGGCGTGAGCACGCAGGATGCGCTTGACGCCATCCAGCGCCTGTTCAAGGCTGATATCGATCCGCGCCAAGTGGCAGCCATCATCTTCGAGCCGGTGCAGGGCGAGGGCGGCTTCTACCAGATGCCCGCCGATTTCGTACGCGCCGTGCGTGCGCTCTGTGACGAACACGGCATCGTGATGATCGCCGACGAAGTGCAAACCGGCTTTGCCCGCACCGGCAAGCTGTTTGCCATGGAGCACACCGGCGTGCTGCCGGACATCACGACGATGGCCAAGGGCCTGGCCGGCGGCCTGCCGCTGTCGGCCGTCACGGGCCGTGCAGAGATCATGGACGCGCCGGCTCCGGGCGGGCTCGGTGGCACCTATGCGGGCAACCCGCTGGCGGTGGCATCCGCACATGCGGTGCTCGACATCATCGCCGACGAGAAACTCTGCGAGCGTTCCGCCGCGCTGGGCGCACGGCTGGTTGACGCACTGAACGCTGCCAAGGCCAAACAGCCGCGCATCGCCGAAGTGCGTGGCGTGGGCGCGATGGTTGCTGTCGAATTCAATACGCCGGACGGCAAGCCGGACGCCGATTTCACCAAGCTCGTGCAGCAGCGCGCGCTCGAAGCCGGCCTGCTCCTCCTGTCGTGCGGCGTGTACGGCAACGTGATCCGCTTCCTGTTCCCGCTCACGATTGAAGACGCGGTGTTTGAAGAGGGCCTTGCCATCCTGCAACGCGCACTGGAGGGCTGACACCATGACCCGCACCGATTTGCCTAGCGCGCCGGTTACCCCGCCGATCGCACTGAAAGACCCTGGCCTGTGGCGCACGCAGGCGTTTCTCGCCGGCACCTGGGCCGATGCCGATGACGGCGCCACACACGACGTGACCGATCCGGCCACCGGCCGCAAGATCGGCACCGTGCCCGGCATGGGCACCGCCGAAACGCGCCGCGCCATCGATGCCGCGCAGGTTGCGCAACGCGCCTGGCGCAAGGTGAGCGCACGCGATCGCGCCAAGGTCCTGCGCAAGCTGGCCGATTTGATGATGGAGCACCAGCAGGATCTCGCCGCCATCCTCACAGCCGAGCAAGGCAAGCCGCTGCCGGAAGCCGCCGGCGAAATTGCCTACGCCGCGTCGTTCATCGAATGGTTTGCGGAAGAAGCACGCCGCATTTATGGCGACACGATTCCTTCGCCGCAGGGCGATCGCCGCATCGTCGTGCAGAAGGAGCCGATCGGCGTGAGCGCGGCCATCACGCCATGGAATTTCCCCATCGCGATGATGACGCGCAAGGTCGGCCCGGCGCTGGCGGCCGGTTGCTCGATGGTCGTGAAGCCTGCGCTGGAAACGCCCTACTCTGCGCTCGCATTTGCCGAGCTGGCCGTGCGCGCTGGCGTGCCGGCGGGCCTGCTGTCCATCGTCACGGGCGATTCGCAGGCGATTGGCGGCGAGCTGACGTCCAACCCGATTGTGCGCAAGCTCAGCTTCACGGGCTCCACGGCGGTCGGTCGCTTGCTGATGCGCCAGTGCGCCGACGACATCAAGAAGCTGTCGCTCGAACTGGGCGGCAACGCGCCGTTCATCGTGTTCGACGATGCCGACGTCGATGCGGCCGTGGAAGGCGCGATGATCGCCAAGTACCGCAACGCAGGCCAGACCTGCGTGTGCGCGAACCGCTTCTACGTGCAACGCGGCATCTACGACACGTTTGCTGCCAAGCTGGCTGACGCGGTGCGTGCGCTGCGCGTGGGCAACGGCACGGAGCCCGGCGTGCAGCAGGGCCCGCTGATCCACATGCGCGCGATGGACAAGGTGCAACAGCATCTGGACGACGCCGTACGCCAAGGCGCCCGCGTCCTGGTGGGCGGCAAGCCGCATGCGTTGTCCGCACAGGGCGGTGCGTTTTTCGAGCCCACCGTCGTCGTCGATGCGAAGCCTGGCATGCTGCTCGCGCATGAAGAAACGTTCGGCCCGCTGGCTGCGCTCATTCCCTTCGACACGGAAGAGGAAGCTGTGGCCGCCGCCAACGACACCGAGTTCGGCCTCGCTGCGTATTTCTACACACGCGATCTGGGCCGCGCCTGGCGTGTTTCGGATGCGCTGGAGTCCGGCATGGTTGGCGTCAATACGGGGCTGATCTCGACGGCGGAGGCGCCGTTTGGCGGCGTCAAGCAATCGGGGCTCGGCCGCGAAGGCTCGAAATACGGCATCGACGAATACCTGGAGATCAAGTACATCAACATGGCCGGCCTTTGACCAACGTATGACGGAGGATCGGACGCATCACGATGCGGTGATGCGTCCGCCGCAGCTTGCTCTATAATCACCCTCCTCTGGCGCGCCGATTTGACGACTGGCTTGCGGGCGCGCGGGAGTTCAGATATCCACGGATGTGGCCCTGGGCTCTCATTACAAATGCGGCTAAAGAGGTTCGGTCAGAGCGGGGGCGGTAAAAGCAAGCGCCCCACGTGCGCCACATGAGAACCCGATTGGTTGCGTGAACAGCGTTGCCGGTCGGGTTTTTTCTTTGGTGCCATGACAGACATCCAGGCTGACCCCGCGGTCACCGCAGCCGATGCGGCGCAGGCCGATACCTCCTCTCCGAAGGCACATCAGGGCAAACCGGCCAACGCCATCGGCCTGGTCGTGCCCGAGCGCATGCACTTTGCCGAGCCGCTGCAACTGCGCAACGGCTCGCAGATCAGCGGCTACGACCTGATGGTCGAAACCTACGGCACGCTCAATGCCGACCGTTCCAACGCTGTGCTCATCTGCCACGCGCTCAACGCTTCGCACCACGTGGCCGGCGTGCACGCCGAGGGCGAAGTCGGCTGGTGGGACAACATGGTCGGCCCCGGTAAGCCGGTCGACACCAACCGCTTCTTCGTCATCGGGGTGAACAACCTGGGTTCGTGTTTCGGCTCGACCGGCCCCATGAGCCCGCATCCGGAAACTGGCCTGCCTTATGGCGCACGCTTTCCCGTGGTGACGGTGGAAGACTGGGTGAACGCCCAGGCGCGCGTGGCCGATCGTTTCGGTATCCAGCAGTTTGCGGCGGTGATGGGCGGCAGTCTCGGCGGCATGCAGGCGCTGGCCTGGAGCCTGATGTATCCGGACCGGCTGCGGCATTGCGTGGTGGTGGCGTCCACGCCCAAGCTGTCGGCGCAGAACATCGCTTTCAACGAGGTGGCGCGCAGCGCGATTCTGTCTGACCCCGATTTTCACGGCGGCGATTACTACGCGCACAACGTCAAGCCCAAGCGCGGGCTGCGCGTGGCCCGGATGATCGGCCACATCACGTATCTGTCGGATGAAGACATGGCCGCGAAATTCGGCCGCGAACTGAAGGCGCAAGACATCCGTTTCTCGTTCGACGTCGAGTTCCAGGTCGAGAGCTATCTGCGCTACCAGGGCGACAAGTTTGCCGAGTACTTCGATGCGAACACGTATCTGCTCATCACGCGCGCGCTCGATTACTTCGACCCCGCGCTGGCTTACGGTGGCAATCTGACCAAGGCCGTCGCGCATACCAAGGCGAGCTACCTCGTCGTCAGCTTCATGACCGACTGGCGATTCGCCCCTTCGCGTAGCCGCGAGCTGGTCAAGGCGCTGCTCGACAACAAGCATCCCGTCACCTACGGCGAGATCGACGCGCCGCACGGTCACGACGCTTTCCTTCTCGAAGACGCGCGCTACCACGCGCTGGTCCGCGCCTATTACGAACGCATCGCGCAGGAGATCGGCGCATGACAACGCAAACGCTGAACCCCGCTGCGCCGTCCGCGGTGCCGAACATCCTGACCGACCGCGCGGACTTTCGTGCCATCGCCCGCTGGATCGAGCCGCGCTCCACCGTGCTCGACCTTGGCTGCGGCGACGGCAGCCTGTTGCGCGTGCTGCAGGATGAGCTCGACGTGCTGGCCTACGGCATCGAGATCGACGACGCGGGCGTGCTGGCCTCCGCGAAAAAGGGCGTGCACGTGATCCAGCAGAACATGGAAGGCGGCTTGGCGCTGTTCGAAGACAAGAGCTTCGATACGGTCATTCTTTCGCAAACGCTGCAGACCATCCACAACACAGCGCAGGTGCTGCGCGAGATGCTGCGCGTCGGCCGCGAGTGCATCGTGTCGTTCCCGAACTTCGGCTACTGGCCGCATCGGCTGTCGATCTTCCGCGGGCGCATGCCGGTGTCCAAGTCGCTGCCGTACGAGTGGTACAACACGCCCAACGTGCGCGTGCTGACCATCCGCGACTTTGAAGCGCTGGCGCCCAAGGTGGGGCTGGTGATTCTCGATCGCGTTGTGCTGCACGAAGGCAGCGTGGTGCGCTGGGGGGCCAACTGGCGTGGCAGCGTGGCCGTGTACCGGGTGCGCGCGGGCTGATTGCCTCGGCAGCCGCGGGCGCCTCTGGTGTGCTGGTTTGTGCGCACCCGCACGTAGCAAGTTGGCGCGTTACACTGGGCCATCTTCCGGTGAGGAGCGCGCGATGAGCAGACAGATCCGGCGCAGAAGTCCGCGCATGCTGCAGGCGGTGTTGGCGGTGGTGATGAGTACGGCGATGTCGTTGACAGCCGCTGCAACGTCACCTGCCGACACACAGGGCGATGCCGCCGCCCTTACCCAGATCGCCATCGCGCATTACGAGAAGAACGATTTCGGCCACGCCTTCGACGAGTTTGCCGAGGCTGCGCAGCGCGGCAACCGGCTCGCGCAATTTAACTACGCGATGATGCTCATGCGCGGCGAAGGCACCGTCGCCCGCCCAGAAGAGGCGGTCAAGTGGCTGCGCCGTGCCGCCGACAACCAGATGACCCACGCGCAGTTTGCCTATGGCGAATTGTTTGAGCGCGGCGAGCTGGTACCGCGCTCCCTGGAAGAAGCCAACAAGTGGTACGAGCGCGCCGCGGCGGGCGGGCATGTCGAGGCACAGCGTGCGCTGGCCACCAACTACTTCACCGGGCGCGGTTTGCCGCGTGACTACGGGCGTGCGTTCAACTGGTACAAGAAGGCGGCCGAGGGGGGCGATGGGCCTTCGCAGTACATCGTCGGCAGCTATTACGAGCGTGGCGAGCCCGGCGTAGTGCCTCAGGATGTTGAGCTGGCCAAGAAATGGTACGGCCGGGCGGCTGCGCAAGGGGATGTCGGGGCGCTCGGCAAGCTGCGCGAGCTGGTGGAGAAAACCTACCGCGGCAAGCACGGCGACCCGCCCACAACGGCACGCCAGTCCATGTAGCGCTCCCAAGAAAAAACCGCCGGGCATGGCTGCATGCACCGGCGGTTTTGCTTTGGAGCGTGTTCAACCGTTGATCAACAGCAGCGGCCGACGCGCCCCGCGTAGCGCGCGTCCTGGCGTTCGCGGAAGAAGTCTTCGTACGTCATGACGGCCTGGCCCGGATGGGTCTCCTGCATGTGGCGCACGTAAGTGTCGTAGTCCGGCACGCCAACCATCAGGCGCAGCGTCTGGCCCAGGTAGCGGCCGAAGTTTTCGAGTTCTTCGCGCATGCCCGTGCTCATGCGCCCAGCGCTTCGTACGGCGTTTCGTTGGCGGTCGGGCGGCTCGCCGCGCGCGCCTTGAGTACCGTGCGCAGGCCATACCAGGCGATGCTCACCACCACGAGAATGAACAGGCCGCACAGGAATGCGTCGATGCGGTCGTTCAGCACCACCTGCTGCATTTGCGCCATCGACTTGGCCGGGGCGAGCAGCTTGCCCTCGGCAATCGCGCTGGCGTACTTGTTGGCGTGGGCCAGGAAGCCGATCTTCGGGTCCGGATCGAACAGCTTCTGCCAGCCGGCGGTGAGCGTGCAGATCAGCAGCCAGATGGTCGGCAGCAGCGTCACCCACACATAGCGGTCGCGCTTCATCTTGACGAGAACGCAGGTGCCCAGTGTCAGCGCAATCGCGGCGAGCATCTGGTTGGAGATGCCAAACAGCGGCCACAGCGTATTGATGCCACCCAGCGGATCGACCACGCCCTGGTACAGGAAGTAACCCCATAGCGCGACGGTCGCGGCCGTGGCAATGAGGTTGGCGACGAGCGAATCCGTGCGCTTGAGTGCCGGCACAAAGGTGCCGAGCAGATCCTGCAGCATGAAGCGCCCGGCGCGCGTACCTGCATCCACGGCCGTGAGGATGAACAGCGCCTCGAAGAGAATCGCAAAGTGGTACCAGAAGGCCATCATGGCCTGGCCGCCCACCACTTGGTGCAGGATGTGCGCCATGCCCACGGCCAGCGTCGGTGCGCCGCCTGCGCGGGCGAGGATGGTGTTCTCGCCGACGTCCTTGGCGGTCTGGATCAGCACGTCAGGGGTGATGACGAAGCCCCAGGTGGAGAGCGTGTGTGCCACCGTATCCGGCGTCGCGCCCACCAGCGCTGCCGGGCTGTTCATCGCGAAGTACACACCCGGGTCGATGACCGAAGCGGCCACCAGCGCCATGATGGCGACGAACGATTCCATCAGCATCGCGCCGTAGCCGATGAAGCGCGCTTGGCGTTCGTTCTCCAGCAACTTGGGCGTGGTGCCCGACGAGATGAGCGAGTGGAAGCCCGACACCGCGCCGCATGCAATCGTGATGAACAGGAAGGGGAACATGTTGCCCGACCACACCGGACCACCGCCGCCTGCGAACTGCGTGAGCGAGGGCATCTGCATCTGCGGCGCGACGATCAAAATGCCGATGGCCAGTGCCATGATCGTGCCGATCTTCAGGAACGTAGACAGGTAATCGCGCGGGGCCAGCAGCAGCCACACCGGCAGCACCGAGGCGACAAAGCCGTAGCCGATCAGCATCCACGTGAGGGCCTTGCCGTCGAACGTGAACAGCGGCGCGAGGGCAGCATTTTCGTGCACCGCCTGACCGCCGATGATGGCCAGCATCAGCAGCACGAAGCCGATGATGGAGATCTCGCCGATGCGGCCCGGACGGATGTACCGCACGTACACGCCCATGAACAGCGCGATGGGAATCGTCGCGGCGACCGTGAAGGTGCCCCACGGCGAGCCGACCAGCGCCTTCACCACGATCAGCGCCAGCACGGCCAGGATGATGATCATGATGAGGAACGCGCCAAACAGCGCGATCACGCCGGGCACCGTGCCCATCTCACTCTTCACCAGGTCGCCCAGCGAGCGGCCGTCGCGGCGCGTGGAGATGAACAGCACGATGAAATCCTGTACCGCACCGGCAAACACTACGCCCGCCAGAATCCACAGCATGCCCGGCAAATAGCCCATCTGCGCGGCCAGCACGGGGCCGACCAGCGGGCCAGCGCCGGCAATGGCCGCAAAGTGGTGGCCGAACAGCACGTGCTTGTTGGTGGGGACGTAGTCGAGCCCGTCGTTGTAGCGCCAAGCGGGCGTCTTGCGGGTGCCGTCCAGGCCGAGCACCTTGTCGGCAATGAAGCGGCTGTAATAGCGATACGCGATCAGGTAGATGCATACGGCGGCCACCACCACCCAGAGCGCGCTGACTGCCTCGCCGCGCGCAAGCGCAACGGTGGCAAAGGCAGACGCGCCAAGAATGGCGACGACCAGCCAGATCAGGTGTTGCCTGACGAAGCTCATGTCGGTCTCCTCGAACCTTGGTCGAAGTTATTTGCTGAACGCGGGATGTGGGTTCATCCCTGCAGTAAGTCCTGCCCCGTGACAGGGGCGTGTAGTATTTGCCAGCCTCACCCCGCGCCACAAGCGGAGGACTACGCAACGCATGTCCGTAGTTCTACGCAGGGCCCCACACCTGATCGAGACCGCGCCGCCGCCTTGCAATGCAGCAAAGCGTCGCGTTTTTGTTATGAAGCTCCGCCAGAAGATCCTGCTGCTCGCCGTCGCACCGCTGACCATTGCCATGCTGGCGATCATGCTGACCGTGCGCCATCAGTCGATCGCGCTGGCGCGGCACGAGCGGCAGCTGGTGGAGTCGGCGTATCTGCAGGCCAAGGAGACGGAGCTGCGGTCTTACGTCAAGCTGGCGCAGAGCGCCATCGCACCGTTGCTGGCGGCCGGCCACGGCGCAGACCCGGCCCGGGACGAAGCCACGCGCGACGAAGCCATGCGCACCCTCGCCCGCCTCGACTTCGGCACCGATGGCTACTTTTTCCTCTACGACTTGCGCGGCCGCAACCTGATGCACCCGCGCCAGCCCGAACTTGTCGGGCGCGATCTGTGGGACCTGACGGACTCGGGTGGCCAGCCGACCATCCAGAAACTGGTGGCTGCCGCGCAGGCGGGTGGCGGTTTCGTGCGCTACATGTGGGACAAGCCATCGACGCACCAGAGCGTGCCCAAGCTCGGTTATGTCGAGCCGATTCCGCAGTGGGGCTGGATGGTGGGCACAGGCCTGTACCTGGATGACATCGAGCAGACCCTGCGAGAGATTGACCAACGCGCGCAGGCCAACATCGATCAGACGCTGGCGTGGGTGGTCGGCATTGCCGCGATCAGCATCCTGCTGGTGGCGGGCAGCGGTTTGGCGCTGAACGTGAGCGATCACCGCCAGGCCGATGCCAAGCTGCGCCAACTCGCGCAGCAGGTGGTGAAGTCTCAGGAAGACGAACGCGCCCGTGTCTCGCGTGAACTGCACGATGGCATCAGCCAGGTGCTGGTCTCGACCAAGCTGCTGCTCGAAACCGCGCATGGTCATCTTGAGGCGTCGGCTGCATCGCCGCCGTCGATCGAACGGGCGGACAGCATGTTGCGCCGCGCGCTTGATCGGCTGAACGGCGCGCTGGGCGAGGTGCGGCGCGTGTCGCACAACCTGCGCCCTGCGCTGCTGGATGATCTCGGTTTGGCGGCTGCGCTGGAGCTGCTCGTGCGAGAAACGCGTGAGGCGCACGAAGACAGCCAGCCGGGGTTCGCGATTGCGCTCGAAGTGGTCGGCCCGCCCGTGCAGTTACCGGACGCGTGCAACACCGCGCTGTTCCGCATTGCGCAGGAGGCTGTCTCGAACATCGAGCGCCACGCCACGCAAGTCACGCGCATCGGCGTATTGCTTGAAAACGATCTGGGTGCCGTGCGCTTATCCGTTCGCGACAACGGCCCCGGCTTCGATGTGGAATCCGTGCAGGTGGACCCGCAACGTGGCATCGGCTTGCGCAACATGCGCGAACGCATGGCCGCGCTGGGCGGCACCTGTACCATCGCTTCGGGCCCGCACGGCACGGAGGTGTGTGCTGTGCTCCCGCATGTCGTCATTGCTCAACTGGCTTCCGCTCCCTCTTCTCCCCTCGTATGAACATGCGACCCGCCGCGCCCGTCAAACTGCTCCTCGTCGACGATCACCCGCTCGTGCGCGATGGCGTGCGCATGCGGCTCGAAGCCGTGCCGCATTTCGAGGTAGTGGGGGAAGCCGGTGACGCCGATGCTGCCCTGCAGGCCGCGCGCACCTTGTCACCCGATCTGGCACTGATGGACATCGGCATGCGCGGCATGAACGGCATTGCGCTGACCGAGAAGTTTGCCGAGGCGTTTCCCGAGATTGCCGTGCTCGTGCTGTCGATGCACGACAACCTGGAATACGTACGGCAAGTGATCCGCGCCGGCGCGCGTGGCTACGTGCTCAAGGACGCGCCCGCCAGCGAGCTGGTCGAAGCAATCGACGCTGTGCTGGCCGGCCGACCGTTCTACAGCGCGCAGCTGGCGATGCGCATGGCCGAGCAGGCCGTCATGCCCACGCCGGTCGAGGCGCTCACCCCGCGCGAGCGCGACATTCTCGACGGCATCGCCAAGGGCTATGCCAACAAGCGCATCGCCGACGAGCTGGGCTTGTCCGTGCGCACGGTGGAATCGCACCGCCTGAACCTCAAGCGCAAACTCGGCATCGAGGGCCAGGCGGAACTGGTGAAGTTTGCGGTCGAGCTGGGAAAGGGCCGTTAGATGCCCTTCGCACTGTCCACGTAATCACGCACCATCGCCTCGAACGAGGTGTCGCGGCCAAAGCCCATTGCGTCGGCGCGGGCGGTGTCGAAGCGCGCCGGCCAGCTTTGCACGATGGCCTTGATGCGCGCGTCCGGCTCCCATCGGATACGCGAGACCGGCGCATCGCCGGCCACCTTGCGCAGCGCCTCCACCATCTCGCCCACGCGCACCGTAATGCCCGGCAGGTTCAGTGATCGGCGATTGCCCCATGCCGACGCCGGCAGTGTGTACGCGCGCAGCAGCGACGCCACCACCTGGCGCGGCGAGGCAAGCCACAGCTCAGTCTCGGCTTCCACGGGGCAGATGGCTTCCTCGCCGGCCAGCGGCTCGCGGATGATGCCGCTGGCAAAGCTCGATGCCGCGCCATTTGGCTTGCCTGGGCGCACCGACACTGTCGGGATGCGTACCGCGCGGCCGTCGATGTAGCCCTTGCGCGAATACTCGCCCACCAGGAATTCGCCCATCAGCTTCTGCACGCCGTACGAAGCCTGCGGCGTGGCCGCCGTGTCGTCGGTGACGACGGCTGGCAGTTGACCGCCGAACACCGCTACCGAGCTGGCGAACAGCACGCGCGGCGCCCGGCCGGTCTTGGCGTGTTGCGCGCGTAGCGCATCGAGCAATGCGCGCGTGCCGTCCAGGTTCACGCGCATGCCGAGGTCGAAATCGGCCTCGGCGGTGCCGCTCACCACGGCGGCCAGGTGGAACACGCCGCCCACGTTTTCGTCGATCACCTGGGCGATCAGGGCGGGGTCGGAGGCATCGCCGGTCACGTAGCGCACGCGCGCATCGGCAATCTGACCGGCCACCTGGTCCAGCACGATGAAGGTCTCAACGGGCTGCACCGAGCCTTCCGTATCCGGCAGGCCCGGTTGTTCGAGCAGTGCCGCCAGCACGCGCTGGCCCAGGAAACCGGCGCCGCCGGTGATGACGATGTTCATGGTGTCTCCTTGTTGCCGGGCCTGAGCGGCCCGGCGTTTTGATTGATGCCTAGGGTAAACAGGGATGAAGCTCCGCGACTCAACTTGTATGATGACACGACGAATTTACGATTGCCAAGACATCCCTGCCACCATGTTTGAACGACTCGACGCCGCGCCTTCCCTGTCCGACCGCGTGGCCCAGACCCTGATGGACAAGATCGACGCCGGGGAACTGCGCCGCGGCGAACGGATGCCGTCCGAAACCGTGCTTGGTCAGGAATTCGGCGTGAGCCGCACCGTGATCCGCGAGGCCATCTCGCGTCTGCGCCACGAAGGCGTGGTCGAAGCGCGTCAGGGCAGCGGCGTGTACGTCACGCAGCAGGCTGGCCTCAAGCCGCTGCGGATCGATGCGGCGCAGGCCGGCTCGATCGATGCCGTGCTGCACATCATCGAATTGCGCCGGGCGTTGGAGGCCGAAGGCGCCGCGCTGGCCGCCCAGCGTCGCACCGATGCCGAGATGATCGGGATCGACGCCGCACTCGACGGCATCGACGCTGCGGTGGCGGCCGGCGGTGACGGCGTGGCCGAAGACCTGCGCTTTCACCACGCCATCGCCGCGGCCAGCGGCAATCCGTTTCTGGTGCAGGCACTCGGCTTTTTCAGCCAATACCTGGAAGAAGCGATTGGCGTGACGCGCAGCAACGAAGCGCGCCGCGAAGACTTCGCCCGCCAGGTCCGCGACGAACACCGCGCGATGGTCGAGGCGATCCGCAACCGCGATGCACTTGCTGCACGCAATGCCGCGCAGACCCACATGTTCAATGCCGCTCGTCGTTTGGCCGAAGGGCGCGACGTGGCGCAAGACTGATTTCTGGAGTCATTCATGACGCAATCGATGGCGGACCGGAAGGTCGGCGTGATCGGACTTGGCGCCATGGGTTTGGGCATTGCCAAGACCCTGCGCAATCACGGCTACACCGTGCATGCCTGCGACGCGCGCCCGGGTGCCGCAGCGGATTTCGCCAAGGAAGGCGGCGTGGCCCGCGCAACGCCGGCGGAGGTTGCCGCTGGTGTGGATGTGGTGGTCTCGGTGGTGGTCAACGCCGCGCAGACCGAGGCCGTGCTGTTCGGCGAGAGCGGTGCAGCGGCCGCCATGCGACGGGGCAGCACGTTCGTCATGTGTTCCACGGTCGACCCGAACTGGTCGATTGCGCTGGAGGCACGCCTCGCGCAGCAGGGCATCCTGTATGTGGACGGCCCGATTTCGGGCGGCGCCGCCAAGGCCGCTTCGGGCCAGATGACGATGATGACGTCGGCCACGCCCGAGGCGTATGCGGCGGCGGGCCATGTGCTCGACGCCATGGCCGGTAAGGTCTATCGCCTGGGCGACAAGGCTGGCGCGGGCAGCAAGGTCAAGATCATCAACCAGTTGCTGGCCGGCGTGCACATTGCCGCCGCCGCCGAAGCCATGGCCCTGGGCCTGCGCGAAGGTGTGGCAGCGGATGCGCTGTATGAAGTCGTCACCCATAGCGCGGGCAACAGCTGGATGTTCGAAAACCGCATGGCCCACGTGCTGGCCGGCGACTACACGCCGCTGTCCGCCGTCGACATCTTCGTCAAGGACTTGGGCCTCGTGCTCGATACGGCGCGTGCCACCAAGTTTCCGCTGCCGCTGGCGGCTACCGCGCACCAGATGTTCATGCAGGCATCCACTGCGGGCTACGCCAGGGAAGACGACTCCGCCGTGATCAAGATCTTCCCGGGGATCACGCTGCCGGAGGGCCAGCAAAAATGAGCGCAGCGCCAACTTCCCGCCCGGTCCTCGGTTGCATCGCCGATGATTTCACCGGTGCGACCGACCTCGCCAACATGCTCGTGCGCGCCGGCATGCGCACGGTACAGGCCATCGGTGTGCCGCAGGCAGGCGGCGAGGGCATCGCTGCGGATGCCGATGCCATTGTCGTGGCGCTCAAGTCGCGCACGATTCCGGCGGCCGATGCCGTGGCGCAGTCGTTGAGCGCACTGCAATGGCTGCGTGCGCAAGGCTGCTCGCGCTTCTTCTTTAAATACTGCTCGACCTTCGATTCCACCGACGCCGGCAACATCGGCCCCGTAGCCGAGGCGTTGATGGCTGAACTGGGCGCCGATTTCACGTTGGCCTGCCCCGCGTTTCCCGAGAACGGCCGCACGATCTTCCGTGGCCATCTGTTCGTGGGCGACGCGCTGCTCAACGCGTCGGGCATGGAGCACCATCCGCTGACGCCGATGCGCGATCCGAACCTTGTGCCGGTGCTCGCGCGCCAGAGCGCGGGCAAGGTCGGCCTGCTGCGTTACGACACCATCATGCGCGGTGCCCAGGCCGCGCGCGATCAGGCCCAGCAACTGCGCGCCGACGGCGTGAAGCTGGCGATCGCCGATGCCATTTCCAACGATGACCTGATCGTGCTGGGCGAGGCGTTTGCCGACTTGCCGCTGCTCACAGGTGGCTCGGGCCTGGCGCTTGGCTTGCCTGCGCAATACCGCCGCGCAGGGCTGATCACCGAACATGGCAACGCGGCCCAACTGCCAGCGGTGGCCGACTCGGCGATCGTGTTGTCGGGCAGCTGTTCTCGTGCGACGAACGCACAGGTGGCGCACTGGCGTGCATCGCGCCCCGCGTTCCAGATTGATCCGCTGGCGCTGGCCGAAGGCAAGCCGGTGGTGGTCGACGCGCTCGATTTCGTACACCGCCATGCCGGTCAGACGGTGCTGGTTTACGCCACCAGCGCGCCCGAGCAAGTGGCCCATGTGCAGCAAACGCTGGGTGTGGAGCGCGCCGGCAAGCTGGTTGAAGACGCACTGGGCCGCATCGCTCGCACGCTGCATGCTGACGGCGTGCGCCGCTTCGTGGTGGCGGGCGGTGAAACATCGGGCGCCGTGGTGCAGGCGCTTGACGTGCGTGCGCTGCGCATCGGCCCGCAGATCGACCCAGGCGTGCCCTGGACAGCCACCATCGACACCGATCCGGTTGCGCTGGCATTGAAGTCCGGCAACTTCGGAACGGTGGATTTCTTCGAGAAGGCGCTTGCGCAACTGGCGCTGGCCACCGCGGAGGCTACCGTATGAGCGCGTCCACAGAAACAGCGCTGCGTGAAGAGATCGCCCGCGTCGGGCAGAGCCTGTATGCGCGCGGCTATACCGTCGGCACGGCAGGCAACATCAGCGCACGCCTGCCTGACGGCTGGCTCATCACGCCCACCGATGCCTGCCTCGGTTCGCTGGACCCGGCGCGCATTGCCAAGGTACTGGCGACGGGCGAGTGGGTCGGCGGCGACAAGCCTTCGAAAACGCTCGCTCTGCATCGCGGCATCTACGACCGCAATGCCGACGCGCATGCCGTGGTGCACACGCATTCGACGCATCTTGTGGCGCTCACGCTAGCCGGCGTCTGGAACGAAGCCGATGTGCTGCCACCCATCACGCCGTACTACGTGATGAAGGTCGGCCACGTGCCGCTCATCACGTATCGGCGTCCGGGGCATCCGGATGTGGCTTCGCAGATTGCTGCGCTGGCCAATGACGTGCGCGCCGTGCTGCTCGATCGACTCGGGCCCGTGGTATGGCACGGCTCGGTGTCGAATGCAGCCTACGCGCTGGAAGAACTGGAAGAAACCGCACGGCTTTGGTTGATGACCGAACCGAAGCCCGCGCCGCTGTCCGACGCGCAGATCGACGAACTGCGCCAGACGTTCGGGGCCCGTTGGTAGCGACCGATAGCAAATCGGTAGCGCCCGCTGCACGGCCCACATAAAACCTAGACCGGAGACCACATGAACACCTCGACCGCCACCACGGCGGCGTTGCCTTCGCACGCCGTTTCAAAAGAGGACAGCGTCTATGCGCGCGTGTCGCGCCGCATCGTCCCGCTCATCATGCTGTGCTACGTAGTCGCGTATCTCGATCGCGTGAACGTTGGGTTTGCAAAGCTGCAGATGTCGCAGGCGCTGAATTTTTCCGAGACGGTCTACGGGCTCGGTGCCGGCATCTTCTTCATCGGGTACTTTCTCTTCGAGGTGCCGAGCAACCTGCTGATGAACAAGATCGGCGCGCGCATCTGGATCGCGCGAATCATGATCACGTGGGGTTTGATCTCGGGCGCATTCGCATTCGTGCAGACGCCGACGCAGTTCTACGTGATGCGCTTCCTCCTGGGCTTGGCAGAAGCGGGCTTCTACCCTGGCGTCATCCTGTACCTGACGTACTGGTATCCGTCGCATCGCCGCGCGCGCATTGTCGCGATGTTCATGGCGGCCATCCCCATCTCGGGCATTTTCGGCAATCCGCTGTCGGGTTGGATCATGAGCGCGTTTCACGGGACGGGCGTCGGCGGCGGCTGGCAGGGCTGGCAGTGGATGTTCGTGATCGAAGCCGTTCCTGCTGTGCTGGTCGGCCTGCTGGTGCTGTGGAAGTTCGATGACAGTATCCGCAAGGCCAAGTGGTTGTCAGAAGACGAGAAGCAGATTCTTGAAGCCAACATTGCTGCAGACAACAAAGGCAAGACCGAGCACCACGGCATCGGCAAGGTGTTCTCCGACCCGCGTGTGTGGATGATGAGCCTGATCTACTTCGCTTTCGTCATGGGCCAATACGGCTTGACGTTCTGGATGCCGACGCTGGTCAAGAACGCCGGTGTGACAGACACCTTCATGGTGGGCGTGCTCTCTGCGATTCCGTACGTATGTGCGGCGATCACCATGGTGCTGATCGGTCGCAGTGCCGATGCACGACGCGAGCGTCGCTGGCACCTGGTTGTGCCGGCGTTGATGGGCGCAGTCGGTTTTGCCGTGGTGGCGACGGCCGGGCACAACGTGGCCTTGTCGATCGTGTTCCTGTCATTGGCCGCTGCGGGCGTGCTGACGTGCGCGCCGCTGTTCTGGTCCCTGCCCACGGCCTTCCTGCAGGGCACGGCTGCCGCTGCCGGCATTGCCGCCATCAACTCGGTCGGCAACTTGGCCGGCTTTGTGAGCCCCTATATGATCGGTGCGCTCAAGGACATGACGGGCAGCACATCCACCGGCATGTATGCGTTGGCGGGCGTGCTGGTGCTCGGCTGCATTGCCGTGTTGCGTACGCCGTCGAAGTTGGTCAATAAATAAGCAATCGTATCCAGAGGTCTGTCATGCCCCGCTTTGCCGCCAACCTTTCCATGATGTACCAGGAGCACGCGTTCCTCGACCGCTTTGCCGCCGCGGCAAAAGATGGGTTCGAGGGCGTTGAGTTTCTATTTCCCTACGACTTCGACAAGGCGGATATCCGCGCCCGTCTTGACGACGCTGGCCTCACGCAAGCGCTGTTCAATGCCCCGCCGGGCGATTGGGCGGGCGGCGAGCGCGGCATCGCCTCATTGCCCGGTCGCGAGGATGAATTCAAGCGCGGCATTGCGACAGCGCTGGAGTATGCGCAGGTGCTCGGCAACACGCGCCTGCACGTGATGGCCGGCCTGCTGCCCGCCGGTGCAGACCGCGCACGCCATCAGGCCACCTACGTGAGCAACGTCGCCTACGCTGCGCGCGAGGCTGCCGGCGCGGGCGTCACCATCGTGCTGGAACCGATCAACACGCGCGACATGCCGGGCTTCTTCCTCACGCACCAGGCGCAGGCACACGCGGTGTGCAAGGAAGTCGGCGCGACCAACGTCAAGGTGCAGTTCGACCTGTACCACGCGCAGATCATGGAGGGCGATCTGTCGGTCAAGCTCAAGCAGTACCTCGATGGCGTGGGCCACGTGCAGATTGCCGGCGTGCCCGATCGTCACGAACCGGACGAAGGCGAGCTGAACTATCCGCACCTCTTCGCGTTGCTGGATGTGCTCGGCTATGACGGTTGGGTCGGCTGCGAATATCGGCCGCGTGCCGGCACCAGCGAAGGGCTCGGCTGGCTCAAGCGCTGGCGCGAAAGCCAGCGTTGACGCGCAAGCATAAGGAGTACCTGCGTCGATCTGCCCAGGTTATGGCGCGCATCGCCAAGCGCAGATATAAAAGAAAACCGCCGCTGCGCAATGCGCACGCGGCGGTCTGCTCTGGCGGACAGGCTCGTCAGGCGCCCAACTGAGCGGGGCCAAGCGAGCGCGTCGTGGGGACGCGGCCGTATGCCGGCAGCTCCGCCTTGCGGGTCGCCACTTCCAGTTGCATGCCAATCGCTTCGGCAGCATGCGCGGCCGTTGCGCCGCTGGTGCCCACCACGAGGCGATAACCGCCACCGCGCACGGTCTGGATCAGGCCATCGCAGGGCGTGCCGGCCAACGCCACGCGCAGCTTGCGCACATGCACATCCACTGTGCGCTCACCCACGAATACATGGTTGCCCCATACGCGGTCCAGCAGTTGCGTGCGCGAGTGCACGCGTTGCGGGTGCGCGACGAGAAAGTGCAGCAAGCGGAATTCCAGCGGGCTGAGCGGAATGGCGCGCGGACCGGTTTCGGTTTGCGCAGTCACGCCCAGCGTGAGCGGATCGAGGCGCAGGCCGTTGACCTGGAGGATGTCGTCGCCATGCTGATGCGGCGCGCGGCGGCGCAGTACGGCGCGAATGCGGGCGTGCAGCTCGCCCGTGTCGCACGGCTTGACGACGTAGTCGTCGGCACCGGCGTCGAGTGCGGCAATCTTGGCACGCGCATCGCCATGACGGGACAGCACGATGACCGGCAGGCCGCGCGTCTGCATGTTGGCGCGCAACGCCAGCAGCATGTCGATCGACTCGCGCTCGGGCCACGTCCACTCCATCAGGAGCAACTCAGGCATGGCCGCCAGGATGGCTGCCTGCGCCTGGCCCGGATGGCTGACCCGTTGTACCTCGTGTCCACCATCACGCAGGGAAAACGACAGACGCTCCCCCTCTGCCTGGTCTTGTTCGACCAGCAAGATCTGAATACCCACTTTGTGATACCTCCCGTCTAACCAGCCGACACACTCCGGCGAGCAGCCTCGCGGCTGCGCTCTGCTGTCTGCGGTGCGCGTTGTTATGAGTGCCATGCGGGCAGTTGCGCGTGTGCTCGCATGTCGTTTCTTGCGGGCGCTGTTGCCCGGCCGTCGGCCTTGCGCGGATCGTCATGCTGCTGTTCCCGTCGACGATCGCCAGCGGAGCCTCCTGGGTGGTGTCCAGGGTGGTCTTGAGAAAGGTCTGCAAGCCCCTCGGTGCCTGCTGCGGCGTGCCGAACCATGCAATCGTTTGCACGGTTTGCGGCCTTGCCTGCGCGCAATCCGAGCCGGCGCCCCCCCGAGCGCCGGTGAAGTAGGGATTCCCCACCTCCGTTGGCATAAGGCTTGTTAGCCCTTTCCCGTTTCCTCTAGTCATGAACCCCCCCTCTGGCTCAGAGAGAAAGGATTCCGTTTTGCGGGATTATAAGAATCCCGTAGGGATTCGTCACGCAGGAATTTTAAAATTTGGAAATTCATTCAATTCGACACGCATTGGGGTGGCGTGGTTGACATGCATTCTTCATAAAGCTATGCCAGGCAACGTTCTTGGCCGATACCATGCGTACAACGATTCAAGCCAGGCATAAATGCATGACGATTATGCTCGCGCCGGCATAATGATCGCGCTTATGTGTGCGCCGGTATTTTTTACAAAACGATTCGATTTCCTAAAAATCAATTGATCTGTTTTGTTGGCAGGGGTAATTCGCGCGATTTAAAACTTTAGGATTACTGCTCATTGTTTGGGCAACTTTCTGCGGGCAGGCGAAAAAAAAGCCCGCACAAGGCGGGCTTTCTGTCCTGATGCCAAAGCGGCGGCGGCTGTCAGCCCTCCAGGCGTTCTTCCAGGCGGGCCTTGGCGTCGGGCAGCGCTTGCGGCAGGCCGTGCGCCAGTTTCGTGAACAGCTCGTCGTGCAGCGCCAGTTCTTGCTTCCAGGCTGCCGCGTCCAGCGAGATCACCTTGGCGAACTGCTCGGCCGTGAAGTCCAGGCCGTCCCAGCTCAGTTCTTCGTAGCGCGGCGATACGCCAAAGACGTTCTCATCGCCCTGCGCCTGACCTTCGATGCGATCGATCATCCATTTGAGCACGCGCATGTTTTCGCCAAAGCCCGGCCACACGAACTTGCCGTTTTCGTCCTTGCGGAACCAGTTCACGCAGAAGATCTTCGGCAGCGTGGCGCCGCTCTCGGCAAGCTTCTCGCCGACGTTGAGCCAGTGGGCGAAGTAGTCGGCCATGTTGTAGCCGCAGAACGGCAACATGGCGAACGGGTCGCGGCGCACCACGCCTTGCTGGCCTGCGGCGGCGGCGGTGGTTTCCGAGCCCATCGTGGCAGCCATGTATACGCCTTCGGTCCAGTCGCGCGCTTCGGTCACGAGCGGCACGGTGGTCGAGCGGCGGCCGCCGAAGATGAACGCATCAATGGGTACGCCGGCCGGGTTGTCCCATTCCGGATCGATCGACGGGCATTGCGCGGCCGGCGCCGTGAAACGCGCGTTCGGATGGGCAGCCTTGCGGCCGGTTTCCTTGGCGGTCTCGGGCGTCCAGTCCTGGCCTTGCCAGTCGATGAGGTGGGCCGGCGGCGTGTCGGTCATGCCTTCCCACCACACATCGCCGTCATCCGTGAGGGCCACGTTGGTGAAGATGACGTTTTCTTTGAGCGTAGCCATCGCGTTGAAGTTGGTCTTCTCGCTGGTGCCCGGGGCCACGCCAAAGTAGCCGGCTTCCGGGTTGATGGCGTACAGGCGGGTCTTGCCGGTGGCGTCCTTGCGGGGCTTGATCCAGGCGATGTCGTCGCCGATGGTCGTCACCTTCCAGCCGTTCAGGCCCGCAGGCGGAATCAGCATCGCAAAGTTGGTCTTGCCGCAGGCCGACGGGAAGGCCGCCGCCACGTGATACGTCTTGCCCTCCGGCGACGTCACGCCCAGGATCAGCATGTGCTCGGCCAGCCAGCCCTGGTCGCGGCCCATGGTGGAGGCGATCCGCAGCGCGAAGCATTTCTTGCCCAGCAGCGCGTTGCCGCCGTAGCCCGAACCGAACGACCAGATTTCGCGCGTTTCCGGGAAATGCACGATGTACTTGGTCGGGTTGCACGGCCACGGCACGTCTTTCTCGCCGGCGGCGAGCGGCTTGCCGACGGTGTGCACGCACGGTACGAAATCGCCGTCGCTGCCCAGCACGTCATACACGGCGCGGCCCATGCGGGTCATGATGCGCATGTTGACGGCCACGTACGGGCTGTCCGACAGCTCCACGCCGATGTGCGCGATCGGCGAGCCCAGCGGGCCCATCGAGAACGGCACCACGTACAGCGTGCGGCCGCGCATGCTGCCGTCAAACAGGCCGTTCAGCGTCTGGCGCATCTCGGCCGGGGCCGTCCAGTTGTTGGTGGGGCCGGCATCTTCCTTCTTCTGCGAGCAGATGAAGGTGCGGTCTTCCACGCGCGCCACGTCCGACGGGTCCGACAGCGCCAGGTACGAGTTCTTGCGCTTGGCCGGATTGAGCTGCTTCATCGTGCCGGCGGCCACCATTTCGGCGCACAGGCGGTCGTATTCCTCTTGCGAACCATCGCACCAGACGATGCGCTCCGGCTTGGTGAGTGCTGCGACCTCGCCCACCCACGCGATCAGGCGCGGGTGTTTCACGTAATCGGGCACGTTCAATGCGGGCACGCCCTGCATCACGGGTTGATTCATGACCAAAACTCCAATGGAAGTGAGAAAGAAATCGATGGCGGATCAGCACGGTGGCCGCGTCCAGCGGCAGGGTGGAAAGCGATCGACGGCACCTCATGGGCAGGCCGGATCAGCGATTTCCAGAGGGAGAGGTGAGGCAGGCGGAGGGACGGTAGCCGTGCTGATTTCACATTCAGTTACAAAGCGGTGCGCTGACGGAACGTGGGTTTTTCCGGGCAGCGGGGGCCGCGTGCGCTAAAGTGGCGGGACCGAGGTCAACAGACCCTAGAACAAGGACTCGTCACCAGCGGGGCTGCGCAAATTGCGTGCCCGCGGCGGGCAATTCCGAACGTCGACACAGATTGTCGTGCGACGAGGGATGGGAAGAATACCACCGCGAGGGATCGCTGTTTTTTGCTGCGCACCATTGTTCGAAGTGAGATGTCGATGAAGATTGCCGTACTGGACGACTACCAAGACGCTGTTCGCAAGCTGGATTGCTTCAGCCTGATGCAGGATCACGAAGTCAAAGTGTTCAACAACACCGTCAAAGGCGTGGGTCAATTGGCCGCACGTGTGGCGGACGTTGAAGCCATCGTGCTGATCCGGGAGCGCACGCGTGTGACGCGTCAGTTGCTGGACCGCCTGCCCAAACTCAAGATCATCAGCCAGACTGGCCGCGTATCGCGCGATTCGGGCAGTCATATCGACCTGGATGCCTGTACCGACAAGGGCGTGGTGGTGCTGGAGGGCAAGGGCTCGCCAGTGGCGCCGGCTGAACTGACCTGGGCGCTCGTGATGGCCGCGCAGCGCCGCATTCCGCAATACGTGGCGAGCCTCAAGCACGGCGCGTGGCAGCAGTCGGGGCTGAAATCCACGACGATGCCGCCCAACTTTGGCATTGGCCGCGTCCTGAAGGGCCAGACGCTGGGCATCTTCGGCTACGGCAAGATTGGCCAGCTCGTGGCCGGCTACGGCCGCGCCTTCGGCATGAATGTGCTGGTGTGGGGCCGCGAAGGCTCGCAAGAGCGGGCCCGCGCCGATGGCTTTGCCGTGGCGGATTCGAAGGACGCGCTGTTCGAACAGTCCGATGTGCTGTCCGTCCACCTGCGCCTGAACGACGAAACGCGCGGCATCGTCACGGTGGCCGACCTTACGCGCATGAAGCCGACCGCCCTCTTCGTCAACACGAGCCGTGCCGAGCTGGTGGAAGAAAACGGCCTGGTGACGTCGCTCAACCGCGGGCGCCCGGGCATGGCCGCCATCGACGTGTTTGAAACGGAGCCCATCCTGCAGGGCCACACCCTGCTGCGCATGGAGAACTGCATCTGCACGCCGCACATCGGCTATGTCGAGCGCGAGGGCTACGAGCTGTACTTCAGCATCGCGTTCCAGAACATCCTCGATGTCCTGCAGGGCAACGTCGACAGCGTGGTCAATCCGACGGCGCTGGCGCCCGCGCTGATCCGCGCATAACGCCAGCGTTCTGTCCGTCGTTTTTCTTCGTCAATCAAGCCGCGGCACGCAGCTGCGGTTGGTTGGCGCCTGCGCCGTCAAAGCGGAAGCTGTCCATCGCCAGCGAGCCGTACGTCACGGTATCGACCACGTGCTGAGCCTGCACGCCGCCCGGCGTGGCTTGGCTCGGCTGGCCCATGGCGGCACCCAGTGCCACGTACAGCGGCATCAGGTGTTCGTCGGTCGGGTGGGCGTGGGCGGCGTTCGGGGCTTGCGCGCGGTAATCGCAGAAGCGGGTGAAATCGCCGCTGCGGATGCCGTCGGTCATCGTCTCGATCATCCATTCGCGGAAGGCCGTCACCCAAGGCTCGACTGGCACACCGTGCTGCGCCATGCCCGGGCCGCGCATCAGCGCGCGCAAGTTGTGCGTGAAGCTGCCGGAGCCGACGATCAGCACGCCTTCGTCGCGCAGCGGCGCGAGCGTACGCCCCATCGCCATCTGACAAGCCGGCGACAGGCCCGGCATCAATGACACCTGCACCACGGGAATCTTCGCCTCGGGAAACATCAGCATCAGTGGCACCCATGCGCCGTGGTCCAGCGGCTGGCGCGGGTCCAGCACGGTGGAAGCCTGTTCTTCCAGCCCCGGGACGATGTTGCCGTCGATCAGTGCACGGATGCGCTCGGCCAAGTCCGGCGCGCCGGGCGGGGCGTATTCCAGGGCGTATAGCTGTGGCGGGAAGCCGCCGAAGTCGTGCCACGCTTCCTGCTGGGCGCGGGCAGTGACGGCTGGCCGGCGCGTCATCCAATGCGGCGAAACCACGACGATGGCGCGCGGCTTGAGGGCGGTCATCTCTTGCCCGAGCGCCGCCAGCATCTTGCCGACAGGGCCCGGATCGGCCGCCAGCATGGGCGACCCATGGGACAGATAAAGCACGGGAAGCATGTCAAATTTCCTGAAGAATATATTTGCCATTCTGCGCCGACACAGCACCAGCAACGTGCATGGATTTGCAGATCGGGATCAGGAAAATTGAACGAGTGCGCTTACATGCTCAGCATTTCCTCCGCCACCGTTGGGTGCAGGCCGACGGTTGTATGCAGATGCTTGAGCCGTACGCCCATGCGCACGGCCACCGCCAGCGCCTGGATGATCTCTGGCGCGGCGTTGTCGACGATGTGCGCGCCGAGCACGCGTCCGCTGCGCGCATTGCATACCAGCTTGATCAGCGATTCCATGCTCGAGCCCGCAAAACGCTGCTCCAACGAGACGAAGCGGCGCACCACCACGTCGATGCGATCTGCCAACGCGCGTTTGTCGGTGTCCGCTCCGCGTTTGCCCAATTCAGGCCAGCGCGTGCGCGCGTCAGCCTCGGTCAGGCCTACGCAGGCGATCGCCGGATCGCAGAACACGGCCATCGGCACGGTGTTCATGTCGGGCAGCTTGGTGCCTTTGCCGAATAAGCGTTCAGCCACGTAGCGGCCTTGCGCTGCGGCCACGGGCGTCAATTGCAGCGGGCTGCCGCCACAAATGTCGCCCACGGCATGCACGCCGCGGGCGCGCGTGCGGAAATGGCGATCGACCGCGACGCGTCCGTGTGCGTCGAGCGTGACGCCGGCCGCGTCCAGGCCGAGGCCCGCGATGTTCGGCGTGCGGCCGATGGCGCTCAACACACGCTGGGCGCGCAGCACGCGGGGAGTGTCGCTGCCTTCGGTGCTCGCGTAGACGGCCACGCCGCCGCCGTTCACAGCATCGCGTTCGACGCGGACGACGTCGGCGTTTAGGATCAGCTCGACGCCGCAGCCGGCCAGCGACTGCGCAGCGGCCTCGGCCACCGTGACGTCAAATTCAGGCAGCACACGCGTATCGCGCGTCAGCACGGTAACCCGCACGCCAAAGCGTGCCAGCGTAGACGCCATCTCCACCGCAATGACGCCGCCGCCCGCGATGATGAGCGATGCGGGGAGCGTGTCCCAGTCAAACACGTCGTCGGAAGTGCAGGACAGTTCCGTGCCTGGTACGGGAAGCGGCATGGGGCGGGCGCCGGCGGCCAGCACGATCTGGCGTGCCCGCAGCGTGGTCTTGCCGGTATCGGTTTGCAGGCGGACGATGCCGCGGCCGCGCAGCGAGGCCGTGCCGCTCAACCACTGCACGCCGGCATCGGCCAGTTGGGCGAAATGTGCTTCGTGCAGCCGCACGACTTCGGCGCGCGTGCGGGCGATGGCATCGGCCCAGGCGTCGGCGGCGTTGGCGGTGCGCGCGCACCGCGCCACGGTCTGCGACCAGGTGGCGCCGTAGCCAAGCAGCTTCTTCGGCACGCACCCGCGGTTGACGCAGGTGCCGCCAACTTGTGCGCGGTCAATCAGCAGCGCGCGTGCCCCCAGTTGCGCAGATCGGCGCGCAGCCGCGAGCCCGGCCGAACCGGCGCCGATCACGATCAGGTCAAACGCATGTGCAGGGTTTGCGGGCATGAGGTGTCCGTCGAAGAAGCATCGGCCGGACGACCTTGGTGGCACGCCGGCGGGCGCGCCATGCGCAGCAAGCGGCGCGCCCGCCGCCTGTCTTAGAGGAGGAGGTTACGCAGCCACCGCCGTGGCGAACCCGCGTGGAAGTTCGCGCAGGAAGGTTTCGCCGTCATGACGGCCAAGCGCATAGGCGTCGCGCATAGCGCCCGGGCGGGTGTAATCCCAGCTTGAAATGGGAACCTTGCGCGAGGGCTGCACGTAAAAGCGGCGCTGCACGCCGTCGGCCACGGGCACATCCATGCGGAAATACGTCGGCCGCGGGTACAGGCGCGTGACGAGCACCAGCGCGTCGCCGGGCGTGGCGTCCAGCGCGTGCACGGGCACGTTGTCCACCATCCCGCCGTCGAGTACTGGCCGCCCCGCGCGCCGCAGCACTGGCGTGAACGGCGGGGTGGAGGCCGATTGCAGCAGAAGATCCGCAAGATCCTCGGGCGTGGCGCAATCCTGTGCGCGCACGATTTCCGGCGTGAAGCCGAGGCGCTTGCCCAGCGTCGGGTGCAGCGTCTTGCGGACGTGCTTTTCGATGTTGTAGGCAATCAGCCCTGCCGCCACCGCCGACCGTGCGCCCAGCCAGCGCGGGATATGCGCCACGCCGATACGGATCTCGGGCGCCTGCGCCAGCCGCCCGAAGCGACCCTCGCCGAACACCGTCAGCAGCGCCGTGCGGTACATGCCGTAATGCGGAAACACGCGCTCGCCGCGCAGCAGGTTGCCCCAATGGGCGTTGCGGGTGTTCTGACGCAGGGCTTCGCCGTAGTAATCCATCAGCTCGGCCGAATTCCATGCATGCAGCATGCACGCCGTCGATGCGCCGGCCGAGATGCCGGCAATCACGCGCGGCGCCAGGCCCAGTTCGGGCTGCACGACATCCCACCAGCCGGCCTGCCACCAGCAGCGGTTGCCGCCGCCGGCAAAGACCATCTGATCGAACACCGGCGCGTTCATGCCGGAGTCCCCGTGCGGGCGGCCGCGGCCGCTGTCGGCTCTAGCCGCAGCGATGGCGCGTATTTCAGTGTGTCGATGCACGCATCCAGCAGACGCTCGCGCTTGGTGGCGAGGCTGGAGGCATCCGGGTAGAAAAGGTAATCGCCCATGATGCCGTTGAACGTGGCATGGAAATGCGCCACGGCCAGCGGGATATCGAGGTCGGCCGGCAGTTGCCCGCGCCGCGTTGCCTGCTCGATGATGCTCGTCAGGTGGGTCATGCCTTCCTCAAATGATTCTTGTTGGCGCTTGAGGATGGGGCTGGTGTCTTCCACGAACTCGCACTTGTTGAACATGATCTCGAAGACCTTGCGCCAGTGCGCATCTTCCACGAGTTGCCGCAACAGGAAGTTGCCCACCGTGCGCAATTCGCCCAACGGATCATCGGCTTCCACCCCGAGCGGGGTGCACATGGTCTCCATGGGCAGTTTCACGCGCTCGCACATGGCGGCAAAAACATCGGTCTTATTGCGGAAGTGCCAGTAGATGGCGCCGCGCGTCACGCCCGCGGCCTGCGCGATATCCGATAACGATGTGCGTGCCACGCCGCGCGCATAGAACACGTCTTCCGCCGCATCCAGGATGCGGTTACGTGTTTCCAGTGCTTCTTCCTTCGTTCGTCTAACCATGATCTTCCAGAGGAACGCCGTATCACCTGAGTCGACGTTCTTTCGATTGGCTTTTGTGCAATGCACAATTCCAGGCAACGCACTATTGCGCTTCGCACAACGCGGCAGCGGGTCCGTTGGCTGACAATGCTTTGTCGCAGCGCGGTATGCGCCGCACGTTCGCTTGATGCCGTCATTGCTACGAACTCCGGAAAGGTGTCAACGGAGTCCCTATTCGTAACGGCATCACTTACATACATACGCGAACGTATCTATAATAGCGCGCACTCCGTCGCTTGCCCATGGCCGTATGCGCCACATCCAATCCCGGGCACGTGGTCTGGAGCCGACTTCTGTCTGTCGGCAGCCAGTCGGAGATCGACTGCCGATCGCTCCCGCGTCTTAGCATTCTGGTCCGAGTTGTTGCGAGTTCGTCGCAAAGGCCATATCGCATGCCGCGAGATGCAGCTAGCATCGGACGTTTTCGTTTTGTGTTTTTTGGTTTCGCTGACGGTTTGCCGGCGTCGCACTCGTTTGCGCGGCGTGGCGGCACCCGGCATTCCGCTTATCGCCACATGGGGTCATCTATGACGAACACCCGCCGTTATCACCAACTCGCTGCCGCCGCATTCACGGTGGTGGCACTTGCAGCCTGCGGCAACAAGCAGGCACAAGGGCCGGGCGGCGCCGGCATGCCTCCGACCGAAGTCGGCGTTGTGACCGTGCAGCCGCACTCCGTTGGTCTGACCAGCGAGTTGCCGGGCCGCCTGGAGGCCACGCGGGTGGCGCAGGTGCGCGCACGGGTCGCAGGCATTGTGCTCAAGCGCACCTACGCTGAAGGCAGTGACGTGAAGGCCGGCCAGCAGTTGTTCCAGATCGATCCGGCGCAGTATCAGGCGTCGCTCGACAGCGCCAAGGCACAGCTTGCGCGCTCGGAAGCCACGCAAACGCAGGCGCAACTGAAGGCTGAACGCTACAAGCCGCTGGTTGCCACCAACGCCATCAGCAAGCAGGACTACGACGACGCCACCGCCGCCGCCAAGCAAGCCACCGCTGACGTGGCCGCCGCCCGCGCTGCCGTGGAAACCGCCAAGCTGAACGTCGGCTACGCCAGCGTGACTTCGCCCATCTCCGGGCGTGCTGGTCTGGCGCAGGTCACCGAAGGCGCGCTGGTGGGCCAGGGCGAGGCGACGCTGCTGACGACCGTGCAGCAGATCGACCCGATCTACCTGACCTTCACGCAGTCAAGCACCGAAGTGATGCGTCTGCAGCAAGCGCTCAAGGACGGCAAGCTGGCCAAGGCCGGTGGTGATGCAGCCAAGGTCACGCTCGTGACGGAAGACGGCCGCGCCTATGCACAGTCGGGCAAGCTCTACTTCTCGGACCTGACAGTGGACCCGGCCACGGGCACGATCACGTTGCGCGCAATTGTTCCGAACGTCGATCGCACGCTGCTGCCGGGCATGTACGTACGCGCCCGCCTGGAGCAGGCTGTGGACGAGCAGGCGATCACGGTGCCGCAACAAGCAGTGACGCGCAGCCCGGACGGCGCCTCGGTCATGGTGGTCGACGAGAAGGGCATGGCTGCAGTGCGCCAAGTCCAGGCCGATCGCTCGACCGGTACGGAATGGATCGTCGCCAGCGGCCTGAAGGCAGGCGACAAGGTGATCGTCGACGGTTTGCAGAAGGTTCATCCGGGCGCACCGGTCAAGGCTGTGCCGTGGCAGCCGATGTCGGCAGGCCAGGGCAAGGGCCCGCAAGGTCAGGGCGGCCAGGGTGGCGGCGCCGCACCCGCTTCGGCGGCCAGCGCCCCTGCTGCAAGCACTCCCGCTGCCAGCGCACCGGCAGCCAAGCAGTAAACAAGGAGCCATCGCATGGCAAAGTTTTTTATCGATCGCCCGGTCTTTGCCTGGGTGCTCGCGCTGTTCATCATCCTTGCTGGGGCGATTTCGATCACCCAGCTGCCGATCTCGCAGTACCCGACCATCGCGCCGCCGTCCGTCATCATCACGGCAACGTATCCGGGCGCCAACGCGAAGACGCTGGACGAATCCGTCACCAGCATCATCGAGCAGGAAATGAACGGTGCGGACGGCCTGCTCTATATGGAGTCGGTCAGCCAGGGCGGTAACGGCCAGGCGCAGATCACCGTGACGTTCAAGGCCGGTACCGATCCGGCACTGGCGCAGGTGGACGTGCAGAACCGCTTGAAGCGCGTGGAAGCTCGGTTGCCTTCTGCGGTGACGCAGCAGGGCGTGCAGGTCGACAAGGCCCGCTCGAACTTCCTGCTGTTTGCCACGCTGGCATCCACCGACGGCAAGATGGACCCGGTCGCACTGGGTGACTACATCTCACGCAACGTGCTGAATGAAATCAAGCGCGTGCCGGGTGTGGGTCAGGCCATCCTGTTCGGTACGGAACGCGCCATGCGCGTCTGGATCGATCCGGCCAAGCTGGTCGGCTACAAGCTGACGCCCACGGATGTCTACAACGCTATCCGCGCACAGAACGCGTTGGTCTCGGCCGGTACGATCGGCGATCTGCCGTCTGTCTCCGATCAGCCCCTCGCAGCAACGGTCGTGGTGGAGGGCCAGCTCACGACCACTGAGCAGTTCGGCAACATCGTGCTGGTGGCCAAGCCTGACGGTTCGCTGGTGCGCGTGAAGGACGTTGCACGCCTGGAACTGGGCGGCCAGACTTACTCGACCTCTGCGCGGATCAACGGCCAGCCGATCTCGGCCATTGGTGTGCAGCTCTCGCCCACGGGTAACGCTCTGGGTACGGCCAAGGCCGTGAAGGCCAAGCTGGAAGAGCTCTCGAAGTACTTCCCGGCGGGCGTGGAATACAAGGTGCCGTACGACACCTCCAAGTTCGTCCAGATCTCGATCGAGGAAGTGGTCAAGACGCTGTTCGAAGCCATGGTGCTGGTGTTCCTGGTGATGCTGCTGTTCCTGCAGAACATCCGCTACACGCTGGTGCCGTCGATCGTGGTGCCAATCTCGCTGCTGGGCGCGTTTGCCGTCATGAACGCGATGGGTTTCTCGATCAACGTGCTGACGATGTTTGGCCTTGTGCTGGCGATCGGTATTCTCGTTGACGATGCGATCGTGGTGGTGGAAAACGTCGAGCGGATCATGGCCGAAGAAGGCCTGCCCCCGCGTGAAGCCACCCGCAAGGCCATGGGCCAGATCACGGGCGCCATCATCGGTATTACGCTGGTGCTGATGGCCGTGTTCATCCCGATGGCGTTCTTCTCGGGCTCCGTGGGCGCGATCTATCGCCAGTTCTCGCTGTCGATGGTGTCGTCGATCTTCTTCTCGGCGCTCATGGCGCTGACGCTCACGCCGGCACTGTGCTCGACACTGCTCAAGCCGATCGAGAAGGGTTCGCACCACGAGAAGAAAGGCTTCTTCGGCTGGTTCAACCGCATGTTCAGCACGACCACGAACCGCTATCAAAGCTTCGTGGAGCGCATGCTGAAGAAGACCTTCCGCTACATGGTGATCTACGCTGCGCTGATCGCTGCGGTGGTGCTCCTGTTCCTGCGCCTGCCGTCTTCGTTCCTGCCGACCGAAGACCAGGGCTACATCGTGACCAACATCCAGTTGCCGCCGGGTGCATCGGCCAACCGCACGCTGGAAGTGATCAAGCAGGTCGAGAACTACTACAAGCAGGAAAAGGCGGTCGAGAACATTGTGGCCGTGCAGGGTTTCAGCTTCTCGGGTAACGGCCCGAACGCCGGTATCGTGTTCACCCCGTTCAAGGACTGGAGCGAGCGTAAGGGCAAGGATCAAACTGCTGATGCCGTGGCCGGCCGTGCCTTTGGTGCGCTGTTTGGTGGTATTCGCGATGCGATCGTGTTCCCGCTGAACCCGCCGCCGATTCCGGAACTGGGCAATGCCACCGGCTTTACCTTCCGTCTGCAGGATCGTGCCGGCCTGGGGCATGACGCTCTGATGGCCGCTCGCAATCAACTGATGGGGATGGCGGCGAAAAGCAAGATCATTACTGGCATGCGCCCGGAAGGTCTGGAAGATTCGCCGCAGTACCAGGTGGATATCGACCGCGAGAAGGCCAACGCGCTGGGTGTCTCGTTCACCGACATCAACGCTGTGCTGTCGACAGCGCTGGGTTCGGCGTACGCCAACGACTTCCCGAACTACGGTCGTCAGCAGCGTGTGATCGTGCAAGCGGACAAGATCAACCGCATGCAGCCCGAAGACATCATGAACCTGTACGTGCGCAACGCGCAGGGCAACATGGTGCCGATGTCGACGTTCGCCAAGGGCCATTGGATCGTCGGCCCGGTGCAGCTCGTGCGCTACAACGGCTATCCGGCTGTTCGCCTTTCGGGTGCGGCCGCGCCGGGTGCCAGCTCGGGTGATGCCATGGCCGAGATGGAGCGCCTGGCTGCCAAGCTGCCGGCTGGTATCGGCTACGAATGGACGGGCCAGTCGCTGCAGGAAAAGGCCTCGGGCTCGCAGGCGCCGGCGCTGTATGCGCTGTCGCTGCTGGCGGTGTTCCTGGTGCTGGCGGCGCTGTATGAAAGCTGGTCGATCCCGGCGGCGGTGATTCTGGTGGTGCCGCTGGGTGTGCTTGGCGCACTGCTGGGCGTGACGCTGCGCGCGATGCCCGATGACGTTTACTTCAAGGTCGGCCTGATCGCGGTGGTGGGCTTGTCCGCCAAGAACGCAATTCTGATCATCGAGTTTGCGAAGGACTTGCAGGCGCAAGGCAAGGGCCTGATCGAGGCGACGCTGGAAGCCGTGCACCTGCGGTTCCGCCCGATCATCATGACGTCGTTCGCCTTCATCCTTGGCGTGCTGCCGCTGGCGATTGCCACCGGCGCCAGCTCTGCCAGCCAACGCGCCATCGGTACCGGCGTGATGGGCGGGATGATCACCGCGACGGTGCTGGCCGTGGTGCTGGTGCCTGTGTTCTTCGTGGTGGTCCGCCGCATCTTCAAGGGCAGCGAGCGCCAACGCCGCCTGGATGCCGCGCACCGTCCGCTGGACGAGGAAATCTGAACATGCAGAAAACGATGACCTTTCGAACCCCCGCGCTGCTGCCGGCGCTCCTGCTGGCTGCCGGCGTACTGTCCGGCTGCTCGCTGGCGCCGACGTACGAGCGCCCGGATGCTCCGGTAACGAGCACCTATCCGCAGGCACCGGCCGGCTATGCCGTGCCGGCAGACTCTGCCAAGCCCGGCGAGAACGCCCCGCGCGCGACCGAACTGGGCTGGCGCGAGTTCTTCCCCGATGCGCGCCTGCAGAAGCTGATCGGCCTTGCGCTTGAGAACAACCGCGACCTGCGCGTGGCCATGCTCAACGTCGAGGCGGCGCGTGCGCAGTACCGCCTGCAGATCGCCGACCTGCTGCCGCCGGTCAACGCATCTGCCACGTACACGCGCAGCCATACGCCGCCGTCGATCTCAACCACCGGCGGCGACATCTACACCAAGCAGTACCAGCTTGGCGTGGGTATCAGCAACTACCAGGTGAACCTGTTCAGCGTGGGCGACGTTACGTCGTCCGCGCGTGCGAGCTATCTGGCGACGGACGAAGGCAGGCGTGCCGCGCAGATCAGCCTGATCTCGCAGGTGGCGAAGGCCTACCTGAACGAGCGCGCCTACGCCGAGCAGCTGGACCTGGCACAGCAGACCCTGAAGGGCCGCGAGGATTACTACAAGCTCGCCAAGCAGCGGTTTGACGTCGGCGCTTCGTCGGCGCTGGACCTGCGCCAGACCGAGACGTTGGTGGAGTCGGCCCGCGTGTCGGTGGCTCAGCTCACGCGCCAGTACGCCCAGGCGACCAACGCCCTGGTGGTGCTGGTCGGCGCTCCCTTGCCGGCCGACCTGCCCACGCCGACCACGGTGTCGTCGGAAAAGATCGTCGCTGACATTCCGCCCGGTGTGCCCTCGGAACTGCTGGAGCAGCGCCCGGACATTCGCCAGGCCGAGCAGAAGCTGATTGCCGCCAACGCCAACATTGGCGTGGCGCGTGCGGCGTTCTTCCCGAGCATCGGGCTGACGTCGAATATCGGTACGGCCAGCACGGCGCTGCACGATCTCTTCAAGAGCGGAACGGGGCTTTGGTCGTTCGTGCCGAACTTGACGCTGCCGATCTTCAACTGGGGCACCAACATCTTCAACCTGGACTTGACCAAGACCAACCAGAAGATCGCGGTTGCCAACTACGAGAAGACGATCCAGACCGCGTTCCGCGAGGTGTCCGATGCCCTCGTGGCGCGCGGCACGCTGGAAGAGCAGGTAGCCGCGCAGAAGCGCTTCCGCGATGCGACGGCCGATCGCCTGACGCTGTCCGACCAGCGCTATCGCAACGGCGTGTCGAGCTTCCTCGACGTGCTCGACGCACAGCGCGATCTGTTCAGCGCCGACCAGACGCTGGTGCAGACGCGCCTGGCGCGCCTGACCAACGCCATCGATCTGTACACGGCGTTGGGTGGCGGTCTGCAGGAACACAGCACCACCGTGGCCGCACAGCAGGCTCAGCCGACGGCTGCGCCGGGCGTTGCGCCCGTCACACCGGACATGACGCCGCAGCAATCGAAGTAAATTCGCGTCTGTTCGCTCGAAAGCCCGCCTTGTTCAGGCGGGCTTTTTTTCGCCCGTGCCCTTTGCGCTGGCAGTGTGTTCGAGAAATCGAAGCAGGGCCACTTCTTCGCGTCGCAGGCCCTTGCGCGCGCGGGTCGGGGGCAGTGCTTCCAGCTCGCCGGCCAGGAAGGCGTCCACCACGGCCGGATGCACATAGCACTTGCGGCAGACGGCCGGCGTGTTCCCCAGGCGTTGGGCCACGGCAGCAACGGCTTCCACCACCTGCCGGCGCGCCTCGGTAACGCTCGCCGAGGTGCGCCCGCGCAACAGATCCAGCGCGAGCACGCTGCCGGCCCAGGTGCGGTAGTCCTTTGCCGTGAAATCCGCGCCGGTAATCTCTTGTAAGTATGTATTCACATCCGTGGAATCAACCACACGGCGCTCGCCAGCTTCGTCGACGTATTGGAACAACTCCTGCCCCGGAAGATCGACGCAGCGCCGAATGATGCGCGCCAGGCGCGGGTCCGATACCGACACGTCGTGCTCCACGCCACTCTTGCCGCGAAACTGAAAGCGCACCGTGTTGCCGTGCACCTCCACGTGGCGATTGCGCAGCGTCGTGAGCCCGTATGAGCGGTTGTCGCGCGCATACGCTGCGTTGCCCACGCGCACTAGCGTCACGTCCAGCAGAAAGACCACCGTCGCCAGCATCTTCTCGCGCGACAGGCCGGGCGCCGCCAGGTGGGCGGTGATCGCCTCACGCACGCGCGGCAGCGCTGCCCCGAAGGCCAGCAGCCGCCCATATTTGTCGGCATCGCGAAAAGCGCGCCAGTCGGCGTGATAGCGATATTGCTTGCGCCCACGCGCGTCGCGCCCTGTCGCCTGCAAATGGCCGCCCGCGTGGGGGCAGATCCATACGTCGGTATAGGCCGGCGGAATCGCCAGTTTGTTGATGCGCGCAATGACCGCCGGATCGCGGATGCGCTCGCCGCGCGTATCGAAATAGACGAAGCCGCCGCGCAGCCGGCGCCGGGTGTAGCCCGGGCGCGTGTCGTCCACATAGCGCAGCCGTTCGGGCAGCGCTTCGGCAGGGGGCGGTGCGCTTGTGGCAACCAACCCAGGCGCAGACTTGGGAACGCGTTCCACGATAGAAGTCAGGAGGGATGCTCGCGCTTGAGCAAGCGGCGTTCCTCTTCCGTTCGCATTCCGATGGTTGGCCGCCCCATGGCGTAGTATCGAGGCCACGCATCTGCACAAAATTGCGGCAGGAAATGGCCTTTCCGCCACAATCGGAAGTGCCTTGCATCGGTAAACAGATTCAACTACACTGCACGCCCTCTGGGCGGTATATAATCCGCTGTTTCGCCGTCCACCCGAATATTGAGCAAGGGACCCGATGACCACCATCCGTCTGAAAGAAAACGAGCCGGTCGAAGTTGCGCTGCGCCGCTTCCGCCGTGAAATCGAGCGCACTGGCCTGATCAAGGAACTGCGCGCCCGCACCGCTTACGAAAAGCCGACGACCGAGCGCAAGCGCAAGAAGGCTGCTGCCGTGTCGCGTACGCGTAAACGCCTGCGTTCGCAAATGCTGCCGAAGAAGCTCTACTAATCGCGCGATTGTTTCGGTAGCACCAATCGGGTGCTGCCGCTGGCGGTGTGAAGTCAATCGACCTCCGTTCCGCTGAGCTTGGTTTGTAGCGCCTAGCGCGTACCGGAAGCCTTTCCGGATTCAACCAACGCTCCACTCCCCGATACAGAAGCTAGCAAGATGCGGTTGATGGCCTGTGCGCCATTGTCCGCCGCTTCGGTGCGCTCAGCGCGCCCTTCTCTGTTGCAAACGACATCCGCCAGCGGTAATTGACCGGCTGGCTGTTGGCGTTTGTTGCGCCGATTCTGCGTGGGAGTACAGTGGCATGCGTCCTTTCACACGTGCTCTCAGACAACGATGCCTACCAATTCCAACGAATACTGGTTCCCTGCCAAACGCTACGGCTGGGGATGGGGCTTGCCTTCGCGTTGGCAGGGCTGGATGGTGCTCGCCATCTATGCCGTACTGCTGGTGGCGGGCATCGTCGGGCTGCACCCAGGGCGCACGCAGTCGAGCTTTGCGTTGTACGTGCTGGGCGTGACAGCGCTGCCGGTGCTGGTTTGCTGGTGGAAGGGCGAGCCACCGCGCTGGCGTTGGGGCAAGGATTGAACGGTTTGCTTACCAATCAACTGCGCAGATACGGGCCAACCCGTTTCTCCAGCAAGGCGACGAGTTCCGGCTGCATGAACGCGTAGTCGTCGAGAATACCCAGGCACACCACGCGCTTGCCGCGTAACCGCGAACCAAACCGTTGGGACAGGCGTCGCTGGTGGCTGCGTTCCATGACAAAAATCACCTCAGCCCAGTCGAGCTGATCGGCGTCGAGTTGCACGTCTGCGTCGGGAGCCAAGCCCGCTGAATCTGTCTCGACGTTTGGCCACTTGGCGAAGACCACTTCCGCCGTCGGGCTACGCAGCCGATTGCGGCTGCAGATGAAGAGCACACGCATCGGGCTAAACCGGTGCCTCCGGCGTTGCCGCAATCGATGCCCGATAGCCCTTCGGCAAATTCATCGGCAACGCGTCGGGCGCAAACAGCCCAAGGCGCTTGTGCTCATGACTGACGATGGGTTCAAACGGGCCCGCCAGCGCGCACGCATACGTGGCAACGAACACATGCTTGCCCGGCACGACTTCAAACAGATACGTGTCGATCGGAGCGCGCACCTCCACCTGCAGGTTCAGCTCTTCAGCAATCTCACGTGCAAGGCATTCGACGGGGGATTCGCCGAGTTCAATACGGCCGCCGGGCAACTCCCATTCTTCGCGCTCATTGAGCAGCAGGACGATCTCGCCGGTGGGCGCGTGCAGGACGCCCTTGATGGAGACGGGGTAAGCAGACATGGTGCTCACTTCGATGCAGAACCTAGTGATGTTCTGTAGATGGCTTGGTTAAGCTATTCTTGGCGCCATCAGCTTCTGTTGTGTACTAACTTGTGTACTAAAAATAAGGGGCTAGCGGCAGAGGCCGATGAAAAAAGCCCGACATGTTCGTCGGGCTTGGCGTGTTCGCTTTATGTAGCTTAGGCAGTCGCGAACCGGAGAATCTCTGCTTGTTCTGCGGACGGCACGACTCGAATGTTTTCCTGCTCAAGTTCCGCTACGACTTCCGCATATGCGCCATGCCGTGCAGCGAAGCTCTGGTTGGGCTCTTCGGCAGCAATCAGCAGTTCGCCGCGAAGAGCGCCAATTTTTCTCAGTTTTTTCACCTTGCCTAGCCAGTCCCACCCATGGTCATAGATCCGCATCGGCTCAGGCTGCGCTAGATCAAGCGGTTTGATCACGCGTAGCGGTCGGCCTCGAGCATCCATTTTCACAAACGGGAAGCGCGCGTGGTACGAATCATTCCCGAGACGCTGTTCGCGATAGACAGAAGTCAGATCGGCTGCCCGCAACATTGCATGCACGCGCTTCTCCACTTCGCGTTCTTGGTACGCTCGAGTCACAAAGGCGCGACCGATGTACCTAGCGTAGAGGTCATTCAGCGCCTCAGCCGGGTCCTCTGCCACGAATCCGCGGGAATCCGCGATTTGAATGATTGCTTCCCGAGTGCGTGTGAGTTCATTAAACGCGAAGTCAGCGAACGAGCGATTCGAAGCAGCGAGTCCTTCGCCCGCAAACGAGCGCTCCACTGCTTCCTTGATACGCTCAAGCTCGTCTAGAAAGGTCTTTCTGGCATTCTTGAAGATGTGAGCGTCCAACTCACCAAAGAACGTGGTGATTCTCGAGAGCCCTCGCTCCATCATCCGGAACCCGAAGTACTTAGCGCTCGGCGCGACAAGAACCACGCCAATGTTTGCGAACTCTTCAGTCTCAGCGTACGGGAGGAAACGGATGATAGCGTAACGACATGCGTGTTTCATGATCGCTATCCCCAAAAATCGGGACGTGTAAAGCGTGCCAAAGTGGTTTCAATAAAGGTGCGGTCAATATCTGCTGGAACGCCATCCCCAGCCCACCACCACTCGTCCGGCATCCGGTCCCAGGCGACATCTAGCGACCCATGCGCTTGCGCACACTTTTGCTCGATCCTCTGGCGGATGATCCAGTCGCTATATACCGTGTCCCATTGTGCCGCAAAAACGTGGTTCGAGCGAAATACCTCAACGTCGAAGGCGGTATCGAACGCTAGATTGTGATCTATGACTGACACGTCAGTGTCTCGTGCGCTCCACAATAGGTTGGGGTTGCCTCCGAACGCCGTTAGCTGTCGATCCTGGTTCAGAATCCACCAGTCGAACGCCAAAAGATCCTGCTGTAAGCCAAGCGGTACCTTTTCTATGTTGGACAGGGAGAACTCCAACGTAAAGGGAATTGCCGCGGAGCCAAACGCGAGGCCCGTCCCAAGCTCTCGCCACGCAGGGGGGGAGATGGCAATCAATGGCTCTGGTACATCAACGACTGCAAAGGGGGCTACCGGCAATCCGAATTCTCTAGCCAGCGTGCAGCCGATCCATTCGCAAATTTGAGCGCGACGACCTGCATGCCTTCCTTTGACGAAGTAAATGTTTCCGTCATCTCCTCGGCAGCGGAAAGGCATAGTTGCACCCTGTACGGCACGCCCTAAGATTTCCACAATTGTGACAACGGCCCCGTTGATCATCTGGCTGAGAGCGGGTTAGTCAGCTGGGAGCGCTACTGCAATTCGTCGGAAAGGTCGCTATCAGCGAAATTTCCGGAGGGCTTCATCAAGCATCGAGTTAACTTTCTCCTTCGCTGCATCAACGGCGGTTTTCTTCAACTCCCCGTACGTGCCGGCCTTCGCTCCGCACCCGCTACACGCGATTTCGAGAGAGTCTGCCGCGTCATCAGGCCATGACAGCTTTGTGCCGCAGGTTTTGCACGTGAACGAGATAGAGATATGGTCTTTGGCCATTTTGCGGAAGAGAAAATTAGCGGGTCACAAAGCTACTTGCTGCCTTTGTCGCAATGGGCAGGTGTTGTTGTGCAATCGGCCTGCTTCGCCACGCATACTGTCGCACAAATCTAGCCAACTATCTTTGTGGATAGACATCCGGGGGCCTCTATTTGTCGCAGTTAACGTTGTCCAACGACGTGCTCTCAACGACGCGACCACCCTTCTCGCCATCGGCCACCATCACCACCGCATCCTTTGTCATAAGCGCGATGAGCTTGTCGTTGCGCTCGATGACGTGGCCCTGCAGCGCAGCTCCGTCCCCCAATTTGATGGTGGTTGGCGCGGCCCCTGCGCGAACTTGGCACGCCTGTGTTTTGAATAGCTGTTCGCCCTCATAGTTGGCTCCGAGAATCCATAAAGCGGCGGGCGAGATCAGAACCGCGTAGTAGAACAACGCGGAGCTAAGCAGAATCACTCCCGGTGCAGCGGCGGGGCCATCCAACTCGAACCTCGCCCCGAACCAGCCTCTCACGCGTATTACCCAAAGATCGAAGCGACCTGGTTCGGGTGGTTCGAGACGCTTGATTCGCACGGAAGTCACGAACCAGAGACCCCCGTACGCGGCGATTGCTGCTGCCGCCCAAATCCAACATCGATATGCGCCGCAGAATCCGAGCAACGCCATGCTTTGAGCGGACAGGGAGGCGATTCCTCTGGGGTAGTGCGCTGCGTTCCAATACCCCATCATGAAGACTTCCCCGGCCATCCAGGCTTGGATTCCGAGAAAAGCCACAGCCCCCGCTACAAGCTTGAGCGGATCAAATGAGGCGGGCCATTTGCGTGTGGGTCGTCCTTGAGGGGCCGTCGCGATCTGCGCGGCGCTATCAGATGGAACGTCTTTCATTTACGAGCCGCTGGCCAATCGGACAGCGCAAACACCCAGATGGTGATGACGTTGACCAGGGGAACGAGCATCAGAAGCGCCCACCCGGACGAATAGCCCGCTTTCCTGGCGATCAATCCGGCCGGCAGCAAATAGACAAACAAAAGCACCAGCAGCACGATGAGCCAGTGCCAAATGCTGAATGAACCCATATATCCCTCACTCTAGTTGTTGGTGTGTCGGCATCTGTCCGTGCCTGCGATAGCCTGCGAAGACTGACGCAACCAGGCCACCCCACGATAGAAGGGAGCTACGCCGACGCCGCGATGCGAGATGTTGATGTAGCGCCGTTTCGTGGGTTTGACTCAGATCAGATGTAAAAAACTCTTCGCACGAAACTTCCACTGCATCCGGCAGGATTGCTCCTAGGCCGCACGGCCACATAAAAACATCCTGGGAGGAGTTCAATATGCGAGCCATCGCAGCAATCATCGCCTGCGCGTTTATCGCTTTCGCGCTGCCGGCAGAAGCCAGGGGCAAGGGTGGTAGCCGCCCGTCCTATTCAGGCAGCAAGCACACCAGCAGCCATGGCGGCTCCTACGCTGGTGGCAGTGGGTCATCGCACAAGGGGGGCTCATATCGGAATAGCCGTTCGGGCGACCGATATGGGAAGCACGGAGGGTGACCTCCTTTGTCCGGTACAACAACATTTAGCGACGGCGGCGAGCCCCTTTGCGGGTGAGCCGCATGACCACAAACGCTTCACCGCAACATGCAACTCGAAGAGTCCAACCAGTCCCCCTGGAAAAGCGCTGCGATCCTGATCCTACTGGCCGCAGCATTCATCCTTGCAACAGAGGGGTGGGAGAGGGTGCGCCAAAAGCAGCAAATTGCTCGCGGTGTCGAGCAAGCAAAAGCGAAAATTGATGCTCTGAGGGAAAAAGCGGCGCGAGAGCACCCGAACGAAGATCCTGTTACTGCGTTGCAGACTGTCGCTGCCGAAGAGGCAACAAAGCGCATCAACGGATTAAGCGGCGCAAACAAGGTGGCGTCTGCTGCCTCCAGTTTTCTCGGTTTCTATCTGATGAACGTAAAGGGGCGTGAGGAATACTGTTCGCAGTTTGCGGTGAACTTGTCTCGGTGGGTGGCTGCATTTCAAAGTGCAAACGCGGCTCCGTATCTGAAAGCGCGTGCCGTATATGAATCGTACAGATACCCCATATCTAAGGCCGAAGAGACGCTCTACACGTCGCTGCACTTGGAGATCATGAAATTCGTAGAGGAAGACATGAACTCCGTTGCTCATGCCAATGGTGTCCCCACGAAGGGCGCGTGTGAGCTGCTCAATAGTCATGCAGACGAGATCGCGAGCAACATTCAGTTCTCCAAGGTTTTGCCCGTAGCCAACGGTGCCCTCATGGAGGGCAAGTGACGAACCACGTCAGCGGCGGAGTTCCTATGCAAGCTCGACGCCACGTCAAAGCCATTCTCTGGTTCTTTCTGTACGGAGCCTTGTGTGCGACGGCCGCCGCGCAGAACGATCGGACCATCAGCGATCCAATCGAGTTGAGCAAGCTACTCCATTCGATCCCGGCCTACCGTAGCGATTTGGCCAGCAGGTTCACGGCTGGTGGAATGACGGTCAAGAGCGTATGGATAAACAAGCTGACGCGGGATGATGTTGCGGAAGACCCGCAACGCTATGCACTCGGAGATATTGAGTTGCACTTCTTCACGGACAAGCCTGACGTACGAGACTGCAGGATTTTGGGTTCGCCCGTGATCCTCAAGCGGGGTCGCCGCTATATTGCTCAGGATCGAACGGGCGGTTGGCTGCTCACTGGTAAGTGCGATTTCTAGCGAACCGCTCGATGTGAACACGCCGGATGGCCGCCATAGCGCGAATCACAAGGTGGTATCTCGCGTAGACGTGGGTTTGGCTTTCCTGTCTTGCGCCGGAACAGACAACGCGCCCCGCATCAGGGTAGAGATGGCTGTCGACGCCCCCTTCAGCGAAAAGCGATAGACCTTGAACTGTCCGTCCACAAGGCCAACGGCGATACCAACGATGGGCGAGCCGTTGGCGATGGAGTCCATCAAATCCGGATTGCTGATTTGCGCTCTGTACATTGGCTGCCCCTGAACCTGGACTCGCCCGCTGCATTGCAAAGTTAGCGAAGCCGTACCCTGGTTCGAATTCACAAGCGCTGCTGCACTTACTCCTTCATCGCAGCCAGTTTGGGTAACCAGGTACCAGTAGCAGACCGCGTTGGCAGGATCACACCCTTTGATGAGCATGCCGCCACTGTCGTTGAGCGTGCCTGCATAGAGTTGCCCATCGGCAGTGGAGCCCAGTGACCAATCACCGATAGTCGCCCCGGCTCCAGAGTAAGCTGGAGCACATGCCATACAAGTCAATGTCGCGGCGAGAAAACGGAAGAAGCGCACGAGCGTCTCCTCATCGATCCGGCAGCATTGCGTTAGTAACAGCCGTACGGACCACACTGGCGGCTGAAGCTTCGCCCCCTAGAGTCCGTTCCATACGTGTTGCTGTAGCCGTTCCCATAGCTCTGCGTGGTGCTGTTCCAGCTATTGCCGTTGGCGGCCTGCCCCTGCGTGTAGGTCGTGTTGCCGTAGTGTTGCGAGGTTTGATTCCAATTCGAGCCAGTTTGAGCGTTGTAGCCGTTGACGGTGGTCGTATTGCCGAACTTGTTCACGTTGTACGAGTTGCCGGTGTTGTCCGGGCATGTGTACATATTCGTCGAGCCGAAGCAAGCTGCCCATGTAGGCGCTCCAATCAAGCTAGTCGCCGCAGCGACGACGGTAAGCCACGTTTTCATATGCCCCTCCCTCCGCTCTTTTGTTTTACCCAAGCTAACAGACTGCCAGCCGGTTGTTAAGTCGTCGAATGTGGGAGGAATTGGTAAAAAAGCAGCTGCTGGGGCGATCTTTAGATCTACCGCGTTTTAGGTATGGTCAGTCGTACAAGGTGAACTGTGATGCGCGGTGCGGCGAATGCAATTGCAGCAGCTTCGTTGATGTGCTCAGCGAAGCGGTAATGCTGGTTCGGCGCGCAACCGGACGATGGCCTCACCACCCTTCACCGCGCAAGTGAAGCCGTCGCTAGGTATCAAATATGCATGTAAGGTAGTTGCGTCGGCGTCGGCGCGAATTTCACTGACGGATTGCCAAACGCGAAATGCGATACAGGATCGCCGCCCATCATTTGCTGCCCGCCATGACGTGATGCGAGATAGCCGAGCCCGGCACCCGCCGCAGCCAACGCATATGGCATGTACTTATCAAAGGCGCTCTGCTGGCCAAAGCCCAGATTGCCACTGGTGAAACCGAATTGGTTGTTCACCATGGGCGCGGCGCTTTGGCCTCCAAACATCGAGCCGGAAGCATTCGCACCGCCAAACAGCGCATCGGAGTTCGGTTGACCGCCGAACAACAAGCCTGGCGCGTTTGATCCAAACGAGCCACCGGGGCTACCAAACCCAAAGCCGCTAGGCGGGACGCCTCCACCCATGCCGGATGAGTCGCTGGGAGCAGGGTCAGAAGGGTAGTTTCCAAAGCCGAACATTGCCATTTCAAAGCACCTCACGAAAGTGCCGTAGCAGCTGCGCTGCAGCTCTCGGCGTAGATGAAAGAAAGTCCCCTGGGGTCGTCTAGGCGCAGATGGGCCGGGACCAAGTGGAAAGGACCGGGATCGCCCGTCTTGCAGATGAGATGCGGTCCATTGCCGCTGTCGTCGCCGAGGGGTGAAATGACGATGAAGTCCACAGCCTGCACGAGCGGGCGCCTGCCTTCAAGTCGCTCAATTCGCGACCGGATGTTGGTTGCCATCTTTCATTGCCTCCAGCGCAGCGATGCGCTTTTCAAGTTCATCGACCTCAACAACGCGCATTTGCGCCGTGAGGACCGCCATTACGGAGTTCGCTTCGTCCGGCGTCAGCGCACCCGTGGTTAGTGCATTCACCACTGCCTGAGCCTGTTCGGTAGGCGAGCCAGTCAAACCCTCCAGGCTGATAGGCGCGTCCTTCGCTTTCGCAGCCGGGATAATTCGGTCAATGCAGATCCGCAGCGCGGTGGTATCGCCGTCCAGCGCCAACTTCACGGCCTTCTGCACGAGCTGCTCGGCGTGTGGCTGCAGCAATTCCCTCAGCGCCGTGCGCTTGTCCTTGGCGCCTTTGGGTTTGCCTGCTGGATTGCCGCTTTGCCCTTTCTGAAATGCCATTACGTTGCTATTCCTCTGAAAAAATCAGCGTTACGCGTGGATCGCAGGCGGTTGGGTTGCGATGGCCGAAAAGTCGAAAGCTGGTCGCGCGTGCCAATTCGCCCGTTGGCTGAACTGCAGGCTGCCGGTGTCAAACCAGAGCCGTAACGCACCCTCGTAGCCGGTGGCGCGCTGCTTGTGGCAGTAGAGACGGGCGTCTTCCACATCGCCGTTCGCCTCTTCCCCGGCAAGTTCTTTGCGCTTGTTACGCCATACAGTGAAGACGTTGTCGGCCAAGTCTGTAATGGCTCCAGCGCCGCGAACGTCCAACTTGCCTGGTGCCTTGTCCTCGCTTTCTCCCTTGCGGGCGTGCGCCACAAGGTGGATGTGCGCGTTGAACTCGTTCTTGAAGTCGCACAAGCGATCCAGAAACGCCTTCTGCGCCTTGTAGTCGTCTTCTGCGATGCCACACTTCAGGAGCGAATCCACAACGAAATGGGTGACGCGATAACGCTTCGCTGCATAGCGGAACGCCTCCAGCAAGCTTTCTTGGCTGATCGTGCCGACGTGTGCGTAGAGCCAGAGAGCACCGCACATCCAGTCGTTGGCTGCACGCACAAACCTCTCGGTCGGCGTTGAGGTAGCGCAAGCCTGAATGGTCAGATGGCGTAGCACCGTGGCCGGCTTCATCTCGCCGGAGAAGATGCAAACCCGCTCGCCTTGGCGGATGAGATCCACGCAGACCTGCCCTAACAGGTCGCTCTTACCGTGACCATTGATGCCGGTCCAAACCGACAGCTCAGCGGGGCGGAGCCGTACCTTGTCGGACCATGCCGACCACGGAAGCGCGGCGCCAACAGTGTTGACCGGACCATCCCGGAACATCGCGAGCACGTCGTCCAAATACGCAGCAGGAGATCGCAGATCTGTAGGCTCAATGCGCTCCGCAGCATCCAACGCTTCGCCGATCTCTTCTGCCGTCACACCTTGCTGCAATGCCTCGTTGGCATCCTTCAGGCGGAATTTGACGATCCGGCAGCGATCCAAGCCCAGACGTTGCGCAACTTCACGTGCGCCCTTCTGTCCGGCCTCGTCGTTGTCAAACCAGAGGAAGATTTCCGGGAAGCGCTCCAGGCGATCAAAGTCGCTGTCGATCCATTGATGATTCCCGGCACCTTGGTTCACCGACAGGGCAGCGATGCCGTACTCGTAGAGACTCATGGCATCCAGTTCGCCCTCTACGATCAACACTGCCTTGGCGCTATCGGGGACCAAATCCCACCCGAACAGGCACGGCTCAGCCCCAGCCGATTGCCATGTCCGTTTCTTGCCCTTGCTGCCGCGCTCGAGTGCGAGATGCTTCAGGTTGATCAGCTCGGCATCCCGCAGGTATGGAAAGACAATCGCATCGTCCTCCTTGCTGGCGGCAACCTTGAACGCGCGGATCGTCTCCAGGGACAACTTTCGCTCTTCGGTCAGATACTTGAGCACTCGACCGGCAGGGCTTACCACTGCAGGGCGGCTTGGGCGCGAATAGACCCGGGTAGGAGCCACGAAAGACGGGTCGGGTATACCGAGGTAGCGGTGTGCTTCAAAAAACGCTTCCTTGAGCGTTATTCGCTTTGCGGCTGCCCACAGGTCTACGAGGTCGCCAGCGTCGCCGGTGGCGAAGTCCTTCCAAACCCCTGCCTTGTTGCCGGTGATGCGCACCTTGAGCGATTCACCTGCTTCGCCCTCAACGCTGCCAGCAACCCATTCGGGACCTTGACGCTTGCCGTTGGGCAGCAGCATGCCGGCAACAGCTTCAGCTTCCTGGGCGAGACGGTTTGAAACTTCATTCCAGTTCATGCCGTCACCTCAGTTCTCGAAGCGAGCCGCCGCGTCGGCATACCGGCCGCTGTACCGGCGATTGAGCCCGGCCCAGTCCTTTGCCACCGCCTTCTTGAACGCGGCATCCCAGTCGATGTAGCGATTGCCGTTTGCCTGCACCGTATCGACGAAGTATGCGAAGTGCGCTTCCAGGTTCTGGTGACCATTCGCCTTCGCCCACTTGCGGACGCCTTCCGAGATTGCGAAACCTTCCGGCAACGGAATTTTTCCGTTCGCAGATTTCGCTCGATTTTTCGACGTGTGCGTTTTCTTGACGGTTATTGACGGTTCAATGACGGTTTGGCTCTCACGCATGAGAGGGGTCTCCGATCGCCCATGAGAGTCGTCTCGATCTTGCATGGGAGTCCTATCACCAGCGATAGGGGTATCACTGGCGATATCCGTCAAGCGGTCGATTCTGAACAGATACCGACGGCTGGAGCCTGGGGCTCCGCCTGCGGCGTTGCCGATCACTTCCAGATAGCCGTCCTCAATGAGGTCGTGCACGATGCGCCTCGCCTGAACCGCAGACAGGCGGCATTTGGCGGCTACCTTCTTGATTGATGGGTACAGGGAGCGGCCGTCGTCATCGCACCAATCCGCCAAAGCGAGAGCAACGAGCATGTGCGAGCCGCCTCGCGGAAAGCGATCCCACACCTGGGTCATGGCACGTAGCGACATCACGCCTCCCGCAGATTGAAGAGGCGGAATGCAAAGGCCACTGTCCGCGCCCCGATCGAGCCGCGATTCCAGGCCAAGATGACTAGGCGCTTGATGAGCGTACGCATGGTCACACCCCCGCCAAACGTGCAAAGCGCACCATAGCCGCCTCATAGTCGGCAGGAGACGCATCGGGATGGGTGGGCAGCCACGCGGCCTTCAGCGTCTCGTACAGGGCGATGCCACCGTGCGGAATGCGGCGAAGGTGCCGCGAGGCCATTGGCGCTGTAGCAGGGCGAGTGAGTACGGCGGTCATACGCTCACCTCCGGCGTCGGCACATACCGGGCGACGCGATGAGGGAATCCGGACGCGCCGAAGTCCCAGGTCCACACGGTGGTGATGAGGTGGCCCTCTGCACGAAGTTCCTGAACGCGGGCGGCAGGGTGCAGCGTGTCCAATTCGCTGCGTGCTTGGAGCGTAGTCAGCGGCCCTTTTCGGAGGGCCGTAAGAATGCGATCCCGCTGCGCGGCGGTGGAATTTGGACTAGACTCAATTTGCTTTTGAGATTTAGCCGCTTCCTCGTTGGGAGCGGCTTTTGTTTTTTCCGACATGGCGCCCCCTTACGCAGCGATTGCTTGCGCTTGGTAGGCGGCCGGATTCTGCATCCAGCGATGTACCTCTGCATTGCTGTAGACGGTGCAACGCTCGGTCCAGCGTTGGGGCTGAGGTGCTCGCCCGTCCTTAACCAGCTTCCGCCATGTCTCGCGGCTTACGGGGATGAAATACTGGAGCTGGCTCCAGCGAGAGAACCCAACCGAGGGAAGGGTTTCCGGGACTTTGTGGATTTCGCTGACTGCACGCATGCTTTGTCGCTCCTGGGCGTCGTTTGCATGGTGGTCATCATGGGTGTAGATATTTGGCGCTCGGAATTAACCTACAGGTTTGTTTTTGGCGCGAGCAGCCATTCCCTCTCCTAGGGGCGGAGGTCCAGGACTGCGGCGTCCCACTCCGCGATAGTCCCCTCAAGAATATGTGTCTGGAAGGCATGTCGGAAAACGGTCGCCCATTTGTCTTTTCTCGTCGCCGTGTACTGCTGTCGCAACGTTTCTGCGACGTTGTCGCCACGAACAATGTCCTTCCACGGCGTACGCTTCGCTAAGATGGCGGCAGCGGATTTCACGCTAAGGTTCTTGTTCTGTTGCTGCAATCGCTCAAGCTCCACTACGAGGTACCCGCTGTAAATGGCCGTCCATTTTTCCGGCGCACCTGTTTTCGTGCCTTCGGCGGCTAACTGGAAGCCTGGAACAAGGTCCAGCGCCATCGACATTGCGAGCGCGTAAAAATTTCCGTAGTCCACTCCATAGTGGTCAAACAGAAGCCGCATCTTCTCCGTTCTCGCTTCCTCGATAGCGGTGGAATGGGCTGCAAGAGCTTTATCCGGCGACGCCATCAGTTCCAACAGACCTGGAGGCGGGACAACAATTGGCTTTCCTAGCTTTCCCTTGAACTTCTTGCTCATAAGTTCCCTAGTGAATCGATGGTTAAAAGGGCAGCCAAGACAGGTCGTTGCAGGTGCGAAGTCGCCGGGAAATCGCCGGAGCGCAGTCTTGTATGCATTGCGTCGCGGCTTGATCGCTTGGAGCATTTCGCATAGAGAGCGCAGCGCATGTCTGAGCGCAAGCAACGATTTTGCTGTCTGAGTTCAGCGTAGCTAAGTCCGCCTTGCCACGCTGTACCGCCGCTGCCAGAGCAACAGTGGCATCGTCGCCAGTCAACATTTTCGGCAATACGTAAGCGCGAAGGCGAGACACGCGTTCAGATAGCTCTGACACACCTTTGCGGGCGCTTTCTAGTTCTGTACCCGTGGTGCTGCGGACTGTTGACTGCAACTCACCTAGGATTGCATCCGAGACGCTCAAGCAATAAGCCGCATGCAGGTCTGCGTCAGTGGGCTGATATGTCTGTTGCGCGCTCGCGCTCGGTGAGCCGAAGGCAATGATGCCCCCACAAACGCAGGCTGCTGCTATCCAACTGTTCATAACGCCCCCGATTCGAAGCTGTGTCGCTTCAGCCCCTAGTAGTGTTGATCGTTCGCCGCCTCTCGATTTGCGAAACGGCGCAACTGCCAACTGCGGATCTGCACGAGCGCCCGAGCCCATTGCGCAGGGGTAAGCATCCGCCAGCGGCTCTCAGGACGAGGCCATAGCCGCTGTACCCGGAATGCCTCAATGTCGCACCAGTTTGGGTTTGTGGGATTGGCGTGCGCAGACGGCGTGTAGAGGGCAACGAAGGCGGGAACATCAGCCATCTCCGCCAGCTTACGGAGCACACCAGCGGGCTTGTCCTGTCCGATGTCGCGCGCGACCTCCACCAGCGCCAAAGGCAATTTGCTGCCGTTGTCGTACTCAGTGAACAGTACGGAATCCAAGTCCGCCATGGTCAGCGATTCTGCCTGTGCGCCCTTCAGGTAACGACCGATGGACGGCGCTCGATGCCATGCACCATAGGATCGGTCTCGCGTTTCGTACTGTTCGAGCCTCATGATGACTCCAGGTCCGACGTTTCGCGATGCGTTCCGTGAAAAGTCCTTTGGGTCTTGTTCGCGGCGTCATGTGCGAGCTGATACAGCCAGGCTTGGCTCTCTCGTCCCAAGTCCTCAAAGTTCTCCCCGCAAACAACGTCAAGTAGGGCAACAAGCTTGCCAAGTTCAGAGCTGACGTTGTTGTACCAATCGAATTCACTCATTCCTAAGTTCTGAGCGGCCTTGACGGCGGCGCTGCGGCGCGGCGTAGCCTCGGGTGGGGCGGTAAAATCTGCTTCAGCCATGATACGAACCTCCTATTTAGGTCGTGTTGTGGTCAGGCGGTCTCGGAGTTGCCGCTCCTTGACTGCCGCTTACTGCCTACTGCTCAACTGTTATGCCGCTTTGCGATGACCTTCGGCGTACCGGACGTCGCTAGCGTGGAGCCCGGCCTTCAACGCGTGCTCTCGGATGTTGTCAAGGTCGTTGGCCTGCAAGTCAGCCTGAAGTGCGCCGTGCTCACAGAGTGCCTTGATGTCCTTGTCGTCTGTCATGCGCCCAATGGCACGGAAGATGGCGCCCATTGCATTGGCTTGTTCCTCCGTGATATTTGCCGTGCACTCGATGTCGTTTACCGACACCGGCTCAAAGCCGTCGATGATCACGCGTTCGCTAGAATGGATGTCAGCCATGATCAAGCTCCTTATTAGCTTGGTTGTGGTCAGGCAGGTTCGATGCGCCAACATCGTTCCTGCTGCTTGCCTGATTCCGTCAGGCGCGGTCATGCAAACCCTAGGCAGCGTTGCCGAAGCGGCCAATCACCACCTTCTTTTCTGCCGAGATCTGCGCGTCTACAAAATCAGCCCAAAGCTGCAGGATGCGACGCCGCTCCTCTGCGTACTCGGCGCGGTTGTAGACGCCTTTGATTCCCTTGATGTTGTGAGCAAGTGCCTTCTCGATAGCGTCTGACGACTGGCCCATTTCGTGAAGGTGCGTGGATGCGGTGCGGCGGAAGTCATGCAGCACGAAGTGCTGAACCTTCATATCAAGCGCCCGCACTGCAGTGTTGAGCGTGCTTTTGGCAATCGGAACGTCCTTCCCGCCGCGACTGGTAGGGAACAGGAACGCGCTGCCCTCAGTGAGCGCGAAGATCTCGCGCAGCATGGCGACAGCCTGGGCCGACAGGTACACCCAGTGCTCTTTGTCCTTCTTCATGCGCTCGGCTGGGATGCGCCAGATCGCGGCATCCAGATCGAATTCCGACTTGCGCGCCTCGATCAGCTCCGACTTACGCACCATGGTGAGGATGAGGAGATGCAAGGCCAGCTTGTGCAGGCGGCGGATGTCGGAGGCGTAAATGCTCCGCAGAACGTTGCCGATCTCGTCCGGCGTCAGAACGCGGGTCCGGCTCTCTTGGGTGGCGATGAAGCGGGCAACGAGCGCTTGAGCGGGGTTTGTCGTGGCGACGTGGCGCGCAACAGCGTACTCATACATGCGCTTGAGCACGTTGCGCGTGAAGAGTGCCATCTTGGGTGCGCCGCGAGCCTTGATCTTGTCGCAAAGCTCCAGCACCTCGCCTGGCGTGACTTCCGTGAGCGGTTTCGAGCCGATGAGCGGCAGGACATCCTTGTCCAGGGCGCGTCGCACACCTCGACGGTATTCCTCTGACTTGTCGGCAATCGTCGCCTCAAACCACTGTGCCGAGAACTCGCGAATGGTGGTCGGCGCGGTATCGGCACCGCGATCCTTCTTGGATTGGGCAATGGGCGAGGAGCCAGCCGCAACGATCTCGGAATACCTGCGGGCTCGCTCACGCGCTGCAGTCAGGCTGACGGAAGGGTAGTCGCCGATTGTCACAAGGGGCTGCTGCTTGCCGTGCAGCGAGTAGCGGTACCGCCAGACCTTCGACCCAGACACCATGATCTCCAGCACCAAGCCGCCGCCATCCGCCACTTGATAACGGGCGGTCTTCGGCTTGAGGGCCTTGATGCGGGTGTCGGTGAGGGGAGGGACTGTCCGGGGCATCTTTAGTACACAGAAAATAACCAAGCAGGGCTTGTGTACTTTACTGTGTACTATAGATCGCTGGGTGTCAATGGGAATCGCTGGGCAACGTTAGCCAGTAATTCCTTGAAAAACAACGGTTTGTTGGGGTGTTCTTGGCAAACTTGGGCATCCCTGGGCAGCCAATCATTTTCCGATGCAAAACCGACTAAAAATCACGCCCAGCAAATCATCACTCGAAAACGCCCCCGTAATGCTGTTCAACGCCTCCTGCGCAAGCCGCAGTTCTTCGGCAAACAGGTCCAGCGATTGCGCTTGCTGATCTGCATGTTCCGCCGCTGTGGCCAGATGTTCACGGGCCGTGCGCAGCGCGGCGAGATGGCGCTCACGTGCGAGGTAAAGCCCCTCCCCGCCGCCCTGCCAGCCGGCAATTTCCAGTAACGCCGCCCGAAGCAATTCAACGCCCAGGCCATCGCGCGCCGACAGCCACACCTCGGGCGGCTCTGAATCCACGCGGCCCGGTACGGCCACGCCCGAGAGGTCGATCTTGTTGACGACGCGAAGGGTGGGCACGCCGGCGGGCACGTGTTCGGCGATGCGGGCGTCGATGGTGGCATCTTCGGGCGAGAGGCCGTTGGCGCGATAGTCCGCTGCGTCCAGCAGATGCAGGACGACATCAGCGCGGGCGATGGCAGCCCAGGTGCGCTCGATACCGATGCGCTCGACTTCGTCTTCCGTATCGCGCAGGCCCGCTGTGTCGACGATATTCAGCGGGATGCCTTCGATCTGGATGGTCTGCTGCACCTTGTCGCGCGTGGTGCCGGCAATGGGCGTGACGATGGCCAGCTCCGCGCCGGCCAGCGCATTGAGTAGCGACGACTTGCCCACGTTCGGCTGCCCCGCCAGCACCACGTGCAGGCCTTCGCGCAGCAGCGCACCCTGGCGCGCCTGCGCCAGCACGCCATCCACGGCCGCGCGAATGCCAGCGAGCTGGCCGCGCGCGTCGGAGGCTTCCAGAAAGTCGATTTCCTCCTCAGGAAAATCCAGCGTTGCTTCCACCAGCATGCGCAGATGGATCACGCGCTCGACCAGCGCATGCACCGCCTGCGAGAACGCACCATCGAGCGATCGCGCCGCCGAACGTGCGGCAGCTTCGGTGCTGGCCTCGATCAGGTCTGCGACGGCCTCAGCTTGCGCCAGATCCATCTTGTCGTTGAGAAAGGCGCGGCGCGTGAACTCGCCGGGTTCGGCCACGCGCAGGCCAACCTCGCGGCCGGCGACCAGGCAGCGTTGCAGCAGCAGTTGCATCACGACGGGGCCGCCGTGGCCCTGCAGCTCCAGCACGTCTTCGCCCGTGTACGAATGCGGCGCGGGAAACCACAGCGCGATGCCGCGGTCGATGGCGTTGCCGTCGGCGTCGAGGAAGGGTAGGTAGGTTGCCTGGCGCGGCGTCAGCAGGCGCCCGCAAACGGCTTGCATGACGGCGCGCACGTCGGGCCCCGATACGCGCACCACGCCGATGCCGCCCCGCCCGGGCGCGGTGGCAATCGCCGCGATGGGGATCGTGAGGATGGGCGTGCGCGGCGTGGTGGAAGCTTTCGGCAAGGCGGTAGGGTGGTCAGCAGCGGTCATGGGCGGTATTGTGCGGCAGCCGCGCCGTTGCGCGCCAGTTTCCAACCAAGGAGATTCGGATGATCGATCACACCGGCGTCGTCGTCAGCGACTTCGAAGCCAGCAAGCGGTTCTACGAACAGGCGCTCGGCGCCATTGGCCTGGCCAAGGTGCTGGAGTTTCCGGCGGCCGTCACGGGCCACACCGATGTGGCCGGTTTTGGCCCGCCCGGCAAGGCGGAGTTCTGGATTTCAGCAGCAATGGCTGGGCGGGGGCCGAACAAGCCGCCGCTGCACGTGGCCTTCCGCGTTGATACGCGTGCCGAGGTGGAGGCGTTCTACGCTGCGGCAACGGCCGCAGGCGGCACCGACAATGGTGCACCCGGCGTGCGCGCGCACTATCACCCGAACTACTACGGCGCTTTCGTGCGCGATCCGGATGGCCACAACATCGAGGCCGTCTGCCACGCTCCCGTTTGAAGCGCTTGAAGCGTTTCAGGCAGGCGTAAAAAAAGGGCACCCGGAGGTGCCCTTTTTGCTGAAGCGCATTCGCCTTACTTGGCGGGTGCCGCCTTCTTGTTGGTACCCAGCATGCGGTTGATCGACCATTGCTGCGCGATCGACAGGCAGTTGTTCACCACCCAGTACAGCACCAGGCCGGCCGGGAAGAAGAAGAACATCACCGAGAACGCGATCGGCATGAACATCATGACCTTGGCCTGCACCGGGTCCGGCGGGGTCGGGTTCAGCTTGGTCTGCACGAACATCGACACGGCCATCAGCACCGGCAGGATGTAGAACGGGTCAGGCGCGGACAGATCGTGCACCCAGCCGATCCAAGGCGCACCGCGCATTTCCACCGACGACAGCAACGCCCAGTACAACGCCATGAACACCGGAATCTGGATCACGATCGGCAGGCAGCCGCCGAGCGGATTGACCTTCTCGGTGCGGTACAGCGTCATCATTTCCTGGTTCATCTTCTGCGGATCGCCCTTGTGGCGTTCGCGGATGGCCGTCATGCGCGGCTGCAGGTCCTTCATCTTGGCCATCGACCGGTAGCTCGTGGCCGACAGCGGGAAGAACACCAGCTTGATCAGCACCGTGAGCGCGACAATCGACCAGCCCCAGTTGCCCAGCAGCCCGTGGATCTTTTCGAGCAGCCAGAACAGCGGCTTGGCCACGATGGTCAGCCAGCCATAGTCCTTCACCAGATCCAGGCCCGGCGTGATCGCCTCAAGCATGCGTGCTTGCTGCGGGCCGGCAAACAGGCGGGCCGTGGCCGACACACTGGCGCCGGGGGCGATCGTGCCCAGCGGCTCCTGGAGTCCGATGCGGTAGAAGTTGGTGTCGACGCGGTTGACGTAATACTCGCGCTTGACGTTGTCAGCCGGAATCCAGGCCGATGCAAAGTAGTGCTGCACCATCGCCACCCAGCCGCTGTCGGTCGGGGCCGGCACGTGCGCCTTGCCCTTGTCGATGTCGGCGAAGGTGATCTTGTGGAACTTGTCGCCGTCGGTGTACACGGCCGGGCCGGTGAACGTGCTGTAGAAGCGCGATTGCTCCACAGCGCCGCCGTCACGGGCCAGTTCCAGGTACAGCGTCGGGTTGATCGGCGCGGTGCCGTCGTTCGTCACGTCGAAACGCGTATCGATCACGTAGCTGCCGCGCTTGAAGACATACGTCTTGGCCAGCTTGGCGCCGCCCTTATCGGCCGTCAGCGTGATGGAGACATCGTTGCCCGTGCCCAGGTCACGCGGGCCGGCAGATGCCGTGAACACCGTCGTGTGGTTCGGGAAGTCGCCGCCGATGATGCCGGAGCGCGCCAGATACGTACGCTCGACGCTGCGGTCGAACAGCACCATCGGGTTGCCGTCGTGGTCCTTCTGGTCAAGCAGTTCGAGCTTGGTGACGATCGCGCCGTCGGTGTCGATGGTGGCGCGCAGCAGGTCGGTCGAGATGACGATCTTTTCCGAAGCCGGTGCCTGCGAAGCAGCGCCCGTGGCCGGGGCGGCCTGCGAGCCGGCGGCAGCTGCCGTGGTGGCACTGTTCGGCACGTCGCCTGCGGGCGTGCTGCCCGGCGCGGCGGCCGTCGTGGCCGTTTGCGGCGTCGGGAAGAACATCGACTGGTGGCCATTCGCGCGTTGCCAGTTGTCGAACAGCAGGACAACCGCCAGCGAGAAGATCACCCAGAGAATGGTGCGTTTGATATCCATGTCGGATTACGGTCTGGGAAGGTGAAGCCAGCGCCGAAAAACGGCTGCGCAGCCCGATCTTGAACCTGCGATGCTCTCCGTACCCTTGTACGGTTGCGCTTCTCGGTCCAACCTCGGGCTGCTTGCTACGTTTTCCGGCGCTGCCTGGATCGACGGCCGCGCAGGCTGGGCGTCAGCTGCGGTCGCGTCGGTCGATGCGGGATCGTTGGAGCGGGGCACAGCGTCGCCAGCGGCGGGCGGCACAGGATCATACCCGCCTTGTGCGAACGGATGGCAGCGGCATAGACGTTTTGCCGCAAGATAACTGCCGTAACCGGGCCCGTGAGTGAGTACGGCGTCGCGCGCGTAGTCAGAACAGGTCGGTAGGAAACGGCATTGCGCGCCCACAAACGGGCTGAACGCCACTTTGTAGATGCGCAGCAGAAACAGCAGCACGCGCGTCATGGCGTGCTCCCAGCGGTGGGCTGGGAAGGGGTGGCAGCAGGTGGAGCTGGCAGCGGTCGTGTGGCAATCTCAAAGAGATGCGCCAGCTCTTCACGGCAGATGCGCTTGAAGGCGGCCACGGTAGGCACGTCCTGGCGCGGAAACTTCGCCTGTAAGCGGATCAGCACGTCGCGCCCACCCAGCAAAGGCTGCCGCAGGCGAAACAACTCCCGGCACTGCCGTTTGATGAGATTGCGCTCGACAGCGCGCTTGGCGAATTTCTTGCCGATCACTACGCCCAGACGCGCTTGGGCGTTGCCGTTGGCGCGTACATACAGCACGAAGTGACGACTACGCCGGACCGGCCGCAAAGCAAAAACGGATGAAAACTCATCCGTTTTTGTCAGCCTTGCGGCCTTGGGGTAGGCGTGCAGGCCCATCGCCAGCGTGCCGCAAAGCCAGGGGCAACGGCCATGAGCCGCCACCCTCGGCGCGGCCGTCTTTAGATGGCCAGGCGCTTACGGCCCTTGGCGCGGCGTGCGTTCAGCACGGCACGGCCACCACGGGTCTTCATGCGGACACGGAAACCGTGGGTGCGCTTGCGACGGGTAACGGAAGGTTGATAGGTACGCTTCATGATGCACTCTCTTGTTAATGGGTGGTGCGGACATCGCCGCACGCGCCGGGCCTAGGGCTGCCCCTGCGGCCTGGTGTCGATTCAGTCAGAGAAATCGCCCACGCAGACCGCCGTGCGCTGTGTTGTTCAGGTCTAGGGTGTCACCGGAACATCGGGCACCGAGAGCATCGGGCCTAAGCCGGATCAGTCGCGACGAAGTGTTTCTCGCCCCGCATCTGACACGAACAAGCGTGCGCTCCCCTGCTGCGCATCGCAGAACCCGACATTTAAGCGGCATTTCCCACATCTGTCAAGCCTTGCTGACTGGGGATAACGTGGGCCCGGCACCCGAATTCCACCCGGCGACGAGTTGTCCCCATCGCCTTGTGCGGCTTGGTGTGCTCTGCGCAAAGCCTTGTCAGGGCTTGATTTGCGGCGAGTCAATAAAAGCGGTTGTCCACCGCTACTCACAGCGGGTCCACAGGTTATCCACAGACTTATCCTTTGTGGATAACTTTCCGCAGGGGGTACAATCCCGTTCCAATAACGAAAGCCACCCGGTTTCTGGCCTGCGCCAGACGCCCGGCGGCCGGCCCTCCCGGGGACGTCGACAGACGCGTGTGGCGCCGGTCAAACACCTAACGATAACGATGCAGGATTTCTGGCATGCGGCGTCTGCTCAGCTTGAAAGTGAGCTAACGCCGCAACAATTCAAGACGTGGATCAAGCCGCTGACGCCGCTGTCATTCGACGAGCAGGCGTGCACGCTGCGGATTGCCGCGCCCAACCGCTTCAAGCTCGACTGGGTCAAGAGCCAGTTCTCGGGCCGCATCCAGTCGCTTGCGTGCGACTACTGGGAGGCGACGGTCGACGTGCAGTTCGTGCTCGACCCGACCGCCGGCCAGCGCCAGGCGGCCTTGCAACCGTCGCTTGCGCCGGTGCCGATGCAGCCTCTGGGGGGGCAACAGATTCAACCGCGACAGGCCATGCCGGCCGGCAACGGTGCCGCGCATGATGCGACCAATCTGCGCCCCGCGCCGGCCGTGTATCGCGAAACCGCGCTCGCAACGGCCAGCCATACCGCTGCCGATATCGATGTGCCCGTGATGGATGCCGCCGAAGTCCGGGCCCAGTCGTACCGCATGCCGCAAGCGCCCGCCGTGGTCACAAACCCGGCCCCGCCCCCGCAAGCGCCGGTGGACGATTCCGTGCACGAGCGCTCGCGGTTGAACCAGATCCTGACGTTCGACAACTTCGTCACCGGTAAGGCGAACCAGTTGGCGCGCGCTGCGGCCATCCAGGTCGCCAACAACCCGGGCAAGTCGTACAACCCGCTGTACCTGTACGGCGGCGTGGGCCTGGGCAAGACGCACTTGATCCATGCCATCGGCAACTTCATGCTGATGGAGAACCCGCGCGCGCGCATCCGCTACATCCACGCAGAGCAATACGTGTCCGATGTGGTGAAGGCTTACCAACGCAAGGCGTTCGACGATTTCAAGCGCTATTACCACTCGCTCGATCTGCTGCTGATCGATGACATCCAGTTCTTCTCGGGCAAGAACCGCACGCAGGAAGAGTTCTTCTACGCGTTCGAGGCGCTGATCGCCAACCGCGCGCAGGTCATCATCACCAGCGATACGTATCCGAAAGAGATCACCGGCATCGATGACCGCCTGATCTCGCGCTTCGACTCCGGCCTGACCGTGGCCATCGAGCCGCCTGAGCTGGAGATGCGCGTCGCGATTCTGATGAAGAAGGCGCAGGCGGAGAACGTGACCGTGCCGGAAGAGGTGGCCTTCTTCGTGGCCAAGCACCTGCGCTCGAACGTGCGCGAGCTGGAAGGCGCGCTGCGCAAGATCCTGGCGTACTCCAACTTCCACGGCAAAGAGATCACGATCGAGGTCACGCGCGAGGCGCTGAAAGACCTGCTGACGGTGCAGAACCGCCAGATCTCGGTGGAAAACATCCAGAAGACCTGCGCGGATTTCTACAACATCAAGGTCGCGGATATGTATTCCAAGAAGCGGCCGGCCAACATCGCGCGCCCGCGCCAGATCGCCATGTATCTGGCCAAGGAACTCACGCAGAAGAGCCTGCCTGAGATTGGCGAATTGTTCGGCGGACGCGACCACACCACGGTGCTGCACGCCGTGCGAAAGATCGCCGACGAGCGCACCAAGGACGCCCAGCTCAACCACGAGTTGCACGTGCTGGAGCAAACGCTCAAGGGCTGACCGCGCGATGGTCAGCAGAGCGCATGGCAACGCCATTCGCCCTGAATCAAGCCTCGACAGACGCCCGCTCGAATGCGGGCGTCTTTTCATGCACAATAGACATATTTGCCGCGCGCGTGACGCTATCCAGCGCCCCCTTATTTGCGGTATAATTTGTGATTAACCCCTTGATTTACAACAACTTTGGGTTAATCGCGAATGCTCCTGCAGGCACCGGCCCACGTGGGCCCAGGCTGGGGCGCGCGCGGTGTCACCTCTCAAGCCAAGGATCGCCTTCATGCAATTGGTCAAAACCTCGCGAGACAACCTGCTGCGTCCGCTGCAAATCGTGAGCGGCATCGTGGAACGCCGACACACGCTGCCCATCCTGGCCAATCTGCTCATCACCAAGCAAGGTGAACGGGTTTCCTTCCTGTCCACCGACATCGAAATCCAGATCACCACGCACGCCGATTGCGGCGCCGGCACCGGCGATGTGGCCACCACCGTGGCCGCCCGCAAGCTGGTCGACATCCTGCGTGCCATGCCCGACGGCGAAGTCGCCCTCACGCTCAACGACAAGCGCATGACCGTGCAATCCGGCAAGAGCCGCTTTGCGCTGCAGACGCTGGCCGCCGAAGAATTCCCGACCGTCGCAGAGGCAACCGATTTCGGTGCCCGCATCACGGTGCCGCAGAAGACGCTCAAGCATCTGCTGGCGATGGTGCACTTCGCGATGGCCCAGCAAGATATCCGCTACTACCTCAACGGCATGCTGCTGGTGGTCGATGGCAAGCAAGTCATGGCAGTCGCCACCGACGGCCACCGCCTGGCCTATTGCGGCGTTGAAACCGGCGAGCAACCGGCAGGCGCCGGCGGCCGCCAGGAAGTCATCATCCCGCGCAAGACCATTCTCGAACTCCAACGCCTGCTGGAAGACGTGGACGATCCCGTCTCGGTGCAACTGGCGTCGAACCAAGTCAAGTTCACCTTCGGCAATATCGAACTGATCTCCAAGCTGGTCGAAGGCAAGTTCCCGGATTTCCAGCGCGTGATCCCGAAGGGTTACCGCAACAGCTTCACGATCGACCGCACGTTCCTGCAGAGCGCACTGCAACGCACGGCCATCCTGACGACTGACAAGTTCAAGGGCGTGCGCTGCATGCTCGACACCAACGTCCTGAAGATCAGCTCCACCAACGCTGACCAGGAAGAAGCGCAGGAAGAACTCGAAATCGACTACCAGGGCGACGCGCTGGATATCGGTTTCAACGTCACCTACCTGCTGGACGTGCTGGCCAACCTCAAGGCCGAAAAAGTGCAGGTGAGCCTGGGCGACTCCAACTCGAGCGCACTCATCACCCTGCCCGACGACGACACCTTCAAGTACGTCGTCATGCCGATGCGCATTTGACGCACCGCTGCACCCAGAGCAAGACGAGGGGCTGGATCGTGACGATCCGCCCCTTCGCCGTTTTTAAGCAACCCCGCTGTGTGCGCAAAACGCCCATGGCTGCGAGCAGAACGACATGACCGAAGAGCAGAAACCGCAATCCACCCCCGCCGAGGCCCATAGCTATGACGCCGCCTCGATCCAGATCCTGGAAGGCCTGGAGGCGGTACGCAAGCGGCCGGGCATGTACATCGGCGACACCTCGGATGGCACCGGCCTGCACCACCTCGTGTTCGAGGTGCTGGACAACTCCATCGATGAGGCGCTGGCCGGGCATTGCACCGAGATCCAGGTCACCATCCACACGGACAACTCCATCTCCGTGATCGACAACGGCCGCGGCATCCCGACCGGCATCAAGTTTGACGACAAGCACGAGCCCAAGCGCAGCGCGACCGAGATCGCCATGACCGAGCTGCACGCCGGTGGCAAGTTCAACCAGAACAGCTACAAGGTGTCGGGCGGCCTGCACGGCGTTGGCGTGTCTTGCGTGAACGGTCTGTCGAAGTGGATGAAGGTCACCGTCCGCCAGGGCGGCAAAGTGCATTACATCGAGTTTGCACAGGGCGTTCCGCAAAACCGCCTGATCGAAACGGTGCAAGCGCCGGACGGCCAGATGGTCGAAGTCTCGCCGCTGCGCGTGTCGGGCACCACCGATAAGCGCGGCACCGAAGTGCACTTCCTGGCCGACGAAGAAATCTTCACCAACGTCGAATACCACTACGAGATCCTCTCCAAGCGCATTCGCGAACTCTCGTTTCTGAACAACGGCGTGCACATCAAGCTGACCGACCAGCGCACCGGCAAGGAAGAAGACTTCGCCTTCTCGGGCGGCGTGAAGGGCTTTGTTGAGTACATCAACAAGAACAAGACCGTGCTGCACCCGACCGTCTTCTTTGCCGCCGGCGAGAAAGACGGCGTGGCCGTAGAAGTGTCGATGCAGTGGAACGACGCCTACAACGAACAGGTGCTCTGCTTCACCAACAACATCCCGCAGCGCGACGGCGGCACCCACCTCACGGGCCTGCGCGCCGCCATGACGCGCGTCATCAACAAGTACATCACCGACAACGAGATCGCCAAGAAAGCCAAGGTCGACACCTCGGGTGACGACATGCGCGAAGGCCTGACCTGCGTGCTGTCCGTCAAGGTGCCCGAGCCCAAGTTCAGCTCGCAGACCAAAGACAAGCTCGTCTCGTCTGAAGTGCGCCTGCCCGTGGAAGACGTTGTCGCCAAGGCGCTGAGCGACTTCCTGCTGGAGACGCCCGTAGACGCCAAGATCATCTGCGGCAAGATCGTTGAAGCCGCCCGCGCGCGTGAAGCTGCCCGCAAGGCCCGCGAAATGACCCGCCGCAAGGGCGTGCTCGACGGCATGGGCCTGCCCGGCAAACTGGCCGACTGCCAAGAGAAAGACCCCGCGCTGTCAGAACTCTTCATCGTCGAGGGTGACTCCGCAGGCGGCTCTGCCAAGCAAGGCCGCGACCGCAAGTTCCAGGCAATCCTGCCGCTCAAGGGCAAGATCCTGAACGTCGAGCGCGCACGCTTTGACAAGATGCTCTCCAGCCAGGAAGTGCTCACGCTCATCACCGCCATGGGCACCGGCATTGGCAAAGACGACTACAACCTCGACAAGCTGCGCTACCACCGCATCATCATCATGACCGATGCTGACGTGGACGGCTCGCACATCCGCACGCTGCTGCTCACGTTCTTCTACCGCCAGATGCCCGAGATCATCGAGCGCGGCCACGTGTACATCGCCCAGCCGCCGCTCTACAAGATCAAGCACGGCAAGGAAGAGCGCTACATCAAAGACGACGTCGAGATGGCCGCCTACCTCGTGCGCCAGGCGCTGGACACCGCCGTGCTCGTGCGTGCCGACGGCACCGAGATTGCCGGCGACGCCCTGGCCGAACTCGCACGCCAGTATCAGCTCAGCCGCGGCGTGATCGAGCGCCTGTCTCGCGTGATTGACGCCGACGCCCTGCGCGCCATTGCCGAAGGCGTGGCCCTGGACCTGAGCAGCGAAGCCGCAGCCGAAGCCAGCGCCCGCACGCTCAAGGCCCGCCTGCTGGAAATGCAAGGCAACGCCAGCAACGCCAACGGCGGCGCCACCGCAGACGCCTTCATGCAGTACGACGAGAAGAGCGAGAAGTACCGCGTCATGGTGGTACGCCGCCAGCACGGCAACCAGCGCCTGAGCCATATCGACGCAGACTTCGTGGCCGGCGCAGACTACGCCGCCCTGTCGGGCACCGCCGCCACCTTCCAGGGCCTGATTGGCGACGGCGCCAAGGTGCGCCGCGGCACCGGCGACAAGGTGCGCGAGCAGCACGTGACCGACTTCCACGCCGCCATGACGTGGCTGCTGACCGAAGCCGAGCGCGGCGTGAGCCGCCAGCGCTACAAGGGCCTGGGCGAAATGAACCCCGAGCAGCTGTGGGAAACCACCATGGACGTCACCCAGCGCCGCCTGCTGCGCGTGCAGATTGAAGACGCCATTGCCGCGGACCAGATCTTCACCACGCTAATGGGCGACGACGTGGAACCGCGCCGGAACTTCATTGAGAGCAATGCGTTGGTGGCGCGGAATATTGATGTTTGATTGCTAACTATGTCGTTAAAAAACGCCGAGAGAAAACCTCTCGGCGTTTTCTTTTCCGCGCGAAAAAGCGACGCTGATGCAGCGAGCGTTGCCGGAGATAGTGACCATCTTTCAGGCCCTCTGGCATCATTGCGGACTACGTTAAGGAGTTGCCTGTGTCCCGATTGACAGACCTGATTGCCCAAGCCAGAGCTAGAGACCAACAATTAGGGGCAGATCTTGATCGGGAGTTCAAGGTTCTGTCAGCGCGCTTGCCTTTCGGTTTGAATTTTGAGCGCCACCGTCCCGAAGTCGTGGAGTTGCCTCAGCGGATTGTCCGTAAAGGAGACAAGGTGCGTGTGCTGCCGCCGCGCGGCACGACAAAAAGGGGCGATCAGCGCTTATGGCAAGTAAAGAGGATCGACAAAACCACGAAGCAAGCCGACTTGGTTCTGCTACGTGTGGACAACATCGAGACGCAGACGGTTGCACTCGATGACCTAGTGGTAGTGGCAGAGTTCAGTGACACGATCCATCCTGGCCTTATTAGCACGGGTAAGGTGCAGTGGGGGGGTGACAAACCCTTCCATACCGTAATCAACGGTGAGAATTACCACGTCCTAGAGGCGTTGACCTATACGCATCGTGGCAAGATTGACGCTATCTATATAGACCCCCCGTACAACTCGGGAGCAAAGGACTGGAAGTACAACAACGACTACGTAGAGGCCGATGATCTGTACCGCCACAGCAAATGGCTGGCAATGATCGAGCGACGTTTACTGATTGCGAGGGAGCTTCTGAACCCGGCAAACTCGGTGCTTATCGTCACCATCGACGAAAAAGAGTATCTGCGGCTAGGCTTGCTGCTCGAACAGACATTTCCCGAAGCCCGGGTGCAAATGATCAGCAGCGTGATCAACCCCAAAGGAACTGCTCGAGCCAACGAGTTCTCTCGCATTGACGAATACATATTTTTTGTAGTCCTTGGCGAGGCGAAACTGACGCGTTGGAGTCGGGATATGCTGACCGAACGCGACTATTCCGACGATGAGGACGTGCGCTGGCGCGGCCTCGCACGCACGGGACGTAAAGGGTTGCGTCCGCACAACCCAGGATCGTGGTACCCCATCTACATCAAGGAGGATGGGTCGGGTATACATTCCGTCGGCAATACCGTACCACTTGGTAGCAACGATCCCGTCGATACGCCGGCTGGCACAATTGCGGTTTGGCCACCTTCTAGCGATGGGCAACAATACAGTTGGTCCGTTGTGCCAGACACGCTGCGCGAGTTAATGTCACGTGGTGCCGTAAAGACTGGTCGAGTTGATCTATCGCGAAACTCGGTCCCGATTTATTACCTGTCTTTTAACCAGCTTCAGCGGATTGAAGACGGTGACATTAAGGTGATTGGCCGGGCATCGGACGGCACATTGCAAATCGCCTATGCGAAGGGCAGTCGATCTACGGCGCCAAAAACTATATGGAACATGACCTCTCATGATGCAGGCAGTCATGGGACCAACATGATTCGCACATTTCTTCCCGGTAGACGTTTCCCGTTTCCGAAAGCGCTTTACGCCGTTGAAGACGCATTGCGCTTTTTTGTGGCCGACAAGCCGGAAGCAATCGTTCTCGATTTCTTCGCGGGTTCGGGTACGACGGCTCACGCTGTTATGCGCTTGAATCGCCAGGATGGCGGGCGTCGCCAGTGCATTTCCGTGACGAACAACGAAGTAGCGGCGGACGAGCAGAAGGCCCTACGAGAACAGGGATTGCGTCCCGGCGATCCAGCGTGGGAGCGACACGGCATTTGTGATTTCATTACGAAGCCGCGCGTTGAAGCCGCCATTACGGGTAGGACGCCTGATGGCCAACCGGTCAAGGGTGACTACAAGTTCACTGATGAATTTCCGATGTCTGATGGATTCCAGGAGAACGCTGAATTTTTCACGTTGACCTACGAAACGCCTCTGTCGGTTAATCACAACCTAGCCTTCGGCCGAATTGCGCCGCTGCTTTGGTTGCGGGCTGGTGCTCGTGGACAACGAATCGACAAGTTGCCTCCGGACGGTTGGGCTGTTGCGGATGCGTATGGTCTCCTGGCTGACGTGGATGCGGCGACGCCTTTCATCAAGGCGCTCAAAGCAGCCCCCGCAATTAAGGTGGCCTACATCGTCACGGACGATGACCGGCGTTACCAGGCGATTGCGCGCCGACTCCTCGATGGGGTGGAGGCTGTGCGCCTATATGAATCCTATTTGACCAATTTCAGTTTTGCTCACGGAGACTGATGGATGAAGTTCACTCTCAAGGATTACCAGCGCGATGCCGTGCGCGATGCCTTGACCAATCTCGGCAAAGCACGCAGGTATTGGCGCAGTGAGAGGGACAAAGCTGCCTTCTCCCTGACAGCAGTTACCGGCGCAGGTAAAACTGTCATGGCAGCCGCGGCGCTCGAGGCGCTGTTCCACGGAGATGATGAGTTCGGCTTTGAAGCTGACCCTGGCGCAGTTGTGATTTGGTTCAGTGACGATCCCTCCTTGAACGAACAAACGCGTTTCCGGCTGATGGAAGCTAGTGACCGCATCAACCATACCGACATGGTCGTGGTGGAGAACACCTTTAACCGGTCGAAGTTTGAGGCCGGAAAGATCTACTTCCTCAACACGCAAAAGCTGAGCAAGAACAGCCTGCTGGTACGCGGATTTGATCAGGAAGAGCTTGAAGCTAAGGCGGGCACCCTGTTGCCAGAGACCCGCCCGGACCTTCGTGCTTACACGATTTGGGACACCATTCAGAACACTATCGAAGACCCTGACTTGACCCTGTACTTAGTGCTCGACGAGGCGCACCGAGGCATGGGCGGTTCTAACGTTGCCAGCCAGAAGGCCAAGAGCACTATCGTCCTTCGTTTAATCAACGGCGCCAGCGGTGTGCCTGGTATTCCCGTGGTCCTGGGCATTTCCGCTACTGTAGATCGCTTTAACGATGCGATGGAAGGCGCAGTCAGTCGTCTCAAACTGAATAACGTGACCGTAGACACGTCCAAAGTGCAGGAGTCTGGTCTTATCAAGGACACGATACTGCTCGACATTCCGGACGAGGCTGGGGATTTCGATACAGTACTTGTGCGTCGTGCAACTGATAAGTTGAAGGATTCCACGCACGCCTGGGCCGAGTACGCTAAGCAGCAGGACGAATCGCACACAGTTGTCCCACTACTCGTGTTGCAGGTGCCGAACACACCAGATCCAAATGAGATTGGACGCGCTCTGGACACCGTCTTTGAGCAATATCCGGATTTGCCACAGGGCAGTGTGGCGCACGTTTTTGGTGAGCACACTACGCAGCGCTTCGGTAAGCGCGACGTGCCCTACATCGAGCCGCAGCGCGTTCAGGAGTCAACCTGGGTCCGCGTTCTGGTTGCTAAAGACGCCATCAGCACGGGGTGGGACTGTCCCCGTGCCGAGGTAATGGTGTCCTTCCGCGCCGCCACCGATCGCACGCACATCACACAGTTGCTTGGTCGCATGGTGCGCTCTCCGCTTGCACGCCGTATCCCTGGCAACGAGCGATTGAATACCGTCGATTGCCTGTTGCCCAAGTTCGATCGGAAGACAGCGATCAGCGTGGTCGATGCCCTGATAACAGGTGACGATACGCAGGGAGCAACGCCGGGTCGGATTCTGCTTGACTATGTTGAAGTCAGACCTAACCCCGACGTTCCCCGACCCGTGTGGGAAGCATTTGAGGCTCTACCATCGCAGACGCGTCCGCAACGTGGTGCTAAGCCGGCGAAGCGGCTGACCGCGTTAGCGCACGAGCTGGCATCGGATGGGATTTTGCCGAATGCGGGCAAAGTAGCGCACGCTACGTTGCATGAAGCGCTTGACCGGTTCCAACAGGACAACCATGCAGTGATCGCAGCGAGGCGGAAGGCAGTGTTGACTGTGGATGGTCGCACCGTTCGCGCCGATCTGCAGGGCAAGGGAAAGAGCTTCAATCAACTGTGGGAAGAGGATGCCGATGCAGCAGCAATCGCGGATGTCTATCGCCGCGCTGCGCATGTTCTCACACAGGATATTGCACGCACATACGTTGATCATCTCGCCTACAAGGTAGCTGACCCGGCCGAGGATGCCGAAGAGTTTCTGGATGCCATCGTTGAAGCGCGCGTTACCGTGGCCGGTCTCGGACTGGTGACTGACGTCCAGGCTTATTTTGACGGGGCGGCCAATAGTCTAGTGCGAGGCTGGATGAATCAATATGGAGCACAGATCAAGGCACTGAACGATGATCGCAAGGAGTCGTATCGGCAAATCATCGAGATGAGTGCAGAGCCGCAAGATGTCGAGTTGATTAAGCCGGAAGCACGTTATGAGCCGACCAAAGTGCGCGATGGCGACAGAGTGCTCGATTTGCCGACCTGGAAAAACCATTTGCTCTGCGACGAGAACGGCAACTACCCAGCCGAGCTGAACGCGTGGGAAGCAAAAGTGGTTGAGACGGAGTCCGAGCGCGCGGGATTCGCCTTCTGGTATCGCAACCCACAGCAGCCCGGACAATCGTCGCTAGGCATCGCCTACCTGTCCGATGAGCAATACCGGATGGTGCGCCCCGACTTCATTTTCTTTGCGAAGCTCGATGACGGAACCGTTGTTGCGGATTTGATTGATCCACACGGCACACACCTTAGCGATGCGATTCCAAAGCTGCGCGGACTTGCGCAGTATGCACAAACTCATGCGATGTCCTATCGTCGTATCGAGGCTGTGGCGGAAGTGAACGGCAAGTTGCGCGTGGTAGATCTGACCCGTGACGACGTGCGAGCGGCAATCGATGCGCTCCAGGGTGGCGATGTCACTGCGCGTAGCTTGTTTGCCGGGAGTTTGGCCGCCGACTATGAGTGATATCCAGAGGCGAAAACTCAGGTTTTCCACCTGAGTTGGTGTGTGCGTCATTTTCGTGCAAAACCTCCTGTGAGGGAGGCTTTGCACGAAACCGGCAATAGTTCCGCCTACTGCGATGCCTCATCGTACATTCTTGCCAGCCAGGAGCGAGATGCCTATATCGGCGTCGATAGAACATAAATCGGCATCCGCATTTTCTGCGTTCTCCTCATGGCGGTGAGTCCAACCCTTTTCCCTTATGTCAGTGCCTGAGTCCACCACCCAAGCCACTTCAGCACGCAGGGGCACTCCCGAAATCGTATCCAGCGACTCTCCATTGGCGCTTATCGTCGACATGCTCACCCACGAGAACGGCGAGGAGTCGCGCTCATCTTCGCTATACCATTGGACCTTCTGGCTAGGAACGGCATCGCTTGGAATTGGGCTTGGTGCGTTGGCACTGTCGGGGGTGTGGCACAGCGAGGTTCCCCTCTGGGTCGCGGCTATGGCGCTTGTTGTCGGCGCCATCGTGGCGCCTATCAACGTCTTCGTCGGCGTAAGGGAGACGTGGATTGATCTGAAAGGCCTTCAAATTGATCTCCTTCGCTCTGTATCAAAGCGGCTGGCTAAACGACGCAACCTCGTATTGGAAATTGGGATGGCGTTCAGCTATGAGGAAATCACTTTCGCGCGGGACTTCCTCAGATCCATTGCAACGCAAACGCGGTCCAGGATTGGGCTCATCGTGGGCGCAATAGACAAGATCGGTGTCCTTGCCATCATTGGGTCTGTCACTGTTGTGCTGATCAAATTGCCAGACCAAGGACGGCTTTCATACACGTTGTACGCTGGGACAGTTGTTGGCGTCTTCTTCTACATGGTCTTTGCTCACATGTGGGCGACGGTCAGTTCCTATGAGCATCACGTCGTTCTCTTGGAACATGCGGCACAGCACGCGCAAGGGCGCGCTAATTCGAAGGTATGACGCCACTCCATAGGAAACGCGCAACGCGTTGAACAAAAAAGGCCGCCCTCTGGGGCGGCCTTTTTTACATCAACCCATCAAGGCTCACCTCACTGCGCAGGCGCCTCCTCCACCTTCTTCCGCGCCCCCCGACTAAACCGCACCGACAACGCCGCCCGAGCCGTATCCAACGCCTCGCCCTTGCCGGCTACCTTCAGATACGCATACCCCTCGAGCGAAGCCGTCATCAAGTCGCTACCCAGTGCCATCTGCGAGTCATGCATCTTTTCGAGCAGCTTCTCCACACGAACGACTCGAGGGCGCAACGCATCAAACGCCGCCAAGTCGCGCTTCACTTCCGCCAGGCTGTAGTTCACCGAAAGCACGCCGGGGTTGTTACCCAGCACTTCAACGGCCTTGCGGCAAAACGCTTCTGACTTGTCGCCCATCTTCGTGATCGTCATGCGCTGGTCGATCGACAGATCGATTAGGCCCGCGAGCTTCTCTTCCAGCGTCTTCAATGCGGCATCCACGGCGCTCAGGTCTGCGGTGGTGAGTTGAAGCGAAATCAGGTTCTGTGACATTGCATTCCTTCTCTACGTAGTAACAAGGTCGCACCAATTAGCGCGACCGGGCGAGATTGGTTTGCTACGGGCCCGATATCAAGGCAGGTCACCACTTTTGACAGAAGCAGGGGCGGTGGCGTCCCGGCGCAGAGGTTCGAGGTCGGAGCGCAGGTCTCAAATCGCCGATCACGCATGTCTCTTGCCCGAGGACGGGGGCTTCGGATTCGATCTCGAACCGTTGCAGGCGGATCGCGAGCCCCAAACATTCGCATTCCGCTGTCGGGGCTCGAAATTTTCGAGCCCCGACAGCGGGCTTTGAACCTCGGGCAGTGGCGCGCCAGTCCGAACGCGTCGGCGTCGGGGCTTTGATGGCCAAGCACGGCTCTCGGAGCTCCGATGTATCGAATGTTTTTGAGCCGAGTTCGTGCCTCTGAGGGCCGTGGGTGGCGGTGTGATGGCGGAGCTCCGTTCCCAGGTTGCCGAAATCGAATGTTTGACATCGACGCACGCATCTAAAACTGCGTCGCTCGGCGCGCTGAAGGAAGGCGACGCGGCGCAACAGCCCAAGCTTGCTTCGCGCAGGCTCGATCCCCGCACGTATTGGGCCGAAATGCGGGGTGCGCTCTCGGCCCTTGGGGCGCGGGGCCCCGGGGCAGAGAATCGGAACTTGGAAGGTGCCCCCATCGCTATAATTGCCCCGCTGCCGCACCAACGGCAGCCGGGTCTGGCGATCCGTCTGAAGTACTTCCTGTGAATGCATGTCGCCTTGCGCGACGTGCTGCGTTCGCTCGCGCAAGCCAGTTCATGGCGGGCCGGGCGGGGAGACCTTCGGGTCTGCCGGCGCCACAGGGAGCCGGTTCGCCAGCCCCGCCGTCAGGCCCGCCACCCCTCATCTGGCGATGAGCGGCAGGCCTCTTCAATCCCTGTGGAGGCTTCATGCCAAGTTCTCAAAGCGGGAATCGCCCTGCGTCGTATCCATCTCCGCCAACATCGCAACCGCCGCCGGCCACGTCATCCGACACAGGCAGGCTCACCAAAAACCGCACCTACCTGAACGGCGCAATCGCAGCGCAGGCGTATCTCAAGCGCACACGCACCGCCATGTGCACACACGGCCAATGCCGGCCAGGGATGCTGCGCGAGCAACTGCAGCAGTTTTCGGCACACGCCTTCCCGCCGGCCTTCATCAAAGGCTTTGTGGATGCGATTGATGCTTACGTATCGATGTCGCTCGGGGGACGCGAAGTCGATCCGCAGACGTGGGACGTGTTAGCCGCCATAGAGCGGCGGGGCTACAGCCAATAAAAACAGATTGACGCATTCCCGAGACGGGCGGGAATGCCAACAGAGGCAGCGCTTCAGGCCCGCTCGTGCCAAGCCAGTCTCCGCCTCTTCAACAGCTCAACGCACTCGACTTGCAGGTCGGTTTTCCTGACCGCGTCTGCAGCTCGTGCGTTCACGTCGGCCGCTTCAAGAATACGGCTTCAATATGAGCGCGGTCGGGCGTACCGAACTGATCGGTAAAGAATTTGGCCGTGTCGCGAAACTCAACGGCCGTGCCGTGAAACGGGTCGCGTATCGAAAGATGAAACTGTCCGTTCGCTTCCCGAATGCCGTCCAGCATCACCATGTGCCCGGCTTTTCGGAGCATGCATGGCCCCATGTCATTGATCTTGCTCGCAAGATCCCGCCACGCCTGTTTGCGGCTCGGGTGCGCGGCGCCAAACAGGCCCGTCTTGTAGTTGAGGTCGTGCTCCACCAGGATCGGGGTCCATCCAGTCTGGTGGTGTAGCGAAGCCATCAGGTTGGCGGTTTCACGGGTTTTGCCAAGGGCCGCTTCGTAACCGTGGGCGGTATCGCGGTTGATGTGCCCGTGGTCAAACATCATCATCAGTTCGCAGGCGCCCGTGCAATCACGAAAACCCGGCTGCGGCACCATCACCTTGCCGTTCCCAAGCGGATAGGCCTTGAATTGCCAGCCGACTTGAATGGGGCTGACCGTATTGCCGTTCACCTCAAACGCTGCGTGCTTGGCATCGGCGGCTAGCTTGATGCCTCCAATGCGCTTGGTGACGTATTTGGCCGGAATGTCGTAGATCTGCCCCTTCCCCAACTGCGAGAAGTAGCGGTCGTTGTCACCCTCCGCGCGCGGGAACCGCCGGACGGCACCATCGCTGCAACGGACCATGGGCTCCGCCATCGGCGCGTACTTGATATCGGGCGGGATGCCATAGGCAGCGGGCGGGCGCTCATACATGGCCCCGACCACCGTTGAGATGCCCCTGAAGTGCGAGAACTCAGCGGCCGGATACACCGACCGATGTGGCCCTTCTGGCAACGCCGGAGAACCGGGCGGGCTCTGCCGTGACGACGATGCTTCGCCAACGGTCGCATGGCTGCTGCTGGGCGCCGTGGCGCTGATCGGACGTCTCGGCAAGGGTGCGCGGCGGCGCATGGGCCCATCGGCGTGTGAACTGATTCCCGCGCGCCGCGCAGCCGGCATGCCGTCCGGGCGCTGCAGCACGCGCGTAGAACGTTGCGGTGAATCCGTTGAGGCAGGCTGCCTTGCGGCAGTCGCGTCCTGTTCCAACTGAAGGCCGCTGACTCTCTGATGCAGCTCTGCGTACGCAGCTGGATCGTGCGGCACATTGTTGAACTTGGTGTCCATACGGGGGTTCGCAAAGCATGATTGGCAGTCGATGCTGCCACGCAGGCAAGACACCCGCCCCGCCCGCTGGCGAAGCAACGAAGTCGTGTGCGAAGCAAGAGGTTCTCCATACCTGCCCAGTCGCAACGCAGAGCGACTGGCGCCAACAGGCCTTCTCAAATAGCGGGTCGACTCACTTCGCGCTGGTCCATTCGAACGGCCCGTAAACGGCGCGATTCCGACCTTCAACTTTCCTCATGGTCATCTTTAAGCGCGCGCACGGATGCTAGTTTGATTCAGCGTGATAGCACGCATGTAGGCAAAAGGCACCGGCCTAAGCGGATTGCTTTGCCGGGCCGCAATGCCCCTCAGCGCGAAGGTGCCGCTGAGTCGGGTGCTTTCTCAAATAAGCATGAAAATTGACGAGGTCGGGAAATGACAAACGGTAGTGTGGCAGCGGACACGCGTCGGCAAGAAATGTACGCGCGCGCAAATCGCAGTCTGTTCTCTCATCGGCATGTGGCAGCAGCTTTGATGGCACTTGCCTTATTCGGCTGCGGCGGCGGAAACGATGATGCATCCACCAGCGGCGCGACGACGCAAAGCAGCAGTGGCAGCGCACCAGGCTCGGCACAAACAGGCACCGGCACCGGCGCTGGCGACGTTAAGCGGGTCATGGGTACGGACACCAACGCTTCCGCCGCGATTCTCAGCAAGATGGGCAGAACGGGGCGTGTGCAGATCGGCCTGGGTTCGGGGCAGTCGATTGCCGATATGCAGGCCCAGGGCATTCGTCCTGACATTGTCGACGTCTACCTCGTAGGCGTTGGGTCAGGCGCCTGGACTTCGTGGAACAGCCCCACCGGCGCATACGTGACCTATCAGGCCAAAAACGCCATCAGCTATGGCGCGACCCCGATGTTCACGCTCTACCAGATGGCCCAACGGGGCGACGGTAACCTGAGCGGCATCAACGATGCGAGCTTCATGAATGACTACTGGTCGCAAGTGCGGACGATGTATGACCGCATCAACGAGCTCGACACCGCGGTGCTGGTCAACCTGGAGCCGGACTTTTGGCCTTACGTCTACGCGCAGGCGCCTAACCACGACATGACCCAAATGCCTGCCGTGCTCAATAACCAGCCGGAATGCAGTTGGATGGCGAACACCGCCGCCAACATCGGCAGCTGTCTGGTGTCGATGGCGCGTTGGCATGCGCCCAAGGCGCTGATTGGCTTTCCCCCGGCATTCTGGAATGCCACGCCAGACGTCTTCGCAAAGCAAATGCAGCTCATTGGCGCGGATCGTGCCGATTTCATCGTGGCGCAGACAAGCGACCGCGACGCCGGCTGCCTCGAAGCCGCGGCCGTTGGGGAATGCATGGGCCGCAGTGGTCCGTTCTACCTGGACGAGAACAACGTCAACACGCCCAATTTCCACCAACAGCAGAACTCGTATTCAGCCTATCGTGACGCGCTGGGCAACGGGCTGCCGATTCTCTGGTGGCAAACGCCGTTGGGTGTGCCTTCCGACACCCCTGGCGGCACGCCCGGGCACTACCGAGACAACCACGTTGACTACATGCTGCGCAACACGTGGGAGTACGGCGGCATGCACACCTTTGCCATTGTGTTTGGCGGCGGCGGTACCTATTCGACGAACATCAACACCGACGGAGGCCAGTTTGCGCGCCTCTTCGGTCAGTATCTGACATCGGGTGGCGTTGCAGCGATGTAACTGTGGGTCGGAGGGGCGCATTGGCGCCCCTTTTGATTACCGAGGAATATGGCCAACAAGCCGGCGCCAGTGATGGAACTGCCGGCGCCAACCGTGCCAACGGTGAGGCATCGGCAGCCTCATCCGTCCTCATCTTGTGATGGGTTTGGGACGCATGCTTCCGGGTGCCGCATGGTCTTTGGCGGGTGTGGGCTCTAAACAATCCATCTGCGAATTGCTGGGGCTCGATCCGGCCGCCATCAAGACTGCTTGTTGAAATGAGGCTGTAAAGTCTCAATTAATCTGAATTCAATATCGTCGAATTCAGATCTAAGTATCTATAAACGTCGCGCAATTGCATCGATTTTGCAGTTCGTGATCTTCGCGGCGGCCGCTTCGATTATCATCCGCGCAAACACAAAAAAGGCAATCGCTCTGCAACAGACAGGGCGAGGCCGGTCGGGGTGTCGTTCCATTTCACGATGGGGCAGGGAGTGCTTTCGCATGAGATTCCATCTCAGGCGCGCTGTCGCGCGTCGCCACCTTGTTGTGCCATTCGGCCCAGCACTCCTCTAGCCAGCGTCCTGCGCTGACCCGCCCCTTCGCCTGACTCGGAACCGCCCCCTCGGCTGCTGTTTCAGGCGCACGCCTGTTGTCTGCGTCGCCCCTTCGTGCCATTTCCCAGCCTGCTTTGCGAACGTTCACGCGAGCGCTAGCACGCTGTTGCCGTCTGCCGTGTCAGTAGAGAAGCATCATGAACGCCAAGTGTTATCGAACTGTCTTCAACGCCGTGCGCGGCATGCTGGTTGCCGTGGAGGAAACGGCTTCCAGCACCGGTAAGGGGCGCAACGCGGGCCGCCGGGCATCCGCCCTGACGTTGAGTGCGGTGGCCGCGCTGGTGGCGCCGGGCTTGAACGCGCAATCGCTAACACCAGATCGCAATGTTCCAGGTCCCCACCCCGTGGTGGGGGTTGCGGCGAACGGCACACCAGTGGTGAACATCAACGCGCCTTCGGCCGGTGGTGTCAGCTCCAACGCGTTCACGAACTACAATGTCGGCCAAGCTGGCGTTGTGCTCAACAACAGCGGTCAGAATTCCCAGACGCAAATCGCTGGCTGGGTGCAGGGCAACCCCTTCCTGGGCAATACCGCTGCGCGCGTCATCCTGAACCAGGTCACCAGCGGTAATCCTTCTACGCTGGCTGGTCCCACGGAAATCGCGGGCAACCAAGCCAGCCTCATCGTCGCCAACCCGGCGGGTATCACCTGCGCGGGCTGCTCGTTCATCCAGGCGCCTCGCGTCACGCTGACCACCGGCACGCCAAACTTTGATGCGCTGGGCAACATCTCCAGCATCTCTGTCCAGCAAGGGCAAATCACCGTCAACGGCGCGGGCCTCGATGCGCGTGGCGCGCAGCTCGACTTGCTGTCGCGGGCCATGGCCATCAACGGCCAAGTATGGGCTGAGCGTCTCAATGCGGTGGCGGGTGCCAACAACGTTGACTACGGCAGCGTCACGCCCATGGCAATTGCAGGCGTGGGCCCGGCGCCGCAGGTCGCTATTGACGTCGGCCAACTGGGCAGCATGTACGGCGGTGGTGCCACGCGGCTGATTGGTACCGAGCAAGGGCTGGGCGTCAACATCGGCGGCAACCTGGCTGCGCTCACTGGCAGCCTGAGCCTGGCTGCCAACGGCGATGTCACCATCACGCCGACAGGGCGTGTGCAGAGCGCGGCGGACGCCAGCATTTCTGCGCCCAATGTCAGCAACCAAGGCGTTATCACCAGCCCTGGCAACGTGACGGTGTCTGGAAGCACGACCAACACGGGCACCTTGGTTGCCGGCGGTAACGCAACACTCAGCGGGCCGCAAGTCATCAACAGCGGCACCATTGGCGCGGGCGTGGATACGAACGGCAATGTCACGCAGCCGGGCACCGTGGCATTGAACGCAACGGGTGCAGTGCGCAACAGCGGCAATCTGCTGGCGGGTCAGAGCATCGGCGTGACTGGTGCAAGCATTGACGCGAGCAACGGTAACGTCGCGACACAAGGCACAGTCTCGCTGTCCGCCACGGGTGATGTGGCCACGCGCAGCGCGACCATTTCCGGGGGCAACGTCACCGTCCAGGCCGGCGGCACGCTGGACAACACAGCGGGCAGCCTCTCGTCAAACACCACGCTGCAGGTGGGTGCCCAGCGGGTCGTCAACCAGAGCGGTCTTCTGGCTTCGACCGGCAACACCAGCATCAACACTGGCTCGCTCGACAACACCTCCGGTGCACTGGGCTCCAACAGCGGCAGCCTCACCATTAATGGTACGGGTGACATCACCAATGCCAAGGGCAAACTGGTTGCTGCGCAAGATGTCTCCATCACGGGCGGCAGCTTGGGTAATCAGGGCGGTACGGTGTCCGCCCAGAACCTCTCCTTGAACACCGGGACTGGCGCGGTCGACAACACCGGCGGCACCGTTTCCGCTGCTGGCACGGCAAACGTAACGGCCGGCAGCCTCGTCAACCAGGGCGGCACGCTTGCCGCTGCGGGGAATGTCGCTGCAAGCGTGGCCAGCCTGGATAACACCTCGGGCGTGCTCGGCTCCAGCAGCGGCACGTTGAATGTCAACAGCAGCGGCGCCATCACGAACGCAGGCGGCAAGTTGGTTGCCGCGCAAGATGTGGCGCTCGCGGGCGCGAGCCTTGGCAATCAGGCCGGCGCAATTTCAGCGCGCAATCTGGCGCTCAACACGGGTGCGGGTGCTGTAGACAACACGGGCGGTTCGATGGCCGCCTCGGGTACGGCCAACATCCAGGCTGGCAACCTCGTCAACCGTGGCGGCACACTCGCCGCTACCGGCGATGTGACCACGACGGTCGCCAGTGTGGACAACACGGGTGGTGCGCTGGGCTCCAATACCGGCAACCTGACCGTCAACAGCACGGGTTCGATTGGCAACGCGAGCGGTGGCAAGCTCATCGCTGCGCAGGATGTCACGCTGAATGCCGCAGCGATTGGCAATCAGGCGGGTACCGTTTCTGGCCGCAATCTGTTGCTCAATGCTGGAACAGGGGCCATCGACAATACCAACGGCACGGTGTCGGCATCGGGCGTGGCAAACGTTCAAGCGGGCAGCTTGGTCAATAAGGGCGGCACACTTGCCGCCAATGGCAATGTGCATGCCACCGTCGTGATCCTGGACAACACCTCGGGCGTGCTGGGCTCCAGCACCGGCAACCTCAAGGTGGACAGCAGCGGCGCCATCACGAGCACGAGCGGCAAGCTGATTGCCGCACAGGACGCGACATTCAACGCCGCCAGCTTGAGCAACCAAGGTGGTGCCATTTCGGCGCGCAACCTGTTGGTGAGCACAGGCGCCGGCACGGTGGACAACACCAATGGCCAAGTCTCCGCCTCCGGCACGGCAGATTTGACGGCAGGTAGCCTCGTCAACCGGGGCGGTACGCTCGCTTCTGCTGGGGACATGACGGCCACCGTGGCGAGTGTGGACAACACCGGCGGCGCACTCGGTTCCAGCGCGAACAACCTCATCATCAACAGCACCGGCAACATCGCCAGCGCAAACGGCAAGCTCATTGCCGGCCTGGATGCGACCTTCAACGCTGCAGCCGTGGGTAACCAGGGCGGCACCATCTCCGCACGCAATCTCACGCTCAACACCGGCACGGGGACGGTCGACAACACCAGCGGTACGGTGTCAGCGTCCGGCGTAGCCAATGTCACCGCTGGCAGCTTGGTGAACCAACTGGGCACGCTGGCTGGCGCAGGCAATGTCACCGCAAATGTGGCGAGCCTGGATAACGCCTCCGGCGTGTTGGGTTCCAGCACTGGCACCCTGAACGTGACCAGCACGGGCAACATCGGCAACGCGGGCGGCAAGCTGCTCGCGGCCCAAGACGCCACGCTGGCGGCAGCCAGCATGGGCAACCAGGCTGGCACGGTCTCTGGTCAGAACGTCACCCTCAACACGGGCACAGGCGCGCTCGACAACACATCAGGCAAGGTTTCCGCCGCGAACGCGCTGCAATTGACCGCTGGCGCGGTAACCAACCAAGGCGGTACGCTGGCCGCGACTGGCGATGTGCACGCCACGGTAGCGAGTCTGGACAACACCGCCGGTGGCATTCTCGGCTCCGGTCAAGGTGGGCTGACGCTCACCAGCACCGGCAACGTCGCCAATGCCGGCGGCAAGCTCCTTGCCACGCAAGACATCCAGCTTCAGGCGGCAAGCCTGGGTAATCAGGCCGGTACGGTGTCCGGTCGCAATGTGACCGTCAACACCGGCACAGGGGCGCTGGACAACACCGGTGGTGCTATTGCCTCCTCGGCCGCGCTCGATGCAACGGCGGGCGCTATCACGAACGCCAACGGCGGCGTGATGCAGGCGGGCACGACGCTGAACACCCACAGCCAATCGCTGGCCAATACCAAAGGCGCGATGATTGGCAACGCAGTCTCGGTCAGCGCCAACGCGCTGACAAACCAGCAAGGCACGATTTCATCGAACACCGCGCTCGACGTGCAAAGCCAGACCTTGGCCAATGACCAAGGCAAGCTGGTGTCCAACGGTGTGTTGACGGTCAATACCGGCACGCTCACCAACGCCGGCGGTCAGGTCGCATCCAACAGCGATGTGACGGTGAATGGCGCGACGGTCGACAACTCCGCCGGCCTGATGCACTCCGGCGGCACGCTGACGGTATCCGGTGCCAACCTGCTCAACAAGAACACCAATACGGCCACGACCGGCATGGAAGGTGCGAATGTGGCGCTCACCGCCACGACGTCGCTCGACAACACGGCCGGTGTCATCCGCTCAGACCTGAACACCCAGCTCACGGCGCCGTCCATCAACAACACGCAGGGCTCGATTCAATCGGCAGGCACGGTGGGTGCCAAGGCGACCGCTGCATTGACCAACACCCAGGGCAACCTGAACGGCACCAAGAGCGTGGGCGTAACGGCTGGCCGGATGAGCGGTGACGGCACCGTGCAGTCGCAAGGCAGTGTGTCTCTGAACCTGCAGTCCGACTACAACAACAGCGGCACGCTGGCTGCTGGGCAAGACGTGTCCGTTACGACCACGGGCAACGTCACCAACTCGGGCACGATGTCCGCAGGCCGCAACCTGGCGGTGTCGGCCAACAACATCACAAACACGCAAAGCGGCCAACTGATTGGCACGGTATCGAACACGCTGACCGCGCAGGGCACGCTGTCCAACGACGGCCTTATCGACGGTGGCGCAACCGTCGTGCGTGCCAACAACGTCGTCAACACGGGCCGCCTGTATGGGGATTCGGTCTCGATTGCGGCCAACACGCTGACGAACACCGTCAACGGCAGTGGCGTGGCGGGCGTCATCGCCAGCCGTGGCGACATGGACCTGGGTGTGCAGACGCTCAACAACCAGGAACATGCGCTGATCTATGCGATTGGCAACATGCGTGTTGGCGGGGCGCTCGACGCGAGCAACCACGCGACTGGTTCGGCTCAGAACGTGACCAATGGCTCGGCCACCATCAACGCCGATGGCAACCTGACCATTGCAGCCGCGCAAATCAACAACCAAAACAACCACTTTGCGACGACAGACCAGACGTCGCCCGGCCAACACGTCGTGTCGTATCGGCTCAACGGGTCGACGCAGGACATCGACCCGACAACGGTCATGTTCATGCAGACGAACACGGGCAGCAGCGCACCCGGTACGGATTGGCAGTGGCTTGGTGATGCACGTGTGGGCGTCATGGTGTTGCCATCCACACAATATCCGTTCAGCCGCTTCGGCCCGCCGTTCACCTACAGCAACGGCACGGGCGGTGGTGGCGTCGGTATGGCCTATGTGCCGGAGACACCGTGCTGGCAGGATGCCTGCACGCAGCCGACCAATCCCGAGCAGTTTCTCTATAAGACCACGGACGCCATCTGGGGTGTATTTGGCATCGCGCCGCCTCAAGAGATTGGCACACAGCCAGACCCGAGCACCTATCAGCAGTATTGGCAGTATCAAGCGGACCTGGCGGCTTGGCAGCAGCGGCATGACGCCGCCGTTGCGCAATACCAGGTGCTGAACAACGCCATCACGGCATTCAACACCGACCTTCGCAATCGCCAGGTCGAGAGCTTCACCATCTACGACGGCACTCAGCAGGTGACCCGCACTGTGGTCACGCAAAGCGACCCGGGGATGATTACGTCCGGCGGCAACATGACGTTGAATGCCGGCGTAGTGAACAACGTGGCCAGCCAGATGGTGGCGGGCGGCGACCTGACCGGCAGCAACGTGATTGGCACTCGGCCGGTCAACGTTGGGATGCAGGGTACGCAAACCGTCACGACGACCGGAACCGCGCAATACACCTATGTTGGCGGGGGCGGCTCATTCTCGTCCGACCACCGGCAGTACGACAGCTCGCCGTGGCAAGGGCAAACCATCCAGACCAACTATCAACTGGATGTGAGCCCCACCAACGGCAGTGGGCCGAACAGCCAACCTACGGTTAAGTCCGTCGCGGTGACGACCAAGGCGGGCGTCGGCAGCGGCAATGGCACGAGCGTTGCGGACCATATGACCATCGCAACCGACCCGATTCAGCCGGGAGCTGCCTCGGTGACGGTGCCCAACAGCGGCATCCTGCGCATCCAGACATCGTCGATTGCCACACCCGCTGCCGGCTCCGTCAGTGCCGCGACGACTTCCGTGACGCTGCCCGGCAACGTGGTTATCCGCACCGTGGTGCCGAACCTGACGCTGCCGAACAACGCCCTCTACCGCATCATCAGCGATCCAGGCAGCAGCGTGCTGGTGGAAACCGACCCGCGCTTCACCAACTTCCGCCAGTGGACATCGAGCGACACCATGCTGTCGCAGTTCCGCAATGACCCGGGTACCACGCTCAAGCGCATCGGCGATGGCTTCTACGAGCAGCAACTGATTCAGCAGCAAATCATCCGCGCGACGGGTCAGCGCTTCATTGGCGACTACACCAGCAACGAAGACGAGTACAAGGCGCTGCTGGCCAACGGCGCTGCAGCCGGCAAGGCCTTTGGCTTGAACGTCGGCACGGCGTTGACCGAAGCCCAGATGGCGCAGCTCACCAGCGACATCGTCTGGATGGTCAAGCAGACCGTGACGCTGGCGGATGGCAGCAAGCAGGAGGTGCTGGTACCCCAGGTCTACCTGCGCGCCAAGGACACAGACATCACCGGTGGCGGTACGTTGATGGCAGGCAACAACGTCAGCTTCAACGCCAAGGGCGACGCGACGAACAGCGGCACCATCGCCAGCCGCAACGTGACGGTGGTCACGGCTGACAACATCGTCAACACCGGCACGCTGGCGGGCAGCACGCTGCTGGCGCAGGCTACGCAAGACATCAACAACCTCGGTGGCCATATCCAGGGCGACCAGGTGCTGCTGTCTGCCGGCCGTGACGTGAACCTGACCAGCACGACGGTTCAAACGAAGAACATCACGACCACCGGCACGAACATCAACCAAGTGGCGAGCATCGACGCCGGTGCACTGTCCATCCAGGCTGGTCGTGACGCCAACCTGGCGGCCGTTGCCGTCAACACGGCGGGCAATGCCACCATCACGGCCAACCGCGATGTCAATCTGACTGCGGTGCGCCAGTCGAACGAAGAGCACGTCGTCTGGGGTGACAAGAACCGCTCGGACCGCTCGTCGTATGCGGATGCTGGCACGCAAATTCAGACCGGTGGCAACCTCGCCATTGGTGCGGGCCAAGATGTGAACGCCACGGCCGCGTATGCAAACGCGACTGGCGGTATTCAGGTGGCTGCAGGTCGGGACGTGAACCTCAACGCAGGCCAGAGCCATCAGGACGTGCGCGACGAGCACTTCCAGACGGAGAAGGGCTTCCTATCGACGAAGACCACGCACACCATCGACTCTGCAGGCCAGACGAATGCGGTTGGCACCACGCTGTCTGGCGACACGGTGACCGTGGCGGCGGGCCGCGACCTGACGGCAAGGGCCGCCACCATTGCCGGCACGGGCGACGTGAATCTCGCCGCCGGCAACAACCTGACCATCACGACTGCGGACACCGCCACCAATGAGTCGCACTTCAAGGACGTCAAGAAGAGCGGCCTGGGTAGTGCGGGCGCGGGCATTTCGTACGGTACCAACCAAGTCACCGATACCAGCAACGACACGGTGCGCGGCTCGCAAGGCAGCCTGATTGGTAGCACGGACGGCAGCGTCCACATGCAGGCTGGCAAAGACTTGCACATCACGGGCTCTGATGTGGTGGCTGGCCAGAACGTGACGGGCATCGCGCAGAACGTGACCATCGATGCGGCGACTACTGACCGTCACCACGATGAGACGCATGAAACCAAGAGTTCGGGCTTTACGCTCGCGGTGAAGTCGCCGATTCTGGACGCTATCCAGAACGTCCAGCAGCAGGCCGAAGCGGCCGGCAACAGCCAGGACAAGCGCGCAGCGGCACTGCATGGGATTGCCGCCGCCAGCGCGGTTGCGGACCTTGGCGCGACGGCTGGCGCTATGGCGGCTAAGCCGGAAGCCAAGATTGAACTGAGCTGGGGCTCGCAGTCGAGCAAGACCACCCAGACCGAAGACAGCACCCAGCACAACGGCAGCAACATCAAGGCGGGTGGCACGGCGGCGTTCGTGGCGACCGGCGACGGCACGCCGGGCAGCGGTAACGTGAACATCGTCGGCTCCGACGTCAACGCAAAGAATGTGCTGCTGCAGGCCAACAATCAGGTCAACCTGACGGGCAGTACGGACACGGACAGCACGCGCAGCACGAACGAATCCAAGAGCGCAAGCTTTGGTGTCTCGTACGGTACGGGCGGCTTTGGTGTGTCGGCATCGATGTCGAAGGCACACGGTGATGCGAATTCGGATGCCCAGACACAGAACAACACCCACATCAACGCGAGCGACACCGTCACCATCGTCAGTGGTGGGGACACCAACATCGTGGGCGCCAACGTCAATGCCAACAAGGTGCTGGCCGACATTGGCGGCAACTTGAATGTCGCCAGCACACAGGACACCAGCCATAGCACGTCGCATCAGGAAAGCACAAGCGGTGGCTTTAGCGCGAGCATGGGCGGCGGCAGCGCAAGCTTTAGCCACAGCAGTGGCAATGCAAGTGGCAACTACGCCGGCGTCAATGAGCAATCCGGTATCCAGGCGGGTGCAGGCGGGTTCGATATCAACGTCAAGGGCAATACGGACCTCAAAGGCGCAGTCATCGCCAGCACAGCAACGCCTGACAAGAACCAGCTGACCACGGGCACGCTGACCTTCTCGGACGTCCAGAACCATTCGGACTACAGCGCGTCCAGTGGCGGTTTCAGCCTGAGCGGCTCGCTGGGCAACGGTGGTGACAACTACAAGAAGCCCGGAGAGACGAAGAGCAGAAATGTCGGCGGGGGTGCGCCGATGCTCAGCCAGAACGACAGCGGCAGCGAGAGTGCCACGACGCGCAGCGCTATCTCGCAGGGCACCATCAACATCACCGATAAGGCGAACCAAAAGCAGGACGTGGCCAGCCTGAGCCGCGATACGACTGGTACGAATGGTACGGTGAGCAAGACGCCGGACCTGCAAAACCTGCTGAATAACCAGGCTGACATGATGTCGGCTGCGCAGGCGGCGGGCCAGGCAGTGGCGCAGCGCATCGGTGACTACGCTGACGGCAAGAAGAAGGAAGCCGAGGGTCGTCTGGCTCAGGCCCAGGAAGCCTACAAAAACGACCCATCCGATGCGAATCAGGCGGCAATCAATGCAGCGCAGGCGGACATCAACGGTTGGAAGGAGGGTGGCCTAACTCGTGCAGGTATGCAGGCGGCTGGCGCTGCTGCCGTGGCTGGGCTGGGCGGAGGCAATGCACTTGGCGCTGGAGCGGGCGCCGGATTGAGCTCACTCGCGGCAGGCAAGCTCAACGAATTGTCGAGCGCAATTGCAGGCTCCAGCCCAACTGGCAACAAGAACGTCGACGAAGCGCTGGGCAATATTCTTTCCAACGCCTTGGCGACTGCCGTGGGTGGGGCGGTAGGCGGGAATGCCGGCGCGTTCTCGGGCTACAACGTGGACCGCTACAACCGCCAATTGCATCAACAAGATAAGGACCTTGCCAAGAAGGTCGTGGCTGCGAGCGGTGGCAGGTACACCCTTGCCCAAGTAGAGGATCAGATGCGGCTGTCTGATTTGGTCGACATGAACGGACGAGTAGTAGAGTCGGGCAAAGGAGACCTAATAAATACCGCAACGACAAAGATTCAAGATGATGGTGCCAAGTGGGAACCTGTGCCGGGTACCACGTACATCGTTCAGAAGCTTCCCCAAGCTGACCCAGACATCATCTCGCTGATTGCGACGGTCCAGAAGCAAACGATAGGAGATGTACCTTACTCAGCGCGGCAAGACTATGGCAGCGTTCCTGGCGCTACGACGCCAGTCGCGCGAACGGTTACGGCGCGTTGCGGCGGGCTGCAAGCGGATTGCCTCGCCGGATTGCCACCGCCGATGACTGATGCTGAGTTCAATGCGCGGCGTACGGGTATTGCCGACGTTGCGAACAACTTTGGGACGCAGGCCGGTCGCGTAAGCGCAACCGCAGGTGCAGTGGCCTACGCAAATTCTGCGAATCCTGTAATCGGTGTTCCTGCGGCGGCAATATCGTTTGGCTTTGGCGTCGTCAACTTTGCAGCTGGCGGTATCGAGCAAATCGCGCGACCCGACATTGGGCAGTACAGCTATGAAAATGCTTTGGGCCTTGGCGTCAAGGTTGCAAGTGACCGATTCCCGGTATTCTCGCCGGCTATTAATGAGGCTGGTGAGGCGATTAAATCATTGCAAACCTCTTCGGACATCAAGAATTGGATAAATAATCAGTGGAACTCGAGGTTTAGTGACAGTAGGAAGGGAGCAAGGCAATGAAGCTAATTCGCGACGGAAATTTTTCGGGAGCCGTTAGGGTTCTGTTGTTTCTTCTTGGTATCGGTATTGGGTATGTGGCGCTTGCTTGGGAAGTCGCACCAAGTGCACTGCGAATCCTTCTTTTCATGACTGCTGTAGTGCTGTGCGCCTTAGGGGGGTACAGCTCGTGGGCGCATATGCTCGGGGTGCAGCCATTTGGAGAGTCCTCTTGGCGAAAAGCGAAGAAGACATATAAGGACGATGCGTAAAGTTTTCTGCCGCAAACGATACTTTCAGCACCCTGGTCTCATCACCGTATGGCGGTGAGACCTCAGCAAGATACATATGCACGCTAGATTTCACCTCATGGTTTGGGCAACGCTCCTGACCTCCGCCTGCACCGTTCTCCCGCAGCCGACTCACGATGTCACGGTCGAGAACCCAACCTACGACCCAGCCGCCTCCGCCCGTGTCCGCTTTCTGTCGAGTAACGGCGGCGCTGGCGCATCGTTTCGCCCTGGCGAAGGTTGCTACAAAGAGGTCTATACCCAAGACGAGAAGCGCGTGAGCGTCATCGACGGTTTTTGGGCCGCCTGGAAATACTCGTCCCGCAGCGTGACGATCGGCATGCCCCAAAGCCCGCGCCCCGACATGCGCGTGGAAGGTTTGCAGTTCAAAGATTTCATCAAGGAATATGTCGTCCCCGCAGCGAAGCCAATTACCGTCACGATGTTGGCTTCCAACTGTACGCCGCCTGCGGTCACGTTCGTGCCTGAGCCTGGCAAGGACTACGACATCTTCGTGCAATTCGGCAACAGGCAGTGCTGGGTTTCGGTAAAACGCATTGATGACAAGGGCACGGACGAGACCGTTCCACTGGCACGTGCGCCGAAATGTCCGGCGTCTTGAGGGCTTGTTGCCGGCCACACGACTGACGCAAGCCCTTGGTTGCCACTGGCCGCTTGGAACGAGAAGCCAACAGGCCGAAATCCCACCGACCCCGTATCCATTTACATCGGCATTCGCTCCCGAGAAACGAGCGCGATGCCGTGCGAAGCATTTCTAGTAGAGGGAACTGAAGAAGATGCAAGAGAAATTCCGAACCTACCTGTTGGCAGCTGCGGCGGCGGCAATGACCGTCGCCTGCGGTGGCGGTGGAGACGACGCCGGCACTAGCAACAGCGCGACTTCGCAAGGATCTGCAACCACGACCGATGCATCCTGCTTCGTGCTCCCCGCTACCGGCAAGACCGCGACCGTGACAGCAACCTCGACAATCCCGGTTCAGGTTGAGATCGCCACGCTGACCGGGCTGGGTACGCAAACGTTCGAGGGCCAGTCTTACCCTGCGCTGGACGAGCGCAACCGCATCGATCAAGTGATCGGCAGCGACGAGCACCATACCCTTTACATGCTGCCCGGCGCCCCGTTCCTGCCGGCAGGGGCCGTGAGCTTTCCGTCCGCTGGCGATACCGACCCGTCGTATCGCTATGCCTACACCTATACGCGGATGACCCTGGAGCAGTTGCGCAACGCCGTGCTCAGCCGCATGGCGACCTACAACTTCTCGCAGGGGCTGACCTATTCGGGCCTGACTTCGATAGTCCCAACGGTGTCCGACTTCCAGTTGAACACGCCCGTCACGCTGCTGATGCTCGAGCAACGCGCCGGGGGCACCGATCCGCTACCGTCATCCTTCTCGCCACGGTATCTGAAGGAGCTGACCATCACCTACGCCGGCCGCGAAGACGTCACGGTAGGCAGCACGACGTATGCACAGGCATGCAAGCTCAATGTCACCGTGCGCCGGTCCAACTTCAGTACTGTTGGCCTGCCGTTCGACATTGACAACGTCGTAACGGGCTCGACATGGTTCGCCCCAGGTGTTGGCTTGGTGAAGACATCCGTACCCGCGCCGATCCTGGGCAGCGCTGGTTCGCTTTCCGCAACCGTAGCGCCAGCACAGTAAAGGCCTCGCTAAACAGCTTCGTGCGACGGCAACGGGCGGTATTGCTGCCATTCCTTGCCGCGCACGAAGCCGCGCTCATTGAGGCATTTTCTCTCTCAACACGTCCACATCATGCTGTCTGCTGTTTCCCGCGCTGCCGTCCTGTTCGTCGGCTCGCTGAGTTCGATTGCGCTTGCGCAGGTCGCAGCTCAGCCCCCCACCGGCCCTGGCCCGGAAGTCCAACGTCTGCAGGAGCAGCAAGCCGAGCAAGCGCGTGAGCGTGCCAATGCCCGCCCAGACGTCTTCACGCCACCCGCGCCCGCCCAGGCTATCTCTCTGTCCGCGCTGCCGAAGGAAACGCCATGCTTCCAAATCCACGGCATCACACTGGAAGACAACGTCTTCTCGTGGTTGCCCGACCTGCTCAAGCCCATCAATGGCCAGTGTGTTGGCAAGCAAGGGCTGGAGGCGATCGAGCTGCAGGCAAACAACGCCCTGATTGAACGGGGCTATGTCACCTCGCGGGTACTCATCCCGAAGCAGAACCTGGCCAACGGTACGTTGCGGCTCAAAGTGTTGGCAGGGCGCATTGGTGCCATCCGCAATGCATCGGAAGACAACATCGGCTGGGCACGGATGGTGTTGCTCGCCGGCCCTGGAGACCTGTTGAACCAGCGCGACTTGGACCAGGCGCTGGAAAGCATTCGACGCCTGCCGGGCCAGTCGCAGACGAGCTTTGACATCGTTCCTGGTGAGCGTGTTGGCGAATCGGACATCGTGCTCAAGCCGGGTACTGACAAGCGTTGGCACGCGTCGCTGTCTGCGGACAACACGGGCTTGAAGTCGACGGGCAAGTACCAGATGAGCGGCTCGCTGGTCATCGACTCGCCGCTGCACCTCTATGATCAACTGTCGATTTCCGCATCGTCCAATACGGACCGAGGTTCGACCGCCGCGGGCACGCGTTCCTACTCCATCAACTGGAGCGTGCCGGTGGGCTACGCCACGCTATTCGTCGGTGCCAATCGCTCGCGCTACAACCAGACGGTGGCGGGGTTCGAGGAGCCCATCGTCTACAGCGGCAATAGCTCTGAAGTGAATGCCGGTATCAGCGGAGTGCTGCATCGCGATGCAACGTCGCGCACCGGCGCGCAGTTCAAGCTCTTCCGCAAAATCAATCGCAACTATCTGCAAGACACTGAGATTGCCGTCCAGCGTCGCGACGTTGTCGGCTACGAGGCCTCGATGTCGCACCGTCACTATCTTGGCCCGGTGGTGCTCGATGGTGGCGTTGCTTGGCGAGAAACATTGCCCGACCACTCCAACGTGCCAGGCGTGGTCGTTGGTGACCCCGGCTACGGCGGGCGCTCACAAGTTGAGACAGCCAACGCGAGCCTGTATTGGCCGTTCAAGCTGGCCAGCCAGATGTTCGAGTACACGAGCAACTGGTCTATCCAGCACGCCCGCACGCGTGTGCTGCCCAGCGACTACTTCACCATCGGTAACCGCTACACCGTGCGCGGCTTCGACGGCCAACTAACGCTGGCGGCCGAAGATGGATGGTTCTGGCGCAACGAGTTGGCGTGGCGTGTGGCCGGCCAAGCTGTCTATGCCGGCGTCGATATGGGCAAGGTGCATGGCCCCAGTGCGGAATTCCTGCTTGGCGACAAGTTGGTGGGCGCCGTTGTTGGTGTGCGCGGACGCGTGCCGTCGGGGCCCTACATGGCCTTCAACTACGACGTGTCGTTTGGTTGGCCACTGTACAAACCGGCGGGCTTCCGCAGCCAACAGCCGGCAGTGATGGCGCAAGTTGGCGTGGAGTTTTAGCGTCCAGCGTCATTGATTAGTCATCAATGAGTTGCGGCCGCCCACCGCATAAGGGCGAGGGCCGCAACAAATCGAGTAGCGCAAGCGTCGGTGGGGAATCAGATGTACCGTGATATCAAAGTCAAAAGAATCAGCGCCGGCTCAATGCTCAAGCTCATTGCGATCGGCTTGTACCTGTCGATCGTGCCGCTCAGCTTGCTGGTCGGGGTTCTGTCGCTGTTCGGTATTGGCCGCGTGATGTGGAATGGCAGGCCGCTCTACGGCCTCACGGCATTAATCGCCAGTCCGTTCGTCGGTGTATTTCTAGCGACAATACTCACTGCGATTGTCTGGGCCGGCTGCTGCTTTGGCCTTTGGGTCTTTTCCAAGTATCGACCGATCGTCTTGGAACTCCAGGAGGTCGACCCGGCCACTCCGGAGAGATAGACCCTCGGCAAAGCTGCACAACAAGATCAATTTCGTTCTTGTGCTGACGCGGCCAGCTACAGGAGCCGCCGCGTCCCTGCCTAGCATCCCCAGTTGCGTGCGAATGAGCTAACGCCCATGACGCCCATCTATCCGGTACCCGGGCAACCAAGTCACCGTTGCTGGCGCTAGCTCCTGCGCGATCGACGCTTTGTGCTTCTCTCCCAGGTAGTCGTCCTCAATCAAAAACGCGATGGCGGCCGGAAACAATTCCCGCAGCCGTTGGCATGCGTGCTTTTCGAAGAACCACGCTCGCGCCTCTTCGGCGTCGATTGCCAGTTTGATGACATCCCGCGCGACGGGCGCTGACTGTGCGATGCCGCGATGCGGCTCAGGGCTGTAGGGGTAGAAGGTCGGAGTTGTCGCCATGCGCTCAAGTTGGAGGCCACGTTTGTGGTGAAGCAATATAGCGCCACCCCTGTGCCTTCGGCGTATGGCGAGGTGGCCGCCAACCCAACCCCCGCCCCCTCAATCCCCCTAATTCACCAACGTAGTAACACTCTTAGCCGGCAGCGTAACGGTGAACATATTCCCGCTCACGCTTAGCGGCTGCTGCTGCTCAAACGTAGCAGTCGCCGTCGTCCGGTACGGCGTCAGGCTGGTCACCGTGCGCCCCGCCGGGTTGATCGACGTCGTCAAGGTGACGTCCGTGGCGTTCTCGTTCACCAGCACCACCACAGCCTTGTTGACGCTCGCACCTGCGGGCGTGCCGAACGCAGAAACACGCACGCCCTTCTGCGGCAACGCGGTGGTGTCGTAGCGCGCGTAGCCGGGGCGGATGAAGTACGCAAAGTGCTTCAGGCCAATGCCGAAGTAGGTGGGCTTGTTGTCCGAGCCGATCAGGCCGGTGGGCTGGGCGTCGTTGGAGTTGACCAGCCACCAGTAGACGTACGCGTTGTACTGCCCCAGCGTAAAGCCGTCGTGGATCTCCTTCGCAATGGCAATGGCATCGTCAATGCTGGTCTGCCAGGCCGTCTTGTTGTCGGCCTTGTTGACGGAGTCCAGGAAGTGTTCGGTCATCCATACGTCTTTGCCCAGCTTCCGGGCAGAGGCCGGGTAGGCGGGCACGCCGCCGTACAGGTGCCCGCCAATGATCGAGATGTTGCTGGCTGCATTGGTATCGCCCAGCAGTGTGTCCACCGTCGCCTGAGAAAAGTAGAAGGATTCCGGCGCCATCAGCTTGGCTGTGGTGCCGGCAACGGCCTCGGCGCCATGGCCGGCGGCCCACGCTCGCATTTCGTCGGGGCTCCACAGGCAGGATTCGTAGGTCGCCGGGTCCCAATCCGGCTCGTTCTGCAGTGACACGGCGTAGAGGTTCACGTTGCGCGTGGCGGCATACCGGATGTAGCTGTTCAGGTACTTGGCGTAGTCGGCGTACCGCGCCGGGTCCAGGCGGCCGCTATAGAGCGGGTTCGTGCGGTCTGTGTTGACGATCTTCATGCTGGCCGGCGGCGTCCACGGCGATGCAAAGACGCGTGCACCGCGTGCCTGGGCGGCGGCGCCGTTCGCAAGCTCCGCCGTCCATTGGGTGGTGTCGGCCGTCTGGGTCGTGGTGTTCCAATCGGCGGGCGCAATGCGCAGCCGCAGGATGGACAGCCCCAGGCTGTCGGTCAGGCTGGTGCCGAACAGCGCGTTCACGCGGTCGTCGGCCATCTTGCTGTAGTACCAGGCCGCCGAGCCGCCGAACCCCTGGATGGTTTGTTTCGCACTACCAAAGTTGATGGCCGCGGCCGTGGCGGCGGGTTTGATGCTCAGCGTCGTGCTGACCATGGCCGTGCGGTAGTGCGCGCTGTCCCTCGGCGCGAACGTGGCCTGCAGGGTCACGCTGCCGGCGGTGCTGGTGGTGGCGGCACTCAGCGGTGCGCCGTCCGCTGTGGTGTACGAAGCCGGGTCCACCGTGCCCCCAATGCCGTACAGCGCATAGGGCGCGGTAGAGACCTGCGCAGGCGTCAGCGCAGAGCCCTGCAGCACGGCAGCGGGCAGATCCCACCTTACCGGCGGCTCGGCCTTGTTGACGGTCAGCGTTCGAACGGCGGTGGTGGTGGCGTATTTGGTCGTGTCCTGCGGCGTGAATGTCACCGACAGGGTTTGCGTGCCGACCTCCGGCTTGGTGCCAACCGCGGGTGAATAGGCGAAGGTGCCGGGCACGTTGGCAGTCGCGTTCAACTGCGCTGTGCTGAGCGCCGTTCCCCATGCAATCGATGCGGGGTTGAGCCAGGTGATCGTTGGCGTTGGCGTTGGCGTGGGTGTTGGCGTAGGGCTCGGCGCAGGAGTGGGCGTTGGCGCAGGTGTCGGTGTCGTGGTCGGCGCGGGCGTCGGCGCTGGGCTGGCTCCAGGGGTTGACGCAGACACGGGCGCAGTCGTCCCCGTAGTGGACGAGTCGGCAGGCGTGTCGGCCGAGCCGCCACCACACGCCGCCAGCCACAGGCTCAGCAAACCGACCGCCATGCTCCGCGCGAGGGGGTGATGCCGGTCTTGCGGCGCGCTCGTTCTTCTCAACGTCAACAACATGTCTGGGCTCTTCTTTTAGATGGGTTACGCGCGGCAGCCACCCCCTACCAAAGTGGGGTGCTCCGTTTGGCACACGCGGTATCCCACGTCGCCTCGGCGCGCGTCAAGGCAATGGCGGGGTTGGTGAGAGTTCTTGAACATCTCCATGGCTTGTCGTCCTGACCAAGCCGGCCGGACGCACCAAACCTGCGCTGTCCGCAAGATGGCCTTGGCGGTGCGCAATGCCTGCGTATGCGTCTGACTTACGACCTGCGCGGTTGCGCTTGGCACGGGTGCGCAGGGCGGGGCGTTCCAAATCGGTGCGCTCCGCACCAAGTCCAAGCGGCAATGCGCTCATTCGCCAGCGCACGCCCCGCACAAGGGCAGCGCCCAGGCAATCAACCACCCGTAGTGCGGCTCAACACGCCACTTCATGCTGCATGGCACAAAACTCGCATAAGCCGTGGGCGACCGGTCAGACCACGACCGTGTCTTTCTCCAATTTCGACCCATGCACAGCATTCCTTCCTCCGTCGCACAAACGCTGCAGCAACGCATCCTGAGCGGCGATTACCCCAGTGGCAGCCGCCTGCCGCCGCAGCGTGAGCTGGCGGAAACGCTGGGCGTGAGCCGCGCGTCGTTGCGCGAGGCGCTGACGGTGCTTGAGACGCTGGGCCTGGTCGACATCCTCCCCAGCCGGGGCGTGGTGGTGCGCGGCCAGAAGTTTGGCGCAGACCGGGCCAGCGCCGAGCGCATGCATCGACCGTTTGCCACGCCGGCGCTGGGCACGCTGTCGCCGCGTCAGTTGATTGAGCTGCGTCTGGTGCTGGAGCCAGGCTGGACGGCGCTGGCCGCCGCGCGCATGCATGCCGCCGGCCTGCGCCACCTGCAATGGCTGCAGCAGCAGTTGGCCCACGCGCTGGAGCGCAATGATTTGCTGAGCGCGGCAGAGGCGGACCTGCACTTCCACGTGCTGCTCGCGCAGTTGTCCGGCAACCCGGGCCTGATGGCGATGGCCGGCCAGTTGGAGCACGCCATTGGCCACAGCCTGCGCCTGCCCTTTGCCCGCAACGGCGCAGACGACCACCCCGCGCACGAGCACGACGCCATCGTGCAGGCCGTTGCCGCGGGTGATGCCGCCGCCAGCGCAGAGGCCATGCGCGCACATTTGTTGTCGGCCGCGCGCCGCAGCGGCATCGACTTGAGCGCGCCGCCCGCCACGCCCGAACCCATGCAGCACGAACCGGTTTCCTTTCGCCTCGCCTCGATTTCCTGAATTTTCTGAAGGAGTTTTTGAATGTTCCGCCCCCTTGCTCTGCAGCTGTCGCGTCACACCTCGCGCCGCATCTTCTTCCACGCCGTCATGGCCGCCAGCGCGCTCGTCGCGTTGTTGCCGGGGCGCCCGGCCCATGCCGATACGCTGGCCAACATCCAGAAAGCGGGCGTGATCCGCGTGGCCATCCCGAATGACTTTCCGCCGTTCGGCTCGCTCGGTCCGGACCTGAAGCTGCAGGGCTATGACATCGACATGGCCGGCCTCATCGCCAAGGAACTCGGCGTCAAGGCAGAACTGGTGCCCGTGACGAGCACCAACCGCATTCCGTTCCTGACGACGGGCAAGGTGGATGTCGTGATCTCCAGCCTGGGTAAGAACGCCGAGCGCGCCAAGGTGATCGACTTCTCGCAGGCGTATGCACCGTTCCCCAAAAGCGTGTACGGTCCGAAGGACGCGTCGATCAAGGGTCCGGCAGATCTGGCCGGCAAGACGATTGGCGTCACGCGCGGCTCGACTGAAGATCTGGCGCTCTCGGCCGTTGCGCCCGCGTCGGCCACCATCAAGCGCTATGAAGACAACAACGCCACCGCGCAGAGCTACCTGATCGGCCAGGTGCAGCTGGTGACGGTGGGCAACATCGTGGCCAATGCGGTGAACGAGCGCACGAAGCTGCGCCAGCTCGACATGAAGTTCCCCGTGGAAGACACGCCTTGCTACGTGGGTGTGGCCAAGGGCGAGCCCGCGCTGCTGGACAAGGTGAACGCCATCATCACCAAACTGAAGACGGATGGCCGCCTGAACGATCTATCGCAGCGCTGGATCAAGATGCCGCTGCCCGCAAAGATGTAAGAACCGCGCACGCCTTCGCAACACAGGCCCGGCGCGCGCTTAGGTGTGCCGGGTCACGGATGACCTCCATGGCTTATCAATTCGACTTTGGCGCTGTCTTGAGTTACAGCGGCCAGCTCGCGCAGGGCGCGGCCTTCACGCTGGCGCTCACGGCGGCGGGCGCGTTGCTCGGTGGCGCCATCGGCGTTGCCGGGGGCGTGTGCCGCGCCTGGCGCATCGCCCCGTTCAATGCGCTGTTCAAGGTGTATGTGGAGGGCATCCGCAACACGCCGTTCCTGGTGCAGTTGATGTTCGTGTTTTTCGGCTTGCCCTCGCTGGGTGTGCAGATCAACGAATGGCAGGCGGCGTTGCTCACGGCGGTGGTCAACCTGGGCGCGTACATCACAGAGATCGTGCGTGCGGGCATTCAAGAAACGCCGCGCGGCCAGTTGGAAGCAGCCAATGCGCTGGCAATGAGCCGCTGGGCCATCTTCCGGCATGTGGTGCTGCGCCCGGCGCTGCAGAAAGTGTGGCCGGCGCTGAGCAGCCAGATCGTGATCGTGATGCTGGGCACATCGGTTGTCTCGCAGATTGCCGCGCAGGATCTGACCTTTGCCGCCAACTTCATCCAGTCGCGCAACTTCCGCGCGTTTGAAACCTACCTGGTGGTGACGGCGCTGTACTTTGCGCTGGCGCTGTTGCTGCGTCAGTTGCTGGCCTGGATCGGGCAGCGCTTTGTCGTGGGGCGCCGCGCGCCTGCGGTGTCCGCTGCACCGCTTGCTGCCACCACCGCAGCCGCCTCCATTGGAGACGCCGCATGATCTCCGACATCCCTCTGTTGCCCATTCTTCTCAAGTTGGGGGAAGGGCTGCTCGCCACGCTCATGCTGTCGCTCATGGCCTTTGCACTGGGCGGCACGGCTGGCCTCGTGGTTCTGTTTGCCCGCGTGGGGCGCAACGCCACGCTGCGGCGCGTGAGCAAGGCGTACATCCAGCTCTTCCAGAACACGCCGCTGCTCATGCAGATGTTCATCGTGTTCTTTGGTGCGTCCATGGCGGGATTCGAGATGTCGCCCTGGACTGCCGCCGCCATCGGCCTGACGCTATACACCAGCGCCTATCTGGCCGAGGTCTGGCGCGGTTGTGTGGAGGCCATCCCGCGCGGCCAGTGGGAAGCGTCTTCCAGCCTGGCGATGGGCTACTTCCAGCAGATGCGGCACGTGGTGCTGCCGCAGGCGGTGCGCCTGTCGATTGCGCCCACGGTCGGGTTCTCCGTGCAGATCGTCAAGGGCACGGCGGTGGCCTCCATCATCGGGTTTGAAGACTTGTCCAAGCTGGGTTCGGTGCTGGCCAATGCCACCTTCCAGCCGTTCCTCATCTACGGGCTGGTGGCCGTTGCGTACTTTGCGCTGTGCTGGCCGCTGTCTCTTTACGCCTCTCATCTGGAAAAGAAGCTCTATGCCGCTCGTTGATCTCTGCGCCGTACACAAGCATTACGGCAACAACCACGTTCTCAAGGGCGTCGACCTGCGCGTGGAAAGCGGCCAGGTGGTCGCCATTATCGGGCGCAGCGGCTCGGGCAAGAGCACGCTGCTGCGGTCCATCAACGGGCTGGAGGCCATCGACGACGGGCAGATCGTGGTCGACAACGCGGTGCTCAAGGGCTCACAGGCCACGCCGGCGCAACTGCGCGCGCTGCGTCTGAACGTGGGCATGGTGTTCCAGCAGTTCAACCTGTTTCCGCACCTCACCGCGGGCGAGAACGTGGCGCTGTCGCCCGTGGTGGTCAAGGGCATGAAAAAGTCTGACGCCCAAGACCTTGCGCGCCAGATGCTGGTCAAGGTGGGCCTGGCCGATAAGTTTGACGCGTACCCCGATCAGCTCAGCGGCGGTCAGCAGCAGCGCGTGGCCATTGCGCGGGCGCTGGCCATGCAGCCGAAGGTGCTGCTGTGCGACGAGATCACCTCCGCGCTGGACCCTGAACTGGTGAACGAGGTGCTGGCCGTGGTCAAGCAACTGGCGGCCGAAGGCATGACGCTCATCATGGTCACGCACGAGATGCGCTTTGCGCGTGACGTTGGTGATCAGCTCGTCTTCATGCACCAAGGGCTGATCCATGAAAGCGGTCCGGCCAAGGAGGTGTTTGCCAGCCCCAAGACGGCGGAGCTGGCGGCGTTCATTGGCGCGGTGCAGTAGGCGGGGCCTATGCCATCTCTTTCAGCCATTTTGGATTAGATATTTTCTAATCCCCACGCCCGGTACTTGTGACTATTTTGATGGTGCGCTCAACATAATGGTTAGGCGCGCCAAATGGGTAACCTGTTCAGTAAGTTTTCTCTCCATCTGTGCATCTTATCTCTCAGGGGCGAGCGGATCTTTATTTGCTTATGCTACCGAAGCCCTGAAATCGGGCCGAAGTAAATGCCGTGAATATCTCGCTGCATTTGCCTGATGAATATTGAAATCACATTCTGGAGATAGAACATGTCGAACGTTCAGACCGCTGCCACTTCGTGGGGGACAGTACCGTCGATCCGTGTGTACACGGCCAATGGTGGCAAGATCACCGAGCGTTGCTATGACGGGAAGGGGTGGTACACGGGCGCTTTCAGCGAGCCCGGCGATAACGTCTCCGTCACCAGCTGGCTGGTCGGCAGCGCTGTCCATATCCGCGTGTATGCAACCAGCGGCAGCAACACCACGGAGTGGTGCTGGGATGGCAACAGCTGGACCAAGGGCGGCTACACCGCCACCAACTGATTTACCGCAGGCTTGATCGTGCGGAATCTGAAAAAGGGTTCCGCCTAGGTCGGCGTAAAGCGAGTGCGTTCGCTTTACGCCGATTTATGTTTTGCTTTTTATTTTTGGTTTTTATTTTCTTGGTTTTTGCCAGGTCAGGGTCGGCCGGTATTTGAAAATAATCTGCTTATCAGTCTTGCCGCCTACTGCGCGGCATGGCCCTGCTTGCCGGCAATTCACCCGCCGTGATGCCAGCGTGCGCCTGCGCAGCAGTGCGCAGCGGCGCTCAGCACCGCGCCAAGAAGGGTGTCGGACGCCCGGGGTGCTCTGCGATAATCGCTGCACTCCAGCTCCCGCCTCACCCTCCCCATGGTTGTCCGCCCCCATCTGCACTGGTTCCGCATGCTTCTGGCATGGCGCGGTTCGGTGCTGCCGCAGCTTCTGCCGCGCCTGTTCCTGATCTTCTTCGTGTCGCTGGTGGCCATTGCGGTGCATGCGCACCTGCTGCCCATCTCGGTCAACCTGAGCACGACCCCGTTCTCGCTCGTCGGCATCGCGCTGGCGGTGTTCCTGGGTTTTCGCAACAACGCGAGCTACGACCGCTATTGGGAGGCGCGCAAGCTCTGGGGCCAGTTGCTCAATACGTCGCGTTCGCTCATGCGTCAGGCGCTCACCCTGCCGCGTGGCGATGGCCCGAATGGCATGAACGGTGCCGTGGCCGATGCCGACGTGCGCGAGTTCGCGCAGGTGCTCGGTGCGCTGCCGCACGCGCTGCGCCATCAGTTGCGCCACACCGATGCGCGCGAAGACCTCGCCGCGCGCCTGCCCGCGCCGTTGCTCGAACGGGTGATGGGCTCGCGCTACCGGCCCATCGTCATTGTGCAGTGGTTGAGTGAATGGGTGCAGCGTCGCGCGCAAGCCGGCGCACTCGATGGGTATGCCGCCCTGGCGTTCGATCGCAACCTGAACGAGCTGTCGAACAGCATCGGCGGGTGCGAGCGCATTGCCGGCACGCCGCTGCCGTTTGCGTACTCGGTCATGATCCACCGCACGGTGTACTTCTTCTGCGCCGCACTGCCGTTCGGGCTGGTGGAAAGCATCGGCAGCTTCACGCCCGTGTTTGCGGTGTTCGTGGCGTACACCTTCATGGCGCATGAAGCCATCGCCTCGCAGCTTGAAGATCCGTTCGGCACGGAAGACAACGATCTCGCGCTCAACGCGCTGTCCAACACGATTGAAGATGCGGTGCGCGACATCATGGACGAGCCCAGCCTGCCGCCGCGTGCGGGCGTGCGAGGCGGGGTGATCTTGGATTGATGCGGCGGCTGCCGCGCAACGCCTAAACGGCCATCACCAGCGGCTGCGCCCACCGCTCCAATGTGGCGGCGCTGCCGTGTGCCGCACCGCCAGCCGAATCTGCGTTGCCCGCCAGCAGGGCGCTCAGTTCCACACCGAACAGGCTTGCGCATGTGTCGTTCAGCGTGCGCACGTTGCGCATGCCGGCCCGCCGGGCCAGCGCGTGCGGCGCTTCGCCATCGGGCTCGGCACTGCCGCACATCTGCGCCAGCTGGTACAGCGCCCACGCGGCGCGTTGTTCGCGCACCAGGGCGTGCAGCGCTTCGCCTTCTGCAAACAGACGCGCCCGCACCTGGCGCGGGCAGGCCTGCCAGCAGTCACTGAGCAAGGTCGCGTTCCACGCCTGCGCGGGGTGTTCGAACACCAGCGTGGCCGCTGCGCGCGCCCAGGGCTTGTCATGCTGAATGGCGGCCATGCGCGGGCAGCCTGCGTCGGGCATAGCCTTGAAGCTGATGGCGCATGGCTGCCATACCGTGCCCGGTATCTCGCAGCCGAAATGCGCGAAGGCGGGTACGACAAACGGGTCACCCGGGCGCACTTCGCGCCGCCCGTTTGCATCGCGCAGGCACGCGCTGCCCCGCTCGGCCTGCACGCGCACCGCAAACGGAAAGCGCAGGCGCGAGAGACGGACATGGGCACGGCTGATGAGTGGCATGGCTGACCGATAAGGCGGCGGGTGAAGCGCGACTGTCGCAGGATTCTAAGTCTGCGTGCAACAGGGGCAATGTCGCTCGGGTGACAGAGTGGGGTGCCGCTTACAGCTCCGACAGGCCGAAGAGCCGCAGCCGCTCAAGGTCGGTCACGCGGATGGTCTGATATGACAGCGCGATCATTCCGCCTTCGGCCAGCCGTTGCAGCGCGCGGTTGACGCGCTGGCGCGACAGCCCCGTCAGCAGCCCGATCTCTTCCTGCGATAGTTCCAACACGGTGCTTGTGCGCGGGTACAGGGCCGGGTGGAACAACTGCGCGATCGCTTGCGCCACGCGTGCATCGGCGCTCAGCAGGCGGTCGTTCTGCACGGTGGCAATGAACTGGCCCATGCGTTCGTTGAGCTGCCGCACCACAAAGCTGGCAAACGGCAGGCTCTGCGCGAGCAGCGTGTTGAACACGGGTTCGGGCACCAGCAGCACCTGCGAGGCGCGGATGGCGATCACGTCATAGCGGCGGTCTTCGCGCTTGATGACGCTGCCCTCGCCGCACCAGCCGCCAGCGGGCACGCCGGAGAACGTGCAGCCGCGCCCGTCGGATGTGTACACGGCCAGCTTGATGAGGCCGGTGTCGACGCCGATCCAGTAGCGCGACGGTTCACCGCGCCGGGCAATGAAGGCGCCGGGCTCGAATGCATGCAGCACGGTTTCTCTCGCGGCCAGGGCCTGGTGTTCAGGCGCTAGCGCGGTGAACCACGCATGGCCTTCCAGTTGCATGGCGGGCGTGGCAGGCGTGGGGGCGCGGGTGGCGTTCATGGCAGGCGTGGCACTCGGTCAAAGGGTGGCGGGGGCGCGTGGGGCTCTGCCGTCGCTTTGTAAGAAACCCGTCAGCCTTGGTGTGGCGCGGGTTTCCGGGCGGTTTGTCATTCAGGTGACAGAGTGCGGGAGCCGGCAGATGATAGCGTTGCCCAACAAAAAGCAACAGCGCCCGGCGCACGGAGACACAGCAATGCCCACGGATTTTGATAGCGGTCTGGCCCGCAACGCGGCCAACTTCGTCCCGCTCACCCCGATCGAATTTCTTGCCCGCGCGGCAGACGTCTATGGCGACCGCCTGGCGATCGTGCACGGCCCCGTGCGTCAGAACTGGCGCGACACCTACACCCGTGCGCGGCGCCTAGCCAGTGCGCTGGCGCTGGCCGGCGTCGGCCGTGGCGACACGGTGGCGGCGCTCTTGCCGAACACACCGGCCATGGTGGAAGCCCATTTTGGGGTGCCGATGGCGGGCGGCGTGCTCAACGCGCTCAACATCCGCCTGGATGCCGCCAACCTCGTCTTCATGCTGCGCCATGGCGAAGCCCGCGTGCTGCTGGCCGATACCGAGTTTGCCGACGTGGCCCGCCAGATGGCGCTGGAAATTCCTGGCCTGAAAGTGATTGCCGTGAACGATGCCCTGGGCCCGCAGTCCGAGCCGTTTGGCGACACCGATTACGAATCCTTCCTGGCCTCGGGCGATCCGCACTACGACTGGCAGATGCCGGCGGATGAGTGGGATGCGATTGCGCTCAACTACACCTCGGGCACCACGGGTGACCCGAAGGGCGTGGTCTATCACCACCGTGGCGCCACCATCAACGCGGTCTCGAACATCCTGGAGTGGGATCTGCCCAAGCACCCGGTCTACCTCTGGACGCTGCCGATGTTCCACTGCAACGGCTGGTGCTTTCCGTGGACGATCGCGGCGCGCGCGGGGGTCAACGTCTGCCTGCGCAAGTTCGAGCCGAAGCTGGTGTTCGACCTCATGCGCGACGAGGGCGTGACGCACTACTGCGCAGCGCCCATCGTGCACACCGCGCTGGTGAACGCACCGCCGTCCTGGCGCGAGGGCCTGCGTGGGCCGGTGCGCGGCATGGTGGCAGGCGCACCGCCGCCGGCGGCCGTGCTGGCGCAGATGGAAGCCATGGGCTTCGAGCTGACGCACGTCTACGGCCTGACCGAGGTGTACGGCCCCGCCGCCGTCTGTGCCGAGCAGGACGAATGGCGCACGCTGCCCGAGCACGACCGCGCCACGATGAAGGCGCGCCAGGGCGTGCGTTACCACCTGCAATCGCAGGTGGCGGTACTCAACCCGGAAACCATGCAGCCCGTGCCAGCCGATGGCGAGACCATCGGCGAGATCATGTTCCGCGGCAACATCTGCATGAAGGGCTACCTCAAGAACGAGAAGGCCACGCGCGAGGCCTTTGCCGGCGGCTGGTTCCACACCGGCGACCTGGGCGTCTGCATGCCCGACGGCTACATCAAGATCAAGGACCGCAGCAAGGACATCATCATCTCCGGCGGCGAGAACATCTCCAGCGTGGAGGTGGAAGACGCGCTGTATCGCCACCCCGCCGTGCTCGCTGCCGCCGTGGTCGCCCAGCCCGATGCCAAGTGGGGCGAAACACCGTGCGCCTTCGTTGAGCTCAAGGACGGCGCCACCGCCACCGCAGAAGACCTCATCGCGCATTGCAAGACATTGCTCGCGGGCTTCAAGGTGCCCAAGGCCGTGTTCTTCGGGCCGCTACCCAAGACGTCGACAGGCAAGATCCAGAAGTACGAGCTGCGCCGCAAGGTGAACTCCACCTCGGCGATCGACGTGTGAGCCTGGTGCGGGCCGCTGCATGGGCCCGCAACAAGATGGCCACGGCCAGCGGCTGCACCCACCGCGGCTGGGATGGCGCTACTGGGCGCGCCCGAGCGGGTTGCATTCCGGCCGGGCGGCCGCCTCTGCCGTGTCCCGCACGTTGGACAGACGCAGTACCGAAAACGGGCCGAAGTAGCGCTGCGTCCGTACCAGGCATTCATAGCCCTGCGCTTGGGCATCGTCCGGGGCGTAGGCTTCAAACGTGTCCAGCGTGCCCAGCAGGGCGGTGTGATCGCCGCGCCAGACAACGCGGCTCGGCCTGCCCTCAACGGACTCAACCGGTGCGGAAGCCGCATTCCGCTCGATGCGGGGGCCGGGCAGGGACCGGAATCCGTGGAACGCGTACGTAGTCTCTTGCGTGGTGCCAACCGGCTCCGGTTCGCCGCTCGTGTTGGTTGCAGCGTCTCTCAGGTGAACGTGCTCAATGCTCACGTTGTCCGGCGCGATGGCCAGTACCAGCAGCGCCACTGCGGCAGCAAGCGCAACACCAACCTGCCGGTACATCCCGCCGCGCACTCCCGGCCCGCGCGTCACCCATAGCGAGTAAGCGAGTTGCGGCAGCATCAGCAACCCGCCCAGCCACAGCAACGCAGTGCCCGCAGCGTCATAACCCAGATGCCAGTTCAGCGCGGCCAGCCAGCCGATGTCTTTGGACTGGCCCAGCGCGAGGCACAGACCGCCGGTGATGAGCAGCAGGGCGACAACGGCGCTGTACCGGCGAAGGGGTTGGCGGGAGGGTGGGTTGGAAAGCGCGTCCATGGTGCTGTGTCGGGTGTGTTCTTAGAGTTTGCGAAAGAGTTCGCCCCAGATGTCGATCAGAAACGACTGGAAGGCAATGTGGAATGCGAATGCCCAAGCGCTCGCGCCCAGCGCGATGCACACGGTGCATACGATGCCGATGATCCAGGTCGCTTTGCGGCGTCCCGCGCGCTCGTTAGGCGCCTTGCTGCGGATGCGGTATGGATTGGCGTCATCGGCGGTGGGCGCTTCATCGGCTATCCACGCTGTGGGTAACTGTGCTTCGCGACGGAATCGCTCGTACAGAATGGTCGACAGCGGTCCGGGCCAGAAGATGATCCACCACAAGATGCGGAATGGTCCGATGGCCGGCCACCAGTTACGCTTGCGCAGGCGACCGATGACGCCTGCTGCAATGTCTTCTGACGAGTCGGTGGGGCTGATTTCCCGCATCGGCCCGAAGTCCAGCAAGGCGTTCTGCCACGTGCGTCCGCCGGGCACGACCTCAAGTTCGGGGAGCGCCTCGGGCGCCTCGTCCATGTAGCAGCGAATGAGTTCCCATAGGCGCTGGCATGCATCCCGGCTGGGGAGGATGCCCTGCACACGCATGCGTTGTATCGGCCGGGGGGATGGCCCGGTACTGAATTCCACCAACACCAACGCCCAGGCGGGGGTTGCACCCATGGTCAACGGGCCGGGCATGACTGATGCAAATGGGCGCACTTGGTTCCAGTCGAGCCGGACGGCCGCCTTGCCTTCCTGTGTGTAGATGCTGTGCGTCCTGCGGTTGAAATGCAGATTTGCATATCGGCTGAACAGGCTGATCTTGAGCAGGTACACGATGCCGACAAGGCACGCCGGAATCAGTACGGCCGATATCACGCCCGTGATGATCTGCCCGGACAGCGGCTGGTTTTTTTCAAAGAACCCAAGCACCGTCATCGGCACAAGAACGGACAGCCCGAACAACAGCGCAAGCGCCATGAACGGGCTGAGCGCTTCAACATCGGACGCGATCTCGTCATAGGCCCACACCATGGAGCGCATATCAAGCTTGATGACGCTGCGCGGGGGCGGCTCGGGCGCCGCATCGCTATGCCGGGGCAACTCACCTTGCAGCAACGCTTCGGCGCCGCCTGCTGCGCTGGAGGGCGACGGCTGATGCGGCGACAGGTGAGACGGGTTACGCATGCCACCTCTCAATCATGGGCGGGCTCCTTCTCCTGGGCTTCAGCGACCTCGTCAGCGGAACGGCCGTCCACAACGAAATCTTTGTATGCGGCACGATTGGGCCAGTACTGTACCTCCGCGTCGGGCACGCCCTGGATGAGTGCCTTGCCTGTCCGGAAGAGGCCGGCACCGGGCACCAGCACGTCTGTGATGGCATTCTTCCATCGGCCGGCTTCATAGTTGTCGCCTCCACCAAACCAGATCAGGATCGAGAGCCCCTCGCCTTCCACACTGGCGCGGGCATGCACCTGCTTGGAGGCTTCAGTGTGGATCACGTTTTCCAGATGGAATTCCTTGGCGGTCACTTTGGAACGCCCTGTGCCATTGAGCAGGTATCGGGCAATCACGCCGTGCCCGGAAGACTTCGGTGCCTTGATCTGAATGTCCATTTCGGTGGCATCGCCAAACACCGGAATCTCGATCTTGATGGCGTCGGGGTTTCCAAATGCCGAGGCCTTCTCAAGTTTGACCGAGTAGAACAGGCGTAGCAGCGCGTCCAGTTGCTGGCGCGTACTGGAATACGGGCGCCCCCAGTCGTGCGAACGGACGCCGAGCAAACTACGGTCGGCCCATTTTGCAAACGGGCTGGTGACAAGGTGGTCCGACCAGAAGCCGAAGCCCCACGACGCTACGGTCAACACGCCGGAGGCGATGCCGATCCACATGGCAACCGGGGGCACTTCAGCAGAGACTTCCGCGCCCACTGCCGCGGTTTCTCCCGCCACAGCCAAGCCGGCGGCAACTTCGCCTGCGGCCGTAGTTGCTGCGCGCTTGGCCAAGCCCTCCAACGCCGCTTTGGCCACCATGCGTGTGTAGGCGTAGTAGGCAACGCCGCTGGCGATGCCGGCCACGCCGGAAGCGGTCTTCGCCCTAGCGGCGCCGTGGTCGCCTTCTTTCCAAAGCTTGGTCGCATCCCAAATGCCCAGGCTGCCTTCGATGATGGAAACCGCCATCACCAGCCGGCCTGCGGCGGCGGTCAGTCGATAGAACTCCGCCGTCTTGACCCCTTTGTTGGCGATCTGGCTGGCCACATATCGGAGTTCATAGCTCGCCTGCCAGATGGCAACCGCAGATGCCGAAGCTTCCGATATGTCTTTGACGAGACGTCCCCAGTTGGCATCTCCATGCTGAGCCTCGCTGATATCCACGCCAAGCTCATTCAGGCTCTGACCCAGCGAAGAGATCCGCAACGCCGCAAGGCCCGCAGAGAATGCCCCGTAACCCTTGACGCCTTTCAACGAGGGCGCTTCCTCAAACTTCAGGATTTCACTCTCGGGTATTGCATGCGTTGCGTCTGCCAGTTCGGCTACCTTGCCAAACTGCGCCGGCATGGGTTTGCCCTTGGGCCACTGTTCTCCAAGCACCTCCAGGTACTCGTCGAGTTGCTTGGCCGTTTTGGGTACCGTCGTCATCACCTTGCCGCCGGGTTTGCCCTTCAGGTTGTCGGGCAGTGTTTCTGCGGGAAGAGGACGGTTGTAGGCCGATTTGGTCGTGCCGACGCTCAGGCCTTTGCCGTCGCCATTGGCGCGTCGCAAGTGGGCAAGGAAACCCGCTGCACCGCCTTTGACCTTGACCTGCAGGATGGCCACGTCTTCCGCAGTCAATGCGGCGGCCTGAATACGCCGGAATGTCTGCCGATACAGCTTGGGGTCCGCCTTGAGCAACTGGCGCATGCGACCACTGACGACTTGCATCAGGCGCTTTGCGTTTTCCGAGTTCAGATGTGCGGCTTCGTTCTTGAGCTCGCGTATTTCCTTGAGATAGGCAATCTGATCGCGCGCCTCAATGTACATCTTGCTGCCTTCACCAACCTTTCCCTTGTGAGGCAGCAGCTTGTCGAGCAGGTCTTCCTGATTAGCGGCGACGCCTCTCCAGAAAAGCCGCTTGCTGTCGACGGTGTCGAGCTTGAGTTGCGGCAGCAAAATTTTCTGAAATTCGTCGTTGTTGATGCCGCAGCCTTCAAACATGTTGGCAACGCAATGGCCCAGGTGCGCGGCCATCGTCGTGTCCTTGGCGTCGAATACCTCCGGGTGGCGCCGTGCCGGCAGGAACTGCATCCAGGCAACGTAGTCGGCGGATCGCTTGTCGAAGTCGGCAGCGGCGTCGGTGCAACGGCGATACTTGGAGAGGTAGTTGGCGTAGTTGTCCTTGTTCAGCTTGCTCTCGACTTTTTCTTTCTGTTCGCCAAACGGTGTGCTTTCAATCAATCCCGCCGTTGCCATCAGATCGCGCTCGGCATCGGTGTACGGTTTTCCTTTCCCGTCCGTATTCCCCATGATGTCGGCCAGCGCGCAGTTGCGGTAGTAGTTCAACTGCGTGGCGATGCCAATGTCATCTTCCAGCGGCAACAGAAGCCCCTCAATCTTGTACGGAGCGTTGTTGCGCTTCATGACGTTCAAGAGCGAGGCTTCCGTGCACGGCGCGGGCCGGCTGTAAGCCTCTACCAGCAAGGTGCGACGGTCAACGCGCTGCTGGAACCCCATCACCTGATTCTTCAGTAGGCCATCGCCAATCAGGCTCAACGGTCCCATGTTGGCCATCACGGTCGACTCGCACACCTTCTTCGGCATGATCTTCTTCATGTGGAAGGCGGCCGGGTCCTTGGCCACGTCGTCACGCACGCGCTTCGTCCAGCGTGCGTCCGAGAAGCCGATCCAGGCGGTAGGGCGCTTCGTTGGCTCGGCGATGGTGAGCAGCAGTGCATCCGGGGTGTTGGCCAAGCGCGAGCATGTTGCGGGATGACCGCCCATTGCCCCGGCCAAGTCCGGCGCCATGCGTTGCATACGCCCGTCGGGCTGCACGGTGTAGATTTCCCACGAGGGGTCTTCCGGATAGTAGACATAGAGCCACCCGGCGCGCATGCGGCGCAGCACATATTGCGATGCTTGCAACGGCCGGCCAGCGAGGTAGCCCTGCTGATCGAGCATGTCGGCCAACTGTATCCAGTCGGATTCTCCTGGCCGAAAGTACTGTGGCGGCAGGGCAGCGTACAGCGTCACGAGCATCGTCAGGCCCGACTTGTCGCAACTCGGGCACTTGGGCGGCTGCACCGGCAGATTGTTCTCTTTGGCCGCTGCGACGGCCTTTTGCAGCTTGGCGTGGTCAGGCATGGCTGTGTCGCTCCCAGAACGCTGCGTCGAAGCCGGCGAGTGCCGCAATGGGTGAGTCACCCTGGGCACGCGCGGCGAGCATGGCCTCGCGCACGGTGGTGTCTTGATCGAACTGCGGGGAAATCAGAACGCCGTACAAGGCGTAGATGATGCGGTCGAGCTCGTTGGTGAGGCTCCACGCGCTGCTTGCGCGTTCGACCAACGAGAGAATGGCGGCGGCCAATGGAGGCTGCACGACGTTGTGTTCGGCGTCCTGTAATGCGTTCAGTACGGCGTTGATGGTGCTGCTGTTGCGCAGCATCGCCTTGGCGGTTTCCGGCCATGTTGCGTCGGCCAAGGGCGTAGTCGTTGCCGGCGCTGGGTAGCGCTGCAATGCGCCTGCACGGTTCAGCCACCACACGCCGTTGGTGCTGGGTGCGTAGCGCACCGGCGGTTCGGCATCGCCCAAGTCAGTGAGCAGTTCAAATACGCGCGGATCCCACAGACGCAGATAGCGTGCGTGTGATCCGGGCCAGCGGTGCCTGGCCTGCATCGCCATCTCGTGCGCAACGTGTCGGGCCTGCTCTGCAGGAAAGACCAGCCATGCGCAAACCGATGAGCCGCGCGTCTCTCTGTCGGGATGGCGGGTGGCTTCGGCCCAGGCGAGGTCGAGCGTGAAATCGATCGTGTCATCGCGGCCGAAGTCGCCGAGCGGAAGCAGGTAAGGGCGCTGCGCGGGCTGGATGATGTCAGGCTCGATGGGTAGCGGCACGGCTTCGCTGCGACACCGTGCGTTGGCAAGCGGGTCCGTGATCTGCGGGCTGATCAGTACCCACAGTGACGATGGCGGCGGGCCGTCTAGCAGCGGGTCGACTTGCGCAAACAGGTGGTCCCGCAGGTGTTGGAGCGTGGCGGTATCGGCCAGGGCAGTGCGCTCAGGGCTCGGGCGCGCTGCCATGCTTTGTGCCAGTTCCTGGAGGATGCTGTTGGCCACGTTACGGCTCCTTGGGCGGCGTCACGCCCATGTCGTCGAGTGGGTCAACACGATGGGCAGCGGTATCGCGAACGCACTCTGCCGGTGTTCTCGCATCACTCAAATGAAGCGTCATTCGAGGCGCCGCCGGCCTGGGCTAGGCGATGGTATTGGAATCGCGCCCCGGGCTGGATTAAGAGGTGTTAATAAACTGCAGAAATGGCACCTTTCAGGCACTGCAGGGCCCGATGGGTGAACGCCGGAATACAAAAAAGCCCCTCGCCGTGGCGAGGGGCTTTGCATTCGCGCAAACCGATTCAGTCCAGCCTCAAGGCACCGCCACAATCGCCATCCCGCGCGGGATGTTGCCGGTGGCGGCAGACCCGCTTGCCACCGCGGTCAGCTTGCCGGTGGTGCTGTTGATGCTGTACGCGCTGACGCTGTTGTCCACGGCGTTGACCACATAGGCAAAGGTGCCGGCGGGGTTGACGAGCACGGTCACGGGCGCGTTGCCGGTGGGCGTGGTGTCGATCAGCGTGAGCGCGCCATTGGCGGAGTTGATGCTGAAGACGCTCACGGTGTTGGCCAGCACGTTGGTCACATACATGAAGCCGCCTGACGGTGCGATCGCGATGTAGTACGGGTTGGTGCCCGCTGCCACCGGTGTGCCCGATGCGGTGAGTGCACCGGTGTTGCTGATGCTGTAGACGTTGATGGTGTTGTCTGCGGCGTTGGTCACGTAGGCGACGGTGCCTGCCGGGTTGACCGCGATGAACTGCGGCGTGTTGCCGGTGTTGACCGCGGTGCCCACCTGCGTGAGCGCGCCGGTGGTGTTGTTGACGGCAAACGCCATGGCCGTGCCCGGCGTGGCGCCGCTGTTGGCATTCACCACGTAGGCGAAGGTGCCTGCGCTGTTGATGGTGACGGTGTACGGATTGGCCCCTGCGGTGATGGGGGCGAGCGCGGTAAGCGCACCCGTGCCCGTATTGACCGAGAACGCTGAGAGCGTGTTGTCTCCATAGTTGGCCGTGTACGCAAACTTGCCGTTGGGCGTGCGCGCAATGCTGTACGGCTGCATGCCCGTGGGCGTGGCCGAGCCCACTACCGTGAGCAAGCCGGTATCGGCATTGATGGAGAGCGTGGTGACGGTGTTGTCGTTTGCGTTGGCCACGTAGACGTACTTGCCCGCCGGGTCGATGGTCAGTGAAAGCGGCCCTTGCCCCACGGGCACCGATGCGCCGATAGCCGTGGGCATGCCGGTGGTCAGGTCCAGCGTGAAGGCGGAGATCGTGCCGTCGTTCGAGTTGACCGCGTAGCCGAACAGCGGCCGCGGTGCGCAGGCCACCGCAATGGTGGTCACGTTGCTGGTGCCCACGTTGCCGCTGCCGTTGGTGACGGTGCAGTTCTCGCCCAAGGGGCGCGTGCCCACCGTGGCCGCATAGGGCTTGCCTTGCGCGAGCTTGGTCGGAAAGTGGAAGCTGCCGTTGGCGCTGACGACGACAGCATCGCCGCCGTTGTCCAGCAGCGTGACGGACGTGCCCGTGGCTAGGCCGCTGACGGTGCCGCCCACGGAGTAGGTTGCCGGGGCGGGTACGGGCGCCGGCGTTGGCGACGGTGTGGGCGCGGGTGATGGCGTTGGCGCTGGCGTGTTGTTGCTCGTCGGCGGGGGCGTGGTAGCAGCATCTTCGCCGCCACCGCAGGCGGTGAGCCCCAGCGACAGCGCGGCGGCCATTACCAGCGCGGCGCCGTGCATGCCGCGTGCGTGCCGTGGAGCATCGGGTGGGATCGGTGCCGGTGTCGGCTGTGCGTGGGCGCTGCTGCTGCGTTGCGCTTGGGCGATCAAAAGCTCGGCCATGGCTTCCCCCCCGGTTTTTCGTTGTCGCGGTTTGTTGACTCGCGTTTCCCCGAAGCATAGGTACCCGGCCTTGCACGCCGACATAGGCCAATTGACGGACAAAGCCCTCGGCTTCATGGACGGAGGCGCCGCTGTAGGTCGAGTGCATGTGATTGGCGCGATACTGGCGGCTCTCGCCCGCTTCTCGCCCGCTTTTTGCCTACACGCGCTGTCAGCCATGTCCAACGCCAACCTGAGCAACAACGCCGTCGTGATCCGCCAGCTCTCGTCCGCCAATGCGGCCGATGTGGCGGACTACCGCGCTATTCGTCTGGCAGCGCTCAAGGATTCGCCCGATGCATTCGGTTCAACGTACGAGGCCGAGGTCGGGCTCTCGATGGAAGCGTTTGCTGAGCGGTTAGCTACCACCATCGTGCTGGGCGCCTATGCGGGAACCGGTAGCGACGCGCGCATCATCGGCATGGTCGGCTTCAGGCAGCAAACGATAGCGAAGCTCGCACACAAGGGTTTTGTGTGGGGCTTTTACGTGGCGCCGGCAGCGCGAGGGCGCGGTGTGGGCGTGGCGCTGGTGGAGCGCATCGTGGCGGCAGCAACGGGGTTGGTTCAGCAGCTCACGCTGTCGGTGGTGCAGGGCAACGATGCGGCGCTGGCGTTGTACGAGCGTTGCGGGTTTGAAACCTACGGCGTGGAGCCGCGCGCGCTCAAGTCCACCACCGGCTATGCAGATGAAGTGCTGATGGTGCGCTTTCTGCGCGACTGAGCCTGTAGGTGCAGCGCCTACGCGGGCACGCAGGCGCTGCTGTACAGCGATCGTTGTACTGGCGCCAGAGTTGTTACGCCGCTGCAACGTAGGGCGCCTTCAGCGGCACCGGGTTGCGCAGGCTCACGTTCAGCAGGTTCCAGCTGTTGATGGTGACGATCACAAAGCTCAGCTCGGCGATCTCTTCATCGCTGAAGTGCTCGCGCAGTTTGGCGAATTCTTCGTCGCTGGCATCGCTGTGTGGGGTGTTGGTGACCACTTCGGCCCAGCGCAATGCGGTGCGCTCGCGCTCGGTAAAGAACGGGGCCTCGCGCCAGCCGGCCACGGCGTTCAGGTGGCGCGGATCTTCGCCCATCTTGATGAGGTCGCTCCAGTGCATGTCGATGCAGAAGGCGCAACCGTTGATTTGCGACACGCGCAGCAGCACGAGGTCGACCAGCCTTGCGCCCAGCAAGTCGCGGCGCAGGCCGTTCGACAGGTTCAGCAGGTTGTTGAACGCCTTCGGTGCGAGTTGGAAGTAAGCGATGCGGGGGGCTTGCGACATGAGCGGCTCCTAAAGGGTTGGGATTGGTGACCAGGAGCAATGGCAGGCGTTGCGTTGGTGCCGTGCGTCGCTCCATACCTTTAAGACGCCCCGCGCGGCCGGGTTGTGACAGCCCGGCCAAAAAATGTTTCGCTTTTTATGTGCGGGTGCCGATGTGCGCCAGCTTGTCCGGATTGCGTACCACGTAGATGGCCACGATGCGGCCGTTTTCGATGACGAACGACTGGGCCGATTCCAGCGTGCCGTTGACGTAGCGCAGCAGGCCGGGTTCGCCATTCACGCGGGCATGCACGTAGCGGACTTCGCCCATGGCGCGCACCAGTTCGCAGTAGATCTTGGTGATCTGGCCGGCGTCTTGAATGATGCGCATGAACGAAGGCACCTTGCCGCCGCCATCGCCCACCAGTTGCGCGTCGTCTGCAAGCAGGGCGCGGATGGCGTCGCGCTGGCCCGTGCGTGAGGCTTCGGCAAAGCGCTCCAGCAAATCCCGATGCGCATCGGGCGCGACATCAAAGCGCGGGCGCTCCTGCTGCACGCGGTCAGATGCGCGGTGGACCATCTGCCGGCATGCGGCTTCGGTCTTGCCCAGCAGGGCGGCAATCTCTGCGTAGTCCTGATCGAACACCTGGCGCATCAGAAACGCCGCGCGCTCCTCGGGCGACAGGCGCTCCAGCACCCACAGCAGGGCCATCGACAAGTCGCCGGCCAGTTCCACGGCGGCCTCGGGCGTGGGCGCGGCGGAATCCGGTTCGACCAGGGGCTCGGGCAGCCACCAGCCGACGTACGCTTCGCGCTCGGTCTTGACGGCGCGCAGGCGATCGATCGACAGGCGCGTGACGACGGTCACGAGCCACGCCTCGGCCGATTGCAGCGCGTTCTGATCGGTCTGGTGCCAGCGCATCCAGGCGTCCTGCAGCACGTCTTCCGCGTCAGCCCGGCTGCCGAGCATGCGATAGGCAATCGCAAAGAGACGGGGCCGCGCGGCGGTGAAGGCCTTGTCTTCGCTGTCGGTGCGGAGGGTGTGGTCAGGGTTGGGCTGGGTCATGGCGGGGCGTCGTCTAGGGATGATGCTCCCTAGACGGGCGAGCGCGATCGTTTGTGACAGGATGCCGTGATTGGCGATTATGCGGCGTTCGTCACATCCTGCGTGTCGGCCGCACCTATGTTGGCACTGAGCCACGGCATCAGCGCCTGCCGCAGCGTCAACAGGTCGATGGGTTTGCCGAGCAGGTGTGCGCCGGCAATGGGCTCGCCAATCTCGGCCTCCGTGCCGTAGCCGGACATCAGCAGCACGTCCACCTGCGGCTGCAGGCGCAGCAGCGTGCGGGCAAGGTCCGCGCCGGATTGGCCGGGCAGGGTGAGGTCAGTCAGCAGCACCTGAACGGGGTGTGCGCGGGCCAGTGCAAGCGCGTCCTCGGCATTGGCGGCGGCCACGCATTGCAAGCCGAAGGTGGTGAGCACCTCCTGCATGGCTTCGCGCGAGGCGGTGTCGTCTTCCACCAGCAGCACCGTAGGCGGCTGTGACGCGTCTGTCGCCACGGCATGGTCTACCGATGGCGACGCCGATTGCGCGTGGGCCTGCGCGGTGCGGCTCGCGGTGAGCACGTTGCGCACCATGCGCGCCAGGTCGTCACGCCGGTAGGGTTTGCCGAGCAGCGTCACGCCGGGCGGTAGCCGGCCGTCGTGCTGCACCTCGTCACGCGTGTAGCCCGAAACGAGCAGCACCGGCAGGGGCGGCACGCGTTGCGCAGCGCGTATCGACAGTTCGCCGCCCTTGATGGAGCCCGGCATGATCACGTCGGTAAACAGCAGGTCGATGGGCGTGTCGCTGTTCATGAGTTCGAGCGCGGCCTCGCCGTTGGCGGCCGTGAGCACGCGGTAACCGAGCTGGGTCAGCATGTCGACGGCGGTCAGGCGCACGTCGGTATCGTCTTCCACCACGAGGATGGTTTCGCGCCCGCCCATGGGCGTGACGATGGTGTCGCGCAGCTCGACGGCATCGTCCGGGGCTGCCTCCGTGCAGCGCGGGAAGTAGAGCTGCACCGTGGTGCCCTGGCCGACCGTGCTGTCAATGGCAACATGTCCGCCGCTCTGCTTGACGAAGCCAAACACCATGCTCAGCCCCAGGCCTGTGCCGTGGCCGTCGGGCTTGGTGGTGAAAAAGGGCTCGAAGACGTGTTCGACCACTTCGGGCGGCATGCCCACGCCGGTGTCGGTGACAGAGAAGACGAGGTAGTCGCCGGGGGCGGGCTGGTCGCGCCCTTGCGCTTGTGTGTTGCCGAGCGAGACGTTGTTGGCGGCGATGGTCAGCATGCCGCCACCGCGCATGGCATCGCGCGCGTTGATGGCGAGGTTCAGCAGCGCGTTCTCGAGCTGGTTGCGGTCGGCCTGCACGTTCCACAGGTCGTCGGCCAAGCGCGTTTCCACCTTGATGGCTTCGCCCAGCGCACGGTGCAGCATCTCGCTCATGCCTTGGACCAGCCGCGTCGGGTTGACGACCGCCGGAGAGAGCTGCTGGCGCCGCGCAAAGGCAAGCAGTTGCGCTGCCAGTGTGGCGCCACGCTGCACGGCCCGGGTGGCAGCGGCAATCCGATGCTGCACGCGCGTGTTGCCCGGCGCTTCGACTGACAGCAACTGCAGGTTGCCGGCAATCACCTGGAGGACGTTGTTGAAGTCGTGTGCCACGCCGCCGGTCAGGTTGCCGATGGCTTCCATCTTTTGAGCCTGTCGCAATTGCGCTTCCACTTCAGCGCGGGCAGACAGCGCATCGGCCACGCGCTGCTCCAGCGTTTCGGTCAACTGGCGCAGGGCCTGCTCGGCGGCCTGCCGTTCGCGCTCGGTCTGCACGCGCTCGGTGGTTTCCACCACGATGGCGAGCACGCCGGCTGGGCTGCCGGTGTCATCGGGCAGCGGGCTGTAGTAAAGGTCCATCCACACGTCTTCGGGGCGGCCATTGCGCAGCAGGACGAGTTCCTTGTCGCGGTACGACAGCGTGCCGCCACCCAGGCAGACATCCATGACGTGCCGGTTGAAGTCGGCCACTTCGGGCCAGCCGAGTTCCACCGGGCAACCAAGAAGATACGGATGACGCCCGCCGGCAAATTCGGCGTAGGCATCGTTGTAGATCATGTAGCCATGGCGGCCCCACAGCATGACCAGCGGCACCGGGCATGCCAGTACCATCTGCACCGCAGCGTGGAGACTGCGCGGCCAGTCCATGATCGGCCCCAGTTCTGTGGAAGCCCAATCGAACGCCAGCACGCGCTGCGCCATCTCACCCTTCCACCCGAGGCAGTCATGGTGATGCGCGAGAAACGGCATAAGGTCTCCTCTGGGGCGGGCCGCACAGTGCACCCGCGTTGCGGTCATTCTAGAAAACGGGGAGGCCGGCCGGCGTCGGCATCAGACGGCTCAAAGCGACATTGCGCACGCAGAAAACGTGCCCGAGGCGGCCGGCACGCTTTGCGCTGGCTGTCTATCATGTGCATCCGTGCCCGCGCAGCCGCGCGCTTCGCACCGGAGTTTTCTACCCACCACACGCCCACACTCGCCAGGAGTTTTCATGAAGTTGATCGGCATGCTTGATTCCCCGTACGTGCGCCGCACGGCCATTTCGCTCAAGCTGCTCGGGCTGCCGTTCGAGCACGCGTCGGTGTCCGTCTTCCGGCATTTCGACCAGTTCAGCGCCATCAACCCGGTCGTCAAGGCGCCCACCCTGGTGTGCGACGACGGCACCGTGCTGATCGACTCAACGCTCATCATCGATTACGCAGAAACGCTGGCGGGCCGCAGCCTGATGCCGGCCACCATTGCCGAACGCCAGCACGCGTTGCGCGTGATCGGCCTGGCGCTGGCCGCGTGTGAAAAAGCGGTGCAGATCGTGTATGAACACAACCTGCGCCCGACCGAGAAAGTGCACGGGCCCTGGGTCGAGCGCGTGCACAGCCAATTGCTGGCAGCGTTGGAAGCGCTGGAAGCGGAGTGGAAGGACGCGCCGCTGCCTGTGCAGGCAGGTGAGCTGACGCAGGCCGGTGTGACGGTGGCCGTGGCCTGGGCCTTTATCCAGTTGATGGTGCCGGACCGCGTGCCGGCGGCGGATTATCCGCGCCTGGTGGCGTATTCGGCGGCGGCGGAACAGTTGGGCGTTTTTCGTGAGTTGCCGATGGATGCGGTTTGATAGGCCGGCCGATGCGGACTCGCGCCGCGTCCGCATCGGCGGCATGCACAACTGGGCTCAGGACGGGCGGCCCCGACGTGCGTACGCGAGCGTCAGCGCCCCGGCGAGCATGGCGCATGCGCCCAGCAGCCCCACGCCTGCGGTTGCCGTGTGTGTCAAGTCCGTCAGCCACCCGATGGCGAACGGGCTGACGAAGCCCGACAGGTTGCCAATCGCGTTGATGAAGCCGATGCCGGCAGCGGCCGCTACGCCGTGCAGGCGTGCCGTGGGCAAGTTCCAGAACAGCGGCAGCGCTGACAGGATGCCGGCCGAGGCCACCGTCAATGCGGCCATGGCTGGCGCAAGCTGGTCCACGGTGAACGCACTCACACAAAAGCCCGCACCTGCCACCAGAGCGCAGGCGCCCACCAGCGTGCCCCAGTTACGCCGCTTGTCGGCTTGCCGTGCCACCACATTCATGGCCACCATGGCAACCGCGTAAGGTATGGCGCTCAACCAGCCGACCGTGACGGTACTGGCGATGCCGGCAGTGCGAATCACGCTCGGTAGCCAGAAGCTCACGCCATACAGCCCTGCCAGCAGCAGGAAGTAGATCAGCGCAAACAGCATGACCGTGCCGTTGAGGATGTCCGACGCGCGATGCAGCCGCGCCTGCGCCGGTGCAGCCTTGGCGAGATCGGCTTCCAGAAGGGCCAGCGCATCGGCACTGAGCCAGCGCACTTCGCGCGGTCGGCTCGGCAAGAGAAAGAACACCAGCACACCCACCAGCGCCGAAGGCAGCCCCTCCAGCGCAAACATCCAGCGCCAGCCGGCGTGCCCGAGCTGCCCGTCGAACGCAGCCAGGATCCATCCGGACAACGGGCCGCCCACAATGCCCGCCACGGCCGTGGCACTCATGAACAACGTGGTCATGCGGCCACGCCGGTGCGCGGGAAACCAGTACGTCAAATACAGCACGATGCCGGGAAAGAACCCCGCTTCGGCCACGCCAAGCAGGAAGCGCAGCACGTAAAACCCCGTCGTGCTCTGCACCCAGCCCATGGCCGCCGACAGCAGCCCCCACGACACCATGATCCGTGCGATCCAGGCGCGCGCGCCCAGCCGATGCAGCAGCAGGTTGCTTGGTACCTCGAAGAAGAAATAGCCGAGGAAGAAGATGCCTGCGCCGAGTCCGTAGGCGGTGGCGCTCAGGCTCAGGTCCGCCGCCATCTGGAGCTTGGCGGTGCCGATATTGACGCGGTCGAGGTAGGCCAACACCTGGGCCACCAACAGGATCGGCATCAGCCGCCAGGCGATGCGGCGGTAGAGGGCATCGAGGGCAGGGTCGTCAGGCACGGCGTGTGGCAGTGCGGGCGAGGTGGGAGGAACGGGGGAAGCGGGCGCGGGCTGGGCCAGCGCACCGGCGTGCGGGTGCGTGTTCATGCGGTCTCCTGGTTTGTTGTTGTGGGCGGTATGGAATGGACAGGCGGGCTAGCCAGGGGCGCGCGAGTCGGTCTTCTGGTACAGCGTGCGGTCGAGCGTTTCGACCAGCACGCAGCATTGCCACCAGGCGCCGGCGTCTGGGCTGGCGGCAATGGCGTCGCGCAGCACGACGTGGATGACTGCAGCCATGTCGCGCTGCATCTGGGCAGGGCGCGGGTTGGTCAGCCCCAGACGGGCGACGACGAATTGCGCTTGTGCGTCGTCGCCGGCGAGATACGTTTCGGCGATATGCACGCGGCTCTTGAGGTCGGTCAGCCGCGCGCTGCCGCTGTCGGCCAACTGCTGGTGGATCGTGCGCAATAGCGCGGGAAAGTCCAGGCGACGTGCCAGCGGCTCCGTCGCTTCGATCACGATATGCGGCATGGCTATGCGTGCAGGGGGGGTGAGTAGCCGGGCCGGCGTCAGATGGTTTCGGGCTCGCGCACGCTCAGCGGGCTCCCGGCCGTGTAGCGGGCGATCTCGTCCTTGCGCAGGAAGGCCACGCCGGGGTGCTGCTTGGCGTAGCGCAGGAAGGCGTCCCACGCGCGCACCATCTGCGGCGTGCCGCTGATGCGGTCGTGCGCACTGATCGACATCATGCGGCGGCGCGAGCCAGCTTCTTCGTAGAGCTGGTCGAAGTCGAGCTTGATCTGCTCAAGGAATGCTGAGGGCGAATAGTTGCGGCCTTCGACCAGCAGGATGTCGTTGTTGCGCAGCGTGTAGGGCACGACCACGAAGTCGCGGCCGTTGACCTGTTCGATGAAGGGCTCGTCGCGGCTGAGGTCATCGATGTGATACAGGTAGCCCAGCTCTTGCAGCAGCGACAGCGTATTAGGGCCGCGTCGCAACCAGTTGCAGTTGTAGCCCACGGGGCGCTGGCCCGTCACTGCTTCGACCATCGTCATGGCTTCGCTCAGGAAGGCGCGTTCCTGGGCGCGCGTCATGGCGTATTGCGAACTCCAGCGCGGGCCGTGTCCGGCGGCCTCGTGGCCGCGAGCGACGATCTCACGCGCCAGTTCAGGGTGGCGCAGCGCAGCCTCGCCGATCATGTGCGAGGTCACCTTCACACCGTGTCGGTCCCACAGGTCGAGCATGCGCGGAATGCCCTCGCGGTAACCGTAGGCAAACCACGTGTTGGTGGCCGGGTCGGACGGCATGCTGGCCGGAAAGTCGATCTTGGGGAACGGGCTGTCGGTGCCCTTGGGTGGCTGGCCGCCGGCCTCGAACTGCATTGAGATGGAGATGACAAGGCGGATGCCGTCGGGCCAGAACTGGCCTGCACCTGGCGCGCCCGCCGTCGCAGGGGCGTTGGCTCGCGGTGTCTGCGCGGTGGCGTTGCCGGCCAGCAGCGCGCCGGCAGCCAGGGCGCTTGCCCCGGCGCCTGCACGGCTGAGAAACGTGCGGCGGCCGGCGTGCGGCGGGGCGACAGCGATGTCGACGTGGGCGTCGGTGGAGGGCGGGGTATCAAGCAGTCGGGTCATGGCGCAAGCGCAAACGTGAAAGACCGGGGCATGCTAGCCTTCGCGAAATCGCTGAAATACCGCTGAAAATAGGAAACATCCTTTCCGAAACGCGAAGAATTACCCCATGCTCGACAACCTGCCCGCGCTCATTTCGTTTGCCCGTATCGTTTCCGCCGGCAGCCTGTCCGGCGCGGCGCGCGAGATGGATTTGCCGCTGTCGGTGGTCAGCAAACGCCTGGCGCAGCTCGAAGCGGCCTTGGGCGTACGCCTGATCCAGCGCACCACGCGCCGTCAGACGCTGACTGAAGAGGGCGCGTTGTTCCACAGCCGCGTGGTGCGCATCCTTGATGAAATCGAACAAGCAGAGTCGCTGTTGATGCAGCGTCGCCAGGCTGTGAGCGGCCTGCTGCGCGTGACCGCGCCGGGCCAGCTCGGGCGTCGACGCATTGCGCCCATCGTGGCGGCGTTTCAGCGGGAGCATCCGCAACTGAGCGTGCAGCTTGAGCTGACCGACGCCGTGGTCGACCTGATCGACAGCGGTTACGACATGGCCATCCGCTTTGGCGCGCTGACCGATTCGACGCTGATCGCGCGGCCGCTGGCGCCAAATTTTCGGGTGCTATGCGCCTCGCCGGACTATCTGGCCGAGCATGGCGCGCCGGTGCATCCGGCAGACCTGGTGCGGCATCGGTGCATCCTCATCGGTGACCAGCGCCGTGCCGACTGGCGCTTCAGCGGCGGCGGCGAAGAGCACACCGTGCGCGTGACCGCATCCATCGTCACCAACGACGGCGAAGCCGCGCATGCGCTGGCGGCCGAAGGCGCGGGCATTGCCGTCAAATCCATCTGGGACGTGGGCGACGATCTGCTGGCCGGGCGTCTGGTGCGCGTGCTGCCGGGGCATTCGGTGTCGGCGGCACCGCTGCACGCGATCTATCCGCATAGCCAGCACCTTGCGCCCCGCGTGCGCGTGTTTGTCGATTACGTACGGGATCGGCTGCAGCAGGATTGGCGTTGGGATGCGCTGTGACGGCGGGGCAGCCGCACTCGGGCGCCTGAGGTGCTGAAGCGTCAGGCCACCTGCGGCTCGATGTTGGCCTGACGGTACAGCCCGCCCACCAGGTCCGATTCCGTGACGATGCCGGCCAGCCGGCCGTCGGTATCCAGCACCGGAATGTGGTGGTGGCCGGCGCTGGCAAACATCGGCACCAGATTCGACATGGGCGCAGTGGCAGCGATGGTCTGCACGCGCGTCTTCATATGATCGGCCACGCGCGGCGGTGTGAGGGCGCCGATGCTGAACCAGCGGCGTAACGTCTGGCGCATGTCTGCCGGCGCCAGGCCGAGCAGGTCGACGCGCGTGACGATGCCCACCACGCGCCGCGCTTCGTCCACTACCGGCAACGCCTTGAAGCCATGCTGACGCAGCAGTTGCAGCGCGCGCGGGATCGACGTGCTGGCCGAAACCGTGACCACCGGCGTGGTCATGATGTCGGCGCAGGTGAGCGCCTGGAACGTGCGGGTGTAGGCCTGGAGCTGCATCTCGCGCAGCACGGCTTCAATGTCTTCGGGATCGATGTCGAGCAGCTCGCTTTGACGGCGGAGCGCGGCGACGATGTCGGCGCGGGTGAAGCCGGCTGCGGTGGGCGGACGCTCGGCGGCGGGCAGGCGTTGCGCGTGCGGATACCGGTGGCCCGTGGCCGCGTGGTACGCCAGCGCGCCCACCAGCAGCAGCGCTGACTGGACCAGGATCGGCTCCAGCACGAAGCGATAGCCCAGCGCATGCACGGCCGGGCCGCCGATCACTGCGGTGAGGGCCACCGCGCCAGAAGGCGGGTGCACGCAGCGCAGGGCAAACATGCCGGCGATCGCTACCGAGATGGCCAGCGCCGACGCAATCACCGGATCATCCACCAGCAGCGCGAACGTTACGCCCACGGTGGCCGCCACCAGGTTGCCGCCGATGATCGACCACGGCTGCGCGAGCGGACTGGCCGGCACCGCAAACAGCAGCACGGCCGAGGCGCCCATGGGCGCGACCAGCAGCGGGATCAGCGTGGCAGCGCCCGGCACCATCTTCATCATCGTGCCGGTAAAGAGGATGCCGACAAGTGCGCCGACGGCGGAGCGGACGCGTTCGCTCCACCGCACCGTCACGGGTGCAGGAATGAAGCTGTGGAGCCAGCGGCGCAGGGCAGGATGCAGAGGTGAAGCGGACATGGTCGACGGGACGGCGATTGCCCGGACCAGGCTTCACCAAAGTCAAAGAGTGCAGCCGGCGATTGTATCACTCTGTGACATAACGCACTGTCAGCGCTGTCATGACGCGGAATGCCCCAATGTAGGGCGAAGATCACGCAGATTTGTCAACGAAACGTCACCGTTATTTCACGGCGCGTGCTGAGACTGCTGGGCTTTCCAGCGCTCTGTGCGGGTTGCAAGCCCGCCGCACCATGTCCTTCACTGTCCGCCCCGTGTTTTCCCGTCTGCGTCTTTGCTCCAGCCTCGTTGCGCTTTTCGGCGCCCTCGCGCTCACCGCGTGCGGCGGCGGCGATGACAACACCAGCAGCACGTCCGTTGCCACCACGCAGGCCGTTCCGGCGCCGCCGGCAGACCCGGGCTTTGTCGACACGGCTGCCGTGGCCACCGGCGTGCCGGCCTTCGTCGACAACATCGCCACCAACCAGCGCGGCGATGCGCGCTACGCCACGCTCGGCACCAACGCCGGTGTGCGCTTGTTCACGCGCTTTCTCGACCTGTGGCAGCCGCTGACGGAAATCGTGGATGCAGGGGTGAGCGCGCCGGCCAACGGGTCGTTCCCGGCGGTGGTCGCGTCCACGTGGACGGGCCTGCCCAATGACGGCACGGCCGGCGGCACGCAGCTCAATCTGCCGGTCTTGAACGCAAACGTTCAATACGTGGTGAATGCGACCACCAACCGCACGCAGGCCCAGGCCGACGCGGCGTACTTTGACGACCGCCGCGGCAAGGGCTACAGCGTGACCGACGGCATGGGGCCGCTGACCACCGCGTGGCGCACGCTGGCGCAGCAGACCACGTCCATCACCACCGTGCCGGCCGATGCCACGACCGTGCTCTACAACGACAGCGGCAACAACACGGGCGTGGGCACCTCGGGTGGCAATACCGCCTTCGGCAAGGTCGTGGACCTGATCAACACGGTGGGCAACAACGCGTCCACCGAGCCGGCCAAGCGCTTCTACAAATACGCGCGCCCGTACCGCTGGAGCAGCAGCGTGGTGGTGGTGCCGACGCTGGTGCCGGCCGAGAGCCCTACGCCTGCCACCGACGGCGGCTTCATCAGCGGCCACTCGGCCGAGGCGACGCGCGATGCGGTAGCCATGGCGTACTTGGTACCCGAGCGCTTCCAGCAGATGCTGGCGCGCGGCCTGGAACTGGGCGAGAACCGCATCCTGGCCGGCATGCATTCGCCGCTGGACGTGATGGCGGGCCGCATGATCGGCATCGCTGCGGCCGCGGCCAACCTGGTCGACCCGGCCAACGCCACGCTCAAGGCGGCCGCCTTCACGCAGGCGCACACCGCGCTGATGGCGCAGACCGGCACGGATGCCACGACCTTCCCGACGCTGGCCCAGTCCGGCACGCCGGCCACTGACCGCTTTGCCGACTACGCCACCAACCAGGCCAATTTCACGCGCCGCATGACGTTTGGCTTCACGCAGATTGGCGCGACGACGCTTGCGCCGGTAGTGCCCAAGGGCGCCGAGGTGCTGCTGGAAACGCGCTTCCCATATCTGAGCGCTGATCAGCGCCGCGTGGTGCTGAAGACGACGGAGCTGGCTTCCGGGTACCCCGTGCTCGACGATGCCGAAGGTTGGGGCCGCCTGAACCTGTTTGCTGCCGCGGATGGCTACGGCGTGTTCAATGGCAACGTGATCGTGTCGATGGATGCAACGCAGGGCGGCTTCAACGCGGCCGACACGTGGCGCAACGCCATCTCCGGCGCGGGCAAGCTCACGCTGCAAGGCAGCGGCACATTGCGTCTGGCCGGCGCCAACACCTACACCGGCGGCACGCAGGTCGCAGGCGGCGTGCTGGAAGCCGATTCGGCCAACGCGTTCGGTGCGGGCGATGTGTATGTGGGCGCCGGCACGCTGGCCGTCAAGGCGCCGGCAGCGGTGGCCATTGCGGGCAAGTTCACGCAACTGCAGGGCACCACGCTGGATCTGGCCATCGGCCCGAACGGTCAGGGCAAGCTGAGCGTGGCGGGCCTCACCACGATTGCCGGCGGCACGCTGCACGTGAAATTCGTGAACGGCTACGCGCCCAAGGTGGGCGACACCATCGCCGTGGTGGATGGCGCGGGCAGCAACCGCCAGTTCGCGTCGGTGGTCGTTGACGGCTTCAAGGCCACGGCCATCTACACGGCCACCGGCATCCAGATCCACCTGGACGCCTGACCGTCTGAACGCTCACCGGAGCGGCAGAAGCACGTCGGTCACGGCTTCGTGTTCGGGCACATCGGGGTAGAAGCGCACGCGCTGGAACAGCAACGGCGCGTCGCGCAATTCCTCGCCGCTGGCGGGCAGCCAATCGACATACAGGTACGCCACGCTCTGACCGAGCGTGTCGTCGGAGCCCGTGTGGCGCAGCACGGCGTAGCGCCCGCCTGCCAGCGTCTTGGCCATCACGCCCGCTTCATTGGGCGCTACCGGTGTGGGCGTGGCCGCGCAGATGTCCATACGGAACGCCTCGGGCGGCACGTCGTCGGGGTTGTCGTAGACGACGTTGTATGTGGCCGAAACGCTGGGGTGCAGGCGATGCTCGCGGCGCCAGGCGATGAACGCGCGAAGGGTCTCGCCCAGGCGTGCTGGGTCGCCGCGGTGCGCGATGGCCGCGACGGGCACGGCTTCGCGTTCGACGATCTCGACGGAATGGGGTTGCGGTTGTGCGGGCATGTGTTGGCTCCTGAGGGCGCGCAGCGCCTGTAGATCGGTGGCCCAGGACGCCCACTGCGGCGCCGCCCGAAATGCCGACGGCGATTGTCCCGCCTGCCTGCGGAACGCCCGCGCAAATGCTTCCGGCCCTTCGTATCCGCACGCCAGCGCGATGTCGGTGATACGCGCATCGTCGCGATAGGCGAGTTGATGCGCGGCGCGCTTCAGGCGCAGCAACTGCACATAGCGCCGGACGTTCATGCCGAACAGCAACGAGAACTGGCGGTGAAAGTGGTACCTGGAAAACGCCGCCACGTCGGCCAACCCATCCACGTCCAGCGTGTCTTCCAGATGCGCGTCGATGTGTGCGAGCACGGCGCGGAAGCGGGCGAGGTAGCGGTCGGTGGCGGTGGTCAATGCGATAGCTCCTGGGTGGCGATACGGTATCGCCAGCAGGCTTGCTGCGCCTGATCGAAATTGCGCAATTGCCTGCCGTGATGTTTGGCCCGGGCCGCCCGCCATGGGGCGTGGTTGGGCACATGCGGCGCATATCGGCGCCGCCTTGGCGTCCCTAGAGTGGGTTGTGCCGTGAGGACGGTTCCTTGCGGTGCGCCGGCATACAGGCCGGTGGCTCACGCTCATGGATGACGAGGCCACATCATGGCAGAACAGACGCTCTACACATCGCACAACAACTATTCGAGCCTGCAGACGCAGGGCGGCGGGACCGACACCGAACGCCGCCTCGGCTGGTGCGCCGCCGCCAGCGCGCTCTGGTGCAAGAACACGCTGGACGCGTCGATCGCGCCCAAGGATTCCGACCCGAGCAAGCTGCGCGCCGGCATCTTGCAGGTCAAATATCGTTGGGATCCGAATGGCAATGGGCAGGACGTGCTGAACCTGCTGCACAACTTGGAGCTGAACGGCACGCGCGTGGCCGACGATGTGGCGCTGGCCGCCATGCTGGATACGGTGGTCGGCACGCCCGATGTGTATTGGATTGCCGATGAAACGCATGCAATGGCAGTCGACACGCGCGCCGGCCGGCAATTGTTCTACGACATCGAGAACGGACTTTTCCAGTACGCCAGCGGCGCTGAATTGCGCCAGGGCATTCAGTCGCGCTACGGCAAATCGCAGGAGTGGACGGCTTTCCGCGTCACGCATCAGTGAGCGAGCGTAGCGCCCAAGAAAAAACCGCCCCGAAGGGCGGTTTTCTCTGATGCGAGCGCTGGCTCAGGCAAACGCCTTGGCCGGCTCGCCCGCCAGGCCAGCCGCTTCGCGCAGCAGCAGGGCCTTGTCGGTGGCCTCCCAGCTGAACTCCGGCTCTTCGCGGCCGAAGTGGCCGTACGCGGCGGTCTTTTCGTAGACCGGGCGCAGCAGGTCCAGCATCTGCACGATGCCCTTCGGGCGCAGGTCGAAATGCTCGTGCACGAGCTTGGCGATCTGGTCGTCCGGGATCACGCCCGTACCTTCCGTGTACACCGTGATGTTGATCGGGCGTGCCACGCCAATCGCGTAGCTCACTTGCACCTGGCACTGGCGCGCCAGGCCGGCGGCCACCACGTTCTTGGCCACGTAGCGCGCGGCGTAGGCGGCCGAACGGTCGACCTTCGATGGGTCCTTGCCCGAGAACGCACCGCCGCCGTGAGGGGCTGCGCCACCGTACGTGTCGACGATGATCTTGCGGCCGGTCAGGCCGCAGTCGCCTTGCGGGCCGCCGATGACGAAGCGGCCGGTCGGGTTCACCAGATACTTGGTGTCGGCCAGCATGTGCGAAGGCAGCACCGGCTTGATGATCTCTTCGATCACGGCTTCGCGGATGGCCTCTTGCGACATCTCCGGCGCGTGCTGGGTGGACAGCACCACGGTATCCACGCTGTGCGGCTTGCCATCCACATAGCGCACGGTCACCTGCGACTTGGCGTCCGGGCGCAGCCAGGGCAGGCGGCCGTCGCGACGCAGTTGCGACTGGCGCTCGACCAGGCGGTGTGCATAGTAGATCGGGAAGGGCATCAGTTCGGGCGTTTCATCGCACGCGTAGCCGAACATCAGGCCCTGGTCGCCGGCGCCCTGGTTCAGGTAGTCGTCCGATGCGCGGTCCACGCCCTGCGCGATGTCCGGCGATTGCTTGTCGTAAGCGACGAGGACGGCACAGCCCTTGTAGTCGATGCCGTAGTCGGTGTTGTCGTAGCCGATGCGCTTGATGGTCTCGCGCGCAACGTGGATGTAGTCGACGTTGGCCGTCGTGGTGATTTCACCCGCGAGCACCACCAGGCCGGTGTTGCACAGCGTTTCTGCTGCGACGCGCGCATATTTGTCCTGGGCGAGGATGGCGTCCAGGATGGCGTCGGAAATCTGGTCGGCGACCTTGTCGGGATGGCCCTCGGAGACCGACTCCGAGGTGAAGAGGAAGTCGTTTGACACGGCTGTTAGCTCCAGATTGGCTATCACGTTGCCAATCCGTTAAGCCACGGCCGGCGACGCTTTAGCGGTATTTAGCAACCTTGCCGAGGTTTGTGGCCAAGCAAGGATTCGCCCCGCAAGTTGTCAGTTAACTCGGCGAATCGCGCTATTATACGCGGCACTTTTCTGGGCCGCAGCAAGGCCTGCCAAGACCCTGCTCCCCTGTCGACTGCGACCAACACATTGCAGCGTACGCACGCATGACCTTCCTCTACTGGCTGTTTTCACGCCTGCCCCTGCCAGTGCTGCAGGCGCTGGGCGGCTGGCTGGGAGCGTTGGCCGCCAAGGTGCCCGGCCGCTATCACGACCGGCTCATCGCCAACTTCCGCCACGCCTATCCCGACGTCACGCCCGCCATGCTCAAAGAGGCCGGGCGCTCCGCCGGCCGGATGGTGTTCGAGATGCCGTACTTCTGGGTGCGCAAGAACGGGGCGCAGGTCGCTCCGCACCTGTTCGACGTCTGCCGGTCTGTGATCGAACGGGCGCTTGCCGACGGGCGCGGCCTGATCTTCCTCACGCCGCATCTGGGCTGCTTCGAGGTCTTGCCGCAGGCCTACGCGAACGAGCATCCGGTCACATCGCTGTTCAAGCCGCCGCGCAAGGAAAGCCTGCGCACCTGGATCGAGAACATGCGCAAGGGGCCTAACATGCACATGGCGCCGGCGGACCCGCGCGGTGTGCGCATGCTCGTGCGCGCACTCAAGCGCGGTGAGGCTATTGGCATCCTGCCCGACCAGACGCCCACCGGCGGCGAGGGCGTATGGGCGCCGTTCTTCGGCAAGCCGGCCTATACGATGACGCTGGTGCACCGTTTGCACCGGCTGACAGGTGCGCCGGTCGTGGCCTTGTTTGCCGAGCGACTGCCGCGCGGCGCGGGCTACCGCCTGCACGTGGAAGAGATCGGCGATCTGCCTGAAGATGCCACGCAGGCCGCCACCCGCATCAATGCCGCCATTGAACGGTTGATTGCCGTGGCGCCGACGCAATATCTCTGGGGCTATAACCGCTACAAGCATCCCAAGGGCGCGGACGCTCCGCCTGCTGCCTGACACTGCTGCCTTTATGGAACGTTTCTCTGCCAAACTCGGACTCGGCTTTTTGTGGCTGTTGTCCTTCCTGCCGTACGGTTTTGTCGCGCGTTTTGGCGAAGGCCTGGGCGGGCTGCTGTACCGCATTCCCAATGGCCGCCGCCGCGTGGTGCTGGCCAACCTGCGCGCCTGTTTTCCCGAGAAGTCCGACGCCGAGCGTGAAGCCATGGCGCACGACGTCTTCCGCAAGGTCTTCCGCAGCTTTGCCGAGCGCTCGTTTGCGTGGTTCGCATCAGAAAAGCGCCTGATGCGCGTGGTGAAGATCGACGACCAGGCCAATCTGCCGGCGCTCCACGGCCAGCCGCACATTCTCGTCACCCTGCATCTGTCAGGTGTGGAGATCGGCGCGCTGGCACTGACGGACTACCTGCGCACGCACGTCGGCAACGCGGGCTGCTCGCTGTACACGCGCATGGCCAATCCGGTGCTCGATGACGCCATCAAGGCGCTGCGCAGCCGCTTTGGCGCGACCATGGTGTCGCGCAACGAAAACATCCGCCAGATCATGCGCACCATCAAGCGCGGCGAGGCGCTGCAGCTCATCTCCGACATGGATTTCGGCGAGCGCGACTCCGAGTTCGTGCCGTTCTTCGGCGTGCCGGCGCTCACGCTCAACGCCATTCCGCGCATGGCGTCGATGACGGGCGCCAAGGTCGTGCCGATGTACACCGAGATCCTGCCGAACTACGAGGGCTATGCGCTGCGCATCCTGCCCGCGTGGGAGAACTACCCCACCGGCGACCTGACCGCCGATACGCGCCGGATGAACGCCTTCTTTGAAGACGCGATCCGCCCGCGCATCACCGAGTATTACTGGGTGCACAAGCGCTTCAAGCACCGCCCAGAAGGCATGCCGGGCATTTATTGATGCCTGCAGCCGGCCCAGGGCAACCGGGGCCGGCTCGCTTTAGAATGGGCGTTTTCCGAACGCTCATCGCCGCATCTGTGCGGCCCGCCATGAAACTGCACTTCACCAAGATGCACGGCGCGGGCAACGACTTTGTCGTGCTCGACGGCATCCAGACCCCCATCGACTTCACGCCCGAGCAATGGGCTGCCATTGCTGACCGCCACTTTGGCGTGGGGGCGGACCAACTCCTGCTGGTCGAGCGTTCGACACGGCCCGACGTCGATTTTCGCTACCGCATCTTCAATCACGACGGCGGCGAGGTGGAGCACTGCGGCAACGGTGCCCGCTGCTTCGTCAAGTTCGTCACCGACCGGGGTTTGACCGATAAGCGCACCGTGCGCGTGGAAGTCATGAACGGCATTGCCACGCTGACGATGCAGGACGACGGCCAGGTCACAGTTGACATGGGCGCACCGGTGTTCGAGGCGGCGCGCCTGCCGTTCCTGCCCGAGGGCCTGCCCACCCGCGTCGAAGGCGACGACACGCAGCACGCGCTGCAGATCAACGGCCGCACTGAATGGCTGTCGACCGTGTCGATGGGCAATCCGCACGCCGTGCAGATCGTCGACGATACGGAGGCCTTTCCCGTACTGGAAGACGGCCCGTTGATCGAATCGCATGCCGTGTTTCCGCGTCGCGTGAATGCGGGTTTCATGCAGATCGTCGATCGCCATTCCGTGCGTCTGCGCGTGTACGAGCGCGGCGCGGGCGAGACGCTCGCCTGTGGAACCGGCGCGTGCGCAGCGGTGGTGGCCGGCATCCGCCGTGGCCTGATCGATTCGCCCGTCAAGGTGGCCACACATGGCGGCGATCTGACCATCGCGTGGGCGGGCGTTGGCCAGCCGGTCATGATGACGGGGCCCGCCACAACCGTCTTTGAAGGCACGTTGGACCTGGATGCGCTCAAGCTGACCGCCGCCGCGCATTGATACCTCGGATAGCGCACGGCGGCCTGCCGCCTACCTCAGAACAACAAGCCAACAAGGAGATACCGTGGCATCCAGCGGCAAGAACCCGATTGACTCCTGGTATTTCGACGGCAGCAGCAAGTTCAAGATTGCCAAGTTCGATCCTGCCGCCAAGCCGTGCACCACAGGCAGTAAGGCCGGTGACCTGGCGCAGCTGGCCGAACTGTCTGCGCGCATTGAGGCACTCCAGGACATTTTCTATGCTGAGCATCGGCGCAAGTTGTTGGTCGTGCTGCAAGGCATGGATACCGCGGGCAAGGATGGCACGGTACGCACCGTGTTCCGTGCGCTCGACCCGCTCGGTCTGCGCGTAAAGGGCTTCAAGGTGCCGACGCCCCTGGAGCTGGCGCACGACTTTCTCTGGCGCATCCATGCGGAGGTGCCGGCCGCTGGCGAGATCGTCATCTTCAATCGCAGCCATTACGAAGATGTGCTGGTCACTCGCGTGCATGGAGACATCGACGCCGCCGAGTGCAAGCGCCGCTACGCTCACATCAACGCTTTCGAGCAGATGCTGGCCGAGACCGGTACCACCATCGTCAAGTGCTTTTTGCATATCTCCAAGGATGAGCAGCGCGACCGGCTGCAGGAGCGCATCGACGATCCGCAGAAGCACTGGAAGCTCGGGATGGCGGACATTGAAGAACGCAAGCTCTGGGATGCCTACATGGCCGCCTACGAAGACGCGGTCAATGCCACAGCCACCCCGCACGCGCCGTGGCACATCATTCCGGCCAACTCCAAGTCGCATCGCAGCCTGATGGTGGCGGAGATTCTGCTGCAGGTGATGGAGCGGCTGAAGCCGGAGTATCCGGCGGGGAATCCGGCGTTTAAGGGGTTGAAGATCGAGTAGGGTGTTGGGTTGTGGGTTTATGAACCACAAAAAACAAAACCCCGGCGAAGTCCATCAACCGGGGTTTCCCAACAGCACAGCAAAAAGCGTCAGATCGCGCTAACGCCGTATTTGTCCCGATAGGCCGCAGCCTTTTCACGATACCCAGCCAGCGCCGGATCACCAGCCCCATCCAGATACCCCAGCAGATCATCCAGGTTGGCAATCGACACAACGGGCATCCCATACTGAGCCTGCACATCCTGCACCGCAGAGCGCTCGCCGATATCCACAGCATTGCCGCTGCGCTCCATCCGATCCATCAGGATCAGCACGGCAGCCGGCGTCGCGCCAGCGGCGCGAATCAGCTCAACCGACTCGCGCACCGAAGTGCCAGCGGAAATCACGTCATCGACGATCACCACGCGCCCTTGCAGCTTCGCGCCGACCAGGCTGCCGCCTTCGCCGTGGTCCTTGGCTTCCTTGCGGTTGTACGCAAAGCCCACATTGCGGCCCAGGCCCGCGAGCGCCACGGCGGTGGCCGATGCCAGGGTGATGCCCTTGTAGGCCGGCCCGAACAGCATGTCGAACTCGACACCCGAGTCCAGCAAGGTTTTCGCATAGAATTGCGCGACTTGGCCCAGCAGGGCGCCGTCTGCAAACTTGCCGGCGTTGAAGAAATAGGGCGACGTCCGCCCCGCCTTGGTCACGAATTCCCCGAACGACAGCACGCCGGCTTCCACCGCAAAGCGGATGAAGGATTGGCGCAACTCGCTGTTTTGGCTCATCTTTTTTCTCTGGTCTGCAAAAAAGTCCCGCCATGTTACGCATCATTTCCGCCAACCTCAACGGCGTTCGCTCCGCTGCCAGCAAAGGCTTTTTTGAATGGATGGGCAAGCAGGACGCCGATTTCGTCTGCGTGCAGGAACTGAAATGCGCGCAAGACGACATGACGCCTGAATTCCTGGCGCCGCACGGCTACCACGGCGTGTTCCAGCACGCGGTGAAAAAGGGCTACAGCGGCGCGGGCATCTACACGCGCCACAAGCCCGACGAGGTCATCATCGGCTTCGATAACGGCGAGTTCGACGCCGAAGGCCGTTACGTCGAAGCCCGCTACGGCAAGCTGTCGATCATCTCGGTCTACGTGCCGTCGGGCTCCAGCGGCGAAGAGCGCCAGCAGGCCAAGTTCCGCTTCATGGACCTGTTCATGGAGCACCTCAAAGACCTGCGCCACGAAAAGGGCCGCGAGGTCGTGCTGTGCGGCGACGTCAACATCGTCCACAAGGAAATCGACATCAAGAACTGGAAGGGCAACCAGAAGAACTCCGGCTGCTTGCCTGAAGAGCGCGCGTGGCTGACCAAGCTGTTCGACGAGGTCGGCTATGTGGATGTGTTCCGCACGCTCGACCAGCGCCCCGAGCAGTACACCTGGTGGAGCAACCGCGGCCAGGCGTACGCAAAGAACGTCGGGTGGCGTATCGATTACCAGATCGCCACGCCAGGCATTGCCGCCACGGCGCGCCGCACGTCGATCTTCAAGGACATCAAGTTCTCCGATCACGCGCCGCTGACGATCGATTACGACACCAAGGTGCATTGGTAAGCACTTTATTGCGCTGCCGCAGACATTTCTTCGTCAGCCGCTACAATGCAAAACTCACGCGCCGGCATGGGGCCGGCGTTGTGCTTTTTGCTCCTCTGTTTTTAGCGAGATCGCCATGGCATTCAAGGTTTTCGTCGACGGTCAGGAAGGCACCACGGGCCTTCGCTTGCTCGACTATCTGTCGCAACGTGACGATATCGAGCTGCTGCGCATCGCCGAAGACAAGCGCAAGGATTCCGCCGAGCGCGCCAAGTTCCTGAATGCCGCCGATGTCGCATTCCTGTGCCTGCCGGACGTCGCCTCGCGCGAGGCCGTCTCGCTGGTCAACAATCCGAACACCTGCATCATTGACGCCAGCACCGCGTTCCGCACGTCGGATGACTGGGTCTACGGCCTGCCCGAACTGGCTCAGGGCCAGCGCGAGCGCCTGCGCAACACCAAGCGCATCGCCGTGCCGGGCTGCCACGCCAGCGCCTTCGTGCTGCTGATGCGCCCGCTGGTGGAAGCGGGCATCGTGCCGGCCGACTACCCGGTCACCGCGTTCTCGCTCACCGGCTACAGCGGCGGCGGCAAGGCGATGATCGCCGACTACCTCGCCGCCAATAATCCGAAGCTCGACAGCCCGCGCCCGTACGCGCTGGCACTGGCACACAAGCACCTGCCGGAGATGCGCGTGCAGAGCAAGCTGTCGCTCGCCCCGATTTTCACGCCGGTGGTCGGTAACTTCCTCAAGGGCCTGGCCGTGACGATCGGCCTGCACCCGCAGCATCTGGCACGCAAGGCGAGCCCGGCAGACATCGCCAAGGTGTTTGCCGATTATTACCAGGGCGAGCAGTTCATCCGCGTGGCGCCGGCTGACAACGTTACGACGCTCGACAACGGCTTCTTCGATGTGCAGGGCGCCAACGACACCAACCGCGCCGACCTGTTCGTGTTCGGCTCCGACGAGCGCATGGTCGTCACCGCGCGTCTGGACAACCTGGGCAAGGGCGCGGCCGGCGCCGCGGTGCAATGCATGAACGTGCATCTGGGCGTGGACGAAGCGACCAGCCTGCACGTGGAAGCGCCGATTCCTGCAGCCGGCGCCGAGCACGCCGTGCGCGAAGCCGCTCCAGGTTTTGCGAGCTGATTGCCGCCTGAGCTGAAACGAAAAACGCGCCTTCGGGCGCGTTTTTCTTTGCCGGCGCGACTTACTTGCTTTGCGCGCCTGCCGGAATGTTGAACAGCATGCCGCCGCCGTTGCCGCCCGCCATCACGCTCGGCGTCACGCCGTTCCATTTCTCGATGGCGGCGCGTTCGAGTTTCAGGCGTTCCCACGCAAGCAGGCGGTCATCCAGCGATGAGGCGAGCGCATGGTTGGCCGCGGCTTCGCCTTCCGCAATCGCCACCTTCTTCTTGGCTTCGGCCTGGGCGGAACGCACTTCGTTCTCGGTGCGGATCGCGTCCTGGATGGCCTTGGTCTTTGCGCTCACCGCATCGAGCAACGCACGCGGCGGACGCAGCGAGCCGACAATGCCGAACTGCTTGATCGACACGCCCAGCGGTGCAAGCCGCGCGTCCAGCTCGTTGGTCAGCCGCGCGACGAACTCTTCCTTCTTGCCGCCGTTCACGTCATCAAAGTTGTATTCGGAGCCGATGGCGACGATCACGTTGCGTGCCGTGTCGCGCAGGTAGCCGTGCGTGAAGGTCTCGATGCGATCGGCGCGGAAGTTGGTGTAGAACGCCGGCACCTTGTCGCGGTCGAGCTGGTACGAGACGGCCACGTCCACATTCACGGGCACGGCGTCCTTGGTATTGAACGTCAGCTCTTCGTTGAGCGCGTGGCCTTCGTTCACATCCTGCGTCCAGATCACGCGCTGCACGTAGGTCGGGTACTGGATGATCGCCGTCTGCACAGGGTTGTAGAAGACGAACCCGGTGACGACGTTTTCATGTGTGATGCCGCGATCGACGAGCCGGTTGATCTTGATGCCCGTGTAGCCGGGCGGAATGATCTGCCAGTTCAGCAGGAAAGTCCGCCCGATGGCCAGCGCCGCAATGGCGCCAAAGACGAGCGCGAGCAGTTTGACCGGCAGCTTGCTTGCCGTGACTTGAGGTATGAGGGTTCCCCTTGTTTGTTGGTTTGCTTCTGAGGTGTGGCTGGCGGGGCGGGCGCGTTGCTTACGCAACGGCCCACTTGCTGGCGCAGGAATCGTCAGCGATTCCCGTCAGGGATGGCCGCGCCCGGTGGGCGGGTGGTGGCAAGCAAGCTTGCCAATGGTGATGAGGCGGTGAGCTTCAATACGGCCGAGATGGCGCATTGCGATGCCCGGATGTTGCGATGCACAAAGTATAGGCCGGCGCCGGATTTTTGCTTCCCTCCGGAAGCACTAGAGCGCGGCTTCGAATGCGCGGGCGTTGTGGAGTCGAATCAGGCGTCGCCGGGGTTGATGCGCGCAGGGTTCCAGCCCAGTGCGTTGTAGACGTGATAGCGCGCGATGCCGATCCATTCGTGCAGCGCGAAATCCGTCAGCGCGAAGTTGTACGCCATCGGCAAGGGCGAGGCCGCGGCCTGCAGATCGTCGGCGCGCACGGGAACCGGCGCCATGCCGAAGTGCGTGAAATACAGCAGGCTGCGTCGTAGGTGGATGGCCGACGAGACGAGCACCGTGCGATCAGCCGCATATTGCGCAAGCACCGTGCGCGAGAACTGGGCGTTCTGCCACGTATTCATGCTCTTGGGCTCCATCAGCACGTCGGCCTTGTCGACGCCGAGGGCAACGAGTTCGCGGCCATACACCGTGGCTTCCGGCTCGCCGTGATGGCGGGCATCGCCACCGCTGACAAGGATCTTGCAATCGCCGTCGGCCTTGCGGCACGCCTGGTACAACTGCGCGGCTTCGACCAGGCGCGGATACGAGAACAGCCCCGGCTCGACCGCGTCGCCCACGCGGAACGTGCCCGCGCCCAGCAGCACGATGGCGTTGCGCGCGCCCCATTGGACGTGCGGCTCGTTCTCGAAGGGCTTTTCCAGTGAATCCAGCAGCCACGCCGGCGCAGGCCCGCACCCGATCACCATCACCAGCACACCCGAGAACACCGCCAACCCGCGCGCAGCCCGACGTCGGCCGCGTGCTGCACACACCGCTGCCACGATCACCAGCACACACAGGATGGTCAGGCTCACAGGTTCCTCCAGGTTGGCGCTCACGCGCGTACGTGAGGCGCCATCGTAAAGAGGAATGGCGGGTTGCGCGACCCGTCTTCTTACGGGGTTGTTGCTGCAGGCTGGGGATTCGCTGAGGGCGCTGGCATGTTCGCGGCCATCACGCTGGTCGCTCTAGCCAATGCGCGGCAAGATGGCGAACTTGTCGCTCGATGCAAAACCACAGGCCGTGCAAGGCAATGCCACGGCTCCAAAAAGGATCAGTGCCCAATGCAAATGAAGGTTGTTCCCCCGGTAAGGGTGCTTTGCGCGCCGCATCGCATCACGCTCGCAGAAGTCGGCAAGACGGCGTCTGCGGTTTGTGCGGCGGTTGAAGCCGATGCGGCTGCGCAGGGCATGACGGTCAGCGGTCCGTGGATGTTCATCTACCGCAATCTGCCGCATGACCCCGATACACCGTGCGAGATCGAATTTTGCCTGCCCGTGCAGTCGGTGCCGGTGTACCACGGCCGACATGTGCTGAAGACGCTGCCGGGCGCAACCTGCGCGGCGCACGTCCACGAAGGGCCGCTCGATCGACTTTTCGATAGCTATGCGACGCTGTTGCGGGCGGCGGCAGCGCAGGGTTGTCGTCTCTCAGGCGAGAGTCGCGAGATCTATCACTGCTGGCAGGGCCCGCAGGCAGCAGAGAACCGCGTGGAGATTCTGTTCGCGCTGGAATCCGAGCCGGCATGATGGGACTGGACGGCGGCCCGACGCTTTCGTGTGGCGATGACCGACGATAACGGGCGCCTGTCGGCTGCCCCTTTCACTGCGCGGCGCCAATCTTTCCGAGCAACGTGCGCAACATCGACCGCTCGGCCGGGCCCAGCGCCGCGAGCATGCGCTCCTCCGTCTCGACATGCGAGGCGACGAGCCCATCGATGAGCGCAAAGCCTGCATCGGTGAGCGCGATCTGCAGGCCTCGCCGGTCTTCGGGATCGGTTCTGCGGACGATGAGACCGCGTGTTTCCAGCCGGTCAAGCCGGTTGGTCATGGCCGACGTAGACAGCATCATGTCCTTGGCCAGCGCTGATGGCGACAACGCCTGCTTGCGGCCATTGCGGCGTAGGGTGAGCAGGACATCAAAGCCCGCCATGTCGAGCTCCGCCTCCGCCACGTTCGCGACGACCGCCTGCCGCAGACGTTCACCTGCGCGCCAGATTTCGCCGCAGACCGCCATCGGGCTCGGGTCGATGTCCGGGCGCTCCCGGCGCCATTGCGCGAGAATGCCGTCCATCGGCCCGCCTTGCGCCGATGCCGAATTGCCTTGACCCATCGAACACCTCATCCTAGTATTTCGACGTCAAACTACTTGATGTCGAATTTGCAAAATCCTACCGGGTTTGTTTGCCCCCAGCAATTAGCTTGATAGGGGCGAGTTCGTGCGTCTTTTTACCGGCATTTATTTCGACATCAAATTACGTTACGTGGAGATTTCTCATGCGGTTTAATCGTCTGGCCACAATGATGGCAACAGCGTTGGCGCCCATGCTGTGGGGCACCACGTATCTCGTTTTCACGCAGATGCTTCCTGTCGGCCACCCGTTGCTGGTTGGCGCGTTGCGCGCGCTGCCGGCCGGGATGCTGCTCATGCTGCTCGGTCCTGGCCTGCCGCCGCGAGACAAGCTGTTGCGTCTGCTGGCGCTTGGCTTGGCCAACATCGGCGTATTTTTCGCGCTGTTGTTCGTGGCGGCACAGCGCCTGCCGGGCGGCGTGGCGGCGACGATCATGTCTGCGCAGCCGCTGGTGGTCGCGCTGCTGGCGTGGCCGTTGCTGGCTCGCAAGCCGCGCCCGGCGCAACTGGCGGCTGCGCTGGCCGGCTCGTTGGGGGTGGGGCTGCTGATTCTCGGCCCAGCGGCCAAGCTCGACGCAGTTGGCGTGGCGGCAGCGCTGGCCGCTGCGTTCTCGATGGCGATGGGGACTGTGCTCATTGAGCGCTGGGGCCGTATCGGCACGCCGCTGGCCGTTGCGGCATGGCAGCTCGCGCTCGGCGGACTGGTCTTGCTGCCGGTGGCGTTGTTCGTGGAAGGCCTGCGGCCCGCGGTCACGGCGCGTAACGCGGTGGGCTTTGCGTACCTCATCGTCATCGGCACAGCGTTGGGCTACTGGCTGTGGGTGCGCGGCATCGGCGTGCTGGGCGCAGACGTGACGTTCCTGTCGCTGCTCAGCCCGCTGACGGCAACGGTGCTCGGCGCGCTGGTCCTGGGCGAGTGGTTCAGCCCGATGCAGACAGGCGGCGCGGTGCTGATCCTGGGCGCGACGGTGGCGGGGATGGCGTTGTCGCGGCGGGCACGGCGAGAGCTCGCAGTGCAGGCGAATACAGTGCAGTGTTCCCGCTCAAGCGAGCAGCCGCAACCGCATTGATTTGCACACTACCGCCGCACCATTGGCCGCATCGGCGCCTCATCGCCATTATCAACAGGCGCGGCGCCCAGATATTGCATGTTCGACCGATATTCCGGCAGCTTCGCCATCGTCATATGCCGGGCGTCGGCAAACAGCGTGAGCGTTTCAGGCAAATGGCGCGACAGCACGGCCATGCGCGTGCGCCCCGAGGGGTGCGTCGACAGAAACTGCTTTTGCTCCGTCCCGCCGATCGAACCCATCTTTTGCCACAGCGTGAGCGCGGCGCGCGGGTCGTAGCCGGCGCGGGAGGCGATGTCCATGCCGACCAGGTCGGCCTCGGTTTCCTCCGCACGCGAGAAGGCCAGCAGGTGCATCTTGGCGCCTTCGCCCAGGTCCGTATCGCCCCGGTTGCCGAAGCCGAACAATTGCGAGATGACGTTGGCGCCCAGGTTGGTGATCTCGCGCTGGCCGGCGCGGGCGCGAGCGTGCTCGCGCAATGCGTGGGCGATCTCGTGGCCGAGTGCCATGGCGAGTTCGTCGTCCGTCAGCTTGAACTGTTCGAGCAGCCCCGAGAACACGGCGATCTTTCCGCCGGGCATGCAGAACGCATTCACCTGCGACGAGCCGATCAGGTTGACCTCCCACTGCCAGTGCGCCGCGTCGGGGTTCCAGCGCGGGGCCTGGGGCGTCAGGCGCCTGACGATGCCGCGAATGCGGATCAGATCCGGCACGTTGTCGGGCGCAAGTGCGCCTTCGTGGGCGGCGTTGTCGATGATTCCCTGGTATTCGGCCAGTGCGCGCTTATCGATTTCCTCGGCGGGAATGACGAGCCGGATGTTGGGCGACGTGGTGGTCGCCGCTTCCAGCTTCACGCCGTCGGCGGGCACCGGCAGCGGGCCGTCCATGGCGACAGCCCATGCAGATAGCGCGAGGCCAATTGCAGTCAGCAGGAAGCGTGTTATGCGGGGCATATGGGTGAGGGGCCGAATCCGTGCGACATAATATCGGCCAACGCACCGTGCCACGCTACGTGGCAACCCGCATTCGCATCGCCTTCGCCTCTGGCCCGCCGCATGACCTTCCACGATTACCTCGATATTTTCCGCAACCGCCGCATCGGCGCGATGCTGTTGCTGGGCTTTGCCTCCGGCCTGCCGCTGGCGCTCACCTCGGGCACGCTGCAGGCCTGGATGACGGTGGAAGGGCTGGATATCCGCACCATCGGGCTGTTCTCGCTGGTGGGGCAGGCGTACATCTTCAAATTCCTCTGGGCGCCCCTGATGGACCGCTTCACGCCGCCGCTGATGGGGCGCCGGCGCGGCTGGCTGGTGCTGACGCAGGCGGGGCTCGTGGCGTCGATTGCCGCCATGGCGTTCACGCCGCCGCACGCCGCGCTCTGGGCACTGGCAGGGCTGGCGGTGCTCGTGGCGTTTTTGTCGGCGTCGCAGGACATCGTCTTCGATGCCTACAGCACCGATGTGCTGCATTCGAGCGAGCGCGGCGTCGGCGCGGCCGTGAAGGTGCTCGGCTACCGGCTGGCGATGCTGGTGTCGGGCGGCCTGGCGCTGTATCTGGCCGATCGCGTGATGGGCTGGAGCAACATGTACCTGCTGATGGCCGGGCTGATGGCGCTTGGCATCATCACGACGCTGTGGTCGCCGGAGCCTGAGGTGTCCGCGCGCGCGCCGCGCAGCCTGCAGGAAGCGGTGGTCGGCCCGCTGCAGGACTTTTTCTCGCGCCGTGGCGCCTGGGCGCTGCTGGCGCTGATCGTGCTCTACAAGCTGGGCGATGCGTTTGCTGGCAGCCTGTCCACCACGTTCCTGATCCGGGGCGTCGGCTTTTCCGCCGGCGAGGTCGGCATCGTCAACAAGACGCTCGGCTTGGCGGCCACCATCGTGGGTGCGTTGTACGGCGGCACGCTGATGGTGCGGCTGGGGCTGGTGCGCGCACTGCTGCTTTTTGGCGTGCTGCAGGCGGTGTCCAACCTGGGCTACTGGGTGCTGGCTGTCACGCCGCAGCATCTGTGGACGATGGCGGTGGCCATCGGCATCGAGAACATCTGCGGTGGCATGGGCACGGCGGCCTTTGTTGCATTGCTGATGGCGCTGTGCAACCGGTCGTTCTCGGCGACGCAGTATGCGTTGCTGTCAGCGCTGGCTTCCATCGGCCGCGTGTACGTCGGGCCCACTTCGGGCTACCTCGTTGAAGCCTACGGCTGGCCCGCGTTCTATCTGATGACCGTGGTATTCGCCTTCCCAGGCCTGGCGCTGCTGTGGTGGATGCGCGGCACGATCGGCCGCTACGAAGCTGAGCAGAACGAACGCGCCCTGGAAGCCAAAGCGGCCAAGGCCGCCTCAGCCTGATCGGCTAACCCAAGCGGTTCGAGCGGTCGGCATCGGCAAAGCCGGCCAGCGGCAGCGCCGCATCGATGCCTTTGCCCAGCGCGATGGCCTTGAATAGCTCGCCCATTTCTGCCTCCGACAGCAGCTTCTGCACGGCATTGGCCGCCGGCAGAAACTGCATCGGGTCGGACGGATCAAGCGTCATCAACAGCTCGCCGACGCCGGCGCTCAACAGAAAGCGCGCCTGGCTCGTATAGCCGAGCAGTTCTAGCCCGGCTTCCTGCCCCGCCTGGGCGATCCCCGAAAAATCGACGTGCGCGGTGATGTCCTGCAGGCCCGGCAGCCAGAACGGATCGTCATGCGCGTGCTGGCGGTAGTGGCACATGAGCGTGCCGTTGGTGCGGTGCGCGTGGTAGTACTCCGCAGCCGGGAAACCGTAGTCGATCAGCAGCAGCAAGCCGCGCTCGAGTGCCGTGCCGGCGCTGCGGATAAAGCCCTCGGCGGCTTCGTGCGATTCGGTGACGAGATCGTCCGCGCCCGGCAGTGCGGCCAGCTTGGCGGGCACCTCCGACGGAGCAACAAGCCGGTCTTCCCATTGCAGGCCGTTGTCGGCATCGAGCATCACGCCGCGCTGGCGCCACACGCCGCCGCGCCGCGCCCACAGCGACACGGGCATCGCATCAAGCACTTCGTTGCCGACCATCACGCCGGTGAACGGCGCAGGCAACGTGTCGTGCCACTGCGCAAGGGCGCCCAGCTCGGGGCCGAGCGCAGTCAGGTGTTCCTGTTGGCGCTGGCGCAGCTCGCCGGAGAGTTCGACGATGCCGTAGCTGTCAGGGCGCGCGCCCACCGCATCGAGTTCGGTGAGGATGTCGGCGGCCAGCTTGCCGGTGCCGGCGCCAAACTCCAGCACGTGGCGCTGGCCCTCGGGCAATGCCTGCAGCACCTGCGCGATCTGGTGCGCCACGGTGCGGCCGAAGAACGGTGTCAATTCGGGCGCGGTGATGAAGTCGCCGCCGTCTTCCACGCGGCGGCCGAACTTGGCCGCGCCGCCGCTGTAGTAGCCCAGGCCCGGCGCGTAGAGCGCCAGTTCCATGTAGCGGTCGAACGGGAGCCAGCCGCCGGCGGCCGCAATGGCGTCGGCGATCACGGCGAACAGGTGCGCGGACTGCGCCTGCGCCGCCTCGTTGGGAAGCGGTAAACTCACGGTTTTGCTCATCGCCCGGATTGTAAACAATGGCGCAGACGCCCATCCAGTCAGCTGCGGAATCGACCGCAGAATCCGCTACACAGCGGCGCATCGCCCTCGTCACAGGCGCAGGCCGCCGCGTGGGGCGCGTCATTGCCCTGGCGCTGGCCCGGCACGGCTGGGATGTTGCCGTGCATTGCCACCGCTCGCGCACCGAGGCCGACGCCGTCGCCGCCGAGATCATCGCCATGGGGCGTCGCGCCGCCGTGCTGCAGGCCGACCTGTCGGACGAAGTTGCCGCCGGTCGCCTGATTGCCGATTGCAGCGCTGCACTGGGTACGCCCACCTGCCTGGTCAACAACGCGTCGCTGTTCCAGTACGACGTGGCGACCAGCTTCAGCTATGCATCGCTCGATACGCATATGCGCACCAATGTGGCGGCGCCGCTGCTGCTGTCGCGCGAGCTGCACCGTGCGCTGACTGCCGATGGCGCCGAAGGCCGCGGCGTGGTCGTCAATCTGCTCGACCAGAAGCTCGATAACCTGAACCCGGATTTCCTCTCCTACACGTTGTCGAAGTCGGCGCTGTCGACGGCCACCATGCAGCTTGCGCAGGCCCTGGCGCCCGCGCTGCGCGTGGTCGGCGTGGCGCCGGGCATCACGATGGTGTCGGGCGACCAGTCGCAAGGCGGGTTCGCGCGCGCGCACCAGATGACGCCGCTGGGCCAGTCGTCCACGCCGGAAGACATCGCCGAAGCGGTGTGCTACCTGGCTACCGCACGCGCCGTCACCGGCACCACGCTGTTCGTCGATGGAGGCCAGCATCTGATGCCGCTGGCCCGCGACGTGATGTTCCTCACTGAATAACTCCTCCCCCGGACGCTCCCATGCTTTCCCTGCTATCCCACCCGCGCCTGTCGCACTGCCGTCGTATGTTTCTGCGCAACTACGAAGTGCAGATCAACATCGGCGTGCATGAATTCGAGAAGAAGGGCGAGCAGCGCGTCCTGATCAACATCGAGCTGTACGTGCCGCTGGAGCATTCGTCGCCCACGGAAGACAAGCTGCATGAAGTGGTGGATTACGACTTCATGCGCGACACCGTGGCACGCCGCATGGCGCAAGGCCATATTCACCTGCAGGAGACGCTGTGCGATGACGTGCTGACGGCGATGCTCAAGCACCCGCATGTGCTGGCCGCTCGGGTGTCGACGGAGAAGCCGGATGTGTATCCGGATTGTGAGTCGGTGGGGGTGGAAGTGTTTCGGATTAAAGAGTCGGGCTGACGGCTGTGTTTTTGATGCGGTGGTGCATCCCTCGTTTCATCCCCTGCCGGGGCTGAGTCACCTTCTTTGTCTTGCCAAAGAAAGTAAGCAAAGAAAGGCGCGCCCGAGATGGCGAAAGATTCCTTGAATTTATGTCGCAGGGAGGGAAGGGAAAAACTCGCTGCGCTCAGACAGTTTCCCTTCCTTTTTCCTCCTTGCAACAGAAATTCAAGGCGCCGCATAGGGCAGGGTACGGCCACACCGTCTGTGCGCGGGTGTTGGCGGTGCGCTTTTTTTTTGATGGCGATTCAAGCCGCCGTCGCGTATTCGCGGCGCTGGGCGTGCAATGCGCCTGCGACGCTGGCCAGCAGGTCCAGGGCCAGATGCGCTGTAATCCCGCCCTTGTCGTGGCGCGGGTTGTATTCCACCAGTTCGAATGCGGCAAAACGTGCATCGCGGGCGCAAGCGGCGAGCGCCTGCGCCATGCCCTGCGCGGTGAGCCCGTCTGTTTCCGGCGTGCCGACGCCGGGTGCGACGGCGGGGTCGAAAGCATCCAGATCGAGTGTCACGCCAAAGGCCGCCGTGCCCGTTTTGACTTGGCGGATGGCGTCGGCCATGACGGCGCGCAAGCCGGCGCGTGCCACTTCGGCTGCGTCGATCACGCGCACACCCAGCAGGTCGAGCAACGCGCGTTCAGCGGGCTCATAACTGCGCGCGCCGATCACCACGACGTGTTCGGGCAATACCTTCGGCGCGGCATCCCGAACTTGTGTGAGAGCCGCGGCGCCGTGGCCGAGCAGCGCCGCCAGCGGCATGCCGTGGATGGCACCGGAATCGCTCGTCTGCGGTGTGTGGCTGTCGAGATGGGCGTCGATCCAGATCAGCCCAAGCGGACCCTTCGGTCGCAAGGCGTTTGCCACGCCAGACCACGTGCCGATGGCGGACGAGTGATCTCCACCGATGACGACCGGCACATGCCCCTGGCGCACGCCGTGCGCTGTCGCATCGGCAAGCGCGCGCGAGAAACCGGCCACGCCCGGCAGCGCCGCCAAGCGTGCCGAACGGCTGTGCCCCGCCGACATCGCCAATTCGATGTCGTGCACGAGCGCGGCGTGCGTGTCCGGCGTCTGCAATCGCGCCAGCGCGCCGGCTTCCAGCAGCGCACGCGGGCCGTCCTTGCAGCCATCGTCTTGCGCGCCGCAGCCGATGGCCGCGCCGATCAGATCAATCATGGTCATGTCACTCCCCTAGCGAGTTCTTCCTCAAGCCGCCTTGCGGCGCGGCCAGCCAGCCAGCGTCTGGCGGATGGCGTCCAACGCCAGCGCCAGTTCGGCCTCACCGATCACCAGCGGCGGTGTCAGGCGGACCACGTTGCCGTAGGTGTCCTTGGTCAGCACGCCGCGCTCGGCCACCGCGAAGGCGAAGTCGTGCGCGTCGATGTCGGCATCGAGTTGCAGGCCGATCATCAGGCCGCGCCCGCGCACCTGCCGCACGCCGTGGCCGACGAGCGTCTTCAGTTCATTGATGAACGCCGCGCCCACGCGGGCGGCACGCTGTGGCAGTTGTTCTTCGATCAGCAAGGCGAGTGCCGCGCGTCCGATGTGCGCTGCGAGCGGGTTGCCGCCAAACGTGGAGCCGTGGTCGCCCGGCTGGAACACGCCCATGACCGCCTCGCGCCCCGCGATGGTCGAAACCGGCATCATGCCGCCCCCGAGCGCCTTGCCCAGCACCACCAGATCGGCGTCAACGCCCTCATGCCAGCTCGCCAGCACATCCCCGGTTCGGCCCAGGCCCGTCTGCACCTCGTCGCAGACGAGCAGCACGTTGTGCTGGGTGGCAAGTTCGCGCGCGAGCTTCAAGTAGCCAGCAGGCGGTTCGACGATGCCGCCTTCGCCTTGCACCGGCTCCATTAGGATTGCACCTGTGTTGGGCCCGATGGCTGCGCGCAGCGCATCGGCGTCGCCAAACGGAATGCGCCGGAAGCCCGCCGCGAACGGGCCGAAACCGTAGCGGTATTGATCGTGCGAGGAGAACCCGACGATGGTCGTCGTGCGGCCGTGGAAGTTGTTTTCGAAGACGATGATTTCGGCCGCCTCGGGCGCCAGGCCCTTCACGTCGCGCGCCCACTTGCGCGCAGCCTTGATGGCGGTTTCGACGGCTTCGGCGCCGGTGTTCATCGGCAGCGCGCGGTCCATGCGCGTGATGCGGCAGACGTCGGCCAGGAAGGGGCCCAGCTCGGTATTGTGGAATGCGCGCGACGTGAGCGTCAGCCGGCCGGCCTGCTCCGTCAGTGCGGCAACGAGTTTCGGATGCGAATGCCCGAAGCTGACGGCCGAATACGCCGACATCATGTCGAGGTAGCGCCGGCCGTCGGTATCGAAGAGCCACACGCCTTCGCCGCGTTCCAGCATGACCGGCAAGGGCGCGTAGTTGCGTGCGCCGTAACGGTCTTCCAATGCATAGCTCGGATGTTGCATTGCGGTCGTCATGATGGCCTCCTGCCTGGATCGGTCGTTCACTTGCGGCGGATTGTGCGATCTGACAGACTTGAAATCAAATCGAATGTTTTTCGTTTTTCGATCCAAAAATTTGATGAATTAAGGCATTCGTGTTTTGCCATGTCGCACTCGCCGCTGCGCTATCTGCATAGCTTCCTGACCGTCGCCAACGAAGGCAGCTTCGTGCGCGCGGCAGATCGCCTGGCCGTGTCGCAGCCGGCGCTGTCGTACCAGATGCGGCAGTTGGAGCAGTGGCTTGGCGTGCCCTTGTTCGAGCGCTCGGGGCGCAAGCTCGTGCTCACGCGTGCCGGCACGTCGGTGCGGGCGTGGTGCCGCGATGCGTTTGCCGGGCTGGATGAGCTGCGCGCCGCTTTGCATAGCGGCGAGATGGAGCGCGTGTCGCTCAAGCTGGCGAGCGGCTCCAGCTTCGGGCGCTATGTGCTGATGCCAGCACTGCTGAAGCCATCGCCCGAATCCGATGCGCCGCTTCTCGACGACGTGCGCCTCGAACTGGCCTTCGGCAGCGACGAAGAGGTCTTCAGCCATGTCGAGTCCGGCCGTGCCGATCTCGGCTTTGTCTACACGCCGCGCACGTCACGCCTGTTTGAACACCACGCTGTCTACACCGAAGAATTCGTGCTCGCCTGCAGCGCCCGCGCATTGCGTGAGCACGGTGCGCCACGCACGCTGGCTGATTGCGCGGCGCTGCCCTTCGTCACCTATGACGAATCCGATGCGGTCTACGGGCTGTGGTTCAAAGCGCTGTTCCGGCGTATGCCGGAGACGACCGTCAGCGCACATCACGTGTCCGACCTGGAAGAGGTCAGCACGCTGGTGGAGGCCGGCATGGGCTGGTCGGTGCTGCCGCTGCATGCCATTCAGGATGCCGTGGAGCGAGGGCGCCTGCAGGTCGTGCGCCCGATCGTGGCGCGGCGCTGCCTGAATACCGTGTTTGCCGTGCGCCGCACATCGAGCTTTCCGAGCGAAGCCCAAGACCGCTTGCTGGTGCGGCTTGCACAGCTGGATGCAGCGGCGCGCGGTTAGCCGCGCAGTCGTCCCGGTCCTGGCTGATCTGCGAGACGCAAATTGCCGCCTTGAAATTAATTAATTCGACAATTAATATTCGCAGCATGGCAACCCGCAAGCCTTCCCCTCGCGGCCCCGGCCGCCCTCGTCGCCAGGATGGCGCAACGCAGGACGACCTCCGTGACCGCCTGCTCGACATTGCCGTCACGTTATTTGCGCGCGACGGCGTCGGCCCGACCACGCTCGCCGCCATCGCCCGCGAAGCCGGGGTGACGGCGCCGATGGTGCATTACCACTTCAAGACGCGCGATCAATTGCTCGATGCCGTGGTGGAGGGGCGCATCCGCCCGTTGATCGATCAGGTGACGGGCCCGGCGCTGGCGATCATTGCCGATGACGCGCATCTGCCCGACCTTGCGCAGACCGTGGCCGGCGTGGCGCAGCGCATGGTGGCGGTGGCCACGGCCACGCCGTGGTTTCCAACGCTGTGGATTCGCGAGATCGCCAGCGAGGGTGGCCAGTTGCGCGAGCGTGTGTTCGCGCGCATCGCGCTGGAGCGTGCCACGTTGCTGGTCGACCGCATTGCCCGCGCACAAGCGGCGGGCGCGGTGAACGCGGCACTGCAGCCGCCGCTGGTGATGGTCTCGGTGATCGGCCTGGCGATGCTGCCGCTGGCGACGCGCGCCCTCTGGGGCCGCCTGCCCCTGGCGGATCAGGTCAGCGACGAGGACATCGGGCGGCACGTGGCCGCGTTGCTGCTGCACGGCATCGGCCCAGTCGCTACGCCCGAGCAAGCAGATGGGAAATCAGCGAAGCGGAAGTCGAAGCCCAAGCCCAAGCCAAAGGGCAAGCGACACGAGTAGGCGAACACGGCAGGTCAATCGCATCAATCGGATCCCGCGGAGGGCGGTATGCGGCAAGCGTTGTGCATGGGTAGGGCAGGGTGGTTTGCGGTGGCATTGGCCGCAGCGATGGCCCTGGCGGGTTGCGCCAAACAAGACAATCACACCTACCAGGGCTATGTGGAAGGCGAGTTCGTCTACGTGGCATCGCCCGTGGGTGGGCGGCTCGAACATCTTGGCGTGCAGCGTGGGCAGACCGTCAACGCGGGTGCGCCGCTCTTCGCGCTGGAATCGGTGGATGAGACGGCAGCCCGCCAGCAGGCAGCCGCGCAACTGCAAGGCGCCGAAGCCCAACTCGCCGATCTGAATGTCGGCAAGCGTGTGCCGGAAGTGGATGCGGTGCGCGCGCAACTGGCCCAGGCGGTGGCGGCGGACAAGCTCTCATCGACGCAGCTGGTGCGAGACGAGGCGCAGTTCCGTGCTGGTGGCATCGCGCAATCGCAGCTCGATGCAAGCCGCTCGACCGCGCAGTCGAACGCGCAGCGCGTGCGTGAATTGACCAACCAGCTGCGCATTGCCCAGTTGCCGGCGCGCAATGACCAGATTCGCGCGCAATCCGCGCAAGTGGAAGCGGCGCGCGCCGCAGTGGCGCAAGCGCAGTGGCGGCTCGATCAGAAAGCGCAGAAGGCGACGCAGGGCGGCCTCGTGTTCGACACGCTGTATCGCGAAGGCGAGTGGGTCGGGGCCGGCAGCCCCGTGGTGCGCATGCTGCCGCCGGGCAACGTGAAAGTGCGCTTCTTCGTGCCGCAAGGCGTGGTCGGCGCGCTCAAGCCGGGGCAAGCGGCGCGCCTGCACTGCGATGGCTGCGCGGCCGACATCAACGCTACGGTTGCGTACATTGCAACCGAAGCCGAATACACCCCACCCGTCATCTACAGCAACACGACGCGCGACAAGCTCGTCTTCATGGTGGAAGCGCGGCCCGCCGCGGCCGATGGCCCGAAGCTGCGCCCGGGCCAACCCGTGGAGGTGACACTGCCATGAGCGCTGCCAGCCACGACAGCCAGCCGCACACACGCAACGGCGACTATGCCATCGACGTGCATGGCCTGAACAAGCACTTCGGTGACAAGCACGTTGTGAAAGACCTCTCCATGCAAGTCGCGCGCGGCGAGATCTTTGGGTTCCTCGGGCCCAACGGCAGCGGCAAGACCACGTCGATCCGCATGATGTGCGGACTGCTGACGCCCGACAGCGGCAGTGGCTCGTGCCTGGGTTACGACATCCTCAAGGAGTCCGCGCAGATCAAGCGGCGCGTTGGCTACATGACGCAGCGGTTCTCGTATTGGGATGATCTTTCCATTCGGGAGAACCTGGATTTCGTCGCGCGCTTGTACGAGATGCCGAATCGGCGCGAGGTGGTGGACCACGCGCTGGAGCATCTCGGACTGGCGTCGCGCGCCAAGCAACTGGCGGGCTCGCTGTCGGGCGGCTGGAAGCAACGTTTGGCGCTGGCCGCGTGCATGCTCCACAAGCCCGAACTGCTGCTGCTCGACGAACCCACCGCCGGCGTCGACCCGAAAGCGCGCCGAGATTTTTGGGAGGAGCTACACCGCTTGGCGGCGGAGGGCATCTCGGTGCTCGTCAGCACGCACTACATGGACGAGGCCGAGCGCTGCCACAAGCTCGCCTACATCGCGTATGGCGAGCTGCTCGCGCACGGCACCGCCGATGAAGTGATCGCCGGGCAGCACCTGTCGACGTGGTCGATCTCGGGCGGCAATCTGGTCGAGCTGGGCCGCAAGCTCGAAGGGCAACCGGGCGTGGATCAGACTGTCGCCTTTGGTTCGGTACTGCACGTAACGGGCGCGGATGCGCAAGCACTGGAAGGCACGCTGCGCAAGCTCACGGGAGAATCCGGCATGCACGCCGAGCCGATCAACACCGGCCTCGAAGACGTGTTCATCCACATGATGAAGCGCTCCTCCGACAACTACGGGGCGCAGCCATGAAACCAGACGGCAATCCCTTTTCGTTCGTGCGCTGGTGGAGCGTGGTGCTCAAGGAGTTTCTGCAACTGCGGCGCGACCGCGTGACGTTCGCCATGATGATCGGTATTCCGATCATGCAGCTGTTCCTGTTTGGCTTTGCCATCAACGCCGACCCGAAGCATCTGCTGACCGGCGTGATCGCGGCCGACCAGAGCGAGTTCACGCGCAGCTTCCTGGCCAGCATGCGCAACTCCGATTACTTCGACCTGACAACCACGCTGATCGACGAAACCGCCGGGCGCGAAGCGTTGGCCAAAGGCCAGCTTCAGTTTGTCGTATCAATCCCGTCGGACTTCACGCGCAAGCTCGTGCGTGGCGAGAAGCCCTCGCTGCTCGTGGAGGCCGATGCCACTGACCCCGCCGCGACCGGTCTGGCCGTGGCCTCGCTCTCGCAACTGGTGCAGGGCGTTGTCAGCAAGGATATGAAGGGCGCGTTGTCGCCGCTGGCAGGTGGCGCGGGCCGCTCTGCAAGTGCCGCGCCGCCATTCGATGTGCGCATCCACAAGCTCTACAACCCGGAGGGCATCACGCAGTACAACATCATCCCCGGCCTGATGGGCACCATCCTGACGATGACCATGGTGATGATGACGGGCCTGGCCATGACGCGGGAGCGCGAGCGCGGCACGATGGAAAACCTGCTCGCCACGCCGGTGCATCCGCTGGAGGTGATGACGGGCAAGATCGTTCCGTACATCTTCATCGGGCTGGTGCAGGTGACGATCATTCTGTTGATGGCGTTCTTCGTTTTCCACGTGCCGTTTGTCGGCAGCGTGTGGATGGTCTACGTATCGGCGTTGCTGTTTATCGTGGCGAGCCTGACGGTGGGGATCACGCTGTCGTCTCTCGCGCAGAACCAATTGCAGGCGACGCAGCTGACCTTCTTCTACTTCCTGCCGAACATCCTGCTCTCGGGTTTCATGTTTCCGTTCGTGGGCATGCCCAACTGGGCGCAGGCGATTGGCAACCTGCTGCCGATGACGTACTTCAACCGGCTCACGCGCGGCATCCTGCTCAAGGGTAACGGCTGGTTTGAGCTGTGGCCGAGCATCTGGCCGTTGATGGTGTTTACGGTGGTGGTGCTGGGGATTGCGTTGCGGTTTTATCGCAAGACGTTGGATTGAGGTGGCTATGTGGACGCTGTGGATTCGACGCGCTGACGGTGGTGATGGTGTTTGTGGTCCATCCCCTGTTTCGTCCCCTGCCGGGGCCGACTTACTTTCTTTGTCTTGCCAAAGAAAGGTAAGCAAAGAAAGGCGCGCCCGAGATGGCGACTTCTCCTTGAATTTATGTCGCAGAGAGGGGAAGGGAAAAACTCGCTTCGCTCAAACAGTTTCCCTTCCTCTTTCCTCTCTGCAACAGAAATTCAAGGCGCCATCTAGGGCAGGGACCGGCCAAACCATCTGGGAGCAGTTGTTGGCGTTGGGGCAAGCGTTGGTGGGTGGTGAGCGGTTGCTTGGTGTTGCGATTGTTGCCGCGTTGTCTCTAGGCGGCTGTGCGGTCGGTCCCGATTTCAAGACGCCAGGCGGGCCTGCGGCCGCCGGCTACTCGGCGCAGCCCGTGTCGCGGGAAACCGCATCCGCGCCTGTTGTGGGCGGCGAAGCGCAGCATCTCGTGGATGCCAACGTGCCGGCCGATTGGTGGCACCTGTTCCGATCGCCCGCGCTTGATGCGCTGGTGGACGAGGCGTTGCGTGCGAGCCCGTCTGTCGTGCAGGCCGAAGCGCGCTTGCGTCAGGCGCAGGCCGAAGCCGAGGCGCAGTTCGGCTATGTGATGCCGTCGGTGGATGGCACCGTGTCGGCGGTGCGTCAGCAGATCAACCCGGAGGCGTTCGGGTTCAACACGCCCAAGCCGGGGCCGTTCACGCTGTATTCGGCGTCGCTGTCGGTGTCGTATGCGCTGGATATTTTTGGCGGCGTGCGCCGGGCGCTGGAAGCATCGCAAGCGCAGGTCGATACGCAGCGTTATGAGCTTGAGGCGGCGCGGCTGTCCCTGGCGGGCAATGTGGTGACGGCGGCGGTGCGGATTGCGGCGCTGGATGCGCAGATCGCCACCACGCAGCGATTGGCGGCCGAGCAGCGCAAGCAGTTGGAGATCACCGAGCGGAGGTTGAGCGTGGGCGGCGTCGCGCAGGTCGATGCGTTCTCGCAGCGCACGCTCGTCGCGCAGACCGACGCCACGATGCCGCCGCTCATGCAGCAGGCTGCGCAGCAGCGGCATCGTCTATCGGTACTGTTGGGCCGCGAACCCGGTGCTGGGTTGCCGGACCTGCCGTCGCTCGACGCGCTGCATCTGCCCGACCCGCTGCCGGTGTCGCTGCCATCGACGCTCGCGCAGCGGCGCCCCGACATCCGCGCCGCCGAAGCGATGTGGCACGAAGCCAGCGCCAACGTGGGCGTGGCCACGGCCAACCTGTTCCCGCGCATCACCCTGTCCGCAGGGCTGGGTTCGGAAACCACCAGCTTCCGCAATCTGCTGGGCGCCGGATCAAGCATCTGGAACCTCGGCGCCGGGCTCACGCAGCCGATCTTCCACGGCGGCACCCTGCGGGCCAAAAAGCGCGAAGCCGAAGCTGCCTACGATGCAGCCGGCGCGGCCTACAAGCAAGCCGTATTGCAAGGTTTGCAGGAAGTGGCCGACGCCCTGCACGCCGTCAACAACGACGCCCAAACGCTGCAGTCCCGAGCGCTCGCAACCGACCAAGCGCAACAGACTCTGCGCGCCGCCCAAGCCCGCCACGCCGCCGGCGGCATCAGCACGCTAACGTTGCTGGACGCCCAGCGCCAGGTTGATCAGGCGACGTTGCAGCAGGTGCAGAGCCAAGCGGATCGGTTGCTGGATTCCGCTGCGCTTATGCAGGCGTTAGGAGGCGGCTGGCAATAGGCAAACGACAAAGCAGCCCAAGTCGGCAACACTAGCGGCCAGATGGTTTGGCCGTACCCTGCCCTAGATGGCGCCTTGAATTTCTGTTGCAGGGAGGAAAAAGGAAGGGAAACTGTCTGAGCGAAGCGAGTTTTTCCCTTCCCCTCTCTGCGACATAAATTCAAGGAATCTTTCGCCATCTCGGGCGCGCCTTTCTTTGCTTACTTTCTTTGGCAAGACAAAGAAAGTGAGTCAGCCCCGGCAGGGGATGAAACCGGGGATGAACCACAAACACAAAACAATCAAACAGCCGCCCGCAACAGCCGCTGCTGATAAGCCTGCAAATGCGCAAACGCCACCCGCAGCAACGAAACATCCGTCCCCAACGCCCGCCCACGGCGCAGCATGTCCCCCACGATGTGATCCGCCTCAACGCGCGCACCACTCTCCAGGTCCCGCAGCATCGATGCCGTCAGCGGCGACCCAGCCTGCGTCAGCACATTGAGCCCGCGTTCGCGCGCAGTCTGCCGATTCGGATACCCCGACGCCGCAGCCACGCGCTCGCACGCCATGAACATCGCCTCGTTCAACGCAGCGCCCTCGTCCGTGGCAACAATCTCGCCCACCGTCGCCCGCATCAGGCAAGTCATCGCGGCCAGCGAAGTGAGAAAGGTGAATTTCTCCCACATGTCCTGCATGACGTTTTCGGCCAGCACGGAATCAAAGTTGGCCGTGGCAAACACGTCGCGGATTGCCTCGGTGCGCTCGCGCGGTGCATGCGGCGTGCGCTCGCCGAACGTGATTGAGTGCACGGCGGGGCCTTGGCCGTTGCTCAGGTGCAGCACCGCCCCGTCCGGCGCGCTCGTCGCACTGATGTGGCACAGCCCACCGAGAACGCGTGATTCACCAAACGCGGCATCCAGCCGTTCCAGATGCGCCAGCCCGTTCAGCACCGGCAGCACCACCGTGCGCTCGCCCACCACGGGGCGGATCGCGGTGATGGCGTCTTCCAGGTCGTAGGCCTTGCAGCTCAGCAGCACCAAGTCTGCACGGCCCCAAGCCGCGGCCTGGTCTGCGGTGATGCTCTGCACGGGCAATTGCGCATCGCCGTGCGGGCTGCGAATCACGAGACCGTGTTCGCGCAACCGCGCCGCGCGTGCCGGCCGCACCAGGAAGGTCACGTCTGCGCCCGCCTGGGCGAGCCGGCCGCCGAAATAGCCGCCGGTGCCGCCGGCGCCAAGCACCAGAATCCGCATTGCTGTCGTCATGGGGTTCGTTTCCATCGAGCAGAAGATAGGCAAACGATTCTAGGCCTGTTCGTCCGACCCTGCAGGCGGCGCTCCGCGCGCGCTAAAATGCTGATTTTCCTCACGATTTGACGCCCGTCCGGCCATTATTCAGCGCTGGCGGGGTCGAGATGCCATGACGTTTTCCAATAATTTCCACCGCCTCGAAACCCGTCTGCAGTCGCAGGTCGGCCGTGCCATCGGCGACTTCAAGATGATCGAAGACGGCGACACCATCCTCGTGTGCCTGTCTGGCGGCAAGGATTCATACACGATGCTGTCGGTGCTGATGGCGCTGCAGAAGCGCGCCCCGGTCGACTTCAAGCTGATTGCGATGAACCTCGACCAGAAGCAGCCGGGCTTTCCGGAAGAGGTGCTGCCCAACTACCTGAAGAAGCTGGGCGTGGAATATGTGATCGTCGAGGCGGACACGTATTCGATCGTCAAGGAGAAGGTGCCCGAGGGCAAGACGACGTGCTCACTGTGCTCGCGCCTGCGCCGCGGCGTGATCTACCGCACGGCCAAGGAGCTGGGCGCCAACAAGATCGCGCTGGGCCATCACCGCGACGACATCGTCAACACGTTTTTCCTGAACATGTTCTTTGGCGGCAAGATGAAGTCGATGCCGCCCAAGCTGGCCACCGACAACGGCGAGCACATCGTCATCCGCCCGCTGGCCTACTGCGCAGAGAAGGAGATCGCCTCCTACGCCCGCGCGATGGAATTCCCGATCATCCCGTGCAACCTCTGCGGCTCGCAGGAAAACCTGCAACGCAAGAAGGTCAAGGAGATGCTGCTGGAGTGGGAGCGCCAGACGCCGGGCCGCATCGACAACATCTTCGCGGCGCTGCAGAACGTGGTCCCGTCGCACTTGGCCGATACCGATCTGTTCGACTTCAACGGCCTGACCACGGGCCTGGCGAAGATCGGCGAGGACGCGCTGTTCGGCCAGACCGCCTACGACCAGGCCCCGCTGGTGTTTGCCGGCTCGCATGACGATCGCATCGAGTTCGTGCGGTTTGAGCGCAAGCCGGGCGACAAGGCTGCCGACCAAGCCCTGCCCGGCGAGGTCGCCGCAAGCTGAGCGCGGCCCGCGTCACGCACGGGTGGCACACGTTGCCCACATGTGCGCGGCATGCCACGCCGAGTGTCCACCATCCGCCTGACCGGCCAGCGGGCTACCCGTCTCGGTCATGGCGCGATTGCAACAATTCCACCGTTTGACCGGTTCAGGGGGAGGGTGGGCCCCATGCTAGAATTTTCGCATCTGTGTCTTATACGCCGCAAAAGCGCCCCGCAGAAGGGTTTGCAGGCGGTCCGGCCATCCTGAGGGGAGGTGGCGGGCGGTGGATTTCAGGCAGCCGTTTCCGGCGCCGGCAACCCGTCGCAGGCTATCGCTTCGAGTCACTCTAGGAACCTCCTTGTGAATATCGTCATCCTGGCTGCGGGCATGGGCAAACGCATGCGCTCCGCCCTGCCGAAAGTGCTGCACCCCCTGGCCGGCAAACCGCTGCTGGCGCACGTCATTGAAACCGCCCGCACCATGTCGCCGACGCGGCTGGTGGTGGTCGTCGGTCATGGCGGTGATCGGGTGCGCGAGATGGTTGGCGCGCCCGACATCGCCTTCGCCACGCAAGACAAGCAACTTGGCACGGGCCACGCCGTCATGCAGGCCGTCGACCAGCTCGACGAGAGCGTGCCCACCCTGGTGCTCTACGGTGACGTGCCGCTCACCCGCGCCGAAACGCTGAGCGCCCTGGTGGGCGCCGCCGGCAATGACCACCTGGGCGTGCTGACCGTGCACCTGGGCGACCCCACCGGCTACGGCCGCATCGTGCGCGACGCCGCCGGCCGCATCACGCGCATCGTCGAGCAGAAAGACGCCAATGAAACGCAGCTCGCCATCCATGAGGTGAACACCGGCATCCTGGTGTGCCCGACGGCCAAGCTCAAGAACTGGCTGGCGACGCTGTCGAATGACAACGCGCAGGGCGAGTACTACCTGACCGACGTGATCGAGCGCGCTGCCAGCGAAGGCGTGCCCATTACCTCCGCGCATCCGCTGGCCGAGTGGGAAACGCTGGGCGTGAACAGCAAGGTGCAGTTGGCGGAGCTTGAGCGCATTCACCAGCGCAACCTCGCGCAGCAGTTGCTGGAAGACGGCGTGACGCTGATCGACCCCGCGCGCATCGACGTGCGCGGCAAGCTCACGTGCGGCCGCGACGTGGTGATCGACGTCAACTGCATCTTCGAGGGCGACGTCACGCTGGCGGATGGCGTACGCATCGGCGCCAATGCGGTGATCCGCGATGCGGTGATCGAGGCCGGCGCCGAGATCCTGCCGTTCTGCCATATCGAGCGCGCCAAGGTTGGCGCCGACTCGCGCATCGGCCCGTACGCGCGCCTGCGCCCGGGCACCGAGCTGGCAGAAGATGTGCACATCGGCAACTTTGTCGAGGTCAAGAACAGCCAGATCGCGGCACACAGCAAGGCCAACCACCTTGCCTACGTGGGCGACGCGACGGTGGGCTCGCGCGTCAACATCGGCGCGGGCACCATCACGTGCAATTACGATGGCGCGAACAAATTCCGCACCATCATCGAAGACGATGCCTTCATCGGCTCCGATACGCAGCTCGTGGCGCCGGTGCGCGTGGGCAAGGGCGCGACGCTGGGTGCCGGCACCACGCTGACCAAGGATGCGCCCGACGGCAAGCTGACGGTCTCGCGGGCGCGGCAGGTCACCATCGACAGCTGGCAGCGCCCGGTCAAGCAAAAGAAGGCAGGCTGACAGGGTTTCTCCTGCGCCGAACAGCGGATGCCGCTTTGGCGCACGAGCATCGATACTGAATTACCGAGTGCGGCGCACATTCAACTTGCTACCACACCCCAACTGGAGAAATCAACATGTGCGGTATCGTTGGCGCGGTTTCCACGCGCAATATCGTTCCCGTCCTGATCGAAGGCCTGCGCCGCCTGGAATACCGCGGCTATGACTCATGCGGCGTCGCCGTACAGCGTGACGGACAGCTCGAGCGCGCACGCACCGTGTCGCGCGTGGCCGATCTCGATGCCCAGGCACAGACCAGCCATCTCGATGGCGCCATCGGCATCGCGCACACGCGCTGGGCCACGCATGGCCGGCCGGACACGGTCAACGCTCATCCGCACTTCTCGGGCGACACCATCGCCCTAGTGCACAACGGCATCATCGAAAACTACGAGTCGCTGCGCGAAGAACTCAAGGCTGTCGGCTACGGCTTTGAATCGCAGACGGATACCGAAGTCGTCGCGCACCTGATCCACCAGGCCTACACGTACCCGAGCAGCGCCACGCGCGGGGACCTGTTCGCCTCGGTGCGTGCATCGGTCAAGCGCCTGCACGGTGCTTATGCGATTGCCGTGTTTGCCCGTGACAACCCCGACGTAGTGGTGGGTGCGCGCGCCGGCTCGCCGCTGGTGGTGGCGATTGGCGAGAACGAATCATTCCTGGCATCCGACGCGCTGGCCGTGGCCGGCACCGCCAGCCGCATGGCCTACCTGGAAGAAGGCGACGTGGTGGAAATCACCCGCGACGGCTTCACCGTGGCCGATGCCCACGACAAGATCGTCGAGCGCGAAGTGAAGGAAGTCGGCACCTACGCTGCCGCCGTGGAGCTTGGCCCGTTCCGCCACTTCATGCAGAAGGAGATCTTCGAGCAGCCGCGCGCCCTGGGCGACACGCTTGAAGGCGTGCAAGGCTTTGCACCGGACCTGTTCGGCCCCGAGGCAGCCCAGGTGTTGCCCAAGGTCGACAGCGTGCTGATCCTGGCCTGCGGCACGAGCTACTACTCGGGCTGCACGGCCAAGTACTGGCTTGAGTCGATCGCCAAGATCCCGACGCAGGTGGAAGTCGCGAGCGAATACCGCTACCGCGAGACGGTGCCCAATCCGAACGCGCTGGTCGTCGTGATCTCGCAATCGGGCGAAACCGCCGACACGCTGGCCGCGCTGCGCCACGCACGCGAACTGGGCCACACGCACACGCTGGCGATCTGCAACGTCGCGACCAGCGCCATGGTGCGCGAGACGCAGCTCAAGTTCCTCACGCGCGCGGGCACCGAGATTGGCGTGGCGTCCACCAAGGCGTTCACCACGCAACTGGCAGCGCTGTACATGCTGGCACTGACGTTTGCCAAGCTGCGCGGTCATCTGAACGCAGAGCAGGAAGAAGATGCGCTGCGCCATCTGCGCCATCTGCCGTCGGCGCTGAACGCCGTGCTGGCGCTGGAGCCGCAGATCATCGCGTGGTCGGAAGAGTTTGCTCGCCGCGAGAACGCACTGTTCCTCGGTCGCGGTCTGCACTACCCGATCGCCCTGGAAGGCGCGCTCAAGCTCAAGGAAATCTCGTACATCCACGCCGAGGCCTACCCGGCCGGCGAGCTTAAGCATGGCCCGCTGGCGCTGGTGACCGAGCAGATGCCGGTCGTGACCGTCGCCCCGAACGACGCGCTGCTCGAAAAGCTGAAGTCGAACATCCAGGAAGTGCGCGCGCGCGGCGGCAAGCTGTACGTGTTTGCTGACGCCGATACGCAGATCCAGTCGAGCGACGGCATCCAGGTGATCCGCATGCCGGAGCACTACGGCCAGCTCTCGCCGATCCTGCACGTGGTGCCGCTGCAGTTGCTGGCGTATCACACCGCCCTGGCGCGCGGCACCGACGTCGACAAGCCGCGTAACCTGGCGAAATCGGTGACTGTCGAATAAGTTTCGGCAGGCGCAGAAACAGAAATAGCGATTTGAAATAGTTATTGCGCCGCGTTTCCGGAGTTGTTGCGCCGTCCTCCTGATGTTCCTTGCGGGCATTAGGTTCCCGGGCGGCGCAACAACTAATTGAAACGCTGAGTTGTCTAGGCAAATGTCCGGGTTTGTGCCCGTCAGTTTTCCTCCCCGGAGCAGCTCGCTGTCCCTCTCCGTACCTCCCTCTGCGCCCCGACCGCACACTCAAGAGTAAGGCATATCTCAGCGCTTAAGCGCCGTGTGCTGTGTATATCTTGGAATGCGCACTACGTCGACGACCCGCCAGCATATTTTCGTTTGTGCTGTTGCTGTCGGGCGTCTTCCTCTGGCCCACGCCCCCTCGGCGCCGTCAAATCGAATCCTGCATGTCGGCTTCGACGGGGCAGACTTCATTCATTTGCGCCTCTCTAATTCTGATTACCCCTGACGTGGGGAGGTAGCCAAACATAGTGCCCCACATAATCGAGGCGCTATATCATCATCGCTCTGCTATTTGAGACCACTATTTTGTCCGGCGATAGCCGGACATAAAGAACAAGAACCTCTGGGGGCATTTCGTTTTGGAACATGAATATTCCGTACTTGGCGGCCTGAACAGGGCAGTCATCGGACGCTATTTGAGTATGGTGTCCGCAGTCGCGGCTTCGGGTATTGGCGTGTTCGTTCTGTGGGCAGTCGACCTGGCTAAGCGCCTTGGTTTTGCGGGCCACATACCGGGTCTGGTCTTGTGGCCTGTCACGGCAAGTCTCATCTATGCAGGGCTCTATTGGTTGTTCGACAAGCACGTTTGGAAGCTGGGTGTCATCGCTAACGTCTTGAAGGTACCAAACCTAGCGGGGAAGTGGCACTGCGACGGGCAGACCATCAACCCCGACAAAACTCCCGGCTACAAGTGGGAGGGTGAGGTCACGATTGTCCAAAGTTGGGACAAGCTCCGCGTGAGGCTCAAAACAACGCAATCGGCATCCAACAGCATTGCCGCTGCGCTGGTTTATGACCAGGCCGACGGATTCAGGCTTTTGTACAACTACAAAAACGAGCCGAAAATCGATGAACCGGAGTTGACGGCTCATCGTGGCTCGGCTGAGTTCACTTTCTCTCATGACCTGCAATCCGCTGATGGCGAATATTTCAATGGCCATGGCCGGTTCACGTTCGGCAACATGAAAATAACGCGGAAGAGCTGACGATGGCACGTGATATTCAAAAGCGGCTGAAATCCCTTGAGGCGCGCCGGCGAGGGACGGACCGTGGTGGGATGACGTTTGATGCCGCCGGCCAGGTCCTGGCCAAGAGCTTGGTCCAGGAGTCGTATCAAGTCCGTGGCGCCAACAAGGAGTTCACCAAGTACGCCCTTGGCTCAATGCAGGCGGTAGGCGAAGACTACACGCGCGTTGGCATTGAAGAAGCAACCAGGGTCGGGAAGCAGCTTGAGACCGGGCTCAAAAAAGTCGGCATAAACGTAGAGTTTCGTCTCCAGGGGTCGGTGCCGTGCGATATTCACATTCGCTGTGCTAGTGACGTCGATTTGCTGGTGCTTGAAGGCAGGTACATTCATTACGACCGAGAAGGTGCAAAAGCGCAACGTGGGGACTATCGGAACCCCGTGTCGTACGACACCTTGGAGGCGCTGACCAATCTGCGGAGATATTCTGAGCAGATACTGACAGACGCATATCCTGCCGCTACGGTCGACACCAACGGAGCCAAGGCCATTCAGTTGTCCGGCGGCTCTCTTCGTCGAGACGTGGACGTCGTTCCCTCAAACTGGTTCGACACGGCCGATTACCAACGGACGGGGCATGAAGTTGACCGCGGCGTAGACATCTTGGATAAGCACGCTTCGAAGCGCGTGAGGAACCTGCCGTTCCGGCACATTCAACGTATTACCGAACGCGACCGTGAATGTCTCGGTGGTCTGAAGAAAGCCATTCGTCTGTGCAAAAACGTCAAAGCCGATGCAAACGAAGAAGGCACAAGGATTGACCTATCTAGCTTCGACATCGCTTCGATGCTGTGGCATGCAGACATGCGTGCGCTTACGGTTGGAATAGCGAACGAGCTGGCCATTCTTGCAGAGGCGACGCGCTTTTTGGACTATTTGGTTCGCAATCCATCAGAGGCCAAGAAGCTCGTCGTGCCTGACGGTACGCGAACCGTGTTCAACACTGACGAGAAGCTGGAGGCGCTGACGTCGCTGTCTCTTGAACTGGATGACCTCTCACTGAAAGTGGCGCGCGAACAGCTCCGCCTTCTTGGAGAGGCTTCAATTCCATTGCAGCAAATTGGTGAGGCATTGCGCAAAGCGTACATTCCAGGCTGATGCGACGTATGCCCCCACCGGGAAACTGCCTGCGCCCAGGACTCTTCTATGCGCGGTGAATAGGCGGCAGAGCCGAGTACGGCCTGCCGCGGAGGCCATCGCTAGCCCAGGAGCGCTTTCCATTGGCGCCGCAGCCGAGGACCATGGTTCTGTTCTAGGACCTGAAGTGCCGCACGATTGGAGTCAAAGCACTCGGCGCCGTAGAAATCACGTTGCTGGCCACTGATGGACTTCTGGCGAAGGCCCTTGAGCGTGGTTTCTGCCACATCAAGTGCCTGTCGATAGGCGGCTATGGTTGCATCGAAGCTTGAATCGGCAAGATTCGCGGCCTGTGTTTTCATGCACTGCAGAAAGTGTCGAAACGCTTGTTGCTCAGCGAAGCCAGCAAGGCTTGGCTGAGGCGCCGAAAAAAGCGGCGCCGCGAAGTCGGACCCGAACTCGGGCGGAGTCTTCAGTTGGTCGAGCACTCCAATCTTCTTGGCGATGTCGAGCGTCGGAATCTTGAACTCGGTAAACAAGTGCGGTGCGTAGTACCACGTGGAGCGCTGCTTTATTTCGTCGTCGTCTTGAGACAAGAAGCGAGCTTGGGTGAAGGACCGGACGTTCATCCACGTTCCCGAGCATATCGCGTTGGCGCCCGCGCACGCCGCCATCAACATCTGCTGGTTCGAATACCCCAAAATTACCGCTTTGCCTGCGAGCCTGGCGCTTGCGATGATGTCGAGCACATTAGTCGTCCATGTGAGGTCGCCGACCAGGTACGCACCGGATGGCGGCTCCACGATGAGATAAATGGCTGACACCGCCCAGCTGTCCAGCGCCTCAACGAGCGATTCAATCTGACGGTCATCCCTCACGGCGTCCGCCATCAAGGCGACAGTGAGAATGGACTGGTCGGCTGAGATACCCATTCGGGAGGCCGCATCCAGGACCAACGCGGAGCCGTTAAGCCAGTTTGAATCGATGCGACTGGCCAGTACACCGGGCAGTATGATTTGTGCGGCCGCGCATTCTCGATTTCGAGCCAGCAAGGCTGTGAGGACCCGCGATAGTTCGGTTGTGCCGTGCAGCCCGGCACCGTTTGGCCAATGCTCATGACCGGTGAGCCGTTGATGATTTGCCTTGGGCAGATAGAGCTGCGGGTCAATGAGCACACGGCCGCCATTCTTCGCTACGTCCTGCGATAGCTGTGCCATCTGGGACTCGGTCATATCACGAGGACTCAGGACAACAGTCCCGCCTCCCCACGACCGAACAAGGAAGCGGCAATGCTCCATCATCCCGAAGCCGAACTGAAGACTCAGCTCCATTCGAAATCCTCCCCAGTTTTGTATTCTGTCCAGGCCGCCACGTCGCATTGGCCGGTGCAGATGAGCGTAGAGCCTCATTGGGCTCGTTGAGCTAGCAAATCATTGAGCCATTCCAGGGCGGCAGCAGCGGTGCGCGGGCGGTTGGTGCGACGCAGCTGCGTCAAAGCCGCAACCAAGTCAGTAAAGCCAGTCAATCCGTCTGGCTCTCGAGACAGCCTCGGAAGCTGAGTTGACTGCATACGCTGGAACACTTCTGTGTGACTGGTCGCGCCGTCCAGGTATGGGTTTCTTCGCTCGACACATGTGTACAACGTGACGCCCAGCGCAAACAGGTCGCTACGCACATCAATATCGCTGACCAGAGCATTGAACTGCTCGGGTGGGGCAAAGCCTGGCGTACAAGGGCCCATTGGGCCTACGGTAAGTGCCGTTCGGTCGAGATGCCGCACGATGCCAAAATCCAGTACCCAGATGGCGTTGGTGTCCGCATGCAGTAGCAGGTTGGCCGGCTTGATGTCTCGATGAACAATGCCCTTTTGCTCGGTGAGCGTGAGCACGGAGAGAACATCGTGGGCGAGCTGGATGATGTTGTGGTCTTGGAGGCTGCCTGCCTCAATGTGCTGCTGAATTGAGCCGCCCGGAACAAAGGGCTCAATGACATACGGCCCTTGCTGACCGTCCTTGCCAAGCATTCCCCACTCAAGGATTGCGGGGATGTTAGGGCTACCAAGCTGCTGTACGGCGCTAACTTCCCGCTCAAAGCGGGCTTTATCCGTGCCTGCTTGAAAGAGCTTCAGCACGATGCTGCCGTGCGTGTCGCAAGTGGCGCTGAAAACCTGTTTTTGGCCACCCGTCGCGAGGTACCGTACGTCTCGATAGTGAGAGAACTCTGGCGGCACAGCCGGGGGCGATTGATTCATCAGTGTTTTGCGATGGAGCTCGGGTAGCTACGCCAAACAGATTCGTTAAAGAGCCAGGATGCATGTGATAGCGGTAGCGCGCCGCACCTAGCGGGCAGCGGACAGCTTTCGAACGAGCTATCCGGCTGAAGCAGTCCTATGCCTAGTTCATTGGCGCGCTCGAACAAGCCATTCTTCTTGCCGAGCTGGTCGAGCAGCAGGTAGGACTCAGATGCAAACCACGTGTTCTGGAATGCCTGCTCAAGCCCGCGTCGCCAATTGCCAACCTTCGCCTCTACCGCAATCAACCGCTTAACGGCATAGACCTCAGCCAACGGTTTGCGGCGCAACTCATCGTGCACCGGCACGGCAACGTTGGCCGAAGCCAGGCGTTCCCAGGTATTCGCACCGCGCTTATTGCCCTGTCGTTGGCAAATGGTCTGCCGGTCAACCGCGCCGAGCTCGTTTATATAGTGCAACCAATAGGTGTCGCCAGCTTCAAGTTCCGCTCGGGCCGCGCACCACGTTTCACTTACTTCCGGGTCCCACTGCACGATAACCAAGTCAGGGAAACAACCGTGAATCTTGGGTTCAACGAAGACTGTTGTCGCCATATCACCCAGGGGACTGGCGCTTAGCTCTTCGCAAAATGACTGGACGACACGCAACTCTGGTCCATCCACCGGGTTTCGGAAGGAAGCCAGGGGATGCTGCTCAGCAGTTTTGATGGAAGCGTAAGAAAACATGCGGATTTATGCGCGGTGTATTGGGTCGCTGACCGCGCGGTATTGGTGGAGTGAATGCTATACGACTTTGGCCCCGACGCAATCCCGCGTGCCGTTCTTGGTGTCCTACTGTATAGATATTGCATCTCGCGCGGGCGCTCTTTGGTGAGCGTCGGTAAGCAGCCGACCTACCGCCGACCACGCGACAGGCGCTTCAACGCCTGTTCTTCTTCAGTCGACCAACTCAGTGGTCGCTCCCAAAGGGCGGGCTCCGCAAACAGCGCGGAATCCAACGCATTCAATCTCGTCAGGAACGGCTTATCGATGCCCCATATGCGAGCCAACGTGAGGACACCGTACGCCTGCCTGGCAACGTCTTGCAGGCGATAGACTTCCCAGAGCAGGTCGCGCACGTCGGGTGAGGGATTGCGCTGCCATACGGCGCGAAGCGCTGCTGAAGAGAGCTTCTTACGCTGGTTTGCGGAGGTGGGAACGTCATGTGCTGCCATGGCTAAACTACTGTATATTTATCCAGTATTTGCGACCAAAGACATCCTGTCAATGAGCGCCCGCTCGATGTGGCGGATGAGCCGCCAACAACGCGTGGCGAGCGCAGCTGACCTCTCGTCCAGGTGATGGCCATTAGCGGTCGGCTCGACCAAGGAGACAGCGCCCATCTGAGTGCGCTCGAACAAAAATGATGCAAACAGAACAAGGGGTACGCATGCCCTCGCGAATTTCGCGGAACGGCCATACGGCGACAGCCACGGCGCGTGCCGGTACCAAGGAGGAGGCTCTGCGGCTGGTGGGGTCTGGCGGTGTCGCAGTTGTTGAACTGGACTACGAGTCAGGTTGGCAAGACGCCGTTGAGCTTGGCCGGCTCGGGCGGGCTGTAGGCGTTCGTGTCGAGTTCCGAGGGCACGAGAGTATCGCGGTCAAATCGCCAGCAGCCCTGGTTGCGGGACTTGCGCGGGCGAAGCCGTCGTTCCGGCAACGGAATCTTTACTGCCAGTTCGATTTGGACTTATTGCCCACGGGCCAACTGGAACAGCTCGAGGTCAAGGCCACAGAGCTGGGCGACTACATTTTGGGTGGCCACCTGCTGCGTGAAGTCGACGCTGTCTGGTCCGAGTAGCTCAGTGCGTTGACCGCCCTTCATCTCACCGGCAACACCCCTCTTACCGTTGGTTGCCGAGGCACATCCGCTTGTGGCAGTGTGGCGTTCATTACACATACAGCCCAATCCGATGTACTTCCTCTTCGACACTGACCTAGCCGGCAACTTTAAGCGGCTGAACATCAGCTTCTGGACGGGAGTTCTCTGTCTGGCGCTGGTGGCTGGGAAGGTGATGTTGTCCTCAAACGGCTCTGAGCAGATTGGTCCGTTTGGACTCGTGCTTCTCTTCGGAGGCGCGGCTCTCTGCTACTACCTCTTCCTGCTGGACCATATCGCCTTCCGTCTCAAGAAGAACGGGAGCCTATGGGTTTTCGGCTCACTCGTATGCGGCCCGCTCGGTTTCCTGATTGGGTACATCAGAATCTGCATAGCTGTTCGCGCATATCGAGGGAACGGTCTTCGCTGATAGCCTTCTTTCCGATGTGAGAGGCAGCCTCAATGTTCTTGTTCTGGAGAAAGAAAAAAGCGGAAGCTCCTACGGCGTCGCCCGAAGAGCCGCTTTTCGTTAGGGTTCACGACCAAGACGAGGAGATGATGCACGCGCATGCGCGTGCATCGGCGTCGTTAGACCAATTCGTGACTCATCTTCAAAGACCAGGCAGTCATATATGTGCGGCAAAACTGAGGCTTAACGACCCGGCGTCTTCCGAGCGCCTAGGCGAACAACGCTTCGTCAACTTGTGGCTTGCGCCGATTCAACAAGACTCGCTGCGCAACGTCTTTCGCGGGCAATTTTTTGAAGTCCCCAAAGAGCTGGCCCAATGGTATCGAGTGGGACAAGTGAGACAGTTCACACGAGACGACATTGTCGATTGGTTTGTTAACGATGCTGGCCTCATGCACGGCGCGTTCACGTTGCGCGTAGTCAGAGAACGGCTAGCTGAGTCGAAGCGTGCCGAGTTTGACCGCCACACCGGCGTAGTTCAGTGGGCAGACGATGACGCCGGAAGCCGCACGAAATGACAATGCGTACCTTGTCCCTTTTCTTTGGTCTACTTTGGCGAACGTTTGCTCTTCAGCTCATCGTATCGCTGGCTATCCTGATTCTGATTGGCGTCACAGGCGCTGACGTCTTTCATCGAGACGCAAAGTACATTCTGCTGAAGCCAACACTCATTTACGGGGCATTTGCACTTGCGCTTCTTATTGGCTGGCTCGGCCCGCGAGTCAACCTCCTCCGAGCTATGTGGGGTAGGCGATTGGGTCTGTCTGTCCAGCAATGGCATCGCTGTGTTGTCGCACTTTCGGTGCTATTCGCAGGGCTTGCAGCTCTGAACCTTATCGTCGCTTTCACAGCGTCGCTGGATGTCTGGGTGAACTACAAGCTCTTCGGGACCTTGGCGATTTTCTGCGCTGGGATTTTTGGCATCACCTTATGGTTGCAGCGTAGCGCGGATGGCAGCGCCTGACGGAGTAAGAAAGCATGCTGCCACCTATCCCCCAACAGTATGTTGAGTACCTGCGTTCCCACGGCGTGTTTGAAGGGTTCACCCGCGGAGACGCGGAGCCTGGATACGTTGCGCTTTGGCCGCTCGACAAGTTGGCCGACTACAACGCCGATGTTGAAATCGAAGTCTATGCTCCGGGGTTTATTGCCTTCGGTGGGGACGGTGGCGGAGAGCTGCTTGCGTTTGATGTTTCCGGGGCGGTAGTCATGCTACCGATGATTGGTATGGAGCCTCGATATGCGACGCGCGTCGCCGACAGCTTTCAAGACCTGGCGGCGCGTTTCCAAACTTGAACGGTTGGCCGGCGAAATGGCCAGTCCCGTCCTCAGCCGAACTAATCACCATGAAAAAGCTACTCTCCACGCTGGTAGCGGCATTCGGGATACAGCCGCCAGCGCACGCAGAACCCTCAGCACAGATGGTGGACCCGAAAACCATCATGTTCTCGATGCCCACCGTGGCTGCCGACGACATCAAGTTCGTCGTTCCCACCAAGGAATCGTTTGAAGGCGCGCCACAGTTTCACGAGGACGAATGGTGTCAACTAGAGTTCTTCCCGCGCAGTCGACTCGCCGAAATTCAACGTCGACTGGTCGAGTACAAGGAATTCGAGATGAAGCACCGCGGTCAGCATGGCTGGAGCAACATTTATGCGCGACACATTCACCGCGAGGCAGTTGTACGCGGAGTTGATGCTGCGGGCGACATAGCTACATCAGTTGGCGCGGTGCCCCGCCCGTCACCAATTCTAACGACTATATCGCGCCCGCTCGGGCAAGTTAAGGACGGGTTCACTCTTGAGCTCGCTGGGTCCGTCTTGCTCTATGGGGTGAAGAACTCTGATGGGGTTAGCGCGTTGGGCGCAACGGTCGCTCGCGGCGGAGACGATGCACGGTTGACTCAGGCCTATATAACGTTGTCCGGGAAATATGGACTGCTATTCGTCGATTGGCGTGCGCAGCAACTCTTGCTCTCTGTGACCGAGCAGGGGGACATCAGCGTGTGGAGACCCTGAACCACATGGAGCCCAGCTTTCATCAATTGGAAAGGTTTGGAATGAGAAACTGCTTCGTATTAGCCAGCGTGTGCCTTGCAGTTGCCGGATGTGCAACTGACAAATCGACCACGGGGAACGTACCCGCCTACCTCTCGGCTCAAAATGGTTGTGCGGTGGTGGCCGGCGGAAGCCTCGGCAGCGATTTTGCTGACCCAAAAGTCGAAGGCTTCTGGCATGACGTCAACCGCCAAATTTCATCTAGCCTTTATGAGAAGCTGTCTGCGGACGGCTTCAAGGCTGTTCCTCTCACGGTTGCTCGCGGCGATAACGCGACACACGTCATCGCTATGGCAGCAGCGCGCAACCGCTGTAACCGAGTCATTCAGGTCGAACACACGGTCAGCGAGGACGCACAGGGAAAGTACTTCACCTATCAGGTTTCATTGATGCGATTCAGCGCCACTGGGAGAACCGCTGATGGGACCCAGGTCGTGACCGTTGGTGAGTACCAGCGGTCATATCGTTTTCCTCGGACAGCAGAGACGTTCCGCACGCTGACACCCGTCGGATTCGCCGGTACGGTATTCGCGGACCTCGAAGCCAGTGGAAAACTCCAGCCTTTACGGCAGCCATAAGGTAGTGCGAGCGCAACCAGGAGGCACAAGCATGGCTGGCGTAACCCGAGACATCCCCATGCAGCCGTAGGGACTCCAGGAAGCAATCGACCATTGACCGCCGGCTCTGGGAGGGGATATGCCGCGAAAATTCGGAATCTTACTTACAGCAGTGCTCTCTGTCGCGGCACACGCTGAAGAGGCTGACCAGCCAGCTTGGGGCGCCGCCCCGCAAGCGTATGCCACTGTCAGTAACATCTTCGCGGCGCGGGCACCATTCAACCGCGCGCTTGTTGTCGACCAAGTATTAGTTGAGGAGACCTCTGGCAAGGGCTTGCGTTTCTGGTTCCTTTTCTTTGGCCCCAACTACCGGATTTATTCTGAAGCCGGTGAAGCCAGCAAAGTCAAACAGGGAGAGTTCCTCTACAGCTCAAACGGCGACTCCACCTGCGATTTACTGTTCCGGTTGCGGCCTGAGCACACTCTACGCGTCGAGGGTCGAGCAAGGCATGATGGAAGCCAGGGTGGCGCACGATTCTGCCCCACTCCAATCACGCTGCCCTTCAAGCCTTAACCATATGAGCAAGTTTCGATTCCAGTGTGCCCAGTGCGACGAGTGGCATGAAAGTGAACCCAGCATCGGGTTCGAATTACCCGAGTATCTTCTCGGTATTCCTAAAGCTGAGCGAGATGCGCGTGCGTGGTGGTCCGAAGACCTGTGCGTTATCGACAACCAGTATTTCTACGTACGGGCTTGCATGGAGGTCCCTATCGTGGGAGCGGCGGAGCCGTTCCTTTGGGGCATCTGGGTGTCATTGAGCGAGCAGAGCTTTGCCGACTACACCGCAGGCTTGGAGTCTGGCGATGTGGGCGGGCCATACTTCAGCTGGCTCGGAAACATACTTCCGGGCTATCCATCTCCAGTTGGCCTGAAGTCGCAGACCTTTCCGCAACCAGGAAACGACAGGCCGCTGGTCAGGCTCGAAGTCTCGGACCACCCGCTCTCGCAGGATTTCCACAACGGGATGGCGGAGGAGCGCGCACGGGCGATTTTCGAGATGATTCTCCATCGCCAGAACACGCCTCATTGACGCTGGTGGCTCAATCAACTGACTCGAACCATATATGTGGCCCTTCAAAAAACGCGTGGCGGCCTCGCCAACACCCCCCGCCCCGCCATCAGAGAAGGTCGTGGAGGCTACGGCTGCTCCTGGTCCTCAGTCTTTCTGCTGCGTTGTATTCGAATCGAACGGCGAAAAGGCTTTACAGCGACTGACGGAATTCTTTGACCTCGTGAAAGCAGCGAAAGATAGCGATGAGCCTGCCGATGAGTCAAAACTGTCGGCGTATCTGACCGACGGTGAACGTTCCTATTTTTCGAACCTGACCGCGGAAGAAATGGCCGAGTGGAACGAGTATTGGTTCTCCACTCCGCTTCCGAAGCGACATTCCCCGGAGATGCCGACGCCGCAGTGGGACTTCGGTTCCATGCTCGATGCATTCTGGAATGGGGACTACGACCTCATCGCAATCCGGACGCGAGAAACGCGGCATGCGTTGGAGTTCGACCCGCATGGTTACCCATATGGCGGTACCGGCAGTCTTGTCGCGCTGGTTGAGTGTTTCGGCCATCGAGTCGTCGGCGTTGATGACGGAACGGGATATGAGAAATACGTGCCACGTACGAACATCTGGAAGCCGCGAGCCAGCCGTGTTGTTTGACGTCGCCTTGAGGGCGCACCGGATGGCTGCTTCGGAGCAAGCCGGATGAACACCTTGAGACGAGACAGAATCGAAGCCCCACTGACGTTGGCCACTGAGCACGGGGAACTACGTGGACGCATGGAGGTTGCCGTTCCATGCTACGGGCGCACGTTTCCGGTTGAAATCTGGCTGGCAGACGGTCGTGCCACTATTTCGGACAAGACGGTTGCCACACTGGATGACTTGACCACCTTGCCTCCGAGCGCTCGCGAACGCATTCAGGCCATGCTGTACCAAGACGCTTTGCGCGCGCGCAGCGAGGTCGAATTTGGGGACCCAGCCGCATCGACGGCGGCCCTTTCTTCTGGATTCTTCGCCCGATTGTTCAAACGACGTAGCCCATTCCATTTTGTGCCCTTGGCCGCAGATGACCCTAGGCATCCGTGCTATTTCGAAAATGGCGTCCGAGACGTAGAACAGAAGGTTGAATGGGTGGGGATTCGCATCAACGAGATTGAGAACGGCTACGTGGAAGGGCGGTTCGCTCTTCTTGATTGCCTACCTGCATGGGAAGAAGAGCACGGAGTCACGGTTGTCATCCGCAACGGTGAACCTGTTGGTCTTGGACACTACGATGTTGACGTGGGGAAGTACGAGGGAAGCTTCTCAATATAGAAGGCCATGAAGTCTTATCTGTTTCTTCGATTCGCCCAATACAGGGCATTCTGGAACGCGCGCCGGACCGTTGCGAAGGCCGAATTTCTGGTGACATCCCGGCTCTACCGAGCAAATCAATCACTCGAAGACGCTGGAAAAGCCGGCGTCTCCTTCGTTGGCATGGTCCGAGTGACCGTCAAGCCATGGTTTCTGGCCCTCATCGTCGCGGCGGCTCTGCAGTACAGCAATCCGTACCTCAGTCCATTCTTCGGAGGGCATGGGTTCAAGGTGCCCGATGATTCCGACTATGTGACCTTCCTCGCAGCAATCAGCAGCATTGGGGCCGTGTTCATCGGTCTCTACTACGCGGCCATCGCGACGGTCGGAGGCGCCATGTACGCGAAGGTGCCGAGCAACCTACGTGACTTGCTCGCTCAAGACAGATTCGGCATCGTCTACATGCGCTTCCTGTCTTTTCTGACCTACCTATGCCTCGTTCTCATCTGTTTGAGGCTCTCGAATTTCCAGCGAATTTACGTCGCGCCGCCACTTATTACCGTCGCTGCCGCCGTCGGCGTCTTCGCCTTCGTGAGGCTCGGTCAGCGGGTCTTCCATCTCTTCAACCCAACGGAGTTTTCTACCCCCATCTTTGAGGAGTTGGAGCGTCGGATGGTTGGAGTGACTGTCGCGAAGCTCCGGTGGCGGGATGAGTCCTTCCAGCATCACGCCTATAAGCAAGCCGAGAAGACCGTTGCGGTGTTGGAGACTTTGCGAGACCTTTTGCTCAAAGAGCAGCACCTCACCGGAACACCATTGCTGGAACTGTCGAGGCGCACCGCGCGGTTTCTCGTTCTTTACAGAAAGAAGAAGGCCCATATCCCGACCGGTAGTCGGTGGTATCAGCAGGTCTACCGCCACCGCGAGTGGTATCGAACCGATGACATGAGGCTGTCCATTGCTACTGAGACCGGCACGACCATTGACCCACAGACCGAAGCAAATCGTGACTGGCTTGAAGAAAGGCTAGTGCCCGTTTTGCTGGACTGTCTGGCTATCAACGTTCGCAACTCACAATGGGAAAATGCCTTCGCTGCGCTTGAGTGCATCGACAGATACGCCGCGACCTTAGCGGCGCACGGGCAGGCTGAATCCGCATTCATGGTCTTCCAGCAAGCGTGCGCGCGAACTATCGATGCAGTAAAGCTTCATTCAGACGCTTCGCAAGCCGAAACGCTTCAGAAGGTGGGGGTCGCTGAGCGCTTGGCCACGATACCCATCACCATGAGCCTTGCATTGCGACAACGATATGAATCGTTCCGGCGCGAGGACGTCATTGCCCGTATCGAAAGTATCAACTGGTCGAATCCGAACACCTACTACCGAGCTGGCTTCGGTGACCATGTATTAAGCCAGATTGAGTACTTAGCACCAAGACTGGCGTTCGAGCGTGCCGTGGAGGGGAAAGAAGTTTCACCTACTTGGTATCTGGCCGAACTTGTAATGCAGCCTGAAGCCAAGCATTTCGTCGAGAACATTGCAGTCCTGACTGAAAAGCTTCCCAAGGCATATGCGAGGCTCGAAGAGGCGTTCTCGGCGGCTGAGTTGCGCTGGATGAAGGCAGCGATGCTTAGCCGGCAGTGGGAGTACTGGCACAAGCTCCGTGGCCAGGCCGCTATCTGGGATAGCGCCTGGTCGGAGATGAGCGATGACCGCAAGATGGAGGAGCTCCCCTGGGCAAAGTTCGACCCGGAGTCGACGCGGGCTGCGTTGGGCGCAATGAAAACCACCCTGCTCAAGACTATGTCCGGTCTTCAAACGCAGCTCGGCGAGCTTGAGCGCCCACCGACTTTTCCGGACTATGCCGGCCAGTTTTTGCACTTCTCCGGTGAGGCGGTTCTCGACGCATTGATTGAGAACGATGTCGAGTTGCTGCAGGACATCTTTGCCCGCTATTTCGCAGGGTGTCTCACTCAGTTCACAAAGATGCAGTCAGAGGACGGGCCGGAGTGGCTAGTAACCCAGAATCTGAGAATCGCGTCCGCCCCTGTTTGGGACCTTATGGACGTTAGCGGTTATGCACTGCTGCTGTCCGAGCTTCATGAAAACAAGGTTCTATGGACCATCGTGCGGTCAACATGGGACAGGTATCTGACGGACAGTCGAAAAATCGGAGCGATTGTGGCTCTCGTGCGCTTCGTTGAAGCTGGTCTCAGCGGGAGCCCTCGTGACATTTTGAGAATCAGATGGCAGCGGCAAGTTGAAGGCAGACTCGCGCAGCTCCCTCGCAGGCCGGTCCAGGGTGATGCGTGGTACATGGCGAACGAGACGGAAGCTGTGCATGCGAGTCGCTTGGTGCAAGAAATTACATCGCGTGCTGGAGCACTGAGCTATGACGGGAACGACATCTTCGTCGCACTGTACTTAGCACGTAAACCTGGGGCGGAAGCACTACTGCAGCACTGGCGGCGAAAGGGCCTTGCAGACGAGCTCAACGACCAACAGTACGATTCTGACGCTTCTCTGCGCGAAGGAGGAAATCCATGACAGGCGCCCAACCTCGACCGAAGAAAGCTCCCCGCCTTGTCGGATTCCTTCCGAGCTTGCAACGGTCTGAAGAGGCCCTTGTTCAAAACGTCTTTATGTTCGTGGAGGATATTTCGCACCCGATGCCGTTCCGGCTCGGCGGAAAGAAAAAGAACTTTTCGGTCTGGCTAAGCGGGACGGAGACTGAGCAGCGGAAAGTTCTGCAAGTGCTGGATGGCCTCTCCGAGCATTCAGGTAGCACGTTAGAAGAAAAGCTGTGCCGCGCTGTCGATACTCTCGCGAAACGCATCGCATGGGAGGGGCGCGCACAGTTTGAACTTATCCCACAAGATGACGGGACAACTGTCTTTCACCCAGTAACTACAAAGCGGCTCTTTCGGTTCGTCGGTTTCGCAGTCCAATTTCTCGCTCCAGAGGACCGGAAATTATGGGAGAGCGCTGCATTGCGGTGGGTTCCGCTGTCGGCGTTGTGGCACGTCGACGTGCCTCGGGAGTTGGGCGGCAGACTGGGCTACCGTCGCCTTCTGTCAAATCTGAAAAAATTCGACAACTTGGGACCGCCCTTTTTGTCGTTCGATGTCCGGCGCGGAGGAAATCCGCGCAACTTCGACATCACCGAATATGCGCGAGCCAACAACATCTTTCGTTATAAGGCCGCGCAGGCGTGGGGCTGGGATTGTCGCGACTGGTCCACCGACCGAACCACGGAGTTCTACAACTTGTATCGCGGCGCCGCTGCGGAGAAGTCGAAGCGCATCTTTAGAGCCCACATCATGTCGCAGATAAACAAGCTGCTCGCACGGTTGGGAATTGATTGCGCCATCTCGGTCGAGGGGCTTCCCTCCGCGGCAGATGCGCAGCAGATGCAGGACGAGCTTGTCAGCGGTGAGCTGAGCTTCAAGGACTATCTGGACGCCAGATACGACCGCCAGTCATGAGGCCGGGCGAGGAAATAGGAACGCATTGCGCATCCCACCCCGGCGTTTACCGCTCTGGCATTCCACGTCGAATCCACTCCTCATATTCAACAAGGACGTTCGTTTCGACTGCCCAAACCACGAGCAATACGTTCGCCGCGGCCACCAGGACGACTGTCCAAAGCCACCTACGTTCGAGCCTGAACGTGAGTGCCAAGAGCACGGACACTACGGAGAAGATGTCCAGGAAATGCGGCGTCAGCCCAACGTGATTCACGCTCACGAAGGCGGCGCGATACAGCACGTACATGATGGACTGCAGCGCCGGCGCGGCGGCAACCAAGGCCAAGAGCTTGTTTCTCATTTCGCAGGTGTAAAGGTTTGGTCTGGCATCGCCTCTCCGTCGCCAAAGTACCCGTTCTTGCCCCACTTGTAGGGATGCAGGTACACCTCGGTCGAGTCATCAGAGATTCTGACGTGTTTGTCGCGGGACTTCGAGAAGTACGCGTACCCAGTCGTGCCGGTCGTCTGCACACCCTGAGCGTCTGCGAATGCTTGTGCTGGTGTCCAGCTGCGGCCTTCGCCGGCCCTCCCTGTATTGCAACCGTAGAGCACCAGCGAGCCGCCTTTGCGCCAGGGAAGCCTGTCCAACTGTGACACCTCTTCGCGCGTAATGGTGCCATCGCCGGTACCCGGGATAGCCGCGAACTCGAGTCCACCACGACCACCTTTGGGCTTGCTGGCGTGGGTGAACAAGTGTCCTTCTGCAACAACGTAACCCTCGTCCTTGGCCAATTTCATCATGCGAGCCCAGGCGGCACGGAAGTCCGCCTCGGTGCGCACCTCAGTGGCCACAAAAGTATCCTGTGCAGGATTCCAATCCGAACGGCGCTTTATCTCTCGCTCTTTGGTCTGCGAGGCTCGCTTGAAAGCGTTGTCAGCGGTGTAGTAATAGATAGAGAAATAGAGCTGCTTTGACGGGACGTGAACCTTAATGGCATTACGGTCCTCGACTGGTGTCAGAAGGAGCTGAGCGGAATGGACGGGGCTCATTTCTCTTCGTCCGTCAGGATATGAATCTCAGCGGTTTCCGCCTGGTCGCTGCGGACGGGCATCGTATGCCCGGATGCGCTCGTGATGCCCTCGATGGTGCCACCAGACCAAGTCATGCGATAACGCTTGCCAGGGATGGGCTGCTGCGTTTCCGCGTCCAGCAACTGTGCGCGCTGGTCAAACGCCTGTGCAGCAAACGCCATCAATCCCGCTGCTTCGCTGACGTTCCCAGTGCCGCTCGCACCATGCACCTCATCCGCCACCATATTCACCCCCGGAGCTATCAGCCGCGGCTTCTTCGGACACCTGCACAACACGAGGTCGTTGTGTCGAGCTACCGGAACACCGTTGACGGTCTGGATGGGAAAGGTTTCGCCGGTGATTTTCCCGGTCGATTTGCATGCAGGGCACGTAGCTATGTCGCCCCATAGCGCAGCGGCCTTGCCATCGATAGTCATGAACGAGCCGGCGCCGGCGGTGATTATCGTGCCTCCCGTCGTCGTCCTATCGCCCAGAACTGCACAAGCTCGCAATATCGACCCCCATCTCCGTAGCGCCAAAACCGTTGCCGTCTTGCGGAACGGCGGCCGACACTCTGGGCCAGCTCGAAGCGGATGACAATTGAATGTTGTTCAGACCTGCTCTTAACGCGCCCGAGAGTCAGCACGGTTGGCGTGACAGTCGCCACCGCATCGTTTCAACAGAGCCGAGAGCCTGTAGTACCCCGGACAGAATCGTCCAGCTCGCCTTCTGGAGTTGCCAACATGTCCACGTTCGGAGCAAATCTGCGCTCGTGCTCCTTTGTTATAGCGGTATCCTTCCCATTCCATACCACCTAGAGGAAAACCATGGCGACATACAAAGACCTGCTCGCTCAGAAAGCTAAGTTGGAAGAACAACTTGAGGCTGCGCGTGCGGCAGAAGTTGAAACGGCTATCGCGCAGGTGCGTCAAATCGTGCTCGAGTATGGATTGACGGCAGAAGACCTTGGTCTCGCCGCGAAGACGAAGAAGCGGAAGGGTTCTGTCGTGCAGCCCAAATATCAGGACCCGAAGTCAGGCTCGACTTGGACTGGCCGAGGCCGAGCACCGGCATGGATTGCGGGCAAGAACTATGAACGGTTCCTGATTAAGTAATCTCATTGCATCTTCGCGAGCCCTGCACCGGCGTGGGGTAAGGCTCGCGCCGCCGACTGCTCAACACGGCCACCTCGCCAGGGTTGATGAGTTACCAGGGCCAGTCCATATCAGCAGACATCCATAACATTGTTTGAGTGGCAGATGGCCGCGTTCTGCTTTGCCTCTACTTGTGAGACGGAACAATGCCGGTGCAGTTGACACCCGGTCTGCGGGAAAACCTGATGTTGCTCGCATTGAATTGGGAAGCAAAGCAACTCCAATATGTTTCCCCATTCAATGAGCGCTTTTATGCTGCCTTGCTCTCGATTCTTGACGGAAGCGCGACGCGTGCTGCGGTTGAGCTGGTCATCGACGGAACTCGTGGCAGAGCGGCGGACGGATACGCTCACTTGCTGGTCGTTGAGCCAGAGTGTGTGGCAAGTGACCCATTTGCTGCTCTTCGCATCCTTGGCGACATCTCGACGGGACTTGCGCAGGCTGTGAGTCCTGTGGATGAACATCCAGACCGACGGCGAGGGGATAGCGGTGAGCGCAGCTAGTAAGAATCTGCAGTTGGCAGTCTGCCAGCGATTCAATGCACAGTATTTCGGTTGCGACCACATGCTGAAGGTTGGCATCTCGCGCAACGTCAGGTCAGGACTGCGCCCCCTAAACGGCTTGCGACTCAAGCCAGAGGGGGAAACGTCGGGCTGGTACATCTGGGCGGGTGAGCAATTCTCAGAGGCACCGGATTTCTTCGTTCCTCTGCATGTTTCGCATCTGATTACATGGGCTCCACAGGCCATGCCATATTTGGGGTTGCCACCAGGGTGGCGATTCCTCGTCACTGACGGGTACGAGGATGTGTGGGAGGACCCATATTTACTCCGGAGCCCATAACAGATGAACTACTTCTTTCTTGAGCCGGAGGTAGCGGGGGCGTTGGGTGAGAACACTGTTCTCGACGCTAGCACGCATCCACCCAGGGTCGAAAAATTGCATTTCGAGTTCAGCGGCTGGCTAGGAGACGCCATATTGGAGAGCTTCCCCTGCGTGATTGCAACGCTGTCCGCCTCGGAGGCCCTTGAACAAAGCGGCGTAACTGGGATTCGGCTTGCGGAACTGGAGGTGCCGACGTCGGTTGGGTTCCGGGACATGTATCCGGCGCGCGAAATACCGAGCTTTCGATGGCTGATAGTGCAAGGAGAGGCCGGCAGGCATGATTTTGGTATTGCCGCAGACCTGCGTATTGTTGTCTCTGAGAAAGCCTTGGACGTGCTCCGACCGTTTGGAATCGAACATGCTGTGACAGAACCATTTTTGCAGTGACGCCAGCCATGAGGCTCGACGTCGAAGGTAAGGCCAGTGTCAGCAATCCGACACCAGCACAGATTGCTAGAGCGATTCAGTCGCTCAAAAGCTATGGGCGGGCTTCCTACGCCTCGTTGACGAATGAGTCAGGCAGCTACGTACAGGTCGCCGGGGGCGGTGTAAGTTGCATGGTCGAGCTATTCGACGCCTCAGCAGAGGTTCGCTCCAGGGCGTTCCACGACAAGCCGAACGCCGCACGCCCCGATGGAACATTGCTGGTATTCGGAGCAGGAAACCTCCCGATGCGCTCAGACGAGTGGTTCATCGCTACCCAGGTTGTCGAAATCTTTCTGGCCTTCCAGGCTAACGGACCATTTCCGGGCTACGTCCGCTGGCGGCCGGCGCCACCACTCTAGCTCCTGCCCACTATGAAAAAGCTATTTTCCTCGGTGTTAACGGCACTCGGAATGCAACCAGCGACGCATGCTGAGCCCCCAATACAGATGGTGGACGCCAAGACCATCATGTTTTCCATGCCGACCGTGGCTGCCGACGACATCGAGTTCGCAACGCCTACCGAGGAATCGTTCCAGGGCGCTCCACAGTTCCACGAAGATGAGTGGTGTCAACTGGAGTTCTTCCCGCGTAGTCGACTCGCCGAAATCCAAGGCCGCTTGGTCGAGTACAAGGCATTTGAAGAAAAGCACCGGGTTCAGCACGGTTGGAACAACATCTACGCCCGCAGAATTCCTCGGGAGAGCGTTGTGCAAGGAAGCGATGCCCCGTCCGCTGTCGCGGCGTCAGTTGGCGCGGTTACTCGCCCGTCACCGATTCTGACGACTAGCTCTCGACCTCTTGGGCAGGTCAAGGATGGGTTCACTCTGGAGCTTCCTGGGTCCGTGCTGCTCTATGGACTCACGTCCTCAGGGGGAATTAGCACGCTGGGCGCCACGGTTGCTCGCGGGGGAGACGATACACAGTTGACCCGGGCCTACATGACCTTGTCCGAGAAGTACGGGCTGTTGCTCGTCGACTGGCGCGCGCAACTTCTGTTGCAATCGGTCGATGAAAAGGGTGACATCAGCGTGTGGAGGCCGTGACGGCCATCCACGTCAATCCGAAACGAAGATGTTTGGGCCACCTCAAGAAATCGTATGTCCGATACCGGTTATGTTGCCGAGGCGTCCGCCTCGAAAGTAGTTGTTAAAGCTCCCCATGTTGGACTTCAGGATGCGCTTGTTGCTATGGGCTTCAAATATCGAAACGACGAGTCCGGCACATACTCGATAACCGTCAGAGGCGATGGCGAGAAAGCCGCGCTGTTCTATCAGCTGCGCGCACACGACTTCTGTTTCGCCGCAGGTCCGGGGTGGTCCCCAGCAAAAATTTTCGAACACTTTCGCGATGAAGGTTTGCTGCAAGGAACGTATCGACGAATCGCATGGCGCTCACCGGGTGGTCCGCTCGTCGAAGAATGCTGACGTCACTGTTCAGCTAGGAGCATTCGTCGGTACGAGGTGTCATAGTGACAAGCAATCCCGAAGTCCATAGAAGAAGCGGCTCCATGAACGCGTCAGATGCATTGCAAGAAGAAGTAGAGAAATTCAATGCGTGGGCGGCCTTGTTCCCGCCTCACCAGCGAACTGGCGAGTGGGAGTGTAGCTACGACCACTGGCAATCACTATGGGATGCCGCAGTTGCGGTATTGGAATCCGTTCCGCCGAACGCGTGGAGCGAAAGCTGCCGTGCAAACTTGCTCTATGCGATTGCCCGCGACAATGAGATGGAATGGATTTCCCGTCAACTTGCTGGCAAGCCTGACGCGCTTCTGGAACTCGCGCGGCTAGCAATCGACTCATCAGAGCCAGATGCAAAGTGGCAAGTGGCTGTGCAGCTCGGGGCGCTATCCACGAATAGAGAGGAAGGAGAATTACAGCTCCTTCGCTTAGTTGATGACGAGGATGAATACGTCAGCAGACGCGCCTTGCTCGCTCTTGGAGCATTGAAGTCGCCGCACGCCGAGCGTCTTGCGGAGAGGGCGTGGCGCACGGGGCACGAATACCAACGCATAGCTGCGTTGTGGGTTCTCAAAGATGTTGCCCCGAGCAAACTTATGCAATACGTGCGATTGGCCGACGAGGATGGTCGAAAATTTGTGGTCGAGAACGCGCATGATGCGCTACTTGCGCTGAAGAGGTAGTCGGGGTCCAAACAAGTCTACCGAGCAAGCTATGAGTGTGTTTTATAGCAGCGATATGATTGCAAGAGCGGCAGCGTTGATTAAGGACCGCTTCCACGTTGCAAGTGACCACTCAACGCGGCTAGCTATCGCCGCGCTCGATGGCATCGAATCACACGGACTTGACCCCAACGACTGGGATACGGTGGTCGAAACGGTGAATGTAGTTGTCGCCTCTTGGATAGGTGCTGGCACGTTGAGAGGAAAAGGCGACGACCCATAGCCACCGTCTGCCATCAGCCAACCTCTGTCGTTCGATATGATTGCCACAATCATCGAAAATCGGACGACTTCCTGCCCAAGCGAGATTCGACGGAGGCCCTCGTGCCGTGTCAAAAATGTGCAGACCTTTGTGTTCGCTACGCAATCCGACATCCCCGCGAGCTGGACAAAGCAGTGAGAGTTGCGGCACAGAACATCGCAGATGGGGTGCTTGTCGAAACCATTTCTGAGCCCCGAAACGCCTCCATCTCCTTCGAGGAACTCCTGAGAGGAGAAAAGTGGGATGACTACGTTGAATACCATTTTCGCTGCCTGCATTGCAGCGAAGAGTTCTGGCTGCACGCGGAAACGTATCACGGTAGCGGCGGCTACTGGGAGCCCAAAAATTCCAAGTCGATACGAGAAGACATATCGAATTGACCGTGCGGCCGCTCCCGGCACAAACAGACATTCAGGTATGAGAAATGAGTTGCTCTGAAGATGTCGCTGCACTTTGCGCAGCGTTGGACTCCTTGGCGGAAGACGACCGCTCGCGCGTACCCCTTTTGGTTGAACTACTGACCCTTGAAGGTCACGAGCGTCATGAGGACATCGTCTTCGACCTTGGGCTTTTCGGAGACCCTGTCGCTATTCCAGCGATTGCCGAAGCCGCGGAGAAGACTTTCCAGTACATGGTTCAATGGCAGAACCTTCATGAATTCCAGCGCAAGTGCACCTACGCACTCGCGCGAATCGGAACACCGGAATCTCGCGAGATTCTTCAGCACTTAGCCCAGCATGCAGACCCCCATTTGCGTGAGTACGGCAGGGAGGGCCTGAGCAAGTGGCCAATGCCTTTCGCCCGGTCCTGAGCGTCCGGTTTCCTTTCAAGTCTCGCCCACCAGCGTTCACATATGGCCGCCGCGTTTCCAGTAAATTGCCTACCGCTCGATAGCTCTCGCTGGACGGAGCTTGACCATGCATATGGGAAGGCGCATGACACTCCTGCGCTCCTTGAGCAGTTGGAGGCGTTTCCATCCTCTCTCGACAATGCGGAGCCTTGGTATTCGCTGTGGAGCTCGCTGGCACATCAAGGTGACGTCTACCCTGCAACCTTCGCGGCGGTTCCCCACGTTGTACGCGCACTGGCTATTGCGCCGTTGAGGGCCGATTTCGCCTACTTCCAATTTCCTGCAGTGGTGGAGGCTTGGCGCCAGCAGAACGGCGTGCAGGTCCCAGAGGACCTTCGCGTTGATTATTTCGCTGCGTTGGCGGCACTGCCTCGTCTCGTTGCATTGGCGGCTGACAGGGACTGGGATGGCGGATTCCTGGCGTGCGCATTGGCGTCAATCGCAGCGGCGAAAGGTTACGGCGCGGTGGCTGAAGCTGCTCTGGAGCTCACGCCCGACGTTGCGCCGGAGTTTCTCGACTGGTTCTACTCTCGGTAGAGTGGCTAGCTTTCAAGACGTGGCGATACGTTTCAGGACTTTAGCGGTTGGCCGCTGACGGCCAGAAGAGGACCTTCGAAGCTGCTGGTACGCTTTTGCTGTTGCACACGACCATGCCTGTAGGAAAAAACCATGATGGCGCCGGAATTGGTGCAGAAGGTCACGGCGATGAGCCGGGACGCCAACAAAATCGAGTTCATGGGTGCATGGATTTATCGGCGCGACGCGACGGTCTATCAGCTCTCCAGCACGGTTAACCACATTGTGGGCTGTTGGGTAAGCGAGAATTTCGAGCCGATACCTGTGCTTGTGTCTCGTGGTCGCAACCAAATACGCGAGTTTCTGCCAGGCGCCCCCAGGGCGGCGGCCTACTATGCGTTTGTGCCGCAGTACCTCGATGCAGTGGAAGCTGCATTGCGGTCGGGTGGGCTGTGGCCGGACTACTTATGTGACAACGCAAAATAAGATGTTGTCGGTCATAGGCGGCTCGAGTCGTCTAAGAGAAGAGGCAGCCTAGGAGCTGGAGACGGCTCGTCGACATCCGGCTAAGGCGGGATTAGATAGGCACCGTCCGCTTTCGGCCACAAAACGGCCATTCCACGATGCCTCGTAACATGTCTTCCTATGCACCCTGTTATCTCTGCAGCCTTGGACGCAATCTGCTTGGAGCGCGACGACAAAGAGTATTCGGTGTCCTTCGATGCCGCGGCTGCGGTAGTCAGAGAATTTGGTGAGCGGGATTTAGCCAATGTCCTCTTCTCCGAAATTCCGAGAACAGTGCCGTTCGAGCTTGTTGCGCAACTGTTCGACCTGCTTGCATGGCAAACAGACGACAATGGGGCGAACGTTACTCGGACTATCGAAGCCTGGCTGCGCGAGGGTCGGGACAATAGAAAGTTGCTAATCGCGCTCCACCTTGAGGTCTACCCTTTCATTGACGACGGAGAGATGGAACGGGTGCTTTCCCATCTCGCGGAGACAAACTTCCGCGTGGCTGCCCGTTGCAAGGAGCTTATGCGGTCTCGTCGAAGGGACGGCCACGCTGGCTAACCGCTCACTCGACGTGCAGAGGTGCAATAAGGCCAGCTATACGTCCACCAGGACCCGTTCGGAAACCGTCTCGTCGCCCAAGCATCTGCCGCTTACCGACATTACTTGCCACGCTTCGCGCGGCACTTTTCGAGCTCTTGCGAGAGTGCCTCAATTTCAGCCTCCATACTGGCTGCCCGCCGGAGCAACTGAGCAATCTGATGCCAATACTCGTAACCTAGGTCGCCATCTTCCAGCGCCAGTTCATGCAACTTGCGCAGTGCAATGTCCAGGTCGATTTGATTTTCGGAAGTCATCATCGCCCTGCCGCACATTTCGTCAGGAACCTCTGATATGTCCACGAAAGCAGGTCGGCGGCAAGCGTGGCATCCTGGAGCTCATATACGGCAAGCATCGCACTCGCATAGTCGCTTCTGGTGACATCCTGAAACGTCAGGGGAGCGCAGTTGTTAAGCACCAGCGGGATGTTTGCCACGAGCCGGCCGGTCAGTTCGTTGCCGTGGCAAAACGGTTGCAGATACGCAAGCTGTACCCACAGAAAGAGGGCAGCCTCGACTGGGTTCTCGATGCGGGCCGCTTTCTCCACGATTGATTCCACCATCGCCTCGATGACATCAGGCTCCTGCATTGGTGAGTAGAGCGTGCCGGCAATGCCTAACGGGCCCTGACGAATGGCGCCAAGCGAGCTGCTATCTGCAACCAGGTCCTGCATGAGAATCGCGTGCACGTTCCGCAGGACTAGGGCTGAAAGGCCTTCCTGAGAAACACTGTCAGCAAGGAATTCAACAGCCGCTTTGTGATTGAGCAGCATCACAGTGTCGGCGTCACAGCGGAGCGGACCACCGTTGAGCAGTTTCGCCGCCGCGTCCAAGCTGTAGCGGTTGCCTTCCAGTCGACCTGAGTTCCAGGACAGGTCGACGAGCGATTCCGTGAGGGGTTGGCCTGCATAGGCGCCTGCCCACTGACTGCCCGCGCGATAGAGTTCTGCTGCTACTCCGCGCGGCATCAACTGCGATTGGTTCGGTGTGTACCGTTGGACGAAATCACGTTGGTATGTGACAGGACCTCGAGCCGCCATTGGAACGTCGAGCTGACGCATAAGCTTAACTGCCGCTGCCGACCAAATTGGATGCGTTGCGCTTTCAGTCTCGGAGTCCACAGCCGTAGTCGCCAAAGAAACGTCCCAGGTTTGTGAAAAGGGCGGCCCGTCTCACTGGAGCTTTATCGAGGCGTGGCCATCTCCGTTTTAGACCACGAGCATGCTTTTTCCAATGTCTCCTTCAATAGACGTCGAGCTTGTGAGTAGTAGGCGTGCCGCCCTTATTGTTCTTGCGTTTTTCTCGAACGACTCTATATTCATGGTGTGGAATATTCCACACCATGAATATAGGGGAATGCCTGGTGTGGTTCGCAAATCTAGGTGGAAAGATGCTGCTTGCTTTCCGCTGCGGCTGCTGCAATGTCGCTGTGGTCGACGAAACGCTCCAAGCCCGTGATGCTTGAGAGGCTTGAGAGTTGCAGCAATAGGGTGAAGGGGAAGCTACCGGTTTCAATCAGCGCCGTCAGTGCTTCTGGCGTGATGTCTGCGCTGACCTTTGCAAGGTGTTTTGCAAACCTTGTCAGGTCTACGCTTTGCTTCTTCAGCTCTAGGAGGAAGATATGTGTCGCACATTCTTCCCAGTCATTGCATCGGTCCAGGACTCTCGTCCAGTGAGCAGGGCTTTCAGATTCAACAGCGGCGAGAACCTGCAAAAAGAACGCCAGCGAGTATGTCCCGCGTGTGGCCTTGCCCTCAACACTTCGGGTCGACTCACTCCCTCCGCCGTTGCGCAGCCGTTCCGCTGCGGTCGCATAGGTTTCGCCCTTCCGAATGAGCAACCCTCGCAGTGTACGAGAGGCCAGTCGCGTCCATGGCGTTTCCACGTGACTCACGATTGCGTTCCCTGACGGTGTTCCCTTGTTGGTGCGCTGACGTCTACCGCTGTATTGCTTAGCGATGACTTGACCGGATAGTGTACCGCTGAATATGTTGCGTCACGACCACGCATCGACGCGAGAGAGTGTCAGTTAGGTGATTTCGCAAATGCGAGGCGCTCGCTGCAGATGTTAACTCCATCGCGGAGCGCTCTATTCATATATAACGTTTAAATATTAAAAACGGGTAAGTTAACTTCGGAAGTTAACAGGCTGCGAAGCCAATACGCGCAATGTTTTCCGAGAAAATCGCATGATTGCGACTGGATTTTTTGTTATACGGATTGCGCGAATGGACGAGTCTATTGGTAGTTAAATTTACTGCTCTTTTTTGAAAAGTTGATTGCGGCGTAGGGTTGTTTTCGCGCTCTCCAATCATTAACATTTCGCCCGGCTGAAAGTGCAAGTTTTATATCAAGCACCTCAGTCAAAGATGTCCGGCACTTGTCTTTGCGTTTTGGCTTTCAGTACCCGCCAAAAAGTAAGGGCAAGTGCCGGATGAACCGGCCTTGCCCTTGGGGCGCTCCCGTTACCGGGAACGCATGAGATTGCGAACCTCGCGCGTATCCTGCCACAACGTCTCCCTTTGGTCAAGTGCCTTCGTCCGCCCGGCGACGGGCGGCTAACCGACGTGGAGAAAATTGTGGCTACCCCTACATCCCCATCCTTCCGCGGAGCAACTGCTCCGTTCCCCTCCTCACATCCTGCCGACAACTCGTTGCCGGTCCCCGCGCGTGCTCGTTTGCGGCCACCGCTGTGTGCGGTTGCGCCAGGCAGCTCAGCTGCCTGACCACGCCTCAGGACCGAGCTCACCGAGACGCTAACGCATAGCTCTTCGCCGCCGGGCTGCACCGCCGTTTGACCCGGCGGATGGCTAGCTGCGCGCGTGCTTTCGCAAGCGCGCTGGCGGTGTTGCGCCCGCTCGTCTTCAGTAAGCCCGGACACCATCAATGTATCGCGCCGTTTGCGAGGCCCCAGCTCGCCCGGAAACGGCGTAACCCATCCGGTTTTTCAGCAATGAACCATAAAAACGAAAACACGACCGTCGTAGATGTCCTGCCGGCCGACCGGGACAACCCCTGTGTCAACAACCTCCCGGCGGTGCCGAAGGGGAACGCGGCAGCAACGATATTTCTCCGCGACTGGCATCCCGACGCGCCTGTGCCAGCGAATCGAGCTGTGCGCCGCAGTCGGATTGGGCAAGACGAGGAGCAACCGTTGGTTCCGTTTCCCGAACACACCCGCCTGCTTGCGCAGGTGACCGCCTTGGTACGAAGAGGCTATGCTCACCGGAATCCCCTGTCCCCCGCATTCCACGCCACGGCCCATTCGGCCTTGTCTGCCGCCGCTCAGGGGAGCGACAGGCACGGCCATCTCTGGTTGAGGCCTGAGCTGAATGTTCCGGGGGCCCGACCGCGTGGCTTGCTCTTTGTCACACCAGCGCGAATGGGGCGCCGTGTCATTGCCGAGCGCATCGCGAGCTTCCTCGGGGAAGAACCGATTCCTCTGCACGCGCCCACGCCGACAGGGAGCGTGCACTACATCCAAATTCCGGTGTTGCGGGTGCTGTGGCCTGACGGCGGCGCTCCGACACAGTTCGTGACGAACTTCTTAGGCGCGTTCGACAGAGCACTCGGCTCGCATTACTCCGCGGCTATTCGACCGTCGCGCTTCCGGCTCCATGAAGAAGCGCTCTCAATCCTCAGCGGTTTCAGCATTGCTGCGAACGTTGGCCTCATTATCGTGGAGCGCATCAATTGTCGGGATTCAGGGACCGAGGCGGCAAATGGGCTGTGGAACCTGCTGGGCCAGTTCACTCGGACCACCGGGATTCCCATCTTAATGATGGCAAGCACCGCGGCGGCTTCGCATCTGATGCGCAAAACCAGCGCAGCTAGCGAGCTGACTGCCGGAGGCGTGCTGTGCATGGACCCGCCATCGGCGACCTCGCAGGCTTACGCTGACCTCTGCACCTTGGCATTCCAGAAGACGATGAAGGGCCAGGGTCCCGCACCGAGCTGGCTTGTCGAGACCCTGGCAAAGAAGACGCATTGCCGACTCGCCCTGGTCCAGAAGGTCTGTTTTGCACTGGCGCGCTCTGTCGGCAAAGGCGACGTGTCGAAGGCACCACACAACCTCCCCACTCTGATTGACGAGGCCCTCTACATCGAAAGGCCTGCGTTGCAGACGCTCAAAACCATTGGGGATGGCCGAGGCTTCACAGTGGATGGCTTGCGTCGGTTCAGCGACTGGTTGCCAACTGGCCACGCACCGTTGCTCGTTCCCATGCCCGAACGCATGCCGGTGACGTCACGAGCGGGTCTGCAGTTCCAAAAGGAGGACCCGAAATGAATCATCTTCCTCTGAACACACTGGCCGGAGAGTCGGCCACCAGCATCCTGGTATCCGATGCTGCTGTATCGGTCGAGCCCGCGACAAAACGGCTTGCCAATCTTAGTTTTCGACGGGGTGGTGCGTTCCTCTATAGCGTGCCTTGCCGGCTTCAGACATGGCAACAGACACTGGGAGACCTGTACGGGTCGCCGTGGGACATCTTGACGGAGCACTCATGCTTTCCCGCTTTTGCTGCGGGGATGGCTCCAGAGTGCGCGGCACGTGGTGTTGCTCAACTCCAATTCGGAACACGGAGCCGGACGGTGTTTCCCCGGCTCCCGGCACTTCTGGAACCAGGAAACCGATATGGGCTGCGTTGCCCAGTCTGCAAGGCAGAGGCGATGCTAGTCATCGGGAGGCAGCCCTCTTTCGTATGCCATTGCCTACCCTTCATCTCCAGGTGTGGAGACCATGGCGAACTGCTCCATCTGGAGGATGAGTCCAGTACCTATGAAGCCGGGATGTTCATGCTCGGCCGGCCAGGGGCTCGTCGCAACAGTGAGTTGTACGCGGCGTGCGCCCGTGCGCTTTTGTTGAAGCAAAGCCCTGAGGACCTCCGCGCGAACGCCCTGGCAAAGCTGACTGCTTGTGGCTACCGGCGCGCGGGCGGCCGCTGGAACATATCTCATCTTACGAGCGATTGGACTCTGGTTGCCCGAGAGGGATTCGAAGATTGTCGGCTCACTACGGTCACAACATTCGAGGGCTTCGCTGCTTGGTTGCTGCGCGCCGCAGAGCGCGAAGAACGTCCCATGCACCCGGCCTGGTTGGCGCTGTTGAATTGGTTCATCGCGCGCCAGGGAGGGTCCTGCTGTATAGCGCCAGCCAAGCCTGCTGTGCGGACGGTACCGTCTCGGCAAGCCGGTGCGGCATATCGACCATCACGTGCCGACATCAAGACTCACCGTCAGCAGTGGCTCGCCCACAAGGCAGCACATCCCGATGCGGGAAGGACGGCGCTCAGACGTGGACTCTACGCGGTTTGGGCATGGCTCTATCGCAATGACCGCGCTTGGTTGCTCTGTCATCAACCGCCCAACGCAACCAGACGAGGTGGAAGACGTAGTTCGAAGTTGGAAGCGTTGCTCGCGCCGTGTGTCCGTGTCCCAGCGGTCCCGCGGCAGGACCGCCGCGGCTTGCTCCATCTCGGCACGGCATACCAAGTTCGGGTGCGGCTCGGCGTGACGGACTACGCCTATGGCCGGCTGTCTGCCATTGACGCTGGCGTGTCTCGGCAATGTATTTCCCGCGCGGAGCTGGCGCACGCGCGTGTCGCCTCTCTACAGGATGCCCTCGAGCCTGACCCACATGCCGCAGCCCTTTCCGTGCTGGCGCGGCGAGTGAGTCTTCGCGAGTCCACCCTCAATCGCGCTCTGCACGCAGTCGACCGCGAGGAGCAAGCACGATGACACGCCTGCACTATTTGCAGATGAGCGGATTGGCGCCCGGTGAGTGGTGGCCGGGACACTATGCTCGGCACGAAGTAACCGCAACGGCGTGCCCGGACTTCAAATCGTGGTGTTTTCCAAGCCGCATTGCTCAACGCGCTCGTCCATTCGAGAGCGTCATCGGACCGGCCGATTACGTTGTCGACCGTCACACACTCTACCCGTTGTATAGCCGCATGCTGCCACCGGAGGATGCAACCAAGGTTCGCTCGCATCTGCTGGGGGAGCCGGTTCATGGTTTGCCAGCGATGATTGGCGCCGGCGGACCGCACAGTGGCTGGGCAACGTTCCAGCCCGCGTATTGCGACGATTGCGTGCGACATGACATCGCTCCTACCGGAGTGCCGTTTTGGCGTATCGAGCATCAAATCCCTGGGGGGTTGTTCTGTGCAAAGCACGCAAAGCCGCTCCTTGCACCGTGTAGGGCGTGTACTCCGAACAATTGGGCTTCCCTCATACCGCTTCCAGGCCACCGATGCGACTGCCCTCTGATTCCTTTGGTCGGTAAGGGGGCTTTGAGCCTCGGTTCAATTGCCTTTGAGATTGAGGTGGCTCACGCGGCTAGCAAGCTGCTTGATTGCAGCTACCTCCCGCAACTCGACGCACGCTCCATTGGCTCGTTGGTTCGGCTCGGTGCAGACCGAATCGGAATCCCGCGGCGAGAGGAAGGACGGCAGAAGGCCTGGCTCGCTTTCATACAGGAGGCGCGGCTGCGCGAATCGTTCGAACGCATGAGCTTTCACACCATTCCGTTCGCTCGCGTCGGAAATGTGCTGAGGGGACGCGCTGTCCTGCGCCACCCACTTCGAACCATCGCTTTGCTGCTCGGCCTCTGGGGAACCTGGGACGCCGTCGAGCGCGCGGCACACGGAGCTCGCTGGCCGGCGAGCCGGGCCATGCGCCGGTATGGGGCGTTTGTGGCGGGAAGTGACCTGCAGGTCGACCATCGCCGCAAGAAGACCCGTCAAGTGCCAACGAGGAATGACGCCACTACGCTATTGGCAGTTTACAAGCAGCTTCGCCATGAGCGACCTGGCGCTCACAGGGCGACGCTGCTCCTGCAATTGCCTGAAGGCGCTCGCGAGCTGCTCACGCGGGATGAGCTTGATGCGGCCGACGTGGAGGTACTCGGCGATGTTGCCGAACTCGATTCCTCAATTGTGGAGCACATCTATGCGCGCTCCGAAGCCCTGGTAGCCGCCGGCCATCCTGGGCGAATCAGTTCCAAGCAACTGCTGGACGGACATCCGATGGGGCCGGCATGGTTCCGCATCCGCCATTTGCTGCCGAAAGCCGCTCAAGCGCTGAAGCGCTGCGCGGAGACCAAAACCGAATATCTGGCGCGCATGCGTGTGCTGCCATATCTCGTCGAATCAGCGGCACCTGCTGCCGGCATCTAAGTCATGAAAATTTTTGAATTGAATGCTCCCTTCGTTACACCAAGGGACATCGCACTCACGCCTTTGGACCCCTACGGCATGCACCAGGGGCCGCTCTACGCTGCGTTTCACAAGGCGCGGCCACCAAGGAACAGTACACGTACGACGCTCGCCGACCTCAAGTTCGACCGGCGCCTGGAGGCACTGTCGACGAATGAGACACGCGTACTGTACGCGCTGATGTTCCATCCGTATGTCATCGATATTCGCGAGCAATATCCGTTCTGTGACGACGATACGCTTCTCCTTGCACAACAGCAGGGTCGGCGGGTACGCCGTACAGAGATGACGACATTGGACGTCGTCGTCACGTACGTCACGCCGACTTGCCTGGTGCCGCGCTACCACGCTATCTCAGTCAAGAGTCCTTTCCATGTACCGACAGACCAAGACGCGAGACGCGAAGAACGCGAGCGAGCCTATCTCGCGAAGCTCGGCTGGTCATGGGAGCTGGTCAAAGGCGATGTAGTCACAGACGAGCACTACACCAACTGCCGACTTCTTTATCACACGGTGCGTGATACGGACATATGGTCGCTCTACGACCTGGCCGGAACGTTCTCGCAAGCGCTTCTGAAGGGCAGCCGAAGAGGCTCAGCAAACGCAGTCCGACGGCGTGCCGCGCGCACGCTCGGGTTAGTGCCTGACGCCAGCGAGTATCTCTTTGCAACCGCAGTGGCCTTCGGTTTCCTACGGCTAGACCGCAATGTTCTGTTTGACCCGGAAAGGCCCATCGTCTTCGCGGGGGAGAGCGGCGGTGCAAAGCGGAGAACACCCGCTACACCGACGGAAATGCTGAGGAGTTGGGCATGGATTTGACCGTAGAAGCACCCCAGCCGGTGCACGCTACAGCGCCCTGGAGCGATATTTTGCCCGTGGCCCCACAAAAGGCCGACCACGAACTCGCTGTGTGGCTCCGAGAGGTCCATGCCTCAACGTGGCCAGGAGGGCTATGTCGATTTGCGTCCTTCTCCAGGCGTCGTGACGGGAAGGGGAAAAGGTATCGAGCTGTAGCCTGGAATCCTGCGACGCGCGAACTGTTCGTTCTGGAGCTAAGCGACGCGGTGTCGCTTAGTGGGCCCGGTCGTTGGCATACGTGGTCGCTCGAGAAAGAGCCGGGAGCGCTCGATGACGTTGAGGTCACGACTTTCCAGAACCCAGTGCAAAAAAAGAGTGAATCGGCCCAGGCCAATGTTTCAAGGAACAAGGCCCTTGTTCGGGCAATGCTGTGCGTGACTCATGACATTGCTACGTGGACGGACCGCGAACCTATCAACGATGCGGTTCTCATGAGCAAGGAGGCACTTCAGCAGTCAGTGCGGCGCATTTGCCTCGCGCTAGGAAAGAACCGCAGCTATCAAAAGAAGCTGAAGCTGTTGTTGCATCGGTACTTCTATTTCGGTGGAGAGGAAGACGCGTACCTTGATTTGACTGATTTGCGGGGCGGACGTGGAAAGACGCGAGTCGGCAAGAATCGAAGAAAGCCGGGGAGGAAAAACGTCTCCGAGCGCCAAAGCAGAAACAGGGCTGCAGTCGAGCCCGACCGAGTGGCCCAACAGCAGGCACCTGTGCGACAGATTGACTTGCGTAAGATGCTGTTAGCGCTTGAGCGTTGGTACGTTGATAAGAAACTCGACATCGCTCTTACATACCAGCATATGTGCGTCGAGCTGTACTCAAAGGTGAGCAAATTCCTGACGCCCACGGTCCACAGCTTCCGGTATCACGCGAAGAGGTTGATTGCCGAAAATGACCTGAAGAGGAAGCGCAATGGCCAACGGCTGCACCAGATGTACGATGCAGCCAGGATAGGGAGGGCAACAGACCCCACAGGCGGTGCCATCGAGATACTGGACGTCGACGGCTTCCAGGCGAAAGTCTTCATCAGACATCCCAACGGGAGACGGAAAACGCCATTCCAGATTTGGGTCATCTTTGCGGTGTCCCGACTCTCATCGGCGGTGGTCGGATATTCGCTTTCTCTGAAAAGGGAGAACGCACGCGCTTACAAGGAGTGCTTGGCTTCGGTTCACATACCGAAGTGTGGCGAAGATTCGAGAGCAGCAGAGCTGGGCTTGGGAGAGCTGCGTGGGCTCGTGCATGGCAACTACGATGAGATATACGTAGACCATGGCCCGGGCTCCTCCGAGTCTGTCCTGCGCGCCATCGTTGACAGGCTGAGGCTTGCGAGAAGTATTCCGCCGCCACGACGCCCAGAATTGAGGGCAATCGGTGAGTCGCTCAACAATCTGATTTTGCGGTTCTACCAAAATGCCGATGCAGGCTACAGTCGGGCACGTGACCCGCTCTCGCAGGAGAAGCGGCGAGCAGCTAAGAAGGCCCCGCCAGTGTCAGTTGAGCAGTTCGAGCGTTTTCTATTGCTCGCTATCAACCACATCAATCTGTACTACGCGAAGCGCCGCAAGCTGACTGACGAGCTGCGAAGGAAGGAAATCAACAGCACGCCAGCACGCCTTTTCACGGCTTACCAGGCGGCCCGCGAAGGAGATAGAAAACGGAAGTTGTCGCCTGTGGAGGTCTGGGAGAAATACAGCGATTGGGAGAAGTATTCGTGTTGGCGTGGAAACATGACGCGAGACGACCTGACGTATTCCTCCGAGGAGTTGAGGGAATACTATGACCACAAGCTTCGGTGGGAGGACGGAAAATCCATCCCCATCCAGGTGCAGCGCACTCGGGACCCTCACTTCATGTATTGGCGCAAGGAGGACGGCTCCGTAAGCCTGCTTCAGGTCAGCAAAGAGGATGCACGTCGGCTGCAAGACAGAATGACCTGGTTTGAGTGGGAGCTGCGTCTGGAAGCCGACCGCGCCTCAAAGGCCAAAAAGGCCCAAGAGGCCGATGATGACGCCGTTGCACTCCACAAGGCTCAACAAGAAGAACCTGTGGAGGCCGCTACGCCGCGGAAGAAGTCCTCTACAGGCGAGGTGATGGTGTCGCAACAGTGCATGCTTGATGAGGCCTTCGCGAACCGCGTATTCACGGACGACCTGCTCGAAAGCACCAAACCGACGCCGACCAGGAAGAAGGCTGGACGGGGCAAAACGGAGCCCGGCACCGCTCGCGCTGAGGGGCAGCGGGATGCCCCGGAGCCGCTGGCGTCCACGTCAGCCTCGGAATGGACGGCCGACTTCGACGCCGATGTGGAGGAGAGTCTTGCGGACCTGATGTGACTGCTCAGGGCACTGTGTCTTCAAAGCTATGTGTCGCGTCCCGCGCGGACGCGACCCTTCCGTTCAGTCCCCCGCCGGAGAACACTGATGGGCAACCAGGCGGATGGGCTCTATCCATCGTGTACGTCAACGTGTAAGCCGCTACCCAAGCGGCTTTTTTTTTTGCGCTCTATTTTTCCCTGCAACGTACGTCTGTCTCGTGTCAGGAATTCACAACAGCGGTCTATCGTTGCGCACCCCGCTTAAGGGGTAACCCCGCGGAGTGGTTTCATGTGAAATCGCTTTCCGTCAAGGCTCCGCGCGGCTCACCGACGGGGCTTAGAACTGCTGTGAACAACATTGAATTGCTGACTGTGTCCGTCGGCTTCACATTTGCGCCGCCGTTCATTGGGGGGCGGCCAAGCAGGTACGGCCCACTTTTCGTGGCGTCCACTCAGACGCAGGAGGTGCCAGGCCTGCTTGCGAACAAGCCACACACAATCAGTAGACATGTATCGCAATCGAACCTCGTCGACGCTTCCCCGTCGCACGCAACTTCATCGAAATCATCGGCCGACGAAACGTGAGGCCTGGTCCGCGATGACGTCCAGAGTGAGTCTCGTCAAAGACAGCATGGACGTCATTCTGAAGTCGTTCATCCTCTCGCTGTTCGTATCAGCTACGCTGCTGTGGAGCTACTTGTACAGCATTAACGCGAAAGGTCTCTTCCTGGATGCCATCTCGTCGAAAGAAGGGCTCGCTGCGGTGCTCTTTGTGGCGGTGCTGATGTTAGTGGCGTACTTTTTCCAGATGTGGATGCCATCTCTCGTCGTTGTAGCAGCGTCGTCCATGGCAAACGGGAAACTCGATGAAGCGACAGACCGTCCAGCACGCTACTTTCTTTACGTGTTTGCTATATGGCTCGCGCTGTTGGTCGCTATGTCAATGAGCTTCGAAGGCGGATGGGTCATCTTCGCCGTTCTAGGCGGGACATACGTCACGGCGACAGTGCTGTTTCTGGTCCGACAGAGGAAAAATGAGCAGCGATGGAATGTGTTTTCCATCGGGATGCCCGCAGCGGCGACATTCGCGGCGATGGTAACCGCCTTGCCGATGAGCATGTTCGGCAACGTTCTCGGACCGAACGCCCATACAGGCGACCAAGCCATCGAGTTTTTCTTCACCATCGCGGTATCCTCCTGCGGTTATTTGCCAAGCCTGTTCTATCTCAACGCTCAGCGTTGGGCAAAGAAGCCTCATCAGCCGGCGCTGTACCTTCTCCTCGGAGCGGCTGTGTCCATCATCGTCTTGGTGATGTATCTCGCCATCATCCCTCGAGGTTTCTCTACGTTGGTCATGGAGGTTATGGGCGCTCGCTCCAATCAGGCCAGCACGTTTGAACTCACCCGACCGGAGCTAGCCGATGCGGCTCAACTGGCTGGCATCCCCGTGAAACGCGGTGCAAGCACCGCGATAGCCATCAAGGCATATCCACGCTTCGTGTTCGGTGACGTGAGGCTGTTGTGTCGCGACTCTTATGACCCGAGCGTCATAGGCGACCACGCCAAAGGGTTCTTTTCTGACGACACCGAAAAAAAGCAAGTCGCCGAAACACGGAAACGCGCGTCTGAAGCATGTGTCGTCTATCGAAAGGACGATATTCGGCCGTTCAATCTGTAAGTACGAAATTTACCGGTGGGCCGCAGGGCTCCCGTGGCTTCGGGTGGGGCCTGGGCTAGTGCGGACTCATTTGTGGTCGCTAGGGGTATGTTCACTGTATCGCCAGTCCTGGTTAACCGTTGTCAGGGCAAGGCTGGTTGTCACTTCCTGCGCGCCTCAGCGAACGCGAGGTGCACTTCCAGTTTCGGCACCAGGTACCGCGCTCGCGTACCGGTGCCACCTATCGGCCTCCCGCGCCGGGACAGTTGCCAACCGCATGGTACGCATGAACGTGGGGGCCGGGACGAAAACGCGCCGCCTGGCAAAAAGCCATACGGCGAAAATGGGCTCGAATTCGGATGGTCCCCAACGTACGTGAGTGCGATGATGGCCTGGCATTGGAGGACTCATTGTGATGCCTCGGCGCAAGCGTTTTACAGTCGCGCTGGGCTCTTTGTCGGGGCGGGGCTCACCGATATTATTGAGCCTAATAACAAGACGAAATGGCGCCTTGCACAAGGGGGGGTAATGACAACGCTCTACGAGATTCTCCAAGAGGTAGCCCCAAAGCGGGCATTGTTCACTTCGTACACTTATTCGGCCGTTTGGTTTGAGGCGGCGCCATATCCTCTATTGCACAAAGGGGACTGTGAGCAAATCACTGTCATGCTGGATGCGCGCGAGGCTCGGGCAAGCGTGGATAACACGACGAGTCGCTTCGGTGGCAGCCGCTATCGCGTCGTCAGCACCACACCAACGAATGAGGGTAAAGGCGGGGGCATTTTTCATCCCAAGATTGCGTACCTTGAATCTGACGATGGTGATGTGTTCGTGGTCAGTAGCGCCAACCTGACGACGCAGGGGCAAAGTCGGTCGCTTGAGGTAGTCGATGCAGTCATGGCAACTACGGACCCAATGGTCTTTGGCGAGATTGCCGACTTCCTAGAGCTGCTGCCGGCCCGTCTGAATCTGTTGTCTGGTGACGACGAGGAAATCCTGGCCAAGTTCGCTCGAAGAGCGCGAGCGCAGCGAGACCACTATGCGGCCAACGCAGTGGGGCCGCGGAAGACCTGGTTGGTGACTACATTGGCGGATGCGGCAGGCCCTCAGTTTGTTGACTTGGCACGGCAACACTTGGCGAGCCCCAAATCGCTGACTGTACTGTCTCCATATTTCGATAAAGACGTTGGGGCGGTTGTCCGCCTTCGTGACAAGCTGGGCGTGAAGCAAGTCCGATATGGCCTGGCCCGCAAGAATGATGAATTGATTGCCCCCTTCCTGGAGAATGTTTCCGAGGGGAGCAAGCCCGACCAGTTTGTCGAACCCCCGGATAACGGTCGCCTTTTGCATGCCAAGTGGTTCGAGGTGGTAGATGCTAACGGCGAAGCGCTTGTGATGACCGGCTCGGTCAATGCGACGCAGCAGAGCCTATGGAGTACCAAGAACATCGAAGTTTCTCTGGTTCGTCATGTTGTTCAATCGACCACTGCGACCTGGGCGCAGACCGACGAGGTCCCGCGTTATATCCCTTGCGAATATCCTGCGCCGTTGGCATCCGATGACACAGTGAATGCCGTCGCTCATATCACGCGCCATCACGTGCTTGAGGTGTGTTGTTCTCCGGTGCCAGTATCACAGGAGGTGCTGCTTGATTTGCACCATAGCGAAGCTCATTTGCCGTGCTTAACGTCAAGGCTTGATGGTGAAGGGCGAGCCACTATGAGGGTGAGCGAAAATCTGGTTCGGGACTTGCCGGACAGGGCGCTGTGGTTGACTGTGAGGGGAGCAGATTTCGAGGCGACCACATGGGTCAATGTTGAGCCGCAACTCAGTGCAAAGCCAAAGCAGGTTGACCTATCCAAGTCGATTGGTCGCATTGAGGATGACGTCTATGACGACGATGACGCCTATCTGCTGTTGAACGCTGCGCACTTGCTGCTAACCCAGCGCAAGTTGAACAGCAAGGGGCGGCCACAGAGTAAGGAAGCTGAGCCGGGGGAAACCGAATCAGAAGACCCGTTGGTCACTGAAGCTCAATGGCTCGCGGGACAGGGTGCGGGCACGAAGAAAAGTGACCAGCCCAGTGCGGAAGCCCTTCGTATCTTTAAGGCGCTAGGCAAGTTGCTCGAGATGAGCGATGAGGAGGTCGAGAAAGCTCTGTTGCCAGATGCGGACGACGAGGATGGCGAATTGGAGGAAGCCGAAGCCGATAGTGATGCCGAATCGGAGGAGGATGAGGGCGTTTCCACAGAAGAACGGCGTGCAATCAAGAAGCGGCAACAGCGCAGAGAATCTGTGGCCCAAGCTCGAATCGCCGTCCAGGTTGCCATCGATAAGCGCTTGGCGGGACCGATGCCAGACGCGCTAGCTATCTTGGCCGTCCCGCAGAAAATTCGCACCAACCTGAGGGCGTTCATGCCGGCGGAGCTTCGCGAGGTGGATACGGGTCGAGTACCGCCTACCGACGTGGTACCCACCCACCTGTCTTCTCAGATGATGGGGCTCTTGTCGACGTTGATGCATCAGCGGTTTGGTCCGACTGCGGTCGACAATCTCTTGCCGATGGTCGCCAGCGTTGGTGCCATTACGGCGCTGTGTCACGAGCGTCGGCAGCAGCCCGTGAGCTATGACCAAATCCGTTCAGCAATCGAGATGTTCGCTGGCCGGCAACTCTCTGGGGCAGACTATCAGGGTCTGATGGAGTCCGAATGGAATGAGGGACGTATTCCCTTGATGGTCAAGTGTTTTGCAATCCCGGATTTATTTACACAAGCCGTGCGTATTGCCAGCGCGCCGCGCGTTGAGGACCGCATCGATAGCGTGCTGGCCCTGGCATTCGAGGATTCGAAGCGTTCAGTTTCTGATGAACAGCAGGACATCGCATATGTGGTTCAAGCATTGCGACAGTCCCCTGGCCGCAGTTATAAGCTCTACGCTGTTCTTGTGATTGATATTCAGCAGGAAATTTCAGGGTGTCCTCAGTGCTTCGAGCGGCTAGACGAAAGGGAACTCAAAAAGCTGAAGACTGTTCACATGGCGGTCTGCAGGGCCCGGTGCAAGCGGCCGATTTTTCTCAGAATTGGTTCTGCTGCAATTCGACGACACCTGCGGGAGGACGAGGCGTGCATCCGCGATATGCGGCCTAGAGCCCCGCAAGTTGACGAGAAGGAGTCGCTATGATTCCAGCCGGACCGACTTTTACGACAGTGCCACCGCGCTCAAGCGCAGGCGACTTCCTTGGTATGGGGGCGGTCGGTGAACGCCTGTATGGCGGCGTATTTCCGGGGTTGAATAACGCAGCACGGCATATTCGTCCCTATGCTGCCATTTGCTGGATGGTGGATACATTGCACCAACGGGCATTCGCTGACGGCAGAGGAGACATTGGGAAGCTGCGCAAAGAGACGAAATTGGGTATCTGGAAAATTCAACTCCTGCTCAATTGGGTCGCGAAGCTTGATGGTCTGCAAGGCTACCCCGGTACGGACCGTTTCGAAGGCGACCCAGACGAGGAGGAATTGCGCAAGGAGACTTGGCCGAACATCAAGGTATCGTTTTGGGACACGGCCTGGTACAAGCCTAGCTTGCTGAATGGCTTGCGCTTTCTCAACGAGGGTACGAAATCACATCGGGGAACCTACTCTTGCACAGAGGCGGGAGCTGCATTGGCCACAGCTTATGCGGAAGAGGTGGGAAAACTGGAACCCACTTTAGCTAGCTGGTTGGCAGACCCGAATGAGCTGACGTGCTCGAAGAGGCTTCTGCATAAGCTGCGGCCGGTGCTTGTTCTCGAGACGCCGTCACGCGGAGAGCAGAACGCCTTTATGCGGCAGTATTTTGAAGCGGCGTTCGGCGCGCTTTCGGAGGGAGGCAAGAGTCGGCGAAAAGGCTTGATGCTTGCACTCAGAACGCTGGATGCGCTCGAACGGGAAGAAGCCAGCACGACCGTGGAAGACATCCGGCATGCCATGGCAGCTGGATGCACTCCGGGAGGCACCTTCGTTGACGACTCGGGGCTGGAAAGGACTCGGCTGCAATGGGCCGTTCTCCAGGTACGAGCACTGCAGCGATTAGCGATGGAAACTCTGCTGGCATTGGCTGAGCGACAAATTCTTCTCGCAGAGCAAACGGCCGCACCTAGGCAGAAAGAAGATATTGCCGATGTGATTGGGGCTTACCTAAAGCCCGCCAAGGAAAACCACGTCTTCGAATCCATCCAGGCGAATTACGACTGGGCGAAGGAAGCGCAAGGTGCGTACGCAACGTTGCAGGCCGCGGGACTGGTCTACGACAACGAGCACCTTGCCCTTGCGGACCTGAAGGCTAAACTTCGAGGAACCGTCGGCCATGACGAGAAACGCTGGAAGGACGCTGCAAGGCAGGCCATTTGGACTCTGATTGTCTGTGCGATGGAAGCAGAGAATCTGGCGGCTGAGAATGGCGCTAAGCAGTTCTTGGAGTGGGATGCGGGAAAGCTTTCCCTCGAGGGCCTGCGCCAAGCATTGAACGCCCACAAACATGACTCCACCGAGAACTTTGCTCGACACATCGTGCTGCGCTTCGTGCTGGTTCAACACTTGAACGTGGCAACAGAGCGGTCTGTCGCCGGTCTGGATGAGAAACAGCGATTTGTGTTCTCTCCTGAGCAGGAAGGGCTGACTCGGTTTGCCGAGGTCGGTGCGGCGAGATTTGTGGATGCGCAGGAATCGGGAGACATTCTGTTCCATGCACTGCTTCTGCTAAGGAATTGCGGCAAGCTGCAATACATCCCTGTAGGGGCGGACCGGCCAGCCTATCTCAACCGATTTGAGGGAGCATTCACCCTGAAACCGGCTGGGCGAAAGCTGTTGGCGCAGGCGATTTGATGTGCTCTGTACCTAGCTGGGAAAACATGATGGGGCGAACGGTTCGGCAAAGCTAGGCACTCGAGCGAAGGGCTTGGGTCTGGGAGCACCCTTACGTTGTGCATCACCCAGTGCGCACAAGGCAAGCTATCGCGGTTGTTCCCCCGCCACCGCATGGACGACAGTAAGAGGAGTGCAGTCTGCCGGCTAGCCAACACCTGGATGTCGCAACAATTATTGCGAATCCAGGAGGCAGCGCTGGAGCCCGCACGATTCCGGACTTTCTGGGCCTCGCTTTCGTGCGTGAGGATTTTTTGAAAACCACGCCCGGACTACATTTGCGGCCTCCGGCGCAACAACTAAGAGAGCGCGGCGCAACAACTATTTCAAACCGCTAGAAAAGGCCGTCCTTCGGGACGGCCTTTTTTCGTGGTGTGCGCTTCGCCAGACAAGCATTCGCTCCACCGTTGCCTCAAGTATACCGCGGCCCCTGGGGCTTGCGGGAAGCCCCGGCGGCCGCAGTAGCATCGCCACCCATCTTGAAACCGACCGAAAGGAGGGTGAGACATGCGTGTGATGTTTTCGACGTTCGGAGCACGGGGCCGTGCCGTGGTGGCGCCGACAGGAGGTGCGAAATGAGCGCGCATGCGGTGGTGATTGCCGGCGGCGGACCCACGGGGCTCATGCTGGCGGCTGAACTGGCGCTGGCCGGCATTGACGTCGCTATTGTCGAGCGCCGTGCCAATCAAGATGTGGTTGGCGTGCGCGCACTCGGGCTGCACGCGCGCTCCATCGAGGTGCTCGACCAGCGCGGTGTGGCCGAGCGATTTGTCTCGCAGGGCAAGACCTATCCCGTTGTGCATTTCGGCGAGAACCCGCTGGACATCAGCGACTTCCCCACCCGGCACAACTACGTGCTCGGCCTGTGGCAGCACCACACCGAGCGCCTCCTCGCGCAGTGGGTCGGCGAGCTTGGCGTGCCGTTCTATCGCGAGCGCGAGGTGGCCGGCTTCTTGCAGGATGACACCGGGGTCGACGTCACGCTGTCCGACGGCGGGGTGCTGCGGGCGCAATACCTCGTTGGATGCGACGGCGGACGCAGCGCTGTTCGCAAGGCGGCCGGCATTGAGTTTGCCGGCTGGGACGCAACGACGAGTTGGCTGATCGCCGAGGTGCACACCACGCAGACGCCTCCGCCCTTTGGCTTCAAATACGACGCCATCGGCAGGCACGCCGTCGCGCCCATGGAAGATGGAAAATGTGTGCGCGTGGTGCTGACGGAGCGGCAACTCGGCACCGACAACGCGCCCACGCTGGCAGACCTGAGCGAGGCGCTGATCGCCGTCTATGGCACCGACTTTGGCGCGCATCGCCCGAACTGGATTTCGCGCTTTTCCGATATGGCCCGCCAGGCCGTGGCCTACCGCGATAAACGTGTGCTGCTGGCAGGCGACGCCGCGCACGTGCATCCGCCCATGGGCGGCCAGGGCCTGAACATGGGCATGCAGGATGCCGTGAATCTCGGGTGGAAGCTGGCTGCGGTCATCAAACGGACGGCGCCCGAAAGCCTGCTCGACAGCTACCACGCGGAGCGCCATCCCGTTGCCGCCCGCACGTTGCGCAATACGCTCGCGCAGGTGGTGTTGCTCCGCCAGGACGAGCGTTCCAAGGCGCTCAGCGAGATTACGTCCGAGCTGTTTCGCATGGACGAACCACGCAGGCGGCTCGTCGGGATGATCTCCGCGCTCGACGTTCACTACGACATGGGCGATGGCCATCCGCTGCTCGGCCGCCGTATGCCCGATCTTGACCTGGACACCGCTGATGGCCCGGTGCGCGTTTTCCACTTGCTGCACGAGGCCCGCGCGGTGCTGCTCAACTTCGGCCCGAATGAGGCATTCGACATTGCGCCATGGGGTGATCGCGTGCGACGTGTCGATGTCCGCTATGCAGGAACCTGGTCGCTGCCGGTAATCGGCACGGTGCCCGCACCCGCAGCGGTGCTGATCCGGCCCGACGGCCATGTGGCGTGGGTCGGTGACGGAACGGCGCAAGGGCTGCAGGAAGCGTTGCAGCGGTGGTTCGGCCCGGCGGCAGGCTGACAGATGCCTCGCTGCCGACATGGCCGGGTGGAGGGCGGCGTCTATCCAGGTGTTTGAAGCGGCTGGCGTGATCGGGGTGGCCGGTATGCTGCATGGCAACTCAATCACCGACTCTTTGGAGACCTGCATGTTCACTGTCCTCTGCAAGCTCGCCCTGCTCGCCGTGTATGGCGTTGCGCTGGCCAGCTATGCCACGCCGCTGCCGCTGTCCGCCGATGCCATCGGCTGGTTGCGCATTGCGGCCTTGGTGTTGCTGGCGGTGCATGCGTTGGAGGTGGTGTTTTGCTTCCGGAAGGTGTCGCTGCACAAGGGCCCGTTGCTCGACAGCGTGTTGCTGACGTTGCTGTTCGGTTTTCTGCACTGGAAGCCCCTGGCCGACGCCGCGCGGCAAGCCCGCTGATCGCCGCTGATCGGCCGACTAGCCGCAACGGCGGAGCAGGCCTACTCTAGTTCCAGTCGTCCCTTGATTGACCAGTTGGGACTTCTTGCTGCAACGCGGCATTGATCATGGACAGAGTGGAACGAACGGCGTTTGTCTTTGCTGGCGGCGGCAGTCTTGGGGCCATCGAGGCCGGCATGCTGCGCGAGCTGGTGGCCTCCGGCGTGGTCCCGGACATGGTGGTGGGCGCCTCGGCGGGTGCCATCAACGCAGCCTTTTTTGCGTGCAATCCGCACGCGGCGGGCACGGCCCAGCTCGAGGCGCTGTGGCGCGGTGTGCGGCGCGCCGACGTGATGCCGTGGTCCTGGAGGGCGATGTTCAGCATGCTCGGGCTCCTGGGCGGGCAACGGGAGCACCTAGTCGATGCATCCGGCCTGCAGCGCCTGCTGACGCGGCATTTCGGGCAGACCCTGCTGGAGGCGGCCACGCTCCCCCTTCACGTTGTGGCCACCGACATGCAAACTGGCGCCGAGGTGGTGCTGTCTTCCGGCGCCATCGTGCCAGCGGTGCTCGCCAGCGCCGCCATTCCGGGCGTGTTTCCGCCGGTGCGCATTGGTGATCGCCTGTTGATCGACGGGGGCGTCGCCAACAACACGCCAATCTCCGCCGCCATCCGGCTGGGCGCCACACGTGTCGTCGTATTGCCAGCGGGGTTTGCCTGTGCCGACCGTCGCGCCCCGCGAAGCGCCATCGAGCACGCGCTGAACGCCTTGTCACTGCTGGTTGCGCGTCAGCTTGTGCAAGACCTGGAGCGCTGGGCCGGGCAGGTGCCCATTGCCGTGGTGCCACCGCTGTGCCCCCTCGATGTGTCGCCCTACGACTACGCCCGCTGCGGAGAACTCATCGACCGCGCCGCTGCCGCCACCGCGGCATGGCTGGCGGCCGATGGCCTGGCTGGTACCGGCATACCGGGCGCACTGCGTGAGCACGACCACAACGACGATCACCCGAACTGCAGCGCAGACCTCCACGGCACGCCTGCGGCTTGATGTGGGCAGGGCGGGGTTTTCTGTCTGGCGCGTCCAACCGGATGGTTGCGCTTGTAGTTGCGGGCGCAATGCGAAGGAGGGAAGGCATCTTGCCGAGCGCTTAGCCCGCGCGCACGGTCGCCCAATCGAGTCCGAACCGTGCGAGGTACTTGCGCAGCCGGTCGGCATCGTTCACCTTGGCCTTCTCGGTGCGTGACACGTCGAAGAGCCGGCGCCCGGCGTCCGACAGCGATGCCGATTCGCGGCACACGGCAATCACGTTCTCCAGTTGCATGCGGTCGAAAAGATCGATCGACGCAACGTCATCGCCGATCAGGCCAGCGAGGGAGTCTCCTTTGCCCGCCGAATCAGGTTCGGCCCACGTATGTTGCAGCCGGGCGACTTCATCCGTGACATCGGCCTCCGTGATACGCCCGCCCTCGGCCAGCGTTGCCAGGCGCGTGACGCTGGCCGACAGCTCGCGGAAGTTCCCCGTCCAGCGTGCCTGCGGCGAGGTGACGAACTTCAGGTAGATGCGACGCGCTTCGGTATGGAAGCGCACCTGCTCGCCGTGCTCGCGGGCAAAGCGGGCCAGTTCGAAATCGAGGTTCGGTTCCAGATCTTCAGGGCGATCGGCAAGACCGGGCAGGTCGAACGTCCACAGATTGATCCGCGCGTATAAGTCTTCGCGAAAGCGGCCCTCGGCCACCCATTGCCGCAGGTCGCGCACGGTGCCGGCGATGAGCTGAAAATCGCTTTCGACTTCGCGGTCGCTGCCGAACGGCAGGAAGCGCTTCTCTTCGATGGCCTTGAGCAGCATGGCTTGTTCGTCCAGGCCAAGTTCTCCGATCTCATCGAGAAACAGCAGACCGCCGTCCGCGCTGCGCAGCAGGCCCGCGCGCTCGGTCTGTGCGCCGGTGAAGGCGCCTTTCACGTGGCCGAAGAGCGCCGACATGGCGCTGTCGCCGCGCAGCGTGGCGCAGTTCACTTCGACAAAACGGCCTGCCAGCTGGTGCCGCGCTTTCTTCATCTCGTACACCCGGCGCGCGAGGAACGACTTGCCGGCGCCTGTCGGCCCGAACAGCAGCATCGGCGACTTGGAACGCGAAGCCACGCGCTCGATCTGCTCGATCATCCGGTTGAACGCCGGGTTACGCGTGGCAATGCCGGACTTCAGCAGCGATACCGTGTCTTCGCGCTCGCGCGCAAAACGCGTGGCGATCTTGTCGTAGCGCGAGAGGTCCAGGTCGATGACGCTGTAGCTGCCGGACGTGTTGCCGAGTTCCTTCTTGCGCGGCGGCGCGGTCTGGATCAACTGAGCCGGCAGATACCGCGCCTCGGCCAGCAGGAACCAGCAGATCTGCGCAACGTGCGTGCCGGTGGTGATGTGGATGAGGTAGTCCTCGGCCTCGGTGTCGAAGGCATAGCTGCGGGTGAAGTCGTGCAGCGTGCTGTAGACCTCTTCAAAGTCCCACGGGTCGCGCAGCGTGACTTCCACGCTGCGCACCTCGGTCTCGGGCGATACGGAGGCGATGTCCGCGCGCAGCCGTTCGAACAGGCCGCGGCTGCGGGCGTCGTGCAGCAGCTCCAGGCGGTGGATGACGAGGTCGTCCTGCTGGCACAGGCCGACGGTCGGTCGCCACCGTTCCCAGCGCTGCGCGCCCTTGCCCACGTAGTCGAGCGTGGTACCGACGAAACCGATGGCGACGTTTTTGCGCATCCCGCGTGTTTATCTAGAAAGATAAACCAATATATCGATAGATCGATATTTCGGGAAGTTTAGCGTGCCTACATCTGCGTTGGATGCTTGTAAATCCAATGAAATCAAGGGGTTGCGAAGTTGGTCGCTCCATGGGAAGTGACCTGGCATACCCATTGCACTAGAGAATGTGTCCAACTCAGCAGGAGCGCAGCATGATCAGCGGTAAACAGAAGCGCGCCGCCATCATGGCGCGGCGCCACGAGCGGCGAGAACAGGCAAAGATTGCCTGCCTGCGGGCACCAGCGCCGGTGTCACCTCCACCTCCGCCTCCACCGCGAGGCAGCTTGCCGGTGGATGTGTCGCAACTGGCGCCGCACAACAGTTGGGGATCCGGGCTGCCCCGCTTCGCACAACACGGTTACTACGTCGATCAGTGGTACGCCTGTGTCGATTGCGGAAAGCACGAGGTCTGGACCGCTGCACAGCAGAAATGGTGGTATGAAACCGCCAAGGGCTATATCGACTCGATCGCCATCCGCTGCAAACCGTGCCGAGTGGCGCGACGCGGCGGCCGTATGGTCAGCAAGAAGAACAACGACAACAACAAAGGAAGCAACGCATCATGAGCAACTACAACACCCTCCACGTCGACAACGGCGCCGACATCAAGCTGTGGACCAACGGCGTGCCGGTGGAAGACGATGCCCGCAAGCAGTTGATGAACACGGCCAAGATGCCGTTCATCTTCAAGCACCTGGCGGTGATGCCGGACGTGCATTTGGGTAAGGGTTCGACCATCGGGAGCGTGATCCCGACCGAGGGCGCGATCATTCCGGCCGCCGTGGGTGTGGATATCGGCTGCGGCATGATAGCCGCGCGTACGACGCTCACGGCGGCTGATTTGCCGGACAACCTGCATGGCCTGCGCAGCGCCATTGAAGCGGCGGTGCCGCACGGCCGTACGCCGGGCCCGCGCGACAAGGGGGCTTGGAACACGCCGCCGGAAACCGTCGACGCCATGTGGGGTGAACTGGCCGATGGTTTCAAGCGCATCACCGACAAGTACCCGAAGTTGAAGAACACCAACAACTACAAGCACCTGGGAACGCTGGGTACAGGTAACCACTTCATCGAGGTCTGCCTGGACGAGGCGCAGCGCGTCTGGTTCATGCTGCATTCCGGTTCGCGCGGCGTGGGTAACGCGATCGGCAACCTGTTCATTGAACTGGCACAGGCCGATATGCGCCAGCACATCGCCAACCTGCCGGACCGCGACCTGGCGTACTTCGAAGAAGGTAGCCAGCACTTTGACGATTACGTTGAAGCCGTCGGTTGGGCGCAGGACTACGCGCGCCGCAACCGCGCCACGATGATGCAGAACGTGATTGCGGCAGCGCGCAAGGTCATCACCAAGCCGTTTGCGGCCGACGTGGAAGCGGTGAACTGTCACCACAACTATGTGCAGCGTGAAACCCACTTCGGCCGCGAGGTGCTGGTGACGCGCAAGGGCGCGGTGTCGGCACAGAAGGGGCAGCTCGGCATCATCCCGGGTTCGATGGGCGCAAAGAGCTTCATCGTGCGCGGGCTCGGTAACGAAGAGGCGTTCTGTTCGTGCAGCCACGGCGCAGGCCGCACCATGAGCCGCACGCAGGCCAAGAAGCGCTTCACGGTCGATGACCAGATCCGCGCCACGGCCCACGTGGAATGCCGCAAGGACGCCGACGTGATCGACGAGATCCCGATGGCCTACAAGGACATCGACCACGTGATGGCCGCGCAGGCGGATCTGGTGGAGATCGTCCACACGCTGCGCCAGGTGGTGTGTGTGAAGGGTTAGGAGGATGGAGCATGCTGACGCGTGTTGAGGGTCCAGAGCTTGAAGCGATGCGCCAGCACTTGGCGCAAGCCGGCTGCGTCTTCGACTTCGTGCTGTATCGCGTTGAGGGGCCGGATGCGCCAGGCATAAAGATTCACCGCCAGGCGCTTGCCGGCTTGTTCGCGCAACTCGAATGGCCGGCCCAAGACGTCGATCTGGACCGCGCTTGCCCAAGGAGCCTCGGCGCGTCTGAAGTTCGGGCGCTGATGGAAGAAGGCGGGGTGTTGGAACGCGCTTTCCTTGATCCGCCTTATGGGGCGAAGCTCGGCGCGAAAGACTTCCGGGATTGGCTCGTGATGCTGTGCCTTCTACCGGATGACGAACTCGACGTGGCCGACTGGGTAGGCAACCCTGACGAAGCGCCCGAGCGCAGCGCGTGGAGTGACTACTTTGATGCGGGAAAGGAATGGTGGGGCATCTGGTGCCTGACCGCTTACAACCCGCGATGCCGCACGCTGTGTGTGCTGGCAGCAAGCACGACCGATTAAGACAAGAACCACGAATCGCTATGACTTTCCTCTACTCCCACCCCGTCTCTGACGCCATTCGCGAACGCGTGCTGACGGAGCTGACGCACATCGAGCAGCAGCATGATGTGCGCGTGCTTTTCGCGTGCGAATCCGGCAGCCGTGGCTGGGGTTTTGCCTCGCCCGACAGCGACTACGACGTGCGCTTCGTCTACGTGCATCAGCCGGAGTGGTATCTGCGCGTCGAGCCGCAGCGCGACGTGATCGAATTGCCGATCAGTGATGAACTCGACATCTCGGGCTGGGAGCTGCGCAAGGCGCTGCAGCTCATGCACCGCTCCAACCCGACGCTGCTGGAGTGGCTCGCGTCCCCGGTTGTGTATCGACAGGACACAGTGCTGGCCGCGCGCATGCGCACACTGGCGCCCACGTTCTTCTCCGAGCGCAAGGGGCGCTGGCATTACGTGTCGATGGCGGCGAAGAACTTTCGCGGCTATCTGCAGGGCGAGACTGTGCGCATGAAGAAGTACCTGTACGTGCTGCGCCCGCTGCTCGCAGCACAGTGGATCGACGAAGGGCGGGGCATCCCGCCGATGCGCTTTGCCGATCTGGCCGACACAATGGTCAGAGATGCCGCGTTGCGAGACGAGATCAACCAACTGCTGGCGATCAAGATGGAATCTGGCGAAGCGGAATACGGTGCACGCTTTCCGCGTATCCATGCCTTCATTGAAGAGGCGCTGGCGCAGGAAGATGTGCCTAGCGATTTCCGTCAGGCTACTGGCGACCCGGCTGCGCTGGATGAGTTTCTTCATGACACCGTGCTGGCGCGCGCACCCTGTACAACCTGACGCGCATTCCGTTGCGGGGTGCGCAAAGCAACAAAAGAACAAACCATGAACACCCAATTACAACAAGCACGGCAAGCGCGACCCGCAGACTGCATCGAACTCGACGGCGCACAGGGTGAAGGGGGCGGCCAGATCCTGCGCACGGCGCTCACGCTGTCCATGCTGACCGGCACGCCGTTCGAGATCACGAACATTCGCGCCAAGCGTTCCAAGCCGGGTTTGCTGCGCCAGCATCTGACGGCTGTGCAGGCCGCCATGCAGATCAGCGGCGCGACCGTGGAGGGCGCAGAAGCAGGATCGCAGACGTTGCGGTTTGCGCCGGGCAAGATTCGCGGCGGCGATTACCGATTTGCAATCGGTACGGCCGGCAGCTGCACGCTGGTGCTGCAGACCATCCTGCCCGCGCTTTGGTTTGCCGATGCGCCGAGTACCGTGACGGTCAGTGGCGGCACGCACAACCGCGCTGCGCCACCGGTCGATTTCCTGATCCGGGCATGGCTGCCGCTGGTGGCGCGCATGGGCGTGACGCAGACGCTTGCGCTCCTGCGTCACGGCTTCTACCCCGCTGGCGGCGGCGAGGTGATCGCGACGGCAGCACCATGCGCCGGCACGCTGACTGCGCTGCATCTGACCGAGCGTGGCGCCCTGCGGGCGCTGCGTGCGGAAGGCATTGTTGCCGGGGTGCGCGGCAGCGTGGCGCGGCGCGAGTTGGACACGTTGAGTCGTCTCGTTCCGGGCATTGAGGGCACCGTGCGCGATCTCGGCAATGCTGAAGGCCCCGGCAACGCATTGGTCCTCGATATCGAATACGAGCACGTGACCGAGGTCTTTACGGGCTTTGGCGAGCGTGGCGTGACGGCGGAGACAATCGGCAAGGAAGTCGCCGGTGCCGCGCAGCGCTATCTGCAAAGCACCGCAGCGGTGGACGAATACCTCGCCGATCAGCTTGTGCTGCCGCTAGCCCTTGCAGGTGCGGGCAGTTTCACGGTGGTCACGGCGTCATCGCATCTGCTGACCAACATCGGCGTGATCGAGAAGTTCCTGCCGGTGGAGGTGGCGGTGCGCCCGCTGGAATCAGGCGTCGTCCACGTCGAGGTGGCCTGACCGCGCGACCTCCACTTTCCGTGTCACTCCTTCTCCTTATGCACCGGAAACAACGCCGACAACACCTGTCGCGCCGTCCCGCGCAGCACGCCGCTCGCATCCGGGTCGCCATAAGCCAGTGCCGTCGCAAAGTTGCGTGCCTGCTGCAGCGTGACGTGCGGCGGCAGCGGCGGCACATCGGGGTCGGTCTTCACTTCCAGCACCACGGGCCGGTCTGCGTTGAGTGCTTCGTCCCACGCGCCGGCCAGTTCGTCGGGGTTGTCCACGTAGATGCCCTTCATGCCGATCAACTCGGCAAAGCGGTGATACGGCACGTCAGGGATGTCCTGTGAGGCCGGGAACTTCGGGTCGCCTTCCATCACGCGCTGCTCCCAGGTGACTTCGTTCAAGTCCTGGTTGTTGAGCACCATGCAGATCCACTTGGGAGACTTCCAGCGCTTCCAATATTTCGACACGGTGATGAGTTCGGCCATGTTGTTCATCTGCATGGCGCCGTCGCCCACGAATGCAATGACGGGTCTCTCCGGGTGCGCAAACTTGGCGGCAATTGCATACGGCACGGCTGCCCCCATCGATGCCAGCCCGCCCGACAGCGAGCCCATCATGCCGGGCTTGAACTTGAGATCGCGCGCATACCAGTTGGCACACGTGCCGGAATCGCTGGTGACGATCACGTTGTCCGGCAGCTTGGGTGACAGTTCCCAGAACACGCGCTGCGGGTTGACGGGGTAGGCCGGTTGCAGCGCGCGGTCTTCCAGCGTCTTCCACCAGCTTTCATTCCAGCGGGCAATGCGTTCGGGCCAATAGCGATCGGTCTTGCGCTGGAGCAGCGGCAGCAGTGCTCGCAGCGTCTGTGCGCTGTCGCCCACGAGATTGACTTCCATCGGATACCGCAGCCCGAGCATGCCGGGGTCCAGGTCGATCTGCACACCGCGCGCCTGGCCTTCCTTGGGCAGGAACTCCGCATAAGGAAAGCCGGAGCCGATCATCAGCAGCGTGTCGCAATGGTTCATCAGCTCCCAGCTTGGCTCGGTGCCCAGCAGCCCGATGGCGCCTGTCACATAGGGCAATTCGTCGGGCAGGACGGCCTTGCCAAGCAGCGCCTTGGCAACGCCCGCGCCCAGCGTTTCCGCCACCGCTGCCACTTCTGCACTGGCCCCGAGTGCGCCCGCGCCTACGAGCATCGCCACCCGCCGGCCGCTGTTGAGGATGTCCGCCGCGCGTTCCAGATCGGCGGCTTGCGGGATCACGCTCGGCGCGCTGTAGCCCACGCCCGAGTGCACCGTGCCGTGCGCCCGCGGCGGTTCGGTGTAGGGCATTTCCTGCAGATCGTTCGGCAGCACGAGCGCCGTCACCCGGCGTTGCCCGATGGCGATGCGCACCGCGCGGTCCAGCAGATGCCGCACCTGCGCCGGCATGCTGGCCTGGTGGACGAACGCGCCCGCCACGTCGCGGAACATCGCCGCCAGATCCACCTCCTGCTGGTAATGCCCGCCGACCGCCGTGCGCGCCTGCTGGCCGGTAATCGCCAGCACCGGCATGTGGTCGAGCCGCGCGTCGTACAGCCCCGTGATGAGGTGCGTGGCACCCGGCCCGGACGTTGCCATGCACACGCCCAACTCACCCGTGAACTTGGCGTGTGCAGAGGCCATGAAGGCGGCCATTTCTTCATGCCGCACCTGCACGAACTCGATCTTGCCGCCGGCCCGCTGCAGCGCACCGAACATGCCGTTGATGCCGTCCCCGGGGTAGCCAAAGATGCGCCGCACGCCCCAGTCATACAGGCGGGCGACGAGGAAGTCGCTGACGGTGGCTTGCATGGTTTCTGTCCAGTATCAGGTGGTGGGTCGTCAGCTCGTGGTCTCGGCGAGCAGCGCTTCCTTTCGCGCGGTCATGGGCTCCTGCAGCGGCGTCAGGTCGACGTGCTGACGGACCAGCTTGGGAAAGAGTTCGGTCTCTTCTTCCTCCACGTGGTGTGAAACGTACTCGGCCAGCACCGTGAATTTGGCCGCGAACAGATCGTCGCCCGCGTGCATGCCGCTCAACTGCTTGATCAGGTCCTTCGCGGTGGCGTGCTCCACCACGGCTTCGTCTACGAGATCCTTGAACGCTTCGCCGCCGTTGTCACGCACGAACGGGTAGAACACTTCTTCTTCAAGCTGCGTGTGCACGGTCAACTTTTCACATGCTTCGCGCACGATTTGCTCGCAGGTGGCTTTGTCTTTCTCCTGCTGGAACGTCTTGAACAGTTTTTTTACCTCGCGGTGATCGTCCAGCAGCATCGACAGCACGGCGCGTTGCGCCACAGGAATTTCAGCCTTGTTCATGGGGCTCTCCGGTAAGGGGTTCTTGTTTGAATCCGTCGGACCGTCGAGCAAGCGCCATGCCGCACGCGCGCCTTTGCGGGCGACGTGCCGCAGGCAAGCTTCGTGCTGACACAGGTGATTGCGTGCGACAGACGCCGCGCAGATGCGTGGCCGCCGCACATCATCCTGAACGTCAACTGATTGATGGGAGGTAACTGCTATGCAAACCACGACAACCGGCACCACGCTGGGCACCGCCACTGGCACCGGTGTAGGAACCACCGCGGGTGTACGCATGCGCATCATTGGGCGTGCCGATACCGATTCGGCCGGCCCAGGCCCGGAGTTGATGGCCGCCGATACGCTGGAGGGCGATCGCGTCGTCAATCTCAACGGAGAAGACCTTGGCAAGATCACCGACATCATGCTCGACGTGCAGCGTGGCCGGATCGCCTACGCGGTGATGTCAGTGGGCGGCTTCCTGGGTATTGGCGACAAGCTCTTTGCAGTGCCGTGGAGCGCCATGTCACTGGACGTTGACCGCAAGTGCTTCGTGCTTGACGCCAACAAGGACCGCTTGGAGGCTGCCCCCGGCTTCGACAAGGACAGCTGGCCCACGATGGCTGACCCGACGTGGGCCCAGTCCGTGCATGAGTACTACGGCTCGCGTCCGTACTGGGAAGAGTACTGAGCGCCCGCAGGCACGCCATTCGCTTGCGTGTCGTCAGCCACGCTTGAAACAGGAGGGCGCCATGGAGAAAGGCAAGAAAGAGAAGCATCCGCACGCACACAAGCGTGAGGAGCTGGTAGAAAAGGCTGTGGAAGATACTTTTCCGGCCAGTGACCCGCCCGCCACAGGCGGTATCACCCGGGTTGTCGACAAGGATAAGGACGCGAACGCGCACCAAGACAAGCGCACCCACAACGGCAACCACCGGTAGACGTCAGCCGGCAAAGCGCGCCCGCATCGCCCCTTCGGCATGCGGGCGTTTTTGTTCTGCCGCCCGTGTTGTCAACGGTGCGCCAGGATGTTGACCACGTTGCCGAATGGATCGCGCACGTAAAAGCGGCGCACGCCCCAGGGCTCGTCAACAAGCGGATAGACGATTTCCAGGCCCAGCGATACGGCCCGCGCATGCACCGCATCCACATCGTCCACTTCCACTGACAGCGCCGGCACCGGCGTACCGTTTCCGCCTTCGCTGGCGATGCTGACCTGCGGCGTCATCGTGTTGGCCGTATCGGCAAAGGTGAGGATCCAGCCGTGGTCCATCACCACTTCCAGATCGAACAGTTCGGCATAAAACGCGCGGGCGCTTGCCGGGTCGGCGGCATGCAGATTGGGGACGATGCGTCGGACGGCCATGCAGGGGCTCCTTTTTACCGATTCGGTGACGGAATTCTAGTCACGGCTGTGACGCCGTGTTGGCATGCGCACGGGGCGCACATCACGTAAAGTGGCGGGCACTCGAACTACAGAGACACGCACGCCATGGAATTCCTGCAATCGCTGCTGGCACCCCGCCTGCAAAACGTTGAAACCTCCGCCATCCGTGAGCTGTTCAAGGTGCTCGGCAAGCCGGGCCTGATCTCGTTTGCCGGCGGCTTTCCTGATTCGGCCCTGTTTGACGTGGAAGGCCTGAAGGCCGCGGCCGACAGCGCGCTCACCACCGACGCCGCCCGCGCGCTGCAATATGGCGCCACCGAAGGCTTCGAGCCGCTGCGCGAGGCCATCGTCACGCTGATGAAGGCACGCAGCGCCAACGTCGCCAACACCGACATCCTCGTCACCACCGGTTCGCAGCAGGGGCTGGATCTGCTGGGCAAGGTGCTGATCGGCGAAGGCGATACGGTGCTGACTGAAGCCCCCACCTTCCTGGCGGCCATTCAAGCGTTCAAGCTGTACGGCGCCAAGGTGGCCGGCGTGCCGACCGACGGCGACGGCCTGGACGTTGACGCGCTGGAAAAGGTGCTTTCGACCGCGCGCCCCAAGTTCCTCTACGTGATCCCCAACTTCGGCAACCCGAGCGGCGCGCTGATGAGCCTGGAGCGCCGCAAGCGCCTGTTGGACGTGGCCGTGCGCCACAACCTGCTGATCGTGGAAGACGACCCTTACGGCGATCTGTATTTCGACGCAGCCCCGCCGCCGTCGCTGTATGCGCTCTCGCAGCAGACCGACGGCGCGCAAGGGCGTGTGATCTACCTGGGCAGCCTGTCGAAGGTGGTGGCCCCAGGCCTGCGTGTGGGTTGGATGATCGCCTCCCAGCCGGTGCTGGGCAATGCGGTGATGGTCAAGCAGTTTGCCGATGCGCACACCTCCACGTTTGCGCAGGCCACGGCCGCCGCCTACCTGCGCAGCAATCGCCTGGACACCGTGCTGCCGCGCACGCGCGCCGCCTATGCCGAACGTGCCCACGCCATGGCCAACGGCCTGCGTGCGCTGCTGCCTGAAACCGAACTGACCTTCAATCGCCCGCGCGGCGGCATGTTCCTGTGGTGCGCCTTGCCGGGCCGCAATGCCGCTGATGTGGCCAAGGTGGCCATCGAGCGTGGTGTGGCCTTCGTGCCAGGCGCGGCGTTCTACCCCGTCGACCCGGATCGCTCGACGCTGCGTCTGTCGTATGCCACCTCGTCGCTGGCGCAGGTGGAAGAGGGCGTGCGCAAGCTCGCACACGCCATCGGCGAGTTCAAGCTGGGCTGACCCTGCTGCTGGAGCAGGCCACGGTGGCACGGGCACACACCGACGCGCAGCAAGACCCCGCGCTGCTGCGCCGCCTGCTTCGCGCCAAAGACCGCATGGACGCCGCCTCGCACGAGGCGTGGCCCGTCAAGCGGCTGGCCGAGGTGAGTGGCGTGTCGGCGGCGCATTTTGCGCGTTCGTTCAAGCAGGCCTTTGGCATTCCGCCGCACCGCTACCTGCTCACGCGCCGCATCGAGCAGGCCACCACCCTGCTGCGCGACACCGACCTGCCCATCATCGAAATCGCCTACGCCACGGGCTGGGAAAGCCTGGGCACCTTCGGCCGCATCTTTCGCGACATCACCGGGCAGAGCCCGAGCGCGCTGCGCCGCCACGCCCAGGCCACCGCGCCGCAGCAGCAACTCGACCGCGTGCCCGCCTGTGTGCTGAAAGCGGCGCAGCGGCCCGACCTTGTCACAGCAGTTTCGGAGAAGCGCCGCCAACTGGCGGACGGTACAAATCCGTCACCTACCAACAACAAGGAGCGGTGATGAGCCAAGGGATCAATGTCGTCGGGCTGTATGTGGATGATCAGGACGCGGCGCTGGCGTTCTATGTCGACAAGCTCGGGTTTCGCGTGCATACCGACGTGCGCAACGGCCCGTATCGGTGGCTGACGGTGCAGCATCCGGAGCAGCCGTCGTTTCAGCTCGGCCTGTTCCAGCCCGGCCCGCCGATTCACGACGAGGCCACCGCGCAGACGCTGCGCGCCATGGTTGCCAAAGGCGCGATGCCGCCGCTGGTGCTGACCGTTGCCGATTGCCGGGCGGCCTATGCGCAACTGCGCGAGCGCGGCGTCGAGTTCACGCAGGAGCCGGTCGAACGCTTCGGCAGTGTCGATGCTGGCTTTCGCGACCCCGCCGGCAACGGCTGGAAGATGATCCAGGCTGCTGGGGGTGCAAAGTGAGCGCCCGCAACGCAATCCGCCAGTTCCATCGCTGGGTGTCGATGGCCTTCACGCTCACGGTCATCGCCAACTTTGTCGCCATGGGTGTGGGCAAGGGCGCCCAGCCGCCCGCGTGGATCACCTATGCGCCGCTGCTGCCGCTGGCGCTGTTGCTGTTCACGGGGCTCTACATGTTTGCGCTGCCGTACCTGGATCGGCGCGGCGGGCGACGTTCGACCGACAACCGGAACGCGCCCACTGCGGCGGTCTGAGCGCGTCGCGTGAGGCTCTGAGGCTCGATTGCCGGGCTCAGAGGGCCGAGCGCGAGGGGTCTGAGGCCGGACGCCGAGCCTCTGAGGCTCAAGCGTCAACCTCGAAGCCCGGAGCGCGACTGTTTGAGGTCGAAAATCTCGAGCTCAAAGCGTGGAGCACGAGGGTTTGAAGGTCGAGCGCCGAGGTCCAGGGTCGGAACGCGAGGGTTTGAGCGTCAAGCGCCGAGGTCCAGGTGAATCGCCCCGACTTTCCTAGACACCCGCGAGCCGTTGGGAATGGCGTTGTTCGAACTCTACCGGTGATAGACCGTTGGCGCTCGAATGGCGCCGTGTTGGGTTGTAAAACATCTCGATGTAGTTGAAGACATCGGACTTGGCCTCCTGCCGGGTGGCATAGATCTGCCGGCGCACCCGCTCGCGTTTGAGTAACTGGAAGAAGCTCTCCGCCACTGCGTTGTCGTGGCAGTTGCCGCGCCGGCTCATGCTGCACAGCAGGTTGTGCTCGCGCAGGAAGCTTTGCCAGGTGTGGCCGGTGAACTGGCACCCCTGATCGGAGTGAATCAGAACCTGCTGGTGCGGGCGCCGCCGCCATAGCGCCATCAGCAAGGCATCCAACGCCAACTGGGTATCGATGCGCTGCCCCATGGACCAGCCCACGACCATGCGCGACCAGAGATCGATGACCACGCTCAGATACAGCCAGCCTTCGTGTGTGCGGATATAGGTGATATCGGTCACCCAGGACTGATTCGGGCCGTCGACCGTGAATCGCCGTTGCAAGTGGTTGGGCGCGACCACCGCCGGCTTGCCGGCCCACCTCGCCGGACGCCGCCGGTAGCCCGATTGCGAACGCAGCCCCTCGGCCTTGAGCAGCCTCGCCACGCGGTGCTTGCCGCAGCGCTCACCCAAGTCGCGCATGTCCAGGGTGAGCTTGCGATAGCCATAGACCCCGCCGCTCTCGAACCACGCCTGCTTGAGCAGGCCAAGCAGGCGCTGGTCGTCCCTCGCACGCGGGCTCAAGGGCTGCGCCTGCCAGGCGTAATAACCGCTGGGATGCACCGCCATCGCTTTGCACAGACGGCGCACGCTGTATTGACCCGCGTGCGCCTTGATGAAGGCGTACCTCACCCGGATTGCTTGGCAAAGTACGCTGCGGCCTTTTTTAGGATGTCGCGCTCCTCGGTCACCCGCTTGAGTTCAGCCTTGAGCCGGCGCACCTCCTCGGATTGCGATACCTGCCCTTGCGGCTCTGCCACGGGCTGGCGTCGCTGTTTGATCCACTGGTACAGGCTGTGCTGGCTCACGCCTAACCGCTGCGCGACCTCGGCCACGCTGTGGCCTCTATCCACGACCTGATTGACCGCCTCGACCCTGAATTCTTCGGTGTATCTCTGTGCACTCATCGCACCTCCTGTCTAACCTCTAGTTTGAGGCTCACAGGTGTCTACTGGGGCCGGGGCGATTCAAGGCTCGGAACGCGAGGGTTTGAGGCTCGAGCGCCGAGGTCCAAGCTCGGAACGCGAGGGTTTGAGGCTCGACCGCCGCGGTCCAGGGTCGGAACGTGAGGGTTTGACGTCCGATCGCCGGGTTCAGAACCCGGCGCGTCGCGTTCCGCGCTTCGGCTTTCAATGGGCGACCGACGTGGCTGCAGGTTCATCAGCCGGCGCTGCCTCATGCCGGCCGCCCATCCGCCACAGCACCACCGCCACCACATGGCACGTGGCGGCGGCCCAGCCCAGCATGCCCGGCCCGCCATGGGCCAGCGCCAGTGCGCCAACGCTCGACCCCAGCGCGATCCCCACATACACCGCAGACGCATGCAGCGACAGCGTGATCGGCGACACATCGGGGGCGAGGCGGATCAAGCGCGTCGCCTGCGCCGGGCCAAATCCCCAGCCGGCCATGCCCCATAGCACGACCGCGCCGATGGCGACGGCGCCGGCCACCGTGCCGTGCAGCACCTGCGCCGACAGCGACAGCACCGAGAAGGCCAGCACGATGCCCGCACTGCTCACCGCCAGCACGCGCGCCACGCCTGCGCGGTCGGTCATGTGGCCGCCCAGGCCCGTGCCCAGCGCCGCAAAGCTGCCGACCAGGAACAGCACGATGCCCACATGCTGTGGCGCGAACCCCAGCCCCTGCACAAAGAACGGTGCGACGTAGGTGTAGAACGTAAAGCCGCCTGCCGCCCACAACGCGGACACCGCCAGCGCACCCAGCATGCCGGGCCGGCGCGCCACGGAGAGGCGTTGCGCCAGCGTGGTCACGCTGTGCGGCAGGGCGCGCGGCAGGCCGAAGGCTAGGCCCGCCGTGGCCAGTGCCGACAGCACACCGCATGCGATGAACGTCGAGCGCCAGTCGCCCTGCGCCGCAATCCAGGCGCCCAGCGGCACGCCGAGCGCCACCGCCACCGTGCCGCCGCCCGTGATGATGGCGAGCGCCGAGCCGCTGCGCGAGGCGGGCACCAGCGAGGTCGCCACCGCATTGGCCGTCGGCAGAAAGACGCCGGCCGCCAGCGCGAGCAGCACGCGCGCCGCCATCAACTGCCCGAAGCCGTGCGCGGTGGCCGCCAGCAAGTTGCCTGCCGCAAAGATGGCCAGCGCGCCGATCAGCACGCGTCGGCGGTCGACATTGCCCAGCAGCGTCGCCATCACCGGCGAGCCCACGGCATACGTGACGGCAAACACGGTGACGAGCTGCCCGGCTGCCGGCACGCTCACGCCCAGGTCTGCGGCCAGGACCGGCAGCAGGCCGGCGATCATGAAACCTTCAGTGCCGATGGCGAACGCGCCCAGGCACAACCACCACAGCGATGCCGGCATGGTCGGCTCCTGTCAGAAGAAGAAAGCGGAATGGAGGCGGAGCGCGGAGACTCCGCGAGGATCAGCGCGCGGCGGTGCTGGCGGTCTGACCGAACAACACGCTGCGCTCGTCGTCGGAGATGTCTTCGCGGCGGCGCGAGTAGGCGCGCTCCACCCCGGCATAAGCGCGCTGCGTGGCAGAGCGTGCGCCAACGGCTTCGAACCAGCGCTGCAGATTCGGAAAGTCGTTCAAGTCCTGGCCGTGCCCGGCGTGCGGCACGATCCACGGATAAGCCGCGATGTCGGCGATCGTGTAGTCGTTGCCGGCAATGTAGGGCCGATCGGCCAGGCGGCGGTCGAGCACGCCGTACAGGCGGTTCGTTTCCTTGGTGTAGCGCTCGATGGCGTAGGGCACGCGCTCGGGGGCGTACACGTTGAAGTGGCCGATCTGCCCGGCCATCGGGCCCAGGCCGCCCACCTGCCAGAACAGCCACTTGAGCACTTCCATGCGGCCGTGCAGGTCGGCGGGCATCAACTGGCCGGTCTTCTCTGCCAGATAAAGCAGCATGGCGCCCGATTCGAACAGCACCACGGGTTCGCTGCCTTCGGCCGGGTCATGATCGACCATGGCCGGAATCTTGTTGTTGGGCGAAATGGCCAGGAACTCGGGCTTGAACTGGTCACCCCGGCTGATATCGACGGGGATGACGCGGTGCGGCAAGCCGGTTTCGGCAAAGAACAGCGCCATCTTCAGGCCGTTGGGCGTGGCGCAGTAGTAGAGGTCGATCATGGCGGGGCCCTCGTGTTCTGTCATGTTGGTTGACAGATTATGTGGGCGAGTGGCCTTTTGTAATGTCCAAAAAATGGAATTTTCAGGTGACCACTCACTGGCTGTGCACCTGTGCGGGCTCCGCTGTTTCGCAAGCGCGTGCGTACCATTCCCAGGCCGCGGTGCCGCACAGCACGCCCGTCGCCAGCGCCGACACGGCCAGCGCCGGAAGCTCAACCGCTGGTAGCCATGCGCCACCCAACACCACTAGGCCGACCACATGTGCCGGACGCAACCGCCCGAAGATCGCCCACTTGAACAGCAGGTTGCCCAGCAGGTATAGCGCCGCACTGCCCAGCACCGCCAGCGTTGTCCCTTCATGGGCGTGGCCCACCGGATGCGCCAGCACAAATTCATCGGCCACGGCCCCGACGATGATGCCGGCCACCAGCACGACGTGGATGTAGGTGTAGGCCAGGCGTGCGAGCCGCCCCGGATCAGCCGAATGCGAGATGGTGCGCGCACCGCGCTCGGCAATCGTGTCGAAGTACAGCCACCACATCGCCAGGCTGCCGACGAACGACAGCGCCATCGCCGCGATGTTTTCTGCGTTCCAGTCGAGCCCGGCAAACGTGGAGCCCGTCACCAGCACCGATTCGCCCAGCGCGATGATGATGAACAGCGAGCAGCGCTCGGCCATGTGGCCGCCTTCCACGTTCCAGTCGTTGGTGGTGGAGCGGCCGAGGCCCGGCGTGTAGAAGCCCATCGATGGCCCGAGCCATTCGATGGTCAGCGCGACGATCCAGCAGGCCCAGCGCACGGAACCGTCCGACAGGCCGCCCGCCAGCCACAGCACGGCAGAGATGCCGAGCCACGTGGCGATGCGCTGGAAGTTGCGCCGCATGGGCAGCGATTCACCACGCACGGCCCACAGGAAGAACACCGTGCGCCCGAACTGCATGAACACATAGGCCAGCGCAAACGCCAGCCCGCGCGAGCCGAACGCCTGCGGCAGCGATGCCGAGAGCAGCAGCCCGCCCGTCATCAGCACGAGCATCAGCATGCGGATGGCGAGCTTGTCCGGATCGAGCCAGTTCGTCACCCACGACGTGAAGATCCACACCCACCACACCGCCAGCATCAGCAGCAGCGCCTGCGCGCCGCCCTGCAGCGTGAAGTTGCCGATCAGCAGATGCGAGAGCTGCGTCACCGCAAACACGAACACCAGATCGAAGAACAACTCGATGTTGGTGACGCGGTGGTGGCCGTGGGCCCCTTCAGGCGCGGGGCGGAGATAACTGCGGGGCATCGGGTGTCCTCGGTGCAAGACTCGGCGGGGGCGATCAGGCCGACTGCATGCCGAGCGTGAGCGTGCCTGCGCCCACCATCACCGCACCGCCCGTGTAGCCGAAGCGGCGCTGTGCGGCCACGCTGGTCAAACGCTTGGCGAGCAGCTTGGCGGCCAGCGCGTACATCGACGCATTGGCGGCAGCCAGGATGACGAAGGTCGGCAGCAGGATCGCGCTCTGCGACAGGAAGGTCTGCTCGGCCGACATGAACTGCGGCACGAAGGCGACGAAGAAGACGATGCTCTTGGGGTTCAGCGCGGTGACCGTCCAGGCCGACAGGAAGCGGCGGCCGGCGGACTTTTGCTGCACGGGGATGGTGGCCTCCGGCGCGTCCGCCTGTACGTCATCCTGCAGGCGGCGCGCGCTGAGGATGGACTTGATGCCCAGATAGACGAGGTACGAACCGCCAATGAGCTTGAGCGCCGTGAAGGCCGCGGCCGATGCGGCGAGCAGTGCGCCCGCACCGGCAAGGGACACGGCCATGGCGGTGGTGTCGCCTGCCGCCACGCCGGCAACGGTGCTCCACGCCGAGCGGCCACGGTTGGCCAGCGAATCACCAATCACCAAAAGGATGGTCGGGCCGGGGATGAGCAGGATGATGATGCTGGCGCCGATGAAGGCCAGCCAGGTTTGGAGGGTCATGGGGCGGCTCGCTGTGTTGTGGGGGGAAGGGGACACAGTTATCCATGAAAAAATTGGGGCGTCAAATGGGGGCGGGTGTTTTCTTTGTTCTTGGTTTGGACGTTGTTGGTCCATCCCTCTTTCGTTCCCTGCCGGGACCGACTTACTTTTCTTTGTCTTGCCAAAGAAAAGTAAGCAAAAGAAAGGCGCGCCCGAGATGGCGAAAGACTCCTTGAATTTGTGTGACCGTGCGGGGAAGGAGGCAAACTCGCTGCGCTCAGACAAGCCTCCTTCCTTGATCCGCCCGCTCACACAAATTCAAGGCGCCATCAAGGGCTCAACGTCAAAAGAAAAAGGCCAACCCGTCGCGAGGTTGGCTTTGTCGTTTGGGCTGGCGCTGAGATGGTTTGGCCTTTGACTTTCCTGCCCTTGATGGCGCCTTCAATTTTCGTAAGCGGGCGGAAAAAAGGCGGGGAACTGTTTGAGCGCAGCGAGTTTTCCCCGCCTCCGCCCGGTTACGGAAATTGAAGGAATCTTTCGCCATCTCGGGCGCGCATTTCTTTGCTTACTTTCTTTGGGCAAGACCAAAGAAAGTGAGTCAGCCCCGGCAGGGGATGAAACAGGGGATGGACCACCACGTCCAAAACAGCCCAAACAAAAAACCTACCCGTGCCTCCGCGCCGCCAACCCCACCCCACTCACCAACAAAACCGCAGCCGCCACCTCAAGCCCATGAGGCCATCGAGCCTCATAGATAAACCCATACACCAACGCAAACACCGTCTCAAACACAATCAACTGACCCGACAGCGTCAACGGCAACTTGCGGCTGGCCGCATTCCACAGGCTGTTCCCCAGCACCGACGCCCCCAGCGCCACGCCCATATTCACCAGCCAGAACATCCCCCACGCCGATGGGGGCTGCGCAGAAGCCGTCGCCATGCCGGGCATGAAAAACGCAGGCACGGCCAGTGCCAGTGACAACACCCCAGTCGCAACGCCCGTCAACAGCGACCACTCGCGACTGGTGAACTGCGGCCGCGCGCGCAGGTACCGCGCATTGCACACCGCGTACACCGTCCAGCACGCCAGCGCGCCCGCGGCCATCAGAAGACCGATGAAATAGGTTCTCCCGCCCGCACTCGAATGCACGTCGGGCGCATCCAGATAGATGCACACCACACCCGCCACGGCCATCAGCAGTGGCAGGGCCAGGCGGCGCATGGGCAGGCTGCCCCGTTCTGCTGCGCCGGCCAGCGTGACCGTCACCGGCAGCAGGCCGACGATGAGCGACACCGGCGCCACGCCCGCGCGCTGCACGCCGCCCGCCACGCACAGGTAGTAAAGGATGTTGCCCGGCAGCGATAACAGCAGCAGCGCCAGCCAATCGCGCCGGGTCGGTTTGCGCCACAGAGTGCGCCACACCGGTAGCGCGAGTGCCAGCGACAACACGCCATACAACACATACCGCGCCGCTGAAAGCGCCAGCGGAGAGAACTGCGGCAGCATCTTCGGCGCGACGAAGATGACGCCCCACAGCGCCCCGGCCGCGACGCCGTAGCCGATGCCCGTGAGCCGGTCACGCCGTGCGTCGTGCTGCGTGTGATGAAGATGCGTTGCAGTGGAGGTGTCGCCAACAGCCATGGAGCGCCTGTCCGGAAAGATCAATCGAACCGGCACTCTGCGCGCGCGCGCGCCGCGCGTCTTGGCGAAGACGGCTGCGCTTTGGCAAAAACGGAAACGGAAACTGAGACCGGGGGCTAGCGCCGCACGGCTGCGGGCGTGATGCCGTGTGCGGCCTTGAGGTGGCGCGTGAGGGCGCTTTGGTCGTAGTAGCCGGTGCGCGCGGCAACCTCGGCGATGGGCAGGGCGGTGGTTTCCAGCAGCGTCAGCGCATGCCGCAGCCGTACCTCGGCCAGATGCGCGTGCAGCGTGGTGCCGTAGGCCGCACGGAACAGCGTGGCAAGGCGGCGCGCGCTCACGCCGACTTCTGCGGCGAGCGCATCGACGGTGAGCGGCTCGGCGTAGCGGTGTTCGATCGCGTGCCATACGCGCTCGGCACGTGCATCGGCGCGTGCGCGTATTTGCGTGGATTGGTTGGCCGGATGCGCGGCCAGCGTCGCCAGCGCGAGTGACGACCACGCATTGGCCAACACTGCGTCGACGATGGGCGCGTCTTGCAGCCACGTCGTCAGCGCGCGCAGGCCCGGCGTGAGCGGAAAGAACACGCGATCGGCCAGGCCGCCCAGGCCGGGGGCGTCAGCGGCCTGCCCGGGAATGTCGAACACGATGAAGCGGTTGGCGCCCGTGGCTTCAAACGCATGCGTGGCGCCGGCCGGAATGAGCGCAGCGTGGTGCGTGTCGACGCGGCCGCCGCGGCCGTCCACGTCCATCTCCAGGATGCCGCGTGCGGGCATCACGACTTGCATGAAGTCGTGCGAGTGCGGAGGGGCGGCGAGGCCGTAAGTGCGGAAGTCCAGCATGGTGCCGCCGAGAATAGCACCGGCATCCGCCCAAAAAAATACCCGGCCACAGATCATGCTGCGCCGGGTCTCGGAACTTTCACGGAAAGAGGCTCCGTGAGAAGAGGAACACGCATATCGTGCGCTGCGTGCATGACAGCGGCATGTCAGCCGCGCCTGCGCACTCATTCCTCCTGGATCGTCACCTTGTCCGGATAGAACGCGAGATAGCCCGCCACTTCACGCGCGACGGGTTTGGGCTGCTCGTACGTCCAGACGGCGTTGTCGACGCGCACATCGCCGGCCACGATGGTGTAGTACGACGCATCGCCCTTGTACGGGCAATGCGTGTGATGCTGCGTGCGCTCCAGCAGATTCATCTGCACATCGTCGCGCGGGATGTACTGCACCGGCGGGTACGACGCCTCGCGCAGCGTGCGCGCCAGATGCGTGCTGGCGATGGTGAAGCCGTTGAGGGTCACCGTCACGCGGCGCGGGTTCGACTCCACGGTAATGGGGTGATTCGGATCGATATCGGGCATACGGCACTCCTGCAGTTGGGCGAGGGAAGACGCTTTCACTGTAGCAAGCGCCGCGCGCGCCTTCTTTTGCCCCCGCTGCTTACCAGTGGGTTTCCGATTCCGGCGTGGACGAGACGCGATGGATCGCCAGGTCGGCGCCCATGAATTCGGCCTCGCGATCAAGCCTCAGCCCCACGAGCTTGCGCAGGGTGCCGTACACGACCGTGCCGCCGATCAGCGCAATGACAATGCCGCCCGCCGTGCCCGCCACCTGCGCCCAGAACGACACGCCGCCCAGGCCGCCCAGCGCCTTCAGGCCGAAGATGCCGGCCGCGATGCCGCCCCACGCGCCGCATAGACCATGCAGCGGCCACACGCCGAGCACGTCGTCGATGCGCCAGACGTTTTGCACGCGCGTGAACATCCAGACAAACAGCACGCCCGCAATGCCGCCGACGGCAAGCGCCCCCAGCGGGTGCATCACGTCGGAGCCGGCGCACACGGCTACCAGGCCGGCCAGCGGGCCGTTGTACGAAAAGCCCGGGTCGTTCTTGCCCATCCACCACGCGGTGAGCGTGCCGCCCACCATGGCCATCAGCGAGTTGATGGCGACCAGGCCGCTCATCTTGTCGAGCGTCTGCGCGCTCATCACGTTGAAGCCGAACCAGCCCACCGCCAGCACCCAGGCGCCGGCGGCCAGGAACGGGATGTTCGACGGCGGATGCGCGGCGATGCGGCCGTCGTCTTTGTAGCGGCCGTGGCGCGCGCCGAGCAGCAGCACCGCCGGCAGCGCGATCCAGCCGCCCACGGCGTGCACGACCACCGAGCCGGCAAAGTCGTGGAACTCCGCGCCCGTCACGCTCTGCAGCCAGTGCTGGATGCCGAAGCGCTCGTTCCAGGCGATGCCTTCAAAGAACGGGTAGACGAAGCCCACCAGCACGAAGGTTGCCGCCAGTTGCGGCTCGAAGCGCGAGCGCTCGGCAATGCCGCCCGAGATGATGGCCGGGATGGCCGCCGCGAAGGTCAGCAGGAAGAAGAACTTCACCAGCTCATAGCCGTTCTGCTGGGCGAGCACGTCGGCGCCGGTAAAGAAATTGACGCCGTACGCGATCGAATAGCCGATGAAGAAGTACGCGATGGTCGACACGGCAAAGTCGACCAGGATCTTGACCAGCGCATTGACCTGGTTCTTCTTGCGGACGGTGCCCAGCTCAAGGAACGCGAAGCCGGCATGCATGGCCAGCACCATGATCGCGCCCAACAGGATGAAGAGCGCGTCGCCCCCGGTTTTGATGGAGTTCATTGCGGTTGTCGTGCGGGTTGAGGGTCAGCGCCATCCGGGTGCAGTGCATGCCCACAAATGACGCAAAAAGCGCCGACAGATGCAAAAGTTGTTCCAACCGTGTGCAAAAAGGTGACATGGCGCACCAGGGCCGTGCGCGCGCCGTCGTTCTCGGGCGTCGGGTTTGGGGTGGCCCGAAATCGGTGCGTAATTGCCTTGAATTGGTGCGGTTGAGGTGGTTTATGCGCCGTAGTGGTGCGCGTGGGCGCGGAAGGTTACGGCTTGGCGCCCGACACGCTGAACGATGCCGCCACGGCGTTCCACAGCGGCTCGTACCGCAAGCGCACGGCGCTGGCCTGCTCGGGCGAGGTGGCGGGGGACTGCATGTGCAGCATCAGCAGCGCGCCGTCAGTTGGCACCATGAAGACGCGGCCGACCAGCGTGTTGCCCGTGGCGCGCGGGATATGCGGGCCGGGCGATTCGCCGATGTAGCTGGCCCACACCCCGGTGCGTCCGCCGAACGACTGCGTGCCCCAGCCGAGCAGCCGGCAAGGGGCCGCCACGGCTTGCTTGACGGCATCGCGCATCCAGCGCGGTTCGCGGCTGTCAGGAACGGTTTCGAGGTCGCCTTCGGTGGGGCGCACGATCAGTTCCATGCGTGACAGCCCCGAGCCGCCCTGGTTGGCCCACGCGCCGATCGCCACCCGCGCCGGGTCGGGCTTGCGCGGCGGCGTGGGCGGCACGCGCTCCCAGGAGAACGGCAGCCGCAGGCCGAGGCTCGCGCCGCGCGCATTCGGCCAGTCAGACAACGTCACGGTCTGGGTGAAGCGGCTGCTCAGTTCATCGGCGGGGCGGTCGTCGTAGACCACCGCCAGCAGCGTCTGCAGGGTGGCGCGGTCCTGGTTGCCCTGCGCACGCGCAACCACGCGTTCGGCCAGCGCGTGCGCCGTCTGGGCAGTCTGGGTGGCGGTCGTCACGCTGGGCTGGTGGATATCGAGTGCGCGCTCGATCAGGAGTTGCCGCTCGTCGTCGGATAGCGGAATGCCGGCGATCAGGCGGCGCGTGCGGGCCAGCGCCTGCGGGAAAGTGTTGTCGAACTGCGTACGGGCGCGGATCAGCTCTTCACGCTGACCGGGAAAGCGTTGAATGGCGCGATCAAGCGCCTGCGTCTGCACGGTCAGGAAACCAAGCACGCTGATCAGCCCCGGGATGGCGCCGGGCGTGTAGTCCCACGCCAGGGCGTGGCCGGACCACGCCAACAAGGCAGTCAGACACCAGCGCATCGTTGCGCGGCTTGGCATTGGAAGTTCCCCCTGTGGCCGGACCCGTCTCCGGCCAAAATCTGACTCTAACGATTTGTATCGATTGTGTGCAAGCTGGGTGTTGCACCGAGATCGGACCGTTCCGGCCCCACTGTTTGCGCAAACAATGCCGGCGCCCGCGCGGCCGGTTGACGAGGGCGTCAACCCCGAAAATACTGTCTGTTCGACCCGTCGACCGGCACACCGCGCCTTGTGCGCTGTACAACACCTACAATGCCGGCGCCCACTTTATCGAAGGTGGAGACATGACCGATCTTTCCGCTGCCCGCGCGGCCGATCCCACGCCTGCCAGCGAAGCTGCGCCGGTGCGCAATAAGGTGCGCTTCGTGACGGCCGCATCGTTGTTCGACGGGCATGACGCGTCGATCAACATCATGCGGCGCATCCTGCAGTCGATGGGCTGCGAAGTGATCCATCTTGGGCACAACCGCTCGGTGGACGAGGTGGTGAACGCGGCGCTGCAGGAAGACGTGCAGGGCATTGCCGTGTCCAGCTACCAGGGCGGCCACGTCGAATACTTCAAGTACATGATCGACGCGCTGCGCGCACGCGGCGGCGAGCACATCCAGGTGTTCGGCGGCGGTGGCGGCGTGATCGTGCCGACGGAGATCCGCGAGTTGCAGGACTACGGCGTCGCGCGCATCTACAGCCCCGAAGACGGCCAGCGCATGGGCCTCGCCGGCATGATTGCCGACATGGTGCAGCGCTGCGATATTGATCTCTCCATCTACGCGCCGGCCACGCTGGAGCCCGTCGCCAATGGCGACCGCCGCGCCCTGGCGCAATTGATCACCGCACTGGAATCGGGCCGCATCGATCCGGCATTGCGCGAGGCCGTGCACGCGGCTGCGATGGCCACGCCGACGCCGGTGCTCGGCATCACGGGCACAGGCGGCGCAGGCAAGTCGTCGCTCACCGATGAGCTGATCCGCCGCTTCCGCCTTGACCAGCGAGACACGCTGCGCATCGCTGTCATCTCGATCGATCCGTCGCGGCGCAAGTCGGGCGGTGCGTTGCTGGGCGACCGCATTCGCATGAACGCGATCAACCATCCGAACATCTTCGTGCGCTCGCTGGCCACGCGGGAGGCCAGCCGCGAGATCTCCGACGCGCTGCCCGACGTGATTGCCGCATGCCGCGCTGGCGGGTTCGATTTCATCATCGTCGAGACCTCCGGCATCGGGCAGGGCGATGCGGCCATCGTGCCGCACGTCGATCTGTCGCTGTATGTGATGACGCCCGAGTTTGGCGCCGCCAGCCAGCTGGAGAAGATCGACATGCTGGACTTTGCCGATCTGGTAGCGATCAACAAATTCGACCGCAAGGGCGCGCAGGACGCGTGGCGCGACGTCGCCAAGCAGGTGCAGCGCAACCGCGAGCAATGGCACGCCCGGCCTGAAGACATGCCGGTGTTCGGCACGCAGGCCTCGCACTTCAATGACGACGGCGTGACGGCGCTGTATCACATGCTGGCCGATCGGCTGAGCGAGCGCGGCATGGCGCTGGCTGAACGCACGCTGCCGCGCCCGGCCGGCAAATGCTCCACCAGCCACGACGCCATCGTGCCGCCCGCGCGCGTGCGCTACCTGGCGGAGCTGGCCGATACGGTGCGCGGCTACCACCGCCGCGTCGACGCGCAAAGCCGCCTCGCGCGGGAGCGCCAGCAGTTGCGGGCCAGCCACCGCATGCTGGAGCAGGCCGGCGCCACGGTGCAGACGCTGTCCGCGCTCGACAAGCAAGCCACCGAGCGCGACGCGCAGCTCGGCGCTGTTGAGCGCAAGCTGCTCGCCATGTGGCCCGACCTGCGCCGCGCGTATTCCGGCGACGAATACGTTGTCAAGATTCGCGACAAGGAAATCCGCACGCAGCTCACGCACACCACGCTCTCGGGCACGACCATCCGCAAGGTCGTCCTGCCGCCGTATGAAGACGATGGCGAGGTGCTGCGCTGGCTGATGCGCGAGAACGTGCCGGGCAGTTTTCCGTACACCGCCGGCGTGTTCGCCTTCAAGCGTGAGAACGAAGACCCGACGCGCATGTTCGCGGGCGAGGGCGATGCCTTCCGCACCAACCGGCGCTTCAAGCTCGTCTCCGAAGGCATGGAGGCCAAGCGGCTCTCCACCGCGTTCGACTCCGTCACGCTCTACGGCGAAGATCCGGCGCTGCGCCCGGACATCTACGGCAAGGTGGGCAACTCCGGCGTGTCGATCGCCACGCTCGACGACATGGAAGTGCTGTACGACAGCTTTGACCTGACTAGCCCCGCCACGTCGGTGTCCATGACGATCAACGGGCCCGCGCCGACGATCCTGGCGATGTTCATGAATACCGCCATCGACCAGAATCTCGCCCGGTTCCGCGCGGACAACCAGCGCGAGCCGACGCAGGACGAGGAAGCGAAGATCCGCGCGTGGGTGCTGCAGAACGTGCGCGGCACGGTGCAGGCCGACATCCTCAAGGAAGACCAGGGCCAGAACACCTGCATCTTCTCGACCGAGTTTTCGCTCAAGGTGATGGGCGATATCCAGGAATATTTCGTGCACCACCAGGTGCGCAATTTCTACTCGGTGTCGATCTCGGGCTACCACATAGCCGAGGCGGGCGCGAACCCGATCTCGCAACTCGCATTCACGCTGGCCAACGGCTTCACGTATGTGGAGGCGTACCTCGCGCGCGGCATGCATATCGACGATTTCGCGCCGAACCTGTCGTTCTTCTTCTCCAACGGCATGGACCCCGAGTACAACGTGCTGGGCCGCGTCGCGCGTCGCATCTGGGCGGTGACCCTGCGAGACAAGTACGGCGCGAACGAGCGCAGCCAGAAGCTGAAGTACCACGTGCAGACGTCGGGCCGGTCATTGCACGCGCAGGAAATCGCCTTCAACGATATCCGCACTACGCTGCAGGCGCTGATCGCCATCTACGACAACTGCAACAGCCTGCACACGAATGCCTACGATGAGGCGATCACCACGCCGACGGCCGAATCCGTGCGGCGCGCCCTGGCGATTCAGCTCATCATCAACCGCGAGTGGGGCCTCGCCAAGTGCGAGAACCCGAACCAGGGCAGCTTCGTCATCGATGAACTGACGGACCTGGTGGAAGAAGCCGTGCTGCAGGAGTTCGAGCGCATTGCCGAGCGCGGCGGTGTGCTCGGCGCGATGGAAACCGGCTACCAGCGCGGCAAGATTCAGGAAGAGTCGATGCTGTACGAGCAGCGCAAGCACGATGGCTCGCTGCCCATCATCGGTGTGAATACGTTCCGCAATCCCGACGCCGAGAGTGTGGTGCCGCCGCACATCGAACTGGCACGCTCCAGCGAAGAAGAGAAGCAGAGCCAACTCGCGCGGCTGCAGGATTTTCATGCACGGCATGCCGGGGAAGCGCCCGCCATGCTGCAGCGCCTGCAGCGCGCCGTGATCGACGATCAGAACGTGTTCGCGGTGCTGATGGACGCCGTGCGCGTCTGCTCGCTCGGGCAGATCACGCACGCGTTGTTCGAGGTGGGCGGGCAGTACCGGCGCAACATGTAGCCCGCACCCCGTTCAAGCGTGCGTGGCGGGCGCAATCCATGCCGGCAGCGCGCCATGCCCACCGCGCGGAGCGTGCCAGACCTGGCGCGCGGCTGCTGTCACGCTGTCGATGAGGGGTACGGGCACGTGCGCCTGCAGCTTCTGCGCAAGGCCCGCCAATCCCGCGCCGCCCAGCACGATTGCGTCGACGGGCTGGCGCCGCAGGACGGTCGTGCAGGCGCCAATCAAGATCTGTTCTGCCGCATCCGGCGCGGCGTATAGCGCGGCCCCGTCTAGTTCGACGGTATGGATATCGCGCACGGTGTGGCCGCCTTCAAGCGTGGGCAGCAAGCGCTCCAAAATCGGCCCCCACGCATGGCCTCCCGTGATGACTGCGCAAGTGCCGTACGTTGCCGCTTCCATCAACGCGGCCTCCGCCAGGCCGGTGACGGGGCACGGCGCCACCTCGCGCAGCGCGAAGAGCCCGGGGTCGCCAAAACAGCCGATGATGGCGGCGTTGATGGCTGGCTGCTGTGCCCGCGTCCATGCGTCGAGCGCGGCGTGCGCGGCCACCGCGTAGCCGACTTCGGTGGCGATGTACGGCGCACCAAACCGCGCGGTAACCGCTTCCACAACGACATCGCAGGGCAATGCAGCCTGCACGAAGCGCGTGATGGTCTGTGTGAGCGCGCTCGTGGTATTCGGGTTGATCAGTAGCAGCCGGCGCGGCCCGGCCGATTCCGTAGCGAGGGTCATTGGCGCGCGTTCAGTCAATGGTTCAGTCAACCCGCCCGGCGCTCTGGCGGCGGCGCAGTCGAACAATGGCCAGCATCGTCAGCCCCATCACCACGAACGACACGACGGTGGTGAGCGTGCCCAGCGCGTAGATGGACGGCGTCGTCACGGTGGTGGTCAATCCTTGCAGTTCGAGCGGCAGCGTGTTGACGTCGCCGATTGCCTGCGAGGTGCGCGCGATCTCGTCCCAGCTCAGCGTGAAGCCGAACATGCCCACACCGATGAGCGACGGCGCGATCAACGGCAGCACGACGTGCCGGAACGTCTGCCAGGGCGTGGCCCCCAGGTCGCGCGCGGCTTCTTCGTAGGCTGGGTTGAAGCGGTTGAAGACGGCGAACATGATGAGCAGGCCGAACGGCAGCGTCCACGTGAGGTGCGCGCCGAGGGCGGATGTCCAGAGGCCCAGCGACGATCCAAAGCTGTCGGCCTGATCGCCCATGCCCAACGCGGTGAGCAACGCCTTGATGCCCGTGTCGATCAGCCGGAACTGCAGGCCGATGCCGAGCGACACCACGATCGACGGCATGATTAGGCTGGCCACCGTGACGTAGAACAGTGCACCACCGCCACGCAGCCGCTTCCGGAAAGCCAATGCCGCCAGCAGCGAGAGCCCCATGGTCAGCGCCATCACGGCCGCGCCCAGCGCGAGTGAGCGCCGGAATGCCGCGCCGATGTCGACCACGCCCAGGCCTTCGGCAAGCTGGCGATACCAATGCAGCGAGAGCCCATTCATCGGAAATGTCAGGCCGCCTTCCGGGCCCTGGAAGCTGAGCGCGAAGATCGTCAGCATCGGCCCGTACAGGAACAGCACAAACAGCGCGAAGAGGCATGCCAGCGGCCAGAAGCCGGGGGCATGGGGTTCGCGAAAGCGCGCTTGCATGTCAAAGCTCCTTGCGGATGTCGACCACGCGGGTCAGGCCCCAGATGATCATCAGCACCGTCAGCAGCAGCACCACGGCGTTGGCGGCCGCCAGCGGAAATTGCAGGTACGACGTCTGCACCTGGATCATCTTGCCGACCGAGGCGATCTGCTGGCCGCCCATCACGCCCACGGTCACGAAATCGCCCATGACGATGGTCAGGATGAAGATGGAGCCGATCAGGATGCCGCTGCGCGACAGCGGCACGATCACGTGCCACAGCGTTTGCCAGGCGCTGGCGCCTGCATCGCGCGCGGCTTCGAGCAACGCGCGGTCGATGCGCATCATCGAATTGAAGATCGGCACGATCATGAACATGGTGTAGAGGTGCACGTAGGCCAGCAGCACCGAGAAGTTCGAATACAGCAGCCAGTCCTGCGGCTGCTCGGTCAGGTGCATGGCCTGCAGCGTCTGGTTGACGAGGCCGTTGCGGCCCAGCAACGGGATCCACGAAATCATGCGGATCACGTTGGACGTCCAGAACGGCACCGTGCAGATCACGAACAGCAGCGTCTGCACCGCAGCCGAGCGCACGTGGAACGCCAGGAAGTACGCCAGCGCAAAACCCAGCACCAGCGTCAGCGCCCAGGTGCCCAGCGCAAAGCGCAGCGTCGACAGGTACGTCGACGCCGTCACGCACAGATCGCCGTATTCATTGAGATGGCCGCAGCCTTCCCACAGCTTGGCGTAGTTGCGCAAGGTGAAGGTCGGCAGCAGCGCGTACTCGTTGAAATCCCAGAAGCTGACCATTGCGACCAGCCCCAGCGGGATCAGAAAGAACACGACAAACACCGCCGCAAACGGCAGCGCCTGCAAGCCCGGACGCAGGGCGCCGGCGGCGGGTGGAGTAGACGGCGTAGAGGGTGTCATGACGATGGCGACGTGCTGAGGGGCGTCAAGCGGCGACAAACTCGTTCCACTTGCGGACCATGTATTCGTTTTCGTCCATGACTGCGTTCCAGCAGGCGATGCCGCCCATGCGCTGTTCGTAGCTGCCGCCGTCGCGCACGCTGCCGGCCTTGGCCAGCACATCGCCGTGCGGGCTCTTGATGTCCTTGGCAGCGGGTTTGCCTTCCATCCAGTAGGCCCACTCGTACGGTTCCATCTTGGCCTTGGCCGTTTCCAGCACGGCGCTGTAGTAGCCCTGGCGGTTCAGGTACGCACCGGCCCAGCCGTCGAGGAACCAGTTGATGAATTCATACGCCGCGTCGAGCTTCTTGCCCGATACCGTCTTCGGAATGCCAAAGCCGGCGGCCCACGCGCGATAGCCTTCCTTGAGCGGCTGGAACGTGCAGTCGATGCCCTTGCTGCGCACGGCGGTCACCGCCGGGCTCCACATCGACTGGATCACCACTTCGCCCGAAGACATCAAATTCACGCTTTCGTTGAAGTCCTTCCACAGCGCGCGGAACTGACCTGCCTTCTTGGCTTCGATCAGCGTCTTGATGGTCAGGTCGATTTCGGCGCGGGTCATGTTGCCCTTGTCGGCGTACTTGTGCAGGCCCTTGGCTTCCACCACCATCGCCGCGTCCATGATGCCGATCGACGGAATGTTCAGGATCGACGCACGCCCCTTGAACTCGGGGTTCAGCAGCTCGGCCCACGAGTTGATGGGGCGCTTGATGAGGTCGGGACGGATGCCCAGCGTGTCGGCGTTGTACACGGTCGGGATCAGCGTCATGAACTGCGTGGGCGAAGTCGCGAACGTGGTCGCATTGGCGCCCGGCAGATACATGACCTTCTTGGGCGCGGTGCCCTGGTCGCCCACCTTCTTGCCGGCCACCTCGCCCTTGGTGAACAGCGACGTGATCTTGTCCGCGTTCTTGATGCGGCGCGCGTCGATGCCCAGCAGGTTGCCGGTCGGCACGATCTTCTTGAGCGAGAAATACTCCGTGTCGATGAGGTCGAAGCTGCTCGGCGCGGTCACGGCGCGCTTGGTGATCTCATCGGTCGTCACCGCCACGTACTGCACGCGGATGCCGGTGTCGGCTTCGAATTTCTCGGCGATCAGTTTGTCCTGGTTGACCGCCGTGCCGAGGTAGCGCAGCGTCAGTTTTTCCTGCGCGTGGATCGCGGGTACGACGCCGGTGGCCAGAATGGCGGCCATGCCCTTGAGTGCGGTGCGGCGGCCGGCCTTGAAATCGTTGGAATCGTCAGACATGTTGCAACCCCTGATAGGAAGGTGAAGGCAGCGCCTGAAGCCGTCAGGCTGCGGATTGGAATGGTTGAGCCGGTTTCAGGCCGCTGGCGGGCCCGGTAAGCGGTGGGCCTGTGCGGCATCCCACGAGGCCCAGATGGGTTGATGCAGTGCGAGGTGTGCGATGGTGGCGTCGGTCTCGGGCAGGCTCACCGTTACGCGTTGCGAGGGCGAGAGCGCCACGCCTTCCACGCTCACCAGCACATGTGTGCCCTGGTATTCGATGTCGCAGATGCGGCCGCGCACGCGGGGGCGATCTCCGGCTGTGGATTCATCAGCATGCAAGGCCATGCGATCGATGCGCACCGCTACGGGCCCATGCGCGTCTTCCAGCAGGTTGTGTCCGCCGATGAAGGTCGCAACAAACGCGCTGGCTGGCTGGTTGTAGATCTCGCGCGGGCTGCCGGCCTGTTCGATGCGGCCGTGGTTCATCACCACCATCTGGTCGGCCAGGGCCATCGCTTCTTCCTGCGAGTGCGTGACGTGCACGAAGGTCAAGCCCAGTTCCTGCTGCCAGCGTCGCAATTCGGCACGCATCTGTGTGCGCAGGAACGGGTCCAGCGCAGAGAGTGGTTCGTCCAGCAGCAGCACGCGCGGCTCCATGATCAGCGCACGCGCCAGCGCCACGCGTTGCTGCTGGCCGCCTGACAACTCGCCAGGCCGACGCTGCGCCAGGTGGCCCATCGCCACGCGCTCCAGCAGCGCCTGCGCGCGCTGGCGCCGTTCGCGTGCGTTGATACCGCGCATCTTCAGGCTGAAGGCCACGTTCTCGAGCGCGCTCAAGTGGGGAAACAGCGCGTAGCTCTGGAACATCATGGCCGTGCCGCGCGAGGCCGCCGGCAGGTTGGTGATGTTGCGGTGGCCCAGCAGGATGTCGCCGTCGCTCACATGTTCGTGGCCGGCAATCATGCGCAGCGTTGACGATTTGCCGCAGCCCGACGGCCCCAGCAAGCAGCAATAGCTGCCGGCCGGCACGCGCAGGTTGATGGCGTCGACGGCCACGGCGTCATGTGCGTAACGCTTGGTCAGCGCAACGAGTTCGAGGGAGTCGGCGGGGGCGGTGGGTGCGCGGGTCATGTCGGGTTGGTGCAATAGGTGTGCCTGTCTGCGCGCGGAAATTTCGGCGCGAGCGCGCTTGGCATGCGTCGTTCTGGTGCGCGTGGCCGCATCTGCGGGCAGCCGCGCCACATACCGGGGCAAGTGGCGCGGCCGGCTTCGCGCGGGTCAGAAGGTGTGACGCACGCCCAGCGCCACCGAGGTCTGGCTCGTGCCCGGCACGCCGCCGCCGATGGCGCCCGACGTGGTGTTGACCAGCGCTTCCGTCGCGCTCGACGAGTTCTTCAGATACGCCACGTTGGCCACCAGCGTGGTGCGCTTCGACAGGCTGTACAGGCCCAGCAGCCGGTAGACCATCGAGCTGTTCGACAGCGTCGAGTTGCGGCGGTACAGCACATCGGCCGAGCCGGTAAAGGCCGTGGTGAAGGCGTAATCGACGCCGCCTTCCACCGCGTACGCCTTGCGCGCCGACATGCTGGGAATCGACTGGAACGCGCCCGTGCCGCCCACATCGGCGCGCGCCGCGCCCAGCCGCAGCTTGGTCGCCCCAAACGTGTAGCTGCCGCCCACGGTGATCAGCTTGTAGAGCGAGCCGGTGCCGCTGCCATCGCGCTCCTGGTCGTAGCTGGCGGCCAGGTACAGCGGGCCGGCGCTATAGCGCCCCGCCAGGTTGAACAGCGAGCCCTGCGAGATGGAGCCGGCCGCTTCGCCAAAGCCGTACATCGCGCCGAACTGCGCACCGCCCAGGTCGGGCGACACGTACTTGACCGTGTTGTTGTAGATCTCGCTCACGGCGTCGAACTCGCTGAACTTGAAGATCGAGCCCGAGTTGTAGCCGCCCTTGAAGACGCTGCCCACCAGCCAGTCGTCGTTGAAGTTCCATTGCTTGCCGGCCGTGAGCGTGCCCGACGACGAACTCAGCCCGACATACGAATTGCGCGAGAACAGCGTGCCGTTGGAAGACATGCGCCCGTTGCTCGGGTTGAAGCCGGCCTGCAGGTTGAACAGCGCATTCACCCCGCCGCCCAGGTCTTCCTTGCCGCTCAGCCCGAAGTTGGACACGCCCAGGATGCTGTCCGACACGCCGGTCAGACTTTGCGAGCCGTTGCCGGCATGGTTGGTCCAGCTCACGCCGGTATCGATGACGCCCGACAGCGTCACGCTCGACTGCGCCGCAGCGAAGCCCGACAGCCCGAATGCCAGGGCGGCAGCGCCCAGCTTGGTGGTGGTGCTCATGACAGGTGATCCCCCTAAATGAATTGGCGCGACCGCGTGACCGCTCCCGGCATTGCGTTCTAAGTTGAGTACAAGCTTCGTTTGGATTGTGCACAATCACGCTTGTCTGCATGCAGTAACCGTGCCAAGCAAAATGGGCGGATTTCGCTTGCTTCTGGTGCAAGAACGCCAAAAACATGGGGGGATTTCTTGAGGATGTCGCACCAACGCCGCCCGAATTGGCATCGGTTTTGTGCACAATCCAAGCGGTGTTTGCTCGATTAGAATGGCGAGATGCCAGAGCCCACGACCCCTCCGACCTCCCAGCCACGCCGCAACAACGCCGAAGTCGACGCCCGCATTTCGGACGCGGTGTACGACGCCATCCTCGAACAGAAGCTGCCGCCCGGCACCCGTCTGGTCGAGGCGCAGCTATGCAAGGCCTTTGGAATTACGCGGGGGACATTGCGCCGGGTGCTGGTGAAACTGGCGCATGAGGGCGTGGTGGAGCTGCAGCCCAATCGCGGCGCGACCATCGCCGTGCACGACGCGACGGAAGCTCGCCAGGTCTTTGGTGCGCGGTTGATTCTGGAAACCGGCTCGGTACGCGAACTGGCGCAGCACGCGACGGCGGAGCAACTCACCGAGCTGCGTGCGCTGGCGGCTGCTGAACACGCCAGCCGTGAATCCGGCAACTGGCGCGATTGGATCCGCCTCTCGGGCGACTTCCATATCCAACTGGCCGAGGCGAACGGCAACCCCATCATCACGGCGATGCTGCGCACGCTGGTGGCGCGTACCTCGCTGCTGATCGGGCTCTATGAATCCCCCGCGCGGCCGAGTTGCGGCCACGACGAACACTTGGCCATTCTCGATGCGGTGGAGCGCCGCGACGGCGAGCGCGCCGCGCGGCTGATGGGCGAACACTTGGGCGAATACATCGCTGCGCTGGAGCTTGAGCCCCGGCAGGTGGAGTCGATCGATTTCTCCAAGCTGTTTCGCCGCGTCAAGGTCTGACCGAGCGCTGGCCTAGCGTTGCATGACGGCCAGGGCCACGAGGATGCCCGCGGGCGGCAACACGCACCAGAACGACAGCGTTGCAAACGCCAACGCCCCCAGCACCGCGCCCGTGGCGAACCCGGCCAGCGGCGGCACCATCTTGCGCAATCGCGTGCGTGCAACATCCTTCTGCGTACCACCCGGCGACAGCAACTCCACCACGTCGATCACGATCTGCGTCGTGTTGCCGGTCATGATCGTGGTGGGTGCATGTTCCGACAGCACGATGCGCGCCTTGGCGTTCTGTACGCCCATCGCCGCGACGCCGAGCAGCCCGACAACAATCGTGGCCGGAGCATCGGGCGATTGAATTGGCAGCGCCAGCAGCCCCGCCGCCATGAAGGCCAGCAGCAGAACGGCCTGCACAAGCAGCAGCGGCCGCAGCGGCGCCACACCGCGCCGCGTGAGCGCCGTCACGGCGAGTTTGGTCGCTGCCACGGCCACCACGAACATCGGCAGCGCCAGCAGCTTGGCGAGCACGCCTTGGCCGGAGCCCGCCAGCTCCAGGCCGATCATCACAAAGTTGCCGGTCACGTGCGCGGTGAACAGCCCAAACAACGCCGCAAAGCCGACCACATCCACATAGCCCGCGACGAACGCCAGCAGCGTTCCCTGTGCGATCAGGAAACGTGCTGACGCCGGTGTGGCCGTTGCAGCCGTCGCCGCCGTCGCCGCTTCAGAAGGCAAAGCACGAACACCCGAAGGCGCCCCAGAAACCGCGGAAGTCGGTGGTCGGCACATTGGCCGTGCGCGCTTTCTGGTGCGCGTGGCCGTGCACCGAACACGAACCGACGCACTGATGCACCTGCTGCTGCATGGGCGCAGCCGGCCGCCAGTGCCCCGGCACGCGCGCCACGGGCGACCACTCCGGCAGCACCGGAATGGGCGGCGGGCCGAATTCGGCAAACTCCGCTGCGCCGTAGACGATGCGTCCACCCACCACCGTCAGCACCGATTCGATGGTCTTGATATCGGCCTCGGGCACGCTGAAGAAATCCGCCGACAATGCCGCCAGATCAGCGAGTTGCCCGACCTTGATCTGCCCCTTGTTGCCCTGGTCTGCCGAGAACCACGCGCTGCCGTGCGTGTACAGCTCGAGCGCCACTTCGCGCGGCAACCCTTCCGGATACAGCGCCATGCCGCCCACGGTGCGCCCGCTTGCCAGCCAATACAGCGACGTCCACGGGTTGTAACTCGACACGCGCGTGGCGTCGGTGCCTGCGCCCACCGGCACGCCTTCGGCCAGCATGCGCTTGATGGGCGGCGTTTGTTCTGCGGCGGCGGCGCCGTAGCGGTCGACAAAGTATTCGCCCTGGAAGGCCATGCGATCCTGGATGGCGATGCCGCCGCCCAGTGCGCGCACGCGCTCGATGTTCTTCGGCGAAATCGTCTCGGCATGGTCGAAGAACCAGGGCAGGCCGTTGAAGGGAATGTCGCGGTTCACCCGCTCGAACACGTCGAGCATGCGCGAGATCGATTCGTCGTAGGTCGCGTGCAGCCGGAACGGCCAGCGCTGCGCGACGAGGTGGCGCACCACGGTTTCCAGCTCCTGCTCCATCGTCTCGGGCAGGTCGGGGCGCGGTTGCAGGAAGTCTTCGAAGTCGGCTGCGGAGAAGACGAGCATTTCGCCCGCGCCGTTGTGGCGGAAGAAGTCATCGCCCTGGCGGTATCGCACGCTGCCAGTCCAGTTCTTGAAGTCGGCCAGCTCCTCTTTCGGCTTCTGCGTGAAGAGGTTGTAAGCGATGCGGATGGTGAGCTGGTTCTGCGCGGATAGCTCGCGGATGATTTCGTAGTCTTCCGGATAGTTCTGGAAGCCGCCGCCTGCGTCGATGGCGCTTGTCACGCCCAGGCGGTTCAGCTCGCGCATGAACTGGCGCGTGGAGTTGACCTGGTATTCGGGCGGCAGCTTCGGCCCCTTGGCGAGCGTCGCGTACAGGATCATCGCGTTCGGCTTGGCGATCAGCATGCCGGTGGGCTCGCCGGACGCGTCGCGCTGGATCTCGCCGCCCGGCGGGTTCGGCGTGTCCTTGGTGTAGCCGACCTGGCGCAGCGCCGCGCGGTTGAGCAGCGCGCGGTCGTACAGGTGCAGCACGAACACGGGCGTATCGGGCGCGGCCTGGTTCAGCTCTTCGAGCGTGGGCATGCGGCGCTCGGCAAACTGGAATTCCGTCCACCCGCCCACCACGCGCACCCATTGCGGCGACGGCGTGCGCGCGGCCTGCTCCTTGAGCATGCGCATCGCGTCGGCCAGGGAGGGCACGCCTTCCCATCGCAGCTCCAGGTTGTAGTTCAGCCCGCCCCGGATCAGGTGCAGGTGCGAATCGTTCAGGCCGGGAATGACGGTGCGCCCGCGCAGGTCGATGACCTGGGTGGCGGCGCCGCGCTGGGCCATCACGGCGGCATCGTCGCCCACGGCAACAAAGCGGCCATCACGCACGGCAACGGCGCTGGCGGTGGGGCGTTCGCGGTCGACCGTGTGGATGCGGCCGTTGTGCAGGATGAGATCGGCGGTCATTGCGTCAGTATTTGGGGAAGATCGAAAAACGTCCGGGTCCGGCAATCAGGACCGTGGTGAAGATGATCAGCAGCATCCACCCGAACTGTCCATCGGCAAGCGACCAGTCCGGATGCACCACCAGCATGGCCACCAGCAACGTGGCGATGATGGGCAGACACGCCAGGCGCGTCAGCACGCCAAGCGCAATCAATAGCGGGCACAGCGTTTCCGACAGGATCGCCAGCAGCAGTGTGGGGGCGGCGCCCATGTGGAACGGGTCTTCAATGCGCGTCAGTTCCTGGCTGTAGTGCAGCACCTTGGGCAGCCCATGCACGGCGATCAGCAGGGCGCTGCCGGTCAGGCGCAGGAACAGCAGGCCAACGTGCAGGGCGGTATCGGCAGGGGCCGCAGCGTGGGAGGGTTCGAGCGACAGGTGTGTCATGGCGTCAGCTCGGGTTGCGCGGCGTGGTGCCGCTGGTGCTGCCGGAGCCGCCAGTGGCGGCCAGGTTTGTTGGTTGCGCCGCGGGTGGCACTTGGGGCGGTGCGCCGGTGATCTTCGGCACGCACTCGTGGCGGAACCACGCCATGGTGATGGGCTCGCCGGCCAGCAGGCGCTGCGCAGCCGGCACGATCTGTTCGCCGATCAGCATGCCGAGCAGCCCGACCAGCGCGATCGCCGGTGGCGCCGGTGAGCGAACGTGCAGCAGCGCGTAGATGATGCCAACCAGCATGCCGACGGCAATGGAGATGAGGTAGGGCTTCACGAGGAGGGCTCCAGGATGCCAAGGGGCGGCGCGCGCAAACGGCGCCGCCCGTGCCGGTCAGGTGCTGAGGAAGGCCAGCAGGTCCGCGTTGACCTTGTCCGCCTCGGTCACGCACATGCCATGCGAGCCGCCCGGATAGACCTTCAGCGTCCCGTCCTTCACCACTTCCACGCCCAGCTTGGCCGAATTGTCGATCGGCACGATCTGGTCGTCGTCGCCATGCAGGAACAGCACCGGCACGTCGATCTTCTTCAGGTCTTCGGTGTAGTCGACCTCCGAGAATTCCTTGATGCACAGATACTGGCCGTGAATGCCGCCGGTCATGCCCTGCGCCCAGAAGGCATCGATGGTGCCCTGCGAGACCTTCGCGCCCGGCCGGTTGAAACCGAAGAACGGTGTGGCGAGATCGCGGTAGAACTGCGAGCGGTTGTCGGCGACGCCCTTGCGGATGCCGTCGAACACGTCCATCGGCAAGCCGTGCGGATTGGAGGCCGTCTTGAGCATGATGGGCGGCACCGCGCCGATCAGCACCGCGCGGGCGACGCGCTTGGTGCCATGACGGCCGATGTAGTGCGCGACTTCGCCGCCGCCGGTGGAATGACCGACCAGCGTGGCGCCCTGGATGTCGAGCGCATCGAGCAGCGCTGCCAGGTCGTCAGCATAGGTATCCATGTCGTTGCCCTGCGACGGCTGGTCGGAGCGGCCGTGGCCGCGCCGATCATGCGCGATGACACGAAAGCCCTTCTGCACGAGGAACAGCATCTGCGCGTCCCACGCGTCGGCATTGAGCGGCCAGCCGTGCGAGAAGACGACGGGCTTGCCGTTGCCCCAGTCCTTGTAAAAGATGCGCGTACCGTCTTGGGTGGTAATCGTTTGCATGGGAATGAGAGAGAGGGTGGTGGCTGGTTGAATGGACGACGGGGCGACGCATGCGGTTGCACATGCGTCGCCCGGCCGGAGCAGCGTCTTCTTTTGTATGGGGCAGCGCGATCAGTTGGCCGCCACGGGTGCCAGCGCCTCGTGCGGCGTGGCCGTGCGTTGCGGGGCCTCGTGCACCATCGTGTAGGCGTAGTCCACGCCCATGCCGTAGGCGCCGGAGTGTTCCTTCACCAGCTTCATGACGGCGTCGTACGTGTCGCGGTGGGCCCAGTCACGTTGCCATTCCAGCAGCACCTGTTGCCACGTCACGGGCACTACGCCGGCCTGGACCATGCGCTGCATGGCGTAGTCGTGCGCGTCCTTTGACGTACCACCCGAAGCGTCGGCGACCATGTAGATCTCGTAGTCGGCATCGTGCATGGCCGACAGCGCGAAGGTGCAGTTGCACACCTCCGTCCACAGGCCCGAGACGACCACCTTCTTGCGGCCGTTCTTTGCCAAGGCATCGCGCACCTTCTGGTCGTCCCAGGAGTTCATCGAGGTGCGTTCGAGCAGTTCCTGATCCGGAAACACATCGAGCAATTCCGGATAGGTGTAGCCCGAGAAGCTCTGCGACTCGACGGTCGTAATGGTGGTGGGGATGTTGAAGATCTTCGCGGCCTTGGCGAGGCCGACGGTGTTGTTCTTCAGAACCTGACGATCGATCGACTGCACGCCGAAGGCCATTTGCGGCTGGTGGTCGATGAAGATCAGTTGACAGTTTTGCGGGGTAAGGACTTCCAGCTTGGGATTCATGGCCGTATCCGGTTCCGATAGGAGATGCGAGGGGGGCGCTGCAGATCTGACGCCGCATCGGCGCGGCGCGATCAACGGCCCATCCATGATAGGAAGTTGCGCACCGGGCGCAACGCCTCAATCGGCGAGTGCAGTTTTTGCGATTGCCGAACAATCGCCGCGACTTCCCGAAATATTCCATTGGTACCCTGGACCCGCGCGCCGGTCGTGGGATTCGGCGCGCGTGGCCATTAGCGGATCCAGCCGCGCTCGAGCAAAGGCGTGTCCCATGCCGGCTCGCCAGCGTGGTGGCTGGCCAGGCAATCGATCAGTGCACACACCTTGACGGCCTGACGCTGCGTTGCCGGATACACGGCGGAGAAGTGCAGCGGTGTCAGGTCGTAGTCGACAAGCACCGGCACGAGGCGGCCGGCGACCAGATCGTCGCTGATGACGAGGGTGGGCAGGCAGGCAATGCCGGCGCTGGTGAGGGCGTAGTCGCGCAGCAGATGCACGGAATTCGAACGCACTTGCTCGGGCAGGTCCATTGCAACGCCGGCCTCGCCGTTGCGCGAGAACACCCAGCGCTTGCGGGTCGGGTAACCGGAGTACAGCGCCAGCGAATGCTGCAGCAGATCGGCCGGCTGCTGCGGCATGCCGTATTCCTCGATGTACGCGGGGGTGGCGCAGAACATGCGCCGCAGCGGGAACAGGCGCCGCTCGATCAGCGAATCGTTGATCGGCGGGAAGATCTGAAACGCCACGTCGAACCCCTCGGCAATCGGGTCGACCACGCTGTCGTCGACCACCACGTCGAGCTGGATATCGGGGTACTGCGCCCCGAACCTGGCCAGCGGCTCGGCAAAGTGGCTGAGCGCGTACCCGGGCAGCATGCGGATACGCAGCTTGCCGGCGGGCGTGGCGCGCAGGCCGCGCATCTGGTCGGTCAGGTCCGTCAGCATGCAGACGGCTTCGGCGCATTGCTTGTAGTAGGTTTCGCCCACTTCGGAAAGACGCACGTGCCGCGTGCTGCGGTGAAACAGCGGCGCTTCAATAAAGCGCTCCAGTTGCTGCACGCGGTGGGTGACCACCGAGTTGGTCACGCCTAACTGGCGGGCGGCCTCGGCAAAGCTGCGCGTTTCTGCCACGCGCACGAAGGCTTCAATACTGAGAAAACGGTCCATTTCCAGCGTCCTTGCGCCAACGAGGAAAGAGCGGCGCGACGCCGGCCATCATACGGCGATCCGGTGGAATGTGACGTTACCGTCAGCAAGGCTTTTCTGTGCATCGCCGCGTCGTTTATCCTCTGCAATCTGTTTCATTTCCATCTCGCATTCCAATACCAAACGAGGAGCAGTTCATGGCAATTCAAGTCGTCGGCATCGTCGGTGCCGGAACAATGGGCAACGGCATTGCGCAAGCGTGCGCCGTGGTTGGGCTGGATGTGGTGATGGTGGACATCAGCGATGCCGCCGTCCAGAAAGGCATTGCCACGGTGGCAGGCAGCCTGGACCGCCTCATCAAGAAGGAAAAGCTGACCGAAGCCGACAAGGCTGCCGCGCTCGCACGCATCCACGGTTCGACCAGCTATGACGACCTCAAGCGCGCCGACCTCGTGATCGAAGCCGCCACCGAGAACTTCGACCTGAAGGTGAAAATCCTCAAGCAGCTCGAGGCTGCGGCTGCACCGCACGCGATCGTGGCGTCGAACACGTCGTCCATCTCGATCACCAAGCTGGCCGCTGTGCTGCAAGACGCCAGCCGCTTCATCGGCATGCACTTCTTCAACCCGGTGCCGATGATGGCGCTGGTGGAAGTCATCCGCGGCCTACAGACGAGCGATGCCACGCACGCGGCGGTGGAAGCGCTGGCCAAGCAGCTCGGCAAGACGCCCATCACGGTCAAGAACAGCCCGGGCTTTGTCGTCAACCGGATTCTGTGTCCGATGATCAACGAGGCGTTCTGCGTGCTGGGCGAGGGTCTGGCTTCGCCGGAGGAGATCGACGAGGGCATGAAGCTCGGCTGCAATCACCCGATCGGGCCGCTGGCGCTGGCCGACATGATCGGCCTGGACACCATGCTGGCCGTGATGGAAGTGCTGTACACCGAATTCGGTGATCCGAAATACCGCCCCGCCATGCTGATGCGCGAAATGGTGGCCGCCGGCTACCTGGGCCGCAAGACCGGCCGCGGCGTGTACGACTATCGCAAGTGAGTTAGGCGCGGTCCTTCACGGCGTTTGCGCTGTCCGCCAACTGTCAGGCCGGATTCGCGTGAACTGTCTGCAAGTGTGCATGGAGACGGTGTGGCGGTGCGTTGAAGATGACGCATCGCCACACCGTTTTTTTCTTCCCCACACTCCGGACGCCATCATGCCGCGCTACGCCTTCCGCCTGCTCAACGTCTTTGCCGAATCCACGTTCGGCGGCAACCAGCTCGCCGTCTTTGAAGACGGGCGAGGCCTGGACGACGCCACCATGCAGGCTATCGGACGCCAGTTCAACCTGTCAGAGATCACCTTCATCTTCCCCGACGACACGGATGGCGCCACGGCGCGTTTCCGCATCTTCACGCCCGATTACGAGATGCCGTTTGCCGGTCACCCATCGCTTGGGACCGCGCAGGTGGTGCGCGAACTGTACGGCCCCGGCAATGAGCTGACGCTGCGTTGCCAGTCGGGCATCGTGTCGCTGACGGCGCAGGACGAGGGGTGGTCGCTCGTGCCGCCGCGCTCGGGGGCGCTGAATACGCGCGAAGCCGATCCCGCCATCGCCAAGATGCTTGGGCTGGACGCCGATGCGCTGGCGGGCCCGCCGCTGTGGGTTGACGCAGGTATCGAGCAACTGATGGTGCCGGTCAAGACACGCGCTGACGTCGACCGCGCCCGCCCCGATCTGTCGGTGTTCGACGCGTGGCCGCGCAGCCGCAACGACGGACGCAATGCGTACGTCTTCACCATGCCGAAGCCCGCCAGCAATGATCCGGTGGTGTCGCGCTTCTTCTTCGAATACGGCACCGGCATGCTCGAAGACCCGGGCACCGGCTCGGCGTGTGCCAACCTCGGCGGCTGGCTGCGCGCGACGGGCCATGCGTTGCCGGCCAGTTACCGCATCGAGCAGGGCGCTGCGGTGGGACGACCCTGCCACCTCACGCTGCGGGTGGATGCCGACGGCACGATCCACGTCGGTGGCCGCGTGATCGAAATCGGCCGCGGCACGTTGACGATTTGATCGGTCGACTAGGCCGCGCCGGCTGGCGGTGTGAGCTGCTTGCAGAAGAACGTCGTTCCGCAGAATGCGCCGTTGGGCATCAGCGCGTAGTTGGGCACCACGCCCACGCGCTGCCAGCCGGCGCGTGCGTATAGCCGCTCGGCGTCGCCGCCTGTCACCGTGTCGAGCACGAGCACCGTCTTGCCCTCGGTGCGCGCTTCCTCTTCGATGGCGGCCATCAACTGCTGCGCCACGCCCTTCCTACGCGCGCGGCGGTGCACGAGCATCTTTGCAACGTCGGCGCGGTGCGGCTGGTTTTCCGGCTGTGCGAGCACCAGTTGCACGGTGCCGTGGATGGCGCCCGCTTCATCTTCGGCAATCAGCAGGGCGCGCTCGCCGCGCGCCACGCCTTCGGCAACGTTGCGCCAGAACGCCTGCGCCTTGTCGCGAGACAACGGCCACATGAAGCTCACCGACGCGCCGCCTTCCACGCAATCGATCAGAACATCGGCCAACGCGTCGACGCTCGCGCTTGCCTCGTTGGCGCCCACGCGCCGAATGGTCAGGGTGTCGATCATCAGGGCCTCCAGTGGGCAGCGGACACGGTTGTCAGTGCGACGAGGTAGCGGGCAGGCCGCCGCGTGGGGTTGTGATAGACGATCGGGCAGTCCAGCCGCATGGTCAGGCAATCGCCTGCATTGAGGCGCCAGTGTGTGTCGCCCACGGTCATTTCCATCGAGCCTTCGATCACCCACACCTGCTGGTGGATTTCGGCATCGCGCACGCCGGTGTCGTAGGCCACGCGCTCGCCGGCCGGAAAGTGCACCTCAACGAGCTGCAAGGGCGAACGCGCCGCCGGCGACAGGTTGCGGCGCACGTAGCCGGAGGCAGGGTCGGTCCACTCGGGCTGATCTGCCGCGCGTGATACCGGCGACGGTTCCACGGCCGGCGCGGGACTGTCTTCGAACAGCGAGGCAAGCGTCACGCCGAGCGCGGAGCTGAGCCGATCCAGCACCGCAGCGGTCGGGCTGCTCTGGGCGCGCTCGATGAGGGAGATGGCCGAACGGCTGACCTGGCTGCGTTCTGCCAGCGCGTCGAGCGAGAGACCCTGGGCGTCGCGCAGTTCGCGCAAGCGGTGGGCGATACGTTGGTGGATGTCCATGCAATCCAGTTTAATGGAAATTTTTATCTAGTAAACTGGAATTTGCGGCACGGCCAGATCGCCCTTGCTCCGGCTCATGCCTTGCGCGGGTGGCCGAGGCCTGACCGCGCGCTCGGCCGCTCTTGGCTATTGGGTTGCAGCGTCCCGGCGCTGTACGGCGGGCGGCTGCCACGAGGCGTCGAGTGCCGCTTCCTTGGGCCAGGTCAGTTGCATGCGCAGCAGGAACGGGCCGGTGGGCGGCGGCAGCCAATTGTTGCGCATGCCCTTGGGCGGAGCGCGCTGGATCAGGATGTCGAGCGAGCCATCGCGGTTCAGGCGTGGGCGATCGGCTTCGCTCAGCACGTTGCGCAGGCCCGGGCGTTCGGATGCGCGGCGCGGTTGCCCAGCCGCGGACAAGGCGGCGACGGCCCAGCCGGCATTCTCGGGCGGGAGTTGGTTGCGCTCGAAATGCAGGACGTAGCGGTGCGTGCTGTCCAGCGCCATGCCGTTTGCGTCGGTCGTGGCTGTGGCGATGAGCATGTCCTGTGGCAGGTCGGTGCCGCCGCCGTTCCATGCCACGATGGCGCGCTGCGCGTAATCCAGCCCGTACGCGCCGACCATGCGCGGGATGAACCAGCCATTCTGCGTGACAGACGGTTGCTTGACGGCCAGCGCCAGCGTTTCGCGCGCGGCCGCTACCCCACCCTCCATCACCTTCAGGTTGGCGGCGCTTACGGCTTTGGCGTCGAACGGCGCACCAGGCACGATGCCCAGATCACGCAGCGATTGCAGCATCGTGGAGTCGGCCGCGTGCGGCGGATTGTCCTTGAGCAGTTCAGCAAAGCGCGTGAAGTAGCTGTTGGCGTCCAGTGCGGTGACACGGCGGCGCGCGGCATCCAGGCTGACGTCGAGGTCGGTGGCCTTGTCCGTGTTGACCTTGGTTTCGGCTTCGGCCTCGCGCAGGGTGCTCTTGCTGAAGGCCTCCAGCGGGGTGATGCGGTAGCGGTCCTGTAGGCGGCGTGCGGCGGTCAGGTCGCGCGGGCCGGCCACCTGCGTTCGTGCCACCACCCAGACGAGGCTGGTCGGCGCGGCAATCTGCTTGACGCCCGTGGGCAGCGTGCCCTCCCAACCCGGCGGCGTGATGGCGTAGTGCGCGGCACGTGCCCCGGTGGTGCGGTTGCCGAGCGATTCGAACACGTCGTTCCACCCGTCGTGCAGCGCCACCCAGAGGTGTCGGCGCCCGGCGTCGGGCAGGCTCAGGACGACCGGGCCGTTACGCAAATCGACGAACGCGCTGCTGGCGAGCACGTCCACGCGGGCGCGCACGCCGGTGGGCAGGGCTTCGTCGTCTAGCGTGCGCTGGTGCATGAACGTACCGGCAGGCGCCAGCGCAGACGTCGTCTGCACCAGCGCGTCGGACATCATCAACGGAAACGCGTAGACATAGGCCGCGCGCACGAGCGCTTCGTTCGGCTGCGGCAGACGCTGTTCGATGGGGGCCGTGGTCGCGGCGTTCTGGGTGGAGCAGCCGGTCAGGCTCAGGGTAAGCGCCGAGGCCGCCACGCTCAGCGCCACGGCCGCCAGCTTGGTAAGCGGGCGCGCGGGCGCAGGGCAGTGCGTCATCTTGTTCTCCTTTTGTCGTCGGTGCGCGCAACAGGAAAGCAGACGCCTGTCGGACATCCCCCCAAGGATGCTTGCGCATACGCTTACGCGGTAGCCGATCCCGTGGCTCCGCGCATGTCGTATCTTGAATCTTTGGAATGTAGAAGCGCTGACAGCGCAAGTCAATTGAAGTGCTGCGCGGCACGCACGCCTAGTTGGAGGCGGGCAGAGTCTAGAGGCGCAGGTGCAGCGCAAGACGCAACTTGGCCGCGTCGTATTCGGCCTTCAGGCGCGCCACGATTTCGGCTGCGGGCGGCAGATCGGCAATCTGCCCGACACCCTGGCCGGCACCCCAGATGTCTTTCCAGGCCTTGGCGCGCGAGCTGCCATCGCCAAAGTTCATCTTGGATTTGTCGGCCTCGGGCAAGGCGGCCGGGTCCAGGCCTGCGAGTTCGATGCTTTCGCGGATGTAGTTGCCGTGCACGCCCGTAAAAAGGTTGGTGTAGACGATGTCCGATGCGGCTGCGCGCAAGATGGCTTGCTTATAGCTTTCGGCGGCGTGGGCCTCCTGACTGGCGATAAAACGTGTGCCGATGTAGGCGAGGTCCGCGCCCATGGCCTGCGCGGCCAGGATGGCATCGCCTGTGGCAATGGCGCCCGACAGCGCGATCGGCCCGTCGAAGATGCGCCGCACCTCACCCACCAGCGCGAACGGCGACAGCGTGCCGGCATGCCCGCCCGCACCCGCTGCCACCAAGATCAGGCCGTCGACACCGGCTTCCAGCGCCTTTTCGGCATGGCGCAAATTGATCACGTCGTGCAGAACGATGCCGCCGTAGCTATGCACGGCATCCAGGATTTCCTTGACCGGCGCGCGCAGCGAGGTGATGAAGATCGGCACCTTGTGTTTGACGCAGGTGGCCACGTCCTGCTCCAGCCGCGCGTTCGAGTGGTGCACGATTTGATTGACGGCGATCGGCCCAACCACTTCTTGCGGATGCGCGGTGCGGTACGCCGCCAGATCCTCGTTCATCTGCGTGAGCCAGTCGTCCAGCACCTCGGCTGGGCGCGCATTGAGCGCGGGAAACGCTCCAACGATGCCGGCCTTGCATTGCGCCAACACCAACTCCGGATAACTGACGATGAACATGGGCGAACCGATCACGGGCAGCGTCAGATGCTGCAGCATGGGCGGGAGGTGCTTGGCGGCGGGCATGGCGTCTCCTGGTTGGGCGAACCGGCACGACAGGGGCAGAACACGTCGTTCGATTATAGGAACGATCCCGCACCCCGCCGTGCGCCGTCTACCCGCCGGGCTCAGACATGGGCGTGCTGCGTCAGCAGTTCGATGAAGGTGCGGTTGAAGGCGGGCAGGTCATCGGGTTTGCGGCTGCTGACCCAGTTGCGGTCGGTCACCACCTCACGGTCGACCCACAGTCCGCCGGCATTGCGGATGTCGTCCTGCAGCGTCGGCCAGCTCGTCAGCGTGCGCCCTCGCACCAGTCCGGCAGACACCATCAGCCACGGCCCGTGGCAGATCACGGCGATGGGCTTTTGCGCGCGCTCGAACGCTTTCACGAATGCCTGTGCGGCCGGCACGACGCGCAGTGCGTCGGCGTTGAAGACGCCGCCGGGCAGCACCAGGCCGTCGAAGTCGTCTGCCTTGGCCTGGTCCAGCGTCAGGTCCACTTTGAACGTATCGCCCTTGTCGGCGTGGTTCAGGCCCGTCACGCTGGGGCCTTTCGGCGCAATGATGCTGACCGTGGCACCGGCGCCTTCCAACGCCTGCTTGGGGCTGGCCAGCTCGGCCTGCTCGAACAGGTCGTCGACGAGAATGGCGATGCGCAAGTCATGCAATGGGGTCATGGCGAACTCCTTGTCAGGGGAAATCCAAAGAAGGGAACGGCAGGGGATGGTTCCGCAACGCGCGTGCCCGCTCTGCGCTAGCATGCGGAGCATTCGCCACGCATCACTTCACCCAAGACTGATCACCGGAGACTTGCATGACCACGCCGCTTTCCATCGATGCCGCCACCGCTGCTGCAGACGCCGCGCTGTTTCCCGGCTTCCGTCCGTTCCGCCAGATGGCCAACGGGGTGGAGATCGCGGGGGTGATCGGCGGGAGCGGGCCGCCGCTGCTGTTGCTGCATGGCCATCCGCAAAGCCATGTGATCTGGCATAAGGTGGCGCGCGAGCTGGCGCACGATTACACGGTCGTTGCGACCGATCTGCGCGGCTATGGCGCCTCGTCCAAGCCGGCCGGCAGCGCCCGGCATGCGGAATACAGCAAGCGCACCATGGCGCAGGACCAGGTGGAGGTGATGCGCGCGCTCGGCTTCGGCCGCTTCCGGCTGTGTGCGCATGACCGCGGGGCGCGGGTGGCGCATCGCCTGTGTGTCGATCATCCCTTGCACGTCGAGCGGGCCATGCTGCTCGACATCGCCCCCACGCTGGCGATGTACGAGCACACCGACATGGCGTTTGCATCCGCCTACTGGCATTGGTTCTTCCTGATCCAGCCGTCGCCGTTTCCTGAGACGCTCATCAACGCCACGCCCGATTTCTACATCGGCAAACTGATGGGCCTGCGCCACGCGGGGCTCGAACCGTTCGCCCCGGAGGCGATGGCGACCTACGCTGCCGCCATGCGCGAGCCCGCCAGCGTGCACGCCATGTGCGAGGACTATCGCGCCGCCGCCACCATCGACCTTGAACATGATCGCGCCGACCGCGACGCAGGCAAGCGCGTGAGCGTGCCGCTGCGTGTGCTGTGGGGCGAGCACGGCGTGATCCAACGCTGCTTCAAGCCGCTGGAACTGTGGCGTGCCGTGGCGGACGACGTGAGCGGTGGCACCGTGCCGTGCGGGCATTATGTGCCGGAAGAGGCGCCGGAAGCGCTGCTCAAGGAGATGCGGGCGTACTTTGCGTGAGGCAGCCGTCTAGGCGTCGGCCCATTCGCGCAGCAGGTTGTGATACGTCCCCGTCAAGGCGATGACTGACGGGTCGTCCTGCCCCAGCAATCCCATCAACCGCTGCAGTTCCGTATCCATCTGGAACAGCAGCGTGCGATGCGCGTCGCCGCGCACCATGCTCTGCAGCCAGAAGAATGAACAGACGCGAGCGCCGCGTGTGACAGGCGTCACGCGGTGCAGGCTGCTGCTGGGGTAGAGCACCATGTCACCCGCTGCAAGCCTGACGCGGTGCTCGCCGAAGGTGTCGTCGATGATGAGTTCGCCGCCGTCGTAGTCTTCAGGTTCGGTCAGGAACAGCGTGCAGGAGAGGTCGCTGCGGATACGGAAATCCGTGCCGCGCAGATGCCGCACGGCGTTGTCGACGTGGTTGCCGAAGGTCTGGCCGCCCGCGTAGCGGTTGAACAGCGGCGGGAACACCTTGAGCGGCAACGCGGCGGAGAAGAACAGCGTATTGGTCGAAAGCGCATCCTGGATGAGGGTGCCGACCTCGCGCGCAGCCGGCGAGCCTTCGGGCAACTGCATGTTGTGCTTCACCTGGCCTGACTGCGCGCCGGCGGTGACCTTGCCGTCCACCCACTCGGCGGCACCGATGATGGCGCGGCACCGCGCAACCTGTTCCTTGGTCAAGACGTTGGGAATCTTCAGCAACATGATGGTTCGGTTTCCAGCGCGATGGCCAGCACGCGCAGGCGCGCATCGGGATGGCCGGCGAGAAAGTCATGCGCCTTCGCGAGGAAGGCGGGTGTGGCGGTGCGCGTGACGGCGTGCATCCAGGTGACGGCGTCGTTTGCGCGGTTGGCGAGTGCGAGCAGGCGCGCGGCGTTGAACTGGCCGCGAAAGTCGCCGCCCTCTGCGGCGCGCAGGTAGCAGCGCAGGGCCATCGCCGTGTCCGCCTCGACTTCCCAGCCGTCTTCATAGAAGCCGCCGAGCACGTTGATCGACTTGGCGTGGCCTTGCGCGGCCGCAGCCTGAAAGAGCGCGAATGCGCGAGCGCGGTCCGCCGGGATGCCGCGCCCCAGTTGCAACTGCGTCGCGTAGTTGTACTGACCCCAGTCGAGGCCGGCATCGGCCGCGCGGGCGTACCAGTGCGTGGCGGTCTTGTCGCAGGCGGGCGCACCCCAGCCGTGCTCATAGCAGCGGCCCAGCATGTTGGCGGCCATCGCATGGCCCGATAGCGCGGCCGTCTTGAACCAGAACAGCGCTTCGCCCGGATCGCGTTCGACGCCGCGGCCATCGAGCAGCCATTGGCCGAAGATGGCCTGCGCTTCGGTGTGCCCGCGCCGGGCGGCAGCCGCCAGCCAGCGTGCGGCGCGCTCAGCAGGGCCGGTCAGCACGGCGTGGATCGCATCGACCACCGCCGGATCGGCTGTGGGGCCGACAGCCGCTGCGGCGGTTGCAGCGTCAGCCGGCATCAGTAGCGAATGCCCAGCGTCAGGATGGCTGTGCGGCCCGGTGCCAGCGATGCGTAATGCGATGCATACGCCTGGTTGAAGTACACCTTGTCGAACACGTTCTGCACGTTCAGCTGCAGGGTGGTGTGCTTGTCGACGCGGTATGCGGCCATGGCGTCAAAGCGCCAGTAGGCCGGCACCCACTTCGGGTTGGCGGGGTTGGTGCTGCCCCACACCTTCGAGACGTAATACGCGCCGCCGCCCAGCGTGAGTTTCGGCATCGGCTGATACGTCGTCCACAGGCTGAAGCTGTTCTTCGGCGTGTTGGGGAAGGCCGTACCGTTGGTGCCGCCAAAGGCAGCGCCCGCGCCGCCGTTGTTGCGCAGCTCGCTCTTCAGATACGTGTAACCGCCGAACACCTGCCAGCGGTTGGTCAGCGCGCCCGACCAGCCCAGCTCGAAGCCATCGACGCGCTTGTTGCCCGCCATGGCGGCGGTGCCGTCCTGCTGCACGATGCGGGCGTTGGTCGTCTCGATCCGGAAGATCGCGGCCGTCAGTGCCAGCTTGCTGTCGAGCACGTTCCACTTGGTGCCGAGTTCGTAGGCGCGGTTCTTTTCCGGAGCGAGCACGTCGCCGCGATTGCCCGAGCGGTCCGGCGTGAGCGCGCTTGTATCAGCGCCCTGGCCCGCCACCGAGCCCGACGGCGTGGAAGACGTGCCGTACGCCACGTAGATGCTGCCGTTCTGCGCAGGCTTGAACACCACGCCGAGCTGGTAGTTCAGCAGATTGTCATCGCGCGAGAAGCTCGAACGCATGCCTTGCGCACTGGCCGACGTGGTGGCCGATGCCGAATAGCGATCAAAGCGCAGCCCGCCGTTGACCTGCCAGCGCGGCGACAGCTCGATCGTGTCGAACACGTAGGCCGATTGCGTGCGCACCGTCGTCTCGGCGGGATTGTTGTTGAGCTTGATGCTGCCCGCCCAGGGGTCGTTCGGGTTCGGGTTGAAGAGATCGGTGCAGTTGTAGCCGCCGGCCGCGCCGATGCCGCTCGGGCAGCGGTTGCTGCCGGTCGCCACCGCGTATGTGTCATTGCGGCTGCGCTCGCGCGAGAACTCCAGGCCCGCCACATAGCTGTGCTGGAGACCGCCGGTGTCGAACTTTCCGGTCGCTTCCGTCTGGTTGGCGACGGTGTTGGCCACCGAATAGCGCGAATTGGTGCGGCGCCAGACCATGCCGTAGTAGATGTTGCCCTGGCTGTCGTCGGGCTGCGTCCAAATGGTGTCCTGGCTTGTGCGGGCGATGCGCGTGGTGTTGCGCAGCTTCAGCGCGCTCGACACATCGTGCTCCAGCGTGAAGGTGCCCATGTCAGCGCGGTCGCGGCGGAAGTCGCGCGACAGGCCGTAGTAGACATTGCGGTCGACATGCACGGGCGCGCCGTCGCCGGGGCCGAACAGCTGCGGGCGGCCGTCGGTGCGGCGGTTGAACGTGCCGTTGTTGTACGGAATGCCGGTGTCGGGCGTGTCGTTCGATTGCAGGTGGTAGTACGACAGCGTCGCCCGTGTGGGCGTGCCCAGCCCAAAGGCGATGGACGGTGCAATGCCCCAACGGCTGAAGCTCGTCACGTCGCGCCCCGCAACGGCGGCGTCGTGGGCCATCGCGTTGAGGCGGAAGGCGGCGTGCTCGCCGATCTGGTAGTTGCCGTCGGCCGTGACACGTTTGTACGCCGCGTTGCCGACTGACAGCGTGCCCTCGGTGAAGTGCTCCAGCTTGGGCGTCTTCGTGACGATGTTGACCGCGCCGCCTGCCGCGCCGCGGCCTTCATACGCACCCGACGGCCCTTTGATGACCTCCACCGATTCCACGTTGAACATCTCGCGCGATTGCGCACCGATGTCGCGTAGCCCGTCGAGGAAGGTGCTGGCCTGCGCGTCGTAGCCGCGGATGAACGGGCGATCGCCGACGGGGTTGCCGCCTTCGCCGGCGCCAAACGCAATGCCCGGCACCGTGCGCAGCGCCTCGGTGAGCGTGACGGAGCCGGTGTCCTGCAGCACCTCAGCCGGAATGACTGTGACGGACTTGGGCGTATCGAGCAGCGGCGCGGTGAATTTGCCGCCGGACGCGGTATCCGTCTTGAAGCCGCTGCTGCCGGTTACGGTCTGCTCGGGCAGGGTGGCGGATACGGCGTCTTTTTTCGTGTCGGCCAGCGCCGGCGCTGAAGCCACGGCAAAGCTCATTGCGCCGGTTAGATATCCCACGACCGAATGTTCGGTGCGCTTGCGTTCCGTCTGTGCTGCGTACATGGCGTGCTGCCTCTCCCCAAAAGTTCTCATTACATGTGTGATGCAAATGAGAATTGTTATCGTTTACATGTGAGCGAGTCAACGCATCGGCAAGCGAATTCCTTACGAACATGCAGGCTTCGTCATATAAATCAGGGGGTTATGACGTTCCCGGGCCGCCGTAGAAAATTGTTGAGAGCCGCGATGCCCAAACGCTTCCATTTTTTCAATCAAATGATTTAGTATTACCGGGCAGGTTGTCCAACCGAATTCCCTTTCAAGGCGAGCGTCGCGTGAGCATGGACCCGGAACTCCTCATCGAGCGGCGCGGCCAAGCGCTGTGGCTGACCATTCAGCGCGAAGACCGCCGCAACGCGATCAACGCCGCCGTGCTCGAAGCGCTGACTGCCGCGCTGGCCGACGCCGACCGTGACGCCGCCGTGCGCGCCGTGGTGCTGACCGGCGCCGGTACGCGCGCCTTCTGTGCGGGGGCCGATCTGCAAAGCGGCCAATCGTTCCGCTTCGACTATTCCGAGCCGCACCAGGCGCTGGCCGATCTGTTTCGCGCGGCGCGTCGCTGCATCGTGCCGCTCGTCGCCCGCGTGAACGGCGCGTGCATGGCGGGCGGCATGGGCTTGCTGGCGATGTGCGATCTGGCGGTGGCCAGTCGCAGCGCCACGTTCGGGTTGCCGGAAGTGAAGGTCGGCCTGTTTCCGGCGCAGGTGCTGGCCGTGCTGCAGCACCAGTTGCCGCGCCGCGTACTCAATGAACTCTGCCTGACGGGCGAACCGATGAACGCAGACCGCGCGCTCGCCGCCGGCCTCGTCAACGAAGTCGCCGAGCCTGAAGCGCTGGATGCTGCAGTCGACGCATTGCTCGCGCGGCTGGTCGACAAATCGCCGTCGGCCATCCGGCGCGGCCTGTACACGCTCAAGCAGGTGGAATCGCTCAGCTTCGAGCAGGCCATGGCGTTTACCGAAAGCCAGATCGGCTTGTTTGCCCTGACCGAAGATGCGCAGGAAGGGCAAGCCGCCTTTCGCGAAAAGCGCGCTCCTAACTGGACGGGCCGCTGACATGCGCAAGGACACCGTTTCCATTGGCGGGGCCAGCGGTTTCTGGGGCGACAGCATCACGGGCCCGATGCAACTGGTCGCCTCGGGCCGCATCGACTTTCTTGTCTTCGATTACCTGGCCGAGCTGACCATGTCGCTGCTGGCCAGCGCGCGCATGAAGAACGCCGAGCTGGGTTACGCCACCGACTTTGTGAGCGTGGCGATGCGCGCGGTGCTCAAGGATGCGCTGGCGCAGAACATCCGCATCATCGCCAACGCGGGCGGCGTGAATCCGCGCGGATGCGCAACGGCGCTGCAGGCGTTGGCCGATGAACTGGGCGTGAGCGTGCGCATTGCGGTGGTGGAAGGCGACGATGTCACACCGTTGCTGCCCGCGCTGCGCGACGAAGGCGTGCGCGAACTGCAAAGCGGCCGCCCCTTGCCCGACAAGGTGGTCAGTGCCAACGCGTATCTCGGCGCATTGCCGATCAAGGCAGCGCTGGATGCTGGCGCGCAGGTCGTCATCACAGGGCGATGCGTCGACAGCGCCGTCACGCTTGGCGCGTTGATGCACCACTTCAGCTGGGCGATCGATGATTACGATCGACTCGCCGCCGGCAGCCTCGCCGGGCACATCCTTGAATGCGGCTGCCAAGGCGCGGGCGGCCTGCACACCGATTGGGAAGCCGTGCCCGACTGGGCGCACAGCGGCTACCCGATCGCTGAATGCCGGGCCGACGGCAGCTTCATCGTCACCAAGCCCGACGGCACGGGCGGGCTGGTGACGCCCGCGACCGTGGGCGAACAACTGCTCTACGAAATCGGCGACCCCGCGCGCTACGTGCTGCCTGACGTCGTCTGCGACTTCACACACGTGACGATGACGCAGGCCGGCGAGCACCGCGTCGAAGTGCGCGGCGCACGCGGTCGCGCGCCGACGCCCGATTACAAGGTGAGCGCAACGTATGCCGACGGCTATCGCGCGACGGGTCAGCTCACCGTTGTCGGCATCGATGCCGATCGCAAGGCGCGCCGCACAGCCCAGGCGATTCTGGAGCGCACGCGCGGCCTGTTCCGCCAGCTCGGTCTGCCGGATTACAGCGCAACGCATATCGAGACGCTCGGTTCGGCGTTCCTCTTCGGGCCGCATCAGCCGAACGTGCCACGATTTGAATCGGTGATGTGGCTGGCGGTGACGCATCCGAACAAGCAGGCGTTGGAACTGTTCGCGCGCGAAATCGCCCCGGCCGGCACGTCGTGGGCGCCGGGCACGACCGGCGCCGGCGGGCGGCCAAGCGTGGTGCCGGCCATCAAGCAATACGCCTTCCTGATCGACAAGGCGCGCGTGCAGGCGCGCGTGACGTTGCTGGGCGAGGAAAGCTTCGACATCGCCGTGCCGGCGGTTGGCGCCGCGTTGGAAGCATCCGCTGTTGCGCCGGCATCGGATGCATTGCCGCCCGGCCCGACACGCGAAGTTCCGCTCATCGAACTCGCGTATGCCCGCAGCGGCGACAAGGGCGACACCTCCAATATCGGCGTCATCGCGCGTCGGCCTGAAGACCTGCCGTTGCTGCGCGCGCAATTGACGGAAGACGCCGTTGCCGCTTACCTAGCGCACGTCGTGAAGGGGCGCGTCACGCGCTACGACTTGCCCGGCATCCACGCCCTCAACTTCGTGTGCGAACAGGCGCTGGGCGGTGGCGGCATGGCGTCGCTGCGCAACGACCCGCTCGGCAAGGGCATGGCGCAGGTGCTGCTGACGATGCCCGTGCGCGTGCCGGTCGACCACCCTTGATTGACGAGGCGATCATGCTCTCAGGCCTGCTGCCGTCTGCCCGCTTCGACGCCGATCACGACGCCGATCACGATACGTTTCGCGAGACCGTTCGCCGCTTTGTCGACAAGGCCGTGCTGCCGCACATCGATGCATGGGAAGAGGCCGAGACGTTTCCGCGTGCGCTGTATCGCGAGGCGGCCGACCTTGGCTTGCTCGGCATCGGTTTCCCCGAGGAATACGGTGGCACGCCGGGTGATTTGTTTCTTGAACTGGCGATGATCGAAGAACTGACGCGGGCGGCCAGTGGTGGTCTGCTCGCATCGCTGTTCAGCCACACGATCGGCGCGCCACCCATCGTGGCGGGCGGATCGGCAGAACTGAAGGCGCGTGTGTTGCCGCAAATCCTGGCGGGCGAGAAGATCAGCGCGCTTGCCATCACGGAGCCTTCGGGCGGCTCGGACGTCGCCAACCTCACCACGCGCGCGGTGCGCGACGGCGATTACTACATCGTCAACGGCAGCAAGATCTTCATCACCTCCGGCATGCGCGCCGATTACATCACCGTGGCCGTGCGTACCGGCGGGGCGGGCGCGGGCGGCATCTCCGTGCTGCTGGTGGAGGGCAACACGCGGGGCCTGACGCGCACGCCGCTTAAGAAGATGGGCTGGTGGTGCTCCGACACCGCTCAACTGCATTTCGATGATTGCCGCGTGCCTGTCACCAACCTGCTCGGCGCGGAAAACCGCGGCTTCGAGCTAATCATGCGCAACTTCAACCACGAACGCCTGGCGCTGGCGATGCAGGCCTACGGTCTGGCGCGCACGTGCCTGACCGAAGCCGTGGAATGGGCCACCCAGCGCGAAACCTTCGGCAAGCGTCTCGTGCAGCATCAAGTCGCGCGGCAGAAGCTGGTGGCGATGGCCACGCGCATCGAAGCGACGCGGGCATTACTTGAAGACCTGATGCGGCGCATGCAGGCCGGCGACTCTCCGGTCGCGCAGCTGTGCATGCTGAAGAACTTCGCCACGCAGAGCCTGCAGTTCTGCGCCGACACGGCCGTGCAACTGCTCGGCGGCATGGGCTTCATGCGCGGCACGAAGTCGGAGCGCATCTATCGTGAAGTAAAGGTCTACATGATCGGCGGCGGCGCGGAGGAAGTCCTCAGCGATCTTGCCGCGCGTCAGCTCGGCTGGGCCTAAGGGCCTAACGCGCGCATTCAGGGAGAGAACCATGTATCGCTCAGTCTTTCGACCGGGGCTGTTTCAGGGGCAAGTGGCCGTGGTGACGGGCGGCGGCAGCGGCATCGGCCGGTGCACGGCGCATGAGCTGGCATCGCTGGGCGCGGCCGTTGCGCTGGTGGGGCGCAATGCAGAGAAGCTCGCCGCCGTGCGCACGGAGATCGTCGAAGCCGGCGGCACCGCGCACACCTACGCTTGCAACATCCGCGACGAGGCCGCTGCGCAAGCCACCGTCGCGCAAATCTACGGCGAGCACGGCCGCATCGACGCGCTGGTCAACAACGCCGGCGGCCAGTTTCCGGCGCCGCTCAAGGACATCTCCGCCAAGGGCTGGGAAGCGGTGGTGCAGACGAACCTGACCGGCGGCTTCCTGATGGCGCGCGAGTGCCTGAATCAGGCGATGCAGCAGCACGGCGGTGCCATCGTCAACATCGTGGCCGACATGTGGGGCGGCATGCCGAACATGGGCCACTCCGGCGCAGCGCGCGCGGGCATGGTCAACTTTACGGAGACGGCGGCGTTCGAATGGGCGCAGTACGGCGTACGCGTGAACGCGGTGGCGCCGGGCTACGTGGCATCGTCGGGCATGGATGCGTATCCGCCGTGGATGGCCGAGACCATCCGCAGCATGCCTTCGACCGTGCCGCTCGGTCGCTTTGCAACCGAGGCAGAAGTGTCGTCGGCAATCGTGTACCTGCTGTCGGAAGCCGCCGCGTTTATCACCGGCACGACGCTGCGCGTGGACGGCGGCCGCCCGAACGTGCGGCCCGGGTTGCCCATGCCGGCACCGCGTCATGGCGCCGAGCCGTTCAACGGCTTCCACCTGGCCGTGACGCCCAAGGTGCTGCAAGACGAGGAGGGCCGCAATGCCGGCGCTTGAATCGCGCATCGTGCCGCAGAGCGATGCATATCGGCAGAACCATGCCGCGCTTACAGAGCGCGTGGGCCAGTTGCGGACGCTGGAGAACCGCACGCGCGACAAGTCCGAGGCTTCGCGCGCGCGCTTCGAACAACGCGGGCAACTGCTGCCGCGCGACCGGCTGGGCCGTCTGCTCGACGCCGGCGCGCCGTTTCTGGAGCTGTCGACGCTGGCAGGCTTCTGCCTCGATCACGCTGACCCGGCGCGCTCCATTCCTGGCGGCGGCTTCATCGCGGGCATCGGCTGGGTGAGCGGCGTGCGGGCGATGATCATCGTCGACGACGCGGGCATCGACGCCGGGGCCGTGCAGCCGATGGGCATCGAGAAGTTCCAGCGCGCTCAGGCCATTGCGCTGGAGCAGAAGCTGCCGTTCATCCACCTTGTCGAATCGGCCGGCGCCAACCTGCTGACCTATCGCGTGGAGACCTTCATCCACGGCGGTAGCGGCTTCTACTGGCTCGCGCGGCTGTCGGCGGCGGGCATTCCGGTGATCAGCGTGGTGCACGGGTCGAGCACCGCGGGTGGTGCCTACATGCCGGGCCTGTCGGACTACGTGGTGATGGTGCGTGATCGCGCGCGCGCGTTCCTTGCTGGTCCGCCGTTGCTGAAAGCGGCCACGGGCGAGATCGCCACTGAAGAAGAACTGGGCGGCGCACAGATGCACGCCAGCACGTCGGGCCTTGCCGAATACCTTGCCGAAGACGATGCCGATGCACTGCGCATCGCACGCGAACTTGTTGCTGCGCTCGACTGGAACCGCGATGTACCGGCAGCGGATCGCCCTTATGCGCCGCCGCGCTTTGATGCGGAAGAATTGCTCGGCATTGCGCTGACCGATCATCGCAAACCGCTCGACATGCGCGAGGTGATTGCACGCATTGCCGACGGGTCGGACTTCCTGGAGTTCAAGCCTGACTACGGCCCGGGCACCGTCACCGGGCACGCGGCCATCTGCGGCATGCGCGTTGGGGTCATCACGAACAACGGGCCGCTGGACCCGGCGGGCGCCACCAAGGTGGTGCACTTCATCCAGGTGTGCTGCCAGTCTGATACGCCGCTGCTGTACCTGCAAAACACCACCGGCTTCATCGTCGGCAAGGCGTCGGAGCAGGCCGGCATGATCAAGCACGGCTCGAAGATGATCCAGGCCATGGCCAACGCCACCGTGCCGCGCATCACCGTGCATTGCGGTGCGTCGTTCGGGGCGGGCAATTACGGCATGTCGGGGCGTGGCTTCTTTCCGGATTTCTGCTTCAGCTGGCCCAACGCCAAGACGGCCGTGATGGGCGCCGAGCAGGCCGCCGGCACGATGGCGACGGTCATGGCCACGAGCATGCAACGCAAGACCCAGACCGTCGACCACGACGCCATTGAAGCGATGCGCGCCAAGGTCATCGACACGTTCGAGCGGCAGTCCGACGCGTTCACCGTTTCGGGCCGATTGCTGGACGACGGCGTGATCGACCCGCGCGATACGCGCAAGGTGCTGGCTTGCGTGCTGGGCGTGTGCGAGGAAGCGCGCCGCCGCACCCTGCATCCGATCCAGTTTGGCGTTGCGCGCCCGTAGCCATCCCGAACCCATACACGAACAGCCCAGGACAACCGGAGCGAGACACCATGCACTTCACCCACGAACACCAGGAACTGCAGCGCAACCTGAAACGCTTCATCGACAGCGACATCAACCCATACGTGGATGAATGGGAAGCGGCGGAGATGTTTCCCGCCAAGCAGCTCTTCAAGAAGATGGGCGAGCTGGGCTTTCTCGGCATCGCCAAGCCCACCGAATTCGGCGGCCTGGGGCTCGACTATTCGTATGCGATGGCGATGGCCGAGACGCTTGGGCACATCCACTGCGGCGGCGTGCCGATGGCGATTGGCGTGCAGACCGACATGGCGACGCCCGCGCTCGCACGCTTCGGTTCGGACGAACTGCGCGCGCAGTTTCTCGCCCCCGCCATCAGCGGCGATGCGGTGGCGTGCGTGGGCGTGTCGGAGCCGAGCGCGGGCTCCGATGTGGCGAGCATCAAAACCACCGCGCGCAAGGACGGCGACGACTACATCATCAACGGCAGCAAGATGTGGATCACCAACAGCCTGCAGGCCGACTGGATGTGCCTGCTGGCCAACACATCCGATGACCCGGCCCACCGCAACAAGTCGCTCATCATCGTGCCGATGAACACAAAGGGCGTGTCGGTGGGCAAGAAGATCCGCAAGATCGGCATGAATTCGTCGGACACCGGCCTCATCTATTTTGATGACGTGCGCGTGCCCCAGCGCTACCGCATCGGCGAGGAAGGCAAGGGCTTCACCTACCAGATGCTGCAGTTCCAGGAGGAGCGCCTGTGGGCCGCGGCCAGCAGCCTGGCGACGATGACGATGTGCATCGAGACCACCGCCGAGTACGCACGCGAGCGCAAGCTGTTTGGCGCCAGCCTGCTCGACAACCAGTGGGTGCACTTCAAGCTGGCCGAGCTGAAGACGGAAGTGGAAGCGTTGCGCGCGCTCACGTATCGCGCGTGCGACCTGTACATCAACGGGCAGGACGTGACGGAGCTGGCATCGATGGCCAAGCTCAAGGCCGGGCGCCTGGCGCGCATCGTGCCCGATGCCTGCCTGCAGTTCTGGGGCGGCATGGGCTTCACGTGGGACAACCCGGTCTCGCGCTATTACCGTGACGGGCGTCTGGGCTCGATTGGCGGCGGTGCGGACGAGGTGATGCTCGGCATCATCTGCAAATACATGAACACGCTGCCGGGCAAGAAGGGCTAACGCGATGGCCACCTCGCATGCCGCATTCCGCTCGATCCTCATCGCCAACCGGGGCGAGATTGCGCTGCGCATCATGCGCACTGCGCGTCGCCTTGGCATGCGCACCATTGCCGTGTATTCCGAGGCTGACCGCGATGCGCCGCATTGCCGCGCGGCCGATCTTGCGTTGTCGATTGGTGCATCGCAACCGCAGGCGTCATACCTGAACGTTGCGGCGTTGTTGGAGGCCGCGCGCAAGTCGGGTGCGCAGGCGGTCCATCCGGGCTACGGCTTCCTTGCAGAGAGCGATGCCTTTGCCGGCGCATGTGCGGATGCCGGCCTCGTCTTCATCGGCCCACCCGCAGATGCCATCCGCGCAATGGGCAACAAGGCCGGCGCCAAGCGCCTCATGGAAGCCGCCGGCGTGCCGTGCGTGCCGGGCTATCAAGGCGAAGACCAATCGGCCGAGCGCATGGCCGAGAAAGCCGCACGGATTGGCTATCCGGTGATGATCAAGGCGGCCGCTGGCGGCGGCGGACGCGGCATGCGGCGCGTAGACCGGGCGGAGCAGTTTGCGGCGGCGCTGCAGTCCGCGCGCTCCGAAGCGGAAAACGCGTTTGGCTCGGGCGAGTTGATCCTCGAAAAAGCCATCGTCGAGGCGCGCCACATCGAGATTCAAGTCTTTGCCGATGCGCACGGCAACGTGGTCCACCTCGGGGAGCGCGATTGTTCGGTGCAGCGCCGGCATCAGAAGGTGATCGAAGAATCGCCGTCACCGGCCGTATCGCCCGAGCTGCGTGCGCGCATGGGTGCAGTGTCGGTGGCGGCGGCACGCGCCATCGGCTACGTGGGCGCGGGCACGCTGGAATTCTTGCTCGCCCCGGACGGCGCGTTCTACTTCATGGAGATGAACACACGCCTGCAAGTCGAGCATGCGGTGACCGAAGCGATCGTCGGCATCGATCTGGTCGAGTGGCAGTTGCGCGTGGCGCTGGGCGAGCCGTTGCCACTGGCGCAAGACGCCATCGATGCACGCCGCGCGCAAGGCGGCCACGCTATCGAAGTGCGGCTCTGCGCAGAAGACCCGCAGCAGAATTTCCTGCCGCAGAGCGGCACCGTCGCGCGCTGGCGTGCGCCCGGAGATGTGCGCACGGACCATGCGTTGACCGACGGGCTCGTCGTCTCGCCGTACTACGACTCGATGCTCGCCAAGATCGTCGCGCACGGCACCGACCGCGCCGATGCCTGCCGACGTCTTGCGCGCGCCCTGGACGATTGCCTGCTGCTTGGGCTGCCGACCAACCGGGCGTTTCTGCGCGACTGCGTGGCGCATCCGGCGTTCCTTGCCGGCGATGTGTCGACGGCGTTCATCGACCGCCATTTCCCGGCGGCGACGCGGCAGGCGGCCGTACCCGATGCAGCGGTCTGCCAGGCGGCTGCCGTGCTGCTCACCCACTTGCGTGAAGACACCGCACGCCGCTATCCCGCAGAACTGCATGGGTGGGCCAGCAGCCGCACGTATCCGACGCTGTGCCGCTTTACGCTCGACGGCGAAGCGATAGACATGCGCGTGCGTGCGCTCGGTGCGCAGCAATGGGAACTGGCCTGGGACGGCGGTGCCACGCAGGTGGCGCTTGTGTCAGAGGGCGACGGTCGCGTCACGCTGGCGCTGGGCGACACATTCCGCGCGGTGGATTACGCCGTCACGGCCGGCGCTTGCCACTTCGTGCTGAATGGCATCGAACACACCGCCATCGACACCACCTACGCCAAGGCCGAGCGCAGCGGCGCGCAAACCGGCAGCGGCCGCATCAGCGCACCGATGAACGGCCGCGTGGTTGCCGTGCACGTGGCCGAAGGCGAGGCCGTTTGCGCCGGTCAGGTGCTGCTGGTGGTGGAGGCGATGAAGATGGAGCACAGCATTGCCGCGCCGCTCGCAGGCGAGGTGAAAGGTCTGTTCACCCAGGTCGGGGCACAGGTTGCGCCCGGCGGGTTGTTGATGGAGATTGCCGCGGCCTGACGGCTGCACTGCCGTCCCGATCCATCGTTTCGTCGTGCAGTTCATGTGGTCAATGCAGTCAATGCAGTCCATAGGAGACGTCCCATGTCCGAAGCCACGCCAGACACCACGCTTGAAGCCAACCTGCTGAACCGGGTGGCGCTGGGCGACACGTTGCATCGCAGTGCACGCAAGTTCGGCGCGAAGGTCGCGCTGGTGGACGGCCCGCGCCGCATGACGCATGGCGAACTCAATGCAGACAGCAATCGCTATGCGCACGCGCTGCTTGCAAGCGGCCTCACGCCCGGCGACAAGGTCGCGATGGTGTGCGGGAACTCCGCGCAGTTCCTGGTGGCCGCGTACGGCATTCTCAAGGCGGGGCTGGTGTGGGTGCCGATCAACGCGATGCTCGGTCCGGACGATGTGCGCTACATCCTCGAGCATGCCGAGGCGCGGCACGTGGTGATCGACGCGGCGCTTTACCCGGCGCTGCGCGACACGCTGTCGGCGCTCGCGCTGCCCGCGCATCAATGCTTCGGCGCACCGGTTGCCGATGGCCCGCAAACCGTGGAGCAGGCGCTGCAAGGCCACGCCGATACGCTGCCCGCCGTGGTGATCGACGATCGCGATCTCGCGCTCATCATGTACACCAGCGGCACGACCGGCCGGCCGAAGGGCGCAATGCACTCGCACCGCTCGGTGCATGCCGCGTTGATGTCCAACATCGCCGGCCTCAATCTGAACGAGACCGACGTGTTCTCGTGCCTGCTGCCGATGTTCCACTGCGCGCAGTTTGCGACCGCCGCGTCCGCGATGACGGTGGGCGCCACGCTCGTCATACAGCGCGGCTTTGATCCGGCGGCGCTGCTCGATGCGATTGCCAACGAGCGCATCACGCAGCTGTTCGGCCTGCCGCTCATGTACGCCGCGCTGCTGCACCATCCGCTGCGCGCGCAGCGAGATCTGTCCAGCCTGCGCCTGTGCCTGTATGCGATGGCGCCGATGGCCAAGCCGCTGCTCGAGCGCCTGATTGCCGAGGTGTGCCCGAACTTTGCCCTGGGCTCCGGGCAGACCGAGATTTTTCCGATGACGATGTACTTCGCGCCCGACCAGCAACTGCAGCGCACCGGCAACTATTGGGGCCAGCCGTGCATGGTGAACGAAGCAGCGGTGATGGACGATCAAGGCAATCTGCTCGGCCCGAACCAATTGGGCGAGATCGTGCATCGCGGCCCCAACGTCATGCTTGGCTACTACAAGGACCCGCAGGCCACCGCCAACGCGCGCCGTTTCGGCTGGCACCACACGGGCGACCTCGGCATGTGGGATGCCGACGGCCAGCTTCAGTTCAAGGACCGCATCAAGGACATGATCAAGACCGGTGGTGAGAACGTGCCTTCGGTCAAGGTGGAAGAAGTGTTGCTGCGGCACCCGGCCGTGGCGAATGCCGCGGTGGTCGGCTTGCCGCATGTGCACTGGGTGGAAGCGGTGGCTGCGTTTGTCTGCCTCAAGCCCGATGCACAAGCCGATGCTGCCGCGTTGCAGGCACACTGCCGAGAGCATCTCGGTGGCTTTGAAGTGCCAAAACACATTGCCGTGGTCGACAAGCTGCCCATGACGGCGACCGGCAAGATCCAGAAGCACGTGCTGCGCACTGCCAACCAGACGTTGTTCGAGGGCGATGCGCGCTAGGGGGGGCTAAGCCGCCGGCTGGGGCGGCGTACGCAGGATGAACAGCACGGCCTGATCGGCCAGCGCGTCAATGCTGATGCCCGCGCCCGCCTGATACCACTGCGCCGTCCAGTTGAGCGCGCCGAACATCAGCAGGCGGTCAACGGGCGTCGGGTGTGCCCATTCGCCTGAGGCGCGCAGGCGGTCGATCACGCGCGTCCAGATGTCTTCGTAGCGATCCTTGAGCGCGATGATGCGTTCTTGCGCCTGCGTATCGAGCGAGCGCCACTCGTACAGCATCACCGGAATGAAATCCTGGTGGGGCGCAAGGATCGTGTAGAGGTGCGCACGCACGAGTTGGCGCATGGCCTCGCGCGGCGGCAGGCCGTCGATATCGATGGCTTCGATATCGGCCAGCGCCACGGTCAGGCCGTGTTCGATCACCGCTTGCAGGATGTCCTGCTTGGTCTTGAAGTAGTAGAACCAACTGCCCGCATGGACGCCCGTGGCGGCGGCAATGTCGCGCACTGTGGTGTTGCCGTAGCCCTTCTCGCGGAACAGCCTGGCCGATTGCTCGATCAACGCGCGGCGCAAGCCCTCGTTGGCATCCTGCGCGGGGCGGCCGCGCTTGCGGCGCGGTGTTTCGGCTTCTGTGGCAGATTCGGGCGGGGTGGGTGTGGCAGGTTTCGGCATGCCAAGGCGAAGAGAAGAGGCGTCGCTGCATTGTAGCGGGGCATCGCCACCGCGCGGCACGTCAATCGCGGTTCAGGATGCGGCCGTGTTCGACGGTGGCGGCGCCTGCCTTGACCAGCGCTGCGATCGCGGCATCCACCAACGTTTCCATCGATTGGCTTGCGAAGAAGCGCGCCTGCAAGCGCGGCATCAGCGTGGTCTGCGTGAACCACGCAAACAGTGCCTCGTGCGACAGGGCCTGCTGCTCCAGCAGCTTGAACTTCACCAGCACGCGGATGGCGTGCAGCGCATTGCGCTCCGGGTCTGCACGCAGATACGCAAGACGCCCCAGCGATGCATCAATCGCGGCGTTGACGCTGGTGAACGGCCGGCCATGTCCGGGAATCACCACGCGCGCATCGAGCTGCGCGATGCGCTCAAGGATGGCCTGCTGTTCGGCAAAACCGCTCTCGCCTTCCAGCTCGGGAAAGATCACGCCGAAGCCGCGTTCCCACAGTGCGTCGGCCGAGATCAGCACGCGCGTGTCTGGGCTGAACAAAATGACCGCGTGCGGGTCGTGCCCGGGTGCGCTGATGACCTGCCAGTCGAAGCCGCCCAGTCGTGCAGTCATACCGTCAGCGAGGCCTGCGTCGGCATCGCGATCCGGCAACGTGAAGCGTGCGCACTCCTGGCCGGTGGGGCCGTAGCTGAGGGCGTCGGTATCCCAGCGGCGCACGTCGTCGATCTGCGCGGCGGGCACGCGCGTGTGACTGCCGTAGATGGCCTGCAGCGCCGCGTTGCCGCCGCAATGGTCGGAGTGCAGGTGCGTGTTCAGCAGACGGCGCAGCGGCCTGCCTTGCAGCGCGTGCTGCACAAGCGCCACGGTTTGCGGGGCGTGCGTGAGGTAGCCGGTGTCCACCAGCGCGCAACCGCCCTGCGCATCGTCATCGAAGAAAAGGATGTTGTTGGACGACAGCCAGCCGCGCTCGAACACGCGCATCGAATCAGGCAAGGTGACGATGTCGTGTTCGGCCATGGTGATGGGCGCTCAGGCGCAGGGCGTGTCGTTGAGCCAGGCGCAGGCGCGCTCGGGCAAGGTTTTCCACACGCTCAGGCGAGCGGTGTCGTCCATGGTCGACCATGCGGCAATCTCGTCGATGGTGCGCATGCAGCCGATGCACAGGCCGTGCGCCTCGTCCATCTTGCACACGCTGATGCACGGCGATGCCACAGGCTGCGCGCGCTCGGCTTGCGCGCGGCTATTGCGCAGCTTGCCGAGCGAGAGCTTCAGTTGCGCGCGTGTGCAGGCGTCCATGCTTGTGCGGTCAGTCGCGCAAGGCGACGTCGGCCACCGGCGCGCCCGTCATGGCTTCGAGTTCCGCGGGCGTGAGGTTGAACACGGCGTGCGGGTGGCCGGCAGCGGCCCACACGCTGTCGTACTGGAACAGATCGCGGTCGAGCAGCATCACAGGCTTGACCGCATGGCCGACCGGACACACGCCGCCGATGGCGTAACCGGTCTTCTCGCGTACGAACTTCGCATCGGCCTTGGCCAGCGCGCCCACGTGCGCGGAAACCTTTGCCTCGTCGACACGATTGGTGCCGCTGGCGATCACCAGCACCGGCACATCGTCTTCCGCGCGTCGGAAGATGATCGACTTGGCGATCTCGGCCACGGAGCAGCCCAGCCCGGCAGCCGCTTCAGCGGAGGTCTTGCCGGTGGCCGGCAGCATCACGATGTTTTTTTCGTAGCCGAGCGTGCGCAGGTGGTCGGCCACGCGTTGGGCGGATTCAGGCAGCGGTGCGTTCGTATCGGTAGAGGTCATCGTCGTTGTTCTTGATGGGGTTTCAGATGCAGCCCTGGGCGATCTGGTCCTGCAGCTTGAGCAGCAGCGCGCGGCCCGCACGCGAGGCGGTCGGGCGGCCGATGGCCTGCGAGATGAAGTCACCCGCCAGCACGACCTTGTCGAGGTCGATGCCGGTGCGGATGCCCAGGCCGTGCAGCAGGTACAGCACGTCTTCGGTGGCGACGTTGCCGGTCGCGCCCTTGGCATACGGGCAGCCGCCCAGCCCGGCCACCGAGGCGTGGAAGATCGCGATGCCGACTTCCAGGCTGGCGAGGATGTTGGCCAGCGCCTGCCCGTACGTGTCGTGGAAATGGCCCGAGAGGCGGTCGATCGGGAACGTCGCCGCGGCGGCTTCCATCACGGTTTTCACCTGCCCGGCCGTGCCCACGCCGATGGTGTCGGCAATGTCGATCTCGTCGCAGCCCAGATCAGCCATGCGCTTGATGACATCCACCACCGACGACACCGGCACCTCGCCCTGATACGGGCAGCCCAGCGAACACGAGATCGACCCGCGCACGCGAATGCCCGCAGCCTTGGCGGCCTGGGCCACCGGCACAAAGCGTTCGATCGATTCAGCGATCGTGCAGTTGATGTTCTTCTGCGCAAAGGCCTCGCTGGCGGCGCTGAAGATCACGATCTCGTCCGCGCCTGCTGCAGCGGCGCCTTCGAAGCCCTTCATGTTGGGTGTGAGCACCGAATACAGCGTGCCCGGCCGGCGCTGTATGCGCGCCATCACGTCGGCGCCATCGGCCATTGCGGGCACCCATTTGGGTGACACGAACGACGCGGCTTCCACGTTGACGAAGCCGGCCTCGGACAGCCGGTTAACCAGTTCGACCTTGGTGTCGGTGGAAACCGGCGCCTTCTCGTTCTGAAGACCGTCGCGCGGGCCGACCTCGACCACCTTCACAAAATTCGGAATGCTCATCTCAGTAACCTCGTTGCAGATCGACGATGCCGGCAATCGGTTCGCCGGCTTCCAGCGCGCGGATCTTGCGCGCGATCTGGGCAATGCTGACCTCACGCAGCGTCAGCGCCGAAATGTGCGGCGTGATGTGGATGCGCGGTTCGGTCCAGAAAGGGTGGTCGGCGGGCAGCGGCTCGGTGCGGAATACGTCGAGCGCGGCGCCGGCAATGTGGCCGCTGCGCACGGCGGCCAGCAGGTCCTCTTCCACCAGATGCTTGCCGCGTGCCACGTTGACAACGAACGCGCCCGGCGCGAGCTGACCGAGCAGCTTTGCGTCGATCACGTTTTCGGTGTCTGCCGTCAGCGGCAGCACGTTCACCAGCACGCGCGTGCCGGCAAGGAAGCCTGGTAGGGCATCGCTGCCTGCGCGGCAATCGACGCCCTCGACATGCTTGGCAGAGCGGCTCCAGCCGCGCACCGGAAAGCCGAAGCCCGCCAACGTCTTGGCGATGTGCGTACCGAGCACGCCCAGGCCCAGCACGCCGACGACAAACTCATCGCGGTTGAACGGCTTGAGGAAACGCCACATCTTGGCTTGCTGCTGGCGCTCGTATTCATCGAGCCGGCGGAAGAAGCGCAGCACGGCGTGCGTGACGTATTCGCCCATCTGCGCGGCCATGCCGGCGTCGTCCAGCCGCACGATCGGCAGGCTTTCCGGAATGGCATCAGGCGATTGCGCGCGCAGGCCGAGGATCGCATCGACGCCCGCGCCCAGATTGAACACGGCGCGCAAATCGCGACGATCGCGCAGCATGTCGGCAGGCGGCTGCCAGACCACGGCGTAATCGGCGTCCTGCGCCGCGCCTTTCTCCCACACCGACAGCCGCGCTTCGGGCAGTGCCTGCGCAAAACCATCGAGCCAGGGTTGGGGCTTGCCGTCGGGCGTGTAGATCTGGATGTGCATGTGGGGCGACTTCAGTGCGGGTGATTGACGTATACGTCAAGCAGTGTAGCAGGGGCCGCCAAGGCGTGTGGCAGCCCCGTTGGGCGTCATTCGGCGGGCTTGAACGCCAGCAACTGCACGCCTTCCGTCACCTGATCGCCCACGCCATACAGCACGGATTCGACGACGCCGTCGGCAGGTGCCGTGAGCGTGTGCTCCATCTTCATGGCTTCCATGACGACGAGCGGCGCGCCCTTGGTGACGGTCTGCCCTGGGGCGGCCAGCACAGCGATGACCTTGCCGGGCATCGGCGCGGTCAGCTTGCCGCCTTCGTCGTCGGCTTCGCCCGCGTGCGCCAACGGGTCGTGGCGCTCCAGCGTCCAGTGCGCGCCGCCGGTGAAGACGTGGAATGTGTCGCCGTCGACATGCACCTGACCAGTCGCCTTGTGCGTGCCGAGCGTGACGGTGAAGGTCTCTGCATGGCGCTGCGAGGTGAAGGGCGCTTCGCTGCCGCCAACTTTCAGCCGCGATCCGTCGCGGCCGTAGACGAGCGTGGCGTCGACGGCCTGATCACCGTGGGAGAAGCGCAGCGTGCGCTCAGCCGCGCCGTTCAGACGCCAGCCGCTGCCGCGCGCCCACGGCGAATGCGGATCGCGTGTGTCCGTGCGCAGGCTGCGTGCCTCGCGGGCAAGCAGCGCAGCTACGGCCAGGGCGATGGCGTCTTGCGGCACCGCCGGGGCTGCCGGGAACAGCGTGTCGTGATTGCGCGCGATCAGGCCGGTATCCAGATCGGCGGTCGCAAACGGCTTCGATGCAACGAGCCGGCGCAGGAATGCCACGTTGGACGACAGCCCCACCAGGTGGAAGCTGCCCAGCGCCTGCAGCATGCGCGCGAGCGCTTCTTCACGGTCACGGCCCCAGACGATGAGCTTGGCGATCATCGGATCGTAATAAGGGCTGATGGCATCGCCTTCGCGCACGCCCGCGTCGATGCGCACGGCGGCGGGCTCGCCATTGGCCTGCGCGCCCACGGTAAATTCCACCGCCGCCGGCGTGCGCAGCACCTTCAGCGTGCCGATGGACGGCAGAAAATCGCGCTCGGGGTTTTCTGCGTAGATACGTGCTTCCAGCGCGTGGCCATGGATGTGCAGTTCGTCCTGCGCGCGCGGCAGCGGCTCGCCGGAGGCGACGCGCAATTGCCATTCGACGAGGTCCTCGCCCGTGATCATTTCGGTGACCGGATGCTCGACCTGCAGGCGCGTGTTCATCTCCATGAAGTAGAACGTGCCGTCTTCATCGACGATGAACTCGACCGTTCCGGCACCCACGTAGCCCACGGCGCGCGCGGCAGCCACGGCGGCTTCACCCATCGCGCGGCGACGGTCCAGCGTCATGCCGGGGGCAGGCGCTTCTTCCAAGACCTTCTGGTGGCGGCGCTGCACCGAGCAGTCGCGTTCGAACAGGTAGACGGCGCCGCCGAAGCTGTCGGCAAACACCTGGATTTCAATGTGGCGCGGGCGCGTGAGGTATTTCTCGATCAGCACGCGGTCATCGCCAAAGCTGGAGGAGGCTTCGCGCTTGACAGAAGCCAGCGATGCTTCGAACGCATCGCCCGATTCCACCACGCGCATGCCCTTGCCGCCGCCGCCCGCGCTCGCCTTGATGAGCACCGGATAGCCGATGCGATCAGCCTGCGTGCGCAGGAATGCGGCGTCTTGGTTGTCACCGTGGTAACCGGGAACGAGCGGCACGCCCGCGGTTTCCATCAACGCCTTTGCCGCGCTTTTGCTGCCCATGGCTTCGATGGCCGAGGCCGGCGGGCCGACGAAGATGATGCCGGCGTCTGCGCAAGCCTTGGCGAAAGCTTCGTTTTCCGACAGGAAGCCGTAGCCGGGGTGGACGGCCTGAGCGCCCGTGGCGCGCGCGGCTTCGAGGATGCGGTCGGCGCGCAGGTAGCTGTCGCGGGCGGCGGGCTCACCGATGTGGATGGCTTCGTCGCAGGCCGCGACGTGGCGGGCGTTGGCGTCGGCATCAGAGTAGACCGCGACCGTGCGGATGCCGAGCTTGCGGCAAGTGGCGGCGACCCGGCAGGCGATTTCGCCTCGGTTGGCGATGAGGAGCTTGGTGATCATTGGTGTGTGTCTCCGGTGCTTTCTGTCTGCATCTTCTGCACTTGTGGTGCATCCCTTGTTTCATCCCCTGCCGGGGCTGAGTCACTTTCTTTGTCTTGCCAAAGAAAGTAACCAAAGAAAGGCGCGCCCGAGATGGCGACCCCCTTCCTTGAATTTGTGTAACCGGGCGGAGATGGGGAAAACTCGCTGCGCTCAGACAGTTCCCCATCTTGTTTCCGCCCGCTTACACAAATTCAAGGCGCCATCAAGGGCAGGAACGTCAACGGCCAAACCGTTGGCTTGCATGCTCTGTCTGGCTCTTGCTTCTTGCTTCTTGCTTCTTGCTTGCTGCCGTTTGCCTCGCTCCGCGTCTTGCCGCGTACCCACCACTGCGTTTGCACTGCGATGGTGGGGCCGTTGATGCCCTAGATGGCGCCTTGAATTTCTGTTGCAGAGAGGAAAAAGAGAGGAGGCTGTTTGAGCGAAGCGAGTTTGCCTCCTCTCCCTCTCTGCGACATAAATTCAAGGAATCCTTCGCCATCTCGGGCGCGCCTTTCTTTGCTTACTTTCTTTGGCAAGACAAAGAAAGTGAGTCGGCCCCGGCAGGGGACGAAAGGGAGGCAGACCACCAACAAAAAACCAAGACCCACCCCCACAACAAAGCATCAGTCCGCAGGCGTAATGTCGATATGACAATGCGAAGACTGCGCCCCTGCATGCGATTCATGGTGCATGTGATCCTGCACCTCCACCCGCATCCCCAACCGCGCCAGCAGCTTCCGATCTGCATCCGCCTCCGGGTTATCCGTCGTCAGCAGCTTCTCGCCATAGAAGATCGAGTTGGCGCCCGCCATGAAGCACAGCGCCTGCAGCGCATCGTCCATCGCCTCACGGCCAGCGGAGAGCCGCACCATCGCCTTGGGCATCGTGATGCGCGCCACCGCAATCGTGCGCACGAAATCAAACGGATCCAGTTCTTCGTTGCCCGCCAGCGGGGTGCCTTCCACCTTCACAAGGTTGTTGATGGGCACCGAATCCGGATACGGTTCCATGTTCGCCAACTCTGCGATCAGGCCTGCACGCTCGTGCACGGATTCACCGAGGCCGACGATGCCGCCGCAGCACACGTTGATGCCAGCGTCACGCACGTGCTCCAGCGTATCGAGCCGGTCCTGATACGTGCGCGTGGTGATGATCTCGCCGTAGAACTCGGGCGCGGTATCGAGGTTGTGGTTGTAGTAATCCAGGCCCGCGTCCTTCAGTTGCGCGGCCTGTTCCTGCTTGAGCATGCCCAGCGTCACGCATGTCTCCAGCCCCATTGCCTTCACGCCGCGCACCATGTCGGCCACGGCATCAAGCTGATGCGGCTTCGGGTTGCGCCAGGCTGCGCCCATGCAGAAGCGGCTTGCGCCGTTTTGCTTGGCGCGCGAGGCGGCTTCCAGCACCTCGTCGATCGGCATCAGCTTTTCAGCCTCGACACCGGTGTCGTAGCGTGCCGATTGCGGGCAGTACGAGCAATCTTCCGGGCAGCCGCCAGTCTTGATGGACAGCAGCGTCGACAGCTGCACCGCATTCGCATCAAAGTTGGCGCGGTGTACCTGCTGCGCCTGGAACAGCAGGTCGTTGAACGGCAGCGCGAACAGCGCTTCGATGGCTTCGCGGCTCCAGCGCGCGTCGGGCGCCTGGCTCGGCGTGACGGGCGCCTTGGCGGCGTTCGGAACGAAGTTGAGCGGAGTGGATTGCATGAGGACTTCCTTCAAGTGATGCGTGGTTTCGTTGTTATGCGGATCAGGCCGGCAGCAGCCAGTTCGGCTTGCGCTTGCCCAGAAAACTTTGCACGCCTTCGCGGCCTTCTTCCGAAGCGCGAATGGCGGCGATGCGTTCAGCGGTATCGGCCAGCAGTGCGTCATTGACCGCGGCGCCAGACACCTCGCGCACGAGGCGCTTGCTCTCACGCACGGCGTTCGGGCTGTTGGCGACGAGCGCAGCGGTGATGTCAGCCACCTTGGCGTCGAGCGCATCTGCGCTCACCAGTTCATGCACGAGGCCGAGGCGATGCGCTTCGGCAGCCGAAAAGCGTTCTGCGGTGATGAAGTAGCGGCGCGACGCCTGCTCGCCCAGGGCGCGGATCACATACGGGCTGATGGTGGCCGGAATCAAGCCGAGCTTCGCTTCCGACAGGCAGAAGTTGGCCGTGTCGACGGCGACCACGATGTCGCACGCGGCGACCAGGCCGACGCCGCCGGCATACGTGTCGCCCTGCACGCGCGCGATCACGGGCTTGGGGCACGTGTAGATGGCGCGCAGCATTTCGGCCAGGCGCAGCGCGTCGGCGCGGTTTTCGTCATCCGAGTAGCCGGCCATCTTCTTCATCCAGTTCAGGTCGGCGCCCGCGCAGAAGGCGGGGCCATTGCCGGACAGGACGATGGCGCGCACGCTGGGCTCATCGGCCAGCGCGCGGAACGCGCCGGTCAGCTCGGCGATGACGGTCTCGTTGAAGGCGTTGCGCACGTCCGGCCGGTTGAGCGTGAGCGTGGCGACGGCGCCGTGCTGGGCGAAGGCGAGGGTCTCGAAAGCGTTCATTCGGGGTCCTTGTTGGTGTCGGACTTGGGGTCGTCTGCGCCGGAGGCTTCAGCGTTGCTGCCGGGGGCCGCCGCTTGAACCGGGCCTGCCGGCAGACCGAGCTCACGTAGGAAGGCATCGACTTGCGGCAGCCAGATGGCAAGCCCTGCATGGCTTGCAAACATGCCGTGCGAGTCGCTCTTGAAGTTGCCGAAATCCACCAGCCGGCCTTTGCCGCCGGCACCGGTGTAGGCCGCGAACATCTTGTCGGGCATCGGCGTTGGCCAGTAGCTGTCGTTGTCGCCGTAAAACCAGAGCGAGGGGTAGCGTGACTGGCGGCCGTACGTCTCGAAGGCGCGCACGAGGTTGCCTTCCCAATCGACGCAGGTGTCGTTGCGCAGGCCACCGGCAAAGTTCACCAGCCCACGCACGCCGGGGTAGGCGATGGTGCCGAAGGCCAGCGTGGTCAGGCCGCCATGCGACTGGCCCATGACGACGATGCGGTTGCGGTCCACATACGGCTGCGCGGTCATGTAGTCGAGCGTGGCCACCACGTCTTCGGCCTGGATGATGCCGTTGGCTTCCACGTTGCAACCGCTGCCGATGTACGCGCCGCCGGATTTGGAAAACCCCTGCCGCATCGGAATGGCCACCACGTAGCCGCGTGCGACCAGTGCCGCAGCCTGCTCGCTGTAACGGGCACGCGCTTGGAATGCCGCCTTGCCGCGCGCCTTGCCATGGTTGAGCACGATGAGCGGGAACGGGCCGTCGCCGGCCGGTTTGTAGACGGTTGTCTCCAGCTTGAGCGTGAAGATGCCCGCTGACTTGGGCACCTCCACGATGGTCTCGCTGATGCCGGAAGACGCGGTCTCGCTTGCATGCGCGGCCGCAAGCAGCAGCGCGCAGCCGACGGCTGCCCAGGCGCTGCGCCACGTTCGCGCGGTGATGCTGTTCACTGCAAATTCCCTGGTCGATGGGCGGCCCGCTTACATGCGGAACACGCCGAAGTTCATATCGCCGATCGGCGCGTTCAGGCTGGCCGACAGCCCGAGGCCCAGCACGCTGCGCGTGTCGGCCGGGTCGATCACGCCGTCATCCCACAGGCGCGCGCTGGCGTAGTACGGGTGGCCCTGGCGCTCGTACTGGTCGCGGATCGGTGCCTTGAAGGCGGCTTCTTCATCCGCGCTCCACTGGCCGCCCTTGGCCTCGATGCCGTCGCGGCGTACCGTGGCGAGCACGCTTGCGGCCTGTTCGCCGCCCATCACCGAGATGCGCGCGTTCGGCCACATCCACAGGAAGCGCGGCGAATACGCCCGGCCGCACATGCCGTAGTTGCCCGCGCCAAACGAGCCGCCGATGATGACCGTAAACTTCGGCACCTGCGCCGTCGCCACGGCCGTCACCATCTTCGCGCCGTTCTTGGCGATGCCTTCGTTCTCGTATTTGCGGCCGACCATGAAGCCCGTGATGTTCTGCAGGAACACCAGCGGAATCTTGCGCTGGCAGCACAGCTCGATGAAGTGCGCGCCCTTGAGGGCAGCTTCTGAAAACAGGATGCCGTTGTTGGCGATGATGCCGACCGGGTAGCCCCAGATGCGCGCAAAGCCGCAGACCAGGGTGGTGCCGTAGCGCGCCTTGAATTCGTCAAACGCAGAATCGTCGACGATGCGGGCGATGACTTCGCGCACGTCGAACGGCTTGCGCGTGTCGGTCGGGATCACGCCGTAGAGTTCTTCCGCCGGGAAGCGCGGTTCGACCGGCGCATGGATTTGCACCTGCTCCGGCTTGCGGCGGTTCAGGTGCGCGACGATGCTGCGCGCTTGCGCCAGCGCGTGCGAGTCATTGTTGGCGAAGTAATCCGCCACGCCCGACAGGCGTGTGTGCACATCGGCGCCGCCCAGATCTTCGGCACTGACGACTTCACCGGTTGCTGCTTTCACCAGCGGCGGGCCCGCCAGGAAAATCGTGCCCTGCTCCTTGACGATGATCGATTCGTCGCTCATGGCCGGCACATACGCGCCGCCGGCCGTGCACGAGCCCATCACCACCGCGATCTGCGGAATGCCCTTGGACGACAGGTTGGCCTGGTTGTAGAAGATGCGACCGAAGTGATCGCGATCAGGAAACACGTCGTCCTGGTTCGGCAGGTTGGCGCCGCCCGAATCGACGAGGTAGACGCAGGGCAGGTGGTTCTGCTCGGCGATCTCCTGCGCGCGCAGGTGCTTCTTCACCGTCATCGGGTAATACGTGCCGCCCTTGACCGTGGCGTCGTTGCAGACGATCACGCATTCCTGCCCCGAGATGCGGCCGATGCCGGTGATGATGCCGGCGCCCGGCGCGGCATCGTCGTACATGCCGTACGCCGCCATCTGAGAGAACTCCAGGAACGGCGTGCCGGGGTCGAGCAGTTGCTGCACGCGGTCACGCGGCAGCAGCTTGCCGCGGGCGAGGTGCTTGGCGCGGGCGTCTTCACCGCCGCCCTGGGCGATGCGTGCAACCTTGTCGCGCAAGTCGGCGACGAGCGCGCGCATGGCATCGGCGTTGGCCTTGAATTCTTCAGCGCGGGGGTTCAGCTTGGTCTCTAGCGTCGGCATGGCAGCAGTGCAAGAAGGTCGGTGCGGTTCAGTCAGGGAAGGTGCCGTCGACGTACAGCCAACGGCCTTCGGCGGATTCAGCGCCGCTTGCGTCCAGGCGGACGAAGCGGCTGGTTTCGTGCAGGCGATGCGCGCGCCCGCCCACCTTGTAGCGCGCGACGAATTCCACCGTCGCGTGCGTGGCGTCTTGCGGCGTGTGGCGCTTGACGTCCAGGCCGAGCCAGCGCGTGGCGGCGGCCTCGGCTTCGCTGGTTTCCAGGTCGACAGGGCAGGTGGACGGATGCCACGTGCGGCGCAGGTACGCCGTGTCGCCCAGCACATAGGCGCTGTAGCGCGAGCGCATGAGCTGCTCGGCCGTCGCCGGCACGGCGTCGCCCGCATGGAAGGGGCCGCAGCAGCGCGCATAGGCGCCGTTGCCGCAGGGGCAAGCGTCGGCAGGGCCGATGGGCCTGGTTTGTGCGGCTGGCATCAGGCCAACAACTCCGGCAGCTCGCGCATGTCGGTAAACGCGCGCGTCGCACCGGCGGCGATCAGCGGGCCCGGCGCATTGCGGCCGGCGTATGCCAGCACCGTCATGCCGGCAGCGTGCCCTGCGGTGACGCCCGTGGGGCTGTCTTCAATCACCAGGCAACGCGACGGCGATACCCCCAGGCTGCTGGCGGCCAGCAGATACACATCGGGTGCGGGCTTGCTGCGCGCAACCTCGGTAGCCGAGAAGATGCGCACGTCCGTGGGTTGGAAGTGCTCGATCAGCCCGGTGCGGTTGAGCTGCAGCTCAACCTTCGTGCGATCGGCGCCCGAGGCCACCGCCATCGGCAGGCCCAGCCTGGAGAGCACGTCGATGGCGTGCGCGATATGCGGCACGGCTTCCACCTCGGCTTCGAGCAGCGCGTTGCGGCGCGCGTGGAAGGTGGACAACCAGTTCGGCGGCAGCGGCGCGCCGCGCATTTCGGCAATCGCATCCAGTTCTTCGCGAATGGCCTTGCCGAGGAAGCGCTTGATGGAATCTTCCAGGCTGATGCTGATGCCAAGCTCGGTCAACATCTCCCAGATCAGGCGGTTGACAAGGGGTTCGCTGTCGACCAGCACGCCGTCGCAATCGAAGAGGATCGCGTCAAAGCGCGGGTGGTTCGAAACGGGGGAAGTCACTGCGGTCATGCCTATTGCGTTGAGAGTTGAGACCGCCTACGCCAGCGCGCGGGCGATCAGGATTTTCTGGATATCGCTCGTGCCCTCGTAGATCTGGCACACGCGCACGTCGCGGTAGATGCGCTCCACCGGAAAGTCGTTGACGTAGCCGTAACCGCCGAAGACCTGGATGGCATCGGAGCAGACGCGCTCGGCCATCTCGCTGGCGTTGAGCTTGGCCATGGCCGCCTCTTTCAGGCACGGCAGCCCGGCGTCTTTCAGGCTGGCGGCATGCCAGACCATCTGTCGTGCGACGTCTACGCGCGTGGCCATCTCGGCCAGGCGAAACTGCACGGCCTGATGCGCGAACAGCGGCTGGCCGAAGCTTTCGCGCTCCTTGGCGTACGCCAGCGCGGCCTCGAAAGCCGCACGCGCCATGCCCACGCTCTGCGCGGCAATGCCGATGCGCCCGCCTTCCAGCCCGGACAGCGCCATCTTGTAGCCCGCGCCTTCTTCGCCCAGCAGGCAATCGGCGGGGATGCGGCAGTCTTCAAACACGATCTGCGCCGTGTCGGATGAGTGCTGGCCGAGCTTGTCTTCGAGCCGCGCGACGATGTAGCCGGGCGTGTTGGTCGGCACCAGGAACGCGCTGATGCCGCGCTTGCCTGCTGCCTTGTCGGTCACGGCCATGACGATGGCCACGTCGGCATGCTTGCCGCTGGTGATGAACTGCTTCACGCCGTTCAAGACCCAGTGGTCGCCATCGCGCACGGCCGTGGTGCGCAGCGCCGATGCATCGGAGCCGACATGCGGCTCGGTCAGGCAGAACGCACCAAGCATCTCGCCCCGCGCCAGCGGCACCAGCCACTGCTGCTTCTGCGCGTCGTTGGCAAACGCCATCAGCATGCTGCACACGGGGCAGTTGTTCACGCTGATGACGGTGGAGGTGCCACCGTCGCCGGCAGCAATTTCTTCCAGGATCAACGCCAGCGAAAGATAGTCGAGCCCCGCGCCGCCCAGTTCTTCCGGCACGGCCACGCCATAAGCGCCCAGCTCGCCCAACTGGCGGTGCACGTCTTTCGGGAACGTCGCTTCGCGGTCCCATGCCGCCGCATGCGGCACGATCGCCTCGCGCACAAAGGTGCGGATGGCGTCGCGAATCATCTCTTGCTCTTGGGTCAGCAGCATCGTTCCGGCCTCACCATTCAATGACGCTGCCGTCGTAGTTGCGGAACCCGCCGTTGTCGGCGCGCGTGGCACCGGCAATCACGCGGCGGATACCGGCCACGCTCTCCTGCGGCGTGATGGCCGCGCCCGCGCCGCCCATGTCCGTCTGTACCCAGCCGGGGTGGAAGGTCAGGCAGGTGGCGTGCTTGGCATCAATCGACACCGCGCGCAGCACGGCATTCACCGCCGCCTTGCTGGCGCGATACAGCCAGCCGCCATTGCCGGCCATGTCGCCGATGCTGCCCATGCGGCTGGAGATGACAGCAAGCACGCCGCCAGGTTCGTCCGCGTCGTTGCGTCCCGCCTCCACCATCGGCAGCACGGCGGGTAGCACGCTCATCGGACCCCACACGTTGGTGTGCATCACGGCATCGAAATCCGCCTGGCTGACGGGCGTGGCGCCCTGCGTGCGCGGGCCGTAGATGCCCGCCACGTAGATCGCCACGTCCAGCGCTTCGCCGTCCAGCTTCCACGCCAGGCCGGCAACGGCGTTGGCGTCGGTCAGATCAAGCACGTGCGTTTCCGCGCCCAATGCCTGCAGCGCCTGCGCGGCGCCTTGCGTGCGCACGGTGGCAATCACGCGCCAGCCATCCGCACGGTACTGCTTGACCATTTCCAGACCGATGCCGCGCGACGCGCCCAGGATGAGCGCGGAGCGCGTGCGGCGGGACGTTGCGTTCGTCATGCGTGTGCCTTAGTAGAGTTCGATGCCGACGGCCGTGGCTTCGCCGCCGCCGATGCACAGACTTGCCACGCCGCGCTTGCCGCCGCGGTGTTGCAGGGCGCCCAGCAGCGTCGCGATCAAGCGCGCGCCAGACGCGCCGATCGGATGGCCCAGCGCGCACGCACCGCCGTTCACGTTCACCTTTTCGTGGGGGATATTCAGGTCGTGCATGGCAGCCATCGGCACCACGGCAAACGCCTCGTTGATCTCGAACAGATCGACGTTGCCCGAGTTCCAGTCGAGTTTCTTGAACAGCTTGTCGATGGCCGTGACCGGCGCCGTGGTGAACCAGCCCGGCGCTTGCGCGTGCGTGGTGTGGCCCAGCATCACAGCGAGCGGCGTGATGCCGAGTTGCTTGGCAGTCGATTCGCGCATCATCACCAGCGCAGCCGCGCCATCGTTGATCGACGAAGACGACGCGGCCGTCACCGTGCCGTCTTTCTTGAACGCGGGCTTGAGCGAGGGGATCTTGTCGACCTTGATGCGGCGCGGGCCTTCATCGGTGTCGATAACGGTGTCACCGGCTTTGCTCGACACGGTAACGGGCGTGATCTCCCAGCGGAACGCGCCGGATTCGGTGGCCTCTTGCGCGCGGCGCACGGACGTCATCGCGAAGTGGTCCTGGGCCTCGCGCGTGAAGCCGTACTTCTCGGCACAGTCCTCGCCGAAGGTACCCATGGCGCGGCCCCCGCCTTTTTCGTCACGCTCGTAGGCATCTTCCAGGCCGTCAAGCATCATGTGGTCGTAGATCATGCCGTGACCGATGCGGTAGCCGCCGCGGCCTTTCGGGATCAGGTACGGCGCGTTGGTCATGCTTTCCATGCCGCCCGCAACCACAACATCCAGCGACCCCGCGAGCAGCGCGTCGTACGCATTCATGGCGGCGCGCATGCCCGAACCGCACATCTTGTTGACCGTGGTGCAGCCGACTGACAGCGGCAGGCCAGCGCCCAATGCGGCTTGGCGCGCCGGCGCTTGCCCCTGCCCCGCAGGCAGAACGCAGCCCATGATGACTTCTTCAATCTGTTCCGGTTTCAAGCCCGCACGCTCGACTGCCGCGCGGATGGCAGCGGCGCCGAGTTGCGGAGCAGTGAGGCTGGCGAGTTCGCCCTGGAAGGCGCCCATCGGGGTGCGGGCGGCGGAAGCGATGACGATGCGGTCGGACATTGCTGCAATCTCCTGGAACTGTGCTTGGGACAGGTTCTGCACTTGTGGGTGCAGGGGTTGTGTGTCTCTTGCTTTTTGCGTGGGCCTTGGTGGTCCATCTGCGTATCGTCCCCTGCCGGGGCCGACTCACTTTCTTTGTCTTGCCAAAGAAAGTAAGCAAAGAAAGGTGCGCCCGAGATGGCGACCCCTTCCTTGAATTTGTGTAACCGGGCGGAGACGGGAAAAACTCGCTTCGCTCAGACAGTTTCCCGTCTTGTTTCCGCCCGCTTACACAAATTCAAGGCGCCATCTAGGGCAGGAACATCAACGGCCGAACCGTTGGTGTGCCTGCTCAGTCAGGCCCTTGCGTGTTGCGTGTTGCGTGTTGCGTGTTGCTGTTTGCTTCGCTCCGCGTCTTGCCGCGTACCCACTACTGCGTTTGTGCTGCGATGGTGTAGCCGTTGATGCCCTAGATGGCGCCTTGAATTTCTGTTGCAGGGAGGAAAAAGAGGGGAGGCTGTTTGAGCGCAGCGAGTTTGCCTCTCCTCCCTCCCTGCGACATAAATTCAAGGAATCTTTCGCCATCTCGGGCGCGCCTTTCTTTGCTTACTTTCTTTGGCAAGACAAAGAAAGTGAGTCAGCCCCGGCAGGGGATGAAACAAGGGATGAACCACCAACAAAACCCCATCCCCAAAAAGAAATTCAGAACCCCACCGGGCTAGGCGTACTCCCTTCCTTCCCATAATTCAGCCAAGCCTCACCCAGCTGAGCATGCAGTTCCTCATTGGAACTCGCCGCCATTCCCAGATTGCGCAACATCCCGTCCTTCACGCCGTAAATCCAACCGTGAACGGTCAGCGGCTGCCCGCGATCCCATGCGTCCTGCACGATCGTCGTCAGGCACACGTTGTTGACTTGGTGAATCACGTTCAGCTCGCACAGCCGGTCATGCTGATCTTGCTCGCGGACCACCGTACCGAGATACGTTTCGTGTTGCTCGGCCACGTCACGCACGTGACGAATCCAGTTGTCGGCCAGCCCGAAACGTTGCTTCGTCAACGCTGCCTTCACACCCGAGCAGCCGTAGTGGCCCACCACCGTGATGTGCCGGATCTTCAGCACTTCCACCGCAAACTGCAGCACCGACAGACAGTTCAGGTCAGAGTGCACCACCACGTTGGCGATGTTGCGGTGGACAAACACCTCGCCCGGCGGCAGACCGATGATCTGGTTGGCAGGCACGCGCGAATCCGAGCAACCGATCCAGAGGTATTCCGGGTTCTGCTGGTTGGCCAGGTTGGAGAAGAAATCCGGGTCTTCAGCGTGGACGCGCTCGACCCATTTCCGGTTGTTCTCAAACAGTTCTTTGATGCGATGTGGCATGGTTTCCCGTCGTGTTGAAGGGGTTAAGCGGCGGCGCGCTGCTGCAGCGTCGTGTTGTCTTGCGCTGCGTTATCGGGCGCGCTTGCGCCGTAGCGATTGACGAAGCGCTCGGCTGCGTCATACGCGTAGAAATCGTGCATCTGCCCCGAGAGCAGGCGCTCCTTGTACCCCTGCCACATGGAGGCCTCGAAGAAGTCTGCGTGGTGTTTGAGGAAGGCTTCACGCACGCGTGGGTCGCCAAGCAGGAACGTGCGATACGTCTCCGGGAAAATGTCGTGCGGGCCGACGCTGTACCAGACCTCGCCGGACATTTCTTCTTCTTCCGTGCGTGGCTCGGGCACGGTGCGGACGTTGCAGTCGGTGAGGTATTCGATTTCGTCGTAGTCGTAGAAGACCACGCGGCCGTGGCGCGTCACGCCAAAGTTCTTGTACAGCATGTCGCCCGGGAAGATGTTCGCGGCGATAAGTTCCTTGATGGCGTTGCCGTATTCGATGATGCCGTGCTCGACCTGCGCATCGGTGCCTTCGTGCAGCCAGATGTTCAGCGGCGTCATGCGGCGCTCGATATAGACGTGGCGGATGACGATCTCTTCGCCGCCGTCTTCGCTGCGCTGGTATTCAACCATCGAAGGCGCGTGCTTCTCCAATTCCTTGATGAGATCGTCATCAAAGCGCGAGAGCGGAAAGGCCACGTCGGAATACTCCAGCGTATCCGCCATGCGCCCCACACGATCGTGGCGCTTCACCAGTTGGTACTTGCTCTTGATCAGTTCGCGCGTGGTTTCCTTCGGCGGCGGGAAGTAATCCTTGATGACCTTGAACACGTACGGGTACGAGGGCAGCGTGAACACCAGCATCACAAGGCCCTTGATGCCGGGCGCGATGATGAACTTGTCCGACGAGTGTTGCAGGTGATGCAGGAAGTCGCGATAGAACAGGTTCTTGCCCTGCTTCTGCAGGCCGAGCGAGGTATAGATTTCGGCGCGCGGCTTGCGCGGCATCAGGTCACGCAGAAAGGTCACGTAGGCGGACGGAATTTCCATGTCCACCATGAAATACGAGTGCGTGAACGAGAACAGGATCAGCAGTTGCTCCTGCCGCAGCAGCACCGTGTCGAGCGAGAGCTGGCCCGCGGCATTGCGCAGCATCGGCACGGCCAGCGGGAATGTCTTGTCGCCGTTGATCACGCGTCCGATGATGTACGCCGCCTTGTTGCGGAAGAACAGCGACGACAGCACATGGATCTGGAAATTCGGCGCGATGCGGAAATCGCCAAAGTGCTCGCCCACCGCGCGCACGACGTAGCCGATATCGCGTTCCAGATCTTCAAACGGCGCGTTGAGCTGGAAGTTGTGGACAATGCGCTCGAAGCAGGGGCCCAGGCCGTCGCGTGTGCCGGGGTAGTAGGCGCGGTACGTCGGCTTGGTGGGCGACTCTTCGTTCTCGATGTACTCCGTCGAGATGGCCGGGCGCACGAAGATGAAATCGTTGTTGAAGTACGAACGATGCAGGATGCGCGTACACACCGAGTTGAAGAAGGTCTCGGCCAATTCCGGCTGGTGATGGTTGGTCAGCAGGCCGATGTAGTGCAGCTTGATCTGGCGCCAGATTTCGTCGTCGATGTTCTCGGCGTCGTATTCGTCTTCGAGGATGACCGACGCTTCGCGCACGCGCTCGTCGTAGTAGGCGATGCGATCGCGCTGCAGTTGCTGCAGGCCGCCCCAGTCCCCGGTCTCAAACGCGGTCTTGGCCTGTACGCTCACTTCCCGGAACAAGCGGTAGTGCTTGTCGAAGCCGTCGAGCATCGTGCGGGCGACGTCAAAGGCGATCTGCGACGAGAGGAGCTTGGGGAAATGGGACATGGCGTGTGCGCGGGGAGGAGCAGGGAAGCGGCAAAACCAGCAAACCAGGCAGACCTAGATTGTATGGTCTTCGGTGCCGTGTTCGCGTCCTGAAACCGTTGCGCCTCCTTATCCGTTTGGCTGATGGCCCCGTGCCACCAGCCCGCCTGCTCCCGCCCGTTACATCGTCTCTGCGTACAGCTCCCGACCGATCAGCATGCGGCGGATTTCCGACGTGCCGGCGCCAATTTCGTACAGCTTGGCGTCGCGCCACAGGCGGCCGACCGGGAATTCGTTGATGTAGCCGTTGCCGCCCAGGATCTGGATGGCTTCGCCGGCCATCCAGGTGGCCTTCTCGGCGGTGTAGAGGATCACGCCAGCGCAGTCCTTGCGCACCTGGCGCACATGGTCGCGGCCCAGCGAGTCAAGGTTCTTGCCCACCGTGTACAGGTACGCGCGGCACGCCTGCAGCGTGGTGTACATGTCGGCCATCTTGCCCTGGATGAGCTGGAATTCGCCAATGCTCTGGCCGAACTGCTTGCGGTCGTGGATGTACGGCGTGACCACGTCCATGCAGGCTTGCATGATGCCGATCGGGCCGCCGGAGAGCACCGCGCGCTCGTAATCCAGACCGCTCATCAGCACCTTGGTGCCGCCGTTTTCCTGGCCGAGGATGTTTTCCACCGGCACTTCCACGTTCTCGAACACCAGCTCGCCGGTGTGCGAGCCGCGCATGCCGAGCTTGTCCAGCTTCTGCGCAACAGAGAAACCCTTCATGCCCTTTTCGACGATGAACGCCGTCATGCCGCGCGCGCCCAGTTCAGGCTCGGTCTTGGCGTAGACGACGAGCACGTCGCAGTCGGGGCCGTTGGTGATCCACATCTTGGTGCCGTTGAGCACGTAGCGGTCGCCTTTCAGCTCCGCACGCAGTTTCATGCTGACGACGTCGGAGCCGGCATTCGGCTCGCTCATCGCGAGGGCACCGACCCATTCGCCCGAAACCAGCTTGGGCAGGTATTTGGCCTTCTGGGCCGCCGTGCCGTTGCGGTGGATCTGGTTCACGCACAGGTTCGAGTGCGCGCCATACGACAGACCAACCGACGCCGATGCGCGGCTGATTTCTTCCATGGCGATCATGTGCGCCAGGTAGCCCATGTTGGCGCCGCCGTACTCCTCGGCCACCGTGATGCCGAGCACGCCCAGCTCGCCCATCTTGCGCCATGCGTCCATCGGGAACTGGTCGGTGCGGTCGATTTCGCCGGCACGCGGTGCCAGTTCACCCTGCGCCCAATCGCGCACAGCCGAACGCAGCATCTCGATGTCTTCGCCCAAGTCGAATTTCAGGCCGGGCAGATCAATCATGGTGGTCTCCTTGGGCGCGGTCCAAGCCGCGTTGTCTCGGGTAAGTGGTCTGGCGCTGTGCGGTGCACGCCGCTTGTGGCGGACGCACCGGTGCCGGAAGGGTGCTTCAAGGTGTTGCGTATTGTATTGACGTTTACGTAAACGTCAATGATCGGCCGTTACGTAGATTTGCGGAATCAGGCGGCCTTGCGTCGCTTGGGCGGCTTGCCCGTGCCGGCCTGCGCATCTTCCAGCAGGCGGCGGCACTGGCGTTCGTGCTGGTCGATCTCGGCCAGTTGGGCGTTCAGGTCTTCCAGTTGCTGCGTAAGCACCGCACGGTGTTGCGCCAGCGACGCCAGGAAGCGCTCCAGCTGCGGCACCGTATCGCGCGGCGATTCATACAGATCCAGGATCTCCTTGATCTCGCCTAGCGATAGGCCGAGTCGCTTGCCGCGCAAGGTCAGCTTCAGGCGCGTGCGCTCGCCGGCCGAATACACGCGTCGACGCCCGCCCGGGCCTTGGCGATCCGGCGCCAGCAGGCCCTGGTCTTCGTAGAAGCGGATGGCGCGCGGCGTGATGTCGAACTCGCGTGCAAGATCGGTGATGGTGAAGCTTGCGTCGGCAAGCTCGCCGGCATCGCCCGATTCAAGATCGGCGGCAAGCGCGGCGGCGGCAGACGGAGTAGAGGCAGACATACGGCGGGGAACGGAGTAACGGCAGAGGTGTGATTGCGCATGCACGCCGGCCAGCGACATTAAGTTTTCGCTTAAGATGGATGACCGGCGGCGAATTGACGTTTACGTTAGCGTCAATGGCGCCAAACCGCAATCGCAGAGACCGCCGCACAGCAGCTCAAGGCGGCGACCGAGACCACATCCCCATGAACGCGCTCGAACACCAACTCGACTATCCCATTGGCGACACGCTTCCCGAAGGCGGCACGCGGTTTGAAGTCGCCCCCGGCGTCTACTGGCTGCGCATGCCGCTGCCGTTTGCGCTCGATCACATCAACCTCTGGCTGCTACGTGATCGGCAGGACGGACAAGATGGCTGGACGATCATCGATTGCGGCATCAACCACGAAGCGATCCGCGGGTATTGGGAAAGCATTTTCACGAACCACCTGGACGGCCTGCCGGTGCTGCGCGTGCTGGTCACGCACTGCCATCCGGACCACGTTGGCCTCTCGAACTGGCTGTGCGAAGGCGGCGACGAAAAGCGCTGGAACGTGCGCCTGTGGATGAGCCTGGGCGATTACGCCTTCGCGCGCATGCTGGTGGGCGGCACCGGCGCATCGAACGCCGGCGGCGAATTTGCCGCGCGCCATTTCGAGCGCCACGGCTTGACGGACCCGACCTCCATCGAAGGCATCCGCAACCGCAAGGATTACTACAGCACGCTCGTGCCCGGCGTGCCGAGCCAGTACCGTCGCCTGATGGATGGCGATGTCGTCGCCATCGGCGAGCACAAGTGGCGTGTCATCACCGGCTTCGGCCACGCGCCCGAGCATGTCGCCCTCTACAGTGAAGATGCCAACGTGCTGATTTCCGGCGACATGGTTTTGCCGCGCATCTCCACCAACGTGAGCGTGTTCGATCTGGAACCCGAAGCGGATTCGCTCACGCTGTATCTGGATTCGCTGGGCAAGTACGAGCCGCTGCCGGCCGACGTGCTGATCCTGCCGTCGCACGGGCGACCGTTCCGCGGGTTGCATACGCGCATCCAGCAACTGCGCGACCACCATGCCGATCGGCTGGCTGAAACGTTGGCTGCATGCAAGGCTGCGCCGCAATCGGCACGCGACATCGTCAACGTCATCTTCAAGCGCCAGTTCGATGTGCATCAGATGACCTTCGCGATGGGCGAGGCGCTTGCCCACCTGCACGCGCTGTGGCATCGCGGCGAACTGGTGCGCGAAACCGGCGCGGACGGTATCGTTCGATTCCACGCCGCTGCATAAACCACACAACCCGTGCTTTCTACCGGAGCCGACCATGGCTGACCAGCATGACGTTCTCGACGACAGCGCCGTTGTCCTGCCGTTTCCCGCGCAAACGCCGACCGCGCCGTATTACGCGGTGATTTTTTCCTCCACGCGCACCGACGGTGACAACGGCTACGGCGCCATGGCCGACCGCATGGTGGAGTTGGGCCGCAGTATGCCGGGGTTTCTCGGCATCGAGTCCGTACGCGATGAACTGGCCGGCGACCAGGGGCGACCGGGCATCACCGTGTCGTATTGGTCGTCGCTGGAGGCCATTCGCGAGTGGAAGAACCAGGGCGACCACCTTGCCGCGCAGAAGCTGGGGCGCGAGCAGTGGTACGCGTCGTACCACCTGCGCATTGCCAAGGTGGAGTACGACTATGGGTTCGAGCGATAACGCATCGCTCCTGCCAAAAAAAGAACCCGCCAGTTGGCGGGTTCTTTTTTTTGTGCACCGCTGGAAGATCTAACGCAGCGTCTTCGCAAATTGCCCGAGATACCGCACGCCGTCGATCGCGCGGCTGCCGTACCACGACACCATCTCGCCATCGACGAGATAGACGGGCTTGCCGATCTGCTTTTCCAGCGCGTCGACATGCTCTTCGGTAAAGCTGTAAGGCTCGGTGGAGAGCAGTACGCAGTCGATGTTGCGCACGACATCATCGCTCCAGCGGAACGTCGGGTAACGCGTGTCCGGCCGGTTGGGACGAGCGCAATCGCCGCTCTTGTCGGTGCCGCATTGCACGGGCGCAGGGTCGTTCGGCCACGTATGGCAGTTCACGAGCTGGAGCATGCGCGAGATGTACGTGTCGCGCGATACCGTCATCCACGGGTCTTGCCAGATGGCGTACAGCACGCGGTGCGGCAGGAAGTGGCGGCCGCGCAGCGCCTCCAGCTCCTGCGTGAGCGCGTCGGACAGCTTTTGCGCCTGCGCCTCGCGGCGGAAGATGTCGCCCAGCAGTTGGTATAGCGCAAGGTTGTCTTCCGGCGAGCAAGGATGCGTGACGATGATGTGCGGGATGAATTCGCGCAGCTTGTCGACGGTCGGGCGCGTGTTCTCGTCAATGTTGACGATGACGTGCGTGGGCGCCAGCTCGCGCAACTTGTCGAGTTTGACGGTCTTGGTGCCGCCGACCTTCGGTACGTTGCGCACCGCGTCGCGCGGGTGGATGCAGAAGCCGGTGCGGGCGACCAGTTGATCGCCCAGATCGAGCGAGAACAGCAGATCGGTAATCGAAGGGACCAGGCTGGCGATGCGCGGTGTGGTGTCGACAGGGGCGTGCGCGAGGCCAGCCGCATCGGTGTAAGTCATGACGAAATCTCGGGGTTGCGGGGTTTGCGCCCAGCGCGCGCAAACGCAAAGTCATAGAGCCCGCGCGGCAGCACGTGCAGCAGCTTGGCGACGATGCCCATCGGCCATGGCAGCACCGTGAAGCGCACGCCGCGACGGATCGCATTCACGGCTTTCTGCGCGAAGCGGTCCACCGGCATCAGGAAGGGCATCGGATACGGATTGTGTTCGGTCATCGGCGTTTTGATGTAGCCGGGTGCGATTGTCACCACGCGCAGGCCAAGCGCGCTGAACTCCACGCGCAGGCTCTCCATCAGCTTGATCACCGCCGATTTGGAGGCGCTGTAGGCCGCCGCACCGGGCAGGCCGCGCACGCCCGCCACGCTGGCAATGCCGACCAGCGTGCCGCCGGGCTGCCCGGGTTTGGCGCGTGCCAGCATCGGCGCGACGAACGGCTGGAACGTGTTCAGCACGCCCATCCAATTGGTGTCCATCACGGCGGCAAAGGCTTTCAGGTCGCCCGGTTCGCGCAAGTCCGTGCCGACCGAGATGCCGGCGTTGGCGATCACCACATCGGGCAGCCCGACCGTGGCGATAAATGCGCTGGCCACCTCGCGCATCGATTCGGCGCTGCGCACGTCGGCGGCGTAGCAATGGCAGCGACCCTGGAGAGCCGCTGGCAGCGTCTGCACAAACGCATGGAGCGCATCGACACGCCGCGCGACCAGCCCGATCGTAGCGCCCTGTGCTGCGTACTGACGTGCCAAGGCTTGGCCGATGCCGCTGGAGGCGCCGGTGATGAAGACGATCTCGCTCATGTCGATGTCCTGTTGGTGTGTAGAAGGGCGACGCACAAAAAACGCCCGCACAGGGGCGGGCGTCGATGGCGGTGTCACGCCCGGGCAGAAGCCCGGAAACGCGGCAACCCGTCACATCTTGCGGTTGCGCACCTGGTCGACGAGGTAGTCGAGCGTCTGAGCAGCGCCCACGTTGCTGCCTGCATCTGCCGGCGACGTGGTGTACTTGCCCTGCACAACGACGGTCGGCACGCCTTCGATCTTGTACTGGTCGGCCAGTTGCGCGGCGCGTTTGGTATTGGCGTTCACACTGAACGAGTTGTAGGTGTCGCGGAACTGCTTCTCGTCGACGCCGTTAGCGGCCATGAACTTAGCGATGTCATCCAGTTCGGACATCGAGCGGTAGTTCTTGTGCAACTGGTCGAACACGCGGTCATGCAGCGTCTTGCCGCTGGCGTCCTTGGCGTCGAGCTTGCCCAGCGCTTCCAGCGTGTAATAGATGCGGGTATGCGGCTCCAGCTTGGCATTGAAGGCCACCGGCACGCGCTTGATCACCACGTCCTTGCCTTGCTTGGCGACCCACGCCGTCCAGGTGTTTTCAAAGTCATAGCAGTGCGGGCAGCCGTACCAGAAGAACTCCGTCACTTCGATCTTGCCTGCGGGCACAGGCTGCGGCGTTTGCAGCACTTTGTATTCCTTGCCGGCGGTGGGTGCGGCATTGGCCGGCGCGGTCATCAGGAAGCCGGCGCCAGTGGCGAGAGCGATCAGGAAAGCAGCGAGTTTTTTCATGGTGAATGGACGACGGATTAGACGGCTAACTGGACGAAGCAACGGGAAAACCAGCGAAATCGAGTGCCGAGCCGCTCGACGCGGGTGTCAGCGTAACTGAATCTCAGGTTTCTGACCGATCACAGCCCGCCGGGTTCACAGCGGGCTGCGCGGACTTCGCGTTACTGGCGGGCGAAGCGGATGACCGACGATTCCACGCCTGTCGACTGCAGGCGGCTGCGCACGGCGGTCATCTCGTCGAGCGAGTTGAACGGCCCCAGGCGCACGCGATACATGGTGGCGCCGTTCACCTCGCGCTGCGTCACCTTGGCTTCAAAGCCTTGCATGGCCAGATTGCCCTTCTGGCGCTCAGCGTCTTCGGAGGATTTGTAAGCACCAACTTGCAGGAAATAGCCCGTCTTGGCGGCATCCTGGCGAGCAATCTCGGCAATCGGGTCCGTCACCGGCTTCTCGTTGGAGGCAGTGACCGGCGGCTTGGGCGGTTTGGCGCCTGGCGCGCTTGCCACCTGCGGGGCCGAGCTTGGCTGGGCAGGGTGGATGGTGATGCCCGGCGGCGGATTGTTCTGATCGGCGGCCTGATCGACCGGTTTGGCCGGCACGCGGCTCCACAGCGGCGCGTTCGGGTCCGCCGCCTGCGGGGCGCTGGCTTGCGGCGCGGGTTGCACCGGCGTCGGCAGCGTGTTGACTACGTTGCCCGCTTCGCTCGGCTTGGGCTGTGCGCCGCCACGCGACACGAAGGGTACCGGCGCCTTGGTGATGTACACCGCCACCACCACGGCGATCGCCAAACCGACGATCAAGCCCAGCACCAGACCCAGAAACGTGCCGCCCCGTTGCGAGCGGGCACGGGAAGATTGCGTATTGCGTGCCATGTCGATCCTTCTAGAAGCGCCCGATTATAAGAGCGCCGTGTGATGCCAAATCATGCGCGTTTACATCTTTTGCGGTGCGGACACGCCGATCACCGCCAACCCGTTGCGCAGCACCTGACGCGTGGCGGCCAGGAGCGCCAGACGGGCGCGCTTGACGGCCTCGTCGTCGACCAGCACGCGATCGGCGTTGTAGAACGCGTGGAAATCGCCCGCGAGGTCGCGCAGGTAGAACGCCACGGCGTGCGGGGCCAGTTCGCGTGCGGCGTCGGCCAGCATGTCGGGGAATGCGGCCAGGCGTTGCACCAGGGCTGTCGCCTGCGGGCTGACGTCCGGGCCCGTCACCGCAGCCAGATCGGCGTTGGTGAGCGAAGCAGGGTCAACGCCTGCGCGTTCGAACACCGAGCAGATGCGCGCGTGGGCGTATTGCACGTAGTACACGGGGTTTTCGTCGCTCTGCTTGAGCGCCAGATCGACGTCGAAGACGAATTCGGTATCGGCCTTGCGCGACAGCAGGAAGAAGCGCACGGCGTCGCGGCCACGCGTGAAGCGTGCAGGCCAGTTCGGCTCGCCGGCGTCCACGCAGGCGCGGATGGTGTCGACGCCGGCTTCGCTCTCGGCGTCACCGTTGGACCATTCGATGAGGTCGCGTACGGTCACGTACGAGCCGGCGCGCTTGGAGATCTTCACCTCGGCGCCGTCCTTCATCACCGTGACCATCTTGTGAAGGACGTAGTCCGGATAGCCCTTCGGGATGCCGATATTCAGGCCCTGCAGGCCGGCGCGCACGCGAGCGATGGTGCCGTGGTGGTCGCTGCCCTGCACGTTGATGACCTGCGTGAAGCCGCGGCCCCACTTGGTCGTGTGATACGCCACGTCGGGCACGAAGTAGGTGTAGGCGCCGTCGGACTTGCGCATGACGCGGTCCTTGTCGTCGCCATCATCGGTCGTGCGCAGCCACAGTGCACCTTCCTGCTCGTACGTCTTGCCGGCGGCAACGAGTGCGTCCACCGTCTGCTGCACCTTGCCTTCGGTGTAGAGCGACGACTCCAGGTAGTAGCGGTCGAACTTCACGCCAAAGGCCTGCAAGTCGATGTCCTGTTCGTTGCGCAGATACGTCACCGCAAAGCGGCGGATGGCTTCGAGGTTTTCCACATCGCGCTCACCCGTCACGGGTTCGCCATCGGAGGCGCGTACGGTCTTGCCTGCGAGGTAATCGGCGGCAATGTCGGCGATGTAGTCGCCGTTGTAGGCGGCTTCGGGCCAGTTGGCGTCGCCCGGTTTGAAGCCGCGCGCGCGGGCCTGCACCGAGACAGCCAGGTTCTGAATCTGCACGCCGGCGTCGTTGTAGTAGAACTCGCGGTGGACCTTGTGGCCTTGCCAGTCGAGCAGGCTCGCCAGCGCATCGCCCAGCGCGGCTTGGCGGCCGTGGCCGACGTGCAGCGGACCGGTCGGATTGGCCGAGACGAATTCCACCAGCACGGGCGCGCCGTCATGCGTATTGGCGGCGCCGTAGCGGTCGCCTTCCGCGAACACGGCGGCAATCACGTCGGCACGCGCGGCGGCCGACAGGCGCAGGTTGATGAAGCCGGGGCCGGCGATCTCAACGGCGGACACCAGGCGTTGGCCGCGGGCATCGGCGCGGATGGCGTCGGCGATCTTGCCGGCCAGCTCGCGCGGGTTGGTGCCCAGCGGCTTGGCGAGCTGCAGCGCGACGTTGCAGGCGATGTCGCCGTGCGCGGCCTGCTTGGGGCGCTCCAGGACGATCTCCGGTCGGGCTTGGCCCTCGGGCAGCAGGGAGCCGACGGCGTCGGACAACAATTGGGCGATCGTCTGTTTGTGGGAGGGCAGCATAAAGAAACCATGACGCCGGCAGTGCTGAAATGGATTGAAATCCAGTTCTGGCGCCGCCAGTTGCGTTGTTCGGGGAAAAGTACGAAATTTTATCAGGTGAGCCGCGGTCTCAGAGGTATCCGCCCCCAGTCATGGCAATCGGCGGCTCCCCCACCCAACCAAGGGAAACAAGAAATCATGATCACCTTTACTTCGCACGCTTCGCAAAAATTCTCGATGCAGAAGGATCTCGCCATGGTGTTGCTGGGCGTGATCGGCAAGACGCTGGGCGAGCGCGGTGTCATCACGCCCGAAGAAATGCCCCACGCCATCGATCGCCTCAAGCGCGCCATCAAGGATGACACGCACCAGGCACATATCAAGGTGGCCGAACTCTCGGCGCCCGAGCTGGACGAAGACGGCGAAGAAGAGCCGCCGCATCTCGGCCAGCGCGCCTATCCGCTGCTGCACATGCTGGAAGAATCGCTGGTCGAAAAGTCCAGCGTGCTCTGGGGCGTCTGAGTTTCGGGGGCAGGCCCAAAAAAAAATGCCCGGCCGCCAAACGGGGCGGTCCGGGCATCCGGCCACGGGGGCCGGGAGCGGGGGAGGGGCTGGCGCGTTGGCCGGTGTCTCGTCCTGCAGCGTTTGCGTTATTGGTCGTGGAGCATGTCGGACAGTTCGTCCGCGTGTTCTTCCTCAACGGCCAGAATCTGTTCCAGTACCCGCCGGGTGGTGGGGTCTCGATCCCCGATGTAGCGGATCATCTCCAGGTAGCTGTCGATCGCGATCCGCTCGGCCACCAGGTTCTCCTTGATCATGTCGACCAGGCCGTCGGCTTCCACGTATTCAGAATGGCTGCGCGTGGACAGGCCTTCGGGGTTGAAGTTGGGCTCGCCGCCCAGTTGCACGATGCGCGTGGCGATGCTGTCGGCGTGCGCCTGTTCCTCGTTGGCGTGCACCAGGAATTCTGCGGCGATCGGTTCTGCGTTGATGCCCTTGGCCATGAAGTGATGACGCCGGTAGCGCAGCACGCAGATCAGCTCCGTGGCCAGCGCCTCGTTCAGCAGCCGCAGCACGGTCTCCCGATCGGCTTTGTAGTCTTCGGTCACCGCGCCTTCCTCGATGTGCTTACGGGCACGTTCGCGCAAGGTTTTGATGTCGGTGAGGAAGCCGCTTTCCGAGGGGGCGGCGACGTTGGTCCGGCTCATGTGGTTGCTCCTGCGGGGTAATTGGCGGGATGGGTTTATTCGCTGGCGTCGCGTCGGCTGCTGCCGCCGGCCAGCGCCACGACCAGCCCGATCGCTGCGCCAATCGCCACGGCTACACCAACAGACTTGAAGGGCGCTGCGGTAATGGTTTCTTCCGTGCGATCGAGCGCCCAGTCCATGCGTTCGCGGGCCTGCTGCGCGCGGTCGTTGGCGGCTTGGCGCAGTTGGTCGGCACGCGCATGCAGCGTGCGGCTGGCGCGCCGGGCTTCGGTGCTGCCTTCGTCGGTCAGTGTATGGATGGCGTTTTCGAGCGATCGCAGCAGGCTCTGCACGTCTTCGACGGCGGGGCGAGCAGCGTAGCGGGCGTGGTCGACGGCGTCGCTGGCACTGTTCATGGCGCGGTGCGCGCGATCATTGACGTCGTCAATTCGGCTTCGGACGCGTTGGCTAGCAAAGAGTGACATGGTGAAGCTCCTCATCGTGGCGCCGCGGGAAGCACGCACCGGCGGCGCGGTTGGTTTGGGTGCGATTTCGGCTTTTGCGAAAGCGGGCCGCATGCCAAATGGTTTAGCAAGACACGGGCCGCGCTCCCGCGTGGGTCTTCTGCACTAATCGACGGCTTTGAAGACCGTGACGCCCAGCACCAGAAACAGCACGAACAACACCACAAAGATGAAGAACAGGACCTTGGCGATACTCGCCGCGCCTGCGGCAACGCCGGTAAAGCCCAGAACGCCGGCCACCAGGGAAATGATGGCGAAGATGAGTGCCCATTTCAGCATGTTGTCGTCTCCGGTTCGGATGGATGGAATGCAGGGCAGCGGTGAATTGCGTGAGGCCCGCGCCCTGTGGCGTACTCCCACGCACATCGCGTGCCTGACCGGGGTGCGCCCCAAGTGTCGCGCGGCGCGCCCACGCGGTATCATCCGAATTGCCAAAAAAACACAAACGCAACGCGCGCCGCGTCGGGCGGTTTGACGCGTTTCCTATGGGTCTGCATGCCATGCGGTCATCCTTGCGCTCCACTCTGCTGCTCGCCGGCGGCATTCTGCTGACGCTCGGGGTGCTGATTGCCTCGGAGACGGGCAACATCCGCCTGAGCCAGGGCTATCGGCAGGTGATTCAGTCGCAGCAGGCTGAAACCGCCATCAACGAACTGCTTGCCGAGCTGGTGAACGCCGAGGCCGGGCAGCGCGGTTTTTTGCTCACGGGCAAGGACGAATATCTCGATCCGTACAACAAGGCCATTCCGCATATCCATGCGTTGATGGCAGAAATTCGCGATCACTACGCCAACGATCCGGACGCGCTCAAGCTGTTCTCTGAGACGGCGCTCCAGGTCAGCCGCAAGCTCACCGAGATGGAACTCACGCTCATCTACGGCAAGCGCGACCTGGAAGTGGCGCTCGATCTTGTGCGCACCGATTTCGGCAAGGCATCGATGGAAGCGGTGCGGCAGGGTCTGGATCGCCTGCGTCAGCGTGAGATTGCCACCGTGGCCCGCAGCCTTGAACACGCCGAGCGCGATCTGGCGCTGTCGCGCTACGGCATTGCGCTGATCACTGCGGTCAACATCATCCTGCTGGTTGTGCTGGGCATGCAGCACGCCAAGCGCCTCGCCCTGACCGAGCGCGAGCGCGACATGGCCGAAGAGGAAAGCCAGAAACTCGACCGCATGGTGCGCGAGCGCACGCGGCAGTTGTCCGACTTGGCCGCCCACTTGCAGCGCGTGACTGAAGACGAGAAGACGCGCCTTGCGCGCGAGCTGCATGACGAGTTGGGCGCCATCCTTACCGCCACCAAGATGGATCTGCATTGGCTGCGCTCACGCATTCACGCCAGCGAGCCCGCGGTAAGCGAAAAGATCACGCGCGTGATGGCGCACGTGGATCAGGGCATCCAGATCAAGCGCCGCCTGATCGAAGACCTGCGCCCGACGATCCTGCTTAACCTGGGTTTGGTGGAGGCGCTCTCGCAATTGACGGAGGACGTCGGCACGCGCAACGGCTGGCATACGGAAGTGAGCCTGCCCGACGACATGCCCAAGCTGACTGACGATGCGGCCATCGCGTTGTACCGCATCGTGCAGGAGTCGCTGACCAACGCATCGAAATACGCGCATGCGACCACGGTGTCGGTGGCGCTCGATGTGGATGACGAGGGCGTGCGTTTGCGCGTGCGCGACAACGGCCGCGGCTTCCCGGCCGATATCGAGCGGCGCCGCATGGTCGGCCATCACGGCCTGCTGGGGATGGAGCAGCGCGCCATTGCGCTGGGCGGCACCCTCGTCATCGATTCAATGCCTGGCGGCGGAGTGACGATCATCGTCGAGCTGCCTCCCAGCGATGCCGTGTTCGACCGAGGTGCGGCCAACGAACCGTCGGGCATGCAGGCGCTGACTGGCGGTATTGCGCCCGCGCCGGGCCACGGAGGCGCGACGGTGTAAGCCGCCCGGGTGATGCCAACGCCCAAACAAAAAGCCCCATCGCGGGGCTTTCTGTTTTTGATGCCGGCGTAGCTGGCGCTGGCGTTACATCTTCTGCTTAGCGTTGTCGGCCGAGTTCTCCAGCTTCTGACCACCGGTCTGGATGTCCTTGCCGGCACCAGCCATGGTGTTGCAGCCGGCCAGGAACATACACGTGACTGCAAACGCGGCACACAAGGTCTTCATCGAACGCTCCTTGGGGTGAGAAATGGCGTTGGGCGCGCGCCACGACGGCAGACGCGGCGGGCGCGAAGAATCTCAGGGATGGAAATGCTGGGCGGCTTGCTGGCGGGGGCGGCCGACGCCAGCGCGCTCTTCGATCACCTCGAACACCTTGTCCAGCTCGAGCGATTTGTCGAAGAAATAGTTTGCGCCTGCCTCAAAGCAGCGCTGCCGGTAGGTCGGCACCTGCGCGTGGTTGGTATAGACGATGCGTACGCTGGGCGACGCTTGATCGCGCAACGTTTGAAGGACCTTGAAGCCATTGCCCTGCCGCAATTGCAGGTCGACGATCACGACGTCGTAGTGGCCCTGTCCGAGAAGGCCCAGCGCCAAGTCTTCGGTGTCTGCCCATTCGACCGTCGCCACGAAGGCGGAAGCCTTGAGGTATTCCAGCACCATGCCGCGAAGCACGGGGGAGTCCTCAATCAGGAGGACGCGCAGGCCACGGGTGGAGAGGGTGACGGCTTGATCCAGCATGGGTTGATGTTAGCCAGCGGGTTGCCGAGGTGGTATCAGGCGTTGTCCTACATGCCAGTTGGGTTTGCGGCGCGCCGAGGCGGTTTGGCGCCCAACCGGGTGCTACTCGACCAAGCCGTTTTTGATGGCGTAATACGTCAGATCGGCATTGGATTTCATGCCCATCTTTTCCAGAATCCGCGTGCGGTAGGTGCTCACCGTCTTGACGCTCAGGAACAGCTCTTCCGCGATGATCGACACCGATTGCCCACGCGCCAACTTGCAGAAGATCTGGAATTCGCGCTTGGAAAGTGTCTGGTGCAGAGGTTGGTCGGTTGGCTTTTCCAGGCCACCAATCAGCAACTCCGCCACGGTGGGGCTCACATAGCGACGACCTTGCGACACAGTGCGAATGGCCTTCACCAGCTCATCTGGCGCGCTTTCCTTGGTCAGATAGCCCGATGCGCCCGCGCGAATCAGATTGATGGCGTACTGGTCTTCCGGGAAGGTCGACAGGATTAGCACCGGCAGATCGGGATGGCGCTGGCGAGCGAGCTTGAGGGTGTCGATGCCGTTGCGATCGGGCATGGAAATGTCGAGCACCACGACGTCAAAGGCGCCGGTGCGGAGTTGCTCCATCACCTCTTCCCCGCTGGCCGCTTCCCCCGCGACTTCGATGTCCCGCTCTTCCGACAGGAACTGTCGAAGGCCGGCACGGACGATCTCGTGGTCGTCCGCAATCAGGACGCGAATCATGCTGCTCCTTATGAGCGCGCTGGGCGGGCTGCCCGGCTCCGCGCGCTGCGCTTGTTGGTTCGATACGACAGCAATTGTATCGGACTGTTGCGCCGAAACGGGGCTCCTCGTGCTGGCGCGCTCAGAGGGAGTTGTCTGCGTTTCCATAAAAGACCTCGGGAATGTGCATGAGTCGCAACATGTGGATGCCTGCCAATGAGCAATCCATGTGCCTGAGCGCGTGCGGCCAAAGAAAACGGGGCGGAAGAGTTCCGCCCCGGTGGGTAGCCACGATTGCCGGAGAAGGCCGGCAGTCTCGTCTAGCGACGTGTTACTTCGTCTGGGTGGTCGCGGCGGCGTTTGCGCCAGCGTCGGCGCTCAGACCCGCGCCGGTATCAGCCTTGGCAGCCTTGCCCGACTTCTCCGCCGACTTTTCCGTCTTGCTGACCGACTTGCCGACCTTATCGGCGGTCTTGTCGACGCCGGCTTCTGCCTTGGCCTTGTGCTCGTGCGCGGCCTTGGCGCCGTGCTCGGCCTTGGTGTTCAGTTGGCTCTTGGCGGACTCGGTGTCCAGCTTGGCGCCGCCGTCCGACTTCACATCGGCCTTCAGGCCTGCACCAGTATTGCCTTGCGCCGGAGCCACGGCAGCCGTGCCATTGGTTTGCAGCGATGCGCCGGCCGACGGGGTTTGCGCGTTGGCGTAAGCCGAAGCAGCAGCGATGGCGATGGCGGACAGGGAGATCAGCAGCTTGTTCATGGAAGAGACTCCTTTCGTTCTGAACGGCCACGCGAAGGATTCGTCGCGGCATCACTCTGTGTGTGTTGAGTGAATGGGTTCAGTCTATGGAGCTCTTCCGGTTACGACTGTTAGGGGGTGTAAGCCTTTGTAATGTAAGGATCGCCCCTCTTGAAACCCTAGCAAAGCCAATGCCGGTAAGGGTTTGTGGACGTAAGACACAGTGTGGATCACGCCATGTCTTAAACGTCTTGTCACAGAATCAGAGATTGGGCGCGAGGGCGCGCTCCACAAACGCGCGATCTTCACCGCTGCGGGCGATCATGTCGTCCACCTGATCCTGGCCGATCTTGCCCAGCGTGAAGTACGTGCTGTCCGGGTGCGATAGGTAGAAGCCGGATACCGATGCAGCGGGGGTCATCGCCAGCGCTTCGGTGAGGTTCATGCCGATCTCCTGCGCGTCCAGCACGCGGAACATGTCACGCTTGACGGTGTGTTCCGGGCAGGCCGGGTAGCCGGGCGCGGGGCGGATGCCCTTGTATTCCTCGCGGATGAGCGCATCGTTGTCGAGCGTTTCATCCGCCGCGTAACCCCACAGGTCGCGACGCACGCGGGCGTGCAAGCATTCGGCAAAGGCTTCGGCAAAGCGATCGGCCAGGGCCTTGAGCATGATCGCGCTGTAGTCGTCGTTGTCCGCTTCGAACTGCTTCTCGCGCTTTTCCACCCCGATGCCGCCCGTCACAGCAAAGAGGCCGATGTAGTCGGCAATGCCGGTGCTCTTGGGCGCGATGAAATCGGCCAGGCAGCGGTTCGGGCGCATCACGCCGTCGATGATCGGGCGCTCGCTCTGCTGGCGGATGTTGCGCCAGGTGAGCGCGACTTCCGAGCGCGATTCGTCGGTGTAGATTTCGATGTCGTCGTCGTTGACGGTGTTGGCCGGCAGCAGCGCGATCACACCGTTGGCCGTGAGCCAGCGGCCGGCGATCAGCCGCGCGAGCATGCTCTTGCCATCGGAGAACACGCGACGGGCTGACTCACCCACGATTTCGTCGTTGAGGATGTCCGGGAATTTGCCGGCCAGGTCCCACGTCTGGAAGAACGGGCCCCAGTCGATGTACTGTGCGAGTTCGTTCAGGTCGTAGTTGCGGAACACGCGGCGGCCGATGAACTTGGGCTTGGGCGGCTTGTAGTTCGACCAGTCGATCTTCGTCTTGTTGGCGCGCGCGGCGGCCAGCGACACCATCGGCTGGGCCTTCTTGTTGGCGTGCTGCGTGCGGATGCGGTCGTAATCCGCATGCAGCTCTTCGACGTAGCGCGCGGCGCCTTCGTCCGACAGCAGGCTCGAGGCCACGCTCACCGAGCGCGAGGCGTCCGGCACATAGACGACCGGGCCTTCGTAATTCGGGGCGATCTTCACGGCGGTGTGCACGCGGCTCGTCGTCGCGCCGCCGATCAGCAGCGGGATCTTCTTCACGCGGAAGTATTCGTCGCGCTGCATTTCCGATGCCACGTAGGCCATCTCTTCGAGCGACGGCGTAATCAGGCCCGACAGCCCGATGATGTCCGCGCCTTCCACCTTCGCCTTCGCCAGAATCTCGTTGCAGGGCACCATCACGCCCATGTTGACGACTTCAAAGTTGTTGCACTGGAGCACGACGGTGACGATGTTCTTGCCGATGTCGTGCACATCGCCCTTGACCGTGGCGATAACGATCTTGCCGCGTGAGCGCACGTCGCCGCCGGCCGCTGCAATCTGGCGCTTCTCTTCTTCGATGAACGGAATCAGGTGCGCCACCGCCTGCTTCATCACGCGGGCGGATTTCACCACCTGCGGCAGGAACATCTTCCCGGCGCCGAACAGGTCGCCGACGATGTTCATGCCGTCCATCAATGGGCCTTCGATGACCTGAATCGGGCGGCCGCCGGCTGCAAAAATTTTCTGGCGAACTTCTTCTGTGTCTTCGACCACGTAGTCGTTGATGCCATGCACGAGCGCGTGGGCCAGGCGCTTTTCCACCGGCTCCTGGCGCCAGGCGAGGTTCTCTTCGCGCTTGGTGCCGCCGCCCTTGTAGCGGTCGGCAATTTCCAGCAGGCGATCGGTCGCATCTGGGCGGCGGTTGAGCACCACGTCTTCCACGCGGTCGCGCAGTTCGGGGTCTAGGTTCTCGTACACACCCAACTGGCCGGCGTTGACGATGCCCATGTCCATGCCCGCCTGAATCGCGTAGTACAGGAACACGGTGTGGATCGCTTCGCGCACCACGTCATTGCCGCGGAACGAGAACGATACGTTCGACACGCCGCCGCTCACCTTCGCGTACGGCAGGTTCTGCTTGATCCAGCGCGTCGCTTCGATGAAGTCGACGGCATAGTTGTTGTGCTCTTCGATGCCGGTAGCGACCGCGAAGATGTTCGGATCGAAAATGATGTCTTCCGGGGCAAAGCCGACCTGGTTCACCAGGAAGTCGTAGCTGCGCTTGCAGATCTGGGTTTTGCGCTCGAACGTGTCTGCCTGGCCTTGTTCGTCGAAAGCCATGACCACAGCGGCCGCGCCGTAGCGCTTGATCAGCTTGGCATGGTGCGCGAACTGTTCTTCGCCTTCCTTGAGCGAGATCGAGTTGACGATCGCCTTGCCCTGCACGCACTTCAGACCGGCCTCGATCACCTCCCACTTGGACGAGTCGATCATGATCGGCACGCGTGCGATGTCGGGTTCCGAGGCGATCAGATTCAGGAAGCGAACCATCGCCGCCTTGGAGTCGAGCATCGCCTCGTCCATGTTGATGTCGATGACTTGCGCGCCGTTTTCGACCTGCTGGCGTGCCACGGCCAGCGCCTCGTCGAACTGGCTGTTCAGGATCATGCGCGCGAACGCCTTGGACCCGGTGACGTTGGTGCGCTCGCCGACGTTGACGAACAGCGTGTCCTCGCCGATGTTGAACGGTTCGAGGCCGGAGAGGCGCATGGGATGGTCGATCATGATCGTTTGATGCGAATGGGGACGGCGGTGTACGGGTGTGGGGCCTGAGCTCAAGCGGCTTCTTTGTACTGGCCCGGCCATGCGCGCGGCTTGCGGTTCGCCACGCGGTCGGCAATCGCCTTGATGTGCTCTGGCGTCGTGCCGCAGCAGCCGCCCACCAGGTTCACCAGGCCGGCCGATGCAAACTCGTCAACCAGGCTGGACGTGACATCAGGCGTTTCATCGAAGCCGGTGTCGCTCATCGGGTTGGGCAGGCCGGCATTCGGGTAGCACGAGACGGCCGTGTCGCAAATCTTCGCCAGCTCGGCAATGTACGGACGCATCAACGCGGCGCCCAGCGCGCAGTTCAGGCCAAAGGTGATCGGCTTGGCGTGGCGCAGGCTGTTCCAGAAGGCCTCCACGGTTTGGCCCGAGAGAATGCGGCCGGAGGCGTCGGTAACGGTGCCGGAGATCATCACGGGCACGCACTCGCCGGTGTCTTCGAACAGCTGATCGATGGCGAACAACGCCGCCTTGGCGTTGAGCGTGTCAAAAATCGTCTCGACGAGGAACACGTCCGCACCGCCTTCGAGCAGCGCCTTGCCCTGTTCGTAGTACGCGTCGCGCAGCAGGTCGAAGCTGACGTTGCGGGCGCCCGGGTCGTTCACGTCGGGCGAAATGCTGGCGGTCTTGGGCGTCGGTCCGAAGGCACCGGCCACGAAGCGGGGTTTGTCCGGCGTGCTGTATTTGTCGCAGGCCTCGCGTGCAAGGCGCGCGGCCACGACGTTCATCTCGTAAGCCAGCTCCGCCATCTTGTAGTCTTCCTGCGCGATGGTCGTCGCACCGAAGGTATTGGTTTCGATCAGGTCGGCGCCGGCCGCCAGGTACTGCTCGTGGATTTCACGGATGACGTCGGGGCGCGTGAGCACCAGCAGCTCGTTGTTGCCCTTCACGTCGATCGGGTGGTCGGCAAAGCGCTCGCCGCGGTATTGCGCCTCTGTCAGCTTGTAGCGCTGGATCATGGTGCCCATCGCGCCGTCCAGGATCAGGATGCGCTCGCGCAGCAGCGCGGGCAGGTTGGCGGCACGGGTGTAGGGCAGGGGCGCGGTCATGGGGAGGGACTCCGAGGTGCTGCGGCCGGTCAAATATTCAGAATTTGCGGCCAAAGGTGAATTTTACCAGTCGCATCAATGACTTGCCGCTGTTGTGGGCAATTGCGCTCCTATAATCCACATCACGCCATTTGTCCGCCCTGACGCCCGCCATGCAATTGCTCGATCCTACAGACGCCCACGCCTTCCTGGAGCGTACGCCCGCCGCGCTTTTTGTCGACTGCCGCAGTGAAATGGAACACCTGTTCGTGGGCCATCCGGCCGGCGCCCATCATGTCTCGTGGAACGACGGCCCGCATTGGGAGGTGAACCCCGAGTTTGTGCCGACCGTGCGCAAACTGACCGGCCATGGCATCGAGCGCCCTATTGTGCTGATCTGCCGGAGCGGCAATCGCTCGGCGGCTGCGGCGCACGCGCTGGAAGAGGCGGGTTTCCGTGACATCTACGTCGTGCGCCATGGCTTTGAGGGAGACCTGGACAGCACGCGCCATCGCAACACGCTCAATGGCTGGCGTCATGCCGGCCTGCCGTGGGAGCAATGCTAGAAGCATGCTATCGACGCGATAGTCGATCGAAAAAACGCCCGGCAGCGCCATGCTCCGGGCGTTTTTTGTTGATCCGTCGGCGGGCTGCTTTGCCCGCGCGGTACGTTAGTGCATCGTCACCGGCTGCGTCATCACCGTGTCAAATTTGCCGAGAAAGTCGTCGACTTCTTCAACGGTGGGCTCGCTGGCGATCAGCTTTTTCACATCCTCGCGGAAATGCTCGGCCAGCTCGCCGCCGAGAAAGATCTCGCGTTTGAGGTTCTTGTCCACGATTTCGTAGCCGCCCGCTGCCAGCATGGCGTGTTGGCCGTCTACACCGAACTCAACAACACAGTAGTTGTCGCTGTTGTAGATCATCTGCATGGTGCACCTCCGAGGCGTCAATCGTCTTGCTGTTGTGGGGACTGCTCTACTGCTGCACCGGGTAGATGGGGCCCACCAACACGACTTCAAGGGCCGATCAACTCCCGTCACCTGACCGTTCTGCCCATCTGCTCCTTGGGCTTCATGATCGGTCACAAAGTTCGCGAACGCGAGGCGAAATGTGTGACGTGCGTTGTGATCGCGTAACAAGACCTTTCCGCTCCTGCATCGAAAGAAGCAACTGGCCTTCCGCCATTTGGCGGGTAGACGGCGGGCCGTGTGCGGGGCGCTTGCAACTATCGACAAGGCAAGCAGGCCTTATGGCGTGTCACATTGGCTTCCGCATCCCGCGTGCCCGAAGAACTCATCCAGATCGGCGAGAAAGGCCTCCTCCTGTTCGATAGGGGCCAGGTGTGCTGCGTCGGGAATCACTTTCAAACGGGCGTCGGGGATGTGCGAGGCGATCGCCTGCGCTACTTCCACCGGCGCACCGGTGTCTTGTTCACCTGTCATGACGAGCGTTGGGCAAGCGATGCGCGCAAGCGAACTGCGTGTGTCGAGCGCCTTGATGGCCAGGCATGCACCGACATAGCCGTGCGGTGGCGTGGCGCGCAGCAGCTCGCGAATGCGTTCCACCACGTCGGGATGGGCTTCACGAAACGGCGTGGTGAGCCAGCGCTGTATCGTGGGTTCGACAATGCCGCTCATGCCGTGCGCTTCGACTTGGCCGATGCGTTCATCCCACATGGCGTGCGCTGACACCGGCGTGTAGCACACCGTGTCGCACAGCGTGAGCGAGAGCAGCCGATGCGCGTGCCGTACCCCCAGAATTTGCCCCACCATGCCGCCCATCGACAGACCAACGAAATGCGCCTGTTCAATCGACAGCGCATCAAGCAGGCCGGCCGCATCATCCGCCAATTGGAACAACGTGTAGGCGCCGTGCGGCGCGCTGGTCTTGCCATGGCCGCGTGCGTCATAGCGCAGCACGCGGTGGCGGCTGGCCAAGCGTTGGGCGATGCTGTCCCACAACTGATGGTCCACGCCCAGCGCGTGCGCAAGCAAGACCCATGAGCCATCAGCGCCGTCGGTGCGGTAGTGGATATCGATGCCGTTGGCGCACACCGTGCCGGAGTTGGAGAGGGCGTTGGCGTCCATGTCAGCCTCCTTCCTGGGACTGGTAGACCAGATCGAATTGCATGCCGTTGGGCTCGGTCTGGCGCAGGCGTACTGGGAGCCAACCGTGATCGGCAGACAGCCAGATCTCTACACGCCGTTTGTCATCTGCACGGCGCGGCAGTCGTATGAAGTGTTGTGCACGAATCGTGCCGTTCGGAGTGTCGATGGTTTCCTCGCCCACGTGCTGGACGCGGGCCACTTCCACGCTGTCGGTATCGGCGATCGGGAATTCCAGCGTAAGGCCCGGGCTGGCGATGCGCGCGGGGCCGCCGCGGGCCAGTCCGGTCAATTGCAGGAAGACGCTGAAGCGGTCTTGCGTGCCCTCGGGCAACGGCAACACGGCTGGCGTGCGCGAGAAGGTGACCGTCGATGCGCTTTGTGCGCCGGACGCAGGCCTCTGCTCAGTCGCGTAATGGAAGGTGGTGACGTCGGGCTGTCTACGACCGCGCACTTCTTCGTAGCGTGTGGGGGTCAGGCCATATGCGCCGACGGTGCCCGCGCTGCGAAAGGCGAGCGTGCCGAAGAACAGCGGCAACGGAATTTCCACGGCAAGCGTGTAAGTTTTGCCATCGGTGGCCCAGCGGATCACGCCATCTTCGTTGCGTACGCCGTTGACGTAAGTGGCGTACCGCAGCGTGGTCGACGGCGGCAGCGAGAACGCGTCGCCCGGCAGGGCAGGCGGTCCGCTCGGGCCTTCGCCGCTCAGATCCTTGACCACGCCGGTATCGCCCGAGGCTTGAGCGCCAGCGCTGGTGAATTCGGATGGATCCATGCTTGCCAGATCAGGCGCCGGCGACGTAGGTGTCGGCGCGGGAGCAGGTGGGGTCTGAGCACGCGGACGGGGCGGCGCCGGGCGGGGCTTGGGCGCAGCCGGGGGCGTTGGCGGCTGTACGGGCTCGGGATGCAGCAACAGCGCGGGGATGATCTGCTCGGGCGCCGGCGGCCACGTCACCTGACGGCTGCGGGCGATCCACACGACGGCAATCACGTGCAGCACGAGCACGGCCAGCAGCACGAGCCCGAACCGGCCAAGCCGGTAGAAGCGGCGCCTGCGGGGTTGCTCGCGGTCGGTATTCAGTTCGTCAGGACTGCGGGGCGTTGGGTGCAACGTATCCAAGATCGGCGGAAAGCTGTTGTGCGGCCAGCCGCAAGCGCCGCTCCAGCGGGCTGCTCCAGGTGGTGTCGAAGGTGCTTTGTGCGCCCAACGCGATCAGCACAAGACACAATTGGCCGTTGGCGTCGAACACAGGCAGCGACATCGCGTTGATGCCCGGCAATACGCCGCCGTGGATGCGCGAAGCGCCGTGCTTGCGCACGTCGGCGCAGATGGCGTCGTAGGCTTCGAGCGTTTGCGGCAGTTCGGGGTTCTCGGCGCTCGGGGTATTCCCTGCTGCCGTAATGCGGTCGAGTTCGCGCTGGATGAACGAGCGCGTCTGCGCGCGCGGCAAGTACGCGCCGAACACGCGGCCGGTGGCCGAGTTCAGCATCGGCATCACGTCGCCCAGGCGCAGGCTGACTGTTACGGGATGGCTGGCTTCTTCCCAGTGAACGATGGCCGGGCCCTGGTTGCCCCACACGGCCAGGCCGATGGTGTGATCGATCTCGTCGCGCAATGCGGCGGCTGCGGGGCGGGCGCGGCGCATCGGGTCTTGCCGGTTCAGGCTCACCAGACCCATTTCCAGCGCGAATGGCCCCAGGTCGTAACGGCCTTCGGGCGTTTGCGTGACGAGCCCCAGGCGCGCAAAGCTCACCAGATAGCGGTGCGCCTTGGCGGGGTTCATGGGTGCGGCACGCGCCAGATCGCGCAGCATCATTGGGCCATCGGTGTGCGTGAGCACTTCCAGCAGCCGGAAGCCGACTTCGATGGACTGGATACCGGAGCGCGCGGGCGCATCCAGCTCGCCATCGGCATCGGACTCCAGGTCGAGATCGGTGTCGGCGGGCAGCGGTGACATGGTGAGCGATGATGGATCGGTTCGGGCCAGTTTAGCCGATGCAAGGTGTACCATCCGCGCAGCCTTTTTTCATACAACGCACATGAAACTCGCCACCCTCAAGGATGGCTCGCGCGACGGTCAGCTGGCCGTGGTCTCGCGCGACCTGAAGACCGCTCACTTCGCCACGCACATCGCCGGTACGCTGCAGCGCGCGCTGGACGACTGGGCCTTCCATGCACCGCAGTTGCAGGATCTGTACGATCAACTCAACGCGGGCCGTGCGCGCCACCCGTTTGCGTTCGACGCCGCAAACTGCATGGCGCCGCTGCCGCGCGCGTACCAATGGGCCGATGGCTCGGCCTATGTGAACCACGTTGAACTGGTGCGCAAGGCGCGCGGTGCCGAGATGCCCCCCGAGTTCTGGACCGACCCGCTGATGTACCAGGGCGGCTCGGATGACTTGGCCGGCGCGTATGACCCCATCGTTTGCCGCAGCGAAGCGTTCGGCATCGATTTCGAGGCCGAGGTGGCCGTCATCACCGGCGACGTGCCGATGGGCACCGAGCCGGCCGCCGCTGCCGAGGGCATCCGCCTGATCATGCTGGCCAATGATGTGTCGCTGCGCAACCTGATTCCGGCGGAGCTGGGCAAGGGTTTCGGCTTCTTCCAGAGCAAGCCGGCTACGTCGTTCTCCCCCGTGGCCGTCACGCCCGATGAATTGGGCGGCGCCTGGCGCGAACGCAAGGTGCATCTGCCGATGACGGTGCGCTGGAACAACAAGAAGGTTGGCCAGCCCGAGTGCGGTACTGACATGGTGTTCGACTTCGGCCAGTTGATCGCGCATATCTGCAAGACGCGCAACGTGCGCGCGGGCAGCATCGTCGGCTCAGGCACGATTTCCAATGTGGACCGCAGCAAGGGGTACGCGTGCATCGCCGAGAAACGCATGCTGGAAACCCTCGAATCCGGCGCACCCGTCACCGAATACATGCGCTATGGCGACACCGTGAAGATCGAGATGTTCGACGCCAATGGCGTGTCGATTTTCGGGGCGATCGACCAGGAAGTCGTTGCCCCGGGCACGCAGGCGTAAGGCTTAAGCGGATTCGGGTGCCGCTTTCGGACGGCGCCCCCGCCTTGGTGCCGCGGCACCCGCTGTCAGCGCCTGCCCGTGATACCCCAGGCGCAGCGACAGCGTCCGCCCGGCCTCGCGCAGCAGCCGCGCGGCGGGCCCTTCCAGGCTGGAATCGAACACGCTGGACAAGCCCAGCGCCGTGATCGCCCCCGCCAGCTTGCCTTGTGAATCAAGCACCGGCACGGCCACCGAATCGATGCCGTGCACCAACGTGCCGCCAATGCGCGCCACGCCTTCCTGCCGCACCGCCTGCCAGCGCGCGCGGCAGTTCAGCCAGTCGGTCAGGCCAGCCTTGCCTGCGCCGGGGCCGCGCAGTTCGCGGTCGATGAGCGAGACGATCTGGATTTCCGGCATCCACGCGGCGCACGCCTGGCCCGTGGCCGAGTTCAGCAGCGGCATGACCGAGCCCACCCGCACGTTGACTGCCACCGGCCGGCCGCTGTCTTCCCAGCGCACGATGACGGGGCCGCGCGCGGTCCAGATCGACAGAAACACGCTTTCGTTCAGCCGCTCGGCCAGCTTGGGCAGCAGGTTGCTGCCCTCACGGACGAAATCCACGTCGGACAGCGCCGACAGCCCGACCTGCAATGCCTGTGCGCCCAGCCGGTAGCGGGCCGAGGCAGGATCCTGCTCCACAAAACCCATGCGTTCCAGCGACACCAGATAGCGGTGAACCTTTGCGCGCGGCATGCCGAGCTGCCGGCCCAGTTCAGAGACGGCGTGTGCGCCACCGGCATGCGCCATCGCCGAAAGCACGGTCAGCGCGATCTCGGCGGACTGGATGCCGGCGCTGGTGCGTTCAGGCGCGGCGTCTTCTGCGGGCGGTTCGTCCGGCGATGTATCGGGGGGCAGGGGGGCGTCGATGGGCATCTTGAAGTCTCGGGTGTCGCTTTATAAGATACGCGTTACGTAAAAAGATACAACCGGCGCGGCGGCCCTGCGCGCTGGAAAAGACCTCGAACCTGGAGACGCCATGAAGCTGTCGATCTTTTCCGTGCAGGACCACTACCCCGACCGGCCCCGCAGTCTGCCGCAACTCTACGCAGACGTCATCGCCCAGGCGCGTCATGCCGAAGCGCTCGGCTACGACACCTTCTGGGTGGCCGAGCATCATTTTCACGAGTACGGCGCGGTTCCCAACCCGGCGGTCTTTCTCTCGCATCTGGCCGCCCAGACGCAACGCCTGCGGCTGGGCACGGCCATCTCGATCCTTACCTTCCATCATCCCGCCACCGTGGCCGAGAACTACGCCATGGTCGATGCGCTTTCGGGCGGGCGGCTGTCGCTGGGCGTGGGCTCTGGCTACCTCAGGCACGAGTTCGAAGGCTACGACGTCGACCCCGCCATCAAGCGCGAGCGCTTTGATGAAGCGTTGATGTTCGTCGAGCGCTTGCTCGCTGGCGAGCGCGTGCAGCACGCGGGCCAGTTCCACACGCTGCGCGACGTGCGCCTCAACGTTCTGCCGGTGCAGGCCCGCGTGCCGATCCACGTGGCGATCCTGCGGCGCGAAGCGGCGTATCACATTGGGCGGCAGGGGCGGCGCATGCTGTTCGTGCCGTATGCCTCGGTCGAAAGTTTCGATGACATCCGCACCTTGATGGACGATTACCGGCGCGGCCTGGCCGAAGCAGGCATTGCCGACACGCGCGGCATGGCGGCCGTCGCGCTGCACACGCACGTAGGCCCCACCGAAGCCGCCGTGCGTGCGACGGCCGCCGACGCGTTCGACCTGTATGTCGCCACGCGCCTCTACGCGCGCCGCCAAACCTACGACGATGTGCTCGCCAGCGGCCTGTCGTTGTTCGGCACGCCCGACGCGGTGGCCGAGAAGCTCGCGCGGCTGTCTGACATGGGCGTCGATCACGTGATGGCGCTACACAACTTCGGGTTGATGCCGCAATCGGCCGTGCTCGAATCGATGCGCGCGTTGGTGGAGGATGCATTGCCGCGTGCTGGCATCACTGCGCTCGCTGCCTGAGCCTGTCTAGCCTGGGCGACTCCGCATCGCCAAACCGACGCAAAACCGCTACGCTCTTTGCCAAACCACGGGAGGAGACCCGCAATGCAGCGACCGAAGTGGCGGCACGCAGGCGTACTGGCTGGTTTGGCTTTGTTGTCTTCTGCCGCGCTGGCGGACATCCGCATCGGGGTCACGGTGTCGGCCACCGGGCCGCAGGCGTCGCTGGGGCAGCCCGAGAAGAACGCCACCACGCTGTGGCCGCGCGAGATCGGCGGTGAGAAGGTCGACGTGATCGTGTTTGACGATGCGTCGGACACCACGCGCGCTGTCACCAACACGCGCAAGCTGATGAGCGAGTCCAACGTGGACGTGATCGTCGGCTCGTCCACGACGCCGAATACGCTGGCGATGATCGACGCGGCGGCCGAAGGCAAGACGCCCGTGATCTCGCTGGCCTCATCCGCCCGGTTGATCGAGCCGATGGATGCCAAGCGGCGCTGGATCTTCAAGACGCCGCATTCGGACTCGCACATGGCGTCGCTGATTGCCGAGCACGCCGCAGCGCACGGTGTGAAGACCATCGCCTACATCGGTTTTGCCAACGCACTGGGCGAAGCCTTTCTCGCGGAGGTCCAGCGCTTTGCCGATCTCAAGCACATCCGCATTACCGATACCGAGCGTTTTTCGCCTACCGACAACAGCGTGACGGCGCAAGTGCTCCATCTGCTGGCCAACAAGCCGGACGCCGTGGTGATTGGCGGCTCCGGAACGCCCGCCGCGCTGCCGGCCCGCGCGCTGGCCGAGCGCGGCTACACCGGCAAGATCTACTTCAACCACGGCGTTTCCAACAACGACTTCGTCAGGCTGTGCGGCAAGGACTGCGAAGGCGCCTACGTGCCGACCGGCCCCGTGATGGTCGCCGCCGAATTGCCCGACGCCCACCCCGCCAAGATGCAGGCACTGGATTTTGCGCGCCGCTACGAGGCGGCCTTCGGCAAGGGAAGCGTGTCGATCTTCGCCGCCTACACGGGCGACATCGGCTTGCTATTGCAACGTGCGGTGCCGGTGGCGCTCAAGCGGGCCAAGCCGGGCACGCCGGCCTTTCGCGAGGCGCTGCGCGACGCACTGGAGCAGGTGCGCGATCTGCCCACCAGCACTGGCGTGGTCAACATGAGCCCGCAAGACCACGTGGGCCTGGACCAGCGCGCCCGCGTGATGGCGCAGATCCGCCGCGGCCAATGGCATTTGGCCGATACCGCAAAGTGACGATGACGCACATCCCGCGTTGCACGCGCGATCGCATCCGCTATGCTTGATCCATTACCTCAGACGCCATGACTTCGCTCGCTCCCCGCTTCGCCCGCTATCAGGCGCTGACGCTCGTCCAGCACGGCCCCATCCTCGAAATCGTGATGGGCGCAGCGCAGTCGGCCAACCGCAAGCTGTCCACTGCCGATGCTGGGCTGCACCGCGAGCTGGCGGAGATCTGGCGCGATGTATCCGCCGAGCCCTCGGTGCGCGTCGCACTCATCCGCGGTGAGGGCAAGGGCTTCTCAGCCGGCGGCGATCTGCACCTCGTCGAGCAGATGGCCGAAGACTTCGACGTGCGCACCCGCGTCTGGCACGAGGCACGCGACCTCGTCTACAACGTCATCAACTGCGACAAGCCCATTGTCAGCGCCATGCACGGCCCGGCCGTGGGGGCAGGGCTGGTCGCCGGATTGCTGGCCGATATTTCCATCGCTGCCAAGGATGCCCGCATCGTCGATGGCCACACGCGCCTGGGCGTGGCGGCGGGCGACCATGCAGCGATTGTCTGGCCGTTGCTGTGCGGCATGGCCAAGGCCAAGTATTACCTGCTGCTGTGCGAGTCCATGACCGGCGAGGAGGCAGAGCACATTGGGCTGGTTTCGCTGGCCGTGCCCGAATCGGAACTCGTCAACCGCGCATTCGAAGTCGCCGAGCGCTTGGCGGCGGGTTCGCAGACGGCCATCCGCTGGACCAAGTACGCGCTGAACAACTGGTTGCGCATGGCGGGCCCGAGTTTTGATACATCGCTGGCGCTTGAATTCATGGGTTTTGCGGGCCCCGACGTGCGCGAGGGTATTGCGAGCCTGCGCCAGAAGCGTCCGCCCACGTTTGATGGCGCCTGATAGGAAATACGCCTGCATGCCCGACCCCGACCGATTTGTAGGAGACACCATGTTCACCCAGATGCCCAATTTCGCCGAAGGCGGTTTCGAATTTCTGCGCAAGCTGTGGGGCGGCGGCTTTGCCGGGATGGCCGCTGGCGGCATGCCCAACATGGCCAGCTTTGCCGCGCCGCCGATGGATCTCGAGGAAATCGACAAGCGCATCCATGACCTGCGCGCTGTTGAGAGCTGGCTGCAACTGAACGCCAGCCTGCTGCGCACGGCAATCCAGGGCCTGGAGGTGCAGCGCGCCACGCTGGTGGCCTTGCAGACCTTCGGCTCCGCGCTGTCGCCCGACGCCATGAAGTCCGCGTTCGACAGCCTGACGCCGGATGCGTCCTCCTCTTCGTCGTCCCCCGATGAAGCGTCCAAGCCCGCCTGGCCGCACACCGCTGCCACAGCCAAGCCGGCCGAAGATGAGCCGCCGACCGAAGACGAGGCCGAGGCAGAAGAAGACACGGACGACGACCAAGCCGAAGCCCGCGCCGAAAATGCCCAGGCCCAAGCCGCTGCGCAGACGCAAGCTGCTGCACGTGCCGCCGCGGCTGCGCTGGATCCCTCGCCGTGGTGGAACATGCTGCAGCAGCAGTTCAACCAGATCGCCAGTTCGGCTGCCGCCGCCATGCCGATGCCGCAGAACTTGATGCCGGGCTTCCCCGGAGGCTTCCCCGGGTTTGCGGGGGCTCCGGGCGCAGAAGGGTTGGATGCGGCGCCGGAAGACATCGAAGACAAGACGGCGCCGCCCAAGCCCAAGCGCGCCGCCTCCAAGCCAGCGCAGAAGCCGGCCGCCAAGACGCCTGGCGGCAACTCGGGCAAGCCAGCCACCAAGAAGGCGGCTGCCAAGAAAGCGCCGGCGAAACCAGCGCCGCGCAAGCCGACCAACGACACGCCCTGATCGATGTCGCCAGATTGCACTGCACTCTTGATGATGGGCGGCGGCGCGCGGGCCGCCTATCAGGTTGGTGTGCTGCGCGGCATCGCGGGGTTGGCGCGGGAGTATGCGCCGGGCGTGGCACGCACGCCGTTCGACGTCATTTGCGGTACGTCGGCGGGGGCCATCAACAGTTTGGGCCTCGCACGCGGTGCGCAGGATTTCACGCTCGCCACCGAGGCGCTCACCCAGCTCTGGGGCAGTCTGCACGCCGATCGTGTCTATCGCACGGACGTCGGCCGCGTGGGCTCGAGCGGTGCGCGGTGGCTGACCGCACTGGCGTTCGGCTGGATGACCGGCCGCACGCCGCGCGCGCTGTTCGACAATACGCCGCTGCGTGAACTGCTCGAGTCGCAACACGACGGGCAGCAGGTGCAAGCCGCATTCGAGGCTGGAGCGCTGCGCGCGCTGGCCATCACCGCGCTGTCTTACACCACAGGGCGTCACGTCACGTTCTATCAATCGCCGCACGTGGTGCTGCCGTGGCGGCGTTCGCAGCGGATTGCGGTATCAGACCAGATTGGCGTGTCGCACATGCTCGCGTCGTCGAGCATCCCGTTCATCTTTCCGGCCGAGCCAGTGCCGCTCGAAGGTAACGACGAATGGTTCGGTGACGGCACGATGCGCCAGATGTCGCCGTTGAGCCCGGCTATTCATCTGGGCGCGAATCGCATTCTGGTGGTGGGCGCCGCGTCTCGCTCGCAGCCGGGCTGGTACGACACGGTGCCGGCGTCCGGCTATCCGTCGCTCGCGCAGATCGCGGGGCAGGCGCTGGCGAGCATCTTTCTCGACGGGCTCTCGGCCGATATCGAACGGCTGCAGCACGTCAACGCAGTGGTGGCCCGCAACCCCGAGATTGCCGACGCGCGCGACGGCTGGCGCAAGATCGAAGTGCTGGTGATGGCGCCGTCCGAGCGCATCGAGCTGATTGCCTCGCGCCACGTGCAGCGCCTGCCGGGCACGGTGCGTGCGCTCCTCAAGCCGTTGGGCGGCACCGAGGCGCGCGGTGCGGCATTCGCCAGCTATCTGCTCTTCGAACCCGAGTTCACGCAGGAACTGATCGACCTGGGCGAGCGCGATGTGCGGGCCCGCCGCGACGAGTTGGCGGCGTTCCTGTACGGCGCGATTCCGGACACAATGCGCGCGGCCTGATCAGCGCGATGAGCGTGTCGAGGGTTCAGCCAACAGCGCATCGATGCGTTTGATGAGCGCGGGGTCGCTCGGCTCGACGCTGCTCGGGAACACCGCCGCCACGCGGCCGGTGCGGTCCAGCAGGTATTTGTGGAAGTTCCATTTGGGCGGCTGGCCCGTCTGCGTTGCGAGCCACGAGTACAGCGGCGACGCATCCGCGCCAATCACCGCCGTCTTCGAGAACATCGGAAATTTCACGCCATACGTGTTGTAGCAAAAGTCGGCGATTTGCTTGCTATTGCCGGGCTCTTGCTGGAAATCGTTGGACGGAAAACCCAGCACCGTCAGGCCCTTGTCGCGGTACTTCGCGTAGAGCGCTTCGAGCCCTTCGTACTGGTGGGTGTAGCCGCAATAGCTGGCGGTGTTGACCACCAGCACGACGCGGCCGGCGTATTGGCAGAGGTCTTGCGGCGCATCGTCCTGCAGGCGCTTGACGCGAAAGTTCAGGCTGGCCGGGCAGGCGCTTGCGGCAGCCGGTCCTGGCACGAGAGGTGCGGCGCCCGAAGCGGCAGCATGCCCCGTGCGCGGCAGCAGCAAGGCGATCACGGCAATGGCAATCGCAATGGCGATCATCAACAGATGATGTCGACGCAGCACCCCCGACGCGTGCAATTGCAGGCGTGGGCGACGCGTGGAAACGGTGGCAGAAAACAACATGGCGAATCTCCAAAAGCGGACGCTCAGCTGGCGAGCCGGAACTTGTCTTCAGTCTAGGGTATAACGCCCCGGAGTCGCCCCAGGGGAAATGTGCGGTATGCGTGGCGCGCCATTCGCCGCACGAATTGCAGCGCTTCCTATACTGGAAACCTTGCCGGGCGGTGCCCGGTCCGACACAAGAGACGACGGCCGGCGTGCTGTCGATCACATCGCGGCGTACCGCGAGACAACGCGCAACCGCATCGCGCGTGAGGGGGTCGCCAAGCCACGTCGCGGTAGTGGCGTTGGCAGGCCTGTTGTCACGAGGAAACGGGCAGACACAGAACTTTGCTCCGGCAACCATGAAAAACGGGGGCTGGTCAAGCATGTCTGCTAGAATCCGCCTGCAAATTCAAAGGCTTACCATGCTCTATCCCGAATTGTTCAAGTCGTTGGAAGCGGTCCGCTGGAATATGGAAAAGGATATTCCGTGGGACACGTTCGATGTGTCGCTGCTGACCGACGCGCAAGCGCAGACCATCAAGATGAATGCCATCACCGAGTGGTCCGCCCTGCCTGCCACCGAGATGTTCCTGCGTGACAATCGCCACGATTCCGATTTTTCGGCGTTCATGAGCGTGTGGTTCTTTGAAGAGCAGAAGCACTCGCTGGTGCTGATGGAATATCTGCGCCGCTTCCGCCCGGACCTCGTGCCGACCGAAGAAGAGCTGCACAACGTGCGTTTCGAGTTCGATCCGGCTCCGCCGCTGGAAACGCTGATGCTGCACTTCTGCGGCGAGATCCGCCTGAACCACTGGTACCGCCGTGCCTCCGAATGGCACACCGAGCCGGTCATCAAGGCGATCTACAAGCATCTGTCGCAGGACGAAGCCCGCCACGGTGGCGCCTACCTGCGTTACATGAAGAAGTATCTCGGCCAGTTTGGCGACAGCGCACGCAGCGCATTCGCCAAGATCGGCGTGCTGATGGCCTCGGCGCGCCGCACCGAGAAGCCGCTCCACCCGACCAACCTGCACGTCAACAAGGCGCTGTTCCCGCAAGACACGGTGCAGTCGCGCCTGCCGAACCCGGATTGGCTGGAGCATTGGCTGGACGAGCAGATCAAGTTTGACGCCGGCTGGGAAAAGAAGGTCATCGAGCGCATCCTGCACAACATGGGTCTGCTGTTCGAGCGCACCTTCGAAACCGTGCAAGACCTGAACCGCTACCGCAAGGAACTCAACGCACGTCTGCTCGGCTCGACCGAACAAGCTGCCTGATCCTTGCCACTGGCAGCCAGCGGCCCATCGATTCGATGGGCCGTTTTGTTTTCCACCCCGATTTCGCTTTCGTCATGACCGCTCGCCAGCCTGCGCCCGCCTTTGAACAGAAGATCTGCGACTCCGCCGATGTGGAAGCCCGCGTGCGCGCCTTGCCGCGCCCAGTGGTCTTCACCAACGGCGTGTTCGACATCCTGCATCGTGGTCACGCCACATATCTGGCGCAGGCGCGTGCGTTGGGCGCGTCGCTCGTGGTGGGCGTGAACACCGATGCCTCGGTGCGGATGCTGGGCAAGGGCGACGATCGCCCGCTCAACACACAGGACGATCGCCTGGCCGTGCTGGCCGCCCTGGAAGCGGTGAGTCTGGTGGTGTTGTTTGCCGAGCGCACGCCGGTCGAACTCATCGAGCGCGTGCGTCCCGACATCTACGTGAAAGGCGGCGACTACGACATCGATGCGCTGGAAGAAACGCGGGTCGTGCGTGGCTGGGGCGGTACGGCGCTGGCGATTCCCTTCGAGCATGACCGCTCGACGACGGCGCTGCTCAAGCGCGTGCGCGCGACGTCCTGAACGCTTAGCGCGATGCCGTGACCGCCGCGCAAGCGTGCAGGTCTTCGGCGCCCAGGGTCTTCTTGAGGGCGGCCAGTTGGGCTGCGACGCTCGAAGCCGCATCGGCGGTGGTGGTCACGCGCAGCGAGGTCTGTGAGCCGAGCCGGCGCGTTTGCGTGACCACAGCGGTGCGCACGTCCTTGGCGCGCAGTTCATCCAGACGCTGCTGCGCGCGCTCCTTGTCGCGGAACAAGCCCAGCGACACCACAAACGTATTGCCTTCCTGCACGATGGCTGAATCTGCCACGTTGCGGCGCTTGAGTTCTGCCACCTTGCGATCGGCGTCGTCGCGCGTGTCGCGGGCCGGCATGTGGACCCACCAGCGGTTGTCTTCCTGACGCGTGATGCGCTCAACCTGCACGCCTGCCAGTTGCTTGAGCTGATCGATGCCGCGCGTGGCCTGTGCTTCGGTCAGGCCGCCCAGCTCGGTGCAACTGCCGCCGCTTTCAGCGGTGCCGGCAGTGGTCAGAGCCGTACGCTCGATGTGCGTCTGCGGGCCCGATGCGGCGGGCGAGGAAGCCGACGGCGCCGAGTCCGGCGCCGATTTCGGTGCGGCGGCAGCCGGTGCGGAAGCGGGTGCTGGTTCGAGAATACGGATCTCGTCGGTGCGGATCTGGCGGCGCATCCGGTCAGGCTCGCGTTCGCTCTCGAACCACGCCTTGGACACTTCGGGCCCGAACACGCCGGTATTGGCCGCGAGCAGAACGCCGTTGACGAGCAGCAGGAGCAGCAGGGCGAGGCGAAGCGTCATGGTGCGAACGGACGTGGATTCGGGTGGTGGTTCGGAATGCAGAAACACAGCAGCAACAACGGTAAGACGTCAGACGAAAATTGCAGCCCGGCCGACCGAGGCTACGCCAACGTCGCGGCGCCTTCCCGGCTCGCGCGCGCCAGCACCTGAAGGCCGAGCAGCACGAGATTATCGTGCATCTGGAACGGCATGCGCAGATGCGGCCCCAGCGCGGCGCGTGCTCCGCCGCTCAGCACGCAGCGTGCCGGGCCGGGGTATTGCTTTTGCAGTGCCATCCAGGTCTGTGCAATTGCGCCCGCCTGGGCGATGACGCAGCCCAGCGCGATGGCGTCCTGCGTGTTGTCGGCCCAGGGCGGCGCAACGACGTCGCCGGCACTCAGGTAGCTGACATCGACTTCGGGCAACTGCGCCGTGTTGCGTGACAGCGCGCGCATCATCAACGTGAGGCCGGGAAGGATCAGGCCGCCGGCAAACAGGCCATCGGGCGTGACGATGTCGAGTGTGGTGGCGGTGCCTGCCGTCACCAATAGCAGGGCCGTGTCGGGCCACAAGTGGCGTGCGCCGACCGCGCCGACCCACCGGTCAGTGCCAAGCTGCGTTGGGTCGCGATACCCATTGCGCAGCCCAGCGGTAGCATCTTCCGACGCGGCAATGCGCACGCGCGCCCCGTCGAACACGCGGGCGATGCGCGCAGTAAGTGCATCGCGCAATGCCGGGCCGGCCACCGCGCTGATCCACACCTCGGGTGGGGCAACGCCGGAGGCGTGGCAATCGCGCCAGTCTTCCACCAATTCTGCCAATCGATCGTGGGCGCGGGCGCCGGCATGCTGCCAGGGTGTGCCGCCGGGTTCTTCGGGCAGGGCGAGTTCGGCATCGGCACCGCCGGCAATCCACGCCCATTTGATGCGCGTATTCCCCGCGTCGATTAGCAACAGCGGACGGGCGGGGGCAGCGTGCGCGGCCGAGACCTTCAGGCGTGTCATGGCTGCTCCGCGTCTGCGCTACGCAAGGAGACCTCGCCGCTGTGGACCCATTGCACACGTCCGCCCGACTCAATCGCCAGGCGGCCTTGCACGTCGATACCATGCGCGACGCCTTCGAGCACAACCGTGCCGTCCTGCCACAGGCGCACGCGCTCTCCGGCAAAGGCATCGCGGGCGGCAAACGGCGCAACGAACGGCGCCAGGCCCTGGGCGCCGAAGCGCTGCAGGTGTTCACCTAGCGACGTGAGCAGTGCCGAGAACACGGCATTCGGTTCCGGCGCATCCACCAGTTCTTCCACGCCCGACAGGCCACGGCCCAGCGTGGTCTCCAGCACGCGCGGTCGTTCCAGGTTCAAGCCGACACCGATGACGGCCCAGGTCTGGCCCGCTTCCTTCCGCACGGTTTCGACCAGGATGCCGGCTAGCTTGCGCCCCGCAATTTGCACATCGTTGGGCCATTTCAGTGCGAGCGCCTGTCCGCTGCCGCCCCGGGCTTCCGCGTACTCAGCCACGGCGTCGGCCACGGCTACACCCACGGCCAGGCTCAGGCCGCCTAGCTGCGCGGGCTCGCTCGCGAAGGCGCAGGCGATGGAGAAGGTCAAGCCGTGGTCGCCACCCCATGGGCGGCCCTGCCGGCCGCGGCCGGCGGTCTGGCGTTGCGCGGCCAGCACGCGCGCGCCGAGCAGTGGAGCGGTGCCGGCGTGGGCCGGCGGTGCTGCGTCGGCAGGCCAGGCGGCATCACGCACGGCGGCCATCAGATCGGCGCTGGTGGAGCCGGTGGTCTCAACCACATCGACAGGCCAGCCGGCAGCCGGGCCGCTGGGCTGGATGCGCTCGCGCGCAACGCGCCACCGCGCGGAGGGTTCGGCAAGAGACATAAAAAAAGGGCGATCAAGTTCGCGCTAAGAATGCGCGCATTGTACGAGCGGCGCTGCAAACACGGGACTGGCGCTTGCTTCAAGCGATGCAAAGGCCTCACAGTGTGGCAGCCAGTGTGACAGCGTTTGGCGGCGCGTTGGCTACAATTCGACCGATATCCGGCATCACCGCTTACGGAGAACCGTTTGATCACCTGCCGTACACCGCAGCTTGAGGTGCGCGTTGTCGATGGACGCTCCGTCGCCTTTCTTTCCGGCGACTGGACCACGCTCGCGCTGGCCGAGCGCGCAGGCGTGCGCAGCGCGCGCCAGCAGATCCGCGCCGGGCTGGATAACGCGAACGCGTGGTGCCTGACCGAAGTTGGCCGTATCGACCACTTTGGCGCGCAACTGCTCTGGCGCGCCTGGGGCAACCAGTGGCCCGAACATCTGGATGCCCGGCCCGACCAGCGCCGCATGCTCGATCGCGTTGCCAAGCTTGACCCGGGCGGCTGGAAGCAGCGCTTGGCGCCGCGCATGAACCCGGTGGCGATCCTCGGCGAGGGCATGCTCGATTTTTTCGATCACGCCCGCAACGGGATCGCCATGGTTGGTCAGCTGATGTTCGATTTCGGCAGGTTCATGCGCGCGCCGCATCGCGGGCCGTGGCGCGAGATCTCCGCCAACATCTACAGCACGGGCTACAAGGCGCTGGGCATTACGGCGCTGGTGGGCTTCCTCATTGGCATCGTGCTGAGTTATTTGTCGGCTAACCAGCTGCGCGTGTTCGGGGCCAGCATCTTCATCGTCAACATCTTGGGGATGGCCATCATCCGCGAGCTTGGGCCAGTGCTGGCTGCGATCCTAGTGGCCGGGCGTTCGGGGTCGGCCATCACTGCGCAGATCGGCGTGATGCGGGTGACCGAAGAGCTGGATGCGATGCGCGTGATGGGCATCTCCCACGGTTTTCGGCTGATTCTGCCCAAGGTGATTGCGCTGGCGATTGCCATGCCGCTGCTGGTGGCGTGGACGGATCTGCTGGCGCTGGCCGGCGGCATTCTTGCGGCCAAGTTCCAGCTCGATATCAGTCCGACGTATTTCATTACCTCGCTGCCCGATGCGGTGCCGGTGGCCAACCTGTGGCTCGGCATCGGCAAGGGCGTGGTGTTCGGCATGCTGATTGCGCTGGTGGCGTGCCACTTCGGTCTGCGCATCCAGCCCAACACGCAGAGCCTGGGCGAGGGCACGACCACGTCGGTGGTGGTGTCGATCACCATCGTCATCCTCGCCGATGCCGTGTTCGCCATCCTCTTCAAGGACGTTGGGATATGACGCGCCCCCGCCATCCGCATATCGAGCATGCCGCGGCCCCGCCGGCGATCACGCCCGCGCGCGAACGCGTGATCGAGGTGCGCAGCGTCACCAAGCGCTACGGCAAGGTGACCGTGCTCGACAACATCGATCTGGACGTATTTCGCGGCGAGGTGCTTTCCATCGTCGGCGGCTCGGGCAGCGGCAAGACGACGCTGCTGCGCCAGGTGGTGGGGCTGGAGAAACCCACCTCGGGCACGATCCACATCTTTGGTGAAGAGCTGACCTGCCAGGTGGGCAACGATCTGCAGTCGATGCGCAACCGCTGGGGCATGCAGTTCCAGCACGGCGCGCTGTTCTCGGCGCTGTCCGTGATCGACAACGTGGCGTTGCCGATGCGTGAATTGCGCACACTGCCCGACGCGTTCGTCCAGCGCGTGGCGATGCTCAAGCTGCAGATGGTGGGGCTCAAATCGACCGATGCCGACAAGATGCCGTCGGACCTGTCGGGCGGCATGATCAAGCGCGTGGCGCTGGCACGGGCGTTGTCGCTGGAGCCGGAGCTGGTGTTTCTGGATGAGCCGACGGCCGGTCTGGACCCGCGCGCATCGGACGATTACGTTGCGCTCATCCGCGAATTGCGCCAGGAGCTGGGCCTGACCGTGGTGATGGTGACGCACGATCTCGACACACTGGTTGCGCTGTCCGACCGCATTGCCGTGCTGGCGGATCGCAAGGTGCTGGCGGCCAAGCCGCTGGACCAGATCATTCAGATCGATCATCCGTTCATCAAGGAATACTTCCTGGGTGAACGGGGCAAACGGGCCTTGATGGCATTGGGCCCGCAGATGACGGAGGCGGTGGCTGCAGCCTCGCTTTCGACGCAGGAGGATTGATGGAAAACAAAGCCCACGCATTCCTGGCCGGGCTGTTTACGATTGGGCTGGTCATCTTCATCGGGCTGGCGGTGATGTGGTTCAACCGTGACCAGACCGTGCGCGTGCCGTACGAGGTGGTCACGCGTTCGACCGTCAATGGGCTGAACCCGCAGGCTTCCGTGAAGTACCGCGGCCTGGATGTCGGCAAGGTCGACAGCATCCGCTTTGACGACAAGGTGCCCGGGCAGATCGTGGTGCGCGTGCTGGTCGACAAGGATGCACCTATCACCACCACGACGTATGGCCGCCTCGCGTACCAGGGCGTAACGGGCCTCGCTTATGTGCAGCTTGACGATCGCGGCTTCGACAACAGCAAGCGGGCGCCCAACCCCGTGCACCTCGCCACGTCGGAAAAGAACCCCGCGCGCATCCGCATGGAAGCCGGGTTCCTCGATGAGCTGGACAAACGCGGCGACCAGATGCTCTCCAAGCTCGATCAGACGCTGAACTCGCTGTCGATTATGTTTGACGACGAGCACCGCCAGCAGATCACGGCGTCGCTGCAATCGTTCCAGAAGACGATGGACGCCTACAGCACGCTCGCGCAGCAGGCTGAGCCGACCATGCGCCGTCTGCCGCAGATTGCCGATAACCTCGACTCCACGCTGGTGGCCACGCGCAAGCTCACGCAGTCGCTGTCCGACCCCAAGGGGCCGTTGATGACGACGCTTTCCGGCGCGGGGACTGATCTGACGACGGCTACGCAGTCGATGCAATCCGCCGCCAATGTGCTGACCTACGAAACGCTGCCGCAGCTCAACGGCTTTGCGCGTGAGGCTCGTCAGGCCGTGCGCGGCTTCGACCATGCCGTGACCGACTTCAACGCCCGGCCGCAGAGTGTGCTGTTTGGTCCCGCGCCCGGCGTGCCCGGCCCCGGTGAGACCGGCTTCACCGCGCCCGCCGCCCGCACTTCGGCCCAGCCCTGAGGAGATTCCATGCCGATGTTGTCTGCTGTGTTCCGCCGCTCGCACGCGCTGCCTGCTTTGATGGCGCTGTCGCTTCTGGCCGCTTGCTCAAGCGCCCCGGTGGCGCCCGCCGCGCTGTATGACTTTGGGCTCGCGCCGGCCACCAGCGCAGGCGCACGCCTGCCCACCGCCTTGCGCGTGGCCGACGTGGCCGGCCCCGGCTGGATGGACGGCAACGCCATCTACTACCGCCTCGCCTATGCGCAAAGCCAGCGTACCGACGCCTATGCCAACAGCCGCTGGGTGGAATCACCCGTGAGCCTGTTCGACGCGCGTTTGCGTAACGCGGCGGCCGCACGCGGCCAAGTGGTCGGCTATCCCTCGCCCGATGTGCCCAGCCTGCGTATCGAGCTGGTGGACTTTTCGCAGGTGTTCGACCGGCCCGAAGCCAGCCGGGGCGTGGTGCGGCTGCGGGCAACGGTGTCGCTGGCGCGCGGCGTGATCGACCAGCGCGTGGTGCAGGCCGATGCGCCTGCGCCCAGCCCTGATGCTGCGGGTGGGGTGACGGCGCTCACGCAGGCGTCCGACAAGGCCATCGGCGAGGTACTCGACTGGGTGGCGGGTTTGCCGTTGGCGGCGTCAACCTCGACCGTGCCTGCAACGTCCGGTGCTGCATTCGGCACGCGCCGACGCTGATACCCGATCTCTCCACCGGATGGAGGAACCATCCGTGATGTGCGGCATCGGACGCTATCATGGGCGGTTTCTTCCGGGCATGTCCGCTCCTCCTTCTAGATAGCTGCTTCCGGTGACGGACTTCCACTCGCAACCCGCTGCACCCACCCCGCATCGCCACTCGCCGCTTGCACGCGCCGGGCTGGGGTGGTTCGTGCTGCTGGTCGTCTACGCAAGCCTGTATCCGTTTGCCGGCTGGACAGACACCGGCGTCTCGCCGTTTGCCTTCCTGAGCGCACCGCTGCCGCGCTACAACACCGGCTTCGACATGCTCACCAACGTGTGGGGCTACATGCCGCTGGGCATGCTGACGGTGCTGGCGCTGCATCCGCGCATTACGGGCTGGCGCGCAGTGTTGCTGGCCCTGCTGGCGGGGCTGCTGCTGTCGGGCGCCATGGAAGCGATCCAGACTTATCTGCCAACGCGCGTGTCCTCCAACGTCGATCTGGCGACGAATACGCTGGGCGCGCTGCTGGGCGGCATCGTCATGCTGCCGTTTTCAGCGCGGCTGATCGACCGGGGCGGGCTGCGCCGTCTGCGCCGCCGCTGGTTCGAGCCGCATGCGACCTTTGCGATCCTGCTGATGCTGGTATGGCCGTTTGCACAGATCTTTCCGCAGGAATTCCTCTTCAGCATGGGCGGAGTGATCCGCAGCATCCTGCTCGATCCATCGCCGGATGCGTTTGTGGTCAATTTCCTCAACGGCTGGTTTCCGGAGCTGTTCGACTGGCAGGACAAGCTGACGGCGCACCCGGAAGCACTGCAGCGTCAGGAGCTGCTGGAAGCCCTCATCACCGCTTGCAGCTGGATCGGCACGGGGCTGCTGGCCAGCGTGGCCATGCGTCGCGGCGCGCCCATGCTGCGCCTGCTGGCTGCGCTGCTGGCGGGCGCGCTGCTGGTGAAGGCGGGGGCGACGGTGCTGCAGTTTCCGCTGGGCGGCGCGTGGGATTGGCTTTCATCGGGTGCGCGTTTCGGGCTGGTCGTCGGCTCGCTGGTGTTGGTGCTGCTGGTGCGCCTGCCTCGCTGGCTGCGCGGTGCGCTGGCCATGGCCCTGCTGATCGCGCTGATCATTCTGTCCAACGTGCTGCCGCCGAGCCCGTATTCGTGGGTGTCGGCGCAAAGCTGGCGGCTCGGGCGCTTCGTCCATTTCAACAGCCTGTCGCAATGGATCGGCTGGTTGTGGCCGTTTCTCGGTCTTGGCTATCTGGCCTGGCGCGCCGAGCAGACACAGCTGCAGCGGCGCGCCGGACGTCAGGCGCGTTGAGCGCGCACCGTCGCCGATGCTGCGCGTGGTGATGCCACGCGGCGTACCGCAACTAGCGCTGCCAGTGCTGCAAGGTACACCGCGGCCATGGCGACAAAGCCCGCACGCCACCCAAACAGACCGGTCGACAACGCCGCCACGCCCAGGCCGATGAGCGCGCCGCCCTTGGCTGCGCTGCTGCACAACCCCAAGGCAAAACCTTGACGATCTTCGGGGCTGGTTTCTGCCACCAAGCTGTTGAGTACCGGCAGCAGACCGCCAAGGCACAGGCCCCACGCCAGGCGCGCAGCGATGAACGCGGTTTCCCCTTGCGCAATGCCTTGCCAGAGCGCGGTAAGTCCGCAGACGGCGGTCAACGCACAGACGCGCCCCAGCGTGACGTGCACGGGCAGGCCCGCAAAACGCTTCGCCCACCAGCGCGCAGACAACGCCAGTGTCGCGGCCGTGGCGCTGTAGGCCAGACCGGCTAGCATCACCGACCCATGCAGCGTCTCGGTGATATACGGAGCAAGGAAGCTTTGCGGCATGACGCGCGCGGCTTGCACTGCCACCATGCCAAGCAGCAGGCCGATCACCAAACCTCCCAGCGGAGCGCGACGTGCCTGGCGAGTGTCGGCGTCCGGCTCGGGCTCGGATCTCGGAGCCCGCTTGATCGCGGGCAGGCAGAACATCGCCAGCGGAATGCACGCCAGGATGACCGCCGCGCCCGCCGTGTTGGCCATGCGGAAGCCCATCCACGCGACGAGCCATGCACCGACCGGCGGCGCCATGAAGCTGCCGCACGCCGTGACGGTCTGCAGATCGGCGAAGACGCGCCGGCGCATGTCGGATGGCGCCACGCGCATGGCGTAGATTTGCGCGGCTGCAAGGAAGCCCGCCAGCCCGCCTTGCACCGTGCGCGCCAGCAGCACGCTTGCGGCTGAATCTGCATAGACCGACCACAGTTGTGACGCGGCCAGCGCGACCAGCGCCCGCAGAATCATCGGCTTGGGCCCGACGCGGTCGGCTAAGCGGCCCCACCATGGCGCGGTGACGAGCGTGGCTGCCATCGGCGCAAAGTACGCGGCGCTCGCCACCCACGCGAATGGCACATGAGGTATCGGCGACAACTCGCGCAGGAACAGCGGCCAGAACGGCCCCGTCATTTCCATCGCGCCCATTGAAAGGGCCTGGATGACGAGGAGCCACCGGATGGCCCCCCGCCACGCGTCTACGGTCGTTGCCGCGTTCATGCGCGAGCGGCTGCAGCCAGCGGGTTGGGCAGCGCGGCGTGCATGTCGTCAGACTGGTCGCGCAGACGCATGCGGACGAACGTCTTGAACGTCCATGGCGCTTCGAGCAGCGCGTGGCGCTCATGCTTCCATGTGTCGGCATCCAGCGCTGTGCGGTTGGCTTCGAACACGGCCTGCATGGCGTCATGCCACTGGCGTAGCCCGACGGCGCTACCGTGTTCGGGAAACAGCGCCAGGGCGAGTTCACCGATATGGCACAGCAGGAAGGCGTGAATCAGCTTCTTGCGCGGAATGTCCCGATCGGGATACGTGGTGTGGCCGGCACGGAAGGGCTCGATCGAGAAGCCTTGTGCCTGCAGCGTCGGCAGCGCGATCTTCACGTCGCCAAAGTCGCGCACCACCAGCCGCACCGGCATGCCGGCCGCGTCGATGACGACGAAGGTGTTCTGCTGATGCGCCTCCAACGCAATGCCGTAACGCAGATACAGGCCGACGATGGCCGGAATGGCTACGCCCAGGTACGCGTCGAAGAAACGCGCTGCCCGCTCGGCGCGCGTGCCGTCGGCCTGGCGCGCCAGCACGGTGTCGAGCAGCATGGGGGCGTCTGCGTGCGTCATGTCGGCGGTGAAGTCCGGCGTGAAGAGGGCGCCGACCGGCAGCAGCCGCGCGGTCCCGGCAATGCGCGTGGTCGGGTTGTCGCGCACGATCATCGACAGATGCCGGGCGCGATCGTCATCCGTGCCGGCCACGTGAATGCCGTGGCGTTCGGGCACGATCGACAGGACGTTCGCCAGTCCTGCATCGGTTGCGAGAATGCGTTCCAGCAGCGCGCTCACGCGTGGCCCCATCACTGCCGATTTGGGCGATACGGTGCGCTCAACGCTGGTCAGCCGCATGCTGACCGGCAGTTTGAGCATCGGGCCGCCCGGCGCGTCCGTCGCGGCCACGGTGCGGAATGACATCGTTGGCCGGGCGACGATGCTGATGTCCGGCAGGCGGATCAGTTCGCCCGTGGCAAATTCAGCGGCGAAGGTCTCGCCGAGTGTCGTGTCGCGCTGCCACGGGTGAACGGGCAGCGGCAGCCACGCTTCGGGCGCGAGCTGGCGTGCCAGCAAGGCTTTGCGAAACGCCGCCATGGCTTCGGGGAAGGTCGCTGCGAACCAATTGGCGTAGGGCTGCACACCGTCCATCGTCGTGATCTGCAGACGATGCGCCGCCACGGCCACCACGCCCAGGGGCACCTGCGCCTCGAACTCCGGTGAGAGCGCAATGACCTGATCGAGCGAGAGCCCCAGTCGCGTCTTGTAGGCCGGATGCCATGGGTGGCCGCCAGTGCCCCACTGCTCGGTACGCGCCAGGGCGTGCGGCGTGCCATCGCCGCAGAGCCGGGCCAGCGCGTCCTGCGACGCCGCAACGCGATGCTCGGCGGCTAGACGCTCGCCCCAGACCAGTCGATAGGCTTGGCAGAGCGTGTCGTTGTCCTGGCTGTTGTCCAGTTCCGTCGCGAGCCGGGCAACGGCTGCCACGCGCTGTGCGTCGGCGGCATCGCCAATGTCCAGCATGGGCGCGAGCCAGTGGAGCAGGGCAGACGGACGTTCAATCGGCGTTGGTGGGCGATCGTGCGCCAGCACGGCGACGTCGCCTGCCAGTGTCCAGCTACCGAGCGCGCCCGGCCGCAAGCCGGTGAAGCGCAACAGCACGCGCTGCTGCCAGATCGGCAGCAAGGTCACATCGGCGCGCGTATCGGCGATGAGTTGGTCTGCGCTGAGCAGCGCTTCACGAAACAGCGCCTGCAGCAGGCGCGACAGCACCCGCCGGCGTGCCAACTGCTGCGCTGCCGACCAATGTTCGGCCTGCACGCCGGCGTCGTGCAGCGCGGGAACGGATTCAAGACGGAGGTTGCCGGCCGCGGCGGCAGCAGATGCGGTTTCGGTGTGGGCGGCGGTATCAGATCGACGTTGCACGAGGGCTCCTACGGGACATGAGCGTGTGCAGGCGAGCGGGGCTCGGCCCTGCAGCACAGGGGGTCCAGATGTAGGGGCCGCGTCGGAGGCAGGCGGGAATGCTACGCCCTCCCTGAGAGGCTGCAAGGGAGGCTCGTTCTTCTAGGTATGTGGGCCACGCCAACAGCCTGATCGGCTGCGCGGTGGCGCCATTTGGTGCGCTGCAGTGTAGATGAGAATTATTCGCAATTGCAACACTATTCCATCGATCTACGGAGATCGGGTGACGGAACCGACCCGTGCCGTCTTCACGTAACCGACATGAATCCTTTCTACCTTAGCGCGTGGTGAGTAGACGGCGCGCGCAGCATAGTCCGGCTCTCTGATGTCATCTGGAGGTCATCTGTGTCTGCCAACCGAAATGCCAGCGCTTCACGCCGCATGCCTGCTTCCGTGTCGCCTGCCTCGCCGCCGCATGCCGTTGCCTCGCAAAACGGCCTGGCATCGCCAGTGATTCATACCGTCGACTGACTTTGTTCGTTGCGTTCAGTCAGTCGCTGCCCCGTGTTGTTCCCCCACCCCCCCAAAAAAATACACAGACATTCAGGACGAGAACATGACCTCTAACAGTCGCCGTGGTTTTCTCCGTTCCGCTGCCCAGCTGGCTGCTGCATCCGCAGCCATAGGCGCGGTGCCCGAAGGCGTTCGCCAGGCGCTGGCGATTCCCGCCCATAACGCGCACCGCACGATCGAAGACGTGCAGCACATCGTGATCCTCATGCAGGAAAACCGCTCGTTCGACCATTACTTCGGCACGCTGCGTGGCGTGCGCGGGTATGGCGATACGCGCACCGTCACGCTGCCGACCGGCAAGAGCGTCTGGCACCAGCCGATGGCCGGTGGCGTGGGCGAAGTGCTGCCGTTCCGCCCGAGCGCGCCAGATCTGGGCCTGCAGTTTCTGCAAGACCTGCCGCACGGCTGGAATGACACGCACCTTGCCGTCAACGGCGGCCGTTACGATGGCTGGGTCCCGCACAAGGGCACGACGACGATGGCGTACCTGACGCGGCAGGACATTCCGTTCCACTACGCGCTGGCCGACGCCTTCACCATCTGCGACGCCTATCACTGCGCGACGCCCACGTCGACCGACCCGAACCGCTACTACATGTGGACCGGCTATGTCGGCAACGACAACGTCGGCGGCGGCCCCGTGATCGACAACGCAGAAGCGGGCTACGGCTGGTCGACCTATCCGGAAGTGCTCGAAGCTGCCGGCATCTCGTGGAAGATCTACCAGGACATCGGCACCGGTCTCGACGCCGCAGGCTCCTGGGGCTGGACGAGCGACGCCTACATCGGCAACTACGGCGACAACTCGCTGCTGTACTTCAAGCAATATCAGAACGCGCAGCCCGGCAGCCCGCTGTACGACAAGGCGCGCACCGGCACCAACGCCTCGGCGGGCGACGGCTACTTCGACATCCTCAAGCGTGATGTGCAGAACGGCACGTTGCCGCAGGTGTCGTGGATTGCCGCGCCCGAGGCTTTCTCGGAGCACCCGAACTGGCCGGCCAACTACGGCGCCTGGTACATCGATCAGGTCTTGCAGGTCCTGACTTCCAACCCCGAGGTGTGGAGCAAGACCGCGGTGTTCATCACCTACGACGAGAACGACGGTTTCTTCGATCACCTCGTCCCGCCGTTCGCATCGTCGGGCAGCAATGGGCTGTCGACGGTCGACACCACGGGCGAATACTTTCCGGGCAACAGCACGTACGGCGCCGGCAGCTACGGCCTGGGCCAGCGCGTGCCGATGCTCGTGGTGTCGCCGTGGTCCAAGGGCGGCTTCGTGTGCTCGGAAACGTTCGACCACACGTCGATCATCCGTTTCATCGAACAGCGCTTCAAGCGCACGCACAACGTGCGCTCGCCCAACATCTCGAAGTGGCGTCGCGCCGTGTGCGGCGATCTGACGTCCGCGTTCAACTTCGCCACGCCCAACGAGGTGGTGCCCGCATTGCCGAGCACCGCCGCCTACGTGCCGAAGGATAAGCTGCGCCACGCCAGCTACGTGCCGCTGCCGCCGCTGGTGCAGGCCGTACCGAAGCAGGAAGCCGGTGTGCGCCCGTCGCGCGCCCTGCCGTACGAACTGTTCGTGCGCGGCCGCCAGGATGAAGCCGCCGGCAAGTTCCAGCTGGAATTCGTGAACACCGGGGACGTGGGTGCAGCTTTCCTCGTCTACGCCGCCGCCCCTGACGCGCCGCGCACCTACACGGTAGAAGCGGGCAAGCGCTTGTCGGACAAGCTAGCCGTGAGCGCGGGCGGCGCCTACGACTTCACGGTGCACGGCCCGAACGGCTTCCTGCGCCGCTTTGTCGGCAAGCTCACGCTGTCGGGCCTGCTGCGTCCGCATGGCCGCGCGTTGGAAGTGAAGGAAGGCTACGACGTGGCCAACGGCAACCTGCAACTGCGTCTCATCAACCATGGCCGCGCGCCTACCGTCTTCACCATCAAGAGCGCCTACACGGGCGAGAGCGTGCAGCGCGAAGTGCGCGGCGGTGACGATGCGTCGGTGTACCTCGACCTGCGCAGCCAGCACGCCTGGTACGACCTGACCGTCACGGCCAGCAGCGATGCCGGTTTCGAGCGTCGCCTTGCCGGTCACGTTGAGACCGGCCGTGTCAGCGCGTCCGATCCGGCTCTGAGCGCATAAGCGAGACCCAAGCAAAACGGCCCGCAAGCTTGATTAGCCTGCGGGCCGTTTTTGTTACGACGCTCAGCGTCAGAGTTGTTTCGTGTAAGTGCGTGCCTGATACAGCGCCAGCGCGCTCAGCCCGACGATCACCACGATCGCCAGCACATCGGCAAACGGATAGCCCCAATATTGCGTCATTGCGTTGCCCCCTTCTGTTCGAGGTCGAGCAGGCCGGTGTCGGCCATGCGTTGACGGCCAAACTCGGTGATGGCGTAGCGGAAGTGCACCTTGTTCGTGGCTTCGTCCAGCGTGTCTTCAGCCGTTTGCACCAGGCCGCCGGAGTAGAGATCCGCGAGGATGGCGCGAATGCTGCCCGTCCAGTATTCGTCTTCGGGCTTGCCGTATTCGATGCAGGTGCGATGAGCGATTTCGCTGTCCCACAGCGTGTCGCTGCCCGCAAGCAGTTGCAGGATGTAGCCCTTCGTATGCAGTTTCATGCGTGCGTCTCCGTGGTTGCAGGTGCCGCGCTGCCGCGGATGACTTCCAGGTTTTCCGCACTTTCCGACACCATCACGAAGCCGCCAAAGATCACCAGCGCCAGCCCGATCAGGAAGTACCACTCCGGAAACTGCAGCGTGAAGATGGCCGTGAAGAGGGTGGCGAACATCGCGTAGAACGCACCCAGCGCCTGACCGCGCCCCACGCCGATTAGCGGGAACGACTTGTACCAGGCCACCGCGCAGAACGAGAAGGTGACGCCGCCCACGACAAGCCACAGCAGCGCCTTGCTGTGGACAATGCCCGAGGCAATCTCCGTAACCGGCACAGGCACATGCGCAAACAGCGCGATGGCCGGCAGGATGAGGACGACCCAATAGATGGCCTCGGCGGTGTAGCGGATGGAGACCCCGCAGTCAGGGTCGGTCACGTCCATGGCACGGCCCACGATCGCCCCTTCCAGGCCCCAGCCGATCGCCGCCATGGCGCCGCCCAGGTAGCCGATCCACTGATTGCCGCCGCTGTGCGATTCGGCCATCAGTGCCGGCGCATAGATCGCCACGCCGCCCAGGATGATGATGGCGATGCCCACCGCCGCCCGCGCGCTGATGCGCTCGTTGTACCAAAGCTTGGCGACCGTCGCGCCCACCACCGGATACAGCAGCCCGGCCACTGCTGCGAACACGGCGCCGACATAGCCCATCGCCAGATACGAGCCGAAGTTGGCCATCAGCCCGCCGACGACTGCGGCAATGAAGTACCAGCGCGAGATCTTCCGAAACTGGCCGATGGTGCGGAAGTAGTCGCCAAGCTTGCCGAGAGAGCCGAGCCACACCCACTGGAAGAGCATCACCATGACGCTATGGAACGCCGTGATGACGGCCGCACAGACCAGGAAGGCGCGCGGGTCGGAAAGGTCCATCGAGGCAAACGGAGATTCATGCCAGACGGCCGTGCCTGGTACGTACCAGGCGCCCCAGAGGATGGCGGCCCATAGCGCCCAGCGGTAACCCCACTGCAGCGTACGTCGATGATGTGCCGCGCGGGCGGCGGAGGAAGAGGCCAAAACCGATCTCCTTGTTCTGTATGCGTCAGGCGCGGGACACGCGCGTGATGCATTCGTTACTGGAGGTTAAGAAATTTACTGTGAGTTTTTCTGGTGTCGATGCCGGCCCTCCAGACGTGCCGGAAAAAACGTGGTGGATTGGAAATGTCAGGGGTTGACGTTCGCGACGTCAGCTGACGCCGTGGGCTAGGACGTGCCCGCCTCGGGCACCAAATTGACCACGGCGATCATGTGCAGCGGTGCCTCTGTGGCCGGGTCGCGTGCCAAGGACGTGGTCATGTGCACTGGCATTGCCGAGCCGTCCCCCCGTACCAACTGCAGCGTGAGCGCATACTTGGGCACCGACCCGGCGAGCAACTCGCCGTATTGACGCAGGTGGCGTGCGAGGTCACTGCGGTGTGTGAGGTCCAGCAGCGTGCGTTGCTGCAGCGCCGCTTCGGACTGGCCCAGCAGCGTGCATAACCACGGGTTGGCGCTCAGGCAGCGGCCTTCCAGGCTCACCTGCGCGATACCGATCGGCGCTTGCTCGAACAGCGTGCGCAGCTTGGACTCACTGTCGCGGAAGGCGGCTTGGGCTTCCACTTCAGCGGTGATGTCTTGCGCCGCGCCGATCATCGTGGGCGTGGCGGCCGACGGGTCCTGCGCTTCGCCTTCTTCACGAAGATGCCGGTGCGAACCGTCGGGCAGGGTGATGGTGTATTCAACGCGATACGGCTGGCGCGATGCCACGGCGCGGTCCAGCACGGCCTGCACGCGGGCGCGATCGGCAGGCACGATGGCCTCCAGATAGCGCGCCATCGTGACGGGCGTGGATTGCGGCGCCCAGCCGAAGATGCGGTAAGCCTCGTCCGTCCATCGGCAGGCATCGGTGCCCGGTTCCCAGATCCAGCTGCCGAGGTGTGCGATCTGTTGCGCCTTGGCCAGGAGCGCCTCCGAATCACGCAACGCGGCTTCGGCCGTGTGGCGCTCCGTGGTGTCCAGGCTCAGGCCGATCATCTTGACCGGGCGGTCCTGCGCATCACGCACGAGCGTTGCGCGCGAGACGATCCAGCGGACCACGTCTGGCGCCGGCGCAATGCGGAATTCATGCTCATAGACGCCCCCCGCACTCAGGTTCTGCGAGACCGCGGCCTGCACACCGGGCACGTCCTCGGCGAGCACGCATTGCCAGAAATCTTCCAACGTGCGGATCGGCCGGCCAAACAGGCGCGCCACATTCGGCGAATAGGCGACCGCGTCCGTCAACAGGTTCCACTCCCACGTGACCACGCCGGAAATCTCCTGCGCGAAGGTCATGCGCGCCTCGCTTTCCATGATCGCGGCGATGTGCTTTTGGCGGCCTTCGCGGGCGCGGGCGTCGGTCGTCAGGCTCGCTTCAAGGTCGGCCAGGGCGCGGTCGCCGTAGCGCAGCCAAAGCCAGTTCACGTTCAGGAAGCGGGCCAACGCCAGCAGGTTGGCGTATTCGATCTCGCCGCCACGCGTCCATTTGTGGACCGCCGAGGGCGACACGCCCAGCGCTGCCGCCACTTGCTTGAGCTGGATGCGGCCGCGTGTCAGCACACCTTTGAGGCGGCCGGCAAAGCTGTCGTCATCAAGCGGGCCGTCGGACGGCGGAAGTGCTGCGGCGGTCATGGGGCGGATTGACTGGAAGTGATTCGCGACAGTATAGCGCGGCATAAATAGGAGAAATTTATTGAATATCTGTTGTGTTAGGTCATAACGATTGGCCCGAAGCAACTAATTTTTCCTAGACTAGTCCAAAATTCTCCAAAGGTAAATAAAAACACCATAAGTGAATTTACGGGTCGCCGCACTGGATTGGCGTCTGACAAGACGCCACCGTGCCGGCATTTCGGGCGCCGACTTCTTTGTGCGCCCACCATCCATAGGGGTACTGGATATGACGCAAGCTTCCCTTTCCACCGATTTCCGTTCCGCCATGCTGGCTCCTCGTCTTGATCTCTACATCGACGGTCAGTGGGTGCAGCCCGAAGGCGGCGTGTACCGCGACATCGTTGATCCCGCCACTGAAAACGTCCTGACGCAGGCCGCCGACGCCTCCGTGGCCGATGCGCAGCGCGCCATTGCTGCCGCCCGCCGAGCATTCGACGAGGGCCCGTGGCGCCAGACTGGCGCGCGCGAGCGTGCGCGCCTGCTCAACCGCATTGCAGACGCCATCGACGCGGACGCCGAGAACCTCGCGACGCTCGAATCGCTCAACACCGGCAAGACCATTATCGAAAGCCGCTGGGACATGGACGGCATTGCTGCGACGTTCCGCTACTTCGCGGGCTTGGTCGCCACGGAATCCGGCCTAATTAACGAGGCTCCGGACACCGTCATCAGCCGCACGCTGCGCGAGCCGGTGGGCGTATGCGGCCTCATCACGCCGTGGAACTACCCGCTGCTGCAAGCCGCATGGAAGATCGCGCCGGCGCTGGGTGCGGGCAACACTGTCATCGTCAAGCCGAGCAACCTGACGCCGCTCACCACGCACCGCTTTACCGAGCTGCTGGTTGAAGTCGGCCTGCCCGCGGGCGTGTTCAACCTCGTCACGGGCGCGGGTGAAGCCGGTGCCGAGCTGTCGCGCAATCTGGACGTGGATCTCGTTTCGTTCACGGGCGGTGCTGTTGCAGGCGCGGCGGTCATGAGCGCGGCCATCGGCAACTTCAAGAAGATCGGCCTGGAGTTGGGCGGCAAGAACCCGAACATCATCTTCGACGATGCGGATTTCGATACCGCCGTCGATTACGCAGTCAACGCGGCGTTCTTCCACGCGGGCCAGGTGTGCTCGGCCGGATCGCGCCTGATGCTGCAAGACGGTATCCACGACCGCTTTGTCGATGCGCTGGTCGAGCGCGTCAAGCGCATCCGTATCGGCAACGGCTTTGCCGAAGGCACGGAGATGGGGCCGGTGCAATCCGCATTCCAGCGCCAGAAGATCATCAACATGATCCAGGCGGGCGTGCAGGAAGGTGCTGTGCTGCGCTGTGGCGGCAAGGTGCCGGAAGGCGATGCATTCCAGCGAGGCTTCTGGCTCGAGCCGACCGTGCTGACCAACGTGCGCGACGACATGAAGATCGCCACCGAAGAAATCTTTGGCCCGGCGCTGACCGTTGAGCGCTTTTCCACCGAAGAAGAAGCGGTGCGCCGCGCCAACGCCACGCCGTTCGGTTTGGCCGGCGCTGTGTGGACGGCCGACCTGAACCGCGCCAACCGGGTGACCCGCGCACTGCGTTTCGGCACCGTGTGGGCCAACGACTATCACCCGTACTTTCCCGAGGCACCGTGGGGCGGCTACAAGGCCAGCGGCATCGGCCGCGAACTGGGCCGCGGCGGCCTGGACGAGTACACCGAACTCAAGCACAGCTACATCAACCTCGCTCCGCAGCCGATGGGCTGGTTCGGTGCGGACGCTGAGTAAGAACGGGAGGGCATGTTTTGACCACGAATACCGCACAGGAATACGACTACATCATCGTGGGCGCGGGCTCGGCTGGCTGCGTGCTGGCTGCGCGCCTGACTGAGGATCCGGACGTGACCGTGCTGCTGCTCGAAGCGGGCGGCCCCGACCACCGCTGGGATTTCCGCACCCAGATGCCGGCGGCGCTGGCGTATCCGCTGCAGGGCACCACGTACAACTGGGCCTACGAAACCGAGCCCGAGCCGCACATGAACAATCGCCGCATGTCGCAGGGCCGCGGCAAGGGGCTGGGCGGCTCATCGCTCATCAACGGCATGTGTTTCATTCGCGGCAACGCGATGGACTACGAGCGCTGGGCGAGCGATTTTCAGTTGGACGACTGGACCTATGCCGACTGCCTGCCGTACTTCCGAAAATCGGAAACGTATGACAAGGGCGCCAACGACTGGCACGGCGATGCCGGCCCGCTGCAGGTCACCACGCCCAAGCACGACAACAGCCTGCTGTTCCACGCCTTTATCGAAGCCGGTGAGCAAGCCGGCATTCCGGCCACGGACGATCTGAACGGCTACCGCCAGGAAGGTCTGGGGCCGATGGATCGCACCGTGACCGCCAAGGGCCGCCGTGCCAGCACATCGCTGTGCTACCTCGACAACGCGCGCAAGCGGTCCACGCTGACGGTGTTGCCGCGCGTGCTGGCCGATCGCGTGATCTTCGACGGCACGCGTGCCGTGGGCGTCGAGGCGCTGATGGATGGCAATCGCGAAACGTGGCGGGCGCGCCGTGAGGTGATCGTCACCAGTGGTGCCATCGCGTCGCCGCAGTTGCTGCAGCGCTCGGGCGTGGGCAATGCCGACGAGCTGCGCGCCCTGGGCATCCACTCGGTGGCACATCTGCCCGGCGTGGGCGAGAACCTGCAGGACCATCTGGAGATGTACATCCAGTACGAGTGCCTGCGCCCGGTGTCGATCTACGAAAACACGCTTTGGTACAACAAGCCGAAGGTCGGGCTGGAGTGGTACATGCACGGCACGGGTCCCGGCGCCAGCAACCATTTCGAGGCGGGCGGCTTCATCCGCAGCGATGACAGCTTCGAGTGGCCGAACATTCAGTACCACTTCCTGCCGCTGGCCGTGAACTACGACGGCAGCAACCCGGTGAAGATGCATGGGTTCCAGTGCCACGTGGGTTCGATGCGTTCGCCATCCACGGGCTACGTGAAGCTCGCTTCGCGCGATCCGCGTGATAAGCCGCGCATCCTGTTCAACTACATGGCGCACGACGTGGATTGGCGCGAGTTTCGCGCTGGCGTGCGGATCACGCGCGACATCATCGCGCAGCGTGCGTTCGATCAATATCGCGGTCGCGAAATCAGCCCCGGGCCGAGCGTGCAGACCGACGCCGAGATCGACGCCTTTGTGCGAAGCCATGCCGAGACCGCACTCCATCCGTCTTGCACCTGCAAGATGGGGCCCGCAGACGACCCGATGGCCGTGGTCGACAACGAAGGCCGCGTGCACGGCTTGGAGGGCCTGCGCGTGGTCGACGCGTCGATCATGCCTCGCATCGTTACCGGCAACCTGAATGCGCCGACGATCATGATGGCGGAGAAGATCGCCGACCAGATTCGCGGTGTGGCCCCGCTCGCGCGCTCGGATGCGGCGTTCTATGTGCATGGCAAATCGCCGCTGCAGGCGCCGGCCAAGCCGCTGGTCGCCAATGAACTGGTGGTGGCCTGATGCGCTGGCGCAAGGTCGCGACGATGCTGGGCGGGGCGGCGGCGTGCGCTGCTGCGCTGCCCGCACCGGCAGCGGAAGTGCCGGCCGGCGAGGACAAGCGCTGGTCGGCCAATACATCGGTTGTCTCGCAATACGTCTCGCGCGGCCTGCGCCAGACATGGGGAAAACCTGCCCTGCAAGCCGGCGTTGATTACACCGCGCCAAGCGGTTTCTATGCCGGTGTGTGGAGCTCCCAAGTCAGCGATCACGTCATCGCAGGCGCGCATGCTGAGGTTGATACTTACCTCGGCTATGCCGCCACCGTTGCGCCTGGCGTCGAGTTGACCACCGGGCTCTATCGCTACTGGTATCCCGGTGCACGCTACGACAAGGCTATCGGCGGCGGCCCTGCCACCGGCTACGACTACACGGAATGGATGGTTGGCGCCGGCTGGCGCGGCGTGTCGGTCAAGCTATGGACCACGCTGTCGAACTACTTCGGCTTCGATGGCAATTCGCTGGCTGACGGCATCGACCGCGGCAGCCGCGGCTCCACTTACGCCGAAGCCAACTGGGCTGTGCCGTTGCCGAATAACTTCACACTCGGCCTGCACATCGGCCATGAGCACGTGCGCAACCACAGCGCGTTCAGTTTTACCGACTACCGCATCGAACTCTCGCGGCCCATCAACAAATTTCTGACGCTGTCTGCTGCTTTGACTGGTGCCGATGCATCGGCCTATGCGCATCAGCTCTCCGCGCGCAACGGCACGGATCGCATGACGCTCAGCCGACGCACGGTCGCACTCAAGCTGACGGCCACGTATTGAGCGGCAGGCGACGGCGCTCTACCCACAACCCTTTTTCTACAACCTCTGCTTTCAAAGCACACACCATGGCCTCCCTGGGTTTTACCGACGTTGTCGGTCTGGTCGGCGTCGCCGCTTATGTTTCTGCGCACTTTGGCGTGCAGGTCCTGCATAAGCTGCCGACCGGCGCATTCGCCGTTCGCCTCAACCTGCTTGGACCGATTTGCATCCTGATTTCGCTGATGGGCTCATTCAATCTTGCGTCGTTTCTCACCCAGTTCTTCTGGCTGGCGCTGACGTTGATGGGCTGGTGGCGCAATAAGCAGGCGGGGCGGCCGGTAGCGGAACCCACTGGCGCACCACGCCCGGGGCATCCAGCGCAGCAGTAGGTTCGCCGCTCACGGTTAAAACCGTGTCGACGTACGCGGTTTTTTTGCGGGACCGATTTGAGGATCGCCGCGAAAGATGTGCCTCAAGAGTCCCTTTTTTCGGTACGTGTGCTGAACAATTGTTGATGCATGAAGAACAGTATTTTCTTCAATTGAGTATTTATTCGTCGTTGGCAACGATCTATTCTGATCGCAAGCGCAACGAACTGAGCGCAACCGAATATCCAGACAGATCAGGAGTCCATCATGAACACCCGTCTCGCAACCGCTTTCTCCCGTAACGCTCTGCTGGCCCTGGTGGCCACGGTTTCGGCTTCCGCCGCTCTGCTGTCGGCCCAGCCGGCCGCCGCCGCCGTCCAAAGCAGTGCTGATCCGTACACGCAAGGTGCTGCCGCCAAGGCTGATCCGTACACCCAGGGCGCTGCCGCCAAGTACGACGTCTACACGCAGGGTGCGGATCGCCAGGCTGATACTTACGGCTATCTGTCGTGGAAGAACGACCGCTTCGATCCGTACACCCAAGGTGCTGTCGGCAAGGCTGACCCATACACCGATGGCGCAATCGCGAAGGCCGATCCGTACACCGACGGCGCTGCCGCCAAGTACGACGTCTACACGCAGGGTGCGGATCGTCAGGCTGATACCTACGGCTATCTGTCGTGGAACGGCGATGCCTCGTATCCGAAGGATGCTGCTTCGCGCGCCTGATCGAACCGCATCAAAGCAAAAGGGCCTTGGGGTGCAACCCAAGGCCCTTTTTATTTGTGCAGCGTTCCTGCTTCGTGATCAGACCACGCCGGCTTCGTGTGCCTGCTGATCCGCATGGTACGAGCTGCGCACCATGGCGCCCACTGCCGCGTGTGTGAAGCCCATCTCGTACGCCTTCTCTTCGAACATCTTGAAGGTGTCCGGATGCACGTAGCGAAGCACCGGCAGGTGGTGGCCCGACGGCGCCAGATATTGGCCGATGGTGAGCATGTCGATGTCGTGCTCGCGCATGTCGCGCATGACTTCCAGGATTTCCTCGTCCGTCTCGCCCAGGCCGACCATCAGGCCGGACTTGGTCGGCACGTTCGGGTTGCGGGCCTTAAAGTCCTTCAGCAGCTTGAGCGAGTGCGCGTAGTCCGCACCAGGGCGGGCCTGCTTGTACAGGCGCGGCACCGTTTCGAGGTTGTGATTCATCACGTCGGGCGGGCATTCCTGCAGAATATCCAGCGCCTTTTCCAGGCGGCCGCGGAAGTCCGGCACCAGCACTTCGATGCGCGTGGCCGGCGACAGGGCGCGCGTACGCGAGATGCAATCGACGTAATGCTGGGCGCCGCCGTCACGCAGGTCGTCGCGGTCGACGCTCGTGATGACGACGTAGTTGAGCTTGAGTTCAGCGATCGTCTTGGCTAGGTTTTCCGGCTCGTTCACGTCGAGCGGGTCTGGGCGGCCGTGCCCGACGTCGCAGAATGGGCAGCGGCGCGTGCACTTGTCGCCCATGATCATGAACGTGGCCGTGCCCTTGCCGAAGCACTCGCCGATGTTCGGGCAGCTGGCCTCTTCGCACACCGTCACGAGATTGTTGGCGCGCAAGATGTCTTTGATTTCGTAGAAGCGCGAGTTGCCGGTGGCGGCGCGCACGCGAATCCAATCCGGTTTCTTGAGCTTCTCGGCCGGCACGATCTTGATGGGAATGCGCGCGGTCTTGTCGAGCGACTTCTGCTTGGCCGTCGCGTCGTACGGCTTGTTCGACGGGGTGGCAGGGGTGGCGACTTCAGTGGCGCCAGCGGCGGAATCGGTCATCGTGTTCTCCGCACGGGCTTGCGGCTCGTGCATTTCAGGGCGCTATGCAGTAGCGGCCTCGGCGGGATGCGCTTGCGCGCGTTGCTGCAATTGGGCGACCAGCGCATCGGCCAGGTCGCGGGAAACGGTTTGCCAGTCGTTCGCATCGACGGCGCGCCCGGACGCATCACGGGCGCCGACGGTCACCATATCGACGGTTTCCAGGCCGGCATAGCCACACGGGTTGATCTGCGTGAAGGGCGACAGGTCCATCGCCAGGTTCAGGCTCACGCCGTGGTAGCTGCAGCCGTTGCGGATCTTCAGGCCCAGCGCGGCAATCTTGGCGCCAGCATGCGGCCCGCTCGACAGGTAGATGCCGGGGGCGCCAGCCTTGCGTTCGGAGGCGACATTATACGTGGCGAGCGTCTCGATGACGGCCGCCTCGATGGCGTCGACCAGCGCCTTCACGAACAGCCCGCGTCGGCGCAAATCCAGCAAAAGGTAAGCGACGACTTGGCCGGGGCCGTGGTAGGTGATCTGGCCGCCACGATCAACTTTCACCAGCGGGATGTTGCCGGGAGCCAACAGATGCGCCGGATCGCCGGCCAGGCCGAGCGTGAACACCGGCGGGTGTTCAACCAGCCAGATCGTGTCGGGCGTATCGGGGCCCCGCTGCGCGGTGAATGTCTGCATTTCGTCGAAGCAGGCGGCGTAGTCCTGCAAGCCGCGCTCGACGATGTCAATCGGAATCATGCCCGCGAGTGTAGCGCAGGGCTGCTAACGGCGCCCCGCGCCTTTGCCCGCTTCGGTCGCAGGGTTGCGCAAAAAAATGCCGGCGCGATGGGAGGCATCGGCGCCGGCGTCGGCTTTTGCGGCAGATGCCGCAAAGGAGGCTAGGAACAGGTTTCGGGCTCAGGCGGCCACGACCGGCGTGTCGGCGTGCTCGTTCCAGCCGAGTGCGGCGAGTGTGTGGCGCCATCCGTTGGTGACGTGCCACGGCTGGCGCGGCATGTGGCCATCGGTGGCTTCCACGGCCAACGCGACTGGGCCGAGGGCTTTCGGGTCCACCGAGACGACGATTTCTTCACCGCGTTTCACGGCAACGGTGCCGCCCGCGTGCAGCCATTCGTCGCCGGCTTTGTTTTCGTGTGTGATCCACACGTCGTGCCCGTAGGCTTCTTCAACGCGCAGATTCTGGTTGGCCGGCATGCGCAATGCCACCACTTCGCCGGGCTGCAGAGTGAATACAATTTTTGTTAGTACAGCTTTCATGATCGGCTCCTTCACGGCAGTGGGATGGGGCCTTGCCGTTGAAGGAATTCTAGGCGCTTGGTTGCCTTGTACCAAACGATATATATTGCGTTTCTTGATAGCACGGCTCACATAAAAACTATGTCGCGCTACGAAAATCCGGAGGGAAAGATGACCGAAATCCGCGAACCGATGCGCTTGCCGTCACTTGGCGCGCTGCGGGTGTTCGAGGCGGCGGCCCGCTATGAGAGTTTTTCGCGTGCGGCGACGGAGCTGTTCGTTACGCACGGCGCCGTCAGCCATCAGATGCGCACCCTGGAGGACGAGCTGGGCGTGCCGCTGTTTGAGCGGCGCGGCAAGCGCGTCATGCTCACCCACGCGGGCCGTGCCTACGCCGATCGCGTGCGCGAGGCGCTTGACCAGATCGCCCAGGCCACGCACCAGCTGCGCGCCGGCAACCGCGACAACCGCCTGGCCATCAGCACGATGCCGTCGTTTGCCGCGCGTTGGCTGACGCCACATATCGGCACCTTCATCGAGCGCCATCCCGAGTTGGAAGTGGAGCTGTTCTCCAGCCCTGCGCTGGTCGACTTTGGGCGCGAAGAGATGGACGTGGCACTGCGCATGGGTTCGGGCAACTATCCGGGCCTGTACGTGGAAAAGCTGCTCGACGATGTGTTCTTTCCGGTCTGCAGTCCGTCGTTCAACGGCGGGCGCCTGCCGCGTACGGTGGCCGAGATGGCGACCATGACCCTGCTGCGCAGCGAGGGTGAGGATTGGGAGCCATGGTTCGAGGCTGCTGGCGTCTCAGGGTTTGTGGAGCCGCGTGGCGGGCTGATGTTCCAGGACTCGTCGCTGCTGTTGCAGGCAGCGGCGGCGGGGCAGGGCATTGCGCTGATCCGCCCGACGCTGGCGTTCAACGAATTGCTGGCCGGCCGCGTGGTGCGCCTGTTCGAGACAACGACGCCGTGCCCGTGGAACTACTACTTCGTCTGCCCGCACAGCGCGCTGCAGACGCCCAAGATGCAGGCGTTCCGCGCGTGGCTGCTGCCGGAGATTGCGGCGTTCAAGCTGAAGCTGGCGCGGTTGATGGATGACAACACGGTCTGCCTGGGGCACGTGGCCAAAGGCTGACGCGGTATCGCCGCACAAAACAAAACGCCCCGGCATGACCGGGGCGTTTTGCTTGGCTGCACAGAGACGCGTTACAGCACGATCTTCACCATCGGGTGGCTCGTCAGCGCCTGATAGAGCGCGTCGAGTTGTTCGCGGCTCGTTGCACGCACGATCACCGTCAGGCCCAGGTAATTGCCGCTCGAAGACGGGCGTTTTTCGAGGCGCCCTTCGTGGAACTCCGGATCGTGCAGGCGCACCACCTCGACAATGGTGGCGGCAAAATCGTCATGCATCGGACCCATCACCTTGATGGGGAAATCGCTCGGGTACTCGATGAGCGACTGTTCGGGCGGAATGTGGCCCGGCGGTGTGGTGTGAGAGGAGGTCATGTCGAAGTAAATGGGGGTGATTACTTCTTTTTAAACCACAGCTTGACCGCGTCGATCGTGCGGCCGACGAAGCCGGCTTCCGGCACGGCTTCGAGCGCCACCACCGGGAACTCCGACACCACGGTCGAGCCGTCCATCACCTTGACCGCGCCCAGTTGCTGGCCCTGCGCGATCGGGGCGATCAGCGGGTCCTTGCGCTCCAGCACCGGCTTCAGGCGCGCACCTGCGCCCTTGGGCACCGTGATCCACTTGTCTTCCGGCACGCCCAGATTCACGCTCTTGGCCTGACCCTTGTACACCTCAGGCGTCTGCAGTGCTTCCTTGGCCTTGTACAAGCGAACCGTATCGAAGAACTGATAGCCGTAGTTCAGGACCTTCAGGCTCTCCTGTGTGCGGATAGCGTCGCTCTTGGTGCCGACGATGACCGACAGCAGACGCCGGTTCGCACCGGGCACATCCGGCAGCGGACGATTGGCCGAGGTGACGAGGCAGTAGCCGGCCGACTTGGTGTGGCCGGTCTTGCCACCATCGACAGTCGGGTCGAGCCACAGCAGGCGGTTCCGGTTGGACTGCTTGATGTTGTTATAGGTGAAATCCTTCTGCGAGTAGAACTTGTAGTCCTGCGGGAAATCCTTGATCAGCGCTGACGTCAGGATCGAAAGATCACGTGCGGTCGAGTAGTGATTCGGGTCGGGCAGGCCCGCGGCATTCATAAAGTGCGTGTTCTTCATGCCCAGGCGCTCGGCTTCGCGGTTCATCAGCATCACGAAGTTGGTCTCGGTGCCGCCGACGGCCTCGGCCAGCACCAGGGCTGCATCGTTGCCCGACTGGATGATCAGACCTTGCGTCAGCTCACGCACCGAGGCGGGCTTGCCGGCTTGCAGGAACATGCGCGATTCGTCGGTCTTGACCGAGCGTACGGTCTCGGTGGGCGTGATCATCTGGTCGTACTTGAGCTTGCCGTCGCGCACGGCTTCAAAGACCAGATAGGCCGTCATCAGCTTGGTGAGCGAGGCGGGCTCGATGCGTTCGTCCATGTTCGCGCCGCCGAGCACCTGGCCGCTGGTCACGTCAGTGAGCATCCACGAGCGGGCCGCGACTTGCGGGGCGGGCACTGGCTGCGCCATGGCGGGCAGTGCGGTGACCAGCACGGCGGCTGCCACAGCGGTTGCGGCGGCGGAATGGAAGGCGAGGGGCGTGAAATGGGCGAAGCGGGTCTGCATGTCGGGTCCTGCGGTCTGCTTGGAGTTCAATGGCGCCGTGCACCGGGGGAGGCACGGCATCCGGAAAAATCAACGGGTTGGTGTTACGGCCGCGGCGCCCAGGCGCCGGTAATGAGCTGCCTGATCAGATGCAGCTTGCGGTGGAAGAAATGATCGGCGCCCGGGATGACGATCACGGGCAGTTCCTGAGGGCGCGCCCAGTTGAGCACGTCGATCAGTGGCACGGTGTCATCCTGTTCGCCGTGGATGATGATGGTGTCGGCCGGCACTGGCGCGACATCCCAGCGTGAGGTGGCCGTGCCGACCAGCGCCACACGCTCGGCGGGCGTGCCGGCTTCGGCCAGGCGGCGAGCCACTTGCGACACCACAAAGCTGCCAAACGAGAAACCACCCAGCGCCAGCGGCAGCGTGGCCACGTCGGCGGACCATTCGGTCTGCGTACGCATCCAGTCGAGCACGGCCAGCATGTCGTCCTGCTCGCCGATGCCGTTGTCGTGCGTGCCTTCGGTCTTGCCCACGCCGCGAAAATTCAGGCGCACCGTCACGTAGCCCAGGCCGACGAAGGTGCGTGCCAGCGTCTGCGCGACCTTGTTGTCCTTGGTGCCGCCGAACAGCGGATGCGGGTGGCCGATCAGCGCCAGGCCGCGTGGCGCGGTGTCCGGCTGGTCGATCGACAGGTCGATCTGCCCGACCGGGCCGGGAATCAGGCGTTCTTCGGTATGAACGTTCATGGAAAAGGGAAAGCAGATGCAGTAAAGCCGGGCTCACGCGTTGGCAGGGCGGTCGACCATCAGCCGTTCGACCGGTCTGCCTTCAACCAGATGGCTCTGGATGATTTCGTCGATGTCTTCCTTGTCGACAAAGGTGTACCAGACGGCCTCGGGGTAGACCACCATGACCGGGCCGAGTTCGCAGCGGTCCAGGCATCCGGCCTTGTTGATGCGCACGCGGCCTTCGCCGTTGATGCCGAGTTCCTTGCAGCGCTTCTTGGCGTATTCCTGCATGGCCTTCGCGCCAAAGTCGGCGCAGCAGCGCGAGCCGTCCTCGCGTTCGTTCAGGCAAAAGAAAACGTGGTGCTGGTAGTGGCTGCTCATGGGCGGACCGAGAAGGCTGGCAGGGCTGCGTGACGGTACGCGCGGCAGGACATGACAGGCTTCCTGGCGTCGCGCACATATGTGGATTTGCGTAACGAGCCGGCATTATACGACCCCGATGTCGCGCTCCCTTCCAACAAGCTGGCTCGGCGCAACGCGCGATGCTGCGTCGCAACACGTTTTCCGGATGTCTGGACGCCCCTCTGCGCGGATTCCGGGATTGACGACGGCTGGGACGGGTGCCATCGTAGTCACACCAAGCTGGTACAAGGGCTGGCGGGCCGCCAGCGGTAGAAATTGGTGTTGGCATAGCCCTTGCAATAACGACCGACCTGCTGCGGGAAACGCCGGACACATCAGCGTATCGAGGCAGGAGAGAGACCACACCAGGGCGGGTCGGACCGGGCGAGCAGTTGAGCGCACGGCCGGTCTGTGACACTCGAGGAAGACATGAAAAAACCGTTCTACAAAATCCTGTACGTACAGGTGCTGGCGGCGATCGTCATCGGCGTTCTGCTTGGCCATTACTCGCCCGAACTCGCCGTGAAGATGAAGCCGCTGGGCGATGGCTTCATCCAGCTGATCAAGATGGTGATCGGGCCGATCATCTTCTGTACCGTCGTCTCCGGCATTGCCGGCATGCGCGACATGAAGAAGGTTGGCCGCGTGGGCGGCAAGGCGCTGATCTACTTCGAGATCGTCTCGACCTTCGCACTGGTGATCGGCCTGGCTGCAGGCCACATCTTCAACCCGGGCGCGGGCTTCAACGTTGATGTGAACACCATAGACGCCAAGGCTGTTGCCCAGTACGCCGCCAAGGCGCACTCGGCCAGCACGGTCGACTTCCTGCTCAACATCATCCCGAGCACGGTGGTGGACGCCTTCGCAAAGGGCGACATCCTGCAGATTCTGCTGATCGCGTTGCTGTTTGGCGGTGCGCTCTCCGCCATCGGTGACCGTGCACAGGTGGTGACGGATTTCATCGACCAGATCTCGCACGTGTTCTTCCGCATCGTGCACATCATCACGCGCGTGGCCCCCATCGGTGCCTTTGGCGCTATGGCATTCACCATCGGCAAGTACGGCGTGATCTCGCTGGTGCCGTTGCTCAAGCTGGTCGGTACGTTCTACCTGACGGCCATCATCTTCGTGGTGGTGGTACTGGGCATCATTGCGCGGCTGGTCGGCTTCAACATCTTCCGCTTTGTGTCGTACATCAAGGAAGAGCTGCTGATCGTGCTGGGTACGAGCTCGTCGGAATCGGCGCTGCCGCACCTGATGGAAAAGATGGAGAAGCTGGGCTGCTCGAAGTCGGTGGTGGGCCTGGTGGTTCCGACCGGTTATTCGTTCAACCTGGACGGCACCAACATCTACATGACGATGGCGGTGATCTTCATCTCGCAGGCGCTGAACATCGAGCTGACCTGGACGCAGCAACTGACCATCCTGGCCGTTGCCATGCTGACGTCGAAGGGCGCTTCGGGCATCACCGGCGCGGGCTTCATCACGCTGGCCGCAACGCTGGCCGTGGTGCCGGATATTCCGGTGGCGGGCATGGTGCTGATTCTCGGTATCGACCGCTTCATGAGCGAATGCCGTGCCCTGACCAACATCACGGGCAACGGCGTGGCCTGCGTGGTGATCTCGGCCTGGGAACGTGAACTGGATCGCGCCAAGCTGACCCGCGTGCTGTCGGGCGACCGTAGCGATGAGGGCGTGCCGGCCTCCCCGGCAGTTTGATCGTTCGAATCTGGCTGGCGCCCGCGGGCGCTTGAAAGCGCAAAGCGTATGATTGCGGGGCCTGTCCTTCCAGACGGCCCCGCTTCTTTTTTGGGATGCACCTCGTGAAGCACCTCGGCGGCATGCCGACTGCGGGCGCGGCGTTGGAAGGCACGGCAACACTCTCTGCCGCCGACCTCCAGCCGATGTCCGATCCCGATTTCTCCTTGACCAGCGCCTCCGGCTCGCGACGCGGCTTCTGGTGGCTGGTGGCGCTCGGGCTCGTGGTGGTGATGGCCGTGGTGTGCGCGACCACATTTGTGGTCGCGTGGAACCGGGGGCTCACGCAGGCTCAGCAGGCCGCCGGCGGCCGGGTCGATCGTTATGCCGCCAACCTCAAGAGCACGCTCGACCGCTACGAATACCTGCCGGCGCTGGTGGCGCTGCATCCGTTCATTCACGATCTGCTCGCCAATCCGACGCCAGCCAACGTCGACCGCGCGAACCGCTATCTGCGCGAAGTCAACGATCGCGCTCACGCCACCGCCACCTATGTGATCGCCCCCAGCGGCAAGGCTCTGGCCGCGTCCAACTACAACCAGCCTGACAGCTTCGTCGGCGCTGAATATCTATTCCGGCCGTATTTCCAGCAGGCAGCGGAAGGGCACGTCGGGCGCTTTTACGGCATTGGCATCACACGTGAAGAGCCCGGCTATTACATCTCGCAGCCGGTTATGCAGGACGGTCGCGTGATCGGCGTGACGGTCGTCAAGCTGAACCTCGAATGGTTCGGCCGCGCCAGCCACGACGCGTCGGAGCCGGTGATGGTGGCGGATGAGAACGGTGTGATTTTCCTGTCGTCCGTGCCCGCGTGGCAGTACCGCACGGTGGAGCCGCTCACATCCAAGCTGCAGGCGCAGTTGGAAGCGACGCGCCAGTATTACCGCAAGCAGATCACGCCACTGCCGCTGCAGCCGGAGGCGCCGGCCTTTCTGCGATTGACCGGACGGTTGCCGGAAGGTGCAGAACTGATCCGCGTTGGCGAGCGGACGAACGCCACGCGCTATCTGCAGGTTTCGCGTGACCTCGTCGAGCCCGACTGGACGCTGATGTACCTCACACCGGTGGATCCCGTGATGAGCGCGGCGCGCAGCGCCACCGTGGCGGCGGCGTTTGCCTTTGCGTTTGCGTGCCTGCTGCTTTTCTACTGGCGTCAGCGCCGCCTGCGCATGATGGAGATGCTGCGCAGCCGTCGCCTGCTCGAAGCCGCGTATGACCAGCTCGAACGCCGCGTTGAAGACCGCACGGCAGATCTGATGGCCACCAACGAACAACTGCAACACGAGATCGTCGACCGCACGCGCGCCGAGGCCGAGTTGCGTGCAACGCAGGATGAACTCGTGCAGGCCAGCAAGCTTGCCGCCTTGGGTCAGATGGCCGCCGGCATCACGCACGAACTCAACCAGCCGCTGGCCGCGCTGCGCACGTTTTCCGACAACACGCGCATCCTGCTCGAACGCGGCCAGCACGGCGCCGCCACTGACAACCTGCAGGCGATTGCCGATCTGACCGAACGCATGGGCAAGATCACGGCGCAGCTCAAGCTGTTCGCGGGCCGCTCACGGCGCAAGGTGGTGGATGTGCAGGTGCGCGTGGCGCTCGATCACACACTCGCGCTGCTGCGCCCGCGCTTGGGCGACGTGGCACTCGAACTGCACTGGCATATCCCCGAAGCAGATGCCGTCGTTCGTGCGGATGAACTGAAGCTGGAGCAAGTGCTGATCAATCTGATTGGCAACGCGCTCGATGCGATCAACACCAATGAACCCGCCCGCCCCGGACGCATCGACATCAGCATCGGGCCCCCCGAGGGTGTGCCGGCGCAATCGAACCAACTGACCATCGCCGTGCGCGACAACGGCCCGGGCATTCCACCCGACGCCATGCCGCACCTGTTCGAGCCGTTCTTCACCACCAAGGAGATCGGCCAGGGGCTCGGCCTTGGGCTGGCGATCTCCACCAGCATCGCGCGCGATTTTGGCGGCTCGCTGTCGGCTGCCAACATGCCGGGTAGCGGTGCGCAATTTACGCTGACGTTGGTACGCGCCGACGTCACCTCCGCGGCGTCCATCTGATCCGTTTTCTACACAGACACGAACCATGTCCGAAGGCTTGAACGTTCTCTTCATCGAAGACGACCCGCCTGTGCGCCAGGCCACCGCGCAGAGCCTGGAGCTGGCCGGCTTCAACGTCCAGGCGTTCGGCAGCGCCGAAGAAGCAGTCGGCAAGATCGACGCAAACTTCCCCGGCGTGGTCGTCAGCGACCTGCGCTTGCCGGGCGCAAGCGGCCTGGACGTGCTCGCGCACTGTCAGTCGTTTGGCACGGGAATTCCCGTGGTGCTCGTCACTGGCCACGGCGACATCACCATGGCCGTGCAGGCGATGCGCGAAGGCGCGTTCGATTTCATCGAGAAGCCGTTTCCCGCCGAACGCCTGACCGAGACCGTACGCCGTGCCGTCGAGCGTCGCGCGCTGGAGCTGGAAAACCGAGCACTGCGCCGTGAACTGGCCGGCCCGGCGGCAGGCACGCGCATCATTGGGCGCTCGCCTGCGATGGGCGCTGTGCGCGCGCTGATCGAGAACGTCGCGACCACCGATGCGCCGGTGCTCATCAACGGCGAGACCGGCACGGGCAAGGAGCTGGTCGCGCGCAGTCTTCACACGCTCTCGCCGCGTCACGACAAGCCGTTCATCGCGCTGAACTGCGGCGCCGTGCCCGAGCAAATTTTCGAGAGCGAGATGTTCGGCCACGAAGCTGGTGCTTTCACCGGTGCGGGCAAGCGGCGCATCGGCAAGCTCGAGCATGCCTCGGGCGGCACGCTGTTCCTCGACGAGATCGAGAGCATGCCGATCGCGCTGCAGGTCAAGCTGCTGCGCGTGCTGCAGGAGGGCGCGCTGGAGCGGCTGGGCTCGAATGCTTCGGTGCGCATCGACGTGCGCATCGTTGCGGCCGCCAAGGGCGATATGGAAGCGCTGATTGAAGCGGGCGGTTTCCGGCGCGATCTGTATTACCGGCTAAACGTCGTCGTCATCGATTTGCCGCCGCTGCGCGAACGCCGCGAAGACATCATCCCGCTGTTCGAACATTTCCTGCTCGAAGCCGCCGTGCGTTATCAGCGCCCGCTGCCGATGTTGGCCGAGCGTCAGCGCCACGAGCTGATGCAGTCGAACTGGCCCGGCAACGTGCGCGAACTGCGCAATGCGGCTGATCGCCTTGTGCTTGGCGTGGGCCGCACGCCGGTCGTGCCGGATGCATCGGAAGACGGCATGCCGCTCAAGGAGCGCGTCGAGCGCTACGAACGCACCGTTATTGCGGAAACCCTGGCGCGCACGGGCGGCTCGGTGCACCAGGCGGCGGATATTCTGCAGGTTGGCCGAGCGACGCTGTATGACAAGATCAAGCGATACGGCCTTTGACTTGGCACGCCCGCGCCCAACAACGCTCGGCATCAACTGGGCGTTTTCTTTTCGCGCTCAACCCAGAATCGGATGGGCATCTGCTACCGGATATCCACGGTCGTCCGTCGGAATCCGCTGGGTTTGGAATGCGATCAGCAGTGCCTGAAACCTGCCGTCGATTTCCACGATGACCGCACCGTCCTGCTGTGTGCCGTTCTCGCGCGAATGGTCCTTCACCCCCGGTGTATGCACGACCGGGTTGCCCTGGTTCATGTGGGTTTCGTGCAGGCCGTTGTGCTGCGGCTCAAACAGGAAGCCAAAGCCGTAAACCATCACGTCGGTGCGCGGCGGCCAGCCTTTGCGGTCGTCGTCGCCGGAGCTGCCGTGGTAGACGTAGTCGACCGGCGTGGCGGTGCGGTCGAGGTTGAGCATGTCGTCAACGAGCGCGTTGATGTCGTTGTGCTCGGTCTCTGTATCCAGCGCGATTGGCCGCATGTTCGGAAAGTCGACCAGCCCGGCGTCGCGCACGTAGTCCAGGCGCGGGAAACCGTTCTCGTGCAGCCCGGGTGCCAGCGCAGCCAGATCGGCGGTGATCGGCAACCGCAGATCGGCCGTCCACTGATACAGCACGTGATAACCGGCGGCACCCGCACCCGGCATGCTGGAGTCGGATTTCACGTTGGCGAGCACCACGAACTCCGAACCATCCGGCGCTTCCACCACGATCGCGTAATGCGGATTGCCGTTGTAGCCCTCCAGATAGGGCACGCCGAATTTCAGCTTGCCCTTGAACATGCAGTAGTGATTGGCCATGCAAACTCCATCGAACCTAGGATTGACGGACCGCCATTGCAACAGGCCCGCGTGAACCTAGTGTGGAACGCGCGTCGCCCAGAAACAAAAACGCCCGGCGTTGACCGGGCGTTTCGTTTGAACTGCGAGGAGGCGCGGACCGCTTAGGCCTGCTTGCCCAGCGTCTGCTTGAGCAGCGCGTCGAACGACGACCATTCCGGTTCGCCCACGTAGCGCTTGAGGATGCGGCCGTCGCGGTCGACCAGGAATGTGGTCGGCGTGAGCTGCACGTCGCCGAAGGCCTTAGCGGCGGAGCCGTCGGCGTCCATTGCGACCTTGAACGGCAACTGGCGCGTCTGGCTGAAGTTCATCACGTACATTGGCGCGTCGTAGCTCATCGCCACGGCCACGTATTCCAGTCCTTCGCCCTTGTACTTGTTGTACGTCTGGATCATGTTGGGCATTTCCTTGATGCACGTGGCGCAGCTCGTGGCCCAGAAGTTGACGAGATAGACCTTGCCCTTCAGGTCTTGCGTCGAGAGCTTTTGCCCATCCAGCAGTGTGAAGGTGGCCGCCGGCACCTTCTGCGATGGCGAGAACGCACGCCAGCCGAACCAACCGGCCCCAGCCAGCACCAGCACGATCACAGGGAGCAGCCAGCGGCGCCCGCCAGACATGGCGGTAGCAGGGGCTGCGGAGGAAGTCAGGGTCGAGGCCATGTCGGCAACGGATCTGGAAGGGAATCAAACATCTATTGTAGGCCCGCCGTGCCAGCGTCGCATGTCAGCCACGACAATCCGTCCGTAGAGCGATTTGCGCGTCACTTCCCATTGGCGAGAGCAGCTTCGTACAAGGCCAGGTCCGTGGGGGAAAAGCAGCAAAAGGTGACGGTGTCCAGGCTGGCGCCGTGTTCTCGCGCGGCACGCACGGCAATCGGCGCCGCCAATTGCGGCGGGAAGCCGTACACGCCGGTGCTGATGCATGGGAACGCAATGGTGCGCACCTCGTGCTTGCGCGCCAGTTCCAGGCTGTTGCGGTAGCAGGCGGCCAGCAATTCCGCCTCGTCTTGCCGGCCGCCGCGCCAGATCGGCCCGACGGTGTGGATGACGTAGCGGGCCGGCAATCGAAAACCGGGCGTGAGCTTGGCCTCACCGGTGCGGCAGCCATGGAGGGCGCGGCACGCCGCCAGCAGTTCCGGCCCGGCCGCACGGTGGATCGCGCCATCCACGCCGCCTCCGCCAAGCAGCGAGCTGTTCGCCGCGTTGACGATGGCATCGCAGTCCAGCGTGGTGATGTCGGCGCGAAGGGCGCGCAAGGTGACGGACGGGATTGGCATGGTGCGGTCCTTGGCAGGCAGCGGGTGGGCGTCTCTGTCCGATAATAGGCGGCTCGGAAACGGACAGAAAACCTACAGGAGGAGACGTGGCAGTCACAGCAACGGCAGGGTGGCGGATCGGGTTGGGCGCGGTGGCGAGTGCGCTGTTGATGGCCTGCTCGCCCAAGTACGACTGGCGCACGGTCCATTCCAACGATGGCGCCTACGCCGTGGATTACCCCGCCAAGCCCACCGCAGAAGCCCGGCCTATCGCCATCAACGGCCAACGCATGCCGATGACGATGCAGGCCGCCAGCATCGACGGCACGCTGTTCGCCATCGGCGTGGTGGAACTGCCCGCGGATGATCCAGTCTGGCGGCAGCGCGCGGTGGAAGCGCTGCGCAATGGCTTGTCCGCCAACTTGAAGGGCCGCGTAACCGAGCGCGACATCGCCGTGCAGACCGCCGCACAGCCGCCTTTGTCATTGCCGGCGGTAGAGTTGATTGCCCAGGGGGCGGGCGGGGACGATCCCGCGCCGCGCCGGCTGACCGCGCGCGTGGTCGCCACGGGCAAGCGCGCATACCAGGCCGTCGTGCTGGAATCGGGCGATGCCGCACGCGATGCCCGCCAGCACGAGCAGGTCGACCAATTCCTCTCCAGCTTCCATCCGTACTAGACCCTGAGCACGCCCGAGCGAACTCGCCGCAGCCGGTGCACAATCGCCGTCTTCCGCTTTACCGCTACACAATTCACCACATCACGGGGAACCATCATGACGTTGCAAGTCTGGCTGGCCTTCTTTCTGGCCGCCTGGGTGATCGCCATCTCGCCGGGGTCGGGCGCCATCCTGTGCATGAGCCACGGCCTGACGCATGGCGTGCGCCGCACGTCGGTCACGATTGCAGGACTGGAACTGGGCATTGTCGTGATCCTGTTCATTGCGGGTGCCGGGCTCGGCGCGTTGCTGATCGCCTCGGAGCACGCCTTTACGGCCATCAAGATCATCGGCGCGATGTACCTGATTTACCTGGGCATCGTGCAATGGCGCACACCCATTCAGATCGCCAAGCCGGCTGAGGGCGAGCCCACGAATGTAGCGCCTCGGGTGTCTGGCAGTGGCGCGCACCGCCGCTTCCTCGTGGGGTTGCTGACCAACCTGACGAACCCGAAAGGCATTCTGTTCATGGTGGCCGTGCTGCCGCAGTTCATCGATCCGGCCAAGCCGCTGCTTTCGCAACTCGGCATCCTGGCGGCGACGATGGTATTCGTCGACCTGATCGTCATGCATGGATATGCGCTGCTGGCCTCGCGGGCGCAGCGCCTGTTCCGCAATCCGCGCGCGCTTCGCTGGCAGAGCCGCTTCTTCGGCGGCATGCTGATGAGCATTGGCGCCGCGCTGTTCTTCGTGAAGCGGCAGACCAACTGAGTTTCAAACGCCGCCCCCGGGGCGACTAGCCAACTGGGTTGGAGGCGCAGCGCGTGGATGGATGCTAATCGGCCTTCACCCCGCGCCGATACTGAATTGCCTCGCCCACATGCGCAGCATCGATTTGCTCATCGCCGGACAGGTCGGCAATCGTGCGGGCGAGCTTGAGCACGCGCGCATAGGCGCGTGCAGACCACGAAAAGCGCGTCATCGCGTGGCGCAGCAAGCCATCGGCCGCATCGGTGCGGCTGCAATGCAGATCGATTTCATGACCGCCCAGCAAGGCGTTGCGCTTACCTTGCCGTGCAAGTTGTCGCGCGTGCGCAGCAGAAACCCGCTCAGCCACGTTGAGCGTCGGTTCGCCAGGCGGCCCGTCGAGCAACTCTTCCTGCGAGGGTGTTGGCACTTCGATCTGCACATCGATGCGATCAAGCAGCGGCCCCGAAATGCGTGCCTGATAACGCTCTACCTGATCTGGCGTGCAGCGGCACGCTCGCAGCGGATGCCCGCGATAGCCGCACGGACACGGGTTCATTGCGGCAATCAGTTGGAAGCTGGCAGGGAAGTCTGTCTGATGCGCGGCGCGTGAGATGGTGATGTGGCCCGTCTCCAATGGCTCACGCAGGACTTCGAGCACGCGGCGCTCGAACTCTGGAAGTTCATCAAGGAAAAGCACGCCCTGATGCGCCAGCGAGATTTCGCCCGGCCTTGGCGTGTTGCCCCCGCCCACCATCGCCACTGCAGACGCTGTGTGGTGTGGTGAACGAAACGGCCGCACCTTCCAGCGCCGCGCGTCGAAGCCGCGCGTGGTGAGGCTCATCACGGCGGCAGCAGAAAGCGCTTCGTCATCGCTCATGTCCGGCAGCAAGCCGGGAAAACGTTGTGCGAGCATCGACTTGCCCGTTCCGGGCGGTCCGATCATCAGCATGGAATGACCGCCGGCGGCGGCCACTTCCAGCGCGCGCCGCGCCTGCGGCTGGCCCCGCACGTCAGCCAAGTCGGGATAGCGGATATCCGCGTCGACCGGTGCGGGCAGCGCGGGGGCGAGCTTGCGGTCCGGCGCGCTCAGGTGGTCGCACACCTCGATGAGCGTGCGTGCCGGGAGGACTTTTGTGCCGCTCACGAGTGCGGCTTCGGCGGCGTTCTCGGCGGGCAGCACGAAGGCGCGGGCGAGCGGTGCGTCGCCGTCGGCGAGGACGGGGTTGCGCGATAGCGCATACGCCATCGCCAGCGCACCGCGAATCGGCCGCAGATCGCCGGACAGCGACAGCTCACCCGCAAACTCATGCGCATCCAGATGCGTGTGCGGAATCTGCCGGCTTGCAGCGAGGATCCCCAGCGCGATTGCTAGATCGAACCGGCCCGATTCTTTTGGGAGATCCGCGGGCGCGAGGTTGACGGTGATGCGCCGCGCAGGAAACTCGAAGCGGCTGTTTTGGATCGCCGCGCGTACGCGGTCCTTGCTCTCCTTCACCTCGGTGTCGGGCAGGCCGACGATGGTGAACGATGGCAGGCCATTCGCCAGATGGACCTCCACCGAGACGGCTGGCGCATCGATTCCCGAGAGCGCGCGCGAACGCAGTACAGCGAGGCTCATCGCGCGATCCTCCGGGAGAACTCACGAGCAAGGCGGAGGGCGTGGCATCGGTGCATGGCGTAACGGAGCATGGCGGTTGCGGAACCCTCCACTGTGCCAGCCGCGTTGCGCCGCCATGTTCACCGGCATCCAAATTTGACGATCGTCGTCGACATGAGAAACGGGCAAAAAAATACCGGAGCACTGGGCTCCGGCTTCGTTGTCGGCAGATCAACTCAGGGGAAGGCCGGCATGGCCGTGTCTTCGCCGCTGAAGTGGCCTTCGGGATGCGTCTTCTGCAGCAGCGCACGTACCTCTTTCACACGCGAGCGCGGCACATCGACCATCAGCAGAATCTGCCCATCCTCCACTGCCTGCTTGAATGGTTTGAGGCGGCTGTTTGGCACGGAGCTTCCGATCATGCTCGAGGCCCATGCGCCAAAGAGCGCGCCCACCACGGTGGTAATGCCGACCATGCCCCACTGCGGTCCTTCGCCGATGACCGGGAAGATGGCCGCCACGATGCCCGCCAGCACGCCGGCACCCCCGCCGATCACCAACCCGTTCTGGGTGGCGTGGACGATGTCCGACGTCTGGAGGATGTTGGCCTCGTGCAGGCCGGTGAGATCGACGCCGGGCCTGGAGACGAAGTGGATGTGGCGCTCGGTAATGCGCGCCAGCAGGAGGTCGTTCATTACGCGCCGGGCGCTGACGACGTCCGGCATCAGGAAGTAGAGGCGATGCTGCATGATCTTCTCCTCAAGCGCGGTGCACGCGCGTCTTAAGGACGTTCTAGATCAGTTAGCCAGCCGCAACAAGGCGGCATATGGATCTTTTCGCTGTGCGCCGCAGCAGGGGTGCGGCGGCCGGCACAGCAGCCACGCAGATGCGTGCCCGGCGCAACACCGGGCCGCGGGTTACTGATCTGCCGGGGCAGCGGACTTCAGTTGGGCTTCCAGCGCGGCCACGCGCGTTTCCAGTTCTTCCAGACGCGCGCGCGTACGCGCCAGCACTTGCGATTGCACGTCGAATTCCTCACGCGTGACCAAGTCGAGCTTGGAAAAGCCCTGGGTCATCATCGCGCGGACGTTCTTCTCGATGTCGGCCGCCGGCGAGTTACGCAGGGCTTCGCTGACGCGGCTTTGAAAGTCGGAAAAGAGATCGGTCGGTTTCATGTCATTTGCTCCGTGGGTCGTGCTATCTGCGCCAAGCCGGTGCATGCACCGAAGCTGTGCGTGGAAATTGCTGTGCCGTGGTGCGAAGGCCTGCGCGTGGCGCGTGGTTTCGGTGCTGCCGGCCGCGATGGTACCGGCTGGGCGCTCTAAACGGCACACCTTGCGTCAAATCTCGCTGCGATGCGGCATTGGCGGCGCCATACAAACGGGGACAGAACGGGCCGCCGCAGTTTCCGCGCCCGGCCGTGCGAGCGACTGCATGGGGCTGAAATCACTCTATCACATGGTTTTTATCGCGCCATGACGGTGTAGACCACTTGGCGTGGACCCGCCTGCTGCAACCGTTGGCGGGCAGCGAGCGCTGCCAGGAGCGACCCGTCCCCAATTTCCTGCGCTTTCGTACCTTGGCGTCGCGCGCCGCTGTAACCGAAGACACCCTCCAATCCGACGACATCGACATGGCATGACAGTTGCAGAACTGGTGCGAATTTTTTTCCATTGCCGTTGCGACTTTCTAAAGGGGGAGAGCCGTTATGAAGAAGTTTGCGTACGCAGCCAGCCTTGTACTCCTGACCGGTGCCGTTGCCGGTGTGAGCCAATCCGCCATCGCGCAGTCTGCACCTGCGGCTGACGCACCGGCCGCCGCGCCCGCGCCGGCGCCTGCTGCGCTCACGGCCAACGTGACGCTGGCGAGCCAATACCGCTACCGCGGCATCATGCAGACCAACAACAAGCCGGCCATCCAGGGCGGCTTTGACTACGCCATTCCGGGCGGTGTGTTGCCCGAAGGCTTCTACATCGGTAACTGGAACTCGTCGATCAGCTGGTTGAGCGATTCGAACTCGAACGTCTCCGCGCCGATCGAGATGGACTTCTACGGCGGCTACAAGACCGAGATCATCAAGGACGTGCCGATCGACGTGGGCGTGCTCCAGTATTACTACCCGGGCAGCTACCCCGACGGCTTCACGCGTCCGCACACCACCGAAGGCTATGCCCAGATCGGCTACGGCCCGGTCACGTTCAAGTATTCGCACGCGTTTTCGAACCTGTTCGGCACGCCTGATTCGCATCACAGCCAGTACTTCGACCTGTCGGGCAACTTCGACACCGGCTTCTGGGGCCTGACGCTGAACCTGCATGCTGGCTACCAGCAAGTGCCGCATCAGACCGTGCGCGCCTCATATGCCGACTGGAAGGTCGGTGTGACGAAAGACTTCGGCAACGGCTGGGCGGCATCGCTGGCCTACATCGATACGAACGCTTCGCGCGCGTTCTATACGAACACGCGCGGCAACTACATGGGCAAGGCCACGGCCCTGCTGTCGATCACCAAGACTTTCCAATAACGATGCGCGGCGGCGCTCCGGTGCCGCCGACCGAGGAGCAACCAGCATGAAACTCATCATGGCCATCATCAAGCCGTTCAAGCTCGACGAGGTCCGCGAGGCATTGTCCGAAGTCGGTGTGTCGGGCATTACCGTCACGGAAGTCAAAGGCTTCGGACGCCAGAAAGGTCATACCGAGCTTTACCGCGGCGCGGAGTACATCGTCGACTTCCTGCCTAAAGTGAAGATCGAAGTGGCCGTGCCCGACGACGTGGTCGAACGCGCCGTCGAGGCCATCGAAAAATCTGCGCGCACCGGCAAGATTGGCGACGGCAAGATCTTCGTGGCCGAGGTCGAACAAGTCATCCGCATCCGCACCGGTGAGACCGGCGGCGACGCCCTATAAGCCCCAATCCGCCAAGGAAGAGGTCAAAACATGAAAACCTGGTTCACACGATTCCTGACGGCTGGGGCCGTCGCTGCCGTGCTCGCAGGCGCCGTAGTGTCGGCGCCGGCCGTTGCACAGGACAAGCCGGCGGCTGAAGCTTCGGCGCCGGCTGCCGCGGCTGCCGCTTCCGAGCCGGCCGCTGCCGCTGCCGCTGCCCCGGCTTCAGCGCCTGCCGCCGCCGCTGCTCCGGCTGCCGCTGCGCCCGCCGCCGCTACGCCCGTCCCCAACAAGGGCGACACGGCGTGGCTGCTGATCTCCACAGCCTTCGTCATTCTGATGACGCTGCCGGGTCTGGCGCTGTTCTACGGCGGCCTGGTGCGCAAGAAGAACATGCTGTCGGTGTTGATGCAGTGCATGGGCATCTTCTCGCTCATCATCATCCTGTGGGCTGTCTACGGCTACAGCTTCGCGTTCACTGAAGGCAACGCTTTCTTCGGCGGGCTTGATCGTCTGTTCCTCAAGGGGCTGACGCCGGATTCGGTCGCTGCCACCTTCAGCAAGGGCGTGGTGGTGCCGGAATACGCGTACTTCGCTTTCCAGGGCGCGTTTGCGGCGATTACGTGCGCGCTGATCATCGGCGCCTTCGCCGAACGTGCGAAGTTCTCGGCTGTCCTGCTGTTCGTGGTGCTGTGGTTCACCTTCAGCTACCTGCCGATCGCGCACATGGTCTGGTTCTGGCCGGGTCCGGACGGCTTTACCGACGCCAAGGCGGCCGAGGTGATGACTGCTAAGTCGGGCTGGCTGTTCCAGAAGGGCGCGCTGGACTTTGCGGGCGGTACCGTGGTGCACATCAACGCAGCCGTGGCGGGTCTGGTGGGTGCCTTCCTGTTCGGCAAGCGCATCGGTTTTGGCCGTGAGGCGCTCAAGCCGCACAGCCTGACGCTGACGATGGTCGGTGCCTCGCTGCTGTGGTTCGGCTGGTTCGGCTTCAACGCCGGTTCGGCCCTGGAAGCCAACGGCAGCGCCGCGCTGGCCTTCGTCAACACGCTGCTGGCAACCGCTGCGGCCGTGCTGTCGTGGAGCTTCGGCGAGTGGTTCGGCAAGAGCAAGCCGTCGATGCTGGGTGCTGCATCCGGCGCCGTGGCTGGCCTTGTGGCCATCACGCCGGCTGCCGGCTTTGTCGGCCCGATGGGTTCGATCGCGCTCGGTATCATCGCCGGCCTGCTGTGCCTGTGGGGCGTGAACGGCCTCAAGCGCATGCTGGGCATGGACGACACGCTGGACGTGTTCGGCGTGCACGGCGTGGGCGGTATCCTCGGCGCGCTGCTGACCGGCGTGTTCGCGGCACCGAGCCTCGGCGGCACCGGCATCTACGACTATGTCGCCAACAAGGTTGCAGATGATTACTCGATCGGCGGCCAGCTGTGGATCCAGTTCCAGGGCGTGGTGACCACGGTCATCTGGTCCGCAGTGGTGGCGTTCATTTCGTACAAGATCGTCGATGCCATTGTTGGCCTGCGCGTGCCGGAAGAAGAGGAGCGCGAGGGTCTGGACATCACGTCCCACGGCGAAACCGCCTACGAAGACTGATCCGCTCACTCACCTTGCAAAAGACCCGGTTGCGCGCCGGGTCTTTTGTTCCGGCGCCCCTGAGCCGGACGTCCTTAACTCCGATGTAAAAAACCTTCAATTGCCTCTCGTTATGCGGACGCTTACATTGCAGACGTGGTTTCCTCCACCTGCAGAACGCTCCCCGTATCTGTCAGGCTATTCCCCAAGCGCGGCAGCCCCGCGCTTTTTTTTGTCCGCCTTTTTTGTGTGGCTTGCTGTACCGCCGCACTTCGCCTCTTGCGAATCCTCTTTCCTGACCGCATATCGATAGCCCGCTGTCGTCTGCAAGCTATTGCCTGTTCCTCTACAATCGGAGCGGGCGATAAATAACATCAATAGGAAGGGTATGGTTCCGCACTTGATCACCGCGCTGAACGGGCCGCTGCTCGAGCTCGAGCAGAAGATTCTTGACGCCACGCCCGCCATCGAACGCTGGTTCCGCCTGGAGTGGCAGGAACACACGCCGCCGTTCTACTGTTCTGTCGATTTGCGCAACGCCGGCTTCAAGCTGGCGCCGGTCGACACGAATCTGTTCCCGGGCGGCTTCAACAACCTTGCGCCCGAGATGCTGCCGCTGGCCGTGCAGGCCGCCATGGCCGCCATCGAAAAGATTTGCCCGGACGCCAAGAACCTCTTGCTGATCCCCGAGCGCCACACGCGCAACATGTTCTACCTGCAGAACGTCGCGCGCCTGTCCCAGATCATGCGTCAAGCCGGCTTGAATGTGCGTCTGGGGTCTCTCTCTGAGGACATCACCGAGCCGACGCCGATCGATTTGCCGGATGGGCAGCGCCTCGTTGTCGAGCCGATCAAGCGCATCGGTACCAAAGGCCGTCGCCTGGGCATGGAAGACTTCGATCCGTGCTCGATCCTGCTGAACAACGATCTGTCAGCCGGCGTGCCGCCCATCCTCCAGAACATCAACGAGCAGTATCTGCTGCCGCCGCTACATGCCGGCTGGTCGCAGCGTCGCAAGACCAACCACTTTGCCGCCTACGACGAAGTGGCCAAGAAGTTCGCCAAGCTGATCGACATCGACCCGTGGATGGTCAACCCGTACTTCACCAAATGCAGCGGGCTGGACTTTCATGAGCGGGCCGGTGAGGAAGAATTGGCCCACGCCGTGGAAACGGTGCTCAAGAAAACCGCCAAGAAGTACAAGGAATACGGCGTGACCGAGACCCCATACGTGGTGGTCAAGGCCGACGCCGGCACCTATGGCATGGGCGTGATGACGGTGCGCGATCCCTCCGAGGTGAAGGGCCTCAACCGGAAGGAGCGCAACAAGATGAGCGTGGTCAAGGAGGGCCTCGAGGTCTCCGAGGTGATCGTGCAGGAAGGCGTGCACACCTTCGAGAAGATCAACGAGGCGGTGGCCGAGCCGGTCGTCTACATGATCGACCGCTATGTCGTGGGCGGTTTCTACCGGGTTCACACGGGCCGCGGCGTGGACGAGAATCTCAACGCGCCGGGCATGCATTTCGTGCCGCTGCCGTTTGCGTCGAATTCGCTGCCGGACAGCCATGCCAAGCCGGGCGCCGGCGAGCCTAACCGCTTCTATATGTACGGTGTGGTGGCGCGCTTGGCGCTGCTGGCTGCATCGCTCGAGCTTGAGAAGACCGACCCGAACCCGCTGATCTGATCGGCCATAAAACGCTGTAGAAGGAACCGCCATGCGCATCCTGTTCATCGTCGATCCGCTGTCGACGTTCAAGACCTACAAGGATTCCACCTTCGCGATGATGCGCGAGGCGGCGGCGCGCGGCTATGCCATCTACACGTGCTTGCAGTCACAGCTCACGCTGGCGAACAACGTCGTCGAAACCGTGGCCACGCCGATCGCCTTGACCGGCGACGAGCACGACTGGTATCGCGCCGGCGATGCGCGCCTGCTACCGCTCACCGGCTTTGACGCGGTGCTGATGCGCAAGGATCCGCCGTTCGACATGGAGTACGTCACCAGCACATGGTTGCTGGAGATTGCCGAGCGTCAGGGCGCACGCGTGTTCAACAAGCCGCAGGCGATTCGTGACCACTCGGAGAAACTCGCCATCGCGCAGTTCCGCGAGTTCACCGTGCCGACCATCGTGTCGCGCGATGCCAAGCGCCTGCGCGAATTCCACGCCGAGCAGGGCGACGTCATCTTCAAGCCGCTCGACGGCATGGGCGGTGCGGGCATCTTCCGCGTGGGGCCGGACGGCATGAACCTCGGGGCGGTCATCGAATCGCTCACCGACAACGGCGCACGCACGATCATGGCTCAGCAGTACATTCCTGCGATCCGCGAGGGCGACAAACGCATTCTCCTGATCGGCGGTTCGCCGGTGCCGCATTCACTAGCACGCGTGCCGATGGCCGGCGAGGTCCGCGGCAATCTGGCGGCTGGCGGGACGGGCAAGGCTCAGCCGCTGTCCGAGCGTGATCAGGTGATTGCGCATGCACTTGCGCCCGTGCTCTGGCAACGCGGTCTGCTGCTTGTCGGTCTGGACGTCATTGGGGATTACCTCACCGAGGTCAACGTCACCAGCCCGACGTGCTTCCAGGAAATCACCCAGCAGACGGGCTTCAATGTGGCCGGAATGTTCATCGATGCACTCGAGCGCGCCGCAGGCAAGAACAGCGGACTGGGGCGCAAGCCCGCCTGATTTGGCGGAATGGCCCCTCTGCCGAGGGTCCTCCACAAGGGGGAGGTTCGGCACACGGCCGCACAATTGCGCCAAATGGCCCTGATACAATCAGCGTTATACCGATTCGCTTTTCGATCATGGCAGGGATTCTGATCATCGCTCATGCGCCGCTGGCCAGCGCACTGCGCGATTGCGCTGCACACGTCTATTGCGGTCAGCCCGAGCGGCTGGGCGCAATCGATGTCCTGCCCGATGCCGAGCCGGCTGCCGTGCTGGCTCAGGCGCGCGACAAGCTCGCCGAACTCATTGAAGCCAACGGCGCACTGGTGCTGACCGACATCTTCGGGGCCACGCCCGCCAATATCGCCTCGCGCCTGGCCGATCCGGGCCGTGTGCGCGTGCTGGCCGGCGTAAACCTGCCGATGCTCGTGCGCGCCATCTGCTATCGCTCCGAAAAACTCGAACAACTTGCCGCCAAGGCTCTGGCCGGCGGCGCGCAAGGCGTACTGCAGGTCGGCTCGACAGCCGTTCAGAACCAGGTTGCCAATCATCCAGACAAATATGCTGCAGAGGGATATCACCATCATCAATAAGCTCGGGCTGCATGCCCGCGCCTCCGCCAAACTCACGCAGCTCGCCAGCAAGTTCGACAGCCAGATCAAGATGTCGCGCAACGGCCGTCAGGTCGACGCCAAGAGCATCATGGGCGTGATGATGCTGGCCGCGGGCATCGGCTCCACCGTCACGCTGGAGATCGACGGCCCCGACGAGCACGATGCCATGGATGGTCTCGTCGCGCTCATCAATGACCGCTTCGGCGAAGGCGAATAACCCCTCCCAGCCGCACTCCACTTCAACGCCGCTCCGGCCAGCGTCTATGCCTTTTACCCTGCACGGTATTCCGGTCTCGCGCGGCATCTCCATCGGCCGCGCTCACATGCTGGCGCGCGCGGCGCTCGATGTGTCGCATTACCTGGTCGACGAAGACAAGGTCGACGCTGAGATCGAGCGTTTGCGCAGTGCCCGCGCTACCGTGCGTGCCGAGTTGGCTGCGCTCAAGCGCGATCTGCCCACCGATGTGCCCGAAGAGATGGGCGCCTTCCTCGATGTGCACGCGATGATTTTGGATGACGCGTTGCTCTCGCAGGTGCCGGAGACGTTGATTCACCAGCGGCGTTACAACGCAGAGTGGGCGCTCACAACGCAACTTGAAGAACTGATCCGCCAGTTCGGCGAAATCGAAGACGAATACCTGCGCGAGCGAAAGGCCGACATCGAGCAGGTGGTCGAACGCATTCTGAAGGTGCTGGCCGGCGCGCCCGCGTTGGCGCCTGCGCCGGTGGCGGTCGGTTGCGATCCGGATGCTGGGATGATCGTCGTGGCGCACGATATTGCGCCGGCCGACATGCTGCAGTTCCGGGGCCAAACCTTCGCTGGCTTCGTGACCGACCTGGGCGGTCGCACCTCGCACACCGCCATCGTGGCGCGTAGCCTCGATATCCCGGCGGCCGTGGGTGTTCATAACGCCAGCACGCTGATTCGCCAGGACGACATCGTCGTCATTGATGGCGACAACGGCATCGTCATCGTCGATCCGAGCGCGTCCATTCTCGAGGAATACCGCCACCGCCGCAGCGAAGGCGAATTGCAAAAAAAGCGCCTCGAACGCCTGCGCCATACACCCACCGTCACGCTCGACGGTACGCAAATCGATCTGCACGCAAACATCGAAATGCCGGAAGATGCGGCCGCGGCCGTCAAAGCCGGTGCCGTGGGCGTGGGCCTGTTCCGCTCCGAGTTCCTGTTCATGAACCGTCGCGGTGCGCTGCCCGACGAGGAAGAGCAGTTTCGCGCGTACCGCACCGCCGTTGAATCGATGATGGGCCTGCCCGTCACGATCCGGACCATCGACATCGGGGCTGACAAGCCGCTGGACATCCGCGACGACGTGTTCGAGACCGCACCGAATCCGGCGCTTGGTTTGCGCGCGATCCGCTGGTCGCTCTCGGAGCCGGCAATGTTCCTGACGCAGTTGCGCGCGCTGCTGCGGGCGTCTGCGTTTGGGCCCATCAAGATTCTTGTGCCGATGCTTGCGCACGCCCGCGAGATCGACCAAACGCTTGAGTTGCTGGCACGCGCCAAGGCCTCGCTCGACGCCGATGGCGTGGCCTACGACCCGACCATCAAGGTCGGCGCCATGATCGAGATTCCGGCCGCCGTGCTGATCCTGCCGGTGTTCCTGCGCCGCATGGATTTCCTCTCGATCGGCACGAACGATCTGATTCAGTACACGCTCGCTATCGACCGCGCCGACAACGCGGTTGCGCATCTGTACGACCCGCTGCACCCGGCGGTGCTGCAATTGATCGCGCGCACCATTCGCGAAGGGCATCAGGCAGGCAAGCCGGTTTCAGTGTGCGGCGAGATGGCGGGGGACGCTTCCATGACGCGCCTGCTGCTGGGTATGGGCCTGACCGAATTCTCGATGCATCCGTCTCAGTTGCTGAGCGTTAAGCAGCAGATCCTGCGCTCGGACCGCCCTCGCCTGATGCGCGAAGCGGACCGCCTGCTGCACGCCTGCGAGCCAGCCGAAATCGAGGAAGCGCTGGGCGCGCTCGCACGGGCCTGAGTCGCGCGTCCTCAAAGCGCCGGCCGTACCCAGTGTCGCGCCGGCGCATCGCTTTCCTAAGGTGTAGCTTCCATAAGTGATTGAAATTTCACGTCTTTCTCTGAAAAGACGGCTTGCGTACACCTGCATGACCCTCCGCTCAGAATGGGGTAGAACAAGAATTGTTCTCATTTCGATTCTCTGTTATTCTGGTTTTACAGCGTGTTCCGAGCGCTGCGGAGGAATCCCGTGTACGTCTGTATCTGCAACCAAGTGACCGACCGCGAAATCCATGGCGCCGCCCGTCTAGGCGTGTCGACGATGGACGAACTCGCCGAAACGCTCGGCGTGGGCACCTGCTGCGGACAATGCCGGGACTGCGCCAAGCAGGTGCTTGCCGAAGCGGTGAGTTGCGTCCCCGTCGACCAGATTTTGGGCCGTGCCAGCACGCATGCCATAATCGAGCGTCGCGACGAGCCCGTTGCCAATGATCAGGCCATTTTGCCTGGAGCATTGGCTGCCTGATTCCCCCCGTCTTTTCCTGTCGCCGCGAATTGCCGCCCAGGCGTTGAGCCTCGGCGGCATTTGTTGCTTGCTGGTCAGGCAAAGGGCTCGCCTTGAACGGACGCGTGCGTGCGTCCATCACCGCAGTTGCACTTTGCTGGAGCCCCAAGAATGAAAGGCGATAAGAAGGTCATCCAATATCTGAACGCCCAGCTCAAGAATGAGCTGACCGCCATCAACCAGTATTTCCTCCACGCGCGCATGTACGGCCACTGGGGGCTCAAGCGCATCGGGGACCACGAGTACAAGGAGTCGATCGGCGAGATGAAGCATGCCGATCGCCTGATCGAGCGGATCCTGATGCTCGACGGCCTGCCTAACCTGCAGGACCTGGGCAAGATCTTCATCGGCCAGGACACGAAAGAGATCATCGAGTGCGACCTGAAGCTGGAGCGCGCCGCACACGGCACCGTGGTCGAGGGCATCGCTTACTGCGAATCGGTGAAGGACTACGTCAGCCGCGAAATTCTGGTCGACATCCTGGACGACACCGAAGAGCACATCGACTGGCTGGAAACGCAACTCGAGCTGATCGACAAGGTCGGCATCCAGAACTACCTGCAATCGCAGATGGAGCCCGAGGGCGAGTAAGTCTCGTCGGGCGGCAAAAAAAGAAGGAGGCCTCGGGCCTCCTTTTTGTTGCGCGGTTTCGGGCGTCTCAGTGCGCTCCGCCGCAGACCGGGCATGACCGCTGGCGCGCGATGCGCATCGTCGTCCATTCCATCGATAGACCATCGAGCATCAGCAGGCGACCGGCAAGCGATTGACCGATACCCGCGATCAGCTTCAGCGCCTCAGCAGCCTGCACCGTACCTACCATGCCCACCAGCGGCGAGAACACGCCCATCGTTGCGCACGCGACCTCGGGCGCGGGCTCGTCGGGCGGGAACAGGCACGCGTAGCAGGGGCCGCCGTCGCGGCTGTCAAACACGCTGATCTGCCCGTCAAAACGGATGGCGGCGCCCGACACCAGCGGCACCCTAGCCCGCACGCAGGCAAGGTTGGTGGCCTGGCGAGTGCCGAAGTTATCGGAGCAGTCCAGCACTACGCTTACGCCTTGAAGCAGCGCGCCAATGGCATCGGCATCGAGCCGGCGCTGTAACGCATTCACGCGCACGTCCGGATTCAGTCGGGCAATGGCCGCCTGGGCCGATGCCACCTTCGGTTGTCCGACCGATTCCGTGGTGTGGATGATCTGGCGCTGCAGATTGGTCAAGTCCACCGTGTCGTCGTCGACGATGGTGAGCGTGCCCACGCCGGCCGCAGCCAGATAGGGCAGGGCCGCAGCGCCAAGCCCGCCCGCACCGATGACGAGTACATGGCTCTCAAGCAGGCGCGTCTGCCCCTCGATGCCGATTTCGTCGAGCAGGATATGGCGTGAGTACCGCAGCAGTTGATCGTCGTTCATGGTGGTGCAATGAAAAAGGCCGTGCAGTGCACGGCCTCGTAAGTTTGCCAGTGTTTGCCGGCCCGTGTCTTAACGGGCCCCGGTGGGCTCCGGTGCAGGCTGCACGCCGCTGGCCGGGACATTGGGTTTCGGAGCTGCCGGCTCGGAGGCCGGTGCCGCCTTGCCCTTCGGCAGCTTGGCCGGGGCGCTCGATTCCTTGGCCGCCGACGACTTCACCGCCTTGTCCGGCACCGCGGCAGCGGCTGCTTCCAACACCGACTTCGAGCGCTTGACCGGCTGACCCTTCAGGTCGGCGATGGCCTGTTGCAGCATGAAGTCTTCAGCCGAACCGAACTCGATCGGCTTCTTGTTGCGCTCCTTCTCGCGCTGCTCGGGCGTCTTCTTGGCGTTTTCCTCTTCCAGACGACGCAACTCTTCAACGCGGCGCTTTTCGCGCTCCGTCATCTCGGCTTCTTCCGATTCCTGCTTGTTATGCAGGTGGCGTTCGGTGTCGATTTCGCGCGTGATCAGCGCGTCGTCCGGGTCGCCGTCCGGGTTCTGGTCAACCGGAATATCCGGGCGGATGCCCTTCGCCTGGATCGACTTGCCCGAGGGCGTGTAGTAGTACGCGATGGTCAGCTTGATGCCAGTGTCGTTCGACAGCGGACGTACGGTCTGCACCGAGCCCTTGCCGAACGTCGTCTTGCCCATCGTCTTGGCGCGGTGATGATCCTGCAGCGCACCAGCCACGATTTCAGAGGCCGAAGCCGTGTAGGCGTTAGTCAGCACGATGATCGGCACGGTCTTGAACTCGGGGTCCAGGCCGACCAGCGGATCGGAGTCGAAGTTGCTCAAGCGGTAGTTGGCGAAGGTCGCCTTGTACGTGCGCTTGGCATCCGGCACTTGGCCGTTTGTCGATACCACCGTCACGTCCGGCGGCAGGAACGCAGCCGACACGCCAACCGCAGCTTGCAGCACGCCACCGCCGTTGTTGCGCAGATCCAGGATCACACCCTTGAGGTGCGCATCCTGTTTGGCCAGGTCATTGAGCTTCTTGGCCAGGTCCGGAACGGTGCGTTCCTGGAAGCTCGTGATGCGCACCCACGCGATGCCGTTGTCCAGCATCTTGGCCTTGACCGACTGCACCTGGATCTCGGCGCGTGTGATGGTCAGCGGGAACGTGCGCTCTTCCTTCTTGCGGTAGATCGTGAGCGTGACCTTGGTACCCGGCGCGCCGCGCATGCGTTTGACGGCTTGCTCCAGCGGCATGCCACGCACGGGCTTATCGTCGATACGGGTGATCAGGTCGCCCGGCTGCACGCCGGCGCGGAACGCCGGAGTGTCTTCGATTGGGTTGATGACCTTGACCAGGCCTTCTTCCTGCGAGATCTCGATGCCCAGACCGGCGAAGCGGCCCTGGGTCCCTTCCTGCAGTTCCTGGAAGTCCTTCTTGTCCAGATAGGCCGAATGCGGGTCGAGGCTGGCGACCATGCCCTTGATGGCTTCGGTCAGCAGCTTGTCGTCATCCACCGGCTCGACATATTCACGCTTGATCTGGCCAAAGATGTCCGCCATGAGCCTGAGCTTCTCCAGCGGGAGCGGGCCGACCGTCGCGTTTTGCGCAGTGGCGGAGAGCTGGAGCGTCGCCAGAACCCCGGTGACGAGGCCGATGGCGATCAAGCTGATGTTCTTGAGCGAAGTTCGCATGTGTCGAGCGTGGACGTGGGAACAGTAGATAAACATGGCCCGGGACGGCTCGCGCACATCCCGGGCTACAGGCTTCGACAGTATAAAGGCGTTGGAGTGCCGTAGCGCCCGTTACGGTTTATTTCGACTTGCCTTGGCTGGCGACCGCCGCGAGCGAAGCGGCAATCGCTTCCTGGTCGCCCAGGTAGTAATGGCGGATCGGCTTGAGGTTGGCGTCCAGCTCATACACAAGTGGCGTGCCGTTGGGGATATTCAGGCCGACGATGTCTGCGTCGGAAATGCCGTCCAGGTACTTCACCAGCGCGCGGATGCTATTGCCGTGCGCGGCGATCACCACGCGCTTGCCGCTCTTGATGGCCGGTGCAATCGATTCATCCCACAGCGGCATCACGCGCGCAACGGTGTCCTTCAGGCATTCGGTCAGGGGCACCTGCTCGCGCGTGAGACCCGCGTAGCGGGGGTTGCCGAAGGCGTCGTTGTCGGCGCCGGGCTCCAGCGCGGGCGGCGGCGTGTCGTAGCTGCGGCGCCATACTAGGACTTGCTCGTCGCCATATTGCGCGGCGGTTTCGGCTTTGTTCAGGCCCGACAGCGCGCCGTAGTGGCGCTCGTTCAGGCGCCACTCATTGCGGGTCGGAATCCACATCAGATCCATTTCGTCCTGTACATGCCAGAGCGTGCGGATCGCGCGCTTGAGCACCGAGGTGTAGGCCAGATCGAACGTGAAGCCGGCTTCGCGCAGCAGTTTGCCGCCTTGGCGGGCCTGGGCGACGCCTGTGTCGGTCAGGTCGACGTCGACCCAGCCGGTGAAGCGGTTCTCCAGATTCCACGTCGATTCGCCGTGGCGGATGAGGACGAGCTTATGCATGACTGCCATGATGAGAAGTGAGAAAACCTGCGCGCGGCTGCGGCGACGTGTGGTACGTCATCGTGCAGCCGCTGAAACCGACTATTTTATAATGCCGCGGGCATTGGGCCCCCGAATCGTTCGGCTGATGTTCGCCCAGTAGACTTGCCCGACCCATCCCAGGAAACCGATACCGTGAAGTTCTTCGCCGATTACAACAACCTCGCACTGCTTGCCGTCGCCATCGTTTCGGGTCTGCTGCTGCTCTGGGCGCCCATCCAGCGCCGCATCGCGGGCGGCGGCGGTGCCAAGGTGGGTGCTTCGGCGGCCACCCAGCTCATCAATCGCCGCAATGCCGTGGTGGTGGATGTGCGTGAAAGCGGTGAATACGCCGCCGGGCATCTGCCGCAAGCCAAGCACGCGCCGCTCGGGGAACTTGCAGGCAAGGCTGCCGGGCTTGCAAAGAACAAAGAGACCCCCATCATCCTCGTATGCCAGACGGGTCAGCGTGCCGGCCGGGCGCAAGCAGTCCTGAAGCAGGCCGGTTACAGTGAGGTGTATTCGCTCGAGGGCGGATTGGCCGCCTGGCAACAAGCGGGCCTTCCGGTTGTGAAATAAAGAAACGAGGTTCAACTTATGGCGCACGTGGTCATGTACAGCACCACCGTCTGCCCCTATTGCGTGGCAGCGGAACGACTCCTGAAGCAGCGCGGTGTCGAGCAGATCGAGAAGATCCTGATCGATCGCGAACCCGGCAAGCGCGAAGAGATGATGACGCGTACGAATCGCCGCACGGTTCCACAGATTTATATCGACGAGCGCCACATCGGCGGCTTCGATGATCTGTCTGCGCTGGACCGCGAGGGTGGCTTGGTTCCGTTGCTGGCTGTCTGATTCGGCGGCCCGATCTGGCGACCTGCGCACCACACAAAAACGCCCGGCTTAGACCGGGCGTTGTACTTTTGGGCCGGCTCTCATAGCGGGCTCCATTTGGTCATGTACCATACGCGTCTTGCGCGGCGGACGCTTCCGCCAAGCACTGACCACATCCCATTTGAAGGCGAGTCATGAGCGACCAGCAACAGCAGCAACCGGGCCAGGATGGCCAGCCGTTCTTCAACATCCAGCGCGTCTATCTGAAGGACCTGTCGCTGGAACAACCGAACTCGCCGCACATCTTCCTCGAGCAGGAACAGCCGTCTGTGGAAGTGCAGGTGGACGTCGCCGCTTCGCAACTGGCGGAAGGCGTGTTTGAAGTGACCGTCATCGGTACGGTGACGACCAAGGTGCAAGAGAAGGTCGCGTTCCTGGTGGAAGCCAAGCAAGCGGGCATCTTCGACATTCGCAACGTGCCGGCCGAACAGATGGACCCGCTGCTGGGCATCGCCTGCCCGACCATCGTGTACCCGTACCTGCGCTCGAACATTGCCGACACCATCGGTCGCGCCGGTTTCCAGCCGATCCACCTGGCCGAGATCAACTTCCAGGCGCTGTACGAACAACGCCTGGCCGCTGCCATGGAGCAGCAAGGCCAAGCCGGCGGCGCTGGTCTGGTGATGCCGGACGGCTCGAAGGCCACCCACTAAGTACGAGGCGCACTGCGCCAGACGCCCGCGCCAGCCGCACGCTTGCGCGGGCTTTTTTTTGCCCGACCTGTTGCTCGACCTTTGCCTGACCGATGCTGAACACGCGCATGCGAATTTCCGTTTTGGGTGCCGGTGCCTGGGGCACTGCCCTGGCCAGCCACGCCGCGCAATCGCACGACGTTGTGCTGTGGGGGCGTGACGCAAAGCTTGTCACGCAGATGGCCGCCACGCACATCAACGCGCCGTATTTGCCGGGCATGACGCTGCAGGCGTCGTTGCGTTTTTCTGCTGATTTGCAAGCCGCGCTCGACCATGCCGCGGGCGATGATGCGCTCGCCGTCATCGCTTCACCCGTCGCCGGGCTCGCCGACCTGACGCGCACGATTGCGGCACACGGCGGCGTGCGCAACGTGATCTGGCTATGCAAGGGTTTCGACCCTGAGACCAGCGCACTGCCGCACGCCATCGTCGCCGATGTGCTGAAGGCGTCGGGCCGTACCGACCTTGCTGTCGGTGTGCTGTCGGGGCCGAGTTTCGCCAAGGAGGTCGCGCAGGGTTTGCCGTGCGCCATGACGGTCGCCTCGACCAGCGAGGCGCTGTGCAAGCTCACGCAGCGCGGCTTTCACCATCACGCGATGCGCGTGTACGCCAGCGATGACCTTGTCGGCGTGGAGGTGGGCGGTGCCGTGAAGAACGTGCTGGCCATCGCGACAGGCGCCGCAGACGGCCTGGGCCTGGGGTTGAACGCGCGCGCCGCACTGGTGACACGCGGGCTGGCCGAGATGACGCGCCTGGGCTTGGCGCTCGGCGGTCGGCCGGAAACCTTCATGGGGCTGACCGGCATGGGCGATCTGCTGTTGACCGCCACCGGCGACCTGTCACGCAATCGCACGGTCGGGATGCAGCTCGCGCAGGGCCGCACGCTGAACGACATCCTCCACAGCCTGGGTCACGTTGCAGAGGGCGTGCGTTGTGCGCGGGCGGTGGCGGCGCTTGCGCGCGCCAAGGGCGTGGATATGCCGATTACCTTTACCGTCTGCGAAGTCCTGTTCGAAGGGCTTCCTGCTGCGAAAGCGGTCGAGCGTCTGCTGCAGCGCGACGCCAAATCCGAATCGGCACGCTAGCCACGTCGCAATCAACGGTGCGTTTGGTCTGAATCAGGCGCCGCCCGCGAACCCGTTCTGCCGCCACGCTTCGAACACCACCACCGCCACCGTGTTCGATAGATTTAGGCTGCGGTTGTCCGGCCGCATCGGCAGGCGAATCCGCTGCGAAGCGGGAAACCACTCGCGCCGCTCTTCCGACAACCCGCGCGTTTCCGATCCGAAGACAAACCAGTCGCCCGGCTGGAACGCCATGCTGGCAAACGGCGTCGAGCCGCGCGTGGTGAGCGCGAACATGCGCGTGGGATCGGGCTGCGCATCGCGCAGAAAGGCGTCCCAATCGGCATGCACGCGCATCGTCGCGTACTCGTGATAGTCGAGCCCCGCGCGGCGCATCCGGGCATCTTCGAGCGGAAAACCCAACGGTTCGATCAGATGCAGCTGGGCGCCCGTGTTGGCGCACAGGCGGATCACATTGCCCGTGTTGGGCGGGATTTCGGGCTCGACAAGGACGACGTTGAACATGATCGGGCGGCAGGAGGAATTTCGGCGGCGAGCTTATCCACATTGGGAAGGGTTGTCACCCCGCCACAGCTTGGCATAAGTGGCGCGACACAATGTCGCATAAGCACGGAATCAGGGCGTGCGCAAGGCGACAACGTTGGTGACGCGGGTGGCGCCGGCGCGTTTGAGTTGCGTGGCGATCTCGCCGAGGGTCGTGCCGGTGGTCATCACATCGTCGACGACGCCGACATGGCGCCCCGCGATGCGCGCAGGTTCGGCGACAACGAATGCGCCGTGCAGGTTAGTCAGCCGTTCGGCGCGGTCCAGCATGGCCTGCGCGGGGTTGTCGCGCACACGGTGCAGGGCATTCGCATGACCGGGAATGTCCAACTGGCGCGCCAGCCGGCGGGCAATTTCCCACGCCTGGTTGTAGCCGCGCGAGCGCAGGCGTGCAGGCGAGAGCGGCACCGGCAGCAGCACGTCCGGCAAGTCGCCCGGCGCAGCGGCGAGTGCGTTGCCCAATTGGTGCGCCAACCAAGCCGCCAACGGCAATTGCGCCCGAAATTTCAATCCGGTGACAAGGTGGTCAAGCGGCCAGTCGTAGTCGGCAATGACGATGGTCGCGTCAAAGTCGGGCGCACCGGCTAAACAAGTGCGGCAATGTCGGGCGGCGTGCCGCGCTTCCAGCGCAATGGCGCATTGGATGCAGCGCCGCCTGTGCAACTGCGGCGCCAGATCGCTCGTGCAGCCCGTGCACACCAAGCCGCCCTGCACCGCGCCGCACAGCGCGCAGGCGCACGGCAACAGATGACGCAGGCCGGCGCGAAACCATGCCGATAACGCGTGTTTATGCATGCAAAAAGCCACTATCCAAGCCGATTTGCGGCCGCTGCGCTATCGGACGGCACCTCAAACTGCGGGCCGGTATACTTGGCAACCGCAGTATTCCGTCCCGCCTTGTCGATGTCTGATCCCGCTCTTGCCCGTCCTGCCGCCTTGCGGCGCGCCTTTGATCGCCGCGCCGCGCGTTTCGCCGACGTGGATTTCCTGCTGCGCGAAGTGGGCAGTCGCATGCAGGACCGGCTGTCCTACATCAAAGCCACGCCTGCGCGTGCGCTGGATTTGGGTTGCGGCCTGGGACAAGGCCTGGCAGTACTGCGCGCGCAATATCCGGACGCGCAGATTTGCGGGATCGACTGGTCGTCCGCCATGCTGGCGCAAGCGCAGAAACTCGATCCGCAGCGCACCGATGCGGGGTGGCTCGGCCGGCTGCTGAAGAAGCGACCGGTCTTTGATTTTGCCCAGGCGGATTTCCGCGCGCTGCCGTTTGCCGACGCGTCATTCGATCTGCTGTGGTCGAACCTAGCGCTGCACTGGGACCCGGCGCCCCACGCGATCTTTCCGGAATGGCACCGCATCACCACGGAAGGCGGCCTGCTGATGTTCAGCCTGTTCGGCCCCGACACCTTGCGCGAGCTGCGTAGTGCCTTGGCCGGCATCGACGCGGGTGTCCATACGCTGCGCTTTGTCGATATGCACGACATTGGCGACATGCTGGTGCACAGCCGCTGGTCCACGCCCGTCATGGACATGGAACAGCTCACAATCACCTACGAAACGCCGCAGGCGCTGCTGGCCGATGTGCATTTGCTTGGCGGTATGGCTGGCTTGACGGACGAAGCAGGCCGCGGCCTTGCTGGCGCCGGTCTGCACACGCCGCGCTGGCGCCAGCAGCTATTCGACGCACTGGATGCGCAACGCAATCCCGACGGACTGATACCGCTCACCTTCGAAATCGTTTACGGCCACGCCTGGAAGCTTGCGCCGACCCAGCGGCAGGCGCTGGACGAGGAGGGGAGAGCCATGATTCCGATCGATCAGATCGGCCGCAAACCGCGCGCCTGAGATGTTTTTAATGCGAAAACGGCATTGGCGCACCTTGTCAAGCCGGGACTTGCATAAAGGCGCTTTACCTTGTTTGGGGTCAATCGCGGCCATATAATGCGCCAGTTTGTCGCAGCAGTCCCCCCAAAGGCCTATCCCGTTTTTTGCCACGGGCGAACCGTTCGGGTATGCATCCGAGGCAGGAGTGGTTCAATGCACGACATTGAAACCGCGCTCCACCCAGCATGCGGCGCGTCCACCATCTCGGAATCGCCGCGCAAGAACTGGCTCATGAAGCGAAACTGCTCGCTTTCAACCCGCCAGATTGGCTGGTCCACCCCCTTGGTTGTCATTCCCCCGTTCGTAATCGCTTGGTTTTCTGTCTGGCAACGCGCGTGATTGGTGTTGCCTGACGCGGGGCTGGAGGTCGCGATTCTCGGATGGGCATTGCTGTACTATGCCCGCCACGCCTCCGATTACGGGCAAGTCTGGCTGGAAGACGGCCGGCTCGTGATCTAGCAGGTGCGCGTCAGGCGGCGCAAGCTTGCGGACGAGCTTTCCCGGTGTTTGGGACACGGGCAACCAACCCAGGTCTCATGAGCCGCGCACCGGGGCAGAGTGGAATCTGTCAATTGGGTAGATAAAAAATGAAAATGTTGAATAAGACATTGGCAAGTTTGCTGGCGGCAGGCTCTCTCCTCGCCCTCAGTCAAACGGCCCTGGCAGTGGAAGACATGCCGGGCGGCCCCGCAGTGCGGCAGCTCAATCTCGCGCCCCCGGTCACCAAGATCGCCGCCGAGATCCATTGGCTGCACTGGATGATGCTGATCATTTGTATCGTGATCTTCATCGGTGTATTCGGGGTGATGTTCTACTCCATTTTCAAGCACCGTAAGTCGGTCGGCCACAAACCGGCGACGTTCCACGAAAGCACCACGGTTGAAATCATCTGGACCATCGTGCCGTTCCTGATCGTGATCGGGATGGCGCTGCCGGCTACCAAGGCTGTGGTCGCAATGAAGGACACCACCAATTCTGACCTCACCATCAAGGCCACCGGCTACCAGTGGAAGTGGGGTTACGACTACCTGAAGGGCGAAGGCGAGGGCATCTCGTTCCTCTCCACGCTGACCACGCCCCGTGACCAGATCAACAACCAGGCGCCCAAGTCGAACACGTACCTGATCGAAGTCGATAATGAACTGGTCGTGCCGGTCAACCGCAAGGTGCGCATCGTCACGACCGCCAACGACGTGATCCATTCGTGGATGATTCCGGCGTTTGGCGTGAAGCAGGATGCGATTCCGGGCTTCGTGCGTGACGCATGGTTCAAGGCTGAGAAGGTCGGCGTGTATCGTGGCCAGTGCGCTGAACTGTGCGGCAAGGAACATGCGTTCATGCCGATCGTCGTGCGCGTGCTTTCGCAGGACGACTACACCAAGTGGGTCGACGGCAAGAAGAAGGAAATGGCCGCCAAGGCCGATGACCCGAACAAGACCTACACGCTTGAAGAGCTGAAGTCGCGCGGCGAGAAGGTCTACACCGCCAACTGCGCGGTCTGCCATCAGCCGAACGGCAAGGGCGGCGGTCCGTTCCCGGCGCTTGATGGTTCGAAGATCGCCAATGGCCCGCTGGCTGACCACGTTGGCATCGTGCTGCACGGCAAGGGCGCCATGCCGCCTTGGGCTTCGGCACTGAACGATGTCGAAATCGCTTCCGTCATCACTTACGAGCGCAACCACTGGGGCAACCATACCGGTGACCTGCTGCAGCCGACGCAAGTGAAGGATGCGCGCGGCGGCAAGATGCCCGAAGGTGGCAGTGCCAAGACCGCTGCAACTGAATCCGCCGGCAAGGTGGCGTCCCAACAAGCGAATGCGGCCGAAGACCGCAACGCTGGCTGATTGATCGTCTGCGTGACGAACCGAACCCTAGGAGTTCCTCGATGAGCACCGCTGTTACGCACCCGCAAGATCACGCGCACGGTCATGGAGACGACCACGCGCACGACCATCCGCACGGCTGGCGCCGTTGGCTGTTTGCGACCAACCACAAGGACATCGGTACGCTGTACCTGCTGTTCTCTTTCATGATGCTGCTTTCGGGCGGCACGCTGGCCCTGCTGATCCGCCTTGAGCTGTTCCAGCCCGGCTTGCAGTTCTTCCATCCGGAGCTGTTCAACCAGTTCACCACGCTGCACGGCCTGATCATGGTGTTCGGCGCGATCATGCCGGCCTTCGTGGGCTTTGCGAACTGGATGATCCCGCTGCAGGTCGGCGCGTCCGACATGGCCTTTGCGCGGATGAACAACTTCAGCTTCTGGCTGTTGCCGCCTGCGGCGCTGCTGCTGGTGGGCTCATTCTTCGCACCGGGCGGCGCCACGGCTGCCGGCTGGACGCTCTATGCACCGCTGTCGGTCCAGATGGGCCCGGGCATGGACATGGCGATCTTCGCGATCCACATCATGGGCGCATCGTCGATCATGGGCGCGATCAACATCATCGTGACCATCCTGAACATGCGCGCGCCCGGCATGACGCTGATGAAGATGCCGATGTTCTGCTGGACGTGGCTGATCACGGCGTACCTGCTGATTGCTGTGATGCCGGTGCTGGCTGGGGCGATCACCATGGTGCTGACCGACCGCCACTTCGGCACGAGCTTCTTCTCGGCTGCAGGCGGCGGTGATCCGGTGATGTACCAGCACATCTTCTGGTTCTTCGGGCACCCCGAGGTGTACATCATGATCTTGCCGGCGTTCGGCATCGTCAGCCAGATCGTGCCGGCCTTCGCGCGCAAGCCGCTGTTTGGCTACAGCTCGATGGTGTACGCCACGGCGTCGATCGCCATCCTGTCGTTCATCGTGTGGGCGCACCACATGTTCACGACCGGCATGCCAGTCACCGGCCAGCTGTTCTTCATGTACGCGACGATGCTGATTGCGGTGCCGACCGGCGTGAAGATCTTCAACTGGGTGGCCACGATGTGGCGCGGCTCGATGACGTTCGAGACGCCGATGCTGTTCGCGATCGGCTTCATCTTCGTGTTCACGGTGGGCGGCTTCACTGGCCTGATCTTGGCCGTGGCCCCGATCGACATCCAGCTGCAGGATACCTACTACGTGGTGGCGCACTTCCACTACGTGCTGGTGGCCGGCTCGCTGTTCGCGCTGTTCGCGGGCTTCTACTACTGGGGTCCGAAGTGGTCGGGCTACATGTACAGCGAGACGCGGGGCAAGATCCACTTCTGGGGTTCGATGATCACCTTCAACCTCACGTTCTTCCCGATGCACTTCCTGGGCCTGGCTGGCATGCCGCGTCGCTATGCCGACTATCCGCAGCAGTTCGCCGACTTCAACGCCGTGGCGTCGATCGGTGCACTGGGTTTCGGCCTGATGCAGGTGTATTTCTTCTTCTTCGTGGTGCTGCCGTCGTACCGCGGTGGCGAGAAGGCCGCCGACAAGCCGTGGGATGGCGCGGAAGGCCTGGAGTGGACCGTGCCGTCGCCGGCGCCGTTTCACACCTTTGAAGAACCGCCGCACGTCAAGTAATGCAGGTGTCGCGGGGCCGGCTGCCGATACTGGCGCTGGCTCCGTGATCCTCCGGACAACGATGTCGAATCCAGAAAAAAGCCCAACGCCCGAGCAACGCGCTGCCAACCGCCGTCTGGGTCTCATCCTCGGCACCATCGCGTTGGTTTTCTTTCTGGGTGTGATTTTCAAGCGCGTGGTATTCGGCGGCTAGCCGGGCAAGCGACGCGCTGATCGCTGAACCGAGATTTCGCGAGACCTCTATGAGCCAGACACCGGCGCAGCCGGATCCGACCCAAAACGACAAAGCCCTCGAGCGCGGCCTCAACCGGTCCATGCTCGGCAAGCTGGCCGTGGTGGTCGTGATCATGTTCGGCTTCGGCTACGCGATGGTGCCGCTGTACAAAAAGATCTGCGAGCTTACGAACATCAACGTGTTGAACACACGGGATGAAGATGGCGGCGCGCTGCGCAATTCGCAGGTCGACAAGACGCGCACGATCACGGTGGAATTCGATTCGAACAGCCAAGGGCCGTTCCGCTTCCGCCCTGTGAAGAACAGCATGGATGTGCATCCCGGCGAGATCAACCAGATCGTCTACGAGGTGGTGAACAAGGAGGGGCGTACGGTCGAGGCGCAGGCCATCCCAAGTTACGCGCCCAAGCAGGCAACCGAGTTCTTCAAAAAGATTGAGTGTTTTTGTTTCAAGCAGCAGACGCTGACGGCCAACGAATCACGTGAGATGCCGGTGGTGTTTGTGATTGATCCGGATCTTCCCAAGGACGTGAAGACGATCACCTTGTCCTACACTTTCTTTGAAATCCACGCGCCGTCGGCTATTGCGCCGGCGATGCCGAACAAGGGAACGTGAGGACATGGACGAACTGAAGGAGGCGACCAAGCGACGCGCATCATTCGCACAGACGATGAAGGCGGTGTTCTGGTCCTTCTTCGGTGTGCGCAAGGGCCGCGATCATGACCGTGACATGGCGCAGTTGAATCCCGTGCACGTGATCATTGCGGGCATTCTGGCGGCGGTCATGTTTATCGTTGTGCTGCTGTTGATCGTGCGGGCAGTAGTCGGTTAAGAATTGAGAAGGTTGAGGAGACGGCCCGAGCAGCATGGGCCGGGCAACATCGATTGGATTCTTAAAAAAAATAGAGCTGGAGAAAAAGAGATGAGTGCGAATCGAGCAAACGCTCCGTACTACTTCGTGCCCGGGCCGTCGCGGCATCCGATTACGGCAAGCCTCGGCCTGCTGATCGTGCTGTTGAGCTCCGCTGCATGGGTGAATGCTCAGCCCTGGGCCCCGTGGACGTTCCTGGTCGGCCTGCTGTGGTTCCTCTTCGTGCTGCGCGCGTGGTTTGCTGACGCCATCTCCGAGTCTGAGACCGGCAAATACGGCGACCGCGTGGATGCGTCGTTCCGCTGGTCGATGAGCTGGTTCATCTTCTCGGAAGTGATGTTCTTCGCGGCGTTCTTCGGCGCGCTGTTCTATGCCCGCACGATTGCCATGCCGTGGCTGGGTGATCTGAACAACAAGCTGCTGTGGCCTGACTTCAATGCGCTGTGGCCGAACGCTGGACCGGCCGGCACGGTCGCTCCATTCACGACGATGGGCCCGTGGCCGATTCCGACCATCAACACGGCGCTGCTGCTGACTTCGGGTGTGACGCTCACATGGGCACACCATGCGCTGCGTGAAGGCAAGCGCGCGCAGGTCATCCAGGGCTTGCTGCTGACGATTCTCCTGGGCTTCACGTTCATGGGTTTCCAGGCGTTCGAGTACATCCACGCCTATCACGAACTGAACCTGAAGCTGACGTCGGGCATCTACGGTTCGACGTTCTTCCTGCTGACGGGCTTCCACGGCTTCCACGTGACCATGGGCGCCATCATGCTGTCGGTGGTGCTAGGGCGTGTGATCAAGGGCCACTTCACGCCGGAGCATCACTTCGCATTCGAAGGCGCTGCGTGGTACTGGCACTTTGTGGACGTGGTGTGGCTGGGCCTGTACGTGGTGGTGTACTGGCTGTAAGACAGCATCGGATTGGGGCGGCGCAGCGTCGCTCCATGACCTGGCCAACGGCCGGCGAAGACAATGCCGCAGACGGGACACCGCTGCGGCGTTTTCGCTTTTCTGGCCTGACTGATTTGACTTGGGTTATTGGCCGAAACGGATGCCGGTACTGTGGATCCACCCCAGACGGTTCGCGACGAGGATGAAGATGAACAGCGCGATCGAGAAACCGACGCGGAACATCAACGAGCGAACGGTGCGGTTGCTGTGGCCCTTGTCGCGCATCAGGAAGAACAGCGCGGAGGCAAGGCTGCCGAGGATCAGCAGAAACGCAATGGCAACGACGATGCGCATGGAGGGCTGCCGGTTGGGCAATGACGGGTTGAAAATGACTGCCGAGCATTATCGCACCGGGGCCGAGCGATGACCGGGCGCGTGCCGATGCGGCAGTGGTTTGCGCCTGTGCCGATGTTGGCAGGCGTGGCGCTGATCGCGCTGACGTGCTCGCTCGGGCGTTGGCAGCTTTCGCGTGCGCACGAGCGCATCGAGCGCCAGGCCCGCATCGTGGCGCTGGAAAATGCACCCGCCCAGCGCATCACCGCGCAGCCCGTGACAGCAGAGTCCGTGATGTACCGGCCGGTGCTGCTGCGTGGAACGTTCGACGTGGCGCACACGGTGCTGCTTGAGAACCGTCCGCACGTCACCAACGACGTATCGCGCCCGGGTTTCGAGGTGCTCATCCCGCTGAGGCTGGAAGGCGCCGGCGGGCGCGCCGTGTTGGTCGACCGGGGCTGGTTGCCGCGCGATCCGGCCGACCGCACGCGCATCGCGCCGTACACCACGCCAGCGGGCGAAGTGCAGGTCGAGGGGATGGCGGTGCCGCATGCCAGCCGGGTCTTCAGTCTGGGCAGCAAGGACGGCGCTGATGAAGTCGGCCAGCGACTTAGGCAGAATATCGACCTCGACACCTTCTCGCGCGAAATCGGCGTGCCACTCCAACCGTTCGTGGTGCAGCAGCAATCCGACGTGGAGGACGGCCTGTTGCGCGATTGGCCGCGCGCAGACCTGGGCGCTGAGCGCAATTACGGCTACGCATTCCAATGGTTTGCGATGGCGGCGGCAGTGTTTGGGCTGATGGTCTTCTACAGCGTGCGGCGTTATCGCCGCTTGGTGGGCACCTCCGAGCCCGCCTGAACACGAACTCGCGTTGCGGCTTAGTGCCGCAGCGGAATGTATTGGGAATCACATGGTGAATCAGGAATCCGCACCCGGCGCGCCGGGCACACTCGGGGCGTCCGAAGACCCGCGCATCGACGCGCGCACACGTCGGGGCCGCTGGATGATGCTGTTGCTTCTGTTGGTGTGTGCCTCTCCGGTGATCGCGTCGTACCTCGCGTATTACGTGTTCACCCCGGCCGGCGGCAAGGCGGCGTACGGCGCCTTGGTCGATCCGCAGCGCCCCATCCCGAGCGGCCTGATGGTGCAGGACGAGCACGGCGCTGAAGTGCCGCTCGCCAGCCTCAAGGGCAAATGGCTGATGGTGTCGGTGGATAGCAGCGCCTGCGACGACAACTGCGCGCGCAAGCTGTTCACTATGCGCCAGCTGCGCATCGGCCAAGGCCCGGACCGCGACCGCATCGTCCCCGTCTGGCTGGTGACCGACCGCGGTGAAATCGACCCCCGCCTCATCAAGGCCTACAACGACGATTACGGTGCCGTGCGCTTCCTGCGCGCCCCCGATCTGCCGAAGAACTGGCTTGCCGACGGCAAGACGCCGCCGACGGACCACCTCTTCCTGGTCGATCCGCTTGGCAACCTGATGATGCAGTTCCCGAAAGATCCGGACCCGAAGAAGGTGCGTGGAGACATGACGCGGCTCTTGAAGTATTCGCGCATCGGATAAGCCATGCTGCTGCAACTTGCTTCCATCGGCATCCTGATCGCGCTGATCCCGCTGTGCTACGTGCTGGTCAAGGGGGATCGCAACAAGTACCGCAAGCTGGTGTGGATCACCGCTTTCCTCACGCTCGACCTGATCATGTTCGGCAGCTTCACGCGTCTGACGGATTCAGGCCTCGGTTGCCCGGACTGGCCGGGCTGCTACGGCACGTCCAACCCGTTCCACGCCCGTGACGACATCCATGCCGCACAGGCCGCCATGCCGAGTGGCCCGGTCACGTGGATGAAGGCGTGGATCGAGATGACGCACCGCTATTTCGCGCTCGCGCTGGGCGTGCTGATCATCACGCTGGTGGTGCTGGCGTGGGTCAAGCGCAAGGAGCTGAAGCAATCGCCTTGGTATGCGACGGCCGTGCTGGCGCTGGTGTGTGTGCAGGGTGCCTTTGGCGCGTGGACGGTCACGCTCAAGCTGCAGCCGGCCATCGTGGTGACACACTTGCTGCTCGGCATGTCGTTGCTCGCCGCGCTGATCTGGCTCGGCTGCAAGAACGATGTGCCGCGTGTGGTGGACGAGCGTGGCGCCTCGTTGCGCATGGCCGCGGCCATCGGGCTCGTGCTGCTCGTTGTGCAGATTGCCCTGGGCGGCTGGGTCAGCACGAACTACGCTGTGCTGGCCTGTACCGATTTCCCGCTGTGCAACGGCCAGTGGGTTCCGCCAATGGACTTTGCGCACGGCTTCACGGTCTGGCGCCAACTCGGCAAGACCGCCGGCGGCGACTTTATCTCGCACGATGCGTTGGTGGCTATCCATTGGACGCACCGCGTGTTTGCAGTCGCTGTGCTGAGCTACCTGGCGTGGCTGGGCCTGCATGCGCGTCGCATCGACGGCATTGGCCGTGTCGCGACGGTGCTGCTCGTTGTGCTGGCCGTGCAATTGGCGACCGGACTTTCGAACATCGTGCTGGGGTGGCCGCTGCTGGCCGCCGTGGCGCACAACGGCGGCGCGGCCGTGTTGCTGTTGCTGATGGTGCGTCTGCATTACCTGATCGGGCTCGCGCAAGCGCGGGCGCCGATGCCTGTGGCGGCTGCCGTCGTCTGAATGCCGTCTGAACGTCTTTTATGAATACCGTGGCAACCCCAACAACTTCCACTCAACTTCCTGGCTGGCGAACGACCGCATCGCAGTATGCGGCGCTCACCAAGCCGCGCGTCACGCAGCTTGCCGTGTTCTGCGCCGTGATCGGCATGTTCCTGGCCACGCCGGGCATGGTGCCGTGGCCGGTACTGGTCGGCGGCGCGGTCGGCATCTGGCTGTTTGCCGGCGCCGCCTTCGCCATCAACTGCCTCGTCGAGCGCAAGATCGACGCGATGATGCGCCGCACGGCGTGGCGCCCCTCGGCCAGCGGCGAGCTGGGCACGCGGCAGATCCTGGTGTTTTCAGTGGTGCTGGGCGGTGCGGGCATGTGGACGCTGCACGTGTTCGCCAACGACCTGACGATGTGGCTCACGTTCGCGACCTTCATCGGTTACGCGATCATCTACACGCTGCTGCTCAAGCCGGCCACACCGCAGAACATCGTGATCGGCGGCCTCTCGGGGGCGATGCCGCCAGCGCTGGGCTGGGCGGCCGTCGCCAACAGCGTGCCTGCCGAGGCGTGGATCCTGGTGCTGATCATCTTCTCTTGGACGCCGCCGCACTTCTGGGCGCTCGCGCTGTACCGCCGCGCAGACTACGCAAAGTCCGGCCTGCCGATGCTGCCAATCACGCACGGCGAGAAATACACGCTGCTGCATATCCTGCTCTACACCCTCATCATGATTGCCGCGACCATCCTGCCGTTCGTCTACGGCATGAGCGGCTATATCTATTTGGCGACAGCGCTTGTGCTCGGCTTCGGCTTCCTGTCGTATGCGTGGCGCATGTACCGCAAATATTCGGATGCACTGGCGCAGAAGACTTTCCGCTATTCGATCATCTACCTGTCGATCCTGTTTGCCGCGCTACTGGTGGATCACTACTTCAAGTTCGGCCCGGCGCTCATGCAAAGCGCGGCGCTGTGACGCACAGCACCGCCAGCAAGCGTGTGCCGTTGGCGGTACGCTAGGCGGTCTGTTCCCAACACGATGACCATGCTCTCTTTCCGACACTTCCGCGCCGCGCTCTTCGCCATGCTGGCCGTCGCTGTGCTGGCGCTGACGGCGTGCAGCGACAAGCCCGCCTTCAAGAACCTCGACATCACCGGGTCCAAGAGCTTTGGCACCGATTTCTCGCTGACGGACCACACCGGCAAGCGCCGCACACTCGAAGATTTCCGCGGCAAGGTCGTCGTTATGTTCTTCGGTTACACGCATTGCCCCGATGTTTGTCCGACCACGCTGGCCGAACTGCGTGCTGTGATGGAAACCCTCGGCAAAGACGCCGATCGCGTCCAGGTGCTGTTCGTCACCGTCGACCCGGAGCGCGATACGCAAGACTTGCTGGCCAAGTACGTGCCTGCGTTCGATCCGCGCTTCATTGGCCTGCGTCCGGCAAACGAAGCTGAACTCAAGAAGGTCGCGTCTGATTTCAAGGTGTTCTACAGCAAGGTGCCGGGCAGCTCGCCCGACAACTACACCATGGACCACACTGCCGGCAGCTACATGTTTGATCCAAAGGGCAACCTGCGTTTGTTCATCAAGCACGGCCAGGGCCCCGAGCCGATCGCCCACGACATCAAGCAATTGCTGGCCGACTGATCTCCGGTCGCCGCGCAAAGAAAAAGCCCGCCAAATTGGCGGGCTTTCTTTATGGCGAGGCGGGCAGCTTAGGCGAAGGCCTGCAGCGCACCCTTCATCTTCTTCATCGCGGCCGATTCGATCTGGCGAATGCGCTCGGCTGACACACCAAACTCGTCAGCCAGCTCGTGCAGCGTCGAGCCGCCCGATCCGTCGTCATTCACGTTCAGCCAGCGGGCTTCAATGATGCGGCGGCTGCGGTCGTCCAGCTTGGCGAGGGCAGCTTCGATGCCTTCACTTTGCATGCGGTCGTTGCCGCGAGCTTCGATCACGCGGGTCGGCTCGTTGTGCGTGTCCGCCAGATAGGCGATCGGGGCAAACGACTCTTCGCCGTCGTCCATCTGGCCTTCCAGCGCGATGTCGCCGCCCGAGAGGCGCGTTTCCATCTCGCGCACTTCAGCGCCCTTGACGTTCAACTCGGCCGCTACGGCGTCGATCTCATCCGAAGTGAAGGTCGCCTGCGCATCCTGCTTGTGGCTGCGCAGGTTGAAGAACAGCTTGCGCTGGGCCTTGGTGGTGGCCACCTTGACCATGCGCCAGTTCTTCAGGATGTACTCGTGCATCTCGGCCTTGATCCAGTGCATCGCGTACGAGACGAGACGCACGCCCTGATCCGGGTCGAAGCGCTTGACGGCCTTCATCAGACCGATATTGCCTTCCTGAATCAAGTCGGCATGCGGCAGGCCGTAACCGAGGTAGCCACGGGCAATCGACACCACGAGGCGCAGGTGCGAGAGCACCAGCCGGCGGGCGGCATCGAGATTGTCGTTGTCGCGGTATTCGCGGGCCAGACGCTGTTCTTCTTCGGCCGTCAACATCGGCACACGGTTGACGCTCTGGATATAAGCGTCGATGTTGCCCAGGTTGCCGGGGAACGCCAGCGCCCATCCATTACCGGCGTTGCCGGACGGCTGGGTGGCGATTGCGGAAACGGTATTCACGGGGATGACTGCGTTCACTCAGGACTCCTGTCGAAATCCAGTGGAGGTTTGGAAAGGCATCTTAGCACTCCAACCGGATGAGTGCTAATAGGACATTTTTGTCCGGTTAATAGTTCCCGTAAATCAGGGTTGATTTTTCAATAGTGTGATGTTTGCGGCGCAACAAAAAGGGCGCCGCACCCAGTCATAGACCGCAGCGGGCGGTATCGGTTCTCGACTACGCCGCCGTGTTACGGCCGCGTGACTTCGCCCAGTAAAGTGCGCGATCGGCTTCGCGCAGGGCGGCGTCGGGGTCACGTACTTCGGGGCCCGGGCAGGCCACGCCAATGCTCGTTGTGACGTGGAGCACCGTGCCATCGGGCAGGTGGATCGGGGGGCGGATCGCGCCAACGGTCTTCTGCGCGGTGTGCAGCGCATCATCCGGGGCGTCGATGGGGTCGAGCAGGATGATGAACTCGTCACCTGCGAGCCGGGCGACGGTGTCGGTGCGGCGCACGGCACGTTGCAGGCGGTGCGCGACCTCCACCAGCACAGCATCGCCGGCGGCGTGGCCGTAGGTGTCGTTGATGTGCTTGAAGTGATCCACGTCCAGATAGAGCACGCCCAGCGGCGCGGGCAGGCGCTGCCGGCGTTCCAGCGCGGCGCGCAGGCGCTCGTAGAGTTCGTAGCGGTTGGGCAGGCCGGTGAGGGCATCAAAGCGTGCCATGCGCGAAAGCTCCATCTCGCTGCGCTTGGCTTCGGTTACGTCCTGCACGAAGGCGTAGAAACCGCAGCGGCCGTCGCGCGCTTCTCCGGCATCGGGGACGAGCTGGCCGCGGAAATGCCGGGTGCGGCTGCGCGGGCCGTTGGCGTGCGGCTTTTCGTACCAAGGCGCGGTGATCTCGAATTGGACGGATTCTCCGCGCCGGGCGCGCACCAGATACGGTGCCAGCAAGGCGTACGTGCCCGGCGTGAACACGCGCTCCGGCATCTGGCCGCAGACCTCCTCGGGCGTGCGCTGCAGCCAGCGTGCATGCGTGACATTGCAGAAGGTGAAGACGCCGTCGGGGTTGATGTGCGACACCAGCAGCGGCGCGTTGTCGAGCACGAGCTTGAGTGCGCGTTCACTGCGCGCCAGGGCCAGCTCGGCGCTCGTGCGGGCCGTCAGATCCTGCAGCACCGAGAAATAGCCGCGCAGCGTGCCGCGATCATCATAGTCAGGAAAGTAGTGGCCGCTCAGGTAGCGGGGCACGCCGGTGCGCATGGACTGGATCTCGAATTGCACCGGGTAACCGGCCAGCACCTCCGTCATGTAGGGCAGCAGCGCGCGGTAGTCCTCGGGGGCGTAGATGTCGCGCACATGGCGGTCGAGCAGCTCGTCTTCATTGCGGCCGAAGGCTTCGAGCAGCGTGCGGCTGGCAAAGCGGACGATGCCGTCAGGGTCGACATAGCTGAGCTGCGCGGGCACGTTGTCGGCCACCAGGCGCAGTTGTTCGCGGCTGGCGCGCAGGGCGTCACGGCGGCGCTCGAGGCTTTCGTTGGCGGTGCGCAGCGCACGTTCGGACGCGGCGAGCCGGTTGGCAAACGGCCGTACCGTCAGGCGAATGGCCAGCACGCTGCCAATCATCAGACACAGCATCAAGGCCGCAAGCCGCTCGAACTGCACACGCATCGGGGCATACAGCTCGGCGCTGGCGATCTTGCTGATCAGCGCCAGACCTGTGTGGCCGATGGGCGTGTAGCTGAACGACGTCGGCATGCCGTGGATGTCCTGCCACTGGCCGTAGCCGGCCTGACCCGCCAGCGCCAAGCGCGACGGCAGCGGCCGATGATCGACCGTAAGCTGCGGCAGCTCGAACACATACGCGTCAAAGCGCTGCGGAAACGACATGGCGCGGCCGCGCGCATCAAAGCCCGACATCGCCAGCGTTTCCGTCATCCCCGTGCCGCGTTGGTTGGTGTAGCGGCCTGTCATGTGGGCGAGCGGTTGCTCGGCGACCAGCCAGCCGATCTGCATGCCGTCTGCCATGACCGGTGTTTCGGTGCGCATGGCAAAGCCATGTACCCATTGCAGCGTGACGCGCTCGGGCGCGAGGCCGGCGTGCAGCGGTATCGACAGTTCGGGTTCAAGCGTTTGCGTCCCCAGGCTGACGATGCCCTCGCCGGCGAGCGTACGCAGTTGCAGGTACGAGTAGCCTTGCTCGCGATACGCCTGCAGCGCGCTCGCGCTGCGCAGGCGCGCTGCGTTGTCGGCCGGATGGCGCAGTACTTCCTGGATGTGCGTGGCAGCAGCCACCAGGCGCGGGTTTTCTGCACGCATGGCGAGCAGTTGGTCGAATTCTTCAGCGTAGCTGGAAAGCGCACGGGCCCGCGTGGTACCGAATGTCAGGGTGGCGCTATCCACCTGGATGATGAATGCCGTGATGGTGGCCCCCAGCCCTGCCACCACCACACAGCCGCCGCTGATCCAAACGATGGTGTCTTCCGGCGACAAGCGCAGGCGCAACAGGCCAGGATGCCTGGCCACCGCGGCGCACAGCACGCCCGTGACCACCAGCAGCGAGCAGACGGCAGCCACGTCCGAGGCGCGCCACCGCAGCCACGCCGGATACAGATATTCGAGTGCCATGGCGCGGCCCAGCAGGTCGCCCGCGCAGAGCAGCATCGCCAGGCCGAGGAGCCCACAGAACCACCGCGCGCGGTGCGGTTTGTGCAGCGAGGGGACGAGGCTTAGGGCCGTCGCCGATGCGGCCATCGCCAGCGCGTGGCTGGGGTGCATCCCGCCAATCCATCCGGTCACCCATTGGCGGTCGAACCAGGCGTGCAGGCCAGGAAAATCGAGCCCGATCGACCATCCCGTGATCATCTCGGCCAGTCGCAGCGTAGACAGCAACGCCACCGCGCCACTCAGCCCGCGTGCCGTCAGGTCTGCCCACCGGGCGTTGGGTCGTACCGTCCCGACCAGCAGCGCCCCCAGGCCAGCGCCCAGCAGCGTCAGGTTGATCCCCGTGGCGAACACGATCAGCAGCCGGTCCGTGCCCAGCTTCACTGCCCATGGCCAATGCTGCAGCCAGCCGACCATCACGGTCAGCCCGACAAGGACGAGGAGGAAGCCGATGCCGCCGGCAATGGCGACAAGCGGCCGGCGAGGAACCATGCAGGTGAGGCGTAAGCGGGGCGGTTTCAGGGCGGGATGTCTTCTAACCGGAAGATCGGCGTAAAACCGCGCCGCTTGAGCGTTTCCACCCAAATGGGTGGGCCAAATTGCCATGTCTGCAATGTCGCGTGATCGACGGGTCATTGAATGCGGTGCACCCCGCACATGGGCTCACGTCCCGTGCCGTCACGCAAGTTAGCTACACTGCCCGGACATCGCAGACACCGTTACAGGAGCCGTCATGACCATCGTCGTCAGCAAGGACACCGAAGGCCTTTTCCGTCACAAGATCACCTTCCCCGAAGGCGTGACCTACACCGACGTGCCCAAGCCGGCGGGCGAGGGCAGTGCGCCCGATCCGCACGCCTACTTTGATGCAGCATTGGCAAGCTGCAAGGCGCTGACCGTGACGCTGTATGCACGCCAGCGCAAGTACCCGCTCGATTCGATCGATGTGGCCGTCGAGCACGACGGCACCCAGGAGCGCCAGGGCCGTTACAAGCTGCGCACGGTGCTGACCCTGCACGGCGACCTGAGCGACGAGCAGCGCGCCGACCTGCTGCGCGTGGCCGGCAAATGCCCCGTTCACAAGCTGATGACCGAAGTTGAGATCAGCGTCGACACCGAACTTGCCGAGCGCGTCTGAGGAGCTTTCCACCATGACTTCCATTCAGCACATCATCGGTCCGCACGTGCGCGACCTGGGCGGTTTCTCAGTCAAGCGCGTGCTGCCCTCGGCGGCGCGCCAGACGGTCGGGCCGTTCATCTTCTTCGATCACATGGGCCCCGTGGATTTCGCCCCGGGCGAGGGCATCGACGTGCGCCCCCACCCGCATATCGGCCTGGCCACCGTCACGTATTTGTTTGACGGCAGCATGGTCCACCGTGACAGCCTTGGCAGCGTGCAGACCATCACGCCCGGTGACGTGAACTGGATGACGGCCGGCAACGGCATCGTCCACTCCGAGCGCTCCTCGCCCGAGGGACGCGAAAAGGGTGCGCGCGTGCATGGCATCCAGACCTGGGTGGCGCTGCCGAAGGATCAGGAAAAGGTGAACGCCAGCTTCGCCCACCACGCCGCCGACACGCTGCCCAAGCTCGAATGCCCTGGCGTGCAGGGCGTGGTCATTGCGGGGGATGCGTTCGGGCTGACGTCGCCCGTGAAGGTGAGTTCGCGCACGTTGTACGTGGCACTGGAACTGGCGGCCGGTGCGTCGCTGGTGATTCCGCCTGAGCATGCAGACCGCGGGCTGTATCTCGTCGACGGCGCCGTCACCATCGACGGCGAGGTGCTCGACCCGCAGCACCTCGCCGTGCTGGAACCCGGCGGCGACGTAACGCTCACCGCGCAGGCATCGTCACGCGTGATGCTGCTGGGCGGCGACCCGACCGACGGCCACCGCCACATCTACTGGAACTTCGTCGCCAGCGACAAGGCCGACATTGAAGACGCCAAGCAGCGCTGGGAGGCCGACGCCTTCGCCCACGTGCCGGGCGAGACGGAGCGCATTCCGCTGCCGTCCAAGTAAGACCGAGCGATCGATCAGGCAGCCTGCGCCGGTCGTGCACACCGCACGATCGCGCGGACCTGCTTGGCGATCGGCTCCGGCACCGGCTGCTCGCCGTTGAGCACCGCTTCAATCCACCGCGCCGTTGCCGCCACGTCCGTCCCCGCAGGCAATTCAGGCGGCGCATCGCTTGACCCTTCCACCGCTTCAATCACGGTTTCGTGTGAGCCGTCGTGCAGCCACTCCACCGCGCTGCCGCGCCGAGCATCGGCCACGGTCTCGCCTTCGGTGCCGCGGGCGAGCAGCACATTGGCCGGATGGCGCAGGAAGTAGTCGGTGAGCGTGTCGCGGTATTCCGGGTGCGTGTAGCTGACCAACCGTAGCGCCTCGTGCGGGGCGTGTCCGCCAATGGGCTGCAGCATCTTCACCACCGTGTGGGCCGAATTGCGCAGGCCGACGATCTCGCGCTTGTCCAGCAGCGACGCCAGCTCGGGCGATAGCACGTCGATCGGCACGTAGGCCAGGCGATCGCTCTCCAGGCGCTCGCGGGCGTCGTCCATGTGTTCGCAAACGGGCCAGCCGAGTGCTTCGAACAGCGCCGCCGTGGTGATGCGGCCGTCGAAGCGGCGGATGCCATGCACCAGCACCGGCACACCTTCGCGCGCCAGCAGCTTGGCCAGCAGCGGCACGAGGTTTGGCTGGCGGCGGGCACCGTTGTAGCTCGGGATGACGACCGGCAACGCGCGCTCGGGCGTATCCGGTGCCGGCAGCGGCCGGCAGTGCGCATGCGTGGCTTCCAGCATGCCGTCGAGTTCTTCCGGCGTCTCTCCTTTGATGCGGTAGGCCATGAGGATGGCGCCGAGCTGCACGTCGGAGATGCGGCTTTCCAGCATGGCGGTGAAAAGCGCGCGGGCGTCGTGCTTGACCAGGGCGCGGGCGCCGTCTGCGCCGCGGCCGATTTCCTTGATGAAGCGGGCAGCGGGGAAGGGGCCGTTGGCGAAGGCGTCTTCAGTGGCGGTGGCGGGGAGGATGGGGGGAGCGGGCATCAGGATGTGGCGGGGGTGTTTGCTTGGGTTTGATCATAGCGCTGGGGTTTGCGCTGGCGCTAGCGTGGGACGTGGGATGTTCTTTGTTGGTGGTGCATCTCTTATTTCATCCCCTGCCGGGGCTGAGTCACTTTCTTTGTCTTGCCAAAGAAAGTAACCAAAGAAAGGCGCGCCCGAGATGGCGAAAGACTCCTTGAATTTATGTCGCAGGGAGGGGAAGGGAAAAACTCGCTTCGCTCAGACAGTTTCCCTTCCTTTTTCCTCCCTGCAACAGAAATTCAAGGCGCCATCTAGGGCAAGAACTTCAACGGCCACACCGGCGGTGGGCCGGGCGTGGCGATGTGCACGTCGTTGCGTTGGCGCCGGGTGTCACGAACTGATGGCGGCGGGATCCATCCAGATGGCTTCCCAGATGTGGCCGTCCAGGTCGGCCAGGGCGCGGCCGTACATGAATCCCAGGTCCTGCTTCGGGTTGATGTCGGCCGTGCCGCCGCATTTCACTGCTGCATCGTTCATTTGGTCGACGGCGTCTTTGTTGTCGCAGGTCAGGGCGAGCATCACTTCGCTCGACCCGCTTTGCGGGAGCGGGCGGCTGGTGAACGTTTGCCACTTTGCGTGCGTGAGCAGCATCACGAAGATCGACTCGCTCCACACCATGCAGGCGGCCGTGTCATCGGTGAATTGCGGGTTGTTCGCGAAGCCGAGGGCTTCGTAGAAGGCTTTGGATTGCTGCAGGTTTGCGACCGGAAGGTTCACAAAGATCGACTTCGTCATGACAGGTCTCCTTGGTTGAGGGCGAGCACCGCGCTTGCCTGCCTGAACGATACGGGCGCGAAGATCGTAGGCGCATTGACTATTGGTAAGACGCGACCCAGCTCACCCAACACCAAGGGCAATCGCCTTTCTCACACGGCTCAGGCTCTCGGGAGTAATACCAAGCCAGGCGGCGATGTGATGCTGCTTCAGACGCCTGTGCAGATCGGGTTCACTGCTGATGAAATTGCGATAGCGCTTCATGGCGCTGTCGTGGCGGAAGGCGATTTCAACCGGCTCCTTTTCGATGATCCAGTGGCGCTCCATGTAATGGATGTAGAACGCCGCGATATCCGGGAAGCGCGCCGTCAACGACCGAAACGCGGCGAAGTCGTACTCCAGGACGCTGCAGTCTTCGATGGCGGTGATCGTAAATTGGCTGGGTTTGCCAAGCAGCGTCGCACTGACCGAGCCGGCAATCCGGCCCTCCGGAAAGAAATACTTGATGACCATGTCTCCCTCGGGCCCGACATAGTGCTGGAAGAACAGGCCCTCAAGAACAAACGCAAACCGTGTCGGCACTTCGCCCGCGGCCACGAGCGACTCGTCCTTCCGGTATTGCCTGGGTTGCAGCAGAGAAGCCCACGCCCGCTCAGCCTCTTCCGAGATCTCCGCATAGGTCCGGACTTTCTTGAAGAACGCTTCCGTGTCCACTCGATCACTCTCCTGGCTTGGCAAAGCGAACTACCCCGAGGGAAAGCTGCAGGGTCAAAGCTCGCCCCCGCATTTGTACCAGAACGGTTTTCCACCAACCCAGCCAGAGAAAGCATCAACACAGATGAAGTGTCCAGGGCATCCAAACAGGGAGCGAAGCGAACCGCCCACCTACCACCAACGCTAGAGGTTTACGCAAACGGCCAAACCACGCCGGTTTGGCCGTTGAAGTTCCTGCCCTAGATGGCGCCTTGAATTTCTGTTGCAGGGAGGAAAAAGAAGGGAGGCCTGTTTGAGCGAAGCGAGTTTGCCTCCCTTCCCTCCCTGCGACATAAATTCAAGGGGATGTCGCCATCTCGGGCGCGCCTTTCTTTGCTTACTTTCTTTGGCAAGACAAAGAAAGTGGGTCAGCCCCGGCGGGGGATGAAAGGGAGTCAGACCACCAAGGCCAAAATCAAAAACCAAAAAATCAGGCCGCCTCCGCCACCGGATGCCTCTGCTTCCGATACAGAAAATCCAACACCGCCGTCCGGCAAGCGTGATAAGTCGCATCCTCCGCCAACGCCATCCGATCCCGCGGCCGCGGCAAATCCACCGTCAACACTTCGCCAATCGTCGCAGCCGGCCCATTCGTCATCATGACGATGCGATCCGCCAGCAGCACCGCCTCATCCACATCGTGCGTGACCATCACCACCGTGCTGCCGGTCGCGGCCACGATCTTCAGCAGCTCATCCTGCAGATGCGCCCGCGTCAGTGCATCCAGGGCGCCAAAGGGCTCATCCATCAGCAGCACCTTAGGCTCCATGGACAGCGCCCGCGCAATCCCGACACGCTGCTTCATCCCGCCAGAAATCTCGTGCGGATGTTTCTGCTCTGCATGCGTGAGTCCCACCAGCGCCAGCGCCGCATGCGTACGTTCACGCAACTGCCCCTTCGTCTCCGTCTTCCCAAACACACGCTCGACGGCGAGATACACGTTGTCAAAGCACGTGAGCCACGGCAGTAGCGAGTGGTTCTGAAACACCACCGCCCGATCCGGCCCCGGCCCCGCAATCTCGCGCTCGGCGAGGATCAATCCACCCGTGGTCGGCCGCGTGAGGCCGGCAATGAGATTGAGCAACGTTGATTTGCCGCAGCCCGAGTGCCCGATGAGCGCGATGCACTCACCGCGCGCCACCGTCAGGTCGATGTCGCGCAGGGCGACGAACGGGCCGCGCTTGGTCTTGAACGTCTGTCCGACGTTTTCGATGCGCAGGAATTTGTCTGTCATGGCGCTCCCCCAATGTCCTCAAACCGCGTCGTACGAGAAGCGCCGCGCAATCGCCAGCAGCGCGTGCTCGAGCAGCAAGCCCACCACCCCAATCACGAAGATGGCGATGACGATGTGTTCGACCTTCAGGTTGTTCCACTCGTCCCACAGCCAGAAGCCGATGCCGACACCGCCGGTCAGCATCTCCGCCGCTACGATCACCAGCCACGCCGTGCCGATGGACAACCGCACGCCCGTCAGCATGTACGGCAGCACCGCCGGAAACAGCACGCGCGTGAACACCTTCCATTCGGACAGGTTCAGCACGCGCGCCACGTTCAGGTAGTCCTGCGGCACGCGCGTCACGCCCACGGCAGTGTTGATCACCATCGGCCAGATCGAGCAGATGAAGATCGCCCAGATGGCCGCCGGGTTGGCGGACTTGAACAGCAGCAGCCCAATCGGCAGCCACGCCAGCGGCGACACCGGCCGCAGCAGGCTGATGATGGGCGAGGCCATCGCGTTGAGAAACGCAAAGCGCCCGATCAGGAAACCCGCCGGAATGCCGATGACCGCCGCCATGCCAAAGCCCGCACCCACGCGCGCCAGCGATGCGAGCACATTCCAGCCTACGCCCTGGTCATTCGGCCCATTGCGATAGAACGGATCGGCGAAGAGCGCAACGGCCGCTTTCCACGTCACCGCCGGTGTCGGCAATGCGGGGATGGCCGTGGCAATGCCCTGCCACGCCAGCACAAAAAGCACCAAGCCCAGCACCGGCGGAAAGCCGCGCACCACGGCAGCGACAAACCAGTCGCGCGCAACGAACCGGCGGCGTTCAGGGGCGGCGTCGGACTGCACGCCGGACAACGTTTTGACGAGCGTGTTCATGTCGGGCTCCATCGACGTGAGGACCGCAATCAGAATTCAGGTGGGCAACGGCGTCAGGCTTTCAGCTTGAAGCCGTCCGCATACGCGGCGGGGTTCTTCGCATCCCACACCACGCCGTCGATCAACTTGGCCGTGCGCATGTCGCTCTTGGGCAGCGGCGTGCCGGTGGCGGTTGCCGCCTGCTTGAAGATGTCGATGCGGTTGACCTGCTTGGCGACGGCCAGGTAATCCGGATGCGCCTTCAGCAACCCCCAGCGCTTGTGCTGCGTGAGGAACCACATGCCGTCCGACAGGTACGGGAAGTTGACCGCGCCATCGTGATAGAAGCGCATCGGGTCCGGGTCGTCCCAGGTCTTGCCCAGGCCGTTCGAGTAGCGCCCCAGCATGCGGTCGAGAATGATGTCCATGTCGGTGTTGACGTAGGACTTGGCGGCGATGGTCTCGGCCGTCTTGCGGCGGTTCGAGGCCGACGCATCGATGAACTTGCTTGCCTCCAGCACCGCGGCGGTGAGCGCACGCGCCGTGTTCGGATACTTCTGCACGAACTCCGCCGTGGTGCCGAGCACCTTTTCGGGGTGGTCTTTCCAGATGGCCTGTGTTGTCTCGGCGGTAAAGCCGATGTTGTCGGCAATCGCGCGGGCGCCCCACGGCTCGCCCACGCAGAAGCCATCCATGTTGCCCACGCGCATGTTGGCCACCATCTGCGGCGGCGGCACGGTGATCGCCTTGGCATCCTGCAGCGGGTGGATGCCGTGCGCGGCCAGCCAGTAGTACAGCCACATCGCATGCGTGCCGGTCGGGAAGGTCTGCGCGAACACATATTCGCGCTTGTCCTTCGCCATGACGGCTTTCAACGACGCGCCATCCTTGACACCTGCTTCCTTGAGCTTGGACGACAGCGTGATCGCCTGGCCGTTGTTGTTGAGCGTCATCAGCACGGCCATGTCCTTCTTGGGCCCGCCAATGCCGAGCTGCACGCCGTAGATCAGGCCGTACAGCACGTGCGCCGCATCCAGGTCGCCCGACACCAGCTTGTCGCGCACGCCCGCCCACGAGGCTTCTTTCGACGGCGTGATCTTGATGCCGTACTTCTTGTCGATGCCCAGCGTGGACGCCATGACCACCGAGGCGCAGTCCGTGAGCGGGATGAAGCCGACCTTCAGCTCCGTCTTCTCGGGCGCATCGGAGCCGGCGGCCCAGGCCCCGGCACGCACCAGCGGATCGATCAATGCCACGGCACTGCCTCCTGCAATCGTCGCCGCGGCTTTCATGATGCTGCGGCGCTTGGGGTTGATCGGGTTGACGAGAGCGTCGGTCTTGTCTGGCGCGGCCATCCATGGCTCCAAAGAAAAAGCGTCCCGACGCACGGCCGCCGCCCATCCGCAAAGAGGGTCGCGCTGCCGTGCATCGGGACGCCGTTGTCCCGTGCCGATACCCACGTTGGCACCGGCTTCGCAGCGACACTTGCAAGGGGTATGCCAACGTTGAGGGATGGGGCTCGGCGTTTCGCGTTCGGAGCTCCACGGGCCGAGCTTTTTGCTCGGCGCCCCGAGCTCAGAGCTCCGCGTGCGAGGCTTTTTGCTCGGCAATTGGAGCTCAGAACTCCGCGCGTGAGCCTTTTAGCTCGACGATTGGGGTTCGGAGCTCCGCGCGTGAGGCTTTTAGCTCGGCGGTTGAGGTTCGGAACTCGGCGCATGAGCCTTTTAGCTCGACGATTGGGGTTCTGAGCTCGACGCGTGAGGCTTTTAGCTTGACGGTTGGGGTTCGGAACTCGGCGTGTGAGGTTCGGAACGCCGCGCGCGACTGGTGCGTTTCCAGCGCCGGAGTTGTGCGGCGCACCAAAACTGGGCGGCGGCCCGACCGCTCAACTGGCCATCACATCGATCACGCGTTGGGCAGCTTCCACCAGCTTGATGTTGCGGTCCATCGCCATCTTGCGCAGGCGTTTGAAGGCGTCGTCTTCCGACAGGCTCATCTGCTTCATCAGGAGGCCCTTGGCGCGTTCCAGCACTTTGCGTTCGGCCAGCTGCGTCTTGGCGGTGTCCAGCTCGGCGCGCAGTGCACTCTCATGCTCGAAGCGAGCGTAGGCAACATCCAGCACGGCCTTGACGCGCGTGGGCTTGATGCCGTCGACGATGTAGGCCGTAATGCCGGCGGCAAACGCCGTCTTGATGCGCGTGGCGTCGTCGTTGTCGGTAAACAGCACGATCGGGCGGGGGGCGTGCTGCGTGGCCACGCAGACGTGCTCGATGGTGTCCCGCGCGGCCGATTCGGACGCGACGATGACCATGTCGGGCTGTGTCTCGGCAATGCGCTCTGGCAGCGTCAGGTCGGCATCCGCCAGGCCCACATCCACAAAGCCCGCCTCGGCCAGTCCGGCGCGGATCAGCTCGAGGTTGATCTGTTCAGCATCGAGCGGATCGCGCACCAGCAGCACGCGCATCGGCGCAGCCGGGTGCGGGGCGGCGGGCGGGGCAGATGGGGCGGGTGGTTTCGTTTGCATGGTGCAAAGTGGGGCAGAGTGCACGCCACTCATGCAAGAACCGCGCCGGGCCGGTGCGGGTGTATTCTCGCAAACTCGTCGGTCGCCGGGGGGCGGTGGCCGCAGTGTCCCCACCTGTTCCAATCCAGCTTAGCCTCAGGAGACCCGCATGACCGAGTTCGTCGTCACCCCGCCCGCCGTCAATGGCATTCCCGTCCGTGGCGGGCATGGCCAGTTTCCGGTGCGCCGCGTGTATTGCGTCGGCCGCAACTACGCCGCCCACGCCCGCGAGATGGGCTCCGACCCCGACCGCGAACCGCCGTTCTTCTTCTGCAAGCCGGCCGACGCCGTGCGCTACATCCCCGACGGTGAGACCGGCCAGTTCGTCTACCCGACCGAAACCAAGGATTGCCACTACGAGATCGAACTCGTGGTCGCCATCGGCACGGGCGGCCGCGACATCTCCGTGGAAACCGCGGCCAACCACATCTACGGTTACGCCATCGGCCTGGACATGACGCGCCGCGACCTGCAGAACGCCGCCAAGAAGGGCGGCCGCCCGTGGGAGACCGGCAAGGCCTTCGACGGCTCGGCGCCCATCGGCCCGATCGTGCCGGCCAAGGATGTCGCCCGCGCAGACAAGGGCGCCGTCACGCTGTCGGTCAATGGCCGCGAACACCAGCGCGGTGATCTGTCGGACCTGATCTGGTCGGTGCCGGAAACCATTGCGTATCTGTCGCGTCTGTTCGAACTGCGCCCCGGCGATCTGATCTACACCGGCACGCCCGAAGGCGTCGGCCCGGTCGTCGTCGGCGACTTGATGGTTGGCAAGATCGAGGGCGTGGGCGAGCTGCACGTGAAGGTCATCTGATAGACCCGATAGAAGAGTCAGAAGCCATGTCGATCAAGCTGTACAACTATTTCCGCAGCTCGGCGTCGTTCCGTGTGCGCATTGCCCTGGAGATCAAGGGCCTGCCGTACGACTACGCCCCGGTGCACCTGCTCAAGGGCGAGCAACTCGCGCCGGACTTCGTCAAACTGAACCCTGATGCGTTGGTGCCTGTGCTGTGCGACGGCAACGACGTGCTGAACCAGTCGTTGGCGATCGTCGAATACCTGGAAGAGACGCATCCCGAGCCCACGCTGCTGCCGGGCTCGCCGAGCAACCGCGCCCACATCCGTGCGATTGCGCTGGCCATCGCCTGCGAGATCCATCCGCTGAACAATCCGCGCGTGCTGAAGTATCTGAAGAACACGTTCAACGTGGAAGAAGAAGCGCGCAACGACTGGTATCGCCACTGGGTGAAGCTGGGGTTTGCGGCGCTTGAGGCGCGGCTGTCACAGTCGCCGCTGACGGGCGCCTACTGTGTTGGCGACACGCCGACGCTGGCCGACGTGTGCCTCGTGCCACAGGTATTCAACGGCAAGCGGTTTGATGTGGCGGTGGAGGATTACCCGACGCTGGCGCGCATCTTTGAGCACTGCATGGCGCAGGAGGCGTTTCAGAGGGCTGCGCCTGGGGCGCAGCCGGATGCGGCTTCCGCGTAATCTGCAGCGTCACTGCGCAAAACAAAACGCCCTGACCGAGTCAGGGCGTTTCTACGTTGAAGCGTTGCGCGCGAGGGTGGTCAACCCAACAACGCATCCGCAAATTCCCGCGCAGAGAATGGCTGCAGGTCTTCCACCTGCTCACCCACGCCGATGAAGTACACCGGCACCGGCCGCTGCCGCGCGATGGCGGCCAGGATGCCGCCCTTGGCAGTGCCATCCAGCTTGGTGACGATCAGGCCCGTGAGGCCTAGTGCTTCGTCAAAGGCTTTGACTTGTGCGAGGGCGTTCTGCCCCGTGTTGCCGTCGATCACCAGCAGCGTTTCATGCGGCGCCGTGGCCATCGCCTTGGCGGTTACGCGGCGCACTTTCTTGAGTTCTTCCATCAGGTGCAGCTGCGTCGGCAGGCGGCCGGCGGTGTCCGCCATGACGATGTCGATGCCGCGTGCGCGCGCTGCGTTCACTGCATCGAAGATCACCGCAGCCGGGTCGCCCGATTCCTGCGCCACGACCGTGACGTTGTTGCGCTGACCCCAGATCACGAGTTGCTCGCGTGCGGCGGCGCGGAAGGTGTCGCCCGCTGCCAGCAGCACCGATTGACCGTAGGTCTGGAAGTGCTTGCACAGCTTGCCGATGCTGGTGGTCTTACCGGCGCCGTTCACGCCCGCGATCATGATCACCATCGGCTGTTCGCGGCCGAGCACCATGGTCTTTTCCAAGGGGTGCAGCAGCTCGACCAGCAAGTCGCGCAGGGCGGTCTTCACGCCTTCGGCAGTTTCGATGCGCTGAGCCTTGATGCGGCGGCGCAGTTCTCCCAGCAGGTATTCGGTGGCGTCGACCCCGGCGTCGGCCATCAGCAGCGCGGTCTCCAGTTCTTCGAACAGCGCTTCGTCGACCTTCACGCCAACGAACAGCGTGGTCAGGCCCTTGCTCGTCTTCGACAGGCCGGAGCGCAGGCGCGACATCCAGCCCTTGCGGGCCTGTTCGATCACGGCGGGCGTGGGCACGGTCTCGACATCGTCGGCTTGCACGTCGAGTGCAGGCTGCACGGCAGGCGCGTCCGGCACGGCAATGTGAGCCGGGAGGGCAACAGGTACGGGAGCAGGTGCAGCGACGGGCTGGGGGCCGCAACCGGGGCGGGTACGGGCGCGGGGGTAGGGATCGCAGCCAGGGCAGGTGCCTGCGCGGCTTCAGGCGCCGCTGCGGGCGTGGGTTCGGCGGCCGGTTGGGGCTCTGCCTTGCGCTTCTTCCAGAAACTAAACATCGTAAAAGGCAGTCTATTTCGCCGTTAGAATCAAGCGTCGAATTTTATCAGACAGCCCTTATGCGCTCTTCCATGCGAATCGTTTCAAACCGGGCTCGGTCGCGAGTCTGGCAATTGGCTGCGGCGGCCCTGGCGGCAGGCCTGCTGGCCGGCCATGTTGGCGCGCAGGAACTTGCTGCTGCGCCCGGGCGGCCGGTGGCTACCGCCAGCGGCGCCAAAGTGGGCGCCAGCCAGTCCGACACGCACGAATACAAGCTGCCCAACGGGCTGCAACTGATCGTCAAGGAAGACCACCGTGCTCCCACCGTGGCGCACATGGTCTGGTATCACGCCGGCAGCATCGACGAGCACAACGGCACCACGGGTGTCGCCCACATGCTTGAACACATGATGTTCAAGGGCACGAAAGCTGTTGGCCCCGGCGAGTTCTCCCGCCGCGTGGCAGCGCTGGGCGGCCGTGAAAACGCCATGACCACGCGCGATTTCACGATGTACTTCCAGCAGATCGAGAAATCGCACTTGGCCGATGTGATGGGGCTTGAAGCCGATCGCATGGCCAATCTCCAGCTGACCGACAAGGAGTTCAAGCCGGAGATGAACGTGGTGAAGGAGGAGCGCCGCATGCGCATCGACGACTCCGCCCGTTCCACCGTCTACGAGCAGATGCTCGCCACGCTGTTCAACGCCGCGCCGTACCGGAACCCGACCATCGGCTGGCCGGGCGACCTCGACACGATGACGGTGCAGGACGCGCAGAACTGGTACCACGCCTGGTACACGCCCAACAACGTCACCGTGATCGTCGCGGGCGATGTGAACCCCGATGAAGTCTTCCGCCTCGCACAGCGCACCTACGGCAAGCTCAAGCCGCATGCGCTGCCGCGCCGCTATGCGCAGGAGGAGCCCAAGCAGATCGGCGTGAAGCGCATCTGGGTGAAGGCGCCGGCCGAGAACCCATACGTTGTGCTGGCGTACAAGGTGCCGCGCCTGAACGATGTGGAAAAGGACGTCGATCCGTATGCGCTGGAAGTCCTGTCGGCCGTGCTCGATGGCTATGACAATGCGCGCCTGTCGAGCCAGCTCGTCAAGGGTGAAAAGCGTATCGCCGACGACGTCAACGCCGGCTACGACGGCCTGAACCGCGGCCCGTCGATCTTCCTGATGGACGGCACGCCTGCCGACGGCCATACCACCGCCGAGATCGAACAGGCGCTGCGCGCGCAGATCGAGCGCATCGCCAAGGAAGGCGTGACCGATGCCGAACTGAAGCGCGTGAAGGCACAGGTTGTGGCCGCGCAGATCTACAAGCGCGACTCGGTGTTCGGCCAAGGCATGGAGATCGGCATGAACGAGATGAGCGGCCTGTCGTGGCGGTCCATCGATCGCCAGCTTGAGAAGATCAAGGCCGTGACGTCGGCGCAGATCCAGCACGTGGCGCAGACGTACTTCAGCGAAGACAACCTCGTCGTCGCCACGCTGCTGCCGCAACCGATCGATCCCAACAAACCGGCGCGCAAGCCTGTTCCGGGCATGCGCGATGAAGGAGGGCTGCGTTGATGCGCGCCATGTCTCTGACCCTGAAGATGGCGCTGGTCGCCATTGTTGCAGCGGCGGCGCAGAGTGCTCTGGCCGCGCTGCCTATCGAACACTGGACGGCCCCGACCGGCGCGCGCGTGTTCTTCGTGCCGAGCCCGTCGATTCCGATGCTGGACATCAATCTCGACGTGGATGCGGGCTCGCGCTATGAGCCGGCAGCCAAGGTGGGCCTGGCCTCGCTCACAGCGGGCATGCTCGACAAGGGCGTCGCGGCGCAGGGCAACGCGCCCGCCCGCGATGAAGCGGCGATTGCAGATGCGTTCGCCGATGTGGGCGCGAGCTTTGGCGGTGGCGCCGGTGGTGATCGCACGAGCCTGCGCCTGCGCACGCTGTCCGACCCCGTTGAGCGCGGCCCGGCCATCGCGCTGATGACGCAGATCATCTCAGCGCCGACCTTCCCCGACACCGTGCTCGCGCGGGACAAGCAGCGGCTGGTCGCGGCCATCCGCGAATCGCTGACCAAGCCGTCTGTGCTGGCCGAGCGCGCGTTCGGCAAGGCCATCTACGGCACGCATCCATACGGGCAGACCGCTTCGCCGGAAACGGTGGAGAGCATCACGCGTGACGACATCGTGCGCTACTACCAGGCCAACTACACGGCCAAGCGCGCAGTGGTAACGCTGATCGGCGCGATCAGCCGCAAGGAAGCCGAGGCCATCGCCGAGCAGATCACGCGTGGCCTGCCCGCTGACGGTGCCACGCCGCCGGCGCTGCCCGACGTGAAGATGCCGCTGGCGAAGGCGGAGACGATCCGCATACCGCACCCGGCGCAGCAGGCGACGATCATCCTCGGGCAACCGGGCATTGCGCGCGGCGACAAGGATTATTTTCCGCTGCTGGTCGGTAATTACGTGCTCGGTGGTGGCGGTTTCAGTGCGCGCCTGACTAACGAAGTCCGCGAGAAGCGCGGTCTGACGTACAGCATCGGCAGCTACTTTGCGCCGGCCGCGCAGCCCGGTCCGTTCGAGCTGGCGCTGCAGACGCGCAAGGACCAGACCGAAGAAGCGTTGGGCGTCGTGCGTGACACCATTGCCAAGTTCGTCGCTGACGGCCCGACCGACGCGGAACTGAAGGCCGCCAAGGACAACCTCGTCAACGGTTTCCCGCTACGCCTGGACAGCAACCGCAAGCTGCTGGACAACGTGGCCAACATCGGCTGGTACAACCTGCCGCTCGACTACCTGGACACGTGGACGCAGCGCATCGCGGCTGTCACGCGTGACCAGGTGCGTGCGGCATTCCAGCGCGCGCTGCAACCGCAGACCATGGCGACGATCGTGGTGGGCGGTCCGGGGAACGTCGCTGCGAACTGACGCACGGTGGCTGAATCCGAAAAACCGGCGGCATCTCCCGCCGGTTTTTGTTTGCGCTGGCACTACAATCGCGCCCATGGCACCTCGTACTTCCAAAGGCCCCAAGGCCAAGACCACCACGTCGCATGCGCGCGCACCGCAGCAGGTGCGCATCATCGGCGGGCAATACAAGCGCACGCCGCTCCCGGTGGTCGACGCCGACGGCTTGCGCCCGACCAGCGACCGCGTCCGCGAAACCGTCTTCAACTGGCTCGGTCAGGATCTGACGGGCTGGCGCTGCGCCGACATCTTTGCCGGCACCGGCGCGCTCGGCTTTGAGGCGGCTTCGCGCGGCGCCGCGCACGTGACGCTCATCGAAAACCATGCCCCGGCCGTGCGCGCGTTGCATGCGATTCGCGACAAGCTCGGCGCACGCATGGTCGACATCGTCTCCGGCGATGCCTTCGCCTGGCTCGCTCGCCAGCCCGATGCCGCGCTCGATGCGGTTTTCATCGATCCGCCGTTTGCACAGGACTGGACGGTGCGCGCACTGGAAGCCGCAACCCGGGTGGTCAAGCCAGGAGGCGTGATCTACGTTGAAGCGTCGCAGCCGTTAGTGGATGTGAGTACTGATTCACATGGCGATCAGCCGGCCGCCGGCATCGCGCTGCCTGCCGATATGGTGCTTCACAAACACCTGCGCGCCGGTGCGGTGCATGCGCATTTGCTGCTCCGCAAAAACGGTTAAACTACGCCGCTCGCAACCGATGCATGAGCATCGAGCGGCACCTGCAACGCGGGTGCGCTCGGCCCGCATCGGTGGCACAGGCGGCAGGCTCGGGACCTGCCGTGCTCGATAACGCAACGGTGTCCGAATGCAGTACCGGCGCGGCCATGTCCCACGCCGACGCTTGCGGATGCTCTTTTCCCCTTGGTGGAGGAACCATGGTGATCGCGGTTTATCCCGGCACTTTCGATCCGTTCACGCGCGGCCACGAAGACCTCGTGCGGCGGGCGTCCAATATCTTCGACGAGCTGATCGTCGGGGTGGCGCAGAGTCCGAACAAGCGGCCATTCTTTGCGCTGGAAGAGCGCATCGAGATCGCCCGTGAAGTGCTCGGCCATTACCCGAACGTGCGGGTCGAAGGCTTTTCTGGTCTTTTGAAGGATTTCGTGCGCAAGAACGGCGCGCGCGTCATCGTGCGGGGCCTGCGTGCCGTGTCGGACTTCGAGTACGAATTCCAGATGGCCGGCATGAACCGCTACCTGCTGCCGGACGTAGAAACCATGTTCCTCACGCCGTCGGATCAATACCAGTTCATCTCGGGCACGTTCGTGCGCGAAATCGCCGTGCTTGGCGGCGATGTGAGCAAATTCGTGTTCCCCTCGGTCGAAAAGTGGCTCAAGGAAAAGACCGGCAAGACGGAAGGGTCGGGGAAATCGGAATAAAATGACGTTTTGGCGAGCGCGGGCTCGCTGGCCATTTCAAGGAAGGCATCATGGCGCTCATAATCACCGATGAGTGCATCAATTGCGACGTATGCGAGCCTGAGTGCCCCAACGGCGCGATTTCGATGGGCCCGGAGATCTACGTGATTGACCCGGGCAAATGTACCGAATGCGTCGGCCACTTTGACGAACCTCAGTGCCAGCAGGTCTGTCCGGTGGATTGCATCCCCGAGGACCCGGCCCATGAGGAAACGCACGAGCAGTTGATGCAGAAGTACACCCAGCTCACCTCAGCACCACCACGGGCGGCGTGAGGAAAAAAAAGAGACGGCTTTGGCCGTCTCTTTGCATTGGTGCCTACCGTTTCGTTGGCAGCCCGTTTACTGGATTGGCAGGAGGTCTTCCGGCCCTTCGTACGCATAGCCCGGCTCGCAGACGATGCGGTAGTGCGGGTAATGCGGACGTGGCGGGCGCGGCACGACGGGTGCGGGCGCCACCGGCGCTTGTGCGAACGGCTTCGGGCCATTGCTAGGTTGGCGCAGCGCGCCAGCGGGCGGTGTGGGAGGTTGGCGAATTACCGGCATCGGCGTCGGATAGGGTTGCGGGTAAGGCGCCGGATACGGCAACGGCCCCACGTAGACGCGATGGCAGTAGCGCACGCCTTCCTGCGCAACCACCACTTTCTGCCGTTGCTCGCGGCGTGCCTGTTCTGCCGCCTGCGCCGCCATCTGGGCTTGGCGAGTGTCTTCCGCCGCCTGCGCTTTGCGGCGCGCGGTTTCCATCTGCTGCACTTCGGCGGCTTCGGCGCTGGCGCGTTCGCGGGCAGCCTTTTGATCGGCGGCGCTGGGCGTGTTGTCGATCATGGGCACGGGCTGCGCGCGCGTACCGCAGGGATGGTCGGAATAGATCGTCTGGCCGTTCTCGCTGCAGCGATACACCTGCGCTTGCGCCGGCAGGCTGGCCGCCAGGCCGAGCGCCAGACCCGCCAGCACGGCGGCGCGTGAGGTCAGTATGGCGAACCGTGTCATGGCGGTGTCCTCGGTGTTGGCGGATCAGCGTGCGGTGTGCAGGCGCATCATGGCTTTCTCGGCGTTGCCGGCAATCAGTTCGGGTAGCGCATCCAGGCTCTGATCGATGGCGCGGTCGATTAGGTCCTGCTCTTCCTTGCGAGGCGCTTTGAGCACGAAGTTGGCAACGTCATGCTGGCCGGATGGTGACGAGCCCGGAGGCAACAGGTTGCGCGGGTGGCCGATGCCCAGCCGCAGCCGCCAGAACTGTTGCGTGGTCAGGTGTGCGGCAATGTCCTTCAGGCCGTTATGCCCGCCGGAACCGCCACCGAGCTTGAGCTTGACAGCGCCGGGTGGCAAATCCAGTTCGTCATGCACGACTAGGATTTCATCGGGCATTACTTTGTAGAAGCGGGCCAGCGCTACGGTGGCCAGGCCGGAGCGGTTCATGAAGGTTTGCGGCTGCAGCAGCCACACCTCGTTGCCCCAAAGGTTGGCGCGGGCTGCATAGCCGTGAAAGCGCGTCTCGCTGCGCAGCGTCACGTTGCCGATGCGCGCGAGTTGGTCGACCAGCCAGAAGCCGGCGTTGTGTCGTGTCGCCGCATATTCGGCGCCCGGATTGCCGAGGCCGACGATGAGTTTGATCATGCGATTCGTATCAGGTTGAGGTGCAGGAAGCGCCCCTTGATCGTACAAGCATAGCTGCTTTCCGCAGCCTGGAGGCTGTGCGGCGCGCGCCGCTCAGGCAGAAAAAAAGCCCGGCGAGACAGGCTCGGCGGGCTTTTTTCGCTCGCACCGAAGTGCGAGGTGCGGCAACTTAGGCTGCCGGCTTGTCTTCGCCTGCAGCAGCAGCGCCTTCTTCGGCGGCAGCGGACTTCTCGCCAGCCGGCACGCTGATGTTGGCAACAGCAGGGTTCTCATCGCCACCGTGGGTGAGGATGGTCACGCCCTTCGGCAGCTTCAGGTCAGCGATGTGCAGGGTCTGGCCGATTTCCAGCGTACCCAGATCCACTTCGATGAACTCCGGCAGGTCGGCCGGCAGGCACGATACTTCAACGTCGTTCAGGATGTGGTTCACGATACCGTGGCCCAGCTTCACGCCGGGTGCGGTTTCCTGGTTCAGGAAGTGCAGCGGCACCTTGACGTGGATCTTTTCCTTGGCCGACACGCGCTGGAAGTCGACGTGCAGAACCAGTTGCTTGAACGGGTGCAGTTGGAAGTCACGCAGCAGCGCCTTTTCCACCTTGCCAGCCACTTCGATGTCGAGGATCGACGAGTGGAAGGCTTCCTTCTTCAGCGCGTGGTACAGCGCGTTGTGATCGAGTTCGATCAGCTTCGGCTCGGCGCCAGCGCCGTAAATGATGGCCGGGGTTTTGCCGGAATTGCGCAGGCGGCGGCTCGCACCAGTGCCCTGAACGCTACGCTCGAAAGCGACAACTTTCATGATTGCTCCAAACGAAAAAGACGACTCGCGACCAAGCCGTCTGGTGAACGGGGCGCCATATTGCGCCCCGCAGACACCGCAGAAGTGCCGTCTAACCGACGTTTTCTGCAGTAAAGCCTTGAATTATAACAGTAAGCCGCTCGGGTGCCGAATTATTCAGCAAACAGCGACATGATCGAATCACCGCGCACGATGCGGGTGAAGGTCTCGGCCAGCAGCGGCGCGGTCGAGAGTTGGCGGATCTTGCCGCACTTGATGGCGTCTTCGCGCAGCGGGATGGTGTCGGTCACGACCACTTCGTCAAGCGCTGAGTCTGCAATGCGGGCAGCTGCGCCGCCCGACAGCACCGGATGCGTGCAATACGAAAACACTTGCTTGGCACCGCGCTCTTTGAGCACCTGCGCGGCTTTGCACAGCGTGCCGCCGGTGTCGATCATGTCGTCCATGATCACGCAGTTGCGGCCGTCGACTTCACCGATGATGTTCATCACCTCAGCCACGTTGGCCTTCGGGCGACGCTTGTCGATGATCGCCAGATCCACGCCGAGTTGCTTGGCGAGTGCACGTGCGCGCACCACGCCACCGACGTCAGGCGACACCACCAGCAGGTCTTCGTAGTTCTTCTTGCGCAGGTCTTCGAGCAGGATCGGCGACGCGTAGATGTTGTCGACCGGGATATCGAAGAAGCCTTGAATTTGGTCAGCGTGGAGGTCCATCGTCAGCACGCGCTCGACGCCGGCGACTTCCAGCATGTTGGCCACGACCTTGGCCGTGATCGCCACACGCGCCGAACGCGGGCGACGGTCCTGGCGAGCATAGCCGAAGTAGGGGATGGCGGCCGTGATGCGGCGGGCAGACGCGCGCTTGAGCGCATCGACCATCACCATCAGTTCCATCAGGTTGTCGTTGGTCGGGGCGCAGGTGGATTGCAGGATGAACACGTGCTTGCCGCGCACGTTTTCCTGAATCTCGACCTGGACTTCACCATCGGAGAATCGGCCGACGAGGGCCTTGCCTAGGGGAATGCCTAGGTGCTTGACGACAGCTTCGGCGAGTTTCGGGTTGGCGTTGCCGGTAAAAACCATCAAGCCTTCGCTGCTCATCGGGGCACCTGTTTTTCGACTTCAGACGCGCCGGTCAGTTAAAGCACCAACCGGGCTATTGCTGGGAACATGAGGAAGAAAATGGCAGGGGCGGAAGGATTCGAACCTACGCATGCCGGAATCAAAATCCGGTGCCTTAACCAGCTTGGCGACGCCCCTACACAACCTATTGGTTACCGCCTCCATTGCAGAAGCGATAACTGCAAACCTTACACAGCAAATCCTGCGAGCGGGTGATGCGTCAGACCTGCCGCATACCGACCTTCCCATTCGGAAGGCACCTGATCCGCTACCGCTTGCGCATGCTCGACGTTGTCGAACGGAGCAAACACGCAGGCACCGGATCCGGTCATTCTTGCCAGAGGGCTGAATTGACGCAGCCAGACAAGTGCTCGGGCGATTTCGCCGTATTTCCTTTCCGCCACCGCTTGCAGATCGTTGCGACCGTAAGCGAAAACAATTTGTTGGTCAGGAAAGTCCGTAATTATGGTGAGTGGCGTATCGCGTGTCAACCCTTCATCGGAAAAAATTGCGGGGGTGGGCACATGCACACGTGGGTGAATCACCACGAAGGCAGCCGGCGGCAGCGTGACGGGCGTGAGTTCTTCGCCGATGCCCTCGGCGAAGGCGTTCTGGCCGAACACAAAGAAGGGCACGTCGGCGCCAAGTTTGAGGCCGATCGCCATCAGTTGCGTGCGTGGCAGATCAAGGCCCCAGAGGCGATTGAGCGCGAGCAGCGTGGTGGCGGCATCAGACGAGCCACCGCCAATGCCACCGCCCATCGGCAGACGTTTTTCGATGGCGATGTCGACGCCGTAGGTGCAGCCCGTTTCCGCTTGCAACAGGCGCGCGGCGCGGATCACGAGGTCATCATCGGCGGGCACGCCCGGAATATCGGTGATGCGCACGAGACGGCCGTCGGTGCGGCGCGTGAAATGCAGCGTGTCGCACCAGTCGATCAACTGGAAGACAGTTTGCAGCAGGTGGTAGCCATCGGGCCGGCGGCCGACCACGTGCAGGAAAAGGTTGAGCTTGGCGGGCGCTGGGCAATCACGCAGCTCGAAGGGTGCGGAAGACATGACGAAGCGAGGCGTTACTGGTCGAGCACGAGCCGCACCGAGAGCGGGCCATTGGTGCCCTGCGGGCGGTCAAGATCGAGTCGGCGGATGCTGACCTTGGCGCCGTCGGCGTTATTGCCGTCGTCAGTCCAGGCGACGTAGTGGACAGTCCAGCCGTTCTGCTCGATGGTTTCGGGGCGCGATTGCGCATCACGTGCGACGCGTGCCGGTGTGCCGGGGGCAGGGCGAGCGCGCAGCCAGTCGCGCAGGCCCGAGACCGGCAGCGAAAAGCCAAGCGCATCCTGCATCAGCGTGTCGACTTCGGGGGCGCGGCGCGGCGGCTGGTTCGGCAGTTCGAGCGTGGCGCCCTCGTTGCTCTGGCTGACGATGGCCAGCGTCTGGCCCAGCGGAGACATCAATTCAAGCTGCACGTCGGGCCCGCGCTCACGCCAGAGGAAGCTGCCGACGGCGCTTTGCTCGGCGTTGTTCTGCGTGTAACGGGCCGAGAAGCGACCCTGATAGCGCGTGATGGAGGCATCGGCGTCTTGCGTGCCGGCGAAGAGATCGTTAGCTGGCCGCAAGCTTGCGCAGCCGCTGAACAGCGCGCAGCCAGCGCCGAGCATCAGCGCGCCAAGCGCGCGCGTGAACCGCATCGCCATCAATTTGCACTCACGGGAACATTCGGCACCGGCTGGCCAAAGCGGCGCAGCGTGTCGCGCAGCGTGGTGTCGTTCACGTCGAGCTTGGATGCTTCGGTCCAGATCTGGCGCGCGTCGTCTTGCTTGCCCGATTGCCACAGCACTTCGCCCAGGTGCGCGCCGATTTCGGCTTGCGGGGCGGCAGCCCACGCCTTGCGCAGGATGTCTGTGGCGGCGGGCAGATCGCCGCGACGGTATTTGACCCAGCCCAGGCTGTCGGCGATGTAGGGATCATCCGGCGCCAGCGACACGGCTTTCTCCAGCAGCTCCTGCGCTTCCTGCAGGCGCACGTTGCGATCGGCCAGCGAATAGCCGAGCGCGTTGTAGCCGATGGCCTGGCCGGGGCGCAGGTCGATCACCTTGCGCAGCAGCGTTTCCATGTTGTCGTAGTGGCCGTCGTGCTCTTCGAGCATTGCCAGTTGGTACGTGTATTCGACGTTGTCCGGATCGCTCTTGAGCAGCTCGTTGACGCGGGCGCGGGCACGGCCGTAGGCCTTGGCGTCCATCAGCATGCCGATTTCGGCCTGGCGGATGCCATCCATCAGGGCCTGGCGGCGCGGGCCGTCGGGCACGTCTTCGGAATCGGCGACGAGCTCGTCGAAGGTCTGTTGTGCCTCGTCAATGCGACGCAGCTTGCCGAGCAACTGGCCTCGCTTGATGCCGGCTGCCAGTGCGGTCTGACCGTCGGCGTCGCCATTGGCGGAACCGGTGATCTTGTCGACCCAGCCCAGCGCGCCAGCGTAGTCGCGCTTTTCCTCGGCCAACTGGGCAAGGCCCTGGTAGCCGGGTTCGGGGCTCAGGGTGGGCGACTTGGCTGTGGCCGTGACGTATTCCTTCAGGTAACGCTCGGCGTCATCGTACTGGCGCTGCTGCAGGTTCAGCAGGCCCAGGGCAAGCGTGATGCGCGCATCGTTGGGCGCGATCTTCTTGAGCGTTTCGAATTCAGCGCGCGCCTTGTCCTGCTGATTGCGCACGAGGTACATGCGGGCGAGCGCCAGATGGCCGTCGATGGAGGCTGGCGCGGCTTTCAGGAAGCCGCGCAGGCCGGCGATGGCGGCGTCGGGATCGCTGTCGGCGCGTAGTTCGGCGGCGAGGATGGCGGCGTCTTCATAACCGGGGCGCAGCTTGAGCGCGGTGTCCAGTTCCGTCAGCGCGCCGGGAACATCCTTGGCGGCAACCTTCGCGCGAGCTAAGGCCAGATGCGTTTCGGGGCGCTGCATGTCATGCGAGGCGATGCGCTGCAGCGCGCCTACGGCGCCCGCCGGATCGCTGCTCTTGGACATCTGCTGCTGCAATTGCAGCAGGGCATCGGCACGCTGGCCGGGCGAGACCTTGTTCAACTGCGCCTGCAGCATCGGCTCAACGTCCGACCACTGGCCCGTCGCCACCAGCAAGAGCTGCTGCACCTGGCGTGCCGGCATGGACGTGGGCGACAGTTCCACCCACAGGCGCGACGCGGTCAGCGCTTGCGCGGGGGAGCGCGTCAGAAACGCGATTTCCGTGGCGCGCTGGGCAAAGCGGGGGTCGCGCGTGTCCTGCGCGAGCGCGAGGTAGGTTCGATATGCCGGCTCGACCAGCCCACGCTGCAGCGACACTTCCGACGCCAGCACGCGGTACATGATGTCTTCAGTGAGCGCGACGCGCGGCAGATCGGTGCGCTCCGAATTTAGCAGGCCGGTGCGCGGGCGCGAGCGTTCAATCTGGATGGCTGCGCGGCCGCCCGTACCGCCTTCCTGTGCCGCCTGGGCAAGGAGCGGGGTGCTGGCAACCGACTGCGACGACCAGGCCGGCAGGCTCGTCAGCCCTCCCGCCACCAGCGCGGCCAGAAGGGCCGTTCGGCTGCGCAGGAATCGCCGCGGGCGTTGCGTCGCGGGCGAACGGGAGAGGGCGTGAGGCATGGTCTCGAAGCTCCGGATGGGGGTTCGGGGCATTGTAGCCTGACCGCTACAATCGCCCGCATCGTAAAAAAGGTTGGAGCAGCACATGGGATGGAGGTTCGATGCCTGAGTTGCCGGAGGTCGAGGTCACTCGCCTGGGTTTGCTACCGCATATTACGGGGCGACGTATCGTGCGCGCGGTGGTGCGCCATCACGGCTTGCGCTGGCCGATCGATCCGGCGTTGCCGGAGTTGCTCGCGGGCCTCACTGTCACGCGCTTGCTGCGCCGGGGTAAATACCTGCTCATCGAATGCATGCCCGCGGTAAGCCAATCCGCAAGCCACGCCGATGCCGAGGCCACAGGCGGCTGGCTGTTGATCCACCTGGGCATGACCGGCACGTTGCGCGTGCTGGAGGCGCCCGTGCCGCCCGGCCCGCACGATCACGTCGATATCGAACTCGCCGACGCAACTGGCGTACCCATCACACTGCGCTATCGGGACCCGCGCCGCTTTGGCGCCGTGCTCTGGCACGCCGGGGACGAAGCCGGCTTGGCCGAACACCCGCTGCTGCGTAATCTCGGCATTGAGCCGTTCGATGCGCGATTCGACGGCGACTGGATGTTTGCCCGCACGCGCGGGCGCCGGGTTGCCATCAAGTCGGCGCTGCTGGCAGGCGATATCGTGGTCGGCGTCGGCAATATCTATTGTTCGGAGAGTCTGTTTCGCGCCGGTATCCGGCCGACCACGGCGGCGGGCCGCATCAGCCGGCCACGCTATGCGGCGCTGGCCGATGCCATTCGCGCCACGCTGGCCGATGCCATCGCACGGGGCGGCAGCACGCTGCGCGATTTTGTCGGGTCAGACGGACAAAGCGGCTACTTCCAGCTCGAAGCCTTCGTGTACGACCGCGCTGGTCTGCCGTGCCGAGTGTGCGGCACGCCGATCCGCCAGATCGTCCAGGGGCAGCGCTCCACTTTCTACTGCCCCACCTGCCAGCGCTGACCGCCCTGCCAGGGGCATCGAAAGCCGCCTGGAGACGTCGCGCTGGAGCGATCTGGTCGTCATTTCGCAAGGTTTTTGAAGTGGGGTGTCTGGCCGCCGATGGCATCCCGCAACACTTGTCTGCCCGGGCTGGAGAACCTTGCGGAAAGTTCGCCCGGAAGCTGGCGGTTCCCTGTATCGTTCCACCTAAATTTGTGCATTTCTGTGCCGTAATTGAGCGGAACAGCGATGTCGAGGGCGCGCGCATTTTGTTGCGGTCGGGTCGCGCACACAATAAGACAGAACGATGAACAACACACTGAGCACACAGTTCGAGCAGTACAGCGCCTGGCGCGCTTCGGTACTGCAGTCGGTGGGGGAATTCCAAGACTGGCTGCAAGCCCAGGAGCTGTACGACGCGCAGGCTGACATGCGCGCGCAGCGCATCCGCGGCGTCTTGCGCAGCGACAAGCTCAAAGTCGCCTTCATTGCCGAGTTCTCTCGCGGCAAGAGTGAGCTGATCAACGCCATCTTCTTTGCGGACTTTGGCCGCCGCATCTTGCCGTCGTCGGCGGGCCGGACCACGATGTGTCCGACCGAGCTGATGTACGACGAAAGCTATCCGCCGTCGATCCGCCTGCTGCCGATCGAGACGCGTCTGCATGATGCATCGACGGCCGATTTTCGCGATGCGGGCAGCCACTGGCTGTCGGTGCCGCTCGATCCGTCGTCGCCCGAAGGCATGCTCGAAGCGTTCCGCCACGTGGTGGAAACCGTGCGCGTGCCCAAGGAAGAAGCCGAGCAGTTGGGTCTATATAACGACGCCGATCCCGACGCTGCGTTCTCGGTGGATGCCGCAGGCACGGTCGAAGTGTCGAAGTGGCGTCACGCGATCATCAATTTCCCGCACCCGATGCTCAAGCAGGGCCTGGTGATCCTGGATACGCCGGGCCTGAACGCGATTGGTACCGAGCCGGAGCTGACGCTGCGCCTGATTCCGGATGCGCACGTCGTCGTGTTCGTGCTGGCAGCGGATGCCGGCGTGACCAAGAGCGATCTGGAGCTGTGGCGCTCGCACGTGGGCGGTGGCCAGCGCAAAGGCTGCATCGCGGTGCTCAACAAGGTCGATGGCCTGTGGGATCCGCTCAAGTCCGAAGAGGAAGTCGAGAACGAAGTCAGCCGCCAGATTATGACGACGGCGCAGGTGCTCGATATCGATGTCGAGCGCGTGTATCCAGTGTCGGCGCAGAAGGGTCTGGTGGCCAAGGTCAGCCATGACCATGAGTTGCTGGCCAAGAGCCGGCTGCCGGAGCTGGAGTCGGTGCTGTCGGATCAGTTGATTCCGCAGCGTCGCGAGATTGTGACCGAGCAGGTTCAACTGGCCGTGAAGGACATGGCCACCGGCGCGCAGCAACTGCTGCAGATGCGCCGCCGCGACATCGTCGAGCAGTTGTTCGAGTTGCGCGGCCTGCGCGGCAAGAACCACACGATGGTCAAGCACATGCTGATGCGGGTGCAGGGCGAGAAGGAAGAGTTCGAGCAGAGCATCGCCAAGTTCCAGGCGCTGCGTACGGTGTTCGGCCGCCACAGCGCGGAGATCATCAAGAGTGTGCAACTCAAGCAGATTCGCTCGACGATGCGTGAGGCGCGCGAGAAGATGAAGGAGCGCGTGTTCTCGCGCGGCTTGCGTGACGACATGGACAAGCTCTTCGGCCACCTGACGGGCCTGGTGCGCGATGCCGCCAACCGCATCGACCAACTGCACCAGATGGTCGACGGCATGTACAAGAAGTTCAACGCCGAGCACGGTTTCACGCTGTCGCCGCCGTTGCGTTTCCTGGGCACGCGCTACGACGCCGATCTGAAAGAAACGCTGATGCTTGCGCACAACCACTTTGGCGCGTTCAGCTTCCTGACCCGTCCGAAGCCGCAACTCGTGCATGGAGCGTTCTCGACGGTGGCCAGCCGCGTGCTGGATACCTTTCAGGACATGAACCGTGACATCGAGATCTGGCTGAAGTCCGTCATGACACCGCTGGAAGCTCAGGTGCGCGATCACCAGAAGCAACTGCGCAAGCGCGTGGATTCGATCGAGCGCATTCACGAGGCGACCGATACGCTGGAAGCGCGAATCACCGAACTCGAGGCGCTGCTCAATACGCTGGATGAGCGCAGCGGCATGATCGCCCAGTACACCGACCGCATTCTCGCGGCCGGGACGATTCTGGAGCGGCAGTCCGTCGCGGCCTGACGCGTATCGTTGGTCACGGAGAAGGCGCCTGCGGGCGCTTTTTTCGTTCTGGTAGGATCGCCGCCAGCGCGCATCTTCAGTTCGCCGTTTCCTCATCACACGAATGACCGCCACCCCCCGCCGCACGCGCCGCGCCGCGCAACCTGCTGCCGTTCTGCCTTCGCTACCAGATGATTTCGCCGTGCGCGTCATCGCTTGGCAGCAGCGTCATGGCCGTCACCATTTGCCGTGGCAGAACACGGGCGATGCATATCGCACGTGGCTCTCAGAGATCATGCTGCAGCAGACGCAGGTGAGCGCGGTGCTGGGCTACTACGCACGCTTCATCGAGCGCTTCCCGACCGTGCAGGCGCTGGCCGCTGCGCCGGCAGACGACGTGATGGCAGCGTGGGCCGGCCTCGGCTATTACACGCGCGCGCGCAACTTGCATCGCTGCGCGCAGATCGTGGTGGCGGAGCACGGCGGCATCTTCCCGCGCGATCCCGACGTGCTTGCGACGCTGCCGGGCATCGGCCGCTCGACTGCGGCGGCCATCGCCGCGTTTTCGTACGGCGTGCGCGCGGCCATTCTGGACGGCAACGTCAAACGCGTGTTTGCCCGTGTGTTCGGCATCGACGGTTTTCCTGGCGACAAGCGCGTGGAAGACACCATGTGGCGCGTCGCTGAAACCGTGCTGCCGCCAGCCGAAGGTATTCAGCCGTACACGCAGGGTTTGATGGACCTAGGGGCCACCGTCTGCACGCGTGGCAAACCGGCATGCCTGACGGGCGAACGCGCCTGTCCACTCGAATCGCTATGCGAAGCGCGCAGTACCGATCGCGTGATGGAATTGCCCGTGCCGCGCCCGCGTAAGGCGATACCCGAGCGTGCCGCGACGCTCGTCATCGCGCTGCACGCCGACGCGGTCCTGCTGCAGCGTCGTCCGCAACGCGGTATCTGGGGCGGGTTGTGGTCTTTGCCGCTGGTGGGCGAGATGGACGACGCGCTGGATGAGCATCCGCTGGATGTGGGCACCGTGCGTCGCGCCGCGCAGGTATATGGCGCGGTCTCGACCGTGGAAATGGCAGGCGCGCTCACGCACACCTTCACGCACTTCCGCCTGCATATGCACTTGCTGCGCGCAGAGATCGGCACGCCCGCCGAGCTCGACGACGACTGGCGCTGGGTACCGCTTGCCCAACTCAATTCAGTGGGATTGCCCGCGCCGGTGAAGTTGGCGCTGGAGACGCTGGTGCAGCCAAGCCTGATCTAGCCAACCCGGCCCGGGTTGGCTGATACGGCATCACAGAATGTGATGCTGCTTCATGTAGCGATGGACGATCTCGATGCGCATGCCGGCGTCCATCAGTTCCATCAGCTTCTGCTTGGCCTTGAGTGGCACCGGTAGCAGTTCGCAGAGCCGATTCGCGACCCAGCTCGGGCTGGTCCACTCATAGGGTTCCGCCATCGGGACGTTGCCATCTTCGCGTGATCCGAGTGTGGTGATGATGCGGCGCAGGGCACCCACGCAGTCGTCGAAAAGTTCGCCCTTGCAGTCTTCCACGTCTGCGCCGATGGGCTCGACCGTACCGCGCATGAGGCCGTCGGGCGTAGTCTCGAACGACAGTACCTTGAAGCGCTGCGAGCCGCGCACCTTGATCATCAACAGGCCGAGCTGCTCCATGTCGCATTCGACGATGTGGGCGATGCAGCCCACGTCGACTGGTACGGTCGTGCCGTCTGTGGTGGCCACTTCGTTGCCGCGCTCAATCAGGCAGACGCCGAACGGCGTCTTGTCGCGCAGGCACGTGCGCACCATATCGATGTAGCGGGCTTCGAAAATGCGCAGGGGGAGAAGGCCGCCGGGAAACAGCACCGTATGCAGCGGAAACAGCGACAGCTCGGTGGGCAGCGGCGGCAACGGCGAGAACGGTGAGAGAGCGATGTCTTCTTGCATGGACGGGCTTTCAGCAGACGGCGGCAAGACTTTCGCGTGGCGCCGCGCAAGAAGCCGCATCCAAATGAGGCTGGCCGGCGCGGTGAATGTGTCTGGCGCGCGGTTCAGCCGTCTACGGCCAATTCGCGGTGGCGGACCAACACATTACCATGCGCACGGAAGTACGTGGCAAGCCGTTCTGCGATGTACACGGAACGATGCTGACCGCCCGTGCAGCCGATCGCGACGGTCAAATAGCTGCGGTTGTCGGCGATGAAACTCGGCAGCCACTTTTCGACGTAGGCGCGGATGTCCTCTGCCATCGCAAGCACCATCGGTTGGCTTTGCAGGAAATCGATGACGGGCTGGTCGCGCCCGGTGAGGGGGCGCAGTTGCGTGTCGTAGTACGGGTTGGGCAGCGAACGCACGTCGAAGACGAGATCGGCATCGGTCGGTACGCCATGCTTGAAGCCGAACGATTCGAACATCAACGTGATGTCATGCGGCTCGTCGCTGATGAACTCTTTGATGTACGCGCGCAGGGCGTTCGTGCGCAGCGTGCTGGTGTCGATGCGATGCGCCGGATCGGCCAGCGGGCTGAGCAGCTCCCGCTCCATTTCGATTGCTTCGATGAGCGAGGTGTCGAGGCCCTTGGCGGCCGCTTGCACGTTGGCAGCGGTATCGGGGCGGCCGTTACGGATCGACAGCGGATGCCGGCGGCGCGTCTCGGAATAGCGCTGCACCAGGGCATTCGTGCTTGCTGTCAGAAACAGCATGCGCACGTCGTGTTCCTTGCGCAGCACGGTGACCGTCTCGGGCACCTTGCGCAGCGATTCCCGGCTGCGGATGTCAGTGGCCACGCCCAGATGCGTATAACCCTGGTCCGCCAGATAGCGCGCCAGTTCGGGGATGAACTGCGCGGGCAGGTTGTCGACGCAGTAGTAACCTGCGTCTTCGAGCACGTTCAGGGCGACCGATTTCCCTGAACCCGACATACCGGTGATGAGAATGATCCGCATGCCGCGAGGATAGCATCCCTGTGTTGCAAAGCAGCGACCAACAAAAAAGGCGACCGATCCGGCCGCCTTTTTTCGAGCGAGGTTAAGGGAATGCTCAGCCCTTCGAGAGGCACGCTTTCTGGGCGTTCTTGTACTCGTCGCCCTTCTTGCCCTTGTTGGCCTTGGAGCAGGCTGCCATCTTTTCCTGCTGCGTCATCGGCTTGGCGGCCGCGGCCGGTTTGTCCGACAGGCAGCCTTTCATGAAAGCCTTGCGCTCGTCGCCCTTCTTGCCAGCGGCGTCCATGTTGCATTGCTTCATCTTGTCTTGCTGCGAATTCTTGGCTGCCGGGGCGGCAGCCGGTGCCGCCGGCGCGGCTGCGGGTGCGCTGCCTTGGGCGAAAGCTTGGCCGGCCAGGAACGGGAGCGCCAGGGCGCAAGCGGCAATCAGTTGTTTCATCGTCGTATTCTCCTTGGTACCGTCAGAAGAGCGGGCGAAAACAAGCCGCCGCGCTCGCGATGAACGCCGCCGCGTTGTGTGCTCGGCGCATTCCCTCCCACAACGGGGCGGCCGCACGTCGGGTTGACGTTTCGCAGCGAAAACTAGGGTAAACCGGTCTGAATACGAAACTTTGTGGCGGCTTTGTTAAAGCAGACGACCCTGAGGCGAGTGGGAAGCGGCTTCGGCTTGCATGGCGGCGCGCTGGCGGTCCATGAAGTCGCGCAACGTATCGATGCCGCGCAAGCGCAGGATCGTGTTGCGCACGGCCGCCTCGACCAGCACGGCCAAGTTGCGGCCCGCTGCCACCTGGATCTTCACCATGTGGATCGGCAGACCGAGGACATCGAGGTATTGTGAATCGAGCGGCAGACGCTCGAACTCGCCATCGTTGCGGCGCACGAGCTGCACGATCAGCTTGATCTTCATCTTCCGGCGCACCGCCGTCTCACCGAAGATCGTCTTGATATCGAGCAGGCCCAGCCCGCGCACTTCCAGCAGATTCTGCAGCAGCGGCGGGCAGCGCCCTTCGATAAAGTCCGGCCCGAGGCGAACGAAATCGACCGCGTCATCGGCCACCAGACCGTGACCGCGCGAGATCAGCTCCAGGCCCAATTCGCTTTTGCCCAGGCCCGAATCGCCCATGATCAGCACGCCCATGCCGAGGATGTCGAGAAACACCCCGTGCATCGTCACGCGCGGTGCCGAGATGCGAGACAGATACAAGCGCAGATGGTCAATGACCGCGGCCGATGAAATCGGCGACGTGAACAGCGGCGTGGACGAGCGTGTGCAGCGCAGCTCCAGATCGGGCGGCGGATCCACGCCGTCGGCCACCACCAGAAAGGGTGGCTCCAGCAGGATCAACTCGCCCATCTGGCGCTTGCGGTTTTCTTCCGACAAGCGCTGGTAGTAGGTGATCTCGGGCTTGCCGAGCACCTGTATGCGATTCGGGTGGATGAGGTTCAAGTGCCCGACTAAGTCAGCTGCAGATGTCGCCTCCTTGGCGAAATCCACATCGAACGCGCGGTCCGCGCCCTCCAGGCCGGCGACCCACGACAGCTTTAGATCAGCTGCGTTGTCGTCAAAGATCGATTGGGCGATGACGCCGGTCAGTTCCATAGCAGGGCACAGTGGTGCCGACGGGGCATAGCGCGTTCGCAATCGGTTGCGCTTGCCACCGATCGCGCCGCGATCAGGGCCGCCAGTCGGTCAGTAGCTGGTGAATCGCCTCGGGCGACGGCAGGGTGGCGAGGCCTTCGCGCATGTCACGGTCGGACAGCAGCTGGGCGATTTCAGAGAGGATTTCCAGATGCTGCTGGGTGGCCTGTTCGGGCACCAGCAGAAAGATCAGCAGTGAGACAGGTTTGCCGTCCGGCGACTCAAAAGGCACCGGTTCGGATAGGCGCATGAAGGCTGCCAGCGGTTGTTTGAGCCCCTTGATGCGGCCATGCGGGATCGCCACGCCGGCGCCCAGACCCGTGGATCCAAGCGACTCGCGCGCGAACAGGTTGTCGGTGACGACTGCGCGCGTCACGCCGTGGTTGTTCTCGAACAGCAGGCCAGCCTGTTCAAATACCCGCTTCTTGCTGGTTACGCTGACGTCGAGGGCAATGTTCCCGGGCGGCAGCAGTTTGGCCAAGCGATTCATGTGCAATGCGTGAAATGAGCGGCGTCCTTCTGCACCAAAATGGCGCGCGGACAATGAGGTCATTATAGACCACGTGCCGCGCAGCTTTGTGCGGTGCACCAGAGGTGCACCACGCAGGGCAGAGAGGCGAATCCCCCAGGGCTGCGATCAGCCGGTGCCGGCACTGTGCGCACGGCATCGACCCTGTTTTAGCCAGCATCGCGCCAAAAGCCGCGCCACGCCAGCATTCATACTTTCGTCAGATTTTAGCCCGACTTAAATCCGTTGCAATCGGATTCGTCACGAATGCACCACGGCATAAAAAAACCGCGCCAACTCGGGGCGCGGTTTTTGCGGTGCCGTCCTGCTATTGCTGCATCTGCACGGCCTGGAAGGCTTGGTGCTTCATGCTGTCACGATCGTGCCCCTGCACGCGGTCCTTGTACTTGATCACTTGCCTGTCCAGTTTATCGACGAGTAGGTCGATGGCCGCATAAAGATCTTCATGGTGTGATTCGACGAAGACGTCCTTACCCTTGAGGTGCAAGTTGATTTCCGCGTACTGACGCCGATCCTTCTCCTTGTGGTTATCGACCGATAGCAACACGCTGACGCCAATCACCTGATCGAAGTGCCTGATCACACGCTCCAGTTTCGTTTCCACGTACTCACGCAAAGCGGGCGTGATGTCCAGGTGGTGTCCACTGAGTTTGAAGTTCATAGCGGTTCTCCTTCTCAAGATGAGCCGCACCGGAACTGCCCGCGATGCGGCTATAAAGACTTGCGCAAATTCACTGCAGGGATCTTGAGGGCTTCGCGGTATTTGGCCACCGTCCGACGGGCCACCACGAATCCTTGTTCGCCTAACAGCTCGGCAATTCTGCTATCGGACAGAGGATTCTTCGGGTCTTCGGCTCCTACAAGTTGCTTGATGAGCGCGCGTATCGCAGTGGATGACGCGGCCCCGCCGGTTTCCGTCGATACATGGCTGCCGAAGAAGTACTTCAACTCGAACGTCCCCATCGGGGTCGCCATGTATTTGTTGGTCGTCACACGGGAGATCGTGGACTCGTGTAGACCCAGTGTATCGGCTATTTCCCGCAAAACCAAGGGGCGCATGGCGATTTCGCCGTGCGTGAAGAAGCTCTTTTGACGCTCGACAATGGCTTGCGAGACACGCAGGATCGTATCGAAGCGCTGCTGAATGTTCTTGATCAGCCAACGTGCTTCCTGCAGCTTCTGCTGCAGATTGGCGGCGCCCGATTCACCGCGGCTGCTGCGCAGGATTTGCGCGTACATGTCGTTGATGCGCAGGCGCGGCATGACGTCGGGGTTCAGTTGCGCCATCCAGCCTGCGCTGGTCTTGCGCACGATCACGTCGGGCACCACGAAATCCGCTTCAGCACGCCCGAATGCATGACCCGGAAACGGTGCCAGCGAACGAATCAGCTCATGCGCTGCCTTCAGCGCGGGCTCGTCGACGGACAGCGCTTTCTTCAGGCGTGTGTAGTCTCGCGCGGCCAGCAGTTCGAGATGCTGATTGACGATGGTGAGCGCCAGCGCCTTCGCGGGCGAATCGAGCCGATGCAATTGCAGTGACAGGCATTCAGCAGCTGAACGCGCGCCGACGCCAGGCGGGTCGAAGCTCTGCAGCATGCGCAGCGTGGCTTGCAGTTCGTCGAGTTCGACTTCAAGTTCGGCAGGCAGATCGGCGAGGATTTCGTCGAGCGTGCCAGAGAGGTAGCCTTCGTCGTCGAGGGATTCGATCAGGAAGATGACGAGGCCCTTGTCTCGCATGGACAGCTTGAGCGGCGCGAGTTGTTCCATGAGGAATTCGCGCAGACTTTGCTCGGCCTCACGCAACTGCAGCGGGGCGCGGTCGTCTTCGTCGGATTGCGGTTTGCGGGCGAAGTCGTCAAGGCTCCAGTCGGAGCGGTCGGAGCCGTAATCGCTGTCGAAATCGGCGCCGCTGTCGTGACCGTTTTCGTAGCTGTTTTCCGAGCTGTCGCCGCTGTCGGCACCGTTGGGTACGGGTGGGGGTGATTCGGTGGGCAGGGGTGTGGCGCTGTTGCTTTGCAGCGCGTTCACGGAGCCGTCTGCGCCAATGCGCGCAGAGGTGTCGAGCCACTCGTTTTCCCGCTCCAGCAGCGGGTTTTCGGTCAAGGCCTGCTCAACTTCCTGCTGCAGTTCGATGGTCGACAACTGCAGCAGTCGGATCGATTGCTGCAACTGCGGCGTAAGCGCGAGATGCTGAGAGAGGCGGAGCTGGAGCGACTGTTTCATGCGGGCTATTCTATGCCCAACACTCGGCCGATGGAACGGATTTTGCTTTAAGGTGCGGCTTTGCCACGTCCTTAAGGCGTAAGCGTGCGTCGTGGCTTACATCCGGAAGTTATCGCCCAGATACACCTTGCGTACATCCTCGTTTTCGATAATCTGCTCCGGCATGCCCGCGGCCAGCACGGTGCCTTCGCTGATGATGTAGGCGTGATCGCAGATGCCCAGCGTTTCTCGCACGTTGTGATCGGTAATCAGCACGCCGATGTTGCGGTCTTTCAAGAAGCTGACGATGCGTTGAATCTCGCCTACCGCGATTGGATCGACACCGGCAAACGGTTCATCGAGCAGGATGAAGCGTGGCGATGAGGCCAGCGCGCGGGCAATCTCCACACGGCGGCGTTCACCACCCGAGAGCGACAGTGCGGGGTTGTCGCGCAAGTGGGCGATCTGCAAGTCGTCGAGCAGGCCGTCGAGGCGGCGATTGACTTCGTCTTGCGACAGCTTCTTGCCGTTCTGCTCCTGCAGCTCGAGCACCGCGCGGATGTTTTCCTGCACGTTGAGCTTGCGGAACACCGACGCTTCCTGCGGCAAATACGACAGGCCCATGCGCGCGCGCTGGTGGATCGGCAGGCGGCTGATGTGCTCGCCGTCGAGCACGATGTCGCCGGCGTCCAGCGCCACCAAGCCGACGATCATGTAGAACGAAGTCGTCTTACCCGCGCCATTGGGGCCGAGCAGGCCGACCACCTCGCCGCTTTTCACGTCAAGCGACACGTCCTTGACCACCGTGCGCGTGCCGTAGCGCTTCTTCAGATGGCGGACGACCAGCGTGCTGGAAGTCGTGGCCTGCGGCGCTGCAGTTTTGGGGGCGAGGGTGGTGGCAGACATAAGCGAAACAGAAAAGACAGGCAGTGCGGATCAGGGCTTGGCGGCCGGGGTAGATGCCGGCGCGGCAGGCGTGCTTGTGCGCGGTGCGAGAACCGCGCGCACGCGGCCCGACGGGTTGGCCGAGGTGGCGTTTTCCGCGCCGCCGGAGGCCGTGTAGAACTCCTTCTGACCGTCGTACGTGATGACGGCGCCGCGGATCTCGTCGAGCTGCGTTGCGCCTTGCAGGCGCTCCATGCGTGCACGGGTGATCAGCTTGGAAATCTCTTGTTTGCCGTCGTATTCGATGCGCTCGCCCCAACCCTGGATGTATTCGTCGACGTTGTCGCGCTTCTGGCGAATGAAGGCGAGATTGCCGGGCTTGGACGTGGCGACGGCGTAGTTGTAGCCCTCGGGGTCGGTGCGCAGATCGGCCTGATCGGAGCGCAGCACCATGGTGCCCTTGGTCAGCACCACGTTGCCGGTCAAGTGATAGACCTGCTTCAGATCGTCGTAGCTGGCGTTGTCGGCTTCAAGGACGAGCGGCTTGTCGCGGTCGGCGCGCTCAGCGTGCGCGGGCAGGGCCGGGAGCAGCAGCGCAGCGACAATGGCGAGGCCGGCAGCACGGAGGGAATCAGTCATGGGGATCACGTCGGAGAAGGGCGCGGTCGGTGGGCGTTGTCAGGTGTCGGGGGCAGAGTTTACTGCTTCGGCGCCCCCAGCCCTTCGATTCGGCCGCGCACATTGCCCAGCAATTGTACTTGCCGCGTCACGTTATTGAAGGTGAGGCCGTTGGCGTTCATGATCGACGGCCCACGGTGCAGCTCGACGGGCTTGTCGGTGCGCACGATGTCGTCGTTGAGCAGCACCTGGAAGTAGGTCGAATCGGCCGTCATCAGCGGGTCCTGGCGGGCGTCGGGTCCCTGCGCGCGGATGACCTTGGCGTTGTTGTAGAGATCGATGATGGTGCCGTCGCCGTTCATCTTGCCTAGGTCCGCACGGGCGGTGACCTGGGGGCGGTCGGGCGCATATACGCGCAGCGCGGGATACGTGACGTCGTAGGTCAGGTCGTCCTCATAGTGATTCATGTGGACGCCGGTGAAGCGGTACTTGGTCGTGCCGGTCTCGTCCAGCGCCGTAGCCGAGATGCCGTCCATGGTGTAGTCGGCGATGTGGCGTTTGGGCTGGGTGGCGGTTTCGTCGGTTTGTGGCGTGTTGACCTGCACGAGCAGGAACGTGACGCCACAGACAATCGCCATCAGCAGGATCGGCAGCCCGCGCAGCATGACTTGCAGCACGGTGGAGACGAGGCGTTGGGAGCGTTCGCTGGCCATGGAGTCAGAAGGTTTGCGGGGCTTGCAGCAATTGCGCGAGCAGGGCGTCGTAGGCGCCTTGGGCCTTGAGGATCAGGTCGGCGACTTCACGCACGGCGCCTCGCCCGCCCGTAGCCTGGGCCACGTAATGGGCGCGGCTGCGCAGTTCGGCATGGGCCTGGGCGGGGCAGGCGGTAAAGCCCACCATCGTCATCACCGGCAGGTCGGGCCAGTCGTCGCCCATGTAGCCGGCGTCTGTGGCCTCAAGTTGCGTGGCCGCCAACAGGTGGGCAAACGCCTCGCGCTTGTCGGCTACGCCTTGGTACAGATGTTCGATGCCGAGTTCCCCGGCGCGCCAGGCGACGATTTCGGATTGCCGTCCGGTAATGATGGCCGGCGTGACGCCGGCCTGTGCCAGAAGCTTGATGCCGTGGCCGTCGAGCGTGTCGAACGCCTTGCTGATTTCACCCTCAGGGCCGACCAGCAGGCGGCCGTCGGTCAGCACGCCATCCACATCGAACACCATCAGGCGCACACGCGCGGCACGTTCCATTGCCTGCGGAAAGCGTGCGTCGATGTTGCTGTGGACAGGATCGGCCGGGGTGGTCATCAGTGGCGTGGGCGGGTCAGATGACCTTGGCCCGCGTCAGGTCGTGGATGTGCAGCGCGCCGACCAGCAGGCCGGCGGCATCGACCACCAGCAACTGGTTGATGCGGTGCGTTTCCATGACTTCGACGGCTTCAACGGCGAGCTGGTCGGGGCCGACCGAGCGCGGGTTGCTGTGCATGACCTCGTGGATGGGCACGGTGCGCCAGTCGCGTGGGGTTTCGAGCAGGCGGCGCAGGTCGCCGTCGGTGAAGACGCCCACGGCGCGGCCTTGGGCATCGACCACGGCGGTCATCGCCATGCCCTTGCGGGTGATTTCCATCAGCGCCTGCGACAGCGGCGTGTCTTGGTCCACGCGGGGGATGGCGTCGCCGGCGCGCATGACGTCACGCACGTGCGTTAGCAGCTTGCGGCCAAGCGATCCGCCCGGATGCGAGCGTGCGAAGTCTTCTGCACCGAAGCCGCGTGCGTCGAGCACGGCCACGGCCAGCGCATCGCCCAGCGCGATCTGCGCCGTGGTGCTGGCGGTGGGAGCAAGGTTCAGCGGGCAGGCTTCGACATCGACATGCGAGTTGAGCACCACGTCGGCGTGCTTGCCGAGCGAGGACTCCGGGTTGCCCGTGACGGCGATCAGCTTGGCGCCCATCCGCTTGACCAGCGGCAGGATGACGTTCAGCTCCGACACTTCGCCGGAATTGGAAAAGCCGATGAAAACGTCGTCGCGGGTGACCATGCCGAGATCGCCATGGCTGGCTTCGGCCGGGTGCACGAAGAACGCCGGCGTGCCGGTCGAGGCCAGCGTGGCGGCAATCTTGCGCGCCACGTGGCCCGATTTGCCCATGCCGGACACGACGACGCGGCCGGTGCAGCCGAGCACCATTTCGACCGCGCGCGCAAAGTCGGCGGACACCTGGGTTTTGAGACCGAGTACGGCTTGCGCTTCGATGTCGAAGGTTTGCTGCGCCAGCGCAAGCGCTCGGTCCGGATTGAAATTCGCTATCATGGCGGCGAAGTATAACAACGATTGACATAGTCCTCGGCCGCTGGTGGCGCATTGGGACTTGACTTGCGGGGAGTGGGCGGAGCGTGCGGGCGCTCCGTTTTGCTGCGCCGCGGCATTCGGCTTCCAAATCACTTTCTTCCCGTCGCCACGCCGTCGTTTTTTGCACAGCGGCGTCTCGCGTATCGCGTTCTTCGTTTCCACCCTGGCATCGGTCTTGCAGCGCCTGCGTGCTCGCTTGCGCACGCACCGTCCTGATGCGTAGGTGCCGTCCCTCCTGTCCAACCCCTTTCGATTGGTTTTTTCGCGTCGCATGCATTCGCCGCTGGAACTCACCCTCGTGTTGCTGGCCGCCGCCGTGATCGGCGTGGTGCTGTTCCGCATGCTGCAGTTGCCGCCGATGCTGGCCTACCTGGTGGTGGGTGTGCTGATTGGGCCGAAGGCGACGGGGCTGGAGTCCGATTCTGCTCAGACCCGCTACCTGGCTGAGTTCGGGGTGGTGTTCTTGATGTTCTCGATCGGCCTGGAGTTCAACCTCTCCAAGCTTCGTTCGATGCGACGGCTGGTGCTGGGCCTTGGCGCGTCACAGGTGGTGCTGACCGTGCTGCTGACGATTCCGGTATCGATGCTGCTTTCGCGCTGGTACCCGCTGTCGTGGCAGGCGGGGCTGGCGCTGGGCGGCGCGTTGGCGATGTCGTCCACGGCCATCGTGTCGAAAATGCTGGCCGAGCGCCTGCAACTGGAAACCGAGCACGGCCGCAACATCATCAGCGTGCTGCTGTTCCAGGATCTGGCTGTGGTGCTGCTGCTCATCGTGGTGCCGTCATTGGGCAAGAATCCGAGCGACCTGGTTCTGACGCTGTCGATTGCAGCTCTGAAGATCACCGTTGCGCTGGTGCTGATCCTGTTCCTGGGGCAGAAGCTGCTGTCGCGCTGGTTCCACCTGGTGGCGGCGCGGCGCTCGCAGGAGCTGTTCATGCTGAACCTGCTGCTGGTCACGCTGGGCATGGCGGCGCTGACCGAGCGGCTGGGCTTGTCGATGGCGCTGGGGGCATTTCTGGCCGGCATGCTGGTGTCGGAAACGCCGTACAAGCTGCAGGTGGAAGAAGACATCAAGCCGTTCCGGGATGTGCTGCTGGGGCTGTTCTTCGTGACGGTCGGCATGCTGCTGGACCCGCGCGTGGTCTTCGAGCACTGGGCGCTGGTGCTGGGCCTGGTGATGGCGCCGGTGCTGTTCAAATTCGTGCTGATTGCGCTGCTGGCGCGGGCCTTCGGTTCCGGTGGCGGTGCGGCGATCCGTACGGCTCTCGGGCTAGCGCAGGCCGGTGAATTCGGCTTCGTGCTGCTCAACCAGATTGACGGGATGAAACTGATCGACCCGTTGCTCGGCCAAGCGATCCTGGCGGCGATGCTGCTGTCGATGCTGCTGGCGCCGTTCCTGATTCAGTACAGCGACGTGATTGCCATGCGGCTGTCGCGCACGGACTGGCTGATGCAATCGCTGGCAATGACGAAGATTGCCGCGCAGAGCATCGCCACCGAGCGCCACGTCATCATCTGCGGCTACGGGCGCAGCGGGCAGAACCTAGCGCACATGGTGGAGCAGGAAGGCATCGGCTATGTCGCGCTCGACCTGGACCCCGACCGCGTGCGCGAGGCTGCGGCCGCGGGCGAGCATGTCGTCTATGGCGATGCGGCGCGGCGCGAGTCGCTGGTGGCTGCCGGTATCCACCGTGCAGCGGCGGTCGCCATTACGTATGCCGATACGGCGTCCGCGTTGAAGGTGCTGCACCACGTGCAGGCGCTGGAGCCGACCCTGCCCGTGATTGTGCGCACCATCGACGATGCCGACCTGGATCGCCTGCAGCAAGCCGGCGCCACCGAGGTTGTCCCCGAGATCATTGAAGGTAGCCTGATGCTGGCCTCGCATGCGCTGGTGCTGCTGGGCGTGCCGCTGCGCCGCGTGGTGCGCCGCGCGCAGGAGATGCGTGACGCACGTTACAGCCTGCTGCGCGGCTACTTCCATGGTCAGGACGACGAGGAAGACATGCTGGAGCGCGACGCCGTGCGCCTGCATTCGGTGCCTTTGGCCAAAGGCTCGCCTGCCATCGGTCACAAGCTCGGCACGATGGGGCTGGAGACGTTCAAGACCTCGGTCACGGCGATCCGGCGCCAGGGCATTCGCGCGCTCGATCCTGATCCAGAGACCGTGCTGGAGCTGGGCGATATCGTTGTGCTGCGCGGCACCCCCGAGGGGCTGCAGATGGCGGAGGAGCGGCTCTCGCCGCGTTGATGCCAGCGCTTATTTGATGAACGTTTCCAGCAGCGGCCCGCGCGAGCGGCGCGGCGGCGGGGCATCCGCCATGTTGGCCGGCAGGCCGTCCAGCACCGCCGCGGCATCGAGCGAGCTGATCGACACCCGTGTATCAGCCGGAATGCGCCCTTCCTGCTGCAGCATCAGATAGCGCAGGCAGCAGACGCGCAGGAACGATGCGAAGTTCGCCACCTCGCCGCGACGCTCAAACAACTCGTCATAGAGCTTGCTGATGAGCTGGTTGACCGTCAGGCCATCACGCTGGCCAATCTCTTCGAGCACCTCCCAGAACAGGCACTCCAGCCGCACGCTGGTCGCCACGCCGTGCAGGCGTAGCGAACGCGCGAGACTGTCGTAGGAATGGGGATTGGCGCGGATGAAGATTTCGCACATGGCCGGGGGCTCCTGGGGCGCCCGGCGTGCGGGCAACCGGATCAGTGTAGAACCCGCGTGCCCAGGACTTCAAGAAACTGTGCCAACCATGCCGGATGTGCCGGCCACGCGGGCGCTGTGACCAGCTTGCCGTCGGTGTGGGCTTGGTCGACGGGGATGTCCTGGAACGTGCCGCCTGCCGCCGTGACTTCCGGTCCACATGCCGGATATGCCGAGCACGCCTTGCCTTCCAGCACACCCGCCGCCGACAGCAACTGCGCACCGTGGCAGATGGCCGCGATGGGTTTGTCCGCATGGGCGAAGTGCCGCACGACGTCGAGCACGCGGGCGTTCAGCCGCAGGTATTCGGGCGCGCGGCCGCCGGGCACGACAAGTGCGTCATACGTTGCCGGGTCGACGTCGGCGAAGGCGGCGTTGACCGTGAACCGATGGCCGGGTTTTTCGGAGTACGTCTGCGCGCCTTCGAAATCGTGAACGGCGGTCGCGACGGAATCGCCAGCGCGCTTGTCCGGACAGACGGCGTGCACCGTGTGGCCGACCATCTGCAGCGCCTGGAAGGGGACCATGACTTCGTAGTCCTCCACGTAGTCGCCGACCAGCATCAGAATTTTCTTTGCCATCGCCGTGTCTCCTGTATGGTTTGGGTTTGCCCATTGTGGTTCGGCGCCATTCGGCCCGGGTGGTAGCCCATTACCGCAGACCACGTTCCTGCTTTCCTGTTTTTGCCATGAACCAAGTTCCTCCTCACCAGGCGGCGCTACTGACGCCGTCGTCCATTCCCGCTTCCACCGAACTGGGCGATGTATCGCGTTACCTGCGCGACCGCATCCGCACGGTGCCGGATTGGCCGCAGGCCGGGGTGATGTTTCGCGACATCACGCCGCTGCTGCAGGACCCGAAGAGCCTGCGCGTGCTGGTGGATGTGTTCGTCCATCGCTACATGGGGCAGGGGCTGAATCTGGTGGCAGGCATCGATGCACGTGGATTCATCCTTGGCTCGATCGTGGCGTATGAGCTGAACCTCGGCTTTGTGCCGATCCGCAAGAAAGGCAAGCTGCCCTTCAACACGGTGGCCGAGGAGTACATGCTCGAATACGGCAGCGCGACGGTGGAAATCCACGCCGATGCCTGCAAGCCAGGCGATCGCGTCTTGTTGATCGACGACCTGATTGCCACCGGCGGCACCATGATGGCCGGCAAGCGCCTGCTTGAACGGTTGGGCGCGACGGTGGTGGAGGGCGCGGCGATTGTCGACCTGCCCGAGCTGGGCGGCTCACAACTGCTGATTGAGGGCGGGCTGCCGCTCTTCACGGTCTGCCGCTTTGATGGACACTGAGCGGCCACCCGCTGCCTATGCGTGATGCGCCAGTCGCATACGCTCATGTGACAAAAATATGACGCACTACTGCCACGCGCAGTAGCATGATCCTTTCCACTTCCCCTGCGCCCCCGGGAGACGTCGATGCCCCACGTATTGCTCTTCCTGCTGACTTCGATTGCCATCACGGTGATGCCCGGGCCGGACAACCTGCAAGTGATTGCGCGCGGCGCAAGCCAGGGCCGTAAAGCGGGTCTGTCGGCGGCGGCGGGATTTGCGTCGGGCTGCCTGTTTCATACGACGCTGGCGGCCCTTGGGCTGGCTGCAGTGCTGCAATCGTCCCCTGTGGCGTTCCAGGCGATCCGCTGGCTGGGCGCGGCGTATCTGATCTGGCTGGGCATTCAGGCACTGCGCAGCAAGGGAGGCATCGGCCTGAATCATGCTGGCGCGCAGGCGGCGCCCGACCTGTGGCAGGTATATCGCCAGAGCGTTTTTGCCAATTTGCTCAACCCGAAGGTGACGTTGTTCTTCGTGGTGTTCCTGCCGCAGTTTGTCGATGCGCAGGCCGGCCATGCGGCGCTGCAGATGTTGCTGCTGGGCGGCGTGTTCATGGCGCAGACCATCGTTGTGTTCAGCATCTACGGTTGGTGCGCGGCCGCGCTGGGCGGTTGGATGCGCCGCACGCCGCGTGCCTCGCTGTGGCTCGACCGGATGAGCGGCTGCATTTTCATCGGGCTGGGCCTGCGGGTGGCTCTGACTAAATAAGCAAGACTGCACGGCAACAATGATCACCCTGCTTAAGCTGCTTTCTGGCGTCGCCCTGTTGGTATGGGGCACGCAGACCGTCAAAGTTGGCATGTTGCGCCTCTACGGCGCGGACTTGCGCCGCCTGTTGTCACGCAGCGTGTCGAATCGGTTCTCTGCTCTGCTGGCCGGCATTGGCGTGACGTGTCTGGTGCAGAGCAGTAACGCGACGGCCACCATCGTCGGCGCCTTTGTTGCGCAAGGGCTGATGGGTGTGTCGTCGGCGCTGGCGATCCTGCTGGGTGCCAACGTGGGCACCGCCATCATGGCGCAGATATTTGCGCTGGATTTGTCGTGGCTGTCGCCGCTGCTGATCTTCTTTGGCGTGATCCTGCATCTGTCGCGCAAGGGCAGTGCAGTGGGGCATTTTGGGCGGGTGCTGATCGGCCTGGGCCTGATCATGATGGCGCTGGAGCTGATCTCGATCGCGTCGAGCCCGATGGTGGAAGCCAATGCGCTGCGTGTGCTGCTGGGCTCCATCTCGTCAGACACCGGCCTGAACATGCTGATTGGCGCGGTGCTCACGCTGCTGTGCTATTCGAGTCTGGCTGTCGTGCTGTTCTGCGCGACGCTGGCAGCGTCGGCTGCGGTGTCGGTCAAGGTGGCCTTTGCGATTGTGCTGGGCGCAAACATCGGCAGTGCCGTGGCCGCGTTGGCGACCACGCCGTCATCGAGCCAGGCCGCGCGCCGCGCAACGCTCGGAAACCTGCTTTCGCGCATGCTGGGCGCCGCGCTGGCGCTGCCGTTCCTGGACAAGCTGGCGGAGTGGGCGCCGCACGCGGGCGTCGCGCCACAGCACGTGGTCGTGGCGTTTCATGTGGTGTTCAACGTGGCGCTGGCGGTGCTGCTGATCGGTTTTACCGATACGATGGCGCGCCTGTGCGCGCGCATCCTGCCGGGCGGCGCGCATATCGACGATCTCGTTGCGCCGCGCTACCTCGATCCTTCTGCGCTGGCCACGCCAACGTTGGCGTTGGGCAATGCGTCGCGCGAGGTGCTGCGCATCGGCGATCGCGTTGAGCACATGCTCGACAACACCCTGCGCGTGCTCAAAACCAACGACGTGCGCCTGTTGCAAACCACCCGCGCCATCGACGACGAGGTCGATGCGCTCTACACCGCCATCAAGCTTTATCTCACGCAGCTGAGCCACGAAGCCCTGGACGCGCGCGAGGGAAAACGCTGGGCCGACATCATCTCGCTCACCATCAATCTGGAGCACGCCGGCGACATTCTCGACCGCATGCTGCAGGACGTGCGCGAGAAGAAGATCGCACACAAGCTGGCCTTTTCCGAGGCCGGCATGGAAGAGCTGGAAGACATGCACGGGCGCCTGGTCACGAACCTCAAGCTGGCGTTGTCGGTGTTCCTGACGGGCGACCTGCGCAGCGCGCAGAAGCTGATGCTGGAAAAGGCGCACTTCCGCGATCTAGAGAAACGCTACTCGCGCAGTCACCTCACGCGGGTGTCCGCGCAGACGGCCGAGAGCATCGAGACCAGTTCGCTGCATCTGGACATCATCAGCGATTTCAAGCGGTTGAACTCGTTGTTCTGCGCGGCCGCATATCCGGTGCTGGATGAAGCGGGCGCGTTGAATCGCAGCCGTATGAAACACGCAGATGAAGTGGAAACCGAGACAGCGCCTGCGGGCCACTGACGCCCCGCATTGCCGAAAAAAAGCGCAGCCGAAACTGCGCTTCTTTGTTGCCGAATGATGTCGCTTACTTCCGCTTGAGCAGCGGCGCAAGGTATTTGCCGGTAAAGCTAGCCTTGCTCTTCGCCACATCCTCGGGGGTGCCCTTGGCGATGATCTGCCCGCCGCCGGCGCCGCCTTCGGGCCCGAGATCGAGCAGCCAGTCCGCCGTTTTGATCACGTCGAGGTTGTGCTCGATGATGACGATCGTATTGCCGTGGTCGCGCAGCTTGTAAATGACCTTCAGCAGCAGCTCGATATCGTGGAAGTGTAGGCCAGTGGTCGGCTCATCCAGGATGTAGAGCGTGCGGCCTGTGTCGCGCTTCGATAGCTCCAGCGACAGCTTTACGCGCTGCGCCTCGCCGCCCGACAGCGTGGTCGCCGATTGCCCAAGGCGGATGTAGCCCAGGCCCACGTCCAGCAGCGTCTGCAGCTTGCGGCGTACCACCGGCACCGGCGCGAAGAACTCGTGCGCCTGCTCCACCGTCATCTCCAGCACTTCGGTGATGTTCTTGCCCTTGTAGAGCACTTCCAGCGTTTCGCGGTTGTAGCGCTTGCCGTGGCATACGTCGCACGGCACGTACACGTCGGGCAGGAAGTGCATCTCGACCTTCAGCACGCCGTCGCCCTGGCATGCCTCGCAGCGGCCACCCTTGACGTTGAACGAGAAGCGGCCGGGGTCATACCCGCGCTCCTTGGCCGACGGCACGCCGGCAAACAGCTCGCGGATCGGCGTGAACAGGCCCGTGTAGGTGGCCGGGTTCGAACGCGGCGTGCGGCCAATCGGAGATTGGTCGACGTTGATGACCTTGTCGAAATGCTCCAGGCCGTCGATGCGATCGTGCGCAGCCGGTTCCGGCGTCGAGCCATACAGATGGCGCGCCACCGCGTGGTAAAGCGTGTCGTTGATCAGCGTCGACTTGCCGGAACCCGACACACCCGTGATGCAGGTGAGCAGCCCGATCGGAATATCGGCCGACACGTTCTTCAGGTTATTGCCGCTGGCGTTGATGATGCGCAGCCAGCGCTCTTCGTCTGGCGCCGTGCGTTGCTTGGGCACCTCGATGCGGCGCTTGCCCGACAGGTAATCGCCCGTCAGCGACGCCGGCGATTGCTCGACTTGCTGGGGCGTGCCCTCCGCGATGATCTGGCCGCCGTGCACGCCGGCGCCGGGGCCGATGTCGACCACGTAGTCCGACGCGCGGATCATGTCTTCATCGTGCTCCACCACCAGCACCGAGTTGCCGAGGTCGCGCAGGTGCTTGAGCGTGCCGATCAGCCGATCGTTGTCGCGCTGGTGCAGGCCGATGGACGGCTCGTCCAGCACGTACATCACGCCGGTCAGCCCCGAGCCGATCTGCGACGCCAGGCGGATGCGCTGCGCCTCGCCGCCCGAGAGCGTATCGGCACTGCGCTCCAGCGACAGGTAATCGAGCCCGACGTTGTTCAGGAAGTTCAGGCGCGCGGTGATCTCCTTGACGATCTTGTCGGCAATCTCGCGCTTGGCGCCGTGCATGTTCAGCGTCAGGAAATACGTAAGCGCATCGCGCAGCGGCCAGCCGTTGATCTCGTAGATGCCGCGTGCCTGGTCGGCTTCTCCAATCTTGACGAAGCGCGCTTCGCGGCGCAGGCGGGTGCCGTGGCACTCCGGGCACTGCTGGTTGTTCTGGTACTTGGCCAGCTCCTCGCGCACGGCGATGGAGTCGGTCTCTTTGTAGCGCCGCTCCAGGTTGGGGATGATCCCCTCGAACGCGTGCTCTCGCACCGTGGTCTTGCCGCGCTCGTTGATGTACGTGAACGGGATCTGCTGCTTGCCCGAGCCATGCAGCACGATCTGCTGGGTCTCGGGCGGCAGGTCTTCAAACGCGACATCGATGTCGACGTCGTAGAACGCCGCCAGGCTCTGCAGCATCTGGAAGTAAAACTGATTGCGGCGGTCCCAGCCCTTGATCGCGCCGGACGCCAGCGACAGATTCGGAAAGGCCACCACGCGCTTCGGATCGAAGAACGTGATCTGGCCCAGCCCGTCGCAGTGCGGGCAGGCGCCCATCGGGTTGTTGAACGAGAACAGCCGCGGCTCCAGCTCCTGCAGCGAGTACGAGCAGATCGGGCAGGCGAACTTTGAGCTGAAGCCGTGCTCCTTGCCCGTGTCCATTTCCAGCGCGATGGCGCGGCCGTCTGCCAGGCGCAGCGCGGTTTCGAACGACTCGGCCAAGCGCTGCTTGAGTTCCGGGTTGACCTTCACGCGGTCGACGACGACCTCGATCGAATGTTTGTCGTTCTTCTTCAGCTTGGGCAGGTTGTCGACTTCGTAGACCTTGGCTTCAGCCTCGTGCGCGGTACCGCCGCCCGAGCGGATGCGAAAGCGCACGAAACCCTGCGCCTGCATCGCTTCAAACAGATCGACGTGCTCGCCCTTGCGATTGGCCACCACGGGCGCCAGGATCATCAGCTTGGTATCGGCCGGCAACGCGAGCACGGCATCCACCATTTGCGACACGCTTTGCGCTTCCAGCGGCTGGCCGTGATCGGGGCAGTAAGGCGTACCGGCGCGCGCATACAGCAGGCGCAGGTAGTCGTGGATCTCGGTCACGGTGCCGACTGTGGAGCGAGGGTTGTGGCTGGTGGCCTTCTGCTCGATGGAAATAGCCGGCGACAGACCTTCGATCAGGTCAACGTCGGGTTTTTCCATCAGTTGCAGGAATTGCCGGGCATACGCCGACAGCGATTCCACGTAGCGCCGCTGTCCCTCCGCATACAGCGTGTCGAACGCGAGCGACGACTTGCCCGACCCCGAAAGCCCGGTGATCACGATCAGCTGGTTGCGCGGCAGATCGAGGTTGATGTTCTTCAGGTTGTGGGTGCGGGCCCCACGAATCTTGATTTCGTCCATGTGCGGCTGAGTGCTGCTGAATGCGGCGTCGGAGTGCGGACCGCCTGCGGCAATCGGCGGGAGGGTGGAAAAGGGTAAGCCTGCTAATATACCGAACTTCGGTTTTGCTGGTATCTGCTCCCAGATGGGGCAATCCGTGAAACCGTTCAAGTGTTCTTGTCGCCGCTTTTCTTCCTGGTTTTCGCGGCGGTTTCCGCACCATGTCCTCCGCTTCCCCATCCATGACTTCCGCCTCCGGCCGTATGAATGGCCTTGAGCTGCGCGCGGCTGCCTCGCTGGCCGGCATCTTCGCGCTGCGCATGTTGGGTTTGTTCATGATCATGCCGGTCTTCGCGGTGTTCGCGAAAACGCTGCCCGATGGCAACAACACCCAACTCGTCGCTTTCGCCATCGGTGTGTATGGCCTCACGCAGGCGCTGCTCTATATCCCTTACGGCTGGCTATCGGACCGCTTCGGACGCAAGCCGGTCATCGTCACGGGTCTGGTGATCTTTGCGGTGGGCAGCCTGGTGGCGGCTTTTTCGCACAGCGTCGCGGGCATTGCCGTGGGGCGGGCCATCCAGGGCGCGGGGGCGATCTCGTCGGCGGTGATCGCCTTCGTGGCCGACCTCACGCGCGAGGAGCATCGCACGAAGGCCATGGCCATGATCGGCGGAAGCATCGGCCTGTCGTTTGCCGTGGCCATCGTGAGTGCGCCGGTCATCTTCCGCTGGGTCGGCATGCCGGGCATGTTCACGGCGATTGGCGTGCTGGCCATCGTCGCCATCGGCGTGGTGCTGTGGGTTGTGCCCAACCCTCCGCGTCCGCCCGAGCATATGAAGGCACCGTTCCGTGAAGTCCTGCGCAACCCCGAACTGCTGCGCCTGAACTTTGGCGTGTTCGCCCTGCATGCCACGCAGACGGCGTTGTTCGTCGTGCTGCCGCACATGCTGGAAGCCGCAGGCCTGCCCGTCGATTCGCACTGGAAGATCTACCTGCCGGTGATGGGCGTGTCGTTCGTGCTGATGGTGCCGGCCATCATTGCCGCCGAGAAGCGCGGCAAGATGAAGATCGTGCTGCTGTCGGCTGTGGCGCTGGTGATGGTGGCGCAACTGGCGCTGGGCGAGATGAATCCGACGCTCGCCGCGCTGGCGATTGCGCTGCTGGTCTACTTCCTCGGATTCAACGTGCTGGAGGCGTCGCAGCCGTCGCTGGTATCGAAGTACGCGCCGGGCGTGCGCAAGGGCGCGGCCATGGGCGTGTACAACACGACGCAGGCGCTGGGCCTGTTTGCAGGCGGGGCGGGCGGCGGCTGGATTCTGCTGCATGCGGGGCAGCATGCCGTATTCCTAACCTGCGCCGCGCTGGCTTTTGCCTGGCTTATAATTGCGAGCCCCATGCAGATGCCGGCATTGCGCCGACACTAATCCGGGCAACACGGCGGCATCACTTCATTTTTTACCTTCGGAAACTCATCATGGCGTCCGTCAACAAAGTCATCATCGTCGGCAATCTCGGCGCCGATCCTGAAACGCGTTACATGCCCAGCGGCGACGCTGTCACCAACATTCGCGTGGCAACCACCGACCGCTACAAGGACAAGGCCAGCGGCGAAATGAAGGAAGCCACCGAGTGGCACCGCATCGCCTTCTTCGGCCGCCTGGCTGAAATCGCCGGCGAATACCTGAAGAAAGGCTCTTCGGTCTACATCGAAGGTCGCCTGAAGACCCGCCAATGGGAAAAGGACGGCCAGAAGCAATACAGCACCGAAATCGTCGCAGAACAAATGCAGATGCTCGGCGGCCGCGGTGGTGAGGGTGGTGGCGGTGGTGGTGGCGGTGCTGGCTACTCGCGCGGCGGTGAAGGCGGCGGCGGTGGTGGTGGTGGCTACGGCGGTGGCCGCAGCCAAGGTCAAAGCCAAGGCCAAGGCGGCGGCTACTCGCGCGGCGGTGAAGGTGGTGGTCAGGGCGGCGGTGCACGTCGCCAGCCGGCACCGTCGAATGGTTTTGAGGATATGGACGACGATATTCCGTTTTAGCAAGCCCTTTTGATCTGGTGTAACTAAAAAGCCTGTAGCCCTTGCGGTTACAGGCTTTTTTCTTGTTTACGTTTTTTGGGGGCGGATCCGGGGTTGAAGTAAACACGATACTTTCTATTGTGTAAACAATCCCGTAGGGCGGTGGTGCTTTGGCGGGGTCGCTGGATGTGCCCTCCCATAGGCATGGGAGCTGGCTGGAGTGCTTCCTTGCGGGGCGGCGAACTTCAGTGCCATAGCGTCGATGTGCTGCAATCGGCCCATGAGGTCGTTATCAAGCACGTCTGCGTGTGCTGTACCGTCGGCAGGTGGCATTAGGGTGGCGGACCGACCGACTGTGTTCCGGCAGCACACTTGCTATTGAGCCGGGTCTTTTCTGCGGAGTGGAGCGATGACGGCGCGCTACACAATCAAGCAGCCGCGCTTTGCATCCGGCGAGCGCTTGCCGATGCTGGTCGACCGGCAGACGGGCTCCCCAATGTTTGACCCGACGGTCTTTACGCTGACCGCATTCCGGACGCGCGATCGGGCCAGTAACACCATCGAGGCGGTGCTGCGCGCGCTGAAGATCTTTCATCTGTTTTGCGACGACCACCAGATCGATCTCCTTGCAAACATGCAGGACGGGCGGTTGTTGGAACTGGGCGAAATCGACGCGTTAGCTCGGTTATGCCGCCTGCCGATGAAGGAAATGCGGCAAGTTGAGGCGTGCCCGTCCAAGCCCGTCAGGACGAAGACTTCCTCTCTTGAGAGTTTTCGGGGCAGCTCGAAGGCGAGCAAGGCGATTCCACACGTCATCGGGAAGTATGCGGCCACACGGCTACGCTACGTCGTTCAATACATCGGATGGCTGGCGGATCGGCGTATTCAACACTTGGGCGCCAGTCATCCGATGCGCGCGCCGCTGCTCCTGGCGAAGGAGGCTACCGTTCGAGGACTCATAGCTCGGATTCCAAGTGATAAAGGCCGTGGTAACAAACGCAGCAGCGCTCACCGGCGCAAGGCACTTGACGAAGCCGCACAAGAACGACTTTGGCAGGTGATCAACATGCACTCGCGAGAGAATCCATGGAGGGGCCGCCACGTTAGGGCGCGCAATGACCTGATGGTTCGGTGGTTCATGGGCCTCGGCATTCGGCGCGGCGAACTCCTCGGGGTGCGTGTCTCCGACGTCGACTTCCGTGCAAATCAGGTGTTTATCGCCCGGCACGCGGATGACCCCGACGACCCGCGGCCGAACGAGCCCAAGACCAAGACCCAGGCCCGTTTGCTGCCAATCAGCGACGATCTGGCGCGACGCACACGCCAATACATTCTCGAAGAGCGACGACGCTATGCATCCGCTCGGCGGCACGACTTCTTGTTTGTGGCCAATGGGGGTGCCCCACTTTCCCTGCGGGAATTGAATAAGGTATTCGGTAGGCTGAGTGCCCAGTGCCCAGATCTCCCCAAGATTTTTCCGCATTTGTTCCGGCACACCTACAACTACAACTTCTCGAAGATTGCGGATGAGCGGCACTTGGACCCTGAACGGGAGAAGAAGACGCGGTCCCACGTGATGGGCTGGTCGGAGACTTCTGGTTCGGCTGAGGACTACACCTACCGAGAGATCGAAGAGGAGGCTCGAGTGGCCTCGCTGCAACTGCAGCAGAAGATGGGGAAGCCACGCTATGACGACGCGCAGTAGCAGTGCTCCTGTCGGCGATCCACCGTACGTTGGGCTTCTTCCCGAGACTGCCACGGCGCGCGGCGGTTGTGTCTTCTACCCAAGAAGAGATTTCTGGAACCTAAGAGAAGGGACGTATGAAGCCAAGCTTTGGTTTTCAGAGCTTCGTCAACTGACTCCCGAGTTTCTCGTCGCATTCAAGATGGTGTTGGTTTGGTACGCGGAGAACCGATCGGCACAACATGTCAGCAACTTGTTTTATCGAAACAAGGCACTGTTCGAGTTTAAGAGCAATATTTCGCAGAAGCCCATATCCGAAATCACCGACCTAGATCTTCTCAACTACAAGGGTGAGGTTGGCGCAGAACGGGAATGGTACTTAGGGACGTTGTCGGGTTTCTTAGAACAATGGGCGTTACTGGGGCAACGCGGCATCACCAAAGCGGCCGTTGCGCTTCTTGGCCAGCTACGGCTGAAGGGCAATCCCAAGGGCGTAGCGGTCGCGACGATGGATCCTGCTACCGGACCGCTCACCGCGATAGAACTGGAGGCCGTGCAAGCTGCCTTCAATGATGCGTATGGGCGGTTTGCTGTGAGCTTGGATGACTATGTGCTGTGCTGGATATTGATGGCATTGGGTCAGCGGCCCAAACAGTACGCCGCATTGAAAGTGTGTGACATCAAGCCGGTTCCTGCCGGCGATGGCTCGTTGACTTACGTATTGAGTGTGCCCAGGGCAAAAACAGGCTCGAGTGACCCTAGAGCAGAATTCAAAGACCGCGTACTAAGCCCAGATCTAGGGCCGCTAGTGATGAAGCAAGCGGCCCAGGTCAAGGAGCGGTTTGCCGGCTTGCTGTTGAATAAGGACGACGCGCCGTTGTTCCCGGGAGAGTGGTTCGAGGGGTCGGTTGTCGGCTACGAATATCATCAGACGGCAAAGCAACTAAGCCAAAAGGTCATCGCGACCTTGGGCAAGTTGCGGGTCAAATCGGAACGCACTGGCTCCCCGATCCATATAGGCGCCAAGCGATTCCGAACGACCATCGGAACACGGGCAGCCGAAGAGGGCTATGGCGAGCTGGTGATTGCGGAGTTGCTAGACCATTCTGACACGCAAAACGTTGGGGTCTACGTGCGTGCAACGCCGGCGATCATCGCGCGGATTGATCGTGCGTTAGCGATGTACATGGCGCGCATGGCACAGGCATTTGCGGGGACGTTGATCGAGGGCCCCGAAGAGGCATCCAGAGCGGATGACCCGAATAGCAGGATTCGCGCGCCAGCGATCACGGGGAACTTCGACGCGATCTCCAGTTGCGGAAGACACGGCTTCTGCGGATTCCTCAAGCCCATTGCTTGTTACACCTGCAAATATTTTGAGCCCTGGCTGGATGGGCCGCATGAGCAGGTGCTCGAGCATCTGCTCGCGGAGCGCGAGCGCCTCTTCCAGGCTGACCGGCGCTTAGCTTGCATCAATGATCGGACGATCCTAGCGGTTGCAGAGGTTATTCAATGCTGCGAGGTTCAGCATGCCGAGAAAAAGCAACCGCGTAGCTGATGTACTCCCGTTCGTGCCGCAGGACGAGGCGGACGCGAATGAGAATATGGCGCGGTTTGTCGACCTATGCCGAACGCGACTGACCGTGTTTGGACAATCGCTACCTTTCGATAAGGATGTGTGGGACGTATCGGACACCGTCCATCTCAAAGGCAAACATCACGCTGTGCACATCGTGTTCAGTAATTTCGAGACGGCGAAGAGAAAACGCGGGCGGGTCATGATGAGCGAGCCGTTCAAAGCGTTCGCAAAGTCGTACATACGATACCAACACGCTATGCGGCCGACCAAGAACATCAGTCAGCGTCTGGCAGCATTGCGGTCGCTGGAGGCTGCGCTCAAGGAAATGGGCACTTTGGATCCCATCCATATCACCGCGCAGATCCTCAATCGGGCCGCGCAACTTCAGAAAGAACGCTTCGGCAGCGATACCGCCTACCGCACGGCTGTCCAATTGGAACTGATTGCCCGCTTCCTTCTCGACCACCGCCTGCTCATCGTGCCCACACGGTGGCGCAATCCGTTGCCTCGACCGATTGATACCGAGCGCATTGGCAGGGAAGCTGACGAGCGCCGCGCAGCAAAGATGCCGAGTGAGGCGGCGCTTGAGTCTTTACCGAAGATATTTCGCTTGGCCGCGGGAACTGGCGACGTGCTGGTGTCTGCTGTGACGGCGATTCTCTGTGCCGCACCGGATCGCATCGCTGAAGTGTTTGAGTTACCTGTGGACTGCGAAGTCCGCCAGTCAGTCAAGGAATCCGGTGCAAATGCTTACGGGTTGAGATGGTGGCCAGCCAAAGGTGCTGAGCCGACGGTGAAGTGGATTATCCCGTCGATGACCAGTGTTGTTGAGGAGGCGATCGAAAAGATACGGAAGGTCACGAACGAAGCACGACAGATCGCACGCTGGTACGAATTGCATCCCCGGCAACTCTATCTTCCCGAGGATCTCGAGCATCTGCGTGCTGCGGAATGGCTCAGCATGGTCGATGTCGGAAAAATTGTGTTTGCGGATCCCGTATCAAAAGACACGGTGAATACTTGGCGCGGGGAAAATGAGCTTCCAGAGCAGAGACGAGGGAGGAAGGTGTACGTGCGCTTCGCCGACGTCGAGAAAGTGGTGATAGGAATGCTCCCTAGGGCGTTTCCGATCGCGCATCCGACCAATGGGATGAAGTACAGCGAGACGCTTCTGGTAATGCAGCGTAATGCGCTGCACGAGAGCAGGGCCACTATGCGCAGTACTATCAAGGCGGTCTCACATCTTCAGATTAGTGATGGACTCGGAGGCCGGTCGAAACACGGTGTCGAATCGCTATTTGAGCGCTACGGTTTCCATGAGCCGGACGGCAGCAGCATTCGTGTGACGTCGCACCAGTTCCGCCACTACCTCGATACGCTCGCGCAGATTGGTGGCCTGAGCCAACTCGATATCGCGAAATGGTCGGGAAGAAAGGATGTCAGGCAGAACCGAGCCTACGACCATGAGACGCCGCAGGCCATCGTGGAACGGATTCGATCGGTGGTGCGGGAGGACACGCGGCTGTCTGGGCCCGTGGCGACACAGGCACGAGCCGCACTGATCCCGCGAGACGAGTTTGCGCGGCTGAAAGTTGTCACGGCGCACACCACGGATTTCGGCTATTGCATCCACGACTATGTGATGTCGCCTTGCCAGTTGCACCGGGATTGCCTGAACTGCGGCGAGCAGGTATGCGTCAAGGGCGAAGTCGCAAAGGAGACCAGAGTCCGGCGCGCGCATGCGGAGGCACAACGACTGCTGGTACAGGCGGAGCAAGCCGAGCGCGAGGGTGAGTTCGGCGCGCACGAATGGGTAGAGCATCACCGTCATCTATTGGACCGCCTGAACGGACTCGTGGACATCCTGGATGACCCCAAAATTCCGCGGGGGTCAGTGATTCAACTCAGGCCTGCCGACACGCCATCGCGGCTCGCGCATGCCGCGCAAGCCAGGGCGCTTCTCTTGGGGCTGGAGGATGATCTATCGCTACCACGACTTCAGGCACCTAGCGGGGAGGCTACATGAAGAGGCCCAGGAGCCGTAACCTTGGCGACGAGGAGATCGCCGACATCGCCGCGATTCTCGATGGCTGGCGCGGTAAGTTGAGCTGGGATGGTTTGGTGGAAACAGTCGCAAGTCGCACCGGGCAGCAGTACACGCGACAGGCGCTTCATCGGCATGAGCGAATTCGCCTGGCTTTCACCGTTCGAAAGAAGGCGCTGTCAGGGCAGGCCGAAGACGAGCCGAAGGAAGCCGAGTCGCCTGAATTGAAGATCGCCGTGGACAGGATCACGCGACTGGAGGCGGAGAACCAGCGGCTACAGGCGGAAAACCAAGGGTTGTTGGAGCAGTTCGCTCGGTGGGCGTACAACGCTTACACGAGAAATCTGACGAAGGAGTTCTTGGACAACCCCTTACCTCCAGTCGATCGTGCGCGTAGCGATAGGCCGCGTACGGGCAACAAGAAGCGATCCAGTCATTCCTGACCAATCTACGAGCCAGTGCACGAGCCCATTTTCTGAAATGTCTGAAGCATGTGCGCCGTGTCGGCTGGTGCCGACTGGCAAGGAGGAAAACGAGTCCTACCCTCTCAGGGCTACGACTTTGACTTCTGAAGCAACGCGGCAGGCTCGACTTGCAGCGCGGTGGCGATGCGCTCGATGTTGTCGATCATCACGTTTTCTTCAGCGCGCTCAGCTTCCGGCCCACTCGACTTAGAGCCTCGATCAGGAATCTCCCCTAGGAGCATTCCTCAGTCGTGCCCTCCGGTGTTGGCCTTAGCCCTGGAGGGCTTGCGCCCCGGACGAATCGGTAGGACCTCACCAGGTTCCTGAAAAAGATCAACAGGCTCTGCGCCGAGGGCGGCGGCGAGCAAGACGATATTGTCAAGAGACACGTTGACGATACACCGCTCCACTTGACTTACATAAGTGCGATGTAGCCCCGCAAGGTCAGCAAGCGCTTCTTGGGACAGGCCCATCCGACCGCGAAGCATCTTCAAGTTGCCGGACAACCGCTGACGGGCCGTCTGTTGTTCAGGTGTGAGCTCTGCCATCTGGCGAGCATCCATCAACGCATTAGATGAATCTACAGATGAAAATAAGTCAGTTTAAAAATAGACAGTCTTTACATCTCTTTTTGAGGTGCGTAGAATCCGCTGCCCCAGGGATTTCGGGATTTGCCCGCCCACTCTCAGTCTTGTTGCGCTCAATGTGTCAAAGCGTTGCGAACGCTGATTGAGAGAACTCGGATAGGCGAGATCGGCGCTTCGTTGTTCATTTCAAGAACTGAGACATGTTGCTCACGGAATACGGCTACGAGGCTAGTCAACCTGCATGGCTATCCTCGCAACTACCACTCCAGTCATGGCGTTACGTAGGCATTGGAACCGACGTGCAGTGTTTCCTGATTGATCGGGGGCCAAACAATCCGAGCACGGCGAAGCTGTTGCGTGCGTGCCTGGTGACGTCTCCTCAGCAGTTGTGTCAAGACTTACGGTCCTTTGGCGAGGACGACTATCGCGTGTACGTCTTTGACTTCTCCGATGCACGTGAATCAGAAAGTCAACTGGTGCCGCTTATTGCCCTGTACAGCTACGTTGTGGCGGGTACGACGTGGTTCAGCTACATGACCCACGATGGAAAAACTCAGCCGTGTATGCCCTCGCAGCCTGCGCCAACCGCAGACGCCGAATGGACGATGGAGTGGGCGGAAGGCTGGACCCCCGTGAAGCAAAGCGGAGGTGCCCTAATCGTAGCCACTCGACACGGAGGGCCAAATGACTGACGACCGAGTCCGCACTGGCTTCTTGATCCGTTCAAACCAGCTTCCGGTGGGACCGGCGTGATCAAGCGCAAATTCGCACGCCATCAGAGAGACGGCCTAGTTGCCACACGACGCCGGACGCGCGACTTTCGAGTGGCGATCAGAGCGATTGCGGCAAGCGTTGGTGCGAAAGACGTCAAAGTTGCAGGCACGCCAATGTCCGTCTTCAAGAAGCACTACACCGCTGTGCTCAAACGCGCCAAAGCCGGTTCGATCGAGATCGTCTATCAGGGTGCAGAGCCGTTCGTGATTCTTGGGGTGATACAACTTCATGCTCTGGTTGCCAGTCTAGAACGCGAACATGTCCTTGCAGATGTTGATGTGCCCTGAATTCTGAGTCACCGAGATAGGTTGCCATGCAGGCAGATTTGGATGTACTGCGGGATTTGAACATTGCGCGAGTGACGGTTGATAACACCCACTACGTCCGCTTAGCTGATATCCCTGAGCCATTTCGCGCGGAGTTCCGTGCGTGGATGCGCTTCGGGGCGTGCCCTGGAATCGAGGGCGAGGGGCGGTGCGGTTGTATGTACGAGCATGACTTCGAGGGCTACCGCCAGGAGCGGCTAAAAGGGGTCTACCGCAAGTGGCACGGCAAGGCACCATGGGAGTTACCTCACTATGAGCCGCTAGCGAACGACGATCAGGGGTAAGCGATAGGTGGCTGTTATCTGACGCGGTCGCCTTTTTCTAAGAGATGACAAGGCACAACGATTGCAGCCGACTCTCGGCTAGCCACTACTCTTCAACTGTGCTGAAGCGGGTACAGGGTCAGTAGCCGGCCACTATCGACTAGGAGCGGAAGGTCATCAGGTCGTCACGGAGCTTCACAAGGCTGACTGGCCTTGTGGCGCTGCGCGCCGACATTGCAACGTTGGAGCGCCCAAGGCGGCTTGGCTCGAATTCTGGGCGACAGTGCAATCCCACATGACCTCCCCCTTCAGGGGGCGCGAGCAATGCCCACCCCGCCGTTGTGTCGCGTTGGCCATCTTCACTTGATCTTGATATGAAGGTGATGGGAAACACCGGATGCATCAGGCGTCTTTCTGTATTCGAGATAGTCTTGCTTGCGCACCAACTCGCCGAGCTTTGTGAAGCCATAGTTTCGAGGATCAAATGTCCCCCGCTTGCGATCCCTCTATCCAGATCCGAAGGGTTTTCCATATATCTGAGCTGGCGTTGCTGAGGCTCGACTTGGCATTGAGGTGGTGTTTCGTCTGGAGCAGTTCCAGCGGGCTCTCCCCCGGAGGTGGTAAAGGCAACGTCGTCTAACGTTTCTATGCCGACAAGAAACTCGTCTCCATCTCGAGCTCTTCGAAGTGCATAGAGCAAGGCGCAGCGAACTTGGTACACATAGCCAAGCGTCGCGTCGACCGCTGAGAACTTCGAGTTAACCATTGCTGTCGCGTTACCTCGTTGCCCGGAGATGCAAGCCTGCTGGCGTGAGGTAACTCCTCCCTAGGTATCTCATTTATATGTTCTAAGGATTCTTCTGCTACCGCGTACTTTGGGCCGCGCGACGGTTTTCGACCGGCGACCCTTCAGTTGCGGGGTACACGCAGGATAAGAACGAAGGTCATCATACCTTGTGAGTCGCCGGTGATTTGTGAATTCGATATTTGTTATATCTAATTTAAGGGAAATTAATTCAGGTCCCGAGATTGGGGCGGGATGTTGCGATTCGACTAATGAGGTTGCCATAACGAAAAGCTGGATAGAGCCATTTCGGCTGCGTAATATTGAATGTTTCGGTTTTTCCAACCGCTGCGCCGACGATAGCGGAGCGGTTCCGCTCCCGCACATCGGTGAATATCCGATACCCCTCGATTAGGTGCTAGCAAAGATCCGCTCTGGTTGTGACAATCGGAGACCATCAGCCGTGGGCTAGTTAGCCTCAGTTCCAAGAACAGGACTAGGCATGGTGTTGGGGAATTAAAAGAATAAATCGGGAGAATTATGAGCGGTCCTGAATGGTTGGTGGAGCTTGTCAGTACCCAGATCGATCGGAAGATTGTGGAGGATGGTAGGACTACGCCCACAACATTCCTGGGCTGGCCGAGGGACCGCGTGTTCGAGGAGGTCATCCAAGGAGGTCAGGCTGACTTTGATGCGGCTATTGGGAGCTTGACAGGGGATGATAGGGCGCTTCTCTATGCAAAATACAACCAGCCTCGACACCTTGATGAATTGCGTCACGCATTTGGTCTTCTATTGGGCGAGCACAAAAATATCTCGAAGCCCACGCTAATCGACATAGGTTGTGGTCCGTTTACTGCGGGCCTCTCGTTTGCTGCGGCGCTGGGACCTAGCGAACCTTTTCGGTATTTTGGGGTAGACAGGGCCGCGAGTATGCTCGCGCTGGGCGAGTCGTTGTATGCCGAGGCCAGGCCGCTCGGAGCGTTTCACCGTGACACGACCGCGGTATTTGAACAAGATCTAGAAGCACTCGATTTTGGCCCGGTTCGTGGCGAGTGGGCCATCGTCGTTGCCTCATATCTATTGGCGAGTCCTACGGTTGATGCAGCAGGTCTTGCAGCCGTGATCCTTACGGCATTGTCGAGAGTTGGCCCCGGACCTGCTGTTGTGCTTTACACGAACAGCGCGGCGGCGAGAGCCGGAGAGAAATACCCGGCCTTTCGAGACGCGTTGCAAAACGGCGGGTTCAAGATAGTGACTGACGTCGTCGAGCGCTTCGTTCACACAGGGAAAACGCCAAAAGATGTGCACTACGCCCTGTTTTTCCGACCCGAGCGAAACGTGATCTCTCTTATGGAAGCAAGACAATGAAGCTGCCAAAGCTCGATGACTTGGTAGACGAGCAATTGGCCGTCTACGAGCATGCTGCAAATGAACACTTGTTTGTTGCCGGCCCTCCCGGGTCTGGAAAGACCAGCCTCGCGGTGCTGCGAGCTCGGTATCTGCGGGAACTTGACGTGCGGCCCGTGCTGGTGACACGTAACAAGATGCTTGCCACGCTTGCAGGGCAACTGCACGGCGAGGGTCTTGTGACGCAAACCATGAACAGTTTCGTTACCGGCACATATCGCGACCGCTTCCAGTGTGTGACGCCCCAAATACAGCCCTACCTGTACGATTGGGATGCCATCATTGATTCCTTCGCTAAGGCGAAAGCCGAGCCAGAGCTTGGCCATCTCGTTATAGACGAGGGTCAAAATTTGCCGGCCGGCTTCTTTCGATGGGCTGTACGGTTCGGTGCCCGAACGGTGACTGTGTTTGCTGACGAAGATCAAACAACCGATCCGTTGCGGGCGTCCTTGCAAGACATCGTGTCGGCAGGGATGCCTGCTCCTATTAGACTGAAAACCAATCACCGGAACACTGCCGAAATTGCTGAGGTAGCGGAGCATTTCCACCGCTCTTCAGTTCTTCCGCCGGGAGTCGTCCAGCGAGGGCGCGGCGGCGAAACTCCTCGGCTAGTTCAGTGCCGCAGCTGGGCGGATCTTGCAGCGCTCGTCGCAGCCCGTTTCCGGAACCGAGCGCAGGCAATTGGCGTCATCGTGTATCGGCGTGATGACGTGTCGCAACTGCAGAGCATGCTCGTTGAGGCGCTACCCACTGGTACGAGGGTCGACGCTTACAGGGGAGATCACAGTGCCACTGTCGGGGGTATCCGTCTGCTGGACAAAGGCATCACAGTGCTGAGCAGCGAGTCCGCCATTGGCCTTGAGTTCGATACTGTATATTTGCAGGATCTAAGTCGTTCCCTGCCATGCCGATCCGTAGAGGATTTTCGGCGCATGTACATGTTGTGTGCGCGCGCACGTGATGGCCTTATTCTCATTGATGGTCCTGACGCATTGAATATAGAACAGATCGGCGATTTGCCGGATCCGAATAAGCTCGCTAGATGACACGTGTTTCCGCTTCGCAAATGGATTGGCTTTCACCGCTGGACGGTGAGGCTCCGGCGCGCCTTGAGGCGGGGACAACAACCCGCCCCCGTCTTGCTGTGGTGCTTGATAGCAGAGACTGGCTCCGGTTTCTGGCAGATGAGTGGTGGTCGGCACAAACTGATTTCGAAGGCATCACACTTGGAGTGGATGCTGCATGTGATGAGGTAGATCGCGGTAAGCGTATTTCGGTAGTCGGCTGGATCGATCCCGTATCGCTGCCGCCTCTGGTGGTGCCTATCTATCGCGGAGGCGAATGGGTTGACGGCCCGGTCCAGTCCGTGGGCGCTAACGATCTCGCGATCCGTTGGCCAGGTCCTATTCCGTTAGCTGCAGTGTCGAGATTCACGGTTGCTGCCGCGGAAGATCGCGCTCGCATACTGGCGATGGCGAAGGGTTTTAGTAACGTCAACATTCCTTCCCAACCGATCGAGGTTCAGGAAGTACGGCACGCGCGCGTACATGATGTCCCCTCATTGAAAAGGGTAGTCAGGGTCCCTCAGCAGTGGAATGCCCTGAGGGGGGCCGCCGCGATGGCCATGTGGGCAGTTCCCGCGATAGACCCTTGGCTGAATGTGTTATGTGAATCGCTGTCCATAGGCTCAGAGCAGGGGAGCACCGCCACGGCGCTGAGAGCTCCATGGCTAGCCGATCCGGTATGGGGAGCTGGGTCGGGCAATTTCGTCAGTGCGCCGCTGTGGGCGGCCATGCGTGAAATAATTAGTGCGGTGAACGTTCGTCACGAGTGGAGGCCCGGAGATGTCCTGGGGGCAATCGTTGAGAGTGCGCTAGATCTCGGCGGGAACAAAGACGAGCTGTCGGATTTGTTTGCACACACGCGCGCGCTGCTTTCCGATACAGCGATTGTAGATGTGAAGCGTGGCGAACGAGACCCGTTGGGGCTCGCTTTGCAGCTCGTACTGCTTCGCCCAAAGGCCGAGGATTTCGTTGGCTGGCGAGGAGAGCTCGCCGCCATGCCGCCGGCAGTATGGTGGACTGGAGCAGTTATCTCCGGGCTATTGACTGGATTGCGTGATCTCGAGCCGCAATTCCGGGGATCGGCTGCGACACGTCAATTGCTAGCCGTGCGCACTTGGCACCTTTCGTCACCAGTCGGTATGGCCCGAGACTGCTGGCCAGATGATTTTGCTCCAGTTCCAACCTGGGCGATAAATGGCGACCGAGTGCATTTCCTCGAACGAGGCCAAGTGTGGGCTGAACGGAAGACGAGCCGACGGGGAGACTGGTTCCGTGCGGATTTCGAGCACGAGTCTACACGGCAACAAGCCATTGACTTAGCGCGTCGGTTATACCCGGAGGGGCTGCGCAGATGTCTCCGCTTGGCCGACGTCGAACTCAATGCTTCCGGAGAGGGGCGACTGAGCGCAGACAAAGCAGGCCACCGTCTCAGGGTGAAAGGCGCGGTCACGATCGATCTAGGTAAGCACATATCTATCGTCGACGACCTAGACGTAGACCGTTTCCGAGACTGGCTTGCGGTTGGAAGCGTTGCAGACCGGTTGCCGCCGGTTCCTCGCGCGGACGCTGTCCAATCTGCGCGTCCGGCGCAGGCGGCGTCGGAGGTTCACCACCGTAAGCTGGCGGTTGTAAGGCAGGCCGACGATCCGCCGGGACTTTTGACTGTTCCCGATTTCATTACCGCCGAAGAGGAATGTTCTCTATTGGCTGCGGTAGACCGCGGTACTTGGCTAACAGACCTAGCGAGACGGGTTCAGCACTACGGGTGGAAGTACGACTATAAGGCGCGCAAAGTAGAAGGCTCTGCCTATCTTGGGCAACTTCCCGAGTGGGCCGAGAGGCTTGCGCATCGGCTGCTGAAACACGGGTTGGTTCCGGAGATGCCCGATCAGGTCATTGTCAATGAGTACCTTGGCAACCAAGGTATCGCGAAGCATGTGGATTGTCTGGACTGTTTTAGCGGGCCAGTAGTGACGATCAGCCTCAATGAATCATGGGGCATGGTGTTCCGCAACGAAAGTGGAACAGAAAAGGTCGAACGAATTTTGCAGCGCAGAAGCGCTGTCATCTTGGATAACGAAGTGCGTCATACATGGACGCATGAAATTCCGAAGCGTAAGAAGGAAGGGGCAATCATCAGAGAGCGCCGGGTTTCTCTCACGTTTCGCAAAGTGACACCGGCCGTCGCGAGATCTAAGGCAACAGTTAAACGGGCCGCCCCAAAGTGAGGGACGCTAGGGATTCGTAGATATTCGAGGCCTCACATGTTGCGAATCCCGGCCCACCACACAACGTGGCACCTGTTAACCCAACTGCGGGGTGCGCCCGGCAATGGCCCTGCCTGGATGAGGGGCGTCCAATGGAAATTGGCGAAGCACAAACAGCGCATGAGCGGCGACCGTCCAGCGACATCGTGCTGTGTGTCATCCCTTCGGTCGCCAACGACGTGTCTCAGGAGCATGCTCCTAACCTTAGCCGCCTTGATGGGTGTGGCTCTTTTGGCTTCTGCTCCAGAGCTACTCCTCAGCGTTTGCTAACACATTGTCTTCTGCCTGCGCCTCCTCCTGCTCGTCCGGCCTCGGAGGTTGAGTGTCGGGCGATTCCGGCAGAATAGCCAGGCGTCCGGCAATGAACCCCGCAATTTCGGCCAGGCCGCTTTCCGACTGCACGATCGTTCGGTCTACGTCAATGGTAACGGTGTGCTGCCCAAGGCTTGCTTCGACCCTGTCAATACGAGTGAGCCAACACCAATAGACGGGTCGGTGTTGAATGTGCAGCGGACCAGCGTGGAAGTTCGTGACACTGAGCTTCACATCAAGGCCCGGAAGGTCGCCGATCAACCTCTTCACTGCCGCCGGCTCCGTTTCGAGCTCAGAGACGTGGATCTGTTGCTCGCCGACCGCTACCAACGATTTGCACCACGGCCGACCACGAAACGTCAGGTAGAACTTCGGGTCCGCGTCATAGACGTGTAGGAAGTAACGACTACTGCGGGTCGTTTCTGCGCTCTCGGGAACAAGCAGCGCAAGCCGTAGTAAATCAGCCAGAATCGCGCCGGTTGCGGGCGACTTGTTCCCTGCATGCTGGTTGCCAGCGTCGCCTGCTTGGCCCCGGAGGAATTTGCATTCGAGCCACAGGTGATGCCGCCAGCCGTACTGGCTCAACCGTCTGTTGGCCACGTATAGGCGACCAACATCAGCAAACAAGTCTGCTCGGAGATACCGAGGCTGGCCTCCCTGCTGATATAGACCATCCGCGCGATATAGCCGCTCGCTTTGCAGGCAGCCAATTGGGTTAGGCACGTTGCGTCCGTTCAATACCTGAAGGAGCGACAAGGTGAGCGCGGAAACTATCCCCGATTCGTAGCTTTGCGTCTGGTAGCCCGATCCATGGAGGACTTCGGGCAGCGAGAAAAACGCCTGTTCGATGAGCACTGGTCGAACCTATCCGTTTTGATGGCAATCGATGTGATTATCAAGCAGAACTGGACTAATGTATTTGCCTGAAGTCTCACAATTTTCAGATAAGTGGCGCAAATCGGATAGCTTCCGTCGTCCCCGTATTTCCGAGCCGCCCCAAGCAGCGCAGGGGTAGGCGTCAGCCCAACTCCGCAACCTCTGGAGAGCGCAGGCTGATGTCGAGGACGCTGTTCACTGTCTGGCCACTTCGTCGTCGCAGTAGTTCCGCTATCAAGAGAGCGGCGGCGTAGCATCCAACGAACGGAGCTCCTACCGCCCTCGTTGCGAGAGTCGTAATGCCGCAGGGATCCTTTCCTGCTGCCAGCATTGCTTGATACGCGGGAGCCAACGGGTTGGTAACCGCTTCTGCATCGGTTGCCCAAATTCGGTCGGCAGAGGAGGCCCCGGGAAAACAGCGCACTCGCAGCGAGCGAAAGTCCTTGTAGCCAGAACCCAGGCCAGCATCAAGCACCAACGAAAATCCAGCAGCTTCACAAGCGCGTCGGGCAGCGACGTTGTCGACCCCAAAGAGTGCCGTCAGCGGTTCTCCCGCGGACACACGTGTGGCTGAATTGAAGCGCCGCTCAACCAAGCGGGTCTCGAAGCCTCGGCGCTCCATCCAGTCGGCTACTACCCGGGTTTTCTTGCGCCCAATGTCCGCTGGCGTTGACAGTACCGAGGTCGTGATAGTCGATGGAGTGACGATGTCGCTGTCCTGCAGCACCAGTGGGCCGGTCACGATATCGGCCATGAGGCTCAGTGTCCAACAATACGCTTGGCCGAGGTGGCCAAGCCCGACGCACCAAAGGCCTCCATCTAGCGTTGGCGACACTTTTTCAGGCGGCTGCGCGGCGTCATTCTTCATCGACCAAAGGGAGAACGAGACGGCGCGTCGGCCGGCATAGGGGTTATCGCAGCGGAGCATCGAGAAGGCCTCGCTGACGGCTAGCGCGCCGGCGGCCACGCACGCCGGTACAAAGACCTCCAGCGCGTCCGTAGATGGAGCTTGGCCGCCGATGCCGAAAGTCCAGCCAGATGCCCAAGGCGCGAGCACCTTTCCGACGGCGGTGTCCTCGCGCGTACCGACGTAAATCGTGGGCCAGGCGTGGGTTGGTTGACAAGCCGGGTTGACACCGACCCAGAGCTCAAATTGGGAAAGCCGAATGCCCTCGAAGCCGGGAAGAGTCAGTGCCAGGTTGGTGCTACCACTTACCTTGACGTTGCCCTGAAAGCTCCTGGCCGCGGCGTTGATAACGGTCAACGCGATGACTTGCTGTGCTGGTGAACGGGCGACCTCATCGGACAGGATCAGGCGAACGCCGTAGCCGGAGAATGTTGTCAAGGCATCCTCTAGCGTGGCGCATTCGCCGCTGTCGACGAGGAGTTTCATCAAACGATGGAAGGAGTCTGCGTGCATGTCAATGACCTTTCAAATCACCCGGATACGCGCTTGCGCATCCCGTCCGAAAAAGCTCTCCCACCGCTTGCCGCCCATATAAACGTTCACGCTGAGGTTATGCGGAGCTACCCGGCCATGCGCGAAGTTAGGAACGATCAAGGCGATGTGACCAGCCTGAGAAATCATGGGGTTAGCTCTGTCCGAGCTGCTCTGGCGTGGGCCGCCCGGGTGCGTATGGATGTCGGCGACCACAACCATCCCGAGTTCTGAGCATTTCGACCAGAGTCGAGCGAACGCTGACGTGTCCAGGCGAACGTAGCCGTAGGCCAGCGCGTTCGAGTCGAGCTCGTCATACGGCACCCAGGCTTCGACACGACGAGCGGCCCCATCCACCGCGCCTAGCAAGAAGGCACCAGATTCGCGCGCTCCTCTGCCACGGCGACGCAGGTCTGCCATGAGCTCAGTCCAGAGCAATGCATGGATTTCAAGCTGGCTGGAGTTCATGGCTCTGAAGAACCTCGTGGAGTGCTTCGACGTAATGCACCAGGCCACGGGAGGCGTTCCATACAAGGTGTGGCAACTCGGTGTACCAGTTGGCGTGGCCCTCGATGGACACACGGTCGCAGGGGATGTAGAGCGCCGCACCGCCTTGCCACGCGGGATTGAACACCTGCGACACACGGCCCCCGCGTGGCCACTTCGGGGCCGGCAACTGTTGCTGCGCGGTGTAGTCCCACGGCGTGCCTTGAGGGGGGCGCGCCGGATAGCCGGTGCAGTCGAAGCGGATGCAGGTCGGGTGGCCCTGGCGGTCGAATACTTCGATGAAGGCGTACGGCCAGGTGAGGGTCACTAGTTGCCAGCGCCCGCGGGCGACGCCAGCCTTGAACCTGCCGCTTGCGAGGTGTGTCTCGAGGGCTTGCAGTTCTTGGTTCACGTCGCCCCCTTTAGCCGTTGACGCGGGGCGCCGGCACGAGGTCGAAGCACACCGTATGCTGCGGAGCCTTGACCAAGCTGCCCAGGTGAACGTCCGGGTCAGGGCGGTTGTCGGTGCCGGCGATTTGCAGCATGAGTTCCGCCGCGTCGGACGCGGTGATGCCAAGGGCATGCGCCGCCCAACGCTTGACGCGCGCGATGGTAGCGTTGGGGCGGAACGTGTGGTGCTCTTGGCGGCCGGCGTAGCGGACGGTTACCGTGATGGCCTTCAGGCGGTGCAGGTGTAGGCGCAAGCCGTCGACGATCGCATCCATCTTGTCGATAGCATTCTCGTCATCCTCGTCCTCGATATAGAGGATGAGCGGCTCGGGGAGGTGGTCGCCGCCGACACGGTCGAGGCAGGCTTGGCGCAGGTCATGCTTCGATGCGCCTTCGTCGAGGTCGATAACCTCGATGTCGTTGAGCAGTTCGGACTGCAGGAAAATTTGGGTCATCGTCGTCTTCCAGCGGGCCATGCAATATGTGGCCCTCACCTACTCAATCGACGTCACCCTCCAAAACCGGAATCGATCCATCCCTGTCCCCTCAGGCCGATGGCAGCGAGGGGCAGACATACGAGTACGCGCAGCGCGCACACGGATAGCTGCTATTGGTCGGCGAGAAGTCGCCCTTCCTAAGGCCTGCAGTACGTGTGGATACGATGGATGTGTCATAGACCTTGACAGGCGCAACCTCTCGCGATGTTTTGCGGGTCATGTCGTAGAGGTTGGCTTTGACGACGCGCGCGGGTCCCGTGGTCAGCGACATCATCTGACGCAGAATGTTGTCCTGGCGAGTTCTGTACCATCCGGCGGCCGGATAGAAGTCGACGCAGTGCAAGCGCACGCCGCCAACATCGCCGACTGCAAGTCCCCAAGGTAGCCTGACGGTAACGCCGCCAATGTCAGCGGTTACTTCAATGAACTGTCCTTGGACCCCGGCCAGATATGTGGCACCGCTATGTGCGACTGCCCATGCTTGTTCCCAGAGCTGCGGGTCTGCACTCGGCTCCGGAAGACGAGATATCGTCCAGCTCTGTTGGAAACTTTGGGCAAGGAGGTCATAGCGGCCAGTCTGGGCGAGTTCCTTGAGCATTCGCTTCACCAGCCCGCGAGCTTGAAGGGACGGGTTGGGGGCGAGTTCTTGTCCCATCTCTAGACCGAATCGGTAGAGGAATTGGCGCGGGCATCTATCGTATGCCAAGAACTCGTCGTTACTGACGCTCGTACGTGGTGCGAACGTCGTGCTGGTCTTGATAGCCACCTTTACGGCTGTGGACGCAGCCCCATTGCGTTTAAGCAGTACGCCTCGGGAGACTGCTGTTTCAAGTGCGGTGACGTTCTCGAAGGGGTACTCATCGCCGTCTTCGAAGATTGTCAGGACATCCTTCGCGCGCGAAACTGCCACATAGAGCATGTTGTGCGCTTCCACATTGGACTCTTCATTGTGCTGCTTTGACGTGCTGCCGATAGCTTCGGGCGGTAGCAATGGATTCGAGTCGCTCGCGCCGGCGAAGTGCTTTCCGTTGACGGCCACAAGCTGCACCGCCCGAAATTCGAGCCCTTTGCTAGCGTGAAGTGTCATGACGCGCACGCCTTCAAGCCCGTTCGTCTCGGGCGGGAGTTCCCTATCAATGTAGACGTCTCGAATCTGCTGACGCAACCTGAGCCGATTGAGAAGGCGGAACAGTGTTGGACGCCGCTTGTCTCCGTCACCGACCCGCGACATGTAGGCAAACTGCCACTGCGCGAGCCGGCGAAGATGGCCGTCAATGCTGTCGTCGGTGAGGTCTGCCAGGAGGAATCGACGCTCGAGAAGGAGCTCACAGAAGAAATCCCAAGGACTTGTAGACCAAGATAGGCCTCGCAACTTGTGGGCTAGATCCTGTCGGCTCGCCTGACCGCTCGCGGATAAGGGAAGCGTGCCTGCCTTTAGCCAACCTGCTCGTTGAAGAGACGTGTCCTGAGAAACAGCTTCGAGAGTTGCCCTAACATCTGCACTTGTCATTCTTGGCGTCGCGAAGTCCCCGACTCGAAGCAGTGCGCGCGGGCTCTTTTCCACAATGGTTTGTATGACAGCAAGGATGTCTTTGACTTCCAGGCGCTCCATGAGCTCGCCAACATACAGAACTGGGATGCCTGAAGACTTCAACTCTGCTGCAGCGGCTGCCACCGACGCCCCTTTTCGAGCGATGACGACTTGTTCACGCAAGGCGATGCCGTCGTCGAGCGCTTTTCGTACAGCTGTGGCTAGTTCACTCCACATTGACGGTCGATGATTGGTGCACACAAGCACAGGCTTGCATCCGCTCTTCCCTCGATCGCACTTGGGCAACGGTAGTGGCAGAGACCGTTCAAGTGGGTGGTGCTGGCCTACCGCGACCGTCACGTCAATGACTTCCTGAACGCTTCGGCGATTTACTACGAGATCGTAGCGCTTGGCGGACTGGAAGCGACTGTTGAAATTCAGTAGGGCGTCAAGCGATGCTCCTCGCCAGTGATAGATGGCTTGCCGCACATCACCCACAACCCAGAGTTTCGCGTTGACCGTCAGCTCGGATGTCAACGCCAGCATGGCGGAGGTCAGGTCTTGGAACTCATCGATGAGAATGTGTTGGTACCGGTCAGCCACCTCGGAGAATTGAGCCCGATCCTTTGCGATTGCCAGGGCCGGCGCAGCGACCAGGTCAACGAAATCCACCATGCCGGCCTTCTGCCGAGCCTCCTCATAGGCTTTCGCGACGGCGGCAACGTCGCGAAACTGCGAGCGTTGCTCGTCATCGTCAGCAGTCGCCAACGCCGCGGTGAGGTAGTCTTCAATGGAGACCAGTTCTTCTTTGACCCTTAGCACGGCTTCGATAACCGGAGGAAGCCAATCGTAGGGATCGTCGGTACGTTTGAAGTACTCCAGATCGGTTCCGGCTAGTGCCCTAGCCGTCATGGTGAGCTGAGTGATCTTGTCCGCGACTGCGACGTCCTGTGCGATGCCGAAGTGTTGGTAGTACTTTCTCAGAAACTCCAGCCCGAAGGCGTGGAACGTGCCCGCCCAGATTTCTGACGCACCTTTGACTCCGGCACGCTGAAGCCTGTCAACAAGCTCAGCGGCAGCCTTGTTGGTAAACGTTAAGACGAGAATCCTGCGCGGGTCGACTTGGTCATGCTCGATGAGTCTTTTGACGCGATGAATAAGCGTGGTGGTCTTCCCCGTACCGGGGCCGGCGACGACATGGACGTGCTTTTCCGGGGCATCAATCGCAGCCTGCTGATCGGGACTGGGCTGCGGTAGGGGGCCTGGAGGGGAGGGAACAGAAGGGGGCAGGAGCACTGCATCGAGAACCTGCTGCCTAGCGACCTCAAGCGGTATATCCAGCGCCTTTGCAATGGCTCTAGGCCCGCTTCCCGCATGGAACATCGCTCTCGCCAGGTGTCGCGGAAGCAGCAGTTCTCGGCCGAACACATTCTTTTGGAGCTCGTCGCGTTCGCGCGCTCCGTAGGCTTCGATGTATGCCGCGGCCGGGGAAGTTGGAGCAAACTCTTCCGCGCTGCGGTGGACAGTGTCCTCGTCAATCTCAGGGTCGAGTCGGAAGTGCCCTAGCTCGTGTCCAATCAAGTAGGCTTTTTGAGCCCAACTCTCGTCGTTTCGGCAGTAGATCCAACCCTCTGAGCGGCGAAGAGTGGCTTTGCCACCCTTCAAGACTCCGCTGGTAGGTGCAACCTCTTTGATACCGAGAGGCAGATATTCCTCGACCTTCGAGAGCAATTCTGCCGAGGGGACCGGCAAATCCGCACGAGCGCCGAGCAGCTCTTGGCGCAACTTTAGGGCTTCTTCACGCGCACGCAGGAACGGGTTCACGTCAGTCCAACTCCTTTTCCAGATGCAGCAGGCGTGCAGCTTCATGTCCGGAAATGCCAGCCGCCTTCACAGCATCCTCCCAGCTTACTGGTTTGCGACTCTTACTAGGCTTGCCATCTGCCTTGAAAGATTGCGCTGGTTGGTTCTGGAAGTTCAAGGAGAAGACTTCAGCCATGGAGGCTATCCTTACGTGAAGCTGCGCAGCCAAGCGTTTGAGCAGCACGTAGGGAGCCGAAGTTTCACCGCTGACCACTTGATTGAATAGGTCAACGTGTTCACCAAGTCCAATCTGACGGGCATACGTGCGCGCCGCCGGGCCTTTGCATCGCTTCAGTGCGATCTTTACAGCTTCGATTGGCGCGGTGTTGCGCTCCACAGCGTCCAACATCGCGCTACGCGTCGCGTTGAACAATTCCGTCTCGAACGGAAGCTCCAGGCCTGCATCTTCAGTGTCGATGGACTGCATCAGAGCCGCATTAGCAATTTGAGTGGCGTGCTCGGGGTGCGCGAGCGTCAGTGCTTTCCATTGCTTGGGTGTGGGGTGTGGGTTAGCCGCCAGAAATGCCTCAAGTAGCGTAGAGGCTTCGTAGCTGGCTGAGTGCTTGTTATTCATGCCAGTCTCCAGTTCGCAGCGCCGCAAGCGCCGATTTCACATATTTCTGGACGGAGCTCTCGCTGAGTCCCATCACTTCGGCAGCTTGCTTATGGGTCATCTCTTGCATCACGCAGAGCACCAAAGCCGTTCGTTGTTTATCCGGAAGTTGAAGAGCAGCGGTGCGACATCGCGCAAAAAGCTGCTTTTGGGCAGTAGCCTCTTCCGGAGTCAATCCGATATCGTCAACGACCTGCTCGGTGAGGGAGAGGTGGTTGCCGTCTTCGTCGTCTTCGGGTTTTAGTCCGTCGACTGAGGGCATCTTATTCTTGAGGCGCCCCTGAGATATGAACCAATCCATGAGCCGCTTATCGGCAAATGTTCTGAACGAGACCTCGGCGAAGCTGATTTCCGCTTTGCTCTGGAAGAGCCTCACGCGGACTTCGGCAACTGCCTCCAGGGCGGACTCGCTACTGCGAGTCATCACGCCGTACCACTGGAGGTTGCGATTCACAAAGTGCCTCAATTCGATGATCAGCCGGTCGTTGAGAGCGAGTGCGACTGCGTTGCGAACTCGAGCGCTCCCTCCGTAATGGCTGCGCGCTAGCGTGACCAAAACTTCTGACGGAATGAACCCCGCCTGGTCGTACCGCTTTATGGCCAAGCGTGCAATCAAGTCGTCGACCTCTGTTCTGAAAATCTCCGCTAGGCATGCCTCGTGCTCTGGCCGACGGTTATAGCTGATCAACAATTGCGCATCGTCATCGTCTTCTAGATGCGCATCGTCGTCGTCTTCCACAGCGGTTCCTGAAACCATAGTGCCCTCTTTGATGCGAGGCCTTGGTAGACGAGGCTCTCGTTCCCCCTCAATCGATACATCCCAGTCAAACCTGAATTGTCGACTATTTTAGTCGGTTATCGAGGTGCTGGATGCATCCTGTCGCAGGGTGGACAGCAGCCTTAGCACCACGTTCTGGGGGCGCTCATATACGGCAGAGCCTTGCACGACAAGCGTTCCTCGGCAGTGAGTGCATTGACCTGCCCCCGGTTTTAGTACGAAGCGCACGTAGAGTCCGAGGTTAAAAACTCTTTCTGCTCATGCCCCTGCGCGAACTGCGCCGAGGTCAGGTGGCCGAACGGGCTGCTGCGGCAATATGGTCGATGCAGGATTTGGAACATAGTAGAAAACCCAATCGGAATACTTCTTGAGCCGATTGAAATTCTCGAACGGTGCGCTGAAATTCGCCTGCCGAATCGGCTCGAGCTCCGAGCGACTGTGCAATCCCGCCACCCCCCCTTCTGGAGACATGAGCAACGCCCAGTCGTTGCGTTGCGTGATGGGGTCAGGGTAGAGCGAGCGCAGGTAGCGTCGCGGTTGCGGATAGCGCGGATCGCGCAGCAGTGCTTCCAGCGTCGGTGGGAAACGAGGTTGGCCAGGAGGCGTGGCATCCACGTACAGCTGCAATGCTTTACGATACTGGGCGCCCACATACAGTAACTGGTCCTCGGCGTCGCGACGGTCGGCGAGTGCCCCAATCCTGAGTGCTGACATACCCACCAGACCTAGTATGGCGACGAAGATCAATAGCGCCAGCAACGCAAAGCCACGCTGGCCATGCCGGTTGCTTGGCGTCATAGCGAACTGAACGGTGTACCGTCCCGGGTCGTGCCTTGCGCACTGCTATGCAAATCGTAAAGTTTACCTAGGTCGGGGTCGCTGGGCGCAATAACAGTCCAAGTTGCGTTGCTGTCAGTGATCGGATCGACGGGCAACGCATGGAGGTATCGCCTAGTCACCAACTCCTGCAAGTCCTCGGGATAGCGCCCGGTGTCACGGAAGTACTGATCGATGGTCTGACGCGTGATGCGCAGGTTCTCCTTCAGGACGGTTTCCTTGGAGGCGTCGACGCTACGGAAATAGCGAGGCAATGCCAGCGAAAGCAGCAAGGCTACGATGCTAAGCACCACCAACAGTTCGATCAGCGTGAACCCTTTCGGCCGGTATCTCACGCGTTGGCACAGGATGGACTGGATCAGCACGGGTTCACCAGCGATTGTAGGGAATACCGTTCAAGCCCACCGTCGACGAGCGTGAGTAGACATCGAAGACATCACGCCCTTCGGCGGGCGCATCGGGCTCGCTGTCGTAGCTGCGTTTGCCCCAGGTCTGTGCGTCGCTCAGTGTCGAATCGTGGACCATCGGATCTCTTGGAATGCGGCGCATGAAATAGATCTTGTGCTTCTCAGGATCGCGCGCGTCCTCGACCCCATCGACCAGCATTTCGAGCGTCGCTGGATAGCCGCTGTCACCGACAGAACGCACCATGCGTCCGGAGTCGTGGGCTTGCTTGTAGGCATCGATGCCACTGCGGATTTCACGAAGCGCTAGTCTGAGGTCCTTTTCTCGCGTCCGCTGAACTTCTAATTGTGCGACGGGCAGCACGAGTACGGCCAGCACAGCAAGAATGGCTAGGCTGACAAGAAGTTCGATCAGGGTGAAGCCGGCTGGCCGACGATGAGATCGGGGCATCTGATTGGTTCGTCCAAACCACGTTGCTTTCGTTATCCGGCTACTGCGATCCGGCTGTGATCGCCAGCGTCTGAACTGACGTTGGCAACGGTACGGCAGAGCCGTCGGATCCCGTGGCGGAAATCGATAGCACCTTCAATTGGGTGGACCCTGTGGCCTTTAACGGCATGAAGGTCAGCGACACCAGTGGGCTTTGCCCGGTTGCGCCAGCAGAGGCGCTGGCAGTCCGTGTATCGCTGATGAATATCTGACCGGTGGAAGCATCCACCCGTTGCGAGAACGAGGTTTGAGTTCCATCCGCATTGAGCGCTGTGCCCTCGGCGACGTTTACTAACTGCATGACGGAGGGATCATAGCCCAGCATCAATGTCGCGCTGCGCACGGGCTGCTGGGTGCTGAGAATCAGTTGCTGCTGGACGCTAGTTCCCGTTGCAGCTTGGGCGGCGCCCGACCACGTCAGGTTTGCGGAAGCGGCCGTCCCGCCACCGGCCGCACCAGTGGCGGTGCTTGGCGTGTTATTTCCCCCATTTACCATTGCGCCTGAGCTATCGAGCGAGTTGCCTGTAGTGTCCATACTCCGCTTGGAACCAGACGGGTTGGGCGCGGGGCTAGGCGCTGCACTCGTGGGCGAAACGGGGCCGCTTGCGCTAGAAACGGGTACTACCGAGTTGCCTACGGGAAGCTCGGACACGCCCCGCAGGCTGGACTCGGTACCTGAGGCGAAATCGACCAAGCGGGCTTCGGGCCTCAGCGGATTGCGGATCAGATGAGGCGTAATAGACAGCACAATCTCGGTACGCTTTTTTGTGTCGGCGTGATCCGAAAACACGCGCCCCAGCACCGGAATGTCGCCCAGCCCTGGAATCTTCGTGACAGTGCGGGTGTCCTCATCGTTGATCAGGCCGGCCAGGATCTGAGTTTCGCCATCCTTCAAGCGCAGCACAGTAGACGCGGAGCGTGTGCCAATCTGATAGGCCACCGTTCCACTGGTGGTGGTGATCTGGTTGGCAATATTGCTGACTTCCAGTGCCACCTTAATGGAGACTTCGTTGTCGATGGTGATGGTGGGTGTGACTTCCAACTTCAACCCAACGTCCAGATATTGAACGCTCTGTGACACGAAGCCTGTGGAGGTGGCCGTGGACGTGATATTCGGTACCTTGTTACCGATCAAAATCTTGGCTGCCTCTAGGTTCTTCACCCGAATCTTGGGGTTGGCCAACAGTTTCACGTCCGTATCCGTGCCTGTCAGATTGATCGACAAAGGCGAAATCGTGGCGCCTACGGTGCTTCTGGTCGGGTGAAGCAGATCCTGCAGTGTGAGCGTGCCCCCTGAGACTGATGGCAATGGCGTCAAAGACAGCTTGGGCGGGTAGGTCACCCCGATCTCATCGAGTCGGTCCTTGTTGACCTCCAGCACGGACACTTCCAGCATCGTTTCGGGGGTCGGCAGATCTTGAAGTGCTACGACTTTCTCGGCCATCTCGATAACATCGGGCGTATCACGCATCATGATCATGTTTTGCCCCTTGTCCACGACGAGGTTCTGCACCTTCAAGATGCTCTTCAACGTGGTCGCCATCTGCTCGGCGCTGACATTGGTCAGATAGAACGTGTGGACGCTGAGTGCCTGATAGTCCTTTTGTTTGGCCGGCAAGTTCGGATAGATCAAGATGGCGCTGGCGTTGATGACTCTTTGTTCGAGTTGATTGGTCGTCAACACGACCTCGATCGCGCTCTTCACCGTGACGTCTTTGAGAAACACAGAGGTCTTTTGATCGGCCTTGATGTCTTTGTCCAGCACGAAGTTGATGCCCGAGGTAGCAGAGAGTACGTCGAATACCTGTCTGAGCAGGGCATCCTTGAACTGAATCGAGATCTTGCGCTGCAACGCCTCAGTAGGAGCGAGCTGCGACGCGGGAGGGGCCGATTTCTCCAAGATCGACCTAATCAATGCACGCGCAGCAGGGTTATTGGGGTCTTCGGCCAGAATCGCTCTCGCCTTGGCCATTGCTCCAGCGTTGTCTTTCGCATCGAAAGCGAATTGCGCGTCCAGTTGCATCTTGGCGTACCGTGCGTCGCGATCGATACGGTCTAGTGCGAGAACGGCCCTGGCATTGTTTGGGTCAATCGCCAGCACGCGGCGCAGCAGCTGAGCGCGCTCTCCGGAGCTCGCGCCCGCCGGCAGTCTCTGCTCCTGAGCCATCAAATCGTTGACGGCACGCTCGCGCAACGTCATATACGTCATCTGCAACTCTGTGTTGCTGGGATCCTTGACCAGCGCCACGCGCAACTGCGCAAGACTCTCCTCGAGCTTGCCTTGTTCGAACGCCGATCGAGCCTCCCGAAGGACGGGGGATTGGGCGCAGGCAGCGAGCACGACCGCGCACGCAGTCCACAGCGTCAAACGAAGTGCGCTGCGCCAGCGGTTAAGGGGCGTTGAAATTAAGCGCGCACTAGAACTCGTCGCACAAGGCAGCGTCTTGGGCATGGGCCGACAGTCGGCCCCACTGCCAAAATTTCTGTTGTTCATTCGATCTGCAGTGTTTGCCGCTCGTGCAGCGGTAGATATTCGAAGGTCATGATCGGTGGCGTGATCGACAGCACCTTGTATTGGCCGTCGATACTGTCTTTCTCCCCCACCACCAGCGTGGTATCCCCATTGGCTAGAAATACCTGCCATGTCTGACCAGATTGTTCTTTACCGAGGTATGTGAAGGGCAGCGCAGGAGCTGTTGGCGCGACAGGTTCTGCCGGTGCACCGGCGGACTGTGCGGGAGGGGCCCAACTATGCGCGACGAACAGGCTGCGCGATTCGTCGCGCTGCATATGTCCGATTAACTGCTCACGGGGGGCAAGTTCCAGCACCATTTCGGGAGAGTTCGGCAACGTTTCCGGCGTTAAGGGCCGTGGTTCCACCGCAGCGCGAGGTCCGCTGGCGATCCCTCCGCGGGTCCCTTCGACGACTGTTGGAGGCTTGTCTTGGTTACCCCAGACCGCCAAGCAAACGGCCGCCAGAAAAGCCGCTCCCATTGCAATGTGTCGGGGCTTCAAGGCGCCTCCGCCGTTGCATGTTGGACGTCTGCTAGAGACGGTTGACTCGTTGCGATGGAGTCGGAGGATGTCGTCACTGGAGTCGTCGAGGGCCCATTGCGCAGGTACAGCGTCAGGTGCAGCTTCGCCTCTACCGCATCGGCTGCGACTGAACTGCGTTTGAACTGAACCGAGTCCAGCGAAGCAAAAGGCAGATGTTGCAGCGTGGTTTCGCAGAACGTACGCAGACTGCTATAGGTGCCGGTCAATGGGAGTGCGACGCCTTCCAGCGTCATCCCTGCCTTGGGCGCTGTTGCATGATCGTAGTTTGCTTCTGCTACTGTGAGCCCCGCATCCTTGGCGTAGGTTAGTAGCGAGCTGAGGTTCTGTTCGAACGAATGCTCGTCACCCAGCATCTTGAAAAAGGCTTGAGCCCGCTGGGTGGCAAGCTCGGCGCGACTCAACGCATGCCCCGGGACACTTGACGTGTTACGCTGCGCCAGGCTTCCCTGGATGGCCTGGATCGTCTCGCTGTTCCGCTTTTCCAGCCAAGGCTGTGCGATCCAGCGCAAAGTGGCGGCGCAGACCAGCAGTGCGACGCCGACCCAGATCAGCCAATTCTGCCGGTGCAACGTCAAACGCAGCCTCAAGGCGAGGTTGCTTGGTACGCGCACTCTCATGCTGCTCCCTTGTGCGATTCGCTCGCCGCGGGTGCTTGTAGTCGCTCGGGATACCGCCAGTTCAAGGTCAGCGTGAAGCGCACTGGGTGATAGGGATCCTTGGCGTCCACTTGGTGCTTGTTGAGGGACACCGACTGGACTTCGGGGCGCGACTTAAGGCGCTGGACGTACTCGATCATGTCGTCGACCGTCGCTGCCTCGGCGCTGAGTTTCAGCACTGAACGATCGGCATCGGGCTCCAGTGAAAGCAATGCAACCGTCTGTGGTGTGGCCAGCTCCAGCATGTCGAAGAGATCCCGCCATGGCACGTTAAGGCGCCGCACGGCGCGGTTAACGGTACTGACCTGCTCGGGTGTCAAACTCTTGATGGACTGTTCTTGTTGATGTGCCAAGACCTGCGTGCGCTCACTTACCCGTATCAGGCGCTCGCCGAGCGACTGATACTGTTGGACTAAGTGCACCACGTGGGGCAGCGCGAGGCCACAACCCAGCATCCCTGCAATGATCAGCATCAGCGCCGTACTGGTGGGTGCAAAGCGCGATCTTGTGCTGGCCGCAAAGTCGATATGCAGTCGCTTCACGCTTGTGGCTCCCCAGCTGGCAGGTACGGCGTTTCGGGCGTCGCCTGCTGTTGCAGCGGCTCACGAGTGGGCGCCGGCATCAGATGTTGGATGGCGCAGCCGTCGACGCTCTGCCCGTGCCAGTGGCGCATCGACTCCCCGGCCACATATAGGGTGGTTGGCAAGGCCAGACCCCATTGCAGGCTTGTACGCCGGATCACGGTTCGAAGGCCATCAATGTTTTCCCATCCCGATGAAGTGAGCTGGGAAACTGCTGCGGGTCGCCCCCCGGATGTGGCCACAAGCATGGCGTGCTGCGCGCTGACATCAGCGACCCACGCTTGCTGCTGACGCATACGTGAAGCACACTCGTTCCAGGTTTGCACGAAGTGCGAGGACACGCTATCGAGACGGCTGCGTCGCAGGGATGCGACAGCTGCAAGCGTTCGCATCAGGGATTTCGGCAGCGCGCAGACCAGAAACGGATTACGGGCGTGCCAGTCGCCCATGCACGCCCAGTCTTCAGCCGGGTCGCCAAACAGTGACTCACAGCGCAAAGCGCTCACCAATTGCAGCTCCCGCAGACCCGCAACGCGTTCTGGGGGGCGGAGCATAAAGAATCGCGCCAGTTCGTTATCGACCAGCACTGACCAGCGAGCACGCCGCGGCAAGCGCAGTTGGCAGAACTGCGTGAGCGTTGTCGAGAACTCTGGCTCGCACGCGATTCCAGGGTGTTCCCCGGTGGCCTGTTGTTGCCATTCGCGTTCGCGTGCCCCGCGCTTGCTCAGGACAAGCGTTCGTTCGGCGATCTGCAGGCGATAGCGGTCAGGACTGAAGAGTGACACGCTTGACCTCCTCCAGTGTCGTGATGCCTGCGCATGCGAGTTTGAGGGCAGCATCACGCAGGCTTCGGGTGCCGTGCTTAGCGGCCACTTCCTTCAGGTGGCGTACCGGCGCCTTGTTCACGATCAGCTCGCGTAGTTCGTCGTTGAGCGACAGAATTTCCGCGATCGCGGTGCGCCCCTTATAGCCGGTTCCACGGCAATCACCGCAGCCCGTGCCGGCGCGTAGGCGGTAAGCTTGCACATCCTCAGCCCGCAGACCCAGGCGCGAGAGCATTGTGGGATCGGCGTCCGTGTCTCGGGTGCAATGCGGACAGTTGTTGCGGATCAGGCGTTGCGCCCAGATGCCGTTGAGTGCAGAAACGAAGGCATAGGGATCGATACCCATATGCGTGAAACGACCAAACACATCGAACACGTTGTTGGCATGCACGGTCGTAAGCACGAGGTGACCAGTCAGCGCAGATTGCACCGCGATCTCGGCCGTCTCCCGGTCGCGAATTTCTCCCACCATGATCTTGTCGGGGTCGTGCCGCAAGATCGAGCGCAGGCCTCGCGCGAAGGTCAATCCCTTTTTGTCATTGACAGGGATCTGCAAGATTCCCGGCAGTTGGTACTCGACGGGATCCTCGATGGTGATGATCTTGTCGCGGCCGTTGTTGATTTCTGTGAGCGCTGCATACAGCGTTGTGGTCTTGCCAGAGCCAGTCGGCCCAGTCACCAACAGCATGCCGTAGGGTTCATCGCTGAGTCGGCGCAAGGTGACCAGGGATGCGTCATCGAAACCTAAGGCCTCCAGCGACAATGCGCCATAGGACTCGATCATGGCGCGCTTGTCCAAGATGCGAATCACCGCGTCCTCGCCATGAATGCTTGGCATTACCGAAACCCGCAGGTCAATGTCCCGGCCATTGGACTGGACCTGGAAACTCCCGTCCTGCGGCACCCGTCGCTCGGAGATGTCAAGTTCCGCCAGCACTTTCAGGCGCGAGATCACCTGTGCCGCCAAGTCGCGCCCGGTGATCGAGCGGGCATGGTCGAGCACGCCATCGACGCGGTACTTGATGGTGAGCCCCGATGCGGTGCTTTCCAGGTGTATGTCGGAGGCCGTCGCCCGCAGCGCGTCATATAGGGTCGAGTTGACCAGTTTGACCGCGGGGCTGGCGGCCACACTGACTGACGCAAAGGACAGTACTTCTGTCGCGCGAGATCCGCGAGCTTCTTCGTCTGCGTCGGCGACAACACTGTCGACGGCACGCACCGACTGTTCTTGCTTGGCGAGGTAGGCTTGGATATCGGATCGCAGCGCCAAGCGAAAATCCACCGTGGCGGCTGCACGGGCGGCAAGCCAACTCTGCAGCTCCATATCGAAAGGATCTGCAACAACGGCGAGGATTTGATCCGACGTCTGCAACAAGACCGCATGCCGGCGCATCGCCTCCACAAGCGGCAGCCGATCGAACCTCGGCTGACTTTGGTCCATCTGCTGGGTGTCGACCACCGGCCAGCCGAGCACTTCTGCCAGCCAAGCTGCGAGGGTGCGCAAGCGCCCATCGTAGAGAACTTCCAATTCCTGCATGGGCGATAGGCCCAAGGAATTGGCACGTTCACACACCGCGTGTAAGTCATCAACGCTCAGGACAGCGTCTTTGACCTTGTCATCCGTGCCCGGTGACGCACGTGAGGACAATTGACTCGTGTCTGTCATTGCAGGGAAGTCGCTAGGTCGAAGATCGGCAGGTACAGCAGCACAACGATGACGCCGACGACTACGCCGATAAGCAGCATCATGATTGGCTCGAAGGCTCGGGTGAACCGGTCGATAAAGCGGGAGATATCGTTGTCGTAGAAGTTGGAGGCCTGAATCAGCATGGCCCCCAACTTGCCAGAGCGCTCTCCTACCCGCAGCATCCGGAACGAAATCGACGTCGTCAGGCCGTTGTCATGGAAGGTGTCTGCAAAGGGTGCCCCTGCTTCGATGGCGTGGCGTGCACGTTGCAATCTATCCAACACGTGGCGCGAGACGACACCCTCGCTCATGCGTAAGCCCGCCACTGCCGGGATACCGCTTTCCAGCAGCATCCCCAGCGTCAGGTACAACCGGGACATTTCATACAGCTGCACGCGCGGTCCCACCGCCGGCAGCCGCAACACCCCCCGGGACAGAGCTCCACTCTTGTGCAGGCGTGCCGCCGCAACAACCGTTGCGGCAAGGGTGCCCACCATTGCAATCACTGTCGACAGGGTGTGTTCGGCTACAAACTGGCCTGTGCCCAGCAACCAAGCTGACATCAGCGGCAATTCGCGCCCCGAATCCTTGTAAATAGAAGCAAATCGGGGGATGACGTAGCCGCCGAGAAAAATGGTAACCAAGCCCCCCACAACCATGAGGATGGCCGGATAGATCGACGCGCTGACGATCTTGCTGCGTACCACGTCCACGCGCTGCTGATACTCAACATAACGCGCCAGCGCTGCGGGCAGTGCGCCGGTGGTCTCCGCCGCTTGCATCAGGCCTACATACAGGGGAGGAAATGCCTCTGGCATCGCCGTAAGGGCCGCGGAAAAGCGTTGACCTTCGCGGATAAGGGCGATGAGTCTTTGCAGGACGCTTCGCGCTTCAGGTGCAGCCTCTTTCTCGATCAGGCCCTCAAGTGCCTCCATCAGCGTCAAACCGGCAAGCAGCAGAGCGTGCAGTTCCTGACTGAATAACAGCAGCGAAAAGCGCTTACGCCGCCAACCTGTGGCGGCCCGCGCCACTCGCGAACTGCGGATGCCCAGCGCCTGCAGTCCTTGGTCTCGTATCTGACGTAGGGCGTCCGCTTCGCTCCGCGCCTCGACGCTTAGCAGCTGGATCGCATTCGAACGAGATAGGACGCGTACTTCGAACTTCACGCGAGTCTCCTCCGGCTACCAATGCGGCCGTCAGGGGCGGACGATGTCGGCGTTTTCGCCGCTACCGCCAGGCTGGCCGTCCTTGCCGTAGCTGAGGACCTCGTATTCCCCGTTGGCGCCGGGAGCGTGGTACACGTAGGCGTGCCCCCACGGGTCCAGCGGCACCTCGCGTTTGAGATAGGGGCCGCTCCATTTGGCGCCGGCCGTAGGCGGCGCCACCATCAGCGCCTGCAGACCTTCTTCGGTGCTCGGATAGCGGCCGACGTCCAGCCTATAAGTGTCCAGAACCTTTTCAAAGGCTTCCAACTGGGCCTTGGCCGTCGTGATCTCCGACTTTCCGATTTGGGAGAAGTATTTCGGCCCAACATACGATGCTAGCAAGCCGATGATGACCAGCACGACCAGCAGTTCCAGCAGGGTGAAGCCGCGCAGTCCTCGGCTCGGTCGAGCCAGGGCGGAGCGGCGCTCGTTAGAACATCTTACGGATGCCATGATTCGTCAGGGTTAGGTACTGGTATCGCCGCAGTAGCTCAGCGATGCGCTGCATGGGGGGCTGGGTTCAGCCTAGCGAGAGCTTGCGGACTGGTGGTCAGCGCTTCCAGGAACGCGATCAGGTCCTGACGCTCCATGGGAGTGAGCAGCAAAGGTCGGCCTTGTTCGTTGCTGCGGTAGTAGACCTCATAGTCGACTGCCTGCAAGAGCGTGGGCACACCGCCATCGTGCATATAGGGACCCGTCTTCGCCACATTGCGCAAGCTGGGCGTGCGAAATTTGCCGATGTCCTTAGGATCGAGGGACACTACAAACCGTCCTAATTCGGCGAAGTCGTCATTCGAGAGAATGATCTGGTCCAGCGGCACGCCCTTCTGCTTCTGAGTAGCCAACTCGGTAGTCAATTGCGCCAAATGCCCACTAATGCGTTCCATGCCGACCGACAGCGCATGAAATTGGTTATCAGTAAGCAGGGCGTGATCACGTTCGATCGTGTGGCAAGTGGAGCAACGGGCGGCTCCCGTGAATAGGATTAGCCCTCGCACAGCGCTCGCGCTGAGGGCGTTTTTGTCGCCCCCAAACGCATAGCGATCTAATGCTGAGTCGCCAGCACGCAGTGTGCGCTCATAGGCAGCCAATGCTTGCGCAACTTGCTCAATACGCACTTGGGATACTTCGCTAGCTCCGAAGGCGTGCTTGAAAGCCTCCACGTAGTTCGGGTCTTGCGCGATTACGTGAAGCACGGCCGCGTCATCCGGCATGCCCATTTCTCGAGGATTGGTCAGCGGCCGGAGAGCTTGGCTTTCGAGTGTGGGATCTCTACCTTCCCAGAATTGGGAGGTGTTATATGCAACGTTCAATAAGCTTGGCGCGTTGCGGGTCCCCAAGCGCTCGCCGATCCCTTTGGAAACGCGCAGGCCATCGTCGAAGAACTGGTCCGGTGAGTGGCAACTGGCGCAACTGCGGGTGCCGTCACTACTGAGCCGCTGGTCGAAGAAAAGTTTTTGGCCCAGGGCGATCATCGCAGGGCTTGGTGGACGCCCCTCAACTTTGGGCAGACCGAGAAGATCCGATTCCGACGTGCTGGCTGCCGGTGCCGGCCAAGGCTGAACAGCCCAAGCTAGGAGAGCAAGCGCACCCGTCGCTGAGAGGACGGGTAGCGCTCGTCGAGCCCCATTGCGCAACGCAGGCAGGGCTTTACGTACAGAAAATGCAACCAGCGTTGAGCGACGCGAACGCGAAGCAGCCTGGCTGAAAGGCCATCGTGCCAACGGACCCACCCCCTGAACCTACTTTATTGAACCGTGAGGCAAAACCATGCCGTCACCTTGGTGAAGGTGATATTTGTCATGGTCGACCACGGGATTTTATTAGCGAAAAAACGTGCCTTACTTTCCGAGCATGTTGTCACCCACGACTTAACGCTGTCAATGGTCGGCTTGTTGTGAAAACGTGAATGGCGCGAGTGTATTCAGGGTCGCAAATAACACACTTCCTGATTGTGGAGTGTTATGGATTCTTTAAGGAGAGTACCCCTCTTCACCAATATTGCGATTTGCTAGACAAGCTGGCAGGCTGCCGTTCGCGCGGGCGACGGTCCTGTTGAATGGAGCTGTGTGATCTCGTTGGAAGCTTGTCACCGAACCGGCTGGTTACGGTTTTGTTACGGCAATTCATGCTGATGGTGATTAAGGGGTATGCCCCTTGGTTACCGAACAGCGCGAGTGGCAGAGACGTGTGTATGTTTCAAGTGCAGTGGTATTACCTGCGTTGCCGCTTGCCGGTCTAATGGATCGGCTCCTGCTTAGAACGAAAAACAAAGATCGAAATACCCAGGGGGTGGACCCATATGGCCAGGTCCGAAAATGTGTTTGCGCAAAGCGCAAGTGGCATCGTGCGCGCTGCACGTGCCAAATTCTATTTTTCGTTCACTGATCTGGCTCGGGCGTTTGCGTTTCTCGCCGTAAGCAGTGTTTTGTTTGTTAGCAACGCTTGTCATGCCGCTAACACTGGGTTCGTTTATGACGACCTTGGACGTCTCATTCAGGTTGTTGCTCCAGACGGCACCAGTACCCAATATGCGTACGACGCGGTCGGCAACATCACGGCAGTCAAAGCAAGTACGGCGAATACGCTGGCTATTGCGAGCTTCTCGCCCAGCGGCGGCCCTGCGGGCACCAGCGTCACGATCTTAGGCAGCGGCTTTAGCACCACGGCAAGCGCCAATTCGGTCGCGTTCAATGGCGTGGCCGCGACGGTGACCGCAGCGAGCGCCACAGCTCTCCGCGTCACAGTTCCTTCTGCCGCCACAACCGGACCAATCTCGGTTTCCAATACGAACGGCACCGCTGTTTCTTCGACCAATTTTGTTATTGGCACGAGCGCGGCACCACCTACCGTCACCGGCTTCACTCCATCGCTGGGCTTGGCCGGAACTTCGGTCACGATCACAGGGACTGGATTCCAGCCTGCGACGGCAGCCAACAATGTTGTATTTGGCGCCGCCCAGGCGCAAGTTACCGCAGTCACTGCGCCAACGCAGGTTGTCGCGACGGTGCCTCAGGCCGGGTCTGGCAAGATCTCGGTTACCACAGCCAATGGCAGCGCAATCAGCGCGAACGATTTCTACGTCGTGCCGACCGGAGTGTCGTCGAGCACGATTGTGGACACGCAGCGTATCGTTCCGGACGGTGCGGCGACGACCTCTACCCTGGGCACGGTGGGCAGTGCGGGACTGTTCGTCTTTGATGCCGTGGCGGGTCAGCGGCTTGGGCTCGGGGTTGCCGACTTCTCGGCTACGCCTGCAAACGGCAGTCAACAACTTGCGCTGAGCGTCTACGCTCCCTCCGGTGCCGTGCTGGTTTCGTGCACAGTTACTACAGCGAACAAGTGCACCCTGCCGGCAATACCCCAGAAGGGTACTTACCGCTTGCTGGCACGAATCGATGGTTCTCACACTGCCAATGTTTCGCTGCTTCTGACATCTGAGCAGACAGGAGTGCTGACCCCTGGCGCTCCGGTGACGACGTTCGCGACGACCCGAGCAGGCCAGAACGCGCGTTATACGTTCACCGCGACGGCGGGGCAGAACCTGAGCCTGGCGTGGACTGGGGCGACGTTCGCAGGTTACCCCTCGAACCTGTCGGTGGTTGACCCGAGCGGCAACACGGTGGCGAGCTCTCCGTACGTTTCGAGTACTTACTACCCGAACGGCGAGTTCCAGCTGACGAACCTGCAGAAGAGCGGGACGTACACGGTGTTCATGGACCCGAACCAGGCCAACACGGGCCAGGTTGGGCTGCAGTTGTTGGCGCCGGCCAGCGGCACGCTGACGGTGGATGGTCCGTCGTTGGCGATCAGCCAGGTGGCGGGTGCGACGGGCCGCTACAGCTTTACGGGGGCGGCGGGCCAGACACTGGGTCTGGGCCTGGACACGCTGGTCACGACACCCAGCGGGGGTTATGCGGGGGTCGCGGTGGTGGCGCCGGACAACGTCACGACGCTAGTCAATTGCGGCAACTTCTCTGCGCCAGGTAACAGTTGCAACCTGACGCTGCCGAGCGACGGCACGTACACGGTGGTGGTGGTGCCGGGCAGTGCGACCACGGCGCTGACGGGCAACCTGACGCTGTCCAATGACGCTGCGGCCACGTTGGTGCCGAATGCACCGGTGACGACGTTCGCGACGACCCGAGCAGGCCAGAACGCGCGTTATACGTTCACCGCGACGGCGGGGCAGAACCTGAGCCTGGCGTGGACTGGGGCGACGTTCGCAGGTTACCCCTCGAACCTGTCGGTGGTTGACCCGAGCGGCAACACGGTGGCGAGCTCTCCGTACGTTTCGAGTACTTACTACCCGAACGGCGAGTTCCAGCTGACGAACCTGCAGAAGAGCGGGACGTACACGGTGTTCATGGACCCGAACCAGGCCAACACGGGCCAGGTTGGGCTGCAGTTGTTGGCGCCGGCCAGCGGCACGCTGACGGTGGATGGTCCGTCGTTGGCGATCAGCCAGGTGGCGGGTGCGACGGGCCGCTACAGCTTTACGGGGGCGGCGGGCCAGACACTGGGTCTGGGCCTGGACACGCTGGTCACGACACCCAGCGGGGTTATGCGGGGGTCGCGGTGGTGGCGCCGGACAACGTCACGACGCTAGTCAATTGCGGCAACTTCTCTGCGCCAGGTAACAGTTGCAACCTGACGCTGCCGAGCGACGGCACGTACACGGTGGTGGTGGTGCCGGGCAGTGCGACCACGGCGCTGACGGGCAACCTGACGCTGTCCAATGACGCTGCGGCCACGTTGGTGCCGAATGCACCGGTGACGACGTTCGCGACGACCCGAGCAGGCCAGAACGCGCGTTATACGTTCACCGCGACGGCGGGGCAGAACCTGAGCCTGGCGTGGACTGGGGCGACGTTCGCAGGTTACCCCTCGAACCTGTCGGTGGTTGACCCGAGCGGCAACACGGTGGCGAGCTCTCCGTACGTTTCGAGTACTTACTACCCGAACGGCGAGTTCCAGCTGACGAACCTGCAGAAGAGCGGGACGTACACGGTGTTCATGGACCCGAACCAGGCCAACACGGGCCAGGTTGGGCTGCAGTTGTTGGCGCCGGCCAGCGGCACGCTGACGGTGGATGGTCCGTCGTTGGCGATCAGCCAGGTGGCGGGTGCGACGGGCCGCTACAGCTTTACGGGGGCGGCGGGCCAGACACTGGGTCTGGGCCTGGACACGCTGGTCACGACACCCAGCGGGGGTTATGCGGGGGTCGCGGTGGTGGCGCCGGACAACGTCACGACGCTAGTCAATTGCGGCAACTTCTCTGCGCCAGGTAACAGTTGCAACCTGACGCTGCCGAGCGACGGCACGTACACGGTGGTGGTGGTGCCGGGCAGTGCGACCACGGCGCTGACGGGCAACCTGACGCTGTCCAATGACGCTGCGGCCACGTTGGTGCCGAATGCACCGGTGACGACGTTCGCGACGACCCGAGCAGGCCAGAACGCGCGTTATACGTTCACCGCGACGGCGGGGCAGAACCTGAGCCTGGCGTGGACTGGGGCGACGTTCGCAGGTTACCCCTCGAACCTGTCGGTGGTTGACCCGAGCGGCAACACGGTGGCGAGCTCTCCGTACGTTTCGAGTACTTACTACCCGAACGGCGAGTTCCAGCTGACGAACCTGCAGAAGAGCGGGACGTACACGGTGTTCATGGACCCGAACCAGGCCAACACGGGCCAGGTTGGGCTGCAGTTGTTGGCGCCGGCCAGCGGCACGCTGACGGTGGATGGTCCGTCGTTGGCGATCAGCCAGGTGGCGGGTGCGACGGGCCGCTACAGCTTTACGGGGGCGGCGGGCCAGACACTGGGTCTGGGCCTGGACACGCTGGTCACGACACCCAGCGGGGGTTATGCGGGGGTCGCGGTGGTGGCGCCGGACAACGTCACGACGCTAGTCAATTGCGGCAACTTCTCTGCGCCAGGTAACAGTTGCAACCTGACGCTGCCGAGCGACGGCACGTACACGGTGGTGGTGGTGCCGGGCAGTGCGACCACGGCGCTGACGGGCAACCTGACGCTGTCCAGCGATATCAGGGACACGCTGAGCACGGTGACATTCTTCTCCACGAACCGAGTTGGTCAGAATGGGCGCTACACGTTCAGCGCGAATGCTGGCGACAACATCAGCATCAGCGCGAAACCTCCATTCGTTCCAGGGAGCGACGGAAACTCAGGCTCCGGGGGCACCATCAGCCAGGGCGGGGTAATGCCAGCCCAGACGACGCTGACGGTCTATGGGCCAGCCGGCAATACGTTGGCGAGTTGGACCGTGTACGCCAGTACGTCTGCGACTGTCTATCCGTTGAACAACCTGCAGCAAACCGGGACGTTCACTCTGTTCGTAGATCCATCCCAGACGAACACGGGAACCCTCGATCTGGGAGTTTGGAAAACAGGCACTACTACGCCACCGGATACGTCCTACAACGGTGCCGTGGTGGTGGATGGTCCGTCGTTGGCGATCAGCCAGGTGGCGGGTGCGACGGGTCGCTACAGCTTCACGGGGACGGCAGGGCAGACGCTGGGTCTGGGCCTGGACACGCTGGTCACGACACCCAACGGCGGCTATGCCTGGGTCAGGGTGATGGCACCGGACAACGTCACGACGCTGGCCGACTGTGGCAACTTCTATGCGCCAGGCAACAGCTGCAACGTGCCAGTGCTGCCGAGCAGCGGCACGTACACGGTGGTGGTGACGCCGGGCAGTGCGACCACGGCGCTGACGGGCAACCTGACGCTGTCCAATGACGCTGCGGCCACGCTGGTGCCGAATGCACCGGTGACGACGTTCGTTGCGAGCCGGGTGGGTCAGAACGCGCGTTACACGTTTAGCGCCACAGCGGGCCAGAACCTGAGCCTGGCGTGGACTGGGGCGACGTTCCCGGGCAGCTACGGCAATCTGTCGGTGGTTGACCCGAGTGGCAACGCCGTGGCAAGCGCGTGGAACGTCGCGAGCGGCTACCAACCGAACGGCGTGTTCCAGCTGGCGAACCTGCAGAAGAGCGGTACGTACACGGTGTTCATGGACCCGTACCAGGCCACCACGGGCCAGATTGGGCTGCAGTTGCTGGCCCCGGCCAGTGGGACGCTGACGGTGGATGGTCCGTCGTTGGCGATCAGCCAGGTGGCGGGTGCGACGGGTCGCTACAGCTTCACGGGGACGGCAGGGCAGACGCTGGGTCTGGGCCTGGACACGCTGGTCACGACACCCAACGGCGGCTATGCCTGGGTCAGGGTGATGGCACCGGACAACGTCACGACGCTGGCCGACTGTGGCAACTTCTATGCGCCAGGCAACAGCTGCAACGTGCCAGTGCTGCCGAGCAGCGGCACGTACACGGTGGTGGTGACGCCGGGCAGTGCGACCACGGCGCTGACGGGCAACCTGACGCTGTCCAATGACGCTGCGGCCACGCTGGTGCCGAATGCACCGGTGACGACGTTCGTTGCGAGCCGGGTGGGTCAGAACGCGCGTTACACGTTTAGCGCCACAGCGGGCCAGAACTTGAGCCTGGCGTGGACTGGGGCGACGTTCCCGGGCAGCTACGGCAATCTGTCGGTGGTTGACCCGAGTGGCAACGCCGTGGCAAGCGCGTGGAACGTCGCGAGCGGCTACCAACCGAACGGCGTGTTCCAGCTGGCGAACCTGCAGAAGAGCGGTACGTACACGGTGTTCATGGACCCGTACCAGGCCACCACGGGCCAGATTGGGCTGCAGTTGCTGGCCCCGGCCAGTGGGACGCTGACGGTGGATGGTCCGTCGTTGGCGATCAGCCAGGTGGCGGGTGCGACGGGTCGCTACAGCTTCACGGGGACGGCAGGGCAGACGCTGGGTCTGGGCCTGGACACGCTGGTCACGACACCCAACGGCGGCTATGCCTGGGTCAGGGTGATGGCACCGGACAACGTCACGACGCTGGCCGACTGTGGCAACTTCTATGCGCCAGGCAACAGCTGCAACGTGCCAGTGCTGCCGAGCAGCGGCACGTACACGGTGGTGGTGACGCCGGGCAGTGCGACCACGGCGCTGACGGGCAACCTGACGCTGTCCAATGACGCTGCGGCCACGCTGGTGCCGAATGCACCGGTGACGACGTTCGTTGCGAGCCGGGTGGGTCAGAACGCGCGTTACACGTTTAGCGCCACAGCGGGCCAGAACCTGAGCCTGGCGTGGACTGGGGCGACGTTCCCGGGCAGCTACGGCAATCTGTCGGTGGTTGACCCGAGTGGCAACGCCGTGGCAAGCGCGTGGAACGTCGCGAGCGGCTACCAACCGAACGGCGTGTTCCAGCTGGCGAACCTGCAGAAGAGCGGTACGTACACGGTGTTCATGGACCCGTACCAGGCCACCACGGGCCAGATTGGGCTGCAGTTGCTGGCCCCGGCCAGTGGGACGCTGACGGTGGATGGTCCGTCGTTGGCGATCAGCCAGGTGGCGGGTGCGACGGGTCGCTACAGCTTCACGGGGACGGCAGGGCAGACGCTGGGTCTGGGCCTGGACACGCTGGTCACGACACCCAACGGCGGCTATGCCTGGGTCAGGGTGATGGCACCGGACAACGTCACGACGCTGGCCGACTGTGGCAACTTCTATGCGCCAGGCAACAGCTGCAACGTGCCAGTGCTGCCGAGCAGCGGCACGTACACGGTGGTGGTGACGCCGGGCAGTGCGACCACGGCGCTGACGGGCAACCTGACGCTGTCCAATGACGCTGCGGCCACGCTGGTGCCGAATGCACCGGTGACGACGTTCGTTGCGAGCCGGGTGGGTCAGAACGCGCGTTACACGTTTAGCGCCACAGCGGGCCAGAACTTGAGCCTGGCGTGGACTGGGGCGACGTTCCCGGGCAGCTACGGCAATCTGTCGGTGGTTGACCCGAGTGGCAACGCCGTGGCAAGCGCGTGGAACGTCGCGAGCGGCTACCAACCGAACGGCGTGTTCCAGCTGGCGAACCTGCAGAAGAGCGGTACGTACACGGTGTTCATGGACCCGTACCAGGCCACCACGGGCCAGATTGGGCTGCAGTTGCTGGCCCCGGCCAGTGGGACGCTGACGGTGGATGGTCCGTCGTTGGCGATCAGCCAGGTGGCGGGTGCGACGGGTCGCTACAGCTTCACGGGGACGGCGGGTCAGTTTCTGAATCTGGGCTTCAGCGGCGCAGCCATTACACCAGCTGGCAGCACCGTCACTATCACGGTAATCGCTCCCGACAACGTCACCACGGTCGTCAATTGCGGCAGCTTCAGCACGAACGGCAGTTGCAGCGTTCCGGCGTTGTCAAGTACGGGGACAAACAACTTGGGCTTGCCGAGCACAGGTATCTACACCGTATTGGTCACGCCAAACAGCTACGCGACCGCAGTGAGCGGGGCCCTGAGCCTGAAGCAATTCAGTCTGCGCCCATAGAGCAAGAACAAGACGCCGACGAAGATGACGAGAACCCTCCGAATGAAAGAAAGAGAAGCGATGTCGAAACCGAACGCTCTTGGACGTGATGTGGTGCCGCGCTGGCGCCTTCCGCTGCGCTACATAGTGCCCGCGATCCTGTTGGCGGTGGGGATGCTTCACACGCCGCAGTCGATCGGGCAGGGACAGGCTGCGCCAGTTGCCTCCACGTCCGCGAGTGACTCACTCGTGAGTTTGCTGGCCTCTCGGCCGGCGGTCCTCAAAGGCCAGAGCGCGACCCAGCTCGCTAACGGTCAATGGTTAGTGCTGGGGGGTACTGCCGCAAACTCGGTCGGCAACGGGGCGTGGGTAATCAATGCGGCTGGCAAGGCTGTTCCGCTGCCCGCCACTTTGCGCACGGCGCGCATGAACCACAGCGCGACCCTGTTGCCCGACGGCACCGTGCTCGTGTTCGGCGGAGTTGACGCCAAGGGCAACACGCTTACCGACCTGGAGATATTCGCTCCCTCAACGAACAGCTTCAGCAGTCTCGCCAACCCAGGCCTGCTGGCACGCAGTGGGCATAGCGCTACGGTGCTGACCGATGGCCGCCTCCTGATAGTTGGGGGTGCCGACGCCGCTGGCAAAGCACTGCGCACGGTTGAGCTCTACGACCCTGCCACGAATCAGGTCGAACGTGTCAACACCGCCTTGGATGCAGCGCGCATGCAGCACATTGCGGCGCTGTTGCCTAGCGCCAAGGTTTTGCTGTGGGGTGGTCAGGACGGTGCTGGCCAGACGCTGGCCAGCGGCAGCGTGTTTGATGCAACTGCGCAGCAATTCAGTGCTGTTGCAGTCGATGGCGCTCAGTCGCTGGCGCAGTCGCTTAATCCGGGAACGGTGCCGACCTTGGTGACTAGCGCTCCTGCGAACCAAGCCAAGGACGTTCCGGTTGCGCAGCGCTTCATGCTCCGCTTCAGCCAGCGCATGGCCGTGACGAGTCTGAATGCCAGTACTGTCACCCTGATCGGCCCCAGTGGCGCGGTGGACATCCAGCCGGTTCCTGTGGAAGGCGGGATGCTGCTATTTGTCACGCCCAAGCAAGAGCTGCTTCCAGGGACCGCTTATACGCTGTTCGTGCAAGGCGCGACCGATCAGTTCGGCAATGCCTTGCCGCTGACCGCAGTGGGTTTCAAGACCGTCACGCTGGGGACGTCCGCAGCGCGGTCCACAACAACGCCGGCCGTCGCGCAGGCAATGTTCGCGGCAGCGTCGTCGCAGGGTGGGGCTGCTGTCGCTGCAACGGCGGGCAGCACTACCGTCAACGGCACAGTCGCCACCCCTAAAACCCCTGCCGTGGCGAGTGCCGCGTATGACGCGGCAAACCGGGCCGCTGCGGATGCGGACGAAGACAGCGATATCTGGATCCCTGGCCCTGGCAACTTTGGAGGCAAGTGGCGCCGTGGCAACCGAGAGGTTTCCCGGCAGTACCTGCCCAAGAACGAGCATTTGCGCCACAGGCTGTACGGCTACCCACAGCTGATGAAGCTGACGCCCGCCGACGTTGCGCAGCACAAGATCCCCGATGTCACACCGCCAGCCGATGGCGTGACGGGCGTCGCGGGCCAAGTGCTACGCCTCAATGGCAAGCCTTTGGTAGGTGCGACGCTGTCCATCGGCTCGCAGAAGGTGGTGACCGATGAGAACGGCGAGTTCCTGCTCGCAGGCGTGCCTGCCGGCCGCCAGATCCTGGTCATCGACGGTGAGACTGCCAGCCACGGCAACCGCCACTATGGGCGCTATGAGTACGGTGTGAAGATCGAAGAAGGGCGGACCACGCTGCTGCCCTTCGTCATCTGGATGTCGCGCTTGAACCCGCGAACCGTTACGCTAGCCTCCCCCACCGCGACCGAGACTGTCGTGACCAACCCGCAGATTCCGGGCATGGAACTGCGCATCCCTGCGGGCATGGTCATCCGAGACTCCCAGGGCAAGATCGTGACCGAGATCAGCATGACGGCGGTGCCGGTCAACCAGCCGCCGTTCCCGCTGCCGCACATTGAAGTGCCGGTCTACTTCACCGTTCAGCCGGGAGGCTCGCGCCTGGAAGGCATCAACGCCAATGCCAAGGGCGCCCAGCTTATCTACCCCAACTACCCGAACGCCGCGCCCGGCACGCGCATGACCTTCTGGGACTACGATGCCACCAACCGCGGCTGGTTCGAGTACGGCCATGGCACTGTCACGGCCGATGGCAAGCAGGTGATGCCTGATGCGGACGTGCGCATCTACGAATTCACCGGCGCGATGATTACCACCTTCACGCCCGAATCCCAGGCGCCGTCGGAAGGGCCGCCGCCGAACTGCCAGTGCGACACCGAAACGGCCGACCCGGTGGATACTTCTACGGGCCTGTTCCTCAATAGAGAAACCGACTTGGTGATTCCGGATGTTATGCCCATCACCATCGGCCGTAGCTACCGGCAGGCTGATGAGACATCCCGCGCTTTCGGTATCGGCACCAACCTTTCGTATGACCTCTTCCTGGTGGGGGGCTACGACTCCGCCAAGGATCAGATCAAGCCATATTCCTATCTGATCCTGCCCGACGGCAGCCGCGTTTACTTCAGCCGCGTCTCCGGTGGCACTGGGTATACCGACGCCGTGTTCCAGAGCATCGCCGCACCGGGCAGTATCTACTACGGCGCCATCATCAAGTGGGACAACGTTAGTTACCCAGGCGCCAACTGGAGCCTGGTGCTTAAGAACGGCACGAGCTACTACTTCCCTGGCGTGGGGGATGGCGGTGGCACGGCGCGCACGGCCGCCGTGGTTGGCATCAAAGACAGGTTTGGTAACACCATGCAACTGGTGCGCAGCGCCGGCAGCGCCAACCTCACGCAGGTCATCTCGCCCAACGGACGGAACGTCTACCTGAGCTACGACGCCTCCAACCGCGTTACGCAGGTCAAGGACGACCTGCAGCGCACCTACAGCTATGTCTATGACACTCAGGGCAGGCTGACCCAAGTCACCGACCCGCTGGGCAAGACCCGGGCCTACACCTGGGCAAGCCAGACGGTGCCGGCCGCGCACTCCATCGGCGGCGTTGCGACCAGCACCAATATGCTGACGGTGCAGGACAAGAACGGCAACATCGTTGTGACGAACAGTTACGATGCGAATGGCCGGGTGGCGACCCAGACCTATGCCGATGGCAAGACCTATTCGTTTGCCTACACGCTGCTCTCTGCTAGCCAGGGTATTCCTGCCGGCAGCTATGACGCGGTGACCCAGACCGATGCTACCGACGAGCGTGGGACGGTCACGCGCTACGCGTTCAACACCAGCAAGGCCATCACTAGCATGACGGTGGGCCAAGGCACGACGGTGGCTCAGACTCGCACATACAACTGGAACGTCAGCACCAATCTGCTCGACAGCATCACCGATGCCCTCGGCCGTACCACGGCGTACCAGTACGATCGGCTGGGCAACACCACACAGGTCACCGCTGCCTCGGGCACCAGCAGCGCGGCAACTACCAAGATCGTCTGGGACCAGAACTACAGCCGTCCAACCGCCATCACAGACCCGAATAACAACACCCTGACGCTGAACTACGACAACCTGGGCAACCTCGTCAGAAGCACCGACGCTCTGAATCACAGCGTGGCCTTGACCTATGACAGTCAAGGTCGCCCCACAAGCGTTGCCAACGCGCTGAGTGCTACCACCACATTTAGCTACAGCGGCGCAGACCTGCAAACCGTAGTCGATCCCTTGGGCAATGCGGCGAGCCAAAGCACTGATGCCGCCGGACGCCCCATCGGCCGGACTGATCCATTAGGCCGCCGCAGCTACCTGACGTATGACGCTCTGAACCGCATTACTAGCGTGACCGATCCGAAAGGCGGGGTCGCCCAAGCCAGCTATGACGCCAACGGCAACGTGCTGACCCAGGTGGACCAGAACAACAACACAACCAGCTTTGTGTACGACGGACGCAATCGCCTCACTCGGACGACCGATGCGTTGGGGCATGTAAGCACCCTGGCCTATGAGCCGGGCGGCCGCATCAGCCAAGTGGTCGACAACAAGGGCCAAGCCACTAACCGCACCTATGACGCGTTGGGCAGACTGACGCTCATTACGTTTGGCGCAACCGCCACCGGCGGCACACCCGCCAGCACCATCGCGGTGACCTGGGATGCTGGCAACAGGGTGACGCAGCTCGTTGACTCGGTTGGGGGCACCATCACGCGCACATACGACGTGCTGGATCACCTCACTAAGGAGACCACTCCGCAGGGCAGCGTAAGCTACACCTACGACGCAGGCGGGCGGCGCCAGAGCATGACCGTGGCCGGCCAGCCGACAGTGAGCTACACCTGGGACGCAGTCAACCGCCTAACCCAAATCCAGCAAGCTGCCGGCAGCACGAACGGCAACACTGCGCAGACGATTAGCTTCAGCTACGACGCGGCCAACCGGCGGGCGAGCACCACCTATGCCAATGGCATCGTGGCCACCTACACTTACGACAAGGCAAGCCAACTGACCGGTATCACCTATAACAAGGCCGACGGCACCCTCATCGGAGATCTGAGCTATACCTACGACGCCAACGGCCAGCGCACCAACATGGGCGGCAGCCTCGCGCAGGTCAATCCCGGCACCGCAGTCGGCAGCACCCAGTTCAATGCCAACAATCAGCTGACGAACTGGAACGGTCGGAGCCTGACGTATGACGCCAACGGCAACCTCACGAGCGATGGCACCAACACCTACGTGTGGGACGAGCGCAATCAGTTGCGCAGCATTGGCGGGGCCGTCACGGCCAGCTTCCAGTACGACGCACTGGGACGGCGCACCGGCAAAACCATTGGCAGCAATTCCACCGGATACTTGTACGACGGGGCGAACTTCGTGCAGGAGCAGAGTGGCGGTGCTGTCACGGCCAATGTGGTTACTAGCCGCAGAATGGACGAGACCTACCTGCGCGAGAGTAGCGCGGGCACGCACAGTCTGTTACCGGATGGGCTGGGCAGCATCTTGCTGGCAACGGATGCCACGCAGGCGACCGTGACGAGCTACAGCTATGACATCTACGGCGGAACCATGCAGATGGGGACGAACGACAATAGCCAGCAATACACGGGGCGGGAGAACGACGGGACCGGGCTGTACTACTACCGGGCGCGGTACTACAGTCCGCAGTTTGCGCGGTTCATCTCGCAGGATCCGATTGGATGGGCCAGCGGACAGACGAACAACTACGCATATGTGCGTGGGAACCCAGTTTCTCTGACTGATCGTCTGGGTCTAGCCACGAGTGAACAAATCAACCTCGCAGTCCAAATACTCCATGATACGTTTCCTGAGGTCTTGCCTGTGTTGCCAAATTCGGTAACAGGGGTCGCTGGTCTTTCCGGTGTAGTGGGAAATACTCTTGCGGGGAAGACAGACTTGTCAGGAAATATCCAATACAACGCAGACCTATATGGCGGTGACGGGGTGCCAGTCAAGGATTGTGAGCTAGACAATTTCCTGCAAACTATGGCTCACGAGATGCAGCATTTAAATGAGGGATGGCAGGATCGAGCTGGGTTAAATATCGGCGAGATGCTTAGAAATCTTACCCGGGATGATCGTTGGAGCATTGAAGATCAGATTGACCACAATGCGGATATGATGTACCAGCGAACCCGAGAGAGATTCAGGCAGCAGCTTGGTGGTTTCCGAAACTAATTTGATGTGAAGTGGGTTTTGTGACGAGATTCGTATGCGTGAAAGGATGCAAGGGAGGTTAATGTCTCGCGGTATGGTTTTTGCACTTGTCATCATAGGGGCGCTCGTCTGGGTGGTTGTTTTTGGGAATTTCGAGAAACCTATTCCGGACGATCGTGCCGCGGCAATGGTTTTAATACACAAGATGGGCGATTCGAATTCGCTTCTATCAGGCTGTGAGTTCGATTCAGCTGGTCATTTATCTAAGTGCCAAGAGCTTGATAAAAAGTTGGGGCTGATCAGAAAGGAGGGGGAGGAAATCATCGCCACAAGGGGCGGGGAACTGGTAGGCGTGAATTTCCAACGTCGGGTGGTAGTGGTGCTTAAACCGATAAGGGGATCCGATGGGCGCATCGGTTTATCCTGTTCAGTGTGGCCCGAAAATGCCACACCGCGGGGATGTGGGGACGCGGAGCGAAAATAGGTACACGGAGGGGGCTCAGTTGTGCGGGAACAGCGGAATGTTCGCGGCCACGCGCTTGTCTGCTCATCCAGGAAAGGTTGCAGGTACAAGGTTCCGGAGGCGACAGAGGGTCCTGTGGCTTCTTGTATGCTACCTGCGCTGCTTTGGTGTCGTCTGGGCCACCGGCTTGGGCATAGCCGATTTTTGAGATATCATGCTTTTAGCCATTGGATTGGCAGGGTCTCGCGCCCAAATCTACTTCCTTGCAACACGGCGCCGCCGGCGCCTATTGCGTTCGGAATGTGTCTTGCAGCGGGTTGGCAGTGGGTAAGCTTGGTGCGGTCCCCCGCGATATCACAAGTAGCCTCGATCGGTCCTGAGGCTTAGTTCCGTTGATCGGAACTAGGTTCGCAGTTCAATCGACTAGATCGGCTGTTGAACTACCTATTTGACTTACTGTGGGTCGCCCACGCGCTGTCACCGTTCGCCTCGGCCTACCTCGGGCCGTTGGACAGGCGCAAAAGTGTAAACAAGAGCAAGCTCAAGCCGCCCGTTGTTTACAATTTCGGCGCGGCGATTAGCGCAGGAGAGCGTCCCGTCTCACGACGCGACTTTGTTTACGTCTCGTAGTGCCCACAACCCTTTTAAGTCCATCTCGCCCGACAACAAAAACCCGGCAGTCCGCCCAGGACGCCGGGTTTTTGTTGCCTTCAGCGGGCAGACCTGCCGCCGTTCTAGTCACTCTCACACGGCTTCTTGAAGACGTGCTTCACCCCGCATTTGGTCGCGTGCGCCGCGTTCTTCACACCATGCCCCACGGCTCGTGCAGCGTTGGCCGTCGCATGCCCAGCTTCCTTTGCCGCATGGCCGGTCTTGCGGGCGGCTTCCTTCGTGTCCTGCTTGATGTTCTCCTTGGTCTCAGACAAATCGGCATGGGCCAGGGGGCTGAGCAGCGCCAGCAGCAGCGCAGGGATCAAAAGTAGACGACCTTTCACGGCGGGAATCCTCACAAACAGGTTCATGCAACGGACGCGTCGAGCACCACAGCGGCGCGGCCGGTCAACAGGATGCGTGCGCCGCTGCGCACGGTGAATCGGTACAGCACGTTGTTGCCGTCGCCACCGATGCGTTCGGCTTCGATGTCGAGCGGCGAGTCGATGGTGTCGAGCCGGGGGACGTGGGCTTCAACGCTGCGCACGCTGGCGAGAAAGCCGGCGCGTGGGCGGGCTTGCGCAGCATCGCACAGAGCGCCATGCACGGCCATCGCCTGAGCGGCGTATTCGATGCCACAGACCGCGGCCAATTGACCGTGCGAGCGCAACGGGTTGGCAGTGTCACGATGGCTCGTGGCGCTGCAATGGATGTGTGCGTCGTCCCATGCGACGACCGCGTCCAGCAGGCACATCGTGCCGCTGTGCGGAATGCGCGCTGCGATCCAGTTGCGGTCGAGCGGCGGAGATGGCTGCGCGCTTGACGTCATGGCGTGCCGAAGATGATGTCGACCTGCACGCGGGTCTCGGGCAGACAGTCGAGCACGACGTTGGCTGCTCGCCCTGCGGCCAACGCTTCCAGCAGCGGTAGCGCGCGCGCCGCGGCGTTGCCGTGCCACAGCGCTCCGAGCCCGGGTTGTGCCAATGCAGTCGACGCCGCGTCGGTCAGCGCGACGTCAATGCGCGCGAGCGTGCGCGGGCCAGCTTCGGGCGCAAGGACCATCGCCACCGCAAACGTATCGGGCACGGGCCGCACCGCGTTCAACGGTTCCGGGTACTCGCCGTCATATGCGATCAGCAGGGTGGGCGTGGCGTCAATCGCGACCTGACAGAGGCTGTCCAGCAGCCCAGCGGCAAAACTGCCGTCGTACGCGCACAGCACATTGGACGGCGCCATCGCGTGTGTGGCGATGCTCCAGTAGCCGGCCGGCGCGTTGTGCACGGAGTTGTGGAAGCGCGTGGGCGAAAGCTTGCGATCGTCGCCCGCCAGGGTTTCGCAGATGGCGTGGCAGTTCTGGCCATCGCCGCCGGACGAACTGAAGACCGTGGCCAGCGTGGCGGCATCGCGTCCGCTGGCTGCGACGGCTTCGTGGCCGACTGCCAGCGCCAGCTTGACTACGGGCCCCGTGCGGCGGCGCTCGACCGCCGGCAGCCCGGCCGGCGGCGGCAACTCGGTCGGTGCGTGCGCGTATGGTGTTCGACCGGTGAGCACGTCAGCGGTGTGCGGCCAATCCCGCAGACCGGGGCCCAGCACGCCGATGCTCTCGATGAAGGCGCTTAGTCGGGTCATGATGACAGGCCCACGTGGTCTGCGCGGCCGAAGACCAGGCTGCAATTCGTGCCACCAAATCCAAAGGCGTTGCTGAGCGCTGTGCGAACAGGAGCGTGGCGGCTCGACGTCAGGTAGTTGATGGCCAAGGTCGGGTCCGGCTGCGTGGTGTTGATGCCGGCCGGCATCAATTGATGGCGCAGCGCCAGCGCTGCGATTACCGCTTCCAATGCACCCGCCGCGCCCAGTGTGTGGCCGGTCGCACCCTTGGTCGAGCTGCACGCCGTGCCGTCGAACATCGCCTGGATGGCGCGCGCCTCCGCTGCGTCATTGCTGGGCGTGCCAGTGCCGTGCAGGTTGATGTAGTCGATGTCTGTTGCGGCCAAGCCGCTTGTGGCCAGCGCTTGCATCATGGCAGCACGTGCGCCCAGCCCTTCTGGATGCGGCGATGACATGTGATGCGCGTCGCTCGATTCGCCAATGCCGAGCAGCAGGATGGCATCGTCGTCCAACGCGCCTTTCGCCTCGGGGGGGCGCTCCAGCAGCGCAAAGGCTGCGGCCTCGCCGATGGAGATGCCATCGCGCGCCGCATCGTACGGCCGGCACGGTTGCCGCGACAGCAGTTCCAGCGAGTTGAACCCGTACAGCGCAGTCAGGCACAGCGAATCGACGCCGCCCACCACCGCCGCATCGATGAGCCCCGCGGCCAGCATGCGCCGCGCCGAGGCAAACACCTTGGCCCCCGACGAACACGCCGACGAGATCACCATGGCCGGTCCGCTCAATCCAAAGTACGCCCGCACAAACGCGGCGGACGAATAAATGTTGTGCGTCTGCGCGTAGTGAAAGCTCGCCGGCAGGGCGCCCGTTTGCGGATCGCGCTGCTGGTAGGCGCGTTCGGTTTCGAGAATGCCCGACGTGCTGGTGCCAAGGAACACGCCGACGCGTGCGGCGCCATGGCGTGCCTTGGCGGCTTCAACAGCTTCGGCAAAACCGTCTTGTGTGAGGCCGATCTGCGCAAGCCGGTTGTTGCGGCAGTCGAACTCGCGCAGGTCTGCACGCACGGGCGTGGCATCCGCGCCAGGCACTTCGCCGATCCACGTGTCGAGTTCGGCGCGCGGGAAGTGACACGGCGCGAGCCCGCCACGTTGCCCGCGCAACGCGTCGAGCGTGGCGTCAAGGCCACGTCCGAGGCAGCTTGTGGCGGTGAAATGTGTGAGCAGGACGGGCTTCACTGGAGAGATTGTCGCGGCAATTGTGGGGTGAGCTGACGGAGCAGACGGGGCGCCAATCGTTGACAAATTTTATCAAATGGCCATTTGCGAGCGGGTGGCCTGCGCGGGCTCCTGCGCGAGGGCAGCTCGCAAGGTCGTGCACTGCAATCGCGCGCGGGCGGCGGCTTCGAGCACCTTCGGCAATACAGTCAATATGACGGGCGTGCCGTGTGCATCGCGCGCCGCATGCCCATCGTGGAGCAGCAGGATGTCTTGCGGCGCCAGACCGTGCAGCAGGCGCTCGGCGATGGCGTCGGCGTTATGCGAGCGGGTGTCGAAGCCGCGGCGCGTCCAGCTCGCCAGCTGCAAGCCAAGCTGACACAGCACCGGTTCGAGAAACGGATTGCGCAGTCCGGCCGGCGCCCGAAAAAACAGCGGGCGCGTGCTGGTGATCTGCGCGAGCGTGTCCTGCGCGGCAGCAATCTCGCGCCGCAACGCGCCCGGCCCCTGCAGCGAGAACGTATGCCGATGGCGCTGACTGTGGTTTTCCACCGCATGCCCACGGGCGACGATGGCCTCGACGCAGCGCGGGTGCCGCTGCGCCAATTCACCGATGCAGAAGAAGGTGGCTTTGGCGCCGTGCTGGTCGAGCACGTCCAGCACGCGTGGCGTGACATCGGGGTCAGGACCGTCATCGATAGTCAACGCGATCTGCTGGCCGGCCGTGGCGGGCAGATGCGTCCAGTTCGGGCCGAGCCATGCGCTGCGCGGCCACAGTCCACCGGCCATCAGCACCAGATGCGAGGCGATGACGCTGCAGCCCGCCCATGGCCATGTTGAGGGGGCGGCCGCAACGGCAACCGCCGCGCCCGCGTGCAGCGCGAGCGTGCCGCTGATCAGCGGCGTCGGCGTCCAGCGGCGGGCGGTGCCAAGTGGTGGGGTGATCGGCGTGTTCATGCTGCAGCGTGCTGTTCGTGATTGGTGCGTGGCGCGAGGATGGCAGCAAACACCAGCGCGAGCATGGCGCCGGGCCCGACGGTCAACCCGAACGTTTCCAACATCGGCACCCGCGAGAATGCCAGCAGGCCGAAGCCGGCCACGGTCGCCAGGTTAGCCACCAGCAATGACACCAGCGTCTGCGGCGCAATGGCCTGCGTGCGTTGGTTGAAAAACAGCGCGTAGTTCGATCCCACCGCCACGATCAGCAGCATGCCCACCAGATGCAGGATGGTCAGCGGCACGCGTGCCAGCGCAAAGCCGGCCGTCACCACCAGCACCGCCGCCACCAGGGGCGCCAACGCGCGGAGCGTCCGCTGCGGTGAGCGTAACGCCACGAGCAGCAGCAAGGCGATCGCCGCGAAACCGGCCAGCGACAGGCGAAGGTCTTCCCGCACGTAGTTCACGTACAGCCGATCAGCCTCGGCCTTCATGTCGACGAAGAGCGCGCCCGGCACGGCTGCATGCTCGACGGCGGCACGAATCGGCGCGGCATCCAGGCTGGATGAGTTGGGTGCGTTCTTCGTGGCGGCCGGCGCGGCTGATGGTGCGCGCAATGGCAGCATGGCGCTCCATTGGCCGGCGCGTTCTGTCAGCAGTGCGTCCACCGCCAATGCCATCGATGTGCCCTTCAGGTCTGCGCGCCGCAATAGGGGCTGGGTGCGTGCCGCGTCCACATCGGCGATAAACGGGGCGAAGAGATCAGGCTTCACGCGGATCGGCTGATCTTCAACGGCGCTGCGCATGCGGGCGGCCAGTGCATCCGCAGGGGGCAGGCTTGCGAGGCGCGCGCGCTGCGTAGCAGCGCTCGGCAGATAGCGCGCAGGGTTCTCGACGCCGGCCAGCACGCCGCTGTCCACCAACGGTTGCAGTTGCGCGGCGACCTTTTCGGCGCCTTCAAGCGCGGCCTGCTCGGTCGCGGCCGGAATCACCACCAGATAGCGCACGTCGGGCGCCCCCACGTCGGCGCGCAGACTGGCGTCGAGCGCCTGGCTTTTCGCGGGCACGGGGCTCAGCGCAGCGAGTTCGCGGCTCCACAGGCCATCGCGATGCAGCGCGAGCGCCGCACATGCGCCCACGAGCACCATCGCCAACACCCAGCGCAGACGTGGCGCAGCATGCGTGGCCCGTGCGAGCCACGCCCCCACACGCGACACATCCCGCGTCGCCACTTCTGCACCACGCAGATGCGGCAACACGTAGCGCGTGACAAGTGCCGCCGTCACCAACCCGACAATCGAATACAGCCCTAACTGCACGAGCCCCGGAAAGCCTGAGAACAGCATCGACGCAAAGCCGCATACCGAGGTCAGCACACCCAGGCGGATGGTCGGCCAGTACGTGGCAATCCATGCACGCAGGCTGTCATTGGAAGTGGCAACGCGCAGGCGGGCGGATTGCACGAAAAGGTAGATCGAATAGTCGACCGCCTCGCCGATGAGCGTGGTGCCGAATCCGAGAGTGAGCCCGTGCACGGCCCCAAACGTGAGGCTGACCGCTGCCACGCCGGCCGCCACGCCGGACAGCACCGGCAGCAATCCCAGCAACACCGTGCGCGGCGAGCGGTACACCGTCAGCAGCAGCGCCACCACGAGCACGAGGCTGACGGTGGAAAGCCGTTCGACGTCGCGCTTGATGGTGTCGCGCGATTCAACGGAAAACACGCCTGGGCCGGTCAGGAGGATGCGCGCGGATGCGGCGTTCGGCACCGTGCGTGCAACCGCATCGAACGCGCGGTGCACGGTATCGATGGCCTGCGCCTGAGCGTCGGTGTCGGACCCGGCGGCCGTTGTCTGCACGACCAGCACGGCACGCTGGCCATCGCGCGACGCCCACACGCCATGCATGGACGAGGGTAGCGCGGTGTTGTCCAACTGGCTGACGAGCGCCGCCACCTCGCCGGTCGGATCGCGCGGCAGCATGTTCTTGGCAAATAGCCCGGCTGACGAACTGAGCAGGTCCAGGCTCTCGCCCAGCGCCGCGTGCAGACCTTCGGCGGAAAAGCGCTGCGGCGTGACAGCGGGACTGAGCACGTAGCGGTGGTCGAAGACGAACTGCCGGTCGCGCGCTTCGCTCACGGGCTGCCCGTTATTGACGGCACTGAACCGTGCGTCGGCACGCAGCGTGGCGGCGAGCTGCTTCGACAGCGTTGCACGGGTGGCCGCGTCACTGCCCTCGATGCCGACGAGGATGAGTCGTGACACCAGCCCCTCGCGCAACTGGTCGACCAGCACGCGTTGCTCGGCACTCGGCGAGCGCGGAAGAAACGCCGACAGGTCCGCTGTAAAGCTTGTACGCCCGATCACGATCGCGCACAGCAGCAGGCCGGTCAACCAAACCAGCAGAGCGGGCCGTCGCAGGGCGTGCAAGCGTTTCATGTGCGCGGCGTCCTTAGTTGCCCGGCACGCGTTGAAGGCGCATCAGCGAATGATCGCCATCGGCCTGGCGGATGGCGACGCTGCGCAGCACATCGCGCGTGCCCTCCAGCGTGATGGTGCGGACCACCTGCTGCATGCGCGTGTCGATGGGCGAAAGCGTGAGCGTCCAGTCATCGCCGTGGCCAGCGATGGCGACCTTGTAGATCGCTTCGAGCGCGTAGCGGTTACCGGCCAGCGTGGCGCGGATGCTTTCGATGAAGGCGCCCAGTTCCGGGTATTGCGACAGCGGCATCGTGAACTTGCGCTGGTTGCGCTCGACGGTCAGCTTGTCGCCGTCAATCACGAGGTGTTCTGGCTTGGGAGCCAGCGTGTGCTTTTCCAGATGATCGGGCGCCACGAACACCAGCTCGCCGGACGATTCAATGGGCTGTGCCGCAATCGACAGCGTCTTTGTTTCCGTGAATGTGGCACGCCCCGACTTGTTGCGTGCGAGCGTGGACATGAGGCGGTCGAGCGTCCAGGCGGTATCCGCGGCGTGGGCGGCTGTTGCCAACATGCTGGCTGCGAGCAGGGCCAGAAGGGCGTGTAGGAAGGGGCGCGTTGCAGTCATGGCGTTTGGGTGGTCTGGCGCTCGGCCGGGGTGGGATTCTGCGCGCCGGCCGCGTCGGCATCCTGCCAGAAGTCGAAGTAATTGAACCAGTTGTATGGCGCGGCGCGGCAGTAATGTTCAACGCGTTCCACATAGCGGCCGAGCGCGGCTTGCACGGCGGCGGCGCGATCTTCGCGGTGCACATCAGTGAAATCCGCCAACGGATCGAAATGCACGGCGTAGCGATTGCCGCCCAGGTGCAGCCCCGTCATGAATAGCACGGGGCGCTTCAGCATGGCGGCCATGTGCAGCGGCCCGAGCGGAAACGCTGCCGGGCTGCCGAGAAAATCCCTGCGCTGGATGGATGGCCCCGCGTCGCGCAACAGCGTGCGATCGGCCAGCATGCCGACCAGCCGGTTGTCGTCCAGCGCCTCGCGCACTTGCAGCATGGCGTCTACACGCCCCAGCGGAATGACCTCCGGCGCCGCCGTCGGGTTGATGGCGGCAACCGCGGCGTTGATGTTGCGCGCGTTCTCTTCATACATGGCGACGGCCACGCGCAGGTTTGGCACCGTACGGCCAAGCGCACGCACCACCTCGAAGCTGCCCAGGTGCGCGCCGAGCAGGAATGCACCGCGCCCCCGCGCCAGCACGTCGTGTATGTGCTGCTGGCCCTGCAACTCGACGTCGAACAGGTCGAAGCGCCCGCTGATCAGGTAAATGCGGTCGTGGATGGTCGTGCCAAAGGTGAACATGTGATGGAATACGTCGCGCAGCGTTGCCGGCCGGCCGAGCGCGCGGCGCAGATAGTCACGCGAGGCACGCCGCGCCGCCGGCGAGGCCGCCACGAAATACACCGCAATCAGCCACAGCAGAGCCCTGCCGAATGGCCGCCCAAGCCGCAGCGAAAGCCACGTCATCACGCGCAGCAGCGCGAGGTTGCTGCGCTCCGGACGCTCGGCCCAGTCGGTGCGCTTCATGCAGCAACGCCCTCCGGCGCTGATGCGGACAGTACGCCGCTGGCCACTTCGCGCTCGCCCGCGCGGATCGTGAAGCGGACGGCGTTGCTCGCCGTCGTCTCGAACGCGAGGTCGAGCAACTCCCCGGGTGCCGCAGGGCTGAGAAACTTGGCCGAACTGATCTTGCAAGCATCAAGCGAGCGGCCCAGCGCCGCACCGATCGTGTGGAGCGCGTGGTCAAGCAGCACCACCCCCGGCACGATTGGGTGGCCGGGAAAGTGCCCCGGCAGCGCCGGGTGATCAGCAGGAATGGTGAAGCGCATGGCGGGCATTTGTGCGTTGCGGTGCGAATGTTGTGCGACCAGCGCGGCTAGCACATCGCGCGCCAGTTTGCCGGTTTCGTTGCGCGGCAGCGCGTCTACCAGCAGCAGCGGGCGTGGCAGGAATGCTGCATCGATGCGGTCATGCAGGGCACGCAGTACGTCCGCCGCGCTAAGGCTCGGCGCCACAACGAGTGCCACTAGGCGCGTGACTGCGGCGCTGCCCTGCGTATGCGGGGCGGCAGGCGCATCGTCCGGCATGTAGAACACGCCGTCCTCCACACCTGCGATCGCGTTGAGCTGATGGTTCAGATACGCCAGCGACGAGCGCTTGCCGGCAATGTTGATCAGATCGGTCTTACGGCCGTGCAGCAGAAAGTGCGTGTCGTCGATCAGTTCAATCACATCGCTCATCGGCACCGCGGTTTCGACGTGCCCACCCTGGACCCACACCGTTGGGCCGTCGTCTTCCGGCGTGCCGGCGCGCGATTCCATGCGGACGCCGGGGTATAGATGCCACGCGGTTTCCTGCGCGGTACGGCGCGTCGCGACCTGGCCGGTTTCGGTGCTGCCGTAGATTTCCAGGAGCGGTGCAGACAGGCGCGTCTCGGCCTCCCGCGCCAGCGCCTCCGACAGCGGCGCAGTGGCCGACAGCACGAGCGATGCGCTTGGCAACGCGGGTTCTGATGCCAGCAGCGCCCGCAGATGCACCGGCGAGGTCACCAGCACGCGCGGTTGCGGCACGGCCTGCAGCGCCTCGCGAATGTCCGCCGGATAGAACGGCCGCTGGTTGCTGACGGCCAGACCGCCCTGCAGCGCGAGCAGTACCGTCACCTCAAAGCCATACATGTGCTGCGGCGGCACGGTGCCGACCAGCGTGAAGGCGCGCCCATCGTCCAGGCCAAGGTGTGCGACTGCCGCGAGCATGCAACGCACCAGCGCGCCCCATGTCTTGCGATGCGGCACCGGCGTGCCGGTTGATCCGGACGTGAACAACACCGCCATGACTTGCGACGCGTCGATCTGCGGCACGTCGATGAGCGTTGTGTCGGCCGTCAACGCATCGGGGTAACGGAAGCCCGGCAGGTCGACCGGGCAGGCGGGCGCATCGTGCAGGCAAAACACATCGGGCGCGAACGCCGAAAGCTGGCGCACCATTTGCGGCGTCTGCATGGGCGGCAGCAGGCTGACTTTGCCGGCCACCAGCGTCGCGCACAGCGCGACGGCAAAGCGGTAACGGTCTGAACAGGCGTTGAACACGTGACCGCCCGGCGGCAGCATCGCGGCCAGCGCCATCACATCGGCCAGGAACGCACGTGCGGAGACGGGTGCGCCGTCACGCCAGGCGAGCGTGTGGTCGAGTGTTGGATGGGAGACCAGCGGGTAAGTCGGCATGACGCAAATCGTGGAGGCGTGTGGGCTCAGCGGGAGCGTTCTGTGGCGGGGCGCGTGGATTGCTGCGACGGCCCCGATTGTCGATACGCGCGCACCGCATCGAACAGGCTGGAATGTGGCTCGCCGCGCAGCACGACGCGTCGGCAGAGGTATTCCGCCACAAACATCACGCCCACCAGCGGCAGCGACAGGTAGTTCGCAAACGTCGACCACGTTACGGTCGATGCCGTGGCAAACAACAGGGTGGATACGACGGCGGTTGCCAGAAAAAACAGCGTCCATGCCAGCGTGACCTGCCGCGAATAACGCGTAATGCGCGGCGTGAGCGTGCCGTGCACCATGTGGGCAAAGCGCGTGCACAGTGGCTCGCGGCCCGCCACCAACGTGCGGCCGAATACGTAGGCCATCATCAGGTTGAAGCTTGCATGTTCGAGGTACAGGCCCCAGTCAAAATGCGCGGCGAGCGGTGCGCGCGCCATCCACAGCACTCCACAGACGAGCAGCCACAGTGGCAACAGCCATGCACGATGCTTGGAACGTGTGGCCGCGACCAGCGCAACTGTCAACGGCGGCACCAGAGCCATCGCCAAGCCCACGCCATGCGCGCCTGGCGTGGCCGCTGCGTAATGCGCACCCACCTGATACGCTACGACCGCACCCACCCCCGCTGCGCCCCGCGCAAAGCTGGTCAGTCGCTGCATGGCAGAGCAAGTTGGGGGGAGCGGCGCTGCATGGTTCGTAGGAGGGGCCGGGCAGTTTCATCATAGGGCGGGGGCACATTCTAGGGCCCCGCGCCTGTCTCGCCTGATCCGGCGGCGGCGTGTTTGTAACCGGATGTACGGCGCCCGGGCAGCCCTGTTGTGGCGCCCCTTGCCGCTTTGCGGCGCCACACAAGCCGTTGAATCGTTTGCGTCACTTCGTGCATGCGCCGCGACATGCGGTCTTTGTCACGGTTTCGCGCTATACGGGGTGTAACCCTTCGTCTAGAATCCGCGTAGCTTAAACGACCCCCTTCACAGGCTGGGCTGGACAAGGCAGGAGCTTCGGGCAAGGAGAACGTCGTTGGCTCTGGCCGCAATCCCCGCTGTACGCCGCCTGTGGCTGCAAGACCGATGAACGACCTGGAAAAAGAGCTCGCCGCGCTCATGATCGGCGAACTGAATCTCGAAGACATTCAACTCGATACCCTGACCGCCGACACACCGCTGTATGGCGAAGGGTTCGGGCTCGATTCCATCGATATCCTCGAAGTTGCGCTGCTGATCTCCAAGAAATACGGCTTCGAGCTGCGCTCGGGCGATCCCGACAACCAGAAGATCTTCGCCTCGCTTGGCTCGCTCGCAGCCTACGTGGCAGAACACCGCACGCGATAGGCTCGCGCCAGCGCCCAACGCATTCCGCTTTCAACGTTTGGCCGGACCGACGCCATGCCGATGACCGGCGCTTCCACCTCGCACCTCGTTCTGATTCCAAGCTACAACCCTGGCTCCAAGGTTGACGACACCGTACGCAGCGCGCGCGCGCAGTGGAACCCGGTCTGGGTCGTGGCGGACGGCAGCACCGACGGCAGCACCGAACGCTTGCAGGCCATGGCAGCGCAAGACCCAGGGCTGCGCGTGATTGTGCTGCCGCGCAATCGCGGCAAGGGTGTGGCCGTGCTGACCGGCCTGGAAGCCGCTGCCGCAGCAGGTTTTACCTACGTGCTGACCATGGACGCCGACGGCCAGCATCCCGCAGAGCTCATCCCCGAATTCATGGCGGCCTCACAGGCTGCGCCCGACGCGATGATCCTCGGCCAGCCGGTGTTTGATGCAACGGCGCCGCAGGTGCGCGTGCAGGGCCGGCGCCTGTCCAACGGCTGTGCGGACATCGAAACCCTGTGGGCCGGAATTGGCGATACGTTGTTCGGTTTTCGCGTCTACCCGATTGCGCCGCTGGCCGAGATCATGCGCCGGCAGACTTGGATGCGCGGTTTCGACTTCGACCCGGAAGCGGCGGTGCGCCTGTGCTGGGCCGGTGTGCGTCCGATCCGGCTGGCGGCGCCGGTGCGCTACTTCCGCGCGCACGAGGGCGGCGTGTCGCATTTCCGGTATCTGCGAGACAACATCCTGCTGGTTGGGATGCATCTGCGCCTGGCGGCCGAGGGCATGCTGCGCTTGCCTTCGATGATTGCGCGGCGGGTGCAGCGCGGCTGGTAGGCTGCGGCGGCTGGTTCAGGCAGCTTCGGTGGCGGCCCTGGCCTGATTCAGAAGGGTTTCTGCGGCGTGCCAGGCCTGTGACGCGGCGGACGGATCGCCAATTGCGCGGGCGTCGGCCGTGGCGCCCGACAGCAGCATCACGTACACCCCGGCAAGCTGCCGCGCCGTATTGGCAGGCACCACATCCTTGAGCAGCGTTTCCATCATGGCGAGCAGATCGTCGCGGTAGCGCACCGCCACGTCGGTCACCTTGGGGCAGGTGGCGCCAAACTCAGCCAGCGCGCGCTCGAACAGGCAGCCCGCAAATTCGGGAGTGCGGAACCATGCGCCGTACCACTCGAAGATGCCCTTGAGGCGGGCGGTGGCGTCGTGCATGGGGCTGAGCTTTTCGGCAATGCTGCCCATGACGAAGGTATAGCGCTGCTCCAGCACTTCCTTGATCAGATCTTCCTTGCCGGCAAAGTGCCGGTACAGCGTCATACGGGCGACGCCGGATTCGTCGATGATCCAATCGACGCCCACGGGGTGAAAGCCGTGCTTGGAAAACAGTTCGCTGGCCTTGTCCACCACCTGTTGGCGCTTGCTTGCGCGCATTGCCACCTCTCCTGATTGCTGAGCCGCATCTTAGCATCGGCCCCTTATTGCGGCCTGGGGATTGGGCCCAAACACGGTCGGTTGCAGAGTGTTGTTGCCGCGTCAGCTTTACGCTTTGATAACACAACGGCACGCGCTTCCCGCTAAAGTAGACCGATCTATATCATGTGCCCGCAAATCCTATGGGCACGCGGAAGAGAAAGCGTTGTGCAGCCAATATTGGGGGCGCCGGTTTTGCGGACGGGATCGCAAAAACCACCGGCACTGACCCGGTTGTCAGCGGAGTTTCTCTCGATCAACAGCAACAATAAAAGAAAGGGTCAGGCGAATGCGGAATCGTTTGCTGATGTTGGGAGTCGTGTCACTGCTGGCAGCGTGTGCCCAGCCGCAGCCGCCCAGCGATGTGGTACGGGTGTGCGACGACCGTGGCTGTGCCGATCGGCCGAAAGCCCAGGTGGCGTTTGACCAGGCGAATATCCCTGACGAAGATCCGCGCATTACTGCGCTCAAGGAAGTTGCCAAGCGAGAGCCCAAGGCCGCTTACGACCTGGGTCTGCGCTATTTCCGCGGTGACGGCGTCCGCCAGGACAGCTACCAGGCACTGAACTGGATGCGCGAGGCGGCCGAGCACGGCAACCTGCAGGCGCAGAAGGCGCTCGGCGCGTTCTACCTGTTCGGGCTGGAAGAGATGGGCTCCGACCCGCGCGAAGCCGAAAAATGGCTCTCGATTGCCGTGAGCCGTGGCGACAAGGAATCCAAGAAGCTGCTTGAGCAAGCACGCGCCGCCAAGAAATCCGACGAAGACGACTACAAGTGGCGCGCGCAATGGCGCAGCACCTACTACGGCTATTGGTATTCCGGTTATCCGTACCTCGGCGTCTGGCGCCAGACGAGCTGGTACTGGTACTGAGAGAGGCACCGCAGTCATCCGTTTCAAAGCGTTTCAAGGCAGTTCGGGGAGGGGGAAAGCCTGTTGCACACCTCGCACGCCTGATCAAGGGGGGCTTATTGAGTCGCAGGACGCATAAGCCGAACATCGACTCAATGTGAGCCACACAACAATATGAACACCAATCTTCTTAGCCGCACTGCCAAGGCCGCAGGCGTGGCATTGATCACCGCTTCCCTGGCTGCGTGCGCAGGCGGCGGCATGGTGACGCCGGGCGGCCAGAACGCCGGCGTGAGCGGTGCTGCGGCCGGCGGCTCCAGCGTGGGTGCAGACCCGACGCTCGAGCGTTGCGCCTCGCCGCTGGGCACCATCGCCATGGATGATGGCCGCAACGCCGACTGGTACGGCCAGTTTGGCAGCGCCACCAAGGTGACGACCATCGACCCGCTGCTGCGCATGGCCGTGCAGCAATCGAACTGCTTCGTGATCACGTCGATCGGCAACCAGAAGACCGACGCACGCCTGTCGCGCATCACCGATCTGCAGCGCAACTCCGGTGAATACCGTGCTGGCTCGAAGCAGCAGAAGGGCCAGCGTGTGGCGGCTGACTACTACATGGAGCCGCAGATCATCATCAACGACTCGCCGATCGGCGGCGTGGCGGGTGCCGTGGGCGGCCTGCTGGGCAACAGCGCCATCGCCGCGTTGGCTGGCAGCGTGAAGTCAAAGGCTTCGGTCGTGACGCTGACCCTATTCGACGTGCGCTCGGCCGTGCAGATCGCAGCCGCCGAAGGCAGCTCGACCGCCACGAACTACGGTGCGGTGCTGGCCGGCTTTGGCGGTGGCGTGGGCGGCGGTCTGGCCGGCTTCTCCAGCACGCCGGAAGGCAAGGCCACGGTGGTCGCCTTTATCGACGCTTGGAACAAGATGGTCGTCGCGCTGCGCAGCTACAAGGCGCAAGACGTCAAGGGCGGCCTGGGCCGTGGCGGTCAGCTCAAGGTCAACTGATCGCGTTCAGCGCTCCGAAGTGCGAAACCAAAAAAGCCTGCGGCGGTTGCGTCGCAGGCTTTTTGCTTTTGAGGCGGGAGGCGCTCAGCGCGCGTCTTTCGGCTTGTCGCCCTTGGGCCAGTCCTTGGCGCGCGCGGCATAGTCCGGGCGCGGCTGTTGGGTAAAGAAGGCGGCCACGTCCACTGCCTCCTGTGCGGTGAGCGTGCCGCCCTGGCCCAGCGGCATGTTGTGCTTCACGAAGGCAGCGGCGGTGTACATGCGCGCCATGCCCGCTCCCACGTTGAACGAATCCTTGCCCCACAACGGGGGCATCAGGTAACCCCCTTGCGGGTTGGGCAGCCCCTGGCCTTCGGCGCCATGGCAGGCTGCGCAGCGCTGGGCGTAGACGGCTTTGCCGTTCTCGCGGTTGGGCGCGAGGGACGTGTCGATCTTCTCGAAACCGCGTCCCGTCACGTTGGTGCCAACGGGTACGCCGCTGGAGAGCCATTTCATGTAGGCGAGGATGGCATTCATGTCTTCGCCATCGAAGGCGATGGGCTTGCCGTTCATCGACCGCTGGAAGCAATCATTCACGCGCTGCTGCAGCGAAATGACCGCACCGCTGCGCGATCTGTATTCCGGGAACGCGGCGGTCAGCCCGACCCATGGCGATGCGTAGGGCGTCGTGCCGCCGTTCAGGTGGCAGCTCGTGCAATTCAGGCCGTTGCCGACGTTGTGCGGCAGCTGGCGCTTGGTGTCGGTGAGGATCAGCTTGCCGCGCTTGATGGCGTCACCCATGGGCCCAGCGGGGATGGTGGCCTCGTCCGGCACTGGCAGCGTTGCCGGGGCGGTTTGTGCGAATGCGGATGTGCCAATGACCAGCGCCAATGCGGCACCGAGCTTGTGGAGCGTCATGTTGTCCCCTGTAGGTTCGTTATCGGTTTATATGCGCCGGTTCCGCGCCCCGCTAGCGCTTGCGTTGCAGCCAATTGAAGGTGGCCATGCCCGCCAGCATGGCGGCGACAAAGCCGGCGGCCTTTGGCACGCCTGCGCCCAGCGCCACCAGTGCCGGCCCTGGGCAGAAACCGGCCAGTCCCCAGCCGATGCCGAACACGGCACTGCCCAGCACGAGCCGCGTCGTCACGCCCGTGGCCGACGGCAATTGGATCAGCGTGCCAAGCCACGAGTGGCCGCGCCGCCGCGCCACGAAGAAGGCGACCACGCCGACGGCAATCGCCCCGGCCATCACGAACGCCAGTGAAGGGTCCCATTGGCCAAACAGATCGAGAAAGCCGAGCACCTTGGCCGGATTGGCCATGCCCGACACGATGAGCCCCGCGCCAAACAGCAGGCCCGCAACGAGTGCGATCACGATGGCCATGTCAGCCTCCCACCACGTGGCGTACGACGAACACGGTGACGATGCCAGCTGTCATGAAGGTGACCGTGGCCACCAGCGAGCGAACCGAGCCGCGCGACAAGCCGCAGACGCCGTGGCCGCTCGTGCAGCCACCTGCGTAGCGTGTGCCGATGCCGACCAGGAAGCCTGCCGCCAGCACCTCGCCCCAGCCGGCGGCGATGTCAGGAACCACAGGGCGACCAAGCAGTGCGGCAATCACCGGCGCCCCCATCAGGCCGATCAGGAACGCGATGCGCCAATCCATATCGCCCTGCGGACGCAACAACAGCCCGCCGAGGATGCCGCTGATGCCGGCAATGCGGCCCATGCCCAGTATCAGCACGGCCGCCGCCAGCCCGATGATGAGGCCACCGACGAGGGCCGCGCCCGGGGTGAAATGTGCGAAATCGATCGACATAGGAAAGGGGTGGGGCAGAGAACAATCTAGATTCCAATAATATATAAATTTATAGATTGTTTGTCATGTGCCGGGGCAAGGGAATGCCAAGCTCGACCTTGGCGCGATGGCAGGGCGGCCTCAAAGTCGGATGACATAACCCTCGCGTGGGTGTGTGCGGCCGGCATGCAGTGCGGCAATGCGCGCCTGAGCTGCGGGCATGCCGTGCTCCTGGATCAGCGTGAGCCAACCGTGCTTTGGGTCACGTACGTGGTGGATGAAGCGCCGCTGCGCGGCGTTGAACTTTTCGGTGACGACGGCGGGCCCCCAGTCGGCGTTGCGCTTGCGGATTTGCACGGGCGCGAAGTAGAACTGCGGCGCGGGGCCAGGCAAGTCGGCGGCCTGGATGAAATCCGTGTTGTGCGCCGATCCCGCAAAGCAGTCGTAGACGAGCGCGTCGCCAAAGTGTTCATGCACGCGCCGGCGCAACGCCGTGTCGCCGGAGAAATCGACGTAGAGCGTGGGAACGTCAGTTGTGAGCGTGTCGAGTGCATCGTACGTGACGCTATCGTGGTAGCAGCCAAGGCCATCGACAAACGCGCGATTGCCGCCAGAAGTGAGCGCGGTGAGCGTGAGCCCTTGGGTGTCTTGCAGGCAGAACGCGGTGCCGTACGCCGTTTTGCTCGATGCGCTGGAAAAGACCAGGCGCCGCGCGCCGAAGAAAGCGTTGTCCACCAGGAAATCCGCCAGCATGAACGACGTGATGAACAACGGCCGATAGAGGATCTGGTAGTCCTCCAGCGCTGCCTCGTAGGCGGCGTCTTGCGACACGCGCGTGTATTGGTTGTAGGCGGAGACGAGCGCCTGACGATGCGCGGCGCCGTCGTAGAAGCCGCGTGGCGTGACGCGTTCGGGCTGCATGCGCAGATGTGTGGCGATCGGGAAGTAGCCGTAGAAGCGCTCGCCGACGTCGACGCCTTCCACGGCGGAGCTGACCACATCGGCAAAGCCCCACACAGGCATATGGCCCCAGCCATCGTGGCCGGTGGGAAAAAACGACCAGTACTGCATGGCGTCGCCAAAGGCTGCGTAGGTGATGTTGTTGGTAGTGAGGGCAAAGCGGTCCAGGCGCAGCACGACTTCGCCGGGCGCCGCGGCGGGCGCGGTGTCGGCGCTTTCCAGGCGGCTTTCGTTTAGGGCATCCTTGCGCGTGAAGAGCCGCTGGTACGGGGCGTTCATGGTGTCTTCTCCATTCTCGGGATTGATGGGCGGATGGCTTCACTCTATCGTCGGCAGGCGGGTGCCGGGTTCGGAAACGGGCAGGCCGAAAGCGCCCGCGCCAAACCGCTGAAGCGGCCGTCGCAGCGCCGCGCCAAGTTCACCGTGCAGGCCATCTACGAGGCATTTGTTCGGATTTGGCGGCGCGACGGCGCACAGGCAGCGACCACGCGGGCGGTGGCATTGGAAGCCGGTTGCTCGGTCGGCACGCTGTATGAGTACTTCCCGAACAAGGAGGCGCTGCTCTCAGGCTACGTCCGGCACACCATCGAGGTGCTGCTGGCCCGCATTCAGAGCGAGGTGACGGAACGCATCGATGCCTCCTGGACAGCCCGCGTGCGTCACCTCGTGAGGCTGAGTTGCGGCGATCCGGCGCTCGATCCGCCGTACTTTGATCACGCCATGCTGATGCGTGAAGACCGCATTGCCGAGCCCAAGCATCATTTGCGCTTCTTCGATGAACTGAGCGCAGCCTGGCGCCAAGCGCTGGACGCGTGCCCCGATCTGCCTGCCCGGCCAGACGACGCACTCGTGCAGACGATGCTGCAAGCCATCTGGGGCGCACGTCGCTACCGCGTGCTGCTGCAGGACGGGCCGCCCGCAACCGAGGTATGGATCAGCGAGATGGAGCGCCTGTGCCTGCGTGCCCTGGCTGCGAACCCTGACGTGGTTTGACGCTACGGCCTGCGCGATGGCGTTGCCATATGGGGACACCCGCGTTCCAGCAGGGTGTGAACCGATTGTCTGGGCAGCGCATCCTCGCTAGGCTGGGACTTTGCAGCGGAGGGTTGAGCGATGAGCTGGCAGAACTGGGTCGTCTCGAGGATGGTGCGCAACCAGGTCAAGAAGCCGACCGAGCGGGAGCCGTTCGATCCCATCGCCACGCGCCTGCATGCCGAGAAGCGCAAGATGCCTTCGCCCGTGGAATTGCCGCCGGATTGGCGCATCGTGCCGGCTCTTGGGACCCACGACGATGGCCTCACCGGCGAATGGATCGAACCCGCTGATCCGGACCTGCATGAAGACGCGCCCGTCGTCCTTTATCTGCATGGCGGAGGCTATTTTTTCTGCAGCCCCCGCACACATCGCCCGATCACCATTGGTCTTGCCACCCATGCGCAGGCCCGTGTGTGCGTGCCGGACTACCGGTTGGCACCTGAGCATCCATTTCCCGCGCCGGTGGAAGATGCGCTCTTTACGTATCGCACGCTGCTGGCGCAGGGCGTGGCACCATCGCGCATTGTGGTGGCGGGCGATTCTGCGGGGGGAGGGCTGGCGTTGGCGCTGCTGGTGGCCTTGCGCGATGCGGCGGACCCGCTGCCGGCCGGCGCGGTGCTGTATTCGCCGTGGACGGACCTGGCAGCCACCGGCCAGAGCCTGATCGACAACGATGAATCCGACGTGATGTTTCGCGGCGCGTGGATGGCGCATGGTGCGGCGTTGTACCTTGGCGATTCGGGCGCACCGACGGACCATCCGCTCGCCTCGCCGCTGTACGCCGATTTCACGGGCCTGCCCACACTGCACTGCTATGTCAGCACCAGCGAGGTGCTACGCGACGATACCCTCCGAATGGCCGAGCGCGCGCGGGCGGCCGGGGTATCCGTTTCGGTAGAAATGGGGCGGCGGCTTCCGCACGTGTGGCCGATCTTCTATCCTTTCCTTCCAGAGGCGCGCGTAGCGCTCAAACGATCGGGCGAGCAGATCAGACGACTGATTGCCGCCCAACATGAGAATCGAGAACCGGTGGCACTGACACCGGCATGACCTGACCTGCGGCGCCCCTGCGTAGCCCAGTCGGGATGCGCAAACGGGGAGCCCAGCATGCGTCGGGTGGTGGTATTGGGTGTGGTGCTGGCCGTGGCGGTCGGCGCTTGGCAGTGGAGTCGGCTGCATCGGCTGAGGCTCGCCGACGTGCGTTTTGCGCCGATCGAAAATGTCGCCGCCGCAACCGGCGCGGCGGGCGCATCCGCACTCAATGCCAACAAATCGCACTGGCTAAAGGCATGCGACCAGGCGCTCGGCCCGATGCGCGTGGAGGTGCGTGCCATCGAAACGCCGCTGTCCTTCTCCAACGATCGCTCGGTGGAACAACTCACCGCGGAGGCACCGCCATACGACCGCTCAGCGCGCGTGCTGGGCAAGACGTACGCGACGCTGGTCGCGCGCTTCGACGTCAACAGCCGCTACATGGCCATCGCCACCCAGCCAGCCACGACCTGCCTGCGGCCGTCTATCTCAGTCGAGCTGTTGCTGAACAATTTTCGGGTCACCGTGGCGCGCGAATTCGCGCCGGGCACATGTGCATACAACGCTATCCGCGAGCACGAATTGCGGCACGTCGCTGTGAACCGCGCGGTGCTGCCGCACGCCGCCGAGGTGATCCGCAAGGAGATCGAGAGCGAATACGGCGGCCGGCTCTACTTTGGAGACCCGGACCGCATTGCCGCAGATTTGCAGGCAGCGCTCACGCGCCATTGGCTGCCCCGCGCGCAATCGCTGATCGAACTCGGCTTGCAGGCGCACGAACAGATCGATACCCCGCGCGAGCAGGAGCGCATGAGCCGCGTGTGCAACGGCGAGGTGCAGGCCGTGTTGCAACAACTCACGCGCAGTTAGCGCGCGAACACGTGCGAGTTCAGGCGGCCGGGCGGTGCGCGGCGCGTGCCTGCAGTTGCGTGATGGCCTCGTCGACGATGGCTTCGGGCGGCAGCGCGATGTCGACGATGACGGCGTCGGTCGGCTCTTCCAGCGCGTCGAACTGGCTGCGCAGCAGGTTCGGGTTGAAGAAGTGGTCTTTCCGCGCGGCGAGACGGCCCTGCAGCAGGTCGAAGTCGCCCTTCAGGTAGACGAACTCGGCATTGCCGGCCGGGCCGCGTAGCACGTCGCGATAGCGCTGCTTGAGAGCAGAGCAGGCCACCACCAGCGATTGCCCGGTGCTCGTCTTCTCGTCCATGTAGGCGCGGATGGATTCGAGCCAGGGTTTGCGGTCGTCATCGTTCAGGGGGATGCCGGCGTGCATCTTGGCGCGGTTGGCCTCGGAGTGGAACTCGTCGCCATCACGGAAAGCGCAGCCCAGCCGCTCGGCAATCTTCTGGCCCACCGTGGATTTGCCGCAACCCGAAACACCCATCACTACTACGATCATCGTCATTCCCTACGTGCAAGAAAGCGCAAAACATCAGGCCGGCATGTTAGCGCGTTGATGACGGCGCCCGCCGATTTTTGCTGCTGCAGCGCAGCAATTGTTCCGCGTCATTGTTCGTCCGGCAACGGATTGCCAAATACGTCAAGCTGCGTCAAATTGCGGTGGAAGCAGCGGTTACAAATCATTCAGAACAAGGCCCCAAAAAGGCCAACGTTGATTGGAGGAGACATCCATGGCTGGTGAGGTTTTCGACGCGCGACCGCGCAACGGTGCGTCGTATGTGGTGGGCGACACGGCGGTGCCGCTGGCACACGTGACGGTCTCGGCGCTGCTCGCGGAAACCGTGCGCCGCTGGCCCAACGACGAGGCGGTCGTGTTTCGCGAACAGAACGTGCGCTGGACGTGGCGTGCCTTTGCCGAACAGATCGATGCGCTGGCCGCCGGCCTGCACGCGCTGGGGCTCGAGCGGGGCGACCGCATCGGCATCTGGTCCCCCAACCGCGTCGAATGGGTGCTCACGCAGTTCGCGACAGCCCGCCTGGGGCTCATCCTCGTCAACATCAATCCGGCGTATCGGCTGTCGGAACTGGAATACGCGCTTAACAAGGTCGGCTGCAAGGCCATCGTGGCGGCTGAGGCCTTCAAGACCTCGCGCTATCTGGAAATGTTGCAGACGCTCGCGCCCGAACTGGCGACCGCGCAGCCCGGCGCATTGAATGCCGCCAAGCTGCCGGCGCTGCGCTGGGTCATCCGCATGGGCGAGGCCGAAACGCCTGGCATGCTCAACTTTGCCCACGTCATTGCGCGCGGAAAAAGCGTACCCATTGATGCGCTGGATGCCATCACGGCCACGCTGTCGCCCGACGACGCCATCAATATTCAATTCACCAGCGGCACGACCGGCGCACCCAAGGGCGCCACGCTCACGCACATGAACGTCGTCAACAACGCCCGCTTCGTTGCCATGGCGATGAATCTGCAAGAGGGCGATCGGCTGTGCATTCCCGTGCCGCTGTATCACTGCTTCGGCATGGTCATGTCGGTGCTCACCTGCACGGCCACCGGCGCTTGCATGGTGTTCCCGGGCGAGGCGTTCGATCCGCTGGCCACGCTGCGCACGGTGGCGGAAGAACGCTGCACGCAACTGCACGGCGTGCCGACGATGTTCATCGCGCAGCTCGATCATCCGGATTTCAAGAGCTTTGACGTATCGACGCTGCGCGGCGGCATCATGGCCGGATCGCCGTGCCCCATCGAGGTGATGAAGCGCGTCGTGTCGGAGCTGAACCTGCGCGAAGTCACCATCGCGTACGGCATGACCGAGACGAGCCCGGTGTCTTTCCAGAGCGCCGTGACCGACCCGCTCGACAAGCGCGTGACCACCGTCGGCCGCATCCAGCCGCATTTGCAGGTCAAGCTGGTGGACGGCGCGGGAGAGGTGGTGCCCGTGGGCGAGAAGGGCGAGCTGTGCACCAAGGGCTATTCGGTCATGCTCGGCTACTGGGACGACGAAGCCAAGACCGCCGATTCCATCCATGACGGCTGGATGCGCACGGGCGATCTGGCAACGTTCGACGCCGAGGGCTACTGCAACATCGTCGGCCGCGTGAAGGACATGCTCATTCGCGGCGGCGAGAATGTCTACCCGCGCGAGATCGAAGAATTCCTCTTCCGGCATCCGAAGGTGCAGGCCGTCAACGTATTTGGCGTGCCCGACCCGAAGTACGGCGAAGAGGTCTGCGCGTGGATCGTCCTCAAGCCCGGCCAGCAGGCCACGGAAGATGAGATCCGTACGTTCTGCCAGGGCCAGATCGCGCACTACAAGATTCCGCGCTACATCCGCTTCGTCACCGAGATGCCGATGACGGTGACGGGCAAGGTGCAGAAGTTCGTCATGCGCGATCGCATGATCGAAGAACTCAAGCTGACGGTGGCTGCCACGGCGTGAGTTTGAGCGCGCGGTTTCGCGATTGAAATGCGAACGGGTTGCGCGCGGCTTTTCGTTGCCATGACGATGCTTGCCGCGCGCAGTTTTTTTCGCCTGCCTGGGCAACGCCCGACGTAGAAATCGAGACGCGTTTCCCGCATGCGTCTTGCCGATAGGGGGCGCTCGCAATCCGGCCGCCACGCGCGGCTGCGTGTGAGCGGTGCGTACGCCCTCAAGGCGCGCAACCCGAGGGGACGTGCGCCGCGGCATGCTTGCCCAACGCGACCAACCGCTCACGCAATGTGAGCGACGATGCGCCGATGTATCACGCCCGAAACACCCAGCCAATCGCTCCTCTCAAACACCCACACTGAGCGCATGCGTGCGCGTGGTTTGCGTCTTGGCGAGAAGGCCTTGCATGCCATGGGTGCCCGCGCGTCACGACGGTGTATCAGCGCTGTAACCGAAGGGCCGCAAACAGACCTCCAAAAGTTGCATGTCCCGCCACGATTGCCCGGCATGGCGAGCGCTTGTGTACGCGCGTGCCGGCGAAACTTTTGCGTTTTCAAACGCTTAGAACAGTTCTGTCGAGCGGGCCCGGAAGTTGGCACCGTTTATGCGAACGAGCCGCCCCGGGGTGGGTCACGTTTTTCCCACAGGCAGAGCGCGCCGGCCTTACTGGCTGCGTTTCCAGCCGTCCCTCTCACCTTTATGGAGTGCGTTATGAAGAAGACCTTACTGGCCACCGCGATCGCCATGGGATTGGGGGTCTCTGGCGTGGCATTGGCCGACATCGGGAATACGGCGTCTGGGGCGGGTGACAAGACCCAAACCAACACGTCGACTATCACCAGAACCAACACCAGCACAGACACGACGACGAATACCGCAACGACCACAACCACAACGGCAACGGATAACTCGAATCAACACAACAACCAAAGCCAGGGCAGCAACCGCGACAACAGCGGCTGGGCCAACGCTGACGGCTATGGCACCGCCGCTGCCAACAATGGCGGCATGGCAACGGCAACATTCACCAACTCCTTCAACACAAGCAAGGCAATTGCTGTCTCCAAGCTGGATGGCACCGTCACCAACATCAGCGTGTCGGGCATCGGCAACGTCGCCACCAACAATGGCGGCACGGCCAATGGCGGCGCCGGCGGGCGTGGCGGATACGGCTACGGCGGCACAGGCGCTGGCGGCAACGGTGGCGCTGGCGGTGCAGGCGGCAGCGGTGGCGCTGGCGGTAGCTCCGGCAGCGTCACGCACGGCAGCGCGACCAACGGTGGCGCGATGGCCGGCAACGGCGGCAATGGCGGAGCCGCTGGCGGCAATGCGGGCGGCGGCGGTACCGGCGGCAGCTCCGGCACGCTGTCGGCGAGCCTGGGTGCAGGCCTTGGCGGCGCAGCGGGCAGCACGAGCGCAGCCGGCGGCGGTGGCGGCGGTGCGGGCGGTACGTCCAGCGCCAGCGGTGGCGATGCGAACCGCCATCAGGGCAGCGGCGCAGCCACGGGCGGCGGCAGTGCCTCGGCAGGCGGTGCAGGCGGCGCTGGCGGCTCCACCACCAGCGGTACGTCAACGGCATCGGCCGGTGCGGGCACGGGCACGAGCAGTGCCACCGGTAGCAGCACGGGCGGCGCGGCAGGCGCGGGCGGTGCAGCTACCAATGTGGCAGGCAATGGCGGCGCAGGCGGTAGCGCCACCAACGGCAGCGCCACCAACGGCGCAGCATCGTCCACGGCAGGCAATGGCGCCGTGGGTGCAGTCGGTGCGGCCGGCGGTGCAGGCGGCGTGGGCAATGGCGGTGTCGGCAATGGTGCGGTGGGCGGCACGGGCGGTGCAGGCGGTACGGTCATGGTGGACGCAGGAACGTTCAACATGTCCAACGCCATGACCAGCGTCGGCCAGTCTGCAGCAGGCGTGATGGTGGCGAACCAGAACAGCGGCTTTGCTTCCCTCATCCAGCAAAGCATCAACGTGCAGGCGAACCTGAATGTGGGCAAATAGCCCGGTATGGGCATGAGCGGGGAAGTGCCGCGGCGCAAGCGATGAAGCTTCGCGCATGACGGTGGATGGGGCCGGACTGCATCGGTGGTCCGGCCCGCAGTTGGAGCGTAGAGGAGATATTCGATGCGATCCGACAGAAGAACCACAGCAGGATGGGCGGCATGGTGGTTGGCATGCGGCCTGGCAGTGTGGCCAGCGGCAGCGGCGATGGCGGCGGACGATGCGTCAATCGCAGACGGTGCTCAGACAGCCAATACGGAAGCGGTGCGTCCCCCGGTCGCCGCGGCCGTGTCGGTGCCTGGGTTCGGTCATGCGGTGGGAGCAGATCGGCTCGACAGCTTTCGCGGCGGCACGCAGGATCTCTACCAGACCGTCAATGACGCGCGCCTGTCGGGCACCGTGAGCGACAACGCCGCCGTGAATGTGGCGACGGGGTCGAACATCGTGCGCGACGGCTCGTTTGCCAATGCCAGCGGGATCCCCACGGTCATCCAGAACAGCGGAGCGAACGTGCTGATCCAGAACGCCACCATCGTCAACGTGCAGTTCCGGCCTTGAGCTTGCGAAGGACGGAATGATGCACAAGACGTGCGGCGCAGTGCTGATGGCACTGATGTGCGGGCCCGCGTTGGCGGGCGCGATCGACATGCTCGGCACGGGCGGGGGCACCTATGCCGTGCCGGTGACGAGCATGAAGGCCGAGCGCTATCTGCGTACCGTGCATCAGCGTTTCGACTTCAGTTGCGGGTCGGCCGCGGTGGCGACGCTGCTTACGTATCAGTACGGCTATCCGGTGAGCGAGCAGACCGTGTTCCAGGCCATGTACGAACATGGCAACCAGGAGAAGATCCGGCGAGAAGGCTTTTCGCTGCTCGACATCAAACGCTATCTGGCTTCTCTGGGCTTTGAGGCCGATGGTTTCGAGCAGCCGCTGGATGCATTGAAGGACGCGCACTTGCCGGCCATCGTGCTGTTGACCGAGAACGGCTATCACCACTTCGTGGTGGTCAAGGGCGTGCAGGAAGGGCGTGTGCTCGTGGGCGATCCGGCCATGGGCACGCGTGCGATTTCGCGTGCGAGTTTCGAGAGCATGTGGGACAACCATTTGCTGTTCGTCGTCCACAACCGCGAGTCGGGGGCGACGTTCAACGCTTCATCGGACTGGCGCGTGGCACCGCGTGCGCCGCTGGAGGAAGGCATGGATCGCAGCGGCCTGGGCAACATCGTCGTTCCCAAGCATGGTCCGTCCGACTTTTGAGCGTCATGTGCGGGATGGCGGTAGTCCGGCAGGAGGGCATCATGAAGCGGTTTGGCAAGGTAGCGTGGGCCGGGTGGTTCGTGCTGACTGCGGCCGGGCATGCTTGCGCGTCCAGCATTGATGGCACGGACAACAATCCCGTCCATGCCTGGCAAGCCGTGTCCGAAGACAAGCTCGACGACATGCGCGGCGGCTTCGATGTGCCCTCGCTTGCGGGGCTGCACATCTCGTTTGGCATCGACCGAGCGGTCTACGTCAACGGCGATCTGGTGGCGAGCGCATCGGTCAACATCCCCGATGTGGCACGCATGACGGCCACGCAGGCGCAGCAACTGGCCTCGGTGGTCAACACGGTCAATCTTGTGCAGAACGGCCCGAACAATGTTGCGCCGCCCGATGTGGCGGCGGGGGCGGCAGCGGCGGCCACGGTCATCCAGAACAGTCTGAACAACCAGACGCTGCAAGCGGTGACGACCATCAACGCGGCGGTCAACAGCCTGCCGCAGTTCCGTCAGCTGAATCTCTCCAACGTGCTGCAGGGCGCCCTGGCCAACGTCGTCACCCTGCTGCACTGAGCTAGAACTGGATCGGCAGACGCAGCGTGACGGTCAGGTCCGGCGTGTCGCGCGTCAGGCCTGCCCCCACCGAAAGGTTCAGCGTCATTTTGGGCGAGAGCCGGTACGAATAGCCAACCAGCAACGTGCCGAGAATCGTGCGCACCGAGCCAGGCACGCGCTGGCCGTTCTGCGTGGTCGGCGCGATGATGCTCTGGTCGTAGCCAATCGAGAACGATGCCTTCTCGTTCAGCGCCAGCCCCATGCCGAAGTTCAGGCCGATGATGTCGCCGGCCTTTACGTTCCCCAGGAACTGCTTCGAGCCGTCCACCAGGTTCAGGCTGACATCCTTGCGCTCGAAATTGTGCAGGTAGCTGATGCTGCCGAAGAACACAGCCGGGTCTGTCGGGAACAGCCACGTCAGCCCCGGCTGAACGGCGAAGAAGCCCGAGCCCGTGGGCTGCTGCAGAGGCAGGCCGGTGCCCGTGGTATTGCTCACGCAGCGCGTCACGCAATCGGTGGTGACGTCAAACGGATCCTTGCCGGTGCGCGTCTTGAAGCGCAGCCAGCCGATGTAGAACGGCTTGTCGACGCCGCCCGCATTGATCTGGTAGCGCGCGGTCAGTTCCACATCGCCGATGCCGCGCCCGTGCGAGCTGAAGGCGTTGTCCGTGGCCGTGCCGGTGAACAATTCGCGGCTGACGGTGTCGCTCGCGCTGTAAACATAGGGCACGCGCGCTTCCAGTTCCCAGCGCCGTGCCAGGCCATAGCGCACCGCCACCGTGCCGGTGAGCGTGGTGGTCTTGACCTGCCGTACGTCGATCAGCCCGATCAGCAGCGCGGGGATGATGGTGTAGCCCACCAGCGCCACGCGGTCGGACGACGAATACGCCATCTGCAATGACGGCTCGACGACCACCTTGCCCGGCGGTGTGAGTGCGCTGGGCTCATCGAAGATCTGCGCGATGCGTGGCGGGCGGTCAGGCGGCTCCGGCGGTTTGCCGACTGGCGTGGTGCCGGTGTCGTCGTTCTGCGCAATTTGCGATGCATCGCCCGCCGCGCCGGGAGCGCCGGCACCGCGCACGGTGTCGAGTCGGCCCTCGCTCATGCCGAGCGCGCGCCGCATGCGCCGCAGGTGCGTTTCCTGTTGCTGGATCGAGCGCTTGAGTTCCTGCAGGCGCGCCTGCGTATCGGCAAGCTCGCGCTGCAGCGCTTCCAGGCTGGGTGGCTTGTCGTCCACCGGCTCGTTGGTCTGTGCGAGGACCGGCCCGCCGCAGAGCAGCAGGCATGCGCACGTAACCGCGTGGGTTGACCCACCTTGCGGCTTCCATGGCGTTTTCGTCATGGTATGTCCCCCGTCGAGAGCGCCCTGTCCACCAAAAGTGGATGGGCCCTTCACGATTTCCCCCGGGTGGCGCACTGCGGATACCACTATAGGCGAGCGAACGTGAAACGACAGGGCGTTGGCGTCCACAAAATGGACGAGGGGCGTATGCCCGTTTGGCGGATCGCCCAGGCAAGAAAAAAGGCGCCCGAAGGCGCCTCGTATGTCTTGCGTAGCGTCAGCGCTTACTGACGTGCATTGCGCAGGTTATCTGGCCACGGCGTGTTGTAGTTGGTGCGGAACGGGTTGATGTCCAGGCCGCCGCGCCGCGTGTAGCGCGCATACACGGCCAGCTTGACGGGCCGGCACTGGCGCAGGATGTCGGTAAAGATCCGCTCCACGCATTGTTCGTGAAACTCGTTGTGCTCGCGGAACGAGATCAGATACTTCAGCAGCCCTTCCTGATTGATCGGCGCACCCACATAGCGGATTTGCACGCTGCCCCAGTCCGGCTGACCCGTCACAAGGCAATTGGACTTCAGCAGGTGCGACACCAGCGTTTCTTCGACTGGGCTTTCTTCCTCATCGGCATGCAGCAGCTCGGGCGTGGGCTGGTAGACGTCGGTTTCGATGTCCAGGCGATCGAGCAGCAGGCCGTCGAGTTCGCCCATGCGTTGCCGGGCAAATTCCTCGTGCGTGACGATGCGGACCTGCACCGGCGCGCCGCACGCTTCCGACAGATCGTGGTGGATCAACTGCTGCAGCGCTTCGTGCGACGCCACCTTCGTCTGGTTGAACGAATTCAGATACAGCTTGAACGACTTCGATTCAACGATGTTGGGCGAATCGGCCGGCACGATCACGGTGCCAAGCGCCACCTGCGGCTTGCCGCGCAGGTTCAGCCACGACAGCTCGTACAGGTTCCAGAGGTCCACGCCGAAAAAGGGCAGAGGCGTGCCGGCGGCCAGGCCGATCTCGTCGCGCTTGCCCTGGCGCGGGATCGGAAACAGCAGGCTCGGGTCGTACTCCGTTTTGTAGGCGGAGGCCTTGCCCAGCGGCGAATGTTCGGGTTGGTTGCTCATCACAAAAACAGGCTGTAGACGGGGTTCTCGCTTTCGTCCCAATAGGTATAGCCCAGCGTGGCGAGGAACGCCTTGAACTCGCGCTTCTCGTTCTTCGGTACCTGGATGCCGACGAGGATGTTGCTCGAATCCGCGCCCTGATTCCGGTAGTGGAACAGACTGATGTTCCAGTTCGGGCTCATGCTCGAGAGGAACTTCATCAGCGCGCCGGGCCGCTCTGGAAATTCGAAGCGGTAGAGATGCTCGTTTTCTGCCAGCGGCGAGCGGCCGCCCACCATGTAGCGGATGTGCTGCTTGGCCAGTTCGTCGTTCGACAGGTCGAGCGTGGGGAAACCGTGCTTGCGGAAGTTCTCGGCAATCTTGTCGCCCTCTGCGCGCGACGCAATTTGCACGCCCACGAAGATATGCGCGGCGTCCTTGCTGGCAATGCGGTAGTTGAACTCCGTCACGTTGCGCGACCAGCCGACCAACTCGCAGAAGCGCTTGAAGCTGCCGCGCTCTTCCGGAATCGTCACGGCAAACACGGCTTCACGCGCCTCGCCCACTTCGGCGCGTTCGGCCACGAAGCGCAGGCGGTCGAAGTTCATGTTCGCGCCGCTGGCCACGGCCACGAGCGATTCGTTCTTCAGCTTGTGGGTCTCGGCATACTGCTTGAGGCCGGCCAGCGCCAGCGCGCCCGACGGCTCCAGCAGGCTGCGCGTGTCCTGGAACACGTCCTTGAGCGCCGCGCAGATGGCATCTGTATCCACGGTGATGATCTCGTCGACGAGTTCCCGTGTCAGGCGGAACGTCTCCTTGCCGACCAGCTTCACCGCCGTGCCGTCCGCAAACAGTCCGACCTCCTTCAGTTCGACGCGTTTGCCGGCGGCCACCGAGCGCGCCATCGCGTCGGAATCCACGCTCTGCACGCCGATGACCTTGACGTCTGGCCGCACGGCCTTCACGTAGGCCGCAACACCCGAGATCAACCCGCCGCCGCCGATCGAGCAGAAGATGGCATGCAGGGGCTGCGGATGCTGACGCAGGATTTCCATGGCGATGGTGCCCTGGCCGGCAATCACGTCGGGATCGTCGAACGGGTGCACGAAGGTGTAGCCGTGCTTTTCCTGCAGCTTGGCGGCGTGGCTGTACGCGTCGGAATAGCTCTCGCCGTGCAGCACGACATCGACCCATTCGCCGCCACGGGAGCGCACGCCGTCGATCTTCAGCTGCGGCGTCGTCACCGGCATGCAGATCACGGCCTTGCACTCCATTCGGGCCGCGCTGAAGGCCACGCCCTGCGCGTGGTTGCCCGCCGATGCCGTAATCACCCCGCGCTTGCGCTCGGCCGCTGTGAGCGAGGCCATCTTGTTGTAGGCGCCGCGCAGCTTGAACGAGAACACCGGCTGGTCATCCTCGCGCTTGAGGTAGACGCGGTTGCCGGTGCGCGCCGACAGGTTAGGCGCGAACTTCAGCTCGGTTTCCAGCGCGACGTCATAGACCTTCGCGGTCAGGATTTTCTTGAGGTAATCGATGGCCATGGTGCGGACCGGGTTGGACGTGAACAGAGCCCGTAAGCCTATCACGCGGCGTCTTTTGCACTGGCGCGCCCGCTGTTGGTGCGGCTCAGGGGCTGACGGGTGCGAGCCGAAGACGGCCGCGTCGGCAATGTCATGCCTGTGTCGTGCGCGGTCGTCCAAGCGCACGCGCTGCGATTGGCGTCGACATCATGATCGAGGTGCGTGTTTCACCATACAGGTTGATCCGTTCGATCAACCGCTCCAGATCCGCGACGCTCCTCGCTGCAAGCCGCATCACGTAGGAATCTGCGCCGGTCACATGGTGGCATTCCAATACTTCGGGAATCGTCTCGAGCAGCTTGAGGAACTTGGCCTTCGCGGGTTGCGCAACGGTGATACCAATTAGCGCGCTGACCGGGTAGCCCGCGGCAACGGGATTCACACGCGCCACGTAGCCTTCAATCACGCCGGCGTCTTCCAGACGCTTCACGCGCTCCGTGACGGTCGGCACCGACAGCTTCACGTGTCTCGCAAGCTCTGTATACGTCATGCGGCCGTTGTGCTGCAGCAGATCTAGCAGCTTCCAGTCCAGATCGTCCATTGTGGTTGCAATTTTTAAGGGGAATGGGCGATTTTGCCTTAAAAACATGATTCCGCCAGGATGCCGCGGTGCCTACGATGAGACCTACACAACAAACCACTGTGGGAGGGCGTGCAAGTGCTGTTCATCAAGGCCACCATGATCGGGTTCTGTATTGCCGCGCCGGTCGGCCCGATCGGTATGCTGTGCATCCAGCGCAGCCTGAACCGTGGGTTCCGCTCGGGACTGGCGACGGGCCTCGGCGCCGCGTGCGCAGATGCCCTGTACGGACTGCTTGGTGCGCTCGGTGTCGCCGGCATCGTTGCTGCGCTCCCTGCGCTGACGCTGGTGCTCAAAATAGCAGGCGGTGCGTTTCTCGTATGGCTGGCGTGGTCGACCGCGCGCGCATCCTCCACCGGGCTTGCTGCGACGGATGCCGCAGGTGATACGCAGGCCGTCGCCAATGCGCGCGAATTCCTGACGACATTCGTACTGACCCTGTCGAACCCGCTGACGATCCTATCGTTCGTGGCGATCTTCGCAGCGCTCGGGCCGTCGGCCGAGGCACATGCGTCGGCCGAAGGTGCGGGATGGCTCACCGTTGCGCAGATGGTCGTCGGCGTCTTCGCCGGCTCGGCTGCATGGTGGCTTTGCCTGAGTGGCGCGACCGCGGCGCTGCGCGTGAGGATGCCAGCGTCATTCATCCCCGGCATCACGCGGCTGTCCGCGCTCGCCATCGCGGGGTTCGGCGCCGTGCAGGTCATCGCGGGACTGCGCAGCGTTGTCCAGGTGGTGTAAGCCCCAGTCAAGCCATCGGCCATCGCGCAGGCGCACGTCATACCGGTCGCCTCGGCCAAGGCCAGGCGATTCTTGATCGAGACCTGGGGTGATCTGTACACTTGCCCGGCACTGTCAGCGGCGCCGACGACGTCGATAGCGGACGCAGCTAAAAGCACACTCGGGCGAGAGGCCACCATGAACACCCCGTCGTCTTCCTCCGAGCGTGCCGGACGCGCGCGTCGGGGCCGAAAAGTCTGGTCCGGCACCCAGCACGTCATTGCCTACGGCATGCCGCCGCTAGGCTGGCGTGACCTCTATCACCACGCGCTTGAAGTCAACTGGCCGACCTTCTTCGCGCTGCTGGCCACGCTGTTCCTGGCGCTCAATGCGGTATTCGCGGGGTTGTATTCGTTGGGTGACGGCGCGATTGCGAACCAGTCGCCGCCCGGCTTCGTGGGGGCATTCTTCTTCAGCGTCGAGACCCTGGCCACGGTCGGTTACGGCGACATGCACCCGCAAACGCTCTACGCCCACGTCATCGCCACACTGGAGATCTTCATCGGCATGTCGGGCATTGCCATGGCGACGGGGCTGGTATTTGCGCGCTTCTCGCGCCCGCGCGCCAAGATCATGTTTGCGCGCAATGTTGTCGTGCGGCCGCTCAACGGCAGATCCACGCTGATGCTGCGGGCGGCCAATGCGCGCCAGAATGTCATCGCAGAGGCCACCGCCCGGCTGCGCCTGATGCAGGACGAGGTTTCGCCCGAGGGCTACTCGATCTACAAGATTCACGACCTGAAGCTTGAGCGCAGCGAGCATCCGATCTTCCTGCTGGGCTGGGTGATGATGCACGTGATCGACGAAGCCAGCCCGCTGCATGGCGCCACAGCAGAATCGCTCGCGGCGGGTGATGCCTTGCTTCTGCTCACCATCGAGGGCGCCGACGAAACCGCCGCGCAAACCGTGCAGGCGCGCTATTCCTGGCGGCATGACGAGATCCGCTGGAACTATCGCTATGCCGACCTGATCCGCGACGAGGGCGGCGTCACGTCAGTCGACTACGACAACTTCCACCTGATCCATCCGATCGAGACGCCGCCGCAGGCACAATGACCGGCTTGTCCGATTCCAACGCGCAACCTCCGTGGCCCTGAACCTCGTCTGGCTCGCCTTCTTCCTCGTTGCCTTCGTTACCGCATGCGTGCAGGTCGTGCAGGGCGACATGGAGGTTTTCTCCCGCATGCTGACCGGCATGTTCGATGCCGCGCGCACCGGCTTCGAAATTGCGATCGGCCTGACCGGCATGATGGCGTTGTGGCTGGGCATCATGCGCGTGGGCGAGCGCGCTGGCGTGGTCGATCTGTTCGCGCGGCTCGTGAACCCGCTGATGCGGTACCTGTTTCCTTCCGTGCCGGCCGGCCACCCCGCCAACGGCGCGATGATGATGAACGTGTCGGCCAACGTGCTCGGCCTGGACAACGCCGCCACGCCGCTCGGCCTGCAGGCCATGCGCGAGTTGCAGCAGATCAACCCCCAGCCGCAGCGCGCCAGCGATGCGCAGTTGATGTTCGTGGTGCTCAACACGGCGGGGGTGACGCTGGTGCCGACGTCCGTCATCGCCATCCGGCAGGCCATGGCAGTCAAGCAGGGCCTGGTCGGTTTCAACGCGGCAGACATCTTTCTGCCGACCTTGCTGTCCACGTTCATCGGCTTCTGCGCGGGCATTGCGGCGGTGGCGTGGTATCAGCGCATCAACCTGTTCAAACCAGCCCTGCTGGCGTATTTCGGGGGCTTCGTCGCGCTAATGGGGCTGCTGTTTGCCTGGCTGCGCCAGTTTCCGCCGCAGCAGATGGCGGCCTGGATCGGCCTGATCGGCGCGGGCGCCATCCTCACCATCGTGGTGGCGTTCCTGGTATGCGGGGCAATTCGTCGCATCAACGTTTACGAAACGTTTGTCGATGGCGCCAAGGACGGCTTCCAGGTGGCGATCGGCATCGTCCCGTATCTGGTGGCGGTGCTGGTGGGCATCGCCGTGTTTCGTGCGGCGGGTTGCATGGATTTTCTGATGCAAGGGCTTTCTGCGCTGTTCGCGCACCTGGGCATCGACACGCGGTTTGTGCCCGCGCTGCCCGTGGGGCTGATGAAGACGCTGTCCGGTGCCGGTGCGCGCGGCCTGATGGTTGACGTGATGACCACTTACGGCGTCGATTCCTTCCAGGGCAAGCTGGCCGCCATCATCCAGGGCTCGACCGAGACCACGTTCTACGTGCTGGCCGTGTACTTCGGCAGCGTCGGCATCAAGGACACCCGTTACGCACTGGTCTGCGGGCTGTGGGCCGACTTGGTCGGTCTGATCGGCGCCGTGCTTGTCGCCTATCTGTTCTTCGCCTGAGCGGCTAGGGCGGCCCCCAAGCGACGCCGCGGCCGCTCGCCCTCTACAATCGATTGCATGGAACAGTGGATTGACACGCTTTTTGCCACGCTCGCCCTGCCAAAGGTCGGGCTACCTGCCATCTTCGTCGTCAGTTTCGTCTCGGCGACCCTCTTGCCGCTGGGCTCCGAACCGGCGGTTTTTGCGTACATCAAGCTCAATCCGGACATGTTCTGGCCGGCCATCGTAGTGGCCACGCTCGGCAACACGCTGGGCGGCGTGGTCGACTGGTGGATGGGCTACGCGGCCAAGCTGGCGCTGGTGCGCTACCACCTTGCGCGCCGCCGCCGTGAGCACAACGCCGAGCACGCCCAGCACGTGCCGCATCCCAAGCGCCACCGTGAGCCCCCGCTCGACAAAAAATACTTCCGCTGGATGCGCCGCATCGGGCCGATGTCGCTGCTGGTGTCGTGGCTGCCAGGCATCGGCGACCCGCTCTGCACGCTGGCCGGCTGGCTGCGCCTGAAGTTCTGGCCCAGCGTCATGTACATGGCGATCGGCAAATTCCTACGCTATCTGGCCATGACTGCGGCCCTGATGACGCTGCCCGACGGCTTCTGGCACGGCATCCTGGGCTGGATCAAGAGCGTGATGATGTGACGTTTGCGTGGTTCTTGCATCACTTGGGCCGTCTTGTGCTTTTCGCAAGCTATTGAAAACGCGACGGTTTTGCCGCCCATATCACTGGCAGGGATACCGTTGCTGCGACGCATCAACGACGCGCGTTGCAGTACAATCGCCCTTTAAAGACCGCGCGGCTTGGGTCCTCTTTGCCGCGCCCTCCCTCCCCAGCGGCACGCCATGAATGCCCCACTTCTGATCGACGCCAAACTCACGGCGCAGGACGCTGCGCCCCGGCTGCGCGAGATTCCCTACAACTACACCTCGTTCTCGGATCGGGAAATCGTCATCCGTTTGCTGGGCGAGTCTGCGTGGCAGATCCTGGACGAACTGCGCGCCGAGCGTCGCACCGGCCGATCGGCACGCATGCTGTACGAAGTGCTGGGCGACGTCTGGGTGGTGCGCCGCAACCCGTATCTGCAGGACGACCTGCTCGACAACCCGAAGCGCCGGCAGATGCTGATCGACGCACTCAATCACCGCTTGGCGGAGATCGAGAAGCGCCGCGTGGCCGATCACGATTCGCACCACGACCCGGTGGGCGACGAGCGCGCCAGCAAGGTCGAGCAACTGGTTGTGCACGCCCGCCGCGCCGTCAAGGCGTTCCAGGAAGAATTCGCCCAGGTGTATGACCTGCGCCGCCGCGCCCAGAAAGTGCTCGGCCGCGTCACCGCCAAGGACAACATCAAGTTCGACGGCCTGTCGCGCGTGTCGCACGTGACCGACGCCACCGACTGGCGGGTCGAATATCCGTTCGTCGTGCTCACGCCCGATACGGAAGAAGAGATTGCCGGCATCGTCAAGGGCTGCTTCGAGCTGGGTCTGACCATCATCCCGCGCGGAGGCGGCACCGGCTACACCGGCGGCGCCGTGCCGCTCACGCCGTTCTCGGCCGTCATCAATACGGAAAAGCTGGAGCGTCTGGATGCGGTCGAGATGACCGACCTCCCTGGCGTTGACCATCCCGTGGCGACCATCTATTCGGGCGCCGGCGTGGTGACGCGCCGCGTGGCGGATGCGGCGGAGAAGGCCGGCCTCGTTTTCGCCGTGGATCCGACTTCGATCGACGCGTCGTGCATTGGCGGCAACGTTGCCATGAACGCGGGCGGCAAGAAGGCTGTGCTGTGGGGCACCGCGCTGGACAACCTCGCCTGGTGGCGCATGGTTGACCCGGACGGCAACTGGCTGGAAGTCCAGCGCCTCAATCACAACCTCGGCAAGATCCACGATGCGCCGGTCGTCACCTTCGAGCTGAAGTGGTTCGACGGCAACGCGCCGGTCGGTGCCAAGCTGCTGCGCACCGAGACGCTGACCATCGAAGGCCGCAAGTTCCGCAAGGAAGGGCTCGGCAAGGACGTCACCGACAAGTTCCTCGCCGGCCTGCCCGGCGTGCAGAAGGAAGGCTGCGACGGCATCATCACGAGCGCGCGCTGGATTCTGCACCGCATGCCCAAGTCGATTCGCACGGTGTGCCTGGAGTTCTTCGGCCAGGCGCGTGACGCGATCCCGAGCATCGTCGAGATCAAGGATTACCTCGACGCCGAGACCAAGAAGCCCGGCGGCGCGATCCTCGCGGGTCTGGAGCACCTGGACGAGCGCTATCTGCGCGCGGTCGGCTACGCCACCAAGAGCAAGCGCAACGCGTTTCCGAAGATGGTGCTGATCGGTGACATCGTCGGCGACGACGATGATGCCGTGGCGCGCGCCACGTCGGAGGTGATCCGCCTGGCCAACGGCAAGAGCGGCGAAGGTTTCGTGGCCGTGAGCCCCGAGGCACGCAAGAAATTCTGGCTGGACCGCTCGCGTACGGCGGCGATTGCGAAGCACACCAACGCCTTCAAGATCAACGAAGACGTGGTGATTCCGCTTAATCGCATGGGCGAGTACACCGACGGGATCGAGCGCATCAACATCGAGCTGTCGATCAAGAGCAAGCTCAAGCTGACCGACGCGCTGCTCGATTTCTTTGCTGGCAGCAACCTGCCGCTAGGCCGCACCGACGACGCCAACGAGATCCCCAGCGCAGAACTGCTGGAAGACCGCGTGCAACAGGCGCAGCAACTGCTGCGTGCCACGCGTGCGCGTTGGCAATATCTGCTGGACCATCTCGACACGCCGGTCACCACGGCGCGCGCCAGCCTCATTGGCCTCGGCCTGGGTTACCTCGCGCAGATCATCGATGACCGTCTGGTGAATCAGCCCGAGGCGAACCTGTTCCACCTGCTGCAGGATCGTACGATCCGCGTGTCGTGGAAAGCGGAGATTCGCGCCGAGCTGCGCAAGATCTTCAACGGCGGCGAGTTCAAGCCGATCCTTGACGAGGCCCAGGCGATCCACAAGAAAGTGCTGCGCGGCCGCGTGTTCGTGGCGCTGCACATGCACGCCGGTGACGGCAACGTGCACACCAACATCCCCGTCAACTCGGATGACTACGACATGCTGCAGGACGCCCACAAGGCGGTGGCCCGCATCATGACGCTGGCGCGTTCGCTGGACGGCGTGATCTCCGGCGAGCACGGGATCGGCATTACCAAGCTGGAATTCCTGACCGACGAAGAAATCGCCGACTTTGCTGCCTACAAGCGCCGTGTCGACCCGAATGGGCGCTTCAACAAGGGCAAGCTGCTGCGCGACATCAACGACCCGCAAGGTCTGGCTGCTGATCTGCGCAACGCCTATACGCCGTCGTTCGGCCTAATGGGGCACGAGTCGATCATCATGCAGCAGAGCGACATCGGCGCCATCTCGGAGTCGATCAAGGACTGCCTGCGCTGCGGCAAGTGCAAGCCGGTGTGCGCCACGCACGTGCCGCGCGCCAACTTGCTGTACAGCCCGCGCAACAAGATCCTCGCCACATCGCTGCTCATCGAGGCCTTCCTGTACGAAGAACAGACGCGCCGCGGCGTGTCGGTCAAGCACTGGGAAGAGTTTGCCGACGTGGGCGACCACTGCACGGTGTGCCACAAGTGCGTGACGCCGTGCCCGGTCAAGATCGACTTCGGCGATGTGTCGATGAACATGCGCAACCTGCTGCGCAAGATGGGGCAGAAGAAGTTCAATCCCGGCACCGCAGCAGCGATGTTCTATTTGAACGCGACCAACCCCGAGACGATCAACTTCACGCGCAAGGTGATGTTTGACTGGGGCTACAAGGCGCAGCGTCTGGGCAACGACATCCTGAAGAAGTTCGCCAAGAAGCAGACCGCTCGTCCGCCCGCCACGGTGGGCAAGCCGCCGGTGCGCGAGCAGGTGATTCACTTCATCAACAAGAAGATGCCGGGCAACCTGCCCAAGAAGACCGCGCGCGCGTTGCTGGATATCGAGGACAACGAGATCGTCCCGATCATCCGCAACCCCAAGGCGACCACGCCGGATAGCGAGGCGGTTTTCTACTTCCCGGGCTGCGGCTCGGAGCGCTTGTTCTCGCAGGTGGGCTTGGCCACGCAGGCAATGCTGTGGCACGCCGGCGTGCAAACGGTGCTGCCGCCGGGCTACCTGTGCTGCGGTTATCCGCAGCGCGGCACCGGTCAGTTCGACAAGGCCGAGAAGATCGTCACCGACAACCGCGTGCTGTTCCATCGCGTGGCCAACACGCTCAACTACCTCGACATCAAGACGGTGGTGGTGAGCTGCGGCACTTGCTACGACCAGCTGGCCGGGTATGAATTCGACAAGATATTCCCGGGCTGCCGGATCATCGACATTCACGAATACCTGCTGGAGAAGGGCGTGAAGATCGACGGTGTGCAGGGCACGCGGTACATGTACCACGACCCCTGCCACACCCCGATCAAGACCATGGACCCCACCAAGCTGGTCAACCAGCTGATGGGCGGCAACATCGGTGCCGATGGCCAGACCCGCGCGATCGAGAAGAACGATCGCTGCTGCGGTGAGTCGGGCACGCTGGCGATTTCGCGCCCCGACATTTCCACGCAGGTCCGCTTCCGCAAGGAAGAGGAGATGCAGAAGGGCGCGGACAAGCTGCGCAGTCTCGGCCAGACCAGCGGCCAGAGCGGCGAGGCATTCAACGGCGACGTAAAGATCCTCACGAGCTGCCCGGCATGTCTGCAGGGCCTGTCGCGCTACACCGAGGATGTCTCGGTGCAGGCCGACTACATCGTGGTCGAGATGGCGCGTCACGTGCTCGGCGAAACCTGGCTGCAGGACTACGTTGCCCAGGCCAACGCCGGCGGCATCGAACGAGTGCTGGTTTGACGATGAGCGAGCGGACGCCCGGCTGCGCGCTGTGCGAGGCGGACGGCGGTGAGCCCGTCTGGCGTAATGCCAAGGCGCGCGTGGTGCTGGTCGAGCACGCGCGCTTTCCGGGCTTCTGCCGCGTTATCTGGAACGACCACGTGGCCGAGCAGACCGATTTGTCCGATGCCGATCGGTACTGGCTGATGGAAGTCGTCGCCCGCATTGAGCGTGTGCTGCGCGCCGAACTGGCGCCGGACAAGATCAACCTCGCCAGCTTCGGCAATTTCGTGCCGCATCTGCATTGGCACGTCATCCCGCGCTATCGGTGGGATACGCATTTTCCAGAAGCCGTGTGGGGCCCCGAGCAGCGCTCGCCCGATACCGCGCGCATGGCCGAGATCACGGCCAAGTTGCCGGCACTGTCGTACGCGCTGCAGGCGGCGCTGGCTGACGCTTGAGCCCATCGCCCCGTCGCTCCGGGTAACGCTCGGTAACGCATCGCCACGTCGTGCGCGGAACCCCAGTGGCGCGCACGACGTCTGATTCTCTTTCTGTTGCGCCAACGCCCTCGCCATGACGACACCGCGCACCGCCGCCACGCCCGATTCTCACAAGGATTCCATCTCCGAACTGACCGTCCACCATGGGCGGTTGAATCTCTCGGAGACTTGGCAACTGATTCGCCCGTACTGGTTTTCGGAAGATCGCCACAAGGCCTGGGGGCTGCTGGCGCTGGTGATTGGCCTGAACCTGTTCCTGGTGTTCATGAACGTGTTGTTCACCGATTGGAACCGGCTTTTCTACAACGCGCTCGAGCAGAAAAACTACGCCGAGTTTTGGGCGCAGTTGCTGCGTTTCTCATGGATTGCCGCGCTGCTGATCATTGGTTCGATCATGCGGCTGTACTACTCGATGATGTTGCAGATGCGCTGGCGGACGTGGATTACCGGCAGCTTTCTCGACGACTGGCTTGGCAAGCAGGCGTTCTACCGCCTGGAACAGACGCACAGCGCTGACAACCCCGACCAGCGGATTGCCGACGACCTGCGTACCTTCACCGATGCGACGCTCACCTTGGCGCTGGGCTTCCTGAATTCGGCCGTTACGCTGGTGTCGTTCTTCGGCATCCTGTGGGCGGTGTCGGGGCCCCTGGCGTTCAGCCTGGGCGGGCACGACTTTGTGATTCCTGGCTACATGGTGTGGTTTGCGCTGCTGTACTCGATCGTGGGCTCGGTCATCATCCACTTCGTGGGGCGGCCGCTGATCGGGCTGTCGTTCCAGCAGGAACGTTACGAAGCGTACTTCCGCTTCCTGCTCGTGCGCGTGCGCGAAAATAGCGAGAGCATCGCCCTGTACCGCGGCGAGCCCACCGAGAAAGCCATCCTGCGGGGCCGTTTCGAACGCATTCGCACCAACTGGAATCAGTTGATGGATTACACGCGGCGCCTGACCTTCGCCAGTTCCGGCTACGCGCAGTTCGCCATCATCTTCCCGTTTCTGGTGTCGGCGCCGCGCTACTTTGGCGGCACGCTCACGCTGGGTGGGATGATGCAGGTCGCGACGGCCTTCGGACAGGTGCAGGACGCGATGTCGTGGTTTGTCACGAACTACCGCACGCTGGTGACCTGGAAAGCCTCCACCAACCGTCTGATCGAATTCCAGCGCGCCATCCGTGCAGCCGAGCGTGAAGAAGAGCACCGCGCCGGTGTCCGCGACGTCGAGGTCGAGATCGCAGCCGTACCCGCCATCGAAGCCCGCGCCCTTGCGCTGAACCTCCCAAACCGCAAGCCCGAAGATTTGCTGGTCGAGCCCTTCGACATGACGCTCGCACGCGGTGAGCGTGTGCTTGTCAGCGGTCCGTCCGGTTGCGGCAAAAGCACGCTGGTGCGCGCCGTGGCCGGTATCTGGCCCTATGGCAGCGGCCGCATCGAGGTCCCCGACGATGCCCGCGTGCTGTTTCTGCCGCAGCGCAGCTATCTCCCCTCCGGCACGCTGGCCGATGCGCTGTCGTATCCGGATTTGGCCACTCAATACACCGCAGAGCGTCTGACCCAGGTCCTGACCGCCTGTCGCTTGCCGGCGCTCGCCGGCCTCTTGGACGAGGTGAGCAACTGGAGCCTGCGCCTGTCCCCCGGCGAGCAGCAGCGCCTGGCTTTTGCGCGGGCTTTGCTGCAGCGCCCCGACTACCTCTTCCTCGACGAGGCTACCAGCGCACTCGACGAAGATACCGAGGCGTTCATGTACAGCCTGATGCTCGAATCGATGCCTGATGTGACCATCGTCAGCGTGGCACACCGCAGCACCGTGGCACGATTCCACCATCGCCGCTTGCGCTACATCCCCGAGGGCGATCCGTTGACTGCGGTAAGCTATCGGGTGGTGGAAGAGCCTGCGCACATGGCGCTGGCGGCTTCCTGAAACGCAGTTTTTAGACTCGACTAGACGTTTTCCATGGCCGGACTTTCCGCCGACACCCCGCACCCGACCGGCATCACCGTGCACACGCAATCGCGTGTGCTGGAGATCGCCTTTGCCGATGGCAAGCAGTTCAGCCTGCCGTTCGAATACTTGCGCGTGCTGTCGCCGTCGGCCGAAGTGCAGGGGCATGGACCTGGTCAGGAGGTTCTGCAGACCGGCAAGCGCGAGGTGGGCATCGTCGGCGTCGAGCCAGTGGGCAACTACGCGATCCGGCCGCTGTTCTCCGACGGCCACGATTCCGGCATCTTCGATTGGGCCTACCTGTACCGCCTCGGCGTTGAGCAAGCCACGCTCTGGCAGGCGTATCTCGATCGTCTGGCCGCAGCCGGCGTCGACCGTGACGCCCCGATGGCAGAGAACGCCGGCCACGCCTGCGGCCACAGCCACTGATTCCCGATTCACTTTGCGGCGCCTGTGCGCTGCATCCGTATCCCTTTCTGTCATGAGCCAAACCCACTTCGGATTCCAGCAGGTCGATGAGCAGGAGAAGGCCGGCAAGGTCGCCGGTGTGTTCCATTCCGTCGCCAGCAAGTACGACGTGATGAACGACCTGATGTCCGGCGGCCTGCACCGCGTGTGGAAAATGTTCACCATCGCCCAGGCAGCGGTGCGCCCCGGCTACAAAGTCCTCGACATTGCCGGCGGCACAGGTGATCTGGCCAAGGCCTTTGCGCGCCAAGCCGGCCCCACCGGCGAGGTGTGGCTGACCGACATCAACGAGTCGATGCTGCGCGTCGGCCGGGACCGCCTGCTCGATGCCGGGGTGCTCACCCCCACCACGCTGTGCGACGCCGAGCACATTCCCTTTCCGAATGCTTACTTCGATGTGGTGACAGTGGCATTCGGCTTGCGCAACATGACGCACAAGGATCGCGCGCTCGCAGAAATGCGTCGCGTAGTGAAGCCAGGCGGCAAGGTCATGGTGCTGGAGTTCTCCAAGGTGTGGCAGCCGCTGGAGAAGGCCTACGATGTGTACTCATTCAAGGTGCTGCCGTGGCTGGGAAGCAAAGTGGCGGGCGACCCCGAGAGCTACCGCTACCTGGCCGAGTCCATCCGCATGCACCCGGATCAGGAAACGCTCAAGCAGATGATGGAACAGGCCGGATTGGACTCGGTCGAATACTTCAATCTGACAGCGGGTGTCGTGGCGCTGCACGTTGGCCGTCGCCTCTAAGTGTTTCGGTCATTCCACCAGATGGGCGATGTAGTGCGCTGCGGCGATATGCCACGATCCTTCACATTGAATTTCCGCATTGACGTCTTCATCTAATGGCGTCACTGCCATTGGAGAGAAGACAGCGATGAGTTTGCATTGGGGTGGAAAATTGATGGCGGGCGCGCTGGTCGCGACGCTCGCACTGGGCACGGCGATTGACGCCAACGCCAAACGCATAGGCGGCAGTCGCAGCGTCGGCAAACAGTCGTCCACCGTGACGCAACGCCAACAGACGCCGCCGGCCACAACGCCGTCGCCGACACAGCAGGCCGCACCGGCTGCGCAACCTTCGCCGGTCGCACCGGCTCCGGCCGCGCCGGCGGCAAAGCCTGGACGTAACTGGGGCGGCATGCTGGGCGGCCTGGCAGCCGGTCTAGGTATCGGTTATCTGCTGTCGAAGTTCGGTCTGGGCGCGGGCCTTGCCTCGCTGCTGTCGAACCTGATCCTGATCGCGCTCGTCGCTTTCGTGGTGATGTGGATCATCCGCAAGGTGCGCGGCAGCCGTCCGCAGGGTCCTGCCTACGCCACGGGTGGCCCGTCGCTGGGCGGCGACCGTGAGCCGTACGTGCCGCAACCTGCCGCACCGGCCCCGCAGGCTTCCGCACCGGCAGCCGCATCGGTCAATACCGGCAACACGTCCGGCCTGGGCGCTGGCGCGGCAACCGCTGCGCAGTCATGGAACCTGGGTGGTCCGGCCGCTTCTGGCGCGCAGGCCGTCAACGCTCAACCTGCCGCGGCCGCACCGCAGCAGCCGTGGGGCGTGCCGGCAGATTTTGATACGCAAGCTTTCCTGCGCAACGCGAAGGTCTACTTCATTCGCCTGCAGGCAGCCTGGGATGCCGGCAATCTCAACGACATTCGCGAGTTCACCACGCCGGAGATGTTTGCCGAGATCAAGATGGACCTGGCTGACCGCGGCACGTCGCCCAACAAGACCGACGTGGTCTCGGTCGAAGCGGAAATGCTGGGCATCGAAACGCAGGCCGCCGAGTATCTCGCGAGCGTGCGCTTCTCCGGCATGATCCGCGAAGAAGCCAATGCGCCCGCACAGCCGTTTGCCGAGGTGTGGAACCTGACCAAGCCGACGCAGGGTGCGGGTGGTTGGGTGCTGGCGGGTATCCAGCAGTTGCAGTGATGCTGTAACAACTTGAAGCGCCGCAAAACGGCCGTTTCAGCATTCCCCGTAAAATAGGGCCCGACCGTCTGGTTCGGGCCCTTTTGCTGCCCGCCGCCAGCCCGCTTCTTGCTGCTTCCTTGCTGTTTTTGCGCACCATCACCGCATGTCCTCGACAGCCTCTTCGTCTCCGTTTCCGCTTGTGCTGATGCAGCCGCTGCTGCTCGCACTCAACCATCTGCTGCGCCAGGAGCCCTGGGCGCAGGAGACACTGCGGCCGTTCGCGGGTCGCGTCGCACGCTTTAACTTGGCGCCCATGTCGATGACGTTGCAGGTGGATGCCACCGGCTTGGTGACCGCTCCCGACCCTGGTGTTGAACCGGCCGTGACTGTTGTCGTGCCGCTGGCGGCCGCTGCCAGCGATTACGCAACGGGCGGACAGGCCGCTGTGCTCAAGCACGTGCGTATCGAGGGCGAGGCAGAGTTCGCCAACGTGCTGTCCACGCTGCTGCGCAATCTGCGCTGGGATGCGGCGGAAGACCTCTCGCGCGTGTTTGGCGACGTCATCGCGCAGCGTATGGTGAGCGGCGCGCAGGCCGCCCGCACAGAGGCCACGCGCGTCAGCCGTTCGCTGGCGGAATCTGTGGCGTCGTATCTGACCGATGAGCAACCGACGCTCGTACGCCATGCGCGTCTCGCGCAGTTCGCCGCCGATGTGGCGGCACTGCGTGATGCCGAAGCGCGTCTGACCAAGCGGCTGGAGCGGCTCGAAAAATCCCAACGACCGGCCGTCCGGACCGTCCGTCAGGGTGACTCGGCATGACGCGCTTATTCCGACTGGGCAAGATCGTTTTCGTCATCCTCTATTACGGGCTGGATCAGCTCGCGTTGTCGGGCTTCAAGAGCCGCCGCATTCGCGCGCTGGTCTGGCTGCTGACGCTGGGTCGCAAGCCGAAGCTGCCCCGCGGCGAGCGCCTGCGCTTGGCGCTGGAGCAGCTTGGGCCCATCTTCGTGAAGTTCGGGCAGGTGCTGTCGACGCGGCGCGATCTGCTGCCGCCAGATGTGGCCGACGAACTCGCCAAGCTGCAGGATCGCGTGCCGCCGTTCGACCCGAAGGTGGCGGCAGCCATCGTAGAGAAATCGCTCGGCAAGCCGCTGTCGGCGCTGTTCCATCGTTTTGACCATCATCCTGTGGCGAGTGCGTCGATTGCTCAGGTGCATTTCGCCACGCTGCGCGGCGGCCCGGACGACGGCCGCGAGGTGGCAGTCAAGGTTCTGCGCCCGGGCATGCTGCCCGTGATCGACAGCGACCTCGCGCTCATGCGGGACCTCGCTACCTGGATGGAAAAACTGTGGGCCGACGCCAAGCGCCTGAAGCCGCGCGAGGTGGTCGCCGAGTTCGACAAGTACCTGCACGACGAGCTTGACCTGATGCGCGAGGCGGCCAACGCCAGCCAGTTGCGCCGCAATTTCGCCAAGTCCGACCTGCTGCTGGTGCCCGAGGTTTTCTGGGATTGGTGCACGTCTGAGGTGTTCGTGATGGAGCGCATGCACGGCATGCGGATCTCGCACACCGAAGAACTGCGCGCCGCCGGCGTCGACATGCACAAGCTCGCGCGCGACGGCGTGGAGATTTTCTTCACGCAGGTCTTCCGCGACGGGTTTTTCCATGCCGACATGCACCCCGGCAACATCCTCGTGAGCGTGGCACCCGAGACGCTGGGCCGCTATATCGCGCTGGATTTCGGCATCGTCGGGGCGCTCTCGGAGTTCGATAAGAACTACCTGGCGCAGAACTTCCTGGCATTTTTCCAGCGCGACTACCACCGCGTGGCGGTGCTTCACATCGAGTCTGGCTGGGCGCCGGAAGAGACGCGCGTGGAAGAGCTGGAAGGCGCCATCCGTGCGTGCTGCGAGCCGTATTTCGATCGGCCGCTGGGTGAAATTTCGCTGGGTCTGGTGCTGATGCGGCTGTTCCAGACCTCGCGCCGCTTCAACGTGGAAGTGCAGCCGCAGCTCGTCCTGCTGCAGAAGACCCTGTTGAACGTGGAAGGCCTTGGCCGCCAGCTCGATCCGGATCTGGACCTGTGGAAGACGGCCAAGCCATTCCTCGAACGCTGGATGCACGAGCAGATCGGCTGGCGCGGCTTTATCGAACGCCTGAAGGTCGAGGCACCGCAATGGGCCAACAAGCTGCCGGACTTCCCGCGCCTGGTGTACCAGATTCTGGATCGCCGCTCCCGCGAGGACGGCAACGCGCAGACCGCGGCGCTCACTGCGCTGCTTGCCGAGCAAAAGCGCACGAACCGGCTGTTGTCTGCCGCGCTGTTGTTCGTCGGTGGTTTCGCGGTCGGCATCGTCGCGACGCATGTTCTGGCCTGGATGGCCCACTACTGATCCGTTTTCACCCTCCGACTGTCATGGCCCAACCGCCCGTCTTCCAATCCCGTGACGCCGCCGATCCCGCCTTTTGGGACGAGCGCTTTAGCCGCGAGCACACGCCCTGGGATGCCGCCGGTGTGCCCGCGGCGTTCCGGCAATTCTGCGAAGCGCAGCCTGCGCCGCTTCCCACGCTGATTCCCGGTTGCGGCAACGCCTACGAAGCCGGCTGGCTGGCGGACCGCGGTTGGCCGGTCACGGCCATCGACTTCGCGCCCAGTGCCGTGGCGTCGGCCAAGACCCTGCTGGGCCCGCATGCCGATGTGGTGCAGTTGGCGGATTTCTTTCGTTTTTCGCCGCCGCATCCGGTGCAATGGATCTACGAACGCGCATTTCTGTGTGCGATGCCGCGTCGTCTGTGGCCCGACTACGCCGTGCAGGTGGCGAAACTGCTTTCGCCAGGCGGGTTGCTGGCTGGCTTCTTTGCCGTGGTGGAAGGCAGGGAGGCGGTCCCCAAAGGGCCGCCGTTCGAGACCACGCAAACCGAGCTGGATGGGCTGCTGTCGCCCGCGTTTGAGCGCATCAGCGATATGCCCATCGCCGAAGCCGATTCGATTCCGGTGTTCGCCGGGCGCGAGCGTTGGCAAGTCTGGCGCCGCCGCGCCGATTGATCCGTTTTCCCGGCCAGTGTTGGCGCGAAGCAACATGGGTCGTCATCAACAAAAAGCCTGCTGGCGCCCGTTGCGGGCCGTCGCCCAGAAATCTGGCAAACGGGGCGGCGTTCGTGGTCGCGCCGATGCCCCGGCGGGCGGTCCCATCGCTATAATCCGGCCACTTTGCCCGGCGCCCCGGGGCCCAAAACCGGGCCACCATGGGGTTTTCCAGCTTCTTTCCGCGCTGCCATGCTGATCTGGTTTGTCATTGTTTACTGGGTGATTTCGGTCGGGATCGGCCTGTGGGCTGCACTGCGGGTGCGCAGTACCGCCGATTTCGCCGTGGCTGGCCGCAGCCTGCCGTTCTACGTCGTGACGGCAACGGTGTTCGCGACCTGGTTCGGTTCCGAGGCGGTGCTCGGGATTCCCGCAGAATTTCTCAAGGACGGCCTGCACGGTGTGGTGGCCGATCCGTTCGGTTCGTCGCTGTGCCTGATCTTGGTGGGTCTGTTCTTCGCCAAGCCGCTGTACCGGATGAATCTGCTCACCATTGGTGACTTCTATCGCAACCGCTTTGGCCGCGCTGCCGAAACGCTGACGACCCTGTGCATCGTCGTGTCGTACCTGGGCTGGGTGGCGGCGCAGATCAAGGCGCTGGGCTTGGTGTTCTACACCGTATCTGACGGCGCGGTTTCGCAAGACCTCGGGATGATGATCGGCGCGGGCAGCGTGCTCGTCTACACGCTGTTCGGCGGCATGTGGTCGGTGGCGGTGACGGACTTCATCCAGATGATCATCATCGTGATCGGCATGCTGTACATCGGCTGGGAGGTGTCGGGTCAGGCCGGTGGCGTGGGCACGGTGGTGGCGCACGCGGCAGCTTCGGGCAAGTTCTCGTTTTGGCCGGCGTTCAACCCGATCGAGGTCATCGGCTTTGTGACAGCGTGGATCACCATGATGCTCGGCTCGATCCCGCAACAGGACGTGTTCCAGCGGGTGACCTCATCGCGCACCGAGCGCATCGCCGGTACGGCATCGGTGCTGGGCGGCGTGCTGTACTTCATGTTTGCGTTCGTGCCGATGTTCCTGGCGTATTCCGCCACGCTCATTGACCCGGGGATGGTCGCAAAGTACATCGATACCGATTCGCAGATGATCTTGCCGAACCTGGTGCTCCAGCATGCGCCGATCTTCGCGCAGGTGATGTTCTTCGGCGCGCTGCTCTCGGCCATCAAGAGCTGCGCGAGCGCGACGCTGCTGGCGCCGTCCGTGACGTTTGCCGAAAACGTGCTGCGCCCGCTGTTGCCGAACATGGACGACAAGCGTTTCCTGCGCGTCATGCAGGCAGTGGTGCTGACATTCACAGTGCTGGTGACGCTGTTTGCGCTGAACTCGCACCTGTCGATCTTCCATATGGTCGAAAGTGCTTACAAGGTAACTTTGGTGGCCGCGTTCGTGCCGCTGGCCTTCGGTCTGTTCTGGAAGCGCGCGACGAAGCAGGGTGGTCTGCTGGCCATCATCCTGGGCCTCGCGGCATGGATCTGGTGCGAAGTGTTCCTGCCCGGTGCGATGCTTCCGCCACAATTGGTTGGCCTCTTGGCAAGCTTCGGTGCGATGGTCCTGGGCTCGCTCGGACCGCAGTGGATCGCGAACCGCGCGCCGACCACCAAGGCGGCCACGCAAGCTTGAGCGTCTCGCTGCAGGCGTGCGCGGTGTGCCACTTTGGCGCGCATCGCCATCGCCCGCCCCGAATCTGCGGTCGGGAATTCCCCTAAAAGGGTTTATAATTCAAGGCTTTGCGCGCCAGCACTTGTATGGCGCGCGGCTGCCCCAATCTTGCGTGAGCCCATGTGCGTATTTCCCGCACCGCGCTCTCGGGATGCGCGGGCAATCCAATCGCTTTCTTGTCATTTGTTTGTTTCAGGGTGAGGACACCATGCCGATCTATGCTTATCGATGCGACGCCTGCGGCCACGCCAAAGATGTGCTGCAGAAGATGAGCGACGCCCCGCTGACGGATTGCCCCGCATGCGGCGCGCCGGCGTTCAAGAAGCAGCTCACCGCTGCCGGCTTCCAGCTCAAGGGTTCGGGCTGGTATGTGACGGATTTCCGCGGCGGCTCGGGCGGCGCATCGGCTGCAGCAGCCGGAACCGGTACGGCGGCCAAGGTAGATGCCGCAGCACCAGCCGCTGCTGCCGCGCCCGCCGCGTCGTCGTCCAGCGCGTCGTCCAGCGCCAGCACGCCGGCGGCGTCCGGTGGCTGCGGCACGTCGTGCGCTTGCCACTGATCGCATCGCTTACCTTTCGGCCCATCGCCCCATGAAACAGAAAACCAGCGCACTCAAGACATGGTTCCTGACCGGTCTTCTGGTGCTTGTCCCGCTTGCGATCACGCTGTGGGTGCTGTCGCTCATCATCGGCACGATGGACCAGAGCCTGGCGCTGCTGCCGTCGGCATGGCAGCCGGATCAGCTATTTGGCCGGCGCATTCCTGGCGTGGGCGCGATTCTCACGCTGGCGTTCATCCTCATTGTGGGCGTGCTGGCGCACAACTTCATCGGCCAGAAGCTGGTGCTGTGGTGGGAGGCGCTCGTGGGCCGCATTCCTGTGGTCGGCCCGATCTATTCGAGCGTGAAGCAGGTGTCGGACACACTGCTGTCGTCCAACGGCAATGCATTCCGCAAGGCGTTGCTGGTGCAATACCCGCGCGAAGGCTCGTGGACGATCGCCTTCCTGACCGGCCGCCCCGGCGGTGATGTCGAGAACCACCTGCAGGGCGAGTACGTCAGCGTGTACGTGCCGACCACGCCCAATCCGACGTCGGGCTTCTTCCTGATGATGCCCAAGGCTGACACCATCGAGCTGGACATGACGGTGGACGCGGCGCTCAAGTACATCGTGTCGATGGGTGTGGTGGCGCCTGAAGCGCTGCCGCGCCGCATGGACCCGCCCGACGCCTCGCCACAGACGGAGGACCGGTCGCCGGCTCAAGGGCCGCGCGACCCTTCGAATCCGACCGCGCTGCCTGCAGAGGGCGGCGCCATCGCGGCACCCTGAGCCGGCGATACGAACGAAGTCGAATCGACCCCGGCCCCCCAATCAACTTTCATGCGCGACGTTTTCTTGGCGGCGCGCTTCGCGGAAAACCACAACATGCAAATGCGTACTCAATACTGCGGTCAGGTCACCGAACAACTGCTCGGCCAGAGCGTCACGCTGTCGGGCTGGGCCCATCGTCGTCGTGACCACGGTGGCGTGATCTTCATCGATTTGCGCGACCGTGAAGGCCTGGTGCAGGTCGTGTGCGACCCGGACCGCCCAGAGATGTTCAAGGTGGCCGAAGGTGTGCGCAACGAGTTCTGCCTGCAGGTAAAGGGCGTCGTGCGTGCCCGCCCGGAAGGCACCACTAACGCCAACCTGACCAGCGGCAAGGTCGAAGTGCTGTGCCACGAGCTGACGGTGCTCAACGCCTCCGTCACGCCTCCGTTCCAGCTGGATGACGACAACCTGTCGGAAACCACCCGCCTGACGCATCGCGTGCTGGACCTGCGTCGCCCGCAGATGCAGTACAACCTGCGCCTGCGCTACAAGGTCGCGATGGAAGTGCGCAAGTATCTGGACGACAAGGGCTTCATCGACATCGAAACGCCGATGCTGACCAAGAGCACGCCGGAAGGCGCGCGCGATTACCTCGTGCCGTCGCGCGTGAACGCTGGCCAGTTCTTCGCGCTGCCGCAATCGCCGCAGCTCTTCAAGCAGATGCTGATGGTGTCGGGCTTCGACCGCTACTACCAGATCACCAAATGCTTCCGCGACGAAGACCTGCGTGCTGACCGCCAGCCCGAATTCACCCAGATCGACTGCGAAACGTCGTTCCTGAGCGAGCAGGAAATCCGAGACCTGTTTGAAGAGATGATCCGCACGGTGTTCAAGAACACCATGTCGGTCGAGCTGGATGCCAAGTTCCCGGTGATGGAATTCCGTGAGGCGATGGCCCGCTTCGGTTCGGACAAGCCCGACCTGCGCGTCAAGCTGGAATTCACCGAGCTGACCGACGCCATGAAGGACGTTGACTTCAAGGTGTTCTCGAGCCCGGCCAACGCTGAAGGCGGTCGCGTCGTGGCACTGCGCGTGCCGGGTGGTGCTTCCCTGTCGCGTGGCGATATCGACGCCTACACCAAGTTCGTCGAAATCTACGGTGCTAAGGGCCTGGCCTGGATCAAGGTCAACGAAGTGGCCAAGGGCCGCGACGGCCTGCAATCGCCGATCGTGAAGAACCTGCACGATGCGGCCATCGCCGAGATCCTCAAGCGCAGCGGCGCACAAGATGGCGACATCCTGTTCTTCGGCGCCGACCGCGCCAAGGTGGTCAACGACGCGATGGGTGCACTGCGCCTGAAGGTGGGCCATTCGGACTTTGCGAAGAGCAACGGGCTGTTCGAAGACGCTTGGAAGCCGCTGTGGGTGATCGACTTCCCGATGTTCGAGTACGACGAGGAAGACGCACGCTGGGTGGCCATGCACCATCCGTTCACGAGCCCGAAAGACGAGCACCTGGAATACCTGGAAACCGATCCGGGCAAGTGCATCGCCAAGGCTTACGACATGGTGCTCAACGGCTGGGAAATCGGCGGCGGCTCGGTACGGATTTACCGCGAAGAAGTGCAGAGCAAGGTGTTCCGCGCGCTGAAGATCAACGATGAAGAAGCGCGTGCCAAGTTCGGTTTCCTGCTCGACGCACTGCAGTACGGTGCGCCTCCGCACGGCGGTATCGCGTTCGGTCTGGACCGCGTTGTCACGATGATGGCCGGTGCGGATTCGATCCGCGACGTGATCGCCTTCCCGAAGACGCAGCGTGCGCAGGATCTGCTGACGCAGGCACCGAGCCCGGTCGACGAAAAGCAATTGCGCGAGCTGCATATCCGCTTGCGCGCTGCCGAGGCCAAAGTGGCCGCACCGACGGCTGCAACGACTGCCTAAGCGCCCGCGCTGACGCTCCACAACAGACCGCGCCGCCTGATAAGGGCGGCGCGTTTTTTTTGCGCCTGCTGGAGCAACTCGCAGCAATCGGGAACATTGGGTGCTAAACCGAATCTTTCGTTTCTGTCACGTTGGGTGACAACGAAGGAGGAGTGTTTAGATGGACTACGTCGACTTTGCGCGCACATGGATCGCCGCACATGCCGAGTTCCTGTTGACTTGGCTAATGGCCGCGCTAGTGGTGATGCTGCTGGCCTGGATCGAAATCCGCCGCGCCACGCGGCGTGCCGCCATGGCCATGACCGAGGCCGTAGCCACCACGGTAGCGGCTTGCGTGCCCGAAATCGTAGCTGCGGCGCAGAGCGCACATCCACCGGGGCCCGCCTCGGCGTCGCCTCCGGGTTTGGCCGAGGGGATGCGTGCGTTGGGTCACCTTGCGGCGGAGCGGATGCATTGGCTGCACGCGGTCGCCAACCTGCGTCTGCCCGAAACGGCGTTGCCGCCAGCCGCACCAGGCATGCCCGTGCATCCGCTCGTATATGACACACCGCGCTCGCTGGCCGAAGCGCATTTGGCGGCAGAACTCCGCTTTGCCGATCACGCGCGTGTCTTGCAGGCCGAGCGCCGCGCCCTGCAAGCGTTGGAGACCGCTGAGCGCGAAGGCACCAGCGAACTGCATCGCATCGAGCGTGAGACCTCGGCCATCGTTGAACGCTTCGACCAAGCCAACGCGCAATCCGAACAGACCGATGTGCAGCGCTTCCTCATTCAGAAATTCAACACGCTGGGCAACCGCGAACGCGAGTTGACCGCACAGCTCGCTGCGCTGCGCCAACAGCTCGGCGAGCGTACAGAGGCGTTGTGGGCGCAATCACAGCGCGCAGCCGATGACTATGCTGCGATGCTCGATCCGCTGCTGGCCGTCGCCCGCCGCGAGTTTGGTCACGAAACGGCGACGGATGAGACGGCGCTGTGGCTTGCCCGCACGCGCACAGGCCAAGGGCCGTTGCGCGCTGCCTGATCGCTGCCACGGCATGGCAGCACGCTGAGCGTCACGGTGGCACGCTTCTGGCTGCGGTAAGCTATTGCCTTGCAGCGCGATCGCGCCGCCCATCGAAGCACGCAGCAACCGCACCCATGTCGCACAAGATTCCCGTCTCCGTCCTCGTCGTCATTCACACGCCCGATTTGCATGTGTTGGTGATGGAGCGGGCAGATCATCCGGGTTTCTGGCAATCCGTGACGGGCAGTTGCGACGCACTTGACGAACCCTTGGTCGATACGGCCGCCCGGGAGGTGCTGGAAGAAACCGGCATCGACGCGGCCCAGCATCATCTGATCGACTGGGGCCACCACATCGAATACGAAATCTACCCACACTGGCGGCACCGCTACGCGCCGGGCATCACGCGCAACACCGAGCATTGGTTCGGCCTGCTGGTGAGCGGCAAGGTACCGGTGCGGATGTCCCCGCGCGAGCATGTGCAGGCCGAGTGGTTGCCTTACCGAGAGGCCGCCGCGCGGTGCTTCTCGCGCAGCAATGCCGAGGCCATCCTGCAGCTGCCCGAACGCCTCGCTGCCTATCATGCTCGTCAGGCGGCGCTGACAAAGGACCAGGCCTGACATGCTGCGTTTGCGCGTTGCCACCTACAACATCCACAAGGGCGTGACAGGCATCGCCCGGCGCGTGCGCGTGCATGACGTGCGGCAGGGCCTGCACACCATGGACGCCGACATCGTCTTCCTGCAGGAAGTGCAGGACCGCAACGATCACCTCGTCGCCGCCGAGCTGTTCGACCCGAACTACACGCAGCTGCGCTACCTCGCGACCGACGTCTATCCGCACACGGTTTATGGCCGCAATGCTGTTTACGAGCACGGGCACCACGGCAACGCCATCCTGTCGCGGTATCCGATCCTGCTGTCGGAAAACCTCGATATCTCTGATCACCGTTTCGAGCAGCGCGGCCTGCTGCACGCCGTGACGGATCTCGGCTTCGGCGAGGTGCATCTGCTGTGCGCGCACTTCGGCCTGTTTGCACGCAGCCGGCAACGGCAGGCGGAGGCGCTCGTTGACCGCGTGCGTTCGGTCGTGCCACCGGATGCGCCGCTCGTGGTGGCAGGGGATTTCAACGATTGGAACAACCGGCTTGACCGCATGATCTGTCAGGCGCTCGGTGCGACCGAAGTGGCTGACAAGGCTGCGGATGCACGCCCGGTGCGCACCTTCCCGAGCCATATGCCTTGGTTGCGACTAGACCGCATCTACGTGCGCGGTTTCGACATCGAACGTGCGCACGCGCTGACTGGCCGCGAATGGGCGCAGCGCTCCGATCACGTGCCCCTCCTGGCGGAACTGGCGCATCCATGAGGGTCGCGCGCGATGCAGGTCCGCTGCGCTCCGAGTGGCGCCGGGGTAAGCCCCTGCCGGGCAACGACGTCGACCTGCTGTGCGGCGGTGCTGAGTTCTTCCCAGCCTTGATCGAGGCCATCGATGCCGCGCAACGCCGCGTCGCGCTCGAAACCTACATCTACACCGACGACGCTGCCGCCCGCAGCGTGACCGAGGCGCTCGCCCGCGCGGCCCGCCGCGGTGTGGATGTCCACTTGACCATCGACGGCTTCGGCACCGGCCTGCTGCCTGCCAACATCGCCGCGATGCTCGAGACGGCGGGCGTGATCTTGCGCATCTATCGTCCGGTGCGCGGTTTTCGTCTGCAACGCCGCTACCTGCGACGGCTGCATCGGAAGATCGTTGTCATCGATGACGACGTCGCGTTCGTGGGCGGCATCAACATCATTGATGACCTGAACCACGCGCCATTTCACGATGTTGCGCTGGGACCGCGTTACGACTTTGCCGTGCGAGTACGCGGGCCGCTGGTCGCGCAGATTGCGCTGACCGTCGACCGGCTCTGGTGGCAGATGGGCGTGCGCGCCGGCATGCGGGAGGTGGGCGTCACGGGCGTCGCCGCCGAGTTTCCGGTGATGACCGATACGCCGCGACCACGGCATCGCGGCGCGTCCGGACGAGAAAGTGAGCGCGCACCGGGCACCGTGTTGGCTTCGTTGGTGCTGCGTGACAACGTCCGCAACCGGCGTGCGATCGAACGAGAATATCTGCGCGCGCTGGGTGCGGCGCGGCACGAGGTGATCATCGCCAATGCGTACTTCCTGCCGGGCGTGCGTTTCATGCGGGCCCTGGCAGCATGCCGACGGCGCGGTGTGCGCGTTCGCCTGTTGTTGCAGGGGCAGGTCGAATACCGGCTGCAGCACTACGCGACGCGCTCGCTGTACCACATGCTGCTGCGCGACAACGTCGAGATCAACGAATACACGGCCAGCTTCCTGCACGCCAAGGTGGCTGTGGTGGACGACCGATGGGCCACCGTCGGCTCCAGCAATATCGACCCATTCAGCCTGCTGCTGGCTCGCGAAGCCAACGTCGTCGCATGGGATGCGACCGTAGCCAACGAACTGCGCGCGGCCCTCGAAGACGCCATCGCCCATCACGCACGCCGCGTTCTGGCCGATGCGCACGCCGCGCGCCGCTGGTGGTGGCGCCTGGCAGATTGGTGCGCCTACCGGCTGGTGCGCCTTGGCGTCGTCATCAGCGGGCGCGCAGCACAGTATTAGCGGTACAAGACATCTGCAAAAACATAACAAGAGGGAGGAGACATGCAAGTCATCACAGCCGATGAGGCCGCCCGGTTGGTACAGCCGGAGTGGACGGTCGCATGCGCGGGGTTTGTCGGCGCGGGCCATGCAGAGGCCGTCACGCATGCGCTGGAGCGCCGCTTTCTGGCCACCGGCGAGCCGCATGATCTGACGCTGGTCTATTCCGCCGGCCAGGGCGATCGCGCCACGCGCGGCGTCAACCACTTCGGCAATCCCGGGATGACGCGCTGTGTGGTCGGCGGGCATTGGCGCTCCGCCACGCGGCTGGCGGACCTGGCGCTTGCCGAGCAATGCGATGCGTTCAACCTGCCCCAAGGCGTGCTCACGCATCTGTACCGCGCCATCGCGGGTGGCAAGCCGGGCGTGCTGACCAAGATGGGGCTGCACACGTTCGTCGACCCGCGCACGGAGCTTGACGCGCGTTACCACGGCGGCGCCATCAATGCCCGCGCCAAGGCGGCGCGCGCTGCAGGCACGGCCTCGTGGGTCGAGTACGAACGCTTTCGCGGCGAAGACTATCTCTTCTACCCCAGTTTTCCGCTGCACTGCGTCTTTCTGCGCGGCACGGCTGCCGACCCGCGCGGCAACATCAGCACGCACGAAGAAGCCTTTCATCACGAACTGCTGGCCATGGCACAGGCCGCCCGCAACTCGGGTGGCATCGTCATCGCGCAGGTGCGTCGGCTCGTCGATCGGCATGACAACCTGCAGGCAATCCACGTGCCGGGCATCCTCGTCGATTACGTAGTCATGGCTGACGATGAAACCGAACACCAGATGACCTTCGGCGAGGCGTTCAACCCGACCTATATCCGCCCATGGCAAGGCGAGGCGATCCAGCTCAAGCAAGACGTCATCGAATCGAGCGAGGCGCTGGAGGCGAATCAGCACGGAGCGCTCGACGCCCGCACGCTGGTGCAGCGCCGCGCCGTGCTGGAACTGATCGCGCAGCAGCCGCGGGTCGTGAACCTCGGCGTGGGCATGCCCGCGGCCGTCGGCGCCCTGGCTGAGCAAGAAGGCGCGCGCGGCTTCACTCTTACCGTGGAGGCAGGCCCGATTGGCGGCACGCCGGCAGATGGCCTGAGCTTTGGCGCGTCCGCCTATCCCGAAGCGGTCGTCGATCAACCCGCGCAGTTTGACTTCTACGAAGGTGGCGGCATCGATCTCGCCATCCTCGGCTTGGCAGAACTGGACGGCGCCGGCAACGTCAACGTCAGCCTGTTTGGCGAGGGTGGCGACACCGTCGTCGCGGGCGTCGGCGGCTTCATCAACATCACGCAGAGCGCACGCTCGGTCGTGTTCATGGGCACGCTCACCGCTGGCGGCCTGCAGGTCGAAGCCGAAGACGGCAAGCTGCGCATCGTGCGCGAAGGGCGGCTCAAGAAGATCGTGCCGGCCGTGTCCCATCTGACCTTCAACGGTGAGTATGCGGCGCAATCGGGCATTCCCGTGCGCTACGTGACCGAGCGCGCTGTCTTCGAAATGCGTGACGATGGCCACGGCGCACGGCGCCTCACGCTGACTGAAATCGCTCCTGGTATCGACCTGCAGCGCGATGTACTGGACCAGTGTGCCGCAGAGGTTGCCGTGGCAGCCGACCTGCGTGAAATGGACGCCCGCATCTTCCGCCGTGGTGCCATGTGCTCAGGCATCACGCCGGTCTGATTTACGGGCTGTTTATTTACTGATGGGTAGCACTAGAAAATCCATCCGCTATGCTGTGGCGCACCCGTTTTATAGGTGCGGCGCACACCCTGAAAAGCCTTTCATATAAAGGGTTTGTGGGATTCGCGCTGCACCGCGGAAGGTTGCAAATCGGGGCCGCCATTTAGACGCCGCTTTCTAATAAAACACTTGCCGCTCCAAGTGCCCCTGTAAATAATTGAACGACCGTTCGATTTTGGGCTAGAGTGTTCGCGCAGGCTGGTTTACAGTCCTGCCCGGCACGCGAAAGGCGCCCTGCAAGAAGCCAATTTTCTCGCGTGTCACGCCCCAGAAAAGAACGGAGAGAAATCATCATGCGTCACCCGACCGCTCGTCTCGAATCAAATCACGCAGCAGCCACGCCGATGCGCAAGGGCGAACTGACGCGTGCAGCGATTCTCGATGCCGCGCTGGAATTGGCTTCGCGCGACGGACTGGAAGGATTGACGATCGGTGTGCTCGCGGAGCGCATGCAGATGAGCAAGAGCGGGGTGTTCGCGCACTTCGGCTCGCGTGAGGATCTGCAGGTGGAAGTGGTTCGCGAGTATCACAAAAGGTTCGAGCAGGAAGTCTTCTACCCGAGCTTGACGGAACCGCGCGGTCTGCCGCGCCTGTGGAGCATGGTGCGACGCTGGATGGAGCGTCGCATTCAGGAAGTGACCACGGGCTGCATCTACATCAGCGGCGCGGTGGAGTACGACGATCGTGCCGAAAGCCCGGTGCGCGACGAACTCGTCAAGAGCGTGACGATCTGGCGTGCAGCCTTGGCTCGCGCGATCGCACAGGCAAAGGAAGAAGGCCACCTGCGTGCAGAAGCGGACCCGCAATTGATGCTCTTCGAGATGTACAGCCTGGAGCTGGGTCTGCATCACGATGCGCGTTTCCTGCGGTTGCCGAACAGTGCCGAACTGGCCATGGTGGCGCTTAACAAACTCATTCAGTCTTACCGAACCTGACGCGGCATCGCACACCTAGCGGTCGCGCAGTACACACCAAGGAGTTGCAAGATGGGTCAATACACCGCACCGCTGCGTGACATGCAGTTTGTTCTCCACGAGCTTCTCGGCGTGGAGGACCACCTGAAGCAAATGCCGCAGCACGCGGAGATCGATGCAGACACCATCAATCAGGTGATCGAGGAAGCCGGCAAGTTCTGCTCCGAAGTCATCTTCCCGCTTAATCAGTCCGGCGATCGCGAAGGCTGCACCTACCACGGCGACGGCGTGGTGACGGCTCCCAAGGGTTTCAAGGAAGCGTATCAGCAGTACGTTGAGGCTGGCTGGCCCTCACTCGGCTGCGATCCCGAGTACGGTGGCCAGGGTCTGCCCATCCTGATCAACAACGCGCTGTACGAGATGCTGAACTCGGCCAACCAGGCCTGGACGATGTATCCGGGCCTGTCGCACGGCGCGTACGAAGCCCTGCACGCACACGGCACCGACGAGCTCAAGCAGCGTTATCTACCGAAGCTGGTGTCGGGCGTGTGGACCGGCACGATGTGTCTGACCGAGCCGCATTGCGGCACCGACCTCGGCATCCTGCGCACCAAGGCTGAGCCGCTGGCCGATGGCTCGTACGCCATCACCGGCACGAAGATTTTCATCTCGGCGGGCGAGCACGACTTGGCCGAAAACATCATCCACCTTGTGCTGGCACGCCTGCCGGACGCGCCGGGCGGCACGAAGGGCATCTCGCTGTTCGTGGTGCCGAAGTTCATTCCCGATGCCAACGGCAACCCGGGCGAGCGCAACGGCGTGAAGTGCGGCTCCATCGAACACAAGATGGGCATCCACGGCAACGCCACCTGTGTGATCAATCTGGACGGCGCACGCGGTTGGATGGTCGGCGAGCCGAACAAGGGCCTGAACGCCATGTTCGTGATGATGAACGCCGCCCGCCTGGGTGTCGGCATGCAGAGCCTGGGCCTGACCGAAGTCGCTTACCAGAACTCCGCGGCCTACGCCAAGGAACGCCTGCAGATGCGCAGTCTGTCGGGCCCGAAGGCGCCGGACAAGCCGGCTGATCCGATCATCGTGCACCCGGATGTGCGCCGCATGTTGCTGACGCAGCGTGCCTTTGCCGAAGGCGGCCGCGCATTCAGCTACTGGATCGCACTGCAGATCGACCGCGAGCTGTCGCACGAAGACGAGTCCGTGCGCGAGGACGCGGCTGATCTGGTCGCGCTGCTGACGCCGATCGCCAAGGCCTTCCTGAGCGACAACGCATTCATCTCCACCAACGAAGGCATGCAGGTGTTCGGTGGCCATGGCTACATCGCCGAGTGGGGCATGGAGCAGTACGTGCGCGATGCCCGCATCAACATGATCTACGAAGGCACGAACACCGTGCAGTCGCTGGACCTGCTGGGCCGCAAGATCCTCGGCGACATGGGCGCCAAGATGAAGAAGTTCGGCAAGCTGGTCCAGGACTTTGTGGAAGCCGAAGGCACCAACGAAGCCATGCAGGAGTTCATCAATCCGCTGGCCGACATTGGTGACAAGGTTCAGAAGCTGACCATGGAAATCGGCATGAAGGCCATGGCCAACCCGGACGAAGTGGGCGCCGCCGCTGTGCCGTACCTGCGCGTGGTCGGTCACCTGGTGTTCTCGTACTTCTGGGCCCGCATGGCCAAGATCGCTCTGGAAAAGCAAGACAGCGGCGACACCTTCTACAAGGTCAAGCTGGCAACGGCGCGCTTCTACTTCGCCAAGCTGCTGCCCGAAACGGCTTCGCAGATCCGCATGGCACGTGCCGGCGGCGCGACGCTGATGGCACTCGAAGCGGATCTGTTCTAAACAGCCGCATTCTCTTGGGGCGACGTGTGCAAGCGTCGCCCCCTCGTCTCTTCCTCTCTCCCCGCGAGGACACCATGACCCGCACTGAACTCTCCACCAGCGCGCAGCCGCAGGCCGGCCAGCGCTCCAACTTCCTCGTCCGGCGTGTTGCTGTGCTGGGCGCCGGCGTGATGGGCGCGCAGATTGCCGCGCACCTGGTCAACGCCAAGGTTCCCGTCACGCTGTTCGATCTTCCGGCGAAGGAAGGCCCGAAGAACGGCATCGTGCTCAAGGCCATTGAAAACCTGAAGAAGCTGTCGCCGGCGCCGCTAGGCATCAAGGACGACGCGAACCTGATCCAGGCTGCCAACTACGAAGACGACATCGAGCGCCTGCGCGACTGCGACCTCGTCATCGAGGCCATTGCCGAACGCATGGACTGGAAGCATGACCTGTACAAGAAGGTCGCGCCGCACATTGCTCCGCACGCGATCTTCGCATCGAACACCTCGGGCCTGTCGATTACCGAACTGTCAGACGGCTTTGATGCCGAGCTGAAGTCGCGCTTCTGCGGCGTGCACTTCTTCAACCCGCCGCGGTACATGCATCTGGTCGAGCTGATCCCGACCGCGCACACGCGCGGCGACATCCTCGACAAGCTGGAAACGTTCCTGACCTCCGCGCTCGGCAAAGGCGTGGTGCGCGCGAAGGACACGCCCAACTTCATCGCCAACCGCGTCGGCATCTTCTCGATCCTGGCCGTGTTTGCGGAATCGGCCAAGTACGGCATTCCGTTTGACGTGGTGGACGACCTGACGGGCTCGAAGCTGGGCCGCGCCAAGTCGGCGACGTTCCGCACGGCCGACGTGGTGGGTCTGGACACCATGGCGCACGTCATCAAGACGATGCAGGACAACCTGAAGGACGATCCGTTCGCCCCGGTCTACGCCACGCCGCCCGTGCTGGCCAAGCTGGTGGAAGCGGGTGCCCTGGGCCAGAAGGCAGGCGCCGGTTTCTACAAGAAAGAAGGCAAGGAAATCAAGGTGCTGGACCCGCAAAGCGGCCAGTACGGCCCGAGTGGCAAGAAGGCGGATGACATCGTCGTGCGCATCCTGAAGAAGGAGCCCGCCGAGCGCCTGAAGCTGCTGCGCGAATCGACCAACCCGCAGGCGCAATTTCTGTGGGCCGTCTTCCGCGACGTGTTCCATTACATCGCTGTGTATCTGGAGCAGATTGCGGATTCCGCTGCGGAAGTTGATCTGGCGATCCGCTGGGGCTTCGGCTGGAACAGCGGCCCGTTTGAAGACTGGCAAGAGGCCGGCTGGAAGCAAGTCGCCGAGTGGGTGAAGGAAGATATCGAAGCCGGCAAGGCGTTGTCGAACGCGGTGCTGCCGCAGTGGGTGTTCTCCGGCCCGGTGGCGGACAACGGCGGTGTGCATTCGGCAGAGGGGTCGTGGTCGGCCAACCAGAGCACGTTCCTCTCGCGTAGCACGCTGCCGGTGTACGGCCGCCAGGTATTCCGTGCGCCGATCAAGGGTGCGACGACGGTCAACCCGCTCACGTATGGCAAGACCATCGAAGAGACGGACGCCGTGCGCATCTGGGTGGACGACGCAGCAGGGCAGGACGACGTGCTGATCGTCTCGTTCAAGAGCAAGATGAACACGATCGGACCGAGCGTCATCGATGGTCTGACGCGTGCAGTTGATCTGGCGGAAGCTGGCTACAAGGGCCTGGTGGTGTGGCAGCCGACGTCGCTCAAGCTGGGTGCGCCGGGTGGTCCGTTCTCCGCCGGCGCCAACCTGGAAGAAGCCATGCCGGCCTTCATGATGGGCGGCGCCAAGGGTATCGAGCCGTTCGTCAAGAAATTCCAGGACGGCATGATGCGCGTGAAGTACGCCGGCGTGCCGGTTGTGTCCGCTGCGTCGGGCATCGCACTGGGTGGCGGCTGCGAGCTGCTGCTGCACTCGGCCAAGCGTGTGGCTGCGCTGGAAACGTACATCGGTCTGGTGGAAGTGGGCGTGGGCCTCGTGCCGGCAGGTGGTGGCCTGAAGGAGGCGGCTCTGGCGGCAGCCAAGGCTGCACAGGCAGCAGGCAGCACCAACATCCTGCAGTTCCTGACCAACCGCTTCCAGGCGGCGGCCATGGCCAAGGTGTCGTCGTCTGCGCTGGACGCGCAGAAGATCGGCTACCTGCAGCCGACCGACACCATCGTCTTCAATGTGCATGAATTGCTGCACGTTGCACGCAACGAAGTGCGTGCGCTGTCCGATTCTGGCTACCGCGCACCGCTGCGTCCGGTGGGCATTCCGGTGGCGGGCCGTTCGGGCATCGCCACGATCAAGGCTTCGCTGGTGAACATGCGTGATGGCGGCTTTATCTCGCAGCACGACTTCACGATCGCCTCGCGCATCGCTGAAGCCGTGTGCGGCGGTGATGTCGAAGCCGGCGCGCTGGTGGACGAAGAATGGCTGCTGGCGCTGGAGCGCAAGGCCTTCGTGGATCTGCTGGGCAGCTCCAAGACCCAGGAACGCATCATGGGCATGCTGCAGACCGGCAAGCCGGTGCGTAACTAATTGCCGCGACGACAGAGAGACAGGAGTTTCATCATGACCAAGCAACTGCAAGACGCCTACATCGTCGCCGCGACGCGTTCCCCGATCGGCAAGGCGCCGAAGGGCACGCTCAAGAACCTGCGCCCGGACGACCTGCTGGCGACCATCCTCAAGAGCGCGGTCGCCCAGGTGCCGAACCTGGACCCCGCGCTGATCGAAGACGCCATCGTCGGCTGCGCGATCCCCGAAGCACAGCAGGGCCTGAACGTGGCGCGTATCGGCGCGCTGCTGGCCGGCCTGCCCAACACCGTGGGCGGCGTGACCGTCAACCGTTTCTGCGCCTCGGGACTGACCGCCGTGGCGATGGCTGCCGACCGCATCCGCGTGGGCGAATCCGACGTGATGATCGCCGCCGGTGTGGAATCGATGAGCATGGTGCCGATGATGGGCAACTCGCCGTCGATGTCGCCCGAGATCTTCACGCGTGACGAGAACGTCGGCATCGCCTATGGCATGGGCTTGACGGCCGAGAAGGTCGCCCAGCAGTGGAAGATTTCGCGCGAGGCGCAGGATGCCTTCTCACTGGCTTCGCACCAGAAGGCACTGGCCGCACAGCAAGCCGGCGAGTTCAAGGACGAGATCACCCCGATCGAGATCATCGAGAAGTTCCCGAACCTGGGCACGGGCGCGATCGACATCAAGACGCGCACGATGTCGCTGGATGAAGGCCCGCGTGCCGATACGTCGGTTGAAGGCCTGGGCAAGCTGCGCGCCGTGTTCGCCAACAAGGGCAGCGTGACCGCCGGCAACAGCTCGCAGACCTCGGACGGGTCGGGCGCGCTGATCCTCGTGTCGGAAAAGATCCTGAAGCAGTTCAACCTGGTGCCGCTGGCGCGCTTCGTATCGTTTGCAGTGCGCGGCGTCCCGCCGGAAATCATGGGTATCGGCCCGAAGGAAGCGATTCCTGCCGCGCTGAAGGCTGGCGGCCTGACGCAAGATCAGATCGACTGGATCGAACTGAACGAAGCGTTTGCTGCGCAGTCGCTGGCCGTGATCCAGGACCTGGGCCTGGATACCAGCAAAATCAACCCGCTGGGCGGCGCGATTGCGCTGGGCCACCCGCTTGGTGCGACCGGTGCCATTCGTGCGGCTACGGTGGTGCACGGCCTGCGCCGTCGCAACCAGAAGTACGGCATGGTGACGATGTGCGTCGGCACCGGCATGGGTGCTGCAGGCATTTTCGAACGCATGTGACCCCACGCAAGGGGGAAGGCTCAGGTAGCTTTTTAGGGCCTTCCCCTGCTTGCTAATCGCCCGTCTCACCACGCATAGTTGCGCAGGCGCGCAGTCGTTCCAGACAAACGCGCCGAAGAATGCGGCCGGCACCAAGCCGGTATCGCAATAGAAGCGGAGCCACGATTCCGCAACAGAGGAGACACACCACCGGGCCACCGGCGGTGCACCAAGAGGAGGGCGCGCGATGGGCAACGCTATCGGCGACACAATCGTATTGACCGACGCGGCATGCGACATGCCACGCTCGATGATCGATCAGCTGGGGTTGGGCGTGGTGCCGTTCCGCATTCGTGCGGGCGAATTGTTTGTGGAAGACCGCCGCGATGAGGCGGCCCTGCCGCAGCTCTATCGCAAGTACCTCGTCGACAAACAGGATCACTATGCCGAATCGATTCCGCTGCTTGAACGCGAGATCGAAGACTACCTGCTCAAGCACGTGGTCACGCAGCACGACCGCGCCTTGCTGCTGACGGTTGCCAGCTCGCGCAGCCATTTCTACAGCCACGCAACCGGCGCGGTGGTGGGCACAACTGCCAAGAGCTTCAAGCCACGCAAGGATGCCGGCCGCTCGGGCCTGTTCGAGTTGACGGTGGTGGACACCGGCGCCATTGGCCCCGGCCAGGCGCTGATGGTGCACGAAGCCGCGCGCATGCTGCGTGAAGGCGCGGAGGTGCGTGACGTCGTGCATGTGATCGAGAGCCGCCTGCGCGACGCTTCGCACGTCTACCTCGTCCCCGACGAGTTGCTGTACATGTACACGCGCGCCAAGCAGAAAGGCGAGAAGAGCATCACCTGGAGCCGCTACATGATGGGCACGGCGTTCAACGTGCGTCCGCTCATCCATATGCACCGGGGCGAGACAGAAGCCATCGCCAAGGTGCGCGGTTCCGATGAAGGCATCCGCCGTCTGATGGCGCATACCGAAACCATGATCGCCGAGGAGCGTCTGGCCACGCCCGTGGTGGCGATCACGTATTCCGGTTCGCTCGACACCGTGCGCCGCATGGAGCCGGTACAAGCGTTGATGCGAACCGCACAGGATCACGGCGTGGAAGTGCTGCTCGCGCCGATGAGCCTGACCGTGGCGTTGAACGTGGGGGCCAACGCGTTCTCCGTCGGTTATCTATCTGACTCTCCTGTGCCGATCTAGCAGCGCAGGTTTCACCTGGAGTTTTCATGTCGATTCGTACCGAGACCGCAGACGGCGTCCTGACGCTCACGTTTGACCGCCTAGACCGCAAGAACGCCATCACGGCCGCGATGTATCAAACGCTGGCCGATGCGCTGGTGGCCGCCGAAACCGATCCTGCCATACGCGTGATCGTGCTGGCCGGCCACGAGAGCGTGTTCACCGCGGGCAACGATCTCGAAGACTTCATGAAGAATCCGCCCAAGGACGAGAGCGCCCCCGTGCACCAGTTCCTGAAGGCGATCAGCACCGAGACCAAGCCGCTGATCGCCTCGGTGAGCGGCGCGGCTGTCGGCGTGGGCACGACGATGCTGCTGCACTGCGACTTGGTCTATGCATCCGAGACGGCCAAATTGTCGATGCCGTTCGCGCAACTGGGGCTCTGTCCGGAAGCCGCATCAAGCTTGCTGTTGCCGCAACTGGCCGGCTATCACCGCGCGGCGGACAAGCTGCTCTTCGGTGAGCCATTTGACGCGCACGAAGCGCGCGAACTGGGCCTGGTTAACCGCGTGCTGCCGGCCGGGGAGCTGGATGCCTTCGTGCGTACGCAGGCGCGTAAGCTGACGCTGCTGCCGCCCGCATCGCTGCGCGCCACCAAGCGTTTGATGAAGGAAGGTGCCACGCCGCAGATCGCCGAGCGCATGTCGATGGAGGGCAAGCAGTTTGGCGAGATGCTGCGTGCGCCGGAAGCGCGCGAGGCGTTCACGGCGTTCTTCGAAAAGCGCCGCCCAGACTTTTCTAAGTTCAACTGAGCGAGGCGTTCATACGCAAAAGAAAACCCGGCGCGAGGCCGGGTTTTTTGTTGAGCGTTGCCGGTTCAGAGCGGCGGCAGCACGCGCGGCTTGCGCGTCTCGTCGGTGGCCACGTAGGTGAGGGTGGCTTCCGTCACCTTGACGGTGGCGTGGCTGCCATTGGCGTGCATGCGCTGCGCGTAGACCTCCACGTCCACGGTAATCGACGTGCGCCCCGTCTTGACCACGTTGGCGTAGAAGCTCACCAGATCGCCCACGTACACGGGCTGCTTGAAGACGAAGGAGTTGACCGCGATTGTGGCCACGCGGCCGTTGGCGCGCACCACGGCGGGAATCGACCCGGCGATGTCCACCTGCGACATGATCCAGCCGCCAAACACATCGCCGTGGACGTTAGCGTCGGAGGGCATGGGCATCACGCGCACGGCGGGCTGCTTGTCGGCGGGCAGCGTGACGGTTTCAGTGGTGGCTTGGGTATTGGACATGATGATGCAGGGCAGCATTGAAGCGAAGGGAGGGCCCACCAGCGAGCCCAGGGCGCGCGCAGGTGATCGGTGGGAGAATACACAATCCGCCATTTTATTGCACCGCACATGCGCCGCTTTCCCGCCTCTTCCGAACCGCCTCCGCCGGGGGCTGCCCGCGGCGACTGGCGCACCATCAAGAGCCTGCTGCCGTATCTGATGGCCTACAGGTGGCGTGTGGCACTGGCGCTGTCGTTCCTGATCGCGGCCAAGGTGGCAAACCTTGGTGTGCCGATGGTCATGAAACGGCTGATCGATTCGATGAACGTGTCGCCGTCCGATCCACGCGCTCTGCTGGTGGTGCCGGTGGGCATCATCCTCGGCTACGGGCTGCTGCGGCTGTCGACGTCGCTGTTTTCGGAGCTGCGCGAAATCCTGTTTGCGAAGGTCACAGAGAGTTCGGTGCGCACGCTCGCCCTGCAGGTGTTCCGGCATCTGCATGCGCTGTCACTGCGCTTTCACCTTGAGCGCCAAACTGGCGGCATGAGCCGCGACATCGAGCGCGGCACGCGCGGCATCCAGTCGCTCATTTCGTATTCGCTGTACAGCATCCTGCCGACGCTGGTGGAAGTCGGCCTTGTCATCACGTATTTCTTCGTGAAGTACGACGTGTGGTTCGCGCTCATCACGTTCTGCGCGCTGGTCAGCTACATCGTCTTTACGGTGACGGTGACGAACTGGCGCACGCACTTCCGCCGCAAGATGAACGAGCTGGATTCGCGCGCTAACCAGAAGGCGATCGATTCGCTGCTCAACTTCGAGACGGTCAAGTACTTTGGCAACGAAGACTACGAAGCACGTCGCTACGACGAGAACCTGAAGCACTACCGCGCCGCGGCCATCCGCTCACAGAACTCGTTGTCGGTGCTGAACTTTGGTCAGCAGGTCATTGTTGCCACCGCGCTCATTCTGATTCTGTATCGCGCCACGCAAGGGGTGGCGGCGGGGCACATGACGCTTGGGGACCTTGTGCTCGTCAACACGCTGATGCTGCAGATCTACATTCCGCTCAACTTCCTGGGCGTGATCTATCGTGAGCTGAAGCAAGCCGTGACCGACATGGACCGCATGTTCCACCTGCTGCAGACCAATCGCGAGGTTGCCGACAAGCCCGACGCCAAACCGCTGGCGGTGCGCGCGGGCGAAGTCCGCTTCGCGCATGTCGACTTCAGCTACGAGGCCAAGCGCCAGATCCTGTTCGATGTGGACTTCACGATTCCCGCCGGCACGACCACGGCGGTCGTCGGGCAAAGCGGCTCGGGTAAATCGACGCTGGCGCGCTTGCTGTTCCGTTTCTATGACGTGAAGTCGGGCGCTATCCAGATCGACGGCCAGGACCTGCGTGATGTCACGCAATCCAGCGTGCGTGCCGCCATCGGCATCGTTCCGCAAGACACGGTGCTCTTCAACGACAGCATCTACTACAACATCGCCTACGGCCGCCCGGATGCCAGTCGTGAAGAGGTGATCGAAGCCGCGCGCGCGGCGCAGATCCACCACTTTGTCGAATCGCTGCCTGATGGCTACGAGACGCAAGTCGGCGAGCGCGGCCTGAAGCTCTCCGGCGGCGAGAAGCAGCGTGTGGCGATCGCACGTACCTTGCTCAAGCGCCCGCCAATCCTTGTGTTTGATGAAGCGACGTCGGCACTCGACTCGCGCACCGAGCACGCCATCCAAGAAGAGCTGATGCGGCTTGCGCAGAACCACACCACGCTGGTCGTTGCACATCGGTTGTCGACCATCGTGCGTGCGCACCAGATTCTGGTGATGGAACACGGCCGCATCATCGAGCGCGGCACGCATGAATCGTTGTTGCGTGCGGAAGGCCGTTACGCGCAGATGTGGCGCATGCAGGCACGCGAGCCCGAACGCGTCGCCGAAGAAACAGAAGACACCCGAGCAGGTTGAGGGAGAGACAACGCGATGGAACTCAAATGGCTGGAAGACTTCATCAGCCTGGCCGAGACGCGCAGCTTTTCGCGCTCGGCCGAATTAAGGCACGTGACGCAGCCGGCGTTTTCGCGACGCATTCAATCGCTTGAGGCGTGGCTCGGCAACGAGCTGATCGACCGATCAAGCTACCCCACACGCCTCACGCCCGCCGGCGAAGTGTTCTACGAACAGGCGTTGGCGATGCTCGCCCAAGTGAGCGAGACGCGCGCGCTGATGCGCGGCCAGCGCCCGGCCAGCGCGTCGACGATCGACTTTGCTGTGCCGCATACGCTCTCGCTGACGTTCTTCCCTGGCTGGCTCGCGCAGGTGGAAGAGAAGATCGGCAAGCTGCAATGTCGGCTGCGCGCGCTCAACGTGCACGATGCGGTGATGACGCTGGTGGAGGGCGGCTGCGATCTCGTGATGGTTTATCACCACGCGCGGCAGATGATCCAGCTTGACCCCACGCGCTACGACATGCTGGTGCTGGGCACCGAGCGGCTTTCGCCGTTTTCCAAGCCTGATGCAAGCGGGCGGCCGATTTATCGGCTCGTTCCCACGGCGCGCAAGCCGATCGCCTACCTTAGCTACACGCCCAATGCCTTTCTGGGCCGCATGGTGGATGTGCTGCTGGAAAACTCGCCCGTGGCACCGTTGCTCGACAAGTGCTACGAAACCGACATGGCCGAGGCGCTCAAGGTGATGGCGCTGGCTGGCCATGGCGTGGCCTTTCTGCCGGAGAGCGCGGTGCGGGAGGACGTGGCCGCCGGACGCCTCGTGCGCGCGGAAGGCAAGGGCGGCGGTACGTTGTCGATCGAGATGGAAATCCGGCTCTATCGTGAGCACCCACAAAGCGGCGCACACGACCGCCGGCACCCCCAGTCCAAGCGGAAACGCGAGCTGATCGACACGTTATGGAGCGCGTTGGCCGGCTGAACGGCGCCTCGGATTCTGGTAGGGGGTTATGCGTTCAATGCATAACCCGATGTAAAAACGGCATTGGATTTCGTTCTGGGCGGTCCCTAAGCTGGCGGGCATTTTGTGGGACTTGAAGGGCCTTACCAAGGCCCAAAAAAGGAAGACAGCCATGTCCAATGTCGCATCTCCGTCGACACTCCAGCACGCCATCCCGTCCTATCTGCCGGCCGACAATCTCGGCCCGTGGGGCATCTATCTGCAGCAGGTCGATCGGGTCACCCCCTATCTCGGCTCGCTCGCACGTTGGGTTGAAACGCTCAAGCGCCCCAAGCGCGCGCTGATCGTCGATGTGCCGATCCAGATGGACGACGGCCGCATCGCCCACTTCGAGGGCTACCGCGTGCAGCACAACACGTCGCGCGGCCCGGGCAAGGGCGGCGTGCGCTTCCACCAGGACGTGACGCTGTCGGAAGTGATGGCGCTGTCTGCATGGATGTCGGTGAAGAACGCGGCCGTGAACGTGCCGTACGGCGGTGCCAAGGGCGGTATCCGCGTCGACCCACGCAAGCTGTCTTCCGGTGAACTCGAACGCCTGACCCGCCGCTACACCAGCGAGATCGGCATCATCATCGGCCCGAACAAGGACATTCCGGCCCCGGACGTGAACACCAACGCGCAGATCATGGCGTGGATGATGGACACGTACTCCATGAATGAAGGCTCCACGGCCACCGGCGTGGTGACCGGCAAGCCGATCGCCCTGGGCGGCAGCCTGGGCCGTCGCGAAGCCACTGGCCGCGGCGTGTTCGTGGTCGGCAGCGAAGCCGCGCGCAACCTCGGTATCGACGTCAAGGGCGCGCGCGTGGTGGTGCAGGGCTTCGGCAATGTGGGCAGCGTGGCCGCCAAGCTGTTCCACGACGCCGGCGCCAAGGTCATTGCCGTGCAAGATCACAAGGGAATCGTGTTCAATGGCAACGGCCTGGACGTCGACGCGCTCATCAAGCACGTTGACCACAATGGCAGCGTGGCCGGCTTTGCTGCAGAGACCGTCTCGCAAGACGATTTCTGGGCTCTGGACTGCGAATTCCTGATTCCGGCTGCACTGGAAGGCCAGATCACTGCGAAGAACGCGCCCCATATCAAGGCAAAGATTGTCGTGGAAGGTGCAAATGGCCCCACGACGCCTGAGGCGGACGACATCCTGCGCGACCGCGGCATCCTGGTCTGCCCGGACGTGATTGCCAACGCCGGCGGCGTGACGGTCAGCTATTTCGAATGGGTGCAGGATTTCTCGAGCTTCTTCTGGACCGAAGACGAGATCAATCAGCGCCTGGTACGGATCATGCAAGACGCCTTCCGTGGCGTCTGGCAAGTGGCGCAGGACAACAAGGTTACTCTGCGTACGGCGGCGTTCATCATCGCCTGTACGCGGATTCTGCAGGCCCGCCAAGAGCGCGGTCTGTACCCCTGATCGGCAACGCGCTGGTCAATACCGGCGCGGTGCTCCAACAGGGCGCCGCTCTGGTCTATCGCGTTGCTGCCGATCAGGCGGCCATGCGCGACGGTTGAAGAAAGCCGGTGCTCATGGGACGAACCATAACGTTCCGCAGCGCCGCACCATGAGAAGGGCGATAGCATCATCGTCGTCCTTCCCATCCTCAAGTCGGGTTCGTTAAGCGACAGAGAGCGCACATCGGGCGGGCTTTATTTCCCCTTGTTTTCCTTAGCAATTGGCGGTCGTCCGCTCAAGCAATCTGGCATGCGTGCCGATGTTGCAAAGCGTTGCCGTATCTGGTGCTGCGTGTCTTTTCCGGATTTTCGGAAAAGCACAACGTAAGGTATCCGGTTGCTTGGAAAGCGCGGTTGCGGCAGGGTCCGCGCCAGAGGAAAAACTCCGTTGGATTCAACGATTTAGTGGCAACACCAATACTGTCGCCAAACGTTTTTTGGTACAGTCCCGTCTTTCTCTTTCATGGTCAAAAGGAGACTTTCATGAACCTCGCCAAGCTGGCAACCGTGGTTGCAGCCGTTGGTGTCGCCGTTGGTGCCTTCGGCAGCGTTGCCCACGCAGAAGAGCTGACTGGTACGCTCAAGAAGATCAAAGACACCGGCACCATCACGCTGGGCGTGCGCGATTCGTCGATTCCGTTCAGCTACAACGTCGGCGGTGTCCGCACGATCGGCTATTCGTATGACGTCGCCACCAAGATTGCTGAGGACGTGAAGAAGCAGCTCGGCCTGAAGGATCTGAAGATCAACGAGATTCCGGTCACTTCGCAAAACCGCATCACGCTGCTGCAGAACGGCACCATCGATCTGGAGTGCGGTTCGACCACGAACAACCTCGAGCGCCAGAAGCAAGCATCGTTCACGAACACCATCTTCATCATCGGCACGCGCATCATGGTGAAGAAGGATTCGGGCATTAGCGATTGGGCACAGCTCAAAGGCAAGAACGTTGTGACCACCGCTGGCACGACGTCGGAACGCCTGCTGCGCAAGATGAATGATGACAAGCAGATGGGCATGAACATCATCAGCACGAAGGACCACGGCCAGTCGTTCCTGACGCTGGAATCGGGCCGCGCTGTCGCGTTCATGATGGACGACGCCCTGCTGTACGGCGAGCGCGCCAAGGCCAAGAACCCGGCTGACTGGGTGGTCGTGGCCAAGCCGCAATCGCGCGAAGCCTACGGCTGTATGGTTCGCAAGGACGACAAGCCGTTCAAGACCCTGGCCGACAAGACCATCGCCGGCATGATGAAGGATGGCTCGATCGCAGCCGAGTACAAGAAGTGGTTCGAGCAGCCGGTTCCGCCCAAGGGCGTGAACATGGAGTTCCCGCTGTCGGACGACATGAAGGCGCTGATCAAGAACCCGAACGACAAGGCCCTTGACTGATCGGCTCCCTCAACGGGCCTGATACAAGCGTCACGAAACGGAAGGCAAAGGCCGGTTAACAGGTCTTCTCCCTTCCGTTTCTTTTTGAGGGAACCATCATGAATTACCACTGGAACTGGGGCGTCTTCTTTTCGGAAGCCGCCCAGAATCAGACCTATCTGGACTGGCTGCTGGCGGGGTTGAAGACCACCGTCGTGCTCGGCCTGTCTTCCTGGATCATCGCGCTCGTCATCGGCTCCGTGCTGGGCGTGCTCCGTACGGTGCCGAACAAGTGGCTGTCGGGCCTTGCCGCAGCGTACGTGGAGCTGTTCCGCAACATTCCGCTGATCGTGCAGCTCTTCATCTGGTACTTCGTCATGCCCGAGCTCGTGCCGGGCGGCGACTACATCAAGCAGATGAACCCCAATACGGCGATGTTCCTGTGCGCGATGCTGTGTCTCGGTACCTTTACCGCGGCGCGTGTCTGCGAGCAGGTGCGCTCGGGTATCAATTCGCTGCCGCGCGGGCAGCGCAACGCCGGACTGGCCATGGGCTTCACGCTGGCGCAGACGTACCGCTACGTGATGCTGCCGATGTCGTTCCGCATCATCGTTCCGCCGCTCACGTCGGAGTTCCTGAACATCTTCAAGAACTCGGCCGTGGCATCGACCATCGGTTTGCTGGAGCTTGCCGCACAGGGCCGCCAGCTGGTTGACTACACCGCGCAGCCGTACGAATCGTTCATCGCCGTGACGCTGATGTACATGCTGATCAACCTGACCGTAATGGGCTTGATGCGCTGGGTGGAAGCACGTTCCCGGTTGCCTGGCTTCATCGGTGGCAAGTAATCGGACGAGGACTCTTCATGGCTTATCAATTCGATTTCTCGTCCATCAATGTCGACAACATGCGCGTGCTCGGCGAGGGGATGGTTCTCTCGCTCGAGATCACGGGTACGGCCATCCTGGTCGGCATCGTCTGGGGCACGCTGCTCGCGATGATGCGCCTCTCTGGCATCAAGCCGCTGCAGTGGTTCGGGCAGGCGTACGTGAACCTCTTCCGGTCCATCCCGCTGGTGATGGTGCTGCTGTGGTTCTTCCTGATCGTGCCGCAGGTGCTGCAGCGGATCTTCGATCTGTCGCCGGCAACCGACATGCGCATGACGTCTGCGCTGGTCGCTTTCGCGCTGTTTGAAGCGGCGTATTACTCGGAAATCATCCGCGCCGGTATCCAGAGCGTGTCGCGCGGACAGATGTTCGCGGCCTACGCGATGGGCATGACGTATGGCCAGGCCATGCGTCTGGTGATCCTGCCGCAGGCATTCCGCAACATGATTCCGCTGCTGCTCACCCAGGCCATCGTCCTGTTCCAGGATACGTCGCTGGTGTATGTGAGCGCGCTGTCGGACTTCTTTACCCAGGCATACAACATCGGTGAGCGCGACGGCCGTATCGTCGAGCTGCTGCTGTTTGCCGGCTTGTGCTATTTCGTGATCTGCTTCGGCGCCTCCGTGCTGGTGAAGCGACTTCAGAAGAAGGTGACCCAATGATCGAGATCAAGAACGTTTCCAAGTGGTACGGCCAGTTCCAGGTGCTGACCGACTGCACCACCAGCGTGAAGAAGAGCGAGGTGGTGGTGGTGTGCGGCCCGTCGGGTTCGGGCAAGTCCACGCTCATCAAGACTGTCAATGCGCTGGAGCCGTTCCAGAAGGGCGACATCCTCGTCGACGGCACCTCGGTGGGCGCCAAGAGCACTAACCTGCCGAAGCTGCGTTCGCGCGTGGGCATGGTGTTCCAGAACTTCGAGTTGTTCCCGCACCTGTCGATTACCGAAAACCTGACGATCGCACAGCAAAAGGTGCTGGGCCGCTCGAAAGAAGAAGCCATGGCCAAGGGCCTGAAGTATCTGGACCGCGTGGGCCTGAAGGCGCACGCGGCCAAGTACCCGGGCCAACTGTCGGGCGGTCAGCAGCAGCGCGTGGCAATCGCACGCGCGCTGTCGATGGACCCGATCTGCATGCTGTTCGACGAGCCGACCTCCGCGCTGGACCCGGAAATGGTCAACGAAGTGCTCGACGTGATGGTGGAACTGGCCAAGGAAGGCATGACGATGATGTGCGTGACCCACGAAATGGGCTTCGCGCGGAAGGTTGCCAACCGCGTGATCTTCATGGACCAAGGCCGCATCGTTGAAGACTGCGAGAAGGAAGAGTTTTTCGGCAACATCGATGCTCGTTCCGACCGCGCCAAGCAGTTCCTGTCGAAGATCCTGTCGCATTGATCGACGGTTCCCGGCAACAAAAGCCGCTCTTTCGAGAGCGGCTTTTTTTTGGGTAATTCCTACCCAAACCGGACCAAAATGGGTTGGATTTCGAGGGTAGGAGTTGCCTGCAGAAGCTTGCGCAACAAGGGTTTCAGGTCCTCGTCGGGGTGGTTGAACCGATAGCAGGTTTCAGCCAAGTAAAGATGGAAGAATTTGCTGGGCACGCCACGGTACGGATAGAGCCAGTTTTTGGCGTAGCTCCAGAAGCCCTCGATACCGTTGATGTGGTCCCGGCCAACCGGTTTGCCCTTCTCCTTGCGCACCACCACGTGGCCACCCCGTAAGCGCAAGGTGGCATAGGCCTGCCAGGCATCGGTGTAGTACAGCGAGCCCTCGCGGGTATGGGCCTGGATCTGCTCCATGATGGCCGCCTGGTCGTGCCGAGCAATCGGTGCAGCCTTCACTTCGCCATTGCGTTTGACGATGCCGAAGACCACCACCTTGCCAGACGCACCCCAACCCCGCTTGCCGTGCCGAGCCCCGCCGAATGTGGTTTCGTCGCATTCCAGCGTGCCGGTGAACGGCTCACGCAACTGCTCTTGTTGCGCCATGCAGGCGCGGATCAACCGATAAAAACGTTCTCGCGATTTGGAGCTGACCGACGTATCGAAACGCTGCCGATACACCGGCACACCCAGCACGAACAACTCCAGCAAACGCGTCTTCTCGCGGCTGCTCAGACGCACAGAGTCCCACACCGAGGTCCAGCTAAATCGCTTGCCGCAGGCGCGACACTTGAGTCGTCCATCGGACAGTCTGTAGGGCCGGCTTGCGGAACATTCAGGACAGCATTTCATCGTCGGACCAGGGTAACTCTGGTCCGGTTTGGGTGGGAATTACCTTTTTTTGTGGGCGACGCGGCGTCAGGTGCAGGCGGTGTTGGCAGCGTTGGCGATTTGCACGGCTTCCGGAATCGGCACCTTGGTTGCCATCGTGGCCTGACCCGATTCGAACATCAGCAGTTCGCCCGGCACGAATTGCGTCCAGACTTCGTTGTCGGTGAGCGGCGCGGTGGCGATAACGGCGACGCGGTCGGCAGGCGTGGTGTACTTGGCAAAGTCGATCGTCATGTCGGCGTCGATCAAATGCGCCGTCGAGAACGGCCACTGCCGCACGATGTAATACAGCCGCGTCGAGCAATGCGCGAACTGCGCCTGCCCGTTACACAGCAGGAAATTGAACACGCCGTAGCGGGTAATTTCCTTGGTGATGTCAGACAGCGCGTAGAACAGCTCGTTGAGCGGCGGCTGCGAACCCGGAAAGCGCTTGCGCAGCGCCTGCATGATGAAACAGAAGGCGAGTTCGCTGTCGGTATCGCCCACGGGCTGGTAGACGCCGGAGAGGAACGGCGAGAAGTTCTTCAGGTCGCCGTTGTGGGCAAAGATCCAGTGCCTGCCCCACAGCTCGCGCATAAAGGGGTGGCAGTTTTCCAGCCGCACCGTGCCCTGCGTCGCCTTGCGAATGTGCGAGATGACGTTCTTGGACTTGATCGGGTAGCGCTTGACCAGTTCCGCTACCGGCGAGGTACCGGCAGACTGGTTGTCGATGAACAGGCGGCATGCCTTGTCTTCGAAGAAGGCGACGCCGAAGCCGTCGGCATGGTGGTCGGTCACGCCACCGCGCGCGGCGAACCCCGTGAACGAGAACGTCACATCGGTCGGTTCAGCGCAGTTCATGCCCAGCAGCTGGCACATGGTGGGGAAAAAGTCGGATGCAATAAAATAATCATTATCCTGCCGGCCGCCGGGGGTGCCAAGCGCCTTCGTCTTCACCGCGCCGCACCTGGGGGCGGGCGTTGCGCACATGCTGCACGCAACCGCCTTCAGACTGCCTTAACCGGAAGCCATTCCCATGAAGCTTGACCGCACCGCCGCCCGCGCCCTCCTGCTGGAGAGCTATGCCGCCGCCGTGGACGCGGCCGATCCGCTAAAAATCGTCGCAAACTTCCTCCCGCCGCCGCATGCCGGCGGCAAAACCCTGGTGGTTGGCGCCGGAAAGGCGGCCGCGTCGATGGCGCTGGCTGTCGAGCAGGCCTATGCTGGCCGCGCACAGATCGAGGGCGTGGTCGTCACGCGCTATGCGCATGGGCTGCCGACCGAGCATATCCGCGTCATCGAGGCTGGGCACCCGGTGCCGGACGAGGCGGGCGAACAAGCCGCGCGGGAGATCCTGGATCGCGTTTGCGCGCTTACTGAAAACGACCGCCTCATCGTGCTGGTCTCGGGCGGCGGCTCCAGTCTGCTGTCCCTGCCCGCCGAGGGCATCCCGATGGTCGACCTGAAAGCCGTGACGCGCGAGCTGCTGCGCTGCGGTGCGCCCATCACCGACATGAACATCGTGCGCAAGCACCTGTCGCGCATTCAAGGCGGGAGGCTTGCCGCCGCATCACGCGCGCAGGTCACAACGCTGATTGTTTCCGACGTGGCCGGCGACGACCCGAGCGCCATCGCGAGCGGCCCGACCGTGCCAGATGCGAGCACTTATGCCGATGCGCTTGCCATTTTGAAACGCTGGGGCGCCCAGATGCCAGATACCGTGCGCGCACACCTGGAATGTGGAGCACGTGGCGAGATTGCCGAAACGCCCAAGCCGGGCGACGCCTGCTTTGCACGCGTGACCAATCACGTCATCGCCACTGCGCAACAGAGCCTCCAGGCCGGTGCGCGGGTATTTGCGGCGCGCGGTATCCACACGGCCATCCTTGGCGACACGGTGACTGGCGAGGCGCGCGAAGTCGCCCAGGTATACGGTGCGCTGGCGCGGCAGGTTCGCCAGCATGGCGCCCCGTTTGTGGCGCCGGTAGCACTCATCTCCGGCGGCGAATGCACGGTGACGATTCCGCCGGGCCTGACCGGCGGCCGCGGCGGGCGCTGCGCGGAGTTCCTGCTCTCGCTCGGCATCTCGCTCGAAGACATGGGCGATGTGTATGCGCTCGCTGCCGATACAGACGGCATCGACGGATCGGAGGACAATGCGGGTGCGCTGCTTGACCCTGACTCCATCGCCCGCGCCGCCGCTAAGGGCATCGCCGCCCGCGCCGCGCTCGACGCCCACGACGCCTACGGTTTCTTTGCCGCTGCCGATGACCTGATCGTCACCGGCCCGACGCGCACCAACGTCAACGACTACCGCGTCATCCTCATTCTCTGATTCACGTTTTTGCTGACCGTTTCTGCACGCACCATGACCGATACTCTTACGATCGTCCGCCCCGATGACTGGCACCTGCACCTGCGCGACGGCGATGCTCTCGCCGATGTGGTGTGCGACACCGCGCGCCAGTTCGGCCGGGCGATCATCATGCCCAACCTCAAGCCGCCGGTGACCACCACTGCACAGGCGCGCGCCTACCGCGAGCGTATTCTCGCCGCGTTGCCAGCCGGCACGCAGTTCGAGCCGCTGATGACGCTGTACCTGACTGATAACACCTCGCCCGACGTCATTCGCGAGGCCAAAGCCAGCGGCTTCGTGCACGGTGTCAAGCTGTACCCCGCCGGCGCCACCACCAACAGCGATGCCGGCGTCACCGACCTGCGCCGCTGCGCCAAGACGCTGGAAGCCATGCAGGAAGTCGGTATGCCGCTGCTCGTGCACGGCGAAGTGACCGACCCGACCGTCGACATCTTCGACCGCGAGGCCGTCTTCATCGACACGGTGATGCTGCCGCTGCGCCGCGACTTCCCCGCGCTGAAGGTCGTGTTCGAGCACATCACCACCAAGCATGCCGCCGAATACGTGCGCGATGCGGAAGGCCCGGTCGGCGCGACCATCACCGCGCATCATCTGTTGTACAACCGCAATGCGCTGTTTGTCGGCGGCATCCGCCCGCATTACTACTGCCTGCCGGTGCTCAAGCGCGAAACGCACCGCCTGGCGCTGGTGGCCGCGGCTACCTCGGGCCACCCTCGCTTCTTCCTCGGTACCGACAGCGCGCCGCATGCCAAGGGTGTGAAGGAACACGCCTGCGGTTGCGCCGGCTGCTACACCGCGTTGCACGCCATGGAGCTGTACGCCGAGGCCTTTGAAGACGCCAACGCGCTCGACAAGCTCGAAGGCTTCGCGAGCCTGCACGGGCCGGACTTCTACGGCCTGCCACGCAACGCCGGCACGCTCACGCTCACGCGCTCGCAATGGCAGCTTCCCGCCGAAGTCCCGTTCGGCGAGCAGACGCTGGTGCCGTTGCGCGGCGGCGAGATGCTGCGCTGGAAGTCCGTCTGATTTGGCGGTGGAATGTTTGGGTGCGGTCGACTGGAGCCATCCAGCGTTCGCACCGCTGGCAGCGGTCGGCGCCCCAATTGCACGCGCGATTGAGGGCGGCGCCGATCTTCGAGACGCCCTGAACGCGCATCCGGCTGCGCAGGCAATTCGCACCTCCGGCGGCCATACGCTGCGCTTCATCCCGCAAGATGCGCTACCGGCCGGCACGGCCTATGAAGCACACGTCGCCGCCACCGGCCGGGTGCCGACGCGGGACAATCTCCACGATTTCTTCAACGCACTGATCTGGCTGCATTGGCCGCTTGCCAAGGCAGCGCTCAATGCGCGCCAGGCGCGGGCGATTACGCGGGACGGAATTGGCGCGGCACGCGGCACCGTTCGCGATGCCGCCACGCTGTTCGACGAGAACGCCCTCATCTTCCTGCACACCAAAGACGCACCCGAGCGAAGCCTGTCCGGGTTCGATTGGCGTGGCTTGTTCGTCGAGGGCAGGGCAGCGTGGGGCACAACCTGCGCCGTTCTGCCGTTCGGCCATGCGCTGCTGGAAAAGTTGGTTGCGCCGTACAAGGCGATCACTGCACATGCGTGGCCGCTGCACGTGGCTGCGTTACCAGCGGATCGTGCTTCGCTCGATGGTGCGCTGGCAGAGATGCTCTTGCACGTCGATCTGGCGCCCGGCAACTTCCGTCCGTTGCCTGTCATGGGCATTCCGGGGTGGTGCGATGCCAATGAGGACGCCGGCTTCTATCTGGATACGACCGTCTTTCGCCCCGGCCGGCGGCGATTTTTGCCGGAACAGTGCTAGACTCGCGCCTCGCGAAGCGGACCAGACAACCGCTGCTTCCGCCGCCTCGTGCGAGTGGAAGGGGAGGAAAGTCCGGACTCCATAGAGCAGGGTGATGGCTAACGACCATCCACGGTGACGTGCGGAATAGGGCCACAGAGACGAGTCTTCGCCCCGGCTTCGGTCAGGGCGAAGGGTGAAACGCGGTAACCTCCACCCGGAGCAATCCCAAGTAAGCAGGCGATGAAGCGGCTCGCTGAGCCTGCGGGTAGGGAGCTTGAGCCGGCTGGCAACAGCCGGTCTAGAGGAATGGTTGTCACGCCGCTGGTTTCGGCCACGCGGCGCACAGAATCCGGCTTATCGGTCCGCTTCGCTTCTTATTCCGATGCCGTCGGCTGCGTGGCCAAGTCCACCAGTTCCAACGAGTGCGTGATCTCGGCCGTCTTGGCCAGCATGATCGACGCTGAGCAGTACTTCTCGTGCGAAAGCTGCACGGCGCGTTCGACCGTTTCCCGCTTCAGCTTGCGCCCCGTCACCGTGAAGGTGAAGTGGATGCGCGTGAAGACCTTCGGATCGGTCTCGGCGCGGTCGGCATGCAGCTTGACGCTGCAACCTTGCACGTCCTGGCGGCCTCGCTTGAGAATCAGCACCACGTCATAGGCGGTGCAGCCACCGGTGCCTAGCAAGACCATTTCCATCGGGCGCGGTGCAAGGTTGCGGCCGCCGCCGTCGGGTGCGCCATCCATCGTGACGAGATGGCCGCTGCCGGTTTCCGCCAAAAAGGCCATCCCATCCGGGCCAGTCCAGCTCACTGTGCAATCCATGTCCAATCCTTGTGCAGAGGGTCGACGATCGCCGACGAAAAGCCACATTGTAGTCATCGGTCCTCGCGCGCGTTGACACCTTAGGGTCAACGCGGCTTGACAGTGACACCCGTCCGAAAAGGTGCAACCCGACTTTCTTGCACCGAAATCGCGCGGAAATTCGAGGAATATCTCTAGCGGAAAGCAAGCGGTTGAGTACGGGAGGTGCGTAAGTAATTGATTTGAAAATGGATATCGTGATTTTTCGGTCCTTGACTTTCTTTCCGCATTACGAAATGAGATTTCGTAGTGCAAATTTCCTTGCGTGTGCCCCAGAAATGGGTATAATTTGCACCATTGGATCGGCTGATGCGGTGCAACCCACCAAGTCAACGATCAGCAGGTGTCTCCTCCACCCTCCTCCTTTGGTGGATTCAAACCCAAGCTTGATGGCTTGGGTTTTTTTTCGCTTGTAAAGCCCGCTCGCGCCTTTTCCCTTGTGTCAAGGAGTCTGTGCGGGGTACAATCGAAATCTTTTCCGGATTGCCCGCGGAAAAGAAATCCAGAGAGCCCGCACCAACAAGCGGGAAGGCGGGCCGGCGATGACCTCGCATGGGGTTGCGCAGGCGTCCGCAAGACGATCCGTTCGTGATCAGTTTGAACGCAAGTTCTCAGCGCGATACGGGTCCACTCGGGCACTGACTCAATATTTGGAAAAATCATGAAGACCTTTTCCGCAAAGCCCCATGAGGTGAAGCGCGATTGGTACGTGATTGACGCGACGGACAAGGTCCTCGGGCGTGTCGCCAGCGAAGTGGCACACCGACTGCGCGGCAAGCACAAGCCCGAATTCACTCCGCACGTCGATACCGGCGATTTCATCATCGTTATCAACGCAGCCAAGCTGCGTGTGACGGGCGCCAAGACGACCGACAAGAAGTACTATCGCCACTCGGGTTACCCGGGCGGTATCTACGAAACGACGTTTGGCAAGATGCAGCAGCGTTTCCCGGGCCGCGCCCTGGAGAAGGCTGTGAAGGGCATGCTGCCGAAGGGTCCGCTGGGCTACGCGATGATCAAGAAGCTGAAGGTTTACGCCGAAGGCTCGCATCCGCACGAAGCTCAGCAGCCGAAAGCGCTGGAAATCTAAGGGGCCTAATCCATGATCGGAAACTGGAACTATGGCACCGGCCGCCGCAAGAGCGCTGTGGCACGTGTCTTCATCAAGTCCGGCAAGGGCGACATCATCGTCAACGGCAAGGCCATCAACGAGTACTTCGCTCGTGAAACCTCGCTGATGATCGTGCGTCAGCCGCTGGAACTGACCAACCACGCAGCTACGTTCGACATCAAGGTGAACGTGGTCGGCGGCGGTGAAACCGGCCAAGCCGGTGCGGTGCGTCACGGCATCACCCGTGCCCTGATCGATTACGATGCAACGCTCAAGCCCGCCCTGTCGAAGGCCGGTCTGGTGACGCGCGATGCACGTGAAGTCGAGCGTAAGAAGGTTGGTCTGCGCAAGGCCCGCCGCGCCAAGCAGTTCTCGAAGCGTTAATTCGTTTCCTGCTGCTTCAGCAAAAAGCCACACCCTTGGGTGTGGTTTTTTGTTTTGAGGGTTCGAACCAAACGATGTGATGTCTTCAGCGCCTCGCTTACCCTTTGCAACAGCTCCGACATGTCTGCGAGACTACAATTCACATTTCGTTAGCGTTCGGTCCGTATGATGCAATCCACTGTTTCTCCTAATCCGATTCTGATTCGCCACGCGGATCAGGAGGCGGGCGCATGAAGGCGCGTCGCTTGTTGCGTCGTGCTTCCCTGCTTGCCCCGAACGTCACCGTACGTTCGCGCCTGCCTTGGCCGGTCACGGTGTTGTTGATTGCGGTGGTATTTGGGCTTGCGGCAGCTGCCGCGCTGTGGGCGTTTGAAGAAGGGCGCCGTCTGACGGGCCCGCACGACGCCGATTTGCGTGCTATGAATCGTGAGTTGACTGCCAAGTTGGCCGCCGTACAGGCCGAGCGAGACAAGCTTTCCGCATCGGCCGGCACGGTGGATGCCCGTCTCGGGATTGCCGAAGGTGCACAGGCGCAGATGGCCGAGCAACTCAAGGCGCTGGAAACCGAGAACGCACAGCTGAAAGAGGACTTGGCCTTCTTTGACAGTTTGTTGCCCGCACCTACCAATTCCGCCGGTATCTACGTGCGCAGCTTCCGCATCGCACCGGACGAGGCACAGCCGACACGCATGCGGTTCCGTGTTCTGCTGATGCAAGGCGGCGGCAAAGCCTTTGCACCGGTCTCCGAATTCGAGGGGCAACTGGCGCTCACGCTGAACGTGGTGCAGGGTGGCAAAGCTGCTACGATCGATTTCCCGGGCACGGCGGCCAGCGGATCACCCGTTACCAGCGCCCGCGTCAAGCTCACGCACTACCAGCGCCTCGAGGGCTGGGTGGACGTGCCCCCCGGCACCACGGTGCAATCGGTGATGGTGAAAGTGATGCAGAACGGCAAGATCAAAGCGAGCCAGAGTTTTTCCATCTGACGGGCGTTGTCCTGTCGAGGATCCGTACACAGAGGAGTCGACGATGCTGTTTGGCAAGAAGAAAGGGCTGGCGATCGAAACGCTACTGGGCGCCCGCACCAAGCTGGAGGGGGATCTGCGCTTCTCAGGCGGTCTGCGGATCGACGGCGAGATTAAGGGCAACATTTACGGCGATCCCGACAAGCCCAGCATGCTGGTGATTACCGATAGCGCACGCGTCGAGGGCGAGGTGCATGTCGGGCATCTGATCCTGAACGGCACCGTGGTTGGCCCGGTGCATGTGGCGGAGCTGCTGGAGTTGCAGCCGAAGGCACGCATTGAGGGCAATGTGCAATATGCGGCGTTGGAAATGCACCAGGGCGCGGTCGTCATGGGCACGCTGACGCACGCGGCACCTGGCGATGTGAAGTTGCTGCCCAATCTGAAGCTGGCGTCCAATCAGGATTGATCACATCGCGCGCTGGCCGTTGCTGCCGCACCGCACAATGCCCACTTGAAACGCAAGGCTTCGGCACGATTTGCACCTTGCGCTTAAAATACAAGCAAGTTTCAGACGTTCCCACAGGAGATTTTCATGAACGCAGTCGCGCAGGCAGCCACGCCCGATGTGAACGAGGTTCCGGCTCCGCTGGTCTTTACCGACAGCGCTGCGGACAAGGTCAAGCAACTGATTGAAGAAGAAGGCAACCCGGAGTTGAAGCTGCGCGTGTTCGTGCAAGGCGGCGGGTGCTCGGGCTTCCAGTACGGCTTCACCTTTGACGAAGAGACCAACGAAGACGATACGACCATGACCAAGAATGGCGTGTCGCTCTTGATCGACTCGATGAGCTACCAATACCTGGTGGGCGCCGAGATCGACTATAAGGAAGACATCAACGGCGCGCAGTTCGTCATCAAGAACCCGAATGCTTCGACCACGTGTGGTTGCGGCTCGTCGTTCTCGGTCTGACGCCGCATCGATGTCAAAGAAAAAGCGCACTTCGGTGCGCTTTTTTGTTGCCTGCAAATTGTGCGCTCAAGCGGGGTAGATCGCGCCGAGGATGCGACCGCCCGATGCGCCGGTCGCGGTGTGCAGATTGCCGTGGGCACGGAGCACGCACTGGCGCGCGAGCCATGCGAAAGCGAGGGCCTCCACCTGATGCGCGGGCACGCCGAAGTCATCTGTCGGGGCGACTCGCACGGCCGGCAATTGCTGCGCGATACGTGCCATGAGTGCGCCATTGCGGGCACCGCCGCCGCAGACCAGCACTGACGCGGCCTGCGGCGCATGGGCACGTACGGCATCAGTGATGGTGTCAGCGGTGAGGGCGAGCAGCGTGGCTTGAACATCTTCGGGGCGAGCCGTGTTCAGCGCATCGCCGAGGGTTTGTTGCAGCCACGCAGGGTTGAACAGGTCGCGGCCGGTGCTCTTGGGCGGCGGCGCGGCAAAGAACGGCTCGGCCTTCAAACGAGCGAGTCGGGCTTCGTCGACGCGTCCAGTGCGAGCCCAGACGCCGTCGGCGTCGTAGCGGGTATCGCGGTGCGTGTGGACCCAGTAGTCCATCAACGCGTTGCCGGGGCCACAGTCGAAGCCGAGTACAGCGTCGCGCGCGTCGGAGGCCTGCGGCGGCAAGACGGTGAGGTTGGCGATGCCCCCGATGTTGCAGACCACACGCCATGCATCAGGCAGGCCGAACAGCGCGCGATGCAGCGCCGGGACGAGCGGCGCCCCTTGGCCTCCGGCGGCGATGTCGCGGCTGCGGAAATCGGCAATGACGTCGATGCCAGTGCGTTCAGCCAACACCGCCGGGTGCTGGGTTTGGCGCGTGTAACCGATGCCATCGTGCGTGCCGGGCTGATGGCGAATCGTCTGCCCATGGGCGCCGATGGCCTGCACGTCGCGCGCTGCCAGACCGGCGGCAGCAAGCAGCTGGGCAACGCAGTCGGCGTAGGCCATGGCCAGGGCATTGGCGGCCAGCGCCTCGCGATGGATCTCGTCGTGGCCGGCGTGTTGCAGGTCTAGAAAGCGCTGGCGCAGTTCGGGCGAGAAGGGCATGTAGGCGTCGGCGAGGACGGCCGGGTGTTCGCCGGAAAAGTCCGCCAGCACGCCATCGACGCCGTCCAGGCTGGTGCCCGACATCAAGCCGATGTAGCGGTCGCTGGGGAGTGCGGTGTGGTTGGGATAGCTCATGCGCGACAGCTTACCAGCGCAATGGCGGGCCAAATGGACACATCACGGTAAAATCCCCGGATTGCGCGGCCGGCACGGTTCAATCGATGTCGGTCATCGCGCACGCACCGTTTCCCTGATTGTTGATCCGTTCGCGCCGTTTTCCAATGTGCGGCGCGGTGACCTTTCTTTTTGCCATGACTGCACCTGACACTTCCGCCGCTTCCGATAACGCCACGCCGGCCAAACCCAAGTACCCGGTGACCCCGGAGGTGGCGCACGCGATGGAAGTGTCGCTGCGCGGCTGCGACGAACTGTTGATTGCTGCCGAGTGGGAGCAGAAGCTGGCCAAGAGCGCTGCGACCGGCGTGCCGCTGCGCATCAAGCTGGGCCTGGATCCGACGGCGCCTGATATCCACATCGGCCACACCGTGGTGCTCAATAAGATGCGTCAGTTGCAGGACCTGGGGCACCAAGTGATCTTCCTGATCGGCGATTTCACCTCGACGATCGGTGACCCGTCCGGCCGCAATGCCACGCGCCCGCCGCTCACGCGCGAGCAGATCGAGACCAACGCGCAGACTTATTACCGTCAGGCCAGCATGGTGCTGGATCCGAGCAAGACTGAAATTCGCTACAACAGCGAATGGTGCGACCCGCTGGGCGCGCGCGGCATCATCCAGCTTGCCGCCAAGTACACCGTCGCCCGCATGATGGAACGCGACGATTTCACCAAGCGCTACAAGGCCGGCGTGCCGATTTCGGTGCACGAATTCCTCTACCCGCTGATGCAGGGCTACGACTCGGTCGCGCTCAAATCCGACCTGGAGCTGGGCGGCACCGATCAGAAATTCAACCTGCTGGTCGGCCGCGAATTGCAGAAGGAATACGGCCAGGAGCCGCAGTGCATTTTGACGATGCCGTTGCTGGTTGGCCTGGACGGCGTGGAGAAGATGTCCAAGTCCAAGGGCAACTACGTTGGTATCAGCGAGGCGCCGAACGAGATGTTCGGCAAGCTGATGAGCATTTCCGACGACCTGATGTGGACGTACTACACGCTGCTGTCGTTCCGCCCGCTGGCCGAGATCGATTTGATGAAGCAAGAGATTGCGCTGGGCCGCAACCCGCGCGATTGCAAGGTGCTGCTGGCGCAGGAGATCGTTGCCCGCTTCCACAGTCAGGCCGATGCCGAACGCGCGCTCGAAGATTTCAACCACCGCGCGCGCGGTGGTGTGCCGGACGATATTCCGCAGATCGAGCTGGCAGGCGCGCCGCTGGGCATTGCGCAGCTGCTCAAGCAGGCTGGCCTTTGCCCGTCCACCTCAGATGCCAACCGCAATATCGAGCAGGGCGGTGTGAAGATCGACGGCACCGTCGTCAGCGACAAGGGCCTGAAGGTGGAAGCCGGCACCTTCGTGATGCAGGTCGGCAAGCGTCGCTTTGCGCGCGTGGTGTTGAAGTGATTGGACTGATCCAGCGTGTGTCTGAAGCGGCTGTCCGTGTGGACGGCCGCGTCGTCGGCGAGATTGGCCCCGGGCTGCTGGCGCTTGTCTGTGCCGAACGCGGTGACACCGCCGCCGAGGCCGATCGTCTGCTGGAGAAGCTGCTCAACTACCGCGTGTTCTCCGACGCGCAGGGCAAGATGAACCTGCCCGTGCGCAACATCGACGGCAACGGGCAGGCAGGTGGCTTGCTGGTGGTATCGCAGTTCACGCTGGCGGCTGACACCAAGTCTGGCACGCGGCCGAGCTTCACGCCCGCTGCTGCGCCGGAAGATGGCCGCCGCCTGTACGAACACTTCGTGGCGCGCGCCCGTGCACAGCACCCCATCGTGGCGACCGGCGAGTTTGGCGCCGACATGAAGGTGTCGCTAGTCAACGATGGCCCGGTCACATTCTGGCTTCAGGTGGCGCCGCAAGCCGCTGCGTCTGTTGCCAAGACTGCCACGCCGGAAGCGGCCAAATCTGTCTGATTCGATCGGGAACCCTGTGATGCCACGCGCCGCCGCCATCCCCCTGCCGATGCCGCAGATCACGCACATCGTGCTGATCCGCCACGGCGAGACCGACTGGAACCGTGAACGCCGCCTGCAAGGCCAGCTCGACGTACCGCTGAACATGCAAGGGCTCGAGCAAGCGGCGCAGTTGGGCAAGGCACTCGCGCGCGAGCAGTTCGATGCGGTCTATGCGAGCGATCTGTCGCGGGCCAAGCAGACGGCGCAGGCCCTGGCAGATGAAGTGGGTGTGACCGTGCGCGACGACGCCGGTTTGCGCGAGCGCTGCTACGGCGAGTTTGAAGGCCTGACCTACGCTGAAGTCGCCGCACAGCATCCAGCAGACTTTGATGCCTGGCAAAATCGTGTGCCCGAATTTGCCCCGCCCGGCGGCGAGACCCTCACTGAATTCCACGAACGTGCGGTCGAGACTGCGCTTCGCCTGATCCGTCGCCACCCCGGCGAGCGCATCGCGCTGGTCAGCCATGGCGGCGTACTCGATTGCCTGTATCGCCAGGCCAACGCCATGACGCTCACCGAGCCGCGCCAGCATGAGCTGCGCAACGCGAGCATCAACCGGCTCTCATCCGACGGCCATCAACTGACCGTACTGCAATGGGGGGATGTCGCGCACCTGGATTTGCTGGTGCTCGACGAGGTGGACCGCCGCGTCCCTTAAACCTTCAGCCGGAACGGCGTGAAGTTCGTATCGCGGTCGTAGTAATCCTCATTTTCGGTGCGCTTGAGGAAGGCGACGACGCGGTAGGTGAGCGGCGTTGCGACAATCTCCCAGCCGGTCTTGAGGATGTATTGCGCGATGGCCACGCGCAGCACCTGTTCGTGCGGCCAGATGCCGTAGAAGGCGATCACGTAGAACAGCGAAGAGTCGACCGCCTCGCCCACCACCGTGGACCCGACAATGCGCGTCCACAGCCATTTTCCTTCCGTAGCGATCTTCATCTTCGCCAACGTGTAGCTGTTGGCAAAGCTGCCACACCAGAACGCAATCAGTGACCCGGCGACGATGCGGGGTGTGTTGCCGAACACGTCGTTCAGGCTCTTCTGGTAGTCCGCCATGAATGGCGCTACCGGTAGCGCCAGCACGACCAGCGACATGAACGACGCGAAGATCAGTGCGGCAAAGCCCGCCCACACCACGCGCCGGTCGCGCCCGTAGCCGTACACCTCGGTAAGGATGTCGCCAAAGATGTACGAGATCGGGAAGAACAGCACACCAGCGCCAAACGTGACCGGCCCGATGATCGGCAGTGTGACCTGCGCCGCCTTGGCCGCGCCGATCAGGTTCGAGCACAGCAGCACCGTGACAAAGGCTGCCATGACGAAGTCGTAGTAGCGGAACGTGCGGTTCGGGTGGTGCGGGGCGGCGGACATGTCGGGGCGGGCGGCGCTGGTGGAAGCTTATTGATTGTCGTCCCAGAGCTCTCGCACCGGCCCGCTCTTGGGGGCACCCAGCCCGAAGTGCTGGTATGCCGAGGCTGTTGCCACGCGTCCGCGTGGCGTGCGCTGCAGGTAGCCTTGCTGGATCAGATAGGGCTCGAGCACGTCTTCAATCGTGTCGCGCTCCTCGCCGATGGCGGCCGCCAGGTTGTCGATACCGACCGGGCCGCCGTTGAACTTGTGCAGGATCGCTTCGAGCAGCTTGCGATCCATCAGGTCGAAGCCGACTGCATCCACATCGAGCATCGCCAGCGCGGCATCGGCGACTTCTCGTGTGATGATGCCGTCGGCCTTGACCTCGGCATAATCGCGCACGCGGCGCAGCAGGCGGTTGGCGATACGCGGGGTGCCGCGTGAGCGTTTGGCGATTTCCAGCGCGCCCTCGTCGACGATGTGGGCGTTTAGCAGGCCCGACGAGCGCATGACGATCTTCGCCAGCTCGGCGGGCGTATAAAACTCCAGCCGGGCAACGATACCGAAACGGTCGCGCAGCGGATTGGTCAGCATGCCGGCGCGGGTGGTGGCGCCCACCAGCGTGAACGGCTGCAGATCGAGCTTGACCGAGCGCGCCGCCGGGCCCTCGCCGATCATGATGTCGATCTGGTAGTCCTCCAGCGCCGGGTACAGGATTTCTTCCACCACGGGCGAGAGCCGGTGAATCTCGTCGATGAAGAGGACGTCGTTGGCTTCGAGGTTTGTGAGCAGCGCGGCCAGGTCGCCCGGGCGCTCCAGGACGGGGCCCGAGGTCTGGCGCAGGTTGACGCCCATCTCGCGCGCGATGATGTGCGCCAGCGTCGTCTTGCCGAGACCCGGCGGGCCGAACAGCAGCACGTGGTCCAGCGCTTCGCTGCGGTTCTTGGCCGCGGTCATGAAGATGTCGAGCTGGCCGCGCACCTTTTCCTGGCCGACGTATTCGTCGAGCAGCTTGGGGCGCAGTGCGCGCTCGAACGCCTCCTCGTTGGGGGAGGCGGGGGAGGCTGAGATGATGCGCTCAGCAGAGACAGCCTTGGCGGCGAGCTTGTCGGTTTCGATCATGACGGGCAGACGGCGCCGGGAAGGCGCGAGCAGGCCATTCTACCGTCTCGCCGCGCCCGGAGCGTCAGCCTTTGGACAGCGCCTTGAGCGCCAGCTTGATGCCTTCGGAGACACCCGTGCCGGCCGGCACTTGCTTGATGGCCAGTGCCGCTTCCTTGTCGGAATAGCCCAGGGCGAGCAGGGCATTGAGCACGTCGACCGCGTCGTCCGACACAGCTGGGCCGCCCGGCACTGCGCCCAGGTCGGCGCCAAGTTTGCCCTTGAGTTCAAGCAGCAGCCGCTCGGCCGTCTTCTTGCCAATGCCCGGAATGCGCGTCAGCCGCCCGGCTTCCTGCAGCGTCACGGCTTGCGCGAGTTCGGCCACCGACATGCCCGACAACACCGCCAGCGCGATGCGGGCGCCGATGCCCGAAATCTTGATGAGCTGGCGGAAGGTTTCGCGCTCGGCGGCGGTGCCGAAACCGTAGAGCAGGTGCGCATCCTCGCGCACGATCTGCTGCGTGAGCAGGACGACCTTTTCGCCGGTGGCGGGCAGGTTATAGAACGTGCTCATCGGCACGTCGATCTCATAGCCGACGCCGTGGCAATCGACCAGCAGGTGCGGCGGGTTCTTTTCGATCAGCGTCCCGGCGATGCGTCCGATCATGGGTGGGGTTCCTCCTCCAAAACGGGACGCAGTGTAGCCCAAACCTACTGCGCGGCCCGATCCAGGCTCGGCCGCTCGCTACGGTTGTGATGCGCGAAGACTAGCGTTTGAAGGTCGACACGGCTTGCCGCCCAACGGCAGGATCGTCGGTGAAGAAGCCGTCAACGCCCGCGCGCAAGAATGCCTGAATCTCCGTAATCGAGCCGTTGACGTTGCGTGTGTTGTCCGCACCGCTGCGCAGCGACGGCGGCAAAAAGGTGTTCTCTGGTCGGAACGTGTACGGATGGACGAGCAGCCCGGCGTTGTGCGCGTTGCGGATCAGGTCCGTCGGGTCGGTCAGCTTGCCGTTCGCGTCGAGGCCCATGATGCTGCCCTTGTCCGGGCCGACGCCATTGGCGTATGCGGCAATGTCGCGCATGCCCTGGCTCGTCATCATGTCGCCGAAGGTGCGGCTGTCTTTGGCGACCACAAAGTCGTAGGGCTGTCGTCCGGATGTGCCCATCAGCTGCACGAGCTTCCAGTTTGGCTGGCTGCTGCCGATCTTGTTGCGGATGGCCTTGAGGTTGGCGACTTCGAACGACTGGATGTAGACCGTCGTGCGGCTGGCCGTGAAGGCGTCGCGGCGCAGGCCGTCGATCAGCCTGTCTTCGAGCGGCAGACCGATCGACTGGAAGTACGTCGGATGTTTCGTCTCCGGATAGATGCCGATGTTGCGGCCGAGCCTGGCGGATTGGTCACGCGCCAGCGCGATGATCTCGTCGAGTGTGGGGATGTCGAACTGATCGTTGTAAGCGACGTTGTCGGGGCGGATGTTCGGGATGCGTTCGCGTGCGCGCAGCGTTTTCAATTCACCCAGCGTGAAGTCTTCGGTAAACCAGCCCGTGACGCTCTGGCCATCGATCGTCTTGGTGGTCTTGCGGCCGGCAAACGTGGCGACGTCGGCCACATTGGTCGTGCCAGAGATTTCGTTCTCGTGGCGCGCAACCAGCACGCCGTCTTTGGTGGAGACGAGATCCGGCTCGATGATGTCCGCGCCGTCGTCGATGGCCTTCTGGTACGAGGCCAGCGTGTGCTCAGGCCGCAACGCAGGCGCACCGCGGTGGCCGATCACCTGGACGGTGGCGATGGGTGTGGTGTTGCCACCGCCGTTGCCGCCACCGTGGTTGTATTCCAGCCGGCAGGCGGACAAGGCCAGCGAGGCAATCAAGACGAACGGGCTCAGCAGGACGAGACGGCGCAGCATCGGGGGCTCCTGAAGACGGGTACCCCGCATGGTAGTCGCCGCGTGTGGGTGCAGCTACCCGCCGTCTTTAAGAATCCTGTCAGCCGACGAGGCGCCCGCGCCGCACGCGCAAGCCCTTTTGCGCAAGCTGCGGCGCCAGCCCGGCCATGGCAGCCAGCGTCTCGCCGCCGTGCGCATGGCAGATCGCCACGCCCAGCGCGTCAGATGCATCCGCCCCGGGTTTGCCCTCGAGGTTGAGCAAGCGCACGACCATTTCCTGCACCTGATCCTTGTTGGCGCGGCCGTAGCCAACCACGGCCTGCTTCAATTGCAGCGCCGTGTATTCGAATACGGGCAGGTCGCCGCTCATCAGGCCGCAGATCACCGCGCCGCGGGCCTGGCCCAGCAGCAGGGTCGATTGAGGGTTGACGTTGACGAACACCTTTTCGATGGAAGCGCAGTCCGGCCGGTATGTGCTCACCAGTTCAGAGACGCCGTCGTACAGCGTCTTCAGGCGACTGGGCAGGTCGGCATTGCCGTTGCTCTTGATCGTGCCCGAGGCCACGTAGACGAGCTTGTGGCCGTGCCGTTCGAGCACGCCGAAACCCGTGGTGCGAAGGCCGGGGTCGATGCCGAGGATGCGCATGAAATGGAGCTGAGCAGAAAAGAAAAACGGGGCAGGCGCCAGTCTACGCCTTGCCCCGCTGATCGGTCGATCGACCGTGCCGTTTAGTGGCGGAAGTGGCGAGTGCCAGTGAAGATCATCGCCACGTTGCGCTCGTCCGCAGCGGCGATCACTTCATCGTCGCGCACCGAGCCGCCCGGCTGGATCACGCACGAGGCGCCCGCATCGACCACCACATCCAGACCGTCGCGGAACGGGAAGAACGCATCGGACGCCACGGCCGAACCGGCCAGCGTCAGGCCCGCGTTCTGCGCCTTGATGCTGGCGATGCGTGCGGAGTCCACACGACTCATCTGGCCGGCGCCCACGCCCAGCGTCATGCCGCCGCCGCAGAACACGATGGCGTTCGACTTGACGAACTTGGCCACGCGCCAGGCAAACATCAGGTCGTCCATTTCCTTCGGCGTCGGGTGGCGCTTGGTGACAACGCGCAGCTCGCTCGGCTGCACGTTCTTGGCATCCGGGCTCTGCACCAGAAGGCCGCCGCCAACGCGCTTGAAGTCGTACGCGTTCACGCCCTTTCCCAGCGGAATCTCCAGCACACGCACGTTCTGCTTGCCTGCGAACACGGCACGTGCGCCTTCCGAGAAGCCCGGGGCGATCAGCACTTCGACGAACTGCTTGGCGACGATGTGCGCCGCGGCTTCATCCAGCGGCACGTTGAAGGCGATGATGCCGCCGAAGGCCGAGGTCGAGTCGGTCTTGAAGGCCTTCTCATACGCCTCTTGCGCGGTGCCGCCGATGGCCACGCCGCACGGGTTGGCGTGCTTGATGATCACGCATGCCGCGCCCTTGGCCGGGTCGAACGACTTCACGCATTCCCACGCGGCGTCGGCGTCGGCGATGTTGTTGTACGACAGCTCCTTGCCCTGCAGCTGCTTGTAGGCTGCCAGCGCGCCGTCCGTGGCCTTGAGGTCGCGGTAGAAAGCGGCGGATTGGTGCGGGTTCTCGCCGTAGCGCATTTCCTGCACCTTCTCGAAGGCCAGGTTCAGCGTTTGCGGATAGGCGCTGCGCGTGCTGTGCGACTTGTCGGCGCCGAGGCTCGTCAGGTAGTTCGTGATGGCGCCGTCGTACTGCGCGGTGTGCGCGAACACCTTCTTCGCCAGCATGAAGTTGGTTTCGTAGCCGACCGTGTTGTTGTTGGCCTGCATTTCGGCCAGCACGGTGGCGTAGTCGGCCGGGTCAACGATGACCGTCACGTCGCGATGGTTCTTGGCCGCCGAGCGCAGCATGGTCGGGCCGCCGATGTCGATGTTCTCGATGGCGTCGGCCAGAGTGCATTCGTCCTTGGCGACCGTCTGCTGGAACGGGTACAGGTTCACCACCAGCAGGTCGATGGTGGGGATGCCGTGCTCGGACAGCGCGGCCATGTGCTCGGGCAGGTCGCGGCGGGCCAGGATGCCGCCGTGCACCTTCGGGTGCAGCGTCTTGACGCGGCCGTCGAGCATTTCCGGAAAGCCGGTGTAGTCCGCCACTTCCGTCACGGGCAGGCCGGACTCGGCGAGCAGCTTGGCGGTGCCGCCGGTGGAGAGGAGCTTGACGCCGCGCTCGTGCAGGGCACGGGCAAAGTCGACGATGCCGGTCTTGTCGGAAACGGAAAGCAGGGCTTGCTGGATCATGGTGGAAACGCCGGTGGGCGGGTGTGGCGCTGGGTTTGCCGAACTGGCAGGAGGCGCCGTCAGAAAGGAAATCGGTTCAAAGGCCGGCCTGCGACCTCAGATGAGGCCGTGCTGCTGCAACTTCTTGCGCAGCGTGTTTCGGTTGATGCCGAGGTAGTCGGCCGCCTGCGACTGGTTGTTGGAAGCCCATCCCATCACGGTTTCCAGGAGCGGCCGTTCAATGGCCTGCAGCACCATGTCGTAGACATTGGACGGGTTCTCGCCGTCCAGGTCACGGTAATACGCATCCAGGCTGTCGCGGATGCAACGTTCGATCGGGTTGCGGCTCATGCGGCAAGCAGTTCCTTGTTGTTGTCGTTGTTGCCCGTCGTGGGGTGGTCGCCACCGGTGGCCTGGTCTTCGTAGACCAGACGGTCGGACAGCGCACGCTGCTCGTCGAAGAACGCGTTGACGGCGGCCAGCTGGGCCGCGGTGTCCTCGATGGTGTTCATGCGGTGGCGGAACAGGTTGGCCCCCGCCAACCCGCGCGTGTACCAGGCGATGTGCTTGCGTGCGGTGCGCACGCCGGTGTATTCGCCATAGAACGCGTAGTGCTCTTCCAGATGCGCATTCATGATGCCGCGAATCTCTTCCACTTCCGGCGCCGGCAGCAGCGTGCCGGTCTGCAGGAAATGCTCGATCTCGCGGAACAGCCACGGGCGCCCCTGCGCCGCGCGGCCGATCATGATGGCGTCCGCTCCGGTCACGGCCAGCACGTGCTTGGCCTTGGCCGGCGTGGTGATATCGCCGTTGGCGACCACCGGAATGCGCACCGACGTCTTGACCGCGGCGATGGTGTCGTATTCAGCATCACCGTGATACAGATCGGCGCGCGTGCGGCCGTGCACGGTCAGCATGCTGATACCGGCATCCTCCGCAATGCGCGCCACGCTCAATGCGTTGCGGTGTTCGCGGTCCCACCCGGTGCGGATCTTCAGCGTCACAGGCACGCGATCGCCGACTGCGCCGACCACGGCCTCGACAATGCGCTGGACCAGCGGCTCGTTCTGCAGCAGGGCAGAACCGGCGGCCACGTTGCACACCTTCTTGGCCGGGCAGCCCATGTTGATATCGATGATCTGCGCGCCGCGATCGACGTTGTAGCGCGCGGCTTCGGCCATCATCATCGGCTCGGCGCCGGCAATCTGCACGGCGATCGGCTCGACCTCGCCCGTGTGGTTGGCGCGCCGCATCGTCTTCTCGCTTTTCCACAGCTGCGCGTTGGACGCGACCATTTCCGACACCGCATAGCCCGCGCCCAGCCGTTTGCACAGCTGACGGAACGGGCGGTCCGTCACGCCCGCCATGGGGGCGACGAACAGGTTGTTGCGGAGGATATGCGGTCCGATCTGCAAGGCTGGCGAGGAGAAGCGGCTGAAAGAAACGAAAAATCACCCCTTCCGCCCAGCGTCGGATGACGATCGGGCGGAGCGACGGGAGTGAAAAATGCGAGGACGAGATTTTACCGCCAAACCGCCGGATTGCCTAAATGTTGTGCACAAACTATGCGGCAGTGCGGTCGGCGGCCGGGTTCTTGCCGTGGCTGGCGCTAGCGGAACCGTTGCAGCCCGTAGGCGCGTGCGTCGATGAAGGGCCGGCGCTCGCTGACCAGATCGGCGATGAGTCGGGCGGTGCCCGGCGCGCCCGTCATGCCCAAATGGCCGTGCCCGAACGCGAAAAACACGTTGCGGTGGCGCTCCGAGCGGTCGATCACGGGCAGGCTGTCGGGTAGAGAGGGCCGATGGCCCATCCACTGGCTGTCATCCGAGAATCTGAGGCCCGGAAAGAGCTGCTGGCCCTGTTGCATAAGGATGCGCGCGCGGCGGTAATCGGGTGACGCGTCCAGTCCGCCGATTTCCACGGTGCCGGCAATGCGCAAGCCGCCTTCCATGGGTGTGGCGATGAACTTGCGCTCGCAATCCATGATCGGCCGCGAGGGCTGCACGCTGGGCGCGCGCAGCGTGGCGTGATAGCCGCGTTCGGTGTCGAGCGGAATGCGGATGCTGGTGAGCTTCGCGCCCAGCCGTATCGACCACGCGCCCGCGCACAGCACCAGTTTCGACACGGGCAGCGTGCCGCAATCGGTGTGCAGCCTCGTTGGGCCGCCGTAGCCACTTCTGCCGAACTCCACGTCCAGCACCTTGCGGCGCAGGAAGGTGCCGCCCGCCGCCATGAAGTTGGCTGCAAGCGTCTTGACCAGCCGTTCCGGGTTCACCGTGAAGCCGTTGTCGGGCAGCAGCAGACCGGATTGGATGTCGGCGGCCAGCACCGGCTCCAGTTCGCGCGCTTCACCAGCGCTCAGGGCTTGCGAGCGTACGCCGGTGGCATCGCGAATGGCTTGCGCCAGCACATCGCCCGACGAGCGCGCCAGTGTGCGCCACACATACAGATGGCCGCTCTGACGGATCAGGCCGTCATATTGCGCGGCGTCGAGCAGGTCGCGATAACCGGGGAAGGTCGCGCTGAAAAGACTCGCCAGCGGCTGCGCCGTCGCACGGGCCTGCGCCTCATTGCCTGCGAGCACCCATTGCAGCAGCCAGGGCAACGCGCGCGGCAGATAGGGCCAACGCACCGTCAGCGGACCCATCGGATCGGCCAGCCACTTGGGCACCTGCTTGAGCATGCCGGGCAGCGCCATCGGCACGACCGATGCCACGCTCAGGCAGCCGGCGTTGCCGAATGAGCAGCCTTCGCCAATGCCGGTCTGATCGAGCAGCGTGACCTGATGGCCTTCCCGTTGCAGTTGTAGCGCGCACGCCGTGCCGACAATGCCGGCGCCTACCACCGTGATCTGCTGGCGATTGCCAGCAGCGCTGACCTCGGGAGTTGCCACGCGTTAGCCCCGCTGCCCGAACATCATCTGCCTGGCCAGCCCGTGCTTGAGCGGCGGCAGACATTCCAGCAGCGTCAGCGCCGCGCCGCGCAGGTGGCCAAAGGGCCGGCCCGGCACGGCAAACGCGCGCGGCAGCAAATCGGTCAGGCCGATGGTGACGGCGCGGTCAAACGCGCGTTCGCGGGCGAAACGGGCGAGGGCGGCTGCCGTTGCCCCATCCCGAAGCGCGCGTGCCATTTCGAATGCATCGCGCAGGCCGAGGTTGAAGCCCTGGCCCGCCACGGGGTGGATCGTCTGCGCGGCGTTGCCGATCGCGGCGACACGGCGGTCGACCGGAATGCGGTGGGCATGCAGCCCGAGCGCGAACGTATGTCGCGGGCTGGCGTGCGTGAACCGGCCCATGCGCTCGCCAAAGGCAGCGCCCAGTTCAGCCAGGAAGGCGTCGTCGGGCAACGTTGCGCGTCGGCGTGCTTCGTCGGGCGCGCAGCACCAGACGAGCGCATAGCCGGGACCTTGCGCGTCATCCTGCGGTAGCAATGCGAGTGGGCCTTCGGGTGTGAAGCGCTCCCACGCCCAGCCTTCCAGCGGCGCGCTGCAGCCCACGTGCGCGACGATGGCGGTCTGGCCGTAATCGCGGCGCCGCGCGTGGCCGATACCGCCTTGCTGCTTGCGTGCGTCGTCGAACAAGCCGCCTTCGGCCTGGATGACAACTTCCGTTTCGATGGCCAGCGGATGACGCCCTTCGCGCAGCGCGCGCACGCGGGCCGGCGCGACGGTGCCGTCAGCACGTGGCAGTTGCTCGACGCGCTCCACGGGCGTGTGGTCGTAGCGGGTGAGGCGATTCGGGTAGCGCGCCATCTGCGTGGCAAGTGCGGCGTTGAGCGCGGCGCTCAGGTCGCCGTATTGCACGACGTGGCCGAGCGCGGGGACATCGTAGTCTTCACGGCAGATATGCGCCTGCCCGAAGTGACCGCGCTGCGAGACATGGATGTGCGTGATCGGCGTGGCGCGCGTGGGCCAGCCGCCAATCTCCTGCAGCAGCACGCGCGAGCCATGCGAGAGCGCCAGCGAGCGCGGGTCTCGCGCGGCGGCTTCAGCATCGCGCGCATCGAACAGGGCGATGCGCCAGTCGGTGTCGCGCAGCAGCCAGTTCGCCAGCGCCAGCCCGACAGGCCCCGCGCCGACGATGGCGACGTCGCAGTCCGGCGCCGCGCTGTTCGCTGTGATGCTGTCGGTCATGCCTGGCTCCGCATCACCAGTTCGATTTCGTCCGGGGCCACGGGCACGTCGCGCGTGATGATTTCGCAGCCTTCGGGCGTGACGATGGCGTCGTCTTCAATGCGGATACCGATGTGCCAATATTTTTCCGGCACGCCGGGCGCGGGGCGCACGTAGATGCCGGGTTCGACGGTCAGCACCATGCCGGCTTCCAGCGGGCGCCACGGGCGTTCGCCTTCGGCCGGTGCGGCGGTGCCGGGCGTGCGGTATTCGCCCACGTCGTGCACGTCCATGCCGAGCCAGTGGCCTGTGCGGTGCATATAGAACTGGCGGTATTGGCCGCCGGCGATCACGTCATCGAGGGTGCCGACCTTGTTGGCGTCGAGCAGGCCGGTGTCGAGCATGCCTTGCGCCAGCACACGTGTGGCAGCGTCGTGGGGCACGTTATACGGCACGCCAGGGCGCGTTTCGGCAAGGGCGGCTTCCTGCGCGGCCACCACAAGCGCATACAGTTCGCGTTGCGGGCCGGTAAAGCGGCCATTGACGGGAAACGTGCGGGTGATGTCCGACGCGTAGCCGTCCAGCTCGCAACCGGCATCGATCAGGCACAGATCGCCGTCGCGCAGTTCGGCGTTGCCGGCGCGGTAGTGCAACACGCACGCGTTGGGGCCAGTGGCAACGATGGAGTTGTAGGCGACGCTTTGCGCACCATGGCGGCGGAATTCGTACAGCAGCTCGGCTTCGAGATGGTATTCACGCAGGCCTGCACGTGACGCCTGCATGGCGCGCACATGCGCTTCCGCAGAGATTCGCCCGGCGCGGCGCATGATGTCGAGTTCGCTTGCGTCCTTGAACAGCCGCATCTCATCGAGGATTGCGCGCACGTCCAGCGCCTGGTGCGGCGCCGACACCCCGGCGCGGCCCTGCATGCGCACCGCGTCGAGCCAGCGGCGCATGCGGCGGTCGAACGTGCCGCTTTCAGCCAGCGGATATGCCACGGCGGCAGCGTTGGCGAGCAGCTTGGGCAGCGTCGCGTCGATTTCTTCCACCGAATGCGCCTCATCCAGGCCGAAAGCTTCCTTCGCGGCTTCGGGGCCGAAGCGGAAGCCGTCCCAGATTTCGTGCTCTTCATGCTTCGGGCGACAGAACAGCACGCTGCGCGCGGGCGCGCTGGCTGCGGGGACCACGATGGCGAGCACCGCTTCGGGCTCGGTAAAGCCGGTCAGGTAATAGAAGTAGCTGTCGTGCCGGTAGGGATAGTCGCTGTCGCGGTTGCGCATCGCTTCGGGCGCGGTCGGCACGATGGCGACCCCGCCCCCCGCCGCGCGCAGCCACTGCACGACGCGCTCGCGGCGCTGGCGATAGGTCTGGAGGAAAGCGAGTTCGGTGGCGGACATGGCGTGTTTTCCAGCGGCAGAAAGGATGCGTCGATTGTAACGCTGCGCCTGACGGGGATTCCGGGAGGGGCATGGCCACACCCAAAAGGAGACTTGTGCGGTGCGGACGGCCTCTCCTAAAGTCTCGGGCGGCCGCCGCCGTTAATACTGACCTGTTTTGTATCCCGGTTGCGACCTCCGCCTGCAGTGGATTGGCCGCATTGGATCGGCCTGCCCAGGAGAACCGATGCTCGCCAGCAGTTACAACCCTCTTCTCGTCCTGCTTTCCCTCTTCGTGGCCATCCTAGCGTCGTATACGGCGCTGGATATGGCGGGACGTGTCGTCACCGCACACGGCCGCGCGGCGTTGTCGTGGCTCATCGGCGGCGCCTCGGCCATGGGGCTGGGCATCTGGTCGATGCACTTTGTCGGCATGCTGGCGCTGAACCTGCCGATTCCGGTTGGATATGACGTCGGAATCACGCTCACCTCGCTCGCCATCGGTATTGGGGCGTCGATGTTTGCGTTGTGGCTGGTCAGCCGACGTGATTTGCCGTGGCAGCGCCTGGCGGGCGGCGCGCTGCTCATGGGCGCGGGCGTCGCGGGCATGCACTACACCGGCATGGCCGCGCTGCGCATGAACCCCGGCATCCAATATGACCCCGCGAGGTTTGCGCTGTCGATCGTGATTGCGGTGCTGGCCTCTGGCGTGGCGCTGTGGATCGCCTTTCGCCTGAGGCGGCAGTCGCGACGCGTTCGTGCACTGCGTGCCGGTTCGGCGGTGGTGATGGGCGTGGCCATCGTCGGCATGCATTACATGGGCATGTCGGCGGCATCGTTTCCATTCGGCAGTGTGTGCGGGGCTGCGCATACCGGTGCGAGTGCCGAATGGCTGGCGCTGGTCATCATCATCGTGACGCTGGCGGTGCTGGCCATCGCGCTGATCATCTCGGTGCTGGACTTGCGCATGGAAGCGCACACCGCCTTACTGGCGAACTCACTGGCCGCGGCCAACAAGGAGCTGGCCTACCTTGCGCTGCACGACAACCTGACCAAGCTTTCCAACCGCGTGCTGCTGGAAGACCGCCTGACCCAGGCGATCCGCACGGCTGAACGCGAGAAGCGCCGCTTCGCTCTCATGTTCATGGACCTGGATGGCTTCAAGGCCGTCAACGATGTCTATGGCCACCATGTGGGCGATCTGCTGCTGATCGACGTCGCACAGCGCATCGGTGCACGGGTGCGCCAGCAGGACACCGTGGCGCGTGTCGGCGGCGATGAATTTGTTGTGCTCGCCTACGTGGACGATCCGGAAGACGCTGGCACCCTGGCCGACGCGCTGCTGGAAGTGGTGCGCGAGCCCTTCATGGCTGGCGGTCACGAGTTGCGTGTTTCTACCAGCATCGGCATCGCGATCTACCCCGGCAACGGCGACAACCAACACGATCTGCTCACCAATGCCGATGCAGCGATGTATCACGCGAAGGGTTTGGGCCGGAACGCCTACAGTTTCTTCGAGCCCTCGATGAACGCCGACGTGCATCACCAGTTGCAGCTCGCGCAGGACTTGCGCCGCGCGGTCGAGCGCAACGAACTCGTGCTGCACTACCAGCCCAAGTTCAACGCGCCCAATGGGCCGATCATGGGCGTGGAGGCGCTGGTGCGCTGGCAGCATCCCCAGCGCGGTTTGGTGCCCGCCGACGAGTTCATCCCGCTGGCCGAAAAGACGGGTCTGATCGTGCCGCTGGGCGCGTGGGTGCTGGACGAAGCCTGTCGCCAGATGGCGCAATGGCACCGCGAGGGGCGCACTGGCTGGACCGTCGCCGTGAATCTCTCCGCGCTGCAGTTTGGTCATGCTGCACTCATCGACACCGTGCGCGACACGCTCGCGCGCCATGCGCTGGCCCCGCGCAGTCTGACGCTGGAGATTACGGAGTCGACCGCCATGCGCGATGTCGATGCGAGCCTGCAGATCCTGCAGCAGCTCGACGCGATGGGCGTGCGGATTTCAATCGACGATTTCGGCACCGGTTATTCGAGTCTGCTGTATCTCAAGCGTCTGCCTGCCAGCGAGCTGAAGATCGACCGCGGTTTCGTGCGCGACCTGGCGCACGACACGGAAGACGCAGCCATCGTCTCGGCCATCGTGGCGCTGGGCCAGACGCTGAACCTGCGCATCGTCGCAGAAGGTGTGGAGACGGCCGAGCAGCAGGCGTTCCTGACGCGGCTCGGTTGTCACTCGCTGCAGGGTTACCTGCTTGGCCGCCCGATGACGGCGGAATCATTGAGCGCGGCGATGGCGTAAGCGCTTAGCGCGCCGCGAGTTCTGCGTCGAGTGCGGCCAGCTGGGCGGCCGTGCCGACGTTTTCCCAGCGGCCGTCGAAGCGTTCACCGGTGGCGCGACCTTCGGCGATGGCTTGGTGGTAGAGCGGCGTCATCGCCAGTCGCGTGCCGGGCGTGATGCCGGCAAATAGGCGCGTGTCGTACAAGCCGATGTTGCCGAACGTGAGGCGCTCGGGGCCGTCCGCGTGGAGCACGCCTTCGTTATCCAGGGCGAAATCGCCGCGAAGGTGGTAGGGCGGGTTCGGCACCATCACCAGGTGCATGCTGGGCGCGGCCTGCGCAGCCATTGCGGGCGCTCGGTCGCGCAGTGCGGCGTAATCGTAATCGCAGAACACGTCGCCGCTGACGGCAATGAATACGCTGTGCCCATCGCCGGCATGCAGCAGCGGCATGGCCTGGGCGACACCGCCTGCCGTTTCCAACGCTTGCCCTTCCGGTGAATACGCGAGGCGCACGCCCCACGTGCTGCCATCCCCGAGCGTGGCTTCGATCTGCGTGCCGAGCCACGCGTGGTTGATGACAATGTCGCGCACGCCTGCCGCAGCCAGGCGCTCGATCTGCCAGACGATCAGCGGTTTGCCGCCCACGTTGAGCAGGGGCTTGGGCGTGTGGTCGGTCAGCGGGCGCATGCGGTCGCCGCGGCCCGCCGCAAAAATCATGGCACGCGTCGTGGAATTCAAGTCATTACCTTCATGAGAATCAACAGCACAGCCATGCCACCGACGATGGTCCACATCGCACTCTTCGTCACCCGTGCGATGACGATGGCGACGATGCCCGCAAGCAGGCGCGGGTTGTCGACCGACACCGCGAGCGCGCCGTCGCGCATCAGCAGGTCGGGCGCGATCAGCGCGGTCAGCATCGCGGCCGGCACGTAGGGCAGGGCGTTGCGGAACCACATCGGCAGGTTCATGCGCCCTTCCAGCGCGATGAACGATAGACGGATCAGGTAGGTCGCCGCGCCGGCAATCAGCAGCACGCCGAAGAGGATCAGGGCTTTCATGCAGCAGCCCCCTTGTTGGACGGCCGAGCCAGCAAGCGCTCAATCAGCGCGCCGACGGCAATGCCGACACACGCCGCGCTCATCAGCCCCAGCTTGTGCGGCCAGCCTGTCCACGCCACGGCCAGCGCGGCGCCGGCCAACGCTGCAGCCAGTTGTGCGCGCGTGCGCAGCGCCGGCACCACGATGGCGATGAACGTGAGCGGCAGGAAGAAATCGAGCGGCCACGAGGTCGGCACTTGGGCCCCCAGCACCACGCCAACGATCGTCGACGCCTGCCAGCTTGACCATAGCGCCACGCCAGCGCCAAGGAAATACCAATGGCGGTAGGCGGCTTCCTCGCTGCCGGGCTGCGCGGTGACGACCCGACGGTTCATGGCGGCGAAGGCTTCGTCGGTCAGCAGATAGGCGATCAGCCATTTCCAGCGGCGCGGCAGGTGCGCCAGCGCCGGCGCAATGCTGGCCGAATACAGCGCGTGCCGCAGATTCACCATCGAGACCGTCGCCGCAATCACCAGAGCCGGCGCGCCACCGGCCCACAACTGCACAAGAATCATCTGCGAGGCGCCACCGAAAACGATGGCGCTCATCGCGACGGCAAGCCACGCAGGCATGCCCGCGGATGTGGCCAGCACGCCGTAGATCATGCCGAACGGCACCACGCCCAGCAGCATGGGCGCAAGTGCCAGCATGCCGGCGCGAAACTCGACGGCGCGGGGGGAAGCCATCAGAACGTGTAGCCGATCTTCTGCGCGCGATCTTCGAGTTGATCGAGCAGGCGGGCCAATGGCGCCAGCGCGTTGTAGCGGCTGCACACCCGGCGCAAATAAGCGATGAAGCGCGGGGTGTCTTCCACGTAGCCGGTCTTGCCGTCGCGGTAGCACAGGCGCGCGAAGATGCCCGCCACCTTCAGATGGCGTTGCGCGCCCATCCATTCGAGGGCGCGGTAGAACTCGCCGAAGTCTTCATCGACGGGCAGCTTGGCGGCGCGGGCAGCTTCCCAGTAGCGCACGGCCCAATCCAGCTCCTGCTCTTCATCCCACGACAGGAAGGCGTCGCGCAGCAGCGAGGCGGCGTCGTAGGTGATCGGGCCGTAGACGGCGTCCTGGAAATCCAGCACGCCCGGCTGCGACGGGTCGGCCGCGTTGATCATCAGGTTGCGCGGCATGTAGTCACGATGGACGTACACGCGCGGCTGGGCCAGGGCGCTGTCGACCAGCAGCTTGAACACCTTGTCGAGCGATTCGCGCTGCGTGGCGTCCAACGGGCGTTGCAGGTGGCGGTCGACATACCAGTCCGGAAACAGCGACAGCTCGCGGCGCAGCAGCGCTTCGTCGTACGAAGGCAGCTCTCCCTCGCGCGACGCCAACTGCCAGCGCACCAGGGTATGGATGGCCGGGCGGAACAGCGTGTTGGCGTAGGCGAGGTCGAAATCGCGTTCGCGCAGCGATTGCAGATACGTTTGCGGGCCCAGATCGGTCAGCAGGAGGAAGCCCTGCGCGAGATCCTGCTCCAGCACCTGAGGTGCATGCACGCCGGCGCCATTCAGCAGGCCCGCCACATGGACGAACGGGCGGCAGTCTTCCTGCGGCGGCGGGGCGTCCATGACGACCAGCGTGCCGTGGGCGCTGTCCAGGCGGAAATAACGGCGGAAGCTGGCATCGGCCGAAGCGGGCTGCAGCGTGTCGATGCGCAGGCCGCGGGCGGCGGGCAATGTGCCGAGCCAGTCGCGCAGTTGACTGAGGCGTGCGTCGGTTGCGCCTGCTGCGGCGCCAGGGGTCGAAGCCATGCTGAGAGAATGCTGGAATGAGGCTGGAAGGAAGCCCCGTATAATACCCGACCGAGTTTCGCTGCGAGCGAGCGCCGGCCCTGTCCAGGCCGCGTCCGGCGGCGGGATTGACCGCAGTACTGACTGATTTTGTGCCTGTGCGTGCCGTTGCGCGCGCGGCCCTGTTCCCGATCTGCATGACCGAACCGAACCGAGCCAGGAAAAACCGGCAGCGCGCTGCTGTTGCCGCGCCCGATCAGCGGCCCGCCGACTTGGCCACCATCAGGCGTGGCACGCTGGCATTGCGCCCGCTGGTGTTCGCGGTGGCCGGTGTCTGGACGGCGACGTCCGCGGCGCAGAGCGCGGACACCACGCAAGCGACTGCGCCTGCTGTTACCCCGGCCTCGTCGGTGACAGCGCTGGCCACGTCCGGCCCGACCACGCCTGGCGGCAGTCCGCTGGTGCCCAAGATGGCCGAGCCCGTCCAGCGACCGGACAACACTGTCCCCACATTTACCGCGGCCGACAAGATGGACGGCCGCACCAACGAAGACATCCACCTGCGCGGCAATGGCGAATTGCGCCGCAACGGTTCGGTGCTCAAGGGCGACACCCTCGACTACAACCAGGACACCGACGTGGCCACGGCCACCGGCAACGTGCGCTTGTTCAAGGGCGGCACGCTCGTCACCGGCCCGGATGCCAAGCTCAAAGTCACCGCCAACGAAGGCACCATCAGCACGCCGACCTACGAGTTCCACTCGACCGGTGGCCGCGGCACCGCAGACCGCATCGACTTCATCGACAAGGACAACAGCCGCATCACGCGCGGTACGTACACCACGTGCTCGCCCGACAACGTCGACTGGTACTTCAGCGCGAGCCGCATCGACATCGACAGCGATCGCCAGGTCGGCACTGGCCGCAACGGCGTACTGCACTTCTTCGGCGTGCCGGTGTTTGCCGCGCCGATCATGGACTTCCCGCTCAATGACGATCGCCGCAGCGGTTTCCTGGCACCGGTCTTCGGCTACAACAGCCGCAGCGGGGCCGACGTCACACTGCCGTACTACTTCAACATCGCGCCGAATCGCGATCTGACGTTGTATCCGCGTCTGCTCAGTACGCGTGGCCTGCAGCTGGGCGCTGAATACCGCTATCTCGATACGTCGTACAGCGGCGTCCTGCGCGGCGAATTCCTGCCCGATGATCGTGAAGCAGGTCGCAACCGTTGGTCGATTTCGGCGGTGCACACGCAGCGCCTGGCGCCTGGGCTGACCGGCTACATCAACTACAACAAAGTTTCGGATAACACCTATCCGGATGACCTTGGCCGCAGCATCGTCACGGCAACGCAGCGCCAGTACATCCAGGAAGGCGGCGTCACGTACTCAATCGGCGACTGGGTTGCGCTGGCGCGTGTGCAGAAGTTCCAGACGCTGTCGACCGCCACTACGCCCCTGGCAGCGCCCTACGAGCGTTTGCCGCAGTTGAGCCTGACGTATAACCGGTACGATGTTGGTGGCTTTGACATCAATTTCCTGACCGACTACACGCGGTTCTCGATCCCCACGGCCAACACCGTCCAGGGCGAGCGTTTGTTCATGCAGCCGACGATCAGCTACCCGATCATCCGCCCCGGCTGGTACGTCACGCCGAAGTTCATCCTGAATACCACCGCATATCGCCTGGACCGCCCGGCGGGTGATACGCAGGATACGCAGATCAATCGCACGCTGCCCACGTTCTCGCTCGATTCGGGCATGACCTTTGAGCGCGATGCGCCACTGGTCACCAAACTGTTTGGCGTGAGTTACATCCAGACACTTGAGCCGCGCCTGTTCTACGTATACACGCCGTACCGCGATCAGTCGCAGATTCCGCTGTTCGATACGGCGCAGTCGGACTACAACCTCGGCCAGATCTTTACCGAAAATCCGTACACGGGTTATGACCGCATTGCCGACAACAATAAGCTGACAGCGGGCGTGACCACGCGCTTTATTGAAGCGGAATCGGGCATTGAACGCCTGCGTGCCACGATCGCCCAGCGTATCGATTTCGAAGGCCAGCGCGTGACGCTAGCGGGTGCGGCACCGACGTCGGTGCGCCGCTATTCCGACCTTCTGGGCGCGACCACGATCCAGATGTTCCGTGGCATCTTTTTCGATACGAACCTTCAGTACAATCAGGACATCGATCGCATCATGCGCTCGACCGTCGCATTCAGCTGGAAGCCGGAAGCCAACAAAGTGATCAACCTCGGCTACCGCTATTACCGGCAAGACGCGAATACCGGTCAGCTTCCGCTGGAACAGGCCGATATCTCAACGCAGTGGCCGATCACACGGCGCCTGTACGGCCTGGGCCGCATCGGTTATGACCTGGATGCGCGTAAGCCGTCGGATATGCTGCTTGGCCTGGAATATGTGGCGGACTGCTGGGTCGGCCGACTGGCGGTACAGCGCTACAGCAATGCGGTTTCGGGCTATACGACGCATATCTTTGCCCAGATCGAATTCAAGGGTTTGTCGAAGGTGGGGAACAATCCGATCGACGTGATTCGTCTGAACGTGCCCGGCTACCAGCCGGTGACCGCGCAGCCGATCACGCCGTCCGTGCTGGATCAATATGAATAACGACATCATGGCTTTCCAATCGACCGCTTTCGCCACGCGTGTGGCTCCTCTGGGCCGCTTGCGTGTCGCCACCAGCGTGCTGGTCGCGCTGATGGCGGGGACCACGCTGGCACCAGCCGTCCACGCGCAGCAGGCGCAATCGGCAAAAAAGAGCGCTCCTGTGCGTGGCATCTTCGCCAACCCGGGTTCGTCGCCGAGCCAGCCGTTGCTGCAAGGCACGTTGCCGGAGCCGACGGCACCGGGCGCACCGCGTAGCCAGCTCGTCGACGAGGTGGTGGCCGTGGTCAACACCGACGTCATCACACGCCGCGAACTGCTCAACCGCGCCGACTTGGTCGAACGCACGTTCCGTGCGCAGAACCGTCCGCTGCCACCGCGTGCGGATTTGCTCGGTGAAGTGCTTGAGCAGCTGATCCTGGAGCGCGTGCAGGCGCAGACCGCCAAGGAAAGCGGCATCCGCGTGTCCGACGCCGATGTGGATCGTGCGGTGGAAAGCGTGGCCCAGCGCAACAACCTGTCCGTCCCGCAGCTCAAGAGCAAGCTGAAGGACGCCGGCATGACGTACGACAAGTACCGCGACGACCTGCGTCAGGAAATCCTGCTGGCGCGCCTGCGCGAGCGCGAGGTCGACTCCAAGGTGCAGGTCTACGACGGCGAGATCGATAACTATCTGGCGCAGCAGGGTGGCGGCACGGCTCCGGCTGGCGAGCAGCAATACAACGTCGCGCAGATTCTCGTGCCGGTCGCCGAAAGCGCCACGGATGCCGAGAAGGCCGCAGCACGCAGCAAGGCCGAAGCCCTGCTCAAACAAGCACAGGGCGGTGCGGATTTCGCCAAGCTGGCGCGTGACAATTCGGGCGCCCAGGATGCCTCGCAAGGCGGCGAACTTGGGCTGCGTCCGATCGGTCGCTTGCCGGCTGTGTTTGCCAACGCCGTGGTCGACATGAAGGCCGGCCAGGTGGCGAGCCAAGTGGTCGAAAGCCCGGCTGGTTATCACGTGATCAAGCTGTTGGAGAAGCGCGCGCCGAGTACGGCGATTGCCGCCAAGGTGCAGCAGACGCAAGTGCGCCACATTCTGATCAAGACCGGTCCGACGATGTCGGCAGAAGACGCGCGCCGCCAGTTGGCGGGCCTGCGCGATCGGATCGTGCACGGCTATGACTTTGGCGACGCGGCTCGCCGGTATTCGCAGGACGGTTCGGCCGGTGCGGGCGGCGAGCTGGGCTGGGTGTCGCCGGGCCAGTTGGTGCCGGAATTCGAGCAGGCGATGAACCAGCTCAAGCCCGGTGATGTGTCGCAGCCGGTGCAGAGCCAGTTCGGCGTGCATCTGATCCAGGTGGAAGGTCGTCGTGAGGCAGAGGTGTCGGGAGACCGCCAGCGCGACTACGCACGTTCGGTGATCCGCGAGCAGAAGGTGCAGGCCGCCTATGAAGATTGGCTGCGTGAGCTGCGCGACTCGGCCCACGTGGAATACCGGGTGAACCGTCAGCAGTAAGCTACGGACATCCGCATCGCTCACGGCCGCCTGCGGGCGGCCGTGGCGTTTCTAGACCAACGGGAAACCATCGCAGGAAAGCGCTGCATGCTGAACATTGCCATCACCACTGGAGAACCTGCCGGTATCGGCCCCGATATCACCGTGGCTGCGTTGCTGCACCTGGCGCGTCAGGCGTCGCCGCATTACGCCGATGTGCAGTGGCACGTGATTGGCGATACGGCATTGCTGCAGGCGCGCGCTGACGCGATCGGGCAGGGCGATTTCTGGCGTGTTGCCTCCACGGCGCTGACTATTGTGGAGCGCCCCCTGGGTACGCCGGTGCGCGCTGGCGTGCTCGATGCCGCCAACGGCCGCTATGTGCTTGGCCTGCTCGACGCAGCCATCGATGGCTGCCAGATTGGCACGGCGGACGGCGTCCGTTACGACGCGATGGTCACAGCGCCGGTGCAGAAGAGCACGATCAACGACGCAGGCGTGCCGTTTACCGGCCATACCGAATACTTGGCAGAGCGCAGCCGCACGCCGCGCGTGGTGATGATGCTCGCTGGCTCGCAGCCGGCACACGACAACACCATGCTGCGCGTGGCGTTGGCCACGACGCATTTGCCGTTGCGCGAGGTGCCGGACGCTATCACACCCGCAGTGCTCGACGAAACGCTCGACATCGTGCAACGTGATTTGCGCACGCGCTTCGGCTTGACCGCACCGCGCATTCTCGTGACGGGGCTGAATCCACATGCGGGTGAATCAGGTCATCTCGGCCGCGAAGAGATCGAGGTGATCGAGCCGGCCATCGCGCGTGCGCGTGCGCGCGGAATCGATGCGCGCGGTCCGTATCCGGCCGACACGCTGTTCCAGCCGCGGCTTCTTGCCGAGGCCGATTGCGTGCTGGCGATGTACCACGACCAAGGTCTGGCGCCGCTCAAGTACGGCACCTTCGGGCATGGCGTGAACATCACGCTGGGCCTGCCGTTCGTGCGCACGTCGGTGGACCACGGTACGGCGCTGGACTTGGCGGGCACGGGTCGCGCCGAGTTCGGCAGCATGATCGAGGCGATCGATACCGCCATCGCCATGGCGCGGCACACGGCACGTTCCTGAGTTTCTTCACCTTTTCGATTTCGAGTTCGCAATGGCACGATCCACGACCGGCGTTCACCAGGGGCACCAAGCCCGCAAGCGCTTCGGCCAGAACTTTCTGGTCGATGACGGCGTGATCCACGCCATCGTTGCCGCCATTGATCCAAAGCCCGACGACGTGCTCGTCGAAATCGGCCCAGGCCTCGGCGCGCTCACCGTGCCGCTCATGGAGCGCGTGCGCACGCTGCAGGTGGTCGAGTTGGACCGTGACCTCGTCGCGCGCTTGCAGAAGCGTTTCGGCGATCGGCTGATCGTGCATGCAGGCGATGCGCTGGCGTTCGATTTCGGTTCGCTGGTGGAGGTTGGGCGGCCGCTGCGCATTGTTGGCAACCTGCCGTACAACATCTCCAGCCCGCTGCTGTTTCACCTCGCCACGTTCGCCGACCGCGTGCGCGATCAGCACTTCATGCTGCAGAAAGAGGTGGTCGACCGCATGGTGGCCGCGCCGGGCAGCAAGGCGTTCAGCCGGCTGTCGGTGATGCTGCAGGTGCGGTACTACATGGAGCTGGTGCTGGATGTGCCGCCGGGCTCGTTCAACCCGCCGCCCAAGGTGGATTCGGCGGTGGTGCGGATGATTCCTTGGCCGGCCGACAAGTCGCCGTATGCGCCGGTCGACATGCGCGCGCTCGGCACGGTGGTGACGATGGCGTTTTCGCAGCGGCGCAAGGTGCTGCGCAACACGCTGGGGGCGCTGCGCGACGTGATCGATTTCGAAGCGCTTGGCTTTGATCTGGGCCGCCGCGCAGAAGAAGTGCCGGTAGAAGATTTCGTGGCGGTGGCGAATGCGCTGCCGGCCAACCGCATCGCCGGCAGCGTTTCCGCCCTTAGCGAAGATTGACGAGCAGGATGCCCGACAGCACGAGCGTTGCCGCCAGCGCAAACCGCAGGCCCACCGGCTCGTGCAACAGCAGCACGCCAAACGCCACGCCAAACAGCGGCGTCAGGAACGAGAACACAGACAACCGCGACGCCAGGTAACGGCGCAGCAGCCAGAACCATGTCAGGTAACTGGCGAACGCAATCAGCACGGACTGGTAGGCGAGGCTGGCCAGCGCGGTCGGTGTGAGGTTCGCGGTAAAGGCCTGGCCAGTGCCCGCGGCCATCAACAGCAGTAGCACGGCCGAGACGGCCAGCTGATACAGCAGCGTCTTCGCCGCCGGTGCTTCGGAAAGCTTGCTTGCCCGCACGACGATGGTCGTCGCGCCCCACAGCGCGCCCGCCACCACGCCCAGCGCGTCACCCAACGAGGTCGACGGCCCGGCCGCCGGGTGCAGGACACCATCGGCGAACGCCAGCACGATCCCCGCAAATGCAATGCCGATTCCGGCCCACTGGCGCGGGCGCAGGTGCTCGCCCGGCACAAAGAAGTGCAGGCCGAGCGCCGTGAAGATCGGCGCGGTGTAGAGAAACACCGCCATGCGCGAGGCGGTCGTGTAGCCCAGCCCGATGAAGATGCACAGGAACTCGACGCCGAACAGCACGCCGGCCATCAGGCCACCAGTCAGCGTGCCGTCGCGCAACGACAGGCACGTGCCGCGCCAGAGCGCAAACGCGAACACCAGGACCGACGCGATGGCCGAGCGCACACCGGCCTGCATGACGGGGCCCACGTCGTGCGCGGCCACCTTGATGGCGACCTGCTGAAAGCCCCAGCACATGCACAGCACCACCATCAGGCCGATGGCGGTGCCGTCCAGCGGCCGGCGGATCGCGTCAGTGGCGGTTGCCATCGGGCATCGAGCGCGCCTGAATCAGCTCGATCTTGTAGCCGTCCGGATCTTCCACAAACGCGATGATGGTGCTGCCGCCCTTGACCGGGCCCGCCTCACGCGTGACCTTGCCGCCTGCGTTGCGGATCTGGTCGCAGGCCTGCGCGGCATTGTCGACCTCGATGGCCAGGTGCCCAAATGCCGTGCCGAGTTCGTACTCGCTCACGCCGTAGTTGTAGGTCAGTTCGATGACCGTGTTGCCGGCTTCCGGGCCGTAACCGACGAACGCCAGCGAGTACTTGTATTCAGGGTTGTCGCTGGTGCGCAGCAGCTGCATGCCGAGCACGTTGGTGTAGAAGTCGATCGAGCGCTGCAAGTCGCCGACGCGCAGCATGGTGTGGAGCATTCGCATGGGGGTTTCCTTCCTGGAGAACTGCGGGAAGGCAATATTGTAGGGGGGTGTGGCGGAGCCTGCAGGGCAAGCATGTTTTGCTGCCGACGCATCCGTGGCAGCGGCGTCGGCGGGCGAGTCAGAACGCCGGCAAGTATTCCGGCGGATGCGAGCGCAGCTGCTCCCGCGCCTCGCGAAACTCAGGAAAGATCGACTCCACGGTGTCCCAGAAGCGCGGGCTGTGGTTCATCTCCTTGAGATGCGCCAGCTCGTGCGCAACCACGTAGTCGATCAAGCTCAGCGGGAAATGCACGAGGCGCCAGTTCAGGCGGATCTTGCCGTCGGCCGTGCAGCTTCCCCAGCGCGTGGCGGCGGAGGACAGCGCATACGCGCTATGCCGCACGCCCAGGCGCTCGGCATACACCTCAAGGCGCTCGCCGAAGAGGCGTCGAGCCTGCGTCTGCAGCCAGCCTTGCACGCGGTCCTTGATCTGCTGCTCCGTGGTGGTGGGCGGCAGGCCCAGGTGGAGCACGCTGGTGTCGGCATCAAACATCAATGCGCCGATGGGCGATTCCAGCTTGAGCGTGATCGTCTTGCCGAGGAAGGGCAGCGCGGCGCCGTCCTGCCACTCCATGGGCGGCAGCATGCGGCGTGCGGCGCTCGTGCGCCACTCGGCCAGCTTGGCGAAGATCCACTTCTGCTTTTCGGCGATGGCGTGTTCGATCTCGGCGAGCGTCACCCAGCGCGGAGCCGTGATCGACAAGCCGCGGTCATCGATGACAAAGCCGATGGTGCGCCGCGACGAACGCTTGAGGTTATAGATCAGCGCGCGCTCGCCGAGCGTCAGCCGGCGCTGGTTGGGGCCGAGCGGTGCGGTGGAAAAATCGAGTGCGGGTGGGGCGAGGAGGGACGCGTCAGGCGGCTGCGAAGGCGACGGGCCCTCAGGCGCGAGCAGCGGCAACTCAAGCTGGACGCTGTCGGCGGGGGTGGGCGAAGTCGGTGGGCGCAGCAGTTTCATGCGTGCTCGCGGTAGCTATCGGCGTCGATTCTACGCATTTCTGTTTCGATCCACGCTTCGACTTCGCGGTTGAGCTCGTCGCTGGTCTTGCCAGCGCTCGGAATGGCCGGCCCGACCGACAGGGTGATCAAGCCCGGATGCTTCAGGAACGAATTGCGCGGCCACACGCGGCCGGAGTTGTGTGCGATGGGGATGACCCATGCGCCGGTATCCACGGCAAAGCGCGCGCCGCCGCTCTTGTAGCGCGGTTTCGGGTCGCCCGAGCGCGTGCGCGTGCCCTCCGGAAACATGATCACCCATGCGCCGTCTGCAAGGCGCTCTTTGCCCTGGCGCGCGACCGAGGTGAACGCATTGGCGCCGTCCTTGCGGTTGATGTGCACCATTTTGAGCATGCCGAGCGCCCATCCAAAGAACGGCACATACAGCAGTTCGCGCTTGAAGACGTAGCACAGCGGGCGCGGCATGGTCGCGACAAAGGCCATGGTTTCCCACGCTGACTGATGCTTGGAAAGCAGTACCACCTGCTTGTTGGTGGCGACGGCTTCCTCGATGTGCTCCCAGCCCTGGTATTGCCAGCGGATGCCGAGCAGCCAGCGCGCCATCCAGATTGCAGACTTCGTCCAGCCGGACACCATCCAGAAACGGCGGTGCGGGTTCATGAACGGAAAGACGATGAAGCAGGCCACCGCGTAAATCGGTGTCCAGACGATCAGGAAAACCAGGTACAGCAGCGAACGGATAAAAGTCATTGGGGGCGAATTCAAGGGGCGCGCGTGGGCGTGCCCTGGGGCGCAGGGGATAGCAGCGCACGCGCAAACGCACGCAAGTCCTGATGAATCTGGGTGCCTGGGGGCAGGTCACCGGCATCGCGGGTCTTGGCGCCCTTGCCGGTCAGTACGAGGTGAGGTACGGCACCAACTTCGACACCGGCTTGCAGGTCACGCAGTGAGTCACCCACGACCGGCACGCCCGTCAGGTCGATGTCGAAGCGGCGTGCTATCTCGCGGAGCATGCCGGACTTGGGCTTGCGGCACTCGCACGCATCGGCGGCGGTGTGCGGGCAGAAGAAGACGGCGTCGACGCGCCCACCATAGGTGGCCAGCGCCTTGTACATCTTCTCGTGCATGGCGTTGAGCGCGGCGGCCTCGAACAGGCCGCGTCCGATGCCCGACTGGTTAGTTGCCACCACCACCTGGTAGCCGGCCTGATTCAGCTCGGCAATGGCTTCCAGGCTGCCGTCGAGGGCGATCCACTCGTCAGGCGACTTGATGAACTGGTCGCTGTCGTGGTTGATGACGCCATCGCGGTCGAGAATCACCAGTTTGGGAACGTGGGGCATGGTGGGCTCCGAACGGTGCTTGGGGTGCCGATCAGGCGGCCAGCTTGGAGATGTCCGCCACGCGGTTCATCAGTCCGTGCAGTTCAGCCAGCAGCGCGAGGCGGTTGTCGCGCAGCGCGGTGTCGTCGGCCATCACCATCACGCCGTCGAAGAACGTGTCGACCGCTTCGCGCAGGCCGGCCAACGTCTTGAGCGCGGTGGTGAAATCGCCGCGTGCGAAGGCATCGTGCACCTGCGGCTCCGACAAGGCCACGGCCTGGTGCAGGGCACGCTCGGCGTCTTCCTTGAGCAGTTGCGGCTGCACGGCACCAATGGCCACGTCGGTTTTCTTCAGGATGTTGGTGATGCGCTTGTTGGCGGCGGCCAGCGCTTCTGCCTGCGGCAGGGCAGCAAAGGCGCGCACGGCTTCGAGGCGCGCGACGATGTCGTCCAGGCGCTGCGGCCGCTGGCTCACCACGGCTTCCACCTCGTTGGTGCTGTAGCCCTTGTCCTTCAGGTAGCCGCGCAGGCGGTCGTAGAGGAAGTCGGAGATGGCGCCCAGGTCCGGCTTGACTGCGGCGATGCCGTCGAAGCTGGTAGCGGCAATCTTCAGCGCATCGTCGATCGTGAGCGCGAGCGGCTTCTCGATCAGCATGCGCAGGATGCCCAGGGCGTGGCGGCGCAGCGCGAACGGGTCTTTCTCCCCCGTGGGTTGCAGGCCGATGCCCCAGATACCAACCAGCGTTTCCAGCTTGTCGGCCAATGCCACCGCCGTACCGGTGGCGGTGCTGGGCAGCGCGTCGCCGGCAAAGCGCGGTTGGTAGTGTTCGGAGCAGGCCAGCGCCACGTCGTCGGGTTCGCCGTCGTGGCGGGCGTAGTAGGTGCCCATCGTGCCCTGCAGCTCGGGGAACTCGCCCACCATGTCGGTCAGCAGATCGGCCTTGGCCAGCAACGCGCCGCGCGAGGCGTGTGTTACATCCGCACCGAGCTTCTCCGCGAGTTGGCCCGCGATGGCTTGCAGGCGCGACACGCGCTCAAGCTGCGTGCCGATCTTGTTGTGATAGACCACGCGCGAGAGCAGCGGCACGCGGTCTGCCAGCGGCTTTTTCTTGTCCTGTTCGAAGAAGAAGCGCGCGTCGGCCAGGCGTGGGCGGACCACACGTTCGTTGCCTTGAATGATGGCCTCGGGCGTACCCGTGGCGATGTTCGAGACGATCAGGAAGCGGTTGCGCAGGTGGCCTTGTGCATCGGTCAGCGCAAAGTACTTCTGGTTGGTCTGCATGGTCAGGATCAGGCACTCCTGCGGCACGGCGAGGAACGCTTCCTCGAAATGGCAGGGGTAGACCACGGGCCATTCGACCAGCGCGTTCACCTCGTCGAGCAGCGCTTCGGGCATGACCACCGTATCGGCGCCGGCGGTCTTGAGCAGCTCGGCGCGGATGGCTTCCTTGCGCTTGCCATAGCTGGCGATGACTTTGCCCTGCGACTCCAGCGTGCTCGCATACGACGTGGCATTTTGGATGACGATTTCGCCGGCCGACAGGAAACGGTGGCCCAGTGTCACGTTGCCCGATTGCAGGCCAAATGCGCTGACAGGGATGACTTCGCTGTCGAGCAGGGCGATCAGCTTGTGCGCCGGGCGCACGAACTGAACGTTCTCGCCGTTCGGGCGCTGATACGTCATCACCTTCGGGATCGGAAGGTTGGCGATGGTCTGCGACAGTGCCGTCTGCAGGCCGTCGGCCAGCACGGCGCCGCGCGCGGTATAGCGATAGAACAGCGCTTCGGTCTTGCCGTCAGGCGCGCGTTCGAGCGATTCAGGGGCGATGGCGTCCACGCCCACGGTCTTGGCCAGCGCGGCCAGCTTCTTGACGAGCGGCGCGGCGGGTTTGCCCTCGGCATCGAAGGCGATGGTCACGGGCAGCACCTTCTCGCGCAGTTCGCGATCGGGCGCGGTGCGGCGCACGCCGGTGATCGATGCGGCCAGGCGGCGCGGCGTGGCAAAACCTTCCACGGCGGCGCCCTCTTCGAGCAGGCCTTGTGCCGACAGACCGTCAAACAGGCCGCGCGCAAACGCCTCGCCCAGGCGGGCCAGTGCCTTGGGCGGCAGTTCTTCGGTCAGCAGTTCGATCAGGAGGGTGGACATAGCGTTTGAATCGGTGACGTCGTTGTTCTGCGCCGCTTGGTGTTCAGATCAGTTGCGGCGGTACGTTGTGTTGTTCGGTTCAGTGATCAGCAGGGCGAGCCGGGCACGGGCTCCACACCCGACAGCAGCCACACGCCGTTCTGCTGCTGGAACTGCAATTGCGTGCCGGCGCACTGGCCCGGCGGCGGAGGCGGTGCAATCGGCGCAGGGGTGGTGCCGGGCGCAGCCGCATCGCGGCGCAGGAAGCGGGCCGACAGCAAGCCGCGGCGCGCGTCGTAACGCACCTCTTGCAGCGTGCCGGATACGTTGAATTCCAGACGGCTCGGCAGTTGCCCCGCCGAGCGGAACACCCGCGCACGGCGCTGTGCCTTTGCGCCGGTGCCTTGCCACTCCACCCACGTGAGTGGGAAGCGCAGGGCCGTCGCATACGTGCGCAACGGCACGCGATGCCAGCCGAGGTCACGCGCGCCCGACAGGTCGCAGGCCATCGTGCGCACCAGGCTCGTCCATTGATCGATCGACGGCGGCGGTGGCGTCCACGCTGTGCTCAGCGCTTGCTGAAGCGGCTTGGAATCGGCCACGCAAAGCTGCGTCAGGGTGCTGGGCACGACAAAAACCTTCTCCGTCGATGCCGCCTTGGACGTGCGATGCCGCGCCGCTTGCGCGACGCTCGCCGGTAGCGCCAGCGCGGCGATGGACGCTGCCGTCAGCAGCGCCAGGCCACGCCGTGCTCGGTTGGCCGTCATGCGGCCTCCGTGGTCTTGGCGGCGGCAGCGGCCGTGCCGCACATCGGGAAGCCGAGGCGCTCGCGCGAGTCGTAGTAAGCCTGCGCGACCAGACGCGACAGGTTGCGGATGCGGCCGATGTAGGCGGCGCGCTCCGTTACTGAAATGGCGCCGCGCGCGTCCAGCAGATTGAAGGTGTGGCCGGCCTTGAGCACCTGCTCGTAGGCGGGCAGGGCCAGTTGCACGACAGGTGCGTCGCCCTCGGCAGCGGCATCACCTTCTGCGCGCACGCCCATCAGGCGCTTGGCTTCGGCTTCGTGCTCGGCAAAGCGGCGGAACAGCACGGTCGTGTCGGCCTGCTCGAAGTTGTACGTCGATTGCTCGACTTCGTTCTGGTGATAGACGTCGCCGTAGGTCAGGCGGCGCTTCACGGGACCATTCGGGCCCGGCTCTTCCCACTCCGTCCAGACCAGGTCGTAGATGTTCTCGACCTGCTGCAGGTACATCGCCAGACGTTCGATGCCGTAGGTGATCTCACCGGTCACAGGCTTGCAGTCGAGGCCGCCGACTTGCTGGAAGTACGTGAATTGCGTGACTTCCATGCCGTTGAGCCACACCTCCCAGCCCAGGCCCCAGGCGCCGAGCGTGGGGTTCTCCCAGTCGTCTTCCACAAAGCGGACGTCGTTCTGCTTCAGGTCCAGGCCCAGCGCTTCCAGCGAACCGAGGTACAGATCGAGGATGTTTTCCGGCGCCGGCTTGAGCACCACTTGGTACTGGTAGTAATGCTGCAGGCGGTTTGGGTTCTCGCCGTAGCGGCCGTCCTTGGGGCGGCGCGACGGTTGTACGTAGGCGGCACGCCACGGCTCCGGGCCGATCGCGCGCAGGAAGGTGTGCACGTGCGACGTGCCGGCGCCGACTTCGAGGTCGATCGGTTGCAGCAGGGCGCAGCCCTGGGCGTCCCAGTACGACTGCAGCTTGAGAATGAGTTGCTGGAAGGTAAGCATGGTGGTACCCGTTGGTCCGCGGCGGCACGGAACGTGCGTTGCGCCGCGCGACGGTGGAATGCAGCGGCGGGCACGAGAAGCGCCTGGCTCCGTGCCCGCCGTAAAACGTTGAATTTTAGCGTTTTTTGTCAGCGACTCCGGAAAGTGGCTCGAAAGCCCTCCGGACGCTGAACGATCAATCTGCCGAAGCCCGGCGGCGGCGCACGAATGCCACCAGCAGAACCAGCGCGCCCAGGCCCAGCGCGGGCGCGTTGCCGGTCCGCACGAATGGCGTCAGGCCTTGCGTGCCTTGCACGTCGGTCTGCAATGTGCCAAGCGTGAAGACGGGCAGACGGGCCTGTACGCTGCCGTCGGGCTGCACCACGGCGGTCGCCCCCGTGTTGGTGGCGCGCAGCATCGGACGGCCCGTTTCCAGTGCGCGCATGCGCGAGATCTGCAGGTGCTGGTCCAACGCGATCGTGTCGCCAAACCACGCAAGATTCGTCACGTTCGCGAGCATCGTGGCGGGCTGATCCGCATGCCGCAGCGAGGCGGCAATTTCCTCGCCAAACAAATCCTCGTAGCAGATGTTGGGCGCGACACGCTGGTCGGCCACCGCCATGGGCGGCTGCACGGGCAGGCCGCGCCGGAAGTCGCCCAGCGGCATGTTCATCATGTTGACGAACCAGTGGAAACCGAAGGGGATGAACTCGCCGAAGGGCACGAGGTGGTGCTTGTTGTAGCGGTAGACGCCTTGGAATTGCGGACCGACGCCGAACACGCTGTTGGTGTAGTCGACACGCGAGTCCTCGCTGGCGGCTCCAAAGAGCACGCTGGAGCCGGTGGTATCGACGTAGGTACGGATGGCCAGCGCGATCTCCTGCGGCATCTCCTGAATCATGATCGGGAAGGCCGTCTCGGGCGTGACCACGAGTTGCGCGGGCTTCGCGGTGACCATCTTGGTGTACAGCTCCAGCGAGCGCTCGATGCCGGTCTGCTGGAACTTCACGTCCTGCGGCACATTGCCCTGCAAGAGGCGTACGGAAATGGGTTTGCCCACGGGTTCTGTCCACGCAATGCCGTGCAGCGGCAAGCCCGCTACCAGCACAAGCGCACCCGCGATGCCTGCCAGCCAGTGCAGGCGGCGCTCGGCCGCGACACACAGCAGACCCGCCAGCACTGCGGCGATCAGCACGATGCCGTAGACGCCCACCAGCGGTGCATAACCGGCCAGTGGGCCATCGGTGTGCGCGTAGCCGCCGTTGATCCAGGGAAAGCCTGTCCAGACCGTGCCGCGCAGCCACTCCGTGACGGCCCATGCCGCGCCAAATACCAGCGCGGATGCGGTGCCGGACCACCGTCCGCGTCGTGTTAGCCACTGCCATGCCCACACCGCCAGCGCCGGATGCAGCGCCAGATAGCCAGCGAACAGCAGCACGGCCAGCGCGGCCATCCATGCCGGCATGTCGCCGTAGACGTGCATGCTGATATAGAGCCACCAGACGCCCGACAGGAACCAGCCGAGCCCGAACGCATAGCCAACCCATGCTGCATCACGCAAACGCGGGGCGCGCTGCACGAGCGCGGCCAGCCCCGTCAGCGAGAGGATCTGCAGCCACCACCAGTGGTTCGGCGCGAACGACAGCGTATGCATGACGCCAAGCAGCGCTGCCAGCGGCATCGCAAAACGCAGCCGCGCGAGCGGCACAGCTTGGGCGTCCTGCCGACGGGACGGTGCGGCAGGGGAAGAGAACTGAGCGGGCACGGAAGGATCAGGCGGGGTGAGAACCAGAGGTGTCGGCCGTGGCATTGCCGCCGGCTGGCGTGGTGAGGCGGCGCACGAGCAGCACCTGCACCTGGCGCGCATCGGCGCGCAGCACGTCGAACTGCAGCGTGCCCATGACGATCTTCTCGCCCCGGTGTGGCACGCGGCCCAGGTGGTTGGACAGCAGTCCGCCCACGGTATCGACGTCTTCGTCGGAGAAATGTGTGCCGAAGGCTTCGTTGAACTGGCTGATTTCGGTCAGTCCGCGCACGCGCATGTGGCCATCGGCGGTCGGCAGGATGTTGTCTTCTTCCTGGTCGAAGTCGTATTCGTCCTCGATGTCGCCGACGATCTGCTCGAGCACATCTTCGATGGTGATGAGGCCGGCCACGCCGCCATATTCGTCAACGACGATGGCGATGTGGTTGCGATTGACGCGGAAGTCGCGCAGCAGCACGTTCAGTCGCTTGGATTCGGGGATGAACACGGCCGGGCGCAGCATGTCGCGCACATCGAAGCCTTCGTCGGTGTAGAAGCGCAGCAGGTCCTTGGCGAGCAGGATGCCGATGATGTTGTCGCGGCTGCCCTCGTAGACGGGGAAGCGCGAATGCGCGGCTTCCTGCACGAACGGGATGAATTCTGACGGCGCGTCGGCGATGTTGAGCGCATCCATCTGCGCGCGCGGGATCATGATGTCGCGCGCGCACAGGTCTGAGACCTGGAAGACGCCTTCGATCATCGACAAGGAGTCGGCGTCGATCAGGTTGCGCGCATGGGCGTCTTGGAGGATTTCGAGCAGCTCGGCCCGCGATTCGGGCTCGGGCGAGATGAGGTCGGTCAGGCGTTCCAGCAGCGTACGGGGTTTGTCGGCTGGCTTCGGACTGGGATACGGATCATTCATGGCGCGGTCGCGCGTCGTTAAACATCGGCCCAGCATACACCAAAAGCCCTGCCGCCCCGATGACGCGGGGTGGCCGCCCAGCCTCCGGAAGTGCTTCTTGTTTCACATATGGAGGCCGGGTTCGGGCGCGTCAACGATGGGCGATCTGCCGAAGGGGTAGCGGTCAGTCGTGCCCGCCATCACCGCCGCGTTGCTGGCCGTTGTCGTGCGTATTGCTGCCTTCGCTGCCTTGATGATTGTCGTTCTGGCCGCGGTCTCCATCGTCCTGACCGTGATGCTGACCGTGCCCGCCTGAGTCGTCACCCTCGCCGCCGTGGTTGCCATCGCCGCCATGGTCGTGATGACCGCCGTGGTTGCCATCGCCGCCATGGTCGTGATCGCCACCGTGGCTGCCGTCGCCGCCATGATCGTGATCGCCACCGTGGTTGCCATCGCCGCCATGGCCGTGATCGCCGCCGTGATTGCCATCGCCGCCATGGTCGTGATCGCCGCCGTGATTGCCGTCGCCGCCATGGTCGTGGTCACCGCCGTGATTGCCATTTCCACCATGGTCGTGATCGCCACCGTGATGTCCGCCGTGGTCATGATCGTGGTCGTGATCATGGTGGTGCCCGTGATGGTGGCCGCCTCCGTGGCAGCTTCCGCACGGCGATGGGACCGGCGATGGGCTCGGCGTCGGCGTCGGGGCTGGTGTCGGTGTCGGTGTTGGGCTGGGAGTCGGACTCGGCGATGGCGTCGGCGACGGGCTTGGCCCGGGGCTCGGTGTTGGGGCCGGCGTGGGGCCGGGGCTGGGCGACGCGCCCGGTGCCGGGGCCGGTGTGGGGCTGGGCTTGGAGGGCGGCGGCGTGTTGTTGCCGTTGGGTGGCGGCGCCTCGTTGTTGCTCGTCGGCGTGGTTGCGGCAGGTGCCGGGTCTGCAGGACGCGAATTGCTGTGATACCGGCCCAGCGTGCTCGCGCCACCGTAGGCCGTCCAGCGTCCGGCGATTTCCATGTCAACGCCCGCGAGCCAATGGTCGCCCGTGGCGCCGACGCCCACCAGCGCCTTGCTGCTCGCAAAGTCGTAGCCGCCGCCAATGAGCGCCTGCACGCTCGTGCTGCCCACCACCGCCTGCACACGCGGCCGGATGGTGCCTTGCGCGACCATCAGGTTCACCTCGGCGCCGACCACGTTGTTGCTGTCGGAGATGTTGACCGTGCGGCAACCGACCACCGCGCCTGGATGCCACGCGCCGTCGAACACGACCACGATGCCCGCATAGCACGATTGCTTGTGATCAGCGTGTGCGATGCGCGGCGTGACCGCCAGCGCCGTGCCGACACCCACGCCAACCAACAGCGTGGCCCACGGAATGCTGTCCATGAAGCGTTGACGCATGATGACCTCCCCGCGGTGGCCTCGCCCGTCTGTGCCCGGGCTGGCCGATGGCGCTCGTTTGCGCCGAATTCGTGAAGCGCGCTCGAGCGGCGGCTTATGCGTGGAGGATAGAAATCGCTACGGCAAAACCCATGCGCCATACGGAGAGCGGCGAGGGTTCCGGATGGCCGACGGCCTGTGCGACGTGTATGCGCGATTCGAACGGCGCGAGCATGCGCCGAATGGCGGAGGAAAACCCGTAAACCGTTGTCGGAACTGGGTTTGCGTCAATGCGGGTTGATTCAGTGTTGAAACAGCACGCTACAAGAATGGAACATGCAAAAGCAAAACGCCGGCGCGAGGCCGGCGTTTGAACATCAAGCGCGTTGCGCTTTAACGAGCTGCGTACGGATCGGCAAAACCGAGGTCGCGAAGGATCTCCGTTTCGATGCCTTCCATTTCCTTTGCATCGGCCGCATCTTCGTGGTCGTAGCCCTGGGCGTGCAGCGCGCCGTGCACGATCAGATGCGCGTAGTGCGCGAGCAGCGGCTTCTTCTGTTCCTTCGCTTCCTTTTCGACCACCGCGCAGCAGAGCACGATGTCGGCGGAGACCGGGTCTTCCTCGCTCTCTGCGTACGAGAAGGTCAGCACGTTGGTCGCGTAGTCCTTGCCGCGGTAGGTGCGGTTGAGCGTGCGACCTTCTTCTTCGCCGACAAAGCGCACGTTGAGTTGCGCATCGGCAAACAGCGCGGGGGCGATCCACGCTTCGATGTCTTGCTCCTTGGGCAGCGCCTTGCGTGCGGCGGCCTTGAGTTCGTCGCCGTACTGCACCGTCAGGTCGAGCGTGAGCATCTCGGCGCCGGCAGTGTCGTCATCGAAGGCTTCTTCCTTGGAGTCGGCCAACTCAGCGGCCTGGGTTTCGATGCGCAACGTGATGCTGTCGTGGTGCTCGGGGCGCAGCGAGAGCATGGCGTGCATGTCGGCGTCGGCGTGCTCGGCAACCAGGGTGATTGGCCCGTCCACGGTATTCGGCAGACCGAGGATCAGGCTGCGACCATCGGCAAATGCGATGCGCAGCGCGCTGGCGTCGACCGTCTTGGGTTTGCCTTGGGCGTCGAATACGTCGACGCGTGGGCCGAATGACTCGGCCGCCGTGGGTTGGGTCTTCTTGGGTTTTGCTTTGGTATCGGTCTTTGCTTTAGCCACGTTCAGGTGTCCTTATGCATCTTTATGCTGGGCATGGAATTCGTCATAGGCCTCGACGATGCGGGCCACCAGCGGGTGCCGCACCACGTCAACGCTGGTAAAGCGCGTCATCGCTACGCCGCGCACGTCACGCAGCACATGCTGCGCTTCGATCAGGCCGCTCTTCTGGCCGCGCGGCAGATCGATCTGCGTTGTATCGCCGGTGATCACCGCCTTGGAGCCGAAGCCGATCCGCGTGAGGAACATCTTCATCTGTTCAGGCGTGGTGTTCTGGGCTTCGTCCAGGATGATGAAGGCGTGATTGAGCGTGCGCCCGCGCATGTACGCCAGCGGCGCGATCTCGATCATCTGGCGCTCGAACATCTTCTGCGTCTTGTCGAAGCCGAGCAGATCGTACAGCGCGTCGTACAGCGGGCGCAGGTACGGGTCCACCTTTTGTGCAAGATCGCCGGGCAGGAAGCCCAGGCGTTCGCCGGCTTCCACGGCGGGGCGTGTCAGCACGATGCGCTTGATGGCGTCGCGCTCCAGCGCGTCCACCGCACAGGCCACTGCCAGATACGTCTTGCCCGTACCCGCGGGGCCGATGCCGAACGACAGGTCGTGCGAGAGGATGCTACGCAGGTACTCGCGCTGCATCGGTGTGCGGCCATGCAGATCGGTGCGCCGCGTGTGCAGCACCGGCGACAGATCATTGCCATCCGGCACGTCGGCGCTCGATTCCGGCAGGTACGCCCCGTGTGCGGCCACCTGGCGGGTTTCCACCAGGCCGAGCTGGATGTCGTCCACCGACAGCGGCTCACGCGCGGCGTTGTAGAACGTCTCCAGCGCGTTGGCCGCACCTTGTGCATTGGCGCCACGCACGGTGAACTTGCTGCCGCGCCGGTTGATGGTCACGTCCAGCGCTTGCTCGATCTGGCGCAGGTTCTCGTCCAGCGGCCCGCACAGGTTCTGCAGGCGCGTGTTGTCGTTCTTCGGCGCTGTGAATTCTGCGGTGGTGGGTTTCATCAAGTCAGGTCGTGTTGACGATCAGTGAGTCGCGCTGGCCGTACGTTGTTCCGCCACTTCGCCACGCAGCGAATGCGGGAACGCATGCACGATGCGCACGTCGAGCATCTGGCCGATCAGCTGTTCGCGGCGCGCCTGCGGCAGATCGGGCAGCGCAAAGTTGACGACTCGGTTGTTCTCGGTGCGGCCGTGCAATTCCGTCGGATCCTTGCGCGACGGGCCTTCCACCAGAATGCGCTGCACGCTGCCGACCATGCCTTGGCTAATGCGTGCTACGTTTTCTTCGATGGTCGCCTGCAAATGTTTCAGGCGTTCGAGCTTGACGGCCTGCGGCGTGTCGTCGTGCAGGTTGGCGGCCGGCGTGCCGGGGCGCGGGCTGTAGATGAAGCTGAACGACGTGTCGTAGCCGATCTCGTGGATCAGGTCCATCGTCTTGGCGAAATCCACATCGGTCTCGCCCGGGAAACCGACGATGAAGTCGGTGGCGATCGAGATGTTCGGCCGGATCGCGCGCAGCTTGCGGATGCTGCTCTTGTATTCGAGCACCGTGTAGCCACGCTTCATCGCCATCAGGATGCGGTCGGAGCCATGCTGCACGGGCAGGTGCAGGTGGTCGACCAGCTTCGGGTTGGTGGCGTACGCCTCGATCAGGCGGGTGGAGAATTCCTTCGGGTGACTGGTCGTGTAGCGGATGCGCTCGATGCCCGGAATCTCGGCGACGTATTCCAGCAGCAGCGCGAAGTCCGCCCGCTCGCTGGTATCACCCATCTTGCCGATGTAGGCGTTGACGTTCTGGCCCAGCAGCGTGACTTCACGCACACCCTGCTCGGCCAAGCCAGCCACTTCGGCCAGCACGTCGTCGAACGGGCGCGAGACTTCTTCGCCGCGCGTGTACGGCACCACGCAGTAGCTGCAGTACTTCGAGCAGCCTTCCATGATCGACACGAAGGCGGTGGCGCCATCCACGCGCGCGGGCGGAAGGTGGTCGAACTTTTCGATTTCGGGGAAGGACACGTCGACCTGCGAGCGGCCCGTACGGCGGCGCGCCGCGATCAGGTCGGGCAGGCGGTGCAGCGTCTGCGGGCCGAACACCACGTCCACGTAAGGTGCGCGCGCCACGATGGACGCGCCTTCCTGACTGGCCACGCAGCCACCTACGCCGACCACGAGATCCGGCTTGAGCGCCTTGAGTGCCTTGACGCGGCCGAGCTCGGAAAACACCTTTTCCTGCGCCTTCTCGCGCACGGAGCATGTGTTGAAGAGGATCACGTCCGCATCTTCGGGCGTGTCGGTGGGGACGAGGCCTTCAGCCGCGTTGAGCACGTCGGACATCTTGTCCGAGTCGTACTCGTTCATCTGGCAGCCGTAGGTTTTGATGAAGACTTTTTTCATGTGCCGTTCACAGTGGTTGACCTGGGGGCACGTGCTTCGTGGAGGGCTCTGACTACTGGGACTGCGCTTGCGCCTGACTTTGTGCCGCCACCGCAGCCTTGTAATCGTCATCGCTGACAACCCAGGCTGTCAGCAACTGCTGATACAGATCGAGCTGATAGCGCACCTTGAACGTCTGGCCGACCACCGAACCCGGTGGAAGCAGCCGCCCATCCAGCGACAGGATCCGCACGCCCGGGGCGAAGCGGATATCGGCGCTGGTGCTCCCAAAGCCCAACAGCAGGATGCGGACGATCCCGGTGCTGCCGGTACTCAGCGTGCCGGAGTTGGCCGAATTGATGGTCAACTGGGCTGCCGGAGCCGCCGCCGGAATGTTACGCAGCACTTGCGCATGGGACAGCAGCGGCGCTGATGCCGCAGCAACGGCAGCAAAGGCGAGGGCGAGGACTTGGCGTCGGGTGCGCATGGCGTCGTCAGGAGAAAGCCACCGCCGGGTGAGCGACCCGGCACACGAAACACGAGACAACCCGATATTGTAGCGTTCCGGGGCGAAGTCTTATAGCGCTTCGGCAATCTTGGCGGCCAAGGCCACGCCGCTCAGGAACGCGGCTTCCACGCGCGGGCCTTCGCACCAATCACCGCAGGCACCCAGGCGGGCGGCGGCGTCCCAGTGGCAGGGCATGCCGGCGGACTGCTCCACCAGTGCGTGCGGCCACAGGTGCGCGGCCATCACATCAGGCTGGGGCATGCCCGGGAAGGCTTCGGCAAAGCGGGTGTGCATGGCGTGGAGCGCCTGTTCGGGCGTGTCCTGAGCATGTGCGGCCGACCAGCCCGGCGATGCATGCACCACCCAGGATTCATCGACCATGACGCGGCCCGGCTTGGTGTTGTCACGGGCGGCCCAGGCGAGCATGTCGTCGTCGATCCGGATGCCGTCATACGGCAGGTCCAGCGGTTGCACAAAACCCATCATCAGCGCCCAGCACGGGGCGTAGTGCACCGGGGCGATGGCTTCCTGCAGCGACGCCGGCGTGGCGCCATGAAACAACGCCGGTAGTTCGGGCGCAGGCAGGGCCAGCGCGATGATGTCGGCGTGCGCGGTCTCTGTGCCGTCGCGCTCGATCGTCCAGCGCCGGCCATCGTGCGCCACACGTGTAACGGCGTGGCCGAAACGCACATCCAGTGGCGTCGCCAGGCTGCGCACCAGCGCGCCCATGCCGGGCAGGCCGACGTAGCGGGCTTCGTCGCGTGAATCGGCTTCCAGCCCATCGGCCGTGCGATGGCCCCAGCGCGCAGGCCACGGCAGCACCGAGCCTTGACGGCCGGCGGCATCTACCGCGCGGCGGAACGCCTCGCTGCGCACGTTGAACGACTGCGCGCCGTGGTCGAACGCATACGCCGGTGCGGCTTCGGGCAGCACCGTGGTGGCTAACCGGCCCCCCACACCGCCCGCGCGCTCATAGACCGTGGTGGCAATGCCTTCTGCGGCAAGCGCGTTGGCACAGGCAACACCGGCAATGCCGGCTCCGACGATGGCGATGGAAGGCTGGCTCATGGATGAGAGATGGGTGTGGGGCGGGGGAATCCGGAAATCGGCGCGTCAATCAGCGCGTAATAGTCCGCCATGATATCGGGTCGCGCCCCAATGAAAAACGCCACCCGGAGGTGGCGTTTGCCATGGCGCAATTCTGCGGCTTAGAACTTGTAACCCACGGCCAGCCCGAACACGACCGGGTCGACCTTGATGTCGGTCTTATTGACCGCCAGCACCTGGCCTTGCTGGCTGCGGATCGTGATGGTGGAGGTCGTCTTCAGCGGCAGATACGACACCGTGCCGATGGCGGTCCAGTTCTTGGCGAACTCATACGACACGCCCACGTTGGCGACGGGCGTCCACGAGCTGGACGTTTCCGCCGTCACCTTGGCCGGGCCCGTCGGAACCTGGCCCATGCCGAGCTGCAGCACCTGCCCCAGATTTTGCAGGCCGTTGACGAAGTTTTGATTCAGCTTCAGGTTGGTAAAGAAGTTGTAGCTGACGCCTGCGCCGACAAACGGGCGCAGCTTGCTTTCCTTGGTGCCGAAGTAGTACTGCGCGACGATCGCCGGGCTCCATTCACGCACGGTGGCGACCGGGTTGTTTTGCGGCAGGCCCAGGTTGATCAGCGTCAGCGGTCCGACAACCGGCACCGGCGCGATCACATTGCCGCTGCCATACAGGTTGAACTTGGGAGGCACGCCACCCACGAACGTACCGGCGATGTTGTCGGTAAAGAAGTGCGTGAACGTGAGCGACAGCGTATTCGCGTTACTGACTTTCACGTCAGTTCCTGGCGACTGGTAGGTGCCCAGGCCCAGCGCGCTGGTGGTGGTGGTCAGCGGCGTGGCCGAATCCATCGGGCGAATGTAGAACCAGCCCAGTGCCATGACGTTACGGCCCCAGACGTAGTTGTCCATGAAACCGCTGAAGCCGCCACCGCTGCTAGTGCCACTGCCGCTACCGCTGCTGGCGCTTGCGGCCACATTGGCCTCTGCGGTGGATTGGGCGTGAGCCAGGGGGGCAGCAAGTGTGCTGGCGGCAGCGCAGGCAAGGGCTGCAGCAAGGCGGCGGGCGGTGCGGTTCATGTGGTTGTCTCTCTGGATTGGATTGTTATCACGCCTTGGTGTGGCGATTTGTGTTTCCGCAGCATAACGCAGCGCTTTTGTTCGGTTGCGCCGCGATGATCGAAGTTTTCCTCTAGCGTGTACGCACGCAACAAGGGGTTTCCCCTAGTCTCGTTTCATACTCTCCACCGGTCGGCGGAGCCTTGACCCACAACGGTCTCCGGGCGGCAGTCTAAAATTTGTACTCCGGATTTTTAGGGTTGAAAGTCTGGTCGTTCCAGGTCTTGCGCGTCACGCTCTCAATAACGATTTTCTCGAGCTGATTTCCTGATTCGTCCCACGCTTCTTCAATGCGCACCCACGGGTTTTTGAGGTCGAAATACAGGCGTACGCGCTTGGCGTAGAACGTGGGTGGTCCACTTGGCGCATCCCACGTCAGCCGCAGCATGCGCTCACCGTCTTCGGTCACCATCTTGGCTTCACTGAACTTGCCGCTGCCGCCGGCTGCCAAGTGGGCACGTCCGTCGCGTTCGAGCGTATCGACGATGAACTGCAGCCCCAGCTCGCGCGCCGTGTGGTTCGACTGCGATCTGGCCAGCGAGCCATCCAGCGCACTCCAGATCGCCACGAAACCGACGAGCCCGCCAAGGTGGCCGTACATCTCATCCTTGCGCACGGTTTCGTCGTAGATGATTTCCTGACCGGCGTGCGAACCGCCTTTGAGCCAACGCGCGTAGACCTGGCGCGGCGCATTGCGATAGCGGATCAGCATGAGCGCCGGTTGGCTTTGCCACTGGTCTTTGACGCGTTCCTGGCGGCGCATGCGGTATTCATATTCCGGCAGCTTGGCCACCTCAGCCTTGAGCCAGCGCACCAGCGTTTCGGGTTTCATGGCTTGCGCCATGGCGATGACGTCTTCGTCAGACCAGCCCGCAAACGCGTTAGCGTGGACCTGGCTGCCGAGCCAAGCCGTCTGTCTGGCGATGTCCATGGCGGCAAAGCTGGCGATGGCCGCCGATTGCGATGCGGCGGTCGGTGCGGCCGCGGCAGGCGCGGAAGCCTCCGGCGCTGCAGGCTGGGCCCAGGCGTGTGCGGCGCCGGCCAGCACCGTGGCCAGGGCGAGGGTACGCAACTGCATACAGGTCTCCGATGTTGGCGTTATTGCTGCACCTGCGCACGGGCGCGCTTGATGTCCGGATCGGCATCGCGCAACTCGCGGCGCAGGATCTTGCCCACAGTCGACTTGGGCAATTCCTCATGGCGGAACTCGACGATGCGCGGCATCTTGTAGCCGGTCAAATGGGCGCGGCAGTGTTCGAGCAGCGCGGGCTCGGTCAGGGCGCCCGTGCGCGGCACCACGATGATCTTCACGCGCTCGCCCGCTACCGGATCGGGCACGCCAATGGCCGCCACCTCCAGCACCTCAGGATGCAGTGCCACCACGTCTTCGATCTCGTTCGGGTACACGTTGAAACCCGAGACCAAGATCATGTCTTTCTTGCGGTCGATCAGGCGGATGTAGCCGTTGGCGTCCATCACACCAATGTCGCCGGTGGAGAACCAGCCCTCGGCATCGATGGATTTGGCAGTTTCATCGGGGCGCTGCCAGTAGCCGCGCATGACTTGCGGCCCACGCACCTGCAGTTCGCCCGGTTCGCCCAGCGGGGCGATCGTGCCGTCGTCGCGCTTGAAGCGTACTTCGGTGGACGGCGCGGGCAGCCCGATCGTGCCGCTGAATTCGGTTACGTGCGGCGGGTTCATCGACACGACTGGCGAGCATTCCGTCAGCCCGTAGCCTTCAACGATGGTATGGCCCGTCACCTCTTTCCAGCGCTGCGCGATCGCCCGCTGCACCGCCATGCCACCACCGATGGTGATCTTCATGGCCGAGAAATCGCGCTTGGCAAAGTCGGGATCTTCCAGCAGTGCATTGAACAACGTGTTCACGCCCGCAATGCCCGAGAAGCGCTCGTTGCGCAGGATGAAAATCACGCGCTTGGTGTCACGCGGATTGGCGATCAGGATATTGCGCCCACCCAGCGTCATGAACATCAGCAGGTTCACCGTGAGCGAGAAGATGTGATACAGCGGCAACAGCGTGACATTGGTTTCCACGCCGCCGTTGAGCATGCTCTTGGACCACTCTTCGGCCTGCAGCAGGTTGGCGATGATGTTGCGGTGAGTAAGCATCGCGCCCTTGGCCACACCCGTGGTGCCGCCGGTGTATTGCAGGAAGGCGATGTCTTCCGGCGCCAGTTGTACTGGTTGCATTGCGCGTGAGCTGCCCCCGGCCAACGCATCGCGCAGCCAGACCGGCGAAGGCAGTTTGTAGGGCGGCACTTGCTTCTGCACGTGGCGCATCACGAAGTTCAGCGCGCGGCCCTTGAGGTTGAGTGCACCGCCCATCAGGTCGCCAATGCCGGTAATGACGATGTTGCGGATCTCGCTGCCGGGCAGCGCCTGCTCCAGCGTGCGTGCGAAGTTCTCCAGCACGACGATCGTCTGCGCGCCGGAATCGCGCAGCTGGTGCGTCAGTTCCGGCACCGTGTACAGCGGGTTGACGTTGACGACGATGGCGCCGGCCAGCAGCGTGCCGAACAGGCACACGGGGTACTGCAGGCTGTTGGGCAACATGATCGCTACGCGGTCGCCCTTCTTCACGCCGCGCGATTGCAGCCACGCCGCAAACTGCTTGGCCTGGCGTTCGCATTCGTCGTAGGTCATCTCGGTGCCGACGCTCACGTAGGCGACGCGGGTGCGGTACTTCTCCACCGATTCGCGAAACACCTCGACCAGCGAGTGATAGCGATCGGGATTGATTTCGGCGGGTACGCCCTCGGGGTACGACTTCAGCCAGATGCGGTCGGTAAGGCTGTTGCGGTCGGCAACGGTGTTCATGGTGTCTCCGTCCATGAAAAACGCGGCGTGGTTTTGTTATGTGCCGCGCGGGTTCTCGGGTCGGGCCGTTCCCGTATTGGCCCGAAGGTTCAATGCGACATCGTTTCGGGGCGCTCCAGAATGGCGACGACACCTTGTCCGCCAGCGGCACAGATCGACACCAGCCCGCGCCCGCTGCCGCGCTGTGCCAGCATCTTGGCCAGCGTGGCGACAATGCGGCCGCCCGTGGCGGCAAACGGATGACCCGTGCCCAGCGAGCTGCCGTTCACGTTGAGCTTGCTGCGGTCGATGCTGCCCATGGGGCCGCTGCGGCCGAGCTTCTCGCGGCAGTATTCCGGCGACTCCCATGCCGCCAGTGTGCACAGCACTTGTGCGGCAAAGGCTTCGTGGATCTCGTAGTAGTCGAAATCCTGCAGCGTGAGCCCCGCGCGTTGCAGCATGCGCGACACGGCGTAGGCCGGCGCCATCAGCAGCCCCTCGTTTTGCTCGGGCGTGCCGCTGAAGAAATCGACGGCGGCCGTATCCGCGCAGGTCATGTAGGCGAGCACGGGCAGGTTGTGCGCGCGGGCCCAGTCCTCGCTCGCGAGCAGCACGCACGATGCGCCGTCGGTGAGCGGCGTGGAGTTGCCGGCGGTCATGGTGCCGGCCGCGCTGCGGTCGAATACCGGCTGCAGCTTCGCCAGTTGCTCGATGGTCAGGTTGCTGCGCAGGTTGTTGTCGCGATCGAGCCCGAGGTGGGCGGTCATCAAGTCGGTGAAGAAGCCGCGCTTGTAGGCGGCCGTGAGGTTGTGGTGGCTGCGCAGGGCCAGCGCGTCCTGATCTTCGCGGCGGATGCCCCAGCGCTTGGCCATCAACTCGCAGTGTTCGCCCATTGACAGGCCGGTGCGCGGTTCGCTGTTGCGCGGCAGCAAGGGGCGCACAAACATCGACGGCCGCAGCCCGGCCAGCGCCTTGACGCGCGCGCTGGTGGATTTGGCGCGGTTGGCCTCCAGCAGGATCTTGCGCATCTTCTCGTTGAGCCCAACGGGCGCATCGGACGTGGTATCCGTGCCGCCGGCAATGCCCACATCGATCTGCCCCAGCGCGATCTTGTTGGCGACGAGGATGGCGGCTTCCAGACCCGTGCCGCATGCCTGCTGGATGTCGTACGCGGGTGTCTGCTTGGCAAGCGTGGTTGAGAGCACCGTTTCGCGCGTGAGGTTGAAATCGCGCGCGTGCTTGATGACGGCGCCAGCCACGACTTCATCCAGGCGCTGGCCGTGCAGGTTGAAGCGGTCGATCAGGCCCTGCAGCGCGGCGGTCAGCATCTGCTGGTTCGACGCCGTGGCGTAGGCCGTGTTCGAGCGGGCAAACGGAATGCGGTTACCCCCGAGGATGGCGACGCGGCGTACCTGCGCGTTGACGAGCATGAATTCAGTCTCCCGTGTTTTCTTGTTGTGCCTGCGGCAACGTCAGCATGCCGCGCAGATAGGGTTTGTCGCCCGCGGCGTTGCGCACTTCAAATGCGCGGCCGGGCGCGGCCTCGTGGGCCTGCCACAGCGTCGCCGCCCCCGGCAGCGACAGCGGCGTCTTGAATTCGGCCACCACTTCGCCTTGCGTGAGCGGTGCGGCGGGCAGCAGCGCGGCCAGCGCACGGGCCTTCGTCCACATGCCGTGGGCGATGGGGTGCGCAAAGCCAAACAGCTTCGCGCCGATGCTGGATACGTGGATGGGGTTCCAGTCGCCCGACACGCCGGCGTAGCGTCGGCCGGTATCGGCGGGCACGTCCCAATGGCCGATGGGCGACAACTCCTGCGCATTTGGCAGCCCGATCAACGGTGCGCCCTGCGGAGAAGACACCCCCACGCGCAGGTAGGTGGAAAGCGATTCCCATATCACCGTACGGCCCCTGATGACGGCCGTCTCAATAGCGAACGCCTGCCCGCGTGCATGGTGGAACAACCGGCGCGGGCGTACTTCCACGCGCACCCGCTCACCTGCCTGCAGAGGCTGGTGCTGGCGGATCGTGTTGCACAGGTGCACCAGGCCGATCACCGGATAGGGAAACGCCGATTCCGTCATCAGCATGAGCTGCAGCGGAAAGCCCAGAAGATGCGGATACGTCATCGGCACGCCATGCGCGGAGGAGAAGCCGCACACCGCTGCGTACTGCGCGATGTGCTCCGCTTCGAGCGGCACTTCCTGCCGCACCAGGGTGTGGCGCGGCAACGGGCCACCGCGCCTGCCCTTGCGTTGCGACAGCAACGCGCGCCAGGCCAGTGCACCCGGCGACGGCGGCTCGGTCACCAGCGTCTGGGTTGCGATCATCGGGGAGTGCAGGGCTAGCGAGCGCATGGTTGCGTCAGGCTCCCAGCAGACTTTGTCCGCACACGCGCACGATGTTGCCTGTCACACCGTTCGACGCGGGGTTGGCGAACCACGCAATTGTCTCGGCCACGTCGACCGGCTGGCCGCCCTGGCTCATCGCGTTCATGCGGCGGCCGGCTTCGCGGATGGCAAACGGCACGGCCGCTGTCATCTGCGTTTCGATAAAGCCGGGCGCAACGGCGTTGATGGTGATGCCGCGTTCGGCCAGCAACGGTGCGCCGGCCTGCACGAGGCCAATTACGCCAGCCTTGGACGTTGCATAGTTGGTCTGCCCCAGGTTGCCCGCAATGCCGCTGATGGACGACACGCACACGATGGCCCCGCCCGCATGCAGCGCATTGGCCGCAAGCAGCGCGTCGTTGATGCGCAACTGCGCGGTGAGGTTGATATCCAGCACGCTGCGCCACGCGGGTTCGGTCATGCGGGCGATGGTCTTGTCGCGCGTGATGCCCGCGTTGTGCACCAGGATGTCGATGCCGCCCAATGCGGCAAGTTGCTGCGCGAGTAGCGCGGGCGTTTCGGGCGCAGCAATGTCGTACGCCATGGCTTCACCGCCGATTTCCTGCGCGACCGCGTTCAGCGCTTCCTGCGCGGCGGGCACATCCAGACAAAGTACGCGCGCACCGTCACGCGCCAGCACGTGCGCAATGGCCGCACCGATGCCGCGCGAGGCGCCTGTCACCAGCGCGGTGCGCCCGGCCAACGGCTTCTGCCAATCCACCGAGACCGCTGCGGCGCGATGCACGCGCACCACTTGCCCCGACACATACGCCGAGCGCGCCGACAGCAGAAAGCGCAGCGTCGATGCGGCTACGTTTTCCGCACCCTCCGCTACGTAGACGAGCTGCGCCGTGCAGCCGCGCCGGACTTCCTTGCCGAGCGATCGCGTCAGTCCTTCCAGCGCGCGCTGCGCGATCGCCGCCTCGGGCGTCTTGCAGCCCTCCGGTGGACGCCCGATCACCACTACGCGCCCACAACGGCCGATGGCCCGGACGCCATCGTGGAACACTTGATACAGCGCATCGAGGCCTTCGACCGTCGCAATGCCCGTGGCGTCGAAGACGATGCCGCCAATGCGATCGAACGCGTCGCCGTCCTTGCCCGTGGGCGCGACAAAGCGGCCCGTGATCTGCCCGTGCCGGTTGGCAGCGCCAAGCCATTCCGGATCGCTTTCATGAAAGCGCGTGGGTACGCCGGCCTCGGCAAACAGCGCGGCGAGCGTCTCGCGCATGGAGCCGCCCGGCGCTGCGCCCACCAGGAACGGCCCGACAAATTCCGGTTCGCCGGGCACATAACGGCGCAACGGCACCGGCTGCGGCAGGCCGAGGTTGGCCGACAGCCACTTGCCGAAACCGGAACCGACGAAATCGAGGTACTTGTCTTGCATCGTTGTTGTTGTCGTTGGTCAGGCCCGGACCCTCAGGCTGCGCGGCGCTCAGCGGCCTGCAGGGCATCGAGCGCATCCTTGCGGCGCTGCAGGTCGGCCATCAGGTTGAAGTCGGGCGGGAAGTCGTCCACGGCGACTGCGTGCTCACCGTAGCGCGCGTAGTCGCACAGCTGCTTGCGTTCGCTCTCGTCGATGAGGTTTTGTGCCACGGCTTGTGCGGTCCAGGCTTCGAAGTCGGGCAGGCTCTGCGGCACGGGCGGCAGCTTGCCTGCGCGGATGGCCGGTTTCAAGCGTTGCTCGATTGCGTCCACGGCCGGTTGGAGGCGGAAGGCCGCTTCGCCGTAGGCAATCGGGTCGACCTCGGGCGACGGGCAGTACGAGTCGGCCAGCAGGCGATCGCGCACGGCGCCCGGCGTTTGCATCAGCTCGGCAACCTGCGCAGCCAGCGCATCCGACGGCTTGCGATACGGCGTGCCGAACGGGAAGATCAGCGCACGCAGCAGCGCCGCGATGCCCGCGTTCGGGAAGTTGGCCAGCACGCCGTTGAGCGCATCGTGTGCCTTCACCAGCGCGTCCTGCACGGACCAATGCACGAGCGGCGCGTCTTCTGCAGGGCGGCCCTCATCTTCAAAGCGCTTGAGCGTGGAAGAGATCAGATACATCTGCGAGAGGATGTCGCCCAGCCGCCCGGTGATGCTTTCGCGGCGCTTGAGTGTGCCGCCCAGCGTGAACATCGACACATCGGACAGCAGCGCCAGCGCGGTCGAGAAGCGGTTCACGGCTTGGTAGTAGCGCTGCATTTCCGGTGCGGCATTGCCCGGTGCCGGCGCCACGCGGCCGCCGGAGAGCGCGTGCAGGAACGCACGCACCAGGTTGCCTGCGATGAACGCGCCGTGGCCGAACAGCGCCGTATCGAACGCCTGCAGCGTCTCGGGTGAATCGGCACCTTGCGCGGCCGTCATCTCACGCAGCACATACGGATGGCAGCGGATCACGCCCTGTCCGAAGATGATCAGGCAGCGCGTCATGATGTTCGCGCCTTCCACCGTGATGGCAATCGGCACTTGCTGATATGCACGCGCAAGGAAGTTGTTCGGCCCCATGCAGATGCCCTTGCCGCCGACGATGTCCATCGCATCGGTCACCACATCGCGCGCACGTTCGGTGACGTGGTATTTGGCAATGGCGGAGATGACCGAAGGTTTCTCGCCCAGGTCCACGGCCAGCGCAGACAAACGCCGCGCCGCATCCATCATGTACAGGTTGCCGCCCATGCGGCCGAGCGCTTCCTGGATCCCTTCGAACTTGCCGATGGGCGTACGGAACTGGCGTCGCACGGCGGCATAGGCGCCGGTGCTGCGCACGGCCAGCTTGGCCATGCCCACGTTGGACGAGGGCAGCGAAATCGCCCGCCCCGCTGCCAGGCATTCCATCAGCATGCGCCAGCCGCGGCCGACCTGCGCCTCGCCGCCGATGACCCAGTCGATGGGAATGAATACGTCTTTGCCCCAGTTGGGGCCGTTCTGGAACACCGCGTTGAGCGGCCAATGGCGGCGCCCGATGTTCACACCTGGATGCTTCGTCGGGATGAGCGCGCAGGTGATGCCGGGCTCCTTGTCGCTACCGAGCAAGCCATCCGGATCGACCGCGCGAAACGCCAGCCCCAGCACCGTTGCGATGGGGCCGAGGGTGATGTAGCGCTTGCTCCACGTCACGCGAAAGCCCAGCGTCTCACGGCCTTCATGCATGCCGTGGCAGACCACGCCCACGTCGGGAATGGCTGCTGCGTCAGAGCCGGCATACGCGTTGGTCAGCGCAAAACACGGGATTTCTTCGCCGCGTGCGAGGCGCGGCAGGTAGTGGTTCTTTTGCGCTTCGGTGCCGTAGTGCAAAAGCAGCTCGGCGGGCCCCAGCGAGTTCGGCACCATGACCGACACGGCTGCGGCGGAGCAGCGCGTCGACAGTTTCATGATGACCTGCGAATGCGCGTACGCCGAGAAGCCTTTGCCGCCGTATTCCTTCGGGATGATCATGCCCAGGAAGCCGGCGCGCTTCGCATAGGCCCACGCCTCGGGCGACAGGTCCTGCCAGATCTGTGTGCTTTCCCAATCGTTGGCCAGGTCGCAGAGCTTTTCGGTTTCCACATCGAGGAAAGATTGCTCTTCCGCCGACAGGCGCGGCGGCGGCGAGGAGAGCAGTCGCGACCAGTTGGGTCGGCCGGAGAACAGTTCCGCATCCCACCAGACGGTGCCCGCTTCAATGGCGTCGCGCTCCGTTTGCGACATCTCCGGCATGATCTTGCGGAACATCGCCAACACAGGGCGCGTGATGAGTGCCCGGCGCAACGGCTTGAGCGCGAGCACCAGCGCCGGCAGCACAAAGACGATGGCGAGTACCGTGGTCAGTACCGGGCCCACCAGGCCCAGCCAGACGCCGGCCACCAGCCACACGGCGGTCGCGACCAGCCAGGCGAATGCCGAGGCTTCCATGCTGGCGAGCCCGAGCACGCCGATGCAAAGCAGGACGATCCAGATCGTCGTCATGAGGGTCTCCATTCGATGCGTCTATGTGCCGGATGTCTCGAACAGGCGGCGGCACCTGTCGAATGCCCGAGCGACTCCCGTGCCAGCACACGGGAGATCGGCGCCGGGCCTGGGTTGTCAGGCGTTAGGGCTGCGCCAAGGGCGCATCGGGTTGGCCGGGAAGATCGCGCGAGCTGCATTGCTGCGGCGAATGGCCAATGCCCGGGTGCGCGCAGAGGGCGTGGGGCCGTCGCCATCGCTGTTGTCACCGTGATGATCATCGTGCTCATCGGCGCCGAGATCATCGTGATCGTCTGCGGCATCGTCAGCGCGGGCGCGTGCGGCGGGTGTGCGGCCGAACAGGTCGCCGGCGAAGGGCGAGGCGGCGGTGGGTGTCGAGCTGCGTTCGCTGCTGCGGCCATTGCCGTGCCCTGCGTGTCGACCGGAGCCGCTATTGCCGCTGTCGTTGCCGTTGGGGGCATCGTCTGCTTGCGCGACGGGCGTGGGCACCTGTGCTTCGGCCAGTTCGACCACCTGATCGAGCGCGCCGGCCTCACCTGGCAACGGGGCGTTGAGCGTAGCCACCACCAGCGCCGTGAGGCGTGCCAGCAGCGAGGCGTCGTTCATCGTCTTGCCCTGCGTGAAGAGCGGGAGCAGGTTGTTAAGGTCGTCGCCGGCCAGCACGCCGGCGAGTGCCTTGAGCGCAAAGTGCAGGCGCCAGCCCAGTTCTGCGCGCGGCAGGTGCGGCAGCGCACGCGAAAAGGCTTCAAAGAAGCGATCGAACACCAGCGCGTAGTGGCCGAGCAGATAGTTCTGCACGAACGGCGAGGTATCGGAATACACGCGTCCCATCAGCCGCAGGAACGCAGGGCCGCCGGTGTCGGGGTTGCGCGCCATCTGGAGCGCCGGCACAAACAGCGCGCCCAGCACGTGGTCGCAGGTCAACTGCTCCTTCGTCCAGCGTTCTTCGCACGCATCCAGCAGCGCCAGCCGGCGCGTGTTGAGCGGGTCGAGCCGGCGCCCAAGCACCGACTGCATCAACGCTTCCTTGCTGCCGAAGTGATAGTTGACCGCGGCCAGATTGACCTTGGCGCGCGCCGTGATCTGCCGCAACGACATCGCCTCGTAACCGAACTCGATGAACAGCAGTTCGGTGGCTTCCAGAATGCGGCCCTTGGTGTCTCCTGCTCCAGGACGTCCCATGTCTCCTACCTCGTTTTTTTAGGCCTGATATCGGGCTCGATTGCTGCAGTGCAGCGCTCGAACGTACGATTCAAACATGTGTATGGGGTTGCCCGGGCATGTTAGGAACAGACGTTTGAAAACGCCAAGCGTCCAATTCGAGCGGGCACTCTAGAGGAGGGAAGGTTGCCAAGCCAACGTATGAAACACGTGGCTTGGAAAGTAAGTGGGCGCAAACGTCAAAAAAGCTAAAGGGAGGTCAGCGCCCCGATTGGCGGGTCAGCCGGCCGGCTGATAGAGCGAGGTCAGGGCGCCCAAGAATGCGGCAGCGTTTTGTGCAAGGGCGGGGAGGTGATAGCCGCCTTCCTGGACGACCAGCGTCGGCAACCCGATCACGCCGCCGGCCTGGCCAAGCCGGTCGAAACCCTGCGTCGAGACATCCACCTGCGATTGCGGGTCTTCGCCATAGACGGAGCGGCGTCTGTCAGCAGCCGAAGGCGCATTCCTCGCGCATTTCCGGCGGTATTCGTTGGCGGAGCGGTTGGGGATGTGGTGAATGCGCCGTTGGCGGCATTGCGGGCGCCGGTGGGGTAAACACCATCACCTGTTAAACTAGCGCTCTTCTTGCAGTCCCCGGGGTCCAGTCGCCCCGTCACCTACCCAGGCTTTGTCCACGATTGGCGCACGAACGAATGCGCGGGACACGCCGGTCCAATCGCTTTTCCATGTCGTTTTCCGAACTCGGCTTGTCAGACAAGCTGGTACGTGCCGTGGCCGAACTCGGCTACGCAGAACCCACTCCGATTCAACGCCAGGCCATCCCCGCCATCCTCAAGGGCGGTGACCTGCTCGCCGGTGCACAGACCGGCACCGGCAAGACCGCCGGTTTCACGCTGCCGCTGCTGCATCGCCTGTCTGCATCGCAGCCCAACAAGGTGCAAACGCCGCAGGGCATGCGCTTTCCGATCCGTGCGCTGGTGCTGACGCCCACGCGCGAACTCGCCGCGCAGGTGGAAGAAAGCGTGCGCGCCTATGGCAAATACCTGCCGCTAAAGTCGATGGTGATGTTCGGCGGCGTCGGCATCAACCCGCAGATCGATGCGCTCAAGCGCGGTGTCGATATCGTCGTGGCAACGCCGGGCCGTCTGCTGGACCACGTCGGTCAGCGCACCATCGATCTGTCGCACATTGAACTGCTGGTGCTGGACGAAGCCGATCGCATGCTCGACATGGGCTTCATCCACGACATCCGCAAGATCCTCAACATCCTGCCGCCGAAGCGTCAGAACCTGCTGTTCTCGGCAACGTTCTCAGATGACATTCGCGAACTGGCCGACCGTCTGCTCGACAAGCCGGCGCTGATCGAAGTCGCGCGCCGCAACACGACGGCCGAGACGGTCGAACAACGCATCTATCCGGTCGATCGCGAGCGCAAGCGCGAACTGCTGGCCAAGCTCGTGCGCGACAACGACTGGCATCAGGTGCTGGTCTTCACGCGCACCAAGCACGGCGCGAACCGCCTGGCCGAGCAGCTCACGCGCGACGGCATTCCCGCGCTGGCCATCCACGGCAACAAGAGCCAATCGGCACGCACGCGCGCGCTGACGGAGTTCAAGGCCGGGACGCTGCGCGTGCTGGTTGCCACCGACATCGCCGCGCGCGGTATCGACATCGACCAACTGCCGCACGTGGTCAACTTCGATCTGCCGAACGTGCCGGAGGACTACGTGCACCGTATCGGCCGCACGGGCCGTGCGGGTGCGCAAGGCGAGGCGATCTCGCTGGTCTGCGTGGACGAGCACGGTTTGCTGCGTGACATTGAGCGCCTCATCAAGCGCGAACTGCCGCGTACCGTGCTGGAAGGTTTCGAGCCGGACCCGACCATCGTGGCAGAGCCGATTCCGAACGGGCGCAACTCGGCGGGCCGTGGCGGCAACGCGCGCGGCGGCCGCCCTGGCGGTGGCCGCAGCCAGCAGCCTCGTCAGGCCAGCGCCAACGCTGCGCCACGCGAGCCGCGGGCGCCGCGTGAACCTCGCGAACCGCGCCGTGAGTCGAGCGCTAACGGTAATAGTCAAGGTCAGGGTCAGAATCAGGGCCAAGGCCAGGGTCGCAATGGCGCCGGCAGCCGCCAACGTCAGGCGCAAGGTCAGCAGGGTCAACGTGACGGCCAAGCTGCGCCGAAACCGCGCAATGGCCAATCGCAAGCACGCGGCCAACGCCAAGGCAATGGCCAAAGTCAGGGTCAGGGCAATGGGCAAGGCGCGCAGGGCGGCCAACAACGTCGCGCATCCAACACGCAGGCCGCGCAGCCAGCCCACAAGGGGCAGCCGGCCAAGCAGCCGTTCAACGGCCTGTTCGCCAAGGCTGCAGCGCTGCTCGGCGGCCGTAAAGCCTGACGTTCATGCACGACGACGGTCAGCCCGCATCAGCTGAAGCGCCCTACGACGGCCTGACGCCCGACAGCATCCTCGATGCGCTGGCGCAGGTCGGGCTGATGCCGGACGGCCGCATGTTCGCGCTCAACAGTTACGAAAACCGCGTCTACCAGGCCGGCGTGGAAGACAGCGCGCCAGTGGTGGTCAAGTTCTACCGCCCGGACCGCTGGTCCGACACGCAGATCGTCGAAGAGCACAGCTTTACGGCCGAACTGGCAGCGGCGGAAATCCCCGTGATCGCGCCGCTGGAAATCGATGGCCGTACGCTGCACGCGTTCGAACGCTGGCACTTCGCGGTCTTCCCGCGTTGCGCCGGCCGCGTGCCAGCCATCGACCAGGACGACACGCTCGAATGGATGGGCCGCTTCCTTGGCCGCATCCACGCTGTCGGGGCGCAGCGACCGTTCATGGCCCGTCCGGCGCTCGACATCGACACCTTCGGCGTGCAATCGCGCGATTGGCTGCTTGAACACGATTTCATCCCGACCGATTTGTTGCCGGCGTGGCGCAGCGTGGCCGATGCCGCACTCGACGGCGTGCGCCGCTGCTACGACCGCGCGGGCGACGTCTCGCTGCTGCGCCTGCACGGCGATTGCCACGCCTCGAACGTGCTCTGGATCGAAGAGGCCGACGCCAAGCAAGACGATCCGCTGCGCAGCGCCGGCCCACATTTCGTCGACTTCGACGACAGCCGCACCGGCCCCGCCGTGCAGGATTTGTGGATGCTGCTCTCGGGCGATCGCGCATCGATGCAATCGCAGCTCGCCAGCCTGCTCGCCGGCTATGAAGACTTTTGCGAGTTCGACACGCGCGAGCTGTATCTGGTGGAAGCGTTACGCACGCTGCGCTTGCTGCATTACAGCGCATGGTTGGCGCGTCGCTGGAACGATCCGGCGTTTCCTGCAGCGTTTCCGTGGTTCAACACGCAACGCTACTGGCAGGACCGGGTGTTGGAATTGCGCGAGCAGATCGCGCTGTTGGACGAACCGCCGCTCTGGTGAAATCGAGCGGCGGTTTTTCTTTGCGACTGCTCAGACGCTTTACGCGAACTTGCCGGCTTGGAAGTCACGCACGGCCTGGAAGATTTCTTCCTGCGTGTTCATCACGAACGGGCCGTATTGCGCGATCGACTCGTTCAGCGGCTTGCCCGCCACCAGCAGCACGCGTGCCTCAGCGTTGCCTGCACGGATGACCACACCGTCGCTGCCTTCCGTGTTGGCGAGGATGGCCATCTGCTTGTCTTCCACGCGCTGCAGCCCAGCGTTGCCAGATGCGTCGGCGTCGCCCACCAGCGCGTTGCCACGGAACACGTAGACGAACGCGTTGTGCCCTGCCGGCAGCGGCTGCGCAAACGACGCACCCGCCGGCAGCGTGATGTCCAGATACAACGGCTGCGTCGCTTCACGCGTCATCGCACCTTGCACGCCTTGCGATTCTCCGGCGATCACGCGCACGGCCACGCCGTCTTCCGTCGTGAACTCGGGAATCTCGTTCGACGGGATGTCGCGGTACCACGGCGTCGTCATCTTGTCCCTGGCGGGCAGGTTCAGCCACAGCTGGAAGCCTTCCATCACGCCGTCTTCTTGTTCCGGCATTTCAGAGTGCACCACGCCGCTGCCGGCTGTCATCCACTGCACGCCGCCGTGTTGCAGCAGGCCTTCGTGGCCGGCGCTGTCGCGGTGGCGCATGCGGCCAGCGATCATGTACGTCACCGTTTCAAAGCCGCGGTGCGGGTGGTCGGGAAAGCCGGCCAGATAGTCGTTCGGGTCGTCACTACGAAAGGCGTCCAGCATCAGGAACGGGTCCAGCCGACGTTGCAGGTTGTTTGTCAGGACGCGCGTGAGCTTCACGCCCGCGCCGTCCGAAGTGGGGCGGCCCGTGATGATGCGCTCCACGCGGCGGCCACGCTGCACTTGCGGTTGCACGAGGGTTTCCATGTTGTTCTCCTGAAATCGGGCGTTTGTCATATGCCAAATGTAGGGTGGTTGCCCGGTTTGCACTAGTCGGTTATTGTGGGAAAAAATGTTGCTACCGGCGAGACAATCACAATCCCAGGCCGGCACGCATCACGATAAAAGGAGGAAAACCATGGATCTGAACCAATTGGCGCTGTTCGTGCGCGTGGTCGAGGCGGGGAGCTTCACGGCAGCGGCAACGCGGCTCGATCTGCCCAAATCGTCAGTCAGCCGGGGCATTGCGGCGCTTGAACAGGATTTGAACGTACGACTGTTACAGCGCACCACACGCACGCTGCATCTGACCGACGCGGGCCAGAGTCTCTATCAGGTGGCGTCGCATGCACTGGAAGACATCGAGCGCGCCACGACGTGCGCCGGCGAGCTGCAGGACCTGCCACGCGGCAAGGTGCGGATCACATCTTCCGAAGACGTCGGGCGCCTGCTGGTGGCACCGGTGGCCGCACGCTTCATGCAGCAGTATCCGGAGATCGACCTGGACGTGGTGCTGACGCCGCGCAATGTCGATCTGGTGCAGGAAGGATTTGACCTTGCTGTCCGCGTCGGACGCTTGGCCGACAGTTCTCTCGTGGCGCGATCGCTTGGCGTGTTGCGCATCGGCTTGTTCGCCTCACCCGATTACCTTCAGCGCCGCGGTGCTCCAGACACCGTGCAAGGGCTGGCCGACCATTGCTGCCTCGATTTTCGCGGCACCGGCCGCGGCGAAACGCAATGGCGCCTCGTTGGCCCCGATGGCCTGAAAACGGTGGCCGTGCGCGCCCGCCTGAACTCCGACAGCCTTATTTATCTGGAAACGTTGATCGCGTCGGGCGCTGGCATCGGCCCGCTGCCGCTGTACGCGAGTGCCGTAGCGCGCGCCAACGCTCCGCTGCCTCGCCTCGTGCGCGTGCTGCCCGATTATGCGACCAGCGGAGAGCCGATCAACCTCGTCACGCCATCCGCCCGGTTCGTTCCCAAACGCGTTCGATTGCTGATCGACATGCTGACCGAGTCGATTCGGCAAGAGCTGGAAAACGCGGATCCCACCTGAGGCGTGGCGGCCCAGAAGCGGGCGCGTCAAATGTTGTCACGACTGCTCCGACAGCGCGTATCGCACGGCATCATGCGCTTCGCGTGTGCCGACCAGTACGTCTGACCCTTCTTGACGTTATCCCCCGTAAGCGTTGCAGTGTGTCCCCCGGTGCACAGCGACGCAGTCTGGCACATGCGACCCTTGGGTGTTTCCGATCCCGTCACATTGTGGGAAATACCGCCGCCCGGACCTCGTTGTCCGGGCTTTTTTTTGTCCAGATTTCGTGGAATGGATGCGGCACCGGATGATTCAAGGCGCTTCACAAATTAGGACTCTTCTCATGGTTCGTAGCAAACCTCGCCACGAAAATTGCAAACACGTAACACATGCAACGGATCGCGCTGAACGCGACGGTTCGGGCGCGATCAACGCTCGCTCCATCCGGCACGCATGTGCGCAATTTTCATGGAGTCGAACATGCGTATCGCCTTGCTTGAAGACGATCCCTTCCAAAGCGAAGTCATCGTCCAGATCCTGTCCCAGTCTGGCCACGACGTGACGCCCTACAGCGATGGAGCGACGTTGCTGCGCATGCTGGGCCGCTCGTCGTACGACATGCTGATCCTCGACTGGCACACGCCGGGCATGCTCGGTATCGATGTGCTGAGCGTGGTGCGCAGCCGTCACAGGGACGTGCTTCCCATCCTGTTCGTCACAGCCGAAGAAGGTGAAAAGAGCATCGTGCGCGCACTGACCCAAGGCGCCGATGACTACATCGCGAAGCCGTTCCGCATTGCCGAGCTTCGTGCCCGCGTCGATGCGTTGCTGCGCCGTGCGTATCCGATCCCGTATGGCCGCCTGCCGTTCTCGGTAGGTCCGTACCACTTCAACCCACAACGCCAGCAGATCACACTGCACGGCGAGCCCGTTACGCTGACGGGCATCGAATTTCAGCTGGCGCTGCTGCTGTTCTCGAACGTGGGCCGCACGCTGTCGCGCGACCATATTTTCGGACAGGTGTGGGGCCGCAACTCATCGGAGTACACGCGCACAATCGATAGCCACGTGTCGCGCATCCGCATGAAGCTGAACATCGAACCGGTGAACGAAGTGCGCTTGGTGGCGGTGTACAAACACGGTTACCGCGTGGACCACCTGAGGCCTGCGGATGACATGAATGCGCTGTCCGAGATGGACCTCGCATCCTACGACGCTTAAGCGCGCGCCGACTGCCACGTAGTAAGGGCGCCCAGCAGCAATGCGGGCGCCCTTTCTTGTTATCCATCGGCTGGTATGCTCGGCGCTTCCTTTTCCTTGGGCGAGGTCGGCGTGCCGTTTTTCAATCTCAATGCAGAGGCCGATGCGTTGCCGCGCGCATGGTCGTCTCGCGTGCTGGAGCGCTTTGGCGGCGGCAACTTCAAGGTGCTGCGCATGGACCGCACGCCGTATCCCGACGAAGTGCACGACTATGCCGAAGGCCTGCTGGTGATCGATGGCGAGTTGCGCCTGCGCATCGACGGCGAGGCGGTCACGGTGTCGCGCGGCGAGTTGTATGTCGTGCCCGCCGGCGTGCCGCACAGCGTGGATGCCGGCAGCACGGGCACGTTGGTTATTCTGGACGTGGAAGCGGGGCGTCGTGTGCCTCCGCCGCTTGCTTGATCCGGTGCAGCATCATCCGCCGGATCAGCCCGCTTGGTATGCGGATCAGCACCCAGTAAGGCGTGAAGTGGCGGCGCGCCGCTGTGCCCGAGCAATGCACGCACGTGCGAGTAGTCAGCAGCGTACCGGTGCCGTCGGATTCGGCAACGAACGTCATGACCAGCTTGGCGATATAGGGTTCGGAGAACGTGCGAAACGCGCTGGCTTCAACGTGGACGAGGCCGCCGTCGGATTCCCAGAAGCGGCCGACGAGGCCGAGCGCGAATTCGCGATCTCCATCGCGGCCGAGTACCGTGAAATCGTGCACGCCGAATCCGGCATCGATACGTCGCGCACTGGGCTTGCCCATCGCGGCGGCGATGCGCGCCGGGATGGCGCGCAAGTGCAGGAACAGCCTGGCCAGCGGGAAATCACTGACGTCCAGTTGCGAAACCACGTCGAGCACGCGCCCGGGTGCGGCATTGACGCGTATGTGGTGCTGCTCGCTGAACTGATGCTCGGGAAGGAAGGTGTGCAACAGGCTCATGCTGATGGATGGCGTGGTGTCATGCTTGGGGCTTTTCGCTCGTAGACGTGGAAGCCGCAGCTGGAGCGAATGCGGCATCGCGCGCGGGCGGCTCTGCCAGGCTGCGTTTCATCAGCCATGCGACACCGGGTACGCGCAAGCCGGTGGCAAACACTACGTCTCGCATCCAACCGCCGTATTGCGCCTGGAAGCATGGCGTGAGCGCACGGCTCAGCGTCTGGTAGGCCTGCACGGTGCGCAGACGACGGGCGTGGTAGGCGAGCGCGCCATGGGTGGGGCCATGCACTTGCACGCACGCGGCAAGTGCCAAGGCATCTTGCGCGGCCAGCGTGGTCCCCAAACCGAGCTGTGGGCTCATGGCATGCGCGGCATCGCCGATGACGCAGTAAGGTGGTTTGGCCAGCGCGCGCGGCCATGTGTGCCGATAGACGGCAAAAGGCATATCGTCGTGCGAGCCGATCTGCTCGACCATGGGCGCGGCTTGCGGCCACAGGCTGAGCACATGCGCCTTCCACTGTGTGATGTCGGTCTGGCGCCAGGCGTCGACGGCATCGCCGGGCAGGCTCCAGAACATCGACAGGCGAGTGCGGATGCCATCCACTTCGGTGGGCAGCAAGCCCATCATCTCGCGCGTGCCGCGAAAGCGCTGCTGCAGCACGCGCGGGTTCCAGCCATCCACCCACCCTTGGAACCAAAGCGTGCCCCATCGGTAGGTGCTCGACGGGCCGGCCAGGCCTGCGGGCTCACGCAGCGCAGAGGCCGCGCCATCGGCAATCACAAACAGATCGAAGATTGATTCGCCCTGCGTGTGCGCGACCTGCGCGCGCGGTCCATCAACAAGCAATTGCTGGATCGCGCAGCCAAAGTGGAATGCTGCGCCCGCGTGCAAGGCGGCGTCGTACAGCATGGACGACAGCGCATGCCGCGTGACGGCGCGGCCGGGCGTCTCGGCGTAGTCGATGTCGAGCAGACGCCAGCCGCGATGGCTCAGGCCGATCAGCCGATCGATCGCCGCGCCGATGCCTTCCAGCTCGCGGCCCACGCCGAGTGCCTCCAGTGCGCGGATACCCTGCGGCTGGATCAGCAGGCCCGCGCCCATGGCGGTCAGCTGCGGATGCTTTTCGAAGACGTGCACGTTGTGCCCCTGGCGGGCAAACGCGATGGCAGCGGCAAGTCCGGCGTTACCGGCGCCGGCAATGCCGATGGACAGCGGGCGGGGTGCGGTCATGAAACGTAGCGGGTCGTTTGCTCAAGATGATAACGATACGGCACGCACGTTAAGCCCGTTCGTGCAGGCTGCGGAGATAATGCGCAGACCACACGCTCACCATCGCACCCGGACGCGCCATGCAGATCAAATGGCTGGAAGACTTCAAGGAACTCGCCAAGACGCGCAGCTTCAGCCGCGCCGCCGAGAACCGCAACGTCACGCACCCCGCATTCGGCCGGCGGATCAAGGCGCTCGAAGAGTGGGTGGGCACCGCACTGGTCGAACGCAGCGAGCATCCCGTCACGCTCACGGCGGCGGGGCGCTTGTTTCTGGATGCCGCGGCCAATGCCGTCGACGGCCTGAACGATGCGCGCTTGCTGCTGCGCGAGGCGCAACTGCCGGTGGCGCTCAAGATCGGCACAGGGCGCACGCTGGCGCGCACCTTTGTCCCGGGCTGGTATGAAACGCTGGCGCGCCGGCGCGGCGTGTTTCCGCTCAGCGTGACGACGGGCGGCACGCAGGAAGGCGTCCTGGCACTTGCCGATGGCACCGTCGATCTGCTGATCGCCTACGCCAGCCCGCAGGCCGATGCTCTACTCGATCCGCGTAAGTACGACCATTGCCTGCTGTGCAGCGAGACGCTGGTGCCGGTGAGTGTGCCTGACAAGCGCGGCCGCGCACGCTTCACGCTGCCGGGCTCGGCCGCCGCACCGCTACCGTGGCTGGCCTTTGCGCGCGGCCTGACGTTGCGGCAGATGCTCGACAGCCACCTTGCCGCCGCCGATCGCAAGGCGCATCTGCAGCCCGTGTTCCAGGCGGATTTCTACGAGGCGGTAGAAGAGATGGCCCTACGGGGATTCGGCATGGCGTGGTTGCCATATCGCCTGGCCAAGCCGCACCTGAACGCGGGCGAACTGCGCCCGGCCGGCGATGACGCCTGGCACATCCACGTCAATATCCGCATGATGCGGGTGCGCAGCAACCAGAGCGCACTGCTTGACGAGGTATGGCAACTGGCCGTTGATAGCGCCAGCGGCAACTCTCGCCCCGATCTCGCCTGAGGTGCATCGCAAAAAGCCCAACCTTGTGCCGAAACGGCACAAGCCGCGTGGGCACGGCACCTAGACTCCTCCGCAACCTTCGCCCGCCAGCGCTATTCAGCAAAACCGGCGGATCGGCACAGACCACGGGGAGACAACCATGCCAGCCCACACCCTCAATGCGAGCGGCCCATCCGCACGCGCCACCGACACCCATCGACATCCCTCGCCCTGGCGTGCCGTACTGGCGGCCAGCGTCGGCAACGCGCTCGAATACTACGATCTGCTGATCTACGGCTATTTCGCCATCACCATCGGCAAGCTGTTCTTCCCCACGGGCGATGCGTGGAGTTCGCTGATGCTCTCTGTCGGCACGTTTGGCGTGTCGTTCATCATGCGGCCGCTGGGCTCGATGGTGCTGGGCAGCTATGCAGACCGCGTCGGGCGCAAGGCTGCGCTGACGTGGTCGATCCTGCTGATGATGCTGGGCACCGCGATGATCGCGTTTGCACCGACGTATGCGTCGATCGGGCTGTGGTCGCCGGCCATCGTGATCGTGGCGCGCCTGTTGCAGGGCTTTTCGGCCGGCGGAGAATTCGGTTCAGCCACGGCGTTCATGATCGAGCACGCCAACGGCAAGCGCATGGGATACAACGCGAGCTGGCAGGCCGCCACGCAGGGTCTTGCCACATTGTTGGCCGCGGGCTTGAGCGCATGGCTGACTTACGCGCTGACCACCGAGCAAGTGGAGTCATGGGGCTGGCGCGTGGCGTTCCTGTTCGGCTTGCTGATCGGCCCCATTGGTGTCTACATCCGCCGCCACACGCCTGAAACGCCGGAGTTTGTGGCCATGCAGGCGGAAGCGCCGGCCGCGCTGCAAGCGCGCTCGCCGCTGCGCGATACGCTCACGCAGGGTTTGCCCGGATTACTGCTGGGGGCGGGCGTGGTCGTGGCCGTCACCGCATTCAACTATGTGCAGAAGGTCTACATGCCGACCTATGCCATCAACCAACTCCACATCGCAACCAGCGCCTCGCTGGTCTGCACGATGATCACCGGCGCGATGCTGATGGTGATGGCGCCCGCGTTCGGCTTGCTGGCAGATCGCTTCGGCAGCATCCGCGTGGTGTCGATTGCAATGGTGGTGATTGCGCTGTCGACGTATCCGATGTTTGCCACGCTGGTCGCGCAACCGACGTTCTGGACGCTGCTGGTGATGCAGGCGATTGTGGGCGTGCTTTTGGCCGCCATCCTCGCGCCACTGCCCGCGCTCCTGGCCGACATCTTCCCAACGCGTACGCGCGGCACGGGCCTGGCGCTGAGCTACAACCTGTCGGTAACGATCTTCGGTGGGTTCTCGCCGCTGATCGTCACGTGGCTGATTGGCGTGACGCACATCAAGACGTCGCCGAGCTTCTATGTGTTTGCGACCACACTGATCAGCCTGGCCTCGCTGTGGATGCTGCGCGGACGTGCGCGTGCGCACTGAACCTGAACAGAACTTCTCGTAACACCGAAGGATTTCGCATGATGACCTTGGAGGCGCTGCGCGCCACGCTGCCGGTGTACCCAATTGAGTTGCAGAAGCCCGATATCCGCCGCTGGAAGACGGGCACGCACGGCATTGATTACGTCCATACGTTCGATAGCGGCATGCCTGGGCCGCATGTCATGATCAACGCGCTCACGCATGGCAATGAGCTGTGCGGCGCGATTGCGGTGGATGCGCTGCTGGCTGCCGGCGTGCGCCCCACACATGGTCGGCTCACGTTGTCATTTGCAAACATCGAGGCGTACGAGCGCTTTGACATCAACGACCCGGATGCCACGCGCTTTATCGACGAAGACTTGAACCGCGTGTGGTCTGCCGACAAGCTTGACGGCCCGGGGAACACGCTGGAACTGCGCCGCGCGCGTGAGCTGCGCCCGGTGATCGATACGGTTGATTACCTGCTCGATATTCACTCGATGCATGAAAAGGCCGAACCGTTGATGCTGACGGGTCCGCATGCGAAAGGCGTCGAGCTGGGCCGGCAGGTCGGCGCGCCTTCGCATCTGATGATTGATGCCGGCCACGCTGCTGGCCGCCGCTTGCGCGACTACGGCGGCTTTGGCGATGCCGCGAGCCCGAAGAATGCGCTGCTCATCGAATGCGGTCAGCACTTCGAGCGCGTGAGCCGCGACGTGGCGCTGGATGCGTGCGCGCGTTTCCTGGTGGCGCTTGGCACCGTGGACGCATCGGCGGTATCGGAATGGCTGGGGATTGCGCCCGCGCTGGAGGTGCGTTGCATTCGGGTGACCGATCCGGTCGTCGCTAAATCCACCACGTTCCGCTTCGTGGACGACTATCGCGGTATGGAGACCATCGCACGAGCTGGCACCATCATCGCCACCGATGGAGACCTGCAGATCGTCACGCCGTACGACAACTGCGTGCTGCTGCAGCCGTCGTTACGGCATCTGGCGCAGGGTGTGACCGTGGTCCGGCTGGGCAAGCCGGAAGGCACGGCCTAAGTGCTCAGCATGGTGCGCAATGTGCCGAGCACGACCTGCCGACAGTTGCGCACCATCTTTTCTTCGGGATCTCGATAGCCGGTCAGCAGCCACGCTGCACCGACGTTTGTCAGGGCACCGACGAGCGCAAGACCGATGATGCGTTGATCGGCGCGCAGCTCGGCATCGTCGTCATTGTGGGCGCCTGGCAGTTGGGCATTCGCCATGACCTGCTTGCCGAACTCCAGTAGGTTGCGCTGGTAGGTCGCGTCCGTTTCCGGGCTCACGCCCATCACTTCGAGTAGCAGCACGCGCGCCGCGCATGGGTCTCGCAAGAACGCGAAAAACGCGTGGAGACCGGCATCGACACGTGCCTCCAGCGTGTTGCCGACGGCGGCGGTGGCGTCCGACACCCGTGTGCGCAAGTCTTCGGCATGTTGCTGGTAGGTCGCACGCAGCAAGGCTTCGGTGCTGTCGAACGCGGCGTAAAAGTACCGATCATTGAGCTTCGCTTCCTGGCAGATCGCCCGCACGGTGGCCTTCCGAAAGCCCACCGTGCCGAAGACGCGCGTGCCGGCGCGGATCAGCGCATCGCGGCGTTCTGCTGCGCGTGCCTCCGGCGCCACGCCGCCATACGGGCGGCCTTTCTTGGCGGGCGCGTTGGCTGTTTCAAATGTTTTCTCCATTTCGTTATTTGACGTCAGGACGTCCAAAAATTAAAGTGGTGACGAATCACACCACATTTAGTGCGAAATTTGCCACGCCTACCCCCAAGGCTGCAAACAGGAGACCGCATGGATACGATGATGGAGCGAAGCGCCAGCCCGGGTGCGCCCCGCAATCGGGCAACCGCACCGGATACAGACCTCGACGTACTCATCGTCGGCGCGGGGCTTTCGGGTATTGGCGCGGCGTATCACCTGCGCGAGCGTTGCCCGTCGGCGCGCTTTGCCATCCTGGAAGGGCGCGAAACCATCGGCGGCACGTGGGACCTGTTCCGCTATCCCGGCATCCGTTCCGACTCCGACATGTTCACGCTCGGCTACAGCTTCCGGCCGTGGCATAGCAGCAAAGCCATTTCGGACGGCCAGACGATCCTCGATTACATCCGCGACACCGCACGCGTGTTCGGCATCGACAAGTCGATCCGCTTCCGTCACAAGGTGACGGGCGCGAGCTGGGATTCCGCCACGGCACGCTGGACCGTGCAAGCGTTGCGCAGCGATGGCGCGCGCGAGGAACCGGTGCAATTCACCTGCAAGTTCCTCTACATGTGCAGCGGCTACTACGACTATGAAGAAGGCCATGCGCCAACGTGGCCCGACATGGATCAGTTCCGGGGGCGCATCGTCCATCCGCAGCATTGGCCGAACGATCTCTCATACGCTGGCAAGCGCGTGGTGGTGATCGGCAGCGGAGCTACGGCCGTCACGCTGGTGCCTGCGATGGCCGGCACCGCGCAGCACGTGACGATGCTGCAGCGCTCGCCCACGTACATCGTCTCGCGGCCGGAGCAGGATGCCGTGGCCAACACGTTGCGTCGCTGGTTGCCGTCGGGCCTTGCTCACCGGCTGGTGCGCACGAAGAACGTGTTGCTGACGATGTACTTCTACAGCCTCGCGCGTCGCAAGCCCAAGGCATTCAAAGATTTCATCATCCGCATGGCGGGCAAGCAGATCGGCCCAGGGTTCGACGTGCGCAAACACCTCACGCCGCGCTACAACCCGTGGGACCAGCGCCTGTGCCTCGTGCCGGACGGCGATCTGTTCAAGACGATCCGCGCGGGCAAGGCCTCGATTGCGACCGACGAGATTGCACGCTTCACGCCAACCGGCCTGCAGCTCAAGAGCGGCGAGCATCTAGATGCCGACGTGATCGTCACAGCCACAGGGCTCAAGTTGAAGGTGCTGGGCGGGGCGGCCATCGCCGTCGACGGGCGTGCCGTGAATCTGGCCGAGACGGTGTCGTACAAGGGCATGATGTACAGCGGCGTGCCGAACCTCGCGTCGTCGTTCGGCTATACGAATGCGTCGTGGACGCTGAAGGCCGAGTTGATCGCGCAGTACGTCTGCCGGCTACTCAACCACATGCAGTCCAACGGCTTCGATACCTGCGTGCCGCGTCTCGATGACGAAGCCATGAGCCGCGAGCCCGCCGTTGATCTGACATCCGGCTACATCCAACGCGCGGCGGCCATCCTGCCCAAACAGGGCGACAAGCAGCCGTGGAAGTCGTATCAGAACTACGCGCGTGATCTGATGATGCTGAAGTTCGGCACATTGGCCGACAGCGCCATGCAGTTCGAACGTCGCGCGCAGCCGATCGGCGCGGCACAGCCCGCTTAACTGCCTCCCGTATCGTGGACACTATGACCAGCACCATTCTTGGCGTCATCGCGCTTGCCATCCTCGCGCCCGTTGCGTTCACCTTCTTCATCGCACGCCGCGTCACAAAAGGATTCCCGCCCGAAGGCAAGTTCCTCGATGTCGGGGCCGACCGCGTGCATTACACCGATCGCGGCACGGGTCCCGCCATCGTGTTCGTGCATGGCCTGTGCGGCAACCTGCGCAACTTCGCGTATCTGGATATGAATCGGCTTGCGCGCTCGCATCGCGTGATCGTGATCGACCGGCCGGGCGCAGGCAGGTCCGTGCGGGGCGCGGATTCGCCGGCCAACATCTATGCGCAGGCGCGCATGGTCGCGCAGTGCATCGAGAAGCTCGGGCTCGACAAGCCCGTGCTGGTGGGGCATTCGCTTGGCGGAGCGATTTCACTGGCGGTGGGGCTGAATCATCCGCAAGTCATTCGCCGGCTCGCGTTGATCGCGCCGCTCACGCATGCAGAGAGCGCGCCGCCCGGTGCGTTCGGGGGCTTGGTGTTGCCGTCGCCGCTGGTGCGCAGGCTGGTGTCATGGACGCTCGCGATTCCCCTGTCGATCATCAATTCTCGGAAGGCCATCGCGGCGGTGTTCGCGCCCGAGACCATGCCGAAGGATTTCCCGTTCAAGGGCGGCGGTCTGCTGGGGCTGCGTCCGCACGTGTTCTATGCGGCATCGTCGGATCTGGTCGCTGCGCCGGAAGATCTGCCTGACATGGAACGCCGCTATGCCTCGATGACGGTGCCGGTCGACGTGCTGTACGGCCGCGGTGACCGCATCTTGAACGTCAAGCGCCAGGGCGAAGCGCTCAAGCAGAAGCTCGACCGTGTGAATCTGCGCATCATCGACGGCGGCCATATGCTGCCCGTGACGCAATCGGCGTTGACGACGGATTGGGTGTTGGCGGTTGCCGCCGGGGTGCCTGTGCAAGCCGAGGCGCTTGCGTAATGTGATTGCCCTGGCGGTCGCCAGGGATGTAGCAGAAAAGCAAAAAGCCCTGCCGAAGCAGGGCTTTTTGGTATTTGGTGGCGAATCAGGGACTCGAACCCCGGACCTGCGGATTATGATTCCGTCGCTCTAACCGACTGAGCTAATTCGCCGAAGAAGCGGGATTCTACCGTCTTCGGCGAATATGTCAACCCCCTGCCTCAATCATTGCGATAGATATCCACATCCTTGGTTTCGCGTACGAACAGCACACCAATCACGAAGGTGATGGCCGCGATCCAGATCGGGTACCACAAACCGTGATAGATATTGCCGTTCTGGGCCACCAGGGCGAACGAGATGGTCGGCAGCAGGCCCCCAAACCAGCCGTTGCCGATGTGATACGGCAGCGACATCGACGAGTAGCGGATGCGTGTCGGGAACATCTCGACCAGCATCGCCGCGATCGGGCCGTAGACCATGGTGACGTAGATCACCAGAATCACCAGGATCACCAGCACCATGATCGTGTTCATCTGGGCCGGATCGGCCTTGGCCGGGTAGTTGGCCGCCTTGAGCGACTCGCTCACCTGCTTCTTGAAGTCGGCGATTTTGGCCTTGCTGTCCGCGTCGAAGTTCTGGCCGTCCGCCGTGCGGGTGGCGTTGAGCGAGGTGATCTGCTTGCCCGCAATCGACACCGTCGCGACCGTGCCGGCCGGGCCGTCAACCGTCTCGTAGCTGGCCGACGATTGCGCCAGCGTGCGCTTGGCGATGTCACACGAAGAGCGGAAGTCCACTTCGCGGGCGATCGGGCTGCCCTGGAACGAGCACTCCTTCGGATCGACCGTGATCGTGATCTGCGCGGTCTGCTGGGCGCGCTCCAGCGCCGGGTTGGCGTAGTGCGTGAGCGCCTTGAACAGCGGGAAGTACGTCAGCACCGCCAGCAGGCAGCCGGCCATGATGATCTTCTTGCGACCGATGCGGTCAGACAGCGACCCGAAGAACACGAAGAACGGCGTGCCGATGGCAAGCGCCACCGCAATCAGCACGTTGGCCGTGAAGGCGTCGACCTTCAGCACCTGCGTGAGGAAGAACAGCGCGTAGAACTGGCCCGTGTACCACACCACAGCCTGGCCGGCGGTCAGGCCGAGCAGCGCCAGGATCACGATCTTCAGGTTGCGCCATTGGCCGAAAGCTTCCGTCAGCGGGGCCTTGGAGGTCTTCCCCTCAGCCTTCATCTTCTGGAATGCCGGCGATTCGCTCATCGACAGACGGATGTACACCGACGTTGCCAGCAGCAGGATCGACACCAGGAACGGGATGCGCCAGCCCCAGTCGTCGAATGCCTTGCCGGTCAGTTCGCGCACGGCCAGGATGACGACCAGCGAGAGGAACAGGCCCAGCGTGGCCGTCGTCTGGATCCACGACGTGTAGGCACCGCGGCGGCCGTGCGGGGCATGCTCGGCGACATACGTGGCGGCGCCACCATATTCACCGCCCAGCGCCAGACCTTGCAGCATGCGCAGCGCGATCAGAATGATCGGCGCGGCTACGCCAATCGTGCCGTACGACGGAAGCAGACCGACGATGAACGTTGACGTACCCATGATGACGATGGTCACCAGGAACGTGTATTTGCGGCCAATCATGTCGCCCAGACGGCCGAAGACCAGCGCGCCGAACGGGCGCACCAGGAAGCCGGCAGCAAACGCCAGCAGTGCAAAGATGAAGCCCGCCGTGGGGTCCAGGCCCGAGAAGAACTGCTTGGCGATGATGGCCGCCAACGAGCCGTAGAGATAAAAGTCGTACCACTCGAACACCGTTCCCAGCGACGAGGCGAAGATGACTTTCTTCTCCTCCTTCGTCATGGGCGCGGGCTGCACGCGCCCGACGGGCGCGTTCGGTGCACTTTGCACGGTTGCCATGTTGTCTCCTGTTTTTTTTCGTAGGTCGTCCCGCTGGGCATGGACATGACAACGCAAACGCTTTTCGCCCGCGGAAGTGTCAACGATTGTGGGAGCCGAAACTTACGGCGTTCTGACAAGCATGTGCCTTTCAATGCATGCGATCGATGGCCGGGATTTCAAGAAAATCAAGCACTTGGGCGCGCTCGGGTCGAGTGGCGGTGCATCGGTCGAGCCCTTGCGGCGATGCGTGCGCTGCATCATCCAACCCCTGCTTTGAGCCGGCAGTGCCAGACGGTATATGCACCTCTTGCGAATGTGCATGCGCACAATATGCCCGCGCTTGCCAGCGTCAATTTGGGCGAGGGAAGCCGTTCAGCGGCTCATTTGCGGCCGGATGTCTTGCAGTGTTTCTTATGTTGTTCTGCAGCGCTAGGGAAAACCACTATCGCAGTAAACCGCCACAGACGGCGTGAGTAAGAGTTCAGTCAGTTTCGCTATCCAGAATCGCCGCACACATTCCAAGAGCAAACCAGGAGACAGGCGATGCAGGATGGATTGGTAGGAAAAATCGAGGCGCATCCGAAATATGCGCAGCTCAAACAGCGACGCAACAAGCTCGGACTCGTTCTGACAGTGCTGATGCTGGCCGTGTACTACGGCTACATCGCGCTGATCGCGTTCGATAAGGCGTTTCTCGCCAAGCCGGTGGGTACAGGCGTGATGAGCGTGGGCGTGCCCGTCGGTATGGCGGTCATCATCTTCACCGTCGTCATTACCGGCATCTACGTGCGCCGGGCCAACAGCGAATACGACCAACTGACGCAGGACATCCTGAAGGACGTCGCCAAATGAAGAAGATGCTTTCGATCCTGCTGGTGGCGCTATTGGCCGCTGGCGCCTGCGGAGCAGCTCTGGCTGCCGGCGGCGATGTCGGACAGACCGCCAAGCAGGAAACCAACACCACGGCCATCGTGCTGTTTGCGCTGTTTGTGGCCGGCACGCTGTGGATTACGAAGTGGGCAGCCAAGCGTACGCGCTCCGCGGCAGATTTTTATACGGCGGGCGGCGGCATCACCGGTTTCCAGAATGGCCTGGCCATCTCGGGCGACTACATGTCGGCAGCGTCCTTCCTGGGCATTTCGGCGGCCGTGATGACCTCCGGCTACGACGGTCTGATCTACTCCATCGGCTTTCTGGTCGGCTGGCCGATCATCACGTTCCTGATGGCCGAGCGGTTGCGCAACCTCGGCAAGTTCACCTTTGCGGACGTGGCGGGCTACCGGTTTGAGCAAGGGCCCATCCGCAGCTTTGCCGCCGTTGGCACGCTGGTGGTGGTGGCGTTCTATCTGATCGCTCAGATGGTCGGCGCAGGGCAGCTCATCAAGCTCCTGTTCGGGCTGGATTACTGGATCGCGGTGGTCATCGTCGGCGCGTTGATGATGGTCTACGTGCTCTTTGGCGGCATGACCGCAACCACCTGGGTGCAGATCATCAAGGCGTGCCTGCTGCTGGCCGGCGTGACGTTCATGGCCATCATGGTGCTGGCGCAATACGGTTTCAGCCTGGAGGCGCTGTTCGCCAAGGCAGTGCAAGTCAAGACGGCCATTGCGGTCAATGCTGGCAAATCGCCCGATGAGGCCGCCAAGATCGGTCTGTCTGTGATGGCGCCGGGCGGCTTCATCAAGGATCCGATCTCGGCCATCTCGTTCGGCATGGCGCTGATGTTCGGTACCGCTGGTCTGCCGCACATCCTGATGCGTTTCTTCACGGTGCCCGACGCCAAGGAGGCACGCAAATCGGTCTTCTGGGCAACCACCTGGATCGGCTACTTCTACATCCTGATCTTCATCATCGGCTTTGGTGCGATCACGCTGGTCTTGACGAACCCCGAACTGTCCGACGTGGCCAAGGGTGTCATCAAGGGCGGCGCGGGCACGGCCAACATGGCAGCCGTGCTGGTGGCCAAGACGGTCGGCGGCGATGTGTTTTACGGTTTCATTTCGGCCGTGGCATTCGCAACGATCCTTGCGGTGGTGGCCGGTCTCACGCTGTCGGGCGCGTCGGCGGTGTCGCATGATCTCTACGCCACGGTCTTCAAGAACGGCAAGGCCAACAGCGCAGATGAGCTGCGGGTGTCGCGCATCACCACGCTGGTGCTCGGTGTGATCGCCGTGTTGCTCGGCATCGCTTTCGAGAAGCAGAACATCGCGTTCATGGTGTCGCTGGCGTTTGCGGTGGCGGCGTCTGCCAACTTCCCGGTGTTGTTCCTCTCGATGCTGTGGAAGGGCTGCACCACGCGCGGCGCGGTCATTGGCGGGTTCCTGGGGCTGATCTCGTCGGTGGGTCTGACGATCGTTTCGCCGTCGGTGTGGGAAGCCACGCTCGGTTATCCGAAGGGCTCGGCGTGGTTCCCATACACGTCGCCCGCACTGTTCTCGATGACGATCGGCTTCGTGGGCGTGTGGCTGTTCTCGGTGCTGGACAGCAGTGTTCGCGCCAAAAACGAGAAGGCGTCGTTTGCCGCGCAGCAGGTTCGTTCGGAAACGGGCCTCGGTGCGGCTGGCGCATCGGGCCACTGATCGGCTATTCGCCACGCTGATGGGAGGCGGGTGACGCGATTGCATCGCTCGCCTTCAAGGCAACCATGCCCAGCGCTTTCAACTTCGCGGTCTGGCCGTTCGATTGCCTCAATCAGGACGAGCAGCGCCTGGTGCGCGATGCCGTCGACATCGGCTACTACCCGGAAGGGCAGACCATCCTCGATACGGGTGCTGCACCGCTGCACCTGTTCCTGATCATCAAAGGGCACGTCGCCCAGTACGACGGCGACGAGCTGATTGCCACCTATGGCCCCGACGATTGCTTTGACGGCCGAGCGCTGGTGGCCGGCAAGGCAAGCAGCCGCTTCGTCGCGGCTGAAGAAGTGGTGGTCTATCAGGTGGCACGTCAGGCGGTGCGTGACCTCATTGCCGCCAACGCCACCTTCGGTGCGCTGCTTTTTTCCGACCTCGGCAGCAAGCTCAGCGCTATTGCACAGCGGCAGAGCATGGAGACGATGCAGTCGCTGGCCGTCTCTCGCGTGAGCGATGCCTTCATCCGGCCCGCCCATTTTGTGGATGCCGACACGGACGTGGTGTCCGTGGTCAAGCTGTTCCAGACACATAACACTTCGAACGTGCTCGTGCGTGATGGCACCAGCAGCCCGCCGCGCGTGGGCATCTTCACACGCAGTTCCTTGCAGCGCGCCGTCCTGCAGGGCACATCGCTGGATCGTCTGGCGGTAGGGCAGATGAGCCAGTTCTCGCTCATCACCGTGCCGGCCTCCGCGCAGATCGGCGACGCCCTGACGCTGATGTTGCGCCATCGCGTGCACCGATTGGTCGTCACGCACGGAGATGAGATTCTCGGTTTGCTGGAATCACTGGATGTGTTCAGCTTCCTGGCCAACCATTCGTATCTGCTGACGGTGCAGATCACCCTGGCTCAGGACTTGGACGCCCTCGCGCAGGTGGCCGCGCAGATCACGCGGATGGTCGCGTTGCTTACACGTGGCGGTTCGCGCATTGATCACGTCGCCAGCCTCGTGCGCGAAATCAACGCACGCCTGTTTGAACGGGCCTGGCAGATGATCGCGCCGCCCGAGCTCGTGGAGAACAGTTGCCTGTTTGTCATGGGCAGTGAGGGGCGTGGCGAGCAGTTGCTCAAGACCGATCAGGACAATGCGCTGGTGCTGCGCGATGGTTACGTGCCACCTGCGGACCTGCAGCGCATCGTCACGCGCTTCTCCGATGCATTGGCCGCGTTCGGCTACCCGCCGTGCCCCGGCGGCATCATGCTCAGCCGGCCCGAGTGGTGCATGACCGCGAGCGACTTTGCGCGGCGCATCCGCGAATGGCTCATCCTGCCCAGCCCCGAGGGCTTGATGCATCTGGCAATCTTTTTTGATGCGCATGCGGTGTGCGGCGATGCCGCCTTACTCAAACAACTGCGGCGGACGTTGCTGGAGCTGACCATCGACAATGACGCCGTACTTGGCCGCTTTGCCGCTGCTATTGAGGCTTTCAGTGCCGCGCCGGGTTGGCGCGATCGCATCCTCGGGTTTGGCGATCCCGATCCCGTGCTCGACGTGAAGAAGGAGGGCATCTTCCCAATCGTCCACGGGGTGCGTAGCCTTGCGCTGTCCTACCGCATACTCGACGAGACTGGCACTGTGCCGCGCCTGGATGCACTGGTGCGCGCCGAGGCCCTCGACGCGCACATGGCCGCCGAGTTGAGCGAGAGCCTGCACTTCCTGATGACCCTGCGGCTCAAGGCCGGGCTGGCGGAGATCGATGCGCATCAGCTGGTATCGTGCGACGTGCATCTGGCGCGCCTGTCATCGTTGGAGCGTGATCTGCTCAAGGATGCGTTGAGCGCCGTCAAACGATTCAAGGCGCTCCTGCGGCAGCGCTGGCGGACCGAGTGGATGTGAATATGAGCGAGCAGTCATGAACGGACGGCTCTCCGACTGGCTGCAGGCACTGCAAAGGCGGCGCCAGTTGCGCAAGTTGCGCGATCCGGCGTTTCGCTTCCTGTTCGAGGCCCCGCCCCCAGATGAGTGGGTCGCGCTCGATTGCGAGACCACCGGCTTGAACGTGCGCACCGACGAGATCGTCTCCATCGGTGCTGTCCGCATCGTCGGCAATCGCATTTTGACCAGCCAGCGCCTGGACTTGCTCATCAGGCCGCGAGGGGAAATGCGCGCAGAAAGCATTTGCGTGCATCGTCTGCGCAATCGTGATCTGGACAGCGGTATATCGATCGAGCAAGCCGTCCATGCACTGCTGCACTTTATCGGCAGCAGGCCATTGGTGGGTTACTACCTTGAGTTCGACGTGGCGATGCTCAATCGGGTGGCGGTGCCCCTGCTCGGCATCGGCTTGCCGCAGCCCAAGATTGAAGTCTCCGCCCTGTACTACGACTACCAGTTCCGACAACTGCCGCCGTATCGGCAGCAGGGCGACCCCGATCTGGATCTGCGCTTCGCCACTGTCATGAAGGGATTGGACTTGCCGACCTGGGACGCGCACGACGCGCTTAACGACGCGGTGATGGCGGCGTTGGCCTTCGTGAAGCTGCGTCATCTGGGTGCCGCGTAACGTGCCAGTGTCAGATGGAGGGCGGAGGAGATGACTCCGGCGCATCGTGCTGCGCCGTTTCGTCGTGTTGCGCGGCCGCATCCGCAGCGCGGTTGGTGCGCCACGCATAGAGCACGGTAATCAGCACATAAACGATGGGCGCACCCTGGGCACCGACCCAATAGGCGAACGTCCAGTCCGAGTTGAAAAAGTGCGTCGACAGGTCACGCGCAAAGAACGCGATCACGAATGTCACCACAAACCACACCGCGAGCAGCGCCGCGATCCAACGCATGTTGGCGATCCAGCGGCGGCGTGCAGGGGTTCCGGGCGTGATGCTCATGCGTTGGCTTCCTCGCCGAGGGAGGCGCGATGCAGCGTGATGCGAAAGCGCGCCCCCGCCAGCCGCGGAGATGCCTGATACACGTTGTCGAGCACCTCGATGTCGCCGCCGTGCTGCTGCACGATTTCGCGCACGATGGCCAGGCCCAACCCGCTGCCCTCGGCCTGTGTGCCAAGAATGCGGTAGAAGCGCTGCATCACGCGTTCGCGCTCGGCCACGGGGATACCGGGACCGGTGTCATCCACGTCGATGAAGACGAACGGTTCAAACGGTGCGGTGGTCACGCGCACGGTGACATGTCCGCCGTCGGGCGTGTAGCGGATCGCGTTGTCCAGCAGATTGTTGAGCATCTCGGCGAGCATCGTCGCATTGCCCGAAATCGTGACCGGCGGCCCAGGCTCCTCAAAACCGAGGTCGATCTGCTTGGCCCAAGCCTTTGGCAGCCACTCTGCCACCACCTGGCGTGACAGCGCGCAGATATCCAGCGGCACCAGACCGTCAGTGGCGCCCATGTTTTCCATGCGCGCCAGAGAAAGCAACTGCTTGACGAGGTGCGCGGTGCGATCCGAGCTGTCGGCGATATGCGCGAGCGTGCGACGCAGCTCGTCGGGCGATTGTTCGCGCTGTGCCAACTCCGCTTGCATGCGCAGACCCGCCAGCGGCGTCTTCATCTGATGCGCGGCATCTGCGATGAAGCGCTTCTGCGTATGCACCGATTGCTCCAGCCGCCCCAGCAGATCATTGAACGACGCCACGAGCGGCGTCAGCTCCTGCGGCGCGGCGCCTTCGTCGATGGGGCTGGTGTCGCCGGGGTTGCGCGCGCGGATGCGCTCCTGAATCGCATTGAGCGGCGCCAGCCCACGCGTCAGCCCGAACCACACCAGGATTACCGCCAACGGCAGGATCACGAACTGCGGCAGGATCACGCCCTTGATGATTTCGTTCGCGAGTTGCGCCCGCTTGTCGAGCGTCTCCGCCACTTGCACCAGTGCGGGCTTGTCGCCAGAGCCCGGCCGCTGCACGAACGTGTACGCAACACGAATCTCAGCGCCGTGGATGTGGTCGTCGCGCAGTTGTACAAGGCCACCGGCGTTGGCGTCTTCTTCGGGCGGCAGCGGGAGGTCGCGGTCCCCGGAGACAAACTCGCCGTTGGTCCCGAGCACCTGGTAGTAAATGTTGTCGGTTTCGTCGGCACGCAAAATCTCGCGCGCCGAGATCGGCAGCTGCAGCGTCACGCGGCCATTCACCTCGCGCAGTTGCTGGCTGAGCACGATCGCGCTCGATTCCAGCGCGCGGTCATATGGCGCGTTCGCAATCGACTTGGCCACCAGATACGTCACCGCAATGCTCATCGGCCACAGCAAGAGCAGCGGCGCGAGCATCCAGTCGAGAATTTCGCCGAAGAGGGATCGGGCGACGGGCCGCGTGGCGTCGTCTTCGAGGTGGGGGAGGGTGTCGGTGAGGTCGCCGCCGTCATCGCGGCCATCAGTCCCGGGAGTCGTGTCGTCACGGTCGCGCAGCGACGCGCGATGCCGACGCCATGGCCAGGCCAACCGATCACCCATGGGCAGCCGTCGCGGTTGTCGTCGGGGTGGCCATGCGTTCCAGGCAATAGCCCAGCCCGCGCACGGTGGCGATGCGGATGCCTTCCACCTCGATCTTCTTGCGCAGCCGGTGGATATACACTTCGATGGCGTTGTTGCTGACTTCTTCGCCCCAGCCGCACAGGTGGTCAACCAGCTGCTCTTTCGACACCAGGCGGCCGACGCGCGCCAGCAGAATCTCCAGCAGCCCGATCTCGCGTGCCGACAGTTCCACCACCTGATCATGGATATAGGCGATGCGCCCGACCTGATCGAACGCCAGCGGCCCATGGCGGACAAGCGTGGCGCCACCGCCCGTACCGCGCCGCACCAGCGCGCGCACGCGCGCTTCCAGCTCGGACAGCGCGAAGGGTTTGGCCATGTAGTCGTCCGCGCCAAGATCCAGGCCCTTGACGCGTTCTTCCACACTGTCTGCGGCGGTCAGGATCAACACCGGCAGCATGGCCCCGCGCGAGCGCAGGCGCTTTAGGACCTCCAGCCCAGACATGCGCGGCAGGCCCACGTCGAGAATCAGCAGGTCATAGGTTTGGGCCGTTTGCGCGGACAGCGCCGCGTCGGCAGTCGCCCCATCGGAGGCTTGGTCGACGGCATAACCTGCTTGGCGTAGCGAGCGTGTGAGCCCGTCAGCCAGCGTGGCGTCGTCTTCGGCAATCAGAATGCGCATGCGTGTCTCCCCGCGATGCCGGGCAAGATGTCTTGCCCATCCCGCCCGCTACATTGTTTTCGCGCGATATGTGTTCTGGAGACTTGTCAAAACCACTGGTTTTTTATACAGTACTCCGAATTCGCGGTGCTGTAGTCTTGGCGGCGCTAAAGTCATGAAATGGGTCGTGTCGGGGGCAATCACGCTGCGGCCCGTTATTGCAGGCAACCGCTGGAATCGCAAGCCCTTGCGGCCCATTTATACACCAATTTGCACGAAGGACGACCATGGAAGACGGTAAGAAGGCAGCCGCAATGAGCGCAGAAAAGCAGAAGGCGCTGGCTGCCGCGCTCGCGCAGATCGAAAAGCAGTTCGGCAAAGGCTCCATCATGAAGATGGGCGACGCCGAGGTCGAGCCGGTCCAAGTCGTGTCGACAGGTTCGTTGGGGTTGGACGTGGCGCTGGGCGTTGGCGGCTTGCCGCGTGGCCGCGTGGTGGAAATTTACGGTCCGGAATCGTCGGGTAAAACCACCCTGACACTGCAGGTGGTTGCCGAGATGCAGAAGCTGGGCGGCACTTGCGCCTTCATCGATGCGGAACATGCGCTTGACGTCACTTATGCCGACAAGATTGGCGTTAGCGTGCCGGACCTGCTGATTTCCCAGCCGGACACGGGTGAACAAGCTCTAGAAATTGCTGATGCGTTGGTGCGCTCGGGCTCGGTTGACCTGATCGTCATCGATTCGGTGGCTGCCCTGGTGCCAAAGGCTGAAATTGAAGGCGAAATGGGCGACGCGTTGCCCGGCCTGCAGGCCCGTCTGATGAGCCAGGCACTGCGCAAACTGACCGGCACCATCAAGAAGACCAATTGCATGGTCATCTTCATCAACCAGATCCGCATGAAGATCGGCGTGATGTTTGGCTCGCCGGAAACGACCACGGGTGGTAACGCACTCAAGTTCTACGCTTCGGTGCGTCTGGACATCCGCCGCATTGGCTCGATCAAGAAGGGCGACGACGTGGTCGGCAACGAGACCAAGGTCAAGGTCGTCAAGAACAAGGTGGCGCCGCCGTTCCGCGAAGCCATCTTCGACATCCTTTACGGCCAGGGCGTGTCGCGCGAAGGCGAAATCATCGACCTCGGTGTGGAAGCCAAGATCGTCGAAAAGTCGGGCGCCTGGTACAGCTACGGCGGCGAGCGCATCGGCCAAGGCCGCGACAACTGCCGTGAATACCTGCGCGAGAACCCCGACCTCGCCCGCGACATCGAGAACAAGGTCCGCGAAGCACTGGGCGTGACGCCGATGGGCGCCATCGCCGTGGCCGAGGAAGTCGGAGAAGAGTAATTGGGTTGGCCGTCGGCGCAGATCGACGGCTCTATCGAGCTTCATACGCCTGCCGTCCCCCAACGGTGGGCGTTTTCTTTTTGAGCCTGAAACCGTATGCCGTTGCCGCGCCCACCGTTATCGCTGAAGGCACGTGCGCTGGGCTATCTGTCTCGACGCGAGCACAGCCGGGTCGAATTGCGCCGTAAGTTGGTGCCGCACGCCGAATCCGTCGAAGAGGTCGATACGCTGCTGGATTGGCTGGAAGGCGAAAACTGGCTCTCCAATACGCGCTTTGCCGAGAGCATGGTGCACCGCCGCGCGGGCCGTTACGGTACGGCTCGCCTGATGCAGGAGTTGAAAACACATCAGCTTGGCGCAGAGACGCTGGGCGAGGTCAAGGCGCAACTGCAAAGCACGGAAGCAGCGCGCGCCAAGGCTCTGTGGGAAAAGCGCTTCGGCCGCCCACCAGCCGATCTAGCCGAACGGGCCAAGCAGGTGCGATACATGATGGCGCGCGGATTCTCCCGGTCGGTGGTGTCGCGCGTCATCGCGGGGGCCGATGAACTGCTCGAAGATGGCGACGAGTCGGACTGAACGCCGTCGATCTAGCAACAATTCGGCCGGACAATCCTCTTGTGTGCGGATCGCGGCCGTTGCGCCTCACCCGGGTGTTGCAACCGCTTTCACACTGCGTTGCAGCACGCGACCTGTCTGGTCGTGACGACGTGTTAAAATTCAAGTCTTTGGTACCGTCCTTCATCTCAATTGCCGGACGGTAGTGTTCGTGTGTGGCGGCTGATGCGCTGCTGCATATGTCCCGTGGGCGATGCGCGAGATCCGCGTGCGCCGCCTCCATCGGTCCTATCAGTCTGTCTGGTCCATGCCTCTGTCTGCTCCCGTCCCGCGCGTCATGCGCCACCGCCGTGCCATCACGGTGGAGGCCTATTTGCGGGAAGACGGCCTGTGGGACATCGAAGCTCGCCTGACCGACACCAAACCACGTGACATCCCCCTGGCCAGCGGCGGCGTGCGCCCCGAAGGCCAGCCGCTGCATGACCTGTGGCTGCGCGTGACAATCGATACCCGCATGAATGTTGTGGATGCCGAAGCGTGTTCCGACTGGGTGCCGTACCCCACACATTGCGACACGATCGGCCCGGCCTACCGCAAGCTCATCGGCCTGAATCTGATGAAGGGTTTTCGAAAGGCCTCCCGTGAGAGACTCGGCGGCGTGGCGGGCTGTACGCATCTGACCGAGCTGTGTGGCGTGCTGCCGACCGCCGCCATCCAGGCCTTCGCCGGCGACGTCTTTCCGGTGCGCGATAACTCCAACGATCTGCGTCCGATCGAGCCCGGCGAGAAGCCGCCGTACCAACTCCATGGCTGCCATGCCCTGCATCTTGAGGGCGAGGTGGTTCGCAAGCATTACCCACGCTGGTTTGCATATCAGCCCGAAGCCAAGATCCAACCGCCACCCACCGAACTGTCGCCTGAGCCCTCGTCCTGAAGGGCACCGCGCTGTTCGCGTTTTCAATACTCATCACACTCACTCTGCCTAGCAAAGGAAACACGCATGAATATCCATGAGTACCAAGGCAAGGAAATCCTGCGCAAATACAATGTGCCGGTTCCGCGCGGCATTCCGGCCTTCTCGGTCGACGAGGCTATCAAGGCCGCAGAAACCCTGGGCGGCCCGGTGTGGGTCGTGAAGGCACAGATTCATGCGGGTGGCCGTGGCAAGGGCGGCGGCGTGAAGGTTGCCAAGAGCATGGAGCAGGTCAAGGAATACGCCAGCAGCATCCTGGGCATGACGCTGGTGACGCACCAGACCGGTCCGGAAGGCAAGCTGGTCAAGCGCCTGCTGATCGAAGAAGGCGCGGACATCAAGAAGGAACTGTACGTGTCGCTGGTGGTGGACCGTGTCTCGCAGCAGGTCGCGCTGATGGCCTCGAGCGAAGGCGGCATGGACATCGAAGAAGTCGCCGAATCGCATCCGGAAAAGATCCACACGCTGCTGATCGATCCGCAAGCCGGTCTGCAAGACGCCCAGGCTGACGACATCGCCCGCAAGATCGGCGTGCCCGACGCGAGCGTGCCGCAAGCCCGCCAAGCCCTGCAGGGCCTGTACAAGGCATTCTGGGAAACCGACGCTTCGCAAGCTGAAATCAACCCGCTGATCCTGACCGGCGACGGCAAGGTCATCGCGCTGGACGCCAAGTTCAACTTCGACTCGAACGCGCTGTTCCGTCACCCGGAAATCGTGGCGTACCGCGATCTGGATGAAGAAGACCCGGCCGAAATCGAAGCCTCGAAGTTCGACCTGGCCTACATCTCGCTCGACGGCAACATCGGCTGCCTGGTGAACGGCGCCGGTCTGGCCATGGCCACGATGGACACCATCAAGCTGTTCGGCGGCGAGCCGGCCAACTTCCTCGACGTGGGCGGCGGTGCCACCACCGAGAAGGTGACCGAAGCCTTCAAGCTGATGCTGAAGAACCCGGACGTGAAGGCCATCCTGGTCAACATCTTCGGCGGCATCATGCGTTGCGACGTGATCGCCGAAGGCGTGATCGCGGCGGCGAAGGCTGTGTCGCTGTCGGTGCCGCTGGTCGTGCGCATGAAGGGCACCAACGAAGACCTCGGCAAGAAGATGCTGGCCGACTCGGGCCTGCCCATCATCGCCGCAGACACGATGGCAGAGGCCGCCGAGAAGGTCGTGGCCGCAGCCGCCGGCAAGTAAGCCGCCCGCTGACCCAACCATACGCGAACGCGAGTTGCGCCCGCTGCTGAGTACGTCGGCGCGGCTCGCTGCATAAAAGGATTACAGCATGTCGATTCTGATCAACAAAGATACCAAGGTCATCACCCAGGGGATCACCGGTAAGACCGGCCAGTTCCACACCCGCGGCTGCCGCGACTACGCTAACGGCAAGAACTGCTTCGTCGCCGGCGTGAACCCGAAGAAGGCCGGCGAAGACTTCGAAGGCATTCCCATCTACGCAACCGTCAAGGACGCCAAGGCCCAGACCGGCGCGACCGTGTCGGTGATCTACGTGCCGCCCGCAGGCGCAGCTGATGCCATCTGGGAAGCGGTCGAAGCCGAACTGGACCTGGTGGTTTGCATCACCGAAGGCATCCCCGTGCGCGACATGATGATGGTCAAGGACAAGATGCGTAAGGCCGGCAGCAAGACGCTGCTGCTGGGCCCGAACTGCCCGGGCCTGATCACGCCGGACGAAATCAAGATCGGCATCATGCCGGGCCACATCCACCGCAAGGGCCGCATCGGCGTGGTGTCGCGCTCGGGCACGCTGACGTACGAAGCCGTGGGCCAATTGACTGCGCTGGGCCTGGGCCAATCGTCGGCTGTCGGTATCGGCGGCGACCCGATCAACGGTCTGAAGCACATCGACGTGATGAAGATGTTCAACGACGATCCGGAAACGGACGCCGTGGTCATGATCGGTGAGATCGGCGGTCCGGACGAAGCCAACGCGGCTTACTGGATCAAGGACAACATGAAGAAGCCGGTGGTTGGCTTCATCGCTGGCGTGACCGCGCCTCCGGGCAAGCGCATGGGCCACGCCGGCGCGCTGATCTCGGGCGGTGCCGACACCGCGCAAGCCAAGCTCGACATCATGGAAGAGTGCGGCATCAAGACCACCAAGAACCCGTCGGAAATGGCACGTCTGCTGAAGGCGATGCTGTAATCGGCAAGGTTTGAGGTTGTGCGAGAACGGGAGGCCAGGCCTCCCGTTTTTGTTTGGTCGCGTTGCAGCATGCGATCCAGGCACGACATGTGTATAAGCAGACAAGATGCTGCAAACCGGCTCACTGCAAGCCAACCCCAGGGACATCTTCGAGAACACTATGGCGCTCACCTCAAGCGCATTCTGGTTCGCACTTGGCTCCATCATCCTGACCAACATCGTGCTGTCGGGCGACAACGCGGTGGTCATCGCGCTGGCCGCGCGCAATCTGCCCAAGCACCAGCAGAAGCAGGCCATTTTCTGGGGCAGCGCCTGCGCCATTGTGCTGCGCGTGGTGTTGACCGTGCTGGCCGTCAAGCTGCTTGCGCTGCCGTATCTGAAAACGATTGGCGCGCTGCTGTTGCTCTATATCGGCGTGAAGCTGCTGACTGAAGCTGAAAACGAAGCTTCCGGAGACCACCGCCAGCGAGTTGGCCTATGGCCTGCCATCCAGACCATCCTCATCGCCGACTTTGTGATGTCGCTTGATAACGTCGTCGCCGTGGCCGCCGCGGCGGAGAAGGGCCCGCCAGGCACGACGTTTCTGCTGCTGGTGCTGGGGCTTGGTTTGTCGGTGCCGTTGATCGTGTTCGGCAGCACGCTGCTGGTGGGGGTCATGGCGCGCTTTCCGGTGATCATCACGCTGGGGGCGGCGCTGCTTGGATACCTTGCCGGCGATATGCTCGTCACTGATCCGATTGACGCGGCGTGGTTTGAGCGTGCCGTGCCGTATGCGGATGTGATGGTGGGGTGCGTGGGGGCGCTGCTGGTTGTGGGCGTAGGCCGGTGGCTCAGCCGGCGAACGTTGCGCCAGGCCTAGTTCGAACGATTCCCCACGAAAGTAGGTGATGACGGGTTCTGTCCGAAATTCTGTCAAGAACGGTCAGATTTGCGCCTGAATTCCCACCAAAGTGCGCCAGTTTTTGCCCAGATACACAATGTGTGCCTTGGCATAGTCCCTGCACGGTGGCCTCCCAACAACAAAATGCTTTTTGGGGAGAGGTCATGGTTTTCAAGCACAGCAAGGGAACAAGGCGTCGGGCGGGTGGCTTTACGCTGATCGAACTGATGATCGTAGTGGCGATCGTTGGGATTCTGGCGGCGTTGGCGATTCCGGCGTATCAGGACTATACGATTCGGTCGCGGGTGACGGAGGGGTTGGCGCTGGCGGCGCAGGCTAAGGCGCTGGTGGTGGAGAATGCCGCAAATGCGCAGAGTAGTTTGGCGCTCGGTGCGGCGTCGCTACCTGCCAGCAAGAACGTCAGCGCATTGAACATCAATGCGGCAACAGGCGAAATAACGGTACTGTTTGCCCCAGCTGTTGCAGCTTCCGGCGCCAACGCGCTAGTGCTAACCCCGTACTCTGGCACGTCATCCGCCGCAATTGCGAACCTTCAAGCCGGCTCTGCACCGCCCGCTATGGTGGGATGGGTCTGCGCGGCGGTAGGCAAGCAGATGCCTGCTGCTACCGTTACGCAGCAAACGGCGCCCACTTTATTGCCGCAATATGCTCCGTCTGAATGCCGATGACGGTGCGGACGTTGCGGTGATTTATGAGGAACGAGGGCGCCTGCGGGCGCTCTTTTCCTTTGGCGCGACAGGTGACCAGCCACGCAATGTGATCCCAGGCCCTCTAAATTGACGCTATATGTCACGTTGCGTCAAAAATTGTCACGCCGTGTCAAGGCCGTAGCCCGAATAGCGTCAGGTTTGATACCCAAATGCGAGGAATTGACCTGGCATAGTCTCTGCTCTAATAGCCCCGCATCATCCTTAACCAAATTTTTCCGGGGGAAAATTCAATGAAATCGATGCGTCATCTGAACAAGCGTGTCCAGAAGGGTTTCACGCTGATCGAACTGATGATCGTGGTCGCCATCGTCGGTATTCTGGCCGCCATCGCCATTCCGGCGTACCAGGATTACACGATCCGTGCACGCGTAACGGAAGGTCTGTCGCTGGCTGCACAAGCTAAGGCATTGGTGGCTGAAAATGCTGCGAACGCTCAGACCGATTTGTCGGTCGGTTCCTCCGTTTTTACCGCTACGAAAAACGTTTCTAACATGGCCATCGCTTCAGGCAACGGTGAGATTCAACTCACCTACACGCAGGCCGCTGGGAACGGCACCCTGGTCTTGAAGCCGGCAGCAAGCGGTGTTGCGCTGGCAGCGGGGACTGTCCCCGGTACCAACATTCAATGGGGTTGCTTCGCTGCTGGTAAAGCTGCGACTTCGCAAGTGCCGGCTCCGACGACATACACGTACACGTTGCTGGCAAAGTACGCACCGGCAGAGTGCCGTTAAGCTAAAGTAGCTGCTGTTCAGAGAGCGCCTTCGGGCGCTCTTTTTGTTTCGCCGTTTTCCGTTCCATTGCCGATGCTTAGATTCCGAGCCCCGCACCTGCCAGTCTGGTTGGCACTGGCTACTTCCTTGTCAGTCCCGTTTCTCGTCGCGCTTCATACGTATCCCATTCCAACGTTCTACAGCGAATTTGCAACGGCCCTCTGCTGGATCGCTGCTGCAGTGGGTGTGCTTGCTTTGACATGGCGTGGTGAGCGGGTCGTGCCAGTGGTCGTATTGGCGCCGTTTGGTCTGGTCGTGGTTCTGCTTATCCAATTGGCAGTCCAACCACCACTGAACCCGTTCTTCTCCTTCGCCGGCAGCATCTACTTGTTGGCCGCCGCCGCAGTATGTGGCTTAGGGGCTCGCTGCAGAAGCGTGCCGGGGACGCTGGAAGCCATCGCGATAGCCGTCATTACTGGCGGTCTTGCCACTTTTGCAGTTGAGATTCTCCAGCTGCTTCGCGTACCGGGCCTGCCAGATCTGCTCATTTCAATGGCGCCACAAGGCGCCGGGCGCCGCATGTGGGGCAATCTGAACCAGCCTAACCACGTGGGTTCATATCTGGCGTTTGGTTTGGCGGCAACGCTTTTTTTGGCGCAGACACGGCGCCGATGGTGCATCCCGCTGATCGTTATGGCGCTTGCGTTGCTGGCGGGTATGGCACTGACTGTATCCAGGACGTCTTGGTTGTTGGTGATTGTCGTCGGTCTGTTGGCGGGCTGGGTGCGAGCATCAGGTCGATACGGAGCGCGGAAGTGGATAGAAGCCTGCGTGCCACTTGTCCTGCTCGTCTTGGCTTACCAAATGTGCGATTCGCTGGTGGCTTACGGCAACCTGCGCTGGCATTGGGATTTGCCTGTATCGCTGGCGGGGCGGGTACAGGAAGGGGTTGGACTACGTCCTTTGCTATGGCGACATGCCTGGCACATGTTTTTGACTCACCCATTGCTTGGCGGCGGATGGGGAGATTACGCCTGGAATCAGTATGTGCAAACGGATGTTTTGGGTCACGTCGAGATGTCGATGAATGCCCATAACATCATCTTGGATTTACTGGCCAAGGCGGGGCTAGTTGGCCTATTGGCTGTGAGCCTTCCATTACTCGGATTCATCCGATTGATGTGGCGACGTCGCATTACGCCTGAGCTAGCATTTGTCTATGCGATTGTGCTGGTTCTTGCGGTGCACTCGATGTTGGAGTATCCGCTGCATTACCTTTACTTTTTGCTTCCTTTTGCCTTTGCGATCGGATACGCGGACGAGCGCAACTTGCGGATGCCGTCTAACAGCATGTCTTGGGTGTTGACTGGTGTTGTGACGGTTTGCAGCGCAGTTCTCGCAGTGCGCATGTGGGGCGACTACAAGTCGGTCGAACGCTTGTATTACCCACAAGAAAGCCCGAGAGCGGAGTTGCAGCGCTATCAAGCTAGTGGGCAGTTGCTACTGGTCCCTTATGGCAATCTAACAATCGCAAACAATGCCGCCATCAACTATGAGACGGCGCCCGTCATGGCTGCGGTTGAGCATCAAGCAGTTCAGTTCTACCCTAGCTCCGGTCCCGTTCAGCGCTATGCGGTTGCACTCGCATTCCAGGGGAAAACTGATGAGGCTATTGTTCAAGTTCGTCGTTTGCATAGTCAGTATTGGATGGAGTATGCCAATCAGTCACAGCTACTGACGAATGTGTGTGCCAAGGAATCGGTGATTCTCAGGACATTTTGTGCTCGCCTGCGATCGGAAAATCTACTTGCCGGAGCGGGTTGAGCGAGAAACTTGGTTGTGATGCCGTAGATAAGCGCCTCTCATGAGGCGCTTTTTTATCGACAAAAAATATTAAAATTGGTTGGGTTGGATGGTTTTTCTGGGTGGGTCGTTTAATATCCTTCTCCTCATTTGCCAATAAATTGGCTCTTGATATTTATAATAAAGGAGAAGATTGTGTATTTTGTATGTCGCTTAAAAAAATATCAGTCAGGTTTTACTTTGATTGAGCTAATGATAGTTGTTGCAATCATTGGGGTCCTAGCGTCCCTCGCCGTGCCGGCATATCAGGACTACACCATCCGTGCAAAGGTTACAGAAGGGTTAACATTCGCCGCACAAACCAAGACTCGAGTTGCGGAGAATGCCATTGCCGGGCAGAGCGACTTATCCAGGGGGATGTCTACATTCTTGGCAACCAAAAACGTTTCAGATTTAGCGGTCGACAAAGAGACCGGTGAAATTGTTGTGACCTACGATTCCAGAATGGTGCCGACCGACAAGAGCAAGCTTGTTCTGACGCCGTACTCAGGCGGTACAAACTTGCAGGCTGGGAGTGTTCCTGCCGCCGCAATTCAATGGGTCTGTGCTGCAAGTGGAAAGGCGCCTGACGACGCTAGTGTTACGCAAAATACTGAACCGACTCTGGAAGCCAAATACGCTCCAGCAGAGTGCCGCTAATCCAGTTGGATAAGAAAAGAGCGTCTTAAGGACGCTCTTTCAGTCGAATTAGGCGCTTGTTACGCGGCCACCCAATCCCCCGACTTCCCCCCATGCTTCTCCAATAGCCGCACATCCCCAATCACCATCCCCCGATCCACAGCCTTGCACATGTCATAGATGGTAAGCAGTCCCACCTGCACCGCAGTCAGCGCTTCCATTTCGACGCCGGTCTGTCCACGTGTCTCAGCACGAACCGTACAGCGGACGGTGTATGAAGCCTCATCCAGATCAAACTCCACCCCCACCTTCGTCAACGCCAACGGATGACACAACGGAATTAAATCCGACGTCCGCTTGGATCCTTGGATGGCTGCAACGCGCGCAATCCCCAGCACATCGCCTTTCTTGGCGTTGCCATCGCGTACCAGCGCAAACGTCTCGGGCAGCATGCGGATCGTACCGGTGGCGACAGCCACGCGGTGGGTGACAGCCTTGTCGCCGACGTCGACCATATGGGCTTGTCCGGCGGAATCGAAGTGGGTGAGTTGCGACATGAGTGACAGCGCGTTTTGCGGGGCAGGGTGCGAAGCGTTTTATGATAGCAAGCACCCGGCTTGCGGCGATGTGGCCGCGCTGATTCCGCTCACCGTGCTTTTCGTATGACGCTTTCCCTTTTTCGGCCGCGCGTCCGCAAGCTGACGGCCGCTGTGTTGTTATCGACGTGGCTTGCGCCATTGCCGCTGCCCGTGCTGGCGCAGGCGGTGGCGTCCGCGCCGGCGGCCTCGGTCAACCCGGGGTTGGGTTCCCCCGCGGCGGCCGATCAGGTGCAGAGCAACCTGAATCGCAGCGTGCAGATCGGACGGCAGTCGCCGTACTTGCCGAAGGAGCCGACTGTCATTGATGCGCCGACGTACGAGTTGCCCGATATGGGCGATCCGTCGACGGCCTCGTTGTCGCCCGAGATGGAGCGCCGCCTGGGCGACCGCGTGATGCGTCAGATCCGCCGCGATCCGGATTTCGTCCCCGATCCGCTGATCACCGACTACCTCAATACCATCGGCTACAAGCTGATCGACGCGGCGCGCCGTCAGCACGTGGCGGGCAGCACGTCGGCGTCGAGCTTTGAGCTGTTCGCGGTGCGTGATCCCGGCATCAACGCGTTTGCGCTGCCCGGCGGCTACGTCGGCGTGAACACGGGTACGTTGGTCGCGACCGAGAGTGAATCTGAGCTGGCCTCGGTGCTCGGCCACGAAATCGGACACGTGCTGCAGCGGCATATCGCACGCGGCATCGATAAATCCGGCGAGTCGATGTGGATTGCACTGGCGTCGATTCTGCTGGCCGGTCTGGCGGCTACCAAGAGCGGTGACGCCGCGCAGGCGCTGGCGATGGGCGGGCAGGCGGCGGCAGTGTCGAACCAGCTCGCCTTCTCGCGCGGCGCGGAGCGCGAGGCAGATCGCGTCGGTTTCACGCTGCTCACGGGCGCGGGCTACAACCCAGACGGCATGCCGGACTTCTTCCGTCGTCTGCAGCGCGTGACGAACATTGCCGATACCGGCGTGATTCCCGGCTATGCGCGCACCCACCCGTTGACCGGGGAGCGCATCGCCGACATGGAAGACCGTGCGCGCGGCTTGCCGCATCCACGCCAGCCGCGCCGGCCAGAATTCGGTTTTGCGAAGGCGCGTGCGCGCGTGCTGCAGGAAACGTCGACAAGCGCCTATATCGACGTGCGCAATGCGATGCGGTCGCAATTGTCGTCGGCGCCGGATGCGCCTGTCGAGAAGCGCGCGGCGCTCTGGTACGGCGTGGCCGTCGCCAACCAGATGGCGGGGCGGCTGGATGACGCCGAGCAGGCGCTGCAGGAGGCGCGACGCCTGTACGGCAACATTCCCGGCATGACGTCGGGCAGCGTCGAGCTGGACGTGACAGCCATCGAGCTGGCGCGCGCGCGTGCCCGTGGTTCCGAGGCATTGACATTGGCACGCGCTGCGCTTACTGCGTACCCGCTGTCACGCGCGGTCGGCATCACTTATGCGCAAACACTGCTGACGGCCGGCCGGCCCGACGATGCGATTCCGTATCTGAAAGACAAGACCCGCGAAGACACCACTCAGCCAATCTGGTGGGACATGCTCGCGCGGGCCTACGCCGACAAGGGCAAGCGCGTTGAGCAGCATCGCGCGCTGGCGGAGAAATACGCGCGGGATGGGGCGTGGGGATCGGCCGTGGAGCAACTGAAGCTCGCCCGCGATGCGGGGGATGCGGATTTCTACACGCTATCCGAAGTCGATGCGCGCTTGCACCAGATGGAGCGGCAATACCGGGAAGAGAAGGCGGAAGACAAGGCGCTGCCGAAGTAGGGCGCGCAGTCGATGCTATTCCGCTGGCTGGGTCACAAAGCCATAGCGCTTTGCTACTTCCGCGCGCGCAATCGGTTCAATGTCGAATGTCCGATCACCCAGCGTCAACGTACCCAGCGCGGCTTCACACGCGTCTCCGTGCCATTTGGCTAACGAGGAGAAGGGCTCCAGATCATGATCATGCAGCAGGGCAATGATCTCTTCTGCTTCGCATCCGCCCACGCGGCCCGAGAGCAGCACGTTGCCTTGTTCATCGACAAAACAGCCGCTTGGCGAGAATGTGGCGCCGGTGGTTGTCGTGAATGCGGGCGGCGCGCCGTCGGCTGACAGCCGCGCCACCCACGGCGTGTAATCGAGTTCGACAAACACCCGCTGCGGCCCATTCTGGAAGAACCAGCGCCCTGCATCGTCATGCGCGTAGTTGCGCACGATGAAGTCGACGAGCGCCGCGTGGCGGATCGGCTCACCGGATAGATTATTGGCCTGCGCATATTCGTTGCGCATGCGCCATTGGCCACGCCGATCCAGCGCCAGCCAGCCAAAGCAATTCGGCACGTTCGGCCACTTGGCCATGGCCTGGCGGACGATGTCATCCATGGGCGTCTTCCGTCTTGGCTTGGCGGCCCAGCACGTCATCGAAAAAGCGTAGGACGCGTGCAGGCATCCAATCGACGCGGCCCGTCTTGCCATGGCGCAGCAGGAAGCCGACATGGCCGCCGTGCAGCGGTTGGTCCAGCGTGATGTCGGGTGACACTTCGGCCGAGCCGGGCAGGTGCTGTCCGGGCAAGAACGGATCGTTGCGCGCGTTCAGCACCAGCGCGGGTACGCGCACCTCGCGCAGCACGGGTTTGGACGAAGCGCGTGTCCAGTAGTCGAGCACGTCGCGAAAACCGTGCAGCGGCGCGGTGACAAGATTGTCGAACTGCCCCAGCGTGCGCGTGGCCATCATGGCGGCGCGGTCGTACAGACCTGGGTGCTGATCGAGCTTGGCGTTGGCTTTGTCTTTGAGCGTACGCAGGAACATGCGCGTGTAGACCATGTTGAAGCCCTTTGACAACGCTGCGCCGCCCGCTCGCATGTCCAGCGGTGCAGACACCGTTGCAGCCGCGCTCACGTAGCGCGCATCGGTACCGTGTTCGCCCAGGTAGCGCAGCAGCGCATTGCCGCCCAGCGAGATGCCGACGACCAGCAGCTTGCGGCCCTGCGGCTGGCAAACCGTCCGATAAAGGCGTTCGAGGATCCACGCGATCTCGGCGCCGTCGCCGCAGTGGTACATGCGCGGCGCGAGGTTCATCTCGCCCGAGCAACCGCGAAAGTGCGGAATGACCCCCAGCCAGCGGCGCCCGCGCAGCGCGTCCATCAGCAGCCGCGCGTAATGGCTGCGCGAATCGCCTTCCAGACCATGAAACATGACGACGAGCGGCGCGTGCTCATCCGTTTCATGCGTGGTCCAGTCGAGGTCGATGAAGTCGTGGTCGGGCGTGTCCCAGCGTTCGCGCCGATACGCAATGCGCGGAAAGCGCCACAGGCGCGCGGGCACGATCGTCTGCGCATTGCCGCCGACCAGCCACCACGGCGAACGGAACGCATGCGGCTCGAACGGCCCTGCAAGCAGGGCGCCCAGATTCAGTTCAAGGGAGGTGGCGTGGCGAGACGGATGGGTCATCGAAAGAGACGGCGGCCACGCCCGGCGCGGCAGCTTAGTGCAGAGAGTGCGTGACGCTGGCGATGGACGCGGCCACGCGTTCTTCGGCGGCCTGGCTGGAATGCACGTGGGCGATACGCCAGCCTTCGTGGTTCTGCATCAGTACGTACGTCGTATGCACGTACAGGTCGGCCTCGGTGGCGGTGGCCGAGAAGCGCAGCGCTTCCGTGGCTTCGAAGATCGATACGCCCAGCGACGAATGCACCTGCTGCGAGAGGCATTCGATCCAGACCGGGTTCTTCTCGACCAGCGCATCAAGGCAGCCGCGCAGTTGCTCGTGGCCGTTCAGGCGTTGGCCGTCGGGCAGGATGAAGCTCACCGAGTCCTCATCGAGCCACAGCTTGAGCGCGCCATCGGCGTCGCGGCGCTTGAGCGCATCGCGATAGGCTTCGAGGATGTCCTCGGCGGCTTCGAACAGGCGGGCAAATCGTGGCATGGCGATGAAAGTTGAGGAGAGCGTGTTACTGCGGCTGCAGCAGCCGGCGCAATTCATGAAACACCATCTCGGGGCCGATGTCGCGCAGGCAGCGCAAGTGGCCCAGCGGGCATTCGCGTGCAAAGCACGGGCTGCACTCCAGATGGAGCCACATGATACTCGCAGCGGGCGACAGCGGCGGCGTGTGGCGGGGGTCGCTGGAGCCGAATACGGCCACCTGCGGGCGCCCTAGGGCAGCGGTCACGTGCATCAGGCCGGAATCGTTGCAGATGGCGGCTTCGGCGCGGGCAAGCAGTTCGATGGCCTCGTCCAGCGAGGTCTCCCCGCACAGGTTGCGCACGAACGGCGCACGCTCGACGATGGCGTTGGCCATGTCGCGGTCTTTGCCCGAACCCAGCGCAACGATCTGCGCATACGGGAACGAGCGGCGCAGCATCTGCGCCAGCTCTGCGAAGTGCTCGGCGGGCCAGCGCTTTGCCGGGCCGTATTCCGCGCCGGGACAGAAGGCAATCAGCCGCGCGTTGCCCGGAATGCCGAACTTGGCGGACGTGGCGGCCACGCGCTGTACATCAACGTCCAGCTTCGGATCAGGCAGCGTGTCGGGCAGCTTGGCGTGCGGTTTGAAAGCCAGCGCCGCGTAGTGCTGCACCATCGGCGGACGCGCGTTCTTGGGCGGATTCGGGTAGCGCACGTTCAGCACGCCCAGGCGCGACTCGCCCTTGTAGCCGATACGCAGCGGAATGCCGGCCAGCCACGGGATCAGCGCGCTCTTGAACGAATTCGGCAGCACGTACGCTGCATCGAAGGTTTCGGCCTTGAGCTGCTGGGCGAACATCGTGCGGCTACCGAGCTGCAGCTTGCCGTGGGCGAGTTCGGTCGGCAGCACGCGCGCGATCTCGGGCATGCGCGCGAGCACGGGCGCGACCCATTTTGGGGCGATGGCGTGGATTTGCGCGCGCGGGTGCCGCGCCTTGAGTTGCGCGAACAGCGGCTGCGCCATCAGCGCATCACCGATCCAGTTGGGGGCGACGACGAGAATCTTGCGCATCATCGAATCGCCAAGCGAGTGCGGCGACCGGTGTACTGCAGGTGAATCGGGCTCAATGGTGGCCCTTCAGTTCAACGCCGGCGGCCAGCTTGTACACGGTGCCGCAGTAGGGGCACTTGGCTTCGCCGGTGTCAGCGATGTCGAGGAATACGCGCGGGTGGTAGTTCCAGGCCGGCGTTTTGGCGGTCGGGCAATGCAGCGGCAGGTCGTCTGCGCCGATTTCGATCGTGGGTGCGGTTTGCGTGGTCATGGTCAGTGAGGAATGCCGGCGCGGTCTGAGCAGGTCAGCCACGCCGTGATATGGGCCGCAGGTTCAAGAACCGACAAAGGCGAAATTGTAAGGGGTGGGCGCAGGCGCGCCAACGCCGATTGTTGCAGTGCGTGGCGCCCGGCATAAATCGTTCGATCGGTGGGAGGCGCGCGCTTTGCCGTTAAGCGGATGCTTAACATCAAAAGTATAATCGTGTGTTTCCTACGAGCCACCCATGTCGCCCCCGACGTTCCTGCGCGCCCGCGCTGCCGGCTGCCCCTGCCCGGCTCATCAAAACGAGTCTGATTCGCCACTTTTGGGGGCGCCATGGCGCTAGTCCGCTGGGCGGCGGCGTTGCAGCGCCGCTGGGAGGCCATCGATCCGGCTGAACGGGCGGGCTTCTTTGCCGGCGTGCGAGCCTATATGCCGTCGATGCCGCCGGTGCTCGCCTGGGGGCTGGTGACCGGCGTGGCGATGAGCAAATCGGTGCTGACCATCCCGCAAGCCATCGGCATGACGATCTTCGTGTATGCGGGGTCGTCGCAGTTGGCGGTGCTGCCGCTGCTGGCGGCGGGCTTGCCGATCTGGACGGCGCTGCTGACGGCGTTCATCGTCAACGTTCGCTTCATCATCTTCAGCGCCGGGCTGATGCAGCATTTCGGGCACTTGCCGTTCATGCGACGCGTGGTCCTGGGTGTGTTCAACGGCGATCTGCCGTTCGTGCTGTTCACTCAGCAGTACCCCTCGGCCGCGCCGCAGGCGGGCAAGGAGGGCTATTACTGGGGCATGGTCCTGCTGAGCTTCGTGGGCTGGCAGGTGTCTTCCATCGTAGGCATCGTCGCGGCGAGCCTGTTTCCTGACGCGTGGGGCTTGGCGCTGGCCGGGACGCTTGCGCTCATTCCTGTCATGGTGTCGACCATTCGTAGCCGTGCCACGCTCATGGCGGTGGCTGTGGCGGCGGTGCTGGCGCTGGTTGCCTTCAAGCTGCCGTATCGATTGAGCCTCGTGATTGCCGTCACTGGCGCGATGGCTGCCGGCCTGGCCGCCGACGAAGCTGCCGCACGTCTGCAGTGGCAGCGCCGCCGTGCTGCGCAGGCGGCAGCTGACGAGGACGATGCATGACAGCGCTCGAAATCTGGCTGGTGATTGCCGGGATGACCGTGGTGACGATCGTCACGCGTTCGTTGTTCCTGATCGTGGGCAACCGCATGACTCTGCCCACCCGCGTGCAGCACGCGCTGCGCTTTGCGCCCGCTGCCGCGCTCGTCGCCATCGTCTTGCCCGACCTGCTCTGGAACCAGGGGCACTTTGACGCAAGCTGGACCAACCCGCGCCTGATGGCTGGCATTGCCGCCACCGCGTTCTATGTAGCGACGCGGCGCATGCTCGGCATGATCTTCGTCGGCATGGGCGTCTTTACCGTGCTGCGTCTCTGGGGATGAACATGCCGGGCTCCAATCGCAACGGCGCGATCTTCGCGTTTCTGGCCTACACGATGTGGGGCCTGTTTCCGCTGTACTTCAAGCTGCTCAAGGCGGTGTCGCCGGTGGAGATTCTCTCGCACCGGGTGATCTGGTCGTTGGCGGTGATGGTGGTGATTCTGCTCGTGAAGCGGCACTGGGCGTGGCTTTGGGCGCTGCGCACGCAGCCGCGTGTGGTGGGGCGCTACGCGGCCAGCACGAGCCTGTTGGCCGCCAACTGGCTGACCTACATCTGGGCCGTCAACCACGACCACGTGATCGACGCCAGCTTGGGCTACTTCATCAACCCCCTGGTGGTTGTAATGCTGGCGCTGCTGGTGCTCGGCGAGCGGCTGCGGCCGGTGCAGTGGGTGTCGGTAGCCCTGGCGGCAGCAGGCGTGGCATGGCTGACCTGGCAGGCCGGCACGCTGCCGTGGATTGCTCTGGCGCTGGCGTTTTCGTTTGGGTTCTACGGCTTGCTGCGCAAGACTTCGCCGCTGGGCGCGCTTGAAGGGCTGACGCTGGAGACGCTACTGCTGTTTCCGCTGGCGCTGGCCTATCTCGGCTGGCTGGCTTCGCAGCATCAGAATGCCTTCCTGGCCGCATCGCCGGGCACGCAGTTGCTGCTGGCGCTGGCCGGCCCGCTGACCGCTCTGCCGCTGCTGCTGTTTGGCGCCGGCGCCCGGCGCATTCCGCTCTCGCTGCTGGGTTTGCTGCAATACGTGAGCCCGACGCTGCAACTGCTGCTGGGCGTTTGGCTTTACAACGAGCCGTTTGCAGGCCCCAAGGTGGCGGGCTATGTGCTGATCTGGGCAGGTCTTGCCGTGTATTCGGCCGAAGGCTGGATGCGGCTGCGCCGTCGCACGCCGCTGCCGGCATAGTCCCCGCCAATCGGTCTCGGCAAGACGGTCGAGCCCGGAAGGTTCGGCCGAGAAACGCACGTTTTGACCAGGCGCATCGGGTAAAATCGTCGTTTTCCGCGATTTCTTCCGAAGCTGCCATGCCTCACGTCCTGCGTCTGTCCGATCTCATCTCCGAAGGAAAGCTTGCCGGTAAGCGCGTGTTCATCCGCGCCGACCTCAACGTGCCGCAAGACGATGCCGGCAACATCACTGAAGACACGCGCATCCGCGCATCCGTGCCCGCCGTCAAGGCCGCGCTGGACGCGGGTGCCGCCGTCATGGTCACTTCGCACCTGGGCCGCCCGACCGAGGGCGAATTCAAGCCTGAAGATTCGCTCGCGCCGGTTGCCAAGCGCCTGTCCGAACTGCTGGGCCGTGACGTGAAGCTCGTCCAGAACTGGGTTGACGGCGTGGATGTCGCGCCCGGCCAGGTCGTGCTGCTGGAAAACTGCCGCGTGAACAAGGGCGAGAAGAAGAACAGCGACGAACTGGCCCAGAAGATGGCCAAGCTGTGCGACGTCTACGTCAACGACGCCTTCGGCACTGCCCACCGCGCGGAAGCCACCACCCACGGTATCGCCAAGTTTGCACCGGTCGCCTGCGCCGGCCCGCTGCTGGCCGCCGAGCTGGATGCGCTGGGCAAGGCGCTGGGTCAGCCGGCACGCCCGCTGGTCGCCATCGTGGCCGGCTCGAAGGTGTCGACCAAGCTGACCATCCTGAAGTCGCTGGCCGACAAGGTGGACAACCTGATCGTCGGTGGCGGCATTGCCAACACGTTCATGCTGGCTGCCGGCCTGAAGATCGGCAAATCGCTGGCGGAAGCTGACTTGGTGGGCGATGCAAAGGCCATCATTGAGATGCTGGCAGCACGTGGCGCGTCGGTGCCCATTCCCGTCGATGTCGTGTGCGCCAAGGAATTCAGCGCCACCGCGGCCGCCACCGTCAAGGATGTGGCGGATGTGGCGGACGACGACATGATCCTCGATATCGGCCCGAAGACGGCCGCCCAACTGGCCGAACAACTGAAGACTGCCGGCACCATCGTCTGGAACGGCCCGGTCGGCGTGTTCGAGTTCGACCAGTTCGGCAATGGCACCAAGGTGCTGGCCGAGGCGATTGCTGCCTCGTCGGGTTTCTCGATTGCGGGCGGCGGCGACACGCTGGCTGCTATCGCCAAGTACAACATTGCCGACAAGGTGGGCTATATCTCCACCGGCGGCGGTGCGTTCCTCGAATTCCTGGAAGGCAAGACGCTGCCGGCCGTCGAAATCCTGGAACAACGCGCTGCCTGAGCGTAAGCGCCGCGAATACCCCCACCACAACAACGAGACACCGCCGCCCATGACCCGTGCTACCAAGATCGTCGCAACGCTCGGCCCCGCGTCCAGCACGCAGGAAGTCCTGACCCGCATGATCGCCGCGGGGGTGGACGTGGTGCGACTGAACTTCTCGCACGGCGCGGCGCAAGATCACATCGATCGCGCGCAGCTCGTGCGCGAAGTGGCGCGTTCGGTGGGTCGCGAGGTGGCCATCATGGCCGACCTGCAGGGTCCGAAGATCCGCGTCGGCAAGTTCGAGAACGGCAAGATCACGCTCGAACCGGGTGATCGCTTCACGCTCGACGCCCGCTGCGAACTTGGTAACCAGGAGCGCGTCGGCCTCGACTACAAGGAACTGCCGCGCGACGTGGGCCCCGGCGATCTGCTGCTGCTCAACGACGGCTTGATCGTGCTGCAAGTCGAGCGCGTGGTGGGTGAAGAGATCGAGACCATCGTCAAGATCGGCGGCGATCTGTCCAACAACAAGGGTATCAACCGCCAGGGCGGCGGGCTGTCGGCGCCGGCGCTGACCGCCAAGGACATGGAAGACATCAAGACCGCGATGGCGCTCGGGGCTGATTATGTCGCGGTCAGCTTCCCCAAGAACGCGACCGACATGGAAATGGCGCGCCAACTGGCCGCCGTGGCCGGTGCGCCGCACAACCACAAGACGCGCATGATCGCCAAGATCGAGCGCGCCGAGGCCATCCGCCCGGGCGTGCTCGAAGAGATCCTGGCGGCGTCCGACGGCATCATGGTTGCGCGCGGCGATCTGGCCGTGGAAGTGGGCAACGCGGCCGTGCCGGCGCTGCAGAAGCGCATGATCAAGCTGGCCCGCGAAAACAATAAGCTGGCCATCACCGCCACGCAGATGATGGAATCGATGATCGTCAACCCGGTGCCGACCCGCGCCGAGGTGTCGGACGTCGCCAACGCCGTGCTCGACGGCACTGATGCGGTGATGCTGTCGGCGGAAACCGCCGCCGGCCGCTATCCGGTCGAGACCATCGAAGCCATGGCTGCCATCTGCGTGGAAGCCGAGAAGTCGCAAACCGTGCATCTGGATGCAGACTTTCTTGACCAGACCTTCAGCCGTATCGACCAGTCGATCGCCATGGGGGCGCTGTTCACGGCACACCATCTGCAGGTCAAGGCAATTGCCGCGCTCACCGATTCCGGCGCCACGGCGCTGTGGATGAGCCGCCACGGCATCAATATTCCCATTTATGCGATGACGCCCAATGTGGCCTCGCAGCGCAAGATGGCCCTGTACCGCAACGTGCAGTCGCTGCCACTGGCCAACAGCGCCGACCGCGACGAAGCGTTGCAGCAGGCCGAAGAACTGCTGGTCGCGCGTGGCGTCGTGCAGCGCGGCGACTTCATTGTCCTGACCGTCGGCGAGCCGATGGGCCAGGCCGGCGGCACCAACACGCTCAAGATTGTTCGCGTCGGCATGCACTGACGCCCACGACGGAACGCCGTTTGCTACGTCTACCAGACGCCCACGCGTTCCTGAGACCGAATACAGATCGATCCATAGGAGAAAACCATGCCACTCGTCTCGATGCGCCAACTGCTGGACCACGCCGCTGAAAACGGCTACGGCCTGCCGGCATTCAACGTGAACAACCTGGAGCAAGTCCAGGCCGTGATGGAAGCCGCCAAGGAAGCCGGCGCACCGGTCATCCTGCAGGCCAGCGCAGGCGCCCGAAAATACGCCGGCGAATCGTTTATCAAGCACCTGATCCAGGCCGCGGTCGAGGCTTATCCGGAGATTCCGCTGGTCATGCACCAGGATCACGGTCAAAGCCCGGCAATCTGCCAGGGCGCCATCGACCTGGGCTTCGGCTCGGTCATGATGGACGGCTCGCTGCGCGAAGACGGCAAGACCCCGGCCGATTTCGATTACAACGTCGACGTGACGCGCCGCGTGGTCGAGATGGCGCACAAGGTTGGTGTGACCGTGGAAGGCGAACTCGGCTGCCTGGGCTCGCTCGAGACCGGTATGGCCGGCGAGGAAGATGGCCACGGTGCGGAAGGGAAGCTCGATCACTCGTCCCTGCTGACCGACCCCGAAGAGGCTGCCCAGTTCGTCAAGGCGACCCAACTGGACGCGCTGGCCATTGCCATCGGCACCAGCCACGGCGCCTACAAGTTCACGCGCAAGCCTACCGGCGACATCCTGGCGATCAGCCGCGTGAAGGAAATCCACGCCCGCATCCCGAACACCCACCTGGTGATGCACGGCTCGTCGAGCGTGCCGCAAGAGCTGCTGGCCATCATCAATCAGTACGGCGGCAAGATGAAGGAAACCTACGGCGTGCCCGTCGAGGAAATCCAGGAAGCCATCAAGTACGGCGTGCGCAAGATCAACATCGACACCGACATTCGTCTGGCAATGACGGGCGCGGTGCGCAAGTTCCTGGCCGAAAACCCGGACAAGTTCGACGCCCGCGAATGGCTCAAGCCCGCCCGCGAGGCCGCCAAGCAAATCTGCAAGGCGCGCTATATCGAGTTCGGCTGCGAAGGTCAGGCTGGCAAGATCAAGCCGATCGGCCTGTCGGTGATGGCGCAGAAGTACCAAAGCGGCGATCTGGCGCAAGTGGTGCAATAAGCATTTCGCGTCACATCTAACAAACGGCTGGCATTGCGCCAGCCGTTTTGCATTGCATGGGCCACCTTATGGGCCACCCCATGGGCCACGTATAATGCGGGCCTTCCACGTTTTCTTATTTCCTCTCGGGTTCCGCCGTGTCCGCCACCCCTGCATCCTCCGCCCTTTACGAATCGTCGATCACCAGCCTGCCGTTGCTCGGCCGTGGCAAGGTGCGCGAGAACTACGCTGTCGGCGACGACAAGCTGCTGATGGTCACCACCGACCGCCTCTCGGCGTTTGACGTGATTCTCGGCCAGCCGATTCCGGACAAGGGCCGTGTGCTCGCGCAAATGTCGGATTTCTGGTTCAACAGGCTGCGCCACATCGTGCCGACGCACGAGACGGGCATCGCCCCGGAAACCGTGGTGGCCCCGAACGAAGTCGACCAGGTGCGCGGCCGCGCCATCGTGGTCAAGCGCCTGAAGCCGATCCTGGTGGAAGCCGTGGTGCGCGGCTACCTGGCCGGCAGCGGCTGGAAGGATTACCAGGCCACCGGTGCCGTCTGCGGCGTGCATCTGGCCCCCGGCCTGCAGAACGCGCAGAAGCTGCCCGAGCCGATCTTCACCCCCGCCGCCAAGGCAGAGATGGGCGAGCACGACGAGAACATCTCCTTCGATGAAGTCGAGCGCCGCATCGGTCCGGACCTCGCCGCGCAGATCCGCGACGTGAGCATCCGCCTGTACAAGGAAGCCTCCGACTTTGCCGCCACGCGCGGCATCATCATCGCCGACACCAAGTTCGAGTTCGGTCTGGATGAGAACGGCACGCTCACGCTGATGGACGAGGCGCTCACCGCCGATTCGTCGCGCTTCTGGCCGGCTGATTCGTACCAGGTCGGCACGAACCCGCCGTCGTTCGACAAGCAGTTCGTGCGCGATTGGCTCGAAGCGGTGCGCATTGACGGCAAGCCGTGGCCAAAGACAGCGCCGGCGCCGCAACTGCCTGCCGACGTGATCGAAAAAACCGCTGACAAATACCGCGAAGCGCTGACCCGCCTGACCGGTGAGTCCCTGCGTTAAACCGGAGCGATGACGATGACCGCACAGCAATCCGCTCCGCTCGTTGGCGTGGTGATGGGCTCCAGCTCCGACTGGGAAGTGATGCGCCACGCCGTCGACATGCTCACGCAGTTCGGCATTCCGTTCGAGGCGCAGGTTGTCTCGGCGCACCGCATGCCGGACGACATGTTCCGCTACGCCGAAACCGCACGCAGCCGTGGTTTGCGCGCCATCATTGCTGGCGCGGGCGGCGCAGCGCACCTGCCGGGCATGATCGCCGCCAAGACGATCGTGCCGGTGTTCGGCGTGCCGGTGCCGTCCAAATACCTGCGCGGCGAAGACTCGCTGCTCTCCATCGTGCAGATGCCCAAGGGCATTCCGGTGTCGACGTTCGCCATTGGCGAGGCCGGTGCGGCCAACGCTGCGCTTGCTGCCATCGCGACGATCGCCACCACCGACTCGGCCCTTGCCGACAAGCTCGAAGCCTTCCGCGCGCAGCAGACAGAAGTCGCGCGCGGCATGACGCTCCCTGTGCACGGCGCTTAAGTAACCTACGACCCGATTCATGGCCGACGACCTGAACCCGCGCCTGGCGCAAGCCCACACCGCGGAATCCCGCGCGCTGAACGTTCCCAACGCGATCCTGCCCGATGCCTGGCTTGGCATGCTCGGCGGCGGCCAGCTCGGCCGCATGTTCACGCACGCCGCGCAGGCGATGGGTTACAAGGTCTGCGTGCTCGACCCGGACCCGAACAGCCCGGCCGGCACCATTGCCGAGCGCCATCTGTGCGCGGGCTATACCGATGAAGCCGCACTGGCCGAGATGGCCGCGCTGTGCCCGGCCGTCACTACCGAGTTCGAGAACGTGCCGGCCGTGGCGCTCGATCGCCTGGAGCAACTCGGCGCGTTCGTTGCGCCGCGTGCCAACTGCGTGTCGATCGCGCAGAACCGCATCGCCGAGAAAAAATTCTTCGCGCTGTGTGCCGCACGCACCGGCATCCACCCCGCACCGAGCTGGGTGATCGAGCACGAAGCCGATATCGAACAACTGCCCGCCGACCTGCTGCCCGGCATCCTGAAGATTGCCCGCATGGGCTACGACGGCAAGGGCCAGGCACGTGTCTCGACGGTTGAAGAGCTGCGCGCCGCCTGGGGCGCCATGCAGCACGTGCCGTGCGTGCTGGAGAAGATGCTGCCGCTGGCGTACGAAGTGTCGGTGTTGGCCGCGCGCGGCGCTGATGGCACGACCGCCACTTGGCCGCTCGCCGAGAACGAACACCGTGACGGCATTCTGTTTTCAACGACCATGCCCTCGCGCAGCGTGTCGGACGACATTGCCACGCGCACTCGCGCCGCCGCTGCGATGATCGCCGAAGAAATGGGCTACGTCGGCGTGCTGTGTATCGAGTTCTTCGTGCTGCAGGACGGCTCTCTGGTCGCCAATGAAATGGCGCCGCGTCCGCACAATTCTGGCCACATCACCATGGACGTGTGCGAGACCAGCCAGTTCGAGCAGCAGGTGCGCGCCATGGCTCGCCTGCCGCTGGGCAGCACGCGCCAGCATTCACCGGGGCGCATGCTGAATGTGCTGGGCGACGTGTGGTTCGAATACGGTTTGGAACGCACGCCCGCGTGGCACGAAGTGATGGGCCACAGCGGTGCGAAGGTGCATCTGTATGGCAAGGCCGACGCCCGCCCAGGCCGCAAGATGGGCCACGTAAATTGTGTCGGCACCTCGCCGGAAGTGGTGGACGAAGCGTTCCGCCATGCCGCGCACGTGCTGGGCCTGCAGCCCGCCTAAAGACGAGTCGCCCATGCCGCATCGGACCAAAACGCCCTACACCATGCCTTCCGCCGAACGCCTTGATGAGGCTGCGCGCAGGCTGGAGGCGGGCGAGCTGGTCGCCTTCCCGACCGAGACCGTGTACGGACTGGGCGCCGATGCCGAAAACCCGCAGGCCATCGCCAAGATCTACGCGGCCAAGGGCCGGCCGTCCAATCACCCCGTGATCGTGCATGTGGTGGATGGCGCCGATATTTCCTACTGGTCCGACGATGTGCCCGGCATTGCACTGCAACTTATCGAAGCTTTCTGGCCCGGGCCGCTCACGCTGATCCTGAAGCGTGCGCCGCACATTCCTGCGGCCGTGGCGGGCGGGCAGGACAGCATCGGCCTGCGTTGCCCGTCGCACCCGGTGGCGCAGGCGTTGCTGTCGCGCTTCAAGCGTGGGCGCGGCGGTATTGCGGCGCCGTCGGCCAACAAGTTCGGCCAGGTCAGCCCGACCACCGCGCAGCACGTGCGCGATGAATTTGGCGATGCCGTGTTCGTGCTCGAAGGTGACGGCGTGGACGTGGGCATCGAATCGACCATCATCGATCTTTCGCGGCTGGATCAGGGCATTGGCCCCGTGCTGCTGCGCCCGGGCGCCATCACGCCCCAAGACATTGAACGCGTGACCGGCGAAGTGCCTGCCCTGCCGGACGCCACGGCGCCGCGTGCTTCCGGCACGTTGAAGGCGCATTACGCGCCGCGCACGCCGTTGTATCTGCTGTCGGTCGCCGATGTGCCTGCGCGCCTGGCTGCGCTGCCTGCGGACAAGCGCATCGTGTGGCTCGGTGCCCCCGTGGCAGTGCGTGACGGCTGCGATCAGCGCGTCGCTCCGGCCACACCCGCCGCCTACGCCAATGCGCTCTACGCGCTATTGCGCGAACTCGACCGCGGCGGTTACGACGCCATCTGGGTGGAAACCCTAGCCGACACGCCCGCCTGGGCGGCCGTCAACGATCGCCTGCGTCGCGCGGCCGCCGCGTTCGAGACGGACCTCTAATTCTTACGGGGCGCGCGTTCTCCGTGCGCCCGGCAACCTCGCTACACTTGGGCGTTGTGTCGTTCCGCGTGCTTCAAACGCGCACGGCGAGGTTACGCACCGCGGCACCACAGACCAAAAAAATTCCACACGGGAGACAGACATCATGAAGTTGCGTCAATGGATGGGCGTCGTCGCATCGGCGACCCTGGCCTTGAGCCTGGCCGCTTGCGGCGGCGGTGAAAGCGATCAGAGCGGCAACCCCAACGTCGCCAAGGTGCAGCGCATGGTGGTATTCGGCGACAGCCTGAGCGATGCCGGTACCTACACGCCGGCAGCCGCTGCCGTGGGCGGCGGCAAGTTCACCACCAACCCCGGCCCGATCTGGGCGGAAACCGTGGCTGCGCAACTCGGTGTGACGCTCACGCCAGCCGTGATGGGTTACGCGACCTCGGTGCAGAACTGCCCGAAACCGGGTTGCTTCGACTACGCGCAAGGCGGCTCGCGCGTGACCGACCCGAACGGCATCGGCCACAACGGTGGTGCTGGCGCGCTCACGTATCCGGTCAAACAGCAACTCGCCAACTTCTACACGGCCAGCAACAACACGTTCAACGGCGACAACGACGTGGTGTTCGTGTTCGGTGGCAACAACGACATCTTCTACTGGGCTGCCGCTGTGGCGACACCCAACTCGGGTGTGACGCCTGCCATCGCCACCGCGCAGGTGCAACAGGCGGCGACCGATCTGGTCGGTTACGTCAAGGACATGATCAGCAAGAACGCGACGCAGCTCTACGTGTTCAACCTGCCCGACAGCAGCCTGACGCCGCAGGGCGTGGCGGGTGGCGCGGCAGGCCAGGCGCTGCTGCATGCGCTGGTGGGCGCGTTCAACGCTACGCTGCAAGCCGGTCTGGCTGGTACCAACGCTCGCGTGATCGACTTCAACTCGCAGTTGACGGCTGTGATCCAGAACGGCGCGACGTTCGGCTTCAGCAATACCAGCGTGCCGGCGTGCGATGCAACCAAAATCAACGCACTCGTGCCGGGAGCGGGCGGCAGCTCGCTGTTCTGCTCCGCCAACACGTTGGTGACGGCAGGTGCCGACACGTCGTACCTGTTTGCTGACGGCGTGCACCCCACCACGGGTGGTCATCGCCTGATCTCGAGCAACGTGCTGCAACGCCTGCTGGCTGACGGCGTGACGCACTGATCGAGCACCACTGAGCAAAACGCCCGCGTGAAGCGGGCGTTTTCGTTTGTGGCGATGTTTTCCTACTTGGCGTCGGCGGTCGGCAATGTCACGGCCAGGCGGGCCAGCGTAGCCTTGAGCACATCGTTCTGCGGCGACATGGCGAGGCCCTGCTTGAAGCAATCGTGCGCTTCGTCGGCGCGGCCCAGCTTCCACAGCACTTCGCCCTTGTGTGCAAGGCCTTCCGCGCGTGCTTCGCGTACCGCTTCGTCGTCTGCGTCGTAGTCGCCGTCGGGTTGCGTGAAGACGGCGATGGAGCGGTCGAACCACGTCAGCGCTTCGTCGTTGCGGCCGAGCCGGTATAGCGCCCAGCCCTTGCTGTCGAGGGCGAATGGGTCGTCCGGGTGCTTGGCCAGATAGGCATCGATCATCGACAAGCCGCGCTCCATGCGCAGGCCCGCGTCAACAAGCTCGTAGCCGTAGCTGTTGAGGCGGTCTTCCGGCACCGGCTGCAGATCGAGGGCGAGGTCGATGCGGGCCTCATCGCGTGCGGCAATTGCCAGTGACATCAACTTGCGCGCGATGCGGCTCTGCAGGTCATCGCTGAGTGTCGCTGCGTTGGCCGTGAGCGTGCCGAGATACTGCGAATAGAGATCGGGTGCGCCCTGCGAGTTGCTGCTATCGGCGATCGCACGGCCTTCGCCGGCGCACCAGGCATCGTCGGCCGGCGTGAGGATCACCGTATTTTCAAGGTGCACGGTGCGGGACTCGCGCGACTGCACGTAGGCGGTATAACCGCCGGCGCTGGAGCGCCCGCAGACCAGGTATTCGCCCACCACATCGATCAGATAGGGGTGGCCCGCGATCGGTGCGCCGCCGAGCGAATCGACCAAGCGGAACGATTCGCCGAGGTCGCCATTGCCGACGACGGGATTGAGCACCCAGCGTGCCGCCGCATAATGTTTTGGCAACCGGATTTTGGCCGTATGCCCGGCGCCGTCGGTGGTGCCAAAGATCACGCTGTCGGTTTCGCCTACCTGCGGCGGCCTGCCGACGATGGTGTGGCCGGGCAGGAACAGGCGGTAGCGCGCGTTGGGCATCGGGCGCCCGGTCGCAGAATCGATGAGCACGAATTGGTGAATCTGCGCACCGCGCCCGAGGGTGGTGTTCGGGGCGACCCAATCACGTGCAGCGGCTGGCAGGGCCGAGCAAAAAAATGCCGCGCCAAGCAGCGCGGCCGATAGACGGGAAAGCATGTTGTTAGGAGGGGGGCTGGCAGAAAACTGGACGGCCCCATCATAGCCAAGCTGCTTCGCCCGGATGTTAAGAGTGCTTCATATGGATGCGTTGGCCAGTTGCCGCACGGCAAACCGGTACACCGCATCGACGTCGTTCAAATCCAGCACAGTCAGGCCTTCCGGGGTTTGCACGGCGTCAGGTGAGTCGGTGGCCACCGCTACCACGCCACCAATTTCTGGCCAAAGCGGCGGCCGTCCCAGCGACGGCCGGAAGACTTCGATCTTCGGGAAGGTGCTGCGCTTATAGCCTTCTACGATGACGAGGTCGGTGGCGGGCGAGAGCAACGCCAGCACGTCATCAAGTTCGGGTTCCAAAGCGTTGGCGTATTCGCGCATCAGCACGAGGCGTTCACCGCCCACCAGCACGACTTCGGCGCTGCCGGCTTCGCGCATACGGTATGAATCCTTGCCCGGCGAATCGAGATCAAAGCCGTGATGCGTGTGCTTGATGGCCGCCACGCGCCGTCCGTCGCGCACGAAACGGGCGATGAGCTGCTCGACGAGCGTGGTTTTTCCGCTGCCCGACGTGCCGGTAATGCCCAGTAATGCCTTGCGTGAAGTCATCGCGGCGCGCCCTGGTAAATCCATTGCAGCAGCGCGTCGTGCGCGGCCTGGCCGCCGCTGGCGTTCGGGTGGTTGATCATGCTGACCACCACGAAGCGCTGGCCGTCTTCGCCTTCCACGTACCCGGCAATGGCGCGCACATCGTTGAGCGTGCCGGTCTTGATCTCGGCGTTGCCGGCCACCCCGGCACGTGTCAGACGGTTGCGCATGGTGCCGTCCACGCCGACGACGGGCAGCGCATCGCGCAGCACGCCGCCGTTCGGGTTGGCGTCGGCCTGTTGCAGCAGGCGTCCCATGTTGCGTGCGCTGATGCGCTCGATGCGTGACAGGCCCGAGCCGTTCTCCAGCACCAATTCCGGCATCGTCAGGTTCTGTTTAGCGAGCCAGCGGTTGATGACCTCGGTCGATTGGCGCACCGATGCCGGCTTGCGGCCGATTTCCGCGCCGATGGTCAGGAAGAGCTGGCGTGCCATCACATTGTTCGAATACTTGTCGATGTCATGCACAACCTCCGACAGCGGCGGGCCGTAGTGCGTGGCCAGCAGAATGGCCTGGCGCGGCACCTTGCCCTCGCGCAGGCCCGGCGTGAAGCGCGTCGTGCCGCCGGCTTGCTGCCACAGCGCCAGGAAGCCGCCCCAGATGAAATCGGCATGCGTAAGTGCGGCGATATTGAAGACGCGTTCGCCGCACGCGGCGGCATAGCGGCCGTCAAAGCTGGCAAGCACATGGCCGTCGGTTTGCGTGGAGATGTTGGCGCCGGAGGTTGTCTTCCAGTCGCCGCAGCCGCCGCGCGTGGTGCGCAACTGGTTGTCGATCTGCAATTGGGCCAGCGGCGGCGATACATCAATGTTGACCGCGCCGTTACCGGCATCCGGCGACAGCGTGAACGTAAGCGTCTTGAATGAATACAGCAGGGCGTCGGGCGCGACGTTGTAGGCGCGCGCGCTGTCGCCGTCCAGAGGCGGGGCTTCTGACAGGCCGCCTTCGAAGTAGGTGCGATCGAGCACGATGTTGCCGGCCAGTTCATCCACGCCGGCGCGGCGCACATCGGTCACCAGCTTGACGAGTTCTTCTGGAATCAGCTTCGGATCGCCCTGGCCGCGCAGGTACAGGTTGCCGTTGAGCGTGCCGTTGACGGGCTGGCTGTCGGCATAGGCTGTCGTCTTCCAGCGAAAGTCCGGGCCGAGCATGTCCAGCCCTGCGAAGGTGGTCAGCAGCTTCATGGTCGACGCCGGGTTCATTCCGGCGTCTGCATTCCATTGCAGGATGGGTGTGGCGGTGCCGGTGCGGATCACGAATACGCTCACCGCATCCAGCGGGATATGCGCGCGCGCAAAGGCCAGCGCCACGTTGGCGGGCAATCCGGCGGGGTTGTGCGCGGCCTGGCGAGCTTGCACGGCGGTGGCGTGCGGTGCGGCGTGGGCCTTGGCCTTCTTGGCGTGGGCCAGCGGCGAGGCCGCAATGGTCAAAAGCGCGGCGCAGGCAAGCGCACTGCGCGACAGATTCAGCAAACGGGTCGGACGAATTCGGGCCATCGGTGGGGCAGAGTGGGGCGCACACGCGTGCGCCAAGTGCAGACGCAGGCATGTTAACGCAGCGACCCCACACTTCGGCCGACAAGCAATGGGGCGTTCACCGCCCAATTCTTTGGGAATCCCGCAGGTGTGACGGTTCAGTCATTGGCGCCGATGCGCTTGCGCATGTCGGCCGTCACCGATTGGCGCGTGCCGGCATAGTCGGCCCACGGGTCGCCCTTGAGCTTGGCGAGCCGATCTGGCAGCGTACGCAGCGTCCACTGGGCAGACGACTGCAGCCCTTCGAGTTCGTCATGGCGGATCGGCACCGACACCGGCAATCCCTTCCGCGCACGCACCGAATAGGCGGCCACCGTGCTCGCGCCGCGGTTGTTGCGCAGATAGTCGATGAAGATTCTCCCCACGCGGTTCTGCGGGCCCATCTTGGCGACAAAGCGGTCGGGGAAGGTCGCGGCCATGTGCTGCACCACGGCTTGCGCGAAGGCTTTGAGCGTGTCCCAGCCGGAGGTTTCGCGGCGCGTAAGCGGCACCACCACGTGCATGCCGTGGCCGCCGCTGGTTTTCAGGAACGCTTTCAGGCCAAGTTCATCGAGCATGGCCAGCATGAGTTGCGTGGCCTCGATCACGCGCGCAAAAGGCAGCGCCGGGTCCGGGTCGATATCGAAGACGATGCGGTCGGGCTGTTCGATGCGGTCGGCCAGCGCATTCCACGTGTGAAACTCCACCGTGCCCATCTGCACTGCGCCGACCAGCGCCTCGGCCGAGTTGATCGCCAGCAGCGACGGATGCCCCGGGTCAAGCGACGGGTCCAGCTGCGTGATGCCCTGCAGCTTGAGCGCCGCGGAATGCTTCTGGAAGAAGCGCTCGCCGTCGATGCCGTCGGGCGCGCGCACTAGCGACGTCGGCCGGTTGCGCAGATGCGGCAGCATCCATTCGGCCACGCCTGCGTAATAGCGCGCCAGGTCGGCCTTGGTGGTGCCGCTGGCTTTCTCGATTACGCGATCCGGATGCGTGACATCCACACCCGCGATGCGCTCCGCACCGGGGCGCACCTTGCGTTCAGGGGCATTCACGGCGCGGGTCTCCTTACGGGTGGCGGCACTGGGCGGTTTGGCTTGTTCACGCACGATGTTGCGCGCTGGTTTGTCGTCGCGCAAACCTTGAAACACCGCCTGCCGCACGATGCTTTCGCGCGTCCATTCGGCAAAGGCGATTTCCGCCACGCGCTCGGGTTTCACCCATTGCACGTCACGCGCATCGCTGCCGGTGGGCGGGTCGGCGAAGGGCGGCGTGTCGACGGCCAGACCGGTCAGCTCGTGATGCAAAGCGTGCAGACTCGTCTCGTTGAACCCGGTGCCGACGCGGCCCGCATAGCGCAGCGTGCCCGCGTCGTCATACACACCGAGCAGCAGGGCGCCAAAGCCGCTGCGGCTGCCCTTGGGGGCGCTGTAACCGCCGATCACGAATTCCTGCCGCTGCCCACATTTGAGCTTGATCCATGCTGGGCTTCGGCCGGCGCGGTACGGCGCATCGGCGCGCTTGCCGATCACACCTTCGAGCGACATGCTGCACGCCGAAGACAGTAAGTCTTCGGGCGCCGCGTTGAACGTGCCTGAGAACAGCACCGCATCGCGGTCGAGATCGCCCGGGGCGGCCTCGAAAATGCGTTGCAGCAGCGCCCGCCGCTCGCGCAACGGCACACCGCGCAAGTCCATGCCGTTGCAGAACGGGATGTCGAACAGGTAGTAGGCAATGTGTTCGGCATGTGCGGTTTCGAAGGCGTTCTGCAGCGCCTGGAAGTCGGGCACGCCACGCTCGCCCATCACTACGACTTCGCCGTCGAGCCACGCCTCACGCAGGCCCAGCGCCGGCAGCGTGCGAGCCTGACGGGGCAGCTTCGCCGTCCAGTCGCGGCCGTTGCGGCTGAACAGACGCACGGTGTTGCCGTCGATGCGCGCGAGGATGCGGTAGCCGTCGAACTTCACTTCGTAGTCCCACTCGCCTTGCGTGGGCGGCCCATCGACGAGCGTGGCGAGTTGGGGCTCCAGCGTTCTGGGCAACGTGGCGGGCACGGCGCCGGCGGGCGGTTGGACTTGCGCCGGTTTGGAGCGCTCGGCCTTGCCTCCATCGGCTTTGGCCCTTCCTTTGGCCTTGGGTTTCGCGCCGACGTTCTCTCCGGTGATCACGCTCGCGGGCAAGGCCTGCGTCACGTCGTAGTCGCTGGATGGCCGGACTTGATCGTCGCGCTCCTTGATCAGCAGCCACTGTTCTTTCGGATGTCTGCCGGTGCCGTGCAGGTGCGTGCGCACCAGCGCCCACGCGCCGTGCAGCTTTTCGCCGTCGAGATCGAATTTGAGCTTGCCGTCTCGGTACGCCTTGCGCGGATCGCCATGCGGATGCCACGTACCGCGGTCCCACACGATCACATCGCCACCGCCGTATTGGCCTTCCGGGATGTGGCCTTCGAAATCGGCGTAGTCCAGCGGGTGGTCTTCAACATGCACGGCGAGGCGCTTGTCGGCGGGGTCCAGGCTCGGGCCTTTGGGGACAGCCCAGCTCTTGAGCGTACCGTCGAGTTCGAGCCGGAAGTCGTAATGCAGCCGCGTGGCGTCGTGCTTCTGGATCACGAAGTGCAGGGCGTCGTTGTCACGCCGCTCATCGGCTTTGCGGCGCGCGCCGGCCGGTTCCTGGGTCTGGGTGAAATCGCGCTTGCGGCGGTAGTCGGCGAGATGGCGTGGCATGGCGTCGGCTCCGTCGTGCTATGCGCGCTTGCGTGTGGCGGTCTTGCGCGCCGTCTTGGCGGCGGCCTTGCGCGGTGCACGCTTGCGCGGGGCAGGTTCGTCTTCCGCTTCGTCGTTTGACGCGGCTTTACCCTTGCCGCGCTTGGCAAGGCTCTGGCGCAGCAGGTCGGTCAGGTCGATCACGTTGCCGGAGCGCGGTGCGGCGGTTTCGGCTTCCATCGGCTCGACGGATTCCGTGCGGCCTTCGCGCACCTTGCGATCGACCAGCGTGAGAATGTCGTCGCGGAAGGTGTCGTGATACTCGGCAGGGTCCCACTTGCCGCTCATGTCGTCGATCAGCTTTTCGGCCATGTCGATTTCCTTGGCCGTGAGCTTGGCCGCCTTGGCTCCTTCTTCCGGCAAGTCGAGTTCGGACCAGTCGCGCACTTCGTTGGACCAGCGCAGCGTATGCAGCACAAGCACGGGCCCCATCGGAATCAATGCCGCCAGATGCTGCTTGGTGTGCAGCACCACGTTGGCGACGCCGATCTTTTGCGAGCGCGTCAACGCTTCGCGCAGCAGTGCATAGACTTTTTCACCCCGCCGGTCCGGCGCGAGAAAGTAGGGCGTATCGAGATAAAGAAACGGAATCTCCGCCGCATCGACGAACGCCAGCAGATCCACCGTTTGCGTCGAAACCGGGTTGGCCGCGCGGATGTCCTCGTCGGTCAGGATCACGTAGCGGTCTTTCTCGTAGGCGTAGCCGCGCACGATCTGCTCGCGCGGCACCTCTTTGCCGGTGGTTTTGTTGATGCGCTTGTAGCCGACGCGGTCCATCGTGCGACGGTCGAGCCAGTCGAAATCAAGATCGTCGCTGCGGGTGGCCGGATACAGCGCAACGGGAATGTGAACGAGGCCGAAGCTCACGGCGCCCTTCCAGATCACGCGGGGCATGGCAGGTCTCCCGATGCGGTGGATTCGAGCGTGGTGACGCAAGCCGCATACCTGCCTGGTGCGGGGCGGCGTCATACGCTTATCAGCCCGGCGCGGTAGCATGGTGCCTTTGCGGCGCAGCACGTTTGCACCGCGCGTTTTTCCCAGCTGTCCTTCATGTCTTCCGAATACGTCCAATCTGCCGGCGCGCTGCGGCCCCGCCGGCTTCCCCTGTCGGCCCGCGCGGCGACGATGGCTCTCTTTTTCGCCAACGGTGCAACGTTTGCGACGTGGGGCATTCACATTCCGACGGTGAAGGCGCGCTTCGGGCTGTCCGAGGCGTCGCTGTCGTTGGCGATGTTCATGGTGGCGGCCGGCGCCATCGTCGCGATGAAGTTCGCGGGTCAGTGGGCGGCGCGCGTCGGCACGCGCCGCGCGAGCGTGCAGGGCGGCGTGGCATTTGGCGTGATGACCGCGCTCATCATGCTGATGCCGACCTACCCGGCACTGCTGGCGGTACTGCTGCTGTTCGGCATCACCAACGCCGGCTTCGATGTCGCCATGAATGCGCAAGCGGCCACGGTCGAGGCCAATCATCACAAGCCGATCATTTCCTCGCTGCACGGCATGTTCAGCCTGGGCGGCATGGTGGGTGCGGCCGTCGGTGGCGTGCTGCTCGAACTGGGCGTGCCGCCGGCCGTGCATTGCGGCGGCATGGCGCTCGTCACCATGGCGGCAGCGCTGTGTGCCGGGCCGTTCATGCTGCCGGACCACGTGCATGCGGAAGGCGAATCCGCACATCCGACCACGGGCCGCACACTGTTGGTGCTCGGCGTGCTGGCGTTCTTCGGGCTGGTCGGCGAAGGCGCGATGTACGACTGGACGACCGTGTACATGCGCGAGATCGCGCAATCGCCCGAAGCCGTTGCCAGCGCGGGATACGCAGCGTTTTCGGGCGGGATGGCGTTGGCGCGTTTCGGCGGCGACTTTGCACGCGGGCGCTGGGGCAACATGCGTGTGCTCGGCGCCAGTGGCGTGCTGGCCACGGGCGGGATCCTGCTTGCGCTGTTGTGGCCCGCGCCGATGGCTGTCCTGACAGGCTTCGCGCTGATGGGCGTGGGCGCTGCCAACATGGTGCCGATCTTCTTCATCACCGCGTCGCGTCTGCCCGGTGTGCCGGCCGCCGAAGGCATTGCCGCGGTGGCGCGCTTTGCCTACGTGGGCTTGCTGATCGGTCCGGTCATCATCGGATTGATCGCGCATCGCTCAGACCTGCGCTGGGGCCTGTCGGTGGTGGCGTTCACCATGGCGTTGATTGCGGTGGCGGGGCCCCGGGCGATCCGCCCGCCGGAACGTCGCTGATTGCCCCGCGCTGCAGCACGAATCTGCCCAAAAAATATGCAGTTCCTGTGCGTTGACTTTCCTGTGCGCTTGCCATAGCGTACGACGAGGAGAGGGGGTTTCCCGGCGCCAACGTGCCAGTTGCGCACGGCATCGGGATGCGTTCAAAACGAGGCTGTGCTGTCAGCCAGCCCAAACGACCCATAGGAAAGGAGCTTCAGATGCCGTACAAACGTCTTACCCTCGTGGCAGCGGTCGCTGTCGTAGCCGCTGTCGGCACCGCGGCCCACGCGCAGACCGACCAAAAGAAGTTCGACCCCTATAGCCAAGGCGCAAAAGTCGGCGACAAGTTTGATCCGTACCAACAGGGTGCGAAGGCCGGCGACAAGTTCGATCCGTATTCGCAAGGCGCCAACAAGAACGACAGCACTGCCAGCGCGCTCAACCCCGGCGCCCAGCCTGCCAATGTGGAGAAGGGCAAGTACGACACGTACACCCAGGGCGCCAAGGCCGGCGAGAAGTTCGATCCGTATAGCCAGGGTGCCAAGGCTGGCGGCAAGTTCGACCCGTACAGCGAGGGCGCCAACAAGAAGGACGCGCCCAAGCAGTAAGCCCGTGCAGATCGGGTTCATGAAGACGCTGATGCATCGCCGGATGCATCGGCGTTTTTCTTTGTGGAACGCCGCCGCTGTGGCGGCGTTTGCGCTGGCCCTACCCGCGCATGCGGCGGGGCTGTGCTCCGCGCCGTGGGTGCATGACGGCAGCCGCGTGCGCCTGGACGGCAACGGCAAGACGCCGATGATCGTCGAGTTCACGCTGCACGATGTCAATCGCGACATGCAGGACGGCTGCGAAATCGGCCTGCATATCTATGCCAAATCGGGCCTCGTGGCGCTGGGCGGCCGGCCCATCGAGACGGTCCAGGAGCACCAACTGCTGGTGGACGAAGCCGGCGTGGTCACGCGCATTGTCAGCATCAATGGCCGCGTATTTGCGCAAAGCGAACATGCCGATCTGGTCGGCACCGTCAGCACCGCCATCTCGGGCATGTTCCTGTACGGCGCGGGGCTGGCGCCCGAAGCGCAGATGCTGCCGGGCGATACGTACGAATCCAGTTTCGATTTCGATGTGGTGTCGCCGCGGCTTGGGATTTCGGTCGGGCGGATGCGGGCCGAGCGCGCCAAGGTGGAGGTGTCGGAGCGCGAGGTCGGGCCCCCGCAGCCGATGAACACCGTGGTTGGACAGTTGCAGTGCCGGCCGATCCGCTACACGCGCACGGCCCGCCTCGGGGTGCTGCGGCTGGGCAATGAAACGCTCGAGCCCGATCCCACCGTGGCGCACATCACCGACTGGTATTGCCCCGAAGCGGCGGTCGTGATGCGCCAGGAGGTTGAGCAGCACGGCCAGACGCAGGTGATCGACGTGGTCGAACTCAAGCGCTAGGTGTGCCCTGCGCAGCGCCGAAGTCTTCCGTGCTGCCGTCAAACCGGTACACACGCGCCACGTTGAACGGCGCTTCCGGCGCAGCCTGCGAGAACAACGCAATGTGGTCGACCGGCATGGTGGCGGGCAGCACCACGCGCGCGTTCTCCAGCGCCCGATAGCAGGCAAGCTGCTCGGCCGGGTCGAGTCGGCCCGTCAGCGTGATGTGGAACGTGAACGTGCCAAACACATACGGATAGCCCCAGCGCTGCAGGTGACGCTCCTGCGCATCCGACAAGCCGACGCGACGGCGCCGCGCGAGTTCTGCGGGCGGTGGCGGTGCGCGGAAGCCGTCGAATTCGCTGACGCACGCATCGGCGAATGCGTGGAGCATGTCGCGGGCCGGATCCCCATGACGTAGCCGCCAGGCCAGGAAGCCGCGCAGCGTCTGCAGGGCCGGCTCGATGGTGAAGCCCTGCTGCTGCAGTGCAAAACGGCGCAGCGCGGCGTCCAGTTCATCGACCGTGCGATCGCTCGCCAGGCGGAACGGCGGTTTGAACGTAGCGTGCAGGCCGTACCGGCGCGGCGCTTCAGTCCAGCGGTCAAGCGTGGCGAGGTCGATGCCGGCTTCGCGCACAAATGCCTCGCGCTGATCCGCTGAGATGGAGGTGTTGGTGCGCGCGCAGCGGCCGAGCCAGCGTGTGCCGAGCCCGTACCAGGGCTCGGGCGGCAGCAGGTAGAGCGCGTATCGCCAGGCGGGCGGTGTAGACGACGATAAGGGTGCCGGCGCCTGCTCCATGGCGTGGCTCAGCCGATCAGCGGCAACTGTCCGGCGGCATGGCGTAGCCGGCCGCCGACCACGGCCGCCACCACACGCGGCAGGCCCGGGCGGCGATCATCCACCACGATGGCGTCGGCGCGCAGGCCGGTCGCGAGCGAGCCACGGTCCGCCAGGCCCGCGGCCTCGGCGGGATTGGCTGCGACTAGCGCCCAGGCCTCGTGCAGCGGCACCACGCCGCGCTCGGCCAGCTTGAACGGCGCGGCCAGCAGCGCCGGGTAGTAATAGTCCGAAGCCAGCACGGTACCCAGACCCGCCGCCACCATGGCCGCCGCATTGGGTGCGCCGTTGTGGCTGCCGCCGCGCACCACGTTGGGCGCGCCGAAGACGGTATGTCCGCCATGCGCGCGCGCTGCCCGCGCAACCTCCTCGGTCAACGGAAATTCGCTGACGGTGCAGCCGTGCGCGTGGAAGGTGTTGCGCGTGGCGATGTCGGGTTCATCGTGTGAAGCCATGCAGATGCCGCGTTGCTGCGCCGCACGCGCGAGCGTGCCCGTCACCTCGGCGAGCCGCGTCGTGTTGGCCGCGGCCGCATTCAAACGTGCGAGGAATGTGTCGATGTCGCACTCGGCGCGATCGGCGTACTGTGCGAGCTTGCGCGCGTCGCCCAGCTTGTTGCGCATCCCCGGCAGGTGATCGTTGAACGACAGGAAGTGCACGCGGCCGGCGTCCATCCAGGCCAGCGCATCGGCAACGCCGTCGGCGTGGTGCAGTTCGAAGCGCAGGTGCATCAGGTGCTGCGCGCCGAGGTGCGGACGCATCGCATCAAGGGTGTCCAGCATGCGCAGCGCATAGGCGCGGCCGCGCAGGCCGCCTTCCCACGAATACGTCACGCCGTGGAACTCGGTGGTGATGCCGTTGGCAAGCAATTGGCCGTCAACATCGGCCAGGGCGGTCTCGTAGGGAAAGGCCACACCGGGGCGCGGCATGACGGCGCGTTCGAAGGCGTCGCCGTGCAGGTCGACGATGCCGGGCAGGACGAGCAGGTCTCCGCAGTCGATCATGCTGGGCGTCGGGTTGGCGTCACACGCGTCGATATGCCCGTCGCGAAATTGCACGGCGGCTTCCGCCAGCCCATCGGCCAGAAGGGTACGTCGCGAAAACAGGCCAGCCACGTGGCCGACGGAAGACGAAAACGATTGCATAAGGCAAAGGTGCGAACAGTTGCGCAAGAACGCCGTGCGGGCATTGTGCCGCAACTGGCGTGCCGCTTATCCGCACATCGGCCATTTGCCCCACCCTGAAGTGGGGAAAGGCAGCCAAACGCCTTAACTTTCCCGACACGTTGGTCGATATCTTGAAAAACAACCCAGATATGGACGCCACCTCTGCCGAGCGGCCTGACCGTCCCGAACCGGAAGTAATCGACCAGGACAGCCCCAGGCCGTTGCCGCTCGCTGATGACCGTTACGAGGCACTTGTCCGGCAAATGCCGGACGCGCTGTACATCGTGGCGGACGACATTATCGTTTTCGTCAACGAGGCCGGCGTTCGGCTGTTTGGGGCGCAGTCCGCGCGCGATATCGTCGGCCACGAGCTGGACGAGTTCGTGCACGACAACTCGATGCACCTCGCGCGGCAGCGCCGCGAGTGGATGGTCGCGCACGGGGCCGGTTTGCCGCCTGTCGAGCAGACCTTGCTGCGTTGCGATGGCACGCCCGTGGAAGTCGAGGTGCTTTCCGCCCCGGTGCAGCTTGGCTGGCGCACCGCCATCCAGGTGGTGGCACGCGACATCACCCAGCGCAAGCAGGCCGAACAGGCGCTGCGCGAATCCGAAGCCAATTACCGCGCCCTGGCCGCCGAAACCGCACGCGCCAAGGAATTGCTGCGCTGCGAAAAGACCGTGCTCGAACTCAGTTCGCGCAACGTCCCGCTGCCGGACTTGCTGGCCGAGGTCTGCCGGCTCGTCGAGGCACTGCTCGACGACGGCGCCATGTGCTCGGTCCTGCTGAGCAGCGATGGCGAACACATTACGCAGGCCGTGGCGCCGTCGCTGCCCTTCATGCTCTCGCAGGTGCTGGTGGGAATCGCGATCGGCCCTGCGGTCGGTTCGTGCGGCACGGCCATGTTCCTGAACAAGACCGTGGTGGTGGAAGACATCGACGCCGACCCGCTCTGGGACGGCTACCGCGACATCGTCGCGCCGCTGGGCCTGCGCGCGTGCTGGTCGACGCCCATCCGTGGCGACAACGCGCAGATGATCGGCGCGATGGGCATCTACTACGACACCCCGCGTGCGCCCACGCGCGACGCCATGGGGCTGCTCGACGGCATTACCGACATCATCGGCGTGGCGGTGCAGAAGGCCCATATCGCGCGCGATCTCCAGGAGAGCGAAGAACGCTATCGCCTGGCCGTCGATAACCTGACCGAAGGCATCGTCGTGCAGGCCGCCGACGGCACCATCCTCGCGTGCAACCCGAGCGCGCGGCGCATTCTCCGCGCCGGCAACCTGTCGCCCGTGGGCACCAGCCACCTGGCGCTGATGCGGCGCTCGTTGCGCGAAGACGGCAGCGAGATCCCGCTCAACGAGCGCCCCACGCGCGTGGTGTTGACGACCGGCCGTCCGCTGCTTGGCTTGACCGTCGGCCTGGAACTGGTGGACGGCGACATTGTGTGGGTGCACGAAAACGTGCTGCCCATCGTGCGCCCCGGCGACGATGCCCCCTCGGCCGTGCTCATCTCGTTCAACGATATCGGGCCCGCGCGCGCGGCCCAGCAGCAGCTCACTTTCCTCGCGCAGCGTGATGCGCTCACCGGCTTGTACAACCGCGCCTATTTCTCTCAGCGCATGCAGGCAGTGATGGAGCGGGCCGCCAGCGAGCCCAGCGAGGCACGCCAGGTCGCCGTGCTGTTCCTCGATCTGGATGGCTTCAAGAAGGTGAACGACACAGCCGGCCACGAAGCCGGTGACCACCTGCTGCGCATCGTCGCGCAACGCCTGTCGGCCTGCGTGCGCCAGAGCGATACGCTGGCGCGCCTGGGCGGAGACGAGTTTGTCGTGCTGCTCGACAACGTGCGCTCGTTGGGTGAGGCGGAGCGCTTGGCCAAGCGCATCGTCCATTCAATCGCGCAGCCGTTCTCGACGAGTGGCACGGAGTATTACCTGGGCGCGTCGATCGGCATCGCGGTGTACCCAGAGCATGGCAACGATGCCGCCACACTGCTGCGTTGCGCGGATGCCGCCATGTACAACGCCAAGCAGAACGGCCGCAACCAGCATCGCGTGTACACCGCGCGCCTGTCGCAGCGCGCGCAACGGCGCTTCCAGTTGGAATACCACCTGCGCCGCGCACTGTCAGCGGGCGAGCTGTCGCTGCGCTTCCAGCCCATCGTCGATGCCACGTCGATGGACATCGTCGGCGCTGAAGTGCTGCTGCGCTGGCACAGCACCGAGCTGGGCGAAGTGTCGCCCGCCGAATTCATTCCGGTGGCTGAAGACTCCGGGCTCATCGGCGACATCGGCGAATGGGTGCTGGCGCAGGCGTGCCGCCAGGCGGCGCATTGGCGTGCCACGTGCATGCCGGAGTTCTTTGTCGCCGTGAACCTGTCGCCGCGCCAGTTTGGCGAGGGGCTCGTGCCGACCATCTCGCGCTGCCTGACCGAAACGGGTTTGCCCGCGAGCGCGCTGGAGATGGAGATTACCGAAGGCCTGCTCATGCGCGACACCGCCGCGGTGATGCCGATGCTCGACGCACTCACGGCGCTGGGTATTCGCATCTCGATCGACGATTTCGGCACGGGGTATTCGTCGCTGTCGTATCTGCAGCGTTTCCCGATCGACAACCTGAAAGTGGACCGCTCGTTCGTCTCGGGCATTCCGCGCCATCGCGATTCGGTGGTGATCTCGCGCGCCGTGGTCGCGATGGCCGCGTCGCTGGACATGACCGTCACGGCAGAGGGTGTCGAGACGCTGGAGCAGGCCGAGTTCCTGCAAGCCGCGGGGTGCGACAAGTTGCAGGGCTTCCTGTTCGGCCCCCCAATGACGGCCGCCGCCTACGAGGCCCGGCTGCGTCGCGACCGTTCCGCCCAGGCGTAGTGCTGCGTAAGGCGCATGTAATGCCCGCGTAAGCCGGGGCGGGTAGCGTGGCTCAAGCGCGGACCGCCCGCGCCGATACTCCCCACAGAGGGTTGCTTCGCCATCAGCGCGAGCGCACACACAACAACGACATCTGGAGACCACCGCACGTGAAGCCATTTGCCTGGGGCCGCGGCCCGAAAGCCCCTCCCGAACTTGTCGCCCGTATTGCGGAAGAGGCCGGCCGCGTGGGCATGGGCATCTGCGAAGTGTCCGGCAATGTGGAAGACGTGGCCGTGCGGCTGCGCCGGCAGGCCGATGTGTTCGATCAGTTGCGCAATGCTGCCGACGTCACCATGCGCGGCAACCACGACATCGCCGTGGCGGCGCGGCATGCGCGCGAAGTCGCCTCGCATGCCAGTGAGGAGGTGAGCGGCTCGCGTGCAACGGTCGATGCATCGCTGCGCGACATTCGCGAGCTTGCCGTTGGCGTGGCGAGCATGGAGCAACAGATTGCTGCGCTGCGTGAAGCGCTGGTCCAGGTGGCGCAGGCATCCGAGCAGATTTCGCAGATTGCCAGGCAAACGAATCTGCTGGCGATCAATGCTGCGATTGAAGCTGCACGTGCGGGCGAATCGGGCCGCAGCTTTGCAGTGGTGGCCGGTGCGGTGAAGCAGCTCGCGGGGCAGACCGCCGAAGCGACGCAGCGGATCGAAACCACCTTGGCGGATTTGTCCGGCCAGACCGACAAGCTGATCGGTGACAGCAGCGCGAACGTGGCACGCGCCCAGCGTGTGGATACCGGCACGCAGGCGATTGGCGCGGTGATTGGCGTGGCGGGCGAGGCCATCGCGCGCTTTGACGTTGAGGCGACGAGCATTGCGGAATCCACCGCCGCCATTGAAGGCGAATGCGCATCGCTTGCGCGTGAGGTGGATGCGATGGCCGAGGGTGTGAAGCAATCGAGCCACAACATCGACAACGCGCAACGGCAGCTTTCGGGCTTGCTTGGGGCGTCGGAAACGTTGATCCGGTTGACGGCTTCAACGGGCGTGCAGAGCGCCGATACGCCGTTTATCGAAGCGGTGCAGGGCGCGGCCGGCAAGATCAGTGCGTTGTTTGAATCGGCCCTGGCGCGGGGTGATATCAGCGAAGGCGATTTGTTCGACCGCGCTTATGCGCCGGTGCCGAATACCGATCCGCCGCAGCATATGACGCGGTTTACGGCGTTCACTGATCGTGTATTGCCTGCTGTGCAGGAGCCTTTGCTCCAGTTGGATCCTCGCGTGGTGTTTTGTGCGGCGGTCGACACCAATGGCTATCTGCCGACGCACAACCTGAAGTTCTCGCAGCCGCAGGGCAGCGATCCGGCCTGGAACGCTGCCAACAGCCGCAACCGCCGGCTGTTCACTGATCGTACGGGGCTGGGGGCGGCGCGCAATACCGAGGCGTTCCTGTTGCAGACGTATCGTCGCGATATGGGGAACGGGACGTTTGCGATGATGAAGGATGTGTCGGCGCCGATTTACGTCAGGGGCCGCCACTGGGGTGGGTTCCGGATGGGTTACAAGGTGGCCGGTTAAGGTCCGTAATGGCGGGGGTGGGGTTTGGGACCTTGCTGGCGGGGTTTTTTTGTTGATGGTGCATCCCTTGTTTCGTCCCCTGCCGGGGCCGACTTACTTTCTTTGTCTTGCCAAAGAAAGGTAAGCAAAGAAAGGCGCGCCCGAGATGGCGACCCCCTCCTTGAATTTCTGTCGCAGGGAGGGGAAGGAGGCAAACTCGCTGCGCTCAGACAGGCCTCCTTCCTTTTTCCTCCCTGCAACAGAAATTCAAGGCGCCATCTAGGGCAGGGTACGGCCAAACCATCGCGGCGCTACGGTGTGCGCTGCGATGGCGTCTTTCATGGATTTGCTTAGTGTCTACGCGTGCCTAGGATGACTAGGACGGCGGCGCCCAGCTCCAACGCGGCCACGAAGTAGAGGCCGGCGGAGAGGTGGCCTGTGCTCGTCTTCAGCCAGCCGATCATGTACGGCGCGACGAAGCCGGCCAGGTTGCCGATGGAGTTGATGAGGGCGATGCCGCCTGCGGCTGCAGTGCCGGCCAGGAAGACAGCTGGGATCGACCAGAACACCGGGAACGCGGCGAGGATGCCGATGGCGGCGACGGTGAGCGAGATCAGCGCGAGCGCCGGCGAGCCGAGCAGTGCGCCTGTTGCGACCAGGCCGGCGGCTGCGATGACGGCGGCGATGGCGCAGTGCATGCGGCGCTCGCCCGTGCGATCGGAATGCGCGCCGTTCCAGACCATCGCAATCGTGCCGGCGATGAACGGAATGGCCGAGATCAGGCCGATGCGGAAATTGCCCTGTACGCCCAGCTCCTTGATGATCGACGGCGTCCAGAAAGCAATGGTGGCGTTGCCGCTGACCACGCAGAAGTAGATGGCTGCGCAGATCCACACGCGGGCGTTGGCCAGTGCGGCACCAAACGAGGCGTGCTTGGCGGGGTCGCGGTTCTCCACTTCAACGGCGCGCACCACGGCATCTTGTTCTGCAGCGGAAAGCCATTTGGCCTGACGAGGCGTTTCGGGCAGCCACGCAAGCACGGCAAAGCCGGCGAGCACCGACGGAATGCCCTCGAGCAGGAACAGCCATTGCCAGTTGGCGAGGTGGCCCACGCCTTCCATGCGGCTCATGATGAAACCGGCAATCGGGCCGCCCACCACGCCCGCAATCGCAAACGAGGTCATGAACAGGCCGTTGATGCGCGCACGGTGTGCGGAGGGAAACCAGTACGTCAGGTACAGCACCACGCCCGGGAAGAAGCCGGCTTCAAAGATGCCCAGCAGAAAGCGCATCACGTAGAACGAGGTCGGCGTCTTCACGTAGATCATCGCCATCGACGCCAGGCCCCACAGGATGGTGATGCGCGCCAACGTCTTGCGTGCACCGATCTTTTCCAGCAGCAGGTTGCTCGGCACTTCAAACAGGAAGTAGCCGATGAAGAAGATGCCGGCGCCCAGGCCGTACACCGCTTCGCTGAACTGCAGGTCCTGCAGCATCGACAACTTGGCGAAGCCGACGTTGACGCGGTCGATCCACGCGAGAATGAACAGCACCACCAGGAACGGCACCAGGCGATACGCAATGCGGCGGTAGGTGGCATCCAGCTCGGTGCTGGGAAGCGGACGACTGGCCGGGTCGGTCGGGTTGGCCGGCAAGGCTTGGGTTTGCGACATGGTTTCCTCCAATAGCGTGTGAGGGCGCCGGCGCTTCGTGTGCTGCTGTGTTGCACGAAACGCAGGCATGAGTTGGGCCCGGCGCGTCTGCAGCGCACCTTTTGACTTGGCTTGGGATACCGCCTGCGCGGCCCGGGCGCAGGCGGGGAATGTTCTGGCTAGTCGATCAACGCCGCAGGGCAGCCTCCACCGCCCGGCCAACGCGCAGGATGCGCGCGTCGTCGTTGGCGAGACCGCAGAGCGACAGGCCGACCGGCAGTTCGCCGGCGGCGTGTACCGGCAGCGTCAGCGCGCAGCCATCCAGGAAATTGATCACGCTCGGATTGCGCAGCGTGAGTGCGTTGACACGGAAGAACGCAGCGTCGTCGTCTTCGAGCGGTGCGACTTCGGGCGGCACGATGGCAACCGTCGGCATCAGCCATGCATCGAGGTTGCCCAGACGCTTGCGTGCGGCGGCGATCATGCGGGCGCGTGCGTTGATCACGTCGATGTATGCGGCCGCACTCATTTGTTCGCCACGGCGGATACGCGTGGCGACGCGCGGGTCGTACTGGGCTTCTGCACGTGCGAGCAGCGAGCGATGCCATGCCCACGACTCCGCCGCCGAGAATCCGCCGCCGCCGTTGATCTCGGGCAATTGCAGCAGCTCGGGAAATTCAAAACGCACGATGTGTGCGCCGGCACGTTCGAGCTGTTCAACAGCGCGGTTGAATGCAACGGCGACCGTGTTGTCGAGGTCTGCGCCGACAAAGTCCTGTGTGATGCCAAAACGCAACCCAGCCAGTGGTACAGCTGAGGTGTCGAATGCGTCGTTGCCCGACTCGCCGCTCAGCACGGCATCGACGATGGCGCAGCAGTCGACCGAATTGGCGAGCGGGCCGCCCGAATCGAGCGACGTGGACAGCGGCACGGCGCCTGTCATCGGCACGCGGCGCGCGGTCGGCTTGAAGCCCGTCAGGCTGCAGAATGCGGACGGAATGCGGATCGAGCCGCCGGTGTCCGTACCCAGTGCCGCCACAGCCATGCCACCCGCAACGGAGACGGCACCGCCCGATGTGGAGCCGCCCGCCGCGCGCGCGCCATCGGCCGGTGTGCGCGGTGTGCCGTAATGCGGGTTCAGGCCCAGGCCCGAGAACGCAAATTCGCTCATGTTGGTGCGGCCGAGCAGCACGGCGCCGGCTGCACGCAGGCGCGCCACCGCGGCTGCATCGGCAGTGGCGCACGGCTGGCCAGCCAGGGCGCGCGAACCGGCTGCCGTCACCTGGCCGGCCACGTCAAACAGATCCTTGATCGACACCGGCAACCCCGCCAGCAGCGAGGGCACGTTGCCTGCCGCACGCGCGGCATCGGCGGCGCGCGCCATGGCCAGTGCGGCTTGCACGTCGATGCTCACATAGGCGGCACCGCCAGCGGCGCGGTGCGATTCGGCGCGCTCCAGTGCGGCTTCGGTCAGCGCGACGCTGGTGGTGCGGCCGGCGGCCAGGTCAGCGGCCAGTGCGCGGATCATGTTCGGGCGGGGCGTCATCATGCGGTGATCTCCGTTGGGTGGTGCGCTTCAGCCTTCAACAGGCAGCGTGTCAACAGCATAGCGATGGCGCAGCTCGGTGCCCGACACCGGGTCGATCAGGGCCATGTCGAATGCCTCGCCAAAACCGAGTTCGCCGATGATGGGCTGCGTGCCGCAGAACATGGCGGTACCCACCGGCAGCGTGTCGTTGCCGGTGTAGCGGCGGATAAGGTCGCGCGGGTCGAGCATGCGCGTCACGCCGCCTTCCTGGTACAGCGCGGTGTGGCCGTTGCGGGTGCGCCAGGTCTTCATCTGCAGGCTGTCCCAATGGTCGGCTAGCGCCTCAAAGCGCCACACATCGCGGCTGATGGGCTTGGCGCACATCTGCTTGGAGACCGTCACGCCATAGGCTTCGACCTTGCGGTCGGTGTGGTCCGAGCCGATGCCGACCAGCAGGCCCATCGGCGTGGAATACAGCACGAACTCCGCTTCGCCGGAGGAGTCGGCGCCGGGAATCTCCACGGTGGCATCGGTGGTCAGCAGCGAGGCCGACACGCGGTAGAAGCACGGCACGCGCGCCGGACGCGCCACGCCGATCGCTTCAAGCTCAGCGATGTGGTGTTCAACGGCTTCGGCATCGCGGCCGGTCCAGCCGGCAATGACAAGGTGGTCCACGGTCACGTCGATGGGGCCGTGGCCAATCAGGTTCAGGTGCAGCGTGGTCATGCGGAATCCGGAAGAGGCGGAAAAAACAAACGGGGGAAATCGGGGTCAGAGCGTGCGGATGATCGTGCGGCGGAACTCGTCGATGTGCTCGCGAATGGCTTCACGCGCTGCGGGCACGTCGCGGCGCTCCAGCGCATCGAGCACGGCGAGGTGCTCGTCGTACACGTTCTGCAGGTGTTGCGGCTCAGACAGCGAGAGGAACCAGAAGCGCGCCTGCTTCTCGTGCAGGCCGCGCAGCAGTTCGGCCAGCACGCGGTTGCGCGAGGCAGCGGAAATGGCGAGGTGGAACTTGAGGTCCAGCGCGGCCAGCGCGGCAATGTCACGGTGCTCGATCAGCGCGGGCGATGCATCGACGATGGCGCGCATGGCCTCGAAATCTGCGGGGTGGGCGCGTTCGGCGGCCAGCGTTACGCACAGGATCTCGTTGGTGGCGCGCACCTCGATCATGTCGAGCACATCGTTGAGCGACAGCGGCGTCACCAGCACGCCCTTGCGCGGCAGGATCTGCACCAGCCCCTCCACCTCCAGACGATGCAGCGCCTGGTGAATCGGCGTGCGGCCCAGACCCAGAATCGTGCCGAGCTGCGCTTCGTTGAGCGGCTCGCCGGGGCGGAATTCGCACGCCATGATGCGGCGCTTGATCTCGTTGTAGGCGAGTTCACGCATGGCGGCGCCCTTGGGCGCATGCGCGTCGGGTTCAACGGCAAACGGTGCAGATGCAGACGCGGGTTTGGCAGAACCGGAAACCAGTTTGATCGGACGCGACATCGCGGCGGCCTCGAATTTCGTAAAAGTCGAGTGATGGTATTGTGATATCTCACAGAGCGTCAAGCTAACAACGCGCCGCATTCAGCTGCGTTCCTCTAGGTATTTGCCCTGATATGTCGCTGGCAGGAGGCCGTTGAGATTCGTTATAGACTGCAACAAATTTCAGGGAGACAGCCATGAAGATCGCCATCATCGGGGCGGGCATTGGTGGCCTGACGCTCGCGTTGATGGCGGAGCGGCAAGGTTTCGAGGTGGAGGTGTGGGAGGCCGTACAGACGCTGCGGCCCCTGGGCGTTGGCATCAACCTGCTGCCGCACGCCGCGCGCCAGCTGTGCGAACTGGGGCTGGAAGACACGCTGAGTGCGCTGGCGATTCGTACCTCCGCACTGGCTTATTACAACCGGTTCGGCCAGCCGATCTGGCACGAGCCGCGCGGGCTAGCCGCAGGCTACGACTGGCCGCAGTTCTCCATTCATCGTGGCGAATTCCAGATGGCGCTGGCCGATGCCGTGACCGAGCGGCTCGGCGCGGGGTGCATCCGCCTCGGGCACAGCTTCGAGGCGGTTCAATCGATGGGCGAGAAGGGCGGCCCCGTGCGCTTCACGCTGCGTGATCGCGCCAACGACACCGTTGTCGAATCCTCGGCCGACGTGCTGGTCGGCGCAGATGGCATCCACTCTGCCGTGCGCCGGCACTTTTACCCGAGCGGCGATGCGCCGCGTTTTGCGGGCCGCATGCTGTGGCGTGCAGTGACTGAAGCCGAGCCGTATCTGGATGGCCGCACCATGTTCATGGCGGGCCACCAAGACCAGAAGTTCGTCGCCTATCCGATCTCCGAACCGCTGCGCCAGCAGGGCCGCTCACGCATCAACTGGATTGCCGAGCTGCGCGTGCCCGACGAGGCACCGCCGCGCAGCGACTGGAACCGAGAGGTCGACCGCGCGATCTTCCGCAGCGCCTTCGCCGACTGGAAATGGAGCTGGATCGACATCCCGGCTTTGATCGACGGCGCGCAGGCCGTGTACGAATTCCCGCTCGTCGATAAAGACCCGCTGCCACGCTGGACCTTCGGCCGCGCTACGCTGCTGGGCGACGCGGCACACCCGATGTATCCGATCGGCTCGAATGGCAGCGCGCAGGCGATTCTCGATGCGCGCGCGTTGGTCGATTGCCTGCTTGCCACGCGCGACACCGGCGTGGCTCTGCGCGAGTACGAGGCCGATCGTCTGCCGCGCACGGCTGGCGTCGTGCTGCGCAATCGCCTCAATGGGCCGGAGCAGGTCATGCAACTCGCGCATGAGCGCGCGCCCCAAGGCTTCGCGCGCATCGATGACGTGATCCCGCGCGCCGAGCTGGAAGGGATTGCGATGCGCTACAAAAAGCTGGCCGGCTTCGATCCGCAATCGCTGCGCGATCAGCCGCCCATGCCGCGCCGCGCCTGAAACACCGAGCCGTTCAAACGCCAGAAAAAATGAGGGGACCCATGACCATCCGCCGCACCATCTGCGCCGCTGCTGCGCTGTTGCTCGCCACCGCTGCCCATGCCGAAATCGTCGTTGGCGTGAGCCTGTCGACGACAGGGCCGTCGGCATCGCTCGGCATCACGCAGAAGAATTCGCTGGCGTTCTATCCGGATACCATCGGCGGCGAAAAGCTGCGCCTCGTGGTCGTGGATGACGCCTCAGACCCAAGCACCGGCACGCGCCTGGCGCGCAAGCTCGTGACGGAAGAGCACGTCGACATCATCGTGGGCTCGTCGGCGGTGGCACCGTCGATTGCGATTGCCGAAGTCGCCACCGAATCGCACACGCCGCAACTGGCGTTGGCGCCGGTCGAGCTGAAGCCGGGCAAGGGCGATTGGACCTACCGGCTTGCGCAGCCCATCTCGCTGATGGCCGAGGCGATTGCCACGCGCATGGCGGCGTCCGGCATCAAGAACGTCGGCTTCATCGGCTTTGCCGATGCGTACGGCGAGAGCTGGCTGAAGGACTTCACTGCCGCCGCCACGCCGCGCGGCATCAAGATCGTTGACGTAGAACGCTATGCCCGCGCAGACACCAGCGTGACAGGGCAGGTCGCCAAGCTGGTCAGCGTCAAGCCCGATGCGATCCTCGTGGCCGGCGCGGGCACCGGCGCAGCGCTGCCGCACACCGCGTTGCGCGACCGCGGTTATGCGGGGCCGATCTATCAGACCCACGGCGCGGCCACGAAAGACCTGATCCGCATCGGCGGCAAGACGGTCGACGGGGCCATCCTGCCGGCGGGCCCCGTGATCGTGGCCGAGCAATTGCCCGACAGCCACCCGAGCAAGAAGACCGCCGTCGAATACGTGACGCGCTATGAAAAGGCCAACGGCCCCGACACGCGCACGCAGTTCGGTGCCCACACGTGGGATGCGCTGCAGGTGCTCCAGCGCATCGTGCCGGTGGCCCTGAAGAAGGCCAAGCCGGGCACGCCGGAGTTTCGCCAGGCGCTGAAGAGCGCGCTGGAATCGGAGCACGACATTGTTGTTTCGCATGGCGTGCTCAATTACACGGCCACGGATCATTTCGGCTTTGACGCGCGCGGCCGCGTGCTGTTGACCATCGACCACGGCAAATGGAAATTGTTGAACTGAAACGCGCGCGCGTGCGTGGCCGACGGGCGCATCGCCGACGATAATCGATGGGTCTTTCCCCATCGACACCGCCATGCCGCGCACCCCCAAAGCAGACGACCTGTATCCCGCCGTGGCCCCTTCGGGGCACTTCAACCCGCATCTGGCGGACGTGGAGTATGGCGCGCTCGACGGGCTGGTCGGCTATGCCGTGCGCCGCGCCCAGCTGCACATCTACGAAGATTTCGTGCGCTCGCTGCACGCATGGAACATCACGCCGCCGCGCTTCTCGGCCATGACCGTGATCGCGCATAACCCGAACCTCAAGCTGACGGAGCTGGCCAACATCCTGGGCGTGGCGCGCTCCGGCGCGGTGCTGCTGGTCGACACGCTGGAAGACATGGGCATGGTTGAGCGCCAGCCCTCGCCCAAGGACAAGCGCGCGTTCCGGCTCGTGTTGACCGCCAAGGGGGCGACCACTCTTGACGAAATCACCCGCGCCGTTACCGCACACGACGCCCGCGTGACGGCGCATCTTTCTAAGGATGAGCGGCACACGCTGCTGGCGCTGCTCAACAAGCTGGCATCGGGGCCGGATTCCGCTTCCTGATCTGCAGCCTGCCCGTGCAAATGACAAGCGGCCCGAATGTGGGCCGCTTTGCTTTGGTGGAGGTGCCGGCGCGTCAGCGCTTGTTGGCGTCGATGGCCTTCTGCCAGAGGTCCTTGTCCGGCGGATACAGCGAGTCGAAGTACTCGCGCAGCGTGCAGATTTCCTGGACGATCTCGAACGGAAATCCCTGGCGGCCGCCACGGTCGTCGATCTGCAGACTGTTCAGGTAGCGGCGGCAGCCGATGAAATCCGCCCACTTGGCGGCGATGGTGTTGATGATGCGCGGAAACTTCCGGCCGAGTTCGATCGGCCGCACCTCGTCGGGCAGGGACGCGAGCCACCGGATGGCGTCGCGGTTGAGCGCGAAGTCATCGGCGTTCTGCTGCTTGCGTTGAGAGGTGGGATCTTGAGTCATGTCGGATGCGCATCCTTGAAGTCTAGTGTACCCCTCCCGCGTCGGCCTGCCAGCCCGACAGGCGAGGGTCTTGACGCATCACCTGTTTGATTCGACCGCCGCCACAGCCGGTGTTGCAGCGTTTGCTTGCCAAGGCTGCGGTATGCCACGCGCCGCCCAATCCACATTCGCCTCAAGTTTTGCTCAGGCTTGCCGATAAGCCAAGCGCGGTTTGGCGCGCTGAAGGACCAGAGCATCCACCAGCTTAAAACGCCTAGACTGCGAAACACGAGCCAGTGTCGGCTGGCACGCCGCTCCCCTAATTCAATCAAAAAACCGGACTTCGAGCCGAGGTAGGCAGGGTATGAAGCGAATCGATGCGAGCCAATTGCGTGTCGGCATGTTTGTGATGAAGCTGGGCGGTTCCTGGCTCAAGCATCCGTTCTGGCGTGCGCAATTCCAGTTGTCGCACCAGGGCCAGATTGACGACATCCGCAAGGCGGGTATCACCGAGATCTGGATCGACCCCGAGCGCGGCGAAGACGTCATGTCAGAGACGCTGATGCCTGCACCGGCCCCGGCGCCCGCGCCCGAGCCGCTCACGCGGGAGACCGTGGCCGCGCGGCCGCCGATCACGCCCACGTCGCTCAAGGAAGAGTGGAAGCACGCCCAGCAGCTGATGCAGAACGGCAAGGCGACGCTTGGCCACATGTTTTCCGAAGCCCGCATGGGCCGGGCGCTGGAAACCGAAAAGGCGCTGCTGCTGGTGGATGACGTGTCGAACTCGCTGGCACGCAATTCGTATGCGCTGATTGCGCTGGCGCGGCTGAAGAACAAGGACGACTACACCTATCTGCATTCGTTTGCCGTTTGCGCGCTGATGGTTGCGCTGGCCAAGACGCTGGGCTTGCCTGAAGACGAGATCCGCGAATGCGGGCTGGGCGGGCTGGTGCACGACATCGGCAAATCGGCCATGCCGCGCACGCTGCTCGATAAGAGCACCGCGCTGACCAAGGACGAACTGGCGCTGCTGCAGACCCACGCCGTGGGCGGCCATCACCTGCTGCAGGGTACCGGCCAGTTCAGCGAGATTGCCCGCGAAATCTGCCTGCACCATCACGAGCGCATTGACGGCAGTGGTTACCCTGACGCTCAGAAGGCCGAGGCTATTAGCCTGTGGGCCAAGATGGGCGCCATCTGCGACGTGTACGACACGCTCACGTCGAGCAGTCCGTACCACCATGCATGGTCGCCCGCGCAGGCGCTGAAATACATGATGGCACGCACCGACACGCAGTTCGATCGCACCGTGTTTCAGGCCTTCACGCGCAGCGTAGGCATCTACCCTGTCGGCACGCTGGTCAAACTGCGCACCAACCGATTGGGCGTCGTGGTTCACCAGAACGAGGCGTCTGCGCTCAAGCCGGACGTGGTCGTTTTCTATTCGGGCAACACCAAGACACGCGTGCGCCCGGAGCGCATCAGCCTGGGCAAGTCCGACGATTCCATCGTCACCGTGGAAGACGCCACCACCTGGGGTTTGTCGGACGAGGAAGTCTCCGACATGTGCCTGGTCTGAGGTGCAGGCCCTCGGGCTCACACGTTTTCGACGGGCGGCTCATTCTGCTCGGCTGGATTCGGGCGGGTATCGCGTGGCACCAGCGGGTCGCCGGGCTTGCGCTTGGCAGGCTCGGGCTGGGCTTTCGGACTGGCGGGCTGTGTCGTATCGGTTTCTGAACGGCCTGGCTGGGTGGGCATTGCGGTCTCCTGATCTGCGGATGCCCCTCTTCCAGCATGTCGCGCGCCCGACAAGTCCCCACGTTTCATGTGTATTTTTCTTAACACGGACTTCAACAAACTTCATGGCACACCCCTCTAAAGTGGGGTACGTTTGAGTCGTTGGTTTTTACATTGCTGAACAATCGCCACACATTCAGAGCGACGTCGGCAATCCGCAAACAAACGATTCAGTCTTCCGGGGGGTGACATGAACGTTTCCAATCTGCTGCATGCAGCGTCGAACTGGGTCGTCCAGTCGCGCGCTTTCAATGTCACGCAATCGGTGGCACACCATCGCACGCCTAGCGATGCGTTGTCGCACTGGAAACTCGATATCTGGCACAAGAGCGTGCCGTTCCTGTTCGAGGGTGGCCTTGCCGAACCCGCGCACCAACTGTTTCCCAAGCATCTGGCGCATGCTGAATGGGTGGACGAGTTGCACCACCATCTGGGTCAGCTTGTGGGCGTGCGCCGGGAGCATTGCAAGATCGACATTCGCGCGGTGACGGGGCTGGCGCAGTCGCCGTGCTCGGTGCATTCCTTTCCGAGCATGCTGGTGTTTGCGCATCAGCATTGCCGCCGCATTCCGCACAGCACGGACGCCGACTTTGCCGCCAACCGGCGCCACGTATTCCGCTACGCGGATCAGGCCAATGTGTTCCGCGCCTACGACTTTGCCGGCGGCGAGCTGTTCTACATGAACGAGTGGGGCGCGCACCATTTTGCTGCGCTGGCGTTGCAGGCGCGTACGCAGAACCGTGAGCTGCTGGTCGATGCCGAAGTGCGTCATGCACGTTCTGCGCTGGGGCTGCGGCGGTTGCTTGACGGCTTCTACGTGATCGGCGCGCGACGGCAAGGGCAGCAGCGCTACGGCACGCGTTTGTCGGAAGCGCTGGCCAGCCACCAGGTGCCACACCGCTGGATGCATGGCCGCCGCGAGGCCGAAGGCTTTGAGCTGTGCTTCCTGCCCAAGTCGGATCGCTTTGCCAATTGTGTGGGCGAACAGCTTGTGCGCGACGGCTGGTTCGACTACGGTGCCTGGCTGGCCAGCCTGCACGATGCCACCGAGGTGGGTGCCCCCGCGCAGCGCGCCGAGGCCGCCCGCAAGACGCGCCCGAACTGGAAGCGCGTGCAGGTGCCGAGCCTGGGCGTGCCGACGGGTCTCATGCCGGGTTTTGCGCACACGCGCTTGTAATACAAGGGCGCTACGCTCGCAGGCTGTTCTGCCCTCCACCTGACGGATTGCTGAATCAGGCGGCTGGTGTCAGAATTCGCAACTTAGTTGCATTGGGGCGCGCAATGTCGGGTGACATTGTGCGCCAGCACCTGCGTCCGACTTTGCGTTCCTTCCGCTCCTCCTTCTTCCATCTACGTTGGCTGGCTTGCCTGCTGACCGTGTTCCTGCTGTTTGGTCAGCAGGGCGCGCTGCGGCATGCGCTGTCGCATTGGAGCGAACTGAGCGAAGGGACTGCGGCCGTATTCAACACTGCCGCCACGGCCAAGCCTGCCGGCGCCGAGCGCAGCCAGCCCGCGCAGGAGCACGCCGCGTGCTTGCAGTGCGCTGCCTATGCCGCGCTGGCGGCTGCCTTGCCGATGTTGGTGGCGCTGCGCCTGGCGCATACGCGACGCTGGCACTTTCCGCGAATCGGCTTTCATGCTGGTGCCCCGGTCTTTCCGGTGGCCGTCTGCTCGCGCGATCCTCCATTCCGCCTTTGATCCTGCATTGCCCGTCTGCTCGCGCGTTGTGTTGACGCATGCGCGAGCCGCTGCTTAACGCATCCGCTCGATTCAAAGGTCTTTCATGATTCCGTTCCAGCCCCGCAAGCTGGTGACGGCGCTTGCCGCCGTCTTGCCATCTATCGCCTCGGTATCCGCTCTGGCTCAGGAAGCCGCGACGCCGGCCTCCCCACCCGCCACGCCCACCACGATGGCGCCCGCTGCACAGCCCAAGCCGGCCGCCACCAACGTGCGCGACCTCAGCGAAACGCGCGTCACGGCCAAGCGGCTAGACGCTGCACGCAATGCGCTGTCGCCGGACACCGGCAGTTCGGTCTACAAGTTCGATACCGATGACATCGCCCGCCTGCCGCTGGGCGATGCTACGCCGCTCAACCAGGTGCTGCTGCAGGCGCCGGGCGTGGTGCAGGATTCGTATGGGCAATTGCACGTGCGCGGGGACCACTCGAACCTCCAGTACCGCATCAATGGCGTGGTCGTCCCTGAGCCGATCAGCGGTTTCGGGCAGATGCTCGATACGCGCTTCGCCAACCAGATCAATGTGCTGACCGGCGCGTTGCCGGCGCAGTACGGTTACCGCACGGCCGGCATCGTCGATATCACGACCAAGGGTGCCTCCACCGACGAGGACGGCGAGCCCAAGGCATTTGGCGGCGAGATCGGCACCGTGCTGGGCAGCAATGCCACGCATGAGGTCAACGCGCAGATCCAGGGCACGAAAGACCGCTTCAGCTATTACCTCTCGGGCGTGTTTGCCGAGAACAACCTCGGCATTGAAAACCCCACGGGCAACCGCAACGCCACGCACGATCACACTACGCAGAACAAGTCGTTCGGCATGCTGTCGTACCTGCTTGATAACGATAGCCGCGTGAGCTTCATGTTCGGCACGTCGAACGGCCGTTTCCAGATCCCGACGCGCCCCGGCCTGACGCCGCAATTCACGCTCGACGGCGCAGCGCCGCCTGCCTCTGAAGCGCTTAACGCCAATCAACGTGAGAAGACCGACTTCCAGATCCTGACGTATCAGCAGAAGGTGTCACCCAAGCTGGACTACCAGGTGTCGGTGTTCCGCCGTGCAAGCCGTATCGACTACATGCCCGATCCGATTGGCGATCTGGTCTACAACGGCGTGGCGGCCGACATCACGCGCCGCAACGAGGCCTACGGGGTGCAGGGCGACGCAAGCTACAAGCTCACCGACAAGCACACGCTGCGTGCCGGCGTATTCGTGCAGCGCGAGCGCTACGTGGCCGACAACACCGCCAGCGTGTTTGCCGCCGATAGCTCCGGCGCGCAGACCAGCACCACGCCGTTCACCATTGTCGACAACCACAGCGGCAACGGGACGACCCTGGGCGTCTACCTGCAGGACGAGTGGAAGCCTACCGACAAGCTCACTGTCAACTACGGCGCGCGCTACGACCGCGTCAACACCATCGTCAGCGAGCAGCAACTGAGCCCGCGCCTGGGCGTGACGTATGACCTGACGCCGCGCACCCGTGTGCATGCCGGCTACGCGCGCTACTTCACGCCGCCGCCCACGGAGAAGTTCGATACCACGTCGGTGCAGGCCTTTGCCGGTACGACCAATGCGCTGCCGTCCGACGCCAACACGGCCGTCAAGTCGGAGCGTTCGAACTACTTTGACCTGGGGGTTTCGCACCAGCTCACGCCGCATCTGACGCTGGGTCTGGATGCGTATTACCGCGACGTGCGCCATCTGCAGGACGAAGGGCAGTTCGGCAATGCGCTGCTGTATTCGGCGTTCAACTACGAGCGTGGCCGGATCTACGGGCTGGAAGGCAGCGCGAACTATCGCAACGGCAACTTCGGGGCGTACCTGAACCTGGCCGTGTCGCGCGCGCAGGGCAAGGGCATCGAGACCGGCCAGTTCAACTTTGGTGCCGACGAGCTGGCCTACATCAACAACCATTGGGTCAACCTTGATCACGACCAGCGCCTGACTGCGTCGGCCGGCGTGTCGTATCGGTATTCCGGCACCACCTATACGAGCGATGTGCTGTTCGGTACGGGCTTGCGCAACGGCTTCGCCAATACCGAGCACCTGCCGGCCTACTGGCAGATGAACGTGGGCGCCGCACGCGACTTCAACCTGCCGACCCTGGGCAAGTTCAAGACGCGTCTGACCGTGCTGAATATCTTCGACCGGAGCTACCAGTTGCGCGACGGCACGGGCATCGGCGTAGGCGCACCGCAGTTTGCGCCGCGCCGCACGTTCCTCTTGTCGGTCAGCAAGCCGTTCTAAGCAAATCGGGCCAGCGCATGAGGCTGGCCCGATTCTTCTTCCGTCACATCGTCATCACATCGGCGGGACCATGCCGTCCTTGCCGACCAGCACGCGCTGCGCGACCAGCGTGCCTTGCGCATCGGCGCGCACGAACATGACAACGTGCGCGCCGGCCTTCAGGTCATCGCGCCGACCCGGCTCGAAGGTGACGATCGGTACTTGCGGCGGCACCACGATGCGCTGCTCGCCATCCTTGTATTTGACCGACAGCGTGCGGCCCTGAGCCCCGGTAACGGCGCCTGCCTGTTCGACGGTGCCGTTGGTCATGCTGCTGTTTGGGCCCATGTCGTAGGAGCGGTGGCCGTCGCCGGTGCCGCGCATGGCTTCCGGAAACACGTGGACTTCGAGCGCACGCAATGTGCCGTCCGGCTGCTTGACTGCCGCCGTGCCGATATAGCTGCCGGCGCGAATGGCCGACGGTTCAATCGGCGCGACCTGGGTGACGTTGAGGTCCACCGGCAGCGTCACAGTGGCCTTGTTGCCGGAGGCATCGGTCACATCGACAGCCGTGCTGTGGACGGCATTGATGGTGGCGCGCACCCGCGTGGGCGCAGCGGCACTTTGCGCGGACGCGGCCAGCGGGAAGAGCGCTGTCACGACGGTGACAACTGCAGCGGTACGGGCTGAGAGACGTAGTCGGGTCATTGGGTAGGGGACGTGAAGTTCGCTCAAGGTGAGCCGGACGGCCGGCGCAACTCACATGGGCTGCGAGGGCGGTTCACCAGTCTAGACCGGACCGCGCTGGCGTGCAGGCGCGGTCCGTTCATCCGATGCGGCTTAGCCGCGATGCTGGCCCGGCACGCGCTTGCCCTTGTACGTCGGGCGGCTGCGGCGCATGTTGTCAGACCAATCCGTGCCGCCACCGGTGGGCGAGTGCACCGGTACATCGCGGCTGCCGGGCTCCGGGTCGATTGGCGCTTCGTCCAGGTCGACCGCATCCGGAGCATCAGCGTCGTCGTTTTCACCGGCGAGGCCCGTGGCGTGTTCAAAATCCTCGTCGTCGATGGGTGTGTCGACTTCGGGATGGTTTATGTCGTGTATGGCGTCAGGCATCAGGTCGCTGCCTTCGCGTATGACGGGTTCGTGCCCGGCCGCGCGACGCTCGCCGGTCCCGGTGGAATCGGTGTCGCTGTCGAGGTTCACATCTCCCAGGTCTGCGCCGGCCGTGCGGTTGGCTGCATTGCCGTGCGGGTGCACGGCGGGATCCTCGTCAAATCGATCTTCAACGTCGCTGCCCAGGCCCGGGCCGCCGACCACGTCGCTGCCCGAGTCCGAACTGTCGGAGGGGCCGAGTGCGTCGGTTCCGTGACCTTTGCCGGTCTGTGCAGGGGCTTCACCGGTGCGATACAGGTTGCTGGTTGCCATGTGGTTTCTCCATGCGTGCTTGTGCGCCAACGCGCGACACTGCACGTGCAGCAAGGTGGATACCTGCGCCGGGCGCCGCAGGCGTACGCCTGCGCACTGGTGCGGCGGCACGCAGGTTGCGACGCAATTCGCACGGGCGATTCGTCCGTAAACCGAACCAGGAGGCTGACGATGAAGCAACACGCACAGCAACCGCACAAGCCCGCCGCCCACGCGGCGGAAAAAGCGGGGGAACGAAAGAGCGAAGGCAAGAAGGGTGAGCGCAGCGACCAAGCCCGGCAAGAACGGGGTGCCGCCAAGGACCGCGCTGAATCCGACCGTGCCGAGCGCACATCAATGCAGCACGGCCCGGACCAGTCGGCGAAACGTCCGATGCAGGCGCCTGCCGAGGATGGCCGCGCCGCCGCACAGGAAGGGCAATTGCCGCAGAACCAGCAGCGTCTGGGGCAGCATCAGAACAGTCGGAAGCAGCCATGACCGCCACCCAGAAGCCTCGTGGCGATGACAAAGCCAGAGCGCCTGCGGGCGACACCGCTCGGCCCGTGGCGCCGGCCATCCCAAGTGAAAGCGGCGTAGGCGAGGAAGACCCGGGTGATTTCGAAAACGCGTCTATCCGGTCGGACGACGGGAAACGCCCCGACGTGCCTCGGGACAAGCCAGACGCGCGGCGGTAACACGTCACATCGTCATTTCAGCCGCGAGAGGTCTGGCGCGGCTGAATGACGTTCGCAAGCCAACGCCATATCGCCGGCCGTGCCGGGCGTCGTGTGCCAGCGGCCGCAGCCACGATGTGCACATGCGCGCCGTTGTGCCTGTCGGCATGCAGGTGCCACCACCCGGACGTTTCCACAACATGCGCGTGGCCGGTGCCAAGGGTGTGCCGCGCTGTTGCAATTGAGCGCGATGGAGGTGTCAGGTGCAAGCTGCCCTCCAGTGCTACCAGTGTGGCTCCAGCGGGGAGCCAGTGCAGGCCGGCTTGTCCGGGGCGAAGCGTCAGCCTTTCTGGTTCGGATGCGGGTGTCGTTGCAGTCATGTCGATCTCCTGAACATGGCTCCAGCGTAGGCACACGACCCTACTCTCAATAGAGACAGAACCGGCAAAGTGCGGGGCAACAGCCGTGCCTTGTGACAATCTGTTGCGGTACAGTTTGACGTCGTCTGTATCTGTTGCGGTGGCGGTCTTGCCGGCATGATGTGCTGGACCCTCCTTGCCGCCTGTCGCCGCCCCCTCGCCGCCATGTCCGTCACCGAGTTGACTTCCCCGCCCGCGCAGCCGCTATACCGGACGCTTGCCGATCATTACCTTGGCGCGATCCGCAGCGGAGTGCTGGCACCGGGTGAGCGCATGCCGTCGGTGCGCATGCTGATGCGCACGCACGCGGTGAGTCTCTCGACTGCGCTGCAGGTGTGCCGGCATCTGGAGACGGAAGGCTGGCTCGAGGCGCGCGAACGCTCGGGCTACTTCGTGCGCCAGCCGCGCCGCGCCTTGCTCGCACCGGTCAAGGAGCCCGAAGTCTCCACGCCCGATCCTGCCGCCTACGTGGGCGTGCATGCGCGCGTGTCGGCCATCGTGGCGCGTGGGCAGCAGGCCGCGGTGCACGTCGATCTGTCGGGGGCAAGCGGGGCGGCCGCGCTGTACCCGGCGGCGGCGCTCAACCGGATTGCCTCGCAGGTGCTGCGGCGGTATCCGCTGCTGCTGACGCAGTCGGTCATTCCAAACGGCCATCCCGAATTGCAGACGGCCGTGGCGCGCCGTGCGCTCGATATGGGCGTGCGGGTTGCCCCAGACGACGTGATCGTCACCCACGGCTGTATCGAGGCGGTGAACCTGGCCCTGCGCGCGGTGGCGCAGCCAGGCGATACGGTGGCAGTGGAATCGCCCACCTACTACGGGCTGCTGCAGGTGCTGGAAAGCCTGGGCATGCGCGCGGTGGAAATTCCTACCAGCCCTCGCACCGGCATGTCGCTCGAAGCGCTGGAGATGGCGGTGCAGGCCTATGGAAATATCCGCGCCGTAGTGGTGGTGCCCAACCTGCAGAATCCGCTCGGCAGCATCATGCCGGACTCGGCCAAGCGCCGGATGGCGGCTTTTTGCGACGCTAATCGCATCGCCCTCATTGAAGACGATACCTACAGCGCACTGGGCGACAGTCCCACGCCGCTCAAGGCCCTCAAGGCGTGGGACCGCACAGGCAACGTCATCTATTGCGCGTCATTGAGCAAGGTGCTGGCACCCGGCCTGCGCCTGGGCTGGATGGCGGCCGGCCGCTGGCAGGGCCGCGTGCAGATGCTGAAGTTTGCGCAGTCGCGGCCTAACGATTCGTGGTCGCAGGTGCTGGCGGGGCGCTTTATCGCGTCGGGGGCGTATGACCGGCACCTGCGCACGCTGCGCCAGACGTTGCGCGAGCAGCGCGAACGCATGGCCGAATCGATTGCGGGATGCTTTCCCGCCGGCACGCGGTTGTCGGTGCCCTCGGGCGGGCTGGCGATGTGGGTGGAACTGCCCGCCAACGTGTCGTCGGTGGAACTGTTCGATGCGGCGCTGGCGCAGGGCATCCGGATTGCACCGGGGACAATGTTCTCGAACCTGAACCGCTTCGATCATTACTTCCGCATCTGCTTCGGGCTGCCGCCTTCGGCCAACCTTGAAGCGGCGCTTGCCACGCTCGGCCGGCTCACGCAGGAACTGGCCGAGCGCTGATCGATCGACCTACCGGCACCACGCCGGCACAGCGGAAGGCGATTCAAGACCCTGCACGCTCTGCGCAATCTGTTGCGACCACTGCTGCACGAGGCGTTGCGTGGAGGACACCACCGCATTGACGCCTGCATTCGCATCCGTACCGGCAGGTTGCGCATTCACGGGCATGGCCAGCGTCGTCTGGCAGGTGAGCGCGACGGGGCTCGCGCCTTGGGTGGCCGCATCGCGCGATACGCGCCACGTCACCAGTGCCGTCACGCCCTGGCCGGGCCGCGCGTCATAGCTGCGCATTTCGGCGCCGATGCGGAAGAGCGGCACGCCTGCCGGCGCGGCGGCACTTCCCACGTCAACCGCAGACAGCGTCGTCGCCAGGTTCGCAGACAGCGCATCGCGCAGTTCCGAACCGAACGGCGCGGCCCAGCGTTGCTGCTCAAGCGCCACCACTTCGCTGTCGGACGTACGCAGCACGATCTGCGGCTTGTCCAGGCGATCGGGTACCCGCACACCCGAGAGGCGGAAGGCGCGCTGGAAACGGCCGGTATCCGTTGTTTCGGGGCGCACTGACAGCGTATGCAACGTCGGCTCGGGCGAAGCGCACGCGCCAACCAGCAGCGCCACGGCAGCGGCGCCGGCCAGGCGAAGAGAAGAAGACAGCATCGTCGTTTGCATCGGCATCATTGCGCGTCCTTTGCCTTGCCGCGGATCAGCGCTTCCGGGTGGCGGTCCAGATAATCGGTCAGCACGCGCACGGACGCGGCGGCCTTGGCCACTTGTTCCAGCGTGTCGCGCGCGTTGCGTTGCAGCGGGGCATCGTCGGAGAAGACCTGGCGCGCAGAATCGAGCGTGCGGCGCGCCTCGGCCAGCGTTTCCTTCATCTGCGGGGCGAGGTCGCTGTTGACCGTCTTGGCCAGTTGCTCGGTCTGCTTGAGCGTGGCGTCGAGCGTCGTCAGCGTGCGGTGGACATCCTGTCCGATCTGCTCGAACGGTACCTTGTTGAGCTTCTTGACGATGCCGGCGATCTGCGCCTCGATGTCGTCGGTGGGATTGTCTGCGGTCGGGAACACATACGCGCCGTCACGATCGCGCATGCCGAAGCGCGGCGGGGTCTTGTCGCGTTCGGCCGCGTCGATGAAGTCGAGATTCACGAACTGCTGGCCCGTCAGCAGGCTCGCGCTCTTCAACTGTGCGCGCATGCCATTCTTCACCAGCACGTCGAACTGCGTGCGGACGTCTTCGGAGGCGTGCTGCGGGTTGTCGTCGCGGATGTCCATGCCGAAGCGCGTGGGGTACAGCGTGGCCGTCACGGGCAGCACGAACTCGTGGCGCTTCTTGCTGTAGTGGATGCCGATCGACTTGATCTCGCCCACGTTGATGCCCTTGAACTCCACCGGTGCGCCCACGTTGAGGCCCCGCAGCGAGCGGTGGAAGTACATCACCACGGTCTGCGAGAGGTGTTCCGGGTCCTTCAGCGCCGCGGTTTCGTTGCGCACGAGCTGGAACTCGGCGTCGGAGGCGGCCGGCTGGTGATCGGCTTCTTCGGGCGTCTGGAACGCGATGCCGCCAAGCGCCACGGTCAGCAGCGATTGCGTATCGACCTTCAACCCGCTGGCGTCGAGCTTCAGGTCGATGCCGCTGGCATTCCAGAACCGCGTGCCGCGTGCCACAAACTTGTCGAACGGCGCGTTGACGAAGATGTGCAACGTCACGCCCTTGCCGTCGGTGTCGATGTCATACGCGGTGACCTGGCCCACGCGCACGCGGCGGAAATACACCGGCGCACCGATATCGAGCGAGCCCAGGTCGGGCGCGTGCAGGGTGAACTGCTTGCCGGGTGCATCAGCGGAGATGGCCGGCGGTGTGTCGAGGCCTTTGAAGCTGGATTTCTTCTCCTGCGAGCGGCCGCCATCCACGCCGATGTACGCCCCGGAGAGCAGCGTGCCGAGCCCCGAGATGCTGCCGGCTGCAACGCGCGGGCGCACCACCCAGAAGCGCGTATCCGATGCGGCGAACGCCTTGCCGTCATGGGTGAGTTCGATCAGTACCACGGCACCCGACCGGTCGTCGGTGAGGCCCACTGCCTTGACCACGCCAATATCGACACTCTTGAACTTCACGCGCGTCTTGCCTGCTTCGATGCCCTCGGCCGAGCTGAATGTGACGGTCACTTGCGCGCCGCGCGCCAGGATCACGCGCGCCATGAGCGTGGCGCCCACCATCAGCGCCACGATCGGCACCAGCCAGATCAGTGAGGGCAGCCAGCGTTTGCGCTTCGTGCGGCGCGGCGCGGGAATGTTTTCGTTATCGACGGGGTCGGTCATACATCGGTCTCTTCGGGATCGGGCTCGTCGATGACGTCCCAGATCAGGCGGGGATCAAAACAGCGGGCGGCGAACATGGTCAGCACCACCACGGCGGCAAAAGGGCCGACACCAGGGCCGGGTTTGATGATGGCCAGCGTCGACAGATGCACAAGCCCTGCGAGCAGCGTCACCACAAACACATCGAGCATCGACCACCGGCCGATGATCTCGACCAGCGCATACAGGCGCGTGCGCAGTCGCGGATTCCAGCGCCAGCGTTGCTGCACCGAGAGGCACAGCACCGCCAGGATGCCGAGCTTGGCCAACGGCACCAGAAAGCTTGCGATGAACACGATGATGGCCAGGTGCCACGAGCCTGACGTCCAGAGATAGACGATCCCGCTCATGATGGTGTCCTGCTGCGTGCCGAGCAGGGTGTCGGTAATCATCACGGGCAGCAGGTTGGCGGGCAGGTACATGGCGGCAGCCGCAAGCAGGAGTGCCCAGCAGCGCGCCAGGCTGTCGGGCTTGCGCACGTGCATGGGCGACATGCAGCGCGGGCAGACCGGCGCTGCGATGGTCTCGTCAGGTGCGTCTTCGTGCGTGAGCACCGCTTGGGTGGCGGCCGACGCGTGGGGCATGCGCGCCAGCAGGCCGCAGCGCTCGCATGTCACCAGGCCTTGTGCGGCGGCCCGCAGCGGGCGAGCCTCTTGAGCCGGCTGGGCCGGTGCAGGGGTGGTGACGCTGTTCATGGGCGGTCCTCGCCGGGGCGGGCGGCGGCGTCCATGCCGGTGGGGGCGTCGACTTGCGAACCCGGTGGCAGCGTCAACCCAATCTCGCGCCAGAACGGTCGCAGGTCGATCGACAACGCCACAGTCAGGAACACGGTGAGCGCGGCAAACGCCCACAAGCCCGCATCGGCTTCAAGCGACACCATGCGCGCCACTTTGATGAGCGCCACCACTACGCCCAGCATGAAGATCTCGACCATCGCCCACGGGCGGATCAGCGCTGCGGTGCGCAGCACCAGCGCCGCGGCCGGATGCTGCCGCCCACGCAATCGCGCAATGAGCAGCGGCGCCAGCACTGACATGTACATCAGCGGGAAGAAGACCGTGGTGAGTGCCACCAGTACGGCAGCGAAGAGCATGTCGTAGTCGTACAGCGCCACGATGGCGCCCCACAGCGTGGTGGCGTGCCGGTTGCCGCCGCCGTTCATCTCGGCAATCGGGAAGATGTTGGCGACGATGTAGACGATGAGGCCCGTCAGCACCAGCGGCAGCAGTACCGAGAGCCGCTCGCTCTGGTTGCGGTACAGCTTGACGCCGCAGCGCGTGCAATGCGCTTCTTCATCCAATGCAATGACTTCGTGGCGATGCAGGGTGTCGCAGTGCTCGCATGCGATCCAGGCATCTGGATCGCCAGGAAGGGGCTGCGCGACCGGGGCGGCCTTGGCGTCGGGGGTGTCGCCCGCTGCACGCCATGACGGGGGCAGCGGGAAGGGGAGTTTCACGGTTTACAGCTCCATCGTCGGGCTGAAGGTGGGCCGGCAGCGTTGCAGACGCATGCGGCGGCGCACCGACAGTGGGGCAGGCGATTATACATACACCGTTGAATGTATAGCTGAGTGCGGGCTTCCTCATTTTGACGCACGGTCACAAGCAAATATCCCGCCAATCGGCACACTCGATATTGCATGGCGTGACGGCGGAACGGGCCTTGCTGAGGTGGAAGGGCACATTCCCAATCTCAAAGGAGCATTTCATGACGTATCTCCGTGCATCTTCTCTAGTCATCGCGTTGGCGTTGGCGGGCGGTACCGCAGCGGCGTATGCCCAAACGGGGGCAGCCCAATCCAACAGCACGGCTGGCAGCAGCATGTCTCCGGCGGGTGGTACCGACACCGGCACAACTGCAACGGGCACGGGGGGTACCGCTGTCAACGGCAGTTCGGCCAACGGCGGTCGGGATGCCACCCGCAACCGCAACGCCACCGGCAAGCAAGGGCGGGCCGGCAATATGCGCTCGGGTTCGAGCGGTGGATATGGCGGCAGTGCCAACGATTCAACCGGCAGTGCAACCGGCGGCGGCTCGGGTGGAGTGGGTGTAGGCGCACCAGGCACGGGCGGGTCGATGGGCGCGCCGGGCGGCGGTAGTGGCGGTGGTGCTGCGGGTTCAGGGGGCGCTGGTGCCGGTACCGGAGGCGCCGGTGGGGCGGCGGGCGGCAGTGCCGGTGGCGGCAGCCGCTAGCCTGGCCCCGCATTTACCTGCTGCTAACGCAGTTGTGCTGCGTGATGCAGCAGGTGGTCTTCGATGAAGGTCTCGATGAAGTAGTAGCCGTGGTCGTAGCCCGGGTGGCGACGTAGTTGCAGCGGCTGCCCGGCTGCAGCGCACGCGGCGGCAAAGTCATCCGGGTACAGCTGCTCTGCCAGAAATTTGTCGGCCTCGCCCTGATCGACCAGGATGCCGCCCGGGAACGGGCAAGACGCCTGCCGCATCAACTCCGTGGCGTCGTGCGCTGCCCAGGCGGTGCGATCGTCCCCGAGATACCCGGTGAACGCCTTGATGCCCCACGGGCACACCGACGGATGCGCGATGGGCGCAAACGCGGAGACCGAAGCAAAGCGTTCCCGATGACGCAAGGCCAGCGTCAACGCGCCGTGGCCGCCCATCGAATGCCCGAAGATGCCGATGCGCCCCGGCGCCACCGGAAAAGCCACGCGGGCGATGTGGTGCAGCTCGTCGGCAATGTAGCTTTCCATGCGGTAGTGCTCGCGCCACGGCGCCTGCGTGGCGTCTAGGTAGAAGCCGGCGGCGATGCCGAAATCCCAACTGTCGGTTTCACCGGGGATGTTCGCGTCGCGAGGGCTGGTGTCGGGCGCGATGAGGATGAGGCCTTCGCGTGCTGCCACACGTTGCGCACCGGCCTTGATGGCAAACGTCTCTTCCGTGCACGTCAGACCCGCCAGATAGAACAGCGCGGGGCAGCGCGTGCCTTCCAACGCCTGCGGCGGCAGGTAGACCGAGAAGCGCATCGGCAGCCCGATCGCCGTCGAGGCATGCCGATAGAAACGCTGCACGCCACCAAAGCAGGCATGCTCGGAAAGCAGTTCAAGTGCCGGTACCGGGATCGTCATTGCGTGGCTCCATCCTCGAGATTCAATACAGCACGACCGAACGGATCGACTCACCGCGCTTCATCAGCTCGAAGCCCTCGTTGATGCGCTCCAGCGGCAGCGTGTGCGTGATGAGGTCGTCGATGTTGAGCTTGCCTTCCATATACCAGTCGACGATCTTCGGCACGTCCGTGCGGCCACGTGCGCCACCGAAGGCGGAACCCTTCCACTCACGACCCGTCACGAGTTGGAACGGGCGCGTGCTGATCTCCGCGCCCGCCTCGGCCACGCCGATGATGATCGATTGGCCCCAGCCCTTGTGGCAGCACTCCAGCGCCTGACGCATGACCTTCGTGTTGCCGATGCATTCGAACGAGTAATCCGCGCCGCCGTCGGTGAGCTGGATGATGTGGTCGACCACGTTGTCCACATCATTCGGGTTGATGAAGTGCGTCATGCCGAATTTGCGTGCCATGGCTTCACGTGCGGGGTTCAGATCCACGCCGATGATCTTGTCTGCACCCACCATCTTCGCGCCCTGGATCACGTTCAGCCCGATGCCGCCCAGACCGAACACGACCACGTTGGCGCCGGCTTCCACTTTGGCCGTGTAGACCACTGCGCCCACGCCCGTGGTAACGCCGCAGCCGATGTAGCAGACCTTGTCGAACGGCGCATCGGGGCGGATCTTTGCCAGTGCAATCTCCGGCACCACGATGTGATTCGCAAACGTTGACGTGCCCATGTAGTGGAACAGCGGCTTGCCGTCGAGCGAGAAACGCGACGTGCCGTCCGGCATCAGGCCCTTGCCCTGGGTGGCGCGAATGGCCTGGCACAGGTTCGTCTTGCGCGACAGGCAGAACTTGCACTGGCGGCATTCCGGCGTGTAAAGCGGGATCACGTGGTCGCCGGCCTTCAACGATGTGACACCTGCGCCCACCTCCAGCACGACGCCCGCGCCTTCATGGCCGAGGATCGCCGGGAAGATGCCTTCCGGGTCGGCGCCCGAGAGCGTGTAGTAATCGGTATGGCAAATGCCGGTCGCCTTGATCTCGACGAGCACCTCACCGGCGCGCGGGCCTTGCAGGTCGACTTCTTCCACGGTGAGCGGAGCACCGGCTTTCCAGGCGATGGCGGCTTTGGTTTTCATGGCGCATTCCTTTTCTTGAAGTGCAGCTCGCCCGACTTGGGCAGCGTAGGAAGGGCGATTGTAGAACGTTGCCTGCTGAGGCAACGTGACAGCGAAGTCATGTCATGCACATCAGACTTCAGATTTCCTTACGACGGCCGTTTCATGTGCGACGGCAGGCCGACAGGGCCGTGTGCCGCATGCCTTACATGGTGGAATCCCTGCCATGGGCCTCGTAGTAGGAAACCATACCGTGCTTGCATCCATCCGTACTCGCATTTTGCTGACCTGCGTTGCCATCGTGGTCGGCGCATTGACCTTCGCTGGCGGTCTCAACTATCTCGTAACGCGCTCGTACAACGACGAGTCCATCCGCCAGAACCTGCAGTCCGTCGCGCGCGGCCACATCGCCGGCATCGACGACTGGGTGGCGTCCAAGACGCAGATGGTGGTGTCGTTGCAAGAAGTGGCGGTGTCTGCCGATCCGATTCCGGTCTTCAAGGCCGTGCACAAGGCTGGCGGCTTCATCAACGTCTATGTCGGCTACCCCGACAAGTCGTACAAGTTCTCGAACCCCGAAGGCATTCCGCCGACGTATGACCCGACTGCACGCCCCTGGTACAAGCAGGCGGTGGAGGCCGGCAAGCCCGTGGTGACGCCGCCGTACGTGAGCGCGAGCACCGGCCAGCTCGTCGTGACCTTCGCCGTGCCCATCCTGGAAGGCGGCACGCTCAAAGGCGTGATCGGCGGCGACGTGGCGATGGACAGCGTGATCGCCAACGTGAAGGCCATTCATCCGACACCGGCCAGCTTCGGCTTCCTCGTCAACGCGGCCGGCAAGATCGTCGCGCACCCGAATGACAAGCTCACGCTCAAGCCGGCGACCGATCTGTCGGCAGGCCTGAACGAAGCCACGCTGGCATCGCTGGCGCAGGCGGAGAAGCCGGTGGAAGTGTCGGTGGATGGCGCATCCAAACTGCTCTACCGCCAGGGCGTAAAGGGCACCGACTGGGGCCTGGTGGTGGCGCTGGACAAGTCCGACGCCACGGCCGGCATGCGTTCGCTGGTGATGACGTCGATTGGCGCGCTGGTGGGTGTGGCGATTGTTGCTGCGTTGATCGTCGGTGCGATGACTTCGCGTGCGTTCCGCCGCCTGTCGATGATCCGCGATGCGATGGACGACATCGGCTCGGGCAGCGGTGACCTCACCAAGCGTCTGCCCTCAGATGGCGAAGACGAAGTCGCGCAGATCGCCCGCTCGTTCAACACGTTTGCCGACAAGCTGACGGCGGTGATGCAGCAGATTCGCCTGGGCAGCGACTCGGTGCGCTCGGCCGCGCAGGAAATTGCTGCCGGCAATGCAGATCTCTCGCAGCGCACGGAAGAACAGGCCAGCTCGCTGGAAGAAACGGCGTCGAGCATGGAAGAGCTCACGAGCATCGTGAAGCAGAACGCCGACAACGCGCGTCAGGCCAGCCAGCTTGCCGTGACGGCGTCGGACGTTGCCACGCGCGGCGGCAACGTGGTCGGCCAGGTCGTGCAGACCATGGGCGGCATCAACGAAAGCAGCAAGAAGATTGCCGACATCATCGGCGTGATCGAAAGCATTGCATTCCAGACCAACATCCTGGCGCTGAACGCTGCGGTGGAAGCCGCGCGTGCCGGCGAACAAGGCCGCGGCTTTGCGGTGGTGGCCAGCGAAGTGCGCAGCCTGGCGCAGCGCTCGGCGGGCGCGGCGAAGGAAATCAAGGCGCTGATTCACGACTCGGTGGATCGTGTGAGCAACGGCACGGCGCTGGTGGATCAGGCCGGCGTGACGATGGCGGAGATCGTCGATGCGGTGAAGCGCGTGACCGACATCATGGGCGAGATTTCGTCGGCGTCGGAAGAGCAGAGCAGCGGCATCGAGCAGGTCAACCAGGCCGTCAATCAGATGGACCAGGTGACGCAGCAGAACGCAGCGCTGGTGGAGCAGGCGGCGGCCGCTGCGGAGTCGCTGGAAGAGCAGGCCCACAACCTGAACGAGGCCGTGGGGCAGTTCCGCCTGTCGCACTGAACCGGGCTCAGGCCTGGGGAGCGGCCGCGCTGGCGGCCGCCTTGGCCTTGTCCTGTTCTTCCGCCAGCGCGAGGTCTGCTGCCCGTGCGCGCTGGACCGCAGGCCGTGCCAGGATGCGGTCGATATACGCGCGCACCACGGGCGTCTCGGGCATCAGCTTGAACATCGTGATCCAGTCCAGTGCGGCGCCCCAGAGCACGTCTGCCGCCGTGAAGCGCTCGCCGAGGAAGTAGGGCCCTTTGGCCAGCTGTGCGTTGATCGCGGCAATGACGGTGTCGAAATCGCCATAAGGCGAGGTCGAATACGCGGCTGGCGCGCGGCCCATTGAATGGTCGACGACGGCTGGCTCGAAGCACGAACCGTAGAACGCCATCCATCGCAGATACGCGCCGCGCAGCGGGTCGCCCACCGCCGGCGACAGCCCGGCCTCCGGATACAGCTCGGCCGCATACAGATACACCGCGACTTGCTCGGTGATGACCGCATCGCCATGGCGCAGTGTCGGCACTTTTCCCAGCGGATTGATTGCGAGGAACGCTGGCGTCTTGTGTTGGCCCGTGGTCAGGTCGAAGGCATGCACCTCGTAGTCGGCGCCGAGTTCTTCGAGCAGCATGCGCGCGCCCCGCGAGCGGCTGCGCGGCGAGTGGTAAAGGATCAGGTGGCGGTCTTGGGGCATCGTCGGCTCCGTGTTCGATGGAAACGGATGAGGAAAGAGCGCCACTGTAGGCGCAAGGCTTGCCTCCGTCTTGGAAAAATCCGCTGCGGCGGTGCATCATCGCGGCATTGTTTTCGCGGACGCCGCTTCCATGACCGATCTACGTGACGTTGCCTCCAAGCCAAAGGGCGTGGTCGATCCGTTGGCATTTCGCCAGCGTTTCCGCCTGAACCGTTACGAGCCGTGTGCCGCGCTGGCCGGCGTGCTCGATCATCACTGGATAGTCGAATGGGACTTGCGCGGCCAGCCGCCCTATACGCAGCGCACGCTGCCGTATCCGTGCGTGAACGCCGTCTTCGATCGTCGGCAGACCGCTGTCTTTGGCGTGGTGTCGGGCACGTTCGCAACCACATTGGCCGAGACGGGCCGCGTGATCGGCATGCGTTTTCGGCCTGGTGCCTTTCGCGCGTTCTTCGGCAAGCCGGTGCGTTTGCTGACCGACAAGACCATGCCGGTTTCCGAAGTGCTTGGTATTGATGATGCGCAGGCAGAAGAGATCGTGCTCAGCGCGTGTGACGACGCCGGCATGGTGTCTGCCGCAGAAATGCTGCTGCTGCGCGTGTTGCCGCCACCCGATCCGCAGGTTGAGCGCATCCACAGCATCTTGCAGTCGCTTCACCAGGACGCGGGCCTGACCCAGGTGCGCGACCTGGCCGAGCGTGCCGGCATGAGCGAACGCACGCTCCAGCAATTGTTCTCTGAGTATGTGGGTGTGACACCCAAGTGGGTGATCCGCCGATACCGCTTGCATGAAGCCGCGGACCAGCTTGCCAACGGCGCGGAAGTCGATCTGGCTGAACTTGCGCAGCGGCTTGGCTACTTTGACCAGGCCCATTTCACGCGTGACTTCCGCCGCCTTGTCGGCAAGGCGCCCGCGGAGTATCGGCGCGCCAATCAGGCCTAGCGCGCCCGGCGCATCAATCCGCCGCAACCGCTACGTCTGGCGACGCAGGCGGGCGGTCTGTCATCACGCAGTTGCGTCCCGCCAGCTTGGCGGCATAGAGCAGATGGTCTGCCCGTCGCAGCAGCGGCTCCAGTTCAGGGCCATCTGATGCGGCCGCTGCCGCCACGCCAAAGCTGGCCGTCATGCGGCATGGCAGATCGGTGCCGGTGGGCACCGTCACCTCGGCAATGCGATGGCGCAGATGATCCGCCACCGCGCGCGCCTGCGCCAGGTTATCCGCCCACACCATCACCGCGAATTCTTCGCCGCCGATGCGCGCCACCATGTCGGCGGATGGGCCCGCGGCGCGGCACAGGCTTGCAACGGTGCGCAGCGCTTCATCTCCGACGGCATGGCCGTACGTATCGTTGATGCGCTTGAAGTGGTCGATGTCGAACATGATGAGCGCAACGAGCCGCGCTTTCGGCTGCGGCGATTTGCACATCGCGCTGGCCCGGTCTTCAAAGGCGCGGCGGTTGAGCAGCTGGGTGAGCGGGTCGGTCTCGGCCATGCGTGCGAGTTCCTGCATCAGGTGCGCGCGTTCCAGCTCCAGCCGGCGGCGCTCGATGCTATTGATGCGCAGCACCCGGATCGCCTCGAACATCGCGCGGATCTCGCGCCGTGCAAAGCCGGTCGGGATATGCACGCTCAAGTTGCCGCGCGCAATCCCGTCGATCAGCCGCGTGGCGTTGACAAACGGCCCCACCACGTTGCGGCGGAACGAAACCGTCATCCATGCCAGTGCGCCGAGTACCGACACCACCGCGCCTGCCGAGCCGATGAGCACCAGCAGCATCGCGCGCCGATGTTCGCGGATGTCGTCATCCGCCAGGCGCAGCACGATGTCGCGGAAATCCGTGATGGCGCGCATGGTGGGTACATAGCGCTCGGCGAATGCGGCGGGGGGGATATCGACGCCACCGGGCTGGCTGGCTTTGGCGCGCACGGCGGCCACATAGCGCAGCCCGTCGCCGAAGTACTGTGCGCCGAGCGTGGTGACGGCGTGCTGGTTCAATGCTGATTGCGCACCCACGCGGGTCTCGATCATGCTGCGCAGTTGGTCGATGCGGCCTTGGGTGCGTTCGATGGCAAGCTGCTCTTCAAACGTGAGCGTGCGGTGCATGGCCAGCGCACCGGTAAAGCGCGAACCGAGCTGGCCCGCGTATTCACGCAGATCGGCCGAGAGCCGCGCAAGCGTCAGGCAATTGAGCACGTCGGGATCGCCCCGCGTGATGTTGGCCGTGCGCGCGTTGACGATGGGCAGGAAGTCGGGGATCACCGCGATCATGCGGTTCACGCCGTCGGCCAGGTCGTTGCTGCTGCGCGAGCGCAGCGGCAGTGCGGTCAGCCGGTCGATGTTGGCGCGCGCAGCGGCCAGATGCGTTTGGGCGTGGCGCGCGGCGGTGATGTCGGCTTCACAGCCTGGGCAATGTTCGGGGCTCAGGGCGTCGAGCAATTGGGCGACGTGTTCATCGCTGGCGGCGCGCATGCGTTGCAGGGCCGCCTTGCGCTCGGCGGGCAGCGGCAAGTCTTCGCCCAGCACGCCGTTGGTCGGGCCGCGTTCGGCTGAAACCTTCTCCATGGCCAACAACGTCATGCGCAGCGCCTGGACGCTGCGGGCGGCATCGTCGGCGCGGCCGTATGCCAGCCACGCGTAGCCCAGCAGCCAGCACGATAGCGACAACACCGGAACGAGGACGATGGCGACGCTGGCGCCAAAGCGCCTGTCCATCGACGTTTCAGAAGACATGACGAAGTGGTAGAGCGTCTTGGCGGGCGGTTTGGCAGAGCCGGGAGGCAGTTGCAGATGGGTTGCACAGGTGCCCGCGCTTGTTGCTGCGCATGCAGTGCACATCTGTGGCTAACGGCAGCATCGGGGGCTTCTTTACCGTGCCATTGGACCCGCGCCGCGTGGGGGCACTGCAAACAAATGCAAAAGGATTCTTGCGGGATGTTCAGGCCGGAGCACTGAAAAGGTGCCGAGGCGGTCAGGTCGTTGCCTCGGTATGGCACGAGAGGCGGGCGTCCGGGCCGCGCCGCACGCATCTCGTGCCCTAGGGAATTGAATGACGCTGGTGGGCCGCTCAGGGCCGACTGGGGCTGATTGGGGCCGATTATTTCACCGCAACCTTGGAGTGCACGACCTCCGGCGCCTTCGCGAAAAATGGCCCCACCAGCTTGCGCCATTCCTGGAAGTCGGCGGATTCGCGAAAATCGACCATATGGTCTTCTACGGTGTTCCAGCGCACGAGCAGTACGTAGCTGGTGTCGCGCTCGACGATGTGGTGCAACTCGGCGCCGTGGCAGCCCTTGGCGCGAGCAAACAGCGGCAAGGCTTGCTGGACGGCGGCTTCAAACTCGCGTTGCTTGCCGACGAGAATATCGATGTGAGCCATTTCGAATACCACGTTGTGCTCCGTTCGGTTGATGGGGTGAGAGGACTATAGCCGGCAATCCTCGTCGCCGTAGCCCGCCCGGCATCGGGGTTGTTCGGCTGTGCGGGCGCTGGTTTTCGGCTGGCTTCGCAAGCCTATCTGCCCGGCCGGTCGCCCCTATGACAACCGCGGTTGCGCGGGCATACTCGGATTTCATTGCCTTGGCCCAGATCCTGCTCGGGCCCTTCAGACGTCACCTTCAAGCGAAAGCAATCCATGGATAGCGGAAACGGCCACCAGAAATTCTTCTCCCTCCTGCTGTTTGTCGTCACGCTCGGGCTGTGCTGGATCCTCTCGCCGTTCTTTGGCGCGGTGTTCTGGGGCGTCATCCTGGCCATCCTGTTCCAGCCCGTGCAGCGCGCGCTGGTCGCCCGGATGGACAAGCGGCGCAATCTCGCCGCGCTCACCACGCTCACCCTGATCATCCTGATCGTGATCCTGCCCGTCATCTTTGTGACGGCGACCATCGTGCAGGAAATCGGGGTTGCCTATCAGGAAATCCAGAGCGCCCAGCCGAATTACTCGCGCTACCTTTCGGAAGCGGTTCATGCGCTGCCCACATGGGTGCAGCAACTGCTTGCAAAAGCCGGGCTGACCAACATTGCCGGCATCCAGAGGAAGCTCGCCGACGGGGCTGCGCAGATCAGCCAGTTTGCCGCCGCGCAGGCGCTGAGCATCGGGCAGAACACGTTCCAGTTCGTGGTCGGTTTTGGCGTGATGCTGTACATGGTGTTCTTCCTGCTGCGCGATGGCGCCGAGATCGGCCGCCGCGTGCGCCGCGCGCTGCCGATGGACGAAGAGCACAAGCGTCTGCTGCTGACCAAGTTCACGACCGTCGTGCGGGCCACCGTGAAAGGCAACATTGCCGTCGCGCTGGTGCAGGGCGCGCTCGGCGGGCTCATCTTCTGGTTCCTCGGCATTGACGGCGTGGTGCTGTGGGGCGCACTGATGGCTTTCCTGTCACTGCTGCCCGCGATTGGCGCCAGCCTTGTGTGGATTCCGGTCGCGCTCTACTTCCTGATGGTGGGCGCGATCTGGAAATGCGTGATCCTGGTCGCCTTTTGCGGTGGCGTCATCGGCCTGGTCGACAACCTGCTGCGCCCGTTGCTGGTCGGCAAGGACACCAAGATGCCCGACTGGGTCGTGCTGATCTCGACGCTCGGCGGTATGGAGTTGTTCGGCATCACCGGTTTTGTGATCGGGCCGCTGGTCGCTGCGCTCTTCATGGCCAGCTGGGACATCTTTGCGCGCGGGCAGAACGAATGAAGCTTCGGCCCGGCGGGCGGCCCATCGCGCTTATATCCGCTCGAACCGCAGACCTGCGTGGCGGGTCAGGCGCTCGATGAATCGGTCATCAAACATCGTGGCCGGTGTCCAGAAACCGCCCGGGCGCCCGGTCTTGGTGCCGTCGTCTTTCACGTGGTCCAGCGCGAGGCTGGCGGCAGCCTGGCCCAGCATCTTGCCGGTCGAGCCATAGCCGGGGTCGCGATCCCCTGTCACCTTCACCCGCAAGGTGTTTCCTTGATCGGTGCGGCCAAAGAGCCGCAGGTCATAGCGGCCTGCCAGTTGCGCCGCAGGCGTAGGGCCTTCGCCGGGTTTGGGCAACAGAAAACGCTGCATCGCCATGCGAGCGGGCTTGATGACAATGCCGAGCATGAAGGCACCCAGACCGGCCACCATCGTCACGGCTTTCAAACGACCGCTCAGGCCCGCCCCGGTGATCACCGCTTCGTCGTAGGTGAATGGGTTGCCATACGCGTTGCCGGACAAGGCGTTGGAGCGGTGCACCACGCGCTCGTTGATGGCCGCCATGACAAAGGGCGCAATCCACACGTCGAAATCGGCGTCGAATGCCGCGCCCTTGATCGAGCGCTGGCGTGCCGTGAAGCCGTGGCCCGGGGGGCAGAGGGCGTAAGGATCGGCCAGTTCCCGGCGCAAGGCGGGGTCGGCAGCGGCTTCTTGCACGACGTTGATCAGGCTGGCCACAGTGCCGCCAGATGCACTGCCCTTGAGCGTTTTGACGCGCAACTTCACCTGCGTGGCGGGCGTACCCCATTGCCGCATGGCTTGTTGCTGGAGGAAGTAGACACCCATGTCCGACGGCACCGAGTCGAAGCCGCAGCAATGCACGATGCGTGCCCCAGACTGCTGCGCTGTCGCCTCATACTTGTTGATCATGCGCTTGATCCACTGGGTCTCGCCGGTGAGGTCGCAGTAGTCTGTCCCGCTTTCGGCGCAGACCTTGATCAAGGGCTCGCCGTACAGCGCGTAGGGGCCAACCGTGGAGACCACCACGCGAGTCTGCGCGCACAGTGCCCGTAACTGAGCTTCATTCGCAGCGTCCGCCACGAGGATCGGGAGGGACTCAGCCGCCGCGCCTAGCGAACGCTTGACGTCCAGCAACTTCGCTTCCGATCGGCCGGCAATGGCCCAGCGCAGCGTTTCTCCATCGCCCGAAAAGTGTTCGGCCAGGTAGCGGGTCAGGATCTGGCCGACAAAGCTGGTGGCGCCAAACACGACAACGTCATAGGCCGGAGCGGGCATAGAGTCTTCCTTTTTGATGGGCGGATGAAGGTGCCGGGACGGCCGCCTTCTGTCGTTCAGCGGCAAACAATAGTGAAGGCGCCAAGCCAGCCAGGCAACTGGCATCGTTGGTATCGCTCGGCCCAGGCAAACACGCGTTTCCTCCCCTGCGCGCCCTCCGCACTTACAGCCCCCGGCACCTGAAAGTCCATTTCACATTACGGAATTTGCGCGGAATTTCTCTGGCATCGCCTTCCCGTTTGCTGAAAACACGTTCCGCATCGCAAAATTTGTTGTCTATCTCTTTGAAAAATAAAGAAAAACTAACTCTTATGTCTTATATAAGACCTTGCTGCGACGCGTCAAAGCCGACCTACAATAAATCCACGCTGCTCGCTTCGAACTCCGGAGCTGCACACGCAACCGATTCTTCTCAAACGCGCTTTATTTCCAGGAAATTGACATGGCCCAGTATCAAGACGACATCAAGGCAGTTGCCGGTTTGAAAGAAACCTACGGCAGCGCATGGAACGCGATCAACCCCGAGTACGCGGCCCGCATGCGCGCGCAGAACAAGTTCAAGACGGGTCTGGACATCGCCAAGTACACCGCCAAGATCATGCGCGCGGACATGGCCGCCTACGACGCCGATCCGTCGAAGTACACGCAGTCGCTCGGTTGCTGGCACGGCTTCATCGGCCAGCAGAAGATGATTTCCATCAAGAAGCACTTCAAGAGCACCGAACGCCGCTACCTGTACCTGTCGGGCTGGATGGTCGCTGCGCTGCGCTCGGAGTTCGGCCCGCTGCCGGATCAATCGATGCACGAGAAGACTTCTGTCAGCGCGCTGATCCGCGAGCTGTACACGTTCCTGCGCCAGGCCGACGCCCGTGAACTGGGGGGCCTGTTCCGCGAACTGGACGCTGCCAAAGACGCCGCTGCCAAGGCCGCCATCCAGGAAAAGATCGACAACCACGTGACCCACGTGGTGCCCATCATTGCCGACATCGACGCTGGTTTCGGCAACGCAGAAGCCACGTACCTGCTGGCCAAGCAGTTCATCGAAGCGGGCGCCTGCTGCATCCAGATCGAAAACCAGGTGTCAGATGAGAAGCAGTGCGGCCACCAAGATGGCAAGGTCACCGTGCCGCATGAGGACTTCCTGGCGAAGATCCGCGCGATCCGCTATGCGTTCCTGGAACTGGGCGTGGACGACGGCATCATCGTCGCCCGTACCGATTCGCTGGGCGCCGGCCTGACCAAGCAGATCGCCGTGACGAACACGCCGGGCGACCTGGGCGACCAGTACAACGCGTTCCTCGATTGCGAAGAACTGTCGGCCGACCAACTGGGCAACGGTGATGTCGTCATCAAGCGCGATGGCAAGCTGCTGCGTCCGAAGCGCCTGCCGAGCAACCTGTTCCAGTTCCGTGCCGGCACGGGCGAAGCGCGTTGCGTGCTGGATTGCATCACCTCGCTGCAAAACGGCGCAGACCTGCTGTGGATCGAAACCGAAAAACCGCACATCGCCCAGATTGGCGGCATGGTGAGCGAAATCCGCAAGGTCATCCCGAACGCCAAGCTGGTGTACAACAACAGCCCGTCGTTCAACTGGACGCTGAACTTCCGTCAGCAGGTGTATGACGCGATGAAGGAAGCCGGCAAGGATGTGTCGGCCTACGAGCGCGGCCAACTGATGAGCACGGAATACGACGACAGCGAACTGGCGAAGCTCGCCGACGAGAAGATCCGCACGTTCCAGGCCGATGCGTCGCGCGAAGCCGGCATCTTCCACCACCTGATCACGCTGCCGACGTATCACACCGCCGCGCTGTCGACCGACAACCTGGCCAAGGAATACTTCGGCGACCAGGGCATGCTCGGTTACGTGGCTGGCGTGCAGCGCAAGGAAATCCGCCAAGGCATCGCCTGCGTCAAGCACCAGAACATGTCGGGCTCGGACATCGGCGACGACCACAAGGAATACTTCAGCGGCGAAGCAGCGCTGAAGGCTGCGGGTAAGGACAACACGATGAACCAGTTCCACTGATTCATTGATCGACTGATTCGGTCATACCCCAAGCAAAACGCCAACCCATCGCGGGTTGGCGTTTTTTTTTGGCCGTGAGACGGCCTGGTCAGTGAGCACCGTCCTTCGGCCAGACCACATCGGCTTTCCACGATTCCGACGCAATGAATTGCTTGAGCCTGTCTTGCAGCATGGCGGTCCAGGCAGCGGCAAAGCGGGAAGGGGGATTCTCGCGCAAGGTCGTGATCGCCACGCTCGAACGGATGCCGGGGCGGCCGATGCGATGCGCCACGAGTTCACCACGCGCGATCTCCTCCTTGATCGCGATGTAGGTGAGGATCGAATAGCCGGCGCCGGATTTCACCAATTGCTTCGTCAGCGACACGCTGTCGACCTCCAGGGCGATGCGCAGGCGCACACCGTGCTGGATCGCCGCCTGTTCGACCAGGCGCCGGTTGCTGTGCGGCAGGCCGGGCAAGATCAGCGGAAGGGTCGCCAAGTCGCGGATCTGGTATTCGCGCTTGTCAGCCTCTGAGCCGGGCGGTCCCACGAGGATCATGGGCTCGCTGAACAACGGGCGTACGTGGAACGCATCCAGCGGCGGCTGGTTGTAGACGACGGCAAGGTCAACACGCCGGTCCAGCACCCACTCCTGCAGCGAGCTGCTCAGGCCTTCTCGCACGTGCAGTGACACCCGCGGCCACTGCGCCCGAAAGTCCTGGACGAGATCGGCGCCGATCAGCGCGCCCATGGTCGGCGGCAGGCCAACGGCCAGATGCCCGCGCTCCTCGTCGGCGCTGGCACGTACGTCTTCGCTGGTTTCGCTGAGCAGGTGCGTGATCATTTCAGCGCGCTCCAGCAGACGCGAGCCCGCCGAGGTGAGCCGGACGCCCCGGCCATGCCGAACCAGCAGCGGCACGCCAATCTCGGTCTCCAGTTTTGCAATCTGCCGGCTCAGCGCCGGTTGCGCGATGTACAGCTCGGCGGCTGCACGGCTGAAACTGCCGGCACGCGCCACGCGAATGAAGCTCTTGAGTTCTCGGATGTCCATGCTTGCGTTGAGATATGCCGTGTCAGCATAGGTTTGTATGTTCACATGGTCTTTGTCAAGAAAAGACCGTCAATCTATGCTTTCTACAAATAACAAATCACCCAACTCGTACAGGAGACGGCTCGCCCCTCAGGCCAACGGCCAGCGGCGTTCACGCCCCCAGTGACGACCGCCTTTCAAGCAAGACAAGTCCAGCACGCTGGTGCCGCCTGGTAGCGGCAGAGCGGTGAATGACTGGACGCAGGAGACACCATGAAACATCTGAAGAAGCTGCACGTGCAGGTCTTGATCGGCCTGGCGTGTGCGGTCGTCCTCGGCATCGCTGCACCGCAGTGGGCCGTTGCCATGAAACCCATCGGGCAGGCGTTCATCGCGCTGCTGAAGATGATGCTGGCCCCGATCATCTTCTGCACGCTCGTGCAGGGACTGGCGCATGTGCGCGACCTGCGCATGCTGGGCCGCATGGGCGTGAAGTCGCTGGTGTACTTCGAGGTAGTCAGTACGGTGGCCATGGTGCTGGGCTTTGTGCTCGTCAACGTGTTCGAGCCCGGTGTGGGGCTGCATGCCACCAACCTTGCAGAAAGCGCTGATGCGGTGAAAGCCACAAGCGGCGCCGGCGGCATCTCGGCCGTCAACTATCTGCTCAGCCTGATTCCACACACGCTGGTCGATGCCTTTGCCAAGGGCGACATCGTGCAGGTGCTGATCATCTCGATCCTGGCAGGCTTGGCGCTGAACCTCTCGGTGGGGCCGGACTCGGTTCTGTTGCGTGGCATGGACGAAGCGCAGAAGGTGCTGTTCCGCATGCTCGGCTTCATCATGAAGCTGGCACCGCTCGGCGCGTTTGGCGCCATGGCTGCAGCCGTGGGCAGCTATGGCGGCGTGACGCTGCTCTATCTGCTCAAGGTCATCGTGCTGTATTACGCCGCGTCGCTGCTGTTTGTGTTCGGCGTGCTCAGCTCGATTACGTGGATGATCGGTCTGCCGTATTTCAGCGTCCTCAAGCTGATTCGCGACGAGATGCTGTTGATCTTCGGCACGGCATCAAGCGAGGTGGCCTTCCCGCGCCTGGTGGAGAAGCTGCAACGCGCAGGTTGTGATGAGGCCGTAGTCGGTTTCGTACTGCCCGCCGGCTACAGCTTCAACCTCGACGGCACCTCCATCTACATGGCCATCGCCGTGGGTTTCATTGCGCAGGCGACGGACACGCCGTTCTCGCTGTGGCAGCAACTCGGGCTGCTCGCCATCCTGAGCCTCACTTCCAAGGGCGGGACCACGGTCGCCGGCGGGGCGTTCGTCAAGCTGGCGGCCACGCTGCAATCGGTGCGCTCGCTGCCCGTGGCCGGCCTCGGTTTGCTGTTCGGTATCGACCGCGTGATGGCGATTGCCACTGCGCTCGTCAACGTGGTGGGCAACACCGTGGCGGTGTTCGCCATCGCCCGCTGGGAAGGTGCGTTCGACGCCGAAGCTTTCCAGCGCGAGACCGGCGGGCAGGCCCGTTCTTCTCTCCTCAAGCTGCAGAAGCCCGCCGCACAGGCTGCGGTGGCGCAGGACGCGCTGACTCACTAAGCCACTGAACAACATCAACATGCAACGCATTCCCGCCCTCGATCCTGATGCGCTGGACGCAGACCAGCGCGCCGTCTACGACGCCATTGCCAACGGCCCCCGCAAGGGTGTGCGCGGCCCGTTGGCCGTCTGGCTGCATCGCCCGCTGCTGGCCGACCGCGCACAGGCACTCGGACGCTACTGCCGCTACGACAGCAGCCTGCCGCCGCGCCTGTCCGAGCTGGCCATCCTGTTCATGGGCCGCTACTGGCTGGCGGAATACGAATGGGCCGCGCACAAGCCGTTCGCGCTGGAAGCCGGTGTGTCGCCGGTGGTGATCGACGCCATTCGTGATGGCATGAACCCGGCGTTCGCGCAGCGCGACGAGGCGCTCGTCTTCGCCTTCCTGACGCAACTGCATGCCAAGCGCGAAGTGGACGACGGCCTGTACGCCGAGCTGGTTGGCGCCATCGGGCAAGACGGCGTGGTCGATCTGGTGGGCATTGCGGGCTACTACACGCTCATCTCCATGACCATCAAGGCATTCAACGTGCCCGCGCCGGCCGGTGCGACGCCGGAACTGCCGACGCAACTGCCGATGTAACGGCAATAAGCAACGAGGAATTCACTGTGCAAGCAACGACCGAATTTGAACAAGCCACGGCTGCGGGCCGTTTGGCAGGCAAGGTGGCCATCGTGACCGGCGCGGGCTGCGTCGGGCCGGGCTGGGGCAACGGCCGCGCTGTGGCCGTGCTGTTTGCGATGGCTGGAGCGCGCGTATTCGCCGTCGACAAGAGCTTCGATGCCATGGAAGAAACGCTGCGCCGCGTGCGCGAGGCGGGTGGTGAGGTCACACCGTACACCTGCGACGTGACCGACACCACGGCCGTCAAAGGCATGGTCGATGCCTGCGTGGAGCAATACGGCCGCGTCGATATCCTGGTGAACAACGTTGGTGGCTCCGCTGCCGGCGGCCCTGTGGCGTTGTCGGAAGACAAGTGGGATGCCCAGGTCGCGTTCAACCTCAAGAGTGTTTACCTCACCTGCAAGCACGTGCTGCCCGTGATGGAAGCACAGGGCAGTGGCGCCATCGTCAATACGGCGTCGACATCCGGGATCCGCTGGACGGGCTCGGCGCAAGTGGCTTACGCCGCGTGCAAGGCCGGCGTGATCCAGCTCTCCAAGGTGGTGGCGGTCGAGTATGCGAAGAAGGGCATTCGCGTGAACACCGTGGTGCCGGGGCAATTGCATACGCCTATGGTGGAAGTGCGCCTGGCTGGCCAGCGCTCCGGCGGCGATGTCGACAAGCTGCTGGAAAGCCGCCTTGCCCGCATTCCGCTTGGCTTCATGGGCGACGGGCGTGATACCGCGCATGCCGCGCTGTTCCTGGCTTCTGACGAGGCGCGTTTTGTCACAGGTACCGAAGTCGTGGTCGACGGCGGCATGACGGCTCGGTGCGACTGACCATGCAAGGCGAACTGAACGGCGGCGTGTGGGATTGCCATACGCACATCTACGGGCCCTGGGACGCGTTCCCGCTGCCGGCCGACGCGTCGTATCGACCGGCAGAAGCCCCGATGACGCAACTGCTTGCGCTGCATGAGCAACTAGGCGTTACGCACGGTGTGCTGGTGCAGGCGGCGTGCTACCAGTCGGATCACCGTGCGCTGCTGTCAGCGCTGGCGATGACGAAAGGGCGCTATCGCGGCGTCGCGCTGGTCGACCACACCACGAGTGACGACGCCCTGCGTGAACTGCATGAAGGCGGCGTGCGTGGCATCCGCTTCAACTTCATGGGTCACCTGCCGGGCGATCGTGATCTGGGCCGCTTGCGCGAACTCGCCGAGCGTGTCGGGCCGATGGGTTGGCACGTGCTGCTCCATGGGCAACTGGATCAGCTTCTGCTGGTGCTTAACGCGTGGGAAGACCTCGACGTGCCGCTGGTGATCGACCACATGGCCCGGCAGGATGCGACCCGACCGCTGGACGAAGCTGCCATGCGGGAGCTGGAGCGTCATCTGCGTCAAGACAATCGGTGGATCAAGTTGTCGGGAGTCGACCGCCTGATGCAAGGCGCAGCGCCGCCCTGGACTGCAGCGCTGCCCCTGGTCAGGCGGCTGGTGCAAGCGGCGCCCGAGCGGGCCATCTGGGGCACGGACTGGCCGCATCCCAACATCAAAGGCGACGTGCCCGACGACAGCAGCCTGCTCGCGTTCGTGCAGGAAGCCTGCGGCGCCGAAGCAGCTGAAGCTGTGTTGGTCCATAACCCGCAGCGGCTCTATTTCTGAGGCATCGCCATGCAAGCCACGTTGATCGATGCCACCCAGGCAGAGCACTCTGCTGAGCAGAGCGCCTGCCGCAAGGCTGCCTGGCGCCTGGTTCCGCTGCTGGCGCTAGCTTACTTTGTCAACTATCTCGATCGGACCAACGTCGGCTTTGCCGCGCTGACCATGAACCGCGATCTGGGTTTGAGTGCGGCCCAGTTCGGCCTGGCTGCCGGCATCTTCTATGTTGGCTATTGCCTGTTCGAGGTGCCGAGCAACCTGGCGCTGTATCGCTATGGCGCGCGCCGCTGGCTGGCGCGGATCATGATCACATGGGGCCTGTTTGCCGCCGCCACGAGCCTGGCTGTCGGCCCCAATAGCTATGCGGCGATCCGCTTGCTCGCTGGTATTGGCGAGGCGGGCTTCTTCCCCGGCGTCATCTTCTATCTGACGCTGTGGTTTCCGTCGCGCTATCGCACACGCATGATGGGCTGGTTCCTAGCCGCGATTCCGTTGTCGTCGGTGTTCAGTGGGCCGTTGTCGGTATCGATGCTGGAGCTGGACGGTTGGCTCGGGCTGCACGGCTGGCAATGGCTCTTCATCCTGCAGGGGTTGCCGGCCTGCGTGCTGGGCGTGCTGTGCCTGCGCATGCTGACCGATCGCCCGGATAACGCAACATGGCTGACAGCGGAGGAGCGCGCCGCCCTGGCGGCTGCCATCGAGCGGGAGCGCAGCACAGCGGTTGAGCATCGCCTCGGGCCCGCCCTCAAAGACGCGCGTGTCTGGCTGCTGACGGGAATCTTGTTCAGCTACATCATCGGCATTCTCGGCATTGGCGTGTGGATGCCGACCATCTTGAAGACGCATCACCTCTCGAACACGCAGGTGGGCTTTGCTACCGCACTGCCCTACGTCGTCGGCGCCTTGGTGATGCTGGGCTGGGCACGTGTGGTGGCCCGCACGCAGCGCTACGTTCGTCATCTGGTTATCACCTGTGCGGTGGCGGCGCTGGGCTTCTTTGCGTCGGTGGCGTCCGATGCGCTGGTGCCGGCCATGCTCGGATTGACGGTGGCGGTGGTCGGGCTGTCGTCCGTGCGCACCTGCTTCTACAGCATTCCAGCCACGTTCCTCGATAAGCAGGCCGCTGCGGGCGGGCTGGCATTCATCAACTCGGTGGGCAGTCTTGGCGGGTTGTTTGGCCCGTACATGGTGGGCTGGCTCAAAGATGCGACGGGCTCGTTCAAGGCGGGGCTGATTGGCATGGGTGCCATGTTGGTGCTGGCAACGCTGCTTTCTCTGGTGCTGCTGACACGCGTCAAGGAGGGCCAGCGATGAGTAACGATGGATGGCAACCGAGCCTGCGTACACCCGACCCCGCGGTGCGCATCCTGGACCCGAGATTCGAGCACTACCGTTTGCCGCACGCAAAGGTCGAACGGCTCTGGACGGGCTGCCGCTGGGCAGAAGGCCCCGTGTGGTTTGGCGATGCAGGGGCGCTCTATTGGACCGACTTGCCGAACGATCGCATCTTGCGTTGGGATGAGGCGTCCGGCGCAGTGGCGACATACCGCGCGCCCTCAGACAAAGCCAACGGTCTGACGCGCGACAGGCAGGGCAGGTTGATTGCCTGCGAGCATGGTCAGCGCCGCGTCACGCGCACGGAATACGACGGCAGCATCACCGTGTTGGCCAGCGAGTTCGATGGCAAGCCGCTCAATTCTCCGAACGATGTGGTCGTTGCCAGTGACGGCGCGGTGTGGTTTACCGATCCGCCGTTCGGCCTAGTGAGTGACTACATGGGCCAGATTGCCGAGCCGCAGTTGCCGGCCAGCATCTACCGGATCGACCCATGCGGACGATTGGACTGTGTTGCCGACGATGTGCTCGGCCCCAACGGATTGGCGTTCTCGCCGGATGAACGCACGCTTTACGTGGTGGCATCGCGTGCGCGGCCGCGCGAGATCCTCGCCTTCGATGTGGTCGACGGCAAAGCGCTGGGCGATCGCCGTGTGCTGATCGATGCTGCGGACGGTGCGCCGGACGGCTTCCGTGTCGATGTGCACGGCAACCTGTGGTGCGGCTGGGGCACGGGCACGGCGGAGCTTGATGGCGTGCGCGTGTTCGCCCCCGACGGCACCGCGATCGGTCACATCGCACTGCCGGAGCGTTGCGCGAACCTATGCTTCGGCGGCCGACACCTCAATCGCCTGTTCATGGCGTCCACCACATCGCTCTATGCCCTGTACGTGAATACACGCGGGGCGGTCTAGCCCTGTACCCCACACCAATAACGAACGAGGAGACAAGACATGCCAATCCAATCCACCATGCGCCGCTTTGCGGTGCGCAGCCTCTGTGCAATTCCCCTCATTGCCGCCACTAGTGCCGCGTGGGCCGCCGATGTCCACGTGCTGGCGACCGGCGCGTTGCACGCCGCCTTCGAGAAGGTCATACCGGCGTATGAGCAGCAGTCGGGCAACCATCTGGTCATCGCGTGGGGACCGTCCTATGGCACCTCGCCCGACGCCTTGCCGATGCGAATCAAGAACGGCGAGCCGATGGATGTGTGCTTCATGATCGGCGCCGCCTTGACGGACCAAGTGAAGCAAGGGCGCTTCATTCCTGAGTCGCGCGTTGACCTGGTGGCGTCAGGTGTGGGCGTGGCGGTGCGCAAGGGCTTGCCCAAGCCGAATATCCAGACCGTTGACGATCTGCGGCAAACCTTGTTGGCGGCCAAGTCGGTGGCATTTTCCGAAGGGGCGAGCGGTACCTACATCACCGGCACGCTGTTCGAGCGTCTTGGGATTGCCGAGCAGATGAAAGCCAAGAGCGTGCTGATCCGGGGCAAGGAGCTGGTCGGCTCGGCGCTTGAGCGCGGCGAGGCGGATCTGGGCCTGCAGCAGATCAGTGAGCTGCGGGCATTCGACGGCATCCAATATGTGGGGCCACTGCCTGCTGAAGTGCAGAAGACGAGCGTGATTGCCGTTGCAGTGGCAAAGGATGCCAAGGAGCGCCAGGCCGCCGAAGGTCTCATCACGTATCTGCGTTCTCCGGAAGTCGCCGCCAAGCTGATCCAGACGGGGCTCGATCCGATTTCCACCAAATAGAAATAGCCCGATCCGTTGCGGTTGTCCGGTGCATCGCGGTGGGTTTCCAGCCGCGAGGGGCAACTGCTGCCCGAAACAAACAACAACCGGGCCAGATCCCGGAACAAGGAGACTCCATGACGTTGCAGAAGTGCCTTCTGGGCGCCGCATTAATTCTGACGATGTCCGCCTGCGCCACGTCGACACAAACCAGTCCAGACGTGCAGCGAAAGCTCGTCCGCCACGGCGATGTGCAGATCGAAACCCTGAGCCAGGGAAGTGGGCCGACCGTTGTCATCCTGCCGTCGCTGGGGCGCGGCGCTGAAGACTACGACGAGGTGGCCCGCCTGCTTGCTGCGGATGGGCTGCGTGTCCTGCGTCCGCAACCGCGCGGCATTGGCCAAAGCAAGGGCCCGATGGCCAATCTCGACATGCATGCGTTTGCGGCCGACGTTGCCGCCGTGCTCGATCAGGAAAAGACGGGGCCCGTTGTCGTGGTGGGGCATGCCTGGGGCAGCCAGCCGGCGCGCATGCTGGCGGTGGATCGGCCGGACTTGGTACGCGGCCTTGTCATGGCTGCAGCCTCTGCCGGCAAGCTGCCGCCCGGCTCCAACGAAAAGCCCTATGGCCGGTTGCGCGAAGCGATTGATGGCTCCGGCAACCTCGCGCTGCCTGAGGCAAAGCGTCTGGACTATCTGCGTCAGGCGTTCTTCGCTCCGGGTCACGACCCGAAGCCGTGGCTGGGCGGTTGGTATCCCGATACCCACCATGCACAGGCCCACGCCCGCAACGTCACACCTGTGGATGCGTACTTTGCCGGCGGCACGGTGCCCATGCTCGATCTCCAGGCGCAGTACGACGCGGTGGTCGTACCCAACGTGTTCAAGCCCATGCTGGGCAACCGCGTGACCGTCGAGGTGATTTCCAACGCCGGGCACGCCATGGCGCCTGAGCAACCCGCAGCGATGAGCCGCGCCATCGCGCGCTTCGCCCGACGTGTCTATGCGGGCGCGTCCTGATTCCGTCTACACAACAACACGCGCGCCGGCGCATCCGCGCGGCATGCCTATCCACACCAAGGAGAACATCATGAAACTGATCAAGTACGGCTGTACCGCATTGGCCGCGGCCATGCTTTCCTTCTCTGCGCTGGCGGCAACGGATGCCGGCCAGATCGATCGTGAACTGGTCAAGTACAGCAACGTGCAGATCGAGGTGATGCGGCAGGGCAAAGGCCCATTGATCGTCATCCTGCCGTCGCTGGGCCGTTCGGGGCGCGATTACGACCAGGTTGCAGACAGGCTCGTCGCCGATGGCTTTCGCGTGTTGCGCCCCGAGCCGCGTGGCATTGGCCAGAGCAAGGGTCCGATGGCGAATCTGGACATGCACGCCTTCGCCGCCGATGTGGCTGCGGTGATCGAGCACGAGAAGCAAGGGCCGGCCGTGGTGGTCGGCCACGCCTGGGGCAACTTCCCGGCGCGCATGGTGGCGGTGGATCGCCCCGAGCTGGTGCGTGGCGTGGTTCTGGTGGCAGCTTCCGCCGGCAAGGTACCGCCGGGCTCGACCGAGAAACCCATCAACGCAGAGATGCGCAAGGCTATCGACGGCGCAGGTGACATGCATCTGTCGGAAGAGCAGCGGCTGGAATACCTGCGGAAAGCCTTCTTTGCACCGGGCAACGACCCGCGCGTCTGGCTCGGTGGCTGGCATGAAGAGACGCATGAGGCCGAGTCCCATGCCCGCAACGTGACGCCGGTCGATGCGTACTTTGCGGCCGGGAACGCGCCAATCCTGGACTTGCAGGCAGAACACGACGCAGTGGCACCGCGACGCTTCTCGCAGGTGCTGAAATCGATGCTGGGTGATCGTGTGACGGTGGTTGTGGTGCCGAATGCAGGCCACGCATTTGCACCCGAACAGCCCAAGGCGATGGCGGATGCGATCGCGACGTTCGCCAAGCGCGTGTACGCTGAACCCGCCAAGCAGTAAGCGAGCGTGCTTGTCATGTGGAGGCGAGTTTCGTGACTCGCCTCCGCGGCAACCCCTCATGAGGAGCGGTACGAGGATTGATAACCTGAGCACATCAATCCTTCCGAAAATTGCACTTCTCGTTTCTCGGTCTCCCGGTGAATATTGCCAAAACGACAAAACGCCGTTCGACGGCGTATTCTTTTTTTGGCTTCCAGGAGACACCTCGATGCACCCCCAGTCCAGCCTTTCGACCGGGCAATCAAAGGCCGCCGCGGTCTTCCGCGTCACCGCCGGGAATTTCCTGGAGCAGTTCGACTTCTTCCTGTTTGGCTTCTACGCCACGCAGATCGCCAACGTCTTCTTTCCCGCCCAGAGTGAGTTCGCCTCGCTGATGATGACCTTCGCCGTTTTTGGCGCCGGGTTCCTCATGCGGCCGCTGGGCGCCGTCGTGCTGGGTGCGTACATTGACGATGTCGGCCGCCGAAAGGGCTTGATCGTCACACTGTCCATCATGGCAAGCGGGACCGTGCTGATCGCGTTTGTTCCCGGCTACGCCACGATCGGCCTTCTGGCGCCTGCACTCGTGTTGCTCGGGCGTCTCCTGCAGGGCTTCTCGGCGGGTGCCGAGTTGGGTGGTGTATCGGTGTATCTGGCCGAGATGGCCACGCCCGGCCGCAAGGGCTTCTTCACGAGTTGGCAGTCCGCCAGCCAGCAGGTGGCCATCGTCGTGGCAGCGGGCCTGGGGTTTGCGCTCAACCAATGGCTGAGTGCACCGGCCATCGCCGCATGGGGCTGGCGCGTGCCGTTCTTCGTCGGTTGCATGATCGTGCCGTTCATCTTCGCGCTGCGCCGCAATCTTGAGGAAACGCAGGAGTTCAAGGCCCGCAAGCATCGTCCGAGCATGAAGGACGTATTCAGCACGCTGGTGCAAAACTGGGGCGTCGTTATCGCCGGCATGATGCTCGTGGCGATGACCACCACGAGCTTCTACCTCATCACCGTCTATGCGCCGACGTTCGGTAAAACGGTCCTGCACCTGAGCACGGCAGACAGCCTGCTCGTCACGCTCTGCGTAGGGGTGTCGAACTTCGTCTGGCTGCCGATTGGTGGTGTGCTTTCCGACAGGATCGGCCGCCGGCCGCTGCTGATCGGCATGACGATGCTAACCATTGCCACCGCGTACCCGGCGCTGTCGTTCCTTGCTCACGCGCCGAGCTTCATGAACATGCTGCTCGTGCTGTTGTGGCTGTCGTTCATGTACGGCATCTACAACGGTGCGATGGTTGTCGCGCTCACAGAAGTGATGCCAGTGCAGGTGCGCGTTGCAGGGTTCTCGCTCGCTTATAGCCTTGCGACGGCAGTGTTTGGCGGCTTTACCCCCGCTATCTCGACGGCCGCCATCCACATGACGGGCGACAAGGCCGCCCCCGGCTACTGGATGAGTTTTGCCGCCGTGTGCGCGCTCCTGGCGACGTTGACGCTGTATCGTCGCCGTGCGGTGGTGCTGGCACCGGCGCACTGACGCACAGCGCGTTCCGCATATTCACAAACACGTACGACCTGGCATGACCCTCACCATGAAGACTCTGTTTCTGAAGCTGTGCGCAGCCGCGCTTGTCGCCACCTCGGCTATTGCGGTCAACGTTCAGGCTGCCGAGCTGCACGTCATGAGCTCCGGTGGCTTCACCGCCGCCTACAAGGTGCTCGGGCCGAAATTTGCAGCGCAGACGGGCAACACGCTCAACACCGCGCTTGGACCCTCGATGGGCAAATCGCCCGAAGCGATTCCGAATCGGCTCGCGCGCGGTGAGCCTGCCGACGCCGTCATCATGGTCGGCTACGCACTCGACGATCTGATCAAGCAAGGCAAGGTCATTCCAGACTCACGCGTGGAACTGGCCGACTCGCGCATCGGCGTGGTTGTGCGCGAAGGCGCGGCCAAGCCCGACATCAGCTCGCCAGAGGCGCTCAAGCAGGTGCTGCTGCATGCCAAGTCGATTGCCTACTCGGATAGCGCGAGTGGCGTTTATATCGAGCGCGAGCTGTTCAAGAAGCTCGGCATTGAAGAGCAGGTCAAGGCGAAGGCGAAGATGATCCCGCGCATTCCGGTGGCCTCGGTGGTGGCCACCGGCGATTACGAAATCGGCTTTCAGCAAGTGAGCGAGCTCCTGCCGGTGCAGGGTGCCGCCTTCGTGGGAAAGATCCCGGAGTCGTTGCAGTCGGTTACGCGTTTTGCTGCGGGCATCCCCGTTGGGGCACAGCATCCGAAGGAAGCGAAGGCGCTACTTGACTACCTTGCTTCGCCCGGCGTGCAGGCAGACGTGAAATCGACCGGGCTCGATTCGGTGACTGCACATTGAATTGAAACGGGGCGACGGGGCGATGGGCCAAGCGGCCCATGCTATGCATCGCTCGCCATCCTGCCGCGCTTCGCTTCAATGATCATCCGGTGAAATTCCTCGGCGGCTGGTGTCAGCGCACGGCCGCGCCGCTTCACTATGCCTACGCGCCGGTTCACCACCGGCTCCACCAGCGGCACGCTCGTGAGAATCGGGTGGTCATGCCCCGGCATGGCCATCGACGGCACCGCAGCAACGCCAAGGCCCGCTTCAACCAACCCCAGCATGGTGGTGACGTGCCGCGTCTCACAAACGCTTGGCGCACGCGGCGCCACGGCTGACAGCGCCTGATCGAGCAGCAGCCGGTTGCCGGAGGTCTTGTCCACTGACACGTATTCGTGTGCGTACAGCTCGTTCCACGTCACGCGCTTCTTGCGGGCGAGCGGATGATCGCGCCGGCACGCTGCAACAAACCGCTCCTGCAGCAGCATCTTGAATTCGATCTCGGGCTCCTGGCTGCCCATAAAGCTCACGCCAAAATCTGCCTCTCCGTTGATGACGGCACTGAGCACTTCGTTCGCGCTTGCATCCAGCAGCTTCACCCGAATGCGTGGAAAGCGCCGGTGATACGTCGCAATGAGGTTCGGCAGAAAGTAATAGGCCACCGACGGCACGCATGCGATGGTCACGTGCCCGAGGCGGCTCGATGAAACGTCGCGGATGCCGAGCAGGGCGACGTCCAGGTCGTCGAGCAATTGTTCAGCACTGCGCGCAAACACGCGCCCGACGGTGGTGAGCGTGACGCTGCGTGTGGTGCGTTCGAACAGGGGCACGCCCAGCGCGCTCTCGAGCTTATCGATCCGACGGCTCAGTGCGGGCTGGGAAATGCTGATCGCCTCGGCGGCCTTTCGGAAGTTACCCAACTCCACCACCGCGCGAAATGCCTGCAAGTCCGTCAAGTCGAAGTTGATGCCCACCGCCTGCCTCCACATCTCAGATGCGCAGCATTTTGCGCGATTTATCACGCGGTGACACGGGGCGGAGAAGGGCGAAAACGATGCTGCTGTCACGGTGATACGCCCATTTGCGCAAGCAACCATGCCGGAAAGCACATCCCCGCTTTATCAAAAAAGCTCATCAAACCTGCCAATGCATTGAACTGTGCTGACGCTTCGTGTCACATGTCGCACCAAGCCGCGTCACCCCTCTTTCGTAGGGGGTGTGGCACGGTTCGTGCAGCCTTGCGCACGGTTTGACGACAACAAAAAAAGTTGGGAGGGTGTATGAGCAACAAGCAGGTGCCAGGGGAGCCGCTGTTGGAAGCGGTTTGCCAGCCGTGCAGCATCACGAAAATTTCGCGCCGACACTTCGTGATGGGGCTGGGAGCCTCGCTGGTGGCCGGTTGCGGGGGCGGGGGCGATGATGCCGACGCTGCGAGCGTCGCCCCTGCGACAACGACAGGCGGGAGCACCACCGCGCCGGGCGCCCCGATCAACAAGACGCCCGTTGCGCCGCCCAGCGGGGCCGTGCAGATCCAGAGCTTCACGCATCCAGGCCTGCTGCATACAGAAGCCGATTTCGCGCGCATGCGCACCAAAGTGGGGGCCCACGCGTCCCCTTGGATCGATAGCTGGAACGTGCTGGTTGCGAATGGCCATACTCGCCTGACGAACAAGCCGAATCCGCAAGCCGCCATCTACCGGGGCAATGACCCGACGCATGGCCAGAACTACGGCACGCTCTACCACGACATCGCGGCTGCCTATGGCGACGCGCTGCGCTGGAAAGTGTCGAACGACAAGCAATACGCCGACAAAGCCATCGAGTATCTGGACCAGTGGGCCTCGACGCTGACAACGCTGGGCGGCAGCGACGTGGCGTTGGCCGCCGGCATCTATGGCTACGAGTTCGCCAACGCGGCCGAAATCATGCGCAGCTACAGCGGCTGGAGCCCGGCCGGCCTGGCCGCGTTCCAGGCGATGATGCGCAAGGTCTTCTACCCCGTCAGCCACGCTTTTCTGACGCGTATCGACACGGCCATGGATACGCACTACTGGGCCAACTGGGGCTTGGCCAACATCGCGTGCATTCTGGCCATTGGAGTGCTGTGTGACGATGCCGATCTCGTCAACGAGGCCATCACCCATTTCAAGACCGGTGGCAGCAACGGCTGTATCCGGCAGGCCGTGTATTACATGCACCCCGGCAACCTCGGGCAATGGCAGGAAGCCGGCCGCGATCAGGGCCACAGCACGCTCGGCATTGCATTGACCGGTGCCATTTGCGAGATGGCGTGGAATCAGGGCATTGACCTGTACGGCTATGACAACAACCGCTTCCTGGCGGGCGCCGAATACGTCGCCAAAGCCAACCTGACGCAGCCGGACGGCACGTTCTATACCGTGCCCTTTGTCACGTACCAGAACAGCGCCGGCGTCATCCAGACGCAGTTTTCAACCGGAGGGCAGGGCGCTGCCCTGGGCCGCCCGTGCTGGGCGCTGGTGGCCAACCATTACATCAACCGGAAAGGTCTTGCGGCGCCTTACACCAAGCGCGCGGCTGACCTCGTGGTGCCGGAAGGCGGTGGCGGCAACTACGGCCCGAACAGTGGCGGCTTCGATCAGCTCGGCTATGGCACGCTCACGTGCACGCTCGACCCAGGAACACCCGCAGCGGCGCCGAGTGGCCTCACGGGCTATGCCAGCGCGGGCAAGGTTGTGTTGTCGTGGTGGGGCACCAGCAACGCCACCAGCTACAACGTCAAGCGCGCCACGATTGCCGGCGGTCCGTACACCACCATCCGCAGCGGCGTCACCGATCTGCTGACCTACACCGATACGCCGCCCGCTGCAGGCACGTATTTTTATGTCGTGACAGCGCAAACGATTAGCGGTGAATCCACTGTCTCCAACGAGGTGAAAGCAATCACGGCGGTGCAGCTGCTTGCGCATCTCGCCTTTGATGAGGGCAGCGGCACCACCGCAGCCGATAGCTCCGGTAACGGGCGCAACGGCTCGCTCAACGGTGCGGCATGGGGTGCCGGACGCAGCAGCAACGCGGTCTCGCTTAACGGCTCGGGCGCCTACGTGGCGTTGCCCAACGACCTCCTGGTCGATGTGTCGGACTTCACCATCGCGGCGTGGGTGTTCTGGGATGGCTCACAAACTTGGGCCCGCCTGTTCGACTTCGGAACGGGCTTTCACCGTTACATGATGTTGACGCCCCGCGGGCAGTTGCGCAGCGGCTGGGCCGGCATGCGCTTTGCCATGACGGCCAATGGCCCCGGCGATGGCCCTCCGGAACAGATCATCGACGCCCCCACCGAGCTGCCCAGCAAGCGATGGGTGCATGTTGCCGTGACGCTCTCGGGCTCCACCGGCACGCTGTACGTGGACGGTGCCGCCGTAAGCACCAACACAGCCATGTTCCAGGCACCGTTCCGCCTGGAGAGCACCACACAGAACTGGCTGGGCAAATCGCAATACAGCACAGACCCGACCTTCAGTGGCCGGATCGACGATTTCCGCCTCTATCGCGGTGCGCTCAGCGCTGCGCAGATTGCGTCGCTCATGGCGAGTTGATTGCCACGGGCCCGATGGAGGCCCCGGCAACCAGATACACCTTTTCTTTCAAGGATATTTTTTCGATGACCGTGTTTTCTCAACGATGGATTGCCGCTGCCGCGATTGCATTCGCGCTATTTGGCTGTGGCGGCGGGGCCGATAGCACGCAGGGCAGTAGCACGACAGGCAGTGGCACTGGAACACAAGGCGGTACCAACGGAGGCACCACTGGCGGTACCACAGGTGGCCAGACCGGCGGAACTGGAGGTGGAACTACCGGCGGCAGTACATCCACCCAGTCGGCCAGCGCCGCACTCGTCGCCAAGTTGGGCAAACCTTCGCGCGTGCTCGTCGGCCTGGGTTCAGGCCAGTCGATTTCGGACATGCAAAGCCAGGGCATTCGGCCGGACATCATCGACGTCTACCTCGTAGGCGCGGGACCTGGCTCGTGGCCCTACTGGAACAGCCCTGACGGTGCCTACATCACGTACAGCGCGCAGGCCGCTCAGGCCTATGGCGCAACGCCGATGTTCACCTTCTATCAGATGGCCCAGAACGGTGACGGCAACCTCAGCGGCATCACTGACACAACGTTCATGAACACGTATTGGAGCCAGGCGCGATTGATGTATCAACGCATTGCCGCCCTGAACGCGCCTGTACTGGTCAACCTGGAGCCCGACTTCTGGGGCTACGTGTGGGCGCAGGCCCCGAACCATGATCCGACGCAGATGGCCGCGGTGGTGAGCAGCCAGCCCGAATGCAGCAGCCTGCCCAACACAGCCGCCGGCATCGGGCAGTGTCTGGTGCAGATGGCGCGCCAGATCGCACCCAAGGCGCTGATTGGCTTCCCGCCGGCGTTCTGGTCGGGATCGCCAACTGCGGTTGGGGTGGGAATGCGTGCTGCGGGCGCGCACCAAGCCGACTTTATCGTCGCCCAGACCAGCGACCGTGACGCCGGCTGCCTCGAAGTTGCCGCGGTGTCGGAATGCACGGGCCGCAGTGGCACCTTCTACTGGGACGAGGCCAACGTCAACACGCCCAATTTCCATCAGTCGCAAAGCAGCTACCTGGACTACCGAACCGCATTGGGCAATGGGCTGCCCATTCTGTGGTGGCAGACGCCGCTGGGTGTGCCGTCCAGCACGCCGGGCGGCACGAACCAGCACTATCGCGATAACCGCGTCGACTACATGCTGCGCAACACACAGGAATACGGCGACGGCCATACCTTCGCGGTCGTCTTCGGCTCGGGCGGCACGTACCAGACGACGATCAACACCGACGGTGGCCAGTTTGCGCGCCTGCTGGGTCTGTATCTCGGCGGGGGAGGGGCCACGCTGCAATAACCCGCGCGTGGCGCTTATGCGGGGGCTGCTCGCGGGCGATAGCCGCGAGCAGCCCTGCCTGAGAGGCTACGGAGTTGTCGCGTAGTCAACGCGGTTTCTCCCTTTGCGCTTGGCCTCGTAGAGCGCATCGTCCGCGGCCTTGGTCACTGCATCCAGAGACGGGAAGCTCGAGCGGCGCGCCGTAGCGCAACCGACGCTCACTGTGAAGGGAGCCAAGCCTGGGCTGCCTTCTGCAGTGCGGTTTCCTTCGACTTCGGCACGTATCGCTTCAGCGATTTGCCTGGCGCCGGCTTCGCCCGTATCGGGCAACAACACCACGAACTCTTCACCGCCGTATCGGGCTGCAAGGTCGCCGCGTCGACGCGCATGCTTGGAAATGCAGTGGGCGAGGTACTGGAGCGCGGAGTCGCCCTGGGCATGCCCGTGCGCGTCGTTGTAGCGTTTGAAGTGATCGGCATCGACAAACAGCACGGATAGGCGACTGTCATTCCGTTGCAGGCGATCCCACTCGTTCTCCAGTGCGACATCCAGCGCGCGCCTGTTCTTCAGGCCGGTCAGCGGGTCGGTTTGCGTAAGCTCGCGCAGGTGGCTTTCGGCCATCACGCGCCCGCGCAGCGCAAAAGCCAGCAGCCATACGCCTGCGCAGAACGCCAGGCTCACCGACAGCGACGACAACCCCACGATCCACGACAGCCGCTGCCACGGCGCAAGCGCATCGCTCATTGCCGGGGCCACCACGGCGATGAAGGGTGTACCCGGCACACGTTGAAACGTATAGAGGCGCAGCACGCCGTCGCTGGTCGACGGTGCTACGTAGAAGCCGGACTCTTGGTTCACCATGCGTGGGAACGTCAACGATTTGCTGAGATTGAGCGCGCGGGCTGCGCCGGGCGGCGGATTTCTCGCCACCAGCGTTCCGTCGGTGCGGACAATGGCCGTGATGCCACGCGGCCCGACATCGAGCTTCTCAAGAAGCTGCTTGAAGTAATCCAGATCGATTGCGACCAGTGCGATGCCCGCGAACGTCCCGTCGGCGCGGTTCATCCTTCGGCTCAGCGCAATGGCCTCCACGCCTGCGCGTGAGCGCGCCTTATAGACGGCGGACGTGTAGAGGCCAACGTTTGCGTTGTCGCGATGGACGATGAAGTAATCGCGGTCGCTGAAATCCCAGTGGTGCGTCACAGAACAGCAACCGTCGATGAGCCGGCCCTTGTCGTCGGTAACACCCATGCCCGTGACATACCGGGCAGAGGTTGTCGGGCTGAACAGCAGGTCGTGCTGTACCTCAGGATCGAGGTGTCGGATGCTGGGTTTGTCGAGTGCGGCGATCAGCGTCTGCAGCGACTGATCTGCCGATTCAACAGTGCGCGAGATGTGGCTTGCCAGAACGGCAGCGACGTTCCTTGAGGTTTCGTTAGCGTGCTCGATGGCCGTTTCGCGGTTGGCCCACAGTGTGAGTGCACTGATTGCCAGGACAATCAATGTCAGCAGCGTCCCCAGCGCACCAACGATAAAGGGATGGTGGCCTGCCGATGTGGCCAGCCGTCGGGCGAGGGGGCGAAGGGGCATGTCGTTGTCTTGAGCACAACGACAGACCGCATGTCTGCCTGTTTGACGAGGCAGAGATGCGGTCTGTCTGGGGCGATGTTGATGCGTGCGTGGCACGCCATCACCGCTGGTAATCGGCACAAGACCGGAAAACTGCAGTCCAACAAGCGGCTTTTCATGCCGGGCTTTCCGGTTGGACCGAGCCCCACGCTGGCCGGCTCAGCCGGCGAGCGCGGCAGCGAAATCGCGATACGAGCGCAGCGGTCGGCCCAGGATGCGGGTCAGACGCTCGACATCGCCAGCCTGCGGAACCATGCCATCGCTGACATAACGCTCCGCCATCAGGCGCATCTCATAGGCCATCCATTTGGGCAGGAAGCTTGCCGCGTTGTTCTCGAAGCCGGTTGGATCGTCGCCGCCGTAGACGACCGGGCGGCCAAGGGTTTGTGACCAGATGGAGGCCAGTTCAGCGCCAGTCAGCGTGTCGGGGCCCACCAGGTTGATGGTCTCGATCGGCAGCTTGCCCGGTGCCGTGTCCCGACGGATCAGTTCGATGGCCGCGACTTCTGCGATGTCGCGCGTGTCGACCATGGCGATGCCCTTGCTGCCGATCGGCATGGGGTAGACGCCATGGTTGACGATGACGTCCTTGGCCATGTGCTCGTTGTCCATGAAATAAGCCGGACGCAGGATGGTGGCGCTGAAGCCCATCTGCTCGATCATGCGTTCTGCGCCGGACTTCACCGCAAAGTGCGGCACGTTCACGAAGCGCTCGGCGTGCATGACCGACAGATAGACGACGCGCTCAACGCCGGATTCGCGGGCAACGTTCAGCGCAATAAGCGCCTGGGTGAATTCGTCCCCTGCGACAGCGTTGAGCAGGAACAGCGTCCGGACACCGACGAAGGCACGCCGAAGCGATTCGAGATCCAGCATGTCGCCTTGCACGACATTCACGCTGGCCGGGAAGTCGGCTTTTGACGGGTCGCGAACCAGTGCGCGCACGTCTGCACCGCGGTTGACGAGCTGATTGACGACTTGGCGGCCGACGCGGCCGGTAGCACCAGTAACGAGGATGGTCATGATGTTCACTCCTTGAGTGGGTTGGGTTCCCAGCTAAGGTAGGTGATCCATCTGTGGTCCGGAAGATGCTATAAATAGACTGGGTATCTCACTGGTGGAACACATGGATTTGCTTGCGCTTGCCGATTTCAACTTGGTTGCCCGGCATGGAAGCTTTGGCGAGGCCGCGCGCGCGAGCGGGCGTCCGAAGGCGACGCTGTCTCGCAGGGTGTCTGAACTGGAGACCAGTCTTAAGCTTCGGCTGTTTGAGCGCGGGCCTCGCGGGCTCAAGCTCACACAGGAAGGGCATGCGCTGTACGAGCGTACCGGCGCGCTGCTCACCGAGATTGCAGAGAGCGCCGCGGCAATTGCATCAGGAAGCGATCGGCCACGCGGGCGTCTGCGCATCAGCGCGCCAATGCTCTTTTCCCAGATCGCCATGGGCAAGCTGGTTGCCACGTTCGCGCTGAAATATCCCGAGGTGCAGTTGGAGGTGACGACCGAAGACCGTGGCGTCGACATGATCGAGGAAGGGTATGACCTCGTGATTCGGGTCAATCCGGACCCGGACGAAAGCCTGATCGGACGCGTCTTCTTGCGTGATCGCCTCGTCGTCGTGGCAACGCCGGAACTGGCGCGGCCATCAGGCAAGACCGTTGCGCCGGCCGTCCTTCGCGGCCCCGGCTCTGGAAGCGCCGCCTGGGATGTCACAGGGCCCCGGGGAAAGTCGCGCATAGCGATCCGGCCCGTCGCACACTTGTCGTCGCTGATCATGGTGCGCGACACGGTCCGTCTTGGCGTGGGCGCCGCCTGCCTGCCGGTGTCGCTCGTGGCCCACGATCTGGAGGCCGGCACGTTGGTGCATTGGGGCGATGTAGACGGCCCCGATATCGCACTATGGGCGCTTTATCCTTCCAGGCGGTTGCTCAGCGCCCGCGTTTCCGCTTTTCTCGAGCACCTCAAAGACGCATTCCCGACGGGCGAGCCCGAAGAGCTGGCGGCTTATCTTCATTCCGCGGCATAGGGATGCAGGAAGGGCGAAGCGGCCTTGGCGGTCTCGATGGCCTTCGGCCCTCACACGAAATTGCTGACAGGCTCGCCTGCATCGGACCTGCCCCGTCCAAAGGCAACCGTCGGCCTGAAACTGCCGATGACGGGCCTTTGAGGCTCGAACGTCGACCTCCAACAGTCGGGCTTGAACGTCTGCGGGCGGAGCGCGAGTGTCAAACACTCACCGTCCACTGTCTGAGCTCGAAAATTTCGACCTCTGACAGCCGGCTACGAGCCTCGGACGGTGGACCGTCAGCCTCAACGGGCCAACGTCGAGTGTTTGAGGGCCAAGCTTGGGTCTCGGAGGTCCGATGTGTCGGATGTTTTTGGGCCGTGTTCGGGCCTCTGCGGGCCATGCACCACTGTCTGACGGTGACGTGTCGCCCTCAGACTGCCGAGATCGAATGTTTGAGGTCGACACACGGACCTAAAACCGCGGCGCTCGGCCGTCTGCAGGAAGACAGCGGCGAGTAGAAGGGCGGATGTGCTCCGGCCAGGGCCGACCGCCGCACACATTGGACCGAATTGCGCAGTGCGCGCGCGGTCTTTGGAGCCCAGCGGCCGGAGACACAGAATCGGAAGTTGGACGGAGCCCCCATCGCTATAATCCATCCCGCTGCCGCACCAACGGCAGCCGGGTTTGGCGACCTGCACTGGTGGCTCTGGAGAGACGATGCTTCGCGCATCGCCTCCGCACACCCACGCACGCACTACGGCGGGCCGGGTGGGGAGACCGCAAGGTCTGCCGGTGCTCCAGAGAGCCGGTTCGCCAGCCCCGCCGTCAGGCCCGCCACCTCGTCTGGCGATGAGTTGCCGGGCCTTCAACCACCTCTGGAGGCTCTATGCCAAATGGTCCAAGCGGGCACCGCCCCGCGTCCTACCCATCTCCACCCGCATCACCCAGCCCACCGCCCACGTCGTCCGACACAGGCAGGCTCACCAAAAACCGCACCTACCTGAACGGCGCAATCGCAGCGCAGGCGTATCTCAAGCGCACACGCACCGCCATGTGCACACACGGCCAATGCCGCCCGGGCATGCTGCGCGAACAGCTTCAGCAGTTTTCCGCACACGCCTTCCCGCCGGCATTCATCAAAGGCTTTGTGGATGCGATTGACGCGTACGTATCGATGTCGCTCGGGGGACGCGATGTCGATCCGCAAACGTGGGACGTGTTAGCCGCCATAGAGCGGCGGGGCTACAGCCAATAAAAATAGATTGATGCATTCCCGTGACGGGCGGGAATGCCGAGGCAAGCAGGGAGGAATGACCGCGCAGGCGCTCTCCTGATTGACTCTAGTATCGGTAGCCGCTCAGGGCGCAACGTGCAGGGCGGCCTGCGATAGCGGATTGCCTGCGTCTGTCGTTACCGGCAGCGGTCGCCTTGCCTCAGACCAGCACGTGACGCACCTCAAGAAAGAAGCGCTGAATCTTTTGTTCAATTTTAGGATCGATCATTTCGTCCGGCCGCCTTCCGTGCGGGCAGGGAAGCCTTGGAGTCGTACCAAACAAGCGACAAATCAACGGGCGCTCCAAATACACGCTGCATCCCTTGGTATCCAGATGAGGGCAACTTAGGTTTGCCAGCGCAGTGTCGCGCTCGGCATCGCTCTTAACGGGAAGCCTCGACATCTCCTCCGTTGAGGTTGTCACGGGTCCACAACAATCGTGACATCCCGGAGTGCACTCGAATGTGGGAATTCGTGAGCGAAGAAATCTGATTTTTTGGCTATGCATCGGTGTAGCTAGGCGTAGCTGAGCACAAGGTTGTCGTCCATCGTGGACACGATCCCCGGCATATGCGAATGGGCGTGGTCACTTCCGTGGCAAGGGCTTTCAGCTCTGGTCGATTTGGCGTCCGCCGCCGACCCGCCTGCTCGCCTGCTCTTGCCAGAATTCGAGGTCCGACGCGAGGCGTTTGCTTTGCTTCAGGCGGCGCGCAGCCAAGCGCAAGTTCAGAGCGTGCTCCATCTCCAGCGTGCGCGCACGCGTGAGCAGCGTGTCCAGCGCCGGAAGTTTCCACGACCCCTTCCAAGCGAACAACGTGTAGTTGCAGCTGTCCTCGGACGTCGAAACGGAGAACGACTCGCCGAAAACCGAGTGCAACTCCTCAAGGTAGAACGGGATATCGCGATCACTCTCGAGGAAGTTGGCAACCAGTAAGCCATCGTCGGCAAGGCGCGCGTAACAGGCAGCGTAAAAGTCTGCAGTCCCCAGTTGCGCCGCCATGCCATGCGCCAGAAATCCGTCGACCAGAATCACATCGGGTCGTGCATCCTGTCCTTTGACATACTCGGCGCCGTCCGCGCAGATCACTTCGAAGCGGTCGTCGTCGCGGGGAATGTGGAACGTATCGCGCAAAGCGATTACAGCAGGGTCGATCTCGATTGCCACCACCTTGGTATCGGGAAGATGGTGGTAACAGTACTTGGCCAACGAGCCGCCGCCCAAGCCGATCATGGAGATTCGGGCAGGCGCCGGTTGCAGGAGCAGAAAGCCCATCATTGTTCGGGTATAGCCGAGCACCAACTTGTTTGGGTCGCGCCTTGACATGAGGCTCTGTACCCCATGCACGTCAAAATGGAGCGACAGTTCGTGCGCAGTTTCCAGCAGCGTTGGCGTCCCGTCGTTAGGGGCTTCGGCGAGAAACTTCAGATAGGCGTCAAGGGAGCCGTAGGACATATCAATTGCCGATCTTGATCAAGCGTTCGTATGGATGAGTCAGACGCTTAGCAGCGCTGCAATGACTTTCACTGCGGCGGCGTCATCCCGACCAACGGCCTGGATCATGACCTTGGCGCCCGCGCGGGCGGGGAGCCGCATGACCTCCATGACATTCTTGGCGTTCGCCGTGCGCTCGTTGCAGACGAGCAGGATGTCGCAATCGAACTGGCTGGCGGCATGTACCAGCCGCGCAGATCCACTGCCTTGCAGACCAACGAGGCAGGTCATCTCGATCGTCGCTTCTACCACTGCATCCTCAAAAAAACGGTGAATTCCAAACAGGCTCGCGGTCGCCTGGCTGCAGGCCGCGGCGCTTCCCGCGAACTGGGGGCGGAGCACCTGACGCGCGTCTCAGGCTGTGCTTTGGCGCATGGTTGTATATAATGATAATGACATTATCATGCAATGATACTCCACATGGAATCCAAGACTGCGCGTCTCACCGTGTTGATCGATCCGGTGAAGAAGAAGTCCTTCGAGAAGTTGTGCGCGGCGCAAGATCAGACGCCGTCGCAAGTGGTGCGACAGTTGATTCGCGACTACCTGGAGCAGCACGGCGTCAGCTATGCGACCCGCCCCAAAGTCGGGACGGCCACCCTGACTCAAAAACGCAATCCGTAGTCTCTGAGCCCCTCACGGCGGATCGCCTCGAATTGCACTGACGCGTTGCCTGTGTCCTGGGAGGGCGGATACGTTGACGCCAGCGCGACGGCAGACCATGCGGCCACGGCCTCGGCGCACGCCTGCGCTCCCCAAGCGCTCTGTTCGAACGGGTTTAAGGGAACGGGGCTGTTTCCAGCTTGTGGCTGAGAACAACCCCAATTCATATAGCGTCTCGATGGTGTCGACGCTGAAATGCAGGGGTATCTTTTGCGGCACGCCACTGGCACGGGGCGGGCCAAATTGATTTCCTAAGGACTCACGCTTGTTATCGGCATCAAAGGGAATTTGTCCGGACAGCAGCAAGGCGTGGCCTCTTCACGGCCACAGATTTGAAAATGCCCGGTTCGCGGGCTTATGCCTCGAAGGGGTTCGACACGCGGGGCCAATAGTTGAGATCGCGACGCCGATAGTTCAGATCGGCGAAGCTCGGTGTGACAGCCCCGGGCGCTGCGATATGGAAGATCGCCTTGGCGCGCGGCGCGAATTCGGCTTGAAAGTGCTGGGTTGATTTCACGACAACCAGGCGCTTGCTTTCAAAATCGATCCCCAGACCCGTGAACGCGTCGACGCCAACCACTTGGTTGCGTACCGAGGCCAGAACAATATCGACACCATTGGCGGCCTCGAGCCAAACGGCTCGCCCAAACGGAATGGTCAATCCCGAAATGCTCTGCGTATGTTGGTCGGACAGCGCACGCACGGTCACGCGCAGGTCCAACGGGTCTGCCGAGGCCACGCCGCATTTGCCACCCAAGCGCAAATCGAAGGTTGCGCCCACGCCGGCGTCGTGACAGATCTGGATCGCACCGAGATCCCAGAAACACCCGATGGCGACGTTTGCGATCTGTCGCTCGATGATCCGGCGCAGGATGACCGTGTTGTCTCCTGGCGCCCCGCCCCCTGGATTGTCAGCAACGTCGCCGATCACGACGGGGCCGCTGCCAACCTCCAGGGCGCGGTCCAGCCCAATATCGACGTCGAGCCACGCAGGCCGCGTGGCTTCGCGCAGGGCCCAGAATTCGTGGCCAAGCTGCGTGGCCAGCGCCGTCGCATCGGCGAGGTTGTTGTCGGTCACCACCCAAAACTTTGCGCCGGCCTCCGGAACATCGCCCCATGGGAACCCATGCCCGAGGGACACGGACAACACGCCGTCCCGTCCTTCCAGCGATTTCATGCGTTGAACGAACGTAGCCATTGGCTCACTGGTGGTGTGCCAGGCCCCAACCATGCGGCAGTCGTACACACCTGTGGTGGGGCGGATCTTGCCTGCCGCGGTGTCGAGCAGCAGTTGATACGCCTCACGCAAACGATCGATGGGATCGGTGTGCGGATACTCCTTGTAGGCGATCAGGATGTCTGCCGAGCGCCGCATGCGTTCCGTGAAATGGCAGTGCGGATCGAGTGTGGCGGCAATCGGCACTTCGGGGCCGACAATGGCTCGCACCCGAGATAGCAGATCGCCCTCACAGTCGTCGTATCCCTCGGCCACCATCGCGCCGTGCAGTACCAGGAGCACGCCGCCAAGCGGCTGCGCTGCTTCGATCTTGCCTAGGATCTCGTCCCGCAGCGATTCATAGACCGCGCGAATCGTGGGGCCCGATGGTTGCGCCTCTGCGCAAATGCCCTCGACGATCTCATGCCCGTCGCGTTCCGCAAGTCGCCGCACTTCGGCAAGGGCGAACCCCATGCCTTGCGGGGCTCGCAGGCTTGCGTCGCCATGGAAGATGCCCGATTCCTCAAAGCCGCCCCAGCCAGTGGGGCAGGGCGCGAACGTATTCGTTTCGGTCGCAAGCTGAGCAGTGAATAGTTTCATCGTGAATCCTACGAGAGGGCGTGGAGATCGAAACCTCACTGTAGGCACAGGCTGTTGCTAGTTTGTGAGCACTCTGTATCGCGTTCGACACGAGAGTGCGGCCGCAGGCAACACGGCGGCTGCGCGGGCTACCGGCGCGGCAGTCTCACCGTCGCTACCAGTCCGCCGGCCGGATCGTTGCGCAGCTCAAGCGATCCGTTGTGCCGCTTGACGATGTCGTTCGCGATGGCCAGTCCGAGGCCCGTGCCGCCAGTGTCCTTGTTGCGCGAGCTCTCAAGCCGGTAGAACGGTTCAAGCACGCGTGACAACTGCGCCTCGGGGATACCCGGGCCACGATCGGCGACATCAATGCAGATGAACGAGGGTCCGTCAGTCAGATGAATATGCGCCTCCTCTCCGTATCGGATGGCGTTGGCCACCAGGTTCGTCAGGCATCGCTTCAAACCAAGCGGTTGCGCCATCACCGCGCGTATCTCGCCGCTGACGGTGACACGCTGCCCGCGTTCGGCGGCGTCTTCCGCAATCGCATCCACCAGCGCGTTGATATCAACCGGGCTGAAGGCTTCAACGACTTCCGCGTTCCGCAAGAACGACAACGTGGCGTCCAACAACTGCGTCATCTCGTCGATGTCGCTTTGGAGCCGGTCATTCAACTCCCGGTCTTCAAGCGTGCGAAGGCGTAGCCGCATGCGCGTCAATGGGGTGCGTAGATCATGCGAGACGGCGGCTAGGAATTGATTTCGCTCACTCATCTGGCGCCGTATGGCCGCTTGCATCGAGTTGAAAACCTGTGCCGCCTGCCGCGCTTCGATCGGGCCGGCTTCCTGGATGGGCGAAGCGTCGATGTGGTTCGCCAATTCGGCAGCCCCTTGGGCCAGTGAACGAAACGGTGCCGCGAGCATGCGCGCGCCGATCCAGGACGAGATCAATAGCGGCACCAGTTGGATCAGCACGGCCAGAAATAGCTGTAGCGGAACGCTCATGCCCGGAGGCGCCTTGAACGCTGCGGCGCTGTAGAACCACCACAAGACGAGAGCTGCGCAGGCCTGTGTCATCAGGACCATGGCCAGCATCACGAATAGCAAACGATAGAACGCGGAATCAAATGATGGCTTGGGCATATGCGTCCTAGGTACGTCGAATACGAATAGAAATCAGCATAGTGGGATTATCGCGCGCGACTGTATCGACTTTGTTTGTATTCCATTTCAACGTTGAAACAATGAACGACGGGGACGATGTTGCACCTCTGCCTGTTTCAAGACCGATACAAAGTACACACGAAACAGAAATGCCATGCACTTACCGTTGGCGACGAGTTGCGAAGTGAAACGGTGCTTTGAACACCGCAATCAGAAAGCGGAAAACTCGGAGGAGACGACAGTGAAAATGAACAATCGAAGGACGCGTAGAGTGGATGCGACCGCGTCTCAGTTTCGCCAGGGTGGGCGATATATGACGTGGTTTGCCGGCCCGGTACTTGGCTTGGCTTCCCTGTACGCGCATGCACAAACGGTGAAGCCTTCACAAGACATGGTGCAGATTGCGGCGCCTGATGCAGCGTCGGATACGGCAACTGGAGCGAGGCCTGAAAGCGGGGCGGCCCCGGCTGAGAAGAGGGCGCAGGGGGCAGAGACATCCGTGTCGCAGGGCAAGGAAGGCGCCACCCTCAACACGGTGGTGGTGACCGCAACGCGCCGCCGGGAGCCCGCACGTGAAGTGCCGATGCAGATCAACGTGGTTTCGGCTGAAGAGTTGCAGAAAGGCGGCGCAAAGACTATGTCCGACTTCCTGTCGTCGGAACCCGGTGTTGACCTGAACACGGCGGGTGGCAGCGGCTCTGGGCAAATCAGCATGCGCGGCGTGACGACAGGTGAGCAGACCGGGCCGACCGTCGGCGTGTACGTCGACGACGTGGCATTTGGCGGCAGCACCGTGTTCTCCCAGGGTGCAACGTTCGCGCTCGACATGAGCCTGCTGGACCTCAATCACATCGAAATTCTGCGGGGTCCTCAAGGAACGCTGTACGGTGCGGGTGCGATGGGCGGATTGCTCAAGTACGTCACCAACGAGCCGGATTCCGGCGAATTTTCGGGCCGCGCGTCTGCAGGCCTTTCCGTCACCAAGCATGGCGGCGTGAATAACTCCGCCAACGCCGTGTTGAATCTTCCGTTGAAGACCGATGTGGCGGCGGCACGGATTTCGATGTTCAGCCAACACGATGCGGGCTATGTCGATGCCGTGGGGCCACAGGCCGGTTCACGTATTGACCGCGGCGATACCTATGGCGCGCGCGCGTCGTTTCTTCTGACGCCCACGAATCAGTTGACGCTGCGCCTGACCGCATTGACGCAGAACATCAACCGCAATGCACCGAACTACGTTGCCTATGGCAAAAATGGGCAACCCGTGGACGGCGATCTGACAACGCGGCTCTTTACGACGGAGCCCTTTCATCAGAACGTCCAACTCTATTCCGCCGGGGTTGAGTACGAGTTCGGCTGGGCACGCGCGAATTCGATCACGTCATACCAGTCGATGCGATCTGATGCGCCGCAAGACTTGTCGGTGGTGTACGTTCCGCTGCTCAACGGCATCGGGCTAAACGTGAGTTCCGTTGCCGCAAAGAACGTGGCGACGACGAACAAGTTCACGCAGGAATTTCGTCTGACCTCGCCGGGCAACCGGACGCTGGAATGGCTTGCGGGTGTGTTCTACACGCGCGAGCGCAGTGACGCGAGCCAAGGGCTCATTACAACGCTGCCCAACGGAACCGTCGGCCCCAATTTGTCCGCGCTTGAGGCACCGAGCACCTACAGCGAGTACGCGGCCTACGGGGATCTGACCTATCACCTGACCCCGCGCCTGTCGTTGACCGGCGGCCTCCGTGTGGCACGCAACACGCAGGAGTACCAGCAGACCACGTTTGGCGCGCTCGCAGGGCCCACGCAGACCATTACCGCCCCCTCGTCGGATACCAGCAAGACGTACATGCTTACGGCGAACTATGCGCTGACGAAAGACAGCAACGTCTACCTGCGCGCTGCCAGCGGGTATCGCCCTGGTGGACCGAATGCGCTGCTGGTTGATCCAGTCACGGGGCTGCCTTCGTCTGGGAATCCCACCTTCCGCCCCGACACGCTGTGGACCTACGAGGCCGGCTACAAGGCCGATCTTCTGGACAAGCGCATGTCGGTTGCGATGACGGTGTACGACATCGAGTGGAAGAACATCCAGCAGTTCGGCGCGGTCAATGGCGTCAATCAAGTGCTCAATGCCGGTGATGCAAGGATTCGAGGGTTGGAGCTCTCCAGCGCGTTCCGTCCGAATCGCCACTGGAATCTTGGTCTGAGCGTGTCCCTCATCGACGCGAAGCTGACCACGGGCAATGTCAACACGGGCACCAATGCGGGCGATCCGCTTCCAAACTCGGCACGGGTTGCCGCCACGCTATCGGCCAGCTACGTCTTCGCGGTGAACGGATATCCAGCCTACGCAGGTGTGAGTCAACGGTTTGTCGGCAGTCGCCATGCTGGCTTTGGAAGCAATACAGGCCGCCCAGACTATCCCCTGCCGGGCTATGCCATGACGGATCTGCAGGCAGGACTCGACTTCAAGAAGTTCAGCCTCGCTTTCTACGTTCGCAACCTGTTCGACCGCCGTGCGTTGCTTGCGGCAGGTACGTCCCTGGTTCCGATGGGTGGCCCTGCGCTGGTCAGCGTGGCACAGCCTCGCACGATCGGTGCAACGCTGACGGTCCCCTTCTAACGCACATCAATCGACATGACACACGATCCAATGGATATCAGGAAGCAACTCGACGCGTTGCTGGAGCCGTACAACAAGGCGGACCAGCCGGGCCTCGTGGTCGGCGTCGCGTTGCGAGGGGATGCGCTTTACCGGCGCGGCTTCGGGCTGGCCAGCATTGAGCACGGCACCATCAACACGCCCGCAACGCGCATGCGGATCGGCTCGACGAGCAAGCACTTCACGTGTCTCGCGGCGCTGCTGCTGGCAGAAGAGGGCAAGCTGGATGTCGACGCGGGCATCCGCACGTATATCCCGGAGTTGCCGGTGCTCGCGGGCGATCCCACGTTACGCCAGTTGATGACGCACACCGGCGGCTACCGCTGTTACCTCGACCTGTGGGTGTTGACGCAGGGCGTGGTGACCATGCCTCGGGGCGCGGCGTTGGCGACGGAGGTCCGCCAACGCGACGTCAATTTCCGCCCTGGGGAGCGGATGATTTACTGCAACGGCGGCTACCACCTGCTGTCGCTTGTCATTGAGCGCGTCAGCGGCGTGCCGTTCGAGAGCTTCCTGTCGGAGCGCATCTTCCGTGTGATGGGCATGGTCGATACCGAGGCCGTTGCCGACGACATGCAGATTCGGCCGCGCATGGCCACCCAGCACGTGCCGGACGGAACGGGTGGCTTTATTCGCGGCTTGTTCCCTTCGTGGGAAGTGCGGGGTGAAGGCGGCATCGTGTCCACCATCGATGACATGCTCCGCTGGACGGCCCATCTGCGCGCGCCCGACAAGCTCGGCACCCAGGACGTGTGGCGGCAGATGCTGACCAAACCGCGCTATTCCAGTGGTGCCGAAGGTGTGTACGCGCTTGGGTTGATGCGCACACCGCATCGCAATGTTGAGTTGCTCCACCATGCCGGCGGCGTGTTCGGTGGGTCATGCCAGATGTTGACCGTGGCGGCGCATGCGCTCGATGTGGTGATTCTTACCAACGGCGCGCCGGTGGACCCGATTGCACTCGCAACGCAGATTGTCGACGTTGTGCTGGGCGACGAGGTACTCGGCGCCCCGCGCCCCGAGCCACTGACCATCAACGGTCATGAAGCGCTGCTGGGCCGATACTTCTCGCGCGCCGATCGAGCGTACTGTGAGGTTGTCGATCGGGGTGGGCACCTTGCTGCCGTCATACATAACCAGAAGCACCTGGCGCTACCGTTAATTGAGACGTCGGACGGTTTGCGCATCGAGGACGGTACTGGTGGCGCGTTGATGATTCGGCCCGGCGCAACGTCGGCCGGCCGCGTGACGGCCATCGAGTTCATCGACTGCGGCCATGCATCGCTACTGGAACGGCTGCCAGATGAGGCGCCACCTGTCTCCGATGCCTTCGCCGGCATGGAGGGCGCTTACTTCAGCGGTGATGCAGCAGGGCATGCCGGACTGACGCTCTCGGACGGCGCCGTATCGATGCGGCTGGAGGGCCCCATGGGTGGCGTCAACTACCGGCTTGTCCCCGTTGGCGAAGACGTCTTCACGTTTGAACCGGCGGATGCGCAAGGTTTCTCCGCCGGTGTGCTGACCGTCGATCGTATGAACGGGCGTGCTTCCCGTTTCTGGCTGGATACCTCGCGAACACGTGGCCTCGCTTTCTCGCGCGAGATATGAGAACAGGCGGAGCGGCAACGGTGCCGCTCCGCCTTTTTTTCCCTCAACCGTTGTGTCTCAGAGGCAGGGTTCCGGGTATCGTGTCCAGTTGCCAACTGCCCGCGTGAATGTGACACCTCGACTCCGTTGGGTATCAATGCGGAAGCTGGGCGTCGGCGGCTGGGATGGGTCTTGCGATAGCGTAACGATGCCATCGATGAAAGCCAGTGGGGCGATGGGAGCCATGCCAAAGACGTGATCAGCGATGGGCGTCAGTCGGTAATCACACCCTCCAGCTGCGCCTTGCATACGGAGTATCAAAGTACTGTGGTCGGCCGGATCGTGTTCGATGACGGCGCGGGCGTTGGCATCGTGGCTCTCGTAGATGCCACACATCTCAGCGGCGATCTCGGCCGTCATCGGGGGCACTTCAGCAACGCGTTCGAATGTCTCGGCATGTCCGCAATGGGCGATCCGGAGATGGTCGATGTCATCGGGCGCGTTGTGCATTCCCCAGTGCACGGAGAAGGATCCGTCAGCGCCGGCTTCAATGGCGACATCATTGGTGGGGCTTCCTTCGATGGGGTAAAGCGGCAGGGGTTTCCCCGCGCAGAGCCAACCACCCAGCGCCAATGCGCCGTCGTGGTCCTCCAGTGCATACACCGCATTGCTCTCCAATGAGCGATAACAGCCAAGCCGCGCAGCATGTGCCGACGCACGCACTGGAATCGGCGGCCCGTCGCCGCTCAGGACAGTGGCGAGCACGATATCGACGATGCGATGGGCAAGATCGATTGGGGTGTCGACCGCGCCGTTGCTGAGGAGCACCACATCCAGCCCGTGTGTGGCGGAGAACAGCATATGGCTGGTGCCCCCGATGACACCGCCCGAATGATGGGTGAGCTGGATGCCGCGATAGATGGTTTGCTTGAGGCCCAGGGCGTAGTTGCTGCCCTGTCCGCTGGAAAACACGGGCATCTCCAACATCTGTGCCCAAGTCGCATCCGTGCCGACGATCTTTTCACCATGCATGTGCGCAGTCCATCGCAGCATGTCATCGACCGTCGAAACGATGCCGCCTTCACCCAGGATCTCTCTTGAGGGAAAGATGCCGCGCAGATACCCGCCTTCGCCATCCGGCACATGAAAGCTGGCGATGCCCGGCACCACGGCCATGTCGTTGTCGATGGAGGCCGTCTCGTGCATGCCCATCGGAGTAAAGATCCTCGCATCCAGGAATGCATCAAACGGCATGCCGCTGGCGCGCTCAATGGCGAGCGACAACAAGTGATAGCCGCCGTTCGAATACATCATGCGTTCGCCTGGATGGAAATTCTCGTCGCGCTGGCGGATCTGTGCGGCGAGCGTTGCGCCACGCGGCGGGATGGCCAAGCCTTGCGTCAGCAAGGCCAGATCGAGCGCGCATCGTTGCCCGCCGCGGTGCGACATCAACTGACGCAGTGTCGGCGCACCGCCGGCACGCGAGAGCTCAGGAATATAGGTTCCGATGCCGGCGTCCGCATCGAGAAGGCCCTCCTCGCATAGCAGCAGTGCAGCCAGGCAGGCGAAGTGCTTGCTGACTGAGCCGATGCGCAGGCGCGTGGCGGTCGTCAGCGCGCGCGCGTGCTCAAGACTCGCCATGCCGAATGCCTTGCGGTAGAACAGTTCACCATGCTGAGCGATGCCGACAACCACGCCCGGACCATCGCTGCGCGCGTAGGGGCGAAACAGCGCCGATAGCGCCTCGTACATGCATTCTCTCGATGGGCTTGTCATGGGGTTGTATCGTCGTCAATGCGAGTGAACAGCAAATTGCGCGTGCGCCAGGTGTCGAGCCGGAAACACGAGATGGTCCAGCCGCTGTCGCGTGAGAGGCGCATTGCGCCATACGCCATGCTGCTAGTAGCCCGCGCTCCCAGCCGTCCGTGGCGTCCCGTACATGCAGTGTCGCCATGCCGGGCAGAATCTGCATATCGTCGGGCGCCGCAATGGTGTCGATCGTGCCCATCGGGCCAAAGAGGTGTTCCGCCAGAAACGCCTCGAACGACATGCCAAAGCCACGGCGATAGCGCAACGCGTCACCGTGCGTAATGCCCACGACCAGCCCCGGTCTGTCACTACGCTGATACGGTGCAAAGAGGGCGTCGAGTCTCGCGGCGAGTGAAGAATCCATTGGCTGCGCGGTGGACGTTACGGGAGCATGGCATTGGTAACGGCGGACCCCCAGGCATCGTCCGGGCACAACAAGAGGCCGTCCGAGTACTGGGCGCCAACCGCACGATCCCTGGTGAGAAACAACGGGCCATCGAGGTCGATGCGATCGCACAACTGCCCGAGGACGAAAGCGGGTGCGATGGCCAATGACGTCCCCGGCATGCATCCAACCATGATGGAGAGGCCTGCAGACCGTGCGGTGGCGGCGAGTTCAAGCGCGCGCGTGAGTCCCCCGCACTTGTCGAGCTTGATGTTGACGATGTCGTATCGACGAACGACGTTGGGCAGGTCCTTAACATCCTGGAACGATTCATCGGCGGCCAGGGGAATCGGATAGTCCAGCGTATCGAGGCAGGCGTCAGCACCGATGGCGAATGGCTGCTCCAGCATGTCGACGCCGACTTGCTGCAACACCGGAAGCATCGTATCGAGGTGAGCGCGCGACCAGCCTTGGTTGGCATCGACCGAGAGCGACACTTCAGGTCGCGCCTCACGAATCGATAACAGGCGGCTGGCATCGCGCACACTGCCATCGAGTTTGATCTTGAGCGCACGGGCTTGGCGCAGGCTACGCGCCTTGCTCGCCATTGCCTGCGGGGTATCGACGCCGATAGTCATCGTGGTCAGCAGGGGGCGCGGTGGCGGAAGCTGCGCGACGCGCCAGACCGGCAACGCTTCACGTTTCGATTCCAATGCCCAAAGCGCTGCGTCTACCGCATTGCGTGCGCCGCCCGACGGCAGCAGCGTCAGCAACTGCGCGCGGGTGATGCCTCGTTCGATGGAAAGCCGTACCGCTTCGATCTGCGCCGCGATCGATTCGGGCGTCTCGCCAAGATAGAAGACGCCGGCCGCTTCACCGACACCTTCATGGTGCGCGTCAGCGATTGTCACGACGACCACACGTGCAGTATCGACGAGATAACCGGTAATTCTGAAAGGCGCGGCCAGCGGCCAGCACTCGATTCGAATCGAGAGAGAACAGCGTTCCATGGTGTTCGTTTGGCGATGGGAGGGTGTTATGCGTAGCACTCAATCGCTTCGCGTACGCCTTTACCGGCGGCGCGCATCAGTACGCAAGCTGAAGAGAAGCCAACCAGGGCGACGCCAATGATCGCCAGGAGGAGACCGTGGTTGACCGCCTGCAAGCGATCCGACATCACCCCGATGAAGACCGGGCTACCGGCTTGAACGACGATGGTGGTCAGCACGCCGATGGCGGCCACGCGCGAGCGCAGGTGCGCGGGGCAAATGCTTTGCATGATTGCGGGAAACAGCACCATGCCGGCAACAATGCAAGCGAACTGCAGTCCAAAGAGGCTGTAGACGAATGTCACCGAAGTGGCCGTCAGGTAGCCGACGGAAGTGAGCGCCGCGGCAAGCGCGCCCCACTCGCACACACGCAGCGGGGCCAATACTCCGAAGCGAGGGCTGAGGCGGCGAGCGATCAGCCAGCCCAGAACGCAGCCAATGACGCTGCCGATTGTGGCCGCGGCCCCCAACCCACCACCAGCCGCAGCCGGCGCCGCGCCAAAACTCCGCACGGCAACGATGGGCATCCAGGTGGTGATGCCGGTGAAAGCCATGTTGACCAACGCGATTGCACCGAAGAATTTCGCCATCATGGCCCGTTCGCGCGTGAAGTAGGCGCGTGCGGTCAAGGGTGATGTGGCGACATGCTCGGCGGCGCGTATGTTCGTGCTGCGGTCGCCGTGCTTAGGGCGGATCATGGCGACCAGAATGACCAGAAGCGGCGCGGGGATGGCAACGGCAAAGAAGGCCAGGCGCCATGGCGAGAAGCCGGCCAACGCACCGGGTAGCGTGCCGTGCATCGTCGTGACGCCTTGCAATAGCGCGCCTCCCAGGGCCATGCCCGCGCCGGCGCCGAGCAGATTGACCAGCGCGAACACCGAGTTGGCGAGCACGCGCTGTCGTGCGGGAAACAGGTCGGGAATCATGCCGTAGATGATGGGCATCAATCCGGCCTCTCCGATGCCCAATCCGATCGAGGCGATGAAGAGTTGCCAGAAGCCGGTGGTGAGCCCGCAGGTAGCAGTTGCTGCACTCCAGACCAGGATGCACACCGCCAGCACGAGGCGACGGTCGACGCGGTCTGCGATCCATCCGATGGGTAGCGCCGCCGCGCCCGCAAAGAGCGCGAGGCCGGCGCCTTGCAGCAGGCCGATCTGCAAGTCCGAGAGACCGAAGTCCTGCCGGATCGGTTCTGTAAGGAGAACAAGTATCTGCCGGTCGATATTGGCAAAGAACGCGACGATCACGAGTACCGCAAGGCCGAACCAGGCAAGCGCACCAGCGGACGCTTCCCTTGGGGCGGAGATCCCCATGGCGGGGGAAGGTAAGTCGAGTTTCGAGTCGAACATGGTAGATCCGACAATTGAGGAGGAGGCGAGAGAGTGACCGAACGAACGGGCGGCCGCGCGGGGCCGCTTACGGCATGAACTGCTCGTTGCCGACCAGCCCGATGCGCTTCACACCCAGCCGCTGGGCGGAAGCCATGACCATGGCAACGGCCCGATACGGCGCCGCCTTGTCAGGACGCAGGTGCAGCTCAGTTGGCGCGGGGTCTGCGCTGACTGCCTCAAGCCGGGTTTCCAGCTGTGCACGGGAGGCCACCGGTTCGCCATTCCAGGCGAGCGAGCCGTCGGGTGCAACGTCAATCTGCACGATGGCCGGCGTTGTCTGCTGGGGCTGCGCTGGCGCGTCGGTTGGCATGTCCAGCTTTACCGCATGCGTTTGGATGGGGATTGTGAGTATGAGCATGATGAGCAGCACGAGCATCACGTCGATCAACGGGGTGGTGTTGATCTCGACCATGACCTCGGCCTCATCGCCGTTGCCGTCATGCATCGTCATTGCCATGACGGGCCTCCTTTTGATGTGAATGGGTTATTGGTGCGGCGGTGCTTCGGTAATGAAATCCACTTTCGCGATACCGGCGCGTTGACAGGCGAGGACGACACGCCCGATGGCGGCGTAACGTGCATCCAGGTCGCCACGGATGTGCACTTCCGGCTGCGGCTTTTGCACGGCCACCGTCTTGAGCCTGTCGACCAGCGTGTGGGTGTCCGGCACGTGACCTTCGTTCCAGAACACGTCGCCGTCCTTCGTGACCGCGAGGATCACGTTCTGGGGAGTGGTTTGAAGCGGATGGACGGCTTCTTTGGGAAGCGTGACCGGCACGGTGTGCGAGACCACCGGAATGGTGATCAGGAAGATGATCAGCAGCACCAGCATCACGTCCACCAATGGCGTCGTGTTGATGGTGGACATCACCTCATCGTGCTCGTCACTGCTGCCAGTTCCGACGGACATGGCCATGGCTCACCCCACGCGAGCAATCGCCATGGACCGCGTTGCGGCGGCAGCGGCAGCGGTGGTCTTGCCTGTGAAGAGAACGGTATGCAGCTCGGCGGAGAAGCCGCGCACACGCTCCATCACCGCCTTGTTGCGCCGTACCAGCCAGTTGTAGCCGAGCACAGCCGGCACGGCCACGGCAAGGCCGATAGCGGTCATGATCAATGCTTCGCCCACGGGGCCGGCAACTTTGTCGATGGATGCCTGGCCGGCAATGCCGATGGCCGTCAGCGCGTGATAGATGCCCCACACCGTTCCGAACAGCCCCACGAATGGCGCAGTTGACCCGACGGTACCCAGGAAAGAGAGGCCGTCTTGCAGGCGATTGGAAACGGTGTTGGTCGCGCGCTCAACAGCGGTGGTGACCCACGTGTCCAGGCTGATCTGCTCCAGCATCGCGCCATCGTGGTGGTCCCATGCTGACAGCCCGGCCTGTGCAATGAAGCGGAAGGGGCAGTCCTCGTTGAGCGCGCGTGCGCCTTCTGCGAGCGTGGGTGCAGTCCAGAAGACCTCTTCGGCAGTTTTTGCCCGGCGGAGCACACGGGCCTGTTCAAGCAGCTTCGCAACGATGATGTACCAGCTGCCCATCGACATCACGATGAGGATTAGCAGTGTGCCGCGGGCAATCAGATCGCCGCCTTTCCAAAGCGCCTCGAGGCCGTATGGATTCGTTACCGCATCGTTGGCGGCATGCGCAGCGCTGGTTGCCAGCGTCAGAGCGACGGCGGCGGCAGCCGGGTAAAAGCGTTTGGACATATTTGTCTCCTGGAGCGTGTTGAAACAACGTGATGGCATTGGCTGTCGCTTGCAGCCTCAATCGAGCTTGAAAGAGAAGGGCACCTGCACCCGCACCTCCTGGCCTTGCGCGGTGCAGTGGAATTGGCGCACGGCGTTCTCGGCCGCGCGATCCAACACAGGTGCGGCGGACGTGGTGACACGCAGGTCTTTCACGTTGCCGTCGGTGCCCACCGTGAACGCCACGACGACATCGCCCGTGAGGCCGTCTTTGATCGCTTCACGTGGATAGCGGATGCCCGCACGCACCTGCGTCGAGTTCGGGCACACAACGCCCACACTTGCGGCAACTGGCGCAGGTGCCGGCGCCGGTGCTGGAGGCGCGACCGGTGCAGACGGCGTTGGTGTGGCCGACTGGGCGGTAATGGTGTTTTGTGACGGCGGTGTGGCGGTATGCACTTCCGGCGGCGGCACAAACGGGGGTGGCGCAACGTGCTTCGGCCGCGGCGGGGGCTCTGCCAGCTTCTTGGGAGGCGGTGGGGGCGGGGGCTTGATCTCTTCAAGCAGACGCGTCTCGATCGGCGTCGTGATGATCTTCACCACGTTGGTTGCGATACCGCTCAGCAGCGCGTACAGGATCACCACATGCAATGCGATCACGAATGCGATGCCAGCCATTCGACGAGCGTGCGGTTTGGGTTGGGCGTAGTTCATATGCCACGTGTCTCCTGCCTTGATAGGTCTTGTTGAGGAGCACGTTAAAGCCTGGGCATTTCCACTTCATCTCGACTTTGTATCGAGGTTGATACGAAGCGGAATGCGCGGGAAGCAGCTGCAGAGCGTGGCGCGATGGCGCGTGTAAAGCGCACATCTCGTTGCGCTACCGGCGTGCCCTGAATGTTGCGGGACGCGTGGCCGTTGATGTATGCGCAACGGCACCCACGTGGATTATTTCAAGATTGAAATAATCCGTACAAAAAAGCCCTTATATTGGCGTCTCATAATTCCGTGGGAGCGAGCGCGGCACGCTGCCGCTACGACACCGGAGAGGGGAGACACCGTGACCAAATCTATTCATGTTCTCGCTGTCGACGACGACGCGCAGATCAGGGGCTTGCTGTGTGATTGCCTAGCCGATTTCGGCATGGTCACCACGCAAGCCGCCAACGGTGCCGATATGCATCGTGCGCTTGCTAATGGCACAGCCGATATTGTCGTGCTGGATCTGATGTTGCCTGATGGCGATGGACTCGATCTATGTCGCGAGATTCGTGCGAAGTCGGATATCCCGATCATCATCTTGACGGCACGCGGCGAGATGACGGACAGGATCGTAGGGCTCGAGCTGGGCGCGGACGACTACGTCGTCAAGCCGTTTGAGCCTCGTGAGCTGGTGGCGCGTATCCAGACCATCCTGCGCCGCACGCGCGCCCAACTGCATGCGCATGCCGATACCCAGGAAGAGTGCCGGTTCGCAAACTGGCGTCTGAACCTCATTGGCCGCCATTTGATCGCTGCCGACAATACGGTCATCCCACTCTCGAACGCCGAGTTCCGCCTCCTCAATGCATTTCTTGCAGCCCCAGGGCGCGTACTAAGTCGCGAATACTTGATGGATGCCGCACGCGGCAAGTCAACCGATGCATTTGACCGCAGCATCGACGTGCAGATATCGCGCTTGCGTCACAAGTTGCGAGAGGACATCAGGGAACCCAAGCTCATTCGCACGATTCGAGGAGAAGGCTACATGCTTGATACCAAGCAGCATTGAGCGTGGGTAAGCAGGGCGCCGATATGCCACCAAGTTCGGTGGCCGAATATAGGAATCACGGCAACAGGGTACGAAGGGATGCTGCGACAGATCGCATCAAGGCGAAGAAAAGCGACGTTGTACGTCGCCGCCTTCCTCTCTCATTCGTATCAAGATGTGGTCAGTACGGTAGACGGGCTTATTCGTGTGGAATGATGGCGGGAACCGATCTGACACCAGACGAGATGGAGGCGGAACGGGGTGAAAGGCTCAGGACGTTTCGCTTGTTCAGGAATCTCGCGCAGAAGACGCTGGCTGCACTGGCCGGCGTAAGCGTTCGGGCATTGCGGGACCTCGAGAGCGGCCGCGGCTCGAGGGTCAAAACCCTAGTCTGCGTGCTCTGTGCTTTGGGACTGCAGGATTGGATCAACACCATTGCGCCACCTGACACGATTAGTCCGTCGGCACGCACTCGTGAGAAGTCCCGGCAGCGTGCCTCGCATTCGCGTCTCCGTCGTGCTACTTGAGCCGGCTGCAGCGGCGTCTACACCAGGGCTTTTGGCTCGATCGGTACCCAGGTGGGATGGCCAACTGCGCCCGGCAGGATCGCGCAGCGCTCCTCACGCGTCGGGCTCACACGCGGTGTGGGTTGCCCCACCCGTTGCCGCCAGCAAAGATATTCTCCCTGGCCGGGGTTGAAGCGCGTATGCTCGGCGCGGCCACTTGGCGAGCAACGTAACCGGAGTATCACGATGGCCAAGTCTCAATTGCGCGGCAACCGCGAAGTCAAGAAGCCGAAACAGCCGAAGAAGGTGGCAGTGCCTGCAGCACCGTTTGGCTCGGTGCAATCGCGGGTCACGAACGAGGGCGCTGAGAAAAAGAAGAAATGAACGGCGTGTGCACCGGCTGCGTCCCCGCGGCATGTTTGCCGCGGGTCCAGCCGAATGTGATGGCGCGATGACATGCAGGGTGCGCGAAGCGTGGCAGCTTTCCACCCACCCCCGATAGTTCGATGGTGCGCAGGGAAAGCGCGTACAGTGGGACTTCCCCCCTTTACGGAGTCCGCTGTGGATACCTATCCGACTTGCCGCTACAAGGGGTTTGATGTCTACCCCCTCATCTACCTGTTCGACCCGCCTCGTGAATGGCACGAGCGGCGCCCGGACCGGTCCTACAACGCTTCGGTGCTGATCTGTCAGGCTGGCGAGGAGCCCAGCATGGAGGACTCCCGCATCTTCCGGCTGGAGGCCACGCCCTGGGACAGCGTCGGCGTGGCCAAACGTGTCGCCGTCAAGATGGCCGAAGACATCATCGATGGCTTCGTGCCTGGCCAGACACTGATGGCGCAATAGCCGCACGAAGGCGGTTGCTTGCGCGTGGATGGCCACCATGCCAGACGCGAGCGTACCGCCCGTTCGTCATCGGTGGCCGTGGCCGCCGGTAAGACGATGCACGCAGCAGGAGGCCGTATGGTGCGCATGCGTTATTCGGTCGGCTTGCGCTACGAGGTGCACGACTCGACCGCCGATTTCATCTTCAACTTCCACGCGGCGCAGACTGCGCGCCAAGTCGTCGTCGCCGAATCATTGCAGTTGACCCCGGCGCTGATGGCAGAGCCGCACACCGAACCCGGCCTGCTGAACCGGCGCTTGCGCGTGCGTGCCCCCCGCGGGCACTTCTCGGTCACCTACACCGCCACAGTCGACGTCGACCATGTGCTCACACCGGCGGAGCAATTGTTCGAAGTCCCCATCGCAGAGCTCCCGCTCGATGTCGTCACGTTCCTGGCCCCCAGCCGGTATTGCGAATCGGATCGGCTCATGGAATTCGCACTGCGCGAGTTTGGCGGCTGCGAGCGCGGGTACCGGCTCGTCATCACGATTCGCGACTGGGTCTGCCGCTATGTGCGGTGTGTCTCTCAATCTACGAACGAGCGCACGTCGGCCGTCGACACGCTCGTTGAACGCAAGGGCGTGTGCCGCGACTATGCACACCTCATGATCGCTTTGTGCCGCGCGCTGAGCATTCCCGCGCGCTTTTGCAGCAGCCTCGACTACGGTGCCGACCCCGGCATGGGGCCGGCAGACTTCCACGCGTTCGTGGAGGTATTCGTGGGGCAGCATTGGTACCTCGTCGATCCATCCAATGCCGCGGTGCCCATGGGGCTCTTGCGGATCGGGACGGGGCGCGACGCAGCCGATATTCCCATCGCCATGGTCTTCGGCAACGTGACGCCATCGAGACCGCTGGTGCAGATCGAGGCCGTGGCGAGCATTGCGCCTGGGTTCAGCATGCCGGTGGACACCGCGCAAGGCATCAGCACCTGGTGACGGCGTGGCACGGGCTTACCACTCGTCCGTGGACGGCCCCTCTTCTTCCACGCCGAGGATGACGTCGATCGCCGCCCGTCCTGCCAGCTCGCCCACGAGATGCGCCCAGCGCCGCGAGAAAGGACCACCGTGGACCTTGATGCGCTTTCCGATGGCCGCGACGCCCGCGGGCTGCGTCGGCCCCTGGATGGAAAACCACAAGTCGAACATGTCCTTTGATCGACCCACGAGCTCCATGTGGATCTGGTAACCACGGTAGTCGGTCGTACGTGTCATTGAAGACATCCTTGATGTGTCGTGGTCGTCTTCCAAGGGTAGGGGCCATGCGCGATGGACGCAATGCGTTTCATGGGAAGCCCCAGCATCTTTTTGCTGTTGACTGCCCCCTGAACCGGCAGCTGCAACCGCAACCTTGTGCAGGCTACGGTCTTCACGGTTCAGGCGTGGCGTTCGACGGTCCGGCAATGGAATGCGGGCCTCGAACTGCGGCATTTCAATATCAAAGACTGAAGCGAGACCCCAAGAGAGTGGGAATAGACACGCGCTCCAGGCGCCGTATCGCAGACAATGTCGGAAGCACGACCACAGCCGGCGATGCTGCGCACCTAGAGGCTTTGCATCCCACCGCTTGTTTTGGGCATGCCCATACGCTAATACACGAGCAAGACGCGAGCCGCCCTATCACGATCCGGCACTAGAACATCGCGACGATCAACTCCAGCCCAGCGCTGGTAGACAAGGAAGCCAAACATGGACGGCAGCGGAGAGGCCCGGCCCAATCTGTATCGTGTTCTGCGCGCGCGCTTGAATGCGCATCCGTTGTCGCATGTCGGGCCCGGGCTGATCACGGGCGTCGCCGACGACGACCCGAGCGGAATCGCGACCTATTCGCAGGCCGGGGCGCAGTTTGGCCTGGAGATGCTATGGACGATGCCGCTTACGTTTCCGTTGATGGCGGCCATGCAGTCCATGTGCGCAAACATGGGACGCGTCACGGGCAAGGGACTTGCGGCCAACATCAAGGACGTCTTCCCGCCGATTGTGTTGCGCGTCGTGGTGTTGCTGTTGCTGATCGCAAATACGTTGAATATTGCTGCTGACGTTGCGGCGATGGGCGAGGTCGCGGAACTCGTTTCCGGCATCGACCGGCATGTCATGACGGCGTTGGTGGTGTTCGGCACCCTGGCACTGCAGATATTCGTTCCTTACCACCGATACGTTTTCTTTCTGAAGTGGCTGACGGCGTCTCTGCTGGCGTATGCCGCAGTCTTGTTTACCGTACACGTGCCGTGGAGCCGCGTGGCGCTGCACACGGTGTGGCCCAGTGTCAGGCTTGATGCCAGTGCCGCATCCATGGTGGTTGCCGTGTTCGGTACCACCATCAGCCCCTACCTGTTCTTTTGGCAGGCTTCCGAAGAGGTGGAAGACATGCGGGCGCGCCCGTCGTTGAAAGCCGATGGGGCCAAGGCCCGCACCGAGCTCCGGCGCATTCGATGGGACACCTGGAGCGGCATGTTGTACTCCAACGTGACCGCTTATTTCATCATCCTCGCCACGGGGGTGACCTTGCACGTTTCTGGAGTGACCGACATCACGACCGCGGCGCAGGCGGCCAGTGCTTTGCGACCGCTTGCGGGAGACTTTGCGTACGTGCTGTTCACCGTCGGGATCCTGGGGGTGGGGCTGATCGGCGTGCCTGTGCTGGCGGGATCAGGCGCCTACGCGCTGTCCGAAGCGATGGGCTGGAAAGAAGGGCTGGAACGGAAAGTGAGCGACGCCCGCGGGTTCTACAGCATCATCGCCTTGAGCGTACTCGCAGGGCTGGCGATCCAGTACTCACCGATCCGACCGATGAAAGCACTTTTCTGGAGCGCAGTCATCAATGGTGTGGTGGCGGTCCCGCTGATGGCGGTCATCATCCTGCTCGTGTCGAAGCCCGCGGTGATGGGCCCCTATACCGCAAGCCGGCCATTGATCGTCTTGGGTTGGTCTGCCACGGCAATCATGGGGGCTGCTGCCCTGGCGATGTTTCTGCTGTAGGCATCGGCACGCAAGCAGGTTGCCCGCATGCCGATGTTGACCTCATGCAACGTGTTGGCGGCGTAGCCCCCTCGGGTGGCGCCGCCTCTTCCCCCTCACCCGGTGAGTTCCGCGCATTGTTGCCCCAGAAGTATCCCGGCGCTGAATGCCAATCCGGAGGAAACGAACCCCTCTGGGATTGCGGCTGCTTCCCAGCCGGTGCCGCCTCCATCACTGTGCGTGAAGCGATATTCGGAGAACCATCGCCGGTCACTACGCTGCAGCGTGCGGATTTCAAGCGTTCCGTTTGGGAGGTCGAGCGAATTGATCATAGATGTCCTTGGTGCGGTTACCTCGGTATGTCGGAAAGTGCCGTTTCACTGTTATTTGAGACTGCAGCGTAAGGCCGGGGCGAAACGTCGTCGGCTCGGTACCGTACAGAACCCGGTCCGTATTGACGGTGAATCACGCAGTCGGTCCGCCGCTTGCCCTCAGCGGTTGCACACCTGGGCAGGTGACGACTGCGTCTGCCACCGTACCGACACACTTCACGCGAGCGAGGATCCTCTTTGTCGGGACGTCCGCGCGACACTCACGCTCACGTGCTGACGCAGGGACGCCCCGATGGGCTGTACGCCGCTTTTGGTCCGTACAGAAAATTCAAGTCCTGGTTTTGCGTTCTCCGCAACAGCACGCGGTGGCTTGTGATCGGGGCGGAGGTGCACAAAATGCGTAGCAATCGGATAGCACAACTGTGCGGCGCGATGCTGGTGATCGTGACGCTCGCGGGCGGGTGTGCCGGGATGTCCCGGCGAGGTACGGACACTGCAATCGGCGCCGGTGTCGGTGGTGTGGCAGGCGCTGTCCTGACAGGCGGTAGCGCGGTAGGGACAGTGGGCGGCGCAGTCGTCGGTGGCGTCGTAGGCAATCAGGTTGGGAAATGATTGCGGACAGGGAAGGCGAAGCGACATGCCCACACTCACACTAGTGGGGAATGCCGCTTTCCAACCCGTTCTTATGAATCGATGGTGTATGGCTTAAGCGGCGGCCGCAGCCGCAGCCGTCTTGAGCGGCAGGACAGCGCTGGTCTGCTCCGTGCTGCCGGAAACCCCAAAGGCAACCGCAACGGGATTCATGCTGTCGACCATTGAGGTCGGCATCAGGATCGTGGCGCCACGCTCTTTGGTGGTTTCGTAGATGATGTTCATGGCACGCAGTTGCAGCGCTTGCGGATGGCCTTCGTACATGCCCGCAGCCTCGACGAACTTGGCGGCGATGGCCGCTTCCGCAGAACCCAGGATGACGCGGGCCTGTTTCTCGCGTTCGGCCTGCGCCTGCCGGGACATTGCGTCCTGCAGCGCCACGGGGATGGCCACGTCGCGCACTTCGACCGACGATACGGTCACGCCCCATGCTGCAGTCTTCTCGCCGATCTCTGCGCTCAGCTGCTCGTCTGCCGCCTTCCGGTCTGATAGCAGTGCCGAGAGCATCGAGGCGCCGATCATTTCACGCAACGATGTCTGGGCGACGCGGTCGATGGCCTGACGGTAGTCGGTAATGGCCAGCGCAGCCTTCTGCGCATCGTGAACGTGCCAGAAGATGATCGCGTCGACATTGACCGGCACAGTGTCTTTCGTCAATGCCTGCTCGGCATTGAATCCGGTCGTTTGAATGCGCTCGTCAATCACAGCGGTGACGCTGTCGACGATCGGCAGGATCATGAACAACCCGGGCCCTTTCACGCTTTGCAGCTTGCCTGCGCGCAGGATGACGAACTTCTGCCAGGCGTTTGCCATCTTGAGTGTCGATGCAACGAGGATTGCCGCAACCCAAAACACGGGCGCCAGCAGAACCGAGCCGAACATACCGGCGGCGGCCCCCACAGCCAAGAGAAGGACAACGATGAATGCGGTGATGGGATTCATATGGCGCCTCGCCAGCAAGTGGTACTGCAAACCATGAGGGACGGGGTCAGGGTTCTGGAGACGGTCGCTCGAACTGTCTGCGTGACGTCTTTACCCGAAGACGTGTGACCGGATGTCGTGTTCAAAATCGACTGTCCAGTCCGGGCCATGAGCACCGTCGTATTCCCGCATGGTCTTGCCCATCCGGACGATGACGCTACGGTCCAGCGCCTCGGAAGGGGCGCCACTCGAGAAGTGTTCCGTGGATGACACCTCAAAGCCGTCGGGCGCGAGGCCGTTTCGCAGGCACACCTCGCGAAACGCGTCGCGCTCCATGTCTGGGAACTGGAGAATGGTTTGATCGAGCATCACGTTGGCCTCTTTCTCGTAGTGCGCCGCCGCCTGTGCATGAGATGCCGTGGGGCGTAACGGATCGTCGGCTTTAGAGTCGCCCCATGAACAAGAGCACGAGAACGATGAGCAGAACCACGCCGAGCGCACCGCTTGGCGCGTAGCCCCACCCGTTGCTGTAGGACCACCTTGGGAATGCCCCAACCAGTAAAACGGCTAAGACAATGAGAAGTACGAGTCCGAGAGACATGATGTCCTCCTTGTTTTGTAGATTCCCCCCACTCCGTGTGCACGAGCCAGGCAAGAAGCGCTCCACGGTTGGTTCTTCATGAGGTTGACGCGCGAAGTTTTCCGGGCATTGCCCGAGCGAATTCAGCGTCCCCCATCCTCTTGAAGAATAGAGTAGTGCGGGTTTGAAAACGGTTCGGTAGCGTACGCACCAGCATGCCAATGCATGTCTCGTGCGGGTCGCAAAGCGGCGATCACCCCCCCCCTGATCAGCGGGGGCCATCAATAACGGCTTCGCTAACGATGATCACGGTCTCTATCACCGTGGTCACCCTCGTAGCCTCCGTGGCGATTACCTTCATAACCGCCACGGTGGTCACGTTCATAGCCACCCTGCCGGCCGTCGTGGTAGCCGTCGTCAGGAACCCACAGGCAACCGGCCAGCGAGGCCATCCATATCCCCAGGACCGTATAGATAAGGGCGCGCATGGCGGCCTCCTCGCGACTGCACTAAAGAGATTTGAGTTTGGTGACTTTCGTGCCCTCGAGCGTCACGCCTGCCATCAACCCACTGTTGGTGAGAACGAATGCCTCGATCGGCCCCGTCGCGGTCGAACTGTCGATGTTGCCGTTGGCACCCACTTTCAGGACGGCAACCGATGCGTCACCGCCTGCGGACCATCCATCGCTATTGCTATTGCTATTGCTATTGCGCAATCGTGCCGGCGCCTCCTGTGGCAAGAGTGGCAAGAGCCATCGCCGTCAGGGTTAGGACACGCCTTTCTCGCATCTCTGACTCCATCGCGGACGCGCCATGTTCAGCGTACGTCAATGCGGAGTGCGTTACGGTACGACAGCGTACGAAGATGCAGGGCCGGGTGAGAAGAGCCAGTGATGGCGATTTGCTGCGCGCTGGCGGATCCGGTCCATCGCAGCTTGCGACGCGGTTCAGCCAATTTGCGTGGGTGATTGCGCCGCCCCTCTCGAGTTAGTCCACTACCGTACAGACGGCACTGCGTCTGCGGAGACATCATGCGGTTTCGTTGGGCAAGGTCTTGTCTTGGTATGCGCATCGCCGGGTAATGAAGTGGAAGTGGTCCGAGCGCGGCGCGTCAAGGCACGGCATCCCCCACGACCAACTGAGCGCCGAAAGCGCAGGAGCATTGCCATGAACAAGGATCAAGTGAAGGGCCGTCTTGAGGAAGCGAAGGGCAAGTTGACTGAAGCCGTTGGCAAGGTCACCGGAAAGGACACCACGGCAGCGAAAGGAAAGGTCGAACAGATTGCCGGTAAGGCGCAGGCTGCGTATGGCGACGCCAAGGATGCGCTCAAGAAGCAGCCGAAGCCTTGAACGAACGTCGCGCCCATCGCTGACATGCAGCCCCCCCGGGGGGGCGGTCAGAGCGCCTCGAGGTCTGGAAGCAGGCGATCGAACTCGCGCTTGACCACGGCATAGCATTCGCAGACGCGACGCTCGAGGCCGGGGCGATCCAGGACTTCGATGGTTCCGTGGCTGTATCGGATCAACCCGGCGGTCTGCAGCTTCAAAGCGGCTTCAGTGACCCCGGACCTGCGCACGCCCAGCATGTTGGCAATCAGCTCCTGGGTCATGCGCAGCTCGTTGGAGGGCAGGCGGTCCAGGCTCAGGAGGAGCCAGCGACACAGCTGCTGGTCGATCGAGTGGTGCCGATTGCAGACAGCGGTTTGCGCCATCTGGGTAATGAGTGCCTGGGTATAGCGCAACAACAGACGCTGCATGGCCCCGGCGCGGGCAAACTCCTGTTTGAGAATGCGGGCACTGAGGCGGTAAGCGCCGCCCGCACTCTGAACCACGGCACGGCTGGGGGTGGTTTCCCCGCCCATAAAGATGGCGATGCCGACCATGGCCTCGTTGCCGACGATCGCGATCTCGCCCGAGGAGCCGTCCTCCATGACATAGAGCAGGGAGACGATGGACGTGACGGGAAAGTAGACGAATTCGGGGCGGTCGCCCGATTCATAAACGACATGCCCGAGCGGCATGTCGACCCAGACAAGCTGGGGCGCGATGCTCTCCCATTCCGCTGGCGGCAGCACGGACAGCAGATGGTTCAGCTTCGGATTCGGTAGAGCTTTCATGGCTGCTTCCCTTTCACTCGGACCAGAACAGCAATTCGGACTGATCGCGATGTGGAACCAGAAACAGCCGCTATCGGGTATCAGCCGCTTTGTTGCCCTGAATCTATTGGTAAACCTACGTCCGGCTCTCGCAACATTCAAGCCCACCAGATTTCCGACACGCGAAAGCGGCCGCGGCAATCAGTGGATGGCTCGGGCAAATTGGTGTTCGGCAGCTAGCGATCGTTCTGGCCGCGTCCGTCGCGTCGGCGGTCACCATCTGGCTCTCGCCCATCCGTGCGCGTGGGTCGAGAATCGGCGCGCGGATCATGCGTTGATTGAGGGGCAGGCATTGGCTGCACTGGCTGTCGAATCTGCGGCCGCACGGGCTGCTGCGGCGCATCGGGTCGCATGTACTGTTGCTCCGGCAATCGCTGACGACCGGTCCCTTCTTGTCTCGTTTCAGTGCGCGAACTGTCTGCGTTACCGTGCGGTTGAGGGCGTTGCGGCATCGCGTCATGTGAAGGCGGTATTTGAGGGCGCTGTATCGGCTGCGCAGAGGGGGGCTGTGGCGCGGCGGAGTCTCGCTGCTGACGCGCGAACCCGCCCTCGCGCTGGTTCTGTACCTCCCGGGGCTCACGAGTGGGCGGACGCGGCGCGGCGCGTGACGTTCCTGATTGACCAGGCTCTCCAAACCGTCGCTGCGTTTCGCTCTCGCGCGGCTGGTAGCGGTAGTGCTCGGACCGGATCAAATTCTGCTGCTCCAACGCGCGAGGATAACGTTCGCCAGAGTACCGGCGTTGGTAATCCGGTAAGGGCGCCGGGGAAGGTGCCGACCGATGGTCCCATTGATCCCATCCCCCACGACGCGCTTCCCAGTTTGGTCCCCAGTGTTCACCCCAGCGCGGGGGCGCGTTGCCATTCCAGCCACGGAAATACCAAGGGGGCTTCCGGTAGTAGCGCACGGGAATACGGAGCACGAACAGCGGCACCTCTTCTGGTCCGACGACCTGCCATGGCCCGTTGTACCAGTTGCTTTCATACCATTCGTCCCCCTCATACACCCAGTACAGGCCGTCGTAGAAGAAGTAGTTGGTAGGCGCACGCGGTGCGTAGTAGACGGGGTAGCCCGGTACCGGGATGAGTTGTGGGTACGCGGGTAGGTTGATGCCAATGCTGACGCTCATCTGGGCGTGCACCGCAATCGGCAGGCAAAGCAGCAGCGACAGGGCGAAGAGCACGGAACGCATTTTTCGGTCCTCCTATCTGACCCACCCGCGCCCATATCGAGGTATTAGACGGGCAACGACTGGGGATCGCGTTCCAACCAGTAACGAGCGAGGCAGCTCGGGGACTCTGGTATCAATGGACAGTGAGATATGCGAACGACAACTTTTGCGTCTTCCACACCCCTGAGGAGCCCGGAATAACAGAACGCTTCCACTCTCACATTAGGGGACGTCCGGTCGGTTGTCGGTACGCTAACGGGCAGGTATTGCGGATAGTTCCGGTAGGGTCAACGCGCGCGTTGCTGACCTATAGTTCGACAGGGGTTGGGAGCCTCTGCAGCGTGAGTCGGCAGGATCAATGTGACGAGTGTGGCATTCGTTCTGTTCTGGGAGTTGTGACATGAGCGTCACCAATGATCAGAGAGCGGACGGCAAGTCGAGGTCGGAGAACGATAACGACACTTCGAATCGTCACCTGTGGACTCGGTTCTGGGCCATCGCCAAGCCCTACTGGTTTTCCTCAGAAAAATGGACGGCGATGGGTTTGCTTCTGTTGCTGGCAATCTTGCTGCTGGGGCAAACCGAGACAAACGTATTGTTCAACGAGCAATCCGGCGAATTCACATCAGCCCTGGCAGCCAAGGATGCGGATCGCTTCTGGCACTCCATCATTGAATGCATCTACATCATGATCCTGGCGGTGCCGATCTATGCATTTTATTTCTATATCAGAGACAAGCTTGGAATCCTCTGGAGGCGATGGCTCACCAATCACTATCTGGACGGCTATTTCAAGAATCGGATCTTTTACAGGTTGAATGCAGATTCCTCGATAGACAATCCGGATCAGCGGATAACGGAGGACATCAATACATTCACGCGGAAATCTCTCTATTTTTTGCTGGTCAGTATCGGTGCGATTCTTCAACTGATTGCGTTCAGCAGTGTCTTGTGGTCGATCTCCAAGCCGCTGGTCTTCTTTCTTCTTGCATATGCCGTCGCGGGCACCTCTATATCGATTTTCTTCTTTGGCCGGATCCTGATTGGGCTTAATTTCTATCAATTAAAGCGGGAGGCGGATTTCCGTTTCAGCCTCATTCGAATTCGTGAGAACGCCGAATCCATTGCGTTCTATCGAGGGGAGGAGCAGGAGTTCTTTCATGTGAAGGGGCGATTTGAACAGGCCTTTCGCAACTTCAACAGACTCATCCGCTCGCAGCTGAATCTGAATCTTTTTCAGTATGGCTACAGCTTTCTGACCGTCATGCTGCCCAGCGCGATTGTTGCTTCGCGCGTTCTTTCCGGCGAGCTTGAAGTCGGTCGTGCTATCCAGGCCGCTGGCGCGTTTGCGGCCATACTCAGCGCGTTGGCCGTGATCGTTGACAACTTTGAAGACCTGAGCCGATTCGTGGCAGGGCTCGATCGGCTAGACACATTCTCAGGTGCCCTGACGGCGAGCGTGGCTGCATCTCCCGATGCGAGAAGCACGATCAAATCCATGGAGGACTCCCACCTGACCCTTGCACATGTCACTTTGCAAACACCGAACCATGAACGGACGCTGGTCAAAGACTTGACGGTGTCCATCAACCCCGGCGAGGGCCTGCTCATTGTTGGTGCCAGTGGAGGCGGGAAGAGTTCGTTGTTGCGTGCAATCGCGGGACTATGGAGCGGCGGTTCGGGATGCATCACGCGACCGAAGGCGGACGAAATGCTGTTCCTGCCTCAACGCCCCTACATGGCCGTCGGTAGCCTGCGCAATCAACTGCTCTATCCGAACAACCACGACAGGCACGTGTGCGACGAAGAACTTCTTCTGCTGTTAGAGATGGTCAACCTGTCGAATGTTGCAAGGAGGTTCGGAGGGCTCGACGCAGAGCTGGAGTGGGACAAAGTCCTGTCGGTTGGGGAGCAACAGCGCCTCGCGATCGGGCGCGTACTGCTTGCGAAGCCCCGCTACGCCATTCTTGATGAGGCGACGAGTGCCTTGGATCTGCGCAACGAAGAACATCTGTACTCGCAACTGACCGGGATGTCGACGACGCTTGTCAGCGTCAGCCATCGTCCCACGCTTCTCAAGTATCACCACCATGTCTTGACGCTATCCGGGGATGGGGGGTGGCAGTTGCACTCGGCTAGACACTACCGCTTCAATTGATCGCGCCCACACCAAAGGGCGCCGGACTATTGCCCTTCGCAGCCCCGGCCATGGGCAACGCGCGGCGCTCTCAGACCACACCGTTCATATCGTGTAGTTGCCGCCGGTCATCGAATGCGGCGTTGCCCGGTACCGTACAGACGTTTTCGTGACGGGGTGGGAATGTGTTCCTACCCTGCGCGAAGGCGATGGGTACCCTTGCAAGCATGTCCTCCCGTACTGCCTCGCAACGCTCTCGCCTCGTCTGCAGGCGAGGCGTTTAAGGAGTGCATCATGAATAGCATCATCTGGCTGGTCGGGGCCGTCGTCATCGTCTTGTTCGTGCTTGGGTACTTTGGATTCAGATAACCGACCGCAGCAGTTCCGAGACATCGTCCCAGTGCATTCACCCGAGAACTGTTGGGTTGACCGCACAGGGCAAGCGGGTATGCAACCCCGCGGCCCCTGCGCCAGGCTGACCCACACACCGCGCCTTGTTTTGTCTGGAGAGAACCGGACAGATCGCGGGCGTTCCCTCCGCCGGCACCCCGAAAAGGAAGAGGTCACTGTCCGCCAGCGTACGGACAGCGGCATGGATGGATGCCAACCTTGATTGGTCACCGCTTTCCTCCCAATCGAGGGCGTTCCTATGAAACCCACCCGTTCCATCACGTTCACTCCCGGCGCAGCGTTGCTCGCGCTCGCAGTCGGCTTCTACGCTTCACTGGGCCCGGGGCAAAGCAGCGCATCACCTGCCTCCTCGGCAGACCACAGCTTGACACGTGCGACGGTTCGCGAGGGTATCTCTGATACAGCGATTACGACCAAGGTGAAGGCTGGCCTGCTCAATCAGAAGGATCTCGGCTCGATGCGCATACACGTACGCACACGCGACGGCGTGGTTCGCCTGACCGGCAGTGTCCCGACAATGGTGCAACGACAGATGGCAACGAAGGTGGCCAAGGGAGTTACCGGAGTGGCATCGGTGGAAAACGATCTGATCGTCCACTAATTCTCATCGCCGGCCGAACGGATGGGGCCTCTCCCCCATCAGCGGGAAAGGTCGAGACAGGCGCGCTTTGCCGAACTGTATCCATCCCCTCGAGACACTGCGATCTGCCGAGCGAGTCAACGCAACCCAGGAGCGATCATGCACAAAGTCACTACCACCGCACAGCACAGAAAGTCGGAGCCTGCTGGTTGCGGATGCATACCTGCCGCGGATGAAGGGCACACCTATCAATCCGCTGTGGACGCATCGCTTGAGATGACCTTTCCGGCGAGCGACCCAATCTCGCCGGGCGCGGCCATGTATGCGGAGCGTCAGCTCAGTACCTCGCTCGACAAGACAGATTGGAGCCTGGCTGTCGGGAGCAAGAGGCAGGCTTCCCGCGTCGAGCCCACTCCACGGCACAAGGGCAAAAGCCGTGCGCATTGACGTATCCCCCCCGCCGGCGCAGTCGCCGGTTCAATGGCTAATCACCTTATCTGGAGTCACACCATGAACATCAACGAATTGGACCATCAAAGCAGCGGACCGCGCGCTGCCATCGTCGGCAACGGTCAGCTGAAGGGCGCCGGCCCCGGCCCCGTCATCATGGCTGCCGACACACTCAACGGCGATCCGGTTCTTGGTCCGAGCGGTGAGAAGCTCGGCAAGATCGATCACATCATGCTGGATGTTCCCCGCGGGCAAATCGCCTATGCGGTGCTGTCATTCGGCGGTTTTCTAGGTGTCGGCACGAAGCTGTTCGCTGTGCCATGGTCTGCTCTGACGCTCGACACTGTACGCAAGAGCTTTGTGCTGGGCATCGACAAGAAGCAGCTGGAAGCCGCGCCGGGTTTTGATCAGAATCACTGGCCTAGCATGGCGGATACGCAATGGGCCACCAGCATCCATCAATACTATGGAACGCCCCCGTACTGGGAGGGGAGCCGGAAAGAGGTCAAACTGGATTCCTGATGGAGTAGGCGTATGCCTGGTCAGAGCGCCTCGAGGTCTGGAAGCAGGCGATCGAACTCGCGCTTGACCACGGCATAGCATTCGCAGACGCGACGCTCGAGGCCAGGGCGGTCGAGGACTTCGATGGTTCCGTGGCTGTAACGGATCAACCCGGCGGTCTGCAGCTTCAAAGCGGCTTCAGTGACCCCGGACCTGCGCACGCCCAGCATGTTGGCAATCAGCTCCTGGGTCATGCGCAGCTCGTTGGAGGGCAGGCGGTCCAGGCTCAGGAGGAGCCAGCGACACAGCTGCTGGTCGATCGAGTGGTGCCGGTTGCAGACGGCGGTCTGGGCCATCTGGGTAATGAGTGCCTGGGTATAGCGCAACAACAGACGCTGCATGGCTCCGGCGCGGGCAAACTCCTGTTTGAGAATGCGGGCACTGAGGCGGTAAGCGCCGCCCGCACTCTGAACCACGGCACGGCTGGGGGTGGTTTCCCCGCCCATAAAAATGGCGATGCCGACCATGCCCTCGTTGCCGACGATCGCGATCTCGCCCGAGGAGCCGTCCTCCATGACATAGAGCAGGGAGACGATGGACGTGACGGGAAAGTAGACGAATTCGGGGCGGTCGCCCGATTCATAAACGACATGCCCGAGCGGCATGTCGACCCAGACAAGCTGGGGCGCGATGCTCTCCCATTCCGCCGGCGGCAGCACGGACAGCAGACGGTTCAGCTTCGGATTCGGTAGAGCCTTCAAGGCCGCCTCCCTTCCAGTGGTGGTGTGGTATCCCGGTCGTCATTCCCGCGGCGCTGCTGGGCAGGGCGGCGTCCGTGCATCAGCGTACCTCGTGGCCCAGGCCCTGCGCTGCCCAGGCGCGCGACAGCACAATCTTGAGCGCGGCGATGACGGGCACCGACAGGAAAATGCCTGCGACGCCGCCCAACTGCTCGCCTGCAAGCAACCCCACGATGACGAGGAGCGGACTGACCTTGACCCCTTCGCTCATCAGGTAGGGATTCAGCACGTAGTCCTGGAACAGACGGTAGACCACGATGAACCCGATCAGCCAGAACAAGTGCGGATACCCGCTGAACACGGCGACGGTGACGATCGCCACCACGGCGGCCAATGGCCCGGCAAACGGAATGAACTCCAACACCGCAGCCGTGGTTGCAAGCAACAGTGCATATGGCACGCCCAGCAGGTAAAAGGCGATGCTGTAGAAAAGCAAGGTGGCCAGGGACAGTAGCAGCAGTGCACGCACATAGCGTGACAGGAGCGTGTCCAGATCATCGATGATGTTTCCCCAGAGGCGCTTATCCGAGGATCGAATCCATGACAGCAGCGCAGCGTGGATGGAAGGCGCTTCATTGATCATCAGAAAACTCATGATGGGGATGAGCACAAGGTAGACGAGATTGCTGGCTGCGTGCATGACACCCAGGCCGATGTTTCGAACCAGAGGCATAGCCTGGTCGGAGGTTGTCGAGAGTTGCTCGCGGAGGAACTCCAGAATGCGCGCGCGCAGCGGCTCCAGAAAGTTCGGGAGGGCAAGGCGATCTGCCATGGTGCTGGTATCGAGCAGCTTCGGGAGTTGATCGGCAAGCCTGCCCGCTTCCTCCTGCACCGTCACGCCAAACACCGAGCCCGCCACGATGACCACCAACACGACGAGGATGAACACGATGCCGATCGATACGCTGCGCGGCGCCTGTCTCGGCATGCGCCGTTCCAGTTGTTCGATCAGCGGGTACAGCAGGTAGCTGAAGAAGACGGCAAATACCGTGACCAGCAGCACGGACGCGATCTTGTAGATGATCAATACGGCCAGCGCAAAGAGAAAAACGGTCCAGACGATTCTTCCGGTGCGTGGGTCAAATCCGAGCATGACGATCCTCCCCGTCGGAGTGATGGCACGGCGAGCCCCGGATGACTAGATCTGGCTCACGTGTGCCGCGATGCTTTTACTGGTCTTGGTGATTGCCGCCTGGACGCTCTCCAAGGTCTCGAAGAACTCGCTGAAATGGGTGGCGTCCATACGGTGATGTGTGGCAATTGCGTTGGCCAGTTGCTCTCTGAACTGACGGATGCTGGCGAGCAACGCAATGACATCGCGCACCAGTTCAGGGGTGCTGAGGTTGTGCAGTTGAATGGCCGCGATCGCGGCCTCCAGCTCATCGATTGCGCGAATGTCGAAAGGCTTCTCTCCTGCAGCGATCGCACTCACGGCTTGCTTGTCGGGTAGCTCGCTCATAACGCTTCGTACCAGCGCCTCTGCTGCCATGGCAATTTCGCTCACCGCTTTGGCCACCGTGCGCCTCTCCGTGCGCCGTTCGCTGCGCTGAAGCAACCAGCCTGCCAGCCACGTTCCCGCAATCGCAACAATGATTGCGGCCGCCTGTACCCACGCAGCCAAGGCGGGGTGTTTTTCGATCCAATCCAGAAGGCTGCTCATGAGAGATGTCTACCCAATGGAGCGGCTCCCCGTTCTTGTGGTTATTCAGCGGCGCTTGCTCAAGTTATCTAACATCCTGCGCCTGTTTGCACCCTTTATATGGCATTCGTCGAGCCGACTCAGACGTCTTGTGGAGGCGGTCCAGCCAAGGTGAACGCAATATCCACTCCAGTGTGATGGGGGTGCTTTGCAGCGATGAATTCAATCGGGCTGCGCAATGGTTTGGCAGCGTCCACGGCGCCGGGCGGAGCAATCAGAGTTCCGGCGTCAACCCGTTGGCTATGATTCAGCCGCTGCCGCATCAACGGCGGCGGGGTGTAACGACTTGTTCCACGCAGTACCTCTGGACGGCAATTGCTTCGCAGTTCGCCGGCAGGTAGCGGCTATGCCGACGCTGCGTCGCACTTCAATCTCACTGGACAGCTTGGAGCTTTGGAGAAGCTAAGTTATTGAAATTTATGAGATTTGTGAGCGAGGGGCTACGTGGGCGACCCGCAGGAGAGTTCAGCGTTGAGTGAATCTCGACATCGACATCTCCGCAACTTCCCCTGCGCCCGTTCTTGAAATCGTAATACCCCGTCCCTATAATTAGCACTCGCCGGGCAGGAGTGCTAACAAAGCCTCCACCCCCGATGCTTTCCCGATGCGCCGCGTCCTGCGGCGCGTTTTGTGAATAAACACTCACTTTGCATTGAGGAGTTTGTATGAACCTGCGTCCCTTGCATGATCGCGTGATCGTGAAGCGCCTGGACAACGAAACGAAGACCGCTTCGGGCATCGTCATCCCTGACGCCGCCGCTGAAAAGCCGGATCAAGGCGAAGTGCTGGCCGTCGGTCCGGGCAAGAAAGACGACAAGGGCAATGCGATCGCGCTGGACGTGAAGGTCGGCGACCGCGTGCTGTTCGGCAAGTACGCCGGCCAAGGCGTCAAGGTGGATGGTCAGGAAGTCCTGGTCATGCGCGAAGAAGACATCATGGCCGTGGTGGCGAAGTAAGCGGGCGCTCTGTCGCATCGGCTTACCAGTAACCCAATCCTCATTGTCTGCCCGGCGGATTTCCCCGGTGTAGGCAACATCCAAAGATTTCGGAGATTCTCAAGATGGCAGCTAAAGACGTAGTGTTCGGCGACGCCGCACGTGCCAAGATGGTCGAAGGCGTGAACATTCTCGCCAACGCAGTCAAGGTGACCCTGGGGCCCAAGGGCCGTAACGTGGTGCTGGAGCGCAGCTTCGGTGGCCCGACCGTGACCAAGGACGGTGTGTCGGTCGCAAAGGAAATCGAGCTGAAGGACAAGCTGCAGAACATGGGCGCGCAGATGGTCAAGGAAGTTGCTTCCAAGACCAGCGATAACGCCGGTGACGGCACCACCACCGCAACGGTGCTGGCCCAGTCGATCGTGCGCGAAGGCATGAAGTACGTTGCCGCCGGCATGAACCCGATGGACCTGAAGCGCGGCATCGACAAGGCTGTCGGCGCTGCCGTCGAAGAGCTGAAGAAGATCAGCAAGCCGACGACCACCAGCAAGGAAATCGCTCAAGTTGGCGCCATCTCGGCCAACAGCGACGAATCCATCGGCCAGCGCATCGCTGAAGCCATGGACAAGGTTGGCAAGGAAGGCGTGATCACGGTGGAAGACGGCAAGTCGCTGGCCGACGAGCTGGACGTCGTGGAAGGCATGCAGTTCGACCGTGGCTACCTGTCGCCGTACTTCATCAACAACCCGGAAAAGCAAGTTGTCCAGCTGGACAACCCGTTCGTGCTGCTGTTCGACAAGAAGGTCAGCAACATCCGCGACCTGCTGCCGGTGCTGGAACAAGTCGCCAAGGCTGGCCGTCCGCTGCTGATCATCGCTGAAGACGTCGAAGGCGAAGCCCTGGCAACGCTGGTGGTCAACAACATCCGTGGCATCCTGAAGACCGCTGCTGTGAAGGCTCCGGGCTTCGGCGACCGCCGCAAGGCCATGCTGGAAGACATCGCCATCCTGACGGGCGGCCAAGTCATCGCTGAAGAAGTCGGCCTGACGCTGGAAAAGGCAACCCTGAACGACCTGGGCCAAGCCAAGCGCGTTGAAATCGGCAAGGAAAACACCACGATCATCGATGGCGCAGGCGATGCCCGCAACATCGAAGCCCGCGTGAAGCAAGTGCGTGCCCAGATCGAAGAAGCGACCTCGGATTACGACCGTGAGAAGCTGCAAGAGCGCGTGGCCAAGCTGGCCGGCGGTGTTGCTGTGATCAAGGTTGGCGCTGCCACCGAAGTCGAAATGAAGGAAAAGAAGGCTCGCGTGGAAGATGCTCTGCACGCAACGCGCGCTGCCGTGGAAGAAGGTATCGTGGCTGGCGGCGGTGTTGCACTGCTGCGCGCCCGTGCGCTGATCTCCGGCCTGAAGGGTGCCAACGCTGACCAAGACGCCGGTATCAAGATCGTGCTGCGCGCCATGGAAGAGCCGCTGCGCCAGATCGTCACGAACGCTGGTGACGAGGCTTCGGTGGTGGTGGCTAACGTCATCGCCGGCCAAGGCAACTACGGCTACAACGCTTCGACCGGCGAGTACGGTGACCTGGTGGAGATGGGCGTGCTGGACCCGACCAAGGTGACCCGCACCGCGCTGCAGAACGCCGCTTCGGTCGCTTCGCTGATGCTGACCACGGATTGCGCCGTGGCAGAACTGCCGAAGGACGATGCAGCTCCGGCAATGCCGGGCGGCATGGGTGGCATGGGTGGCATGGACGGCATGATGTAATTTGCCTGTCCGGCAACCTGGCCCGGCCATCTTTCGGGATGGCTGTTCCAAACAAAAAACCCCGTGGGTGCGAGCCCGCGGGGTTTTTTGTTGCCTGCTTTGTTAAGGCGGCGTTAACGCTGCAATGCAGTGGGCTTCGATACAATCGGCCCACCCGCGAGCCTCAGCGTCGTTAAGTATCGATAAGCGATAAGCGTCCTGAAGCGGGCACGACAACAACTCAGGGAAGGGAAAACAGATGAACGACATCGCACGCGAGTCCGTCCTGGGCAGCGCCCCCGCTCCGGCTGCGCCGCAACCCCTGCGACTGCGCTTTATCGGCAGTGGCTCCGAATACTTCCGCATCTGGATCGTCAACCTGCTGCTGACCATCGTCACGCTGGGCATTTACTCGGCCTGGGCGAAGGTGCGCACGCTGCAGTATTTCTATCGCAACACCCAACTGGCCGGTTCGAGCTTCGACTATCACGGCAGCCCGATCGCCATTCTCAAGGGCCGCGCGATCATTTTCGTGCTGGCGCTTGCGTTCAACCTCCTGGGCCATTCGTCGCCGCTGCTGGGGCTGGCGCTGCTTGCATTGATGGCCGCTGCGTTTCCGTGGCTGCTCGTGCGCTCGCTGCGGTTCCGCATGGCGAATTCCAGCTACCGAGGCCTGCGCTTCGCCTTTACGGGCAAGGATGCGGAGGGCTACATGGTGTTTCTGGTGTGGCCGATTCTGAGCGTGTTCTCGCTGTATCTGCTCGCACCGCTGGCGCACCAGCGCTTCAAGCGGTTCCAGCACAAGAACACGCGCTTCGGTACCGCGCAGTTCGATTTTTCAGGCACGCCGGGCCACTTCTACGGCGTTTATCTGCGCACCTTCGGGCTGGCGATCCTGGCACTCGTGGTGGCCTCCTGCCTGGCGCTGCTGCTGGGTGTGTCGCTGCACAGCGCGCCGGGCGTGGGCCAGATCTTCGGCTTCATCCTCATCGGGCTGTTCATGTATGCCGCGATGCTGTTCCTGACGCCCTATTTCCTGTCGCGCCTGCAGAACCTCGTGTGGAACCACACCACGCTGGGCGCGCATCGCTTCCAGAGCCAGGTGGGTGCAGGCAAGCTGTTCTGGATTTTCGTGTCGAATGCGGTACTGATCGTGATCACCATCGGCCTGTTCACGCCGTTTGCACGTGTGCGCACGGCGCGCTACAAGCTCGACTCGGTGACGATGCTCGCGGCCGGTTCGCTTGACACCTTCGTTGCCGGAGAAACCACCAACGTGGGCGCCCTGGGCGACGCAACGGTGGACTGGTACGACATCGATATCGCGCTGTAAGCGCGCTGCAGGCAAAGGCAACCGCTGTGATTCTCGCGACCTACTTCGACGGCCGTACCTCGCGCGCGCAACCCGTGCGCCTTGCCGTCGAGGCGGGCGAGGCGGTGCTGTTCGACGCGGAGGGCACGGCGTTGCGCCGCGCGGCGCTCTCTACGCTGCGGGTGTCGGAGCGCGTCAAGCATGCCCCCCGCTTGATCACCTTCGAAGACGGCGCGTTCTGCGAGATCAACGACCCGGCGGAGCAGGCATCGCTGAATGCGCTGCTGCATCGCACCGGCTATCGCGAGGGCTGGGTCGTGCTGGCGCAGAACAGCTGGAAGCTGGCGCTGGGCTCGCTGTTGGCCATGGTGGTCGTGCTGGCGCTGGGCTACCGCTACGGCTTGCCGTGGGGCGCCAAGGTGGTGGCCAATATGGTGCCGCAGCGCGCCGAGGCGCAGCTCGGGCGCAGCACGCTGAAAGCCATGGACGAGCGCTGGCTCCGGCCCAGCAAGCTGCCCGCCGCGCAGCAGGACCGCATCCGCGCACGGTTTTCCGCTCTGCACAGGCCGCCACAGGCTACGCACACGTATCACATCGTTTTTCGTGATGCCGACATCGGCGCCAATGCCTTTGCGCTGCCCGGCGGCGACATCGTCGTGACCGACGCGCTGGTCAAGCTGGTGGGTGAGGGCGATGGCCTGACAGGTGTGCTGGCGCACGAGGCAGGTCACGTTGAATATCGCCATGGGCTGCGGCAAGTGATTCAGTCGTCGGCCATTGGGGCAACGGCGGCGCTGCTGTTTGGCGATGTCTCGACCATTCTGTCGGGCGTGCCGGCGGCGCTGCTGACGCTGCGCTATTCGCGTGACTACGAGCGCGATGCCGATCGCTATGCCGCGCTGCTGCTGCAGGAGAACGGCTTGTCTGTCGGCGCGTTTGCCGACGTGCTGCAGGCGCTGGAAGACACGCATGGCGGCACGCGCAAGGCAGATGCCACCAAGAAGGGCGACGCTGCCAGCGATGACGACGCCTCGGCGTTTTTCTCCTCGCACCCGCTGACGCGCGAGCGCATCGATACGCTGCGCCGCTTTGACCGCACGCACGGCGGCAGCGAAAACGGCGACGCGGAATGAAGTCTGTCGCCGGGATGGCCGCGCCGCATCAGCGGAACGTCCAGAACCGGTGCAGTACGAAGGTCAGCGGCGGCACCGTCGACAGGATGCCCGCTAGCCCGATCCAATAGCTCAGGCCCAGCGTCTGCGCGCACCACGAAATCGCAAGCGTCAATGCCAGGCCGAGCAGCGAGACGGCGTAGAAGCGCAGGAAGTTGGCGCGCGCCGGTTTGGCCGAAAAACTCCACAGGGCATTGAGCAGGTACGAGCACACGTTGGCGCAGACAAAGGCTGCGCCGTTGGCTGTCACCTGCGTTGCAGAGACACCGCTGATGAGCGCAGTGGCAATCGCCACATGCACGCCAGTGGCGATAACGCCCGAGACTCCAAAACGGAACATGCGGATCAGCAACATGCGATCCGGCAGCGGCAGTGCGCCTGCCAGTGCGTTCATGACGCTCGATTCTGCGTGTCGCATGATGCGTCTCCGGTTGGCATCAACGCCGGGCTGCGTGGTTGCGCTGGCGTTCTCCCTGCGGCTGGCGCGGTCGGGCGCTGGCAATCGGAATCACCTGCCGGCTGTTGCTGCCTTGCACGCGGCTGCGTGGGCGGCGCTCCTGATAGCGGCGTTTCACCAGGTAGATGGGGCGACCCTTGGCTTCGTCATAGATGCGGCCGACGTATTCGCCGATCATCCCCAGGCCGATCATCTGCAGCCCACCAAAGAACAGCATCAGCGACAGCTCTGAAGCGTAGCCCGGCACCACCACACCGAAGATCATCGTGCGCAGGATGATGAACGCGCCATAGCAGAACGCCAGCGCGGCAACCAGCGCACCGAGGTACGTCCAGCTACGCAACGGCAGCGTGCTGAAACTCGTGATGCCTTCCAGCGCGAAGTTCCATAGCCGCCAGCCGGAGAACTTCGACGTGCCTGCGCTGCGTCTCTCGCGTTCGTACTGCACGATCACCGTGCTGAAGCCCACCCACGCGAACAGGCCCTTCATGAAGCGATGCCGCTCCGGCAACTGCTTGAGCGCGTTCACCACGGCACGGTCCATGAGGCGGAAGTCGCCCACGTTCTCGGGCAGCTTCAGGTCGGACAGTCGATTGTGGATGCGGTAATAAGCGGCGGCAGTTACTCGCTTGAGGAACGAGTCGCAAGCGCGGTTGGCGCGCTGTGCGAGCACGACTTCGGCGCCCTTGCGCCAGTGCGCGACCAGCGTGGGGATCAACTCCGGCGGGTCTTGCAGATCAGCATCGATGGGGATCACGGCATCGCCCTGTGCCTCGTCCAGGCCGGCGGTAAGCGCGGCTTCCTTGCCGAAATTGCGGGTCAGGTCGACCACGCGCACGCGCGGGTCGGCATGTGATACGGCAACCAGCTTGGCGAGTGTGTCGTCGGCGCTGCCGTCGTTCACGCACACGATCTCGAACTGCATGCCGTCGATCGATTCCAGGATCGGCACCACGCGGGCGAAGAACAAGTGCAGTGCATCGCCCTCGTTGTAGAACGGTACGACCAGGGAAAGCAGTGGCGGGTCGTGAGGGTCTTGATGGTTCGGCTGCATGACTTCCCCCAAAAACTTTGATGACGATGTGCAGACCTATGGCTGGTCTGTCAGTGGTTATGCGGTGGTGCGCGCGTTGGCGCCTGCCGGCATGCTTGCTGCTGATGCCAACCCGGGCTTGGCTTCGGTGGCGATGCGTACTCGCGCGTGCGTGAGCGTTCGGTGCACGATCATCGCCATCATGGTCACCAGGAAGAACGGCCCGACCTGCGGCAGATGAAACAGCGGATTGGTGAACTCGAACACCGGCAGCAGCCACGCTGCAACCAGCAGCCCGCGCTCCGTGCTCGACAGGCCGAAGCGAATGCCATGGCGGATGTAGCCCGCAATCGCCACGACAAGCCAGGTCAGCTCATACGCACGCACATACGGCGAGATCAGCAGCGTGGCGGTTGCCAGCGCAGCAACACGCAGCCCCGTATCGTTCGTGCGGCGCCATACGGCGGCGGTGGCTAGCATGGCCAGCACAGCGACCGACACCTGAATCGCATAGGCCAGTTTGATGCCGATGCCGGCTGCGCGCACGGCCGCCAGGAACGTCGGCATGACGTACCACGCCGTGCCGCCGTGCTCGACGAGGTTGGTCTCGGCCCAGTGTGCGCTCTGGAAGAAGGCGGGCACGGTGTCCCACCCGCAGACGGCAATGCTGATGGCGCCGAACAGCACGGCGGTGACTGCCGCGCTTGCCATCGTCTTCCATGCGCGGGCGACGAGCAGCACCACCGGAAACAGCAGCGCCAGTTGCGGCTTGATGGCCAGCAGGCCAATGGCCACGCCAGCCAGCACGGGCCGCTTATCGAGCCAGGCGACGGCTGTAGCGGCCAGCCCAGCGGTGAGCATGGAGTTTTGCCCCATCAGCACCGTTACGAACACAGCCGGCGAGCTGATCACCGACATCCACGCATGCTGACGCGCGTCCACCTTGTCACCAAGCAGCCCGGTTGTGGCCTTCACATAGAGGCCGCCGGTGGCCAGCATGAACAACAGATAACTCGGCCACAGCGGCAGCAGCGACAACGGCAGCACCACCAGCAGAAAGGTGGGCGGATAGAGCCACGGCAGAATGCGCTCGCTGCCCGCTTCCAGCGTGCCGAATTGGTTGATCACCACCATGATCTTGTCGATGTCGTAGGCGTGCAGCGGCTGACCATGGAGCGCGATGTGCGATGCGCCCCAGAAGACGGAGAAGTCCGACGCGGGCCCAGTGATCCGCGTATCCGTGAAGCCGTTCGTCACCCAGGCTCCCAGCGCAAAAATCAGCAGGAACACGGCCAGCATCACCTTGCTGCCCTTACGCACCGTGTTGGCGTTGATCCAGTGGCGATCGGCCATCGGCGGCTCGTGTTCTTGTTGTGACGACTGGACCATGGCGCTTTCCCCGTGGATGCTCTGCGTGCCTAGTTCGCGAGGCGTGGCGGCACGTAGGCGCCGTAGTTGGTGCCGGAACCGCCTCCGCTGACCTTCGTGTTGGTTGTGAAGTTGCCTTCGATGTAGGAGTGTGTGCCGTTGGTGAAGATCCTCGTGATCGTGAAGCCCGCAAACGCGACCACGGGCGAGCTTGATCCGGGGACGACGTTGGCCACCACGGGCATCGTCACGGTGTAGGGCAGTGGAGGAATTGCGTTATAGACGCTGGTTTTCACGCCGGTGGAGATGTTGATGCTGTCACCGATGCTGACGGTGGTCGGGTTGCCGCTCGTGACCAGACCTTTTTCGGTGTTGGCATCGGTGGCGCCCCCAAAGCCGGTCCACTCGCCGCTGGCGCAGGTCGGGCTGCTGGCAGGGTAGCTGGCGTCGATGTCGATTACGTAAGGCTTGCCGGTCGATGGGTCGATCAGTGGCTGATTGGTGGTGTAGTTCCAGTACAGATCGAACAGGCACTTGTTGAGCGCCACCGGAAACAGTGCGCCGGGATTGGCCGTGCCGGGCGCAGCCATGACGGCGACTGCCGTGGCGCGGATATCCGCCGTGCCGCCACCAAACACCCAGGTGAGCCAGCCCTTTACAGCGCCACCGTTGACACCCGAGGCGCGGGTAATGGTGACCTGCACACCCGGTACGTCGTTGGTTCCCGGCGTGATGGTTTGTGCTTGCATGCCAGCCGGGCTGCCCGTCAGGTTCCAGTAACCCGCGACCACGGTACCGGTGGCGAGTTGCGTCCCATCGGAGGCATTCAGCTGGACCGCGTTTGTGCCTTTCGTGACAGCGTTGGTCCACTGCGGCGTGGGGTTGGCCGGATACAGCCCGGCGGCACCGGCTAGTGCGGCGGCATCTGCGGCGTTCTGCAGCTCATTGCGCACCACATACAAATGCGCGACATCGACGGCGATGGCGCCAACCGACAGAAAGACAACCAGCAGCATCGGAGAAATCACCCCGATGGCGCCGCGTTGCCGAAGGGTAAGGGTTCGCTTGGTCATGACATACCTCGCACAGTGCAAGAGCTGCGGGTTACTCGCAGAGCATGGTGGTCTGCGCGCTCATCGCCAACGACCCGGTGAAGGGCGCCAGGCGGCCCAAGACCAAACCCGTGAACGTGTACGACACCGTGACGGTGAGCGGGTTACCGCTGGCCGAGCACGTGGTGACTGCGCCGACGGTGCAATTGGAGGCGGCGCCGAACGTTACGAGCCGGTTCTGGCAGTAGTTGGTTGCCACGCTCTGGATCTTGGTGCTGGTTGGCACCGGCGAGCTGAAGATCACACCCGCCCGCGCTGCCTCACGGCTCGCGTTGGTGATGACGGCCTTGTCGTACCACGCCGCGCCAAATTCGACGATGCCGAACACGACCAGCAGCAGGATCGGAAAGACCAGGGCAAATTCGACACCGGCGGCGCCGCGCATCTTGCGCGTGCGGGCAGGGCGGTGCGCGGTACGTTGGAAGGCACGGGAGCGCATGATGGTCTCCTTGAAGCGATGGCGGGGTCGGCTGTTTGACTTCGATTTATTGCTGGGCCGCGACCGAGCGCAGTGCGCCAATTACCTGGATGGCAGCGGGGCCCAGCAGCACGACAAACAGCGACGGGAAGATGCAGAAGATCAGCGGGAACAGGATCTTGGTGCCGATCTTGGCGGCGCGCTCTTCAGCCAGCATGTGGCGCTTGGTGCGCAGCATGTCCGAATGCACGCGCAGCGATTCCGCCACGCTGGTGCCGAATCGGTCGGCCTGGATCAGCATGGCCACCAGCATGCTCACGTCTTCCACACCGGTGCGGGCGGCCAGGTTGCGCAGGGCCTTTTCACGTGCGAGGCCGGCACGCAGTTCGAGTGTCAGCAGTTCATACTCTTCGGCCAGCGCCGGGCGTGCGGTGCGCATTTCTTCCACCACGCGCAGCACGGCGGCATCCAGCCCGAGGCCTGCTTCCACGCACACCATGATGAGGTCCAGGCTGTCCGGGAACGCCTCGAAGATGTCGCGCTGGCGGCGGCGGATCTTCGCGCGCAGCACGATGTTCGGCAAGTAGAAGCCAAGCAGCGCCGCGGCGAACAGCACGCTCAGGAATTCGTTCTGGTGGTTGGCGTCGAAGCGCCCCAGCAGCGCCACCGACAGCAGCAGCGGCAGCCCGATCGCCAGCAGCGTCTTGATGCCGAAGTAGATGGCGGGTGCATCCGGCGAGCGCCAGCCGGCATGCACGAAACGCAGGCGCAGGTCGGAGGCGTCCCAGCCGTCTTTGGGCAACGACGCCTTGGCCAGCGGCTTGGCGATCTGGCTGATCTTGTGCAGCCAGTCGTTGGATTTGTCCTGCGGCACGAGGCTCGGTGCTTCACGGTCAATTTGTCCGAGGCGCCGCTGCAGCGCACTCGGCCGCAGCACGTTGAGTGCGACCAGCACCGCGCCAAACACGATGATGAACGTGCCGCCAAGCAAGACTGTCTGTGCGATCTGCATGTCCGTTCAGGGTTGCCCCCGCCTCCGAATTCTGTTCTGTGCTCTATGGCGCTGATGTCGTGTCAGATGTGGATGCGTACGATCTGGCGGATCCACAACACGCCCACGCAGGTCATCACAATGGCGGTCCACATCATTTGAATGCCGGTCGGGTCTTTCCACAGCGTGGACATCAATTCCGGGTTCAACTGGTAGACCACCACCGCCATGCCGGGCGGCAGCGCGGTCAGGATCCAGCCGCCGAGCCGGCCCTCTGCAGACAGCACGCGCACCTTGTCGAGCAACTGCAGGCGCTTGCGGATGAGCGAACCCACGTTGTCCAGGATCTCGGCCAGGTTGCCCCCCGATTCACGCTGGATGAGGATGGCGATCACCAGGTAGCGCAGGTCGTCCACCGGCACGCGGTCGATCAGGCCGGCGAGTGCATCGTTCAACGAGACGCCGTAATTGATCTGGCCGAACACCATCGCCAGCTCGGTACCGATCGGCTGCGGAAGTTCATCGCCGGCCATTTCCAGTGCGCTCGGCAGCGAGTGGCCGGCACGCAGCGCACGGCTGATCAGATCGGTCGCCTCCGGCAGCTGCGCTTCGAGCTTCATCAGCCGGCGCGTGCGTCGATGCAGCACATAGAACAGTGGCAGCGAGGCACCCGCAGCGGCCAGCGCAGCCGATGCCACCCATGGCGGGTTGAGCGTTGAGATACCGATGACTACCGCCACCGGCGCGATGAGGGTGAGCGCCAGAAACCGCGCGACCGACCAATCGAGCCCCGATTGCAGCAACAGCAGGTCAAGCCGATTGACGCGCGGCAGCTTGCCCAGCAGCGCCGCCACTTCCTGCGATTCCGCCAGCACGCGCTGCTTGAGAATGCTCTCGTCGGCGCCGTGCCGTGCGCTGCTGAGCAGGGCCATCTTCAGCCGCTGGCTCAGGCGCTTGGCAGTCTGGCTGTGGCGGCTGTCCCACCACAGATACACACCCGATACGCCCAGCGCAATGGCCACGAAAACCGAGAGCGTGAAACCGATCACCATGGTGTCCATGTCGGTTCTCCTTTAAACCTCGTATTGCACTGAGGGGTCGTACAGCGTCTCGGGCAGATGGATGCCGAAGGCCTGCAGACGTTCCGAGAATTTGGGCCGCACGCCCGTCGCGCAGAAATGGCCCTTGATGCGGCCGTCTGCGTCGATACCCTTGCGGCGGAAGGTGAAGATCTCCTGCATGTTCACGACTTCGCCTTCCATGCCGGTGATCTCTTGCACGCTGACCAGCTTGCGATTGCCGTCGGTTAGGCGCGTGACCTGCACCACCACCGTCAGTGCGGAGGTGATCTGCTGGCGCATCGTCTTGGGCGGCAGCTGCAGGCCCGCCATGCTGACCATGTTCTCCAGCCGGGTAAGCGCATCGCGCGGCGTGTTCGCGTGGATGGTGGCGAGCGATCCTTCGTGCCCGGTGTTCATTGCGTGCAGCATGTCGAGCGCTTCGGCCCCGCGCACTTCGCCGAGGATGATGCGATCTGGCCGCATCCGCAGTGCGTTCTTCACCAGCGAGCGCTGGGTGATCTCGCCGCGGCCCTCGATGTTGGCCGGGCGCGTTTCCAGGCGCAGCACATGGTTCTGGCGCAGTTGCAGTTCGGCCGCATCTTCAATGGTGACGATGCGCTCGTTCGTGGGGATGTAGCCCGAGAGGATGTTGAGCAGCGTCGTCTTGCCGCTGCCGGTGCCGCCCGAGATCAGGATGTTGAGCTTGGCCTTGACCATGGCGTCGAGCAGCTGCGCCATTTCCGGCGTCATCGTGCGGAAGTTGATCAGGTCCTGGATCGTCAGCGGGTTGACGGAAAAGCGCCGGATCGACAACAGCGGCCCGTCAATGGCCGAGGGCGGAATGATCGCGTTGATACGCGAGCCGTCGGGCAGCCGTGCATCCACCATCGGGCTGGATTCATCAATGCGGCGGCCGACGCGCGACACCATCTTCTCAATTACGCGCATCAGGTGTGCGTCGTCGTGGAACGTCACGCTGGTCAGCTCGAGCTTGCCGCGGCGTTCCACGTACACGTACTGGTGTGTGTTGACCAGGATGTCGGAGACGGTCGGGTCTGCCAGCAGCGGTTCGAGCGGGCCGTAGCCGAGCATCTCGTCCTGCACGTCGGAGACAAGGCGGCGGCGTTCACTCTCATTGAGCTGGTGCTTGCCTTCGTCGACGATCTGTTCGACCAGTTGCGCCAGCTCGCGCTTGATCTGCTCGGGCGTGAGATGCTGCAGGCGGCTCAGTTCAACGCGGTCGATGATGATCTGGTGCACATCCTGCGCCACCTGCTGATAAGCCGCGCTGGTGTGGCCGTTCGAGCCGTTGGCGTACGCAACACGCTGGGGTAGTGCCTCGCCGGCTTGCTGAAAGAGTTGTTCTCGCAATGACATGATGGGCTCCACGCGATCGATGGGTTAGGCACTTGTCAGGCGCTTGTTAGGCTCGTACCGGCGCCGGCACTTGGTTGGCATGGCCGAACAGCTTGCGCAGCAGGCCGTCGCGCTGGTGCTGCGTGGCAGGAAAGAGCTGGCGCGCCATGTCCATCAGCGCGCGGCTGATATGACTGTTCTCGGCCATATCGAGCACGGGCCGGCCCTGGTTGACGGAGTCGCGTACGGCGGTCGGGTCATACGGCAGCACATGCGAGACGGGCATCCCGAAGGCGCTTTCCATGGTGTTCTGCGTCAACGGAACGCGCTTGTCGTACTGGTTGACGACGAGCTTCAGCCGTTCTGCTCGATAACCGAGCGAGTGGCATATCTCCATCAGGCGCCGGCCGGCGCGCAGGTAAGCGAGGTTCAGTTGCAGCACGGCGTAGATCACGTTGCTGTGGTCCAGCACCAGGATCGACGCCGGGTTGATGTCCTGCCCCAGGTCAAACACCACCACGTCATACATCGATGCGGCCAGCGTCAGCAGACGTTCCAGATGCATCGCCTTGATCTCGCCCGCCTTGATCGGATCACCCGCGCCGGCCAGTACGTCGAAGTTCGCGCTGACGTGCGTCACGCAGGTATCGAGCAGGGAGGCATCCAGGCGGTCGATCTGGTTGCAGACGTTGGCCAGCGTTGCCGGCGGGGTCTGGTCGGTCACCAGGAAGGCGGCGTCGCCGTATTGCTGACAGAGATCGACCAGCAGCACATGCTTGCCGTGCCGGGCGCTGAGCACATGTGCAAAGTTGGCGGCGGCGAAGGTCGTACCGCTACCGCCCTTGCACGACAGAAACGACAGAACCTGGCCTTCGTTGCGCGAGCCGGACAGCGCATGGCTCGTGCAGCGTTGCAGCTCGTCGCGAAACTCGTGCGCATCGGGCGGCCAGGGCAGCACGCATTGCACGCCGGCGCGCATGGCACGCATCAGCAGGTCGGCAGACGGGTTCTCCGTCAGCAGCATGCACAGCGTATCGGGGCGGTCCGTCGTCAGCCGGCGAAGTTGTTGGATGTCGTCGGTGCTGAAGCTGGCCGCTTCCAGGATCAGCAGATCGGCACCCTGCGCAAGACCCGGTTGGCCGAGTGCCTGGGCCGGGGCAGTGCACGTGCGCTGAACGACGTGGCTGGTGGCCTGTGCAATCAGCCCTGCGAGGTATTGCAGGTGCGATTCGTCGGCGGATACGAGAGCGATCTTGGCCATGGCCGGGCTCCTGTGAGCGTCTGGTGACGCGCCGCGCGAGGCGGCGCGTTTTCCTCTTTCTGCGTTCTTGCGTGGTGCGATCTACCGGTTCTGTGAATCCAGGCTGCTGCCCGAGCCCACACCCACGGTGAAGGCGCTGACGTCGGCCGACGGTTTCACGAACTGCGTGTTGTAGCGGTCCATCGCGGCGGTGGCGGCACGCCCGTCGACGCCAGTCACCGGATCGGCGTTTGCCGATGCATTCGGGTTGAGCGTCTGCATGGCCTGCACCGAGCGGACGGCCTCACCGAAGTGCTTGTCGTACACCGGAGTGGTTGTCATGCACCCGGTCAGGGTGAGGGCGATTGCGCTGCAGAGTCCCGCCCGCGCCAGCTTCGAAGTGATGTTCATGATTCGTCTCCTTGAAGGTCGTGCGGTCGGTTCAGTCGTGGAAGGGCTGTTCGCCCATCGACACGAAGCGGCGTGCGTCGGGTGCCGGCGCCATGGCGGCAGGCGCGGGCGGTGTGCCGTTGTCGGCCGGTGCTGCAGGTGCCGTGGCGGCTGCGGGTGCTTGCGCTTCGGCTGCGGTGTCGGCTGCAGCAGATGCGCTTGCGGCGGGGGCTGGCGCTTGAACAGGTTCGGCGGCGGGCATTGCGGCGGCGGTTGCGGTTGCAACTTCCGCGGCCTTCGGTGCCGGCAGTGCGGAAGCCGGTGCCGCCGTGGCGGCCGGTGCCTTGGCCGGCTTGGCCTTGTGGCCTTCCATGTTGCCGTTGAGCAGGATCTCGCCGGTGTTGACCTGGCCGAATGTGTCGGTCGGCAGCGGGTAGTCGGCAGGCAGCGGCTTGACCAGGCGCGGCGTGACCACGAACACCAGCTCGGTCTGGTCTTGCTGGAAGCTCGTGCTGCGCGCCAGCGCACCGATCACAGGCAGCTCGCCAACACCGGGGATCGCCTTGAGGCTGCCCGTGATGTTGTTCTTGATGAGCCCGCCGATGGCAAAGCTCTGGCCGTCGTGCACCTGCAGCGTGGTGGAAGCGCGCCGGGTGGTGATCAGCGGCAGGATCTGCGTGTTGTTGCTGTTGGGCGCAGTCACCGCCACGCCCGTCGGCGACAGCTCGGATACCTCCGGCGACACCTTCAGGTTGATGCGGCCGTTTTCCATCACCGTGGGGGTGAAGCGCAGGCCCACGCCAAAGGTTTCTTCCTGCAGGATGACGGTGCTGGTTCCGCCCACGGCGGCACCTTGCGCCACCGGAATGAACACCTTGCCGCCGGCGAGGAAGCTGGCTTCCTGCCCGCTGATGGCCATCAGGCTCGGCTCTGCCAACACCTTGACGAGCCCGTCGCCCTTCTGCGCATCAAGTGCAAACTTCAACGGCAGACGGTTGTTCTTGCTGAAGTTGACGATGTCGTTGGAGCCCGACAGGAAGTTGGCGAGCGCGCCCACCGACCAGCTGCCGAAGGCACCGGCCACGTTCAGCGCGGAGCCCATCTGGTCGATCAGGGTCTTGGAAACTTCCGCCACCTTCACTTCCAGCATGACTTGTTGCGGGGCTTCCACCGCCATCATGTTGATGATGCGCGGGCTGCGCAGCGGCGCACCGTTCTGACCGCCCGCATTCATCTGGCCGGCGGCTTGTTGGCCACCGCCGCCTTCTTCACGCACGGGACCACGCGACTGACGTGTGACAAACGCATTGGCGATGTCCACGATCTTCTGCGCCTGCACCGAGTCGGTCACCGTGCCGCCCAGCACGATGCTGTCGGCTGCGGCGGAGACTTCGACGTTCTTTGCACCCGGCACCAGGCGGCGCAGTGCAGCTTGCAGGCCGGCCGGGTCAGCGCCCACCGACACATCGATTACCGTGCACGATCCACTGCGGCCCTGCACGATCATGTTGGTGGAACCGACTTCCAGCCCCAACACGTACAGGGTCTGCGGTGAGACCAGCATCGCCTGCACCACGCGCGGGTTGCCCACGGTGCGGCTGCGTACGGGTTCGGGCAACTGCACCATCGTCGACTTGCCGATGGGGACGGTCACCTCACTGTGTTCGCGCATGGCGCCGGTGCAGTTCGGTCCTTTCGGTGTTGGATCGCGGCTGGCTTCAGCGTTGCTTGCGCTGCCGATGGTCAGCTGGATCGGCCCGCTGGCCGACATGCGCATCGGCTTGGTTGGTGCCGCCGCGTTGTTGGTCAGGATGGCGGATTCCACGCCGACCTGCGCGTGCGCCGCACCTGCCCAAAGCCCCCCCAACATGGCCACTGCGGTTGCAGTCGCCTTCATGTACGTCCCCATGCAGCGTGTCTCGCCGCGTTGCGTGATGAGTCGGTTCATGGTGATCCCCCAGATTGGTTGTTCTGCAAGACAAGGCCGGTTATGTGTTGCCTGTGACCGTGCCGGAGCCCTCTTCCTGGGGCCTTTGGTCTGTTCTTCCTGTTTTCTTGTTGATCGTTGCCCGCGGGTTCCGTGGCGCGTTTCGCTTTAGAAGCACTCGGCGCTGTGATCCACGCCGGCAATCACGCCGATGCAGTTGCCGGGTGCGCGCTGCACAGCAACCACGCGGCGTACCACCTGCACCGTTTTGACCACCGGCACCGCCACGGCAGCCGTGATGGCGGGTTCCTTGAGCAGCGTGCTCTTGGTCGCGCCATTGGTATCTGCGGGTTGCGGGTCGATCTGGTTGCGCAGCACCAGAGAGAGCGTGCCTACGCTGCGTGCGAGGTCGAGCTTCTCGGCTTGTTCGGGCGTGACTTCCAGCGTGACGGCGTTCACGACCTTGGGTTTGGTGTCGTCGCGGTTGACCTCTTGAGCGACGGCCAGCACCAGGATCTTTTCCAGCACGATCTTCGAGATCGACTGATCGGACCGATCGCCGGCCACCGGCTTGCCGTCTTTGCTGTCTTGCAGCGTGTTGACGATGATGTCGACGTAGCTGCCCGGCAGTGCGAAGCCCGCCACGCCCACGACGTCATTCACACGCACGGTGATGGCCCGTTTGCCGTCGGCAATGACGGCCGACAAACCGCCCGCCGTGCCTTGCGGCGTGAGCTTCGATTCCAGCACCGGCTCGCCGCGTGTCAGGCTGGCGCGCACGACGCGGCCGCTGAGGGCTTGCGTGTCGGAGATGGCGCCCGGCGGCAGGCTGGCGGTGGGCCAGTCCACCACCTTGACGAAGTCCGGCGACAGGCGCTGGCCCAGGTCGATATCGGCTGCGGCCACCGCCACCTTGGTAATGCCGCTGCTGCTTTGCTGCGTGAGCCAGCGCGAGGCAAAGACCACCGCCGCAAGGCCGGCGATCGTGGCAATCAACAGCATGGAGAGAATGCGCAGGTTTTTCATTTCCCAACCCCACTCAGATGGTTCTCAATCCCACCGCCACTTGGTCCGAAGACACGTGACGGGCATGCACGGCCGGCCAATGCGCCGGTCGGCCGAAGACGACGGTGGAGAGGGAGGTGCGTGCCAGGACGGACGTGGCCCGCAGGCATGGCGATGGGGCGCCGCGCAGGTCCTGGCTTGCCCGATGGTGCGACTGGATTGACGCATGTCACTTCTCCCCGGTCCTGGACCGTTCTTGCGTGGTCCTTGATGCCTCGTATGTCTGGCGCGTGCCTGGTGGCGTTCATTCCGTCAGGCTGTCTGCGGCGACGCCGTGTGCTTGTCCAGCACCGCATCGGCACGCGTCAGGTGTTCCCCCCTCGGCTACAACACTCCCCACTTCACCAGCAACGTGCCTGCGGCAAACGCCACCGCGTACGGCAACTGGATCGTTCCGCTGCGCTTGCCCCCGGTTTCTGGCGAAGGCACGGCCTTGCCGCCGAATGGCAGCGACATCAGCAGCGTTGAAACCCCTGCAAACGAGCGTTGCGCGTCACGGCGCAGCAACACCATGGCAAGCGCGAGCACCCCGCCTGCCAGAAAACTCACGAAGGCAATGTGGAAGGCGCCGAAGGGCCCCATGAAGGCGCCGATCGCGCCCATCAGCTTTACGTCACCGGCGCCCATGCCACCGAGCAGGTAGACACCGATGCAAAGTCCCATGCCCACTGCTGCGCCACCGAGCCAGGCAAGCGCGCCTGCGGTGAAGCCTTGTGTGAGGCATTGCGCGAGAAGCGCAGCGACGAGGCCCGACGCCACCAGCCAGTTCGGGATGCGGCGCGAGCGCACGTCGCTCGCTGCGGCTATCACGATGAGCACGATCAGGCTGAGGTTCGCCAGGGCGCTCAGGCTTGTCATGGTGGTCATCTCGGGTTCCTCTCGGGCGATTGTTCTGGCTGTCCGCGCGGCATCGGGCGCCGCGGGCCAGCTTGTATTCCGCCGGATCAGGCCCGGGGCTGCCGGACCTGACCTGGGCGCACTGGCACTGCTCAGGCGGCGGCCGTCGACAGCTGGGTTGCGATCGAATTCCAGATGGCGCCGACCGCGGTCTTGACGGTGGTCCCGTAGGTCACCATCACCAGAGCCACAAAGGCCAGCAGCAGTGCGTATTCCACGCCGGCTGCACCGTCTTCTTCGCGCACGAAACGCTTGATCATGGCTTTCATTTCAATCTCCTCACGTCATGGTTCAAGGAAAGGCGCACCGCTGAAGATCGGGCGCTGGATTCTGGCCAGACAAGCCGGCCAAGGCCAAACCGGGGGTTCCGGAGATCGTGTGCGCACACCGGTGCCACACCGGCGCAAGGCCAGCATGTTCCGGAGCACGACAACACCAAGAGGCTCCCCCGACTTCACCAGTTCTCAGGGCTCGCACCGGCGTGGCCGCTGGTGCTCGCTCGCCCGGGCATCGCCGCAAATCGCAGCAGGTGCCCACTGGGCGCCGTGGGCTGGTCCACCATTCCTCCAGGGACCGGCTCACGCCTGAAAGTGCAACAACTTCCGTGTTCACCGCAGACGCTCCCAGCGGTTTGCTGGTCTCTGCAGCCGGCTGGCCTCTTTGTGCCAGCACGTTGACAACTTCCCCGTACGTCTTCTGTTCTGTTCGCTGCGCTGCTCGTCTGGCATGCGCTGTGTGCTACCGGCCCGTGGTGCGATTGCCCGCTGCCCAGGCCTTTGGAATATCAACCACCCGAACCACCGCCCTGCGAGCCCGATGATCCGAACCCGCCGGGTGTCATCAATACCGATGCCGCGTTGCTCCAGAAATCGCCCACGCTGGTTTCGACGCTCGCCATGACGGCAATCAGCACCAAAGCCACCATCACCAGCAACAGGGCGTATTCCACGCTGGCTGCACCGGTCCGGCGGCATTTGATGTGTTGGTCTTTGGTTTCCACGTCCCACCCCCTCAGGTGTGCGTCGATTCTGTCTTGTCTTTCCGAAACACCGTGCTGCTATGTCGGCGGGAGCAACAGAGCGACGAACGTGCCATTGCCGCTAAGTCCTTGATTTTCAATGGCTGGGCAGCCGTGCCAGCGTCTAGCCCAGGCAATTGGCCGGTGCTTGTTTCCCAAGCGTTACGCGCACTTTGTGCCGATTGCGATACAGCAAACGATGCCGCCGAATTAATTTGCGCAAACGCCAAACGTAAAAGTGACGCAGACGCGTTGTGCACCGCAAAAAGCCCCGGGTAAGCCCGCAGCCGTGCCAGTCACATCAATGCGTGCATTGCTGAAACATGCGGCCTCTGCCGAGACAAGATGGGATGCATCGGTGTCGTCCGGCGCGGCGTGGCCGCGAGGCGTCTTAGGGAGCGCGTTGCAGGAAAAGAGGCGAGCTTTATCGGGGAGGTGGCCTACGGCAGAACCGCGGCCTGAGCTTGACGCCTGATGCGCCGATGGCCATTCCCTCGTATGGAAGGATTAGGCGCGCGACCGACAGGGGTGACGCGGCCGGCCATGTCAAAACGGTTTCAGTTCTGAAACATGGCTCGGCACGGCCGGGGAAGAAACGAATAAAGCGTAGCGCCGTTACAGCACGATCGGCCGGTCGCTCAGCTCATTGGTGCGCGGCGTGCCATCGGAAGGCACGTGTGCGGCGAGGAGGTCGTTGATCTGCGCCAGCGCATCGAGCACCGGGGTCATGCTCACGCGCTGGGCAAAGCCGCGCGTGATGGTCTCGCAGATGGTGCGCCACGTATGCGCGTCGACTTTCGCGGCGATCCCGTGGTCGGCCAGGATCTCAACCGCGTGGTCGGCCAGGTTGATGTAGAGCAGCACGCCCACGTGCTCGCGCGTGTTCCACACCTCCAGCAGCCCGAACAGCATCCGGGCGCGGTGACGCGGCGATACACCAGCCCACGCGTCGCGCATCGGCAGCGAGCTTTCGATGACGACGCGCACTTCGCCGCGATGGCGTTGTTCGCCTTCGCGCACGGCGGCTTCGAGCTTTTGCAGTTCTGCCGGCGGAAACGCGCGCCTGGCGTGCGACGAGGTCGTCAGCAGATGGGTGAGGGCACGCCGGGCGCCGCGGTGATGTCGGGTCGTGGAAGCCATGGATGTGTTTACCGGTTACCAGTTGCCGGAGGCGCCACCGCCACCGAAATCACCACCACCCCCGCCGCCAAAGCCGCCGCCTCCACCGCCTCCGCCGCCAAAATCACCGCCTCCGCGTCCCCAGCCGCCCAATCCACCACCCAAGCCGCCGATGGTGCCAGGGCCCCACCCGCGATTGCCCATCATCACGCGCGAGCCGGGCCGGCCGGGCAGGCTGCCGGTCACGCGCCCGCCCGACCGCATGGCCGCGCTGAGCACGAAGAACACGATGATCGCGAGCGGAAACAGCACGGGCAGCCAATCGCCGATGCCGCCACCGGATTGCTGGCGCTTTGCCCGCTCAGCCGGCGGCAGGCTCTCTTGCGCAATGACGGTCTGGATGGCCGAGATGCCCGCTGACAGCCCGCCGTAGAAATCGCCCTGGCGAAAGTGCGGCGCCATCACGTCCTGCAGGACGCGCTTTGATTGCGCATCCGTCAGCGCCCCTTCCAGCCCGCGCCCGACCTCGATACGCATCTTGCGCAGCGACGCCGGGTTGTCCTTGGCGATGAGGATGATCGCGCCGTCGTCCACGCCCTTGCGGCCGGCCTTCCACGCATCGGCCACGCGGATGCCATACGCCTCGATGGGTTCCGGCGCAGTGGACGGCACCATCAGCACGAAGATCTGACTGCCGCGCTGCTGTTCGTAATCGGCCAGCACCTGTTCGAGCGCGCTTTTCTGCTCGGCGCTGAGCGTGCCGGTCAGGTCGGTTACGCGCGCAGCCAGAGGCGGTACGGCCACCATGTCGCTTTGCGCGCGCGCAGGTAGCGCGGCGGCCAGCCACAGGGCTGCAGTCAGCAGGAAGGCGAAGCAGGCACGCGCGCGTATCGACATGATCGTCAGCTCGTCAGAACTTCACCGCCGGGGCGGTGGAGATACCTTTCTCGTTCTCGACAGTGAAGTTCGGCTTGACCTGGTAGCCCATTACCTTGGCCGTCAGGTTGGTCGGGAAGCTACGCGCAAGCACGTTGTACTCCTGCACCGATTTGATGTAACGCTGGCGGGCCACCGTAATGCGGTTCTCGGTGCCTTCCAGTTGCGATTGCAGATCGCGGAACGACTGGTCAGCCTTGAGCTGCGGATAGTTCTCCGACACCGCCATCAGGCGCGACAGCGCGCTCGAAAGCTCGCCCTGCACCTGCTGGAATTTCTGGAACGCCGCCGGATCATTCAGCACCTCCGGCGTGATCTGGAAGCTGGTGGCTGCGGCCCGGGCCTTGGTCACCGCTTCCAGCGTGTCCTTCTCGTGCGAGGCATAGCCCTTGACCGTATTCACCAGGTTCGGAATCAGGTCCGCACGACGCTGGTATTGGTTGACGACCTCGGCCCAGGCGGCCTTGGTGGCTTCGTCTTTTGCCTGGAAATCGTTGTAGCCGCATGCAGAGAGGAACGGCGCAGCCAGCACGGCCAACGACAGCGCAAGCCAGCGCAGTCCCGAAAAACGCGTCGAACGGAAGGTCAGGGCAGGGGTCATGAAGTCCTCTAGATCTGAATCTGAAAAGAATGTGGCATGAGACCGACATCGTCGCATGTCGTTTCAGCGCACTTTAGCTTATGCGCTTGACGCTCCAGTCACACATCAGTACGGTATGGGGACTTTTTTGACAATTTCCATGCGCGCGATTTCCTCTTCCTCGTCGATCTGCACGGCACCGGCATTCAGCCTGTCGGTCGTGTCGACGCTCGCGCGCGCCAAAAAAGCCACCAAACAGCCGCTCGTCTGACCGGAGCGCTGTTCCGTCAGATGGGCGACGGAACAGCGGTTGACCGACACGTTAGACACGGTTGCCTCTCAGCCGCATCTCGCGGGCCTGCATTCCCGAAGCGCTTCTGATGGTTTTTGACCGGTCGTTGATTCGTCCAGGAGTGTTGTCGTGCTTGAAAATTCATCCACCAATCTGTCCACCCGCGAACGTCCGTCTTATGCGGGCATCTGGGTGCCCATCGTGACGCCGTTTGCCGATGACGCCGCGCGATCGGTCAACTACGGCGCACTGTATACGTTAGTGGTGCGCTATCGCGCGTTGGGCGTTGCCGGCTTCGTGGCGTGTGGCAGTACCGGCGAAGCCGCAGCGCTGACTGATCAGGAACAGGCGGACGTGCTCGATACGGTACGCGCCGCCGCTGACGGCTTACCCGTAGTGATGGGCGTCTCGGGCAGCGCCCTCGCGTCCGTACGCGAGCGGATGCTGCGTCTCGCTGAGCATCGGCCGGCAGCGTTTCTGATTCCGGCGCCTTCCTACATTCGTCCGTCGCAGCGCGGGATCATCGAGTACTTCACTGCATTGGCCGATGCTTCGCCCGTGCCGGTGCTGCTGTACGACATTCCGTATCGCACCGGTGCAAACATCGACGCCGAAACGCTGCTTGCGCTGGCGGCACATCCCAACATCCACGGCATCAAGGATTGCGGCGGTGATGCTGACAAGACGCAGCGCGTGATTGCCGACGGCCGGTTGCAGGTGCTGGCGGGGGAGGATGCGCAGGTGTTCGGCACGCTGTGCGCAGGCGGCGTGGGGGCGATCATTGCTGCGGCGCATGTCCGCACGGAGCTGTTTGTTGAGATGGCAAGGGCGGTGCAAGAACAACGGTTGAACGATGCGCGGCGGTTGCATCATGCGCTGGCGCCGGTGATTCGGTTGCTGTTTGCTGAGACGAATCCGGGGCCTTTGAAGGCTTGGCTGGCTGCTGAGGGGTTGATTCGGAATGTGTTGCGGGCGCCGATGATGGGGGCTTCTGAGGGTTTGGGGAGCGAGTTGGCGGAAATGGCTCGGAGGGTTTGAGTTTTTTTGTTGGTGGTCCATCCCCCTTTCGTTCCCTGCCGGGCACGACCTACTTTTCTTTGGCAAGACAAAGAAAGTGAGTCAGCCCCGGCAGGGGATGAAACCAGGGGTGCCCCACCAAGGCTCATCCCAAGAAAACAAAAAAACTCAAACAGCCTTAAACGCCTTCCGAGCCGCCTCAAAAGTAGCGTCCAAAATCGCATCATCATGCGTGGAAGACACAAACCCGGCCTCAAACGCAGAAGGCGCCAGATAGACGCCCTGATCCAGCATCGCGTGGAAGAACGCATTGAAGCGCCCAACATCGCTCTTGGTCACTTCTGCAAAGCTCGTCGGGACGCCTTCGCGGAAGTAGATGCCGAACATGCCGCCCACGCTGTCAGCAGCAAACGGCACACCAACTTCACGCGCGATTTCTGCCAGCCCATCCACCAGCTTGCGCGTCTGCGCTGCAAGCCGGTCATGGAAGCCATCCGCAGCAATCAGCCGCAACGTGGTCAGCCCTGCCGCCACGGCCAGCGGATTGCCCGACAACGTTCCTGCCTGGTAGACGTTGCCCAGCGGCGCCAGGAACCCCATGATGTCGCGGCGGCCACCAAACGCCGCGGCTGGCATGCCGCCGCCAATCACCTTGCCCAGGCACGTCAGGTCCGGCTTGATGCCGTACAGCGCCTGCGCGCAACCGAGCGCGACGCGAAAGCCGGTCATCACCTCATCAAAGATCAGCACGGCGCCGTGCTCGGTGCACAGCGAACGCATGGCCTGATGGAATTCGTTGCTGCCACGCACGAGGTTCATGTTGCCGGCCACGGGTTCGACGATGACGGCGGCGATTTCCTTGCCATGGCGGGCAAAGGCCTCGCGCAGTGCGGCCACATCGTTGTACGGCAACACCATCGTGTGCTTGACCACGTCTTCCGGCACGCCGGCGGAAGAGGGCGCGTTCTGCGTCGTATCAGCAAACGTCAGCAGGCCCGAACCGGCTTTGACCAGCAGGCTGTCTGCATGACCGTGGTAGCAGCCCTCAAACTTGACGATCAGGTCGCGCCCGGTAAAACCGCGCGCCAGGCGCAGGGCGCTCATGGTTGCTTCGGTACCGGACGACACCAACCGTACCTGCTCGATCGACGGCACGAGCTTGCAGATTTCCTCGGCCATGACGACTTCAGCCTCGGTGGGCGCGCCGAACGAAAAGCTGTCGGCCGCCACCTCCTGCACGGCACGGACGACATCCGGATGCGCGTGGCCAACGATCATCGGACCCCAAGAGCCCACGTAGTCGATATAGCGGGTGCCGTCCGCGTCCCACAAGTACGGGCCGGCCGCCTTGGCGATGAAGCGCGGCGTGCCGCCCACCGAGCGGAAGGCGCGCACCGGCGAGTTCACCCCGCCGGGAATGGTCTTCTGGGCACGTTCAAACAGGGCGGCGCTGCGGGAGGGAGTCGACATGGAGGGTTTTGGAAGAAAGCGTGGCGCCGAGCAGAGCGGCGCTGCGGCACGGTTTAAAGGCTGTTCAAGGCGATTATGCGGTGGTTTGCCGCAGATCCGGGTTGGATGCAGTCAAACACCTTGTCTGCCCAGCGCGTGTTCTGGCGCACCCGGGCGTGATTCGGTACCATCTGGCCTGCCATTTTAATAGACGGAACCCACCGAAGCTTTGCCCTATGGAACAACAGATTGAATACAAGACGTGGATGTGCCTGATTTGCGGCTGGATCTACGACGAAGAACAAGGCGCCCCGGACGACGGCATTGCGCCCGGCACGAAGTGGGAAGACGTGCCCATCAACTGGACGTGCCCGGAATGCGGCGCGCGCAAGGAAGACTTTGAAATGGTGCAGATCTGATCCGGATCTGACCTGTCTCCCGTCAGCAAGTGAGCGTTTGCCCTCTTGCTGACAGCCAAGTATCAGGAAGTGACGGTTCGATGAATCGGCTCGTCGCTTCCATGCCACAAGCGCTCGGCGGACGGCCGGCGCCATTGACGGCGAATAGGTGACTTGTCACACTTCGTCAAATTCTGAGCTTCACACTTCATAAGCGGGCCGGGGGGCGTAGTTTTGAAGTCGTCGCCAGCGTGGGCCCTTTCCGTTTGGAGGGCACGCTGCGCGGCGATTTGCCGCGATCCATCCGGTCAGAATGTCGTGGCGACCCGTGGTCGCGCACTGCGAGAACATGATGCAATCCGCGCGGGTGGAACAACTGGCTGACTCTCAACCGCTGGCGAACTCTCCGCTGGCGCATTCCCTGACAGGCTGCAAGGTGCTGGTGATCGACGATTCCAGCACCATCCGCCGTACCGCGCAGATTTTTCTCACCCAAGCCGGGTGCCAGGTTGTGCTGGCCGAAGACGGCTTCGACGCACTGGCCAAGGTGGGTGACCTGAAGCCCGATCTCGTATTCTGCGACATCCTGATGCCGAATCTGGACGGCTACCAGACCTGCTCGCTGATCAAGAAAAGCCCAAAGTTTCATGCCACGCCTGTGATCATGCTGTCTTCGCGCGACGGAATTTTCGACCGTGCGCGGGGCAAGTCGGTCGGGGCGGTTGACCACCTTGCCAAGCCGTTCTCGAAGGAAGCGCTGCTGGAGGCGGTCCAGACGCATTTGCCGGTGGCGCCAGCTGCCGCGCAGTGATGGCATCTCTCTTAACGAAGGACTGTTTGTATGGCAATCAAGAAAGTGTTGGTGGTCGATGATTCTCCGACCGAAGCGCTGCACCTGTCGGAGATCCTCGGCAAGAACGGTTTCAAGGTGACGGTCGCTGCCGATAGCGAGCAGGCCATGACCAAGCTCGAAGCCGAAACCTTCGACCTGATCCTGATGGACGTTGTGATGCCAGGCCAGAACGGCTACCAGGCGACCCGCGCCATCAAGAAGGACGAGCGCTTCCAGGGTATCCCCGTGATCATGTGCACGACCAAGGGTCTGGAGACCGACCGTGTGTGGGGCATGCGCCAGGGCGCATCGGACTACATTGTCAAGCCGGTCAAGGCGGAAGAGCTGCTCGAGAAGATCGCCAAGCTGGCGCAGTAAACCTGCGGCAGTTGGCCAATCGTTATCCAACCGCGCGCAACGCCTGACATGGCGTACAGCACAGGACATGAGCCAGACGTGAACGAACAGCGCACCAACCTGACCTCCCGCCAGCGCCTGCATGAATACCAGGCGATGCTAGCCCGCCGCCTCCAAGAGGCGCGCGCCAAGTCGTCGACGGAAGGCTTTCTGGGCGTGCAGATCGGCGAGCACCACTGGCTTCTGTCGCTGACCGAAACCGGCGAAGTGCTGGACTACCAGCCGCCTGCACGCGTGCCGCTCACGCAGCCGTGGTACCTCGGTCTCGTGAACGCGCGCGGCAACTTGCTTGGTGTGATCGATTTCGGCCTGTTCTGCGGTGAAGCGCCGACGGGCAGCGGCAGCGGCGCCAAGATCGTGGTGCTGTCCAAAGACCCGCAGCGTGCGTGCGCAATCGTTGTGCCGCGTGTGGCGGGACTGCGCAGCCTGAACGATCTGCAGCCCGCCGAAGCCACCGTGGAAGAGGGGCGTCCTTGGTTGGGCCGCGCCTGGCGCGACGTGCACGGGACGCAGTGGCGTGAACTGGATGTGCGGCAGTTGCTGGCCGATCCGGCGTTTCTGCAGGTCGGCCGCAGCCGCACATAAAGCGATTGGGAATCAGGCCGTAGAGCCTTAGAGCAAACAAGAAAGATTGAGCACGCCGCTACGGGAGCGGGGTGTGCAGGGGCAAGAGGCGGTGCGTGGCGCGCGCAACAGGGCGCGCCAGATGTATTCGACGGGCACCGCCGAAGGTGCGTACCACGCCGGGTGGAACAAGGCGCGGACGCGGACGGGAAATCCATGCGGCTGATCTCGATAGAACGAGACGGCAGCATCGACAAAACAAGAGGGTCCTATGGGGTTCAAGTGGTTCAACGCAGGTCGCCGTGCCGCAGAGGCAGGGGCGCCGGAGGTTGCAGTGGAGGGCGCGTCGGCGGCTTCCGTGCAGTTGGCGCAGTTGGACAATGCGCCCCATACGGATGAGGACAATCCCGCGGGCCCGCCCACGCAACTGGGCCGCTCGCCCATGGATGCCGTGGTCGGATGGATGGAGCGCGTGCCGTTTGCTGCGCAGCAGCGTGTCTTCACGATCGGCCTGGTGGTCGGTCTGCTGGCCCTGCTGATCTCGGTGTACCTGGATAACCGCCAGGCCAACAACGGGTCGGTGCAGATTGAAATTGCCGGTGACACGCTGATGCACTCGCAGCGTCTGGCCAAGGCAGTGCCGGTGGCGCTGCTGGGTAACACCAACGCATTCGCCCAGCTCAAGGAAAGCCGTGCGCGCCTGCAGGAGAACCTCGATGCGCTGAAGAACGGCAACTCCGAACGCGGCGTGCGCGCCTCGGGCGGCGAGGCCGAAGCGCTGCTCGATAAGTCGATCGAAGAGTGGAAGCGCAGCGACAAGAGCGCGCAGGCCATTCTGGCGCAGGAAAAGACGCTGGTGGCGGTGGGTAAGACGCTGAACGTGTTCAACGCGTCGAACCCCGAACTGCTGGAAGAAGCCGAGCAGATTTCGTCGATGAAGCTGCAGACCAACGCGCCGGCCCGTGAAGTGGCCGCCTCGTCGCAGCTCGTGATGTTGACGCAGCGTCTGGGTAAGAACATGAACGAGTTCCTGGCCGGCGAAGGCGTGAACCCGGAAACGGCGTTCCTGCTCGGTAAGGACACGAACACCTTCCGCGAAACCTTGAATGGCCTGCTCAACGGCTCGGAAGCGCTGCGCCTGTCGGCCGCCACCGATGCTGAGACGAAGGGCTATCTGCAAGAGCTGTCGACCCGCTTCGACAATGTGCAGAAGACTACGCAGATCATTCTGGAAAACCTGCCGGGCCTGATTGCCGCAAAGCGCGCCCAGCAGCAGATCTTCAACGACAACGAAAAGCTGCGCGCCGACCTGTCGGACCTGCAGTCGGCCTATGCCGGCAGCGTGCGCAGCCGTCCGGTGACGCTCGGCGCGGTGGTGCTGTCGGCCATCCTGACCGTGGTCTGCCTGGCCGGCCTGGCCGCCCTGTACCTGCGCGATTCGCGCGTGCGTACGATGGAAGCAGAAGCGCGTCAGCGCGAAGCTGAAGAACGCCGGATGGTGGAAAAGCGCAACAACGATTCCACCCAGGCCGCAATTCTGCGTCTGATGAACGAGCTGCAGGACATTGCTGACGGTGACTTGACCAAGCAGGCCACCGTGTCGGAAGACATTACCGGCGCCATCGCCGACTCCGTGAACTACACCGTGGAAGAACTGCGCGAGCTGGTCGGCCGGGTGCAGCAGACGGCCGAGCAGGTGACGCAGGCATCGTCGGCGGTGCAGACCACGTCGGAAAGCCTGGTGGCCGCATCCGAAGAACAGTCGCGCCAGATTCGCCAGACCGGTCAGTCGGTGGTGGAGATGGCGGACCGCATTACGCAGGTCTCGCGCGGCGCTGCTGAATCGGCCAACGTTGCACGCGCCTCGCTGGCCGCTGCCGAGCAGGGTCAGCAAGCTGTGCAGAACGCCATCACGGGCATGAACGACATCCGTGACCAGATTCAGGAAACCTCGAAGCGGATCAAGCGCCTGGGCGAATCGTCGCAGGAGATTGGTGAAATCGTGGAGCTGATCTCGGACATTACCGAGCAGACCAACGTGCTGGCACTGAACGCAGCCATCCAGGCAGCATCGGCTGGTGAAGCCGGCCGCGGCTTCTCGGTGGTGGCAGAGGAAGTGCAGCGCCTGGCAGAACGTTCTGCCGAGGCAGCCAAGCAGATTGGCGCGCTGATCCGCACGATTCAGACCGACACGCAAGACGCGGTGCACGCCATGGAGCGCAGCACGGCGGGTGTGGTGGAAGGGGCGAAGCTGTCCGATAACGCCGGTGCCGCACTGGTGGAGATCGGCCGCGTGTCGCGCCAGCTTGCCGAACTGATTGAGAGCATTTCGCAGACGACGTCGCACGAAGCGACGCTGGCTTCGGACGTGGCGCAGAACATCGAACAGATCCTGCACATCACGGAGCAGACGTCGACGGGTACACGCCAGACCGCGCAGTCGGTGCGCCAGCTCACGCAGCTTGCTGAAGAACTGCGCGACTCGGTGGCGCGGTTCCGCATCGCCTGATTCGCGTAACGACGCCGTCACTGGATTTCGGGCGGGAGCGCCGAAGGGGTCACCCAGGCAACTGCGGCAACCGCCACCTGCTTTTTGGAAGCACACATGCGTCATCAATCTGCCGCCGAGCCCGCCCAGTCCCATCCTGCCTCGCTCGAGGTGGCTGGCGCCCCCGCGGTGCGCCCGAAGTCTGCCGTGCCGGTGCGTGACCTTTCCGCGCTAGCGTGGGTCGCGCCCAACATGCGCGCTGCGCTGGACGATGCCGTGCGCGAGTTCGGCGAATACGCAGCCGATGTCATCGTCAATCCGGAAGTCATCGGGGCGCGCGATACGACGTCGCTGCGCCTGGCCGGCCAGTATCTGCACCAGGCTGCCGGCGCACTGCTGATCGTCGGCCTGCGTGGTGTCGACGTGTATTGCCAGGCCGCCAAGCGCCTGCTCGAAGCCGTCGATGCTGGCACCGTAGCCGCCGACGCGCAGACGCTGGACGTGTTCTCGCGCGCCGTGCAAGCGCTGCAGGAATACGTGGTCGACCTGATGGCCGGCATGGCCGAAGAGCCGCTGCGCCTGTTCCAACCGTATCAAGCCGTGCTCGCCCGCCTGGGCGAAGAGCGCGTCCACCCGGCTGACCTGTGGGCCGATGAGCTGCGCCATCTGCCGGCCCTGCTGCTGCCCTCGCGCGATCTGCCGGGGCTGGCACGCCTGCGCCGCAAGTTCGAGCTCGCGTTGCTGACGGCGCTGCGGGCACCGGCATCCAACGCCGATGGTGCGCAGGTGGATCCGTCTGCAGCTGCTGCAGCCTACGCCCCGCTGGAAGACCTGCTGCATGGCATTCGCGCGCTAGAGCGCGAGCCGCGCCGCGCCGGGGACGATCTGCAGCGCGATCTGTGGCTCGTGCTGGCCCTGACGTTTGGCGCCTTGCGTGCCGGTCTGGTGCCGGCCGATATGACCGCCAAGCGCCTGGCGGCACGCGTCAACCTGCTGCTGCGCCAGTACTCGCACAACAACGTCCACCTGCCGCAAGGCCTGCTGACCGACGCGCTGTATCTGTTGGCCGGCATGGCCTACAGCAACGCGCCCGCAGCGCCGGTGGGCGACGATACGCTCGGCCCGGACATCGTGGCCTGTGTGCAGGCCTTCGCGATTCCGCCCACGCACGCGCCCGCTGGCGCACTGCATACGCGCCAGTATTACGCGCTGCTGCCGACGGACACCAGCGACACGCTGCAACGCGTTGGCCGCTCGCTCGAAGCGCTCAGTCAACAACCGGCACCCGCTGCGGACGAACTCGACGCTGCACTGCAGACGCTTGCGCTGCATGCCGACGCGTTGGGGCAGCCGGCCCTGTCTGACCTGTCGAACCGACTGACCGAAGCTGCCGGGCAGGACGTTGCACCCACGCTGCAATTCCTCTCGCGCATGCTGGCACGCCCGTGGGCCGTGCATGGCGAATCCGGCGACCTGCGCAGCGCGTGGTTTGCCGCCCGCTGCAGCGAACTGGCCGAACATGCTCGCGCCACGCAAGACGGCCACGCCGTGCCAGCACCCGCATGGCTCACGCTGCTGGCCGAAGAAGCCGCACAACGCCGCGCGCGCGCCGAGCAGGTTCGCACGCTGCAAACGCAGTTAGCCTCTGCCGAAACGCACCTCGATGCGTTCGAGCGCGAAGGCGCAGAAAGCGGCGGCCTGCAAGAGGCTGCACGCCTGTTCGGCGAGATGCAGAGCACTTTTGCCGCACTGGACGCCGATGAGGCCGTCCACGCTACCGAAGCCGCTCAATCGACCATCAACGCGCTGCACGCTGCGGGCGAGGGTACTACTGCCGATCGCGAACGTTACCTGGCTGCGCTGGCCGCCAACGTCAGCGGCCTGCAAGCCCTGCTGGACGCGCTGTCTGCCGGCACAGAACTGACCGGCGGCCAGGTCGACGAGATCGTCATCGAAGGCCAGTTGACGCCGACCGAGCGCGAAACCGCATGGCGCGAGTTCGCCTTCGATGCCGAATCCGGCATGCTGACCCGCCGCGAGCCGCAATCCGAAACGCTCGCCGGCGCAGGTGTGTCCAATGCCGATGCTGCATCGCCGCTGCAAGCGCTGCTCGATCGCCTGCTGGCCAAGCAACCGGTTGACCCGACCGACCCGCTGGCCGCCGAGTTGCGTGCCGCGCTGCAGGAAGCACGCGACGCCGCCGCCATCGACGACGATCCGGCTCGCCGGCGTCGCCTGGAAGAGGCGCTGGCCCAGTTCGACGCATGGCAGGTTGGCAGTGCCGGCGCGCTTGAGCGCATGCAGGCCGCATTGGCCGCTCCGGCTGCGGTGCCCGCTGCTGCCGCTGCACCTGCACTTGGTGCCGTGCGGGATACCCAATCCATTGATGCCGAGCTGCTCGACATCTTCCTGTCTGAAGCAGAAGAAGTGCTGGCCGGCGTGCGCGCCGATCTGCAGGGCCTGCAAGCCGCTGCTGATGTGGGCACGGGTGGCCTGGCTACCGGCTCCGACTTGGACCTGCTCACGCAGTTGCGTCGCGCGTTCCACACGCTCAAGGGCTCGGGCCGCATGGTCGGCCTCACGCGCTACGGCGAAGCTGCCTGGGCCATTGAGCAGGTCATGAACGTTTGGCTGGCGGAGAGCCGCGTGCCGACGCATGACCTGGCCGCGCTGCTGACACGTGCCGAGTCCGAGTTGTCGACGTGGGCCGCGGCCATTGCGCAATCGCCGCAAGCCGATCACCCCATTGAACCGCTGGTCGCCGCCGCCGAGCGTGTGCGTCATGGCGGTCCGTTCGTTTGGCTGGAGGCCGTGCCCGAAGCGCAGGCTGCTCCCGAACACGTTGAGCCGCAAACGCCCGAAGCACCGGCTGCGGAAGCCGCATCGCACGACGTCGACGCGGTGCAGCCGATGGAGCTGGCTGCGCCGGATGTGCCCGTTGCAGAAGCAGAAGAAGCCGTCGCGCTCTCGTGGGATGACGAACCCCCGCTGCCCGAAGTCGAGGCGCCAATGCCCGAGGCCACCGCGCCGGTGGTGGAGCATGAGGCAATCGAGCCGGTTGCGGAGCACGTCGAAGAGGCTAATCAGCAAACGGCCGCTGAACCGGTTGCCGCTGACGCCGATGCCAAGGTGATCCCGTTCCCGTTCGCGCAGACTGGCGAGCCGGAGGAAGCACCGCACGACGATGGCGTGAAGGAGATTGGTCCGGTCCGCATCAGCGTGGCGCTGTACAACGTCTACCTGCAGGAAGCCGATGACCTGATCCGCCGCCTGGGCGTGGATTTCTCGGAGTGGCGCCACGAAGGCCGCACGCCCCCGAGCGAGCTGGCGCTGCGCGCCGCACACACGCTGCAAGGCAGCTCCGCCGTGGTCGAACTGGAGCCCGTGCGCCAGTTGGCTGGGGCGCTGGAGCAGGTGCTGCTGAACCTGAACAGCCGCCCGGTGGCGATGCATCCGGGCGACTTCCGCCTGCTCGATCAATCCATCGAGCGCATGCGCGGCATGCTGCATCAATTTGCCGCCAGCCTCTGGCCAGACGCTGACGAGGCGATGCGCCGCAGCCTCGATGAGTTGTGCGAGCGCCTGCTCGTGCGTCCGCGCCTGCCGCTGGAGCCGGCGCCCGCCGCCTTTACCGAAGTTGAACAGGCCGAGAACGAAACCGCTGGCCTGGCCGGCGAGCCAGGGTTTGAGCCGGCGGAGATCACGCCGACGTTCGTGCCGTCGCTGGTGCCCGTGCACGAGTCGCCGGTTGCCGAGCCGGCCGTGGGTGAGCTGGTCCGCCAAGCACCCGCCGACGCGCTTGATCCGGCGCTGCTGGAAATTTTCCTGGAGGAAGCGCACGTCGCGCTGCCCGAGCTGGGCCAGCACTTGCGTGCATGGGAAGCCGAGCCGCAGGACCGCAATGCCGCCGGCCTGCTGCTGCGTAACCTGCACACCGTCAAGGGCAGTGCGCGCATGGCCGGCGCCATGACGCTGGGTCAGGCAGCGCACGAAATGGAAAGCGCCATTGAAGGCGGCTTGCGCCAGAACCGCGTGGACGACGCGCTGTTCCGCAAGCTCTACGTCTGGTTTGACCGCATTCAGGCGCACGTCGATGCGCTGGGCGCGGGCAATCTGCTGCCGCTCGATGCTGGCCTTGCCGATGCTACCGAGGCGCCGCAGACGGCAGCTGACGCGCAGACATCGTCCGGTGCATCGATGCTGCCGGCTGTTGCAGTATCGACGAACGTCGATCTGACCGGCGCGCGCAGCCCTGAAGCTGAAGCCCTCGAAGTGGCTGAACGCCAGCGCGCGATGGTGCGCGTGCAGGCGCGTGCGCTTGACTCGCTTATCAACGATGCGGGTGAAGTCGGTGCCGCGCGTGCGCGTCTGGAGTCGGAAGTCGATGCGCTCAAGACCTATCTGTCGGAACTGAACGACAACGTGGCGCGTTTGCGCTCGCAGGTTCGCGAGATCGAAATCCAGGCCGAGACGCAGATGGAGTCGCGCATTGCCGATGCGGCTGCACACGACGAATCGTTCGACCCGCTTGAGTTCGACCGATTCACGCGCTTGCAGGAACTCACGCGGATGATGGCCGAGTCCGTCAATGACGTGGCGACGGTGCAGCAGAACTTGTTCCGCGGTTTCGATCAGGCGTCGCTCGATCTGGAAACGCAGGCACGCCTCACGCGGGGCTTGCAGCGCAGCCTGATGCGTGCGCGCATGGTGCAGTTCGATACCGTGGCTGACCGCCTGTACCGCGTGGCTCGCCAGGCGGCGTCGGAAACCGGCAAGGAAGTCCGCCTGTTCATCAAGGGCGGTACGGTGGAACTGGATCGCAGCGTGCTGGACCGCATGGGCGGCCCGCTCGAACACATGATCCGCAACGCCGTCGCACACGGCATTGAATCCGCCGACGAGCGTCGCGCCAAGGGCAAGAATCCGGCGGGCGAGCTCACGCTGGAAGTGCAGCAGGAAGGCAACGAAGTCGTGCTGCATTTCGTGGACGACGGCGCCGGGTTGAACCTCGACCGCATTCGCGCCCGCGCACTGGAGCGCCAGCTTCTGGCGCCGGATGAGGAGGCCAGCGACGCGCGCCTCACCGAGATGATCTTCACGCCGGGCTTCTCCACGGCGGATCAGGTGTCCGAGCTGGCCGGCCGTGGCGTGGGCATGGACGTGGTGCGTGCTGAAACCGTTGCCCTGGGCGGCCGGATCTCGCTGCAGACGACGCCGGAAGTCGGCACGCGTTTCACCATCCACCTGCCGCTGACCACCGCCATTACGCAGGTGCTGCTGGTGCGTGTGAGCGAGCGCGTGTACGCGATTCCGTCGGGCATGATCGACCACGTGCAGCAACTGCGTCCGCAGGCGCTGGCCGAGGCGTACAACGCGGCTGCACTGCAATTGCCGACGGGCCCCGTGCCGTTCCACTACTTTGGCGCGCTGCTTGAAGAAGCGAAGTCCGTCACGGGCGGGCGCAAGTACTCGCCGGCCGTGGTGGTGCGCAACGGTGCCGAGCGCGCCGCCGTGCACGTCGACGAAGTGATCGGCAACCGCGAAGTGGTGGTCAAGCACATTGGCCCGCACCTCGCGCGTCTGGAAGGCATTGCCGGTGCAACGACGCTGGGCGACGGCGAGATTGTGCTGATCTACAACCCCGTGGTGCTCACGCAGCGCTTCGAGCGCGAAGCGGTTGCACGCAGCCTGTCAGACCCGGAAGCCACGGGCGCCGTGGCCGAGCTGCAGCGCGACGGCAGCACCGACGCCGTGCCGGGCCTCGCCACACAGCCGATCGTCATGGTGGTCGACGATTCGCTGACCGTGCGTAAGGTCACGCAGCGTCTGCTCACGCGCTCCGGCTACCAGGCCGTGCTCGCACGCGACGGTGTGGACGCGCTGCGTCAGTTGCAGGAGATCACGCCCGACGCGATGCTCGTCGACATCGAAATGCCGCACATGGACGGCTTCGACCTTACGCGCAACGTGCGTGCGGACGAACGCATCGGCGCTACGCCGATCATCATGATCACCTCGCGTACGGCGGACAAACACCGCCGCTACGCCGCGGAGATCGGCGTGAATGTCTACCTGGGCAAGCCGTACAACGAAGAGGAGTTGCTGCAGCATCTGCGCAACCTCATCGGCGAGCGTGCGCCGGCGGCCAACGCAGGCTGACGACACGCCTGGCAGAAACAACAACGGGCCGGTGTTCTACCGGCCCGTTGTCTTTGGTGCGTGGCGATTCTCAATCGTCGCTGATCTTGCTCAGTGCCGCCGCCTCGGCGCCCGATGTGCGATGCGCCTTGGTGACGGCATAGCGGTCGAGTGTCGCAGCACGCGCGGCCGCGTGGTCGACGATGGGCAAGGGATACGTCTCGCCCAACGCGACGCCTGCTTCCTTCAGCACGTTGGCCGGCGCCGTCCATGGCGCGTGAATGTACTTGTCGGGCAGCTTCGCCAATTGCGGCAGGTACTTGCGGATGAAGCGGCCTTGCGGGTCGAACTTCTCCGATTGCGTGACGGGATTGAAGATGCGGAACCACGGCTGCGCGTCGCACCCACTGGACGCCGCCCACTGCCAGCCGCCGTTGTTGGCTGCGAAGTCGAAATCGTTGAGGACGTCGGCAAAATACTGCTCGCCGCGTCGCCAGTCGATGCCGAGGTCCTTGATGAGGAAGCTCGCCGCCACCATGCGCAGGCGGTTGTGCATGTAGCCGCTCTGGAAGATCTGCAGCATGGCTGCGTCCACGAGCGGGTAACCGGTGCGCGCAGCCTTCCACGCTTCGAAGCGCGCGTCGCCGGTGTCTCCGTCTACCCAGCGGATGCGATCGAATTCCGGATGGAACGCGGCGCCGTCGGCCAAGTCCGGGCGGTGATGCAGGATCATGAAATAGAAGTCGCGCCAGACCAACTCCGACAGCCACGTCGCCGCGCCCCGACTGCCGCGCAGCATGGCGGCATGCGCGCGCGCTGCGAGCGCGCGGATCGACACGGTGCCAAAGCGCAGGTGCGTTGACAGATAGCTGGGTCCGCGCACGGCGGGAAAGTCACGGCGCGCATGGTAGTCGTCCATGCGCTCTTCAAACTCGTCGAGCAAGGCCTGGCCGCCCGACATGCCAGTGGGCAGGGCGATCTCCGACAGATTGGTGCGTGCGAAGCCCATCGATTCCAACGCTGGCGTCGCGTGTGAAAGCGCCTGCGGCGGCTTGGCCAGCGCACCTAGGTAAGGCTCGGTCGGATACGCGCGCAAGTCGAACGGTGTCAACGCGGCCAACCAGGCATTCTTGTAAGGCGTGAAAACGCCATACGGTTTGCCTTGCCCGTTCAGGATTTCGTCGCGCTCGAAGATCACCTGATCCTTGAAGTCGAACCAGGCGCACGGCTGCTGGGCCAGCACTTTGCGCACCGCTTCATCGCGGGCCTGCGCAAAAGGTTCTTCGTCATGGTTGGCGAAAACGGCTTCGATGTTGAGCCGGCGCGCGATCTCGGGAATCGCCTGGCGCGGGTGATCATGCACGACGATCAGGTCGCCGCCGGCCTCGCGCAACACGCTGCGCAGTTCCTCGACGGACGCGCGGATGAACTCGATGCGGCGGTCGGCCTTGAGCCCGCGCGCAAGCAGCGCGTCGAGGATGTCGCGGTCGAATACGAACACGCAATAGACCTCGCGGCAGTGGCGCAGGGCATAATGCAGCGCCGCGTGGTCGAAGTGCCGCAGATCGCGCCGGAACCACACCAGGCCTCGCTGGAAGTGCGCTCCGATGTCGTAAGGCTGGCGGCTTGGGGCGGTGGAGGGCATCGGATGGAGTCGGTTGCTCTTTGGACTGGCCGAGCGTATCGCAAAATACGCGCCTTTTTGTCTTGTTCACGTTGTTGTCATGGCTGATTCTTCTCGTCTTCCGCTGTATCGCATCCTGCAATCACAGGGCTTCGGCACGCGCCGCTATTGCAAGGACCTCGTACTCGCGGGTTTGGTATTCATCAACGGCGTCGAGATGGAAAGCCCTGATGCGCTGGTCGATACCGCCGGCCTGGTGCTGGATGTCGACGGCGAGCGCTGGGCATACCACGCCCGAGCCTATTTGATGCTCAACAAGCCGGCCGGCGTGGAGTGCTCGCAAAAGCCGAAACACCATCCGAGCGTATACACGCTGCTGCCGGTGCCGCTGCGCGAGCGGGCCGTGCAGTGCGTCGGGCGGCTCGACCAGGACACCACAGGACTGCTGCTGCTCACGGACGATGGCCAGTTCGTTCACACCATCACCAGCCCGCGCCACCAGGTGCCCAAGGTCTACGAGATCACCACCGCCGAGCCCGTAACCGATGCGCAGATCGCCCAGTTGTGCGCCGGCGTGCTGCTGGCCGACGAGAATGAAAACGTTGCCGCCGCTTGGGCGGAGCGTGTCGACACGCACCACCTGCGTATGGCGCTCACGCAAGGCAAATACCACCAGGTGAAACGCATGGTGGCGGCTGCCGGTAACCACGTGGCCGGATTGCACCGCAGCGCCATCGGCGGGTTGTCGCTGGGCGACCTGGCACCGGGCGACTGGCGTTGGCTGGAAGCCGCTGATCTGGGGGCGTTGAACACCACGCCGCCACATGCAACCGGGCCGAGTGCCTGAGGCGCCACAATATGCCAGACCAAAAAACCTTGCGCCGAGGGCCGATTCCTCAAAATGAGAGGGGCAGCGCCCGGGGGCTTTTGGTAAACTCACCCCATGGCCTCGCCTGACGCACTTATCAATCTCACGAATCAGTTCCTGATCGCTATGCCTGGCATGGCGGATTCCACGTTTTCGGGCACCGTCGTGTACATGTGCGAGCACAACGAGCGCGGCGCGCTCGGGCTCGTGATCAACCGCCCCATCGACATCGACTTGGCGACACTGTTCGACAAGATCGATCTCAAGCTCGAAATCCACCCCCTCGCAGAACAATCCGTGTACTACGGCGGCCCGGTGCAGACTGAGCGCGGCTTTGTGCTGCACGACGCTACGGGCGCGTATTCGTCGTCGCTGGCGGTGCCGGGCGGGCTGGAAATGACCACCTCCAAGGATGTGCTAGAAGCTGTTGCCCAGGGAGGCGGCCCGCACCGCTTCATCCTGACTCTCGGGTATGCCGGCTGGAGTGCCGGACAACTGGAAGACGAAATCAGCCGCAACGGCTGGCTGACTGTCCACGCCGATCCCGAGATCATCTTCAACGTGCCTCCCGAAGAGCGGTTTGCCGCGGCGCTGAACCTGCTGGGCATCAACCCCGCCATGCTGTCGGGCGAGGCCGGGCATGCCTGAGCCGGCGCGTCCGGCGACCCATTCCGTGCCCGCAGAAGGCACCTTGCTGGCATTCGATTACGGCGAAAAACGCATCGGCGTCGCGCTGGGTAATTCCATTACGCGCTCGGCGCGGGCGCTGGAAACCATTCCTAACCGCTCGGTCGATTTCCGTTTCGCGCAGATCACGCGGCTTGTGGGCGAATGGCAGCCAGTCGGCTTCGTGGTCGGTATGCCAGTTCACCCCGATGGGGAAGAGCAGCCGATGATCAAGCTCGCCAAGCGCTTCGGCAATCAATTGCACGGCCGCTATGGCCTGCCGGTTACCTGGGTGGACGAGCGCTATTCGTCAATCGCCGCGCAGGACGCCGGTGCCTCCGACGATGTGCTCGACGCAGAAGCCGCGTGCATCATCCTCCAACAGTTTTTCGACGAACACGCATGACATCGCAACAGATCGATGCCGAGGCGCTGTACCAGAGCCTCGTTGCACAACTGCGCACGCGGCTGGCCGACGGCCACACCTGGTCGGTGGCCGGCATTGTCAGCGGCGGCGCCTGGATTGCCAAGCGGCTGGCGCATGACCTTGGCCTGCCCGATTACGGCGTCGTCAACGTTGCGATGCACCGCGACGATTACGCCAAGAAAGGCCTGCACGCCAAGGCGCAACCGACCACGCTGCCGTTCGACGTGAACGAGCGCCGCATCCTGCTGGTGGACGACGTGCTGGCCAGCGGTCGCACCATCCGCGCGGCCATCAATGAACTGTTCGACTACGGCCGTCCGGCTGCGGTCGAGCTGGCCGTGTTGGTCGACCGCGGTGAACGCCAGTTGCCCGTTGCCCCCGATTACATCGGTGAACGCATCACGCTGCCGCCCAACGAATCGCTCGTGCTGAGCGAAGCCGGCGAGGGCGCTTCGGCCCGCTTCACCTTTACGTGCGAGCTCAAAGGCGCTTGAGTTCGCCCGCTGCACCGCACCCGCTTTGACCTGACCTGTACTGACCTCGTCGCCTTTCGTTTCTCATGCCCAAGACTTTCGCCAACCCGCAGCTCACGAAAAACGGCGAGCTCAAGCACCTGCTGTCGATCGAGGGGCTGTCGCGCGACATCCTCACGCACGTGCTGGACACCGCGCAGCAGTTCGTCTCCGTGTCGGATTCCGACCGTGAGGTGAAGAAGGTGCCTCTGCTGCGCGGCAAGAGCGTGTTCAACCTGTTCTTCGAGAACTCCACGCGCACGCGCACCACGTTCGAGATCGCGGCCAAGCGGTTGTCGGCGGACGTGATCAACCTGAACATCAACGCGTCGTCCACCAGCAAGGGTGAGTCGCTGCTCGACACGATCAACAATCTGTCGGCGATGCAGGCGGACATGTTCGTCGTCCGCCACGCCAGTTCCGGTGCGCCGTACCTGATCGCGGAGCACGTCGCGCCGCATGTGCACGTCATCAACGCGGGCGATGGCCGTCATGCGCACCCGACGCAGGGGCTGCTCGACATGTACACCATCCGCCACTACAAGAAGGATTTCTCCAACCTGACGGTGGCGATCGTCGGCGACATCCTGCACTCGCGCGTGGCGCGTTCCGACATCCATGCGTTGACGACGCTGGGCTGCGCCGAAGTGCGCGCCATTGGCCCGCGTACGCTGCTGCCGGGCGGGCTGGAGCACATGGGTGTGCGCGTCTTCCACAACATGGAAGAAGGCCTGAAGGGCGTGGACGTGGTCATCATGCTGCGCCTGCAGAACGAGCGTATGAGCGGCGCGCTGTTGCCCTCGGCACAGGAATACTTCAAGGCCTACGGCCTCACGCAGGAGCGCCTGGCGCTGGCCAAGCCGGACGCCATCGTCATGCACCCCGGCCCGATGAACCGCGGCGTGGAAATCGATTCCGCCGTGGCCGACGGCGTGCAATCGGTGATCCTGAATCAGGTGACGTTCGGCATCGCCGTGCGCATGGCGGTCATGGGCATCGTGGCTGGCAACAACGACTGAGATCGATGAAAAACGATTCTGCCGGCCCGGCGTCGACTTGCCGTACTTTTTGTACTGTCTGCGTCGGCGCCGAACCGCCAGAACCGCTTCGCTTCGTTTTGCATCCATCTCAAAAATATTGAAACGATGAAACTGCATATCAAAGGCGGCCGCCTGATCGACCCGGCCAACGGTATCGACGCACAACAGGACCTGTACATCGCGGCAAGCAAGGTGGTCGGTGTCGGCCACGCTCCGGCGGATTTCCATGCCAACAAGACCATCGACGCGACGGGCTTGGTTGTTTGCCCGGGCCTGATTGACCTATCAGCCCGCCTGCGCGAGCCGGGCTTCGAATACAAGGCCACGCTCGAGTCGGAAATGGCGGCGGCCATGGCCGGCGGCGTGACCTCGCTGGTATGCCCGCCGGACACCGATCCTGTGCTGGACGAACCCGGCTTGGTCGAGATGCTCAAGTTCCGCGCGCGCAACCTGAATCAGGCGCATGTGTATCCGCTCGGTGCGCTCACTGTCGGTTTGAAGGGCGCGGTGCTGACGGAGATGGCCGAATTGACAGAGTCGGGCTGCGTTGGCTTCTCGCAGACCGATGCGCCGATGGCCGACACGCAAGTGCTGATGCGTGCGCTGCAATACGCGCAGACCTTTGGCTTCACCGTCTGGCTGCGCCCGGAAGACCCGTATCTGGGTAAGGGCGGCGTGGCCGCAAGCGGCCCGCTGGCTTCACGCCTGGGCCTCTCGGGGGTGCCTGTCATGGCTGAGACGGTGCGCCTGCATACCATCTTCGAACTGATTCGCAGCACGGGCGCCCGTGTGCACCTGTGCCGCTTGTCATCGGCCGCGGGCATCGAGCTTGTGCGCCGTGCGAAAGCCGAAGGTTTGCCGGTCACATGCGACGTGAACGTCCACCATATCTCGCTGACCGACGTCGATATCGGCTACTTCAATTCGCAGATGCGTTTTGTGCCGCCGCTGCGCTCCGGGCGCGACCGCGACGGCATCGTGCGTGCGCTGGCCGATGGCACCATCGACGCGATCTGTTCCGACCACACGCCTGTGGATGACGACGAGAAGCTGCTGCCGTTTGCTGAGGCCACACCCGGCGCGACCGGCCTCGAAACCCTGCTGCCGCTCACGCTGCGCTGGGCCACCGAACACAAGGTCGAGCTGTCGAAGGCGCTGTCGCGCATCACCAGCGAGCCGGCTCGTGTGCTGGGCCTGCATGCAGGCTCGCTGGAAGTGGGGGCGATGGCCGATGTGTGCGTGTTCGATCCGGATGCGACCTGGAAACTTGAGCCACGCGCGCTGCGGAGCCAAGGCAAGAACTCCCCGTATCTGGGCTTCGAGCTAGCCGGCCGTGTACGTGCCACGATGGTTGCCGGGCATCTTGCCTATGACGGGCATTGATCAACGCGTGACAAGCGCGCCCACCGAGACGTGCACGCCACAGCGCAAGCATGTGCTCCGCAAGCTGCGGTTGCTCGTGCATCTGGTCGAAGGTCTGATCACGTGCGCGTTGCTGTTCTGGTGGATCAAGCCGCAGACCAAGCAAGCGTTGATTCAACGCTGGTCGCGCAAGTTGCTGGCGCTGTTCCGGGTCTCGCTCGTGGTGCATGGCGAGCAGGTCTCGGGCCAGGAACTGGCGGGTTCCATGCTGGTGTCCAACCATGTCTCGTGGATCGACATCTACGCGATCAACAGCTGGTACCCGCCGCGCTTCGTCGCCAAATCGGAGATTCGCGGCTGGCCGGTGATTGGCTGGTTATGCGCTCAGACGGGCGTGCTGTTTGTCGAGCGCGCCCGCAAGCGCGATGCGCATCGCATCATGCACGTCATTGCAGATGCGATGCGTTCGGGGGATGCCATTTGCGTGTTCCCCGAGGGCACGACGTCTGACGGGCTGCAACTGCTGCCGTTTCACGCCAACCTGTTTCAGGCGCCCGTCAGCGCTGGCGCACCCATCCGGCCGGTGGCGCTGCGCTATCGCATTGCCGGGACGGGTGAGTTGACGACCATTCCAGCGTATATCGGTGACCTGTCGATGATGGACACGATCAATGCCATGCTGAACGGGCCGCCGTTGGTGGTGGAAGTGCTCGTAGGCCCCGCCGTGGCTCCGGAGATGGATCGCCGTGCCCTGGCCGCACATAGCCAGGAAGCGGTTGCGACCCTGATCGCTCGCGCGGGCTAGGTCAAACGGTTATTTCTTTTTGTGCGCGAGCGGGTCTTGCGCCTGCTCGCAATCCACCTGGATCACGTCACGCCCGGCTGGGGCCAGCGATAGCTTCGCCGCTGTCAGCTTCCCACCCCACACGCAGCCGGTATCCAAGCCCATCACATCGTCGCGCATCACCAGCCCACGGGTGGACCAATGCCCGAACACGATCGGCGTGCCTCGCGTGCGGCGGCCCGGCACGTCGAACCACGGCATGTGGCCATCCGGTGCGCCATCGGCGTCCGTCGTTTCGAACTCCATCGTGCCGTCGGGCTTGCAGAAGCGTAGGCGCGTCAAGGCGTTGATGGTCAGCCGTAGCCGATCCATGCCGACGAGATCGTCGCTCCACTTGTCCGGATGGTTGCCGAAGGCGTCGGCCAGGAAGGTCTTCCAATGTGCGCTGCGCAGCTCTCGCTCCACCGCGCCGGCCAACTCCAGTACATCGCCTGTCGTCCACTGAGGCAGGACGCCGGCGTGCACCATCAGGAAACTGTTTTCGAAAATGGCCAGCGGCTGGTGGCGTAGCCAGGTGATGAGTTGGTCGCTATCGGGCGCGGAGAGGATCTCGGCGATCGTGTCTCGCTTGCCGGGCTTGCGCACGCCTGCCGCCACGGCAAGCAGGTGGATATCGTGGTTGCCCAGCACGGTGCGAGCGCGGCCGGCCTCGCAAAGCGCGATAACTTGGCGCAGCGCGGCGAGCGACTCTGGGCCTCGGTTGATGAGGTCGCCGACGAAGCGGAGTGGGGCGTTGGCGGGGAGGGCGGCCAGCAAGGACTGGAGGCGGGAGCAGCAGCCTTGGAGGTCGCCGATGGCGTGGGGGGGGATAGTTGCAACTTTCATGTGCTGTCGACCGCGCATTCAGTCTGTTTGAGGCGTTGCGGTCTCAGGTGTTACAACGCGCTACAAAAAGTTCAGGCGCTTTGGCAGGGTATGCCTAGGGGGTCGGATAGAATACGCGACTTCTCACGACATTTAACAAATCCGTAGGGTCCCTGAGGGAAGTTCAACCGGATTCCAGGGCCCAAACGGGTCGCAGCAAGGAGCGCAGAGTTTGTCCTACATCCTGGTTACCGGCGGGGCCGGCTTTATTGGTGGCAATTTCGTTCTTAACTGGCTGGCGAACCCTGACGCTGAAGGTGTCGTCAACGTCGATAAGCTGACCTATGCGGGTAATCGCAAGACGCTGGCCGCTGTAGAAGGCGATTTGCGCCACGTATTTTCGCAAATGGACATTTGTGACCGCGCAGCGCTCGACCGCTTGTTCGAGCAGTACAAGCCACGCGCAGTGGTCCACTTTGCAGCCGAAAGCCACGTGGATCGCTCCATCCACGGGCCGGGTGAATTCATCCAGACCAATATCGTCGGCACGTTCACTCTGCTTGAAGCTGTTCGTGCCTATTGGGGCGGGCTCGACGCCGAGGCCAAGGCGGAGTTCCGCCTCCTGCATGTTTCCACCGACGAGGTCTTCGGCTCGCTTGGCGCCACTGACCCGCAATTTTCGGAAACGACCCCATACGCGCCAAACAGCCCGTATTCGGCGTCCAAGGCAGCATCGGACCACCTCGTGCGTGCCTACCATCATACCTATGGGCTTCCGGTGGTGACGACCAATTGCTCGAACAATTACGGTCCCTATCATTTCCCTGAGAAGCTAATTCCTCTGATGATCACTAACGCGCTCGACGGCAAGCCGCTGCCGGTCTATGGTGACGGCCAGAACGTGCGCGATTGGCTGTATGTGGGTGACCACTGCGCAGCCATACGAGAGGTGCTCGCACGTGGGCGCCTGGGTGAGACATACAACGTGGGCGGTTGGAACGAGAAGACCAACCTCGACGTGGTCTACACCCTTTGCGATTTGCTTGACGAACTGAAGCCGAAGGCGACAGGTTCCTATCGTGATCAGATTACCTTCGTGAAGGACCGCCCAGGCCACGATCGCCGCTATGCGATTGATGCTCGCAAGCTCGAGCGTGAGCTTGGCTGGAAACCGGCCGAGACATTCGAAACAGGTCTGCGCAAGACCGTTCAGTGGTATCTGGACAACCAGGCTTGGGTGCAGGACGTTGTGTCGGGCGAATACCGGAATTGGGTTGCAAAGCAGTATGCAGCATAAGGTGCGCCCCATCCCTCGCCTGCTAGTTACCGGAAGCAACGGTCAGGTCGGCTTTGAGCTCCGGCGCAGCCTTGCGCCTTTGGGTGACGTGATTGCCCTGGACCGGGCCACGTGTGACCTTGCTCAGCCTGACACGCTGCGCAAGGTGGTACGCGAGTATTGCCCCGACGTCATCGTCAATCCCGCCGCTTACACCGCCGTCGACAAGGCCGAGACGGACGCCGAGATGGCATTCGCCGTCAACGGCACGGCAGTCGGCGCGTTGGCGGATGAAGCACGCGCCCTTGGCAGCCTCCTGGTGCACTACAGCACGGACTATGTCTTTGACGGCACCAAGGACGGCGCCTACGTCGAAACCGACCCTGTCAATCCTCAGTCGGTCTATGGCAAGAGCAAGCTTGCCGGCGAAGAGGCGATCGCGGCATCGGGCGCGACTGCGTTGGTCATGCGCACGTGCTGGGTCGCTGGGGCGCATGGCGGCAACTTTGTCAAGACCATGCTGAAGCTCGGCCGCGAGCGAGACAGCCTGCGGGTGATTGCGGACCAGTTTGGCGCTCCCACCACGGCCGCACTTATTGCAGACGTCACCGCGCAGATCGTGGCTCGGGCGTGGTTGAGCGGCGATCGCGCAGAGTTTCCGTCAGGCATGTACCACTTGGCTGCTGCGGGCGAAACCACCTGGCACAGCTATGCCACCGCCGTATTGCGTTACGCCAAGGCGCTTGGGGTCGAACTCAAGGTCGATCCAGATCGCATCGACGCCATTCCGGCAACCGCATACCCGCTGCCGGCGCCGCGCCCTGCCAATTCCCGCATGAACACGGACAAGCTCGTCGAGACATTCGGCGTACACCTGCCGGACTGGCAACAGGGCATTCATCTCCTGTTGGACCAAATCCTTTCCTGAACGACTCGCTATGCGCAAGGGCATTATCCTGGCCGGAGGCTCCGGCACTCGGCTCTACCCGATCACCCGCTCGGTTTCAAAACAACTGCTGCCGGTGTACGACAAGCCGATGATCTATTACCCGCTGTCTACGCTGATGCTTGCGGGGATTCGAGACATTCTCATCATTTCCACGCCGGAAGATACGCCGCGTTTTACTGAAATGCTGGGGGATGGAAGCAAGTGGGGACTCAACTTGCAGTACGCCGTACAGCCTTCACCGGACGGGTTGGCGCAAGCGTTCATCATTGGTCGGGATTTTGTCGGCAACGATCCTTCGACGCTCATTCTGGGCGACAACATCTTCCATGGGCACGACCTGGTGGCGCAGTTGACCCGTTCGGCCGAACAAAACCAGGGCGCTACCGTTTTCGCGTATCACGTGCACGATCCGGAGCGCTACGGCGTGGTCGAGTTCGACGAAAACTTCCGCGCACTTTCCCTCGAAGAGAAGCCTGCCAAGCCGCGCTCGCACTATGCGGTGACGGGGCTGTATTTTTACGATAACCAGGTTTGCGATATCGCGGCTGATATCAAGCCCTCGGCTCGCGGTGAACTCGAGATTACCGACGTCAACAAGCACTATCTGGCGCAAGGGCAACTCGAAGTCGAGATCATGGGGCGTGGCTATGCATGGCTCGATACCGGCACGCACGATTCCCTGCTGGAAGCGGCGACGTTTATTGCAACGCTGCAGAACCGCCAGGGGTTGATGGTGGCCTGTCCGGAAGAGATCGCGTATCGCAATCGCTGGATCAATGCCGAGCAAGTCGCTGCGTTGGCAAAGCCGCTGAGCAAGAACGGATACGGGAAGTATCTCCAGCATATTATTTCGGAAACCGTCAAATGAATCTGAACGTTATCCCTACCGCTATTCCCGAAGTTCTGATCTTGGAACCGAAGGTGTTCGGTGATGATCGCGGCTTTTTCTTCGAGAGCTTCAACGCGCGCAGCTTCGAGCAGGCGACCGGTATTAAGCGGGCGTTTGTTCAGGACAACCATTCTCGCTCTGCGCGCAATGTGCTCCGCGGCTTGCACTACCAGATTCAGCATCCGCAAGGAAAGCTCGTGCGCGTGACGGTGGGCGAGGTTTTTGATGTGGCCGTTGATGTGCGCAAGAGCTCACCGACATTTGGCAAGTGGGTAGGGGTGACGCTGTCGGCCGAGAACAAGCGGCAACTTTGGGTCCCGGAGGGTTTTGCACACGGCTTTGTCGTGACCTCGGAGTACGCCGAGTTTCTGTACAAGACAACGGACTACTGGTACGCGGAGCACGAGCGCAGCATTGTCTGGAATGATCCGGATATTGGTATTGCGTGGCCCGACGTAGGTCAACCGTTGTTATCTGGCAAGGATGCGAATGCCCCCAGATTGCAAGGGGCAGAAGTTTTTGAGTTCTAATTTCTCGTCGGCGCGTATCTTGACGTCAGCCAGCCGCTCCCCTCTATTGCTAAAGAACATAACGTTTCTGCTTCTTGCGCAAGGCAGCAATTATATTGTCCCGCTGATTACGCTACCCATACTTGTGTCGCGCCTCAAACCTGAAGGTTTCGGTGTGATCGCCTTTGCGCAGGCATTGGCTGTGTATATTCAGCTTCTTGCCGATTATGGTTTCTCCATTTCAGCTACGCGTCAGGTTGCCGTCTACGCATCCTCTCCTTCCATCGACATTCTACGTAGTTATGTTTCAACAATTCATGCCTGTAAAGGGCTACTTGTTTTTGGTATAAGCATTTTAGCGGCACCGGTGCTTTACCTTTGGTCTGGGGGCGGTGACGCATTTGCTGTTGGTGTATTAATGATGGGCAGCGCTATTGGTAATGCATTGATACCATTATGGTATTACCAGGGTATTAACAATATGAAGATTGTGGCGATTACAATGGGCGCTTCCAAGTGGGCCGGCGCTGCCGCGATCTTCCTTTTCGTGCGTGAGCCGTCAGATATGTTATTTGCGGTGTGTGCGTACTCCATCCCGCCTCTCTTTGTGGCAATTACTTGCACGTTTAGTCTTCATCGTAAAGGCGTGCTAGAGTTTGAAGCCGTGAATTTTGCACTTATGGCGCGAGAGATGCGTGTCGGCGCACCATTCTTCCTTACGTCGGCGGGTGCTGGAGTATTGGCCAATAGCAGTGTAGTTGTGCTTGGTTTATTTTCATCGACATCGATCGTAGGTATCTATGCGGCCGCAGAGAAAATTATAAAAGCCGCGGTAGGTTGCATCGCACCAATCAGTCAAAGTATTTATCCCGTCAATGCCACTCGGTTTGCTGAATCCCCTTCGAAAGGGTTGCAATCAGTGAAGCAAACCGCGCTGTGGTTGCTTTTCCCCACGGCACTCGGGACCATAACGTTGTATATGATCGCTCCATGGGGCCTGAAGCTGCTGCATTGGACGGATGCTCGTTATCTCCTGGTAATACGCTATCTATGCCCGTGGATCGTGCTCGGAGTGATAAACAATGTACTTGGTATCCAGATACTTAGCGCAATGGGAAGAGGGGGGACATATGCTCGTGCATTCTTGGTGGCAGCGCTCGGTACTCTCGCTCTCATGTTCGCACTAACTCCAACTAAGGCGGAGGTGGGTGTTATTGCAGGCATGTTGGGAGGGGAGTTGATACTGATGATGTTGTTAATATGGGCAGTTAGATTGCTGCTTCGCGAAAATTATTCCCATTAATTGAATGCGCCGACTTGAGTGGCCCGGTTAATGAAAAAATATGGGTCAGTTAATCATGATTTTATTTTTTGGTCCTTATCCCTCCCCTGAGAACGAACGCGATGGCATGGTTCAGCGTGTCGCGGCAATTGACAACCTGGTAGCCGACACTCATCGCGAGTACGTTTCAGCTTCCTATCGTCGACATTGGAAGCTTGTGTCGGAGAAACGCGGGGTTGTAACCATCCACCGCGTGAATTTCTTTCTGCACTGGTTCTTCATACTCAAACTGATAGTTGCCGCTGAGTGGGTGTACGTTCATTCGGTGTTCAATGTACTTTTTGCTTTGCCTGCGTACCTTTTGAAAAAGCAAATTGTGACGGACGTCCATGGGGTGGTGCCTGAGGAGACACGTGCTCAAGGTAAACCGGTAAGAGCTGTTATTAGGTCTATTTGTGAAAGGCTTGCAGCATATAAAAGCACTGTGCTGGTATGTGTGACGCAGCGTATGGCCGATCATTTATCTAAAAAATATCCGGGATCTTCGCAGCAGCTTATCTTGCCCATTTTTGATATGGGAATGGTGCAAGATAAATGGGGGGAGTTTGTTGCGCCTGTAAAATCAAGGGCCACGATAATTTATGCAGGAGGTTTACAAGTTTGGCAAAATATCGATTTGATGCTTTGCTTTGCAAGCGATAATCCTGAATATGAATATATATTCCTAACCCCAAATCCGGATGCTTTGCGGTTGAAAGCGGAGAATTATGGAGGGATAGATGCCGATTTTTCTACCTGCCCACACCAGCAGATTGGGGAATATTATAGACGGGTGGAGTTTGGTTTTCTGCTGCGCGATGATAATGTAATTAATAATGTCGCCTGTCCTACCAAGGCAGTAGAATATATGGCGCATGGAGTAATCCCAGTTGTATTGAATATGAATATTGGTGATTTTTCTCGGTTAGGCGCATCGTTCTTGCTGCTCGATGAAATGAGCAGCCCACCCGAGCCTGCAACCATATTTGCTATGCGCAAGGCGAATTTTGAATGCCTAAGGCGATTGACGGAGCAATATCGTAAAGGAAGTACGATGTTGATCCACTACTTGACATAGGGTTAATCCAAGGCATTGAGCCAATGCAGAACGATAAAGCGATGAGACAAAAGATAGCAGCTGTGCCGGTTCCTGGAAGGCGACGAAGGGCTCTATTTCCCACCATCGCTAGTGTTCTGTTTCTTGCCGGTCTTCTAGTTCCGCCTGCAGCGCTGCGCTTAGGTCTGCAAACCGCCGACACGGATGTTTATTTGCAGCAGTATGGCGAATATGACCTCGGCGAAGGTCTGCTGAATGGGCCTTTTGAACCAGCTTTCATGTTTCTCTCATGGGTTGGCAAAGAGCTCGGCGCTAACTCGTTCCAATATCTTTGGATTGTCGCTTTAGTGGGAGTACTGTTAAAACTCCTTGGTATTTATCGTAGCAGTCATTTTTTTTGGCTCTCAATTCTGGTTTACATTTCAAAATACTTTTTGTTACATGAGATGACCCAGATGAGGGCAGGTATAGCGACGGGTATTTTCCTGTATAGCCTCCCTATGCTCCACAGGCGTGACGGGGTGCGCTATTTTTTCTGCTCGCTAACGGCAACTGCATTTCACCAGTCTGCAATAATCTATCTATTAATTTATCCGATCTGCAAGGAAAGTAAGCGAAAAATTCTATCTTTGTCGATGGTTATCGGTATTGGGTTGATGTTCTCTCTGTTGAATGCGAATGGGATGTTGTTCGAATTTTTATCTAACTATATTCCAAAGATCCGGGCTTATTTGATTCTTTTGGCTTCTGGTGAATATGCAGATATTAATTTGTTTAACGCAGAGATCATTCTAAAAATTTTTGTGTGGTGCGTTATTCTGTCTCGGTACGATAGGTTGAGTAACCGTTATTACTTGTTTGATGTGCTTTTTAAGGTATGGACGATGTCTATAGTCCTGTATTTCGCCTTGGCGAGCGTCCCGGTTTTTGCATTTCGTGTTGGTGAGTTACTGGATGTGGTTGCTATTCCGCTTCTCCCGGCATTGATTGTTGCTTTTGATAGGGTCTGGATCGGTTTGGGAATATTTTTCTCAATGATATTATTTTGGGTTGTAAATTATTATTTTGTTCAGCCGATTTTTTTATGATTAGAAAACCCTTAATGAGATGCGGCATCGTGGTGTTGTACAACCCAGTGCAGGAAGATGTTGTCAACGTAGAACGTATCGCGGATTATTTTGACCAACTGGTTGTTGTTGATAATAGCCCGAAGTCATCTTCTGTTTGCGCCCAAGAATGGACTAAATTGGAAGCGGTGTCGATATGTAGAAATTACAATAAAGGCGGAATCGCGGGTGCATTCAATAGGGCACTGGAGAACTTAACGGATGATCCCGATTTGGTGATTTTGTTAGATCAGGATTCGCGTATCACGTTGGAATGTGTTGACCAGCTCGTACAATCAGCCGAAGAAATTGGCGATGAACCGTTTGTTCTAGGGCCTGCAGTTTTTGATGTTAATCTAGAAAAATATTCAGTTTTACTAAATCTGGAAACATGGCGTTATCGAACTAAGAGGCCGGAGGACTTGCCTCCAGGACGGCATTCCGTTTTCTCGACTATTTCATCGGGAAGCGTTATATCTCGTAAGGCTCGAAAGATTTTGGGTGGGTTTGACGAAGAACTTTTTATCGATCACGTTGATACGGAGTACGCACTGCGTGCGCGGAAGCGCGGGGTTCCCTTTTTTATAGATACACGTGCAACGTTAAAGCATGCAATAGGTCAACGAACAGAATATAAGCTTCTCGGAGTGAGCTTCCGTCCGAATAATCATAACTCGGCTCGCAGATATTATATATTCCGTAATGGATTAATTTTAGGAATCCGCTATTTTTATGCTTGCCCCGCGTTCTTCTTGCTTAATTGCGCAAGAATGATTCACGAGTTGCTTTGTGTCATACTGTACGAGGGGAAGCGTTGCAGAAAAATTGTTGCAATAATGCTAGGAGTTTGGGATGGGCTGCGTCTAAAGGTAGGCGCGTTCTCGGATCGATGGCCGAAACTTTCCAAGAAACTTTAGGGAAAAAAGAATATTCGTTTGCACTGCGTCGCGGCATTGAATACCTGGCCTGGTGGCGTAGCGTAGGCAGGATGGTGCTGAACTCTTTTCGTGCGCATGACTTGGGTAATAATAAATATAAAATAATATTTATTTTTATACTTGTTTTGGTATCGGTGGCAATTTAAAGAAGGATTTCTCGTGATGCTGCCGACGATAAGTGGTGGGGTGGCATCATGCCTCGGTGTACTAAATTTTGGCTTCCTCATGAAAGTATTAACCGTATTTGGCACTCGCCCAGAAGCGATCAAGATGGCACCCGTTGTTCACGCGCTGAAAGCGCACTCCGGGATTGAGTCTCAGGTTTGTGTGACGGCTCAGCATCGTGAGATGCTTGATCAGGTTCTGGATTTGTTCGCCATCGAGCCGGAGTTTGATCTTAATATCATGCGACCACGGCAGGACTTATTTTCGATTACGGTCGATATTTTAGGGCAACTCCGTGAGGTAATGAAGAAGGCGCAACCCGATTTTGTACTCGTTCACGGTGATACGTCGACCACGTTTGCTGCTACGTTGGCGTCGTATTACAAGAGAGTGCCCGTGGGCCATGTGGAGGCTGGCCTAAGAACCGGAAATTTATTCTCTCCATGGCCTGAAGAGGGAAATCGCAGATTGACGGGGGTTCTAGCGCAATTGCATTTTGCTCCCACAGAAAAGGCTCGCAGAAATCTGATTGAGGAGAATATTGCGGATAACAGTATTGTTGTTACAGGAAATACTGTTATTGACGCGCTGCTGGAAATTAAGGGGAGAGTCGAGAGTGATAATAATATATCCACGGACTTGTTGGCGCGATTCCCGGGCATCCGATTTGATCGGCGCCTTGTTCTCATAACCGGGCACCGGCGAGAGAATTTCGGCAAGGGCTTCGAAAAGATTTGTATGGCGATTGCCAGGCTTGCTCGGAATTATCCCCAGGTAGAATTTGTTTATCCAGTTCATCTCAACCCAAATGTGCGTGAGCCGGTTAATCGAATTCTTCTGGGTCTTTCTAATATTCATCTGATTGAACCGCTGGAGTACTTGCCATTTGTATTTCTAATGTTGAAATCTTCCCTGATTCTGACCGACTCTGGTGGAATTCAAGAGGAGGCGCCGTCATTGGGCAAGCCAGTTCTTCTGATGCGCGATACGACGGAGCGCCCTGAAGCGGTCGAGGCGGGTACAGTCAGGCTCGTCGGGAGCGATATCGATAGAATCCATAGCGAGGTGAGTTTGCTGTTGGATAATCGTGCAGAGTACGAACGTATGGCATTTGCTCACAATCCTTATGGTGATGGTGCGGCAGCAGATCGCATCGTGGCTGCGCTGGTGAAATATTGGAAAGGCGCTCAGGATTGACGAATCGACAGGCAAGCCCGCTGGATTTATCGAGTGGATATTCCGGAGTATTAGATTTTCAGGGCGTAATTAGATCGTCGTAAATTCTTCAGTGCATTGTTCGTAAATAATGATTAATATCACGGCATCGATTGTCCTCTACAACAATCCGATCGATCAGATCCGCCAATGCATCGCATCCTTGCAGGCAGACGCGCGCGTTCATGTGCTGCTGGTCGACAACTCCGAGAACAAAGGCGGCTATTTCAGTCTGGTAACGGAAGACGTTGAAGTTCTCGATGCACTGGGCAACGTGGGCTTCGGTCGGGGCCATAATCTTGGGCTTGACCGGCTGTCGGCGCTCAATTCCGAGGTTCATCTGGTGGTGAATCCTGACATCGTAGTCAAACCCGGCTGTGTCCGGGCAATGGCTGATGTACTGGCGCAGCGCAAGGATGTTGTGCTCGTCGGGCCGCGGGTTGTCTCGCCAGATGGTGCGCTTTACCGGTCGTGCAAGCTTTTGCCCACGCCATGGAACCTGTTCGCCAGGCGGTTCGTGCCGTCGCAGTTCTACGCAGCGGCGGACGCCCGCTACGAGCTTCAGTCGTTCGACTATCGCTCGGAGTTGCGCCTCCATAATCTGTCGGGAGCCTTTTTGGGGTTCCGCTCTGAAGCGTTCAAGGCACTGTGCGGCTTTGATCCTCGATATTTCATGTATCTGGAAGACGTCGATATCTGTCGTCGGGCGTCTCGTCTGGGCGCCGCGATGTTCTTGCCGCAGGCTGAGGTGGTGCACGAGCACGGGAAGGGCTCATTCCGCTCCTGGAGGCTTTTGCGCGAGCACATGCGTTCGGCGATTTTGTATTTCAACCGCTTTGGATGGTTTGTTGATGCCGAGCGGCGGCTGTTGAACAAAGAAACGCTGGCGCGTGTGAATGCAATGCGCTCTGTTGTTGGACGATAAAACTGCGGGCCCCCTATGCTTACATTATCGGTGGCTTTTCTTGTGTCGTTTGCCGTGACGCTGATGGTGATCCGGTATTCGAGCCTGCACGCTCATATCACGGCCGACTGGGATCTGGACGGCGTGCAGAAATTCCATGCTCGCCCCGTACCACGCATCGGCGGGCTCGGGATTGTGCTGGCGCTCGCGGCCGCAGCCGTAGCCGCGTGGATACGAGATCCCAAGCTCGTGGGGTATCCGTTTCTGTTGCTGGTGCTTTGCGTCATGCCCGCTTTCGTTGCGGGCTTTATCGAAGACATGACCAAGCGCGTTAGTCCCCGGGAGCGCTTGCTTGCCACCATGGCGGCAGCCTTGGCGGCGGTCTACTTCCTTAACGCCAAGATTGTTCGGATCGACGTCCATCTGATCGATATGGCGTTGGCCTTTCCCATCATCTCCATCGTAATCACCACCGTTGCGGTGGCAGGCTTGGCCAATTCCATCAACATCATCGACGGCTTTAATGGGCTGGCTTCGATGGTGGCGATGATGATGTTCGTCTCGCTCGCTTACGTCGCATTCCACGTGGGTGACACGTTGATTCTGACGATCGCGTTCGCCATGATCGGGGCGATCCTCGGGTTCTTTATCTGGAACTTTCCCGCCGGGCACATTTTTCTCGGAGACGGGGGCGCTTACATGATTGGGTTCGTGCTGGCGGAGTGCAGCATTTTGTTGGTGCTGCGCAATAGTGGCGTCTCGGCGTGGTACCCCGTACTGATGGTGATATATCCGATCTTCGAGACGCTGTTCTCCATGTATCGGCGCCGTGTATTGAAAGGGGTGCCGGCCGGCTACCCCGATGGAGTCCATCTGCACACCCTCATCTATCAGCGCGTCATGCGATGGGCCGTCGGCAGTAAGGATGAGCGGCACAGGCTGCGGCGCAATTCGATGACGTCGCCTTACCTTTGGCTGCTCAGTCTGATGGCGGTCCTGCCAGCCACGCTATGCTGGAATAACGAGTTGGCCTTGTTGGGATTTGTCGCGGTTTTCATCTTCTTTTATGTTTGGCTGTACTGGCGGATTGTTCGGTTCCAATCTCCGCGCTGGCTGATCGTCAAAAAGCACCATCGAGTGAAGAAGCACCATGAACACTAATCAGCACCTTGACGATACTCGGGAAGACTATGCAGCCATGGTAACGATGGCCCAGGTCCTGGCGTTTTTTGGCCGTCACCTGATCAAGCTCGCTTTGACCTGCTTAGTGGGTGGCGCGATTGCGATAGGCCTCGCGCTGATGCTGCCCAAGCAATGGGAGGCCAGCGCAGTGGTCCAGATTGGCCAGATTGCCAACGAGACGCCTCAATCGCCCATGACGCCCGTGGAAACCGTAGGCCGGGCGATGGAGCGGCTGCAACTGCCTCAATTCAAGGATGTGGTTCTGCAAAAACTCGGCTTACCGCTGGGGATTGGCGAGAACGCCAATACGGATCTCATCCGGCGCTCTCTAAAGGCGACGCAACTCAAGAACGCAGACCTGATTGAGGTGACGGTACGGGGCTTCTCCCAGGCAGACGCCCAGCGGTACGTAAAGGCATTCCTCGATGAGTTGACCAGCGCACATGCCGTGCTCGCGAAGCCTTCTATGGACAAGATCAACGCGAACATGGCCGAAGTGACCCGCATGATTGCCACGGAAGAGGCCAGAAAGGCTCAGCTCGCGGAGTTGGGGCGTATTCGTGAACAGGCCAGGAGAGAAACCACGTTCCCAGAGGCTGTACTGTTGGCAAGCATGTCTGCCGAGAACGACAAGCAACTCCAAGCTTTGCGCCAACGCGAAATCAACATCCGAGAACAGTTGAATCCCGAGCGCACCTTCAACACACGGCTTTTCGGGTCCATGTCTGTCAGTCGACACCACGTATTTCCAAGCGGCCTGATTTTTGCGGCGGCCGGTTTGCTGCTCGGCTTCCTTGTCGCGGTGTTCTGGGGCCTGTTCAGTGATTGTCGGCGGGGCATCCTCCGCTGCGGTGAGTAAACGTGTCCGCCGGTGGCCATGCCCCCCAACCTTTTTACGAATAACGATTGAGATTGAACCAGGGTATATGCCGACACAACTCAACCCCACCATCTTTAAAGCCTACGACATCCGCGGCATCGTCGGAAAAACCGTCGATGCTGAGACCGCACGCCTGATCGGCCGCGCCTTCGGCTCCGCAGCGCGCGCCAAGGGCGAATCCGCCGTCGTCATCGGTCGCGACGGGCGCCTGTCCGGCCCGGAACTGCTGGCGGCCTTAGCAGAAGGCCTGCGCGCAAGTGGCGTCGATGTGATCGATCTGGGCCTCGTGGCCACGCCGATGGTGTACTTCGGCACGAATATCGAGCTGGCTGGCCGTCGCGCCACGTCGGGCGTGATGGTCACGGGCAGCCACAATCCGCCGGACTACAACGGCTTCAAGATGGTGCTGGCTGGCCAGGCCATCTATGGCGACCAAATCCAGGCGCTGCGCACGCGTATCGAGCAGGGTGATTTCACTGAGGGCGCAGGCGACTACGTCCAAGTGGACATCCGCCAACAGTACATCGACCGAATCGTCTCGGACGTCAAGCTGAGCCGCCCGATGAAGATTGCCGTGGACTGCGGCAACGGCGTTGCAGGCGCTTTTGCGCCGGAGCTTTTCCGCGCGATGGGCTGTGAGGTGACGGAGCTGTTCTGCGAGGTGGATGGCCATTTCCCGAACCACCATCCGGACCCCGCCCACGTCGAGAACCTGCAGGACCTCGTGCGCACGCTGCAGACCACCGACTGCGAACTTGGCCTCGCCTTCGACGGCGATGGCGACCGCCTGGGTGTGGTGACCAAAGATGGCCAAGTCATCTTCCCCGACCGCCAGTTGATGCTCTTCGCGGAGGAAGTCCTGTCGCGCAACCCGGGCGGCGAGATCATTTTCGACGTGAAGTGCACGGGCAAGCTGGCGCCGTTCATTCGCGAGCACGGCGGCAAGGCCACGATGTGGAAGACTGGTCATTCGCTGGTCAAGGCCAAGCTGAAGGAAACCGGCGCACCACTGGCCGGTGAGATGAGCGGCCACATCTTCTTCAAGGACCGCTGGTACGGCTTTGATGACGGGCTTTACACGGGCGCGCGCCTGCTGGAGATCGTCTCGCGGCTGGCAGACTCGAGCGCTACGCTCAATGCGCTGCCGAACTCACACTGCACGCCTGAGCTGCAACTGAAGTGTGCCGAGGGAGAATCTTTCGAGTTGCTCGACAAGATCAAGGCCAACGCCACGTTTGCAGGCGCGAAGGAAGTCAATCGCATCGATGGCGTGCGCGTGGAATACGAAGATGGTTTTGGTCTGGCGCGCCCGTCCAACACCACGCCGGTGGTGGTGATGCGTTTCGAAGCCGACAACGATGCCGCGATGGCGCGCATCCAGAGCGAATTCCGCCGCGTGATCCTGGCCGAGAAGCCGGACGCGCAACTGCCGTTCTGATCGCACGGTTCGCACACATGAAGTTGGGGGAAAGGGTGACGGCATGCGTGTGCTGATCGTCAAGGTATCGTCGCTTGGCGATGTGGTGCATTGCACGCCGGTCGTGGCCGATATTCTGCGGGCCTATCCGGATGCCGAGATCGACTGGGTAGTTGAAGAAGGCTTCGCAGGGATCGTCCGCATCGTGCGGGGCGTGCAGGGCGTCATTCCGTTTGCCCTGCGGCGTTGGCGCAAGTCGCTTGGTTCCGGGAAAACGTGGGGCGAGATGGCGGCGTTCCGTCGCGCGTTGCGTGCCAAGTCGTATGACGCGGTGCTCGACACGCAGGGGCTCATCAAGACGGCGCTCATTGCCGCGCAGGCCAGGCTGGCGCCTGGTGGTTTCGTCGCGGGCCTTGGTAATCGTTCGGAAGGTGCTGGTTACGAACCGCTCGCCAAGCTGTTCTATCAGCGCAAGGTTGAGATGGAGCCGCGCGTGCACGTGGTCGAGCGCTCGCGCCGCATGGTGGCGGAGGCACTCGGTTACGCGCTGCCCGATACCATCGATTTCGGTTTGCAGCCGCCGGCCGACTTGCCGTTCAAACTGCCGCGCCCGTACGTGGCGCTGGTGCATGCGACTTCGCGTGCCGATAAGGGGTGGCCGCAGGCGGCGTGGGTTGACGTCGCGCGCGAGTTGTTGGCACGCGACTACGCCATCGCACTACCGTGGGGCAGTGAAACGGAGCGGCGCACGAGCGAATCCATCCGCGAAGCCATCGTCGCTGCAGCGCCGGGCACGGTGGGCCGTGTGGTGATTCCGCCCCGCATGTCGCTGCCCGGTGTGACTGCGTTTCTCGATCAGGCGACTGCGGTGGTAGGTGTGGACACCGGTCTTGTGCACATTGCTGCGGCGCTGTGCAAGCCGACGGTGGCGCTCTACAACTTCGCCACGTCGTGGCGCACGGGCGGTTATTGGACGCCGAACGTGCACGACCTCGGCAGCGCCGAGGCCCATCCGACCAGCGCGCAAGCGCTCGATGCGCTGCGCGCGCTGGGTGTGCTCTGATGCTGCGCGTTCTGTATCGCTGGTTGTGGCGCATCGCGCTGCCGTTTGCATTGCTGCGCCTCTGGTGGCGCGGCCGCAAGGAGCCCGGTTATCGTCAGCACGTTGGCGAGCGGCTCGGCTTCTACCCGCCGCGCCCGAATCCGGATCGTCCGTTGCTGTGGGTGCATGCCGTGTCCGTTGGTGAGACGCGCGCCGCGCAGCCGCTCATCGATGCGCTGCTTGCGCGCTTTCCCCATCACGCCGTCCTGCTGACCCACATGACACCGACGGGTCGCCGCACGGGCGCCGAATTTGCGGCACAACGCAACGGCCGGGTCATCCAGGCATATCTGCCGTACGACTTGCCGAGTGCGGTCGATTGGTTTCTGCGCCATTTCCAGCCGCGCCTTGGCTTGCTAATGGAGACCGAGATCTGGCCGGTGCTAATCGAACGCGCCTATGCCGCTGGCGTGCCGATGGTGCTCGTCAACGGGCGGCTGTCTGCGCGCAGCCACCGGCGCACCGCACGCCTTGGCGATGCAGCGCGCCAGACGTACGCGCAACTCGCTGCGGTGCTGGCTCAGACGCCCGACGATGCCGATCGCTACCGCTCCCTCGGCGTGCCGCGCGTGCGCGTCACCGGCAACCTGAAGTTCGACATCACGCCGCATGTGGACCAGATCATGGCTGGCCGCGTGCTGCATGATGCGTTGCACGGCCGCTCTGCATGGGTGGCAGCCAGCACGCGCGAGGGCGAAGAGGCCCTGCTGCTGGACGCATGGCAAGCACATCGCGCGCAGCATGTCGGGCGCCGGCATGCCTTGCTGATTCTGGTGCCGCGCCATCCCCAGCGTTTTGATGAAGTCGCTCAGGCGGCCGAACGTGCAGGCTTGCGCGTCGTGCGTCGCAGTGCATTGTCGGTGTCTGCGGCAGGCGTGGCGGATGCCGATGCCCTTGCTGATGCCGATGTCCTGCTCGGTGACTCGATGGGTGAGATGGCGCTGTATTACGCCGCCGGGGAGGTGGCGTTCATCGGCGGCAGCTTGCTTCCGCTTGGTGGGCAGAACTTGATCGAGGCCTGCGCAGTCGGCACGCCCGTGGTTATTGGCCCGCACACGTTCAACTTTGCGCAGGCGACTCGCGATGCGGTAGCCGCGGGTGCCTGCAAGCAGGTGGAAGACGCGGCGGCTGTCATGCGTGTGATTGACGCTTGGCTCTCTGATGCCGATACGCGCGAAACTGCGTCGCGCGCTGCGCTGGCCTTTGCCGCCACACACGGCGGTGCGACGGCGCGTACGGTGGAGGCTGTGGCGTCCCTGGTCTTGCCGACGCTGTAACGTAGGGCACGTTCGGCACGAAAAGTGCGAACTCATGGCGAGCCGCGCAGACTAACGGCTCTTCATGTGGTTTGCATTCCGTTACCGTTCACGACACGTTCATGTCCCAACCGAATCGTCCCAAGCCGAGCCTGCTGCAAACGCCGCGCCGCGTGGTGCTGACCGCCGTGGCGCTGGCCGCAGTGACCGCCGCTACCATCATCGGTGCCGGCTGCATGACGCCGGCGCCTTCATCCACGCCCCCGGCGGCGGCCCCCGCTGCCGCGTCAGCGCCGGCCGCTGAAGCCAAACAGACACCCGCTAACGCAGCGCCCAATCCGGGCCAGGCGACGCTCGCCCAAGCGCAGGGCGAAGGCCGCTCGCGCTTCGTGCTGGTGCGTTGGCAAGAGTCGGGCGCCGCGCCCAAGGAATTGCCTTCCACCGAGGGCGAAGACGCTGATCCGGCTACGCAGCCGATTTCCATCGAATTCAGTGGTGGTCTGGAGGCGGCCAACGGCGTGGTGTCGGGCTATTCGGGCTGCAATCGCTTCTCGGGGCCGTATGAGAAGCTGGCCTCAGGCATGCGGTTCGGCAATCTCGTGTCGACGCGCATGGCGTGCGACCCGGCGCGTATGGAACTGGAGACTGCGTTCCTGGAGGCGCTCAAATCGCCCCTGGCGACCGTCGGTATGCAGCCCTCGGCCAACGGCAAGCAGGGCCGCCAAGTCGTCTGGAAAACAACCAGCGGCGCACTGTTGCAGTTTGCCGAGCGCCCGCTGCCGCCGCGCGGCCAGACACACTGATCAGCGTTTGGTCGATTTGCCGGCAGGTTTCGTCGAGGCGGTTTTGGCATTTGCCGGCGGCAACGCGGTGATATCGCTCGAACCGTTGGCTGTGAGCAGCGTGTTCACCTGGATCACGTCGGTCTCGCTCAACGAACCGGCGGCGGACTTCAGTCGCAGCCCGTTGACGATGGTGTCGTAACGCGCGCGGGCCAGATCGCGGCGTGCCTGAAAAAGCTGCGCCTGCGAATTCAGCACGTCGGTGCCGATGCGCACGCCCACCCCGTAGGCGAGCTGGTTGGAGTCGTACGCCGTGCGCGCCGACAGCTCGGCCGCTTCCAGCGCTTTTACCTGCGCCAGTCCTGCGATTACGCCGATGTACGCTTGCCGTGCGCCTTGCTCGGCAGAGCGGCGGGCGAACTCGAGGTCGTTCGCGGCCTTGGTTTCCAGCGCGATGTTTTCGCGCACGCGCGACTGGATCGCACCGCCCGCAAAGATCGGGATCGACACCTGCACGCCAATCTGTGAACTGTCGAAGCGAGCGCCGCCCGGTAGCGACGGCAGGTATTGGTTGCCGCTGGCATTGGTGTGGCCGGTCTGCGCCACCAGATCGACCGAAGGCAGATGACCTGCGGTCGCCTTCTTCACATCGCGCTCTGCGCTTTGCAGGTTGTACTGCGCCAGCGCCACTTGCAGGTTGCTGCTGCGCGCTTGGTCCACCCAAGGCTCTGCCGAAGCCGGCTCAGGTTGGGGAATCGTGACGCCCGGACGCACGCCGGCCAGCGTGCCAACGGGCTCTCCAATGATCTGCTTGAGCGCCGATTGCTTGATCTCAAAGTCGCTGCGTGCGGCAATAACGCTGGCGTCGATCGCGTCGCGGCGTGCCTGCGCGTCGTTGGCGTCGGTGATGTTGGCGTTGCCGACGTCGAAGTTGCGGCGCGCCTGTTCGTACTGCTGCTGGATCGCATCGCGCTGCGCGGTGGCAAGCTGCAACGTGTCCTGCGCGTTGAGCACGTCAAAGTAGGCCTGCGCCGTACGCGTGATGAGATCGAGCTGCGCTTGCGCGAGCGACGCCTCGGAGGCCTGCGCGGCAATTTCGCCTTGCTTGTAGGTTTCCCAGCGGTCCCAGCGGAAAAGCGGCTGCGATAGCGACAGCGTCCAGCCTGTCGACGAGAACGTCTTGTTGAATTCGGCCGGAGCGGTTTGATCAAAGATGACGCGCGTGGAACTCCAGGCGCCGCCGATCTGCGGTAGCAAACCGGCGCGGCCTTGCGTGAGCTTCTCGCGTTGCGCGAGCGACTGCGCACGGACTGATGCGAATTGCGGATCGTTGGCCAGCGCGGCGCGGTAGGCAGAGAGGAGGTCGGTCGCAGCCGGTGTGTTCGGTTGGGACTGCGCCCACGCGAACATCGGCATCATCGAACAGCACAGCACAACAAGCGAACCGCGCGCGGCCATCCGCGTGCGGCTACTGCGAGCAACAGTCATAAAGCCCCCGAGCGAGGAGGAAACGTTCGCGTTCGGAAGGCAGCGCGGGCGCGTCAGACCCTGTTCAGTGCCTGTGGAGGGTGAACAGGGCTTTGCCCGGCGGCCGCTTCCCCAATCAGTACGTTGCCATCTGCGGATCCACCTGGTGAGCCCAGGCATGGACGCCGCCTTGCAAGTTGTAGACACGCGCGGCATCGAAGCCGCCCTGCGTGATCAGATACTGCGCAACTTGCGCGCTGCGTCCGCCGTGGTGGCAGATGCAGACGATGTCTTGGTCAGCATTCAGCTCGCTGGCACGCGCCGGGATCTGATCCATCGGAATGTGCGTAATGCCAGGAATGGCGCAAATCTCCAACTCCTCCATCCAGCGCACGTCGAGCAGGACGGGCTTCGCGCGCGATGCGTCGGCGAGCCATTGGGCGAGGGCGGTGGGAGCGAGCTGTTGCATGATGATTGGGGAGCCGGGAGTGGTCAGAAGCGGAAGAGCGACGGTGCGGGAACGCCCACCAACGGCGCCACGTACGTCTCGAACAGGTTGCGCGTTTGATATTCGGTGTTCGAGATGCGCGTGATGAGTTGTGCTTCCATGACCGGCGCGCCACCCACGAAGATCGACAGGCGACCACCCACCTTGAGCTGCTTGAGCAGTGCTTCCGGCACGGCGGGCACCGAGCCCGATACGCAGATGACGTCATACAGGCCATCGCCCCAGCCCTGCGCGCCGCTGGCTTCGACCACGTCGACGTTGGTTACGCCGTTGCGCGAAAGATTGTCGCGAGCGAAGGCGATGAGCTCCGGCACGATGTCGAGCGTGGTGACCTGACGGCCGCGATGGGCCAGCAGGGCAGCCATATAGCCGGAACCTGCACCCACTTCCAGCACGTCTTCATGCTTGCGCACAGCCAGTTCTTGGAGGACGCGGGCTTCCACGCGCGGCGCCAGCATGTTCTGGCCGCCGGCCAGGGGGATTTCCATGTCGACAAAGGCCAACGCGCGGTAGGCCTCGGGCACGTAATGTTCGCGTTTGACGACGCTGAGCAGGTCAAGAACGTCGGTATCGAGCACGTCCCAGGGACGGATTTGCTGCTCGATCATGTTGAACCGGGATTTTTCGATGTCCATGGGCATGCCTTCCACGCGGAGCGAGTGATGCAAATGAGGGTTTGACGACAAACCCGGCATTTTAGCAAGTCCGGAGGACAATCCGGCAGACATTGTCATGACGCGGCGCCTTCATCGGGGTTGCCAGGACCTTCTGGCAACGTGCGCCACGGTTGCGCGGTGAGGGCGGGCGGCGGCGGAATCACTGGGCCTGTCACTGGATTGCGAAGCACGCCGTGCAGCAGCAGCGACACGACATGGGCGATGAACGCCTTAGGTTCCAACTCCCGGTGCGAGCACGGGCCGAACGAATGCTTCCACATCATGAGGAAGATCATCGGCGCGACCATGGTCAGCGTGGTGAGGTCGATGTTGACGTCGCGGAATTCGCCGCGGGCCATGCCACGTTCGAGGATGCGCGCGAACAAGCGGTCGCAGCGCTCGATGACTTCTTCGTGGTAGTACTGCGCCAAGTCGGGAAAGTTGCCCGATTCGGCCATCAGCAGCTTGGTGAGGCCCGAAGCCGGCGATTCGCCGATCAACTCCCACCAGCCCATCAGGATTTCGTGCAGCAGCGCTTCGCTGGTGCCATCAAAACTGTCAATCAGGGCTTCGCCCTCAGCCAGTGCGGGCACCAGGTTTTCTTGCACAACAGCCTTGAACAGCTCTTCCTTGTTGGCGAAATACAGGTAGACCGTGCCCTTGGATACCCCGGCGGCCGACGCCACATCTTCCAGTCGCGTGGCCGCATAGCCGCGCGCCACGAACAGGTTCAGCGCGGCGGCGACCAGTTCCTGGGGGCGGGCCTCTTTGCGGCGGGTCCAGCGTTTGGAGGAAGACTCGGAATCTTGATCAGTCACGGCGGTAGGGCGTTAGTCAGTGCACACGATCACTGACTCACGGATAACTTACTTTTCGGTCATTAATGTACGCATGCCGCAAGGGTGGGTCAAGCGGCATCGGCATTGTCAATCAGACTGGGCCTCGATTGTGCTGGTGCACAATAGCGGTTTCCGCCTCGATTTCGTTGACTAGGACAGCATGGACTGTCGACCCCACTGCGGCGCGTGCTGCATCGCGCCTTCCATTTCCAGCCCCATTCCCGGCATGCCAAACGGCAAACCGGCGGGTGTGCGCTGTGCGCAACTCGACGAGGCGAACCGTTGTCGTATCTTTGGCCAGCCGGAACGTCCGGCGGTCTGCAGCAGCCTGCAGCCCGAGCCCGACATGTGCGGTGGCTCGACCACGCACGCCATGCAGTTTCTGACCCGACTTGAAATCGCTACCGCAGCGCACTGATTTGTCATGACCGATTCCACGAAACCTGCTGCCCGCTCCAACCGCGTCCGCTGGTGGGCGGGTGCGGCCGCTGTTGCAGTGGCCGTTGCCGTCACGCTCGTGGCTTGTATGCCGACCGGCTGGACCGGTGACGGCTACACCTTTTCCCGCGGCCAGATGCAGGACGCGCTTGCGCGCAAGTTTCCGTTCCAGCGGCGCTTTCTCGGCTTCTTTGACGTGACGCTGTCGAACCCGCAGGTGTCGCTCGACCCCGCGCGCAACCGCATCGCCATCCAGGCAGATGCCGTGGTGCAGAGCGGTCTGTTCCGCCAGCCGCTGACGGGGCCGCTGGCCGTATCCAGCGGTTTGCATTACGACTCGCCGACGCATTCGATTCGCCTGGATCAGCCCACTGTCGATCGCTTCGATTTGCAGAACGTGCCCGGCGGCATCGGCCCGCAGATCAGTTCGATCGGTTCGTTGATTGCCGGCCAGTTGCTCAACGACTACGCCGTCTACACGTTCAAGCCCGAACAGTTGAAAGTGGCTGGCATGGCCGTGGAGCCCGGTACAATCACGGTTTTGCCCGAAGGCGTGCACGTTCAGGCCAAGCGGCTCTGAATTCTGCTGCGCGCCCAGCGCTTCATTTTCTTTTTCCCTCTTTGCTTACTGCATGGATATCGCACTCGCCATCAAAGCGCTGATTCTCGGCATCGTCGAAGGTCTGACCGAGTTCCTTCCCATTTCCAGCACCGGCCACCTGATCCTTGCTGGCCAACTGCTCGACTTCAATGACGAAAAGGGCAAGATCTTCGAGATCGTGATCCAGTTCGGCGCCATCCTGGCGGTGTGCTGGGAGTTCCGTCACAAGATCATCGACGTGATCAAGGGTCTGCCGAATGACCCGCGCCAGCAGCGTTTCGCGATCAACGTGATCGTGGCGACGATTCCTGCGATCACGCTTGCGCTGATCTTCGGCAAGGCGATCAAGGCGCATCTGTTCAACCCGATCGTGGTGGCGTCGGCGTTCATCCTCGGGGGCTTCGTGATCCTGTGGGCCGAATGGCGTGAGCGTCATCGCGGCGAGACGCACGACCCGCGCGCCAACGCGCTGCTTGAAGCCGCCAAGGCTGGCGCACCGCGCATTGAAACACTGGATGACCTGCGCATCTCCGATGCCATCAAGGTGGGCTTCGCGCAGTGCTTTGCGCTGATTCCGGGCACGTCGCGTTCGGGCTCGACCATCATCGGCGGCCTGCTGTTCGGCCTGTCGCGCAAGGTGGCGACGGAGTTCTCGTTCTTCCTGGCGATCCCCGTGATTTTTGGCGCGACGGTGTACGAGTTGTACAAGTCGCGCGCGCTGCTGTCGGCCGATGATCTGTCGATCTTCGCGGTGGGTTTTGTGGCTGCGTTCATCTCGGCGTTCTTCTGCGTGCGCTGGCTGCTGAAGTTCATTGCCACGCATGATTTCCGCGGCTTTGCGTGGTACCGGATCATCTTCGGCATCATCGTCCTGGTGACGGCCTATACGCACCTCATCGCCTGGCAGGCCTAAGCCACCGGCGAGCATTTCCCTTCCTCGGTGCGAGGCTTTCGCACCGTCTGCACGATCGGGCGGATTCGGACACACTGGCGGTTTCTTCCGTCAGCCGCTGACTGCCGAATCTCCCGATCATGAGTGCTCTCTTCCAGCCTTTCTCCCTGCGCGGTCTCACGCTTGAGAACCGCATCGTCATCTCGCCGATGTGCCAGTACTCGGCCGACAACGGCCAAGCCACGGCGTGGCATCACACACATCTGGGCAGCCTGTCGCTTTCGGGTGCCGGGTTGCTGATGATCGAGGCGACCGCGGTGTCGCCGGAAGGTCGCATCACCAACGGCTGCCTCGGTTTGTGGGACGACGCGACCGAAGCTGCGCTTGAGCGCACGCTGGCTGCCATTCGCGAGAACGCACTGGTGCCGATCGGCATGCAAATCGCGCACGCGGGCCGCAAGGCTTCGAGCGCTCGGCCTTGGGAAGGCGGCGCGTTGCTGGCGCCCGATGCCGGCGGCTGGGAAACGATGGGTCCGTCCGCGTTGCCGCAGCGCCCCGAAGAGCGCGCCCCGCGCGAAATGACGGATGCAGACTTGGCCCGCGTGCGCGATCAGTTCGTCGAGACTGCACGCCGCGCTGTGCGGCTTGGCCTATCGGCCATCGAGTTGCACGCCGCACACGGCTATCTGCTGCATGAATTCCTGTCGCCGATTGCCAATCAGCGCACCGATGCCTATGGCGGTTCGCGTGAGAACCGCATGCGTTATCCGCTGGAGATTTTTGATGCGGTGCGCGCCGTGGTGCCGGACAACATTCCGGTTGGTGTGCGCGTGTCTGCCACCGATTGGGTGGAGGGCGGTTGGACGCCGGAGGATTCGGTGGTATTTGCGCAGGCGCTGCGTGCGCGCGGCTGCGATTGGATCGATGCGTCGTCAGGCGGGGTGTCGCCGTTGCAGCAGATTCCGCTGGCGACCGGCTATCAGGTGCCGTTCGCCGAGAAGATCCGAAACGAGGCCGACATCCCAACCATCGCCGTCGGGCTCATCAACGAGGCGCATGAGGCCGAAGCCATCATTGCGCAAGGGCGGGCGGATTTGGTCGCTGTCGGCCGGGCGTTCCTCTACAACCCGCACTGGGCCTGGGCGGCCGCCGCTGAGCTGGGCGCGACGGTCAAGGCGCCGCCGCAATATTGGCGCGCTTTCCCGCGCCACGCCAAAAACCTCTTCGGTGATACGCATTTCGGCGCACGCTGACTCGCGCCAGCGTGCGCGGACGTAGTTAGGCCCGCTTGCGGAAGACCACGTCCCACACGCCGTGCCCGAGGCGCAGGCCGCGTTTCTCGAACTTGGTGACGGGGCGATAGTCCGGGCGCGGCGCGAAGCCGTCGGCGGTGTTTTCCAGCGTCGGTTCGGCGGACAGCACTTCCAGCATCTGATGGGCGTACTCCTCCCAGTCTGTCGCGCAATGCAGATAGCCGCCCGGCTTGAGGTGCGCGGCCAGACGTGCGACGAACGGGCTCTGGATCAGGCGCCGCTTGTTGTGGCGCTTCTTGTGCCAGGGGTCCGGGAAGAACACATGGATGCCATCGAGCGTGCCTTCCGGAATCATGTGGGCCAGCACTTCCACGGCATCGTGCGAAACGATGCGGATGTTGCCGATCTCGCGTTCGCCGATCAGCTTGAGCAGCGCACCGACGCCCGGCTCATGCACTTCCACGCCGAGGAAATCGTCGTCCGGACGCAATTGCGCGATGTGGGCCGTGGTCTCGCCCATGCCGAAGCCAATCTCGAAGATGCGCTTGGCACCGGAGCGGCCGAAGGCGGCGTCCCAATCCAAGGGCTCGGCAGCGTAAGGCAGCAGGAAGCGCGGCCCGAGTTCATCGATGGCGCGCTGCTGACCGGTAGACGTGCGGCCGGCGCGGCGCACGAAGGAGCGGATGCGGCGTGGGTGGCCGGTTTGCTCGCCCGTTTCGGCGCCTTCGGCTGTATTGGTGTCTTGCGATTCCGGCGTGATGTCGTCGGGGCCGGTGCCCGGTTGTTCGATGGGCTGCATGGAGATCCCGTGCCGGTTGCCCGTTGATGGAATGGCGGGCGCGCAGGCAACAAAAAAGCCGCCGAGGGCGGCTTCAGACTGTTCGGTGGAGCGGGCGATGGGAATCGAACCCACGGCTCTAGCTTGGGAAGCTAGGGTATTACCATTATACGACGCCCGCGTAGCCCGTCATTTTATGCGGGGTTGCAGAGATTCGGCAAGCGGCCGGACGTAGATGTTAGCGAGAAAAGCGGGCTAGCGTGCGCTTTCCGGCCTGTGTTTGCGCACCGTACTCCTCTTGTTCTCATCCCACGCCGGGAACACCGTCGAGCGCTTGACCACGCCATACGCAAAGCTCGTGTCGATGGCGGCGATGCCCGGGATGGCATGCAATTGGCCGCGCACGAACTGCTCATAGTCCTGCAGGCTTTCCACCAGCACGCGCAGCAGGTAATCCGCCTCGCCAGTCAGCACGTAGCAATCGAGGATCGCGTCGATGGCGCGGATGCGGTTCTCGAACGTCGAGACCACCTCCCGCGAGTGCTGCTGCAGACGAATATGCACGAACGCCGTGACCGGCAGCCCGTACGCCTCTTCATCAACGATAGCCGTGTAGCCGCGGATGATGCCCGCGTCTTCCAGCAACCGCAGCCGGCGCAGGCAGGGTGAGGGCGACAGGTTGACCCGCTCCGATAGCTCCTGGTTGGTCAAGCGCCCCTCTTTTTGAAGTGCGGCAATGATCTGCCTGTCTTTCTTATCCATGTGATTTTTCCAGAGTGGCAGGTTCTGCCAAAGCGACACGCAGCATTAGTGGAAATCGCAAGATACTACTTTTCATGCTGGGGCATTCTGTCTCCATTCTGAAATCGAGGGTGGGCGGTATGCGTGGTTCGACATTGACGGTGGGCGTGGGCGCGCAGGCTGGGCGAAATGCCTTCCAGGCCAACCCGCTAATCGGGTATGCGGCGATGGTGCTGACGGTGCTGATCTGGGCCGGGTTCGCGCTGTCGATCCGGGCCATTGGCGCTTCGCCGCTGGCGCCTGCAGACGTGGCGCTCATCCGATTCGGCCTGCCGACCTTGTTGCTGTTGCCGTTCCTGCCCGCCCGCTGGCCGATGCTGCGGCGGGTGAAGCCGCTCAGCGCGCTGATGGTCCTGATGGGCGGCGGCGTGCCGTTCTTCTTCATGGCTTCGGCCGGCGGCAAGGTGACATCGGCCGCGCACGTGGCTGCGTTGATCGCGGGCACGACGCCGTTGTCGGTGGCGCTGATCGCGTATGTGGTCGACCGCCAGCGCATCGCTGCGGCACGCGGGCGGGCGATCACGATCATCCTCGCAGGCGTGCTGCTCCTGTTGGTCTCGCAATCGCACGTGTCGCATGGCGCGTTTGTCGCCGGTGCCGGATTGCTGTTGCTGGCGAGTCTGCTCTGGGGCAGCTACACGCTGGGGCTGCGTCGGGCGGGGCTCGATGCCATCGGTTGCGCATTGCTGCTGAGCGTGCCGTCCTTCTTGCTGACGGCGCTGCTGGTGAGCCTGGGCGTGGTCGACAGTCATGTCGGGCACTTCACCGTGGCCAACGCTATGCCTTTCCTGCTGGCCCAGGGCTTGGGGGTTGGCGTGATTTCCAGTCTGTCCTATGCGCTGGCGATTCGTCATCTGGATACGCCGCGCTGTTCCGCCATCGGCTCGCTGGCGCCCGCGCTGGCCTGCCTCGGCGCGGTGCCTTTGCTTGGTGAATCGCTGACGCTGACTGTTGCCTGCGGCATTGCCGTGATCACCGCTGGCGTGATCCTCGCAAACCGCGCATAGACCATCGCATCGCTCTTCCGGAGACCACACCATGCTCGCAAGTCTCGCCACCGTTGCCCCGGACCCGCTATGGGGGCTAACCGCTGCTTTTCGCGCGGACCCTCGGCCCGACAAGGTTGATCTTGTGGTGGGCGTCTACCGCGATGACACCGGGCAGACGCCGGTCATGGCCGCAGTGAAGGCCGCCGAAGAGCGCCTGGCCGCCACCGGTGCCTCCAAGGCTTACCGTGGGTTGGCTGGCAATACCGACTTCAATGCCGGATTGGCGACGCTGCTGCTCGGCAACGACGTAGGTCGCCTGGCACGCCAGCACACGATGCAGACCGTGGGTGGGACCGGCGCGCTCCGGTTGCTCGCTGACTTCATCGCCGTGGCTTCGCCCGGTGCTCGTGTTTGGGTGTCTGACCCCAGCTACGTCAACCACGTGCCCATCATGCGAGCGGCCGGGTTTGCAGTGAACCGCTACCGCTGGCGTGCCGAAGGCGGGCTGCTCGACGCGGATGCCATGTTCGCGGACCTGTGGGCTGCGCGTGCTGGCGATATCGTTCTGCTGCACGGTTGCTGCCACAACCCGACCGGCATCGACATGGGCGTCGGGGTCTGGCAAACCGTGGCGGAGCGCTGCGCGAAGCAGGGCCTGATCCCCCTGGTCGACATGGCGTATCTGGGTCTCGCCGATGGTCTGGAGCAGGATACCGCGGGCCTGCGGTTGGTCGTCGATGCGCTTGATACGGTGCTGGTGGCGGCAAGCTGCTCGAAGAGCATGGGCCTGTACTGCGAACGCACCGGCGCGGCGATGGTGATTGGCAAGAACAGGGCGGCTCTGCAGCCGGTTGGCGGCGTGCTGGAGCGCATCACACGCAGCAACTATTCGATGCCGCCGGACCACGGCGCGGCCATCGTGGCGGCCATCCTTGACGATGTCGCATTGACGGCGTCCTGGCGTAACGAGTTGGAGCACATGCGTCAGCGCATCGTGGGCAACCGGCGCCGCCTTGATGACGCATTGGCCAGTCTGGGCGCTCCCGTTTCGCTACAGAATCTGTCGCGGCACAAAGGCATGTTTTCCATGCTGCCGCTGGATGCTGATGCCATGGAGCGTTTGCGCGCAGATCACGCCATCTATGGCACTCAGGGCGGCCGGATCAATATTGCGGGACTCGCACCGGAGCAGATCGACCGGGTGGCCGGCGCGCTCGTCACCGTGGCTTCGGACATGGCTTGTGCGTTGGCGTGAACGACCTGGATGACTTCGCTTTGAACCCAGGCAGCGCGCTCTGCACTGTCTGGAAGCTGGTCGCGCTCACATCGGTGCCGTTGCCTAGCGCCGCAGCGCCATCGCCCGCATGGCCGCATCCACGAACTTCGCAGCGGCGTGTTCGCCTGCCGTTGGGGCCGCAGCCTTCGTGCACGCCGCAACCACTTCGCACAGCGATTGCGGGTCTTCCTTGCAGGCGCGCAGCAGCGGCATGGCGGCACCCGTAGCCGAACCGAAGTGCTGCACAGCCAAACGCATCAACTCGACCTTGACCACGTTGGGCAACACGTCGGCCAACTCCGGCGGAACGGCAGGCTGTGGCACAGAAAAAGTCTGGACCGGAGCCGCAGGCGGCGCGCTTGGGTCATTGGCCGCAGGCTCGTCGATGGGGGCAGCTACCGCTTGCAGACCGAGCGTCATGCCCGTCAACGGCGGCAGTTCGTCGTAGATGAGCGACAGGGCAGCAGGGACGCTGTCGCCGTCATCGTCGAGCAAGGGACGGTTGAAGTGGGCGATGGGGTCGAACGGTTGTGCGGCCGTTGTGTTCTCAAGCGAGAACCCCGGCAGAACGTCGACCATGCCAGCCTGTTGCAGCCCCACCAGCAGTTCATCTAGGTCCGGCCAGTCGCTCAGCAGTTGATGCAGTTGGCCGACCGTGCGGGCACCGTCGATGAGGATCAGCAGATGGCGCTGGCGCATCTGCATGTCGTGGCGGCGCTCGGCCAAGGCTTCACGGCCGTCCTCGGTTTTGACGAGGACGTTCGTCGTTGCAAGCATAGTGATTCCCCGTTAAACAGCTCGCCCGGCATCTTGATGTACCGGTGCAAGCTGTACGTTAGTCATCACATCCGGGCCGTGCCATCGTTCAATTGGCGGAGATTGTGAACCGAGGGACCAACGATTGGTCTAGCTCCGCCACGATTCCAGTGCTGGTGCGGGCTCACCGGCGGTGCCGCTGTTCTGAGCCAACGACTGGGCGTAGCTCGCATACCACGCCAGAACGTCTGGATTGGCCATCGCATCAGGGTTGGCAACGCGCTCGGGCGGCGCGCCCAGCAGCAGCTTCTTCATCGGCACTTCCATTTTCTTGCCCGAGAGCGTGCGGGGCACGCCGGGCGCCTGTACGACCACGTTGGGCACATGCCGGGCCGATAGCCCTGCCTTGATGCGCGCGTTGATCGTGCTGCGCAGCGTGTCGTCGAGCGTCGCGCCTTCGCGCAGCACGACGAACAGCGGCATGAACGATTCCCGGCCGAGAAATTCCAGGTCGACGACAAGGCTGTCGAGCACTTCGGGCAGGTCTTCCACCACGCGGTACAGCTCGGCTGTGCCCATGCGGATGCCGTGGCGATTGATGGTGGCGTCGGACCGGCCGTAGATGATGGCGCCGCCGCGCGGGGTGATCTTGATCCAGTCGCCGTGGCGCCACTGGCCGGGGTACATATCGAAGTAGCTGTCGCGGTAGCGGCTGCCATCGGTGTCGCCCCAGAAGAAGAGCGGCATCGACGGGATGGGTGCCGTGCACACCAGTTCGCCCACCGCGTCGATCAGCGGTTGGCCAGCTTCGTCCAGAGCTTCCACACGCGAGCCGAGGTTGCGGCATTGCATCTCGCCCGCATAGACGGGCAGCGTGGCGACGCCTCCCACAAAGCATCCGGCGAAGTCGGTGCCCCCGGAAATCGGATTGAGCCAGACGTCGGCCTTCACGTGGTGGTAGATCCAGTCGTACGCCTCGGCAGAGAGCGGCGAACCGGTCGAGCCGACCGCACGCAGTTTCGACAGGTCGAAATTGCGACCGGGTTCGATGCCGGCCTTCAGGCAATTGGCGAAGAACGCCGCCCCGGCGCCAAAGAAGGTCACGCCTGCATCCTGCGCGAAACGCCACAGCGTATTGAGATCGGGCGTGCCGGGATTGCCGTCGTAGATGGCGAGCGTCACGCCGCCGAGCAGGCCGCTCGCCTGCGAATTCCACATGACCCAGCCGGTGCTGCTGTACCAGTGGTAGACGTCGTCGGGGCCGAGGTCGAGATGCAGCGCGCCCATCATCGTCTGCACGAGCAGCAAGCCGCCGTGGCCGTGCACGATCGGCTTGGGCATGCCGGTGGTGCCGGACGAATACAGAATCCACAGCGGGTGGTCTGCGGCGACCGGTGTGATGACGAGCGGCACGTCGCTGGCCGTCAAGTCGCGCCAGTCGTGGGCGTCCGGGAAGCGCGCGCGGTTGATATCGCCAAGCAACTGCGGCACGACGACGAGGTGTTCGACCGTCGGCAGCGCGGCGAGCATCTCTGCGACCACGTCGGTGCGGTCAAATGCGCGGCCGCCGTAGTGATAGCCGTCCACCGCGATCAGCACTTTGGGCTCGATCTGCCGGAAGCGGTCGGTCACGGCCACTTGCCCCATGTCGGGCGCGCAGACGGACCAGATCGCCCCGACGCTGGCCGTGGCGAGAAACGCCACAATCGCGTCCGGCGTATTCGACAGATACGCGGCCACGCGGTCGCCCGGCACCACGCCCATCTTGCGCAGCGCATCCGCCAGCGAGGCAACGCGTTGGCGCAGTGCGCGCCATGACAGGTCGGCCAGCGGTTTGGTCTCGCTGGCGTAGCGGATGGCGGTGCGGTCGGGGCTGCCGCCTTCCTCCACATGACGCATGACCTGATCGACGTAGTTCAGTTTGGCGCCTACCAGCCACTGCGCGCCCGGCATGGTGCGGTCGCCCAGCATCTGCGTGAACGGTGTCGAGGCGCGCAGGTCGAGGTAATCCCAGACCGACGTCCAAAACGCTTCAAGTTCAGTGGTAGACCATTCCCAGAGTTGCGCGTAGCCCTCGGGCGTGGTTGCCGAGAAGCGCAGCCCGCGTTCGCGCGCAAGCCAGTCGAGGTAATGCGTCAGGCGCGCGCGTGCGATGAAGTCCGCCGATGGCGTCCAGAGCAGGGCGCCTTCCTGGATGGTGCTCATGTGTCTCCTCCGCCGGTCAGGCAAGGGGGAAGGCCGCCCGCTCTATCGATGTGGCAGGTCGGCCAAGGGGGGGATGGCGTTTCAGATGCCGCCCATGCACAGATACTTGAGTTCGAGATACTCGTCGATCCCGTAGACCGAACCTTCGCGGCCCAGGCCCGATTGCTTGATGCCGCCAAACGGCGCGACCTCGTTCGAGATCAGCCCCGTGTTGATGCCGACCATGCCGTATTCGAGTTGCTCGGCCACGCGCCAGATGCGGCCGATGTCGCGGCTGAAGAAGTACGACGCCAGGCCAAATTCGGTGTCGTTGGCCAGGCGCACGACTTCCGCTTCGTCCTGGAACTTGAAGATGGCGGAGACCGGGCCGAAAGTTTCTTCGCGCGCGATCAGCATGTCGGGCGTGGCGTCGGCCAGCACCGTGGGCTCGACAAAACGCTGCGAGCCGAAGCCCTGCATCAGCTTGCCGCCGGCGGTCAGGCGCGCGCCTTTCTGCGTCGCGTCGTCAATGTGGCGCTGCACTTTCTCCACGGCCTGATCGTCGATCAGCGGGCCTTGCACCACGCCCGACTCGAAGCCGTTGCCGACCTTGATGCCGCGCACCTTGGCCGAGAGCTTCTCGACAAACACGTCGTACACCGAGGCATGCACGTAGAAACGGTTCGTACACACGCACGTCTGGCCGGCATTGCGGTACTTCGACTGCACCGCGCCCTCAACGGCGGCATCGATATCGGCGTCGTCGAACACGATGAACGGCGCATGGCCGCCAAGTTCCAACGCTACCTTCTTCACCGTCGGCGAGCACTGCTGCATCAGGATGCGGCCCACCGGCGTCGAGCCCGTGAACGACAGATGCCGCACGATCGGCGATTCGCACAGGGCTTTACCGATGGCGATCGAGCGGTCCGCATCGCCCGTCACCACGTTGACGACGCCCTTGGGAATGCCCGCGCGGTGCGCCAGTTCGGCCATCGCCAGCGCAGACAGCGGCGTTTGCTCGGCCGGCTTGATGACGATGGTGCAACCTGCCGCCATGGCCGGCGCAACCTTGCGGGTGATCATCGCCAGCGGGAAGTTCCACGGCGTGATGGACGCGCACACGCCCACCGGCTGCTTCAACACGACCATGCGCTTGTCGCGCCAGGTGCTGGCCATCACGTCGCCCGAGATGCGCTTAGCTTCTTCGGCAAACCACTCGATGAACGATGCGCCATAGACGATCTCGCCCTTGGCTTCGGCCAGCGGCTTGCCTTGCTCTGCCGTCATCAGTGCGGCGAGGTCGTCGGCGTTGGCAATCAGCAGGTCGAACCAGCGGCGCATCAGCGCTGCGCGCTCCTTCCCAGTCAGCTCGCGCCATGCGGCCCAAGCCGCGTTGGCCGCGTCAATGGCGCGCAGCGTTTCTGCGTGCCCGAGGTTGGCGACGTCGGTCAGATGTGCGTTGGTCGCAGGGTCGTAGACGGGAAAGGTCGCGCCGTCAGCGGCGCCAACCCAGGCGCCATCGACATAGGACTGTGTCTTGATGAGGGTGCGGTCTTTGATGCGCTCCAGCGCGTTGGCGGCGGTGCGGGATGAGTCGAGTGCTTCGGCCATGGCGTTCTCCATAAGGAAGGCGGACCCAGTAGACAAAAGGGCCCGCCTTTTAGATGCAGCAGTCGCTTAACTCGCTAAGAATAACCGAACGATCGTTCGCTCGCAGACTGAGCCGCCGGGCCTTGTGGTTATTGGAAGAGCGTGTCCCACATGGTGTCGACCTTGGCCTTGACGGCGGCATCCATGACGATGGGCTGGCCCCATTCGCGGGTGGTTTCGCCAGGCCATTTGTTGGTGGCATCGATGCCCATCTTGGAGCCCAGGCCTGACACCGGGGAGGCGAAATCGAGGTAGTCGATCGGCGTGTTCTCAACCATGACCGTGTCGCGCGCCGGATCCACGCGAGTGGTGATCGCCCAGATCACTTCCTTCCAGTCGCGCAGGTTCACGTCGTCGTCCACCACCACGATGAACTTCGTATACATGAACTGCCGCAGGAAGCTCCACACGCCAAACATTACGCGCTTGGCGTGGCCGGCATATTGCTTCTTCATGCTGACTAGAGCCATGCGGTAGCTGCAGCCCTCGGGCGGCAGATAGAAATCGGCAATCTCCGGAAACTGCTTCTGCAGCAGCGGCACGAACACTTCATTGAGCGCCACGCCGAGCACGGCCGGCTCATCGGGCGGCTTGCCTGTATACGTAGAGTGATAGATGGGGTCGCGGCGCATCGTGATGCGCTCGACCGTGAACACGGGGAACCAGTCCTGCTCGTTGTAATAGCCGGTGTGATCGCCGAAGGGGCCTTCGAGCGCGTGCTGGTAGCCGCTCGGGTGCGTTGGATCCGGCTGGATGTGGCCTTCGAGGATGATTTCGGCGCCGGCCGGCACTTGCAGTTGTGCCTGCGCCAGCGAAGGCGTCAGGCATGTCGCAAGCTCAGTCCGGCTGCCGCGCAGCAGCCCGGCAAACTGATACTCAGAGAGCGTATCCGGCACCGGCGTCACCGCGCCAAGAATGGTGGCCGGGTCGGCGCCCAGCGCGACCGCAATCGGAAACGGCTGACCCGGATTGGCGATGGCGTGCTCACGGAAATCCAGCGCGCCACCCCGGTGCGCCAGCCAACGCATGATGACCTGGTTGCGACTGATGACCTGCTGCCGGTAAATGCCAAGGTTTTGCCGCTTCTTGTGCGGCCCGCGCGTGATGACCAGCCCCCATGTGACGAGCGGCGCTGCATCGCCAGGCCAGCACGTTTGTACGGGAATGCGCGAGAGGTCAACGTCATTCCCTTCCCATACGATCTCCTGGCACGCCGGCGACGACACCTTGCGCGGTGCCATATCCCACACGGCCTTGGCCATCGTCCACAGCTTGCCGGCTTCACGCAGGCCGCGCGGCGGTTCGGGCTCTTTCAACGCCGAGAGCAGGCGACCGACGTCCCGCAGTTCTTCGAGCGACTCCGCGCCCATGCCCAGCGCCACGCGACGCGTGGTGCCAAACAGGTTAGCCAGCACCGGCATGTCGTACTTCTGCGCGCCGTCCACCGGTTGCTCAAAGACGACCGCCGGGCCTTCGGCGCGCAGCAGGCGGTCACAGACTTCGGTCATTTCCAGGCGCGGCGACACCGGCTGGCGCACGCGGCGCAGTTCACCCGTGCGCTCGAGCTGGGCGAGAAAGTCACGTAAGTCTCTGTATTGCATGGAGATTTTGTAACCAAAGGTAAGGTGGATCGCCTATCACGTGGAGGGGCTGGCCCTCCGAACGGTCGTCCGGGAGACATTTTTTTGGTGTAGGCAGGGTGGCCGCGATTGTACGGCCAAAACCCCATGGCTCCCTGATGACAGAACGCATCGCAGGTCAGCTAGTCCCAACAATGCAGGTTAAATCATAACTTTTAGATATGAAAACTCACTTCTTTATGATTGACTTGGAATAACGCGCTTCCTACAATCCAATCCGATCTGGTAATTGTTGCAATGCAACATGTATTCGGCTAATGCCTTCGCCTAACTCTTCGACGTATGAGGGGCGACACCAGAGCACATCAGCATCGCTGCGGGACGTGACCTCCCCAAGGACACGCCCCGCATTTCTCTGGGCACTAGGGGAGTGCCCCCAACAGATGCCGGCTGACTGCAACAGCGCGGCATCCTTACTAAAAACCGTTGCGATTCGAAACGCACGGCGCCAGGCAAAAGAAAGGCGTCTACCGGATCTGCGCAGCGGACGGAGGTAAGTATGAACGGTTGGAAAACCCTTCATTCTTCCGGGATCGGATCGGCGCTGCAACGCCGGCTCGTAGCCCCGGTTGGCCGCCGCCTCGCGCGTGCAGGTCAAGTTGCGCTGCCTCGTAAGCTGCGCATGGAGTTGAACGCAGGGGGCGCTGCCGCGTCCCGCAATGAGTTGCATCCTGGCGTACTGCTGGTTTTCCGCAGCGGGCATGTCGTGCTCAACAGCATCGGCTTGCTGGCTGTGGCCGCCGCAGTTGCACTCTCGCTCAACAGCGAGTGGCGTGCCACGGTCGCTCAACGCGTGCTGCATTTCACGCCGGGTGTCGACACCAGTGTCGCCTCGGCCAATCCGTCACCCGCGATTGCGGCGGGCGTCCAGCCGGTAGCTTTTGCGCCGACTGCGCCGTCTGCCGGTACGGGCGCCGCCCAGGCTGTGGCCCCGGCTACGGCCCAAGGCGGCACGGTCGCGGCTGCTGGTTGGGACACGCTATCCAAGGTGCCGTCCGTGGCCGAGTTGGCTGCGCAGATTCCGAACACGCAAGTCGTCCGCGACGCGCGTGAGTCGGCAACCACCGGTACCCCGCGAGAGCAGGCTGCCGTGGCGGAATACATCGCCCGCAAATACCGCGTGGCGGCCACTGCCACTGGCCAGTTGGTGAAGGCGGCCTACCAGACCGGCAAGGAAGTCGGCCTGGATCCACTGCTCATCCTGGGCGTGATGGCGATCGAGTCCAGCTTTAACCCGTTCGCCGAAAGCGGTATGGGTGCGCAGGGCCTGATGCAGGTCATGACCAAGGTCCACCAGGACAAGTACGAGGTGATGGGCGGTGTTGGTGCCGCGCTCAACCCGTACGCCAACATCAAGGTCGGTGCGCTCGTGCTGAAGGATTGCATCGCGCGCGCAGGTTCGATCGAAGGCGGCCTGAAGCTGTATGTCGGTGCGGTCACGCAAGGTGACGGCGGCTACGGCGGCAAGGTGCTGCAAGAGCGTTCGCGACTCCGCATGGTGGCGACGGGACATCGTTCGCCCATGACGGCGGCGTCGGAGCGCGAACCGGTGAAGCCGGTCGCGACGGCAACGCCTGTGACGCAGGCCGATGCGAAGACGCAAGCCGCCAAGCCGGCCGACAAACAACCGGCTGCGGGTCAGCAGGAAGAGGCACGGCTGGACGACAAGTCCCAAGGCCAGGCCTGATCGACTTGCTTCGCTGCGCTATATAAGAAAGGCCGTCCTTAGGGACGGCCTTTCTTGTCTGGGCGAGGCGTAAGGGGGCTTTACCGGCCGAACAGCTTGCCCAACCTTGTGACCGCTTCTTCCAGATGCGCCATCGATGTGGCGTACGACAGTCGGATGTAGTGCTGCGCCGTGTGCGGACCAAAATCCAGGCCAGGCACGAGCACCACGCCGGCGTCATGCAGCATCGACTGGGTGAGGGCGTCGGCATTGGCGGCGTGCGGGTGGTTTACGCCACGGCAATCGGCGTAAACATAGAACGCCCCATCCGGCTTGACCGGTACCTTGAAGCCGAGCGACTCCAGCGCCGGCACGATGAAATCGCGGCGGCGACGGAATTCGGCCTTGCGCTGTTCGTAGATCGCCAGCGCTTCCGGCTCAAAGCACGCGAGCGCCGCGTACTGCGCCACCGCTGACGCGCAGATGAACAGATTCTGCGCGACTTTCTCGAACTCGGGCACCAGTTCGGCGGGGGCCACTAGCCATCCGAGCCGCCAGCCGGTCATGTTGAAATACTTGGAAAAACTATTGATCGTGACGACATCATCGCCGAACGACAGTGCCGAGACCGGCGCCTGGTCGTACGACAGGCCTTGGTAGATCTCGTCAACGATCGAAAATCCGCCTCGCGCGCGTACCGTCTGCACGATGCGCTGCAGCTCATCCGGAAGGATCGACGTGCCCGTCGGGTTGGATGGGGAGGCCAGCAACACGCCCTGCGTGCGTTCCCCCCAGTGCGCTTCGACCTGGGCCGCCGTCAACTGGAAGCGTTCTTCCGGCCCCGACGGCACCAGCTTCGCCTCGCCATTGAAGGCAGCCACGAAGTGACGGTTGCACGGATAGCTCGGATCAGGCATCAGGACTTCGCCGCCAATCTCCACTAGCACCGCACACGCTAGCAGCAGCGCTGCCGACGCACCCGCCGTGACGATGATGCGCTCGGGCGCAATGTCGAGGCCGTAAGTGGTCTGGTAGTAGCGGGCGATGGCGTGGCGCAGTGGGCGGATACCCAAGGCGCCGGTGTACTGCGTGACGCCACGCCGCATGGCATCGGCGGCGGCCTGCACGACCGGTTCGGCGGCGGTGAAGTCGGGCTCGCCGATGCCCATGTGGATGATGCTGCGTCCCGCCAGTTCCAGCTCACGGGCCTGCTTGGCCAACTCCATCACGTGAAAGGCGCGGATATTGGCCAGCCGGGCGGCTGTCTGCAGGCGGTGGGCGTCCATCTTGAAGCGAAGTGAAAAGGTAAAGCGAAGAGCAGACGCCGAATCACCGGCGGGCAGCGACCTCGACTGCGCGCACTTGCGCAGCCAGCTTGTCCAGCACGCCGTTGACGTACTTGTAGCCTTCCACGCCGCCGAAGGTCTTGGTCAGTTCAACCGCCTCGTTGATCACGACCTTGTACGGGATGTCCACGCAGTGCACCAGCTCGTACGCGCCGACCAGCAGGGCGGCACGTTCGACCGGTGACAGTTCGGCAACCGGGCGATCCAGGTACGGCGTGAACGCCTCGGTCAGCGTGGATTCTTCGCGGATGGCGCCGTGCAGCAGCGCGTCGAAGTGCGCGCGGTCGGCCTTGTTGAAGCCTTGCGCGTCCTGCAGATGCGCTTCGACCACGCCCGGGTCGTTGCGATTGAGCAGCCATTGATACAGACCTTGCAGCGCCAGTTCGCGCGCACGGCGGCGCGCACTCTTAGCGGGCGCCTTGGTCTTGGCTTGGGAATTGTCTTGCGTCATGGGAAAAGCCTTTGCGCGAGGAAGCGCTTATTCATTCTCGCCGTCGTCGTCCTGGCCGTGATCCTGCAGACCGTCGAGGTCGTTGGTCAGGTTGGCCATTTCGACGGCGGTGCGGGCGCAGTCGCGACCCTTTTCGCGGGTGCGGGCGTGGGCCTGTGCGTCGGTGTCGGTGGTCAGGATGCCGTTGGCGATGGCGATGTTGAAGTCCAGGCCCACGCGCGTGATGCCGGCGCCCGATTCATTGGACACCAACTCGAAGTGGTACGTCTCACCGCGGATGACTGCGCCCAGCGCGATCAGCGCGTCGAACTGGCCCGATTCGGCCATCTTCTGCAGGGCCAGCGGGACTTCCAGCGCGCCCGGCACGGTCACCAGCAGCACGTCTTCGCCGGCCACGCCGAGTTGTTCGAGTTCAGCGACGCAGGCTTCGCGCAGCGCTTCGCACACGGGCTCGTTGAAACGCGCCTGGACGATGCCGATGCGCAGGCCTTCGCCGTTGAGATTGGTCGGGTAGAAGCCGTGGTCCATGGTGTATTCCGGTTGGGTGCCGGTGAGGCAAAGTCAAAAAAGAAAGCTGGGGCGGCAGCCTAGGCTGCCGGCGGAAAAAATCAATGTGTGGCAGCGGACGAAACGGAAGTGACGTCCGGTGCATCCGCCATCGATTGGTACGCCGTGACCTCCAGATCGTAGCCGACCATGCTGGGCAGCTTGAGCGGCGAGGCCAGCACACGCATCTTGCCGACGCCCACCTCCTTCAGGATCTGCGCGCCGATACCGTAGATGCGCGGATCGGGTTTGGTGCGCGGACGCTCATGCGGCGCGTCCAGCGCGGAGAACTGGGTGAAGAGCCGGTCAGCCGAATCGCCACAATTGAGCAGCACGACCACGCCGGTCGGGGCGGCTTGGACGGCGCGCAGGGCGGCGGGCACGCTCCACGAGTGTGTCGTGCGCTGGCACTCGAGCAGGTCGAGCACCGAGAGGGGCTCATGCACGCGCACCAGCGTCTCGGTGTCCGGCGTGGGCGTGCCCTTGACCAGCGCCAGATGGGCGCGGCCGGCTGCCCGATCGCGGAAGGCGACGGCGTGGAATGTGCCGAACTGCGTCTCCATCGTGCGCTCGCCGACGCGCTCGACGATGCTCTCGGTGCGGCTTCGGTATTGGATCATGTCGGCAATCGTGCCGATCTTCAAACCATGTTTCTTGGCGAACTCCACCAGGTCTGGCAAGCGCGCCATGGTGCCGTCGTCCTTCAGGATTTCGCAAATCACGGCGGCGGGGGTCAAGCCAGCCATCGCGGTCAGGTCGCAACCGGCTTCGGTGTGGCCGGCGCGCATCAGCACGCCGCCCTTCTGGGCTCGCAACGGGAAGATGTGGCCCGGATTCACCAAGTCAGAAGGTTTCGCGTTCTTGGCAGCGGCCACCTGAATGGTGCGTGCGCGGTCGGCGGCGGAAATACCGGTGGTTACGCCTTCAGCCGCTTCGATCGATACGGTGAAATTGGTGCCGAACTGCGTACCGTTGCGGCTGGCCATCATTGGCAGGTCGAGCTGGTCGCAATGCTCTTCGGTGAGCGTCAGGCACACCAGGCCGCGCGCGTGCGTGACCATGAAGTTGATGGCTTCCGGCGTGACGAAATCACTCGCCAGGATCAGGTCGCCTTCGTTCTCACGGTCTTCCTCGTCGACCAGGATGACCATCCGGCCGGCGCGGATTTCGGCAATGATTTCTTCGACTGTGGCGATCGACATGGCGTAGCAGGGGTGCGCGCCGCCGGCCAACTCCCGTAAATCCGTAATTTCGGGGGCCGTGCGACTGCGTAAATGGGAAGCCCGCTATTGTACGCCAAGGCGGCCCCAAGCCAGTGGGGCCAGCGGTTCAAACGGCTGCCAGAGGTTGGGTGCCCACGGGCAGGCCGCCGATGGCGGCGTGGGTCAGCATGCGTTCCACGTACCGGGCGATCAGGTCGATCTCCAGGTTGACTTGACTGCCGGCCTTTAAGTGCTTGAGCGTGGTGACCGCCACGGTGTGCGGGATCAAATTGATCGAGAACTCGCAGCCGTCGGCGTCGTCCCGGACGGTATTGACCGTGAGCGACACGCCGTTGACCACCACGGAGCCCTTGTAGGCGAGATATTTGCCCAGCTCCGCCGGCGCCCGCACACGCAGTTCGTGTGATTCGTTGACCGGCGCGAAATGCGTGACCGTGCCCAGACCGTCCACGTGGCCGGATACGAGGTGCCCGCCGATGTGATCGGCCAGGCGCAGGGCCTTCTCCAGATTCACCTCACCCGGGCGTTCCAGTCCGACCGTTTTGGACAGCGATTCGCGCGACACATCCACGTCGAAGCGGTTCTCGGTTTTGGCGACGACCGTCATGCACGCACCCTGGATAGCGATCGAATCGCCCAACGCCACGTCCGCGAGCGGCAGGCCGCCCGAGTCGATGGACAGGCGCACGCCTGCATCGGCGTTGTCGCCAAGCGGCGAGACGGTTTCAATGCGGCCAACTGCGGCGACGATTCCGGTGAACATAAGCAATCAATCCGTGGGGTTGCGGCGCGCGAGGATGCGGAGGTCGCCCCCGATGCGCGAGATGTCGTGAAAGAAGAATTCGGCCGCGCCTTCCAGCGTCTGCAGCGGCCCCATATTGAACATGCCCTGGCCCGCGCCGAGCACCTTGGGCGCCAGATAGACGAGGATCTCGTCCACCAGCCCTTCGCGTAGCAGCGAGCCGTTGAGCTTGAAGCCGGCCTCGACGTGCAGCTCGTTGATTTCGCGGCGGCCCAGCTCGCGCAGGACCGCGGCCAGGTCGACCTTTCCAGCGGCGTTGGGCAGGAGGATGACCTCCGCGCCGCGCTCGCTCAACGCACGCATGCGGCCGGCTTCGGGCTGGGCGGCAAAAATCAGCGTCGGCTCGTGGTGGCCATCTGCGGTGAGGATGTGCGCGTCGAGCGGCACGTCCAGCGCCGAGTCGATCAGCACACGCCGCGGCTGGCGCGGGGTATTGACGGCGCGCACGGTCAGTCGCGGATTGTCTTCGCGGACCGTGCCAATGCCGGTGAGGATGGCGCAGGCGCGTGCGCGCCAGCGGTGGCCGTCGTTGCGTGCTTCGGTTTCGGTAATCCACTGGCTGATGCCGTTGTCCAGCGCGGTGCGGCCGTCCAGCGATGCACCGACCTTCACGCGCACCCACGGCGTGCCGCGCGTCATGCGCGAAACGAAACCGATGTTCAGCTCGCGCGCCTCGCGTTCCAGAAGACCGCAACGCACGTCGACGCCGGCGTCTCGCAGCTTCTGCAAGCCACGACCGGAAACCGCGGGGTTCGGGTCTTCCATGGCCGCGACTACGCGCGCAATACCGGCTTCGACCAGTCGGTCTGCACAGGGTGGGGTGCGGCCAAAGTGGCTGCAAGGCTCCAACGTCACATAGGCGGTGGCGCCACGCACGTCCTGGCCGCGCGACTGTGCATCCTTGATGGCCTGGATTTCAGCGTGGTCTTGGCCGGCGGGTTGCGTATGACCTTCGCCGATGACGGTGTCGTCACGCACGATCACGCATCCGACGCGCGGGTTGGGCGTGGTGGTGAACAAGCCCTTCTCGGCCAGCGCCAGGGCGCGCTGCATCATGGCGTGGTCGAAGTCGGAGAACATGGGTTTGAAGCGAGAATGAAAAATGGATTATGGGGATGGATACTCTAACTAACAGTCGCCGTTCGAATTTGGCGTGCAGACGCGGGCGCGGCCAGCGGCACTGATGACCACGTTACGTCTATGCCGGCCACTGGAAATTGTTACCGTGGCGCCGGATATCCGTGAGTATCCCATAGGCTCGTAGGAAAGCGCGTCGGGCGGCCGGTTCGAATAGAGCCGCACGATGGGCGCCGTCGGCAGTGGCTCGGACAACAAGGTTCTTGCATCCGATGCAGAATCAACGCCGGCCCCCTGGGGGAACTCGAGCAGCCGCCAGCCGCTGGCCCAACCACGGGAGGCGTCGCGCGGGGTGAGCAGCGTTCGAACCCGCCGATGCTGTGCCGTCTTCTGAGCCAAGGACAGCGCGCTGGCCAAGCGATCGGCTTGCAGGATGACCGTCTCGCGCTGCCAGGAATCGATAACGGGCAGCACTGCCGCTGTGGCAAGTATCCCTACGATCGCCGTCACGATGATCAATTCGATGAGCGTCACGCCGGCTTGCGCTGGCCGTCGTTTCGATTCGTTTATGGCCAACATGCGGAATTTTCGGGCCAGCGCTCGCCCGTGCTGCGCAGGACCAACATGCCGCAGGCAGAATCTTCGCGCTCTGGAATTGCAATGACTTGGATGCATTGGGCTGGCGGCAACTCCGTGCCCACGCCGGAGCAAGGCTGGCTGCGGATACTGTACCCATCGACATACAGCTTGGGGCTGGGCATCGACATACCGTCGTCATACCTTCCTGTGCGCGCATGGCGTACTTCCAACTGCGCTAGAGCGGCGACCAACGCGGCGCCGCCTGCGGCACGACGCGTTCGCTCCCAGTACGTCGTCCATGCCGACTGCGCAGCAAACGCCAGCACACCGCCAACGACTAGCACGACCATCAACTCGATGAGCGTGAATCCACGTCGTGGTCGCATTAGCGCGTACTCGTTTCAGTCATCTCTCGCCAGCTCAATCGCCCGAGTTGACGTGTGTAGCGACGGGTTTCGAGTTGACGAATGCGCCCGCTTTCAACATGCCACAGCGTTGTATTCACGCTTTGCGTGGGTTTACCGCCAGCGGTGGCGCCCAACACGTCCGTTTGCACGGTGATGAGCGGCGCGCTGGCGAGTATGTGGCCGGTGGGGCTGTCCTTGTGGGGAGGCAGTCCGGTCAGTGTGTCGAGCAAGTAGGCACGGTCACGCCCTGCAATATCCCGCGTGGTGAGCAGGAGGCTATGCGAGCCAGCCGCGCTGAGGTCGTCCGGCAACTGCCCGCCGGGCAAGTCGATGTGCCAGCCGTTCTGCGGGCTGTGCGCATGGGGTTCGATGACGACACCATCAGCGACGTCCGTAGCGCCCAGGCCCGTCAAACTGTCACGCGAAAGGCGACGTGAACCACCGTCTGCCACCCCATATAGGGTGGCATTGCCGTCATCATCAACGGCAGTGAAGACCAGTAGCGGACCGCCGGCCGTTGCGGCAAGCAGAATCGGCGCGAGAATCCGCTGAATCGATCCGGAACGCGATGTGGCCGTAAAAAACGGAAGACGGCGATCAGCCTCGTTATTGCCCAGCGCGTTCGACCACGGCGGAGCGCCTGTCAGATCAAAGCGCCAGATTTGGCCTTGAGCGTCGCCAGCGTAGGCCACCGTGGCAGTGCCTTTCAGCCCGAGGGCTACGGCGGCCGGCCCCAGGCCGCCACGACTGGCGTCCGTCGGTATCGTGATCGCATAGGCTGTGCGGCCCGGCTGCCAAGAGGCGGTATGTTGTTGTTCGAGTGACAGCAACAGCAGTTTGCTTACGGCGTCCGCTTTGCATCGGCCGTTGCCGCTGATGGCAAACCAGCGCGGTGTGGGATCGCCGCCATTGGGCACGGCCACCACGGGTACAGGGCCCTCCATCGCGCCAACATCGTGATCGTCATTGCTGTCGTACGCCAGCATAGCTGGCGGTGGGAAAGTCGAGAGCGGCTCTGTGACATCGACGAGGAAGAGGCCCGGCGCCATCGTTCCGTTGGTGCATGCGAGTATCGAACGCCATTGCGTACCCGTCCATGCGTCGGCAGCGAAGGGGCGTGCGCAGACGGGGCGCGGCACAGACTGTCCCGGCGAAGCGTTCTTGGCCGCCGTTGCCAGAACGGCGTCAGGCATCACTGCGAAGCGTTCCACCCCGGTGAGGGCATCAAAGCCGTGAAGCATGCCGTCGTTGGCACCGATGTAGACCATCCAAGGCCGCCGCGCATGTTGTTCGCGAAAACTGATATGGCTCGGATCGAGTACAAAGCCGGGAGGGCCAAGCAGTTGCACGCGCGCGCCGCGCATGGCACCAAGCAGTCCCGAGCGTGGCCGCAGGGCCGACGTGCCTTGTTCATGTCGTCGGATGCCCCGAAGATAGTTGATGCGCTCTGCTCCGAATTCGTCTGTCGCATTGATCGTTGCTTGCTGCGTGGGCGAGAGGGTTTCCCACCGCAGGATGGCCGGCGCGTGCTGTGCGGAACCGCGGTCGCGGAACGTCCAGAGATGCCGCGTATCCGCTGGCATTGCGTTGAGCATCGCGCCGGCTTCCCAAAGATCGGTCGGCGCAGGCGCATCGAGTGTCCCCAAGGTAGGCAGAAAGTGGAGGGCCCGCAGTCGACCGGCCCATGCGTCGTCGCCACGTGCAACGATGACGTGTGTCGGCAGGTGTCCAGCAGGGTGATCGCTAGCTGCTGCAGCCATGGACGCCTTCAGGGTAGCCATCAGCAAGATGGTGGCAAGCCTCGACATCAAGGCTCGGTCCCCCGAGGTCGATAGACCGTTTGCAGCTTTACATAGACGGCTTCATCGGCTCCGAAACCTACTGCGGTGATGCGGAAGAGCACGGGTATTCGCGACGCGTTGGCGTGAACCCATTGCCCAGATAGAGCATCGCGGATCGGCTCTATGACATAGCGCGCACGATGTGCTGGCTGACGCCACGGGCTGTCGGTGGGCAGAAGCGATATCGCATTGCGTTCGTTCAGCGTCAATTCCGAAAGCGTCTCGACGGACTCGCCGTCCTGTGGCCAGCACAGGCCGCGATTTGCCGAATTTTTTCCGCATTGGTGTCGAGCAAAGCCGGCCAAGGTGACGGGATCGAGGGCTGCAATTCGTGCGGCGTCCAACTCGGCCTGGCACCCTTCGCGGCCGGGTGTGTCTGTAGCGATTGCGATCTCGCATTCGGCTGCCGCCAACGCGGCTTCGGCTTCGTGCATCGCGAGCGCGCGATCGGCCGACAGTGCGGCACGACGATTGTGGTCCAGGACCAGATGCAACGCGCCCACCATGAGTAACCCTATGATGATCAGCGCGCCGGTCACCGCAATCATTGAGAAGCCGCTTGTTCGTGCACAGCGGCTTAGCATGCATCCACCTCGCAGCGCAGCGGGTTACGCACAGCATAGGTCGCCACGAAATGGGCACGATTGCGGCGCGGGTCGGCCGGTCGGAATTGGAGGTCTTCAGCGAGTGCATCTGACGCCGTGGTCAGTTCGGGGAATAGGGAGATCGCGTCCGTGGTGGGCGTCTTAACGGCGAAGTGATCGCCCTGCACAACGATTCCCACGTGAATGAGCCGTACGCGAAACCAATCCTCGTCTTGCATCGACCGCGCCGACTTAACGGTGCTTGGCGACGTCGAGTCCGAACCAATTGTGTAGAGCAACTGGAGGGTCTCGATACCGCGGACGACGGCATCGGACGAGCCGTCGTCCGGAGCGTCGACATTTCGTTGGAACGCACGACACACGAGTTGCGGCACGTTGGCGGCGCCGCTATACGTGATATAGAGCATGAGACCGCCCAAACGTGGGTCGCCTTGGGTTGTTTGCCGCTCTGGCACGCCATACCCGAGGCAGTCGCGCATAGCGCCGTCGCCAATTACACCTCGGCCAGAAAAGCGCACGAGCAGGGCATCACTTGCTCCTTCACCACGGCGGTCGCAGTTGAATGCGGGAGTCATGTGTGGTCTGCCGCAGTTGTCTTTGCCGAGCAGCGATGAAGGTGCGTTCGCGCTTGGCCAGCGTCGGACAGATGACACGATTGGTGTATCGGTGATCCAGCCTGCCTGGCGTATCACCTTGCCAATGAATTCGATTGCCTCCATGCCGCGATCCTGGATCATGGCATCGTCGGCCATCCGCCAGTAGTGGGCTCGTGCGATCAGGGTCAGTTGCAGCGCGATACCCAACACCATCAATGCGATGGTCATGCCAACCAGCAGTTCGACCAGCGACACGCCGCGCGCCGGCCGGGCGAGTGCGCGAGGCATCTCAGCGGGCTTCCGTTCGTTTGAGTTGAGCGCGTGTGTCTACGCCAAGTTGATTCGCGGCGTGACTGGTGGCTTGCAGATTATCGAACCCGCGGAACATGGCGGCCGCGCCCAGCGACAGGATGGCCAGGGCGATGAGCGATTCGATCAGGATAGCGCCGTGCTGGCGCCGCGCGGTGCGGGGGACGTGATGGTGGTACTCAGGCATGGTCGGTAAAGGCGCATTGGGCGCCACAAGAACCGACCTACCTTATGAGATATGCGGGTGTTTGACTGTTACGTTTGGTGGCAATCGCTACTGTGTTGCCGTCGGAACGCAGGTGCTATCAACCGCGGGGTCACAGGTTCGAGCGCGACCCAGTGCATTGATGATGACGCCGCGTGAAGGGGGTTTGCCGTCGACAAACTTCACTATAAACGTTGCGTTAACCTGTGCGACTTTGCCGGTAGTTACGGTGTAGCCGACAGGTGAGTAAGTCAGCGAGGTCTGGCTGGAGGTCGAACTCGCGATGTTAGCGGTGCTCTTGAACGCCACAGTCATGGTAGTGGGCATTGCGTCGTACTGGCCAAGCAATTTGTCTGCGGTGGCGCTATATGTGCCGCTTGGGCTTTGCCCCTCTGAGAAGACGCGCACGCCGCTGTTCCAGTTTGTGCCATCTACCGGAGCGATAGTGACGTAACTGTTTGTGGCGATCGCGATGGAGCGCGCCTGACCGATCGCAGAAGTGATCGAATCGACGGCGGTAATGACGCGCTGCTTGCGCATGAAGTCATTCAGGCTGGGGCCGGCCAGCATGAGGATGACGGCCGCCACCGTGATGGTGGCCATCAGCTCCAATAGCGTGAAGCCTCCGGGCCGGATAACCGGTAAAGGTCTGGAAGGCGTGCGCATGCCGGTCACCAGCAGCCCTGCGTGGACGCATAGGCCCCGCTTGTCACCATGTTGAACTTCTCACCTGTACTGCGGTAGATAAGCGAACCGCAAGTGGTATCGGTTTTGCCAGCGACAGGCGTGGCGGTCAGCTCAACACACTGATCTGCTTGGGCGCCGACTGGACTACCGGTGCAGAGCGCCGCGCCGATTGTGTAGTTTGAACTGCTCGGCGAGTCGCCAGAATAAGTATTGAACCCCGTCCATGCTGTTGTGCCGCCCGGCGCCGATGCATAGCTGTTGACCTGCGCGAAATGGCGTTCGAACAATTGCATGGTGGACAGGAGCGCCGCCTTCGCCTCCGCTCGGCGCCCTTTCTGAACGAACTGGGTATAGCTGGGGTATCCAATGATGGCCAGGATGCCGACGATAGCTACCACGATCATCAGTTCGACGAGCGTGAAGCCTCGCTGGCGAGAGAGGGCGGAGCGTTGGACCTGCATGTTGGCGCCTTCCATTAGTTCAGCGTGAAGTTGCGGACTTCACGCCAGCCGGCACGGCCTCGTCGCTGCGTAATCTGCGTGACCGAACCGCCCGATCCTCCAGAGCCATTCGAGTTGCCCACGGTCAGACCCTGCGTGCCCGGTGAGAGCACGATCTTCGTCTTAGTTTCAACCGTGCCACCCACCGAGTCGCGCGAAGCGTTGGCGATGGAGATGACGATCAGCGACGGCGCACCGAGCAGCCCAGTGGATGACTGGTAGCCCGTGGTCGTGCCGCCCAGCGGCATGCCGGTCAGCACGTTCAGCGCATAGCTGCGGCTGCTGCCATTGTTACCGCAAGCATCGCCACCGGTGAGTGAGTTGAAGTAGACCACCCCGTCGGAAGCCACCGCCGCTGTGACCTGCTTTTCCGTGTTGTCAGGGAAGTCGAGCACCCAGCCAGGCTTACGGGGGCTGGCGTAGCCTACCCCGGCCGCACCTGTTGCGTAGGCTATGTTGTATGACTTGCCATCCGACGAGGCCGTCGCCGTCAGCTTGTTGAGCTTGCTGCGGTCCGTGATGTAGTTGGTGCTACCACCGTCGTCATAGATGCCGTAGAAGCTGTTGTACTGCGTCGGCGTTCCGGTATCGGACGTTTCGTAGTACTTGCCGGTGCCGAACAGGATCATGTAACCGCCCGGCGCATAGACGATCTGGGGTGCCATGGTGATCGGCTGGTTCCGGCCGGGCGTGCTGTAGTTGTCGGTTGCGGCAAACAGCGGCTTCTTTGTCGTGCCACCTCCGTAGGCGGGCAGGGCGGTGGAGGTCTCGTTCCAGGTCGTGCTGTCGCCGGACAGCACAAACTTCCACAGGTTGCCTTGCAGGTCGCCTGCGTAGGCCGCCATGGCACGCCCATTGACGGCCGGCACGATGGCTGGCGTGGAAAGACCGTTGGCCGTGGTGTATGGCGGCGTACCACCCGGAATCGGGGTGACGATCTTGAAGTAGTTGGTGTTGCGCTGCCAGGGAGTGCCTGCCGGCTTGTCCAGCGACAGCAGAAACAGAGCCGCCGGCGCATTGGCGTTGTAGCTGCCATCGACCGCGTTGGAGTTCAGGCCGTTACCGACCATCACGAACCACTTGTAGATCGGCACATTTGGAGTCTTCGACGTGTCCGTGCCAGTCTGCAGCTTGACGATGAGCGGAGTGCCCATCACGTTGCCCATGTCGGCGTCGTCCTTGTCGGTGAACTCCCACAGCACGTTGGAGGCAGTGAAAGAGCCTCCCTTAGAGCCCGTCGGGTCGGTCACGTCGAGTGCGTACACGCCTTGAGCCCCGCCGCCGAAACCGCCCGTCAGAACTGTTCGCCAGTTGCCGTTGACTTGCGCTTCGGCAGCGACAGGTGTGGCATCCACGAAAAGCCGGTGGGCGTAAGCGGTGGACGTCAACTGATTCAGGCCCGAGAAGACTGCGTTCGGTACGTAGCCAAAGACTTCCGCGCCGGTGTTCGCGTTGAAGCCGTGCACCATGCCATCGTTGGCACCCACGTAGATCATTGGCGTACGGCCGTTGTACGTGCCGGTGAACGTCGTGTATCCCGTATCCGTGATCGCGCCAGATGGGTCGCTCACATAGGTCGGCGCAGAGCCGATGATGTCGCCCAGGATGCTGTTGCGCGCGCGGAAGATACCGCTCGAGTTGACCGAGCTGTTTTCCTTGCTTTGGTCGCCCAGCAAGTAGTTGAGTCGATTTTGCCCGTTGCCATCGTTGGTGCCGCTGCTAGGGCTCGTGTTGAGCAACGTTTGCTGACTTTGCGAGATGTTCGCCCAGGCGAAGGTCACGCCCTTTCCGGTGTCCGAGTTCGTGGTGAATACTGAGCGGCCGGTGTATTTGGTACCCGACGTACCGCCGTATGCCGTGGTCAGCAAGGCGCCAGCTTCCCACGCGGCCTGTGAGCTGACCTGCACGTTGGTGCCGTTCAGCGTGAGCTGATACGCCGCAAGGCGGCCGTTCCACTTTTGGTCGAAGCCAGGGGCGTACACATAGGTATTGTTTCCGGAGCCGCCGGTGATGCGCGCACTCGACAGGGCAACGCCCGACAGCGTCCCGGCGTACGAAACGATTTGCGCGAAGATGTTCTTGATGGCGGCGATCATCGTGGCGGGCTGGCCACCCAGGAACCAGTTGTACGGAATGTTCGAGCCAGTCGGAGCCGCTTCCCATTCGGTGTTGTTGTTGACCACCGTGATGCCGTCCGGACCAAACGTCTTGAACGGATTGCCGTCGTTGTTGTTGTCCTGGAAACCGCCGTACTTGGCCGCAAGAAAGAATTGGCTCTGGCGTTGCGTTGCTCCCACCGTACCGTTGCCGTTTTCGTTGACGTCGATCACGAACGTCGTGACGCGGGCCGTCGGCATGTCGGGGCGGAAGCCATAGGTGTGCGCCCAGTAGGCGACGCCCGCGAGGTAATACGAAGCCCAATGCGACGTCGCGTGATTGATATCGCCGAGGTTGGTAAACGACGAGCTGAGTGGGTTGCTGTTGCCCGCGGCCGGCGTATTGGTTTCCATTGCGCCAACCTTGTTGGTCCAGGCGCGAACGTCAAAGTTGTCGTAGGAACTGACCGCACGAGCAGGGTCGCCCTGGCCGGTGACTTGGTTGCCGGGGATGTAGTGATCCTCGTGGGTGTTGATATCTCCGATCAGGAATGCGTAGTTGCGTTGGCAACCGCTCAACATCGGATCGGTGTCCCAGGTGCTGTAGACCGGGAAGTTGTCCGAATACGTCGAGTTGGGCAAGCCTGCGACCGCTTCCGGCGTGGGGCCTTGCTTGAATTGCAAGTAACGGATGCTCTCGTAGAACATTTCGCTCACCGGGTCAAACGTCTTGTAGTTGCCGGTGGGGTTGTCGGTCGGGCCACCCAGATAGCCCATTGGCTGACCGGAGAGCTGGGCGCTGGTGCGGCCGAACTTGTTCAGGTAATTGATGACGCCGCTGGTGCCTTCGGCCGCATTGAGGGGGTTGGCCGCGAAGATGCCCGTTACTGGGTCGAACTCCGGCGCAGGGTTGGTAATCGCATTCAGGCTGGTGTCGACAGCGGTTGACCCGACGTACTTCATTGGCGCCCGCAACACGCCGCCGTAGCGTTCGTCCTGATCCAGCGTTGTATCGTTCGTGCTGTCGTTCAGATATCCAAAGGCAGCAAAGCGCATGCGATCGGCATTGAGCTGCATCTGGCCGACCGGCTTGTAGTTGCCGTTGTAATTCAGACAGAGATCGGTGCGTGTTGAGCCTTCGTTGCTGTCGCAGACCTGTACTTGAGCGCGGAATGAGCGGCGCTCTATCAGGTTGCCCTTGCGGTCGTACTGGTCGCCGTAGCCTCCGGGGTTGCTGCAACTCGTGCTGCTGTAGTCCTGATCCGCAAAGAAAATGTGGTTGCCGCACGAGACGATGTACAGCGTCGAATAGCTGAATGGCGTGACCTTGTTCGGCGCACTCACGTTGCCCGAGCCGTTGATGCTCTTGACCGGAAAGTACGAGCCGCTGCGGAAGAAGTCCGAGCGCAGCACGGCACGCTGTAGCACGGTCTGAGTCGACGTATCGATGACGCGATCACCGCCCGTCAGCGCCATGCGGAACTCGTCGATGGCCGAAGAGGCGGCCCAGTTCATGAAGTTGCCCGAGAAATTTCCCGAACACTCGAATGACGAGTTGGCCGCACCGGAGATCACGAAGTAGCCGTTCGTGGCATCGTAGTTGTAGCACTTCGTAGCATTGAAATAACCCAGGTATGTCTGGGTCTTGTCGTAGGCGCCACGATACGCTGCGCCCGTCGTCGGAAATTCCACCGACAGCGAGAGCATCAGGTTCGGGTGCACGTTTTGGCTGCGCCCGTACAGCGGGACAGTGGAGATCGCCACGGTCGGCACGCTGTTGGCCGCGCCCATGACCGAAACCCAGCCCATTGCAAAAACGGCCAGCAAGCCGCGGATGATTTTCATGGTGGTCAGCCCCCCGAAAAGGCTTTGTTTTTTTGCCATGTTTGTCGTATCGCCCTGTGCTGGTCAGCCCGGTGCATCGGTCTTGCGATAGACCGACTGGAGCATGACCTGTGCCCCGAGATTGGGCCCCCAACCGACTGCTGTGATGCGATAGAGGAAAGTGGCCGGCCCCTGCACATTCCCGCCGATTGTTCGGTCCGGCAGGATCTCAATGATGTAGCGCGGTTTTTGTGCGGGCAGCAGGCCCGTACCCGTGGGGAAGGTCCGGCCGGTGAAGTCGCCGAACCCCACGGTCTGCGGCGTGCCTGATGCACTCCAGCTCACCGTATTCCAGACACCGGTGGCGCCATCAGGGGCCGGTTGGCACAGTCCCTGATAGGGCGTGGCCGTGCCGGGGCCGCCGGTGTTGCAACCGCTGCCAGGAAAGCCAGTGGCTTTGGTCGGATCGAAGATTGCCGATCGCGTGTTGGTGGCCGTACCGTTGCCGGCCGATGCATTCTGGATGTCGTATTCAGCGTCGCGCAAGGCCGCCTCGGCCGCCTGGAAAGCGATGTCTGTGTCGCGCTGGTTTCGACTCATCCGCTTGGAGTCGATAGCCAGCCGCGCGCCGCCGATTGCCAAAAGGGTGATGACGAGCAGCATCACCAGTGCAGTGATCAACGCGAAGCCCGTCGAACGCCCTCGAGCGCGAGTGGAGATCATCAGCATGACGGATCCCCCGAGAAGCAGGTCATGTAGTTGCGCGTTTGAACCGTGGCGGTAAAGAGCCGGCGCGCCATCTGCGTGTTTGCCGTGGCTTGGTAGGTGCCGTCGCCGTAGGTGTATTGCTTTCCGAATAAGGTGAACTTCTGTGCGCCGCTGCCAACGTCTGCACTGGCGTTGTCGGCACGTACTACGAGCGCCACCTTGACGGCGTAGACGTTCTGCCAGTCAGTCGTCGACATGTCGGTGGCGCGTTTGAACACATCGGGCACGGCGTCGCCGTCCACCGATACGCCATACAGAAATTGCAGCGACTCCACGCCTGGCACCAGTTGCTGGGTGGCGAACGTGGCCGTAGCGGCGCCTGTGCTGTCGCGCTGTCGGAACTTGCAGGCAAGGTACGGACCAGTGCTGTCCGTCTGAACGAAGAATATCGACAGGCCGCGCTGGCTCGCTGCTAGGTCAATGCTGGTGGGGGAGGCGACGCCTTGGCCGGAGCAGTCGACCATCGAGTTATCCGGCACTGTTGGATTCGCAGCGGTGCCGGAGCCGAAAAAGCGCACCTCCAGGGCATCGTTGTTCTTGTCCACCATGGTGTTCTTGCACGAGGCCGTTACCGTCTGCGAAAGCGATTCCACATCGCCTGGGTTATCGCAACCGTCCACCCCGCTAATCATGGGCGGGTCGCTTTGAGCGAGCTGGATCATTCCACCGCCCGACGTATTCGGCGGCGAAAACGCCGTTTGCCGAAGGGCTCGCGTGATGACGCCGAGGGCGAATTGTCCGCGCTCCTCTAGGTTCGAGCTGTCGTCGATGGTCGTGTAGGTCGAGCGCGTCATCAGATAGAACGACACGGTCGCCACCAGCACCAGCAGCGAGATCACCAGGGCGACCATCAACTCGATCAGCGAGAAGCCGCGTGCATGAGCGATCGAGCGAAAGGGAGGGCGATGCATCACTGGCCTCCCGTATCCACGACGACGACCATCTGCGGATTTGGCGCCACCGAGCTGGCCGCATCTGCCGCGTTCGCCGCTGCGGCGCTGGCTGACAAGTCCTTGTTGGAGAAGCGCGAGACCCAGCCCATCTTGATCACGACCGGCGACGTGGCTGCTTTATCGCAGTTCCATCCGCTGAAACCGCCGGTAGTGGAGTAGGTCACGGTGTCACGGCAAACGACTGCGCGGCCGCCCGGCAGGGCGCCCTGAACAGCGCTTGCCCACTCGATGATGTCGAATTGCGCGGCGGCGGCGGCGCATACGGCGCTGCCAGAAGTGCATCCACAGTTGGTCGCGCCGGTCGCGCAACTCTGCGCGTAAAAATTGATGGCCGGCGTTCCGCTGGCGCCTTGGGTATCGATGAAGTAGGGCGAACTGGCTGTGCTCAACGTGCCCGAATTGGCCCGCATCCGATCCGCCATATTCGACGCCAATTGCAGGGCCAGCGTGTCATACGCCCCCTGCTGCGTAAACCGATACGACTTGATTAAAAGATTGGCGACACTCAGCACGCCGACGGCCAAAATCAGCACGGCGATCAATGCTTCGAGCATGGTGAAGCCAAGCGCTTTCCCCGGCAAAGCGTGGCGCATGGTGACTCCCGCAAATTGTTCCGACCAACTATTTTTTTAATGCTTCTTTCGTCACTTATCCGGGCATGGTACGCCAAGATTGTGACAAAGTGCTACTTCTTTACTTTGACAGCGGATTTAACCGAAATTTTGGTCGGAACGCTAGCTGGAGCAGCGAGGAAGAACAGCCTCTATTGGCGGAATTCGTCGAGCATGTCGCGAAATTCCGACACATCCTCAAAACTCCGATACACCGACGCAAACCGGATGTACCCGATCTTGTCCAGCCGCTTGAGTTCGCGCATCACTAGCTCGCCCACGCGGTCGCTGCCGATTTCCTTCTCGCCGTGGCTGAGGAGTTTTTCTTCGATGCGGGCGATGGCTTCGTCGATGGCTTCGGCGGAAACGGGGCGCTTGCGCAGCGCTAGGCGCATGGAGTCTTTGACCTTGTTGCGGTCGTAGTCGACGCGGCTGCCGTTCTTTTTGACGACGGCCGGAAAGAACAGCTCGATACGTTCGTAGGTCGTGAAGCGGCGGTCGCAGGATTCGCAACGACGGCGGCGGCGCACGGTGTCGCCTTCTTCCGACATGCGGGTATCAATCACCTGGGTGGCCGCGTGGCCGCAAAAGGGGCATTTCATGCCGGTGGTCTCCTCGGCAACCTCAAAGAACGCACTGCGCTAAAAGAACAACGCCGCGATGGCCTGGGCAGGCGCATCGCGGCAGGGTACTACGTGGCCGGAAGATCCGGCCATCGGCGGATGCCTTAGGCGTAGACCGGGAACTGCTTGGTCAGCTCGGCCACCTTGGCGCGCACGGCGGCGATGTTCGCTTCGTCGTGCGGATTGTCCAGCACATCGGCGATCAGGTGGGCGACCTTCACGGCCTCCGCTTCCTTAAAGCCACGCGTGGTCATGGCCGGCGAACCCAGGCGCACGCCCGACGTCACGAACGGCTTTTCCGGGTCATTCGGAATCGCGTTCTTATTGACGGTGATGTGTGCGTCACCCAGCACCTTCTCAGCTTCCTTACCGGTGATTTTCTTGGCGCGCAGATCGACCAGCATCACGTGGCTTTCGGTGCGGCCCGACACGATACGCAGGCCACGGGCCATCAGCGTTTCGGCCATGGCGCCAGCGTTTTTCACGACCTGTTGCTGATAAGCCTTGAACTCCGGCGACAGGGCTTCCTTGAACGCCACTGCCTTGCCGGCGATCACGTGCATCAGCGGGCCGCCCTGGATACCCGGGAAGATCGCCGAGTTGATGGCCTTTTCGTGTTCAGCCTTCATCAGGATCACGCCGCCGCGCGGGCCGCGCAGGCTCTTGTGCGTGGTCGTCGTGACGAAGTCTGCGTGCGGCACCGGGTTCGGGTACACACCAGCGGCGATCAGGCCGGCGTAGTGCGCCATGTCCACCATGAAGTACGCGCCGATCGACTTGGCGATCTTGCCGATGCGCTCGAAATCGATGCGCAGCGCAAATGCCGATGCGCCCGCGATGATCAGCTTCGGCTTCTTCTCTTGCGCCAGGGCTTCGAGCGCGTCGTAATCGATGTCTTCCTGCGCGTTCAGGCCGTAGCTCACAACGTTGAACCACTTGCCGCTCATGTTGAGCGCCATGCCGTGCGTCAGGTGGCCGCCTTCGGCCAGGCTCATGCCCATGATCGTGTCGCCCGGCTTGAGCACGGCGAAGAACACGCCCTGGTTGGCCTGCGAGCCCGAGTTCGGCTGCACGTTGGCGGCTTCCGCGCCAAAGAGCTGCTTCACGCGGTCGATGGCGAGCTGTTCCACCACGTCCACATATTCGCAACCGCCGTAGTAACGCTTGCCGGGATAGCCCTCGGCGTACTTGTTGGTCAGTTGCGAGCCCTGCGCGGCCATCACGGCCGGGGAGGTGTAGTTCTCGGAGGCAATCAGTTCGATGTGGTCTTCCTGACGCTGATTTTCCTTCTGGATGGCGGCAAAGATTTCGGGATCGATCTGGTCGATCGTATAGCGGCTGCGTTCGAACATGGCGAGTGTCTGGTCTGAAACGAAACGGAAATGGCGGAGATCGGGCGAGGCGTGGGGAAACATGCGCGCGGCTTGAACGACTGCGCTCGGGGTTGGCCGATTGCAGCGGGTGTCCAAGTCACCCTGTGCTTCCCATTCGCTGCCCAGGCGAGCGGCAGGCGCCGTTGTGCATGACGCCAGAAACCTTGCGCTTCCTCGTGGTCGCTGCCCACATGTCGAAGCCGCTCAAAGCAGCTTCAGGATTCGCCAGTCGCGCAAGGTGGAATGGTTGCCCGCGAGTGTACGACAGCCCCATGGCCGCCGCAAGAAGCGGGCGTGCCGACGCGCACATTGCGGTGCAATACCGCACAACGCTTCAGGTAAACTCTGAGCTTTCGTTTTTTTCAGGCCCGGAGACACTTCCATGATCGTATTCGTGACCGGCGCAACGGCCGGGTTCGGCGCGGCCATCGCGCGGCGTTTTGTGCGAGAAGGCCATCGTGTGATCGCGGCAGGCCGCCGCCAGGACCGCCTTGATGCGCTCAAGGCTGAATTGGGTGACGCCGTGCTGCCGTTCGTGCTGGACGTGCTGGATGCCGACGCCGTTGCTGCGCTGCCGGGTACGCTGCCCGAGGGGTGGCGCGAAGTCGACGTGCTGGTCAACAACGCCGGTCTGGCGCTGGGCCTCGAACCCGCCCAGCGTGCTGACCTGACCGATTGGGACCGCATGATCGGCACCAATTGCTCCGGGCTGGTGCATATGACGCGTGCGTTGCTTCCTGCCATGGTCGAACGCAATCGTGGTCACATCATCAATATTGGCTCGATCGCCGGGACGTACCCGTACCCGGGCGGCAACGTGTATGGCGCTACCAAAGCGTTCGTGCGCCAGTTTTCGTTGAATTTGCGCGCGGACCTGACTGGCACGCGCGTACGTGTATCGAACGTCGAGCCAGGCCTTTGCTCCGGTACGGAGTTTTCCAACGTGCGTTTCAAGGGCGACGATGCCCGTGTGGAGAAGGTCTACGAAGGCACCGAGGCGCTCTCCGCGGACAATATCGCCGAGGCCGTCTATTGGATGGCGGCGCTTCCCGCGCACTTCAATGTCAACGCGATGGAGCTGATGCCCGTTTGCCAGTCATTCTCGGCCACCAGCGTGACGCGAGGCATGGCCTGAATTCCAGCGCAAGCCCTCGGCCGGTCGGTGGATGGCTGGCCGTCACTTGCGTGTTGGTAAAATTACCCGATGGCTTCTTTTGACTGGAACCTGCGTGTGTATTGGGAAGATACCGACGCGGGTGGCGTGGTGTTTTACGCCAACTATTTGAAATTTTTTGAGCGCGCACGCACTGAGTGGCTGCGCGCACTGGGGGTCGACCAGCAGGCGCTGGCCGACACGACCGGGGCCATTTTCGTGGTGCGTAGCACCGCCGTGGACTACCGCGCGCCAGCACGCCTGGATGACCTGCTGCAGATCCGTTCGCGTATGGAACGGGTCGGCTCCGCGTCGGTCCAATTCGCCCAAGAAGGCTGGCGCGGCGACGTTTTGCTCGCATCAGGCACGATTCGTGTTGGATGTGTAGACCGGCTCACTTTCCGGCCGACCCCGATTCCCGCTCCCGTACTCGCAACCATCAAAGCCGCCGCATGAATCCCGTCGAGGTCACACAAGATCTGTCGATCGTCTCGCTGGTGCTGCACGCCAGCCTCCTGGTCCAATTCGTCATGGGCCTGCTGCTGGTGATGTCGCTGTTCTCCTGGACGTACATCTTCCGCAAAGCCTTTGCCTTGCGCGCCGCGCGCAGCCAGACCGAATCGTTCGAGCGCGATTTCTGGGCCGGCGGCGACCTGCAGGCGCTGTATCAGAGCGCTGCCAACAACCGCCACACGACCGGTGCGCTGGAGCGCATCTTTGAAGCCGGCATGCGCGAATACCTCAAGGCGCGCGAGCTGCAGCGCGGCGGCGGCGATCCGAGCGCCATTCTCGATGCCTCGCGCCGTGCCATGCGTGCGGCCTACCAGCGCGAGATGGATTCGCTTGAATCTCACCTGCCATTCCTGGCGTCGGTTGGCTCGGTCAGTCCGTATATCGGCCTGTTCGGTACCGTATGGGGGATCATGAACGCCTTCCGCGGCTTGTCCAACGTGCAGCAGGCCACGCTATCGGCCGTGGCGCCTGGTATTGCCGAAGCGCTGGTCGCCACGGCCATCGGCCTGTTTGCGGCCATTCCGGCGGTGATTGCCTACAACCGCTACGCCACCGAGATGGACCGCCTGGCCAACCGCTTCGAGAGCTTTATGGAAGAGTTCTCGAACATCCTCCAGCGCCAGACGCGCTAAGGAGCCGCGCTCATGGCTACCATCCAGCGAACGCGCCGCGCCCGACGGGCCAAGGCCGACATCAACGTCGTTCCGTACATCGACGTGATGTTGGTGCTGCTGGTCATCTTCATGGTGGCGGCGCCCGTGGTGAACCCAGGGGTGGTCAATCTGCCGTCGGTGGCCAACGCCACGCCGCAGCAGACCCAGCCACCCATCGTCGTGACCATCAAGGGTGACGGCACGATCCTTGCTCGCGTCAAAACAGGTTCGGGAGCAATCGAGCAGAAGCTCGCCAACAACAACGAGCTGCGCGCATTTGTGAAGCAGCGCACTGACGAAAACCCCGATCAGCCCGTCGTGATTGCCGCCGACAAGTCGGTCCAGTACGACCGCGTGCTGACCGTGATGAGCGTGCTCAAGGGCGATGGCGTGAAGCGCGTCGGCCTGATGGTGAAATCGTCATGAGCACGTTGAAGAATCCGGGCGAGGCAACCTGATCGTCATGGCTACGACGTCGTTGCACCGTTACGAGCCTGTTCGCGAGCGCGGCACGCTGCGCGCGTTCGGGCTGGCGGTCCTGACACACATTCTGCTGCTCATCTTTCTGTACTTTGGCGTGCAGTGGCAGAGCAGCACCCCGCGCGGCGAAGAGGCCGAGTTGTGGGACGAGGCGGCGGTTCAGCAGGCCGTGCAGCAGTCCGCCCCGGTGCCTGAGGTCAAGCCGGAACCGGTGATCAAAGCACCGCCGGCCAAGGTGGAAGAGGAAGCCGATATCGCGCTTGAGCAGCAGAAGCGCAAGCGTGAGCAGGAGGCTGCGGCGGCCCGTGAGGCCGAGCTCGCCCGGCGCGCCGCGCAAGACCGCGCCGAAGCACAGCGTCAGGCCCGTCTGAAGGAAGAGCAACAAGCCCGTCAGGCGGAACTCCAACGCAAGGCCTTGGCCGAACAGCAGGCCAAGGAAAAAGCGGCTGAAAAGGCTGCTGCCGACGCGGCGCAGGCTCGCAAGAATGCGCAACTGCAAGCCCAGGCCGAAGCCAAGGCCAAGGCGGAAGCCGAAGCGAAGCAGAAGGAATTGAAAGCCAAGGCTACCGCAGAAGCCAAGGCCAAGGCCGATGCCGAGCGTAAGGCGAATGAATCGCGTGCCAATGCACAGCGTCAGGCCCAACTGGATCGGTTGCGCGCAATGGCGGGGGCGGGCGCGACTGGCACGGTGGCGGGTTCCGGCGGTGGTGTTGGCAATGCCCAGGGCACGGGCGGTACAGCATCGGCAGGGTATGCCGAGCGTGTGCGGGCCAAGGTCAAGCCGAACATCCTGTTCGATCCTTCGGCCGTCAATGGCAACCCGTCGGCGGTCGTGTCGGTGCAGATGGCGCCGGATGGTTCGATCCTGTCCAAGCGCCTGACGAAATCGAGCGGTAACGGCGCGTATGACGAAGCCGTGATGCGCGCGGTCGAGCGTTCTGACCCGCTGCCACGCGATACCAACGGCAAAGCGCCGTCGAGCGTCATCCTGACGTTCCGGCCAAAGGAATAACGGGTCGGTGCTCGCGCAGGCGGCGCCGGCCGACGGTACTCAGATTCCGGATTTGATAGTAGGGAAGATGAACATGATGCGAACGATGTGGATCCCGATGTTTCGACGCGCGGCGCAGGCGTTGTTGCTGACCGCGGCAAGCGCCGGCGTGGCCCATGCGCAGCTCAACGTGGAGATCTCGGGCGTTGGCGCCAGCCAGTACCCGATCGCGATCGCCAACTTCCAGGGCGAGGCACAGGCTCCGCAAAACCTCTCGGCCATCGTCCGGGCAGACCTGGTGCGCAGCGGCCGCTTCTCAAACGTCGATGTGGCCGGGGCGGTCGTGCCGGAAAGCCCGGCGCCTGACCTGGGTGCCTGGAAGTCCAAGGGGGCCGCAGCCTTCGTGGGCGGCACCGTGACCCGCAACGGCGATCGCTACGAAATCCGCTTCCGCCTGTACGACACCGCCAAGGGCGAAAGCCTGGGCGGCCTGTCGCTTACGCGTGGCCCCGGCCAATTGCGCCTGGCTGCGCACGAAATTGCCGATTACATCTATCAGAAGCTGATTGGCGAGCGCGGCGTTTTTGCGACGCGCCTGTCGTACGTGTCCAAGGTCGGGCGTCGCTTCCAGCTGCAGATTTCCGACTCGGACGGCGCCAACCCGCAGATTGCATTGACGAGCAACGAGCCGATCATCTCGCCGTCGTGGTCGCCGGACGGCACCAAGGTCGCGTATGTGTCGTTCGAGAGCAAGAAGCCGGTGGTGTACGTGCATGACCTGGTGGCAGGGCGCCGCACGGTCATCTCGAACCAGAAGGGCAACAACTCGGCGCCGGCTTGGTCGCCGGATGGCCGCCACGTGGCGGTGTCGCTCTCGCGCGATGGCAATACGCAGGTCTACCTGGTCAACGCCGATGGCTCGGGCCTGCGCCGCCTGAGCCGCAGCAGCGCGATCGATACCGAGCCGTCGTTCTCGCCGGATGGCCGTTATATCTACTTTACGAGCGACCGTGGTGGTGCTCCGCAGATCTATCGCATGTCGGTTGACGGAGAGGAGTCGGGCGGTGCGCAACGCGTGACGTTCAAGGGCAGCTACAACACCAGCCCACGTGTGTCGCCGGACGGCAAGCTGCTGGCGTACATCTCGCGCGTGGGTGGTGCGTTCCGTCTGTACACGCAGGACTTGTCCAACGGCGATGTGAACGCGCTGACAGACACCTCGAACGACGAATCGCCGAGCTTTGCGGCCAACGGCAAGTTCATCCTGTATGCCACGCGCGTTGGCGGCAAATCGGTGTTGGCCGCGGTGTCGACCGATGGCCGTACGCGTCAGGTTCTTTCCCTCCAGGCCGGCGAAGTTCGTGAGCCGGCGTGGGGTCCTTTCATGCAATAACGAAGCTGTTCCACTAGGAGAAATCGGACATGTCGAAGTCCCAAACCATGATCAAACTCGCAGCCATTGCCGCGCTGCTGGCCCTGGGCGCTTGCAGCTCGGGCGTGAAGCTCGATGACACCGCCAAGAACGGTACGGGCGGTGCCGCTGGCACGGGCGCTGATGCCCGTACGGTGACCCCGGTGGACGTGGGCCGCGACGAACTGACCGACCCGAACAGCCCGCTGGCCAAGCGCAGCATTTACTTCGATTTCGACAGCTACTCGGTCAAGTCGGAGTACCAAGGCCTCCTGGGCCAGCACTCGCGCTACCTACAGTCGCACAACCAGCGTAAGGTCCTGATCCAGGGCAACACCGACGAGCGCGGCACCAGCGAATACAACCTCGCACTGGGCCAGAAGCGTGCCGAGGCCGTGCGTCGCGCCCTGTCGTCCATGGGCGTGCCTGACAGCCAGATGGAAGCCGTGAGCCTGGGCAAGGAAAAGCCGCAAGCGACCGGCCACGACGAAGACTCGTGGGCACAGAACCGCCGCGCCGACATCGTCTACTAATCGGTATGGTTTGAAGTGGAACGCGCCGGCTGCGAGGTTGCGGCCGGCGTTCTTACGTTGGCAATCACATGAATACGATGATGAAACAGCGCGCTTATGGGGCCACGCGTCGGGCCATCCTGATGGCGACGCTCGTCGCGGGTGGCGCCCTCACCATGGCCGGCCCGGCGGCAGCGGGGGTGTTTGACGACGATGAGGCGCGCCGCGCCATCATCGACATGCGCGACAAGTTCAACAACTTCCAGTCGACGGCGGCCCAGCGCATCGATCAGAACAGCAAGAACCTGATCGACGCACAAAACCAGATCGAGACGCTCAAATCCGAAGTGGCGCGCCTGCGCGGGCAGAACGAAGTGCTGCAGAACAGCGTCGATACGCTGACCAAGCAACAAAAGGATTACTACTCTGACCTAGATGCGCGCCTGAAGAAGTTCGAGCCGCAGCAAGCAACGGTGGATGGTCGCGAAGGCATGGTCCAGCCGAACGAGAAGCCGGAATACGATGCTGCGCTCAAGGCGTTCCAGGGCGGCGACTTCAAGGGCGCGGGCAATCAGTTCTCGGCGTTCGTGAAGAAGTATCCGCAAAGCCCGTATCTGCCGCTGGCGCAGTTCTGGCTGGGCAACGCGCTCTATGCGCAGCGCGACTACAAGGGCTCGAGCTACGTGCTGGAGAACATGGCGCGCACTAATCCGCAGCATCCGAAGGCGCCCGATGCGCTGCTGCAGGTGGCGACCAACCAGGGCGAGTCAGGCCAGAAGGCGGCTGCACGCAAGACGCTGGAATCGGTGGTCTCGCAGTATCCCGGTACCGAGCAGGCCAAGACTGCGCAAAGCCGTCTGAAGACGATGCGCTGATCGGCAAGCCGCCCAGCATGTGGACCAGCGCCCGCCCGTGGCTGCACCGGCGGGCGTTTTTCATGGGGCGCCAAATGGCGGACATATGGGGCAGCGGGCGCGTGCCGGGCGGTGGCACGCTAAAATGCGGGCCTTCCCGAATCGCTTTGCAAGGCTTCGCCCATGAAAAAACGCGCCATCGTCCTGCTCTCCGGCGGGCTGGACTCTGCCACCGTGCTCGCCATGGCCAATGCCGACGGCTTTGAGACTTACGCGCTGTCGATGCGTTACGGCCAACGCCACTCGTCCGAGTTGGAAGCGGCCAAGAAAGTGGCGGCGACGCTGGGCGCAGTGCGCCATGAAATCGTCGATTTGGACTTGCGTAAGTTCGGTGGCTCGGCGTTGACGGACGATGCGCTTGACGTGCCGACCGACGGTGCGCAATCGGGCATCCCGATCACGTATGTGCCGGCGCGCAACACGATCATGCTGTCGCTGGCGCTCGGCTGGGCCGAGGCGATGGGCGCACGTGACCTGTTCTTTGGCGCGAATGCCGTGGACTACTCCGGCTATCCGGATTGCCGTCCCGAATACGTTGCCGCCTATGAAGCGCTAGCCAATCTGGCGACGAAGGCCGGCGTGGAAGGCGAGCGCATCCGCGTGAACGCTCCCATCATCAACATGACCAAGGCGGAGATCATTCAGGCCGGCGTGCGGCTGGGCGTGGACTACGGCCTGACCGTGTCGTGCTACAAGGCCGACGACGACGGCCGCGCGTGCGGCGTGTGCGATTCGTGCCGCATCCGCAAGGCCGGGTTTGACGCCGCTGGCGTGCCCGACCCCACCCGCTACGCCTGACGAACCATGCCCGATATTGACCTCAACGCGTTGTCCCACACGGTGCTGTGGGCCACGTTTGCGCTTACGTTTGTGTTTGGCGCGATCCTTCAGCGCACGCACTTCTGCACGATGGGCGCGGTGTCCGACGTCGTCAATATCGGCGACTGGAACAGGCTCCGCATGTGGGCGCTGGCCATCGGTGTGGCCATGATCGGCACGGGGTGCCTGAGCTGGCTTGGCCTGATCGATACAAGCAAAACGATCTACACGGCCAGCAAGCTGCTTTGGCTGTCGTCGCTCGTGGGCGGGCTGCTGTTCGGATTTGGCATGGTGCTGGGCTCGGGATGCGGCAGCAAGACACTGGTGCGTATCGGCGGCGGCAACCTCAAGTCGGTGGTGGTGTTCGTGTTTCTGGGGCTGGCGGCGTACATGACGCTCAAGGGCGTGTTTGGCGTGGTGCGTGTGGCAACGGTGGACAGCGTTGCCATTGCGCTGCCGACGTCGCAGGACTTGCCGAGTGTGCTGGGCCACGCGTTTTCCGCCGATGCGCGCGTGCTACGTCTCGTGCTGGCGCTGGTGATCGGTGGGGCGCTGTCGCTGTGGGCGCTGCTCGGGCGCGATTTCCGTACGGGTGACAACCTGCTGGGCGGCATCGGCGTTGGCCTCATCATCGTCGGCATGTGGTACGTCTCGGGGCATCTTGGCTACGTGCAGGAAGATCCGAACACGCTGCAGGAAGCGTTCGTGGCGACCAACAGCGGCCGCATGGAAGCGCTGAGTTTCGTGGCGCCGGTGTCGTACACGCTGGAGTGGCTGATGTTCTTCAGCGATACGTCGAAGGTGCTGACAGTCGGCATCGTGAGCGTGTTGGGCGTGATTGCCGGCTCGGCGGCGGTGGCACTGGGCACGCGCACGTTCCGCTGGGAGGGTTTTGCCAATGCTGAGGACACGGGCAACCACATCATTGGCGGCGTCCTGATGGGCATTGGCGGCGTCACGGCGCTCGGTTGCACGATCGGGCAGGGGCTGTCGGGCGTGTCGACGCTGGCAATTGGCTCGTTCATCGCGCTGGCCGGGATCGTGATCGGCGCGGTGCTGGCGTTCCGCTATCAGATGTGGCGGATGGAGCGTCTGGTTTGATCTGCCAGGCGTTGACAGAATCGCCGATATCTTCCTATAATCGCGGTCTTTGGGGTCTTTAGCTCAGTCGGTAGAGCAGTAGACTTTTAATCTATTGGTCGCGGGTTCGAATCCCGCAGGACCCACCAAAATTCGAAGGGCTGACAGGCAACTGTCGGCCCTTTTTGTTTGGTTGTCCTCACGGCCAACTTCATCTCCTCTCGCGCTCTGCGTGGACGCAGCTTCCACATCGATAGCACGCTGCGATTCCTCCTTAGCGCATCCCCTTGATTACGGCCGGTCACATGGCCGGCACGTCGCATTCTGCCGGCGCCGCTAGGGATTTCCTCTATAGCGCTCATAGCTACCAACCACCACCATATTCTCTATTGGAACCGGTTCCATACGGAGAAAAGTGCACAAATGGCAGATATCGTGATCGTGGCAAGCGCGTTTGGCGCCGCGCAGGTGCTTGAGCAGGGGCATCACGCCTATGTTCCCGTAGCCGCGTCGGTGGGTGCAGCCGGTTTCGAAGTGCGGCGTGAATTGTTGCCGGCAGGGCTCGATGGCACGGTATCGACAACGCTTCTCGCTGCCTTGGGTCGGCTGATTGCCGCGCATGGTCTTTGGGCGGTTTTTTCGACGCCGGCCACGCTGTATACGAACGACGGTGCTCTGGACGCGGTCGCTATCCGCGGCGCGCTGCTCGAAGCGCAAAGTCTGGGCGCGCGCATCCTGAAGTTTCAGCTTGGCGGTTTTGCAGGTGATGCCTCAGCAGGTGTGCTGGCCCAACTGCTGCAAGGCTGGCGCGCACGGGTGCTGGTTGAGAACGGTCAACAGGCCGTGGGCGGCTCGCTGGCGCAGTTTCAAGGTTTGTTCGACGCATTGGAAGGGGCGAGCGTGGCGGACATGCTGGGCATGACGTTCGACATCGGCAACTGGGAATGGTCGGGCGAAGTGCCGCTGGCGTGCGCACGGGCCTTAGCTCCGTACGTTGAATACATCCATTGCAAAAGCGTCGCGGGCGAGGGAGCACGCCGTTTTGCGGTGGCGCCCGCGGGCAACGATGCGCGGTTCGCCGCCGTGCTGGCGGCATTGCCGGGTGATGTTCCGCGCGGCATCGAATTTCCGTTCGACGCGGTCGATCTCGCTGTCGATGCGCATCGGCATGTCACGTGGCTCAGGGCCGCCTGACTGTGACTCGACATCAAAGGAGCTTACGCATGTCACAGATGTTGGATGTCATCACCTACGGCGAAGCCATGGCGATGTTCGTGGCGACGGCGCCTGGGCCGCTCGCGCAGGCCACGCAGTTCACCAAGCGGATAGCGGGTGCCGACCTGAACGTGGCCATCGGCTTGAGCCGGCTGGGTTTTCGCGTCGGCTATGTGAGCCGGGTGGGGCAGGACTCGTTTGGCGAATACGTGCTGGAAACACTGGCACGCGAACGGATCGATGCCTCATGTGTGGCGGTGGACCCGCAGTTTCCGACCGGCTTCCAACTGAAGTCACGGGCCGACGACGGTAGTGATCCGCGTGTCGAGTACTTCCGTAAAGGCTCGGCCGCCAGCCGCCTCTCCCGCGCCGACTATGTGGCCGACTATGTGCTCGGCGCTCGCCATCTGCATCTCACGGGTGTGGCCCCCGCCCTTTCGGCGTCGTCGTGTGAATTTGCGTTCCACCTCGCGCGAGAGGTGCGCGCGGCCGGTGGCTCGATCTCGTTCGATCCGAATCTGCGCCCAACGCTGTGGCCGTCCGCTGCGAAGATGGTGAGCACGCTGAACGCGCTGGCGGCGCTTTCCGATTGGGTGCTGCCCGGCTTGGCCGAGGGGCAGCAACTGACCGGCTATGACAGCCCGTCTGATATCGCGCGCTTCTATCTCGATCAAGGTGCCCGTGGTGTTGCCATCAAGCTGGGTGCTGCCGGCGCGTACTACCAGACCGCCGACGGTGCAGAAGGCATCGCCGACGGCGTGCGCGTGGAGCGCGTCGTCGATACGGTGGGCGCGGGCGACGGCTTTGCAGTGGGCGTTGTCAGCGCGCTGCTCGAAGGGCAGTCACCCGGGTTGGCCGTGGCGCGCGGCAACCGTATTGGCGCGCTGGCAATCCAGGTGATCGGAGATTCCGAAGGCCTGCCGACTCGCGCCGAGCTCAATGTGCTTGAGCGACCGGCTCGCATGATGCGCGTGCCGGAACCCATTTCCAGCGTGTAACGCAGCGCTTCGACTGCCGTCCCTCGCGGGCGACGCAAACCATCAAAGGAGACACGACCATGGCAACGCAACTCGCGGCGCGGCGCTGGTGGATGATCATGCCGATCGTCTTTATCACCTACAGCCTGGCCTACCTCGACCGCGCCAACTATGGTTTCGCGGCGGCGGCCGGCATCAATCACGATCTGGGGATCAGCCAGGGTCTGTCGTCGTTGATCGGTGCGCTGTTCTTCCTTGGCTACTTTTTCTTCCAGATTCCGGGCGCCATCTATGCCGAGCGCCGGAGCGTGAAGAAGCTGGTGTTCATCAGCCTCGTGTTATGGGGCTTGTGCGCCGCGCTGACGGGTGTCGTAAGTGACATTCCCTCGCTGCTGGCGATTCGGTTTGTGCTGGGCGTGGTCGAGGCGGCCGTCATGCCGGCAATGCTGATCTACATCAGCAACTGGTTTACCAAGCAAGAACGCTCGCGCGCGAATACGTTTCTGATCCTCGGCAATCCCGTGACGGTGCTGTGGATGTCGGTGGTATCGGGTTACCTCGTGCGCGAGTTTGGCTGGCGCCACATGTTCATCGCGGAGGGCGTGCCCGCCATCATCTGGGCCGTGTGCTGGTGGTGTCTGGTGCAGGACAAGCCCGCGCAGGCATCGTGGCTGAGCACACAGGAAAAGCGCGACCTGGAACAGGCTTTGGCGGCGGAGCAGGCGGCCATCAAGCCGATGCGCAACTATAGCGAGGCATTCCGCTCGCCTGTCGTGATCAAGCTGTGCGCGCAGTACTTCTGCTGGAGCATCGGCGTCTATGGCTTCGTGCTGTGGCTGCCATCGATCGTGAAGAACGGCTCGTCGCTTGGCATGGTCGAGACGGGCTGGCTGTCGGCGCTGCCATATCTTGCGGCCACCATCGCGATGCTCGCTGCGTCGTGGGCATCCGACAAGTTGGGCTCGCGGCGCGGCTTCGTTTGGCCGTTCCTGCTGGTGGGCGCGGCGGCGTTCGCTGCATCGTATGGGCTTGGGTCCACGCATTTCTGGATGTCGTACGCGCTGCTCGTCATTGCCGGCGCGGCGATGTATGCGCCGTACGGCCCGTTTTTCGCGATCGTGCCGGAGTTGCTGCCGAAGAACGTCGCGGGTGGCGCGATGGCGCTGATCAACAGCATGGGCGCCCTCGGTTCGTTTGTCGGTTCGTACTTCGTGGGCTACCTCAACGGTGCCACGGGCTCGCCGCTGGCATCTTACGCATTCATGAGCGCGGCGCTGTTGGCCGCCGTGATCCTCACGCTCTGCGTCAAGCCGCAACCGCGTGATGCTTACGCGCTCGCCCACCCCATGCCTGGAAAGTGAGCCGATGAAACCTCTTGTCGTTGCGTACAAGCCGTTGCCCGATGATGTGGCCGCCCAGTTGCGCCAGCATGTCGAACTCGTGCAGGTCGACGGTGCTGCGGCGTTGACCGAGGCGCTTGCCAACGCCGACGGCGCGATCGGTGCGAGCCTGAAGATCACGCCTCAGATGCTCGACTGCGCGCCACGGCTCAAGGCGTGGTCCACGATCTCGGTCGGCTATGACAATTTCGACGTGCCTGATCTCACGCGCCGAGGCATTGCACTGGCGCATACACCTGATGTGTTGACCGAGTCGACCGCCGATACCGTGTTTTCGCTGATTCTCGCGTCGGCGCGGCGTGTCGTGGAGCTTGCCGAGTGGGTCAGGGCCGGGAATTGGCAGCGCAGCATCGGGCCAGAACTTTACGGCACGGACGTTCAGGGCAAGACGATCGGCATCGTCGGGCTGGGTCGGATCGGTGCGGCATTGGCGCGCCGCGCAGCGCTCGGGTTCCGGATGCATGTGCTCTACACGAACCGGAATCCGCATCCGGAAGCCGAAGCACAGTACGGCGCGCGCCGTGTGACGCTCGACACGTTGTTGGCCGAAGCCGATTTTGTTTGCCTGCAGGTGCCGCTAACGCCCGAAACGCAGCACCTGATCGGCGCGGCGGAACTGGCGAAAATGAAACACAGTGCGATCCTGATCAATGCATCGCGTGGGCCCGTCGTTGACGAGGCAGCGCTCATCCATGCATTGCGCAACGGCACGATCCGCGGCGCGGGGTTGGACGTGTTCGAGCAGGAGCCGCTGCCCGCCGACTCGCCATTGCTGGCGATGAAGAACGTGGTGGCACTGCCCCATATCGGCTCTGCAACGCACGAGACACGACACGCAATGGCCCGCTGCGCGGCCGACAACCTGGTCAGGGCGCTGGCTGGAACGTTGCGTGAGAACCTCGTGAATCCGCAGGTGCTGGAGCGGGCCCGCGGCTCATGAGCGGGGCGTGGGGATTGCGCTATGATCCTCGCACTCCGGCTCCGGCTCCGGCCCCCGCGCCGACGGCCCGTTCTGAAGCGCATCGTGACTGATTTCCCATCCTCCTCCTCGCGCCCTGCGACTATCACCGACGTAGCCCGCGAAGCGGGAACCGGCAAGACAAGCGTGTCCCGCTATCTGAATGGCGAGACACAAGTCCTGTCCGACGATTTGCGACAGCGCATCGAAGCCGCCATCCAGCGGTTGAACTACCGGCCCAACCAGATGGCACGCGGCCTCAAGCGCGGGCGCAATCGCCTGCTCGGTATGCTGGTGGCCGATCTGACCAATCCTTATACGATCGAAGTGCTGCAGGGCGTGGAGGCGGCCTGCCACGCGCTTGGCTACATGCCGCTCATCTGCCATGCCGCAAACGAGATCGAGATGGAGCGCCGGTTCGTCCAGTTGCTGACGACGTACCGGGTCGAGGGACTGATCGTCAACGCGCTCGGTGCAGAAGAGGCCGTGTTGCGTCCGCTGCGGGGCGGCGGCATTCCCGCCGTGCTGGTGGATCGCACGGTCGAAGGGTTCGACGCTGACCTGGTGGGCCTCGATAACCGCGACGCCGTCAGGTTGGGGGTGCAGCATTTGCTGGATCAAGGTTTCGATTGCATCCAGTTCATCGTGCAGCCGTTCGAGCAGGTCAGTTCGCGGCGTGAGCGCGAACTCGCCTTCCGAGAGACGATGGCAGCGCGAGGCCAGCCAGCGGAGCCGGCTGTGGTGTTGGACCTAAACGACCCGGCCTCAGTCGAGCGTGCGCTGGCAGCGATCGATGCACGCATCGAGGCGGTGCACCAGCGGAGCGGAAAACGACTGGCGCTGTTTGTTGCCAACGCGCCGGTTGCGCTGGTCGTCGCGCGGCATCTGCGCACGCGATTTGGCACAGCTTGGCAGGAGCGGGCGGCGCTGCTGTCGATCGATGATCCGGAGTGGGCGGAGTTGATCGGCATCACCACGATCCGGCAACCGACATACGACATCGGTTACAAGGCGGTCGAATTCGTGCATGAACGCATCGAAGGTGTGAGCGGCGATGGCCGAGTCGTGTTGCTCCCGGGTACGCTGGTCGAACGTGCTTCGACGGTGCACTCGGTGGAGGAGGCGTCATGACGTTGCGCCTGTATCTTGCCGGGCCGGACGTTTTCCGTCCTGATCCCATCGCGCATGGCGAAGCGCTCAAGACGCTGTGTGCGGAGTTCGGCTACATCGGCCTGTATCCGCTCGATAACACGATCGCGCCCCAGGCCGATGGCCCTGCGACCGCCGCGGAAATCTACCGCCAGAACATCGCGCTGATCGACTCCGCCGACGCCGTGCTTGCCAACGTAGCGGACTTTCGTGGCTATGAACCCGATTCCGGCACGTGCTTCGAAATCGGCTACGCCATCGCCCGTGGCAAAGATGTGTGGTGCTACAACGTACCGGCGGTGCCACTCTTGGGGCAGGTGCCGAACACCAACGGCAACGATGCAGACGGCTGGGCCGTGGAAGATTTCGGCCTGCCGCGCAACCTCATGATTGCTTGCAGCTGCCACCTCGTCGTGGGTGATGTGCGCGCGTGCCTGGAGCGCATGCGCGTGCACTACGCATAGTCGTGCGCTCGACATGCGTATGCAGATTGCTTCCTTTGGGGGTCGGAGCGGTCTGTATAGTGCCCGCCCCATCGACTGCTATGCGGTGGAAGGCACCCTGCCTGGCGCCACCGTCGGCGGCTGAACGCGTATCGATCTGAGCATTCCTTCGTTGGCACGCGACGGGTGCGGGCGGTGTAATGTGGAATTCGTCTATTGCTGCGCGCTTACATCATGTCCGACGCTGTTCTTGCCGCTGATGCACCTGCCGTTCACACGGCCCGGTTCCACGTTCGCCGCTTGCCGGGTGCACCGCTGGGCGCAGAGATCCTGGGCCTGGGCGATGCGGCGGACCTCTCTGCCGCCGACATCGCCGCTATCCGCCAAGCGTGGCTCGCACACGATGGCTTGCTCGTTTTCCGTGATGTGCAGTTCACCCCGCAGGCGCAGGTGGCATTCAGCCGCCTTTTCGGGCCGCAGCAGGTGCACGTGCTGAACCAATTTCATTTGACCGGGTACCCGGAGATCCTCGTTGTCTCCAACGTGGTCGAGAACGGCCAGCCGATCGGTCTGGGCGATGCGGGGCGCGACTGGCATTCGGATCTGTCATACAAGCCGCTGCCGAGCCTCGGTTCGATGCTGTTGATGCGCGAGTTGCCGGAAGAGGGCGGTGACACGCTGTTTGCCAACATGGTCCGCGCATACGAAACGCTGCCCGCTGATCTCAAGCGCATTATCGAAGGCCGCCGCGCGGTGCATTCGTATGTGTACCGTTACGAGCGATTGCGCGCGCTGTCGACTTGGCGGCCGCCACTCACGCAAGCGCAGCGCGACGCCGTGCCGCCGGTTGACCACCCCGTCGTGCGCACGCATCCGGAAACGGGCAAGCGCGCGCTCTTCGTCAACGAAGGCTTCACCTCGCACATCCTGGGTTTGCCGGAAGACGAAAGCACGAGCGTGCTGGAGCAGCTCTTCGCCCACAGCGTCCGCGCCGACAACGTCTACACGCACCGCTGGCGCGTCGGCGACATGCTGTTCTGGGATAACAGATCCACCATCCACTTCGCGCCAGGGTGCCCGGATAAATTTCGGCGCACGCTGCATCGCACGACGATTGAAGGCGATGTGCCGATTTAGGTGCCGTTCGTCTACAGCCCGGCCTCGGCCAGGCGGGCATCAATACTCGCCAGCGTCAACGTCTGCGCAAACAACCGCGTGAGCGATTGGCTCGCATACTTCGGCACCTCGTCAGCGGTGGCCCAGCGGTACGCATCCATCTCGGGGATGAGCCGGCCGCTGTGATAGCTGTTGAACATCGACGTGCACGTCAGTGTGTTGAGTGCAACTTCCGCGCGGCGCACGCGTGTGGCGAACAGGTGCAGCTCCTTGTCACGGCGATACGGAAACCTGCCCAGTTCGATCAGGGCGTGGCTGTCGAGCACGAGACCGGTTTCCTCGCGCGTCTCGCGCAGGGCGGTGTCGCGGTGGTCCTCGCCGGGGTCGGGCGCGCCTTTGGGGATGTCCCAGTGACGCGTTTCAGTAGCGTGGGCGAGGAGCACATCGCCATCTTCGTTGAGCAGCACGAGGCCGCAGGATAGGGCGATGGGCATGTTATTTCGCTCCGACGCGTTGCGTGATGCGTGCGCTCAGCAGCTGGTGTTCGCGGCTGAACAGCCGGCGATAGGCCAGCAGCACGGCCGCGACCGTCCCCAAGCCCGAAGACGCCGCCAGCAGAAACATGATGACGATCTGGTAGCGCACGGCCTCCAGCGGAGATTGCCCTGCCAGCACCTGGCCCGTCATCATGCCGGGCAAGCTCACCACGCCCACGACGGTCATCTGATTGATGATCGGTGTCATGCCGGCGCGCACGGCCGCCCGTGCGGCATCGCGCGCCGCCTCCCAGCGTGTGCCTCCCAGCGCAAGAATGGTCTCCACCTGGTCTCGCGTGGCCGTGAGTTCGCCGGTCATGCGCTCCAGGGCAAGCCCCACGCCGGTGAGCGTGTTCCCCAGAATCATCCCCATGATCGGGATGGCGTATTGCGGCTCGTACCACGGCCGCGCTTGCAATACGGCCATCAGTCCGATCACCCCGATCAGCCACGTGCTGCCGAAGACCGACAACGTGCCGTCCCATCGCAGGCCCGAATAGCCGCGCGCGCCGCGGCTACCGGTTGCATTCCCTGCAATCAACGTCATGACGGCCACGATGCCCAATACCACCGGCCAATACGCGTGAGCGAATACCCATTCGAGAACGAAGCCCACCGCCAGCAGCTGCGCGACGGTCCGCAAGGCCGCCCACGCCAAGCGGTGTTCCAGTCCAAGCCCCAGCACAACGGATAGCGCGCCGTTCACGAGGATCAGCGCGGCCGCAATGCCGACCTGCCAGGCGGAAAGCGAGAGGTTCTGCCCGTTCATCGCGTGGGCTCCGTGTCGAGCTGCCCGGCAACCATGCGCCAATGCCGACTGCCGATGCGTTCCGCTTGCGCCGGATCGTGCGTCACCCACATCCACGCATGCCGCTCGGGCGCCTGAGCGAACCAATGCTGCAACAGCGCCTCAACGGCGCGAGCGGAGGCGGGGTCAAGGGCGGCCGTAGGTTCGTCGAGCAGCAGGACGGTCGGCCGAGTCTGCAGCGTGCGGACCAGCGCTGCGATCTGCGCTTCACCGCCGGAAAGATCGATGGCGTTCTTGTCGAGAAAGCTGGCGTCGCGCTGGGCACCCGCAAGCAGGGCGATGGCGGCATCGCGATCGAATCCGGCGCTGTGTCTCCGCGCGTGTAGGCGGTACGGCATGTGCAGGTTGTCTTCCACCGTACCGGGCAGGAGCGCAGGGCGCTGGCGCACGTACGCCACGTGACAGCGATAAGCCGGAACGGCGCGCGGCCCAATCGCCTGGCCGTGCCATGTCACGTGCCCGCCATCGAGCGGATCGAGCAATGCCAGCGCGCGCAGCAGCACGCTTTTGCCTGCGCCCGATGGCCCGGATAGCGCAATACGATCACCGGCCCGCACAGCAAGGGTGGCAGGGTGCAGCAACGTGACATCGGTGCGTGCGTCGCGGCGTTGGAGGTGGGTGGCGGCAAGCATGGTGGGGCGAGTGTGTTGCATACGGTGCGGCATCAATGCGCCGCTTTTATGCATTATGCATATGAGCGGGTGTGGCGCTCCTCCGCCGTAATCCTGAACACACCCGCGCAGGCGCAGTGCCGTCGCCGCATGGTTACGCCATCCGCGTGCCATGCGGAGTGGCCCTTAGCCCAAACGGAGCAGCCTCAAAGCGTTGACGGGTGGCCGATGTCGGACGAATCCGACATGCCATTCAGCGACGGGAGGGTCGCCATTTGCGCATGCGAGACATAGGATCGAAGCATCACTAGAAGAAGCGACGGAGGGCGCCATGGAGACCGACAAAGTGCAAGTTGCCCACCCATGGTGGCAGCCGGGAGTCTTTGCATCGGCGCCGGCCATTTTTCTCTGGATCTGCGCGGAGTTGCCTCCCGATATGCTCGGCGCCATCTTCCATGCGGGCACGTCGCCCGATTCCCTTCGGCATGTTGGTGACACGCTGTTCGTGATCGGCTGGACCGCCAGCGGCGCGCTGATGTGGCATGGCCGGCGGCGCATCGGGCATGAAGCGGACGCGGCAGCGCAGCCCGTTCGAGCCGAGGTTGACGCCCCCGAGCAGCCGCACGGGCTCGCTGGATTGCGCCAGAACATGGCTCGGCGCTGGGAGCGCATGCGCCATCCGATTCCGCTGCACTGATATTGCACTGCCGCAAACGAGAAAGGCCGGATTGTCCGGCCTTTTTGGTGGGTGTGTCGCCCTCAGGAGGTGCTGCCAGGAATGATCTCGTCAGGATCGATATTCGAGGCGGGAGTTGGGGCGCTGGCGGGCTCGCCTTGTGCTTCTTGCCATTTTTTGTAGCCCCACCAGGCCGCTCCGGCCACGATTCCCACCTTGCCGAGCTTGCGCGTGATCCGGCCGATGACGGTGCGGCGCAATCCTGCATACGCGAGTGACAGCGCAGTGCCGACCAGCGGGTATTCACGTGCAATGCCTAGCGTCCGCATCAGGCTGTTCGGTCGCGCCAGCGGGCGGAGCAGGCTCGGCAGCAACGCCCCGAGGCCGCCCAGGCTGAAGGTGCGGCCGGTGGCGCGATGTACATCGTTGCGGGCTTGAGCGTAGTCGTAGCGCTCCAGGGCGGCGCGTGTCAGCAGCAATTCCTTTCGAACGCTCAGTGGCAGGCGTGTCTCGCCACCGCGGCGTGACGGCCGGACATGATGTCGCGCGCTCGATGCGGGTTCGTTCACGGACGTGCCGGGCGACGGTGCGTGTTCGGTGGGGTCAGTCATCGGCGCAGGATCTCCCGGTCTTTGTCGAGTTCGGCCAGTGTGGCCTCGAACAGCGGCGGTGCGTCACGCAGCAGCGAGCGTACCTTCCACAGGCACGCCGCCGCACCCAGCGCATACAGCGCCGCCATCACGGCAAGGGATTGCCAACGATACGTATCCCAGCACAGGATGACCACCAACGCCGTCAGCGTCATGATGGACAGGCCAATGAGGCTCACGGCCAGCATGCCCAGGAAGGCGGTGCCGAGCAGCCGTTCTTTTTCTTCAGCCAGTTCGACGCTTGCCAGCTCGAGCCGCGTCTGCAGCATCGAGACGACCGTGCCGGCCAATTTCTTCAAGGAAGCGAACAGCTTTGGGCTGGTGTCGTCGGTCATGGAGTGTGGAAATGGTGCAAAGCCGATAGCGCCGCTGCCAACGCAGCACGCGCCATGCCCGGAATGGAGCCGCCAAAACGCAACTGGCCGATGGCGCGATCCACAGGGCGCGCGCCATCGGCCAGACAGGGTGCTGCGGCTTACTTGCGGTTGAGCAGCAGGCCGATCAGTAGGCCCACGCCGGCCGCCACGCCCACGGCTTGCCACGGGTGATCGTGGACGTAGTCATCGGTGGCGCGTGCGGCAGCCTTGCTCTTGTGGACGACCGCGTCTTGCAGGTCCTGCGCTTTTTCCTTGGCTTGGCGGAGCATCCCCATACCGCGCTCGCGCAGTTCCGCGGCCTTTTCGCCGCTGGTGGACGCAGCTTGTTTGAGCAGGGTTTCAGCGTCGGACAGTACAGTCTTCACGTCGGTCATCAGTTTCTCCTTATTGACGGAATCGGCCAGGTTGGGGGAAGTGTTCGTCATGGTCGGGTCCTCGGTGTCGGGGGGTAGTTCAATCGTCAATATGTCGACGCGCTTATTCGCTAGCATATGTGTGGGCGCCGCGAAACTTCAAGCGCTCGCGTCGCGCGCCCTGCGATGGATCAATGCTTCGGCCATTGTCCGGCAATGTGCGCACGCCTTCCACCCTGTTGTCAGCAAATGCCGCGCCTAATGACGAAAAGTGATGTTGTTGTGAATTTATAGTCGTTTTAGTTGGATGGCAATCTGGCTATAGTGGTTCCCAATCTGTGTATGGAGGACACGATGTCTCTACGTTTGGGCGATATCGCCCCTGATTTCGAGCAGGATTCCAGCGAAGGCCGCATCAAGTTTCATGAATGGCTGGGCAATAGCTGGGGCGTGCTTTTTTCGCACCCGGCCGACTACACGCCGGTCTGCACCACCGAACTGGGCCTGACCGCCAAGCTGAAGGATGAATTTACCAAGCGCAATGTCAAGGCGATTGCGCTGTCGGTCGATTCGGTCGAGTCGCACAAGGGCTGGATCAACGATATCAATGAGACCCAGAACACCAGCGTCAACTTCCCGATCATTGCTGACCCCGATCGTAAAGTCTCGCAGCTGTACGACATGATCCATCCGAATGCGAGCGAGACCTTTACCGTGCGTTCGCTGTTCGTGATCGATCCGAACAAGAAGATTCGCCTGACAATTACGTATCCCGCTTCGACGGGGCGCAACTTCAATGAGGTGCTGCGCGTGATTGACTCGCTGCAGTTGACCGATAACCACAGCGTGGCCACACCGGGTAACTGGCAAGACGGCGACGACGTGGTCATCGTGCCGTCGTTGAAGGACGAGGAAGTCCTCAAGCAGAAATTCCCGAAGGGCTACAACGCGGTGCGGCCGTATCTGCGCTTGACGCCGCAGCCCAACAAGTGACCGTCTCCTTGGTAGTGTGATTGCCGCCCGGCCCTGTGCCGGGCGTTTTTTGCGTTGGAACCGGTTCAGGTTCCTAGGCAAAACAAAACCGGCCAGCCCTTTCGGGTCTAGCCGGTTTGTTTTTTGTGAAGACGGTTCAGTGTGCGATCAGATCGCCCAGCCGCCTGCGTAGAAGGCCACTAGGGCACCGGCAATCGCCACGGTGCCGATGTTCAGCTTGCGCCATTCGCCGGCCACCAGGCGGCCGATCACCAGCGTGCTGAAGCCGAGCATGATGCCGGTGACGATGTTGCAGGTCAGCACGATGAACACGGCGCAGACCAGGCCGGACAGCGCGTCAACCATGTCGTCCATGTGCAGCTTGCTCACGCTGGAGAGCATCAGCAGGCCGACATACATCAGCGCCGGGGCCGTTGCGTACGACGGCACCAAGCCGGCCAGCGGCGAAAAGAACATCACCGCCAGGAACATCACGCCGACCACGACAGCCGTCAGGCCCGTCTTGCCGCCTGCTGCCACGCCAACCGTCGACTCAATGTAAGCCGCGGCCGGAGCACCGCCGAAGAACGCCGAGAAGATCGAGCTGATGGAATCGGCCGTGAGGGCTCGGCCACCGTTGATGATGTGGCCCTTGTCGTTGAGCAGACCGGCTTGGCCGGCCACGGCGCGGATCGTGCCGGTGGCATCGAACACGGCAGTCATCACGAGTGCCAGCACGCTCGGCAGCACGGCGGCGGTGAGAGCACCGCGGATATCCATTGCGCCGATCAGCGAGGCATGACCTGCAGAGGCGAGTGAAGGCACTGCGAACACGCCCGTGAACTTCACGGCCGGGTCAAAGATCAGGCCCAGGATTGAGATGGCGATGATCACGATCAGGATGCCGCCCGGCACGCGACGACGCTCCATACCGAAGATTGCGGCCAGACCCAGCACCGACATCATGACCGGGAAGGCGGTGACGTGGCCCAGTGCAACAGGCAGGCCCTCGGCGGCGTTTTTGACCACCAGACCGACGTCGTTGGAGGCGATCAGCAGCAGGAACAGGCCGATGCCGATGCCCGTGCCATGTGCCACGCCTGAGGGCAGATTGCGCAGGATCCAGGAGCGCACGCCCGTAGCCGAGATGGCGGTGAAGGCCACGCCCATCAGGAACACGGCGCCCAGCGCGACTTCTGGCGTCAGCTTTTGCCCCAGCACCAGCCCAAAGGCCATGAATGCGGTCAGCGAAATTGCGCAGCCGATGGCGATCGGCAACTTGGCCCATAGACCCATCAGCAGCGAACCGAAGGCGGTGGTCAGACACACCGCGACGAAGACTGCGCTGGTATCAAAGCCGGCCTTGCCCAGCATGCCCGGCACGACAAACACGGCGTAGACCATTGCCATGAAGGTGGTGATGCCAGCCACGACCTCGCGCTTTTGCGTGCTGCCGCGTGCAGAAATCTGGAAATAGCGATCAATGGCACGCGCGTCGGCGATGCTAGCGGCGCCAAGTTCCGTCGACGACGGAATGGACTGTTCAGCCATGGTGGGTTTGTCTCCTGGCAGGACTCCGCGCCGGCCGATCTTGGTCGTCCGCGTAAGGTGCCCTGTTCTGGTTTTGATATCGGTACGGGTGCCTGCGTACGCGCGCCGGCATTCTCCAGACCGTTGTCTCGCGATTGGTTTTGTCGCGTGGCGCTGCAATCTGCGTGTGGATCGCGCGCTCGTTCTATCGGTGTGAGGGGCGTGCGGCCCAACAATCCGCCGACACTTGGACCGAAGCATAGACGCGCGCTACCGCCGATTCATGCGGCGTGGCGTATCCCGGTCATTTGCAAATTGGTATATCGCGAGGGAAGGAGAACAACGGTGCCCAGGACGGGCGAGAGGTGCAGCAGCGGGTGTGGCGAGTGGTGCACGAGTGTGCCCCAACTCGCCGGAAAAACAAAGCGCAATCAGAAGAAAGCCTGGATGCCGGTTTGTGCGCGGCCGAGGATCAGCGCATGGATATCGTGCGTGCCTTCGTACGTATTCACCACTTCCAGATTCACCACGTGGCGGATCACGCCAAACTCATCGGAGATGCCGTTGCCGCCCAGCATGTCGCGCGCCACGCGGGCGATGTCGAGCGACTTGCCGCACGAGTTGCGCTTCATGATCGACGTGATTTCCACCGCCGCCGTGCCTTCGTCCTTCATGCGGCCAAGACGCAGGCAGCCTTGCAGGCCGAGCGTGATTTCGGTCTGCATGTCGGCCAACTTCTTCTGCACGAGCTGATTGGCGGCCAGCGGGCGGCCGAACTGCTTGCGATCGAGCACGTACTGGCGCGCGATGTGCCAGCAAGCTTCTGCAGCGCCCAGGGCGCCCCACGCGATGCCGTAGCGCGCCGAGTTCAGGCACGTGAACGGGCCCTTCAGGCCGCGCACGCCGGGCATCAGGTTCTCTTCGGGCACGAACACGTCGTCCAGCACGATCTCACCGGTGATCGACGTGCGCAGGCCGACCTTGCCGTGGATGGCCGGTGCGGTCAGTCCCTTCCAGCCTTTCTCCAGGATGAAGCCCCGGATTTCATCCTCGCCGTTGTCATTCGGCAGCTTGCCCCACACGACAAACACGTCGGCGATGGGCGAATTGGTGATCCACATCTTGGCGCCCGACAGCGAGTAGCCGCCGTCGACCTTCTTGGCGCGCGTGATCATCGAGGCCGGGTCGGAGCCGTGGTTCGGTTCGGTCAGGCCAAAGCAGCCGATCCACTCGCCGGTTGCCAGCTTGGGCAGGTACTTCTGCTTTTGCGCTTCGCTGCCGAATTCATAGATCGGCACCATCACCAGCGACGACTGCACGCTCATCATCGAGCGATAGCCCGAATCCACCCGTTCGACTTCACGCGCGATCAGCCCGTAGCAGACGTAGTTCAGTCCCGGGCCGCCGTACTGCTCGGGAATCGTGGGACCCAGCAGGCCCAGCTCGCCCATCTCACGAAAGATCGATGCATCGGTTTTCTCGTGCCGGAACGACTCCAGCACGCGCGGCATCAGCTTGTCCTGGCAATACGATGCGGCGGCGTCGCGCACCATGCGCTCGTCGTCGGTCAGCTGTTGGTCGAGCAGCAGGGGGTCGGCCCAATTGAAGGCGTTGCGAGCGGTCACAGCGGTAGTCTCCGAGGCGTTGTTGTTCCGATATACGGAACACAGTTTCGAAATTTAGAGCTATCATAGCGCAACCACCGACGATTTCCAGAGCTTTTTTGCCATGAGCACAATCCGTCTCCCTGACCCCGAATTCGACACGGCGCCCGCCGAGTCGAGCGATCCGAATTTCGTCACGGCACTGGCGCGCGGGCTGGAGCTGCTGCGCGCATTCCGCCCGGGCGACACGCTGCTCGGCAACCAGGAGTTCGTGCGGCGCACGGGCTTTCCCAAAGCCACGGTCAGCCGGCTGGCCGGCACGTTGGTCTCGCTCGGCTACCTGCGTTACGACGAGGCCCTCGGCAAATACGGACTCGACGCCGGTGTGCTCGCGCTCGGATTCGCCTATCTGGCCTCGAGCGACGTGATCCAGCTCGCGCGGCCGCACATGAGCGCGTTTGCGCAGCGCTTTGGCGTATCGATCTCGCTGGGCAAGCGCGATCGGCTGGACATGGTGTATCTGGAGACGATCCGCCACGACAGCCCCTCGATGAGCGGTTCGTCGGGACTGGGCGTGGGCTCGCGGCTGTCGCTGCTGTCGAGTTCGATGGGACGGGCGTATCTGGCTTCGTTGCCCGCAGCGCGGCGTGAGCGCTTGTACGAAGCATTGCGCACGCAGCAGCCGGCGCAGTGGGCGGCAGAAGGGGCCGCAGCAGATGACGCAGTGAAAGCCGGCATACGCAATGGCTACGCCGTATCCTTGCGCGACTGGCATCCCGCCATCCACGCGTGCGCGGTGGCGTTCTTCGCGCCGAGCCAGCGCGAGCCTTACGTGGTGAGCTGCAGCGCGCCTTACACGGCCGCCGACGCAGAGCGCATTCGAGACGAACTGGCTCCCGCGCTACGTGAGTTTGCGGCGCGGCTCGGCCAAGTGGGCGAGCCAGCCTGAGCTGCGTCGATCAAAGGTCGGTGCGCAGCTTCCAAAGCTCCGGAAACAACACGACATCCAGCATCTTTCGTAGGTAACTGACGCCCTCGGTGCCGCCCGTGCCGCGCTTGAAGCCAATCACGCGCTCCACCGTCGTCACATGCCGGAAGCGCCATTGCCGGAACGCGTCTTCCAGATCGACGAATTTCTCAGCCAGTTCGTACAGCTCCCAATGGTGCGTCGGGTCGCGATAGACCTCCAGCCACGCTGCTTCCACCGAGGCGTTGTAAGTGACCGGGCGCGACCAGTCGCGCTCGACGCAATCCGCGTCGAATGCAAAGCCGTGGCGCGCCATGTAACGCACGGCTTCGTCATACAGCGACGGCGTTTCCAATGCAGCTTTGACCTGTTCGTAATGCTCGGTGCGGTGCGCGTGTGGCTTGAGCATCGCCGCGTTCTTGTTGCCGAGAATGAACTCGATCTCGCGGTACTGATACGACTGGAAGCCCGACGATTGCCCCAGGTGCGGGCGCATGGCGGAGTACTCCGGCGGCGTCATCGTGGCGAGCACGTTCCACGCCTGCACCAGCTGATCCATGATGCGCGACACACGCGCCAGCATCTTGAACGCAGGCGGCAGATTGTCATTGCGTACGCAATCCCGTGCGGCACGCAACTCGTGCAGCATCAGCTTCATCCACAGCTCGGTGGTCTGATGCTGGACGATGAACAGCATCTCGTTGTGATCTGGTGAGCGCGGATGTTGTGCGTTCAGGATCTGGTCGAGCGCGAGGTAGTCGCCATAGCTCATCGATTTCGAGAAATCGAGCTGTGCGTCGTGCCAGCCTTCGCCCTGGGCGGCATGCATTGGGCAGCCCGATGCTGCGGGTTGATTCGGGTTCGACATCTCAGGTCACCAGCGTACGTTCGTTGAATTGGGCCGATTGCCATGCGCCGGTTTCCAGCACATCGCGCAACACCTCCACGGCATCCCACACATCGGCAAAGCTCGTGTACAGCGGAGTGAAGCCGAAGCGCATGATGCGCGGCTCGCGGTAGTCGCCGATCACGCCTCGTGCGATCAGTGCCTGCACCACGGCATAGCCGTTGGGGTGCTCGTAGCTGACGTGACTGCCGCGGATGGCGTGGTCGCGCGGCGTGACGAGCGTGAGCGGGAAGCCCGCGCAGCGCGTTTCCACCAGCGTGATGAAAAGGTCGGTGAGCGCGAGCGATTTGGCCCGCAGCGCGGCCATCGACGTCTGCGCGAAGACGTCGAGCCCGCATTCCACCATCGCCATCGACGTGATTGGCTGCGTGCCGCAAAGGAAGCGGCCAATGCCGGCATCGGCGGCATAGCGCGACTCCATCGCGAAGGGGCGCGCATGGCCCCACCAGCCCGACAGCGGTTGCCAGAAGCGTTCGCGCAGCGCCGGCGCCACCCACACAAAGGCTGGCGAGCCTGGGCCGCCGTTCAGATACTTGTAGGTGCAGCCGATGGCGTAATCCGCGCCGCCTGCGTGCAGGTCCACGGGTACCGCGCCGGCCGAATGCGCGAGATCCCAGATGGCGAGGGCGCCGTGCTTGTGGGCCAGCGCGGAGACGGCCGCCATGTCATACATGTGCCCGCTCTTGTAGTTGACGTGTGTAAGCATGGTTACGGCGACGTCATCACCCAGCGCGCCTTCCAGCTCCTCCGGCGAATCGATTAGCCGCAGCTTGTAGCCGTCGCGCAGCAGATCGGCCAGTCCTTCCGCGATGTACAGGTCGGTCGGGAAGTTGTGCGTTTCCGAAACGATGATCTTGCGGTCTGGCGCGTCTTCGCGCTGCACGCGAATCGCCGCGGCAAGCACCTTAAACAGGTTGATCGACGTGGTGTCGGTGACGACGACTTCATCTTCGCGCGCGCCAATCAGCGGCGCCAGTTTGTTGCCGAGGCGGCGCGGCAGCTCAAACCAGCCGGCTTGGTTCCAACTGCGGATCAGCCCGTCGCCCCATTCGTTGGCGACGACTTCCTGCGCGCGGGCAAGGGCAGCTTTCGGGCGTGCGCCGAGCGAGTTGCCATCCAGATAGATCACGCCGTCGGGCAGTGCAAAGGCGTCGCGCAGCGAGCCGATCGGATCGGCCGCGTCGCGTTCGAGGCAGGAGTTGCGGGTGATTGTCATGTGAATGCGGGGGCGAAGTGATTGGTGTTCTGTCGTGGTATCGATCAGGGCAGGCTGCGGAGCACGGCGCGCACCGGGCTTGCATCGAGGGTGGCGAACTTGAGGGGCAGGGCGATCAGTTCGTAATCGCCGGCAGGCACGTCGTCGAGCACCAGCCCTTCGAGGATGGCGAGGCCGTATTTGCCGACGGCGTGGTGCGCGTCCATGGTCTTGGAGGTTTGCGGGTCGAGCGAGGCGGTGTCGACGCCGATGAGCTTCACGCCGTAGGCAGCGAGCAGCGCGATGGTTTCGGGCGCAACGGCGGCAAAGTGGTCATCCCACGCGGTCTGCGGCATCTGTGCGTACGTGCGCAGCAGCACGCGCGGCGGTGTGTCAGTCAGCGCATCACGCACGTGTTCCGGTTCGACGCGCACCACACCCACGCAGTGGATGACGCGGCACGGGCCAAGGTACGCATCCAGCGGCACTTGCCCGATGGCGGCTCCGTCGGCGCGGTAGTGGAGCGGCGCATCGGCATGCGCGCCCGTGTGCGGCGAGAGCGTGATGCGCCCGACGTTGACCGGGCAGTCGCCTTCCAACTTCCACGCAATTTCCTGCGAAAACGGCGTGTCGCCGGGCCAAGTGGGCGTGGCGGGCGAAAGGGCGGGGCTGATGTCCCACAAAGTGCGTTCCAAGGCGGCTCCAGGGCGGAAAATTCGATGAATCCGTGCCGAAATGATAGGGAAAACCACGCGCAATGGGTGTGCATAATCGTGCGTGCTATCTTAATGAATTCGCATAAAATTCAACGTATCAAAGAAATCACGCAAAGAACGACGACAGATGCAACTCGATACCACCGATCTGCGCATTCTGCAGGTGTTGCAGGAGGACGGCCGCATTAGCAACCAGGATTTGGCCGAGCGTGTGGCGCTGTCGCCGTCCGCTTGCCTGCGGCGTGTGCGGATGCTGGAAGAGTGCGGCGCCATCACCGGCTATCGGGCGCAGCTGGGGCGCGCGGCACTCGGGCTGGAACTCGAAGCCATCGTGCAGGTGTCGATGCGCCAGGACGTGACGGGCTGGCACGAGACCTTCATGGCGGCCGTGCAGAGTTGGCCCGAGATCGTTGCCGCCTACATCATCACCGGGGACTGCAACTACATCCTGCGCGTGCAGGCCCCCAACCTGCAGCACTACTCGGAGTTCATCATTGAGCGGCTGTACAAGACACCCGGTGTGATGGATATCCGTTCGAATATCGTCCTGCGTACGATCAAGGATCGCGATGGCGGCCTGGCGCTGCTGATGGAAGCGCGGGGCGTGCGCCCGCTGGAAGGCGGAGGGGTAGGCAAGCGCGGGAAGGCAAAGTAGAAGGTAGTGCTGGACTTTCTGACGAGAATCAATCCCCTACTGCAAGCATGCGCAGATAGTGGCCCCCGTGTTGTCGACCGGAGCGGGCCATGGCCAAGAAGTTTCCGCTGCATCCTGTGCACCCCGAGCGCATCTGCTGGGGCTGCGACAAGTATTGCTCCACCGACGCCCTGGGCTGCGGCAACGGCTCGGGCCGCACGCAGCATCCTGCTGAACTGCTCGGCGACGACTGGTATGAATTCGGGGATTGGGGCATCGACGCGGAAGCGCCGCCCAAGGCAGCCACTTCCACGTGATGTGGCGGCGTGTCAGTCGCCGATGCGTGTGAGAGACGAAAACGCGCCGCGATGGAACACCAGCGGTGCGCCATCCGCGTCGATCACGCCGCAGCGCTCAACTTCGCCCACGAAGATGACGTGATCGCCCTCGTCGTATCGGCTGCGGTTATGGCACTCGAACCACGCCAGCGATTGCGCGAGGATCGGCAGGCCGGTCGGGCTCAGGCGGTAATCGATGTTGGCAAAGCGGTCGCCTTTGAGCGTGGCGAAGCGCTTGCACAGGTCCAACTGCTCGGCCGCCAGGATATTGATGACGTAGTGCGAGCCGGCATGAAACAGCGGAAATGAATTCGCCTGCGTGCCAAGGCTCCACAGCACCAGTGGCGGGTCGAGCGACACCGAATTGAACGAGCTGGCCGTTACGCCGACAAACGCCGGCGTACCTGGTCGACCTTCCGAGCGCGTGGTGACTACCGTCACGCCGGTGGCAAACTGGGACAGTGCATGCCGGAAGTGCGCGGCGTCAAAATCGGGCGGGGTGGCGCGGCCATGTGCGCGTCGATGTGCTGACGCTTCGCGCGCGAAAGATTCCGGGGCGCGCGCATCCATGGGAATGGCTCCGTGTTGATCCATGAAAACTACCGAAAGTAATGCTCAATTGTAACGGACGCCCGATAGGCCGCGCCGGGGTAGGGCTTTGCGTGATTCTGCAGCCACACGGTGGTGCCTGTGTCAGGATTCGTGCTTTCGGCCGACCAATGGCAGCCCAATCAACCACAGGAGAATCCGAATGACTGAACAACGCGCCCTTGAGACCGCCGTTCTGGGCGGAGGCTGCTTCTGGTGCCTGGAGGCCGTGTTCCAGCAGGTGCAAGGCGTGCAAAGCGTGGTCTCCGGCTATGCCGGCGGCCATGTCGATCGCCCAAGTTACCATGCCGTATGCAACGGCAATACCGGCCATGCCGAAGTGGTGGCCGTGAAGTTCGATCCGGCCGTGATTCCGTATCGCGAGATTCTCGACATCTTCTTCGCCATCCACGACCCGACCACCGTAGATCGCCAGGGCAACGATGTCGGTCCGCAATACCGTTCAGCCATCTTTGCGCAAACGCCCGAGCAATTGGCGACGGCGCGCACGGCCATTGCCGAACTCAGCGCCAGTGACATCTTTGAAGCGCCCATCGTGACGGAGCTGGTGGATGCCGCTGACGGCAAGGTGACCTTCTGGCGCGCGGAAGACGAGCACCAGAACTACTTTCGCGACCACCCGGCCCAGGGCTATTGCGCGTTCGTGATCTCGCCCAAGGTGGCGAAGTTCCGCAAGCAGTTCGCGCACCGCTTGCAGGGCTAGGAGAGGGCGCCGAGGCTACGCTGCGTCTGCCGGCAGGCGCGCGGCGATGGCCTCGGCCAGCTTGATGCACGACAACGGGGACGACCCTTCCGCCTTATTGCTGACCAGGATCGTCACCTTGCGCCCGGCCGCCAGCGCGGCGACCGCCATGTCGGCCAACGTCTCCCGCGAGAACGGGTCTTCATCGACGAGCTTGTTGAACGGTTTGTATGCCGCTTCGGCTTGCGCGTAGCGATAGCGGCTGTTCAGGTTCCAGCGCACCACCAACGGACCGCCCGCGCCTTCATCCAGCAGAGCAACGGCGGCGGCTTGCCGGTCCACAGCCGGCATCCGCTCATGCAGACCGACGCAATAACGCACGCCTGCTGCGCGCAGCATCTTGATCAAGCGTGGCGTGAGCAGCGTGGCGTCGCGCAATTCCACCGCGTAGACGGCATCGGGATTGAGTTGCGGATCGAGCGGCGGCAGGGCGGCCAGGAACGTCTCAAGCCGTTCCACAAAACCGGCCGCATCTTCGGCCAGCGCGCCCAGCGGAGAAAGCTGAAACACCAGCGGCCCGCATCGCGTTCCCAGCCCCCGAGTGGCAGGCTCGACAAAATCGCGTATCGCAAATTCAGCATTCAGGAAGGCGGGATTGGCAATGCGCCCGCGTCCATCCGATTCCCGAATCCACGCGTCGCATACGGCAGAGGTGGCCTTGACCGCAAAGCGGAAATCTTCCGGCACGCTGGCCGCGTAAGCGACGTAGTCCGCCAAGGGGATCGGCGAATAGAAACCGCGATCGATGCTGACCGTGCGCAGCAACGGATGTTGGGCATAAGCCGCCAAGCCCTTGCGCGCGAGCATCGAATCGGAATATTCGCCGGCATATACCAGCCCGTCCCACCCCGGATACGACCAGGATGACGTGCCAATGCGTAGCCCCCGCGGCAAGCGTTGCGCGAGCTCGGCCACTTCGGGTGCGACCGTGGCTGGCAGCACGCCCTGGCGGGTGGGCGAACGTTTGATTTTCGGAGTGGACGTGCCGGGATCGGCGGCCGCGCCGCCGGTGGTTTCTGGCGGCGCGCCGAACAGATCGTCGATGGGGGAACTGGCGGTCAAATGGTTACGCGTAGATATAGCGGCGCGACCAAGGGATCGACGTCGCCGACTTGCCGGCCTTCTGCAGCACGGTCTGGAAGATCGAGATTTCGTCGGCGTCGAAAGCGTGCGCGCAGCCGGCCAGATAGACGCGCCAGATGCGGTATTTTTTCTCGCCCACCATTGCGCGGATGGTCTCGCCGTTGGTCTCGAAACGCTCGGCCCAGTGTTCGAGCGTGCGCGCATAGTGGCGGCGCAGGCTTTCAACGTCAAGCGCTTCCAGGCCGCCATCCTGCGCGGCGCTCAGTGCCAGCGAGATGTGCGGCAGTTCACCTTGCGGAAAGACGTAGCGATCGATGAAATCGCCGCCGCCCATCGAGCTTTCACCGCCGGCCGAGTCCGACGACGTGATGCCGTGGTTCATGGCGACGCCATCGTCAGCCAGCAGATCGTGCATGCGGCGGAAATACCCGGGCAGGTTCTTGCGACCGACGTGCTCGAACATGCCGACGCTCGTAATGCGATCGAACTGGCCCGTGAGATCGCGGTAATCCTGAATGCGGATTTCGATCTGGTCTTGCAAGCCCGCCGCCCGCACGCGTTCGGTGGCAAGCTCGTACTGGTTTTGCGACAGCGTTACGCCCAGGCAGCGCGCGCCGTACTTCTGTGCAGCACGCAGCACCAGCGCGCCCCAGCCGCAGCCGATATCGAGCAGCGTTTGCCCGGGCTGCAAGCGGATCTTGGTGAGGATATGGTCGATTTTCTTGAGCTGCGCCTCGTCGAGCGTTTCATCGCCGTTTTCGAAGTAGGCGCAGGAGTAGACCATGTTCTGGTCCAGCCACAACTTGTAGAAATCGTTGGAAACGTCGTAGTGATACTGGATCGATTCCTTGTCACCTTCCTTCGTGTGGGCGAAGTGGCGCACCACGCGGGCCAGCGCATTGCCGCTGCGGGCCGCAGCCGCAGAAGCCAGGCCGTAGCTCACGTTGATGATGTCGGCCAGCTTGCCGTCCAGGTCGATCTTCTCCTGGACATACGCCTCGCCTAGGTTGTTGAGCGTGGGGGACAGCAGCAGCGGCAGAGCGCTCGCTTCGCGCACGGTGAGCGTGACGCGGGGCTGCTCGAAGCGGCCCAGTTCGTATTGGTCACCGTTCCATAACCGCAGGCGTACAGGAAGGTTGGCAGACTCGCGGATGTCCTGGATCCACTGCTCGAGTTTGCGGTCAATCGCCTGTTGGAAAAACATGTCGACGCCTCCCTGATGTGCAAATGTTCGGGACGGCCATCGGATTGCGGCCCGAACGGATCACATTAGCTTACGACAAACTTTCCCATTGTGCTGTGCGGGTCTTACGGGCGCGTGCCGGGTCAATCCGTTGGCAGCAAGCGCCGTGCCGGCATGACGCGATGCGCAATAACGTATTGAGCGTATGTCCGTCCGGCTAAGGGGCGAGGCGGACGATCGTCCAGCTGCCATCTGCCTGTTTGCGGTACTCAAGCCGGTCGTGCAGGCGCGATGGGCGGCCTTGCCAGAATTCAAGCCGCTCCGGTAGCAAACGGTAGCCGCCCCAGTGCGGCGGGCGCGGCGGGGCATCGCCAAAGCGCTGGCTGTACTCAGCTTCGCGGGCTTCGAGCGTGGCGCGATCAGGCACTTCGCTGCTCTGTTCGGACGCCCAGGCGCCCAGGCGGGATCCCAGCGGGCGCGAGTGGTAATAGGCATCGCTCTCGGCGTCGCTCACTTTTTCGACGATGCCCTGGATGCGTACTTGCCGCTCCAGCCCGATCCAGTGGAACAGCAGCGCAGCGCGCGGGTTGGCCGCCAGTTCTTCGCCTTTGTGGCTGGCGTAGTTGGTGAAGAAGGTGAAGCCGCGTTCGTCCAGGTTCTTGAGCAGCACGATGCGGGCAGCGGGCTGGCCGTGCGGGTCTACCGTGGCGAGTGTCATGGCGTTGACTTCAGCCACCTCGGCCTTCAGGGCCTCGTCGAACCAGCGGCGGAACTGGCGCAGGGGGTTGGCGTCGACGTCGGCGATGTCGAGCGAAGCGCGGGCGTAATCAGTGCGGATATCGGCGATGGAGGTCATGAGCGTGGCGGAAGCAGCATGCGAACGGGCCGAGTATAGACAAACGCTGCCAACGGTCCTTTGCTCGCGCGCAAGGGCTGGCACGGTTTGCGCTTCGGGCGGGGGGCTGGCGATCTGTCCCGCGCCGCCTATATTGGCTAGTCAAGGGCGTCAGGCTGGCGCCGCCTGCCATGTTCCCCACAAAAATTTCAACAGGATGTCGAAATGGCCCCCCGTTCCCATTCTCCCGACACCGCCGCTGGCCTGACTCGCCGCCAGTGGCTGCAGGGCACGCTGGCATTGGCTGCGGCCGGGCTGGCTGGTTCGCAGGTGCTGCGTGCGATCGCCCAGGCCCCGACTGAATCGCTGGATGCGTTCATGGCGTTGTCACAGGCGCTGACGGCGCGGCCGGCGCTGGATCGTGGCGTCGGCACGCGGTTGCTGGCGGCGCTGGGCAAATCCAGCGCCGACTTTGCGGCGCAATTGCGGCCGTTGGCGCAGGCATTGGCGGCGAGCTCGCTTTCCGATGCGCAGCAGAAGACCGCGCTGCAGATTCTGGAAGCGTGGTACCTGGGCGTGGTCGACGGCAATGTCGTCACGTACGAGCAGGCGCTGATGTACAGCGTGGTCTCCGACACGCTAGTCATCCGCACGTATTGCCCCAACCAGCCCGGCTTCTGGGCCGAGCCCCCTGTCGAGAGGCAAGCCTGATGGCCCAATCTGAACAAACTCGCCAACAAGCCGATATCGTGGTGGTGGGCTCCGGCGTGGCCGGAGCGTTGGTAGCGTACGAGCTGGCGCGTGCAGGCAAGTCGGTGCTGATGCTCGAAGCGGGTCCGCGCCTGCCACGCTGGGAGATCGTGGAGCGCTTCCGCAACCAGGCCGACAAGATGGATTTCATGGCGCCGTATCCCTCGACGCCATGGGCGCCGCACCCGGAATATGGGCCGCCCAACAACTACCTCGTGCTCAAGGGCGAGCATCAGTTCAACTCGCAGTACATCCGGGCGGTGGGCGGCACGACGTGGCACTGGGCCGCGTCGACGTGGCGCTTCTTGCCGAATGATTTCAAGCTGCGCAGCCTGTACGGCATCGCGCGCGACTGGCCGATCCAGTACCAGGATCTGGAGCGCTATTACGGCCTGGCCGAAGCGGCCCTGGGCGTATGGGGCCCGAACGACGAAGACCTTGGCTCGCCGCGCAGCCAGCCGTATCCCATGGCCCCGCCTCCGCTCTCGTTCAATGAACGCACGATCAAGGAAGCGCTCAATGCGCACGACGCGAGCTTCCACGTGGTGACCGAACCCGTGGCGCGCAACAGCCGCCCATATGATGGCCGCCCGACCTGCTGCGGCAACAACAACTGCATGCCGATCTGTCCGATCGGTGCGATGTACAACGGTATCGTCCATGTGGAGAAAGCTGAGCAAGCCGGCGCACGACTGATCGAGAACGCCGTGGTCTTCAAGCTCGAAGTCGGCGCCAACAAGCGCATCGTGGCCGCACGCTACAAAGACTCGAAAGGTGCTGAGCACCGCGTGGAAGGCAAGTGGTTCGTGCTGGCCGCCAACGGCATCGAAACGCCCAAGCTGATGTTGATGTCGACCAGCCAGGATTTTCCGAAGGGCGTGGGCAACAGCTCCGACATGGTGGGGCGCAACCTGATGGACCACCCGGGCACCGGCGTGAGCTTCTATGCCGACCGCAAGCTATGGCCGGGGCGCGGGCCGCAGGAAATGACGTCGCTGATCGGCTTTCGCGACGGGCCTTTCCGCGCCACGCAGGCTGGCAAGAAGCTGCACCTGTCGAACATCTCGCGCATCGAGCAGGAGACACAGCGCATCTTCAAGGAAGGCAAGCTCATCAAGCCCGCCGAACTGGATGCGCGCATCCGCGACCAGGCTGCGCGCTACGTGCAGTTCGACAGCTTTCACGAGATCCTGCCGCTGCCCGAGAACCGCATCGTGCCGAGTGCGACGGAAGTGGATGCCATCGGCATTCCGCGCCCCGAGATCACGTATCACATCGACGACTACGTCAAACGCAGCGCGGTCCATACGCGAGAGGTCTACGCGACGGCAGCTCAGGTGATGGGCGGCACCAATGTCGAATTCCACGACGACTTCGCGCCCAACAATCACATCACCGGCGCCACGATCATGGGTGCCGACCCGAAAGACTCCGTGGTCGACAAGGATTGCCGGACGTTTGACCACCCGAACCTGTTCATCAGCAGCAGTTCGACCATGCCGACGGTGGGCACCGTCAACGTGACGCTGACCATTGCGGCGCTGGCGCTGCGGATTGCCGATCAACTGAAGAAGGAGGCGTGAGATGAAAACGATCGCTTCTTTCTCGCTGCTGTTGCTGACCGGCCTGGTGGCCAATGCGTGGGCGAAGGACACGCCGGCCGACACCGCACAGATCAAACGCGGCGAATACCTCGCCATTGCGGCGGACTGTGCGGCCTGCCATACGGCGCCCGGCGGCAAGCCTTTTGCCGGCGGCTTGCCGATGCAGATTCCGATGCTGGGCACCATTTACAGCAGCAACATCACGCCCGATGAGAAGACCGGCATCGGCAAATGGAGCTACGAAGAATTCGAGCGCGCCGTGCGCAAGGGCGTGGACGACGACGGCAACAACCTGTATCCGGCCATGCCGTATCCGTCGTACGCAAAGATCAGCGATGCGGACATGCGCGATCTCTATGCGTATTTCCACAACGGCGTGACGGCCGTGCAGAACGATCCGCCACCGAGCACGATCCGCTGGCCGCTGAACATGCGCTGGCCGCTCAAGCTGTGGAACCTCGTTTTCCTCAAGAGCGAGCCGTACACCCCGAAGGATGACAAGTCCCCGACGTGGAATCGCGGTGCGTACCTCACGCAAGGCCTCGCACACTGCGGCACGTGCCATACGCCGCGCGGCTTCGCCATGCAGGAGAAGGCACTGGACGAGCGCGGCAGCGGCTATCTCGCAGGCTCAACCCTCGCGGGCTGGACGGCATTCAACATCACGTCGGACCCAACGAGCGGCATCGGCGCGTGGAAGCCCGAGCAGCTCGTGCAATACCTGCGAACCGGCAGCGTGCCCGGCGTGGCGCAAGCCGCGGGGCCGATGGGCGAAGCGGTGCAGCACAGCTTTTCGCGGATGACGATGCAAGACGTCCAGTCCATCGCCGAATACCTGCGCACCGTGCCAGCCGTGAGCAATAACCTTGAACGCGCACGACAAGATTGGGGCAAGCCCGCCACCGATGTGACCGCCCTGCGCGGCAAGCCCATCGAAACCACGATTGACGCCGCGCGCCTGTACCTTGGCAATTGCGCCACGTGTCACCAGGCTGATGGACGCGGCACGCCCGACGGCTACTACCCGCCGCTGCTGCACAACTCTACGGTCGGCACGCGGGACACAACCAACCTCGTGCAGGTGATGTTGTTCGGCATTGAACGCAAGGCGGGCGACAAGCACATCGGCATGCCGGCCTTCGGACTTCAATTGTCCAACGAACAACTCGCCGCGCTCACAAACTACGTCACGCGCCAGTTTGGCGATCCGGCCACGCCGGCAGTGACGGCGGAAGCCATCGCAAAGCGGCGGTCAGCGAAGTAGCGGCGATGGTGCCGGCGGCGGATTAGCCGCCGGTCGTATGCGGGTCACGCGAAGTGGGTGCTGCGGGACGCTGGGGCGCAACGGTCTTGCCCGGGGCGGGCTGCGTCGACTTCAAATCGCCTTCCGGCGTGCGGCCCGGGTTCTTGCTGTGATACGTCTTGCCCGGCGGCGGCGCGCTCGGGCGTTGGCGCACATCGGCGAGCAGCTTGCCGCAGGCGCTTTCGGGTGCAGGCTTGAGTTCGAGCACCGGCAATACTGCCGCCACCGGCGCCGTCAACGCCAATGCCACGGCGCCGCCCGCCCGCAGCGCAACGACGGCCGGGTTGACCGACACATCCGGATGCTTGTACGTGCCTTTCACGTACAACGGCGTGCGCAGCGAAAACACGCGGAGCCCCTTTGAATCCGGGTGGATGGTGAAGTCCAGCGCCTCCTGCTTGAAGCTCGTCGCGCCGGTCACGTCGATGACGGCATCCTGCGTATCCACAACAAACGTACGCGCCTGCGCCAGGCCATTGCTCACGGCGAAGTCGCCCGCCGCGCAGTTGATGGTGACCTGCTTGTCGCCAAAGAGCTTGGTCAGGATCACGTTGCCCACGTTCAGCCCCATGGCTTCCAGGATGAACTTGCTGATGGTGCCTTGCTCCACCAGGATCTTCACCTCGCCGTTGGATGAGCCGAGCAGCGCCGCCACCGAGTTGCCCGTGGCTGAGAGCCGCGCGTCACCGTTGATCTCGCCCACGCTGGCGCGCACCGATTCGATCTTCGGGAACAATTGCTTGATCTTGAAGTGCCGTGCTGCCAGCGCTGCGCGGGCCTGCATCGGCGTGACGTGTCCGTCGAGCTGGATGTTGGAGGCGAGCGTGCCGCCCGCAATGCCGAAGTTGAGCGGGTCGAGCGTAAGCACCGCATCCTGCAGCTTGACGTGCGTAACGAGGTGATTGATCGGGAGGTCTGCTGTGTGGACGATGCGCTCGCCGGTGAACTTCACGTCGGCATCGATGGCGTTCCAGCGATCGGTGCGGAAGGGCTCGACCGGCAGCACCTTGTCGGGGGGCTGCCGCACGGTTTTGCTGTCGCCCGGATCGGCGCTTGGGTCGGCGCGCTTGGCCTTACTGGCGTTGGAGTCGGCGCCAATGATCGGCGCGAGGTCAGCGAACAGCAATTGATGCGAAACGAGTTCGCCCGTCAATTGCGGACGGGGCTGGCGCATCGCAAACGCCAGCGTGCCGCCCAAATCGGAACCGCCCACGCGGCCCGTGAATTTCTCATAGCGCCACGTCGATCCTTGCTTGCGCAACTCACCGATCAGCCGGCCGCGTGTGTCGAAGGGCGGCGTATCCGGCAGCACCACGCCGGTCAGCGGATACAACTGCGCCATGCTCGCGCCCGATAGGTGCAGGCGTAAGTCGATCGCCGTCAGGCTGGCGGGGTTGGTGAGCGTGCCGGCCAGGTCAATGCGTGTCTTGCCGACCGTCACATCGGCCTGCAGCGGGTAGGGCCGTTGCGCATCCTGCAGGCGGAGCACACCACCCGCCTTGCCGCTGCCCGCGATGGCGGCGTTGTTGTAGGTGCCCTTGACCGTCCACGCAATGCCATAAGGCTGCTGCGGATCCGGCGCGGCCGGCGTCTGTGCCGTGGTATCGGGTGCTGCCGCGCCGGACGCAGTCGGCACCTTGGCGGGCTGGTCCTCGCTCTTGATGGCCGTGCCGTTGGCGGCGGTATACAGGGTCTGGTTGTCGACGGTGTCGATGGTCGCAGTCAGGTGAATGCGCTTGATGTCGTCGTCCAGGGCCAGCGAGCCCTTGCTGAACGCGATCTCGCGGAGGTCCAGTTTCCAGTCCGACGGCTTCTTGTTGTCGCCTTCGCCGCCCGTCAGATCGAACGTCCAGTTGTTGCGGTTCTGCTTGTCGCGTTCCAGCGCGATGGCCGGCGTGTCCAGTGTCACGCTCGGGACGACGATGCGGTGTGCCAGCAGCGGCAGCGCCTCCAGCACAAACGTGAGTTGATGGATGGTGGCCACGTTCGGCTGCTTGGCCCAATCCGGGTTCCCGACGGTGATGTCGTTGGCAATCAATCGCGGCCAGGGTACATACGCACGCCAGCCGGATTCGCCTTCGGGCTTCTTCCACGTGAGCATCAGGTCGCCATTGATGGCGAAGGGGCGCCCGATGGCTTGCGAGACGCGATCATTCAGATAGGGCCTGGCGCGGTTCCAGTCGAACGTCAGCACAAAGATGACCGCCGCTGCCACGATGACGACGGGTGTGATGACCAGTCCGAGGGCGAGTTTGCCGGATGTACGCATCGTCTTTTTGTTGGTATTGGCACAAAATGCGACCGCGCACGTTGATATATAGTTCGGCGCAACCACGATTCAATTGTGTCATGAGCCAAGTAGCAATCAGCGCGCCTGCGCACCCGCCCATCCTCGATGACGAATACGCACGCCGGTTTGGCGGTGTTGCCCGTTTGTACGGTCCGCAAGCGCTTGAGCGTTTTGCGGCGGCGCACGTGTGCGTGATCGGCATCGGCGGTGTGGGGTCTTGGGTGGCCGAGGCGGTGGCGCGCTGCGGTGTTGGCAAGTTCACGCTGATCGACCTCGATCACATCGCCGTGTCCAACACCAACCGCCAGATTCACGCGCTGGGCGACGCGTACGGCATGGCCAAGGTCGACGCCATGGCCGAGCGCATCCTCCAGATCAATCCGCGCGCAGAAATCAGCCGCATCGACGATTTCGTGACCGTCGAAAACGTCGAGGCATTGCTTGGTCACCCGTTCGATTACGTGATCGACGCGATCGATGCGGTGAAGGTGAAGACGGCCATCATCGCGTTCTGCAAACGCACGGGCAAACGCGTGGTGACGTGCGGCGCCGCAGGCGGGCAACTGGACCCGACACGCATTCGCGTGACAGACCTCTCGCGCACGATTCAAGACCCGCTGCTCGCCAAGGTGCGCGGCAACCTCCGCCGCCAGCATGGCTTTCCCAAAAACCCGAAGTCACGCTTCGGTATTGATGCAGTCTTCTCGGATGAGCCGTTGCGCTACCCCGAGGCCGAGCAGCAGGCGTGCGCCGTCGAGTTGCCGGTCGAGTCCAGCCACGCCGGCATCGACGACCTTGCAGCGGCTGGGGATATTGCAGTGGTTAATGCGCCGCCCGCTCCGCAGCCTGCGCAGGGGCCGCAAGGCCTTGCATGCGCGGGCTTTGGTTCGTCCGTATGCGTGACGGCGGTGTTCGGGATGGTGGCCGCGTCAACGGCGCTGCGTGCGATCGCCGGTGTTTGACGGCGTGCTGCTTTATCGCGGGATCACCTGATCCAGCTTCTCGCGGATGGTGTCGGCGTACACGCCCGACCACCCGTCGCGCGGTTGGCTACCGGAAAAGACCACAAAACCAGGCATGACCGACACGCCGTATCGATCAGCGGTGTGCTGGTTCTCGTCGAAATCCATGGTGACGAATGTGGCGCGCCCGGCGTAGCTCGATTCCATCTGTTCGAGGCTTGCCACGGCGGATTGGCTCGGATGGCTCCACTCTGCGGCAAAACACACCACCACCGGGTTGCGTTGCGAGGCGTCGATCACATCGGATTGAAACGAGGCATCGTTGACGATCTTCATGGGCGCTCCCAGGGTGGAGTGGAGGCCCGCGCAACGAAGGCCAGCGGGCAGGGCCACTTTGACTCTAGGCAGCAGACCGCCGGTCGACAACCCGGATTCAGCCGACGTGCTCGATGTTGCGCACCGCGCTGCCCATTTGCGCCAGGTACGTCGTCATCATGCGGTCCATCACGTCCACATGCTGGGCAAACCACTCTGGCAATTCCGCCACCAGCCGCCGGCCCAGATCCATCTCGCCGGAGGCGGCGCGCTTGCGCACCTCGCGGCACAGCGCCAGCACGTTGTCGTGCTCACCGCGGTGGCAGTGGCGCGGGGGGAAGTCCGCGGCGTCCATCCACGCGTTTTCCTCACCAAAATGGTGCTCAGTGTGGTCGATGAAGGTGTCGAGCGCGGGGATGAATTCAGCGTCCGAAGCATCGGCAATCGCGTTGAGCAGCGCGCAGAATTCGGCGTGGTTGGCGTCGGTGGCGGCGTCTCCGAGTTGGAGCGCCTCGGACCATTCGATCACGGGCATGGCAGGTGAGGAATTGGATGGGCAAGGCGGTCAGCTTAAGCGACGGCCACCTCGCCACAGTTTGACGTCGGGCAAACGTGTTAGCTGGCGTCCGCCGCGGGATGCTGCTGCAGCACTTCTACCGCCCGCGTGTATAGCGCCACCGACGGCGCATAGCCACGCCCAATCTGATACAGCGTGCCGCCCTGTTCGGCCAGCAGGCTGGGGAAGCCGTTGATGCCCCAGCGGCGCGACAGGCGGAAGTCTTCGCGCGTTTCGTCGCGCAACGCGTCCGTGTCGAACACAGCATCGAAGTGTTCCGCTTCAACGCCTTTGGCCAACGCAACGTCGCGCAGCACGTCGGCTTGCGTGGTGTCGCGGCCTTCGGCGTAGAAGGCGTGCTGGATGGCATGGAAGACGGTAAGCACGCGTTCGTCGTCTTCGGCCCAGTGCTCGCGCGCCATGACGACGGCGCGGCAGGCGGGTTCGGTGTCGTAGACGAAGCCGTCGCGGCGCATGGCCACCTCGGGCGACTGGTCGAATGGCATGCCGCTGCGTTCGGCTACGGCATGCCAGTGGTGCAGGATTTCGTCGCGCTTGTCTGCGGCCATCGGTTCGCGTTGGCCGGGACGCAGGCCGCCGGTGATGAGCGTCACGGGCACGGTCGCGCCGAGCGTGTCGGCCAGCCGCTTGCGCAGGTCAGCCAACTGCGGGCCGAAGCCGTAGCACCAGGAACACATCGGATCGGCTACGTAGATCAGTCGCATGACGACTCCTCAATTCAGTTTGGACGCCAGTTGCCGGCGCCAGTGCGATACCGCTTGCGGCGCGTCGCGCATCATGTCGAATACCGAAACCATCGTCTTGCGGGCGACGTCGTCACGGAATGTGCGATCCCGCTCAACGATGGCGAGCAATTGCTCCAGAGCCGCTTCGTAATCCTGGCCGGCGATGTACTGTTGCGCCAGATCGAGCCGCGCCTGCAGATTGCCGGGCTCCGCTTCCACGACCGTGCGCAGGGCGCCGGCATCGGGCAGCGTATCGGCGCGTTCGGTCGCCTTCAGCCGCGTCTGTAGCGGGGCATAGCGTGTGTCCTGCGGCGCCTTTGGGGAGAGCAATGCGAATTCGCCCTGTGCGGCATGCGCGTCGCCGCTATCCAGCAAGAGGTTCACCAGTTCAAAGCGGGCAGCATCGAAGCCCGGGTCGAATGCCAGCGCGTTCTGAAACGCTTCGCGCGCGTGGGCGGTTTCGCCGGCCTGGCTCGCGGCCAGCCCTTCGCGATAGGCGACTTCTGCGGGTTGCGGAATCACGCGGTCCAGGAATGCGCGCAATTGTGCTTCGGGCAAGACGCCGACGAACTGGTCAACCGGCTTCCCATCCACGAACGCCACCACATACGGGATGTTGCGTACGTGGAACTGGGCGGAAAGCTCCGGGTTTTCGTCTGAGTTGACCTTGGCCAGTTTCCACTTGCCGGCGTACTCGGCTTCCAGCTTTTCCAGCATCGGGCCCAATGTGCGGCACGGACCGCACCATGGCGCCCAAAAATCCACCAGCACTGGGATTTGGCGAGAGGTTTCGATCACTTCCTGCGCGAAATTCTGCGAGGTGATGTCACTCATCGTCGGGGGTCTCCTGAGGGGCAAGGGCGCCGGTACACGCACCGGCGAGAGGTATCGTGCATTTTACTTGGGGGTGGGGCGGGCCGTTTCGAGCGCGTCCCCCGGTCGCCTGTCCGCCGCAATAACGTATGTCAGAGCAATGGTTGAAAATAGAACGATCGTTCGGATACCATCCGGTAAAAACAACACACAGATTCACGGAGACATGGCATGACACGACCGCACTTCCAGTTCTGGCCCCGACGTTTGCCGCACAACATCAGCTCGCCGCAAACGAGCCTTTGGTACAACCTGGAAGTGTCTGCCCGACGCTATCCAGACAAGGACGCGATCATCTTCTACGGTCGCCACACCACCTTCCGTGAGTTGCACGACGATGCGGTGGCCGTGGCCGGCTGGTTGCAGCAGGTGGCGGGGGTGCAGAAAGGCGACCGCGTGTTGCTGTACATGCAGAACTGTCCGCAGTTCATGGCCGCGTATTACGGCATCCTGCGCGCCGATGCGGTGGTCGTGCCGGTCAATCCGATGAACCGGCCGGAAGAATTCAAGCACTACATCACCGATGCGGGCGCAGCCACGGTCATCTGCAGTGCAGATCTGGCCGTCAACGTGACCACGGCCAACGCCGAGCTGCCGGAGGCGCAACGCACCCAACACCTGCTGGTCACGTCGTACGCCGATGCGCTGCCCGCCCAGTACGAATATCCCGAAGATGCACCCCCCGCGTGGATTACTGCGCAGCATCCGGCGCAGCCCGGTGCCGTTGCATGGAACGATGCGCTCGCACAGCGCCTCGTGCCCGGCCCGCATACCGCCGGACCGGACGACCTGGCCGTGATGCCGTACACATCTGGCACCACGGGCTTTCCGAAGGGCTGCATGCACCCGCATCGCACGGTCATGCACAACATCGTCGGCGGTTCGATGTGGTCGAACGGGACGAAGGAAGGCGTGAGCCTGTCGATCATCCCGTTGTTCCATGTGACCGGCATGCAGTACGGCATGAATGCGCCGATCTATATGGGCTCCACGGTCGTGATGCTGCCGCGCTGGGATCGCGAAGTGGCGGGGCGGCTGATCTCGCGCTACAAGATCACGCATTGGACGAACATCCCGACCATGGTGATCGACTTCTTGGCGAGCCCGCAGCTGGCGGAATTCGACCTGTCGAGCCTGGCCTACATCGGCGGCGGCGGCGCGGCGATGCCGCAGGCTGTGGCCGAGCGGCTGCTGAAGGATTTCAACCTCGCGTACCAGGAAGGCTACGGCCTGTCGGAAACGATCGCGCCTACGCACAGCAACCCGGCGGATCGGGCCAAGCAGCAGTGCCTGGGCATTCCCGTATTCAACACCGACGCCCGCATCGTCGATCCGCAGACGCTGCAGGAGCTGCCGATTGGCGAGGTGGGTGAAATTATCGTCAGCGGCCCGCAAGTCTTCCTGGGTTACTGGGGCAAGCCGCAGGCCAGTGCCGAAGTCTTCATCGAGTTCGAAGGCAAGCGCTTCTTCCGCACGGGCGACCTCGGCAGGATGGACGAAGATGGCTATTTCTTCCTCACCGATCGCCTGAAACGCATGATCAATGCGTCAGGCTTCAAGGTCTGGCCGGCCGAGGTGGAAAGCCTGCTGTACAAGCACCCCGACGTGCAGGAGGCCTGCATCATCGGCACGCGTGATGCGTATCGCGGCGAGTCGGTCAAGGCGGTGGTGGTGCTCAAGGCCCACGCCAAGGGCAAGACCACCGAAGACGACATCATCAACTGGGCGCGCGACAACATGGCCGCCTACAAGTACCCGCGCGTGGTGGAGTTTGTGGATGCGCTGCCCAAGTCCGGCACGGGCAAGGTGATGTGGCGCACGCTGCAGGAGCAGGAAAACGCAAGGAATGAAGCGGCCGAGAAACCGGCGGCAGCCTAAAGAGAGCATCCGAGATGCATCAAGAGAAAGGGGCCTCAGTGGCCCCTTTTTCAATGTCCGCGCGCCTTGAACAAGAGTGCGCCGATCCCGTGGAAGCCACGCTGACGCGCATGCCGCATCGGCGTGACGCCACCGCGGTCGGCCAGGTTCGGGTCGGCTCCGCCGTCGAGCAGCAGTTGCACGGTTTTCTCGTATTTGTCACTGCCGTCGCCCAGGGCCACGGCTTCAATCAGCGCGGTCAGGCCCAGGTTGTTGGTGGCATCGGGCGGTACGCCGGCCTTCACGAGTTCGTTGACGACTTCGACGTAGCCACGGCGTGCGGCCGGGATGAGCGCGGTGTCGCCGTCAGCGTTGGTGGCGCGCAGGTTGGCGCCGTGCGAGAGGGCCAGGCGCACCGTTTCCGCGTCGCCCTGGATGGCAGCGAGCAGGAAGGCGCTGTTCTGCGTGTTGTCCTGCAGGTTGACGTCGGCGCCGGCCTGGATGAGCAAGCGGGCCGCCGCACCCATGTGCGCCATGACGGCGACGATGAGTGCGGTGCGGCCGTCGGCATCACGCGCCTTGAGGCTGGCGCCTTCGGCCAGCAACGACTGGATGGCCATGGTGTTGCCGGCCTGTGCGGCGAGGATCAGGTCGCGGTCACGCGTAGCGGGGTCGCTGTGGCGGACGGGCCGGGCGTCGGCCGGGCGTGCCGCGCCGGGCACCACTTTGGCGCTGGCGTTGGCTGCGACATGCAGGATCGGCAGATGCTGCTCCTGCCACGCATTGGCCATGTCGCCCACGGCCAGTGCCATCCCCAGCATGACGCCAATGAGCTGGTTGAGCGCGGGATGCGGGGCGATAAGCATGGCGGGCGGGTTCAGGCGCTGAGATAGGGATCGGGCAGCGGCGCGGTGTCCGTTGCGTCCGTTGTCACAGAGGGGGCGTTTGCCGCATCGGTGGCCTGCAGGCGCGACCACAGGCGGTCCAGGTACGGATCGCGCAGCCCATTGCTGGCCAGGCCGATCAGCGTGCGCTGCAGGTATTCGCGTGCCGGGCCGTATAGCCCGACCGCCTCGCGCAGGCAACCGACCACGCGTTCGTCTGGCAGGCGGCCGGCATAGGCCTCGTGCGCGCGGTTCATGACAAAAGCCAGCGCCATGACGCGTCGGCCATTGATTTCGGTGGGCAGCCAGCGGGGTAGGTACGCGCCGGTCAGCATTTCGCGGCGCCAGAGCACGCGGAATTCATGCTCCGCATGGTCGCGCGGAACGCGGAAGGCTACGCCTCGGCAGCTGCCGCCGCGGTCCAGGCCGAGCACGAGTCCGGGGTTGTCCCAGGTACCGCGGTTGATGCGGGAATAGAGATAGAAGCCGCGGTGATAGCCGTGCACCGTGGCGCGGGTGGCCTCGGTGTGGAAGATCATCGGGTTCCAGATGAGCGAGCCGTAGCCGAACACCCAAGCGTCTTGGCATTCGCCGTGCGCAGCCGACAACCGCGCGAGCGTCGATGCAAGCGACGCTTCCAGCGCAGCCTCGGTCAGCAACGACGACGCGACGGGCGAATCACCCAGGGCGGCGCGCAACCGGTTCTGTTCGAGATCCTCTCGGGTGACGGCCATGTCGCAAGCATAGAGCAATCGTTACGAGTGGTCACGCAGGCGGACGGACGACGGCCCGGAAACAGGGCGTTGCGAGGCTCGGGGGACGTTTGACTATGGCGCGGCCGCAACGGTGAGGCGTGCGCAGCCGGAAAACTGGAGGCGGGGGATCGGAATTGAACCGTCTTATACGGCTTTGCAAGCCGCAGCATTGACCACTCTGCCACCCCGCCGGGGGACGCGGCCGCGATGCACCGTGTGGCGCATCGCAAGCCGGGGCGGATTCTAGCGCAGGATCAGACTTCCAGCAGATCGACCTCGAAAAGCAACGTTGCGTTCGGGGGAATCACGCCGCCCGCGCCGCGTGCGCCGTAGCCCAGGGCCGCAGGAATGATCAGCTTGCGCGTGCCGCCGACCTTCATGCCTTGCACGCCTTCGTCCCAGCCCTTGATGACCATGCCGCCGCCCAGGTGGAAGGCGAAGGGGTCGTTACGGTCTTTGCTGGAATCGAACTTCTTGCCGGCCTGGCCGTTTTCGTAGAGCCAGCCGGTGTAGTGCACGGTGACGTATTTGCCGGCCGTAGCTTCAGCGCCGTCGCCGACGACGACATCTTCGTATTGCAGGCCGCTTGCGGTGGTTTCGATGGTCATGATGAGCCTCGTGGAGTGGCGTGGGTGATAAGCGGAAAAAGCTCAGGCAGCGTCTGCGGCCTTGAGCGTTTCAAGCTGGACGTGGACGTTGTCCGCGTCGTTGGCGATCCAGATGTCGCCGTCCTGGATGGTGACTTGCAGACGCATGGTGCGTTCCACCATGGCGGCCAGCGCGGCCACAGTGTCCGCCGCGACTTCGTACACCGACACGTTGGCAAAACGCGTGATCTTGGTCTCGATTTGTTGCCACCACACGCGGCTTGCATTGCCGCTATATGTATAGACGGCGACTTGTTCGGCGCGGTTGCTGGCCTTGCGGATGCGGGTGTCGTCGGGGTTGCCGAGGTCGATCCACAGCTCGATGGCGTCGGTCAGGTCGCGCTGCCAGAGTTCGGGTTCGTCAGGCTCGGACAGGCCGCGTGTGAAGGCAAGCGTTTCGCTGGCGTGGCGGGCGAAGGCGAGCACGCGCACCATCATGCGCTCGTCGTTCTCGCTGGGGTGGCGAGCAACGGTCAGCGCGTGGTTGGCGTAGTAGTGGCGATCCATGTCGGCGATCTGCAGATCGACCTTGTAGATCGTGGATTTCAGGGCCATGCGGGTGGTCGGCGGACGGGCCGTTTTTGGCAAAGCGCGCATTGTCGCACGGGCCGGTGGAGCTGACGGCATTGGCCTGGCGCATTCCCAACGGCGGCTGTTTGCGGTATATGAGCGGTGCGTGCGCTAGTCGGCGCATGTTTTTCCTATCCAAACCAGGACAATCAGAACGATGCGTTGGATATTCGGAATCGTGGGTCTGTTGCTCGGAGGCCTGTCGGGGGGCGTCGTCGGGGCGTTCTTTGGAGCGTTGATCGGTCTGGGACTGGCATCGCTGATTTTGTACATGGACAAGCGGGCCAGCGCGCAGTGGGCAAATCCACCCGACGCGCCGGACGCAGCCGGCGCCGCGCAGGGCCATGCGCCCGCCCAGGCTGCTGTGTCGCCACAGCCTGCGACGCTACAGGAGCGCGTGGCGCAGCTTGAGCACGAGGTTTCGCTCCTGCGCCGGCAGATGGCTGAAATCAAAGGTGGAACGTTTGCAGCGCCGGCCAACGTGGAGGCTGCTGCGATTGAACTGCCGCCCGTCGTGGCCGAGGCCTTACCGCCCATGGAGACACCTGCCGTGCCTGCGCCGGCGCCGCAGGTGGTGGCTCCGCAGCCGACTCCTCAGCCTGTTCCCCAACCCTTGCCGGTCTTGGCCCCGCACGAGCCCGATTGGGTCGAGCGCGCCGTCGGCGCTGCCCGCGACTGGCTGCTGGGCGGCAACAGCGTGGTGCGGGTCGGCATCCTGATCCTGTTCTTCGGTGTGGCGTTCCTGCTCAAGTACGCAGCGGACAACAGCCTGCTGCCCGTCGAGTTCCGCCTGGCAGGTGTGGCCGTCGGGGCGATTGTGTTGCTGGGCATCGGCTGGCGCCTGCGCGAAAAGCGTCCGGGCTATGCGCTCGTGCTGCAGGGCGGCGGGGTCGGCGTGCTGTATCTCACGGTGTTTGCAGCCACTCGCCTAGTGCCGCTGCTGAGCCCGGGGATGGCGTTTCCGCTGCTGGTGCTGATCTGCGCGCTGGCCGCCGGGCTGGCCGTCAAGCAGAACGCGTCGGCGCTGGCCTTTACCGGTAGTGCAGGCGGCTTCCTGGCGCCGATCCTGATCTCGACGGGGCAGGGCAGCCATGTGGCGCTGTTCAGCTATTACGCGCTGCTGAATGCGGGCATCTTCGCCATTGCGTGGTTCCGGGCGTGGCGAGCGCTGAATCTACTGGGCTTCGTCTTTACCTTCGGCATTGCCACGGCGTGGGGCGTGCTGCGTTACCAACCGTCGTTGCTGGCGAGCACTGAGCCGTTCCTGATCCTCTTCTTCCTGATGTATGTGGGTATTGCGCTGTTGACTGCGCTGCGCCGCCATATCAGCCTGACGAACTACGTTGACGGCACGCTGGTGTTCGGCACGCCGTTGGTAGCGATGGGGTTGCAGGCAGGGCTGGTGCACCACATTCCGTTTGCGATGGCGTGGAGCGCCACTGCGCTGGCCGCGTTCTATCTGGCGATTGCGGGCTGGCTGGCGCCCAGGCGCGCGAACCTTGGGCTGCTGTACGAGGCGATGTTCGCGCTGGGCGTGATCTTTATCACGCTGGCGATCCCGCTGGCCTTCGATGGGCGCACCACCAGCGCGGTGTGGGCGCTGGAAGGCGCCGCCGTGGTGTGGCTGGGCGTGCGCCAGCAGCGTCGACTGGCGCTGGCGGCCGGCCTGCTCCTGCAGCTTGCGGCGGGCGCAGCATTCGCCGTGGATGCCGTGTTCGATTGGGCGCCGCACAACGGCTGGGCTGTGCTCAATAGCCGCTATATCGGCGGGGTATTGATTGCGGCGGCGGGCGTGTTTAGCGGCTGGCGCCTGCATGGCAAGGAGGAGGCGCGGGCGTGGCTGAAGGCAGCGCCGGTGCTCGGCATTGTTGCGTCGGTGTGGGGCTTGCTGTGGTGGCTCGGCAGCGGCAGCAACGAGATTGACCGCTGGTCCTGGCGCATCGCCAGCAAGACAGTCGACCGGCCCGACATTCCGCTGTATGCGGCCTTTGCCGTGTTGACAGCGTGGGCTGCGCACGGCCTGCGTCGCAAGCTCGATTGGGCACTGGCCGAATGGCCCGCGCTGGCGTTGTCGCCGGTGCTCGCGTTGATTTCGCTGGCTGCGATCGAGCATTGGGTGCCGTCACCGCTGGCCGGCTGGGGCGGGCCGGTGTGGATTGCGGCCGTGGTGCTGACCTTCGTGCTGCTGCGCTCCCAGGAGCGCGACGTGAAGGACACCATCCTCGCGCCGCTGCATACCGTGCTGTTCTGGCTGATCTGCGGCGTACTGGCAACGGAAGGCTACTGGCGCCTCGATGCCTACGTGCCCGAGGGCACCTGGAGCTTCGCAGCCTGGGCCTACGCCTACGGCGCGTTGCTTGCCCTGCTGGCGGGCGCAGGCTGGCGCATCCGTTGGCCCATCGCCCGCTTCGAGCGCGCCTACCTGCTGTGGGGTGCTGCACCGCTGGCTGCCCTGCTGTGGCTGTGGAGCCTGGCGAGCGCCGCCAGCGATGGCAATGCCGCGCCGCTGTTCTACCTGCCGATTCTCAACCCGCTGGACGTGGCGCAACTGCTGGTTTTCCTTGCCATCGCGCTGTGGATGCGCCGCGTAGCGCTGCAGAAGCTCGTGCCCGAGCCGATGGTGATCGGCTACGCCATCGGCGCGACGTTGTTCATCTGGGCTAACGCGGTGCTGCTGCGCACGCTGCACCATTGGGCGCATGTGCCCTACACGCTGGACGATCTGGGCGCCTCCATGCTGGTGCAGGCATCGCTGTCGATGTTCTGGACGGTGCTGGCATTGGCGGTGATGGTGTTTGCCACGCGGCGCGCCAGCCGCGCGCTGTGGTTCACCGGCGGGGCGCTGCTGGGCGTGACGGTGGTCAAGCTGTTCCTGTTCGACCTGTCACGCGTCACGGGTGTTGAGCGCATCGTGTCGTTTATCGGGATTGGCGTGCTGCTGTTGCTGATCGGCTATCTGTCGCCGTTGCCGCCGAAACCCAAAACCAGCGCCGAAGCTGAAACCGGGGAGGTTCTGTGAAGAAGGTTGTTCTTGCGATGGCTGCGGCGTCGCTGTTGTCTGCCCCCGCCTGGGCCGAGCGCTTTGCGCTGACCGGCACGCCCGGCGCGCCTTACTACGCCGTCACGCTCAGCGAAGACGTCTATGCCCATGCGCACGAGGCCAGCCTGGCCGACCTGCGCATCCTCAATGGCGACGGCGAGCCCGTGCCGTTCACCATCGACATCCCGCGCGATCCGGCGCCGCAGGCGCGCACGCTGCACGACGTGCACTGGTTTGCCACGCCCATCGACGATACGCAGAAGCCCGGTGCCGCCGGTGTCGTGCTCGGCACCGATGGCGTGCTGCGTGCAACGGGCGCTCAGCCATCGCTGGCGTCTGTCCGCGCGTGGGTGGTCGACCTTAGCCAGCTTCGTGACACGGTGACGGCGCTGATCGTCGCGTTGCCCGCTGCGGAATTCCAGAGCGGTGTGAGCGTACAGGCCAGCGATGACTTGCAGCACTGGAGCCCGGTCGCCCAGGCCACGCTGTTCCGTCTGTCCAATCAGGGCAGCACGCTGGTGCAGGATCGCATCGAATTCACCGGCCTGCGGGCGAAATACCTGCGCCTGACATGGCAAGGCAAACCGCCTGTGCCGGATGCCGTGCGCGCAGAACTGGCTGCCGGTGCGCCGGTCGCGCTCGCGGATAACGCGATCCAGTGGCGCTCAGGTCTGGCGCCAGTGCAAACGCCCGCCGCTGGCGATTACTACTTCGATACCGGCGGAGTGTTCCCGGTCGAGCGCGTGAAGATCCATCTGCCACAAGCCAACACCATCGCGCAGGCGACGCTGTATGCGCGTGCCGATGCCCAGGCGCCCTGGCGGCCGGTGACCTCTGCGCGTCTGTTCCGGCTATCGGGCGCTGAGGGGAAGGGCGAGCAGGAAAACGCGGCCATCACCGTGCCCGCTACAGGGGAGCGCTATTGGCGTCTGCAAGTTGACACGCGCAGCGGCGGCCTGGGTGCCGGCGCGCCGCAGTTGGCGATCGGCTGGCGTCCGGCCACGGTCACGTATGCGGCGCGCGGCAATGTGCCGTTCACGCTGGCGGTGGCGGAAGTGGCGCGCGGCAATCCGGTCGCACGCGCGGATTTGCTCGCGGGTGCGTCGCCCGCCATTGCGCATGCACAGCTTGGCGCGATGAGCGATTCGCCTGCCGACGCGCTGACGGCAGAACCCCCGGGCGGCCGCAAGCGCCAGTGGGTTCTGTGGGGCACGCTGTTGGCGGCGGTGGCGGTGCTGGGCGGGATGGCCTGGCGGTTGTTCCGCGCGCCGTCCGTGCCGCCGGATGCATCGACTTAAACCGCATTGCCCAACAAAAACGGCGCCATCTGGGCGCCGTTTTTGTTGGCAGAGCGGATGTTCAGTGCACGAAGGCGGGTTGAACGAACAGCGCAACGCACAACGCAAAGCCCGCAAACCACATCAGCGAACGCAGCGGTGCCCAGTTGGCGAGATAGCACACCGTGTACAGCACGCGCACCACGATGAACGCGATGGCCAGCAGGTTGATGCGGTCGATGACGCCCCCGCCCAGGATGGCCACCAGCACGGCCACCGCAAAGAAAGGAAACGCTTCAAAGTGGTTCTGCTGCGCGGCTCCGGCACGGCCCGCGACGCCGGTCTGCTGTGCGAGCCATGCACGCGGATTGCGGTTGTCGTACCGCGGGCCTTTGGCCTTGGCGATGCCGACGCACACGATCGGCAACACCGCTGCCACCAGAACGCACCAGAGGGCGATCGGCATGGTCAGTCTCCTGGATGTGGATGGTTGTGAGGGTGCCGCACCGTAGCACAAGGTGCGTTTTCAAACACCTGAGGCGCTAGTCGGTACTCTGCACGGCAATGCGCACATCACCGAGCATGACCACCTGGCCCGCGCGAATCTTGGCGGTCTTGCGCAATTCCGGCTGGCCGTCGACCGTGACCGCACCTTCGGCGACCACCGCCTTGCCGGCGCCGCCGCTGTCGACCACGCCGGTGAGCTTGAGCAGTTTGTGCAGCTCGATGTATTCGGTGGTCAGGGCGAAGTCGATATTGGGCATGGATGGATTGCGAGGTTTATTGAGGCGTGGCTTCCACGCTGATGTCGAGGTCGACGCGGTCGCCCACGTCGGGCAGAAAGCGCGTCATGCCGAAGGCGCTGCGGGCAATGGAGAGGTGGAAATCGCCCCCGCAGACGTGGCGTGTGCTGCCGGGCATCTTCTCGTCTCCGCAACTGAAGCGGCGAACCTCCAGCCGCACAGGTTGCGTCACGCCGTGCAGCGTCAGCTTGGCTTCGATGGCGACAAGCTTGCTGCCTTCCACGACAAAGCGATCGCTGCGCAGGCGGATGACCGGAAACTGCGCGGCGTCGAGAAACTGCTCGGATTTCAGCACACCGTCCAGCACCCGCAGGCGCGTGTTGACGGATGCAGCATCGACGGTGAAATCGAGGCCGCCCTGGTTGGTGGCTTCATCGAAATTGATGGCGCCGTCGATTTTGTCGAAACGGCCGCGCATCGTGCTGCGATCAAAATGCGATGCGCCGAAGTAGACGGACGTATGCGCCAGGTCTGGTGCAAATGATGTGGCGAAGGCGGGAGCGCAAAGCAGCCCCGCCAGCAATACGATCCATGCACGCATGATGCCTCCGTTGTCAGAGGCCCATGGCGTGCATGGGCCCGTGCTTATTTGCCCCAGCTGTCCTTCAGACCGACCACGCGGTTGAACACGGGCTTGCCCGGTTGTGAATCGGTGCGGTCAGCCACGAAATAGCCATGGCGCTCGAACTGGAAGCGGTCTTCCGCCTTGGCCGTTGCCAGCGTCGGCTCCAGGAAGGCCGTGACGATCTTCTTGGAGTCCGGGTTGAGCGCATCCAGGAAGTTCTTGTCGCCCGAATCCGGTTGCGGGTCGCTGAACAGGCGGTCGTACAGGCGCACTTCGGCTTCCAGCGCATGTGCGGCGCTCACCCAGTGGATGTTGCCCTTCACCTTCACGCTGTCAGCACCCGGCGTGCCACTCTTCGTATCCGGAATGATGTTGGCGTGCACGGCGGTGATGTTGCCGTCGGCATCCTTGTCGCAGCCGATGCATTCGATCACATAGCCGTAGCGCAGGCGCACCTTGTTGCCCGGGAAGAGGCGGAAGTAGCCCTTGGGCGGCGTCTCGGTAAAGTCCTCACGCTCGATCCACAGCTCGCGTGTGAGCGGGAATTCGCGGCGGCCGAGTTCCGGCTGCTTCGGATGCACGGGTGCGGAACACGGCTCGTTGAAATCGGTCGGCACGTTGTCGAGCACGAGCTTGACCGGGTCCAGCACGGCCACCGAGCGCGGCGCACGCGCATCGAGGTCGTCGCGCACGGCGCCTTCCAGGATGCTCATGTCGATCCAGCTGTCGGCCTTGGAGACGCCAACGCGTTCGCAGAAGAGCTGGATCGATTCCGGCGTATAGCCGCGGCGGCGGATGCCAACGAGCGTCGGCATGCGCGGGTCGTCCCAGCCGTCGACACGCTTTTCCGTCACCAGTTGCAGCAGCTTGCGCTTGCTGGTGATGGCGTATGTCAGGTGCAGGCGCGCGAATTCGTATTGATGCGGCAACGGCGCGGGCAGCACGCCGGCGTCGCGCAGGTGGTCGAGCACCCAGTCGTACAGCGGGCGGTTGTTCTCGAACTCCAGCGTGCAGAGCGAATGCGTGATGTTCTCCAACGCATCGGAAATGCAATGCGTGAAGTCGTACATCGGGTAGATGCACCATGCGTCGCCGGTGCGGTGGTGATGCGCATGGCGGATGCGGTACAGCACCGGATCGCGCATCACGATGTTGGGCGCGGCCATGTCGATCTTGGCGCGCAGCACGTGCTCGCCGTCCTTGTATTTGCCGGCGCGCATGTCGCGGAACAGCGCCAGGTTTTCGTCCACCGAGCGATCACGGAACGGCGAGGGCGTGCCCGGGCGGGTGAAATCGCCCCGGTTGGCGGCGATCTGCTCGGCGCTTTGGCTGTCGACGTAGGCCGCGCCGCGCTGGATCAGCACTTCAGCAAAACCGTAGAGCTGCTCGAAGTAGTCGCTGGCGTAATAGAGGTGCTCGCCGCCGGCGTCGCTCCACGAATAGCCGAGCCAGTGCACGGCGTCGATGATGGAATCGACGTATTCGGTGTCTTCCTTGACGGGGTTCGTGTCGTCAAAGCGCAGGTGGCAGCGGCCGTTGTAATCGCGGGCCATGCCGAAGTTCACCCAGATGCTCTTGGCGTGACCAATGTGCAGGTAGCCATTGGGCTCCGGCGGAAAGCGTGTGACCACGGGCGGGATCGGCTGGCCGGTGGCGTCCTTGCGATTGGCGTAGGTGCCTTGCGTGAGGTCGCCGTCAATAATCTGGCGCAGGAAGTTGGACGTGGGGGCGGCGGCGTTGTCTTGGCTCATGGGAGTGCGTGATTCGGCAATCCCGCGATTTTACAGTGCCCGGCGGCTTACGCCCCTGGACGCTATTTGCGCTGGGCCAGGCCGTCGAGCGCTTGTGCGCGCAACAGCTCATTCGAGGCGGTGAAGGTCTGCTGACGGAGTTGCGCGATTTGCGCGGCGCGATCGGCTTCCGACAGGCCGGTAAAGGCGTTGATGCGATCGCGTTCGCGCGTGTAGGCGTCGTAGCGGTTGCGCCAGTCGGCTTCTTCGCGGTTGCCCTGGATGAGGCGGTCGGCCACGAGGCTGTCCACGCCGCGCGCTGACAGGCGCTGGCGCATCTCGGCTTCGCTCATGCCTTGCTTCGTCCACGTTTCCATGTCGCTGGCGAGCTTGAGCGGGGCGGAGGCATCGCGGCGCGCCTGCTGCACCGAGGGCGGCAGGTTGGCATCGATGGCGGCGATCCTGGCAGCGCGCTGCTCCGGCGTGAGCGACGGATCAGCCATCACGGCCAGGCGGTCGAGTGCGGCGGCGTCCATCGCGTCGTCATCGCCGTACCAGGCCTGGGCGACGTCCGCCCCCAGGTATTGGCGGCGCAACGCGGTGCGCTCGCTCAACTGCTGGCGCAGCGTGGCGATCAGCTCCGGCCGCTGCTGGACTTGTTCGAGGCTCGGCTTGTTGCGGCCAGTGGTGCCGCTTTGAGCCGCCGCTTTGCGATAGGCCAGGTAGTGCTGCAGCAGCGATTGCGCCTCCGCCAGCGCCGGCGTGATCAGCTTGGCGCGCAGATGCGCCTCGGCCATCGACACACGCTGTGCTTCGGGCAGCGACGCGGGCACGTCGAGGAAGTAGTCGAACACTGCGCGATTGGCGGCTTCAACGATGAGGTGGCCGTGCGCATCGACGTGCAGGCCGTCCGGCGCCTGGGTGTCGGCCAACTCGGGTGCGGCCGCGGCCGTCGTCAATGGTTCGCCGCCCACACTGCCGATGAATGCGCCCTTGGCCGCCTGCGGCTGCGAAGCCACAGGCGTGTCCGATGCATCCGACGTGTGCCACCAGTAGACCCCGCCCGCGACCGACACCGCCACCAGCACGGCGACAACAAACGTCATGGGTTGTATCGATGGCGATTGGGGCTTCATCGTGGCGATCGGCGTTAGGCGATTAGAGGGTTAGAGACCTGCCGTCTTCAGTCGATTGGCCTGCGTGCGGATCACAGCAACGGGGTCGGCCGCGCCCCAGCCGATCAGGCCGAGCAACTGGTTGACCTCATCCAGGTGGTTCCACGCGTAATCCGTCGACAAGACCTGCCCGAACTTCGCGCTGCACACGGAGACGAGCCCGTCGTTGGTTCCGGAGCCACGCGCCTGCATGACGCTGCCGCTGAACACCAGCACCGGATCAAACACGTCGAGAAGGTTGGTGGCGGTGGAGCGGCCCGTCCACGAATACAGTTTCTGCACGTTGCCGTTGCGCACGTCGGTGGCGCTGCCGGTGTTGCACCCGCTGGCCAAGCCCGCGCTCGGGAAGGCCTTGTTGAAATCGGCGGCGCCCGACGTCGACAGGATATGCAGCGCCGCAAAACCGTTCTGCGGATTGCTATTGCCGTTGAACCAGCCGAGCACCGAGCCGAACACGTCGGCACCGAGATTGACGAGGGCCTGGAACGGCGCCGGTGTCGACTCCACGAAGTCCGCAAACTCCGACCCCTTGTGCGGTGTGCCGATGGTGGTGACGGAGGCTACGAGGTTAGGCACCACGGCTGCCGCGTAGCGCGATGTCAGTCCGCCCTGGCTGTGTCCAATGAGGTTGACCTTGGCGGCGCCCGTGGTGGCCAGCACGCTGCGGATCTGGCTGACGAGTTGTTCGCCGCGTACGGTTTCATCGTTGAAGGCGGAGACATCGGCCACGTAGACATTGGCGCCGTTGGCGCGCAGGTCTTCGGGGATCTGGTACCAGTAATCGACCACGCCGAGGAACTTGCTGGTGCCCGATAGGCCATGCACCAGCACGATCGGGTACTTGGTGGCGGCATACGTGCTGGCGGCCTGGGCCGGCGCGACGGCACCCAAGGTGAGCGCGGATGTGGCCAAGACGGCGGCTGCAGCGTGTGTGCGCAGGAAGCTGCGCGCTGATCCATAGACAGCATGGAGCAGGGAAGTCTGTGACATTCGGTTGTCTCCTGGACATTGGATTGGTGGTCGACCTCTACGGGCCGATCGCCCTCCGTTATCCGAAGCGCCGCGTCCAACGTCAACTGGAGTGGAAGTTTGGCTCTAATGCTGCGCTGCCGCGTGCGCAAACAAAAACCGGAGGGCGGGCCTCCGGTTTCGTAGGGTGCGATGCAGCAACGTCGCGCCTCTTACTCTTCTTGAAACGCCTCCTCGCGTTTCCTGTTGATAGCCGGCAGAGCCACCAACAAGATCAGGATGCCCGCTGCAATCAGCAGCCCCAGCGACAGCGGGCGCGTGACGAAGGTGGAGAAATCCCCGCGCGAGAGCAGCAGCGCGCGGCGAAAGTTTTCTTCCATCATCGGCCCGAGCACGAAGCCGAGCAGCATTGGCGCCGGTTCACAGCGCAGCTTCACGAACATGTAGCCGATCAATCCGAAGAGCGCCGTCTGGAAGATATCGAACGTTGTGTTCGACACCGAATACACGCCGATGCAGCAGAACACCAGGATGGCCGGGTACAGGAAGCGATACGGCACCTTCAACAGACGCACCCACACGCCGATCATCGGCAGGTTCAGCACGATCAGCATCAGGTTGCCGATCCACATCGAGGCGATCAGGCCCCAGAACAGCGCGGGGTTGCTGGTCATCACCTGTGGGCCGGGCTGGATGTTGTGGATGGTCATCGCGCCCACCATCAGCGCCATCACCGCATTGGGCGGAATGCCCAGCGTGAGCAGCGGGATGAAGGACGTCTGCGCGGCAGCGTTGTTGGCCGATTCCGGACCGGCCACACCTTCGATGGCGCCCTTGCCAAACTCGTGTGAATACTTCGACGTCTTCTTCTCCAACGAATACGACGCGAACGACGCCAGCGTCGCGCCGCCGCCCGGCAGGATGCCCAGCAGCGAGCCGAGCGCCGTGCCACGCAGCACGGCCGGGATCATGCGCTTGAAGTCTTCGCGGCTGGGCCAGAGGTTGCGCACGTGCTCGACAAAGGTTTCGCGGTGCTCTCTCTGTTCGAGGTTGGCGATGATCTCGGCAAAGCCGAACACGCCCATCGCCACCGACACGAAGTTCAGCCCGTCGGCCAGCTCCGGCACGTCGAACGAATAGCGCGCGGTGCCCGAGTTCACGTCGGTGCCGACCAGACCGAGCAACAGGCCTAGAACGATCATCGCGATCGCCTTGATGAGCGAGCCCGAGGCCAGCACCACCGCCCCGATCAGGCCCAGCACCATCAGCGAGAAATACTCCGCCGGCCCGAAGTTGAACGCGAATTCCGACAGCGGCGTGGCAAACGCCGCCAGCACCAGCGTGGCCACGCAGCCTGCGAAGAACGAGCCCAGGCCCGCGGTGGCCAGCGCCACACCTGCGCGGCCCCGTCGGGCCATCTGATAGCCGTCAATGGTGGTCACGACCGATGACGATTCGCCTGGCAGATTGACGAGGATGGCCGTGGTGGAGCCGCCGTACTGTGCGCCGTAGTAAATGCCGGCCAGCATGATGAGTGCGGCCACCGGCGGCAGCGCGTATGTGGCGGGCAGCAGCATCGCAATCGTGGCGATGGGGCCAAGGCCCGGCAGCACGCCGATCAGCGTGCCAAGCACGCAGCCGATGAACGCGTAGATCAGGTTCTGGATAGAGAGTGCGGTGGAGAAGCCGAGCGCGAGATTGGCAAAGAGATCCATGGTGTCGTCCGCGTTCCGCTCAATTGCCGATGAAGGCGGGCCACACCGGGAACTGCAGCTTGAGCCCGTAAACGAAGGCCGCGAGGCTCATCACCACCATCACGATGGCAGTGCCGACCGCGCCTTTGAGCGTGAATTCGTGACTCGCCATGCTGGAGACCAGCACGAGCACCACAAGCGAGAGCACCAGCCCCAGCGGTTGCAGGAGCAGCCCGAACAGCACCACCGAGCCGAGAACCCACAGCAGCGTCTTGACGTCCCAGCGCGGAATGCGATCGATTACGCCCTTGCGCGACAGCGATTGCACGACCACCACCACGCCCAGCAGCACGAGGACCACGCCCAGCCAGAACGGGAAGTAGCCCGGCCCCATGCTGCCTGCCGTCCCCATGCGATAGCTGCGCGCCAGAATGGCAAACGCTGCGCCGGCGACAATGAACATGACGCCGGATGCAAAGTCCTGGTGACTGCGGATCACCGGACGACCTCGTGGATCGTTCTGCAAGTCTGGTCTCCTGGGGGTGGCGTGCTGCGCCGGGTGTGGCAGGCCGCCTTGTGCCTTGTAAGGCGACCAAGTTTGCACGCTAAGCAGACCGGCTTTCAAGCACCTTGCGGAGGGGAGGATGGACCGTGTCATGGCCCGGCGCGGCGCCTGGGCAAACGATTCAGGGTTTGTCCCTAGCGTTGTCCTGGGGAAAACTTGGGGCCGGACAATGCGGTTGCGCGGCCCCGTGCATTTACATGCCGATACCGCGCGCCATCAACACGGCCGCCAGCGGAATGAAGATGATCAAGTGCGATTCGATCATGACCCAACGCCGCGTCTTCGCAATTTCCGCGGGCGTCGGCACGAAGTTGGGCAGCGTCTTGCCTTGCTTCTTCCAGCGCAGGATGTTGATGGTCGGAACGATCGACATCAGCCCGACCAGAATGAACAGCCCGACCTTGACGTGGAATACCGGATTGTGAACGTAAAACCCGTAGCCCTTGGCGCCGTAGAACACGCGTAGCGACCCGGTGATCAGCACCGCCAGCGCGGCGAAGCCGAACACAGCGTCATAACGTGCCAGGCGCTGGCGGATCTCGGGCGTCATGTCCGGGCGAAGCACCACGGCCTCGGCGGTGAGAAAGACGATCAGCGTGAAGATCGAGATGTAATGCAGGTAAGCCAGCAACGCATCAAGCCACATGAGGACCTCGTCTTGGGTGGAAGAAGTTGCGATTAGATGACGCCTTGCGCGCGCAGTGCTTCGATCTGCTCGGGCGAGAAGTCGAGCACGTCGCGCAGCACGGTTTCGGTGTGCTCGCCCAGCAGTGGCGGGTGGCTCGCGGCCTTGGGTGGCGTGGCACTCATCTTGACCGGGCTGCCGACCAGCTTGACCTTACCGGCACTCGGGTGAGGCAGGTCGACGCGCAGTCCGCGCGCCTGCACCTGCTCGTTGTCGAACACCTCGTCGAGCGAGTTGATCGGGCCGCACGGTACGCCGGCGGCTTCGAGCTTGTCGATCCATTCGCCTTTGCTCAGGCGCTTGACCATCTCGGCCAGGATCGGCACCAGCACGTCGCGGTTGGCCACGCGCTGCGGGTTGGTAGCAAAGCGCGGGTCGTCGGCCAGCTCGGGCATGCCGCCGGCTTCGACAAAGCGGCGAAACTGGCCGTCATTGCCGACCGCCACGATGATCCAGCCATTGGAGGCCTGGAAGGTCTGATACGGCACGATGTTCGGGTGCGCGTTGCCCCAGCGCTTGGGCGCCTGACCGCTGGCGAGGTAGTTGGTATTCATGTTGGCCAGCATGGCGACCTGCACATCGAGTAGCGCCATGTCGATGTACTGGCCCTCGCCGGTGCGGTCGCGGTGCGCAAGCGCAGCCAGCACGGCGACGGTTGCGTACATGCCGGTCATCAAATCGGAGATGGCCACGCCGGCCTTTTGCGGGCCGCCGCCGGGCAGGTCGTCGCGCTCGCCGGTCAGGCTCATGAAGCCGCCCATGCCCTGCACGATGAAGTCGTAGCCGGCGCGCGCGGCGTAAGGGCCGGTCTGGCCGAAGCCCGTGATGGAGCAGTAGACGAGGTCCGGCTTTACCGCCTTGAGCGATGCGTAGTCGAGGCCGTATTTCTTGAGCTGGCCGACCTTGTAGTTTTCGAGTACCACGTCCGCATGTGCTGCGAGCTTGCGGACGATGTCCTGTCCCTCGGGCGTGCTGATGTCGACGGTGATCGAGCGCTTGTTGCGGTTGGCCGCGAGGTAATAGGCGGCTTCGGCGGTGTTGTCGCCCGCTTCGTCCTTGAGCCACGGCGGGCCCCATGTGCGGGTGTCGTCGCCGGCGCCGGGGCGCTCAACTTTGATGACGTCGGCCCCAAAATCGGCAAGGTTCTGCGCGCACCAGGGGCCGGCAAGCACGCGGGTCAGGTCGAGAACACGAAGATGGCTCAGAGCGCCCATGGATTGACAAATCGACACGATTGGATCGGGTGCACTCTACACCACGCCCCGGCGGCGTCGCAGCCCCCTGCGACCAAGCGCGGGAAATGCGGCGCAGAATGGACGCGACCCGGGCGCGAACCCCGTATAATCAACGGTTTGCACTAATCCAAGGCGCTCAGGAGCGGGATGCTCCGAGGCGCCTTGATGACTCCGGCACCCCGCGACATGAAAGCCTCCGATATCCGCCAAAAATTCCTGACCTTCTTTGAGGGCAAGGGCCACACCGTGGTGCGCTCCTCGCCGCTGGTGCCGGGCAACGACCCGACGCTGCTGTTCACCAACTCCGGCATGGTGCAGTTCAAGGACGTCTTCCTTGGTACCGACAAGCGCCCGTACGTGCGCGCGGCCTCCGTGCAGCGCTGCCTGCGCGCCGGCGGCAAGCACAACGATCTGGAAAACGTCGGCTACACCGCGCGTCACCATACGTTCTTCGAAATGCTGGGCAACTGGTCGTTCGGCGACTACTTCAAGCGCGATGCACTCGTGTGGGCGTGGGAGTTGCTGACCCAGGAATACAAGCTGCCGGCCGACAAGCTCTGGGCCACCGTCTACCAGACCGACGACGAGGCCTACGACATCTGGACCAAGGTCATCGGCCTGCCGCCCGAGCGCGTCGTACGCATCGGCGACAACAAGGGTGCGCCGTACGCCTCCGACAACTTCTGGCAGATGGCTGAAACCGGCCCGTGCGGCCCGTGTTCGGAAATCTTCTACGACCACGGCCCGGACGTGTGGGGCGGCCCCCCGGGAAGCCCGGAAGCCGACGGCGACCGCTACATCGAAATCTGGAACAACGTGTTCATGCAGTTCGATCGCCAGCTCGATCCGGCGACCGGCGAATACACGCTGACCCCGCTGCCCGCACCGTGCGTCGACACCGGCATGGGCATGGAGCGTCTGGCTGCGATCCTGCAGCACGTGCACAGCAACTACGAGATCGACCTGTTCCAGGCGCTCATCGCCGCCGCCGCGCGCGAGACCAACACCAAGGATCTGGCCAACAATTCGCTGCGCGTGATTGCTGACCACATCCGCGCGTGCTCGTTCCTGATCGTCGACGGCGTGATCCCGGGCAATGAAGGCCGCGGCTACGTGCTGCGCCGGATCATCCGCCGCGCCATCCGCCACGGCTACAAGCTCGGCTGCCGCGCTGCGTTCTTCCACAAGCTGGTGGACGATCTTGTGGCGCAGATGGGCGAAGCCTATCCGGAACTGCGTGAAGCGCGCGACCGCGTGGTCGAGGTGCTGCGCACAGAAGAAGCCCGCTTCTTCGAGACCATCGAGCACGGCATGTCGATTCTCGACGCCGCGCTGGGCGAGCTGAAGACCTCGGGTGCCAAGATGCTTGACGGCGAACTGGCCTTCAAGCTGCACGACACCTACGGCTTCCCGCTGGACCTGACGCAAGACGTCTGCCGCGAGAACGACGTGATCGTCGACGAAGCGGCCTTTGATGCCGCCATGAACCGCCAGCGCGAGCAGGCACGCGCCGCCGGCAAGTTCAAGATGGCCGCCGGCACGCTCGACTACACCGGCGACAAGACCACGTTCCACGGCTACGACCAACTGGTGCGCGAAACTGCGCGGGTGACGGCGCTGTTTGTGGACGGTGCATCGGTGCAGGAAATGCACCCGGGCCAGACGGGCGTGGTGGTGCTGGACCACACCCCGTTCTATGCCGAATCGGGTGGTCAGGTTGGCGACCAGGGCACGCTCAAGGCCGCAACCGTCTGGTTTGACGTGGCCGACACGCTCAAGGTGCAGCCGGAAGTGTTCGGCCACCACGGCGAGCTGCGCACCGGCGTGCTGAAGGTGGGCGACGCTGTGGCCGCCGAAGTGGACGCGGTGCGCCGCGCGCGCACCATGCGCAACCACTCGGCGACGCACCTGATGCACAAGGCGCTGCGCGAAGTGCTGGGCAGCCACGTCCAACAGAAGGGCTCGCTGGTCGATGCGGAAAAGACGCGCTTCGACTTCTCGCACAACGCACCGATGACGCCGCTGCAGATTCGCGAAGTCGAAGCGCGCGTCAACGCAGAGATTTTCGCCAACGCGGCCACGAGCGCCCAGCTCATGGGCTTTGACGATGCGGTCAAGAATGGCGCGATGGCGCTCTTCGGTGAAAAGTACGGCGATGAAGTGCGCGTGCTGTCGATTGGTTCGTCGAGGGAACTGTGTGGCGGCACGCACGTGGCGCGCACGGGCGACATCGGCCTGTTCAAGATTGTGAGCGAATCGGGCGTGGCAGCGGGCATCCGCCGCGTGGAAGCGATCACCGGCGACAACGTGCTGCATTACCTGCAGACGCTCGACACGCGCATCAACGAAGCGGCAGCCGCGCTGCGTGCACAGCCGTCGGAACTGACGCAGCGCATCGGCCAGGTGCAGGATCAGGTGAAGACGCTGGAGAAGGAGCTGGAGCGCCTGAAGTCGAAGCTGGCCGCAAGCCAGGGCGACGAACTGGTGAGCCAGGCGGTGGACGTTGCCGGCATCAAGGTGCTGGCCGCCAAGCTGGATGGCGCCGATGCCAAGACGCTGCGCGAGACCATGGACAAGCTCAAGGACAAGCTGCAGACCGCGGCCATCGTGCTGGGCAGCGTGACTGACGGCAAGGTTGCGCTGATCGCCGGCGTGACGGCTGACGCCACGGCCAAGGTCAAGGCCGGCGAGCTGGTCAACTTTGTCGCCCAGCAAGTCGGCGGCAAGGGCGGCGGCCGCCCGGACATGGCGCAGGCCGGTGGCACGGAGCCGGACAACCTGCCGCAGGCGCTGGCCGGTGTGGCAGCGTGGGTGCAGCAGAAGGTCTGATGTAACGCCTTCGCACCGGATGCGCCGAACGGCGCGCGTTCCTGGCAACGGGGCGCGCGCCGTTTTGTTTTGGGGGCGATCAGCCAGGCGGCGCAGTTTCCAGACGGAAGACGCGCAGCCGCTCATTCCGGTCGCCATGGCGGGCGCCCGACCAGAATTCGGTCCATTCCTCTCCGGGCGTTCGCGCGTGCGCATGGCTGTCCTGGACGATCAGCCATCGGCACTTGTGGGCGGAGGATTGTGCAACGGGCCGGTGCAGGATGCCGGTGAAGTAGCGCAGCATAGGCGCTTCCGATTCGCCAAGGTGCAGGCTCGCCATGCAATCATCGGGGCGCCATGCCGGCGCCAGCTTGGCACTGAGGCTGTCGAACACAGACCGATAGCTCTTGGCCTCGTCCAGCCAGGGCAGCAGCAGGGTGCCGATCAACCCCCAGCCGACCAGGGTACCGGCTGCCCACGAGAGCGCACCGCGGCATGCGCCGGCTTGTTTCAGCCGTGGCAGCAGCCAGAGCCATCCCCCTGTCAAGGCGAGCGCAGCGGACACCAGCGTGGGGTCAAACGGCAAGGTCCAGTCGACCGGCAACCAGCGGTCGAGCCAGAGCAGGCCTGCACGCGATGTGCTTTCCGTCATGACGGCCCATAGCAGCCACGCAAGCAGCACGATGCTGCCGAACAGCGCGCGGCTGAAGTAGTCCCACACGGCGTGCGCGCGCATCGGCAGCCGCGCGATCGCTTGCTGGCCCAGCATCGCCAGCGGCACGATGAACGGCAGCAGATACAGCGGGCGGGCTGTCGCCGAGACCTGGAGTGCAAGCAGTCCCACAGCCGCGAACGCCAGTGGTAGCGCCACACGCGGTTTACGCCAATCCCGCCACGCGCTGCCAGCCAGTGCGACGAGCGCGAGCGGGCCGGCTGGAAACCCGATGGTCAGCAGCGAATGCCAGACGTAGAACGGATCGTCGTTCTCCGCGCCCAGGACCGGCACGGAAAAGCCCAGGAAGCGGCCGATGTTGTTGTCCCAGAACCAGACGTGGAAGAGGTCTGGCGCGCGCAGGTAGAGGAGCGTCGGCCAGACCGTGGCGAATGGAAGGAAGACCAGCACCGCCGTGCCGAGTTGTCGCACAAACGCGCGACTGCGGCACGCGGGAAGCAGCACGCACGCGCTGGCGATGGTGATGCAGAACACCAGCGGGATGAATACGCCCTTGGCCAGCAGCGCCATCCCCATACCGATGCCGAGCAGCCATGCCGAGCCACGAGCACGCGTTGCCGGCAGCGCGCATTCGAACAACCCGCAGAAGCCGATGGCAGTGCCGGCCAGCAACGCCACGTCGGTGATCATCTCGTGGGTGTGCTTGACGACGATCAGCGAGCTTGCGCACAGCGCCACCGTGCCGACCACGCGCGCGTCCGTCCATGAAGATGCGCCTGTGGCGGTCCGCGCGAGCCGCGCCGTGAACACAAGAGCCAGTCCGGCAAACAGCGCACTCGCGAGCCGCGCGGCATCGTGCGCGGGCAGCACGTCGGCCAGCAACCAGACCAGCGTGCTGGCTACCCACGCATAAAGCGGTGGCTTTTCGACAAAGGGTTGGCCTGCGCTGACCGGCACGATCGGGTCGCCGGTTTCCACCATGTGCTGGACGATGCCGAACGTATAGGTTTCGTCCTGCTTCCAGGGGTCGTGGCCGAGGGTGCAGGGCAGCAGGTAGGCGCAGGCGATCAGCGCGACGAGAAGCCATTTGCGCAACGCTTGCCATGGCCACGCGCGCACTGATGGGGCCGCGGGTGCGATCACCCCACCTGAGGCGAGCAGGGCAGGATTTGCTGTGAAGTCACGCACGTGCGTGGTCGCGGCGGGCGTGTGTGCGCTCCGCCGTCCAGGGCGTGTGGGTTCCTGCATGGTGCGAGGTTTCCGGTTTGCTGGATGCGGCCCGGAAGGTGGCGGGCCGATCGGCTTGGATGACAGACAGAACGCCCCGATCCGGTCCGGGTGGAGCGGTGTGCAGTACATCACGCACAACTTACGGAGACCCTGAGCCGCGGGCGCAAATCTGAGCAACGGATTTCCGTGGGGCAAGCAGCGCGATTTTCCGGGCACGGCACGCCCCGCGTTGGGGCTTGTCTGTACCGTGAGAACAAGCTCGGGAACGCGGCCCGGCTGGAGACAGGCCCCGCCATGGCCTATACCGGGAAAACGTTGCCGATTGTGTAGGGATTGTGTGCCGCTTGGCAGGCAATTTGCATCGGTGGCGCGTGCTGTTCCCCACAGCACGGGTTGATCCCATCCCTATCCCCAAATCCGAGGAGAACCATGAGCGTCCTATCTGACAAGGTCGACGCCCCGCCACCGCAGCCGCCGCACCGGCTGCTCGGGCGCAAAGGCAAACGATTGGCGCGTGCCGTCGCGGTTGGCGCTTTGCTGGCGGCCGGCGTCGGTGCATCGACACAACCGGTTGCGCAACTTGCGCCGGAGTCGCACGCGCGCAAGGTCAAGGTGCTGATCATCAGCATGTTCGCGCCCGAGGCGCAGCCCTGGATCGACAAGCTTGGCCTCACGCAAGACGTGCCGGTGCCGGGCCTGTCGATCGACTACCCGAACGTGCATTGCAACGCCAGCGACGTCTGCCAGCTCACCACGGGCATGGGCAAGGCCAATGCCGCGTCGTCGGTGTCGGCGCTGATCTACAGCGGCAAGTTCGATCTGCAGCGCACGTACTTCCTTGTGGCCGGCATTGCTGGGATCGACCCGTCGCAGGGCACGCTCGGCAGCGCTGCGTGGGCGCGCTTCCTGGTCGACAGCGACATCGCGTGGGAGATCGACGCGCGCGAGGTGCCCGCCAGCTGGCCCAACGGCTTTATCGGAATCAACACGCAGGGCCCGGGGCAGAAGCCGCCGCTGGACTACAAGACCGAAGTCTTCCGCGTGAACGAGGCGCTGCTGCAGAAGGCGCTGGCGCTTTCCAAGGGCGCGGCGTTGGACGACAACGCAACTGCGCGCGCCTATCGCGCCAATTACCCGAGCGCACCCGCCAACCAGCCGCCCTCCGTCGTGCAATGCGACACCGCTGCCGGCAACACCTACTGGCACGGCGCCAAGCTGGGCGAGCGTGAAGCTGCGTGGGTCAAGCTGCTGACGGACGGGCAGGGCACCTACTGCACCACGCAGCAGGAAGACAACGCCACGTTTGAGGCGCTAACCCGCGGCTCGAAGGCCGGGCTGCTCGATCTGCAACGCGTGGCGGTGCTGCGCACCGCGTCTAACTTCGACCGGCCGTATCCGGGGCAGACGCCGTACGACTCGCTGGTCAACAGCAACTCGGGCGGGTTCGTGCCGTCGCTCAACAACCTGTACCTGGCGGGCGGTCCGCTGGTCAACGAGATCGTCACGCGCTGGAGCGTGTGGAAACACGGAGTGCCTTCGCCATGATCGATTCCCGACTCAAGATGCCCATGCCTCGTTTGCGTACGATCGCCAAGCTCTGCGCCGTCGGTGCCGCGGCGCTCACCTTGAACAGTTGCGCGTATGACGGAGTGAAAGTCATCGTCATCAACATGTTCCAGGGCGAAGCCCAACCCTTTATCGACCGCTACGACCTGAAGGAGAAGGTCTATATCTCCGGCCTGTCACCCGATGCGCCGAACATGCTGTGCAACTACGACGGCATCTGCCAGGTCACCACGGGCATGGGCTACGCAAATGCCGCGTCGACGATTTCCGCGCTGCTCTATCGCAGCAAGCTTGACCTCTCGCACACCTACTTTGTGATTGCCGGCATTGCGGGCATCGATCCGGGCCAGGGGACGGTGGGCTCGGCGGCGTGGGCGCGGTACGCGGTCGATTACGGCCTTTCGCACGAGATCGATGCGCGCGAGATGCCGGCAGGCTGGCAGTACGGCTACTTCGGCATCGGCACCAAGGGCCCCGGCGAGAAGCCACCGATGGACTACCGCACCGAAGTGTTCCAGCTCAACGAGACGCTGCTGCAGCGGGCCTACACGCTGTCGAAATCGGCGACGCTGGAAGACAGCCCCGAGGCCATCGCCTTCCGCAAGAACTACCCATATGCGCCGGCCAACCAGCCACCCGCCGTCATCCAATGCGACGTGGCTTCCGCCGATACATGGTGGGCCGGCCGCAACCTGGGCCAGCGCGCGCGTGACTGGGTGAAGACGATGACCGACAACAAGGGCACGTACTGCACGACCGCGCAGGAGGACAACGCCACACTGGAAGTGCTCACGCGCGGCGCCCGTGCCGGGAAGGTCGACTTCAGCCGCGTGGCACTGCTGCGCGCCGGGTCCGACTTCGACCGTCCGTACGACGGCCAGACTGCCTCCGATGGGCTCATCAACTACGCGCAGCAGGGTGGTTTTGTGCCGGCCACGCACAATCTCGTCAATGCGGCCAAGCCATTGTTGGACGACATCGTGCAGCACTGGCCCCAGTGGAAACAGGGGGTGCCGGCGAATTAACAGTTGCTGACATCACATTTCAATCTATATAATGCGAATCATTCTCATTTGATGGGTGGCGATAGGCAACTTGCTGACCGCTGACCATCGCTCTTGCCGGGCGAGCCAGCGGGTTCCACCTGCCAGCCAACGGATCAACGCGCCGCGTGATGTTTTGCGGCGCGTTTTCTCTTCTCTCAGCGCATTGCCGCGCGTCCGGTTTCGCTAATCCTGATCGACCCTGTTGCCTGCGATGAACTGTCATCTCACGGCCCGCGCCTTGTCCTGCGCGCTCGCCGCCAGTCCTCTTGCCGTTTCCACATTGGCGCATGCCGAAGCCGGCCAGCCGTCCGCAGGTGGCGCTACCGTCGACCTCAACGAGACGACCGTCACGGCAGGCAGCCAGCGGGGCTTTGCGGCCAGCACGGCGCAGGTTGGGGCGTTCCGCGGCATGGCGTTGCGCGACATTCCTGCCACCGTGAACGTGGTCACGCGCGAGGCGCTCGACGCGCAGCAGGACACGTCGCTGTACGACGCCCTGCGCAATACGGCGGGCGTGACGCGCCAGCAGCTTTCGGGCGAAACCTTCGACAACCTGGCCATCCGCGGCGTGACGCTGGAGAACCGCACCAACTTCCGCTTCAACGGCTCGATGCCGATGGCAGCACTCACGGCGATCCCGCTGGAAGACAAGGAACGCGTGGAGGTGCTGAAAGGCGTATCGGCGCTGTATTACGGCTACACGACGCCGGGCGGCGTGGTCAATCTCGTGACCAAGAGGGCGGGCAACACGCCGGTGACGACGCTCGGCATGCGGTTCGACAGCAACGGCACCGTCGTCGGCACGCTCGACGTCGGGCGCCGCTTCGGTGAAGACAATCAGTACGGCATCCGCTTCAACGCGGCGGGCGGCTCGCTGCAGTCGCCGACGAGCGGCATTGACGGCACGCGGCAGCTTGCCGCCGTGGCTTTCGACTGGAAGGTCAACAGCCGCCTGAGCCTGAAGGCCGACGTGGAATACTCGCGCAAGGTCATCACGGAGCAATCGGTGGTGACGCTGCCTGCTGCCAAGAACGGCGTCATCACATTGCCCACCATGCCCGACCCGGCCAAACGCATTTCACCGGGGTGGGCCGACTTTGACGGCAACAACACCAACGCGTTGCTGCGTGCCGATTACGTGTTGGCCGATACCTGGCTGCTGACGGTGGAGGGCGGCATGTCGGAGACGGCGCGCACGCGGGCGTTCTCCGAATTTCGCCTCACCAACGCGGTGACGGGCGCGGGCACAGTCTCTGGCCAGCGTCAGAGCGGTCGCTGGAATACCAGCCACGTGCGGGTGGATGTTTCCGGCACCGAGAAGACGGGTTGGATCACGCACGACCTGACCTTTGGCGTTGCGCGATCCGACATGCGCCAGGCGGCCGTGTACTCGGACCGCTTCTCCGGCGCGCAGAATCTGTACAACCCGGTCGACCTCGGCTGGTTGCCGACCACGGGCACGGGCTTCACCGCCGAGCAGCGCGCCGTGGATACGGGCGTCTACGCGCTGGATCGCATGACGCTGTCGCAGCACTGGCAGGTGATCGCCGGCCTGCGCTACACGCGCTACACCAGCGAGCAGGCGCCCAATCGCTACGAGGCCAGCAAGACCACGCCGCTGGGAGCGGTCATCTACAAGTTCACGCCGGCGCTGTCGGCATACGCGTCGTACGCACAGGGCCTCGAAGCCGGTGCGCGCGCGCCCAACACGGCCGCCAACGCCAATGTGGCCATGCCGCCTGCACTGTCGGAACAGAAGGAGGTGGGCGTGCGCTACGAGACGCCGGCCGGCACACAGCTCGCTGCTGCCGTGTACGACATCGACCGTGCGGCGAGCTACACCAACGACGCGAACGTCTTCGTGCAAGACGGGCGCGAGCGCATTCGCGGTATCGAGCTGACTGCCCAGGGCCGCGTCACCAAGGACCTGTCGCTGCTGGCCTCCGCCGGCTGGACGGACGCGAAGTTCCGTGGTGTCGGTAACGGCCTCGACGGAAAAACGCCGGAGAACACGCCGCGCAGCACCGCCAGTGTCTTTGCGGAATACACGCTGCCGATGCTGCGTTCGGTCTCGTTCAATGCAGGCGCCTATTACCTTGGCCCGCGCCCTGTGAATGACGCCAACCAAGCGGAGCTGGGCGGCACGACGCTCTTCAGTGCAGGCGTGCGCTACGTGACACGCATCTCAGGCAAGCGCGCAACGCTGCAATTCAATGTCGACAACCTGACCGACAAGCGCTACTGGGCGGGCGCCGGCAACAACCGTCTGTCGATGGGCGCGCCGCGGCTCTTCAAGCTCGGCATGAAGATTGATTTGTGATGCGCGTCAGCCGCCGGCGGCTTTCTTTACTGCGCCCAGCACATCCATCGGCAGCGGAAAGACAATCGTCGAACTTCTGTCACCGGCGATCTGTGTGAGTGTCTGGAGATAGCGCAACTGGATTGCCTCGGGCTGCTGGGCCAGCATGCGTGCGGCTTCGAGCAGCTTTTCCGATGCCTGCAGCTCGCCTTCCGCGTGGATGACCTTGGCGCGGCGTTCGCGCTCGGCCTCGGCCTGCCGGGCGATGGCGCGGATCATCGATTCGTTCAGGTCAACGTGTTTGATCTCCACGTTCGCGATCTTGATGCCCCAAGGGTCGGTCTGGATGTCGAGCACCTTCTGGATGTCGAGATTGAGCTTTTCGCGCTCTGCCAGCATTTCGTCCAGTTCGTGCTTGCCGAGGATGGCGCGCAGCGTCGTCTGCGCAAGCTGACTCGTCGCCTCCAGGAAGTTGGCCACCTGGATGATGGCGCGTTCCGGGTCGACCACACGGAAATACACCACCGCATTGACCTTGACCGATACGTTGTCGTGCGAGATCACATCCTGCGGCGGCACGTCCATCACCACCGTGCGCAAGTCCACGCGCACCATCTGCTGGATGGCCGGCACGATGAGCACCAGCCCCGGCCCCTTCACGCGCCAGAAGCGGCCGAGCAGGAACACCACGCCGCGCTCGTACTCGCGCAGCACCCGGAACGAGGAGATGATCAGCAGCGCGGCCAGGAAGATCAGGCCGCCTGCGCTGAAGAAGCCGTAAAGCATTTTTCTTCTCCTTATGAAGACGCGGCGAGGGGGGCGACGGGTTCGACCATCAGTGTCAGCCCATGCCGGGCGATCACACGCACCTGATCGCCACGCGCAATGCCACCTTCGCAGCGCACGCGCCAGCGCTCGCCATGGATGCGCGCCCAGCCATCGTTGTCGGCATCGGCGTCCGGAGTATCGACGTCCACCACTTCGCCTGTCATGCCGATGAGCGTATCGCCGCCGGTCACGATCGGCCGCCGTCGTGCACGCACCGCCAAGCTGGAGAGCGCTAGAACAACGGTCAGGCTCACGAAGGCCAGTCCGATGATGAGCGGCAGCGGCACGCCAAAGCCCGGCGTTTGCGTGTCGATGAGCATCACTGCGCCCAGCACGAACGCAACGATGCCGCCCACGCCGAGCGCGCCGAACGTCGGGAGGAACGCTTCAGCAACCATGCAACCTAGGCCGAGCGCGATGAGGGCAAGGCCCGCGTAGTTGATCGGCAGCATCTGCAACCCGTAGAGCGCCACCACGATGCACACTGCGCCGAGGATGCCCGGCACAACCATGCCCGGCGTCGAGAACTCGAAGATGAGTGCATACACGCCCACCGTCAGCAGCAACAGCGCCAGGCTCGGATCGGTAATGACGCCGAGGAAGTGGTTGCGCCAGTCCGGCTCCAGCGTGACGATCGTGGCCTCTGCCGTATGCAGCATGACCACGCCGGCGGACGTGCGCACCGCGCGGCCGTCGACTTGCTTGAGCAGATCAGGAAGGCTTGCCGCAACAAGATCGATCACGTGCTGGCTCGCGGCTTCGGGCGCGTCGAGGCTCACGGCTTCACGCACGGCGCGCTCGGCCCATTCCCCATTGCGACCACGCAGTTGCGCCAGCCCGCGGATGTACGCCGCCGCGTCGTGCATCTGCTTGCGGGCGAGGGTGTCTTCGTTGCTGGAAGGGGCGATTGGCGCGCTGGCCGGTTTGGCACTGTCGCCGGGGCTGGGAGCGTGGCCGCCCATGCCGATCGCCACGGGAGACGCCGCACCCAGGTTCGTGGCGGGAGCCATCGCGGCAACGTGGCATGCATAGAGGATGTAGGTGCCCGCGCTCGCTGCCCGCGCGCCGCCGGGGGCCACGTAGCCTGCCACCGGCACGGGCGACGCAAGGATGGCCTGAATGATCTGGCGCATCGACGCATCGAGGCCGCCGGGCGTGTCCATCTGCAGCACCACAAGCTGCGCACCTTGAGCGCGCGCCTGTTGCAGGCCGCGGATCACATAGGCTGCGCTGGCGGGCCCGATGGCACCGGTGACAGGCAACACCACGACCGGCGCGGCTGCCACGGCAAGGCTGGTCCAGACCACGGCGATGACCGCTGCCAACCATCCTATCCAACGCCGCATCCGCAACGACGGTCGCATTCGCGCCTCCGTCCGGGATTGCCGCGGTTGTTGCCTGATCAGACCTGCGGCACGGTCCCGATATCCGCTTTCAGTTTAGGCGGCAATAGCCTCGCGCGCGGGTGCGCTTGGCGCTGGTTGCGGCTCGCTCAGCACCTGAACCAGCGCCTGTAGAGCGGGCCCTGCCATGTCGCGATGCCAGGCAAGCAGCGTGTCGACACGGCCCGGCTTTTCCAGCGCGTGGATGCTGATTTCCGGCGCGTTCGTGTACAGCTCAAGCACCGAGCGCGGCACCAGCGCCACGCCAATGCCTGCCGCCGCGCACGCGATGATGGCGTGGTACGAGCCAAGCTCCAGCACGCGCGACGGCGCCACGCCGTCTGCTGCAAACCAGTCTTCGATCAATTGCCGATAGGCGCAGCCGGGTTCGAACGCGAGCAGGCCGGCGGTCTGCACATCCGCAGCGCGGCGGATGGGCGGATGGGCGCGGTGAGCAATCAGCACCAGCTCTTCCGCAAAGGCCGGCAGCGTCGTCATTGCGGCGCGCGTGTTATTCAGGCACGCCGTCTCGGCAACGAACGCACAATCGACTTCAAAGTTCGACAGCGCCTGGAGCGACTGGCGCGTGGTCATCGTCACCAGTTCGAGCTGCACGCGCGGCCACCGCTGATGCAGCGTGGCGAGCAGGGCTGGAAGGCGGCTGGCCGCCGTGCTTTCCATCGAGGCAATGCGCAGGCGCCCGTGCGGCTCGCTCGGCTGCACAGCCTGGCGCGCTTCGGCAGCCAGGCGGAGGATGTCGTCGGCGTAGGTCAGCAAGGTCTGCCCGGCGGGCGTGAGCACCATGCGCTTGCTCTCGCGCACGAACAGTTGCACGCCAAGCGAGGTCTCGAGCTGGCGGATGCGCGTCGTCACATTCGACTGCACGCGATTCAACTGCTGGGCCGCCCGGGTGACGCCGCCTTCCCGCACCACCGTCCGAAAGATCTCCAGCGAGGACAGATCCATGATGTATCTCAAATGCTAATGGGTTCGTTCAATATAATTCATTTTTCAGGATGAGCGGCCTTGCGTACGATGAAGTGCCGATTTCCTCATCCGGGCCCTTCCATGGAGCACACGCTGTCGTCTACCTCTGCCTTGTCCGCCGCGCGTTTCCAGCGGGCCACCGCCTGGCGCGTGGCGATTGCGGGCATGGTGGCGCTGTCCGTGGCGATGGGCATCGGCCGCTTTGCCTTCACGCCGATCCTGCCAATGATGCTCCACGACGGCAGCCTGACGTTGGCGCAGGGCAGCTGGCTGGCAACCGGCAACTACCTGGGCTATTTCGTTGGCGCGCTGGCCTGCATGGCCGTGCGTGGCGACGCGGCGCGCCTCATCCGCATCGGTCTGGTTGCGACGGTGCTGCTCACTGCCGGAATGGGCGTCCTGCAAGGGCAGCCTGCGTGGCTTCTGCTGCGCTTTGCGGCCGGCATGGCCAGCGCGCTGGTGTTTGTCTTTACGGCGGGCTGGTGCCTTCATCGGCTGACCGAGCTGGGCCATGCGGCGCTCGGCGGCATCATCTTCTGTGGGCCGGGCCTTGGCATCGCTATTCCGGGCTTGGCGGCCAGCGGCATGGTGGCGCTGGGTTGGCACGCAACGTCGGCATGGATGGCGTTTGGCGTGCTGTCGGCGCTGCTCTCGACGGCCGTGTGGTCGACCGTCCGGCCTGAAGCGCATGCGCATGCCGCTCCGGCGCCGGCTCCATCCGGCACGGCACCCGGGCTGGATGCGCCTACCAGCGCGCTGACGATTGCCTACGGCCTGGCGGGCTTCGGCTACATCATCACCGCCACGTTCCTGCCCGTGATCGCGCGCAAGGTGCTGCCAGCAGGTTCGGTCTGGCCCGATCTGTTCTGGCCGATGTTCGGTGCGGGGGTAGCGCTCGGGGCGTTTCTTTCCACACGGATCAGCCTGGCGCGCGACAACCGATCGCTGCTGGCCACGGCCTACGCCATGCAAGCGGTTGCCGTGACCATCAGCATCGTCTGGCCGACGGTGGCGGGGCTGGCGCTTTCCAGCACGCTGCTCGGCCTGCCGTTCACCGCGATCACGCTGTTTGCCATGCGCGAGGCGCGCCGGCTCTGGCCGCATGCCGCGCCGCGTCTGATGGGGCTCATGACGGCCGTGTACGGCATCGGCCAGATCGTTGGGCCGCCGCTGGCGAACCGGTTGTTTGCGGCCACGGGCGGCTTCAATGCATCGCTGGCCGTGGCAGCGGTGTCGCTCGTGGCGGGTGTGGCGACCTTTCTTGTGGTCAAGCGGGCGGCCCCGGCACGTGCGTGATGCGCGGCATGTGAAGGCGCGTACAACGCGGTCAGCGCACCCGTTCTAGAATGCCTCCTCCATTGGAGGAGCCTCATGTCTTTTGCCTTGCGCCCCGATGCCGTTGCGCCCGGCGGCGAGATCAGCCAGGCCGAGCGCGCAGTGCGGGTCGACCTTGCTGCCGCGTACCGACTGGCCGCGCTCAACGGTTGGGACGATCTTGTCTACACCCATCTGTCGGCCACCGTGCCCGGCGAGCCCGATCACTTCCTGATCAACGCGTTCGGCCTCGCGTTCGACGAGATCACCGCATCCAACCTGGTCAAGATCAATGGCCGCGGCCAGCTTGTCGGCGATTGGCCCGATGCGGCTGCGCGTCCGTCCGTCAACGTGACGGGCTTTGCGTTGCACGCTGCCGTGCATGCCGCGCGGCCTGACGCGCAGTGCGTGATTCATCTGCATAACACGGCGGGCATTGCCGTGTCGGCGCAGAAGCGCGGGCTGCTGCCGCTGTCACAGCATGCGCTGCGGTTTCACCAACGCATTGCGTATCACGATTACGAAGGGCTTGCCTTTACGCCGGAAGAGGGCGCGCGTCTCACCGCATCGCTTGGCAATTATTTCGCCATGCTGCTGCGCAATCACGGCACGCTCACCATCGGCCGTACCGTGGCCGAGGCGCATGTGCTGATGGCCACGCTCATCAAGGCATGCGAGATCCAGATTCAGGCGCTTGCTGGCGGCGAGGTCGTCTCGCCCGCGCCGCAAGTGGCAGATCGCGCGGCAGAACAGCTTGAAGATGGCGGCGCCATTGAAGGCGTGATCGAGTGGCCGGCGCTCTTGCGCAAACTGGATAAAATCGACGCTTCATACCGTGACTGAGGCGACTGACACATCCGCCGCGACTGTCAAAGCGATTCACTAAATAGGGGACACCATGCCGACTTTCCATATTGAGATGTTCGAGGGCCGCAGCGTTGAGCAGAAGCGCAAGCTCGTCGAAGAAGTGACGCGCGTCACGTGTGAATCGCTGGGCTGCGCGCCGGGCGCCGTCGACATCATCATCACCGACATCAAGCGCGAAAATTGGGCCACCGGCGGCGTGCTGTGGTCCGAACAGAAGTAACCTGTCTTCCACTCACATTTGCCGGCCCGCCATGCAGCCCATGCAGCATTTCGCCTCAGACAACTACGCGGGCTTCTGCCCGGAGTCTCTGAAGTATTTCCTGGAGGCCAACGGCAGCGGCCACGAGCCTGCCTATGGCGATGATTCCTGGACGCAGCGCGTGTGCGACCGCATCCGCGATCTGTTCGAAACCGATTGCGAAGTCTTCTTCGTCTTCAACGGCACGGCAGCCAATTCGCTGGCGCTGTCGTCGCTGTGCCAGTCGTATCACTCCGTGATTTGCCACGAGCTGGCGCACATCGAGACGGACGAATGTGGCGGCCCGGAGTTCTTCTCCAACGGCTCCAAGCTGCTGACCGCCAAGGGCGAGAACGGCAAGCTCACGCCGGATGCGATTGAAGCCCTGGTCACGCGGCGCTCCGATATTCACTACCCGAAGCCCAAGGTCGTTTCGCTGACGCAGTCGACGGAAGTCGGCACCGTCTACACCGTCGACGAGGTGCGCGCGATTGCCGCGATTGCCAAGCGCCGGCAGTTGCGCGTGCACATGGACGGCGCGCGTTTTGCGAATGCGGTGGCGTCGCTCGGCGTGCATCCGTCGGAGATCACCTGGCGCGCAGGCGTGGATGTCCTGTGCTTTGGCGGCACGAAGAACGGTCTGCCGGTCGGCGAGGCGGTGGTCTTCTTCGATCGTCGCCTGGCGGAGGACTTTGCCTATCGCGTCAAGCAGGCAGGGCAACTGGCCTCGAAGATGCGGTTCATCTCGGCACCGTGGCTGGGTTTGCTTGAGAACGACGTATGGCTGCGCAACGCGCGTCACGGCAATGCGATGGCGCAGCTTCTGCATGCGCGCATTGCCGATGTGCCGGGCGTGCGCATCATGTTCCCGACCGAATCGAACGCCGTGTTCGCTGAGCTGCCGCTACCCGCCATCGAGGCGCTGCGCGCACGCGGCTGGCGTTTCTACACATTCATTGGTGCCGGCGGCTGCCGCCTGATGTGTTCGTGGGACGTGGAGCCCGAGACGGTGGAAGCCTTTGCCGCCGACATCCGCGCAGCCTGTGAGCAAGCTGTCTAACGCATCTCTCTGCCATGAGCTCCGACTACCGCTTCTGCCCTCAATGCGCCACGCCGCTCGTCGAGCAGCACAACGCCGGCCGCTTGCGCATCGCATGTCCGATGCCGGACTGCGGTTTTGTCCACTGGAACAATCCGCTGCCGGTCCTGGCGGCGGTGGTCGAGTATCGCGGGCAGATGTTCCTTGCGCGCAACGCGCTATGGCCTGAAGGCATGTTTGCCCTTGTCACCGGCTTTCTGGAGCGCGATGAAACGCCTGAAGAAGGCATTGCCCGCGAACTGAAGGAAGAGACGAACTTGGACGCACAATCGATCTCGCTGATCGGTGTGTATGAGTTCATCCGCAAGAATGAGCTGATCATTGCGTACCACGTGGTGGCCGATGGCGAAATCGCGCTGTCGGAAGAACTCGTCGAGTACCGTCTGAAGCCGTTTGAGAAAGTCCGTCCGTGGACGGCCGGCACCGGGTATGCCGTTGCTGATTTCCTGACCGCGCGCGGCCTGCCCGTCAGCTACATCGACATCCGTACCGGCGAACCGGCCGAGCCGCCGCCGCGCCAGTGGCAGCCCACGCGGCTCGTTACAATCCCGGAATGACTGATGCGAGCGGCACTGCGCCGCTTGCCCGTACCACTGAGGAAGACATGGAGTTTCAGAAGGAAATCGACGCGCGCGGCCTGAATTGCCCGCTGCCCATCCTGCGCACGAAGAAGGCGCTTGCCGACATGCAAAGCGGCGACGTGCTCAAGATTCTTGCCACTGACCCCGGCGCCACGCGGGACTTCCAGGCATTCGCCAAGCAAACCGGCAACGAGCTGCTGGAGCACAGCGAGCAGGACAAAGTGTTCACGTTCTACATGCGCCGCCGCTGATCGGGTAGGGCGTTCAATGAAAACGGGGCGATCCGGTTTGGCCGGATCGCCCCGTTTTCATTGGCTGCGGATCGTTTCGCGAATTGGCGTGGCTTACTTGCGGGCTTCCATCGCCATGCGCAGCGCCAGACTGGTCAGCACGGTGCCCATCAGGTAGCGCTGAACCGACAGCCAGCTCGGCTTGCGCGAGAGGAACGCGGCGATGCTGCCCGCCGTCGCGGCGATCATCGAATTGACGGTCACGCTCACGCAGATCTGTGTGAGCCCCAGGCAGACCGACTGCACCAGCACGCTGCCATGCGCCGGCTCGATGAACTGCGGCAGCAGCGACAGATAGAGCACTGCCACCTTGGGGTTGAGCATGCTGGTCAGCAAGCCCATCGTGTACAGCTTGCGCGGGCTGTCCACAGGCAGCTCCCGCACCTGGAATGGCGCGCGGCCACCCGGGCGCACGGCTTGCCAGGCCAGATACAGCAGGTAGATCGCGCCGCCAAAGCGCAGCGCATCGTAGGCAAACGGCACGGCCATCAGCAAGGCTGTGATGCCGAATGCCGCGCACAGCATGTAGAAGACAAAGCCCGTGGCGATGCCCGCCAGCGACACCAGCCCGGCGTTGCGCCCCTGGCAGATCGAACGGGAGATCAGATAGATCATGTTCGGGCCGGGCGTCAGCACCATGCCGAGAGCAACCAGGGCAAAGGTGAGCAGGTTGGTGAGGGTAGGCATAGCGGGCTCGATGTCAGCGGCAAGGACGAAGAGCTTGCAGGCTAGCACCCGTCGCCAATCGCCCAACAGGTACAGAAAATCACAAATTTCAGCGATTCTGTATTGGTCCTCATACGGACTGCGCGACGACTGGATGACGTACGCGGCGTACAGCGCACAAAAAATTGTCTGTTACATCCTTAACGCGGATTGTCACAGCCTGCAGCCAAGTGCGGCATAGAGTGGAAACAAGGTTCGGCATGTCCGGACGCTTTAAGGGAGCACTCCATGCAAAAAGCTAAGTTCCTGATGTCATTGATGCTGGCTGTATCGGCACTCGCTCCGCTGGCCGGCCATGCGCAAGACCGCGATCACCGCTGGGACCGCGACCGCCACGACGAACGTGTCGACATGGATCGCCGCGCCGATCGCGAAATGGCCCACCGGTGGAATCGGGGTGAGCGCATTCCGCCTGAATACCGCGATCGCCAATACATCATCGACGACTGGCGCGAGCATCGTCTTTCGCCACCCCCGCGTGGCTATCACTGGGTCGGCGTGGACGGCGGCTACTACCTGGTGAGGCCGGATGGTCTCGTCTTCAATGTGACGATCGGCGGTTAGGACATCCCTCCGCTGCGTGAAAAACCCGCGACTGCGAAAGCGTCGCGGGTTTTTCATTTTTTGGTGAGAGCGGGCTTCTGGGATAGGGTGCCTTACAGAATGCTGAACGATCGGCGGCCGCGCGCCATGCATACGTCATCGGCGTTGTTAAAGGTATGCCTAAACCATTCCATCCCCCACCCCCTGATCCCCCATGCACCTGCATTTCCTCCTTCCCGCCGTGCTGTTCATGGCGCTGCCTGCTCATGCCGAGCTCCTCATCAGCGAATACGTAGAAGGCAGCTCGAACAACAAGGCCATTGAAATCTACAACCCGGACGCCGCAGAGGCCGATCTGTCGGTCTACAAGATCGAGCAGTACAACAACGGCGGCAGTACGCCTACCGCCTCGTTCTCACTCTCAGGCAGGTTGGCGCCGGGTTCCGTGCATGTGATGGCTCACAGCACGCTGGCCAGCGTGCTCGGCACCCGCGTCAACCAGACTGCGGCGTTCTCCTTCAACGGCGACGACGCGCTGGCGCTGACGCGTTCCGGCGTCGTTGTGGATCGCATCGGCCAGGTCGGCTATCAACCCCCGTCCGGCTTCTGGGGTACCGCCAGCGCCGGCACCAAGGACCACACCCTGCGCCGCAAGGGCACGGTAAAGCAGGGCGACGCGGACATCTCCGCTGCGTTTGATCCGTCCGTGCAGTGGGATGCATTCAACGTCGACGACTTTTCCGACCTGGGCCTCTACAACGGGCAGGGCACGGTCACACCACCGCCTGCCATGGCGACGTGCGGCGCGCCTGCCACGCATCTGGCAGATGTTCAGGGCGGGGCGACGACGTCGCCGCTGGCTGGGCAGAACGTCGAGATCGAAGCGGTCGTGACCGCCGACTACAGCGGTGCCAACGGCTTCAGCGGCTTCTTCGTGCAGCAGCCGGACACCCAGCGCCGCAAGCTGCCCGGCGTGTCCGAAGGACTCTTCATCTACGCCCCCGGGGTGATGGCACGCGCGGGCGACTTGGTTCACCTGGTCGGCAAGGTTGAGGAAAAGTACGGCCAGACCCAACTGACGCTCGCTACCAACGGCATGGCCAGTTGCGGCAGCGGCTACAACGTGACACCGGTCGACGTGACGCTTCCCGTGGCCGAAGCCCGCACGCTGTCGGCGTACGAGGGGATGCTCGTGCGCCTGCCGCAGACGCTGACGGTGAGCGAAACGTACGAGTTGGGGCGCTATGGCAGCGTCCTGCTCAGCAACGGGCGCCTGCCATTGCCGACAAACGTGGCGCCTCCCGCGAATGGCGCGGCGGCGCAGGCCGCGGCCAATGCGCTGAACCGCATCGTGCTCGACGATGGCTCCAACCAGCAGAATCCCGGCAGCGTGCGGTACCCGACGCCGGGCTTGTCGGCGACCAACCCCCTGCGCGCCGGCTATACGGTCAGCGGTGTGCGGGGCGTGCTGGAAAAGCGCTACAACGCGTGGCGTCTGCAGCCGGTGCCGGGGGCCGCCGCGCCGGCATTCAATGCCGCCGCCAATTCACGCGCAGGGGCGCCCGCACGGCACGCTCAGGCGGACGTGCGGGTAGCTTCCTTCAACGTGCTGAATTACTTCAACGGCGACGGAAAGGGCGCCGGCTTCGACGATCCGAACAACCGAGGGGCAAAGACGCAGGCCGAGTTCGAGCGGCAGGAAGCCAAGATTGTTGCGGCGATCCGCGCGCTCGATGCCGATGTGGTTGGCCTGATGGAAATCGAGAATGACGGCTACGGTGAACTCAGCGCCATCCGCCGCCTAACAAGCCAGCTTGGCGCCGACTGGCGCTACGTCGATCCTGGCGTGCCGAAGCTGGGCAGCGATGCGATCACGGTGGCGATGGTCTACAACAGCCGCACCGTGCAGCCCGTCGGCGTGCCGGCGACGCTGGCTATCGACGACAAGAACCGCCAGCCGCTGGCGCGCAGCTTCCGCCGCGTGGGTGGCGCGCAGAACTTCACCGTGGTGGTGAATCACCTCAAGTCCAAGGGCTGCACAGGTGCCACCGGCAAGGATGCCGACCAGGGCGACGGCCAGAGCTGCTGGAACCCAACGCGCGTGCGCGCTGCCGCGCTGATCGCCGATTGGCTGGCAACCGCTCCGACTGGCGTGTCCGACGTAGGCAAGCTGCTCATCGGTGACCTCAACAGCTATGCCAAGGAAGACCCCGTCTTGCTGCTTGCCGACAAGGGATATGCCGACATGGTGGAGAAGTTCGTCGGCAAGGATGCCTACAGCTACGTCTACGGCGGCGAATCCGGCTACATCGACCATGCGCTTGCCACCTCCGGCTTGGCTGAGCGTGTACGCGCCGTGCACGAGTGGCATATCAACGCCGACGAACCGATTGCGCTGGAATACTCGTTCGCCTACAAGAGCGCCGAGCAGCAACAGACGTTCTACGCTCCGGATGCATATCGCTCCTCGGATCACGATCCGGTGCTCGTTGACCTCGCACTCAACACGCAGGCGGCCGGTGGGGGCACGGCTCCTGAAAGCGATGTTGCTACGGGGAGCGGCGCTGGCAGTGCCGGGGCATCGGGTGCGGGTGCGGTGGATCCCCTTGTGGGGCTTGTGCTAGGAGTCGGTGTGGTGGCCCTGGTGCGGCGTCGCGCGTGGCACGCCTGAGCATCCCGGCTCTTCGCCGTCCAGCGTGGTGGTCGCGCGGCCGAGTGCATCCTGGGTTTCTTGCGGTCGCGCTGCTGATGCTCGCCTTGCAGGCCGGCGGCGCCACCGTCGCGGATGCGCTGCGCTACGAACGCGCCTCCATCGCGTCTGGTGAAGTCTGGCGGCTGGTCTCCGGGCACTTCGTCCATTTCACCTGGGCGCATTGCCTGCTCAATGTCGGTGGTCTCGTCGTGCTGGCGGTCATTCTTCCCGCGTCGCTATGCGTGTGGCGCTGCTGCCTGTGGCTTGCGGCGTCGATCGGTTTCGTGCTTTTTTTCGCGTTGCCCGGGCTGCAGCACTATGCCGGGTTCTCGGGCATCGCATGCGGTCTGGCCGTGGTCGCCTTGCTGCCACGTGCGCGTGGCGAGCCGATTGCAGCCCTCGTACTGCTTGCGTTCGTGGCACGGGCGCTCTGGCAGTGGCTGGACACGGGCAACGCCGATGTGATGGCATGGTTGGGCGCGCCGCCGCTTGCGGCTGCGCATCTGGCCGGGTTGGCGGCGGGCGCGCTACTGCTTTGCATCGAGCGCCAGACATCCGTTTGAGCACCCCGACCGTCGACGTTCCCGGGGATGCGAGTAGCGAGAAGCCGATCCGCAAACCGGCCTAACGAGCAACGCGCCCATCGCCAAATCGGGTGCCTGAAGACGGTACGCTCACCCATCAGAAGACGGTCGTGTCAGGCTTTCACTCGCCCGTCCACGCGCCCGGCAGTTGAACTTTCCAGTGCTCCAGGCTTTGGACTGAATTAAGCTTCTGAATTGGCAAGATCGGTAACATCGCGAGTGCGACGCGCCGATGCAATCGATTCCGATATGGCGACTGGGGATGATGTGAACAATGTAGCGGCGGCGGTGCGCGCGCTGATCCTGGGCGTATGGCTGGGCTTGATGTCCGCCGGCAGCCACGCGGCCGCGACCTCGCTGTTCACGCCCGAGGAGCACGCGTGGATCGCCGCGCATCCGGTTGTTCGCACCTGCGTCGACGAGCACTGGCGTCCGTTCGAGTTTGTCGATGCAGGCAAGGTGGTCGGGATTGTCCCGTCGTTTCTCGACGCAGTTTCCGAACTCAGCGGCCTGCGCTTCGAATACGTCGACGGCGCATGCTGGAAAGGGTCGGTCGCGGCATTGAAGTCCGGCACGGTCGACATGTTGCCCGATTGGAGCAAGGACGAAGAAGCGGCACCGGGCCGCGAAGGCTTTCTTGCGACGCCGCCGTACTACGTCGGGACCATCGTAATCATCACGGCCGAGCGTGAAAACCTCTTTGCCGGTTTCGCACAGTTGGGTGGCAAGCGCGTGGCAGTCAAAGGCGGCGGCGGTCTTGAACTGGCCATCCGCCACGGCGGCGTGCCGTTGACCGTGCTGACGTTCCAGGAGGAGTCCGACGCGCTGGAGGCTGTCGCCGACGGGCAAGCCGATGCAGCGCTCGGCACGGATGCGTCGATCCTCCCGCAACTGCAGCGCCGATTCAAGGGCCGGCTCTTTCTCTCTGGCAGCATCTGGGACCGGCCTTATGCCCTTGCCATGGTGACGCGCGAGGACAACGCCGTGCTCGCCTCGATTCTGGGCAAATCGCTGACTTCCATTTCGGCGTCGGACGCTGATGCCATCCGCCATCGGTGGCAGGAAACGACCGACTATGGTGCGCCTTCACTCGCCTCGATCCTGCATTACCGGTGGCGACAGGTCGCTTTGGTCGCAGGTGTGATGCTGGCCTTCGCGATGCTGGCGTACGTGCTTTGGCGCGCGCGCATAGCCGCCGTCCGCAGCGAGCGCGACAAGGCGATGTTCTTGGCATTCATCAGCCACGAGATCCGCACGCCCATGCACACGATCCTCTCGTCGCTGGAACTGCTGCAGCGCTCGCAGTTGACGGGGCAACAGGCCAGTCGCGCCGATGCAGCGATCTCAGCGTCCGAGACCCTGTTGGCGCTGCTCGATGATGTTCTTGAATACTCGCGCCTCGAATCCCGCAGTGTCCAACTTGCGCCCAGGCCAACCGTGATCGGATCATGGGCCCAACAGACGCTCGACATGGTCCGTTGGCGTGCGGACGAAAAGCATCTGGCCTTGTCCCTTGACGTGGCATGCCCGCCGGGCTTCAGCGCGGACATCGACGCCACGCGCGTGCGGCAGATCGTTCTGAATCTGTTGGTGAATGCGATCAAGTTTACGGACGTCGGCAAGGTGGTCTTGCGCATCGACTACCTGGGAGGAAAGCATCCTGGTGCCGGTACGCTGGTGCTCGAAGTCCGGGACACGGGCATGGGCATTCCTCCCGAGCGCCAACGCAACATCTTTGACCCGTACGCGCGTGTGGAAAGCCCGGGCAATCGCGGGGCGAGCGGCAGCGGACTCGGCCTGGCCATTTGCCGCGAACTGGTCGACCTGATGAAGGGCGCGATCACAGTCAGCAGCAGCCCGGAGGTCGGCACCGTGTTCACCGTCATGCTGCCCACTGGAGCGCCGCAGACACGTGCGGCCTCGCAGCAGACGCCGCTGGAGAGCGCTGCGGCGCCAAGGCGCGGCCACAAGCCGAGAGCCGATATGCCGTTGCCGCAGGCACAGGAAGGACCGCTCGTGCTCGTCGTCGATGATCACGAGGCGGTGCAGCACGCGATCCAGCATCAGTTGGACGCACTGGCGTGCAGGTCGACCGTCGCCGGAACAGGGGAGGTGGCGCTCGATATGTTCGGGGCGACGGCGTTCGACATGGTGCTGCTCGACTGCAACCTGCCGGGCATCGACGGATACGCCGTCGCCCGGCGCATGCGCGAGATCGAGCAGCAGCGCGCGGCGACACGCACGCCGATCATCGCCATTTCCGCTGCGACAGACGACGCGCACCGCGCCCAGTGCTTTGACAGCGGCATGGACGGCGTTCTGTCAAAGCCGCTGCGCCTTGCCGCCTTGCGCGAGATGATCGAGCTATGGTGCGCGCACGGCGACGATGCGTCGGGTGCCATGCCTGCGGAGCACGACCCACCCTCGGCGGGGTTGGAGGCCATCTACCGCGACACCCTGCAGGCAGATATGGAGACGCTCCGGCTTGCACTGCGTGATCATGACGTCGGATTGGCACGCCACGCCGCACACCGGATCAGGGGTGCCGCAGCGGTGGTCGGACATTCTCGCACGCGCGACGTGGCCGCCGAGATCGAGCGCCGGCTTTCGTCCACAGCGGGCGGTGCGCAACCGGGCACTGACGAACTGTTTGCAGAGTTGCTGTCTTTGAACCCGCCCAACGCGGCCGCTGGTGAAAACGGTGCCAGCGTGAGCGACGCCCAGCGGTAAAGCCTGCGCGTCGTTTCGTCGTCGCGGGTTCGGCGCTCACGGCAGCGCTTCTGTTGGGGCAGAGATCTTGTATTCAGCACGGCAATCCAATCGTGCTCCCTTTGAATCCCGCCGAACCGCTCATGTAACGGGTGGTGAGCGTTGCCCCGGTTGCTGCGTCCTAGGCGATATCGAGCGCCTCCCACGCTTCCCACTCAGAGGCGTTATTCCAAGAAATGCACCAATCTCGCACGCTTTTCAGAGCAGTCTGATATTGCGTGGCACCCTGGGTTGGAATACTTGCGCCTGCCTTCTTCGATAGGCATTTGTTCTCGACCAAGTCCCAGCACTGAACGCTGCGGTCTCAATCAAAAGGGTAAGTCAATGAAAGCGAAATTGTTCGTGGCGGGCGCCGCCATGTCTGTGCTGTCTTCCGTCGCAATGGCGCAGACGACGCCGACCACGGTGGATGGCGTCATCAACTTCCAAGGCTCGATTGTCAATGACACCTGCAAGGTTTCGTCGGCCACGGGTGATGCAGGCACCATCAACGTCAACATGGGCACCATTGCCGCCGACGACGTAGGCACGCTTGCCGCACCGAAGCGCCTGACGAACGGCGCTGGCGCGGCCAACTTTGACGTGGTCTGCAAGACGGGCGCCAAGGTCAGCATGAAGTTTGCAGGCAAGACCGCAGAACTCAGCGCTGACAAGAAAACGCTGCGCGTCAACAATGGCAACACCGCTGCCGGCTTCGCCCAGGGCGTGAGCATTGCCGTGTACGAAGGTACTGGCGCGAGCGCAAGTGCGTTCGACCTGAGCAGCGGTGACCTCCTGGCACAAACCGATGTGCCGGCAAGCGGCGGTACGCTCAACGTCCGCTTTGCCGCTGCTTACGTGGCTGCCGATCCGACCAAGATCAAGCCCGGTATTGCCAACGCAAGCCTGCCGTTCACGCTGAGCTACCAATAAGCCAAGTGCCAGCCAGTCCGGCTGGCTTCAATCGGCAGCGGAACTTCATCTGCTGCCGTCTCTTTCTCTTCACAGGCACTTCCGGATATGAAAGCAAAACGAATCGCCGCTGGCGCGGCGTTGGCGTGCGCGTTGGCTGCGTCCGCAAGTCACGCCAGTATTTCCTTGAGTACCACGCGGGTGATCTTTGAGGGCAAAAACAAAGAAAGCTCCGTGGTGGTCAGCAATGAGGGCGCTGATGTGCTGATCCAGTCGTGGCTGGATCCACTCGATGATGCGGCCGATACACAGCTTCCGTTCGCCATCACGCCGCCTTTGGCCAAGGTGGGTTCTAAACAGCAGCAACTGCTGCGCGTGCTGTATGAGGGTGTGGGCATGCCTGCCGATCGCGAGTCAGCGTTCTGGCTGAACGTGCAAGAGATTCCTCAGGCAGCCAGCAGCGAAAATGTACTGCAGCTGGCCGTGCGCCAGCGCATCAAAGTGTTCTATCGACCCGCTGGTCTCGGTGGCGATCCTCAGAAGGCCACAGCGGGCCTGCAATGGCAGCTCAACCAGGACGCGGGGAAAGCCATGCTGCGTCTGAGCAACCCGAGTCTGTATCACGTCACCGTGGTGGATGCCAAGCTGCACGCAGGCGGCACGGACGAACCGGTTGTCGATGCCAACATGATTGCTCCCGGTGCCACGCTGGTACTGCCCGTGAAGCTGCCGACTGGCTCCGCCGCTGCACCGGAGGTGCGCTACGAAGTCATCAATGACTACGGCGGCCGCGAGAGCTATCGCGTCGTCCTCCGCGGCAACCAACTGAGCACACCGGTTCCCGCCGGCAACTGATCGAGCTGATGGATTCGATCTCTCCACCCTCATGGGTTGGAGCAGCCCGCACCCCTCCGTAGCGGAGCTTGCCTATGTGACACCCCCGATTCTCAAAGCCAGAAGCGAGCATTGCGATGTCTAAACGCCCGACCACCAAACGGTTTCCCAGAAAGATCGATGGAAAAGCGCTTGCCGCTCGTCCGAGCGCGACCCCAATGTATCTGGCTTTGTGTGTGGCGATGTTCAACAGCGCGCGCGCCGCAGAGGGTGATGTGCTTGTTGCGCACGCTGCCCCAACACTGCTCGCGTTCAATACGAACTTTCTTCACGGACAGGGCCGACCTACAGACCTGAGTGCCGTTCTGTCTTCGGGCAGCAGCGTTCCGCCCGGCACATACCGCGTCGAGGTGCAAGTCAATGGCGATCTGGTCGGACGTCGCGACATTGACTTCCATCAGAATGGCGCCGAAGGCAAATTGCGTCCGTGCCTGACCGCTCAACTGTTGCTGGATTTTGGCGTCAACCTTAGTGCCATCACGCCGCCGCTGGATCGCTACAGCCCGGCGTGCCTGGACTTGCCGCAGTTGATGGAGCAGGCCGCGGTCGACTTCGACGCCGGCCGGCTCCGGCTCAACCTGAGCATTCCGCAGGCATTTCTGTCGCGTGCTGCGCGTGGCTACGTGGATCCCGCCTTATGGGATGAAGGTGTCACCGCTGGGTATGTCAATTATCAGTTCAGTGGTAACTACGGCCATGGCCGTATCGGTCCCGACAGCAGCAGCTATTACTTTGGCCTGCAGAACGGCGTGAACATCGGCCGCTGGCGACTGCGTAACGAGTCGTCGCTGAGCGGTAGCAACGATGGTCAGACGCGCTTCAAGAGCAACCGGACGTTAGTGCAGCGCGACCTTGATGCGATCAAGGGCCAGCTGACGCTGGGCGAGCAATATTCCGACGCAACACTGTTTGACAGCGTGCGTTTTCGCGGCGTGCAAGTGGGCTCGGACGACGCCATGCTGCCCGATAGCGAACGCGGGTATGCGCCCGTCATCCGAGGGCAGGCGGCCACCAATGCGGTCGTGGAAGTCCGTCAGAGCGGCTACGTGCTCTACCGCGCGAACGTGCCGCCCGGTCCGTTCCAACTGACCGATATCTTTCCCTCCGGCTCCAATGGTGACCTCGAAATTACGATCATCGAGGCCGATGGCACCAAGCGAGTGACTCATCAAGCGTTCTCCAGCTTGCCGCTGATGCTTCGCAAGGGCCGATTGAAGTACAACTTCGCGGCGGGCAAGTACAACGGTGACCAGGACACATCGCCAAACCTAGTCAGTGGGTCGCTGGTCTACGGCTTGACCGACAACAGCACGGTGGCAGGAGGTTTCCAGGCTTCGCGCGACTTCCAGGCCGTCAACGTGGGCGCCGGTACAAACACGCCAATCGGCGCGCTATCAGTTGACATCACGCAATCGAGCAGCCGCGCACAGGGCAAGCGTGATATTGGTCAGAGCGTGCGAATCCTGTACGCCAAGACCTTTACGCGGACCAACACCAACTTCACCCTGGCGGCTTATCGTTACTCGACGTCGGGCTATCGTACGTTCAACGATCACGTCAACGATCTGAGCAATGCGACGGGCATCCCATCTGGCCGTAGCCGCTCGCGCATCGACCTGACGACGAGCCAGGACCTCGGAGGCCCCGAGCGCAGGTATGGCAGCGTCTACCTGAACGTCAGCCAGCAGACCTATTGGAATCAGGAGGGGGCCAGCCGCAGCGTCAGCGTCGGCTACGGCAACAATTGGCGCCAGCTTAGCTACAACCTGAGCCTGAGCCAGACCAAAGATACGCGCTTTGGCGGCTATGGCAACAACACTCAGGTCATGTTGACGATGTCGATTCCGTTGGGCGGCAAGCTGCATTCGCCGCGTGCCTATACCAACGTAAGCAAAGACAGCAACGGCGGCACCAACATCCAAAGCGGGCTGAATGGGTTCCTCAGCGAGCGGACGTCGTATGCGATGCAGGCCGGCTATACCAGCCGCGGGCGGGGCGCCACGGGGGGCGCCAGCATCACGCACGACGCCGATGCGGGCCAGCTTTCGGCCAACGTCAATGTCGCACGGGATTACCAATCCGCCAGCGTGAGTGCCATGGGCGCGGTCGTGGTGCATGGCGGCGGCGTCAACATGAGCCGCACGGTGGGCGACACCTTTGCGCTGATGAAGATGGACGGCCTCAAGGGCACAGATGTGCGTACCGATCGCGGTGCCGCGGTTGGGCGTAACGGTTACGCGGTGGTGACCTATGCACAGCCGTACCGCTTGAACGCTTTGCGTCCTGACACGCATAACCTGGGCGCGGACGTAGAACTCGAAGATACCGTCAAGCAGGTGGTGCCGCGCCGCGGCGCCATCGTGCAGGCGACCTTCAAGGGCTACAGCGGTCGCCGCGCGCAGTTCATGCTTGAACAGGCTGACGGCAAGCCGGTGCCTTTCGGGGCCAGCGTGAAGGACTCGCAAACCGGCAAACAGTTGGGTATCGCGGACCCGAGCGGCAAGGCATTTGTGCTGCTCCCGCAGGATCAGGGCACGTTGGCGGTGAAATGGAAGGAGGGGCAGTGTCAAGCGCCCTATGCGCTGCCTAAAGCGCAAGGCGCGCTCAACTACCAGCGACAGACCTTGCGGTGCCGATAGCTTTCCGCAAGTTCAGTCTTTCCACTGCACGGCCATCGATGGGCCTTGTAAGAGCACTAGCGTGCGACCCGGAAGCAAATGCGCGATGCCGATTCTACGTGGTGATCATAAATCGCTTGTCCGGGTTGTCTGTGCAAAAGCGAAAGCGAAATCTGTCACGGACACTTTGAGCTTGGCCCCTTCGTCCTAGCGCGTCCAGCTGACGTGGCCGGTGCGCGTGCATCGTCTGAATAGGAGTCAAAGGACAAATTGAACGAGTCAAATGAAATCCAAGCTCGGCGCGATGGCGATGCGCGACGGGCCAAACTTAGGGCCAGCGGCCCCATGGCCAGCGGGCCAGTTTCGCTGCATGCCTTTGCCATCCGGCTCTCGCATGTCTCGTCAAACGCTTTCCAGCGAGTGCGACATGCGATTGCGTGTTCCCCGGCATTCCTTGCAGCAGCAATGCAACTGCTGCTGATCGCGCCGTCTAATGCTGCACTGACTATTACCGGAACCCGTGTGATCTATGAAGAAGCGAGCAAGAGCGTCACTGTGCCGGTGACCAATCTGGACGATCTGCCCGTTCTTGTGCAGAGCTGGATCACGGATGCCCATAACGAGGATGACCCGACCATTCCGTTTGCGATCGCAGAGCCGTTGCTGAAGGTCGAGCCGAATCGAAGCCGCGATATACGCATTTTCTATGCGGGCCATGGGATGCCGTCGGACCGCGAATCGATGCTGTTTCTGAACATCATGGGTATTCCGGTCAAGCCGATGCAACAAAACACGGTTCAGTTCGCTATCAAGCAAAGGCTGAAGCTGTTCTATCGTCCCAAAACCCTGAGCGGCAGCGTGTCAGATGCCGTCGCCACGCTCCGCTGGCGGATCAACGGTGACCAGATTGAAGTGGTCAACGCCAGCCTGTTTCATGTCTCATTGATCGATCTGGATCTGCAATGGAAGGACGGGCATCGTCCCATTTCCGACTACCTGCTGCTTGAACCCGGAGCGACCCGAACATTCGACGCGACGGTGCCGCATGCCGTCAGACCGCTGCGTATGCGATTCGTCGAGATCAACGACATCGGGCTGCAGTTTCCGCACGAAGTCGATCTTCAATAAATTCCAGCGCGAATCATGCATACCAAGATGAATATTTCGAGAGTGCTCTCGCTCCTAATGATGTTGCTCGCATGGCTGCCGGCCAAGAGCTTTGCAGTGAGCTGCTGGGCCGACGATGGTAAGAACACCGCCATCATTACCGAGGCGCTCGGCACCGACCTTGCCGTGCCGGCAGATGCGCCCGACGGAACGATCATTTGGGAATCGAAGCCCAGAACCATCTACGTTCTTTGCGCTGACGACCGGGAGATTGGGTCGGAGTGGATCTATTTTTATCTCAATCCTTGGAGCATAAGTGTCGGAACAGGCATTCGTGTGGGTATCCGCTATCAAGGCGTCAAAATTACGCAGTCGAGCGGCAAGGTCAATACCTGGCATAGCTCCCATGAGGGATGTACTTGGGCAAACTGCACCGGGTGGCGCAAAGCGCAATTCACGCTGACCTTTTCAGTGTTCGTGGAAAAGTACGGCGCGACACCGACTTCGGGACAAGCCTCGAACCTGGCGACATATAACGTGTTCCAGTTGGATGGCGCCGGAGGGATGAATTACCCGGCAACCAACAACCTTAACTATGTGCTGACAGGCCTGAGCAACATTCGTTTTGTGCCGTGCGCGCCCCAACTTACGGTCACGCCAGGGACAGTCGACTTTGGCGAGGTATTTGGATTGAATGCAACGGTGGGTTCGGTCGCCGCGAGCAAGCGCGTCAACCTGAATCTGCAACGTGCATGCACGACGCCGTACACGGTCAACGCGCGCTTCACGCCTACGGCCGGCACCGTCGTGGACGGCTTGCTGGTCCCGGAGAAAAACGACTCCGTTGGGATATCGATCCTGCGTTCAGCGACTCAGGAAAAACTGGCCTTCAACGATTGGTTCAAACTGACCGATATGAGCGGCTCAACGCCTGCTTCCATCAGTCTCGACACGCAGCTTGTGTGGCGCAAGAAATCCGTCCCTGGGCCGTTCAATGCCGCTGTCGTGATTGATCTGTATTACAAGTAGTTGACCCGGGGCAGACCGTAGACCCTTGAGAATGAGGGGTTGCAGTCAGTGAACCCTGGCGAGTCTGCCCAAGACGCGTCGGATAGTAGCGTCCATCCCGCAAGATCACATCTTGTAGACCGAACCATCACGGAGAGGACCGCCGTGCATCTCCACGATGCATCAAGGGAGGCAACATCTTGGTGTTCACATGTCTTGGTGCCAGTGCCGTTCGCAAGTCGGCGTGAGGTCAAGGCGGTGCCCGCGCAATGCCCGCATGCCGGGCAGTCAGACACCTTGCTTTACGAGGACCTTCAGATACGGCGAGCGACGATCTCGCGACAACGGCGCACCAATGGAAAACGGGCCCGAAGGCCCGTCAAATTAACAGCTTAGATTGTCTTTCGTAATCTTTGGTACTGCGGTGTATTGGTGGAGCCGGCGGGAATCGAACCCGCGTCCGCAAGCCCTCCACAGAGAGTTCTACATACTTAGTTCTGTCATTTGATTTAACCGCCGCATCGCGGACGAACACGCTCTACGACGGCGATTCACTAAGTTTTCGTCTCTAGGCCCGTGACTCACCTAGAGCTTATCTGACGTAGATGACCTCGCTAGTCTTTCGACCCTAGCCCGTCAGCGAGCCAGTGCGAGGACGGCGGCCCTTAGGCTGCCAGTGCGTAACGTTCGTCGTTAGCAGTTATTGCATTCCCATTGATTAACGAGGTGACGGGTCCTCGGTATGCCCTCCACTGCTTCGCAACCCACGTCGAAACCAGGTCGGCCCCAGTAAGGAAGTGTCGATTATCCCATAGATGGGCTACTTCAGCGAGAAATCAACCCGCGTCGTCTTGCCCTTGTCCTTGATGCCTTCGGCGGTCAGCTTCGGAGCCACGACGAAGAGGCGCCCCGGATCCACACGTTCTGCCAGCGCCACATGCACCGCATTCGCCCGACGCTGGGCAAGCTCCCGCAGATCCGCATCCGTCACTTGCACATTGGTTTCCATCAGCTTGCGCATCTCGTCGGGCGGCAAGGATTTGGCTAGGCCGATCACGTTGCGCGGTTTCGGGAATTTGGCGGCCTTGTACGCGCGTTCAAGGTACTTGTTCTCCTCTTCCGGCTTGACGGTGGTGTCTGCCTCAGCAGCGTCGCCGGCATCCTTGAGCTTCTGTTCACGAATCTGACGGTTCACCACTTCGCGGCGCAAGCCGTCGCGGTCAAATTCCGGGTCGACGCGGCCGACGATGTCGACCTTCAGCGCCGGGCGGTCCTTGAGTGCAGTGGCCAGCTTGTCGAGCTTGGCCAATGACGCCTGACTGATGTTCGACGTGCCCGGATCGAACTCGATGTAGCCGAGTTCTTCGCCGCCGCTGCCACCAAACGCGCTGGCAAGCAAGGAGAACGGTGCCGTCACGGCGCGTGCAATCAGGTTGACGAACGCGCGCAGAATGACGCCGCCGATGCTGAACTGCGGGTCATCGAGTGAGCCCGACACTGGCACGCGCACGTCGATCTCCCCACGTGAATTCTTCAGTAGCGCCACCGCCAGCCGCACCGGCAGATTTGTGGCGTCTTTGCTTTCCACGCGATCGCCGAAGGTGAGCTGGTCGATGAAGATGTGGTTATCCGCGGTCAGCTTGCCCTGGTCGAGCAGGTAGTGCAGATCCATCGTCAGCTTGCCCTTGGTGATCGGGTAGCCGGCGTATTTGGCGGAGTAGGGCGTGAGGTTGGTCAGTTCCACGCCGTCTGCCTTGGCTGTGAGATCCACAGAGGCCGTGGGCGCGAGCGGATTGATTTTGCCGTGGATGTCGATGGGCGCGGTGCCGTCGACACTGCCTCGCAGCGTCACGTCAGCGGGTGTCTGATTGGCGGCGGTGCTGATCGTGCCGATCGAGCCACCGATGGCCGTAAGGTTGGCGGTGTAATTCGGCTTGACGAAGTTGTCGGTGAAGCGGATGTTGCCGTCCTGCAGTGTGATGGCGTCAACGCGCAGGTCGGCGCCGCCGGCTTTGGGCGTGGGGCCGGTGGCTGTGACGGTGACGGCCGATGCAGGTGCCGCAGTCGGGGCCGAAGCCACCACGGGTGCAGCTGCCGGGGCGGACGCAGCTGCGGCCGACGCCGATGCAGGTTCGCTTTGCGTCAGCGAGCGTCGCTCCTCGGTCGGCTGCACGCGGATGTCCTGCAGGTTCAGGCGTCCATTCGGATTGATGATGATCCGTGCGTAGAACGTCGACAGCGCCACCGCGCCCACCCGCACACGCGGCGTGGTGCCGTCGTAGTTGGCCTGGATGCGGTTGAGCGCGAGCGAACGCCAGCGCAGGAAGTCGTCCGAACTCACGCGGTCTTGCAGGCGCACGTTGCCCAGCGTCGCGTTGCCCTGGTAGTTGACCGTCAGGGCCTTGCCCTGGTTGAGCACGAGGCGCCCGTCCATCGATAGCAGCGCGCTCGTAATCGCCGCATTCAGCGTCTTGTCCAGATACGGATCAAAACCCGCCAGCGAAAGGTTCTGCGAGTTCACTCGCAGATCGGCCTTCAGTGGCTGCGGCACCACTTCGCCACGCACATCGAGCTTGCCCTTCGTGCCCAGCACCGCACCGATCTGCACGTTGACAGGTTTGCCGAGATCGGTGGAGGCGTTTTGCACGACCACGTTCAGCGGCTCGACACGGATCTTGACCGGACGCGAGTTCGATTGGTCTTCAAAGCCGACAGCGCTGTTGTCCAGCTTCAGTGTCTGCACCGTCACTGCCCACGGCTTTTCGGCTGGGGCATTCGACTTTGCGTTGGACTTGGCGGGCGCCGCCGACTTGCCCGCGGCGGGCTGCGGCCCATCGAGCAGCGTCAGCGTGGTCGTACCATCCTTCCTGCGCAGCGCGTCGATCTGCAGACCGTCGGCGCGCACTTCATTGAGCGTGATGGTGCGGGCGATCAGGTCGAAGCTCTTGACGTCCGCGCGCAGCAGCTTGGCGCGCAGCGCGGTGTCCTTGCCCGTGGCGGGCGCCAGCGACAGGTCGGCCAGGCTTGCGTTCAGCGGTTCCGCGCGTACGTTGAATTTGTCCGGCCCGAAGTCGAGCGCCACCTTGCCGTCGGCCGACAGCGCGCCATTCTGCAATTGCGGGGCGCCCGCCTGGCGCAGATACGGGCTCATGCCAGCCAGCTTCACGCCGTCCAGCTTGAGTTCCAACTCGCCGGTGTTCTTCTCCAGTGACGTGTTGCCTTTGACATTGAGCGTGCCGCCTTGCGCCAGCTTGGCGCCCACATCGAGAGTGGTTGGACCACCCAGCGTGCGTACGCCAATGTCGCCGTGGAGGTCTTCCAGCGTCAGGTCAGCCGCCGGCTGCGTGGTCGCGTCACGCCAATGGACCGTGCTGTTGGTCAGTTGCAGCTTGCTGACCACCACATCCAGCGGTTTCGGTTTGGCGGTCGACGCGGGCTCAGGTTTGACAGCTTTCGCTTCAGCAGATGCAGGCTTGCCCCCGAGCTGAGCGAAATTGATCACTCCATCTGCACCACGCGTGGCATCGACGCGCACGCCATCGAGCGTCAGCGCATCGAGGTGGAACACGTTGTCGAGCGGGCGCACGTCGCTCAGCGTTGCACGCACTTGTTTGGCGGCCAACAGCGGTGCTTTCTTGGCGTCGACCACTTCCAGGTTGTCGAGGCCGGTCGTGCCGTGTACGCGCAGCACCGGCGCGCCGCTCTTCGGCTTCTGAAAGTCGATCGTTAGGTCCGTCGTCAGCTTGCCTTGCGGCACTGCCACCGGCAGCGGGCCGGGCACGTAGCCGAGGTAGCGGGGCAGATCCAGGCCATCAATCTTGACGTTGAGGTTGGATTCGAGCGAATCGGCGAACGGCTTTGTTTTGCCCGCGAAATGCAGCGGTGCGCCGTCGATGCGCGCGGCCAGCAGCGGCTGCACGAAGATATCCACGTCGGCCGGCAGGCTCGCCAGGAAAGGCACGCCGATCTGCAAGCCATCCACTTTGTGCTGCGTGCCGAGCGGCTGGTCGACAAAATCAATCGCGCCGTTGGCCAATTGCAGATTCGCGAAGACGAAACGCGCCGGCTCGTTCGACTTGGGCTTGGGTGGGTTCTCCGGCTGGCTTAGCCTGTCGACGATGTCGGAGAAGTTGAAGCGCTGTTCGGCGGTGCGCACGATACGCACGTGTGGCGCGTCTATGCCGAGCTCTTCGATGACGGGCGCGCGGCGGAAGATCGAACTCCACGAGGCATTGACATGCAGATGGCCGACGTCGACGAACGGTGTCTTGCCGTCGCGCTCTGCAATGTGGAGCTGGTCAACATCAAGCCGCAGCGTGTATGGGTTGATGCTGATCTTGCCGACCGAAACTGGCCGTTCCAGCACCTTGCTGAGTTGCGTTTGCGCCAGGTGGCGCAGTAGCGGCGGGCCACCGAATGCGCCCAGCAGGCCGAACACCACCAGGAAGATCAGCACGCCGATCCCGGTGCGTTTGGTACGTCGCGATGTGCCGACCTGAGCCGCGCGTTGCCAGCCGGCCGTGCCGCGCACGCGATCAAGCCGTGCGCGCCAGCCGTTGGTATTCGATTGCAGATCGGGGCGCGAATCGCGGGAGGTGCTCATGCTGGTGTCGGTCCGGCCATGGCGTGGCCTACTTCGTCAGTCGGTCGACCGCCACGTCCCCGGGGGAGGCGGCGGTCCTGAAAGATGCGGCGCCCAGGCATTCACCGGGGCATCGTGGTCAAGCGCGTTGCGATTCGAGCAGCAGCGGAATCAGCTCGGCCGCGCTGGCAATCAGCGCATCGGCGCGCCATTCCACGGGCGATGGTCCATTACCACAATAGCCGTAACTGGCCGCAATGGTAGGCATGCCGGCGGCGCGGCCGGCTTCAATATCGCGAAGGTCATCGCCCACGTAGACGATCTGCCGTGCATCGACGCCGATGGATTCGGCTGCATGCAGCAGCGGGGCTGGGTGAGGTTTAGCGTGCGGCGTGGTATCGCCTGCAACGACGCAGGCAGGCGGCACGGGGAACGACAGCTGTGCAACCAGCGGTACCGTCAGTCGGCCCGATTTGTTGGTGACGATTCCCCAGGGGATGCCGGCGCGGCCCAGTTCCGCCAGCACGTCAGCCATGCCCGGAAACAGCTGCGTGCGCACACAGATTTCTGCTTCGTAGTTGGCGAGAAATGCCAGCCGCAGCGATTCGAATTCAGCATCTCCCGGCCCAATGCCGAACGCCACGCCAATCAGCCCACGGGCACCATGCGAGGCGACCGGGCGCAGCGCTTCGTAGTCCACCGGTTCGAGACCGCGGTCGGTGCGCACCTTGTTGGCCGCCGCAGCAAGATCGGGGGCCGTGTCCGCAAGCGTGCCATCTAGGTCGAACAGCACCGCGCCCAGCGGATCGGGAAATTGGCGCACCCTCATGCCTCGGCCGGACGGCGAGTCGCCATCAAGTAGTTGACGCTGGTGTCCTGCGTAAGGGCGTAGCGGCCGGTAATCGGGTTGTATTCCAGCCCGCGCATCTCTTGCGCTTGGAGGCCAGCCCCGCGTACGAATGCGCTTAGCTCAGAGGGGCGAATGAACTTGGCGTAGTCATGCGTGCCGCGCGGCAGCATGTTCAGGATGTATTCCGCACCTATCACCGCCAGCAGGTACGCTTTGGCGTTTCGGTGGATCGTGGAGAAAAATACGTAACCGCCCGGCTTCACCAATGTCGCGCATGCGCGAACAATGGATGCCGGATCGGGCACATGTTCGAGCATCTCCATGCAAGTAACGACATCGAAGCTGCCAGACTCACGCGCGGCCAGCGCTTCTGCTGCGATCTCCTCGTAATCGACGGTAATGCCCGCCTCGAGGCTATGCAGGTCGGCGACACGCAATGCTTTGCGGGACAGATCGATGCCTTTGACGTTGGCTCCGGCACGCGCCATGCTCTCTGAAAGGATGCCGCCGCCGCAGCCGACGTCGACGACACGTTTGCCGGCTAGCGGTGCGATTGACTGGATCCAGTCAAGGCGTAGCGGGTTGATTTCGTGCAGGGGTTTGAACTCGCTGTTCGGATCCCACCAGCGGTGGGCGAGTTCGCTAAATTTTTCGAGTTCGCCGGGATCGGCGTTCGCGTGAGTGGTCGTCATGTTGCGCTGCGCCAGGGCATATCGGCTAGGTGAGGAAATGTACCAAAAAGCGTGGCCCCGACCAAATCACGGGGTCTGGAAAAAGGTTTCACATTGAAACAGAGGTGAACAAACGCGCATGCATTTCCTCCAACTGTCACCTTCGCTCAAGGAGAGATCAATGAAATCCAAACAAATTCTGATAGGACTGGGTGTTGTGGGCCTGACGGTGCTGGCAGGCTGCGCCGCGCCCGGTTACGGCGGTGGTTATAACGGTGGGTATGCTCAGCAGCCTGCCTATGGTCAGCAACCGGCTTATAGCGGACAGCCCCAGCAAACGGGCGCCCTTTATGGCCGGGTCGAATCGATCCAGCCGATGCAGGCCCCGGCAAATAGCCCGGGCATTTTGGGCACGATCATCGGCGGCGTGGCCGGCGGCATTCTGGGTCACCAAGTTGGTGGCGGTACGGGCAACACGGTCGCGACCATTGGTGGCGCAGCACTCGGTGCTTATGCGGGCAACCAAGTCGAACAGCGCGCCGGGGCGGGCGGTCAAACGGTGTACCGCATCACCGTGCGCCTGGATGATGGCCGCGTCGCGACCGTCACGCAGCGAAACCCGAACAATCTGCGCGTTGGTGATCGCGCCATGGTTGCTAACGACCAGGCGACACCTTCCTATCAATAAGAAGGGCGGTCATGAGGAAGGGGCATCGGTGCCCCAAATAGAAAAAGCGATGGCGCATTTGGCGTCATCGCTTTTTTATTGCCTATTTCCGCAGCAGACCAGGGGGCATCTGCCGATGTATAGGCGAAAAAAAGCCCAGCTTTCGCTGGGCTTTTTCCCGGTGTGAACCGAATTACTGAGCCTTGCGGGTGCCGACCACTTCGACGTCCACGCGGCGGTTCGGTTGCTGGCAGGCGATTTGCGCCTTGCGAGCGCCCTTGCACGACTTCGGATCAACCTTCAGCTGGCGCTTGCCCTTGCCTTCCGTGTAAACACGGTTGGCTTCGATGCCCTTGCTGACCAGGTAGCCCTTGACGGCTTCAGCACGACGGACCGACAGACGGTCGTTGTACTTGTCCGAACCGAACGAGTCGGTGTGGCCAACGGCGATCACGACTTCCAGGTTGATGCCATTCAGCTTCGAGACCAGGTCGTCCAGCTTAGCCTTGCCTTCCGGCTTCAGCACAGCCTTGTCGAAATCGAACAGGGTGTCAGCAGCGAACGTAACCTTTTCGCTCGACACAACCGGAGCAGCCGGAGCAGCCGGGGTGGCCGTCGGAGCAGCAGCCGGAGCCAGAGCGCCGTCGCACTGAGCGTTGGCGGTTGCCGGCGTCCAGAAGCCATTGCGCCAGCACAGTTCGTTCGTGCCGTTCTTCCAGACCCACTCGCTCGTGCCGTTACCCCAGTTGTCGTTGACGGCCTTCTTTTCGTAGGGCACCGACTGAGCGTAAGCGGACGCAGCCATGGCTACCGCAGCTGCAGCGAACGCGAGCTTGGCAAATTTTTTCATATTTCTCCTCTCAGGATGAGATCACCGCAGAAGACTGCGAGCAGATGGGACGAAAACAAGTCATACATTCTTCGGAGTATAACATTCTCGGTGTGGTGAAGGCTCCACTTCGAACAATGTCTGCCTCTTCGCTGGGGGATTGTGCCACAAGCACGCACTCCTAAAAAGCAAATATAAGCGATTCGAACGGGGCGCCACGGCCTTGTGGTGTGTACGCAACAAGGCAGGAAATGGCTCGCAAACCCTTATGGGGACTGGCTCCCCGGTTTTTCCCTCGCTCGCACGGAACGTGCCCGGGGTTGACGATGCGTCGCTCGCGCGTATGAGGGGAGGGGGCTTGCGGCATGGTAAAATGTTCTGTTATTCGCGCAACCGCAGCGTCCTGCAGTGGGCACCACTGTGCTCACTAGGGGACCTCTCACCGTTCGCCCAATGGATCAATTCGCCAAAGAGACACTCCCGGTATCGCTCGAAGAAGAAATGCGCAGCTCGTACCTCGCTTACGCGATGAGCGTGATCGTGGGCCGCGCCCTTCCAGATGTGCGGGATGGTCTCAAGCCGGTGCATCGTCGTGCGTTGTACTCGATGCACGAGCTGAACAACGACTGGAATCGCCCCTATAAGAAGTCCGCCCGTATCGTCGGGGATGTGATTGGTAAGTATCACCCCCACGGCGACACTGCTGTATACGACACCATCGTGCGGATGGCGCAGAACTTCTCTCTGCGCTACATGCTGGTCGACGGCCAAGGCAACTTTGGCTCGGTCGACGGCGATAACGCCGCGGCGATGCGTTACACCGAAATCCGCTTGTCGAAGATCGCTCACGAACTGCTGGCCGACCTCGACAAGGAAACGGTCAATTTCGAGCCGAACTACGACGGTTCCGAAACTGAACCGTCCGTTTTGCCGGCTCGCATTCCCAACTTGCTGATCAACGGTTCGTCTGGGATTGCGGTGGGTATGGCGACGAACATTCCGCCGCACAACCTGAATGAAGTGGTTGATGGCTGCCTGCATTTGTTGCGCAACCCCGAAGCGACGGTTGACGAGCTGATCGAACTGATCCCGGCGCCGGACTTCCCGACGGCCGGCATCATCTACGGCATTTCGGGTGTGCGTGAAGGCTATCGCACCGGCCGCGGCCGCGTCGTGATGCGCGCCAAGACGCATTTCGAGGATATTGATCGGGGCCAGCGCCAAGCGATCATCGTCGACGAGCTGCCGTATCAAGTTAACAAGCGCACGCTGCTCGAGCGTATCGCCGAGCTGGTCACCGAAAAGCGCATCGAAGGCATTTCTGACATTCGCGACGAGTCGGACAAGTCCGGCATGCGCGTGGTGATCGAGCTCAAGCGTGGCGAAGTGCCGGAGGTTGTTCTCAACAACCTCTATAAGAATACGCAGCTGCAGGACACGTTCGGTATGAACATGGTGGCGCTGGTCGACGGCCAGCCGCGTCTGCTGAACCTGCGCCAGATGCTGGAGTGCTTCCTGCTGCACCGCCGCGAGGTGGTAACGCGCCGCACCGTGTTTGATCTGCGTAAAGCGCGAGAGCGTGGCCACATCCTCGAAGGTCTGGCTGTTGCGCTTGCCAACATCGATGAGTTCATCGCAATCATCAAGGCCGCTCCGACCCCGCCGGTTGCGAAAGCTGAGCTGATGAACCGCAGTTGGGATTCGGGCCTCGTGCGCGACATGCTTGTTCGCGCAGAGAGCGAAACCTCCGGCGGCGGTGCTGCGTATCGGCCAGAAGGTTTACTGCCTGCATTCGGTATGCAAGGCGATGGGCTGTACAAGCTGTCGGACACGCAGGCGCAAGAAATCCTGCAGATGCGCCTGCAGCGCCTCACCGGGCTGGAACAGGACAAGATCGTTCAGGAATACCGTGAGGTGATGGCGCAGATCGCCGACTTGCTGGATATCCTGGCACGTCCTGAGCGCATTACCGCCATCATCGTCGAGGAACTTACCGCCATCCGCGCGGAATTCGGTGATGAGCGTCGCTCGCAGATCGAGCACAATGCGACCGAGTTGGATACAGAAGACCTCATTACGCCGCAAGATCTGGTGGTGACGCTGTCCCACAGCGGCTATATGAAGAGTCAGCCGATTTCCGAATATCGTGCGCAAAAGCGTGGCGGGCGTGGCAAGCAGGCTGCCGCGACGAAGGAAGACGACTGGATCGACACGCTGTTTGTTGCCAATACCCACGATTACATCCTCTGCTTCTCCAATCGCGGTCGCCTTTACTGGTTGAAGGTTTGGGAAGTGCCGCAAGGCAGCCGTAACTCGCGCGGTCGCCCGATCGTCAATATGTTCCCGCTGTCGCCGGGCGAGAAGATCAACGTGATTCTGCCCGTGAAGCAGTTCGACGAGCAGCACTTTGTGTTCATGGCTACCTCCAAGGGGACGGTCAAGAAGACGGCGTTGACGGAATTCTCGAACCCGCGCAAGGCCGGCATCATTGCGGTGGACCTGGACGAGGGCGATTTCCTGATTGGTGCGGACATCACCGATGGCCAGCATGATGTGATGCTGTTCTCCGACGCCGGCAAGGCGGTGCGCTTCGATGAAAACGACGTGCGCCCGATGGGTCGTCAGGCGCGTGGCGTTCGCGGTATGAACCTGGAGGAAAGCCAGCAAGTGATTGCCATGCTGGTTGCGCCGGCGGAAACCGAAGGCGAAGGTGCCCAGTCGGGCGCCGGCAGCGTGCTGACCGCTACCGAGAACGGCTATGGGAAGCGCACGCCGATCTCGGAATACACCCGACATGGCCGCGGCACGAAGGGCATGATCGCCATCCAGACTTCTGAGCGTAACGGCAAGGTGGTGGCCGCCGCGCTGGTGGCGCCTGAAGACGAGATCATGCTGATCACGACGGGCGGCGTGCTGATCCGCACGCGTGTGGACGAGATTCGTGAAATGGGTCGCGCCACGCAGGGTGTCACCCTCATCTCGGTGGGCGAGGGTAACAAGCTGTCTGGGCTCCAACGTGTGATGGAGTCCGATGCTGAAGGTGCAGAAGGAGGTCTCGAAGGGAGCGATGCGGAGGATGCCGCCCCGGGTGCCGATGCACAGGCGGATGACAGCAGCGAGACATAATTAGAAACATCTTTTGCTTGCCGTTAGGCGCAGTTCTGTCATGATGCCGGACCTGTGCGCGGCAAGGGCTTGGAACTTTTGCATCACACGCCCGGCCTAAACGCAACGCTTATCTCAAGGGAGCAACAATGCACAAGAGTCTCAAACTCAAACATCTGATTGTGGTGGCCGGTTTCGCTCCGCTGTTTGCGTTCGCGCAGGCTGGCGACGCTGACAAGACGGCTGCCATCAAGGACCTGCTGACGACGATGAACGTCGATGCAGCCATCAAGGGTCAAGGTGAAGTGTTGGCCAACGGCGCTAAGCAGGAAGCCCCGCTGGTGCTGGAGCAAGCACTGGTCGAGAACAGGACTCTGAACGACAAGCAGAAGCAAGCCGCTGTCGACAAGCTGAAGAAGAACGGCGCTGTGCAGCGCATGACCGACGGCGCCGGCAAGGACTTCGACACGGAAGCGTTCCGCAAGGACGCTCTGCAAGCCCACTATGACTCCCTGGGCAAGTACTATTCGACCCAGGAAATCAAGGACCTGACCACGTTCCTGAAGACGCCGAGCGGCCAGAAGTTCATGGCCAACCAAGGTAAGGCGATGCAGGAAGTGTGGGGCAACGTGATGCAGAAGTACGGTCCGCAAGTCGGCAAGAAGATGCGCGACATGGCTGACAAGGAAGTTGCCGCTGCCGCGAAGTAATTAACCGGCATAGGCGGACGATCGGGGGGCGCAATCCCCGGCGCGCTGCCAGTTGGTAGATAATGGCTGTTTGGGTTTGCGCCCAGACAGCCATTTTTCTTTTGCCCTTCGCCCTATGAACCAAGCGGATCGAGCCCTTCAAGCCAGCCAAACGCGCGTGTACAACTTTTCGGCAGGTCCGGCGGTGTTGCCGCTCGAGGTGCTGGAACAGGCGAAGGAGGAGATGGTCTCCTGGCACGGCAGCGGCATGAGTGTGATGGAAATGAGCCATCGCGGCCGCGAATTCGAAAGCATCCTGGCAGCCGCGTTTGGCGATTTGCGGCAATTGCTGGCGGTGCCAGACAACTACGAAATCCTCTTCCTGCAAGGCGGCGCCATCGCCGAAAACGCGATCGTGCCGTTGAACCTCATGCGTCGGCTGTCGGCGGATGCACCGAAGGCTGACTACGTCGTTACCGGCACGTGGTCAGTCAAGTCGCAACAGGAAGCGCGCAAGTACGGCGAGGTGAACATCGCTGCCACCAGCGAGGCCGAGCGCTTCCACAAGATTCCGGATGTCTCGAGCTGGAAGCTGTCGTCGGATGCCGCCTACGTGCACCTGTGCACGAACGAAACCATTGTCGGTGTCGAGTATCAGGAGACGCCTGACATCGGTCAGGCGCACGGGCGTGTGGTGGTGTCCGACGTGTCGAGCCACATCCTCTCCCGGCCGATCGACTGGAACGGTTATCAGGTCCTGTACGGTGGCGCGCAGAAAAACATCGGCCCCGCCGGCCTGACGATTGCCATCGTCCGCAAGGACCTCCTGGGCCACGCGCACCCGCTGTGCCCGTCGGCATTCAATTGGCGCCTCGTGGCTGAGAACGGCTCGATGTACAACACGCCGCCCACTTACGCCATCTACATCGCGGGGCTCGTGTTCCAGTGGATCAAGCGCCAGGGCGGGGTCGAGGCGCTGGAGACGCGCAACATCATCAAGTCGAAGATGCTGTACGACTTTATCGACGCCAGCAGCTTCTACCGCAACGAAATTCATCCGACGTGCCGGTCGCGTATGAACGTGCCGTTCTTCCTCAACGACGAGTCCCGCAACGAGGCGTTCCTCACGCAGGCGCGCGAGCGCGGGTTGGTGCAGCTCAAGGGCCACAAGTCCGTGGGCGGCATGCGGGCAAGCATCTACAACGCGATGCCGCTGGAAGGGGTAGAGGCGCTGGTCGACTTCATGCGTGAGTTTGAAAGAGTGTCTGCGTAAGGCTGATACTTAATCACGGCAGAACATTGCGCGAAGCGCCCGCTTCGCGCGGCAATTTGCAATCCGTTGCCGAACCAGATTCCTACAATGACCAGTCAGTCAGACGATACGAAGCAAAACAAGGACGCCGCATTGGCGGCGGAGCTTGCGCCGTTGCGCACGCAGATCGACGCCATCGACAACCAGCTGCTTACGCTGCTCTCCGACCGCGCCAAGGTAGCGCAGGAAGTGGGCGAGGTGAAGAAGCGCTATTCGTCACCGGCGTTCCGGCCGGACCGCGAGTTGCAGGTCATCCGCAAGATGCAGTCCGGCAACCAAGGGCCCCTGCACGACGAGAGCATCGCCGCCATCTGGCGCGAGGTGATGTCCGCCTGCCGCGGTCTGGAACAGGCCCTGCGCATCGGCTACCTCGGCCCGGCGGGCACGTTCTCGGAGCAGGCGGTGATCGCGCATTTCGGCCACGAGATCCAGCCGATGCCGTGCCCGAGCATCGACGAGGTGTTTCGTGCGGCGGAGTCCGGCACGGTCGATTGTGGCGTGGTGCCGGTGGAAAATTCGACGGAGGGCGTGGTGTCGCGCACGCTCGATCTGTTCTTGCAGACGTCGCTGAAGATCAGCGGCGAGATCGCGCTGCGCGTGCACCATAACTTGCTGCACAAGACGGGCGACATGTCGCAGGTGAAGGTGGTGCGCGCGCATGCGCAGGCGCTGGCGCAGTGCCAACGGTGGCTGAACACGAACTATCCGAATCTGCCGCGTGAGGCTGTGTCGAGCAACGCCGAGGCAGCGCGCATGGCAGGCGAGGACGAAACCATCGCTGCGCTGGCAAGCGTGCAGGCGGCCAACCGCTACGGCCTGCACGTGGTGCGTGCCAATGTGGAAGACGATCCGCACAACCGCACGCGCTTTGTCGTGATCGGCAACTACGAAACGGAGCCGAGCGGACGCGATCAGACGTCGTTGATCCTGTCGGTCCCGAACGAGGCTGGTGCTGTCTACAAGTTGCTGGCGCCGTTGGCAGAGAACGGCGTGTCGATGTGCCGCTTCGAGTCGCGCCCGGCGCGCAGCGGTGCGTGGGAATACTACTTCTACGTCGATGTGGAGGGCCATCAGCGAGACCCGCAGGTCGCGCGTGCGCTGGAAAAGCTGCGTCACGACGCGGCGTATTTCAAAGTGTTGGGGTCCTATCCCTCGGCACATTGAGGGATTCAAGGCGCTCTGCACGGGCAGAGCGTCGATAACAGAGGAGCACCCCATGTCTTTGCAGTTCGGCCCCGAGTATGTCCGCGCCATCGCCCCTTATGTGGCCGGCAAGCCGATTTCCGAAGTGGCACGCGAGTTCGGTCTGGATGCCGCGCGCATCGTCAAGCTGGCGTCCAACGAAAATCCGCTGGGCATGCCGCAGTCAGCCAAGAACGCGATGGCCGCGGCCATTGACGAACTGGCGCGCTATCCAGATGCCAATGGTTTCAGCCTGAAAGCGGCGCTGCATGCCAAGTTTGGCGTGCCGGAAACATGGATCACGCTCGGCAATGGCAGCAATGACATCCTCGAACTGGCGGCACGTGCGCTCGTGTCGCCGGGGCAGGCCGTGATGTATGCGCAGCACTCCTTTGCCGTGTACGCACTCGCGGCGCAGGAGGTGGGTGCGCGCGCCATCGAGGTGCCGGCCCTCGATTACGGCCATGACCTCGATGCGATGGCTGCGGCGATTACCCCGGACACGCGTCTAATCTACATCGCCAACCCGAACAACCCGACTGGCACATTCCTGTCGTCCGACGAGATCGCGGAGTTCCTGGCCAAGGTGCCGCCGACGGTCGTCGTCGTGCTGGACGAGGCATACAACGAGTTCCTCAAACCGGAGCAGCAGTACGACTCCACCGCCTGGGTGCGCCAATACCCGAACCTGCTGGTGTCGCGCACATTCTCCAAGGCGTACGGGCTGGCTGGCCTGCGTGTGGGCTACGGCATTGCGCAGCCGCAGTTGACCGATCTGCTCAACCGCATCCGCCAGCCGTTCAACGTCAACAGCTTGGCCCAGGCGGCAGCGGTAGCAGCGCTCAACGATGCGGAATTCCTGGGTCGATCAGCTGAACTGAACGCTGCCGGTTACGTGCAGTTGACGGACGCGTTTGATCGGCTGGGCCTGAAGTACGTGCCGTCTTCGGGCAATTTCGTCCTGGTGCGCGTGGGCGATGACACGGGCGCCGGTGCGCGCGTGAACGTTACATTGCTCAAGCAAGGTGTGATCGTGCGTCCGGTCGGCAACTACGGCTTGCCGCAATGGCTGCGCATCAGTATCGGCTTGCCGGAAGAGAACGCCACGTTCATCGGTGCACTTGAGGCGGCCCTGGCGCAGGAAAAAGCCGCCGCTTAACTTCTGCAGCGACCGTCGTAGCGCCCTGTATCAGGCATCGGGCGTCGCGCACATCGGGCTACAATGCCGCTTTGCTTTTTTCTGGCAGGGCGGTGTTGTGGCCTCTTCTTTTTCCAGTTCCCGGTTGGTGATTGTCGGCGTCGGTCTGATCGGCGGTTCGCTGGCGCTGGGCTTGCGTCGTGCGGGGGTGGTTGGGCATGTCGTGGGCGTCGGGCGATCGGCCGCGTCGCTTGAGGCGGCGATCCGTCTGGGCGTGATCGACGAGGCCTTGCCAATGGAAGAGGCCGTGCACGGCGCGGACATGGTCGTGCTGTGCGCGCCCGTCGCGCAGACGCTCCCATTGCTGCTCGCCATGCAGCCGCATCTGGGCCCGGACACCATCGTGACGGATGCCGGCAGCACCAAATCCGACGTCATCATGGCCGCCAAGACGGCGTTGGGCGATCAGGTCAGCCAGTTCGTTCCGGCCCACCCGATTGCCGGCCGTGAGCTGAACGGCGTGGAGGCTGCGCTGGCCGATCTCTATGTCGGCAAAAAGACCGTGCTTTGCCCCCTGCAGGAAAACCGGCGCAGCGATGTTGCCCGTGTGCAGGCGATGTGGGAAGCCGCGGGCGCGTATTGCCACATCATGTCGGCCGTGCAGCACGACGCCGTGTTCGCCGCCGTCAGCCACCTGCCGCACGTGCTGTCATATGCGCTGGTCGCGCAGATCATCAATGCCGAAGACGGGGCGCTCAAGCTTGATTTCGCCGGCGGCGGCTTTCGCGATTTCACCCGCATTGCTGCATCGTCGCCCGAGATGTGGCGTGACATCTGTCTGTCAAATCGCGAGGCACTGCTGCGTGAGCTTACGACCTACGAGGCTGTGATCGGACGCCTGAAGACGATGATCGCTGAGCGTGACGGCGCCGCGCTCGAGCGCGTGTTCCGCCGTGCCAGCGAAGCACGTTTGGCGTGGCCGCAACGCGTGGCAGCGGCTAATGCCACCGGCCCGCAATCCGAATAACGTTTGTTTTGAACTGAATGGATTCATGGAACATCTCGACGTTGGTCCGCTGAAGACGGCGCGCGGCACCATCAAGCTGCCTGGCTCGAAGAGCATCTCCAATCGTGTGCTGTTGCTGGCCGCGCTCGCCCAAGGCGAGACTGTGGTGCGCGACCTGCTCGACTCCGACGACACGCGCGTCATGCTCGCGGCTCTCGATAAGCTGGGCGTCTCGATCGAAGGTCTTGGCGACAACGCATACCGTGTCGCCGGCACGGGCGGCCGCTTTACGAACAAATCGGCCGATCTGTTCATGGGCAACGCCGGCACAGCCATCCGCCCGCTGACGGCCGCGCTGGCGCTGCAAGGCGGCGAGTACACCTTGCACGGCGTGCCGCGCATGCACGAGCGGCCGATTGGAGACTTGGTTGACGGGCTGCGCCAAGTTGGCGCGTGCATCGATTACACGGGCAATGAGGGCTATCCGCCGCTGGCGATCCACGCCGCGGCGGTCAAGATCGATGCACCGATCCGCGTGCGCGGCGATGTGTCGAGCCAGTTCCTGACGGCATTGCTGATGGCACTCCCACTGGTCGAGTCTGCCGGCAATGTCACCATCGAAGTGGTTGGCGAGTTGATTTCCAAGCCCTACATCGAGATCACGCTGAACTTGATGGCGCGCTTCGGCGTGCACGTCGCGCGCGATGGCTGGGCGTCGTTTACCGTACCGACCGGCGTGGCGTACAAGGCGCCGGGTGAGATCTTTGTGGAGGGCGATGCATCGTCTGCCTCGTACTTCCTGGCCGCAGGCGCGCTTGGCGGCGGGCCGGTGCGCGTGGAGGGTGTCGGCATGTCCAGCATCCAGGGCGATGTCCGCTTTGCCGACGCGCTCAACCGCATGGGCGCCAACGTCATGGCGGGCGGCAACTGGATCGAGGTGCGGGGCGTCGAGCGCGACGACGGCAAGCTCAACGCCGTTGAGTTGGATTGCAATCACATTCCGGATGCGGCAATGACGCTGGCGGTGGCTGCACTGTTTGCCGACGGCACGACCACACTGACCAACATCGCCAGCTGGCGCGTCAAGGAAACCGACCGGCTGAGCGCCATGGCCACCGAACTGCGCAAGCTTGGCGCCGAGGTGGAGGAAGGCCCCGACTACATTCGCGTGACCCCTCCATCGCAATGGACCCCGCCGGCCGGTGGCATCGACACCTATGATGACCACCGCATGGCGATGGCGTTTTCGCTGGCGGCATTCGGTCCAGTGCCCGTGCGTATCAACGACCCGCGTTGCGTCGCCAAGACGTTCCCGGAATATTTCACTGCGTTCGGTGGCATCACCGCTTGAATCGCAATTAACCGCCTGCATTTCATCATGCCCGAGACTGCTGCTTCCATGTCGTACCCGGTCATTACCATCGACGGACCGACCGCATCTGGCAAGGGCACGGTCGCTCACCAGATCGCGGATCTCCTTGGTTTTCACCTGCTGGATAGCGGCTCGCTGTACCGATTGGTGGCGCTTGCCAGCATGCGAGAGAACATCGACGACCACGACGTTGAGAGCCTCGTGCGCATCGCGCGAGAACTCGATGTGCGCTTCAAGGCAGATCACATCTGGCTCAAGGGTGAGGATGTGAGCTTGGCGCTGCGGCATGAGTCCGTTGGCAATCAGGCTTCGGCCATCGCCGTGCATGGGGCGGTACGGGAGGCGTTGCACGCACGCCAGCGCGCGTTCCTGGAAGCACCCGGTCTCGTGGCCGACGGCCGCGATATGGGCACGGTGGTTTTTCCTGAAGCGGTGCTCAAAGTGTTCCTGACGGCAAGCGTGCAGGCACGCGCTGAGCGGCGTTATAAACAATTGATTGCAAAGGGTTTTTCTGCTACAGTTGAAAGCCTTTCGCAGGACTTGGAGGCGCGTGATTTGCGGGATCGCACCCGCAGTGTCGCGCCGCTGCGTCCGGCGCAGGATGCGCGGCAACTGGATTCGTCCGACATGACGGTCGATGAAGTGGTCGCGCAGGTACTGGACTGGTACCGGCAGGTGCAGGGCGCTGACAAGGCAAACTGATCCGGCTGAACTGGTTCGATCGGTGCCGGTGGCATGTCGCTGCCGGCGGTTGTTTAACTCATAACCCCGCATGCGTGTCTTCGCCCGTTTTGTGCGAAAGCAATGCGAGGCATGTTCTGCGGATGCCTATTTTTTATGTCCCAAACTAACGAATCTTTTGCCGCCCTGTTCGAAGAGTCGATCGCCAAGTCCAATATGAAGGCTGGCGAAGTGATCTCTGCGGAAGTTGTGCGTATCGACCACAACTTCGTCGTTGTGAACGCGGGCCTGAAGTCTGAAGCTTTTGTTCCGGTCGAAGAATTCCTGAACGATCAGGGCGAGCTGGAAGTGCAAGTTGGCGACTACGTTTCGGTCGCAATCGACGCGCTGGAAAACGGCTACGGCGACACCATTCTGTCGCGCGACAAGGCCAAGCGTCTGGCTTCGTGGCTGAACCTTGAGAAGGCATTGGAATCCGGCGAGATCATCTCCGGTACCGTGACCGGCAAGGTCAAGGGCGGTCTGACCGTTATGGTCAACGGTATTCGTGCATTCCTGCCGGGTTCGCTCGTCGACGTGCGTCCGATCAAGGACACCACGCCGTACGAAGGCAAGACCCTCGAATTCAAGGTCATCAAGCTGGACCGCAAGCGCAACAACGTTGTGCTGTCGCGCCGTGCCGTGGTTGAAGCCACGCTGGGCGAAGAGCGTCAGAAGCTGATGGAGACGCTCAAGGAAGGTGCGATCGTCAACGGTATCGTCAAGAACATCACCGACTACGGCGCGTTCGTGGATCTGGGTGGCATCGACGGTCTGCTGCACATCACCGACCTGGCATGGCGTCGTGTGCGTCACCCGAGCGAAGTGCTGTCGGTTGGCCAGGAAATCACTGCCAAGATCCTCAAGTTCGACCAAGAGAAGAACCGCGTCTCGCTGGGCGTCAAGCAGCTGGGCGAAGATCCGTGGGTCGGCATCTCGCGCCGCTACCCGCAAGGCACCCGCCTGTTCGGCAAGGTGACCAACCTGACCGACTACGGCGCGTTCGTCGAGATCGAAGCTGGTATCGAAGGCCTGGTCCACGTGTCGGAAATGGACTGGACCAACAAGAACGTGGCTCCGTCGAAGGTTGTCCAACTGGGCGACGAAGTGGAAGTCATGGTTCTGGATATCGACGAAGACAAGCGTCGTATCAGCCTGGGCATGAAGCAGTGCAAGGCCAACCCGTGGGACGATTTCGCGCGCAACCAGAAGAAGGGCGACAAGCTGGCTGGCCAGATCAAGTCGATCACCGACTTCGGCGTGTTCATCGGTCTGCCGGGCGGCATCGATGGCTTGGTGCACCTGTCGGACCTGTCGTGGCAAGAGACTGGCGAAGAAGCCGTTCGCAAGTACAAGAAGGGCGACGAAGTCGAAGCCGTGGTTCTGGCCATCGACGTCGACAAGGAACGCATCTCGCTGGGTATCAAGCAACTGTCGGGCGACCCGTTCAACAACTTCATCTCGACCAACGACAAGGGTTCGATCGTGCAGGTCACGATCAAGGCCGTTGATCCGAAGGGCGCCGTGGTGCAGCTGGCTGACGACGTGGAAGGCTACCTGCGCGCCTCGGAAATCTCGAGCGACCGTGTTGAAGACGCCCGCAACGTGCTGAAGGAAGGCGAAACGATGACCGCGATGATCGTCAACATCGATCGCAAGTCGCGCAACATCAACGTTTCCATCAAGGCGAAGGACAGCGCCGACCAACAGGAAGCGATGCAGAAGTTCTCGGCGGATACCGGCGCAGCTGGTACCACGAACCTCGGCGCGCTGCTGAAGGCCAAGCTGAACGAAACCAATCAGTAAGCATCAACCGGGTCGACCCTAAAGAACGACGAGGACGCGCGCAAGATGCCCATGACCAAGTCCGAACTCGTGGAAAAGCTGGCCGCCCGCTTTCCGCAGCTGCTGCTGCGGGATGCCGACATCGCGGTCAAGACGATCCTGGATGCGATGTCCGACGCCTTGGCGGACGGCCACCGCATCGAGATCCGCGGATTCGGGAGTTTTGGTCTGAATCGGCGTCCGCCGCGTGTCGGTCGCAATCCCAAATCTGGCGAGAAGGTGCTGGTGCCCGAGAAGCGGGTGCCGCACTTCAAGGCGGGCAAGGAGTTGCGCGAACGGGTTGACCGCAGCCTAGAGCGTCAAGGCGACCCCTCTTCGGAGGGCGAGCCTGCCGTGTCGCTCGCGGCTGTAAAGGCTGCGCGAAAGACTGACAGCACCCGTCAGGCTGCCGGATTTCCGGTAGACACGGCGGTGCCGTTGGCTATGTCGCGCTGAGCCCAAGTAGCACCTGGTAGTTTCAGGAACGCCCCGCTTGCCGGGGCGTTTTTTATTCTGGCAATGCTTGTCTCCCGCCCAGCGAGGCGTCGCTGGCCGCCATATGAATCCGCTACAATGCGGCACAACACGGCAATCGTGCCGCATCCGGCTGCTGCACCGCCGCCCGTTTCCGAATCCGCATGAAATTTCTCGTCTGGGTCATCCGTATCCTGTTGTTTGTGCTGCTTTTCGTGCTGGCACTGCACAACACGGCGGAAGTCTCGCTCGCGCTGCCGTTTGGCGTGGTCTGGCATGCACCGTTGATCCTGATCGCCTTGGCGTTCTTTGTCGCTGGCATCTTGCTGGCCATGCTGGCGATGGCACCGCGTGTGATGCGGCATCGCTTTGCGGCAAGCCGCCTGCGTCGCCAGATCGGTCGCATGAAGAAGGCCGAAGAGGTGACCGAGGCGCCGACGACGCCCGTTGTTGCCGATTCTCCGTATCACGTTCCCGGCCCCAAGGTCTGACGCATGGATTTTGATCTCTGGTGGCTGTTGGCCATCCCCCTGGTGTTTGGCTTGGGCTGGGTGGCTGCTCGGCTCGATGCCCGCCAGTTGCGCACCGAACAATCGTCGCTGCCGCGCTCGTATTTCAAGGGGCTGAATTTCCTGCTCAACGAGCAGCCGGACAAGGCCATCGACGCTTTCATTGAAGTTGCGCGTCTCGACCCGGAGACCACTGAGCTGCACTTTGCGCTCGGTAGTCTGTTCCGCCGGCGCGGCGAAACCGAACGCGCCATCCGCGTTCACCAGAACCTCGTCAACCGTCCGGATCTTCCGCCCAATGAACGCGATCACGCGTTGTTTGAACTGGGGCAGGATTTTCTGCGAGCGGGCCTGCTGGATCGCGCAGAGGAATCCCTGCGGATGTTGATGGAAGGCACATTCGCCGAGCCGGCCAAGCGCGTGCTGCTTGAGTTGTACGAAGTCGAGAAGGAGTGGCGCAAGGCCATTGAAGCCGCACGTGAATTGCAGAAGCTGCAAGGCAAGGATCACGTGGTGCAGATCGCGCAGTTCTGCTGCGAGGTCGCGCAGGAAGCGTTGCAGCGCAAAGACGTGCTGACTGCCATCGAATGGCTGGAACGTGCCCTGCAGGAGAATCCTAAGAACGTGCGTGCCACCATCCAGTTGGGCGATGTGGCGCAAGGGCAGGGCGATGTGGAAGGTGCCATCAAGCGTTGGCGCAGCATCGAACAGCAAAACACAGCGTTCTTGCCGCTGGTGGCCGAACGCCTGATGAAGGCGTACACGCAGCTTGGCCGCGCCGCCGAGGGACTCGCTTGGCTGCGCTCCAAGATGGACGCACGCCTGGGCCCCGAACTGCTCGATACGGTCTACAAATACGAATTGGACGTACACGGTATCGACGATGCCGTGGCGCTGATGCGCGACCAGATCCGTCGTCAGCCCTCGTTGATGGCGTTGACGCGGCTGGTGGAAGCCGAGGCGACGCGCGCGTCCGAGGCGGTTGGGCATGAAGCACCCGCGACGGCCGACGTTGCCGAGAGTGCACTAGCGGATCCGGTTGAAGCGGGCGGCAATGCTGACATCCAGCGCGCGCAGGATCTCGGCGCCATTCGCGATTTGCTGCAAAGTCGTACGCGCAATCTGGCGCGCTACACCTGCCAGGAGTGCGGTTTCCGCGCGCGTCTGTTTTATTGGCAATGCCCCGGCTGCAACCGCTGGGAAACGTATGCTCCGCGCCGTACCGAGACGCTCGGCGGCAGCGGCGGCGCCAGCATGTAATTCAGTCCGGCGCGGCGCGTTTGTAGCGGCCGCGCTGGCGCTTTTTTAATCTTCAAGTGTTTGTATGAAAATCACCATCATCGGTAGCGGTTATGTCGGTCTGGTCACCGGCGCGTGTCTGGCGGAGCTGGGCAACGATGTGTTTTGCCTCGATGTCGACCAGAAGAAGATCGACCTGCTCAATGCCGGCGGCGTGCCGATCTACGAACCGGGGCTGAAAGAGCTGATCGAGCGAAACCGCGCGGCCGGCCGCATTCAGTTCTCGACCGACGTGGCTGCCAGCGTGGCGCACGGCGACGTGCAGTTCATCGCCGTGGGCACGCCCCCCGATGAAGACGGTTCGGCTGACCTGAAATACGTGCTGGCGGCCGCCCGCAACATCGCCCAGCACATGACGAGCTTCAAGGTGATCGTCGACAAATCGACGGTGCCGGTGGGAACGGGCGACAAGGTGCGTGCCGCGGTTGACGAAGTGCTGGCAACGCGCGGCAAGTCGGACGTCGGCTTCTCGGTGGTGTCGAACCCGGAGTTCCTGAAAGAAGGCGCCGCGGTGGACGATTTCATGCGCCCGGACCGCATCGTGCTCGGCACGTATGGCGATAACGACGGCCTACGCGCCAAGGCCATCATGCGCACCCTCTACGCGCCGTTCAACCGCAACCATGAACGCACGTTCTACATGGACGTGCGCTCCGCCGAGTTCACCAAGTACGCCGCCAATTCAATGCTGGCCACGCGCATCTCGTTCATGAACGAGATGGCCAATCTGGCCGACAAGGTGGGCGCGGATATCGAACTCGTTCGCCTGGGCATCGGCTCGGATCCGCGTATCGGCTATAGCTTCCTCTACGCTGGCACTGGCTACGGCGGGTCGTGCTTCCCGAAGGATGTGCAGGCGCTCGTGCGCACGGCGCAGGAGTACGGTCAAACGCTGCACGTGCTGGAAGCCGTTGAAGCGGTCAACGACAAGCAGAAGGAAGTGCTGGTCGACAAGATCGAAGACCGCATGGGCGTCGACCTTACCGGCCGCGCCTTCGCCATCTGGGGTCTGGCGTTCAAGCCGAACACCGACGACATGCGCGAAGCACCGAGCCGCATCCTGATTGCAGCGCTGTTGGCGCGTGGCGCTCGCGTGCAAGTGTATGACCCGGTTGCGATGGAAGAAGCCCGCCACGCGTTGGCACTCGATCTTTCTGCCGAACAACTGGAACGTGTGACCTTCTGTGCCGGTCAGATGGACGCGCTCAAGAATGCCGACGCGCTGGTCATCGTGACCGAGTGGAAGGCGTTCCGCAGCCCGGACTTCAACGCCGTGAAGGCCCTGCTGAAGACACCGATGGTGTTCGATGGCCGCAACCTGTTCGAGCCGCAAGCCATGCGCGACGCAGGCTTTGAATACCAGGCCATCGGGCGCTCCACCCAATCGTAATCACAGAGACCCTCCGGCCGCTGCCGACGCTTAGACCCATGACCACGCTTGCTTCCGAACAGATCCACGCCGCCCGCATTCTCGTGGTCGGCGACATGATGCTCGACCGCTACTGGTTTGGGGATGTCGATCGGATTTCGCCGGAAGCGCCGGTACCGGTCGTGCAGATCAAGCGCCAGGATGAGCGTCTTGGTGGGGCCGCCAACGTGGCGCGCAACGTGGCGGCACTCGGCGCGCAGGCAGCCATGCTTGGTGTGATTGGCGACGACGAGCCGGGTCGCAGTATTGAAACGCTGCTCGGCGAGAGCCATGTTACGGGTCACCTGCATCGTGATCCGGCAGTCAACACGACGATCAAGCTGCGCGTGCTGGCACGTCAGCAACAATTGATTCGCGTTGATTTTGAAAACGCGCCCACGCACGAAGTGCTGATGTCGGTGCTCGATCGTTTCGGTACGCTGGTGCCGCAGCACGACGTGGTGGTGCTGTCGGACTACGGCAAGGGCGGACTCACGCACGTCGGCAAGATGATCGAGACCTCGCGCCGGGCGGGCCGACGCGTGCTTGTCGACCCGAAGGGCGATGACTATTCGCGCTACAAGGGTGCAACCATGATCACGCCCAACAGGGCTGAAATGCGCCAGGTGGTGGGTTCGTGGAAATCGGAGCAGGACCTGACCATCCGCGCACAGAACCTGCGTCGCGATCTGCAACTCGAGGCGCTGCTACTCACGCGCTCGGAAGAAGGCATGACGCTTTATACCGAGCACGAGGTGTTGCACGTGTCGGCGCAGGCGCGCGAAGTGTTCGACGTCTCCGGCGCCGGCGATACCGTGATCGCCACGCTGGCCACGCTGCTGGGGGCGGGCGCCAACATCAAGGAAGCCGTGCAGTACGCGAATCGCGCAGGCGGCATCGTGGTCGGCAAGCTGGGCACGGCGGTCGTCACCCACGCAGAACTCTTCAACTGATCACCTGATCAACGGATCATGACCATCATCGTCACCGGCGCGGCCGGCTTTATCGGCGCCAACATCGTCAAAGGTCTGAACGAGCGCGGCGAGACCGACATCATCGCCGTCGACAACCTCACACGGGCCGACAAGTTCAAAAACATCGTCGACTGCCAGATCAGCGACTACCTGGACAAGACCGATTTTGTTGAGCGTTTTGCGCGCGGCGAGTTCGGCAAAGTCCGCGCGATCTTCCATGAGGGCGCCTGCTCCGACACCATGGAGACCGACGGCCGCTACATGATGGACAACAATTACCGCTACTCGCTGGCGGTGATGCGCGCGTGCCTGGACCAAGGGGTGCAGTTTCTCTATGCCTCGTCGGCAGCCACGTACGGCGCGTCGGAAACGTTCCGCGAAGCGCCCGAGTTCGAGCGGCCGCTCAACGTGTACGGCTATTCCAAGCTGCTGTTCGACCAGATCGTGCGGCGTGTCATGCCAACCGCGCTGTCGCAGATCGTCGGCTTCCGCTACTTCAACGTCTACGGTCCGCGTGAGCAGCACAAGGGTCGCATGGCTTCTGTGGCGTTCCACAACTTCAACCAATTCCGCGCAGAAGGGACGGTCAAGTTGTTCGGCGAGTACAACGGCTACCCGCAAGGTGGCCAAATGCGCGATTTCGTGTCGGTGGAAGATGTGGTGAAGGTCAACCTGTTCTTCTTTGACAATCCGGACAAGTCGGGCATCTTCAACCTCGGCACGGGCCGCGCGCAGCCGTTCAACGATATCGCCACGACGGTCGTGAACACGTTGCGCGCAGCTGAAGGCAAGCCGGCGCTTTCGACCGAAGAGCTGGCACAGGAAGGCCTGATCGAATACGTGAAATTCCCCGACGCATTGCGTGGCAAGTATCAGTGCTTCACGCAAGCGGACCAGTCGCGCCTGCGCGCGGCGGGTTACACGGCGCCGTTCCTGACGGTCCAGGAAGGCGTGGAGCGTTACTGTCAGTGGCTGTTGAAGCAGCCGGCCTGATCGATCAGTTCTGCCAAGAATCAGACGGCGTGTGACTTTTTGTCCGTTCGCTGCGGAATCGCCAGGACGCTCTTTAAGATGTGTCGAAACCGCCACCTCATGTGGCGGTTTTTTTTTCCTCCCAATACCAAGGAGAAGCACATGTTGAAGAAGCTGTTGGCTACCGCGTTGATGTCGCTGTCGATGCTGTCGGTCTCGTGGGCCGCGGTAGATGTGAATACTGCAGATCATGCTGCGCTTGAGACGCTGTCCGGCATCGGTCCCAAGCGTTCCAAGTCGATCATTGAAGAGCGCACCAAGAACGGTCCGTACAAAGACGCCGCCGACTTCAAGGCTCGCGTGTCCGGCATTGGCGACAAGACGCTCGTCAAGCTGGAGAACGAAGGTCTGACGTTCGGCGCTCCGGCAGCGGCATCGGCGCCGGCCGCAGCCAAGAAGGACAGCAAGGACGCAAAGAAGAAGTAAGTCTGCGGTCACCTGCAGCCAACGCCCCGCCCCGAGCGGGGCGTTTTGCCATGTGTGGGGCAAGGGATTTGGGCTGCATTACAATGCCTTGATTCCCGTCCCCCACGCATCATGGCCTATCTCACCATCGAAGACACCATCGGCAACACGCCGTTGGTTCAGCTCCAGCGCATTCCCGGCGAAGGCAACGCGCGCCGCGGCAATGTCATCCTCGGCAAACTCGAGGGCAATAACCCAGCCGGCTCGGTCAAGGATCGCCCTGCGCTGTCCATGATCAAGCACGCCGAAGCGCGTGGCCGCATCAAGCCGGGTGACACGCTGATCGAATCCACGTCGGGCAACACGGGCATTGCCCTGGCCATGGCCGCCGCCGTGCGTGGCTACAAGATGGTGCTGATCATGCCGGAAGACCTGTCGGTGGAACGCCGCCAAAGCATGGCCGCTTACGGCGCGGAGATCATCCTCACCCCCGTCAAAGGCGGCATGGAATACGCACGTGACCTGGCCGACGCGATGGAGAAGGAAGGTAAGGGCGTCATCCTCGATCAGTTTGCCAATCCGGACAACCCGCTTTCGCACTACGAAACCACCGGCCCCGAACTGTGGCGCGACACCGAGGGCCGCATCACGCATTTCGTCTCGGCGATGGGGACGACGGGCACGATTACCGGTGTCTCGCGCTTCCTGAAAGAGAAGAACGCCGACATCCAGATCGTGGGCGCACAGCCGGAAGAAGGCTCGCGCATTCCGGGCATCCGCAAGTGGCCCGAGGCGTACATGCCGAAGATCTACGATCCGAAGTACATCGATCGCACCGAGCCGGTGAGTCAGTCCGACGCCGAGCACATGGCGCGTCGCATGGCTCGCGAAGAAGGTATCTTCTGCGGGATATCTGCGGCGGGTGCGTTGTGCGTGGCACTGCGTGTGGCCGAGGAAGTCGAAAACGCGACGATCGTGTTCGTGGTGTGCGATCGAGGCGACCGTTACTTGTCGACGGGCGTTTTCCCCGCCTGACGGCACGCCGCATCGCCAAGAAAAAAGCGCAGCCGGAGCTGCGCTTTTTGTTTGCGTGGACGGTGGATCAACCCTGCATCGCCTGCCGCACGGCTTGGCCCAACTCGTACACCGCAGCTGCGTAGAAGAAGCTGCGGTTGTAGCGCGTGAGCACGTAGAAGTTGCGCAGGCCGACGCGGTACTCGGTCGGCTGACCCGGCGTGGGCAGGTCGATCATCAGCACCTCGGTTTCCTGCTCGCGTGTGGCATCGACGCCCGGAGCCAGCGCCAGACCAGCGCGCATGAGCCTCGACAGCGTCATGCCGGGATACGGCTGGCCGTCCGCTGCCGCTGCTGCGATGCCTTGGCTGTCCGCATCACGGGCAATGTTCCACATCACAGGGCGGTTCGGTTCCCAGCCGTGCATCTGCAGGAAGCGTGCGACGCTGCCGATGGCATCCACCGCGCTGTTGCGCAGGTCGATATGACCATCGCGGTCGTAATCGATGGCGTATTCGCGGATGCTGGTTGGCATGAATTGCGGAATGCCGACTGCGCCCGCATACGAGCCGAGGACCGAGAAGGTGTCCGTGCCCGTGTCGCGGCACCAGAGCAAGAAGTCCTTGAGTTGGTTGCGGAACATCGTGCTGCGGTCTTCGCGGTTGGGCGTATCGGGGTAGTCGAAGGCCAGCGTGGACAACGCGTCCATCACGCGGAAGTTGCCCATGTCTCGGCCGTAGATGGTCTCGACGCCCAGGATGCCCACGATCACGTCGGCCGGCACGCCAAATTCGTTCTCGGCACGGCGCAGTGTGTCGCCGTATTGCTGCCAGAAGCGTACGCCGGCGCCAATGCGGATCGGCTCGATGAAGCGTCCGCGATAGGCCGTCCAGCTGCGACGCGCGGGCGTGGCCGGAGGCAGGATCAGGCGCGCCACCGTAGCGGAATAGGCCGTTCCGGCAAACAGCGTATCGAGCGATGTCCGGTCAAAGTTGTACTGCGCGACCAGCATGCCGATGAAGGCCTGCGTTTGCGGATTGTTGCGATAACGATCGGGGTCGATCTCTTCTTCATGCACCGCAACGCGGCGCGTGGGCGACTTGGCAGCTTTCTTGGCAGCCAGCGAGAGCGCCGGGAAAGAGAGCGCGGAAAGCGCTGCGCCAGCCACCAGGGCGCGCAATACGGGACGACGGGAAGAAGGCGATTGGCTCATGGGCAGGCTTCATACGGGATCGGGGCATTGTAGCGGATGCGTCTGTTGGATCGCCCGGGGGGGCGGCGTTGTCGCACAGCCGTGCTAACGTAGCGGCTGGAGACACTGAAGCACACCGGATCACAACAACATGGCGACCGGCCTCTACACGCATCCCGAATTCCTCCGGCACGAGATGGGACCGCACCATCCCGAATGCCCGGACCGCCTGCGCGCGATCGAAGATCAGCTCATCGCCAGCCGCATCGACGACCTGCTCGTTCCCTGCGAGGCGCCGCCCGCCACCGAGGCGCAGCTATGTCGCGTCCATCGCGCTGAATACGTGCGCGAGCTGGTGGCCAGCGTGCCGATTGCCGGTTATATGCCGATCGATCCCGACACCTCGATGAACCCGCACACATACATGGCTGCAGTGTTGGCGGCGGGGGCTGCGGTGGACGCCACCGACAAGGTCATCGCCGGCGAGCTGGAGAACGCCTTCTGCAGCGTGCGCCCACCTGGCCATCATGCGGAGCCGGGCCGCGCAATGGGCTTCTGCTTCTTCAACAATGTGGCCGTGGCCGCGCGTCATGCGCTGGACCATCACGGCTTGCAGCGCGTGGCGATCGTCGACTTTGACGTGCACCACGGCAACGGCACCGAGGCGGCGTTCATCAACGAGCCGCGCGTGCTGATGTGCAGCATCTTCCAGCACCCGTTCTATCCGTATTCCGGCACCGAAGCGGTAGCGGCCAACATGGTGAACATCCCGCTGCCGGCCTATACGAACGGTTTGACCGTGCGCGAAGTGGTGGAAACCATTTGGGTGCCTCGCTTAGATGCGTTCCAGCCCGAAATGCTGTTCATCTCCGCCGGTTTCGATGCGCACCGCGAAGACGATCTGGGCCAGATGGGCCTGGTCGAGGCGGACTACGCGTGGATCACGCAGCAGCTCATGCAGGTGGCGCGCACACACGCCAAGGGCCGGATCGTCAGTTGTCTGGAGGGCGGCTACAACCTCAGCGCGCTCGGGCGCAGTGTGGTGGCGCACGTTAAGGCGCTGGCCGAGCTTTAAGCGATCGACGGTGACGAATCGTCAATGACATTCAAAAAAGTAATAAAGACATCGTTAAAGAATCGTTCCTCGCATGTAGGGTCTGCCTTACACTAGCGTCTTATTCCAACAAAAAAGAGACGGCAACGGCCTAGGCACTGGGCGGTTGCCGTTTTTGTCTGTACGCATGATCGAACTCAAGGGGATATCGCAGCACTTTCGGGGAGCGGGCGGCCATGACGTCCACGCGCTGCGCGACGTGGACCTCACCATCGACCGGGGAGAAATCTTCGGCATCATCGGCCGCAGCGGCGCGGGCAAGAGCACGCTGGTCCGCGTCATCAATCTGCTGAATCGGCCGACCTCCGGCACCGTTACCGTGGCAGGGCAGGAGCTCACCGCACTCAATGCCGACGGCCTGCGGCAAGCGCGCCGCAAGATCGGCATGATCTTCCAGCACTTCAACTTGCTGTCCTCGCGCACCGTATATGACAACGTGGCGCTGCCGCTGGAGTTGGCCGGCACGTCGCGTGAACGCATACGCGAGATCGTGTTGCCGCTGCTGGAACTGGTGGGCCTGTCTGCGCACAAGGACCGCTACCCCGCGCAGATTTCCGGTGGCCAAAAGCAGCGCGTTGGCATCGCCCGCGCGCTGGCCAGCCAGCCAGATGTGCTGCTCTCCGACGAGGCGACCTCCGCGCTGGACCCGGAGACGACGCGCTCGATTCTTGACCTGCTGCGCAAGATCAACCGCGAACTGGGCCTGACCATCGTGCTGATCACGCACCAGATGGAAGTCATCAAGCAGGTGTGCGACCGTGTGGCGGTGCTCGACGCCGGCCGGGTGGTGGAACTGGGCCGTGTGATCGACGTGTTCCTGAAGCCCGCGCATGACGTAACGCGCGCGCTCATCGGCGAGGTGATCTCGCAGGAACTGCCGCCCTCGGTACTGGCCCGCGTGGAAAGCCGGCTCGTTGCGCGCGAGCAGGGCGGGCGGGACCATCTGTTCCGCCTAGCCTTCACGGGTGCGGGTGTGGATCAGCCGGTGCTGGCGCAGGCGATCCGCAACTACGGGCTCGACTTCAACATCCTGCACGGCCATATCGACGAGATCCAGGGCCAGGCCTTTGGTTCGCTGGCGATCCTGGCATCGGGGGAGACCGCCGACATCAACAACGCGATGAACTTCCTGCGCGAGCAAGGCGTGGTGGTCGAGGAGATCAACCATGTGGTCTGACCTGACCGATCTGTTCCTGCCGGCCTTCTGGGAAACGCTCGCCATGGTTGGCGTGTCCGGCGGCATTGGTGCGCTGTTTGGCGTGCCGCTGGGCGTACTGCTGTATCTGACGACTTCGGGCGGCGTGCTGTCGGCGCCGGTGTTCAACCGCGTGGCGGGCCTTGTCGTCAATGCCGTGCGCTCCGTGCCGTTCATCATCCTGCTGGTCGCGGTGATTCCGTTCACGCGCCTGCTGGCGGGCTCCTCCATCGGCACCGCCGCGGCCATCGTGCCGCTGACGATCGCGGCGATTCCCTTTGTCGCCCGCCTGGTCGAGACCGCGTTGCGCGAAGTGGACCGCGGCCTGATCGAGGCAGCTCAATCGATGGGGGCGACGACGGGCCAACTCGTCTACAAGGTGCTGTTGCCAGAGGCGATGCCGGGCATCCTCGCCGGCCTGACAATCACCTTCGTCAGTCTTGTAGGCTACTCGGCCATGGCCGGTACCATCGGCGGCGGCGGCCTGGGCGATCTGGGCATTCGCTACGGCTATCAGCGCTACGAATCGGACATCATGCTGGCGGTTGTCGTCATCCTGATCGTCTTTGTGCAGGCGGTGCAATCGACGGGCGATTGGCTCGTGCGCCGCCTGAGCCACCGTTAATCACCCAATCGACAGACAAAACGAGGAAACACAATGAATCGCCGTCAACTGCTTCAATGGTCCGCGAGCCTTGGTGCCGCACTGGCGTTGGTCGCAGGCAGCGCCCTGGCGCAGAGCAAGCCGATCAAGATCGGCGTGACCGCCGGCCCGCACGCCGAGATCATGGAAGAAGTGAAGAAGGTCGCCGAGAAGGACGGCCTGAAGCTCCAGATCGTCGAGTTCAACGATTACATCCAGCCGAATGCGGCCCTCGCTGCCGGCGATCTGGACGCCAACAGCTATCAACACCAGCCGTATCTGGACGACCAGATTGCCACGCGCGGCTACAAGTTTGTGAGCGTCGGCCAGACCATCACCTTCCCGATGGGGATCTACTCGAAGAAGATCAAGTCGCTGAAGGAATTGAAGGACGGTGCGCGCTTCGGCCTGCCGAACGATCCCACCAATGGCGGCCGCGCGCTTCTGCTGCTGCAATCGCAAGGCGTGATCAAGCTCAAGCCGAACGCCGGTTTCAAGGCCTCGCCGCGCGACGTGGCGGAGAACCCCAAGAAGCTGAAGTTCGTCGAGTTGGATGCCGCGCAACTGCCGCGCTCGCTGGATGACCTGGATGCCGCCGCCATCAATGGCAACTATGCCGAGAAGGCCAACCTGGACCCGACCAAGGACGGCATCGCCATCGAAAGCCCGAAAGGCCCGTATGCCAACGTGATCGCCATCCGCGCCGCCGACAAGGACCAACCCTGGGTCGCCAAGCTGGTGAAGGCGTATCATTCCGACGCCGTGAAGTCTTTCGTCAAGACGAAGTACAAAGATGCGGTGATTGTGGCTTGGTAATCACTTTATGATTTCTCGGTGACCCGGTAGAGGGTTCTACCGAACAGATTGCCGGACGTTTGACTGGCGTCCGGCAAATTTTCGCGGTTAAAATAGCACGACCGTTCGGAAAAATTACGCGAGCGACCAGCCCCCCTTATAATGGCCGGCGTTTTGCAAAATCGTCTTATCAATTAGTGGAGTGAGCGCATGAAAGTCCTGGTCGCAGTCAAGCGCGTGATCGATTACAACGTGAAGGTTCGCGTGAAGACGGACGGCAGCGGTGTCGATCTGGCCAACGTCAAGATGAGCATGAACCCGTTCGACGAGATCGCCGTGGAAGAGGCGGTCCGCCTGAAGGAAGCGGGCGTCGCTACCGAAGTGATCGCCGTCTCGTGCGGCGTGACGCAGTGCCAGGAAACCCTGCGCACCGCCATGGCCATCGGCGCCGACCGCGGCATTCTGGTCGAGACTGCCGAAGAGCTGCAGCCGCTGGCCGTCGCCAAGCTGCTCAAAGCGCTGGTCGACAAGGAACAGCCTCAGCTGATCATCCTCGGCAAGCAGGCGATTGACGACGATGCCAACCAGACCGGCCAGATGCTGGCTGCGCTGGCTGGCCTGCCGCAAGCCACGTTTGCCTCGAAGGTGCAGATCGCTGATGGCAAGGCTTCGGTCACACGTGAAGTGGACGGCGGTCTGGAAACCCTGTCGGTCAAGCTGCCGGCCGTGGTCACCACCGACCTGCGCCTGAACGAGCCGCGCTACGTGACGCTGCCGAACATCATGAAGGCGAAGAAAAAGCAGCTCGACACGGTCAAGCCGGAAGACCTGGGCGTGGACGTTGCACCGCGCCTGAAGACGCTGAAGGTCGTCGAGCCCGCCAAGCGCAGCGCCGGTGTGATGGTGCCCGACGTGGCCACGCTGGTGTTCAAGCTCAAGACGGAAGCCAAGGTGCTGTAAGGCGGTCAACCGCTACTGCACGCAACTTCAAGCACACCGAACAGGCAGATCAAGATGACCGCACTCGTTATTGCTGAACACGACAACCAATCCATCAAGGCCGCGACACTGAACACCGTGACGGCCGCCGCCCAATGCGGCGGTGACGTCCACGTGCTGGTGGCCGGCGCTGGCTGTGGCGCCGCTGCACAAGCCGCCGCGCAGATCGCCGGCGTGACCAAGGTGCTGGTGGCCGACGCCCCTCAGTTTGCCGATGGCCTGGCCGAGAACGTCGCCGAGCAGGCCCTGGCCGTTGCCGGTAACTACAGCCACATCCTGGCGCCCGCCACCGCCTACGGCAAGAACATCCTGCCGCGCGTGGCCGCCAAGCTGGACGTGGCCCAATTGTCCGACATCACCAAGGTCGACGGCCCGGACACCTTCGAGCGCCCGATCTACGCCGGCAACGCGATTGCCACCGTGCAATCGGCCGACAAGGTGAAGGTAATCACCGTGCGCGGCACGGCATTCGACCCGGCCGCTGCCACCGGTGGCTCCGCTGCTACCGAAAACCTGACCGCCGTGGCTGACGCCGGCATCTCGCAATTCGTCTCGCGCGAAGTGACGAAGAGCGACCGCCCGGAATTGACCGCCGCGAAGATCATCGTGTCGGGCGGCCGTGGCGTAGGCTCGGGCGAGAACTACACCAAGGTGCTGACGCCGCTGGCCGACAAGCTGGGCGCAGCGCTGGGCGCCTCGCGCGCGGCAGTGGACGCCGGCTTTGTGCCCAACGACTACCAGGTTGGCCAGACCGGCAAGATCGTCGCGCCGCAGCTGTATATCGCCGTCGGTATCTCGGGCGCGATCCAGCACTTGGCAGGCATGAAGGATTCCAAGGTGATCGTTGCGATCAACAAGGATCCGGAAGCGCCGATCTTCCAGGTGGCGGACTACGGCCTCGTGGGCGATCTGAACGCCGTCGTGCCGGAGCTGGTGACCGCACTGGGCTGATTGCAACGCGCTGCGCGCATCAAGAGAGGCGCGCAGCAATGCCCGACGCAAAGCCGTTTCCGACCTGTTTGGAAACGGCTTTTTTTGTACGCGAGCGCCATCAGGAGAGTGCGTCACGCACTCGATGCGGCACTGTCCTGATCGCGCTTAACAAGAGTTGGAGAGAGACATGACCTATCAAGCCCCAGTCAAGGACATGCTGTTCGTGATGAACGAGCTGGCCGGCCTGGACAACGTCGCCAAGCTGCCCGGCTTTGAAGACGCCACCGCCGACACGGCACAGGCCGTGCTGGAAGAAAGCGCGCGCTTTACCGGTGAAGTCGTTGCGCCGCTGAATGTGGAAGGCGACCGTAACCCGAGCAGCTGGAAGGACGGCGTCGTCACGGCCACCGCGGGTTTCAAGGAGGCGTTCGCGCAGTTCGGCCAAGGCGGCTGGCAGGGCGTGCAGCATCCGGTGGAATACGGCGGCCAGGGCCTGCCGAAGCTGATCGCCACGGCGTGCATCGAAATGCTGAACGCGGCGAACCTGTCGTTCGCGCTGTGCCCGTTGCTCACGGATGGCGCCATTGAGGCGTTGTTGACGGCCGGCACCGAAGAGCAGAAACAGCTTTTTGTTCCCAAGCTCATCTCGGGCGAATGGACGGGCACGATGAACCTGACTGAGCCGCAGGCTGGCTCCGACCTGGCACTCGTACGCACGCGCGCCGAGCCGGTAGGCGACGGTACGTTCAAGATTTTCGGCACGAAGATCTTCATCACCTGGGGCGAGCACGATATGGCCGAGAACATCGTCCACCTTGTGCTGGCGCGTACGCCGGGTGCGCCGGAAGGCGTGAAGGGCATCTCGCTGTTTGTGGTGCCGAAGTTCATGGTCAATAAAGACGGCTCGCTGGGCGCGCGCAACGATGCGCATTGCGTGTCGATCGAACACAAGCTCGGCATCAAGGCGAGCCCGACGGCCGTGCTGCAATTTGGCGACAACGGCGGCGCGATCGGCACGTTGGTTGGCGAAGAAAATCGCGGCCTGGAATACATGTTCATCATGATGAACGCGGCGCGTTATGCGGTGGGCATGCAGGGTATCGGCGTGTCGGAGCGCGCGTATCAGAAGGCCGTCGCCTATGCGCGCGAGCGTGTGCAGAGCCGCCCCGTGGATGGCTCTGCTGCCAAGGCCGTGCCCATCATTCACCACCCGGATGTGAAGCGCATGCTGCTGACGATGCGCGCCATGACGGAAGGTGCGCGTGCGCTGGCCTATGTGGCTGCTGCGGCGTGCGATGCCGGCCATCACGCTGCCGACGACGCTGCACGCAAGCAGAACGCAGCGCTGTACGAATTCCTGGTGCCCATCGTGAAGGGCTGGAGCACCGAGATGTCGATCGATGTGACGAGCCTGGGCGTGCAGGTGCACGGCGGTATGGGCTTTATCGAAGAGACGGGCGCCGCGCAGTTCTATCGCGATGCGCGCATCCTGCCGATCTACGAAGGCACCACGGCCATCCAGGCCAACGATCTGATCGGCCGCAAGACTGTGCGTGACGGCGGTGCGGTGGCGCTGGGCATTTGCGCGGAAATCGCTAAGGTGGAATCGGCGCTGGCGGCAAAGGGCGGTGCGCATTGCGACGCGATGCGGGCGCGTCTGGCAGCAGGTCGCGAGGCACTGGAATCGGTGGTGCGCTTTGTGGTCGCACAGACCAAGGCGCAGCCGAACGCCGTGTTCGCGGGCAGCGTGCCGTATCTGCGTCTCTGCGGCATCGTGCTGTCGGGTTGGCAGATGGCGCGTGCGCTGCTGGTGGCCCTCGACCGCGAGAGCGAAGACCCGAACTTCTATGGTGCGAAGATCGCCACCGCGCGCGTGTTCGCTGACGTGTTGCTCACGCAGGCACCCGGTATTGCGCAGAGCGTGCTGACAGGCGGCGAGACGATCGGCGCGATGCCTGAATTGCGGTTCTAAGCGGCATCAGCGGAACAAAAAAGGGAGGCTTCGGCCTCCCTTTTTATTGCATGCAGCGTAGGCGATCAGGCCAGCGCAGGCTGGGTTGCCGGCATCGGCGTCCCACCCATGTAGCGATACACCGACAGGTCATCTGAGCGGATGGCAGGCGAGCGGCCGGACACCAGATCCGACAGCAGCTTGCCCGAGCCGCATGCCATGGTCCAACCCAGCGTGCCGTGCCCAGTGTTGAGCCACAGGCCGCGCACGGGCGTCTGGCCGACGATGGGCGTGCCGTCCGGCGTCATCGGGCGCAGGCCCGTCCAGAACGAGGCACGCGACACATCCCCGGCACCCGGGAACAGGTCGTTGACCACGAACTCCAGCGTCTTGCGCTTGCCCGGGTCCAGGCGCTTGTCATAGCCGACGATCTGCGCCATGCCGCCCACGCGGATGCGGTCGTCAAAGCGCGTCACGGCCACTTTGTAGGTCTCGTCCAGGATGGTGGACGCAGGGCTCTTCGCCGCGTCGGTCATCGGTACGGTGATCGAGAAACCCTTGAGCGGGTAGACCGGCACGTTCACCAGATTCTTCAGGAACGGCGTGCTGTAGCTGCCCAGTGCCACGACCACGAGATCGGCGTCGATCGGCTGGCCGTCGACCAGCGCGCCGCGTACGGCGTCGTTCTTGAAGATGAGGCTGTTGATCGTGCTGTTGAAACGGAAGCGCACGCCGAGCTTTTCCGCCATCGCGGCGAGGCGCGTGGTGAAGAGTTGGCAATCGCCCGTTTCGTCATTGGGTAGGCGCAAGCCACCGGCCAGCTTGTGGCGGGTCGAGGCCAGGCCTGGTTCACTGCGCACGAGGTCTTCGCGCGAAAGCAGTTCGTAGGGCACACCAGCACGCTCGAGCACGGCGATGTCGTTCGCGGCGCCGTCGAGCTGTTGCTGGGTGCGGAAGATTTGCAGCGTGCCTTGCTGGCGGCCTTCGTAGGCGATGCCGGTGTCGGCGCGCAGGTCGCGGATGCAGTCACGGCTGTATTCGGCCAGGCGGACCATGCGCTCCTTGTTTTGCGCATAGCTGGCGGCGTCGCAGTTGCGCAGCATCTGCCACATCCACTTGAGCTGGAAGAGCGTGCCGTCGGGGCGGATGGAGAGCGGCGCGTGCTGCTGGAACATCCACTTGATGGCTTTGAGCGGCACGCCCGGGGCGGCCCACGGCGACGCGTAGCCCGGCGAGATCTGGCCAGCATTGGCAAAGCTCGTCTCCAGCGCCGGACCGGCTTCACGATCGACGACGGTGACTTCATGGCCCGCGCGGGCCAGGTAATAAGCGCTGGTCACGCCAATCACGCCGCTGCCAAGAACGAGCACGCGCATGGTGATACTCCCCGGAGATGCATTTGCGATAGATGCCGCTATCGTATTCGCACAACTCCAGTAGATGTTTCTGTATATTTATTGGAAACAGTAACAACTTCGATTTTGAGGCGTTTTCCACCATGCGAACCCAGCGCAAGCCCGTCCGGGCCCTCGATAAGCTTGACCGGCGCATCCTCGACCTGCTGCAAAAGGACGGACGGTTGTCGATGAAGGAACTCTCCGAGGCGGTCGGCCTGACCATCACGCCGTGCATCGAGCGTGTCAAACGGCTGGAGCGAGAACGCTTCATCCTGGGCTATTACGCGCGGCTCAACCCGGCCATGCTGGGCGCGTCGCTGCTGGTGTTTGTGGAGATCAGCCTAGGCAGCAAGTCGGGCAACATGTTCGAGCAGTTCCGGCGTGAGGTGCTGCGCATTCCCGAGGTGCTGGAGTGTCATCTGGTGTCGGGCGATTTCGATTACCTCATCAAGGCGCGCATTCGCGAGATGAGCGAATATCGCCGCTTGCTGGGCGACATCCTGCTGCAGTTGCCCGGCGCGGTGCAGTCCAAGAGTTACATCGTGATGGAGGAGATCAAGGAGACGCTCGCCATCGATGTGACGGAAGAGGGCGGGTGACGTAGCGTTGTCACGGAAGCGCCTTAGGCTGGCCGGCACCTTCATCACCGACACCGGAGCCCGCATGTCCGACCAGCCGATCTTCAAACCGACCCGCCGCACGCTTATCAAGGGCCTCGTTTCCGTCAGCGGCACGGCGCTGCTCGGCTCGCGTATTGGCGACGTGCTGGCCCAGGGCGTCGCGCCGGCCGCAGTGACGTCCGAACGCCTGCGCCCGCAACTGCCTGGCGGTGTGATGAGCGGTGATATCACGGCCGAAAGCGCCATCGTCTGGAGCCGCTCCGATCGTCCGGCACGCATGATCGTCGAATATTCCACGGATGCCGCGTTCAAGAATGTCGTGCGCCGTGTGGGGCCGGCGGCCCTCGACAGCAGCGGCCTGACAGCCCGCGTTGACCTCAATGGGCTGCCCGCTGGCGCTGACCTGTTCTACCGCGTCCGCTTCCAGGATCTCGTGCACGACAAAGCCTTCAGCGAGCCCGTCACTGGTCGGTTTCGTACGGCACCTGTGTCGGCCAATCGCCCGATCTGCTTCGTCTTCTCTGGCGATGAAGCCGGCCAGGGCTGGGGCATCAACGAGCGCTTCGGCGGTTACCGGCTGTACGAAGCGATGCGTCGCGAATCGCCCGACTTCTTCATCCACTCCGGCGATCAGATCTATGCCGACGGCCCGATCCAGGCCGAGGTGAAACTGCCCGACGGCTCGCTGTGGACCAACCTCGTTACCGAGGCCAAGTCGCACGTTGCCCAGACGCTCGACGACTACCGCGGCGCCTTTGCCTACAACCAGCTCGACAAGAACAAGCGGGCGTTCTCGGCTGAAGTGCCGTTCCTCGTGCAGTGGGACGACCACGAAGTGCGCAACAACTGGTATCCCGGCCAGCAGATCGGCCCGGAAGAGAAGCGCTACCAGGAGCGCAGCGCGTCGCTATTGGCGGCGCGTGCGAAGCAGGCGATGTTCGAGTACAACCCGTTCCGCTTCAACCCGATCGACCCCGAGCAAATCTATCGCGCGTTCCAATACGGGCCGCTGCTCGACGTGTTCATGCTGGACGAGCGTAGCTACCGCGGGCGCAATTCGCCGAACCGCCAGACCCGGCTGGATGCCGATTCGGCCTTTCTCGGCCCGGCACAGGCGGCGTGGCTGAAGAAATCGCTCAAGCAGTCGAAGGCGACGTGGAAGGTGATTGCGAGCGATATGCCGATCTCGCTGGTGGTGCCCGATCTGAATCCGGACGTGCCCAAGGGCACCTACGAAGCCTGGGCGAACGCGGACGATGGCGCGCCGTCGGGCCGCGAACTGGAACTGGCTGAGATCCTGCGCTTCATCAAGCAGGAGAACATCCAGAACGTGGTGTGGGTGACGGCCGACGTGCACTACGCACAGGCCACGTACTACCACCCCTCGCGCGCGAAGTTCACGGAATTCAAGCCGTTCTGGGAATTCGTCGGCGGGCCGATCAACGCGGGCACGTTCGGGCCGAACGAAGTGGATCAGACCTTTGGGCCGGACCTGCGCTACATCAGCATTCCCAAGGACAATCCGCAGAACCAGTCACCGGCAGCGCTGCAGCAGTATTACGGCCGCGCCAAGATCGACCCGGCCACGCGGACGATGCACGTGTCGCTCCATGACCTCGACGGCAAATCGCTCTGGGAAGTGAAGCTCGATCCCGAGGCGTAGCCAGCGTCACCCACAGCGGAGCGGGGGCGGATGCGATAGGATCAGCAAGCCCCCGCATCCATTCTGTTCTGCTGTGTCCGATATGTCCGATCGCCATGTCCCCCGCAAGGGACGCGGCGCCACTTCCAATCTGCAAGGCCGCTTCGAACGCGACGAACGCACGCGCGTCGACGACGGCTGGCAACCGCTCGTCGGGCACCTCGAACCGGACGACGCGCCGCCGCGCATCCAGACCTCCGTCTCCATCGAACGCGCGCGCTCGATCCTGAGCCATAACCAGTCGCCGGATATTCCGTTTGGGGTGTCGCTCAATCCATATCGTGGCTGTGAGCATGGTTGTGTGTATTGCTTTGCGCGGCCGACGCACGCGTATCTGGAGTTATCGCCCGGGCTCGATTTCGAGACCAAGCTGTTCGCCAAGACCAATGCTGCCGAGGTGCTGCGTGAAACGCTGGCCAAGCCCAGCTACCGTTGCGAGGCAATTGCGCTGGGCGTGAACACCGATGCGTATCAGCCAATTGAGCGCGAGCTGCGCATCACGCGCGATGTGCTGCAGGTGCTGCACGATTGCGATCACCCCGTCGGGCTCATCACCAAGTCGACATTGATCGAGCGCGACGTCGATCTGCTCGCCCCGATGGCGGCGAAGAATCTTGTCGTCGCCGCCGTCACAATCACCACGCTCGACGCCGATCTGGCGCGCAAGCTGGAGCCCCGTGCCGCCACGCCATCGCGCCGCCTGCGCACGATTCGTACGCTGGCCGAGGCGGGCATTCCGGTGGGAGTCAGCGTCGCGCCGATGATTCCCTTCATCACGGACGACCACATGGAGCAGATTCTGGAAGCCGCGCGCGAAGCGGGCGCCACGTACGCGAGCTATATCGTGCTGCGCTTGCCAAACGAGCTGAACACGGTGTTTCAGGACTGGCTGATGGCGCATTTCCCCGACCGCGCGCAACGCGTGATGAATCGCATCCGCGACCTGCACGGCGGGCAGGATTACAAGGCGGATTTCGCCACGCGCATGCGCGGAACCGGCATTTGGGCGGACTTATTGCGGCAGCGTTTCTACAAGAGCGCCGACAGGCTCGGCTTCAGTTACCACCGCTACAACGAACTGGTGCTTGATACCTCGCAGTTCAAACCTCCGGCGCGCGCCGTCAAGCCGCGAAAGCCGGTCGATGAGCGCCAGGGCAGCTTGTTTTGACTACTGCGACAGTTCTTTCGCTGCCTGCACCTGCGTTTCGAAATACGTCTGGAAAGTAATGGCGAGGCCGGCCATCAGCAGGCCGGTGCCAATCATCAGCGTGAGAATGCTCAGCAGGACGACAGGCCAGCCCGAATGCGTGGGCGTGCCGTCGGCATTGAACTGCGCATCCCATTTTTCGTCGGGGCGCAGGCCGTAGACCAGCGCAGACAGATACCCTGCCAGCACTGAAGATCCACCGATCATCGCGCAGACCCAGCCTGGGACGCTCGCACGCTGCGTCGACCACAGCAGCGCCACGCCAACCACGCCGAGCACCATGGCAAGCACTTGCGACCACGCCCAGAAGTCGCGTCCGCCCTTGAGGTAGAAGCGATGTGCGCCCACGCTCCCGAACAGGAAGGCGAGCAGCACGGTCAACAGCTTGGATTTTTTCTGGAGAGCGGTCGTAGACATAGCGGGCGATGAACACACGGCAAGACACAGCGCCGCGCATTCTACGCCCAACATCAACCGCGGCGCAGCCAAATGACGACGCCGGAAGCGCGTCCTAAAGACGTATCAGCAACTAAAAGAAGAGGCCGTCAGTTCGGCCGGATGCGCGCAACGCTGCGGAGCGCTTGCGGCAGGAGAGGCCGGATCACTAAATCGGAACCGGACGCAGCGACGGCACGCTCATTGAAACCGTCGAGTCCTGCTGTAGCTGAGGTGCCTGATGGCGCGAACCGACTTCACCGTAGAGCAGGTGAGCGAGCATCAGCATAAAGGCCGTGGTCCAGACGAGGCCAAGGATAAGCCGCACATGGCGGTGGAGGGGGAATGCCATTGGAGCACCTGTTGTCGTTGTGATTGGTGTGATGCTGCGTGCGCGCCAAACGTGTGCACGCAGCATCCAATACGACTCAGATGTGCCCCGGCAAGTTCCGGGATGTGAAATGCGGCGGCGTGTGCGCCTCAGCCCCGGCGCGAACCGCGCCAGTTGCCTTGGTCGCCGTTGCCTCGTTCCTGGCGCATGCGCTCCTGCTGTTGCCAGTCACCGCGGCCGCCGCCGTCCCGAGGTTGAACGCGACCATTAAGGCGGTCATCTGCACGGGCACGCGCTTCCATGCGCTCCACTTGCGCGCGGATGCGGGCCGCCTGCTCGCTACGCGTGTCGGCAAAGAATTGCGCCACCAGCGGACGCGTCTGCGGCGCCGTCTGTGCCGTTTGCGTCCAGACGGGCAGGGCGGATTTTGCAAAGGCGACGGCGGCTTGACGCGCCGATGCGTTGGCAGCCACAGCGCCCGCAGAGGCGACGATCAGAACGCCTGCCGCCAAGGGGCGAAGCAATGCGCGAATCGGCATGGCTATCTCCTGTCGGGCAAGGATTCGAAAGCGCCACGCGCCGCGTGCTTCTGATGTATGCAACAGAGATCGGCTGCGCGTGTTCATGCTTGTCAATGTAAGGCTTCACTCAGTAGGCATCCACTGTCCGAACGTTACCCGTGTAACGAGATGTTTCGTGCACGCTTTGCCATGGCGAGGGGCGACGCCGAGGTCATTTCCCCGTGTAGCGGATGCGATACACAGCGCCGGCCAAGTCGTCGGACACAAGCAAGCTGCCATCGGGCGCCACGAGCACATCGGCGGGGCGTCCCCACGCCTGTTCGCCCTGCAGCCAGCCGTGCGCGAACGGTTCCTGCTTCGTCACATTGCCGGCAGCGTCCAGTGCGACGCGCATGACGCGGTAGCCCACCTTTGACGATCGGTTCCAAGAGCCGTGCTCGGCAATGAAGATGTTGTTCCGGTACTCCGCCGGAAAGCTGCCCCCCGAATAGAACCGCATGCCCAACGCCGCCACATGCGCTCCGAGCTTGGCCACAGGCGGCAGGTAGTTGCTGCACGGGTGTCCGGCGCCGAATTCCGGGTCGGGAATGTTGCCCGCGTGGCAGAACGGGTAGCCGAAGTGCGGGGTGGGTTTGGTGATGCGGTTCAACTCGTCGTCGGGCACGTCGTCACCCATCAGGTCACGGCCGTTGTCGGTGAACCACAATTCGTGCGTGGTCGGGTGCCAGTCGAAGCCGACCGTGTTGCGAATGCCGCGCGCCACCAGTTCCAGGCCGCTGCCGTCGGCGTTCATGCGCATGATGTTGGCGTACCGGTTTTCATCCGGGCGGCAGATGTTGCAGGGTGCGCCAACGGGCACATACAGTTTTCCATCCGGCCCGAATGCGATGAATTTCCAACCGTGATGGGCTTCCGTCGGCAGCTTGTCGTTGATAACCACTGGCTCGGGTGGATTGCTGAGTTGCTTGTCGATGCCATCGAGCCGCACCACACGCGAAACCGCAGACACATACAGGTTGCCGTCACGCCATGCCACGCCAACAGGGAGTTGCAGCCCGGACGCCACCACACGGATGGGCGCATTCGGCGTTTGCCATGGCATTGCGTAGACTTTGCCGGCGCGGCTTCCAACATAAAGAATTCCGGCCGGAGAAAGCGCCATTTCACGTGCGGCCGGCATCGCGTCGGTCAGCACCTCGACACGGAAGCCAGGCGGTACGTGGAGTGTCTCGATGGGCAGCTTCGCGAGCGCCGCGGTGACTGTACCAAGCCAAGCTGCGACCACAATAGCGGGCTTTATGTACCGTCGTTGCCGCGCGTACCGCCCGGCATCTCCATTCGCTACGCCTAAGTGTTTGTTTGGCCGGAGGAATTGCGCTATACTTGCGTGTTTCTCTGTACGCATATCCAGTTTTTCAAGGAAAAGATCCATGGTCGTGATCCGTCTGGCCCGCGGTGGCTCCAAGAAGCGCCCGTTCTTCAATATCGTTGCGACCGACTCGCGTAACCGCCGTGATGGCCGTTTCATCGAGCGCGTCGGTTTCTACAACCCGCTCGCCGGTGAAGGCGAAGAAGGTCTGCGCATCGTGCAAGACCGCCTGACCTACTGGGAAGGCGTGGGCGCACAACTGTCGCCGACGGTTGCCCGTCTGGTGAAGCAAAACGGCAAGAAAGCTGCTGCCTAAGTTTTAGCATGCGTCGATCGACGGTGCCGTCCGAGCACTTCCTGCTGTGACGCGCGCCGCATCGACACGGCCCGGTCCTGTGGCTGCTGCAACGCAAGCAACCTCGCAAAAGGTTGCCGAACGGCTGCAAGCCATGCGCCCGGGCGCGGGCTCCAACCCGGCGCTCCCCGACGATCTCGTCGAGGTGGGTTATGTGGGTGGGGCTTACGGTATTCGCGGCTGGATCAAGGTCCAGTTGCACGGCGACGCCGACGCGCTGCTGAATGCTCGCACCTGGTGGCTCAAGCCGGCTGCTGGCGCACTGGCAACGTCGGCGGACTGGCGGGTGTTTCCCGTCGGCACGTCGCGTGAGCATAGCGGTACGGTGGTGGCGGGTTCGCCTGCCGCGCCTGACCGCAATGTTGCCGAGGCACTGCGCGGCTATGCCGTGTGGGTTAGCCGGGCCGATTTTCCCGAGCCGGACGATGACGAGTTCTACTGGGTCGATCTGATCGGCGCCACGGTCGTCAACGAGCAAGAGGAAACGCTTGGCACGGTGGGCGGCCTGATCGATAACGGCGCGCATCAAATCCTGCGTATCGTCGGTGAAGGCGAGGTCGAGCGGCTCGTGCCGTTTGTCGAGGTTTACGTGAAGTCGGTGGATGTTGCGGGCAAGCGCATCGTCGTCGACTGGGGTCTGGATTACTGAACATGCGGCCGGAGAATTCGGCGATGCAGTTCGACGTCGTCTCGCTGTTTCCGGACATGTTCCGGGCGCTCACGGATTGGGGGATCACCAGCCGTGCAGCCAAACAGCAGGTGTACACGTTGCGCACCTGGAACCCGCGCGATTTCACGACGGACAACTACCGCACCGTGGACGACCGCCCTTACGGCGGTGGCCCAGGCATGGTGATGTTGGCCAAGCCGCTGGAAGCGGCGCTGGACGCGATTCAGGAGGCGCAAGCGCCTGCGGTGTCGCATGTGGTGCTGCTGTCGCCGCAAGGCAAGCCGCTTACGCACAAGCGGGTGATGGAACTGGCGCAACTGCCGGCCCTCACGTTGCTGTGTGGCCGTTACGAAGCGATCGATCAACGTCTGGTCGACCGTCGCGTAGATGAGGAAATCAGCCTTGGTGATTTCGTCCTCTCCGGCGGAGAGATTGCTGCGATGGCAATCATCGACGCCGTAGTGCGGCAATTGCCTGGCGTGCTGGGCGATGCGCAGTCGGCGGTGCAAGACAGCTTCGTCAACGGTTTGCTGGACTGCCCGCACTACACGCGGCCGGAAGAGTACGAAGGTGTGCGTGTGCCCGATGTGCTGTTGGGGGGGCACCATGCCGAGATCGAAAAGTGGCGCCGCCAGCAGGCGCTGTTGAATACGATGCGCAAGCGGCCCGATCTGATCGAGGTAGCGCGCAAGCAGGGTTTGTTGTCCCGCAGCGATGAGGTCTTCCTCGCTGCCGCGGCGATAACGGCAAAGGGGTCAGAGGCTTCCACACAGGAAGGTTCGACCAAGTGAAGTTCCCATCCTCTACCGGGGCCGCGATCAACCGATCAGGCAAAACGCCGGCATGATGGTCTAGGAGAAAAAGATGAATATCATCGAGCAAATCGAGCAGGAAGAAATCAAGCGCCTGACGGCCAACAAGACGATCCCCCCGTTCGCCCCTGGCGACACCGTGATCGTCAACGTGAACGTCGTTGAAGGCACCCGCAAGCGTGTGCAGGCGTATGAAGGCGTCGTGATTGCCAAGCGCAACCGTGGCCTGAATTCGTCGTTCATCGTTCGCAAGATTTCCTCGGGCGAAGGCGTGGAGCGTACGTTCCAGCTGTACTCGCCGCTGCTGGCGAGCATCGAAGTGAAGCGTCGCGGTGATGTGCGCCGTGCGAAGCTGTACTACCTGCGCCAACGCTCGGGCAAGTCGGCACGCATCAAGGAGAAGCTGACCTTCAAGCGCAAGGAAGCCGTAGCGGAGTAATCTGCGCGCGTTGCGAAAAGGCACCTTCGGGTGCCTTTTTTCTCTTTTGCGGCGGAAGATTGACCGCATATGTTTCTTCGGCCCATACCCATACATTCCCATCCGATGCGCCGTCCCGTGTTCGATCCTGAGCAGTTGCCGGTGGTGCCGACCGAGGCATCATTGCCTGCGCTCGGGGTCGCGCGCCTGACCGCCGAGTTCGTGCGCGAGCGGCTGCAAATGCCGCCCGACTGGCAGCCGGAGCAGACGGATGAATCCCGCTTGATCGACGCCTCGCTCAAGTTGCGCGAGGCAGCGGTGTTGGTGCCGCTGGTGCAGCGCGAAGCGGGTCTGACGGTGCTGCTGACCCAACGCAATGCGTCGCTTAGCCAACATGCTGGCCAGGTCAGTTTTCCGGGCGGCGGGCGCGAGGACTTTGACCGGGACATGGTTGATACCGCGCTGCGCGAAACGATGGAGGAAGTCGGCATCAGTGCGGATCACATTGAAGTGATCGGTCGCCTGCCTGACTACATCACCGGAACGGGTTTCCACGTGAGCCCGATTGTCGGGTTGCTGGTGCCTGATTTCACACTTCAGCCTGACCCAAGTGAAGTGGCCGAGGTGTTTGAAGTGCCGCTGGCCTTTTTGATGGACCCGGCCAACCACGAAGTGCGCGAGCTGCGGTGGGAAGACCGTGTGCGTCGTTTCTATGCGATGCCTTATCGACGATCTGGGCGATCTGGCCAAGAATCTGACTCTGGTCATCACTTTATATGGGGTGCGACGGCGGGTATGCTGCGCAACCTGTATCACCTGCTGGCAGCGTAGCGTCGGCGCGAATATGGGCCCGAAGGTGCGCTGTTGCGCGCACGCTGTGTGCTATCGTCTTGCACATCGCCTCCACGGCGTGATCCACGCCTTCGCAACGCCCTTCCAATGACTTTTTTCTCCGTACTCTGCGCGCTGATTCTTGAACAGTTCCGTGCGCTCAGCCGGGACAACCCGATCTACGACGTCGTACGCGCACTGGCCGCGCGGGCAGAAGAATGGTTCGACACGGGCCATCGTCGCGATGCTGTGCTCGCCTGGTGTGTGGTCACGCTGCCGGCCGTGGTGGTCGTGGCGCTGGTGCACTATCTGCTGTCGTCGATCAGCCTTGGGCTGGCGTTCCTGTGGAACGTGCTGATGGTCTATCTGACGCTCGGTTTCCGCCAGTTCAGCCACTACTTCACCGACATCCATGAGGCGCTGCGCAGCGATGACATTGTCACTGCGCGCCTGCTACTCAACGAATGGTCGGGCCGGGACACGACCGATATGCCCGTCAACGAGATCGTCCGCCATACGCTCGAATGCGCGATCGTGGCGGCGCATCGTCACGTGTTTGGCGTGTTCTTCTGGTTTCTGGTGCCAATTGGGCCGGCGGGTGTGGTGCTGTATCGCGGCGCTGAATACCTCGCTCGCCACTGGAGCGATACGTCGACGGAGCGCAGCCCCGCGCTGGGCCTATTCGCCCGTCAGGCGTTTTTCGTCATCGACTACATCCCCGCGCGCCTGACTGCGATTGGCTTCTCCATCGTCGGCAACTTTGAAGATGCCGTGTACGCGTGGCGCAACCGCGCTGCCAAGTGGAACGATGAAGTGAATGGCATCCTGCTGGCCGCCGGCGGCGGTGCACTCGGCGTGCGTCTGGGCACGCCCATTCCACAACGCGATTCTGCCGATAGCATTGCCGACGAAGACGGCGCCTATCCAATGGAAGTGGGGCAGGAGCCAAATGTACGCACGCTGCAGTCGGCTGTGGGACTAGTGTGGCGCGCGGTGGTGCTGTGGATGCTGCTGCTGGCGATGCTGTCGATTGCCGTGTGGCTGGGCTGATGCGGCTCGCCTAGCTGCTGAACGATCAATCAGGCCGCATCCTCGCGATCTTTGCCGCAGCGCCAGCACTGGGCGAACTGCGGCTCGTGACTCTCTCCGCAATGCACGCAACGCCATGCCGGCCCGGTGGGCGGGTGCTGCGCCTGATCGATCAGCGCTCGGGCCTGCGCTTCCTGCTCCGGGTTCACGAGCCAGACTTGCGCCGCGCAGTCCTGCGGCGGAACGTCACCCGCTACGCTGCTTAGGTAAATGTTGCGCAGCTCGGTGCGGATGCCGGCTGCAGCCAGCACGTTCTGCCAGTGTGCGGCCATGCCGAGCGATGAACTGCTGATCAGCAACTTCATCCCAGCCCCCCGAACGTGTTACGAAGCCGTTACCAAGGCTTCTGTTGCTCCGATTCGTGCAGCAGTTGCGCGTAAAGCTGGTGCCGCCGTGGATCGATCTTGCCTTCGGCAATCGCGCCCAGAATGCCACAGCCGGGCTCTTGCAGGTGCCGGCAGTTATAAAAGCGGCACTCGGTCAGGCGCGGGCGGAACTCGGGAAAGGCGCGTTCCAGCATCCCTTCGCTCAAGTGATGCAGACCGAACTCCTGGAAGCCCGGCGAGTCGATCAGCACGCCGCCCTGGCCCCATTCAGTAGGCAGGTGATAGAGCCGTGTGAACGTGGTTGTGTGCTTGCCGGAATCCAGCTTTTCGGAGATCTCGCGCGTTTGCGCATCCACACCCGGAATCAGCAGGTTCAGCAGTGACGACTTGCCCATGCCCGACTGCCCGATCAGGATCGAAGCGCGCCCGGTCACGTGCGGTTCGAGCGCGGCGTGCGCGGCGTCCGGCGCACCATGCACCGTCAGTTCCACAATGGTGTAACCCAGGTCTCGATAGAGCGCCAGGCGTGAGCGAGCCGTCTCCAGCCGAGCGGTCAGGTCGATCTTGTTGAGCAGGATGAGTGGGGTGAGACCGAGGGATTCTGCTGCGACGAGCGCGCGGCCGAGCAGGTCTTCCGAAAAGCTCGGCTCGGTGCCGAGCATGATGATGACTTGATCCAGGTTCGCCGCCAGCACCTTCGATTTGAACTGGTCGGAGCGGTGGAGCAGGTTGCGGCGATCGTCAACGCGCACGACGACGCCCTGGTCGACGGCGGTGGCTTCATAGACCACGCGATCGCCGACAGCGCATTCGCTGCGTTTGCCGCGCGGGAAGCATTGCAGGAAGCCGCCGCCCTCGCGTTCCACCAGGTAATGGCGCCCGTGTGCGGCGATGACGAGCCCGTGTTCGCCGGTGGCGGCCTGCTTATGAGCGCGGCTCGGTTTGCCGCGCGTCATGCCGTGCGGGCCTGCACCAGGCGCTCCACGCGCTGCGATGCAGTCGGGTGCGAATAGTAGAACGTTGAGTAGACCGGGTCCGGCGTGAGCGTCGATGCGTTGTCCTGGAACAGCTTGACCAGCGCCGAGACGAGTTGATTGGCGTCGGCGTGCTCGGCGGCAAAGGCATCCGCTTCGTACTCGTCCTTGCGCGACGACAGGCTCGCCAGCGGCGACACGAAGAACGTGAACACCGGCAGGACCAGGAAAAACAGCATCAGCGCCAGCGCATGGTTGTCGGAGAACAGGTTGGGCGCGACGCCCAGGCCGAGGTAGAACCACGTGCGCGTCATGAGCCAGCCGAGCAGTGCCAGCGCACCGAGGCTCAGCACGAACGTCACGGCGATGCGCTTGGTGATGTGGTGGCGCTTGAAATGGCCCAGCTCATGCGCGAGCACGGCTTCCATTTCGGACGGGTTCAGGCGGGCTAGCAGCGTATCGAAGAAGACGATGCGCTTGGTTGCGCCAAAGCCGCTGAAGTAGGCGTTGCCGTGGGCGCTGCGGCGGCTGCCGTCCATCACGAAGAGGCCCTTGCTGGCGAAGCCGCAGCGCTTGAGCAGGCTTTCGATGCGCGAGCGCATTTCCTCGTCCTGCAGCGGGGTGAACTTGTTGTAGAGCGGCGCGATGACGTTCGGGTAGATGGCCTGAACAAACAGCATGAACGCCATCCACACGACCCAGGTGTACAGCCACCAGTGCGCGCCCATCTTGCCCATCAGCCAGAGCACCGCCAGCAGCAGCGGCAGACCCAGCACGGTACCGATGGCCAAGCCCTTGAGGTTGTCGGCCAGCCAAAGCTTGAACGTCATGCGGTTGAAGCCGAAACGCTCCTCGACGACGAACTGTGCGTACAGCGAAAACGGCAACTCGATCACGCTGCTGATCACGATGACCGATGCGATCAGCGCCACGCCATACGCATAACCGGGGCCAAACACGCCCAGCCACGCCTGGTTGATCCAGTTCAGCCCGCCGAGCAGCGTCAGGGCGATCAGCAGCGCGGCCTGAACCGGCACTTCCAGCATCGCCAGACGGGTGCGGGCGATGGTGTAGTCCGCGGCCTTGCGGTGCATGTCCAGCGTGATTGATTCGGCAAACTGCGCAGGTACGGCGTCGCGGTGACGCGCCACGTAACGGACTTGCCGCGCGGCCAGCCACAGGCGCGTGGCGGACATCAATACAAGGGTGATCAGGAAGACAGCGGTAAAGGCGGGCATGTGGGGAAACACCTATCAGATATGCGAAAATTATAGCCTTCAGTCATTTTCTCAAGGCCCTTGAGTGAGCACCCCCGTGAGTACCGCCGTTTCCCCGTCCGCCGCATCCCCGTCCACCCCCAGCCGCGTTGCCGCGAAAAGCGATAACAACCTCGTTTGGCTCGACATGGAGATGACCGGCCTGAGCCCCGAGAACGACCGCATCATCGAAGTGGCCGTGGTGGTGACGGATTCGGAGCTGAACATTCTTGCTGAAGGTCCGGTGCTGGTGATTCATCAGTCCGACGAGCTACTCGACGGCATGGACGCCTGGAACAAGGGCACGCACGGGCGTTCGGGCCTGATCGACAAGGTCAAGGCATCCACCACGACCGAAGCGGAAGCGGAAGCGGAACTGCTGGCTTTCCTCAAGAAGTGGGTGCCGAAGAGCAAGTCGCCAATGTGCGGCAACTCCATCTGCCAGGACCGCCGCTTCATGGCGCGCTACATGCCCAAGCTGGAGGAGTATTTCCACTACCGCAACCTGGACGTCTCTACGCTCAAGGAACTCTGCAAGCGCTGGCAGCCGGCCATTGCCAAGGGCTTTACGAAGCACCAGCGGCACACGGCGTTCGCAGACATCATCGAATCGATCGAAGAACTGCGCTATTACCGCGAGCACTTCATCCGCGACGTGCCGCAAACGCCGGACGCTGAAGCGCTGGCGTCTTCGGTGGCCCCGTAAGCGTTAAACCTGCAGCGGTTTTGGGCGCACAGCGTGCTTGGGCCGCCAGGCCTTGACCACGCTGTCGTGCGTCTCGACATATGGGCCGCCGATCAGGTCGATGCAGTACGGCACGGCCGCAAAGATGCCCGGCACGGTGGCGCGGCCTTCCACATCCTTCACGCCTTCCAGCGTTTCCTTGATGGCGCGCGGCTGACCAGGCAGGTTGATGATCAGCGTGGCGCGCGACGGCGTTTCGCGGATCACCGCCACCTGACGCGACAGAATCGCCGTCGGAACGAAATGCAGGCTGATCTGGCGCATCTGCTCGCCAAAACCCGGCATTTCCTTCGTGGCGACGGCCAGCGTGGCCTCGGGCGTCACATCGCGGCGCGTCGGGCCGGTGCCGCCCGTGGTGAGCACCAGATCGCAGCCGACATGATCGACGAGGTCGATCAGTGTTTCGGCAATCGCCGCTTGATCGTCCGGAATCAGCCGCTCCACCCCTTGCCACGGCGATGAGATCGCGGTGCCAAACCAGTCCCGCAGCGCGGGAATCCCTTCGTCCTGATACGTGCCGGCCGAGGCGCGGTCCGAAATCGACACAAAACCGACGATCAGCTCATCGGCGTGGCGGCGGGTGATCGGAGCGGAGCGGGTAGGGGCTGTCATGCGTCGTCGCCTTCGGCTTCGGGTTGATCGGCGTCGTCTTCATCACGATCATTGCCGGCCAGGGCCTGCTTGACCATCTGGAACAGCTCGCGCGACGACTTGGGCGGCTTGGCCAACTGCGTTTCCTTGCGCGCATTGCGCACCAGCGTACGCAGCGCCTGCACGTCGGAATCCGGGTGCGCTGCAATGAACTCGGTAACGGCGTCGTCGCTGGTGATCAGGCGGTCGCGCCAACGCTCCATGGCATGCAGGCGCGCGGTTTCGGCTTTCGAGGCGCCAACGAAGGTGGCCAGGACGCGGCGAATGGCCTCCACTTCCTCGTCGGTCAAGGTGCGCATCAGCTTGCCGATGTACTGCATCTGGCGGCGCTTGCCTTCATGGGCGGTGGTGCGTTTGGCTTCGCGCAGGGCGTCGAGCAGCTTTTCGGGCAGCGGTACCTTGGCGAGTTTGTCCTTGGGCAGCGCTTCCAGGGCAGTGCCCAGGTCTTGCAAGGCGTTTACCTCGCGTTTGCGCTGCGATTTGCTCTTGGGCGTATCCGGATCGTCCTCGTCACCGATGTCGGTGCGCACGACGGGTTGGAGATACGTGGGGTTGTGTCGGGATGCTCGGCTCATGGCGCGCATTGTATCTTGCTATGATGGGCACTTTCGCCAGTTCTTGCCTGCCTTTGGCAAAATCGCGGCACCCGTTTCTTCCCTCCATTGCCTATGTCTCAAACGCTCGATTCCAAGACCGCCCCTGTGTTTGCCTACCGCCGCGAACAGCTCGAGGAGATGGCCACCGATGTGCTCCGCATTGCACGCGAACTCGGCGCCTCCGATGCCGCAACGGAAATCTCCGAAGGCCAAGGCCTGTCAGTCACGGTGCGCAAGGGCGAGATCGAGACCATCGAGCAGAACCGCGACAAGATCGTTGGCGTGACGGTCATGCTCGGCAAGAAACGCGGCAACGCCAGCACGTCGGACTTTTCGCCGGCGGCACTGCGGTCCACCGTCGAGGCTGCCTACAACATTGCGCGCTTCACCGCCGACGATGATTGTGCCGGCTTGGCAGAAGAAGAACTGCTGGAGAAACACCCGCAAGACCTGCAGCTCTATCACCCGTGGATGATCGACGCGGAAGCCGCCGTGGAGATCGCTCGCGCCGCGGAAGCTGCTGCCTTTGCCGTAAGCCCGAAGATCCGCAACAGCGATGGCTCGAGCATCTCGGCGCAGCATTCGCACTTCGTGCTGGCCACGTCGCGCGGTTTCATGGCGGGCTACCCGTATTCGCGTCACTTCATTTCTGCTGCGCCGATCGCCGGTTCGGGCGCGCATATGCAGCGCGACGATTGGTATTCGTCCAAGCGCTCGCCGGACGATCTGGCTGCGCCCGAAGCGATCGGCAAGTACGCGGCAGAACGTGCGCTGGCGCGTTTGTCCGCGCGTCGGCTGACAACGCGCAAGTGCCCCGTGTTGTTCGAGGCGCCGCTGGCGGCGGGTTTGCTGGGGGCCTTTGTGCAGGCGGTGTCGGGCGGAGCGCTCTATCGCAAGTCGACGTTCCTGCTCGATACGCTGGGCAAGGAAGTTTTCGCGCCGCATGTGCAGATCACGGAAGACCCACACGTCCTCAACGGCATGGGCAGCGCGCCGTTCGACGAGGAAGGCGTGCGCACGCAGCGCCGCGATGTGGTGAAGAACGGCGTGGTGGAAGGCTACTTCCTGTCGACGTATTCCGCGCGCAAGCTCGGCATGCAAACCACGGGCAATGCTGGCGGCTCGCACAACCTGACGTTGTTCTCCGACCAGACCACGCCAGAAGACGACTTTGCCGGCATGCTGCGCCGCATGGGCACGGGCTTGCTGGTCACCGAACTGATGGGCCAGGGCGTGAACTACGTGACGGGTGATTACTCGCGCGGCGCGTCAGGTTATTGGGTTGAAAATGGCGTGATTCAGTATCCGGTGGAAGAAATCACGATTGCCGGCAACCTTGGTGAGATGTTCCGCCAGATCGTTGCCATCGGAGCCGATGCGCTCGTGCGTGGTACGAAGGAAACTGGCTCGATCTTGATCGAACAGATGACGATCGCCGGCGAATAAATCGTCACTGCCGAAATAAAAAACGCGCTCGAAACTGAGCGCGTTTTTTATGGTCTGCTGGGATTATTGCTCGTCCGATGGCGGACGTTCATACGTAACGAACGCGTAGTCGAAATCGTTGGGCGCTGCCGCGTGGTGCGTCTCGCGTGCGACTTCATGCCAGAGCTTCGGGTCGGGCGCGGGGAAGTGCGCGTCGCCTTCGAAATCGGCGTCGATTTCCGTGACGATCAGGCGGTCTGCGCTCGGGAGGGCATCCGCATACAGTTGCGCGCCACCGATCAGGAAGATCTGCTCGGCGCCTACGCACAGACGCTGCGCATCTTCCATCGAGTAGGCAATCTCGCAGCCCGGCAGCTCGAGCTTGGCATTACGCGTGACGACAATGTTGCGCCGGCCTGGCAGCGGGCGGCCGATCGAATCGTACGTCTTGCGGCCCATCACGATGGGTGCGCCCATGGTCGTGCGCTTGAAGTGGGCGAGATCTTCGGGCAGGCGCCAGGGCAGGGTGTTGTCGCGGCCAATCACGCCATTGCGGGCGCGGGCGACGATGAGCGTCAGGATGGTCATACGGTTACACGGCCACCGGTGCTTTGATGGCAGCGTGGCTTTGGTAGCCGACGATCTCAAAGTCTTCGTACTGGTAGTCGAAGATGCTTTCAGGCTTACGCTTGATGTGCAGCTTTGGCAACGGCAGCGGCTCACGTGCGAGTTGCGTCTCGACCTGTTCGAAGTGGTTGTTATAGAGGTGGCAATCGCCGCCCGTCCAGACGAAGTCGCCCACATCGAGGCCAGTCTGCTGCGCAACCATGTGCACCAGCAGCGCGTAGCTGGCAATGTTGAACGGCACGCCGAGGAAGATATCCGCACTGCGCTGGTAGAGCTGGCACGAGAGCTTGCCGTCAGCCACATAGAACTGGAAGAACGCGTGGCAGGGCGGCAGCTTCATGCGCGGGATCTCGGCCACGTTCCAGGCGGAAACAATCAGCCGGCGTGAATCGGGGTTGCGCTTGATCTGGGCGATCAGTTCGGCGATCTGGTCGATGTGTTCACCGTCAGGCGTCGGCCAGGAGCGCCATTGGGAACCGTACACGGGGCCCAGCTCGCCGTCGGCGTCAGCCCATTCGTCCCAGATCGTCACGCCGTTGTCTTGCAGCCAGCGCACGTTGGTCGAGCCTTGGAGGAACCACAGCAGTTCATAGACGATGGACTTGATGTGGACCTTCTTGGTGGTCACCAGCGGAAAGCCGTCCTGCAGGTTGAAGCGCATCTGGTGGCCAAACACGGAGCGCGTGCCGGTGCCGGTGCGGTCGGCTTTGTCGGTGCCATGTTCGTAGACATGGCGCATCAGGTCGAGATAAGGCTTCATGCGAGCGCGGGCGAGAAGGCGGGGGCGTCGGATATCAGGTGAGCCGCATTGTAACGTGAGCCGCGCGGCGCCGACTGTACCGGCAGTGTCCGGAAACTGGCCCGGCCGGATGAGCGGCACGGTAGGACTGGCAAAGCGCAGAATTGTCGATGTTGCCTGGCAGGCAACGCTGGCAAGATCGCCACATCACTTTCAACTGTCCGCCGGAGAAACACCGTGTCGTCTATGGCTACCCAGGCTTCGACCACCCGTGCCGCCGAATTGCGCTCTCTTCGCGCAGCCGCCAACGTGGTCCATGCGGCGATTGCGCCGACCCCGCAGTACTGCTGGCCGTTGCTCTCGGAAGCGATGGGGGCGGCGGTGTGGGTTAAGCATGAAAACCACACCGAAGTGGGCACGTTCAAGGTGCGGGGCGGGCTGACTTATCTGCATGCCTTGCGCCAACGTGAGCCTGAGGTGCGCGGTGTGATTGCGGCGACGCGCGGTAATCACGGTCAGTCGATTGCATTGGCGGCGCGCGGGAACGGTATCGCCGTCACCATCGTCGTGCCACATGGCAATAGCGTGGAGAAGAATGCCGCCATGCGTGCACTTGGCGCAGAGCTTATTGAAGCGGGTGATGACTTCCAGGCAAGCCGCGAGTTCGCCGATCAATTGGCCGGTGAACGTGGTTTGCACTTTGTGCCCTCGTATCACGACGATCTGGTCGTCGGGGTGGCGAGCTACTGGCTGGAGTTTCTTGAGGCCGCGCCGCTGGATGTGGTCTACGTGCCGATCGGCATGGGCTCGGGGATTTGCGCGGCGGTGCGGGCCCGCGATGCGTTGGGTCTGTCGACACGCATTGTCGGCGTCGTGTCAGCACATGCCCGATGCTACGAGCAGTCGTTTGCAAGCGGTACCGTGGTGTCGGCGCCGGTGTCGACGCTGCTGGCTGACGGGCTTGCATGCCGCACACCGGATGCGAAGGCGCTTGAGGTGATCCGCGCCGGCGTCGACGAGATCATTGCGGTGACGGATGACGATGTGGCGGAGGCTATTCGGCTGTACTTTTCTACCACGCACAACGTGGCGGAGGGCGCCGCCGCCGCCGCCCTTGCGGGGGCATGGCAGCAGCGGGAGCGGATTGCGGGCCTGCGTGTCGGCCTGCCGCTGACCGGCGGCAACATTGATCGCGCCAAGCTGGCACGCGTGCTTGCCGGTCAGCCGATCCTGGCTTAGGCGGGTTGTTGGCGGCGACGTTGGACAAGCCAGCCGCCGCCCAACACGACCACGAACACCACCACATACACTGCCCACTTAAGCGGCGGCTGTGCGGCAAAGAACGCCTTGAGAACCGGTTCGGCCACGATCATGTGCGCGGCCGTATAAGCCAGCACAGCGGCGCCGCCGTAGATGATGACCGGGAAGCGTTCGATCAGGCGCAGTACCACGCCGCTACCCCACACGACGACCGGCACGCTGATCAACAGCCCCAGCACCACCAGCAGGAAGCTGCCATGCGATGCACCGGCAATGGCGAGCACGTTGTCGATGCCCATCACTGCATCGGCGATGATGATGGTCTTCATGGCGCCCATCAGCGTGGTGCTGCCCGCGCCGTGTTCATCGCCGCCCTGGCCGTCGTCAGCCAGAAGCTTCCATGCGATCCACACCAGCGCCAAGCCGCCCACCAGCATCAGGCCTGGAATCTTCAGCAGCCACACCACTGCCAGCGTCATTAGCGCACGCACGATGATTGCGCCCGCGGCGCCCCACATGATGGCTTTCTTCTGTAGCGCGGGCGGCAGGTTGCGCGCGGCCAGCGCGATGAGGATGGCGTTATCGCCCGCAAGCACGAGGTCGATCACGATGATCGACGCCAGCGCGGCGGCAAACTGCATGGTGAAGATGTCAGACAACCATTCCATGGTGGCTCCAAGTCAAACAACAATAAAAATCGGTTGACCGAACTGCATGGAATGCTGGGGCGAGACGCTTTGCAGACCATGAAATCCGGTTGCAAAGGTCTTGCTCGACACGAACAGGTTAGGAACCTGCTGGTGCCGGCACGACCGGAAGCGTGGGCTTCGTCATGACGATCGTGCCTGGGGCTGAAGAACCCCCGAGCTACTCCCCTTTGAGGAAGCCCGCATTATATCGCAGCGAGCGGATTGTGCGCTGCAAAAACGCAACGTTGGCCTAGCAGCAAGGTGTGCGTGATTTTTTCAGCGGTGCGGGTGATTTTTACGATTAGCGCGATGCCGCGTTGTGGCAGCCTCCGGCGAAAGAACGGTGGCGCTGTCACAAAGCGGCGTCTACGCTGCAATTTCATCCGCGCGTCACCGACGTGCGGTGATGGCATAGGCGCGATGGCACATTTCTCGCTGTCAACGGCCCTCATGACCATGCAGCACCGTGCCGTTCCACCCACAACGGGAGACACCATGCAGGCCACCAAGCCGTCCGCCGATGCCTATGCCCGCCGCGCGCTGGCTCGTCTGATCCAGCCCCAGCCCACGGTCGACGCTATTGGCGCGGGCCTGACTTTCTACCAGCTCTTTACGGAAGACGACGCTGCCCTGCGTGCCGAAGCGGAAGCTGGCCTGCTTTCACCCGCGGCCAATATCAGCCCGAAGTTCTTCTACGATGCCCTCGGCTCGCGTCTGTTCGAAGCGATTACCGACCTGCCCGAGTATTACCCGACGCGCACCGAAGCCGCCATCTTCAGCCTGCACGCGGCCGAGATCGCGATGCGCGTAGGTCGCGGCGCCACTTTGATCGACCTGGGCGCCGGCAATTGCGAGAAGGCCGCACGCCTGTTCCGTACGCTTGCGCCGTCCCGTTATGTGGCGATCGACATCTCGGCGGATTTTCTGCGCGATACGCTGCGTGGGCTTGCGCGTCAGCATCCGCAATTGCCGATGGTCGGCATTGGCGCCGATCTGTGCGCACCGCTGGTGTTGCCTGATGCCGTGGGCGACGGGCGCCGCGTGTGGTTCTACCCCGGTTCGAGCCTTGGCAATTTCACGCCGGAAGAGGCGAGGGCATTTCTCTCACGCCTGCACGAGGCTTCCGCGCCTGGCGACAGCGTGCTGATCGGCATCGACCTTATCAAAGACGCCCAACGGCTCGAAGCCGCTTACGACGATCCGCTCGGTGTGACCGCCGCGTTCAACCTGAACGTGCTGCGCAACCTGAATCGGCTCCTGGGGGCGGATTTCGACGTGCGGGATTGGCGCCATGTCGCGCTGTACCGCCCAGAAGCCCATCGCGTTGAGATGCACCTAGAAGCTCGTCGCGATGTAACGGTGCGATGGGACAAGCAAGCCCGCGCCTTCGCCGCCGGCGACCGCATGCACACCGAGAACTCCGTCAAATACGACTTGGCGAGCCTTCAAGTGATGTTTGCCGATGCCGGGTTCGAGGATCTGCATGCCTGGACTGACACCGGCGGCGACTTTGCCGTCTGCCATGCGAGCGTAGGCCGTTAGGCACGAACGCGGCGCCTGGCAGGCCGGTGCGATAATGGATCGATTCCTGCCCGAGGTTTGCCGCGATGGCTGAATTCTTCATGCTCCCTGATCCGACCTTCATCGGATCGCTTCCCGACTGGACCGATGGCCGCCGCTTGCCGCGCCAGGGCATCGCGCACAGCTTGGTCGATGCGCGCAACCGCACGCTGGCGCTGTTGTCGGCCTTCGGGGATACGCAGCGCGGCTGGCAGATTGAACGCGTGGAGCATCACGCTCCGCCGCTCTGGACACTCGGCCAACTGGCCTGGTTTGCAGAGTTCTGGTGCCTGCGCGAACCGCGGCGCAACGGCAGCGACACCATCGAAGACGGCGCCGGTACCGAGTGGGACTTGGCGCTGTGGCAAGCTACGCTGCCCGCCGCACTTGATGGCGCCGACGCCTTCTTTGACATGGATCGCATGCCGCCAGAAGCGTGCTGGGAGCTGACGCTGCCCGGCATTGCCGCGATCAAGCAGTACGCGCATGACGTGCTCGACCGCGTGCTGCGCAAGCTCGCCACGCTCGGCAGTGATGACGATGCGGCGCTCGAACCGTTCCGCTGGGCTGTGTTCCACGAAGACCTGCGCGCCGAACATCTGCACGGCCTGCTGCAGGTGTTGGGCCTGCAGCCCGCTGGCCAGCCGCCGCTGGCCGCCGTGGCCGTGCCGGCTGCGCAGACACTGTCGTTGCCCGGCGGCCGCTTCCAGATGGGCTGGCCAGACGCCGATGGGTTCTTCTTCGACAACGAGTGTCCGCCGTACCGCACGTATGTGCCCGCATTCGAGATCGATGCGCAGCCGGTCACGAATGGCCAATACCTGGAGTTCATCGAAGACCGCGGTTACGACCATCCGCAATGGTGGTCGCCGGCCGGCATGGAGTGGCTGATGATGCAGGAGCGATCAGCGCCGCTGGGTTGGCAGCGCGATCCCGCCACGCGTACCTGGCAGGCACTGCGCTACGGTCAGGCACGTACGATCAACCGCGACGAACCCGTGCGCCATGTGAGCCTGTACGAAGCCCAGGCGTGGTGCCGCTGGGCCGGCCGTCGCTTACCGACCGAAGACGAATGGGAGATGGCCGCGGTGCAGGGTCGGGCCGGCTTTCATTGGGGGCAGGTGTGGGAGTGGACGTCGTCGCCGTTCGAGCCGTATCCGGATTTTGTACCGGGCATGCCGCGCGGTCGTGTGGCGAGCCTGTCGGCGCCGCACTTCATGACGATGCAGGCGGTGCGAGGCGCTGCCGCACATACGCCGCAACGCACCCGTCACCCGCGTTTCCGGGGCTTCCTGCTGCCGGAGCGTGATGACGTCTTTGTTGGCTTCCGAACCTGTGCGCTGTGATGTAGGCCTTTTCGGGCACGACCGGCAAGTCGAGTCGCGATTGACCGGCGTTGCCCAAGAAGCAAAAAACCCCACGCTGTTAGACGTGGGGTTTTTTGTTGGCTGTCTGCTAAGGCCATCCGGAAAAGATGACCCCTCATCGATCAACGATCGAAATCGCGCGAACGGCCCTTGCTGCCATAGCTGTCGCGGTTGCCGTCGCGATTGCCGTAGCTGCGACGCTGCGCGCCGTTGCCACCGTCGCCGAAGCGGCTGCCGCCGTTGTTGTCGCCGAAGCGACGCGGGGCGGCGCCTTCACGGTTGCCATCACGATTGCCATAACCGCCACCGGTGCCGGTGCCGGCGCTGTTGCCGTAGCCACGGTTGCCGTCTTGCGTGCCTTGCGTACGCGCGGGGCGTTGTTGCCAGTCGCCACGGTTTTGCTGGCCTTGGCCATACGACGGACGCGGGGCGCGGTCGTCGCGGTTCCATTCGCGTTGGGCGCCTTGGTAGCCGCCGCCGTTGCCGTTGCGGTCGTCGCGGCGCGGAGCAAAGCCGTCGCGGTCGCCGCCGAAGCTGCGTTGGAAGCGGCCTTCGTTGTTGCCGCTATTGCCACCGTTGCCGCCTTGGCGTGCGCCGTAGCCTTCACGCTGGCCGCGATAACCGCCGCCGTTACCACCGTTTCCACGGTAGCCGCCACGGTCGCCGCCGGCACGCGGGCCACCAGTGCGGGGCTTGGCCGAGCGCTTCGGCTCCAGGCCCTCAACCACCGATGCGTCGATGCGGCGATCAACGAAGCGCTCGATACGGCGCCATTGGAACGTGTCGTTGTGGTTCACCAGATTAATGGCGATGCCGCTGCGGCCCGCGCGGCCCGTACGGCCGATGCGGTGCACATAATCTTCAGCTTGCTTGGGCAGGTCGAAGTTGACCACGTGCGTGATGTCCGGCACGTCGATGCCGCGGGCCGCCACGTCGGTGGCCACCAGCACGCGCAACTGGCCGCGGCGCAGCGCCGTCAGCGTACGGTTACGTGCGCCCTGATGCATGTCGCCGTGCAACGCGCCAGCGGAGAAACCGTGCTCGGTCAGGCGTTCGGCCAGCGAATCGGCATCACGCTTGGTCGCCGTGAAGACGATGGCTTGCTTGAGCGACGCATCGCGCAGCAGGTGATCCAGTAGCTGCTGCTTGTGCGACATGTCGTCGGTGAAGTGCAGGCGCTCTTCGATGTTGCTTTGGTCGATTTTCGCGGCGGCGATTTCGATACGCTGCGGCTCGCGCATCATGCGCTCGGCCAGTTGCTCGATGCGGCGGTCCATCGTTGCCGAGAACATCAGCATCTGGCGCGTGGCCGGCGTGGCGCCGACGATGGCTTCGATGTCATCCGAGAAGCCCATGTCCAGCATGCGGTCGGCTTCGTCAAAGACGAGCATGTCGAGTGCCGACAGGTCGATGCGGCCCGAGTCGATGTGGTCCAGCAGGCGGCCCGGCGTGGCGATGATGATGTCCGGCATGCGTGCCAGCATGTCGAGCTGCTTCGGGTAGGGCATGCCGCCCAAGATGCTCGCGCAGACAATGCGGCGCAGATGACGGCCGTATTGTGCGGTGGCGGTGGTTACTTGCAGGGCCAGTTCGCGCGTGGGCGTGAGCACCAGCAGCGACGGCTTGGCCGGTGCCGGGCGGGGGCGGCGGCCCTTCATGCGTTGCGGCGGGCCGTCCATGCGCGGCCGCTGCGGCTCAGGCTGCTCGCTGATGCGCTGGATGGCCGGCAGAATGAACGCGGCGGTCTTGCCCGAACCGGTCTGGCTCGTGACCAGCAGGTCGCGGCCCGACAGGCAGGCCGGAATGGCTTGCGCCTGAACTGGCGTCGGCGTGGTGTAGTTCACTTCACCCAGCGCACGGACGATGCGGTCGTCCAGGCCCAGTGCAGCAAAGGCGCTGGCACGGGTCGCGGTTTCGGCGATGAGGTTCTCGGTATTGGTGTTGCTGGTTTCAGCGTGCGCAATAGCGCCGCTGCCGTCTTGAGGCTGCGTCATGTCGAATAGGTAGTAAGGCTGCCGCGCCGCTACATCAACGGATGCAGACGACGGAAATGGGATACGGCGACCGGTTAATCACGGGCGTCGGCGCCAATCGGATAAGGCCGGTTCGACAGACGGGCTGCAGAACGGACAGGCGGGGGAGTGGGCCGGCCTCAAGCTGAACAGGTCAGCGAGGTGGGGCGGCGGTCCCTTCGGCGTGATGTGAATCCACGCGGGAGATCGGAGACGATGCCAAGCACAATGGCAATCGGCTGCGCATGCATGCAACGGACGGGGATTCTGGCGATGACACTGATTTTGATACCAGCCATCGACCCACCGCGGACCGAAAAATACGGCAGTAAGCAGCCAAGCCACGAACTATAGCACGTATTTTTGCAGTGCGCAAAAATACCGGCGCCACTGATGTATGTGCCCGCGCCGCCGCTTGCCCGGTTGAACCCGCGGCCTATACTCAAAAGACCGGCCATGCTCACGGCCGGGAAGGGGCGGATGATGGAATTCCCGATGGCCTTCTCCAACCTGTACCTGTTGCTCGCCGTTTGCGTTGCGGGCGTGATCGGACTGGCGTCTGCGCCACTGGTAATCCGAGGTGCGCGAGTAGGGATCCGCGTGCTACTGACGATTATCGGGGTGCTGATCGGGCTGCTCGTGCTTGAAGCGCTGCCGGTGCTGACCTAGATGGCCCGGGGCCATCCGCAGCCATAGGCCCGCCCGTATGTGGCGGGCCTCGTTGTTTCGTGCGGGCAAAAAACAAAAGCCAGGCGTGTTGCCTGGCTTCGTCGTATCTGCTGGTCCCGCCGACAGGAATCGAACCTGTATCTCACGCTTAGGAGGCGCGTGCACTATCCATTGTGCTACGGCGAGTGACCGACTCCCGGGTGACGCCAACGGCCGCCCGAGCGAGCCGCGATTCTACGCAATTTGCAGAGCCAAGACCAGAGAGCCGCCGAAGCACAGGGCCGCGTCGGCAGCGCCTACCGACGCCATATGAAACGATGATGACGCCCCGGGTTTTGTAGGTTGTTGCCCACAGTCCAGATGTTCCTGTGAGGGGGGCAAACGCTAAAGCGAACGAACGATCGGTCAAAGAATCAGATTTAAGTATTACGAACTTTCCACGGTTGTTCACGGAAGTTATGCTTCATCACCCATTTCCGAAACCCTAGGCGACCAACATGCTGACATCCGAAGAACGGGACGATCCGTGGACGGTGGAGCCGTCGCTGGAAAGTCTGCTTCCCAAGCATCGGCCCGGGACGATTGATCGACCGATCTATTTCCGTCACACCGATACCCCTGACGGCCACGTCATCAAGCAATTTCCTGACGGTTCACGCCAGCTCGTGCGCTTTGTCGGCCTCGAAGAGCAGGTCGTCAAACACTTTCTCTGAAATCCGTTTCCCGCCCCGGTAAGTCTTCGGCACATGTCGTAAGACATGATGTGTTGTGTTTTCTGACGATGCACTGAACTGGTGAGCGCTCTATCATTCGCAAATATTTTACGTAAGCGATTGATAAGTTCATGGGAAGTATGCAAGGGTTTGCGCCCGCCACGCCGCGGACGTACAACCATGATGCTGGTCAGCAAGTCGGCGCTGCGCCGACCGCCATCGACATGGTGGTGCCGTGGCCGGTGCGTGAATGGTCACCCGCGGTGACGTTCGATGAGGCGGCTGCCATGCGGTCCGCGTTGGAGCGCGGCAATGTGCTGCACTTTCCCGCGCTCGATTTCCCACTTGATGCTGGGGAGCAGCGCTTTCTTGACGCACGCTGGTCTGACGGCAAGACGAAGAACATCAACCTGCGGGCGAATGAATCCAGCGTGCGCGGCGCCGTCGGGCAGCCTGCTGACCTGCGCGATCTCGCTACCCTGATCCGGCGTTACGCCGATGCTGCCGAGCGCCTCGTGCTGAGGTTGTTTCCCAGCTATGCCCCGCACCTGAAGCGGGCCGGCACGTCGTTGCGGCCAGCCGAGATTGCCGGGCGGCCAGTCAGCTGGCGTAAGGACGACACACGCCTGCACGTCGACGCATTCCCGTCGAATCCGCTGCACGGCCAGCGCCTCTTGCGTGTGTTCCACAACGTCGATCCGGATGCCCCGCGCGTCTGGCGCATCGGCGAACCCTTTGCCGACTTCGCCCAGCGGTTTGTGCCGAAAACACGTGGGATGCTGCCGGGACAATCGTGGCTGATGCACAAGCTGCATGTCACCAAACGCCCGCGCTCCGAATACGACCACCGCATGCTGCAGCTGCACGATCTCGCGAAGGCGGATCTGGTCTATCAGCGCCGGGCACCGCAGCAGACGTTCGAATTCGCGCCGGGTGCGACGTGGGTGGTCTTCAGCGATCAGACGCTGCATGCGGCGATGCATGGCCGCGCGATGATGGAGCAGACTTTCTATCTTGACCCAGCGGCGATTGCCGATCGCACCCATTCGCCCGAAGCTGTCCTGTCGCGCATGCTCAACAAGCCGATGCTGCCGGTCCAGCGCTGACAGCGCAAAGCAAAACGCCGCCTGACTGCACGGCGGCGTTGCCTGATTACACAGGTGCGTTCAGTCGGCGACCTTGTCGCTCGGATACTTGAACGAATCGCGCAGCAGGAAACTCATTGGAATATCCAGCTTCGCGCTGTGCGGCGGAATCGGTTGCTGGAACCACTTTTTGTAGAGCTTGTCGGCGTCGTAGTCGAGGATGATGTTGGTCATCGCGCGATCAACGAGGCGCTTGAACTCGGCGTCGTCCTTGCTGAGCATGATCGCGTAGGGCTCGACCGTCAGCATGTCGCCGACGACGGCGTAGTCGCTTGGCGTCTTGGTGTTGGCGCGGAAGCCATAGAGCAGCACGTCGTCCATCGCAAAGGCGTCCGCCTTGCCAGCTTCGACCATCGCAAACGATTCAGCGTGGTCCTTGGCTTCGAGGAACTTCATGTTCAGCACGCGCACGTCGTTCATCTTGCGCAGTTCCGCCACGCTGGTGGTGCCCTTGGTGGTGACGACGGTCTTGCCGCGCAGGTCATCCCATCTGCGGATGCCCGACGACGCTTTGACGATCATGCGGATGCCCGCGATGTAGTGCGGGATCGTGAAGGCCACTTTCTCGCGGCGTTCGCGGTTGTTGGTGGTCGAGCCGCATTCGAGGTCGGCCTTGCCCTCCATGATGGCCGGCATCCGCGTTGAAGGCGTGACCATCACATATTGCACTTTCAGATCGGGCCGCTTGAGGTCGCTGCGCAGCTTGTCGACCACGCGCAGGCAGAGGTCCATGGCGTAGCCGACGGGCTTTTTATCGGCGTCATAGAACGAGAAGGGTACGGAGCTTTCGCGGTAGGCGACGCGGACGGTGCCGGTATCACGGATGCGATCAAGCACCGGCGTGGAGGAGGCGAAGGCAACGCCCGGTATGAAACTGGACAGCGAAGCGTAGAGCAGCACTGCAGCCGGCAGTGCGCGCGTGAAGAACGGCATGGTTGTATCCCCCGGAAAGAATCGGCGGCCCACTTTATCGTTATGCCCGGCTCGTGACCGGAGGGCCTGCCGCATGATACGGCCCGGCGCTGCAACCTGCTGGCCTGCGCTTTTCTGGTGTTGTAAGCAGGCTGCAAGGGCGGATGTCGCCTTCTAAAAGTCGATTCGCGACGATGGCCTTGCAGTGGTGCACTGCGCACATGCGGCGTGCGCGACGCACCACTACAACTGTCTAGCCGGTGCAGTGCACTTACCTGTGGTGCAGGCTTGACGGGGCATGCGTTGCTGCGGTGCGAAGCCGCACGGGGCATAGCGTTAGGCGTTTTTCCCTACCGGGTTTGTCCCGACTGCCCGAGACGGACGAGGGGCGCTATGCTCCGGCCATGTCTTGTTCGCAAGGCATCGAGGAGAGACTCTTCCGGCCCGCCGAAAGCGGGCCGTTTTTCTTGAGTGTGCCCGCCTTCTAGCTCTGGTTGGGCAGCACGTTGCCGGGCTGGGACGCCTGCCGCGGCCAGTTCGAGAACGCGAAAATCCACAGCGCCACCAGGTTCACCACCGGTACCAGCACAAGCAGCGTCCACCAAGGTGAGAAGCCGGTCCGCAGCAAGATCTGCCGCACTGGAATGCCTGCCACGATCAAGATGATCAACAGCCCGAATAGTCCGCGCAGCGTCATTCCCCTTCCGTAACGGTATGAATGGCGCGGCCGGAAAAAGCGAGTCCGGCGGCACAAGCGTTATAGCACCGGCATCTGTAAGCGCAATGCCGCCGATAGACGAGGCGCGGGGCGACTACAATACGCGCCTTCCGGCCGCATACGGCCTGCATCCTTTTCACTCCAGCATGGCCCTGTTTTCCATTACCGATGCGCAACTGGCGTTCGGCCACGTGGCGTTGCTCGACCACACCGATTTCTCGCTGGAGGCCGGCGAGCGCGTAGGCCTGATCGGCCGCAACGGCACCGGCAAGTCGTCACTGCTCAAGATCGTGGCGGGTACGACCTCGCCGGATGACGGCCTGATCGCCCGTCAGAGCGGTGTGACCTCGGCCTATGTCCCGCAAGAGCCCGAATTCGACCCGGAGCAGACCGTGGCCGAAGCCGTGGCGATGGGGGTGCCGCATGCCGCCGGCCTGCTGGCTGAATACGAGGCGCTGATCGCCTCCATGGGCGATGTACAAGATGATGAGGCGATGCATACGTTGCACGCCCTGCAAGCCCAGCTCGACGCCGCTGATGCTTGGCAATTGCACACCCGCGTGGAAACCACCATTGCGCAGCTTGGTTTGCAACCGGGCGCGCGCATCGGTTCGCTGTCAGGCGGCCTGACCAAGCGCGTGGCGCTTGCGCAGGCGCTGGTGGGCGCGCCCGACATCCTGCTGCTGGACGAGCCGACCAACCACCTCGACTACGACTCCATCCGCTGGCTCGAAGATTTGCTGCTGGCCTTCCGCGGCAGCGTGCTGTTCATCACCCACGATCGCGCGTTTCTCGACCGCGTCGCCACGCGCATCATCGAACTCGATCGCGGCAAGCTGCGTTCCTACCCCGGCAACTTTACGGCGTATCAGACGCGCAAGGCGCAGGAATTGGAAGCCGAAGCCTTGGAGAACGCGCGCTTCGACAAGCTGCTCGCGCAGGAAGAAGTGTGGATCCGCAAGGGCGTGGAAGCGCGCCGCACTCGCAGCGTCGGCCGCGTGGCGCGGCTGGAACAGATGCGTGGAGAGCGCCAGGCGCGCCGCGAAGTGCAGGGCAACGTCAAGCTGGAGGTCTCGCAGGGCGATCGCTCGGGCAAGATCGTTGCCGAACTGATCGACGTGACCAAGCGCTATGGCGACAAGACCGTCGTCGACAACTTCACCGCCACAATCATGCGCGGCGACAAGGTTGGGATTCTCGGCGCCAACGGGGTCGGCAAGACCACGCTACTGAAGTTGATTCTCGGCGAACTGGCACCCGATTCGGGCACGGTGCGCAACGGCACCAACCTGCAGGTCGCCTATTTCGACCAGATGCGCGCCCAGTTGGACCTGAATCGGTCGCTCGCCGACACCATCAGCCCGGGCAGCGACTGGATCGAAGTCAACGGTCAGCGCAAGCACGTGATGAGCTATCTGGGCGATTTCCTCTTCCCGCCCGAGCGTGCACGCTCGCCGGTGGCCTCGCTGTCGGGCGGCGAGCGCAACCGGCTGCTGCTGGCGCGCCTGTTTGCCCGTCCGGCCAACGTGCTGGTGCTCGACGAGCCGACCAACGATCTGGACATCGACACGCTTGAACTGCTGGAAGAGCTGCTGCAGGAGTACAGCGGCACCGTATTTCTGGTTTCGCACGATCGGGCGTTCGTCGACAACGTCGTCACCTCGGTGATTGCGGCAGAGGGCGAGGGCCGTTGGCGCGAATACGTGGGCGGGTTTTCAGATTGGCAGACGCAATCAGCGCGCTCGGCGCAGATGGCGCAAGCCGTCAAGCCCGTCGCTGAAGAGAAGAAGCCCGAGGTGGCCAAGTCGCGCGAGCGTGCCACGGTCAAGCTCAGCTACAAGGAGCAGCGCGAACTCGACGCGTTGCCCGCCACCATCGAGACGCTGGAGGCGGAGCAGAAGCAGGTTGGCGGCGAACTGGAGGACGGCACGATCTACGGCCGCGACCCCGAGCGCGCGCAAAAGCTGGCCGAGCGCCACGAAGCCATCGAATTGGAACTGCTGGAGGCGCTGGAGCGCTGGGAAGCCCTCGAGGCCAAGCGCGCCGGCACGGTGTGATGCCGCAGTAACTACGCAATATGTCAGCGGGATGTCGACCGGATGTGGGTTTCGGGTCGCATTCCAACGCTGACGATCCCTCCGCATTGTTGAGGACGGCTTCCTTTACAATGCGCGCTGCATTCCCGGTGCTTGGGGACAGACCCAAGCCTGGTCAGTTTTTCCGCCTTCCATGAGCAAAACCTCCCAATACAGCGAATCGTCGATCAAGGTCCTCAAGGGCCTGGAACCGGTCAAGCAACGGCCGGGCATGTACACGCGTACCGACAATCCCCTGCACATCGTGCAGGAAGTCATCGACAACTCCGCTGACGAGGCGTTGGGCGGCTACGGCAAGTTGATTGCCGTGACGCTGCACAAGGACGGCAGCGTGAGTGTGGAAGATGACGCGCGCGGCATTCCCGTCGGCATTCACCCCGAAGAGGGCGTGCCGGTGGTCGAGATCGTCTACACGCGTCTGCATGCCGGCGGCAAGTTCGACAAGGGCCGCGGCGGCGCATACGCGTTCTCCGGCGGCTTGCACGGCGTGGGCGTGTCGGTCACGAACGCGCTGTCGACGCGGCTGGAAGTAACGGTCTGGCGTGACGGCAATGTGTCGACGCTCGCGTTCTCCGGCGGCGACGTGATCGAGCCGCTGACCACCCGCAAGGCCGAGCGCGGCGAGAAGAAGAGCGGCACACGCGTGCGCGCGTGGCCCGACGCCAAGTATTTCGATTCCGAGAACATCCCTCAGGCCGAGCTGCAGCGCTTGCTGCGCAGCAAGGCCGTGCTGCTGCCGGGCGTGAAGGTCACGCTCACGCTGGAAAAAACCGGCGAGACGCTCGAATGGCAGTACGACCAAGGCTTGCGCGGTTATCTGGTCGAATCGCTTGCGCAGGGCAGCGGCGCCGAGCCGGTGATCCCCCTGTTTGAAGGCGAGCACTTTGCCGACCCCGACAAGGCTGGCGAAGAAGGTTTTGCCTTTGGCGAGGGCGCCTCGTGGGTCGTGGCCTGGACGGAAGAGGGCTCGCCGGTGCGCGAGTCGTACGTCAACCTGATCCCCACGCCCGCCGGCGGCACCCACGAATCGGGTTTGCGCGAAGGTCTCTTTCAGGCGGTGAAGAGCTTTGTCGAGATGCACGCGCTGCTGCCCAAGGGCGTCAAGCTGATGTCCGAAGACGTGTTTGCGCGTGCCTCGTTCGTGCTGTCAGCCAAGGTGCTCGACCCGCAGTTCCAGGGGCAGATCAAGGAACGCCTGAACAGCCGCGATGCAGTGCGGCTCGTGTCGACCTTCAGCCGCCCGGCGCTGGAGCTGTGGCTGAACCAGCACGTTGAGCACGGCAAGAAGCTGGCCGAACTTGTCATCAAGCAGGCGCAGGCGCGTACACGTGCTTCGCAGAAGGTCGAGAAGAAGAAGGGCTCCGGCGTGGCCGTGCTGCCTGGCAAGCTGACCGATTGCGAGTCCGACGACGTGACCCGCAACGAACTCTTCCTGGTGGAAGGTGACTCCGCCGGTGGCTCGGCCAAGATGGGCCGCGACAAGGAATTCCAGGCCATCCTGCCGCTGCGCGGCAAGGTGCTCAATACGTGGGAAACCGAGCGCGACCGCCTGTTCGCCAACAACGAAGTGCACGACATTGCAGTCGCCATCGGCGTGGATCCGCACGGGCCGAACGATGCGGTCGACCTGTCGGGCCTGCGCTACGGCAAGATCTGCATCCTGTCCGATGCTGACGTGGACGGCGCGCACATCCAGGTGCTGTTGCTCACGTTGTTCTTCAAGCACTTCCCGCAACTGATCGATCGCGGGAACGTATGCGTGGCCCGGCCGCCGCTGTATCGTGTCGATGCCCCCGCGCGCGGCAAGAAGCCCGCGCAGAAGCTCTACGCGCTGGACGACGGCGAGCTGGAAGCCATTGAAGACAAGCTGCGCAAGGACGGCGTGAAGGAAGGCGCCTGGCAGATTTCCCGCTTTAAGGGCCTGGGCGAAATGAGCGCCGAGCAGCTCTGGGAAACCACCATGAACCCCGATACGCGCCGCCTGCTGCCTGTGGCGCTGGGCGAACTGGGCCAAGACCAGACCATCAACATGATGAACATGCTGATGGGCAAGGGCGAAGCCGGCGCGCGCCGCACGTGGCTGGAAGCGCGCGGCAACGAAGTCGAAGCCGATATTTGATCGCTGACCGACAACGATGAAGCTGTTTGCACGTTTCGCATTCGCATTGACGGCGCTGGCCCTGTTGGCCAGCCAGCCGGTGCGCGCGGACGTCTACGGCTACATCGATGAAAACGGTCTCGCGCACTTCGCCGCCGAACGGCTGGACGATCGCTACGTGCTGTTCATGAAGGGCGCGGCGGTGGCGAGCAAGGGTGACGACAAGGCCAGGGACGACAGCGCCATCGCCCTGCAGGCAACCGAGCTGCCCGATGCCGATGCGTACCTCAACGCCAGCAAGCGCGATGCTCTCGACAACGCCGCCGGCATGCGCCAGCGCCTGGTGCGCGCGGTGCTGCAGCATCCGAACGTGCCGACGGTGGAGCCGCTGATCCGCCAGGCCGCCAGCAAGCACGGTATCGACCCCGCGCTGGTGAAGGCCGTGATTGCCGCTGAATCGGGTTTCAACCCGCAGGCAGTGTCGCCCAAAGGTGCAATCGGGCTGATGCAGGTGATTCCGGACACCGGCGCGCGTTACGGCGTGACTGGCGACGCCCGCCGCACGGCTGCACAGAAGCTGGCCGACCCGAGAACGAACATCACCACCGGCGTGCGTTACCTGAGCGATCTGCTGCGCATGTTCTCAGGCAACCTTGAGCTTGTGCTGGCCGCCTACAACGCGGGCGAAGGCGCGGTGCAGAAGCACGGCAACGACATTCCGCCCTACGCCGAGACACAGAACTACGTGAAGACGGTGCTGCAGTTCTATCGTTACTACAACCCCGTTGCCGCCGTGCCTGGGTTGATGAACGTGAGCGCCAACGGCGTCATCGCCACGCGTAAGCCCGGTCGCACGGGCCGGCCCGCACGCATCGAACTCGTATTGGACCCGGCCACCGGCGTGGCCACGAACCTACCCCAACATTGATCCCGGCGGCGCCGCCAAGTTGAAGCGCGCCGCTTTCGCTTGAGCCTCCATGGAACAACAAGACATCCTCTTCGACCCCAGCGAGCCGGCCGAAGCGCTCACGCTTGGCGCCTATGCCGAGCGCGCCTATCTCGACTACGCCATCAGCGTGGTCAAGGGCCGCGCGCTGCCCGAGGTGGCCGATGGCCAGAAGCCGGTGCAGCGCCGCATCCTGTTTGCGATGCACGAGATGGGCCTGCGCTCCGATGCCAAGCCGGTCAAATCGGCGCGCGTGGTGGGCGACGTGCTGGGTAAATACCACCCGCACGGCGATCAATCCGCCTACGACGCGCTGGTGCGCCTGGCGCAGGATTTCTCGCTGCGCTACCCGCTGATCGACGGGCAGGGCAACTTCGGCTCGCGCGATGGTGACGGTGCGGCGGCGATGCGCTACACCGAAGCGCGTCTCACGCCCATCTCGCGTCTGCTGCTCGAAGAGCTGGACCAGGGCACGGTCGACTTCATCCCGAACTACGACGGTTCGATGGATGAACCGAAGCTGCTGCCGGCGCGCTTGCCGTTCGTGCTGCTTAACGGCGCATCGGGCATTGCGGTGGGGATGGCCACGGAGATCCCGTCGCACAACCTGCGCGAAGTGGCGAACGCCACCGTGGCGCTCATCCGCGACGACAAGCTCACCAGCACTGACCTGATGCAGTACATGCCGGGGCCGGACTTTCCGGGCGGCGGCCAAATCATCTCGTCCGCAGCCGACATTGCGCAGGTATATGAGAGCGGTCGCGGCAGCCTGAAGGTGCGTGCGCGCTGGAAGATCGAAGAACTCGCGCGCGGCCAGTGGCAGCTCGTGGTGAACGAGTTGCCGCCCAACACCTCGTCGCAGAAGGTGCTGGAAGAGATTGAAGAGCTGACGAATCCGAAGGTGCGCACGGGCAAGAAGTCGCTGTCGCCGGATCAGCTCACCATGAAGCAGACCATGCTGGGTCTGCTCGATGCCGTGCGCGACGAGTCCGGCAAGGACGCCCCGGTGCGCCTCGTGTTCGAGCCCAAGAGCAAGAACATCGACCAGCAGGAATTTGCCAACGCGCTGCTGGCGCACACGTCGCTGGAATCGGGCGCGGCCATCAACCTCGTGATGATCGGCACGGACGGCCGGCCGCGCCAGAAGGGCCTGGCGGAAATCCTGCGCGAGTGGATCGCCTACCGCTTTGCCACGGTCACGCGCCGCACGCGCCATCGTCTGGGCAAGGTGGAAGACCGCATCCACATTCTCGAAGGCCGCCAGCTGGTGCTGCTGCGCATTGAGGATGTGATCCGCATCATCCGCGAAAGCGAAGAGCCGAAGGCTGCGCTGATCCAGGTCTTCAACCTGAGCGACCGCCAAGCGGAAGACATCCTGGAAATCCGCCTGCGCCAACTTGCGCGCCTGGAGGCCATCAAGATCGAGCAGGAGCTGAAGAACCTGCGCGAAGAACAGGGCGAGCTGGACGTGCTGCTGAAGTCCGAGACCATGATGCGCCGTCGCATCATCAAGGAGATCGAGACCGACGCGAAGCAATACGGCGACGACCGCCGCACCTTCATCCAGGAAGAGCGCCGCGCCGCTGCCGAAGTGAAGGTCGTCGACGAACCCGTCACGGTGATCGTCTCGCAGAAGGGCTGGGTGCGCACGCGCCAGGGCCATGGCCACGACGCCACGCAATTCGCCTTCAAGGCGGGCGACACGCTGTACGACACGTTTGAATGCCGCACCACCGACGCGCTGCTGATCTTCGGTACGCGCGACGACAAGGGCACGGGCCGTGTCTATTCCGTGGCCGTGGCGAATCTGCCGGGTGGCCGTGGCGACGGCGTGCCGCTGACGACGCTGATCGAACTCGCGCCGGGCACGCATATCACCCACACCTTCGCGGGCCATGCGGAACAGAACCTGGTGATCTCCACGCGCGGCGGCAACGGCTTCCTTGCCAAGGTGGGCGACATGGTCGGCCGCCAGAAGGCCGGCAAGGCGTTCCTGACGCTGGACGAGGGCGACCAGCCCAATAAGCCGGCGCCGGTGCCGGCTGACGCTTATGGCGTGGCGTGCCTGTCGGAAGGCGGCCGCATGCTGCTGTTCCAGATCAGCGAGTTGAAGACGCTCGCCAGCGGTGGCCGGGGCGTGATCCTGATGGAGCTGGAGAAGAACGAAACGCTGCTTCAGGCGGTGGCCTTTGGTGCAGCGGGCTTTGTGCTCTCGGGCACCGGCCCGCGCGGCGGCAAGGCAGTCGAGCAGACCCTGACGACGCGCGCCCAAGAGCCGTACGCCGGCAAGCGCGCACGCAAGGGCAAGACGCTGGAGCCCAAGCTGCGCGATCCGAAGCTCTCGTTGCCCAAGCCCGTGCCGGACGCCGCCTGAACCCATGAGCGATCCGACCGCCGCGCCTGAAGCCAACACCGCAGCAAACATGCCGTCCTGCAGCAAGCTCTTCACCGAGTTTGCGCGGATGGGCCTGTCGGGCTTCGGCGGCGTGCTGCCCTTTGCGCGCGCCGGCATTGTCGATCGCAACCGCTGGCTCTCCAACACCGAGTTCGCCGAGCTGCTGAGCCTGGGTCAGGTGTTGCCCGGCCCCAACATCGTCAACCTCTCGGTCATGCTGGGCTACCGCTATCACGGCGTGCGCGGCGCCGCGGCCGCCATGGGTGGCCTGGTGCTGGTGCCCGCGGTGCTGTTGCTGCTGATCGTCATGCTGTACGACCATTACAGCGCGCTGTCGGTGGTGCAGAACCTGCTCAAAGGCATGGCGGCCGTGGCTGCGGGGCTCGTGCTCTCCACGGCGGTCAAGCTGGCGCAGGGGCAGTCGCGCACGTGGCGTGCGGTCGGCATCGGCCTGGCGGTTTTCCTGACCATTGGCGTTCTGCAATGGCCGTTGCTGCCGGTCATGCTGGTACTGATTCCGCTCGCACTCGTGCTCGAATGGTGGGCGATGCGATGAGCTACCTCACCACCGTCTTCGATCTGTTCTGGCATTTTCTGGTGCTGTCGTTTCTCGCTATCGGCGGGGCCAGTTCGACGCTGCCCGACATGCACCGTTTCCTGGTCGACACGCGGCATTACATGACAAGCGAGCAATTGAGCGCCATGTATGCCATCTCGCAGGCGGCCCCGGGCCCCAATGTGCTGTTCGTAGAGTTGTTCGGCTGGCAGGCGGCGGGTCTGGGTGGGGCGATTGCCTCGCTGGTCGGCATCTGCGGGCCGTCGTGCGTGATTGCTGCCGTCATCGCGCGCGTCATGGATCGCAAGCCCGACGCGCGCTGGATCGCGCTGGTCCGCCGTGGCCTCGCACCGCTGACGATCGGCCTGCTGTTCTCCACCGGCTGGGTGCTGGCGCGCGGGGCAGACAGCAGCTTCAGCACCATCGCGCTGACCGTGGCGACGGTCGTGGCGTGCTCCTTCACCCGCGTCCACCCCCTGGTGCTGGTGGGGCTGGGGGCATTGGTCGGCGGTATGGGCTGGGTGTAGCGCCCGCGCCGCACGGCCAGCGAAATCCAAGGCGGACGCATGTCCGCCTTTTTTCTTGGCCCGCTCGCCACCGAGATGGGCGCACAGCCCTCGGGAATACCCCAATGCCGTTCATGATGTATATACAACAACATATCGATCAAAGCGATGTTGTCTGCATGTGAATTCGAGTCCGCTCGGCCCACCGGTCGAGCCGCGACCCGCCCTGCAGGCGACCTCGCCGACATAAAGAGGAGACAGTTTGGAACACCTTCAACGCAACCTGCGCGCGCGACATATCCGCTTTCTCGCGCTCGGTTCGGCCATCGGCACGGGCCTTTTCTACGGGTCCGCTTCGGCCATCCAGTTGGCCGGGCCGGCCGTGATCCTTGCGTACATCATCGGCGGCGCGGCCGTCTATATGGTCATGCGCGCGCTTGGTGAGATGGCGGTGCGCCAGCCGGTTTCCGGTTCGTTCGGGCGCTATGCGCGCGACAACCTCGGTCCGCTCGCCGGCTTTCTGACCGGCTGGACGTACATCCTCGAAATGGTGATCGTCTGCCTGGCTGACGTCACGGCCTTCGGCATCTACATGGGCTTCTGGTTTCCCGAGGTGCCGCAATGGGTCTGGGTGCTTGGCATCGTCATGCTCATCTGCGGCCTGAACCTGTGCAACGTCAAGGTGTTCGGCGAGATGGAATTCTGGCTCGCGCTCATCAAGATCGTGGCGATCGGCGCCATGATCGTCGGCGGCACCGTCATCCTGTTCCTCGGCGTGAAGATGAACGGCGAGCACGCGTCGGGCTTGAGCAATCTCTGGTCGCACGGCGGTTTCCTGCCGCATGGCATGGGTGGCCTCGTGGCGTCGTTTGCCGTGGTGATGTTTGCGTACGGCGGCGTCGAGATCATCGGCATTACCGGCGGTGAAGCGCAGAACCCCGACAAGGTCATCCCGAAGGCCATCAACGCTGTGCCGGCGCGCATCCTGCTGTTCTACGTGCTGACCATGTGTGTGCTGATGGCGATCTTCCCGTGGACGGGCATTGACGGCCAGGGCAGCCCGTTCGTGCAGATCTTCTCGGGGCTGGGCATCCAGTCTGCGGCGGCGATCCTGAACCTCATCGTCATCTCGGCAGCCATCTCGGCCATCAACAGCAACATCTTCGGCGCGGGCCGGATGATGTACGGCATGGCCGAGCAGGGCCAGGCGCCGCGCATCTTTGCGGCAACCTCGCGCCATGGCGTGCCCTGGGTGACGGTGTTGTTCATGGCCGGTGCGCTGCTGGGCGGCGTGGTGCTGAACTACCTGATCCCCGAAAACGTCTTCGTGATCATCGCGTCGATCGCCACGTTCGCGACCGTCTGGGTCTGGCTGATGATCCTGCTCTCGCAGGTGGCCATGCGCCGGCGTCTGTCGGCCGAAGAAGTGCGTGCGCTCAAGTTCAAGGTGCCGCTGTGGCCCGTCGGGCCGGCTCTCGCCATCGCGTTCATGCTGTTCGTGATCGGCGTGCTGGGCTATATGGAAGACACCCGCGTAGCGCTGTACGTTGGCGCAGGCTGGGTGCTGCTCATGTCGGCCGCGTGGTATCTGCGCGTGAAGCCCAACGCAGCAGCCGTTCTGGCTGAAGAGGCAAGCGGGGTGTGAGCCCGGCCCGCCCGCAAAGACAAGACAAGTTTCGGAGACACCCCATGTCGAACCACACCTCTGCGCCGTCCTACGCCGGCCGCGCCGACGCGCAGGCGACCGGCCACGCGCAACCGCTGTCTCGCACGCGCGCCATTGCCGCCATCACCATCGGCAACGGCCTGGAGTTCTATGACTTCGTGGTCTACAGCTTCTTCGCCACGTTGATCGGCCGGCTGTACTTTCCGGTCGGCAACGCAACCGGCCAGTTGCTGATGTCGTTCGCCACGTTTGGCGTCGGCTTCCTGATGCGGCCGCTCGGCGGTCTGCTGATCGGCATGTACGCCGACCGCGCAGGCCGCAAGCCCGCCGTGGCGCTCACGTTGTGGCTGATGGGCCTGTCGTCGCTGATCTTCGTTGTCACGCCGACCTACGCCCAGATCGGCATCCTCGCGCCGGTGCTTGTCGTGCTCGCGCGGCTCGTGCAGGGCTTTGCCATTGGCGGTGAGATGGGTGCTTCGACCGCGCTGCTGCTGGAGTACGCCGACGACCGCTCGCGCGGTTTCTATACGAGCTGGCAGCCGTTCAGCCAGGGGCTGGCGGCGCTGTTCGGCGCGCTGGTCGGCCTGCTGCTGAGCAACCTGCTGGCGCCCGCGGCGCTGGAGTCGTGGGGTTGGCGGCTCGCGTTCGTGATCGGCATTCTCGTGATCCCGGTCGGCCTGGTCATCCGCCGACGCCTCGAAGAAACCGCCGCGCCGCACAGCACGCGCGAAGCCGACGCAACACTGCCGCTGCTGCGCGAACACCGCCGCACGCTGGTGGCGAGCATTCTGCTGATGATCGGCGTGGCTTCGTCCACGTACATCATCGTCTACTACCTCAGCAACTACGCCGTGAGCGTGCTGCACATGCCGCTGTCGCTGGGCATCTGGGCGGCGTGCATTGCGGCGCTGGTGCAGGTGGTGCTGTCGCCGTTCGCCGGGCGGCTGGCCGACCGCGTCGGGCGTCGCAAGGTGGTGCTGTGGTCGCGCGTTGCGCTGCTGGCGATGATCTATCCGGCCTTCGCGCTCATCAACGCAGAGCCTTCGCTTGCCCGGTTGCTGATCGTGGTCGGCTGCCTGTCGGTGCCGATGTCGATGACCTCGCCGGCGTCCATGGTGCTGGTGAGCGAGGTGCTGCCGCAGCGGCTGCGCGCCACGGGGCTGTCGATTGCCTACTGCGTTGCCATTGCCATCTTCGGTGGCTTTGCGCAGTTCTTCTCGACCGAGCTGATCCAACTCACGGGCAATGCAAACGCGCCGGCCTTCTACGTGATCGGCTGCGGGCTGGTTTCGCTGATCGGTCTGGCGATGGTGCCCGAGACGCTCGGCCGCCGCCTCTCGTAACGCTCAGTCCACCCCGACGAAACCGCCGGTCTGGTGCGCCCACAGCCGCGCATACAGGCCACCGTGTTCCAGCAGCTCCGCGTGCGTGCCGCTCTCGACGATGCGCCCGCCATCGAGCACGACCAGCCGGTCCATGCGCGCGATGGTCGAGAGCCGGTGCGCGATGGCGATCACGGTCTTGCCCTGCATCAGCGTTTCCAGGCTTTCCTGGATGGCGGCTTCCACTTCCGAATCCAGCGCGGACGTGGCTTCGTCCAGGATCAGGATCGGCGCGTCCTTGAGCAGCACGCGCGCAATCGCGATGCGCTGCCGCTGACCGCCCGAGAGCTTCACCCCGCGTTCACCCACCAGCGCATCAAAGCCGCGTCGCCCTTGCACATCGGATAGCTGCGGGATGAACTCGTCGGCGCGCGCCCGGCGCACTGCTTGCATCAGCTCCGCCTCGGTGCTGTCGGGTTTGCCGTAGCGCAGGTTGTCGCGAATGGAGCGATGCAGCAGCGACGTATCCTGCGTGACCATGCCGATCTGCTCGCGCAGGCTCTCCTGCGTCACGGCCGCAATGTCCTGACCGTCGACGAGGATGCGGCCGCGCTCCACGTCGTACAGGCGCAGCAGCAGGTTGACCAACGTCGATTTGCCCGCACCCGACGGGCCGACCAACCCGATCCGTTCGCCAGGGCGCACCACGAGGTCCAGCCCTTCGATCACGCCGCTGCCCTTGCCGTAGTGAAAGCCCACGTGCTCGAAGCGCACTTCGCCCCGCGTCACATGCAGCGGCTTGGCATCGGGCTGATCGATCACGGCGCGCGGCAGCGCAATGGTCTGCATGCCGTCCTGCACCTGCCCGACGTTTTCAAAGATGCCGTTGACCACCCACATGATCCAGCCCGACATGTTGTTGATGCGGATCACCAGCCCCGTGGTCAGCGCGATGGTGCCGGCGCTCACACGGCCCTCGCTCCACAGCCAGAGCGCGAGCGCCGACGTGCCGACGATCAGCAGGCCGTTCATGGCGGTGATGGTGAAATCCATGCCGCTGATCATGCGGCCGGACAGGCGTGTCTTGTCGGTCTGCTCGGCCATGGCGTCGCGCGCGTAGCTTTCTTCGTGCTGCGTATGCGCGAACAGCTTGAGCGTGGTGATGTTGGTGTAGCCATCCACGATGCGGCCCATCAGCTTGGAGCGCGACTCCGTGGCGATGACCGAACGCGCCTTCACTCGCGGTACGAAATAGCTCAGCGCCGCGATGTAGCAGCCAATCCACACCAGCAGCGGGACCACGAGCCACCAGTCGGCCCTGGCAAACAGCACCATCGCACTGATCGCGTAGATCACGACATGCCAGAGCGCATCCACCGACTGCACGGCTGAATCGCGCAGTGAAAAGCCGGTCTGCATGATGCGCTGGGCAATGCGGCCCGCAAAGTCGTTCTGGAAAAACGTCAGGCTCTGCTTGAGCACGTAGCGGTGGTTCTGCCAGCGGATCAGGTTCGACAGGTTGGGGTTGATGACCTGGTGCACAAGCACGTCGTGCAGACCGAAGATGACCGGCCGCGCGATCAGCGCCACAAAGGCCATCCACAACAGCTCGTTGCGGTGGCGGCCGAAGAATTCCGGGCCGGGTGTTGCCTGGATCATGTCGACGATGCGGCCGAGGAAGTCGAACAGCGCGACCTCGATCAGCGCACCCAGCAACCCCACCACCAGCAGGAACGCGAAGACGCCGCGCACTTCACGTAGGAAGTACGCATAGAAACGCCAGACATTGGCCGGAGGCTGGGTGTCGGGCAGGGGACGGAACGGATCGATGAGTTTTTCCAGGCGGCGCAGCAGCATGTCGGGTCGGGGGGAAGAGGAGACCGACGCCCCAGGGCGGGACGTGCGCGGAAGAGCCGCCCATGATACGCGCGTGAAAGTGCCCTTGCTGGCGAGCTGGCTTACGGGGTGCAGGACTCGGCGGTTGGAGCTCAGAGCTCGACGCGTGAGGCTTTTTACTCGGCGGTTGGAGCTCGGAGCTCGACGCGTGGGGCTTTTTGCTCGGCGGATGGAGCTCAGAGCTCGGCGCGTGAGGCTTTTTGCTCGGCGGTTGGAGCTCAGAGCTCGACGCGCGGGGCTTTTTGCTCCGCCGTTGGAGTTCGGAACCCGCCTTGCGAGGCTTTTAGCTCGACGTGTCGGATTCGCATGAAAAAAGCCGCTCGGTTGAGCGGCTTTCGGGTTCCGTCGGGAGCGGGGGCTCAGTGCACCACCATCCGCGTGAACGGCTCCACATAGGCCTGCAGGGTAATCATCAGCCCCACCAGGAAGGCCAACGCCAGCGAGTGGAAGAACACGTAGCGCAGGATGTCGCCCTCGTGGCCGTACCACTTGGTAGCCGTGGACGCCACGACGATGGACTGGGCGTCGATCATCTTGCCCATCACGCCGCCCGAGCTGTTGGCTGCGGACATGAGGATCGGCGACAGGCCCAGCTGTTCGGCCGTGGTCTTCTGCAGGCCGCCGAACAGCACGTTCGATGCCGTATCCGAGCCGGTCAGCGCCACCCCCAGCCAGCCCAGCATCGTGCCGAACAGCGGGTACAGCACGCCCGTGTGGGCGAAGGCCAGGCCCAGCGTCGCGTCCAGACCGGAGTAGCGCGTGAGGTAACCGATGCCAAACATCGCGCAGATCGTCAGCAGCGAATAGCGCGTGAGCTTGATGGTGTTCCAGTACTCCTTGAGCATGCGCGGTAGCGAGTAGCCCATCAGCAGGCCGCCCACGATGGCCGACACCAGGATGCCCGTGCCCGCCATCGACAGGACGTTGAAGTTGAACACCGCGCCTTCGGCAATCACCTTGGGCACCACCGGCGGGCCCTTGAGCACCATCTTGTCGAGGCCCGGAATGGCGAACTTGAATGCCCAGAGGCCGTCGGCAAACGCCTTGAACTGCGGTACGCCCCAGATGAAGACGAACACCGTCAGGATCACCCAGGGCAGCCATGCCTGCACGCGCGTGATCTTGCCGTTGGTGCCGGTGGTGGCTTCGCGCGCCTCGGCGGCGGCTTCGGGGTCGACGCGGGAGTTGTCTTCGCGGTTGCGCAGGGCGGTCGACGTCCAGATCGTCTTGGGTTTCCACACCTTCAGGAACAGCGTGAGCGTGCCCATCGACACCAGCGCGGCAATCACGTCAACCAGCCATGGGCCGTGGAAGTTCGACACCAGGAACTGCGGAATCGCAAACGACACGCCCGCCACCAGGATCGCCGGCCAGATCTGCAGCATGCCGCGGAAGCCCGCGAACGCCCAGATCAGCCAGAACGGCACCAGCACCGAGAAGAACGGCAGCTGGCGGCCGACCATGGCGGAGAGCTGCAGCAGGTCCAGCCCCGTGACCGACGCCAGCCCGATGAGTGGCGCGCCCAGTGCGCCGTAGGCCACCGGCGCGGTATTGGCGATCAGGGCCAGCCCAGACGCGGCCAGCGGCGAGAAGCCCAGACCGATCAGGATGGCACCCGTGACGGCCACCGGCGTGCCGAAGCCCGCTGCGCCTTCAAAGAAGGCACCGAAGCTGAACGCCACGAGCAGGAGTTGCAGGCGCCGGTCTTCGGTAATGCCGGAAATCGAGCTCTGTAAGACCTTGAACGACCCGTTCAAGGTGGTGAGCCGATGCAGGAAGATGATGTTGAGAACGATCCAGCCAATTGGGAACAGGCCGGAGACGATGCCCAGACCGGCTGCCTTGCCGGCCATGGCGGTCGGCATGCCGAACACGAACGAGGCGATCCCCACCCCGACAATCAGCGCCAGGCCGGCGGCCAGATGCGCCTGCATATGGAAGAACGCCAGCGAGCACAGCAGCACCGCAACCGGTACCCCGGCCGCTAGGGTTGACCACACGGCACTGCCGAGCGGGTCATAGACTTGATTCCACATCTTGATCTCCTCCTGTTTGGGCGTTTCAGTTCTTGTCGATACCGAACGTCTTCTGTCGCCCCTTTTCGCAGGGGCAAACGCGGATTGTAGGAACAAGCGTGTCCGGGTCCCGGCAATATTCTGTCACTTTCGCCCTGAAAAGTATTCATCGGCGGCGGTGCGAGGGTTGACGCGGCGCACGCAATCGCACCGGGTAAATCCGGGTTGTGGAATCATTGCGCCTGCAGCGCTGCCCACCACCCCAATTCGCCCTCCATTCATGGCTTCTCTGACGGCCTTCCTGCTTCGCCGCCACGGCTCCCGATTGGCTACCGCCGTGGTCACCGTGTTTGTGGCATTGGCGGCGCTGTCGCCTGCCGTGCATGGCCAGACTGCGCCAGCGCCCGCGCAGGCAAACACCGAATCGACGCGGCCGCGTATCGGCCTGGTGCTGTCGGGCGGCGGGGCGCGCGGCTATGCGCATATTGGCGTGCTGAAGATGCTGGAGCGCATGCGCATTCCCGTGGATGTCATTGCTGCCACCAGCATGGGCGCCGTGGTGGGCGGGCTGTACGCCAGCGGCATGCGTGCCGATGCGCTGGAGCAGAAACTCTCGCAGGTGGACCTGAGCGACATCGCGTTCGATCGCAACGATCGGGCCAAGCTGCCGCAATCGCTGCGCGAGGATGATTTCCAGTATCCGATCGGCTTGTCCGCTGGCTATGGCGACGGCAAGCTCAAGCTGCCCGCCGGGCTGGTGCAGGGCAACCGCCTGCTCGCGCTGCTCAAGAACTGGACGGCGCAGTGGCCCGACAACATCGAGTTTTCGCGCCTGCCCATTCCGTTCAAGGCCATGGCGACGGATCTGGCCACGGGCGACGGGGTGATTCTCGACCACGGCTCGCTGCCGCTGGCGATGCGCGCCAGCATGGCGGTACCGGGCTTGTTTGCGCCCATCGAGGTGGGCGGGCGCACGCTGGTGGATGGCGGCCTGGTGAGCAACCTGCCCGTGCAACTCGCGCGCGACATGGGGGCGGACATCATCATCGCCGTCAACATCGGGTCGGACTTGCAGCGGCCGGAAGACCTGGCCTCGCCGGCGGCGGTGACGCAGCAGATGATCACCATCCTCGTCGGCCAGAACGTGCGGGCGCAAAAGGCGCTGCTGCGCGGCAAGGATGTGCTGATCGAGCCGCAGCTCTCGGAGCTTTCGTTCACCGATTTCGCCAAGGGCCCGCAGGGCGTGCGGGAGGGCGAGCGCGCGGCGCAGGGCGTTGAAGCGAAGCTCGCGACGTTGTCGCTGTCGCCGCAGGCGTATGCCGTGTACCGCACGGCCCATGAGCCGCAGGGCACGTTGGTGGCGGGCGCACGCATCGACGCCATCGATGTGACCACCAGCGGCCGTGTGCCGCCCGCGCGCGTGCGCCAGTTGATCAAGGTGCGCGAAGGCGACGCGTATGACGCCGAAGCGCTCAATCGCGAACTGTCGGCACTGGCCACCACGGGCGACTTCGAAACCGTCACTCAGCAGCTGGTGGAACAGAACGGCGTGCATACGTTGAAGATCGATGCGCATGAAAAGTCTTGGGGCAACCAGTTCTTCCTGTTCGGGCTGGGCATGTCGACCAACTTCGACGGGCGCGGCGCGTTCAACGTCAATCTCGGCCATCGGTATCCGTGGCTCACGCAGAGCGGGTTGGAGTGGCGCAATGACATCGTGCTCGGCAGCAACCGGGCGAGCATCCATACCGAGTTGCGCCAGCCGCTGTGGCAGGCGCGCGGGTTCTACGTGGCGCCGTATGCCGAGTACTCGCGCCGGCGCTCCGATCTCTACTTTGACGACGAGGCGCCGACCAAGGACGCCAAGCCGTTCAACAGCATGACCCTGGAGACCGCACGTGCCGGCGTGGACCTTGGTATCCCGCTCGGCCGCAAGGGCGAACTGCGGCTGGGTGTGAACTACATGAGCAAGAGCGCGGCGTTCAATTACCTGGCGTTGACGGAGGAAGGCGCGCTGGACTTGCCGACGCTTCGCGCCAAGCAGCCGGCCTTCCGCGCCCAGTTGACGCTGGATCAGCTGGATGACCCGCTGTTCCCGCGCAGCGGCTACTACTTCTACAGCAGTGTGGAAGCTGGCTTCGGTTCGCTCGACAAGAAGTTCAACACCGCCCAGGCCAAGGGCCTGTGGGCGACGAGTTACGGCCGTCACACGTTCAATGTGGCGTTGGAGGGGGCGGGCCAGTTTGGCGTGAACAGCCCGACGCGCGAAAACGATGGCAACACGGGCAACGGCGCCAACGAGGGTTTTTTCCTGGGCGGCTTCCAGCACCTTTCCGCCTACGCGCAGGACCAGTTTAACGGCCAGTACATGTTGTACGGCCGCCTGACGTATCTGTACGACCTGCGCGTGGACGACCTGCTCGGCCTGCGCGCTCCGGTGTTCGGCGCCAGCGCCGAGGCCGGCAACGTCTGGCAGTTGCGCAACAACTTCGGGCGGGGCCCTTACCTGAAGAGCGGCAGCGTATTTGTTGGCGGCAACAGCCCCATCGGGCCGCTGTACTTCGGTTTTGCGGTGGCGCCGCAGGGCGTGTGGAACGTGTATTTGCAGCTGGGTCGCGTCTTCTGAAACAGCGTCAAGCAGAAGCAGGCCGGCCTGCGTACGCACGCAGCGCCTGCTTCGTAAGGTCTTGATCAGACTGGGAAATCAATCGGTCAGACTGCGGCGGATGTGCGTGCTAGCCTTCCGCTTCGCTTTTTCAAGACCTCGGGCGTGGCCGCGCCCAGCCCCCTTTCCATGATGTTCTCCGTGTTGTTCCGTCGTTCCCGTTCGTCCCGGTGGTTGTTGTGCGCGTGCGCCCTGACTGTGTTGCAGGCGTGCGGCAAGCATGCTGATGAGGCCGCCAAGCCCGCTGGTCCGCCGGAGGTCGAGTTTGTCGTTGCACAGCGCTCCGATGCGCCGCTGGTGACCGAATTGCCGGGCCGCCTTGAGCCGTATCGCACTGCCGAAGTGCGCGCGCGCGTTGACGGCATCGTCCTCAAGCGCGCCTACGAAGAAGGCCAGGTGGTCAAGGCCGGCCAGGTGCTGTTCCGCATCGACCCGGCACCGCTCAAGGCGCAGGTGGACGCCGCGCAAGGCGCGCTTGCCCGTGCGCAGGCGCAACTCGCTATCGCTCGTGACAAGGCTGCGCGCTACAAGGGGCTGGCCGCCACGCGCGCCGTGAGCGAGCTGGAATACGCTGAAGCGCAATCCGCCGAGCGTCAGGCCGCCGCAGACGTGGTGTCCAGCCGTGCCGCCCTGGAAACCGCACAACTGCGCCTGGGCTATGCCACCGTCACGGCCCCCATCGCCGGCCGCTCGCGCCGCGCGCAGGTCACCGAAGGTGCGCTGGTCAAGGAAGACGCTGCCACGCCGCTCACCACTGTCGAGCAGATCGACCCGATCTATGTCGACTTTGCCCAGCCCGCCGCCGAGGTGCTCGCCTTGCAGCGCGCGCTCCAGAAGGGCCAGGTCGCTGCATTGAGCGGCCAGGACATCGGCCTGCAGGTCATCCTGAGCGATGGCGTGGCATACGAGCGCCCGGGCAAGCTGCTGTTCTCCGATCTGGCGGTAGACCGTGCGACGGATAACGTATCGATGCGCGCCGTGCTGCCGAACCCCGATGGCTTGCTGCTGCCCGGCATGTATGTGCGCGTGAAGCTTTCGCACGCCGTGCAGCAGGGCGCGGTGACGGTTCCGAAGGGCGCGTTGCAGCGCGACCGCCAGGGGGCATCGGTGTTCCTGGTGCAGGCCGACAATACGCTGGCCGTGCGTCCCGTGGCTGCGCAAACGTTGGCCGGTGACCAATGGCTGGTGACAAGCGGGCTGTCCGGCGGAGAGCGCCTCGCCATTCCGGGCATGCAGACGCTGGAAGCAGGCATGGCGGTCAAGCCGGTGCCCGCAGCACCGCGTGCTGACACCAAGCCGAAGAAGGGCTGACCATGGCACGCTTCTTTATCGACCGCCCGGTCTTTGCCTGGGTGATTGCGCTGGCCATCATTCTGGCCGGCGTGCTCGCGCTGCCCAAGCTGCCGGTGGCGCAGTATCCGAACATCGCGCCGCCCAATGTCAGCATTTCGGCCAACTACCCGGGGGCGTCTGCGCGCACGGTGGAGAGCGCCGTCACCGCCATCATCGAGCGCGAGATGAACGGGGCGCCGGGGCTGCTGTACATGTCGTCTTCGTCTGACGCGGCGGGCAACGTATCGATCAACCTGTCGTTCACGCAGGGCACGAGCCCCGATCTTGCGGCAGTGGAGGTGCAGAACCGGCTGAAGATCGTCGAGGAGCGTCTGCCCGAGGTCGTGCGCCGCAACGGCATCCGCATCGAGAAGGCGGCCGAGAACTACATGATGTATCTGTCGCTGACGGCCGAGCGCGGCCGCTTTGACGGCATCGACTTGGGTGACCTCGCCTCGTCTGACTTGATCCCGCAGTTGCGCCGCGTGCCGGGCGTCGGCACCGCTCAGTTGTTCGATGCGGAATACGCCATGCGCATCTGGCCCGATGCCGACAAGCTGACCGCATTGGGCCTGACCGCCAGCGACCTGAGCGACGCCGTGTGCCGCTACAACGCGCGCATCACCGTGGGCGAAATCGGCAGCGGCGCCGTGCCGGGCAGTGCGCCCATCAACGCGAGCGTCACCGGCGACGATGGGCTCACCACGCCCGATGCATTCGGCCAGATTCCGCTGCGTGCGGACGCACAGGGCCGCATGGTGCTGCTGCGCGATGTGGCGCGCGTGGAGCTGGGCGGCAGCGATTACCTCTACCTGTCGCGCATGAACGGCAAGCCGGCTACGACCATCGGCATCAAGCTTGCCCCTGGCGCCAATGCCGTGGGCGTGGCCAAGCGCGTGCGCGCGGTGCTGGACGAAGCGCAGGCGTATTTCCCGCCCGGCGTGCGCTACGAGGTGGCGTACGACAGCTCGCGCTTTGTCGGCATCGCCATCGAGCAGGTGGTCAAGACGCTGCTCGAAGCCGTGGTGCTGGTGTTCCTGGTGATGATGCTGTTCATGCAGAACCTGCGCGCGACGCTGATCCCGACGCTGGTCGTGCCGATCGCGCTGCTGGGCACGTTTGCGGTGATGCTGCCGATGGGTTTTTCCATCAACGTGCTGACACTGTTCGGCCTGGTGCTCGCCATCGGCATCCTCGTCGACGATGCCATCGTGGTGGTGGAAAACGTCGAACGCGTGATGCATGAAGACGGGCTCTCGCCACGCGAGGCGACGGCCAAGGCGATGCGGCAGATCAGCGGGGCCATCGTCGGCATCTCGCTGGTGCTGACGGCGGTGTTCGTGCCGATGGCGTTCTTTGGTGGCGCGGTGGGCAATATCTACCGGCAGTTTTCGCTGTCGCTGGCGGTGTCGATGGTGTTTTCGGCATTCCTGGCATTGACGCTTACGCCAGCGCTTTGCGCGACGCTGCTCAAGCCGGTGCAGGTCGGCCACGATGCCGAGCGCAAGGGCTTCTTTGGCGCATTCAACCGGGGCTTTGCGCGTTTGACGGCACGCTACCAAGGCGGCGTTGCCAAGCTGCTGAACCGCACGGGCCGCGCGCTGGTGGTGTACGGCGCCGTCATCGGCGTGGTGGTGCTGCTGTTCACGCAACTGCCGACGGCCTTCCTGCCGGAAGAAGACACCGGCGAGTTCATGACCGTCGTCATGCTGCCGACCGGCGCCACACAGGCGCAGACGCTGGACGTGGTGCGGCAGGCCGAGCAGCACTTCATGACGCAGGAGCCGGCCGTTGCGTCCACGCTGGCCATCACGGGCTTCAGCCTGTACGGCAACGGCCAGAACGCGGCCATGCTGTTCCTGACGCTCAAGGACTGGAAGCAACGCAAGGGCGCTGACCAGCACGTCGACGCCGTGGTCGAGCGCGCCAATGCGGCGTTCGGCAAGATCAAGGGCGCGATCGTCATGGCGATGAACTCGCCCGCGCTGCCGGAGCTGGGCAGCAAGCCCGGCTTCGACCTGCGCTTGCAAGACCGCGGCGGCGCCGGCTACGAGCGCCTTGCGCAGGCACGCGACCGCATGCTCGCGGAGGCCGCCAAGCATCCCGCGCTGTCGGAAGTCACGTTTGCGGGCCAGGGCGATGCACCGCAGGTGCTGATCGATGTGGACCGCAAGAAGGCGCTGTCGATGGGCGTGTCGATCGAAGACATCAACCGCACGCTGGCGGTGATGTTCGGCTCCGACTACGCGGGCGATTTTGTCTACCGCAACCAGGTGCGCCGCGTGATCGTGCAGGCCGACGGCAAGCAGCGCGTCTCGGTCGAACAGCTTGGTCGCATGCACGTGCGCAATGCCGCGGGGGCGATGGTGCCGCTCTCGGCGTTCACCACGACGAAGTGGATCGTCGGGCCGCTCAAGCTCGATCGCTACAACGGCTTTCCGGCCATGACGATCACCGGCTCGCCGGCACCCGGTCATAGCTCAGGCGAGGCCATGGCGGCGATGGAGTCGATTGCGCGCGGTCTGCCCGAAGGCTTCGGCTACGAGTGGACGGGGCAATCGTTCGAGGAGCGGCTGTCGGGGGCGCAGGCGCCGGCACTGTTTGCGTTGTCGATCCTCGTCGTGTTTCTGTGCCTCGCGGCCTTGTACGAGAGCTGGTCGATTCCGCTGGCGGTCATGCTGGTGGTGCCGCTGGGCGTGCTGGGCGCGCTGCTGGGCGCCACGCTGCGTTTCCTGCCCAACGACATCTACTTCAAGGTTGGGCTGATTGCCACCATCGGGCTGTCGGCCAAGAACGCGATCCTGATCATCGAAGTGGCAAAGGATCTGGTGGCGCAGGGCATGGGCCTGATCGAAGCCACGCTGGAGGCCGCGCGCCTGCGCTTCCGGCCGATTGTGATGACGTCGCTGGCATTTGCGTTTGGAGTCGTGCCGCTGGCGATTGCAAGCGGCGCTGCATCGGCCAGCCAGCGCGCCATCGGCACGGGCGTGTTGGGCGGGATCATCGCGGCGACAGTGCTGGCGGTGTTTCTGGTGCCGGTGTTCTTTGTGGTGGTGCGAGGCGTGTTCAAGGGCAGCGAGCGGCAGCGCCGGCTGGACGCGGCGCACGAGCATGAAAGCATGGGGCCGGCCGCCTGATCGGCGCGATCACTCCGCGGCGGCTGGGCTCTTGCGCCTGGCTGCCGCTGGGTCGAAACCGAAAAAGCCGAGGACCTCTGCGGCGACCTGATCGCGGTCGTTGTCCACGCAGATCATGTGGTAGCTGTTTTCCAGCACAACGCTGCGCACATGGGGCAGCGTGGCCTGCAACGTTTGGGCCGAGCGCAGGCTGGTGAGTTCGTCTTCGCGGGAATGAATCACCAGCGTCTGGCACTGCGTATCGGGCGCTCCGGCCAGCGCCCAGCGCCGCAGCCGGTCCACCTGACGAATGCACGCCAGCGGCACCCACGGATAATGGAAGCTGTCACCTCGCGCGAGCTTGGCTTTGATGATCCGCCGCAACAGCGGGTTCTTGATGCCGAACGGCTCATCTTCTTCCACGCGCATGCGCGCAGCCATGCCCGGGATGCGATAGACCGCGTAGCGCAGATCCCGATACCACGGCGTGGACCAGCCATCGATATGGATGGGCGTGGCGAGCAGCGCCAGCCTGTCTTGCGGGCGCGCAATGCCATGCCGAACGCGATGCGCCAGCACCAGCGCCAGCAATGCGCCCATACACATCCCCGCGATATGCACGGTGTCATGCTCGGCGACGAGCTGCTCATACGTTTGCGTGAGCGTTTCAAGCCATGCTTCGGCGGGCATGTGGATGAGGTCTTCTGGGCGCGTGCCGTGGCCGGGCAAGGTCGGCACGTGCGTGACGGCGCCAGCGCTGCGCAGCGCTTTCTGCAGCACGCCCAGGTCGTAGGCCGTGCCGCCCAGGCCATGGATCAGCAGCACAGCCGTGCTGCCGGGCGCCGATGAGGTCACAGTGCGGTCTCGACCGACCAGGTACCGGTTACGAGCGCCGTGTTGCCAACGGCGTCCGTCAGTGGGCGACCGGTATCCACCACGGTGTGCAGCGTGCCGTCGCGTGCGGTGATGCGCAACGTCTGGCGGCGTGCGGGCGTCGCGGCCTCGTCTTCCAGCGCGGCTGCGCCGAGCCAGCGCGCACGCAGCGCGTCGCGGTCATCCGGATGCACCAGTTGCAGCACGGTCGAGATCGACGCCATGCTCGCCGGTTCGTGTCCGAACACGAGAGCCACGTCGCCGCCCCAGTCGATGCGGCCGCTGGCGGGATCGATGGTGTAGACGAGCTGGCCCGACGCCGCCAACGCCAGTTCCACGCGGTTCTGCCACTGCGCGCTTTGCTCGTGCAGTTGTTCGCGCGTGGTTTTGAGCGCGCTCACCAGCAGCACCAGCAGCGCGGCAATGCCCAGGTACAGCTGCGCTTCCAGCAGCGACTGGCCATAGTGGTGATCCAGCACGGCGAACGGGCCGTCGCCCTCGGCGGTTTGTGTGAGCGCCACCAGCGTGAGCAGCAGCACCGCCATCGAGCCACCGCGTCCGCCCCACAGAAGGGCTACCACCACGGCAAAGAACAGCGGGACGTACGTCAGCGCAAAGCCGATTCCGTCGCCAAATTTGGCATCGCTGTTGCCATCGAAGATGACGTACGCCGACAGCGCCAGCGCAACGACGGCTGCCAGACCGAGCACGAAATCCGTGCGGTCCGTGCCGCCCGAGCGGAACGCGCGAAAGCGCGACCATGCCGCCAGTACCGGCGTGACGATCAGCACGCCCAGAAAATCCGATGCCGCCCAGATGCGCAGTACGTGCCCGAACGAGCCGCCTTGTGACCATGCAAACCATGCCGCCCCGAACAGCGCCCCCAGCAGCGCACTGACCGCGCCTGCCACCAGCATCGCGCGTACGAAGTAGAGCCCTTCAAGCGGCACGCGCGCCAGTCGCACCAGCGCCACGGCCAGCGCCGCGCTACCCGCCTCGTCGAGTACAAAGAGCATGGCGTGCGCGGGGTTGGTGTGTTCAATGGCTGCTAGCGCCAGTTGCGCTACGGCAAACGCTGCGCCCAGCCCCGGCCATTCGCGGTACGGCCGCAGCATGAAAGCGGCCATGGTCACGCCCGCCGGCAGCCAGATGTAGCCCGTCATGTCGACCGGCCCATTCAGCCGATGCGACACGATGGCGGCAACCAGGTAAAGCGCGCCCCACAGGATCGTGGCGACGGTGGTGGAAGGTCGGTTCAATGGCATCCGGGTTTCCCTCGGTGAAAACAAAAAACCGCGCCGGCGTGGGTGCCGTGCGCGGTTGGTGATGCTACCGCAACCGGTTTCGGGCGGGCTTAGACGACAGGCAGCGCCAGGACTTCCCGCGCGGCCCGGCGGTCGCGCAACTCGGCCATCCACCGCTCGAGGTTCGGTCGCGCCGGGCGGTCCATCGGCAGGCCGAGCCAGCGCTGCGTTGCGCAGCCGCAGACGATGTCGGCCATGGTGAATCGGCGGCCGGCCACGTAGGGCTGCTTGGCCAGCACAGCTTCGAGGACGGCGGTGCTGCGCTCGGCGGCCTGGCGCGAGCGTTCAATGCGCTCGGCGTCGCGCTGGTCTTCCGGCGTACGCACGAGCTGCATGAACGCATCCACCATCGACGGGCTGTACGACGTGGTTTGCCAGTCCATCCAGCGGTCGGCATCGGCGCGCTCGTGAAGCTCGAGCGGGTAGAGGTTGCCCGGGCCGTAGCGCGCCGAGAGGTAGCGCACGATGGCGTTGGATTCCCACAGCACGAAGCGCGTATCGCCGGAATCGTTCAGGCCGTCTTCGATGACGGGGATCATCCCGTTCGGGTTCATCGCCTTGAATTCCGGCGTGTCGACACCGCCAAAGGCGCCGCCGACGTCGATGCGCTCATGGTCCAGCGACAGCTCGCGCGCGCACCAGACCACTTTCTGAACGTTGACCGAAGAGAGTCTTCCCCAGATCCGCAGCATCGACGACGGCTCCTTTCTTGAATGGATGGAATGGATCGTTATGTAATTTAGGCGGCCTTGGGCGTGAGCGCTGCAATTTCCGCGCGGATCAACTCGCCCAGCACGGCAATGCCTTGCTCGATGCGCTCCGGTGCCACCGTCACGAACGCCAGCCGCAGCGTATTGCGACGCGGCGCATTGGCATAGAACGGTGCGCCCGGCACGAAAGCCACATTGCGCGCGACGGCCTTTTCCAGCAGCGCCATCGTGTCGATGCCTTCCGGCACCTCAACCCAGATGAACATGCCGCCTTCCGGACGATTCCAATGCACACCGGCCGGCATATGGCGCGTGAGCGAGTCGAGCATCGCCTCGCACTGCTTGCCATAGAGGTTTCGGATGCTCGGGATGTGCGTATCGAGCAGACCGGTCTTCAACACCTCGTACGCCACGCGCTGCGTGAAACTGGGCGTGTGCAGATCCGATGCCTGCTTGGCCTGCACGAGTTTGAAGTGGATATGTTCGGGCGCGATGATGTAACCCAGGCGCATGCCCGGTGCGAGGATCTTCGAGAACGAGCCCATGTAGATCACGCCGTCCGGATTGAGCGAGCGCAGCGACGGCAGGGCATCGCCGGTGTAGCTCAGTTCGCCGTACGGATCGTCTTCCACGAGCAGCACGCCGAGTTCCTTCGCGCGGGCCACCAGGGCTTGGCGGCGGTCCAGCGGCAGACGGCGGCCGGTCGGGTTCTGGAAGTTCGGGATCGTGTAGAAGAAGCGGGCGCCGGCAGCCAGCTCTGGCGTGAGCGCATCCGGCAGCAGGCCTTTGTCATCGGTGGCGATGGACGTATAAGTCGGCTCGAACAGCGAGAACGCCTGCAGCGCGCCCAGGTACGTCGGCGTTTCGACCAGCACCTTGCTTTGCGGGTCGATAAAGATCTTGCCGAGCAGGTCCAGCCCCTGCTGCGAACCCGTGGTGATCAGCACGCGCGAGGCGGTGGTGCCATGACGTTGGGCGATCCACTCACGCAGCACCGACAGGCCTTCGGTCGGGGTGTACTGCAGCGAGGCCTGCGGGTTGTCAGCAAACATGCGGGCGCACGCCGCCTGAATCGCTTCGACCGGGAAGGTGACGGGGGCGGGCAGGCCACCGGCAAACGAAATGACCTCAGGACGTTCGGTGATCTTGAGGATTTCCCGGATCGCCGAGCTGGTCAGTTTCTGAGCGCGGCTGGAGAAGGTACAGGCGGTGTGGTCCATGGTGTGGTCCTAGTGTTGCGGCGCCCACCTCGTGAGCAGGCGCCGTGGGTGGGCAAAACAATGAGAATAGCAGGCAACCGGCCCGTCTAACATTGGGCCGCCACCTTAGAGACTGTAGTGAAAAGCGCGGCTCAGATCGCTCAGGCGACTTCGGCAATCAGCTCGATCTCGACGCAGGCGCCGAAGGGAATCTGTGCGACGCCGAAGGCGCTGCGGGCATGCTTTCCGGCGTCGCCAAACACGTCGGCAAACAGCTCCGATGCGCCGTTGGTCACCAGGTGCTGTTCGGTGAACTCCTGGGTGGAGTTGACCAGGCTCATCACCTTGACGATGCGCTTGACGCGGCTGAGGTCACCGCCCAGGTGCGTGTTCAGCGTGGCCATCAGGTCGATGGCGATGGCGCGTGCGGCTGCCTTGCCTTGTTCGGTGGTCATATCGGCGCCGAGCTTGCCGACCCACGGCTTGCCGTCTTTCTTGGCGATGTGCCCGGACAGAAAGACTTGATTGCCGGTTTGCGCGGCCATGACGTAGGCGGCAGCGGGGGCGCCGGCGGCGGGCAATTCGATGCCGAGTTGCTTGAGCTTGGCCTGAGCGTCGTGCGAGGCGGTCATGAAGACTCCTTGGTAAGTGCGGTCAACAAAAGAGGGAAGACGTTGCTATCGGCGGACCGACGTGCGCCGGCCGATGCCGACCACGGCAATGACGGCCAGCGCAAACAGCACGGTCGGCGCATCGAGCGATTCGCCCAGCAGCAGCCAGCCGCCGATCAATGTCATGAAAGGTTGCAGCAATTGTATCTGGCCGACCCGCGCAACACCGCCCGCTGCCAAGCCGGAATACCAGAACAGGAAGCCGATGAACATGGAAAAGGCCGATACATAAGCCAGCCCCATCCAGGCACGGGACGACGCATGCGCCAGCGCCTCGGCCTGATGTGTGGACGGCAGCCACGCCAGCGCGCCCACCAGCGGCAGCAGCACGGGCAGGGAGACGACCAGCGCCCAGGCAATCGTCTGCATGCCGCCCAGCTCGCGTGCGAGCCTGCCGCCGGTGGCATAGCCGAGGGCGCCTGTCACCATCGCGGCGAAGAGGAGCCAATCGGCGCGGTGGAGGGCGCCGGCCCCTTGCAACAGCGCAAAAGAAACGACAAGCACGCTGCCCACCACGGCGCATAGCCAGAACCCTGCGGACGGCCGCTCGCGCCCGAACCAGGCGGCGAAGATGGCGGTCGCAAGCGGCAGGAGGCCGGTGATGATGGCGCCATGGGCGGCCGGTACATCGCGCATGGCCAGCGATGAAAACAGCGGAAAACCCACCACCACGCCCATCGCCGTCACTGCAAGTTGCCACCACTGATTGCCGTGCGGGCGTTTGGCCGCAGAAAACGCGCCGGTTGCCGCAAGCAGGCCCAGCGCCAGCGCGCTTGCCAGCACCGCGCGCGCCAGCGCCACGAATGTGGCATCCAGCTCGGCGACGGCCATGCGCGTGAACGGCAGCGTCTGGCTGAAGATGGCCACGCCGATGAAGCCGAGCAGCAGGCCTCGGCGTTCAGCGTGGTCGACGTGTTGCATGGGCAGGGCGGCGGACTTGTTCATGGCGGCCGCTCAATCTGCAAACGCCACAGCCACGCGTCGGTTCTGGCGGCTCTTCTTTTCGATCTTGGTGACGACCACGCGGCCAATTTCTCCGGTGGCGCGCACATGGGTGCCGCCGCACGGCTGGCGATCGATGCCGTCGATATGGATGATGCGGATGGCCGATGCCCCCGCCGGCGGTGCCGCGCCGATGGTGCGCACGAGTTCGGGCTGCGCGGCGAGTTCTTCCGGCGTGATCAGATCGATGCGCACCGGCGTGTTGCGGCCGATGAGTTCATTCAGTTGCGTGGTGAGGGTGTCGCGGTCGAGTGTCGATTCCGGCAGGTCGAAATCGATGCGGCCGGCGTCCGGGGAGATACCGCAACCCGTGACGGGCACCGGAATCAGCGAGCCCAGCAGGTGCAGGCACGTATGCAGCCGCATCAGGCGGTGGCGGCGGTCCCAGTCGATGGTGGCCGTGACCGGCGTGCCGGGCCAGAGCGGGGAGAGGTTGGCGCTGTCGGCGGGCACATGCAGAACGGTTTGGCGATCGGCGCTGTAGACGGTGTCGGCAATCGCAATGGTGTGCCCATCGGCCAGGACCAGCGTGCCGGTGTCGCCCGCCTGGCCGCCGCTGCGGGCGTAGAACACCGTGGCGTCCAGTTCGATGCCTTCCGGATGCACGGCGACGACGGTGGCGTCGCAGGTGGCGCGGTAGGCGTCTTCATCAAAGCGTTTCAACGTTGGCATCGGGGGCGTCTCCGGGTTCGCTGGGGGCGGAATTCTGACCTTGATCCTACCGAACTGCGTCTGTACAGTACCTGTACACTTTGTCGTGGCGCTTTCTGTACAGTTTTCGGCCCGCTTCCGCCTCCCTCGTCATGAATTCCACCTCCCACATCATCAGCCTGGATGCCCGCCGCGCGGCCGCCCGCCCGGCGGCGGAGCAGTTGCCTGACCCGATTCCGTCGGCGCAGATGACGCTGGTGGATCAGCTCACCGAATGGGCGCGCATGCGCATCGACGAGCGCGTGTTTCGTGCCGGGATGCGCATGCCGTCGATCCGGCAACTGGCTCAGGAGAAGAGCATTTCGCGCTTCACCGTGGTGGAGGCGTACGAGCGGCTGGTGGCGCAGGGGTATCTGGAATCGCGGCGCGGTTCGGGCTTCTACGTCAAGGAGCGCCAGGCGCCACTGCCCGAAGAGCCGGTCGCGCCGCCGCCGACCGCCGCGCGCAAGATCGACGTGACGTGGCTGCTGCGGAACATGTTCCATTCCGCCGAGCCACGCAAGGCGCCGGGCATTGGCTTTCTGCCCAACGGCTGGCTCGACGGCGAGCTGATCGCCAACGCGCTGCGCACGCTCGGCCGGCAGAACGGCAACCAGTTTCTGGCGTGGGGATCGCCGCAGGGCTTCTTGCCGCTGCGCCAGCAGTTGCAGACGCGGTTGGCGGAGCTGGAGATCGGCGCGCGGCCGGACCAGATCGTCATGACCTCGGGCATCACCTCGTCGCTGGACCTGATCGCGCGCCAGTACGTGCAGCCCGGCGATACGGTCCTGGTGGGCGATCCGGCGTGGTTCCTGATGTTCGGCCGCTTTGCCGCGCAAGGGGCGCAGGTGATCGGCGTGCCGTACACCGCCGAGGGGCCCGACCTGGTGGCGCTGGAGGGGCTGGTGCAGGTGCGCCGGCCCAAGCTGCTGATCATCAACTCGATCCTGCATAACCCGACGGGCACGTCGCTGTCGGCGGCCAAGGCGTTTCAGTTGCTGCGGCTGGCCGAGCAGTACGGTTTCCTCATCGTCGAAGACGATATCTACGGCGATCTCGCCCCGCCCGGACATCCCGGGACACGGCTGGCCAGTCTGGACCAGCTGCGCCGCGTGATCTACCTGAGCAGCTTCTCAAAGACGCTCGCGGCCAACCTGCGTGTAGGGTTCATTGCCTGCCACCCCGAGCTGGCCAAGAACCTCGTCGACGGCAAGCTGCTGACGGGCCTCGTCACGCCCGAGATCAACGAGCGCGTGCTCTACAAGATCCTGACCGAAGGCCATTACCGCAAGCATGTCGAACGCATACGCGCCCGTCTGGACCGCGCCCGCGACGGCGTGCAGCGCAGCCTGGAGCGCATGGGCCTGAAGCTGTTTGCGCAGCAGGGGGCCGGCATGTTTCTCTGGGCCGATACCGGTCAGGACACCAACGCCATTGCCCGCGCCGGGCACGAACAAGGCTATGTGTTTGCGCCCGGGAGCCTGTTTTCGCCGTCGCAGATGCCGTCGACGTGGATGCGCTTCAACATTGCGACCAGCGCCGATCCGGAGTTGCTCCGATTCCTGGCGGACCAGCTCGATCGCGGGGCTTGAAAAACGCGCGCCACGCCTTATCTAGCCTCACAAATTCATGCGGGCGCATGCGCAACGTGTAGCCCGCTTCTCTTTCCACTTTCCAGACTTTTTATGCACACCATGAGCGCACCGCACGAGAAGATGGCTTTCCAGGCAGAAGTGAAGCAGCTTCTGCATCTGATGATCCACTCGCTGTACAGCAACAAGGAAATCTTCCTGCGGGAGCTGGTTTCCAATGCGTCGGATGCGGTGGACAAGCTGCGCTTTGAGGGCATCGCCAACCCGTCGCTGCTGGAAGGCGGTGGCGAGCTTGGCATCCGCATCGGCTTCGATGCTGTCGCGCGCACCATCACGATTGCCGACAACGGTATCGGCATGAGCCGCGACGAGGCCATCCGCAACCTTGGCACCATCGCCCGCTCGGGCACGCGCGAGTTCTTCAGCCAGCTTTCGGGCGACCAGCAGAAAGATGCTGCGCTGATCGGCCAGTTTGGCGTGGGCTTCTACTCGGCGTTTATCGTGGCCGATCGCGTGACGGTGGAATCGCGCCGCGCCGGCGTGGCCGCCAATGAAGGCGTGCGCTGGGAAAGCACTGGCGATGGCGAATTCACCGTCGACACCATCGAACGCGCCGAGCGCGGCACGACCATCACGCTGCACCTGCGCGAGGGTGAGGACGATTTCCTCTCCGCCTGGCGCGTGAAGTCAGTCGTGCAGAAGTATTCGGACCACATCTCCCTGCCGATCCAGATGCGCAAGGAAGCGTGGGACGAAGAGAAGAAAACGATGGTGGCCCAGGACGAATGGGAAACCATCAACCAGGGCAGCGCACTGTGGGCACGCCCCCGCGCAGACGTGACCGACGAGCAGTACATCGCGTTCTACCAGCACATCGCCCACGAAAACGGCAAGCCGCTCGCCTGGACGCACAACCGTGTGGAAGGTCGCAGCGAATACACGCAACTGCTGTACATCCCGACCAACGCGCCGTTCGACCTGTGGGACCGCGAGCGCCGCAGCGGCCTGAAGCTGTACGTCAAGCGCGTCTTCATCATGGACGACGCCGAGCAACTGCTGCCGGCCTATCAGCGCTTCGTGAAGGGCGTGATCGATTCGGCCGATTTGCCGCTGAACGTCTCGCGCGAAATCCTGCAGGAAAGCCGCGATGTGAAGGCCATCCGGGAAGGCTCCACCAAGCGTGTGCTCGGCATGCTCGAATCGATGGCCGAGTCGGATGACGCGGCCGAGAAGGAAAAGTACGCCACGTTCTGGCAGAACTTCGGCCAAGTGCTCAAGGAAGGTATTGGCGAAGACCAGGCCAACAAGGACCGCATTGCCAAGCTGCTGCGCTTTGCGTCCACGCACAACGAAGACAGCGCCCAGACCGTCTCGCTGGCGGATTACATCGGCCGCATGAAGGAAGGTCAGGACAAGATCTACTACGTGACGGCCGAAAACTGGACGGCTGCCAAGTCGAGCCCGCATCTGGAAATCTTCCGCAAGAAGGGCGTGGAAGTGCTGCTGCTGACCGATCGCGTGGACGAATGGATGCTCTCGTTCCTGCACGACTTCGAAGAGAAGGAACTGGTGTCGGTGGCGCGTGGCGATCTCGACCTGGGCGCGATGGAAGACGAGGCCGAGAAGGCCGAGCACGCCAAGGTGGAGGGCGAGTTCAAGGCGCTGGTTGAGCGTGCCAAGGCGGTGCTGGGCGACAAGGCCAAGGACGTGCGCATCACGCATCGACTGACCGATTCGCCGTCGTGCCTCGTGGCCGATGAAGGCGATATCAGCGGCACGCTGGCGCGTCTGCTCAAGCAGGCCGGCCAACAAGCGCCCGACAGCAAGCCGGTGCTGGAACTGAACCCCACGCACCCGCTGGTGCGCAAGCTCGCGCTGCTGGAAACCGTGACCGGCAACGAAGCCGACCGCGCCGCGTTTGAAGATCGCTTGCATGTGCTGTTCGACCAGGCACTGTTGGCCGAGGGTGGCGCATTGGCCGACCCGGCGGCGTACGTGCAACGCGTGAACCGCCTGCTGGCCTGACGACGAGCGTGACGCTCAAACGATGTTTTCCGCCCGTGGTCGACGCGCACACGCGCGTGCTGATCCTGGGCAGCCTGCCCGGCGAAGCATCGCTTGCGCAATCGCAGTACTACGCCTACAAGCACAACCAGTTCTGGCGCCTGGCCGGCGAGGTGATCGGCCAGGACCTGCCGGGCATGGAATACGCCGCGCGCTTGAAGGCGCTGCTCGCCCATCGCATCGGCCTGTGGGATGTGGTGGCCGAGGCCAAGCGAGAGGGCAGTCTCGACAGCAAGATCCGCGACCATGCCGGCAATGATCTGGCCAGCCTCATTGCTTCGCTACCCGAGCTGGCGGTGATCGCCTTCAACGGCGGCACCGCCGCGCGCATTGGTGCGAAGGCGCTGGGCGACATCGGCGACCGGCACACCATCCTCAAACTCCCTTCCAGCAGTCCAGCTTATGCAGCCGTGCCGTACGCCCAAAAGTTGGTGGCGTGGCAAGCGCTGCGTGAGTGGCTGTCGTAGCGCTCAGCTATTTGGCCAGCCCCTCGTACAGACCGGTCACGTCATCCATTACCTGAAGAATGCGCTCGCTGGTTGTGGCAACGTTGCGCAACTGTTCCGCGCGCGTGCCTTCCGTCTGTTTGAGCGCGTCGGCAAAGAACAGCCATTGCGTGCTGGCCAGTTGCAGCTCGTTATTGATCGCCCCGGAATTCTGCGGCGCAGACGTGAGGAAGACCTGAGCGGCCGTAAACTCCTTCATGGCTGAAGCGAGATCCTGCGTCATCTGCGCAGAGGTAATGTCCCACGCACGGAACATGCTTAGCTTGGCGATGCGCTGCGAAAGCATCCGCTGACGGCCCGCCACGTTGATCAGCTTGCCCGTCGCCGTGCCCGATTGTTTTTCCAGCAACACCGTGCCCTGTTGCGCGAGCTTCAGCACGTCTTCGCTGGCTTGGGCGATCTTCTTCGCGTTGTCGATGTTCGGGTCCCCGGCTGTCAGCAACTGCCTGTAGATGAGCCACGACTGTTCAAGTTTGGCGTAGGTGTCCTTGATCTCGGGTGTGGGCGCGAATGCCGTCAACTCCGTAAGCTGCCGATCAAAGAGTGCGACGGACTGCTCAAGAATTTTCTTCGATCGCTCGACCTCCACGCCCAGGCCGATCTGGCAATACGCCTTGGCCATGCGCTGCGACAGCATGCGCTGGCGGCCCGCCTTGTTGATGGCTGAGTTGATCGTCAGCGGTTGCGCGCACGCGCTCCCCATCAGCCCAGACAGCAGGGCGGAGCACACAAGCAAGCGGATGAATTGCAGGTAGGGTTTCAAGCGGTTCTCCGTCTCACGATCAACGCAGCGACATGTGCCCGAATGTGCGCGATGCCGGCGTCGATGACCGGCGTGTGCCGGCGCCGGGCTGTGCGGCATCGTCGGTTCCGACGACATTGCGGATCAACTGGTCCATCTCCTGGATGATGTCCGCGAGCACCGTGGTGATCACTGAGAACTCGCGCCCATATGGGCCCGCCCTTGCTGCCGAGACGCGCGCGTTCATGGCGACGATGTTGGCCTGCATCGAGATGCGCCCGAGGTGCGCGGCAATTTCTGCCTGGCGTTTGCGCAGTGCGACTTCGCACACGTGCATCTCCTCTTGATAGGCCTGCGTAATGGTCTGCAGCAGTTCCAGCATGGGCGTGGCCTGTGCCACCAGTGCATCAAGCGACGCGTTGCGTTGGGTCGCGCCGGTCGACAAGGTATCGATCGCGCTTTTGACTAGAACGATGAACTCGCGGATGCGCGCGTCACCACGAAGTTTGCCGAAGTAGAGCTGACGCAACGCCTCCGAGAATGCTCCGGGCAGGCGTTTATTGCCCTCGGCAAGATCGGTGTGGGCCGATGCGAATGTCGCCAGGCATGACCGCGCGATGTCGAGCGCAGCGGCGTGACCCTGCGCGGCCAACACCGTGTGCAGCACGATCCGCTGCGACAGCATGCGTTGCCGTCCGGACAGGTTGATCAGCTCGCCAATGGTCTCAACGGACACGTCGGACGTGGAAGCCTGGGTGGTGGAAGCGTTCATGTCATTGCCTTGGTGGTGGTGTCGACGCGCAGCCGCGATGGCCAGAAAAAAAGCGCTCCGAAGCGAGACGGCGACTCTCCGGGTGCCCGGGTCGTGCCGTGTCGCCTCGGAGCGCCGTTGCCCCGGACGCTCCTTGCGGAGCGTGTTGTCGCGATGTGCCAAGGTGGATCAAGGCCGCCGTTGGCCTTGTCCTTGCCCATGCAATAGCCATGCCACGCGAGAGATTCCGGCGAGCCCGTCGATCAGCCCACGTCAAGAGCGTTCGCCGCACTGATCTCGTGCCAAATGCCTCATGACGAGGCGTGCGCGTGCTTCATGCAGCGGCCGAATCGCTGCCCTACACTGTGCCCTGCGCAAGAAAGCGCGGCGCCGGCGAGTCGTGCAGAGAATCGCTGGCGGCCACAACGATGGATACCAAGGAAATCACTTCCATGACCACACCTTCGATGTACGAGTTTCTGGTCCCGACCGTGAACCGCATGTTGGGTAACCTGTCGGCCCTGCTCGACAAGGCTGCTGCCCACGCAGAAGCGAAGAAGTTCGACCCGGTCAATCTGATGACCGCGCGTCTGGCGCCGGACATGCATCCGTTCACGCGGCAGGTGCAGATTGCCTGTGACCAGGCCAAGGGCGGTGCGGCGCGTCTGTCGGGCAACGAGGTGCCGTCGTACCCGGATGTGGAGACGACCATTCCAGAGCTGAAGGCGCGCATTGCCAAGACGCTGGAGTTCGTCAACAGCATCGACCCCGCGGCATTTGCCGGCAGCGAAGATCGCCAGATCACGCTCAAGAGCCCGACGCGCGAGCTGCAGTTCTCGGGCATTGATTACCTGCGAGGCTTCGTGCTGCCGAACCTGTATTTCCATATCACGACCGCTTATGCGCTGCTGCGCCATAACGGCGTGGAGATCGGCAAAATGGATTTCCTCGGTCGCCCCTAAGAAGCGCCTTGCTTCAAAGACAACGCCGGCTGCCTGACGACAGGCGCCGGCGTTTATTGATGGGTCGGCTGTCAAGGTCGGCTCCACGCGGGTTCGGGGGTGTCAATGCGCAAACGTTAAGGGCGCGTCACACCGATGCCGCAGCGCATCTGTCACAATCGCGCCCGTGGCCGACGCGGGGGGTGTCGGTGCATTTCACTATCGAGCCTTCACATGCCGTTTCTCGGAATCGGATTTCACGTCATCGTTGCGCTATTCTTTGCCGTGCACGTCGTGCGCAACAACCAGAACATGTACTGGTTGTTCATTCTCTTTGCGTTTCCGTTGCTGGGCAGCGTGGTGTATTTCTTCGCGATCTATCTGCCTGAGATGCGCCACTCGCGCGGCGCACGCGTTGCCAGCCGCGCCGTGACGCAACTGATCGACCCGAACCGCGCCGTGCGCGAGGCGCGCAACGATTTCGACCGCGCCCCGACCGTGCAACACCGCTTGCGCCTGGGCGAAGCACTGCTGGAAGCCGGCAATGCCAAAGAGGCGCGCGAGCATTTTGAGCAGGCAGCCACAGGCCCGTTTGCGGGCGACCCGGCCGTGCTGTTGGGCCTGGCCCGCGCGCAGTTCGCCACCGGCGATGCGGCACTTGCCAAGGGCACGCTCGACAAACTGTTCGAAGCGCATCGTGTGACGCGCCAGCAGCCTGATCCGACATTGCTCTACGCACGCGCATTGGCCGCGACAAACGCACCGAACACGCGCGAGGCATTCGAGCAAGCCCTGACCTGTGCGAACGACGCGGCTGCCCGCTGCCTCTTCGGCGAATGGCTGCTCGTGCAGAACAACGACGCCGACAAACAGCGCGCCCAGACCCTGTTTGAAGAGATCCTGCGCGACGCCAAGCACTGGACGCGCTACGCCAAAGATCACAATCGCGAGTGGCTGCAGCGCGCCGCTGCCGCTCAGTCTTCTTCCCGTTGATCCGCTTTATGACGCTGTTGAAACGTAAATCCATCGAGGCCGTCGCCTCGCGCCGCCCGGCCCGCGCAAAACGCGAAGACCGCCTGGACCACGACGATGAACCGAAGCGCATGGCCCCGCGCTTTGCGCCGGTCACGTTTTCTGAACTGGCCGGTGTGCGCTATCTGCACTTCGGTACTGAATGGGTGCAGGGCGCCATGCGCCTGTCCAAGCCCGATGCCATCGAACTGGAATATGCACAGCAGATGATGGCTTGGATGCTGTTTCTCGATCCTGCCGCGCGGCCGGATTTCCACGTCGTGCAACTTGGTCTTGGCGCTGCCGCGCTAACGAAGTTCTGCCACCGCCAACTCGCGCCCGCGCAGGTGACGGCGGTGGAGTTGAACCCGTCCGTGATCGTCGCAGCGCGCAGCATGTTCAGCATGCCGTTTGACGACGCGCGCTTGAGCGTGCTCGAACAGGATGCCTACGACTGGGTGATGGACGCCAGCCACCACGGCACCGTCGATGCACTGCAGATCGACCTGTATGACGCCACCGCGCGCGGCCCCGTGTTGGATACGCCGGCGTTCTACAAGGCTTGCCGCCAGGTACTGCGCTCCCCGGGCGTGATGACGATCAACCTGTTTGGCGACCACACCAGCTTCCCACGCAATATCGAACGCATTTGCGATGCGTTCGACAATCGCGTGCTGGTCTTCCCTGAGGTGCACGACGGCAACGTGATCGCGCTGGCGTTCAATGGCCCGCCGCTGCATGTTAGTTGGGAAGCCGTGCAGGCGCGCGCCGCTGCGCTGCAGTCCTCGCTCAAGCTGCCGACCAAAGGCTGGGCAGACGGACTGCGCAGTGCCAATGCCGGCCAGGAAGACGCGCTGTCCATCTGATCTTTGCATGCAGCCAATGCAAAACGCCCCGGCATTGCGGGGCGTTTGCTTTTTGGGAGACGGCTCAGGCGGCGTCGCCCATGCCGGGCATCTGGTCGATGAAGCCAGTCACCGCGTGCATGCGGCCACCTTCAATGCGCACGAAGTCGGTGCCCTTGACCAGCGCCTGCCCCTCGGGGCCAAGCGTCCAGCGGAAACGGATCGTGTCATGTACAACGTCCACGCCGCCGTCGCGCGCAAAGCGGAAACCTGGGAACTTGGCCTGCACACCTGCAATGAGCGCTTCGATGCCGCTATGTCCGGTGCCTTGCATGAGCGGATCGACATACGTGGCGCCTTCTGTCCAGGTCTGCGTGACGAGGGCGCTGCGCTGGGCAGCGTCCGTCGCGTTCCACGCGGCGATATAACGATCGACCAGCGTATCGGCGAGCGTGTCGTTGGCGGCAAGTTGGGTGGCAGTCATGGCGTTTCTCCGTTCGAAGTGGGGAGCTTGGCCAGCGCGGGATGAGCGATCGCGCTGGATGGCTTCATCTTCGGCGCCAGCGTGGATGGTGTCGATTACGCGTCAGGTAATCGGCACTCTCCCGAACAGGAATACGCAGGGCACTGCATCTCATCCGGTTTCGTCCCCTGATCCCGTCTTTCGCATGCGCTCGCAGATCGACGGTGAGACTCCGGTAGCCTTCGACCTCCGATTGGAGGTCCGGCATGCACAAGAAAATCACAGGCGAGCCATCGCGCAGTCTCTCACCGCTGCCATCGTCTGTATCCCCAACAGAGCGCACGCTTCAAGAAGGGGCAAATCAACCGACGGTGCGCATGCGTTCCCCGACCTTGGCGAGCCTTCCCAGCTCGCGTACTGGCGGCTCAGCGCGGGTGTCCGCCGCGCCGGCCAAAGTTTCCGACGCGGAGCTGGCACTCGCTGCGTACCTGCTTGCGCGTGCAGTGGATGGGCGCCCGGTGGCTGCATCGGAAATATCTCGCCTTCGCTTGGCGAATGCCAGCGTGAACGAAACCCGCCAACTGCTTAAGCATGGTCGCGGCAACGTCGACGTGGACGTGCGAGCCACCCACAACGAAAGTACTTGGCGGACGAAGGCAGCGCGGACCTTCAGGCTGGAACGTGAGCGGAAAGCGAAGGTGCCCTGGAACGCGTTCACCCAGCGCGCGCCTTATTCCGCCGCCGCGGCATCGGTATTTGGCGCTGGAAATTGTGGCGAGCACACCAGCACGACGAGCGTCTATCACAGCCGCCGGTTGGCGCCCCACGAAGAAGTGCATTACGTGAGTGCCCCGGCCGTTGGACACACGTGGGCAGAAGGCCGAGTGCCAACCGCTCCAGTTGCCGAACAGTCGGAGCGGACGGTCGTGATGGACGCCTGGGCCGCTGGACCCGCGGTACTCGCATCCGATGCCCGCTTCGCCAAGCGTCGTGCCGGGCTGGAAACTACGCTGCACTTCAATGCGGAAACGGGCCGCGACGCCCGCATTGCCGCGAATGATCTGGTTCTGGAGGCACGGTCTGCAGGTCCCGCAGAAATTGCCCGGCGTGTGCAAAGTGAGGCCGGGCCTACCGCCCGCTTCGCTGCCTTTATCGATTCTGTCCTGCCAAGCGGTGTTGGTCACTGGCGCGAGCAGCACGTTCTTGACGGAAATTTCTCGCAACGGGTGAAGGGCAAGCTTGCGGCTCCCGCGCATCGGGCCCAGATTCATGGACTGGCCGCGCGCGTTGCAGAACAGCTTGGCGTGCCGCCTCAGCAGCGGTCAGCAGAGGCGCAACGAATCATCGAGGCGGCCCATGCCATGTTGCCAGACCGGTGAAATTGACGGGGCCGGCATCCCCAAGACACTTACTTGGACAACAACCGCATCGCCGATTCCAACCCCGCAATCGTCACCGGATACATCCGCGTCTTCACGATCTGGTTGATGACCGAGATGGACTGGCGGTACTCCCACAGGCCTTCCGGCTCGGGGTTGAGCCAGACAAATTTCGGGAACTGTTCGATCAGCCGCTTGAGCCACGTGGCACCGGCTTCAGCGTTGTTGTATTCGACCGAGCCGCCGGCCTGGAGGATTTCGTACGGGCTCATGGTCGCATCGCCCACGAAGATCAGTTTGTAATCGGGCGGGTACTTGCGGATGACGTCCCAGGTGGAGAAGCGTTCCGCATGGCGGCGCCGGTTGTTCTTCCACAGCCATTCGTAGACGCAGTTGTGGAAGTAGTAATACTCGAGGTGCTTGAACTCGGTCTTGGCGGCGGAGAAGAGTTCTTCCACGCGCTTGATGTGGTCGTCCATCGAGCCGCCCACATCCATCAGCATCAGTACCTTGACGTTGTTGTGCCGCTCGGGGCGCATCTTGATGTCGAGCAAGCCGGCGTTGGCGGCGGTGGAGTGGATGGTGTCGTCCAGGTCCAGCTCGATGTCCGCACCATCACGCGCGAACTTGCGCAGGCGGCGCAACGCCACCTTGATGTTGCGGGTGCCGAGTTCAACGGTGTCGTCGTAGTCCTTGTACGCGCGTGCTTCCCACACCTTGACCGCGGTGCGGTTGCCCTTTGATGGGCCGCCGATACGGATGCCTTCCGGGTTGTAGCCGCCGTGCCCGAATGGCGACGTGCCACCCGTGCCGATCCACTTGTTGCCGCCTTCGTGACGCTCGTGCTGCTCGTTCAGCAGTTCTTTCAAGCGCTCCATCAGCTTGTCGAGGCCGCCCATGGCCTCGATCTTTGCTTTCTCCTCCGGCGAGAGTTCGCGCTCCAGCTTCTTGGTGAGCCAATCGAGCGGAATGTCCGCGCGCCAATCGACCGCGCCTTCCACGCCCTTGAAGTAGGCGCCGAACGCTTGGTCAAACTTGTCGAAGTGCTTTTCGTCCTTCACCAGCGTCATGCGCGCCAGGAAGTAGAAATCGTCGAGCGACGGCGCGATGACCTGCTGCTTGAGCCCTTCAAGCAGCGTCAGGTATTCCTTGACCGAGACCGGCAGCTTGGCGTGCCGCAGCGTGAAGAAGAAATCGATGAGCATGGTGGTCCTCCGGCGCTCAGGCGCGCGGTTGCTCGAGCTTGTATTGCAGATGGCGTTTCACGGTCAGCCATTCCGATTCGATGATCGAGAACACGACCGTGTCGCGGAAGCTGCCGTCCGGCATGCGTTGGTGGTTGCGCAGCACGCCGTCCTGCTTGGCGCCCAGCCGGGCGATGGCTGCGCGGCTCTGGTGATTCATCCAGTGCGTGCGAAATTCCACCGCAATGCAGTGCAGTGTCTCGAACGCGTGCGTGAGCAGCAGCAACTTGCATTCCGTGTTGACAGCCGTGCGCTGTACGGATTTGGCGTACCACGTGTGGCCGATTTCGAGCCGGCGGTTGGCTTCGTCGACGTTGAAGAGGCGCGTGGCCCCGACCACCTTGCCGGGCTGTCCGTCACGCATCTCGCGCACGACAAACGGCATCGCGCCGAGGCGTTCGCGCATGTCCAGCGCAATGGCCAGCCACTCGCCGGTCTTGTCTGGTGAGGGGACGGACGTGTACCAAAGCTTCCACAGCTCGCCGTCAGCGGCTGCGGCGCGCACTTCGTCCTCGTGCTCGGGGCCGAGCGGCTCCAGCCAGGCGTGCTGGCCGGACAGCGTGACGGGCTCGATCAGGCGCGGCATGGCGGGGCTCGCTCAGCGGTTGGCGCGGTTCATGAACACCAGGCGCTCGAACAGGTGCACGTCCTGCTCGTTCTTGAGCAGCGCGCCATGCAGCGGCGGAATCGCGGCGTTCTTGTCCTGGCTGCGCAGCGATTCCGGCGGAATGTCCTCGGCCAGCAGCAGCTTGAGCCAGTCGATCAGCTCGGACGTCGACGGCTTCTTCTTCAGCCCCGGCAGGTTGCGCATCTCGTAGAACGCATCCAGCGCAGCCTTGACCAGCGCGGGCTTGATACCCGGATAGTGCACATCGACGATGGCCTGCATCGTCTCGGCATCGGGAAACTTGATGTAGTGGAAGAAGCAGCGGCGCAGGAACGCGTCGGGCAATTCCTTCTCGTTGTTCGACGTGATGATCACCAGCGGGCGGTGCTTGGCGCGGATGGTTTCGCGCGTTTCATACACGTAGAACTCCATGCGATCCAGCTCGCGCAGCAAGTCGTTCGGGAACTCGATGTCGGCCTTGTCGATTTCGTCGATCAGCAGCACGACGGGCTTATCCGCCTCGAAGGCCTGCCACAACACGCCCTTGACGATGTAGTTGCGGATGTCGTGGACCCGGTTGCTACTTTCCTCGTCGCCAAGCTGCGAGTCGCGCAGGCGCGAGACGGCGTCGTATTCGTACAGGCCCTGCTGGGCCTTGGTGGTCGATTTCACGTGCCACTGCAGCAGCGGCATGCCCAGCGCGGCGGCCACTTCCTCGGCCAGCATGGTCTTGCCCGTGCCCGGCTCGCCCTTGATGAGCAGCGGGCGCTGGAGCGTCATGGACGCGTTGACGGCAAGCTTGAGGTCATCGGTGGCGACGTACTGGTCGGAGCCTTCGAAGCGTGAGCGCTGGTCGGATGGGGCAGGCGAGGTGGTGGTGTTCATCGTGCAAGCCTACTGAGCGGTAAAAGATTTGGAAACGGCCAGTATAAGAGCATTTGGGCGTTTGACGCCGGGCGGCAGCGTGGCGGATGCGCCGTGCCATTCCTTGCTGTCAAGTCACGGGAGCCCTAACTGGACTGGCAAAAAAACGGTGCGGTACAATGCGCCGGTTTGACGCACCTCAAATGACCGTCCTCTGGCCAGTTGCCAACGGCGGGTGAATGCGCCCAGCGAGACAGCCGGCTGAGACGAGCCAAGCCGGCAGGGCGAGCAGGATTCTGAAACTCCACGCTTAAGAACGAGATGAAAAAGATCCTCACCATGGTGGCCGCCTTGGGCACATTAGGCGCACTGTCCGCCGCAGCCAACAGCGCCGCCGCTGCCGACGTTCAAGGCAACGCTGCCGCCGCCGAGAACAAGGTCGCCATGTGCATCGGCTGCCATGCCATCCCCGACTACAAGACGTCGTTCCCCGAGGTGTATCGCGTGCCCTATCTGGGCGGCCAGAACGCCAAGTACATCGAAAGCGCGCTGCATGCGTACCAGAAGGGTGACCGCAAGCACCCGACCATGCGCGCCATTGCCGGCTCGCTGACCGATCAAGACATTGCCAACCTGGCCGCCTATTACGCGGCGCAGACGCCGGCCACCCAAAACAATCCCCAGAAGTGACGAGGAAGAATATGAAGAAGATCTCGCTCGCAATCTCGTTCAATCTGGGTGCGCTGATGCTGGCTGCCGCTGTGTCGGCGCAGGCTGCCGATATTGAAAAGGGCAAGCAGCTGGTGGAGAAGGGCGCTTGCGTGGCCTGCCATGGCGCCGGCCTGAACGCCCCGATCTCGCCGGACTATCCGAAGCTCGCCGGGCAGCACGGCGACTACATCTATCACGCGCTGCTGGCCTATCAGACCAGCAACAACCCGCTGGTGGGGCGCAGCAACGCCATCATGGCGGGCCAGGTCAACAGCAACCCTGCCACGATCGGTGCCGACGGCAAGCCGCGTCCGTTCACGCAGGCTGAGCTGAAGGACATTGCCGCGTACATCGAATCTCTGCCCGGTTCGCTGGTGCTCAAGAAGTAATGCGGCATCGCCGGTAAAGAAAAACCGCTCTTCGGAGCGGTTTTTCTTTATGGCGTTGGATTTATCGCGCAGTGGCGCGCTTGCGCACGCATTCGATATAGGCGTCGCCGTCTGGCGGTAGGCCGGTGCGTTGCGCCGTCCACAGCATCTGGCCCAAGCATTCCATTACCTGGTGCTGTGCTTCGTGCGGCGAGTCGAGCCGCTGGGCAAGCGCCTCATATGCAGCGCGAATACCGCGCGGCTGATCCACCGATACCTGCTCGCTGATCGACAGGTGCATCGACAGGTGCAGGAACGGGTTGCTCTGGCCGCTTTCCGGCGTGTAGTCGCGGGCGAGGGCTTCTTTGCCGGCTTCCAGGGTGTCGTGGTATTCGGGATGCTGCAGCATCCAGTCGAGCGCCATGGCTTCGAGCGGCGTGAGGATTTCTGCCTGGCGGTGCTTGCGCCACGCGCCGCAGAAAAATTGACGGACTTCGTCGCGGGAGGGATTGAACATGATCCCGCCATTGTACCGGCGCGCCTCGATGCCTGCCGCACAGCTTCGCGAGACGGCAACGCTACAATGGCGCCCGCTCCCGCAGAGGTCGATTCCAACAAAAACGCCGCCCCCCATGAGACAAGCCGCCGACTCCCCCCTCGCTGCCCGCGCCGCTGACAAGCTCCTCGGCGTGCTGCTGATCGCCGTGTCCGCCGCATCCTTCGGCGCGATGGCCATCTTCACGCATTACGCCTATGCGAGTGGCGCGAACGTGGTGGGTCTGCTGATCGTGCGCTTTGTGATCGCAGCCGCAGCGCTGATGGTCGTGATGCGTGTTCGCCGCATCGGCATACCGCCGTGGTCGCGCGTGGCTGGGCTGGCGGCCATGGGCGGCATCGGCTATGCCGGGCAGTCGTTCGCGTTTTTTACGGCGCTGAACTACGCGCCGGCCAGCCTGGTGGCGCTGCTGCTGTATCTGTATCCGATGTTCGTGACGGTACTGGCGGCGATTTTCCTGCGCGAGCGGCTGACTACCGCGGCGATCATCGCGCTGGTGCTGTGCTCGGTCGGGGCGGGGCTGACGGTGGGCGGTGCGGGCCTGTCAGGCGGCAGCCTTCTCGGCATTGGGCTGGGGGTGGCCTCCGCGGTGATTTACTCGATCTACATCACGGTCGGTGCACGGGTCACGCGCGGGCTGGATCCATTGGCGTGTACGACCGTCATCTGTACCGCTGCGGCCGTCGTGTATACGGGGATGGCGTTGCTTGGCGCGCCTGCGCATCTGCCGGGCACGCTCAGCGGCTGGGCTGCGGCGCTGGCCATTGCTGGCTTGTCGACGGTGGTGGCAATCCTGACGTTCTTCGCCGGCTTGCAGAAGTTGGGGGCCGCGCAGGCGTCGATGCTGTCGACGCTGGAGCCGGTGGTGACCGTACTGCTCGCGGCATTGCTGCTCGGCGAATCGATCGCGCCCATGCAGATGACGGGCGGCGCATTGATCCTCGCGGGCGTCCTCTGGCTCACGCGCGCAGACGCGAAACCTGCAGGTCACAGCGTGGATGACATGGCTTGAAGCCGGATCTTCGCTCCCAACAAAAAACCGCCCAGCGTGAACTGGGCGGTTTTGCGTTCTGCTTTGAGGCGATTACTTCTTCTGCCCGGCCGGCAGGCGTTGCAGGCTCTGCACCCGCATCAGGGCCGGACGATCGGCCATCACGCCATCGTAGAACGAAGCCAGGTCACCCTTGAGCGCGGTGCGCGACGCATCGTTCAGATAGATCATGTGGCCTGACGGGTAATTCTTGATCGTCAGGTTTTTCGCCTTCAGCGTCGGGTCGAGCGGCATTTGCGCCAGCGTCAGCTCGGTCTGGTGGAACGGCGTGACGGCATCGAAATAGCCGCTGGCCTGCAGCACCTTCAGGTCGGGGTTCAGGCTCATCGTCGAGGCGAGGTCGCCAGCGGTGTACAGCGTGTTGCCGCCGCCCTTGTTGGCGCCCGTCGGGTCGATGTGGCTGAAGTCCCAGTTGTTGAACACGGCGTCGTTCAGGTCCACGAACGACGACGTCGACGTGTACTTGAGCTGGGTGTTCAGGTAGCTGTTCCACAGCACCGTGTACGCGCCGCCGATGTTCGAGATCGACGGATCGTTGCTGCCCGAGTTCGGCAGGATGAACGGCGCGATGCCCTGGCCCGTGTAGTTGGCGCGGCCGTCATACTGGCCGATCTGAATACCCGGATTGAGCGTCAGGAAGAACGTGTACGGCGGGTTGTTGTTCTGCGATGGCACGTTGCCCAGCGCCGCCGGATTGCCGAACGTCTGGATCAGCGAGACCGGATCGGTGCCGATGTACGAGCCCATCGTCTGCGCTGTCGCCAGGTTCAGATTCAGGCGCACGTTGACGAAGCCGCCGTCCGCGGCGCTTGGCGCTTGCGCAAGCGGTGCGAGCGTGTTGTCAGCGTAGTTGCGTGCCTGGACCATGTAGCTGTCGAGGTCGGTCGGTGCGGGGTTGAGTGTCGTCTTCTTCCAGTAGAACGCGTCTGCTGCCAGCGTCGGGAAGGTGCCGACGGCCGAGAGCGCATTCGCGTAGTCGAGAATTGACGATTGCAGCGTGATCCCGTTCAGCTCGATGCCGTCTTCATGCAGCACCCACGACAGCACCGCACTGCGCGCCGTGCCATAAGACTCGCCGTACAGGAACTTGGGCGAGTTCCAGCGCGAATTCTTGGTCAGGTAGCGCTGGATGAAGCGGTCGATGGAATGCGCGTCCTGGTCGGTGCCCCAGAAGTCCTTGTTTTTGGCCGGTGCAATGGCGGCTGAATAACCGGTGCCGACCGGGTTGATGAACACCAGGTCGGAGCGGTCGAGCAGGCTGTCCGGGTTGTCGGGCAGTTTGTACGGCGCCGGTGGCGTGAAGTTCGGGAACGACGACTGCAGCCGCTTCGGCCCGAACGAGCCCAGCAGCAGGAACACCGACGACGAGCCAGGGCCGCCGTTATAGAAGAACGTCACCGGACGCGGCTTTGACGGGTCCGGGTTGTCCTGCGTGTACGCCACGTAGAACATCGTCGCGTTGGATTGCGACGTAACCGGGTCGATGGTCGTCAGGTGGCCGGCCGTGGCCGTGTAGGCGATGCTCTTGCCGCCGATCGTGACCGTGTGGTGCGTGATGGCTGCGCTTTCGCCCGGGTCGGCAGCCAGGGCGTCGTTGGGCCCGGTGCCGTAGACGTTCGGGTCGACGTAAGGCTGGTCGGGCGGTACGGCGGCAGCTACCGGCTGCGTGGTTGCGTTGCCGGCGTTGGCGGCAACGCCGCTGGGGTTGGCCGTGGCGGATGAGTCTCCGCCGCCGCAACCCGCCAGCAGCACGGCTGACAGCACTGCGGCCGCAAACGATACACCAAAGGTTCGAGACAAACCTGCAAAATCACTGGTCGATAACCTGGATTTTTTCATGGCGATAATGACCTTCTTCAGGGTGACGAACGCCATCACTTAAAACGGTTGGTTTTAAGTGGGCTCCATATTCGTTTTGCGTTTTGTCATTTCTATACGGCGCAAAGCGAATATTCTGATTTCCCGCCTTGTCTGCGGAAATTAATGCAATTGTTTATTTTTTGGCAAAAGACGTCCCTGAAATCCGAGCGGATCTCAAAAAGAAAACGATCATGGGGTCAAGCCCGCGGGCGTTTGCGCAAAGCCTCACAAGGACTGTGCGAAAACGTGGGGATGAATGCGGCCGCGCACCTGTTTTAAAATCAGATGCGTATCCGATACGTCCAGCCCTGCGGGTAATGCAATAACGAACCAAAAAGTAGTTCGTAAGCAAACCGTTGTAAAGGGCTCTTTTCCGTTGTGCGCGATGGGCTGTAAAAATCACCATGCCCACGCCATGCCGCCTCGCAATAAGTGCGATTAAATACAAACAAGGCATGCCGTTTTTTCTAAAGCAGGCGTGCTGCTGACTGGTATGGGATTCCCATCCGGGGCGTGCAGGTGTCCGGCACGCGCTGAAACAGCGCATTACAATGCGCTCCTCAACTCTTTCCGGAGCACCTTGCAATGCCGATGCTTGAACCGTCCGTGCTGGACCAACTGTTCCACGCAGCCCGTACCCACAACGTGTGGCTGGACAAGCCGGTCGACGACGAACTGCTGCATACGCTGTACGACACCGTGAAGTACGGCCCGACTGCCGCCAACAGCACGCCGGCCCGCTTCGTGTTCGTCAAGAGCGCGGCCGCCAAGGAGCGCCTGATTCCGTGCATGTCGGCCGGCAATCAGGAAAAGACCCGCCAGGCGCCCGTCGCCGTGATCGTTGCGTATGACACGCAATTCCACGAGCAACTGCCCAAGCTGTTCCCGCATACCGATGCGCGTTCGTGGTACGCCGGCGACCAGGCCAAGATCAATGCGGCTGCGCTGATGAACGGCTCGCTGCAGGGGGGCTACCTGGTGCTCGCCGCGCGTGCCTTGGGCCTGGACTGCGGCCCGATGGCCGGCTTCGATGCTGACAAAGTGAACGAGACGTTCTTCCCCGATGGCCAGTGGAAGGTCAACTTCATCATGAACATCGGCTACGGCGACGCCGAGAAGCTGCACCCGCGCAACCCGCGCCTGTCGTTCGAAGAGGCGTGCAAGATCGTTTGATCCACAACCGGTCGCGCAAGCAAAACGGGGACTCGCATCTGTAACGGCGGTCCCCGTTTTTTCATTCCTGCGGTGCCGGTGTCTTCGGCTTGAATTCGCACAGCGGCTCGATAGCACAATGCCAGCACTCGGGCTTGCGCGCCTTGCACACGTAGCGACCATGCAGGATCAGCCAGTGGTGCGCGTCCTGGCGAAACTCTTCCGGCACCACCTTCAGCAGTCTCAGCTCGACTTCCAGCACGTTCTTGCCCGGCGCCAGCCCGGTGCGATTGGCCACGCGAAAGATGTGCGTGTCCACGGCAATCGTGGGCTCACCGAAAGCCGTGTTCATCACCACGTTGGCCGTCTTGCGGCCCACACCCGGTAGTTCTTCCAGTGCGGCGCGGTCACGCGGCACTTCACCGCCGTATTGGTCGAGCAGGATCCGGCACGTCTGCAGGATGTGCTTGCACTTGGTGCGATACAGCCCGATGGTCTTGATGTATTCGGTAATGCCTTCCTCGCCCAGCGCCAGCAGCTTGGCGGGCGTATTGGCCACCGGAAACAGCTTGCGCGTTGCCTTGTTCACGCCAACGTCGGTTGCCTGCGCCGAGAGCAGCACCGCAATCAGCAACTCGAACGGCGTGGTGTATTCCAGCTCGGTGGTCGGCGTCGGATTGTTTTCGCGCAGGGTCTCGAAGATGGCGTGGCGCTTGGCGGGATTCATCGTCGGGCAGGGGTTCAGGGTTTGTCCGCGTCGGGTTTGGTGCCGTGTTCGATCTGGCTGGCGATGCGTTTGCGGCGCGCTTCGGCCTCGTCAATCTGGGCTTGCACATCCGCCGACACGTCAGTCACGTTGCGCGGACCTTGCCCGCGCGCGGCCATCTCGGCCTGCTTCTGGCGCGCGCGTTCAATCGCGGCCTGAATGATCGCCTTCTTGCGGGCCTGCGCGGCGAGTTCGGCATTGTCAGCCGGTTGCTCGGCGCTGACTGCAGCGAGTTTGGCCGCGGCCTTGGCGGCAAGGCGTGCTTCGTTTTCGGCTTGTTCACGCTTGAGGCGTACGTTGCGGAAGACGTAGCGGTCCCGCGCGACATCGGCCTGCTGCTGGCTCCATGCATCCCAGCCCGTGCGTTCGCCGGTGACGGGGATCATGCCGATGCAATCGACGGGGCAGGGCGGTACGCAGAGGTCGCAGCCGGTGCACCAGTCTTCCAGCACCGTGTGCATCGCCTTGGGTGCACCGACGATGGCATCGACCGGGCATGCCTGAATGCACAGCGTGCAACCGATACAGCGCTCCGGGTCGATGACCGCCACGGCGCGTGGCTGTTCGATGCCGTTGGAAGGGTCCAGCGGCAACAGGACACCCGTGCGGCCGAGAGCGTCGGACAGCCGGCGGACACCTTCCGCGCCGCCGGGTGGGCAGCGATTGGGTAGCGCCTCGCCGTTGGCCATGGCTTCAGCGTAAGGGCGGCAGCCGTTGTAGCCGCACTTGGTGCATTGTGTTTGCGGCAGGAGGTTTTCGAGCCGGTCGGCCAGGGATGCGGCCACTGCGGGGACCAAGGAAACCACGATGGGACTTATCGTTTGAATAGCCTGCCATTATCGCCGATTTGGTCCCCGCGCAAGGCGTGCATGCCCTGACATCGCATACGGCGGGCATGTCTTAACCCTATGACATAATTCCTGCGTTCTAAACGGACCGACGTGCCATGCCGTCTCACCCAGCCGCGCCCATCGCCGACATCGAAGTCGATGCTCATGGCGAATCCGCCGCACCCCGCACGCGTCGTGACCCCGCCGGCACGCGCCGACGCATTCTTGCCGCAGCCATCGAGGAGTTTTCGCGGGGCGGTTTTGCCGGTGCCCGCGTCGACGCCATCGCCCGCCGCGCCGAGACCAATGAGCGCATGCTGTATTACTACTACGGCAGCAAGGAAAAGCTCTTCCTGACCGTGCTCGAACACATGTACTTTCGCTTCAAGGAGGCGGAAGAGCAGGTGCAGATCGAGTCGTCGGACCCGCGTGAGGCAGTCATTCAGCTTGCACGGTTCGTCTGGGACTTCTATTACGAGAACCCCGAGTTCATCCGCCTGCTCAACAGCGAAAACCTGCACGAGGCGCGGCATCTGAAGACCTCGCCGCACCTTGTCGAGCTGGTCAACCCGGTTATCGATGTGCTGCGCGGCGTTGTCGAGCGTGGCCAGCGCAGCGGCATCTTCCGCGAAGACGTCGATGTGTCGCGCCTGTATCTGACGATCTCGGCGCTGGGTTATTACGTGCTGTCCAACCGCTACACGATCAGCGCCGTCGTGGGCCGCGACATTGCCTCGGCCGACGAGCACGAAGCCTTCGCGCAACTGCATATCAAGATGCTGCTGGCGTATCTGGAACGGCCCAAGAGTTGATCGGCGGAAGCATCGTCGCATAACAAAAAAGCCTCGCAGGTGCGAGGCTTTTTCTTGGGTGCTTAAGGTTTACGCGACTGCTTTGATGCGCGGAGCGCTTTCTTCGTTGCGACGAATGAAATCACGCAACTGCGGATACACCTGCTCGCGCCAGCGGCGACCCGAGAAGATGCCGTAGTGGCCGCACTTGGGTGCCGTCAGATGCTGCTTGCGCGCGTTCGGGATGCCGGTGCACAAGCCATGCGCGGCTTCGGTTTGACCGCTGCCGGAGATGTCATCCAGCTCGCCCTCGATGGTGAAGAGCGCGGTGCTCTTGATGTCCTGCGGGCGCACCGGCTTGCCTTCCACCACCCACGTGCCATTGGCCAGATGGAATTCCTGGAACACATCGCGGATGGTTTCGAGGTAATACTCGGCAGCCATGTCGAGCACGGCGTTGTACTCGTCGTAGAACCGTACGTGGGCTTCAGCGTCTTCCGTGTCGCCCTCGATCAGGTTCAGGTAATAGTCGTAGTGCGATGACAGGTGGCGGTCCGGGTTCATCGCCACGAAGCCGGCGTGCTGCAGGAAGCCGGGATAGACCTTGCGGCCGTGGCCCGGATAGTTGGCCGGCACCGTGTAGATCACGTTGTTCTCGAACCAGCTGTGCGACTTGTTCGTCGCCAGCGAGTTGACGGCGGTCGGGCTCTTACGCGCGTCAATCGGGCCGCCCATCATGGTCATCGTGCGCGGCGTCTTCTCGCCGTCCGAGGCCATCAGCGAGATGGCGGCCAGCACCGGCACCGTCGGCTGGCACACCGAAATCACGTGCAGCTTGTCGGCGCCAATGTAGTTGATGAACTCGCGGATGTAGTTGATGTAGTCCGACAGGTGGAACGCACCCTCTTCGACCGGCACCATGCGGGCGTCGATCCAGTCGGTCACGTAGACCTTGTGATCCTGCAGCAACGTGCGCACGGTGTCGCGCAGCAGCGTGGAGTGGTGGCCCGACAGCGGCGCGCACACCAGCACGACTGGCTCATCCTTGAGCAGCTTGATGGTCTCGGCGTCGTCGGCGTAGCGCTTGAAGCGGATCAGGCGGCAGAACGGCTTCTCGATGATGGTCTGCTCGACGATCGGAATGTCGCGGCCGTTGGACTTGACGGAGCGGATGCCGAATTCCGGCTTCTCGTACTCCTTGCCCAGGCGATACAGCAGCTCGTAGCCCGCAGCGTAGCGTTGCGCGCCGGGCATCAGGGACAGCGGACTCAGGGGGTTGGTGAAGGTCTTGGCAGTTGCCTGGGCCCAAGCCGTCATGGGGCTGAGCAGGGCGCGCTGGAATTCGTGAAGCTGGTAAAGCATGGCTGGACCGGTCTCTGGTGGCGAAGGCGACGCAAACGATTATGCACCTGGGTGCAGGTTACTGCGATGCAGCATAAACCCTGATAACGGAGTGTTGCGCTGCTTCTATGATGCGCCCGTGTCAGTCTAGTCCGATGCAGCAAAAAAGCGGCCGAAGCCGCTTTTCTTTTTGCAATTGCCGGTAAGGGGTGACGCCTACTGCACCTTACAGAACATCAGCAATGGCATTCACCACGGCGTCGATGTTGTGCGTATTCAGCGCGGCCACGCAGATGCGGCCGGTCGACACGGCATAGATGCCGTGCTCGGTGCGCAGGCGATCCACTTGCGCGGAGGTCAGGCCCGAGTACGAGAACATGCCGCGCTGGGCCTTCACGAACGAAAAGTCGGTCTTCACGCCCTTGGCGGCCAGCTTGTCGACCAGCGCGTTGCGCATCGACTTAATGCGATCGCGCATTTCGCCCAGTTCCTGTTCCCACATCGCGCGCAGCTCGGGGCTCGTCAGCACGCTGGCGACGATCGTGCCGCCGTGCGTCGGCGGGTTCGAGTAGTTCGTGCGGATCACACGCTTGACTTGCGACAGCACGCGAGCGGCCTCGTCCTTGCTGGTCGTCACGATCGACAGTGCGCCGACGCGCTCGCCGTAGAGCGAGAACGACTTCGAGAACGAGCTAGAAACGAAGAACGGCAGGCCCGATTCAGCAAACAGACGCACCGCCAGGCCGTCTTGCTGGATGCCGTCGGCAAAGCCCTGGTAGGCCATGTCGAGGAACGGGATCAGGTTCTTGGCCTTGATGACTTCCACGACCTGCTTCCACTGCTCGGTGGTCATGTCCACGCCGGTCGGGTTGTGGCAGCAGGCGTGCAGCACGACGACCGTGTTCGGCGCGTAGCTGTTCAGCGAATCCATCATGCCGGCGAAGTTCAGGCCGTGCGACGGGGCATCGTAGTACGCGTAGTTGACCACTTCGAAGCCGGCCGACTCGAACAGCGCGCGGTGGTTTTCCCAGCTCGGGTCGGAAATCGCGACCTTGGCGTTCGGGTACAGGCGCTTGAGGAAGTCGGCGCCGATCTTCAGTGCGCCGGTGCCGCCCAGGGCTTGCGCGGTGACCACGCGGCCTTCGGCGATCAGCGGCGACTCGGCGCCGAACAGCAGCTTCTGCACGGCCTGGTCGTAGGCGGCGATGCCTTCGATCGGCAGGTAGCCGCGCGGGGCAGCGGCGGCCAGTCGGGCCTTTTCGGCCTCCTGCACGGCGCGCAGCACCGGAATTTTCCCTTCGTCGGTGAAGTACACGCCCACGCCCAGATTCACTTTGGTGCTGCGGGTATCGGCGTTGAAAGCTTCATTCAGGCCCAGGATGGGATCGCGCGGAGCCAGTTCGACGGCGGAGAAAAGCGACATGAGATGTCTCGATCGGTTGGTTCGGAATTCGGTGGGATCTTGCAGGCGGTGCGGCGCGGACTCCGGGGCGGGTCGCCCGGCGCCAGAAGTACAACGAGGCGCGCACGAAGATGGATTGTACCGAATACAGGCTCTAATCGCCCGAAAAATCCTTGCAGAACAGGCGCCTAAAGCGTTTCAGCGGCCAGTACAGATAGGCCGCCCCGGCTATCCAAACGATTGCTCGGGCCGCACGCTACACTAGACGATTGGTTGCAATTGCCGCTGCCGCCCTCATTTGCTGAAGGCGTGCGAGTCACTTTGTCGACTTCCTGCGCTGCCCTCCTACCCGCCGCCATGACCGATCTGAGCCAAGTCCCCAGCCCGCACGACGAGTCGAAGTTCGTGACTTTCGAGGGCTCGCCGTTCCAGTTGTACCAGCCGTATCCGCCGGCCGGCGACCAGCCTGAGGCGATCCGCCAGCTCGTGGAGAACATTGGCGACGGCCTGTCGTACCAGACCCTGCTGGGCGTGACGGGCTCGGGCAAGACCTTCACCATGGCCAATGTGATCGCGCAGGTGGGGCGGCCTGCCATTGTCTTTGCGCCGAACAAGACGCTGGCGGCGCAGCTGTATTCGGAGTTTCGCGAGTTCTTCCCGCGCAATGCGGTGGAGTACTTCGTCTCGTACTACGACTATTACCAGCCTGAGGCCTATGTGCCGCAGCGTGATCTGTTCATCGAGAAGGATTCATCGATCAACGAGCACATCGAGCAGATGCGGCTCTCCGCCACCAAGAGCCTGCTGGAGCGCCGCGATGTGGTGATCGTGGCCACTGTGTCGGCCATTTACGGTATCGGCAACCCGAGCGAATACCACCAGATGATCCTGACGCTGCGCGCGGGTGACAAGGTCAGCCAGCGCGACGTGATTGCGCGCCTGATCGCCATGCAGTACACGCGCAACGAGACGGATTTCCAGCGCGGCACGTTCCGCGTGCGTGGCGATACGGTCGACATCTTCCCTGCCGAGCATGCAGAAATGGCCGTGCGCCTGGAGTTGTTCGACGATGAAGTCGAATCGCTGCAGCTGTTCGATCCACTGACCGGGCGCGTGCGGCAGAAGATTCCACGATTTACGGTGTACCCGTCGAGCCACTATGTGACGCCGCGCGAGACCGTGTTGCGCGCCATCGAGACCATCAAGGCCGAGCTGCGCGAACGGCTCGATTTCTTCTACAAGGAAAACAAGCTGGTGGAAGCGCAGCGGCTCGAGCAGCGCACGCGCTTCGATCTGGAGATGCTGCAGGAGCTGGGCTTCTGCAAGGGCATCGAAAACTATTCGCGCCATCTGTCTGGCTCCGCGCCGGGCGAACCGCCGCCGACGCTGGTCGACTACCTGCCGCCGGATGCGCTGATGTTCCTCGATGAATCGCACGTGCTGATCGGCCAGCTCAACGGCATGTACAACGGTGACCGCGCGCGCAAGGAAACGCTGGCCGAATATGGCTTCCGTTTGCCTTCCGCACTCGACAACCGGCCGCTCAAGTTTGCCGAATTCGAGACCAAGATGCGGCAGGTGACGTTCGTGTCTGCCACACCGGGGGATTACGAAAAGAAGACGGCCGGCACGGAAGTCGTGGAGCAGGTCGTGCGCCCCACGGGCCTCGTCGACCCGACGATCGAGGTGCGCCCGGCTACGACGCAGGTCGACGATCTGCTGTCCGAGATCCATGTGCGCGTCGAGGCCGGCGAGCGTGTGCTGGTGACCACGCTCACCAAGCGCATGGCCGAGCAGTTGACCGAGTTCCTGTCGGAGAACGGCGTCAAAGTCCGCTACCTGCATTCGGACATTGATACCGTGGAACGCGTGGAGATCATCCGCGACCTCCGCCTGGGCACGTTCGATGTGCTGGTCGGCATCAACCTGCTGCGCGAAGGCCTGGATATTCCCGAGGTCTCGCTCGTGGCGATCCTGGATGCGGACAAGGAAGGTTTCCTGCGCGCGGAGCGCTCGCTAATCCAGACCATCGGCCGTGCGGCGCGGAACGTGAACGGTACCGCCATCCTGTATGCGGATCGCATGACCGATTCGATGAAGAAGGCGATTGGCGAAACCGAGCGCCGCCGCGCCAAGCAGATCGCCCACAACGAGGCGCACGGCATCACGCCGCGCGGTGTGGTCAAGCGGATCAAGGACATCATCGACGGTGTGTACAACGTCGACGACGCGCGCGCCGAACTGAAGGCCGCGCAAGAGGCCGCCAAGTACGAAGACATGAGCGAGAAGCAGGCGTCCAAGGAAATCAAGCGCCTGGAAAAACAGATGCTCGACCACGCCAAGAACCTCGAATTCGAAAAGGCGGCGGCGGTGCGCGATCAGCTTGCCAAGCTCAAGTCGCAGCTCTTCGGGGCGAGCGGCGAAGACCATATCGTTCCGGCTGCCTGAACTGCGCGGCCACCTGCGTTGTCGGACTCCCGCCTTGCCGCAGGCGGCGGGGGTTGCTGTCAACGCCATTTCAGATCAAATTCAGGCACTGCGCGTCGCCTGACCGGGGAATCGGCACGTGCTGCAGCGCTCGACTGCACGCGTCCGCCATCAAGGGAGTTCGATGTTCAATTTTTTGCTTAACCCATGGCGCAAGTGGCGCGCTTCCCGGCACGCCAGCCATCAACTCGACGCCATCCTCGCCCAGTTCGAGCCCACGCGCAGTCTGGCCGAACGCAACGAATGGCTGATCGAGCTGACTTACTGGCTGCGTCGGGCAGACCGGCCTGAGGGTGCCGCGTCGGAGTCCTGGCGTTATGCCCGTCTGCGTTATCTGTTGCAGGTGCTGGAGAACAATCCGGCCCTGGCAGAACGCGCCGGACAGACATTGCGCAGCATCGTGCAAGACAACGATCCGGTGTCGCTGCTGTGCGATACGGGGTTGTCGTCACGCTCGGGTTTCTGGAGTGAGTTGCTCGACCGTTGGCAGGCGCGCCTGCTGCCGCCTGCACCGAACCAACCGCAACTCGCGGCGTTGTTTGCGCTGATGTTTGTGGGACCGACCGACGCGCAGTGGGTCGATGGTCTGGACGACGAACTGGTCACGCGCCTCTACGCGTTGTTCCGTGCCGGGATGACTGAAGACGAGCACGCAGCGGGCCAGACGCGGTTGGAGCGCAGCCTCGGCATCGGTATCCAGATCCTGATCAGTCAGGTGCGCGCGGCTGGGCTGTCGCGCGGCATCCGCAGCCGCATGGACCATGCGGAACTGACGGACTCTCCGTTCTATCTGCTGGCCGACGCAGCCAACGCGATCTTCCTTGAGCGGCCCAACGCCGCGCTGGCGAGCCCCGAGCGGTTCCTGCAGGAACTCAACTATTTCCGCGCTGTGCTGGACCGCTGCCGCTCGGCTACCGCCAGCGTGTATCAGCATCTGGATGAGAACGGCGTCTCGGTGGAAGTCGTGTTCCAGGTCGAGCGGATGAAGGCGTGGCTGGGCCGCATCGATTTGCTGCTCACCGCGTGGGCAGATACACAGGGCTCACGCCGTTTCGTGCATATGACGGCCGAACTGGTGTCGGCCAGCCAGCATCGCCGCAGTGTGGGGTATCTGATTCGCTCCACGTTTGCGGATCTGGCGCGCAAGGTGGTCGAGCGCTCAGCGGAGAGCGGCGAGCACTACATTACGCGCGACGGCAAAGAATACGGCGCGATGGTCAAGGCTGCGGCCGGCGGTGGCGTCATTACGGCGGCCACCGTGTACATCAAGTTCTTCATCACCGGCGCGCATCTGTCGCGCTTTACCGAAGGGCTGTTCGCGTCGATCAACTATGCGGTCAGCTTTCTCGGCATCCATTTCGCGCATTTCACGCTGGCCACCAAACAACCTGCCATGACGGCCCCTGCGCTGGCGCACCGGCTCGATCAGGTGGGGCGCCAGGAAGGGTTGGACCGCTTTGTCGACGACACGGTCGCCATGATCCGCTCCAACGCGGCGGCGATTGCGGGCAATCTTGTGGCCGTGGCACCGGTAGCCTTCCTGGTGCAGTGGCTGGCCGGGCGCTTCTTCCATACCGATCTGATTTCGGCAGCGAAGGCGATGGCGACCATCGATTCCTTTTCGATCCTTGGGCCGACGCCGTTGTACGCGATCTTCACGGGCGTGTTGCTGTGGGCGTCAAGCCTGGCGGCGGGCTGGGCAGACAACTGGTTCGCGCTACACCGTGTGCATGACGTGATCGCCTACCACCGGCGCCTTCGGTTCATGGTCGGCACGCAGGGCGCGCAGCGCATTGCCAGCTTCTGGAAGCGCAATCTGTCGGGCATTGTCGCCAACGTGTCGCTGGGCTTCATGCTGGGGCTCGGGCCCGAGATCCTGTCGTTCTTCGGCCCGCATATGGAAGTGCGTCACGTCACGCTGTCGACCGGTGCGGTGGCAACCGCCGTGGGCGTGCTGGGCCCAAGCGTGATGCATACCGCACCATTCTGGCTGGCTGTGGCCGGCATTGCGCTGATGGGTGTGCTGAACGTGCTGGTGTCGTTCGCGCTGGCCTTCAACATGGCGATGCGCTCACGCAACCTGCGCGGGGTCGATCGCAAGCGCGTGACGGGCGCCGTGTGGCGTCGCATCTTGCGGGATCCGCTGTGCCTGCTGGTGCCGCGCGCCCCGACTGTGAGCACGCCGCCCAGCACCAGCACGCCGGTCTAGGTCTAGTGGGTTGCGGGAGCGGCAGGCGCGCCCAACTCGCTGCGGAACGGAATGGATGGCTGCGCGCCGAGCCGCGTGACTGACACTGCCGCCGCGGCTTGCCCGAATTCGATGGCCGTATCGGGCGACACGCCTTCTGCCAGTGCCACAGCCAGCGCGCCGACAAACGTATCGCCGGCAGCGGTGGTGTCGATGGCGTGCGCGATCGGTGCCGGCATCAACAGGCGCGACTGCGCATCTACGTAAGCCACGCCGCGCGCCCCCAGCGTGACGATCACGTGCCGCGCACCTTGTGCATGCAGATCAGCGGCGGCATCCAGTGCGGCTTCGGGCGAATCGACAGGGCGGGCTGTCAGTAGTGCCGCTTCGGTTTCGTTCGGGATGAGGTAATCACAGGCCGCAATCCATGGGGTAGGCAGCGGGCCGATGGCAGGCGCCGGGTTCAGGATGACCGTTTTGCCAAGCCGCTGCCCGAGCTTGAGCGCGCATTCCACCGCATCCGGCGGAGATTCCAACTGACAAACGATTACGCGCGCGCGTTCGAACGCTGCCTGTTGCGCTTCGATCATCGCTGGCGTTAGCAATTCGTTGGCGCCAGCCACGATGACGATGGTGTTCTGGCCGCTGTTGGCCACGGTCACGCAGGCGATGCCGGTGGCTGCCCCGGCGTGCACCGACACCATCGATGTGTCCACGCCCTCGCGGCGCAGGCCTTCGCGCAGTGCGGTGCCGTATGCGTCGTCACCCACGCAGCCGAGCATGGCGACACGGGCCCCCAGGCGCGCAGTCGCCACGGCCTGGTTGGCACCCTTGCCGCCTGGGATGGTTTCCAGCGCAGGCGCAGCAACCGTTTGCCCGGGACGCGGCAAGCGCGGCGTGCGGATCACGAGATCCATATTCAGGCTGCCGACGATCAGCACGTCGGCAGCGGGGTGCGCGGAAGAGGCGGAAGGGCGCTTGGCCACCATGGCGGGACTACGTTGAAGGCGTGAAAGGAATGCGGGATCAGGCGGCGCGGGCGGGGCGCTCGGGCTCGGCGGTCGACTCGCGCAAAGACAGGCGCGGCGGCAGCACGATGCGGCGCGCACGGTGCTCTTCCACGGGATGGCGCAAGGCGTTGTCGCCGAGGTGTTCGAGCAGCGTCTGCGCGGTGGTCTCGCCTAGCTGGCGGATCGATTGGCCAACGGTGGACAGCGCCGGATAGACGTAGCGGCTCAGTTCGATGTCGTCAAAGCCCATCACGGACAGCGCCTTCGGCACAGGAATGCCCAGTTCCGCCGCAGCGCGCAGCGCGCCGATACCCATCAGGTCATTACCGGCAAAGATGGCCGTGGGCATCTCGCCTTCGGTCAGCAGTTGGCGCGCGGCACGGTAGCCGCCGGGGCTGGTGAAATCGCCTTCGGCAATGCGGGCCGAGGCTTCCGGCACGCCGGCTTCGCGCAGCGCGCGGTGGAAACCGGCAAGGCGCTCTGCCGTCACGCTCAGTGCCGACGGCCCGCTGATGCAGGCGATGCGGCGGTGGCCGAGTTCCAGCAGATGCTTGGTCGCCATGTACGCGCCTTCTTCGTGATCGACTTGCACTTGGTCGGCCTGGATGCCTTCGGTCGGGCGGTCGACCATCACGATGGGCAGGGCGGATTCACCGAGCGCTTCGACCAACGCCGTGTCTGGCCCGGCGCTGCTGACGATGATGCCGTCGACGCGTTTTTCCATCAGCACACGCAGGTAGTCGCGCTGCTTGCGGGGGTCGTCGTCGGAGTTGCAGAGGATGACGCTGTAGCCAGCGGCAGCGCACACATCTTCAATACCCCGCGCCAGCTCCGCAAAGTACGGGTTGGTGGCGGTGGGCACGAGCACGCCAATGGTGCGCGTGGTGCGGTGTTTAAGCGAACGCGCCACGGCGCTGGGCACATAGCGCGTAGCCCGGATGGCTTCTTCCACGCGCTTGCGTGTCTCGGCGTTGACTGGCCTTGTGTTGTTGATGACGTGCGAGACGGTGGTGAACGAAACCCCGGCCAGTGCGGCCACGTCCTTGATGGTTGCCATGACGATCTCCTCTGTCTCTTAATGTTGCTTGCTGCGGTTGCGCTTGCTGCGATAGGTGTCCATGACCACGGCCGCGACGATGACCGCGCCCGTGATGATTCGTTTGGTGGGCTCCGATGCGCCGATCTGTGCAAGGCCTGATTCGAGCACCGAGATGATCAGCACGCCGAACAGCGTGCGCACGACCGACCCGCGTCCGCCCATCAGGCTCGTGCCGCCGATCACCACGGCCGCGATCACCTGCAGTTCCATGCCTACGCCCGCGTTCGGATCGGCCGCTTCCAGACGCGACACCTGGAACAGCGCCGCCAGCCCCGACAACAATCCCATCAGCCCAAACACGGCAACCTTGTATGGCCGCGGATTCACGCCCGCCAGCCGCACGGCTTCTTCATTGGTGCCGATGGCCACCAGGTAGCGGCCGAACACCGTGCGCACTAGCACGATCTGGCCAACGATCGTGATGACAATCGCAATCAGGAACGACGGCGCAATGCCCAACGTGATGGGGTTGGCCAGCCAGTCGACCGCGCTGCCGATGTACACCGTGCGCGAATCGGTGAGGCTGTAGGCGAGGCCGCGCGCCATTTCCAACACGCCCAGTGACACGATGAACGACGGAATACCCCAGTGCACCGTGACCGCGCCGGTCAGCATGCCGGCCGCCGTGGCTAGCGCCACGCCCGCCAGCGCTGCTGGCAGCAACCCCCAGCCGAACTGGGTCATGGCAACAGACAGCACCGAAGCCGCCAGCGCCAGAACTGAGCCGACCGACAAATCAATGCCGCCGATCATCAGAATGAAGGTCATGCCGACCGCCATCACGAGCAAGTCGGGGATCTCGTTGGCGATGGTGGTGAACGTGGGCAGCGAGAAGAACGTCGGCGACAACGTGCCGAACAGCGCCAGCATGGCGATCAGCGCAGCGAGCAACCCGCCGATGGTGCCAAGCGACATGCCCAGCGCAGCGCGCGTGCCGGCGGTCGCAGCGGGCGGCGTCGGGGGCAGGGTGGAATCAGAGCGCATCTGCGGTCTCCGAGGGCGATTGGGGTGCACGTGAATCGGATTCGCCCGATTCACCGAAAGCGGCGGCGAGCAGCGTGTCCTGGCTCCAGCTGTCGCGTTGGAAGATGTGCGTGAGCCGCCCGGCGCGCATGACACCAATGCGATCACACAGTTGCATGAGTTCGCGCAGATCACTCGAGACCACGACCAGCGCCTTGCCTCGCGCCGCCAGCGCCTCGAGCAGCGTGTAGATGTCGAACTTGGCGCCGACATCGACGCCTCGCGTGGGCTCATCGAACAGCAGCACGGGCGTGTCGCGCTCCAGCCAGCGGGCGATGGCCACCTTCTGTTGATTGCCGCCGGACAGTTCACCCACCGGCTGCTCCGGACCCGCGCACCGGACCCGCAGGGCGCCGATGTGCCGCTGCGCCAGCGCACGCTCTTGCGCGGGTTGCAGCCAGCCGCGCTTCGTGACGCCCGGCATGTTGCCCAGCGCGATGTTGGTCGCGATGGGCAGGCTCAGCATCAGGCCTTCGTCCTTGCGGTCTTCGGTGAGCAGGCTGATGCCGTGGCGTACCGCATCGCCGGGCGAGCGGATGCGCACAGGCGCCAGCGGCGACCCCATTTCGACGGTGCCCGCATCCGCGCGGTCCGCACCGAAGATCAATCGCAGCAGTTCCGTGCGCCCCGCGCCGACCAGCCCCGCGATGCCGAAGATTTCCCCCGGCGCCACGTCAAAGCTCACATCGCGCACGGCCGGCGCACGCGTAAGGCCGGTCACCCGCAGCGCCGGGGAGCCGTCACCGGGCCATGGCGCGCGCGTGGTGCGTTGTGTTTCGGATGCGGCGGCGACGTCGCGACCGACCATCGCCTGGATCAGCGCATCCTGCGTGACCGTCGCGGCCGGCGCATCGGTAACCAGCTTGCCGTCACGCAGCACGACGATGCGATCGGCAATGCGCGCGAGTTCGTCCAGGCGGTGGGAGATGTAGATGATCGCCACGCCTTCGCGGCGCAACGCGTCGATGCGCTCGAACAGCGTGGCGCTCTCGTGCGCGCTCAGCATCGCCGTCGGCTCGTCGAGGATCAGCACACGGCATGCGCTGGCCAGCGCTCGGGCAATCTCGATCATCTGCCGGTGGCCGATGCCGAGCGTCTGGACGGGCGTCCACGGGTCGAGGTCCAGGCCGACGCGCGCAAGCGCCTGTTCGGCCCGATGGCGCAACGCGGAGCGATCCACGAAACCGAGCCGCCGGGGCAGGTCGCCCAGGAACAGGTTTTCGGCCACCGTCAGCGTTGGCACCATGCTCAGTTCCTGCAGCACCATGCGCACGCCCAGCGCTTCGGCTGCGCTGCGCGTATCGGGTGCGTACAGCGTGCCGGCCAGCGTCATCGAGCCGGAAGTCGCCGTCTCCAGTCCGCAAAGGATCTTGGAAAGCGTGCTCTTGCCGGCGCCGTTCTCCCCCGTGAGCGCAAGCACCTCGCCCGCGTGCACGTCGAGATCGATATCTCGCAGCACGGGGGCGGCGTAGTGCTTGCTGACGGCGGAGACGCGCAGCAGTGGCGGGCGCGGTTCGTGAGCGGCAGACATGGCTGGCGGCGGCTTGCCTGTCTGGCGCGTTACGTGCGCGTGACGAGGTTGACTGGTGTCTCGACGACACCCGACAGCTTCGCCTGCGGCGTCTTGGAGGCCAACGCCTTCAGGGCGGTCTCGATGCCGTAGACGGCCTGCTGATCGGCGTGCTGATCGGCAGTCGCAACGACACGCCCATCAGCCAGCATGGCCTTGATGGCGTCGATGTTGTCGTAGCCGCCAATCAGCACCTTGCCCAGCTTGCCTGCCGCGCGCACCGCCGATACAGCGCCGATCGCCATGTTGTCGTTGCCGCACAGCAGCGCCTTCAGGTTGGGCTCGGAGCGCAACATGGCGGCTGCCACCTTATTGCCCTTGTCGATTTCCCACTCGCCCGATTGCACGCCTGCGATCTTCAGCTTGGCGGCTTCGGCAGCGTCCTTGAAGCCGGCAGTGCGCTGCTGGGCGTTTGTCGTGGTCGGAATGCCTTCGATAATGCCCACGGCATCGCCCGGCTTAAGCGACTTGGCAACGAAGTCGCCCACGAGTCGCGCACCCTTGCGGTTGTCCGGCCCCACGAAAGGCACATTGAGCCCTTTCTCTTTTAGCGCCGCCGGGTCTAGCCGGTTGTCGATGTTGATGACGAGAATGCCCGCGTCCACCGCTTTCTTGACGACCGGTACCAACGCCTTGGAGTCGGCTGGCGCCAGCACCAGCGCATCCACACGCGCGACGATCATCTGCTCGACCAGGCGGATCTGGCCGGCGGTGTCGGTTTCGTCGCGAATGCCGTTGGTCAGCAGCGAGTACTCCGACGCGTGGTCCTTCTGATGCTTGCGGGCGCCGTTCTCCATGGTCAGGAAGAACTCGTTGGCGAGCGACTTCATGACCAGCGCCACTTTGGGCGGCTGATTGGCCGCGTACGCCAGCGAAAACGGGAAGGGCAGAGCAGCAGCTACGGCAGAGCCCGCGCCAAGTTGCAGGGCGCGGCGGCGGCGGATATCCATGGTGTCTCCTCCAGGAAGAGGCCTATCTGGGCGGGTGGGATGCGGGCGTCGTTGCCGCTTCATGCCGTAAGGCATTCCTAAGGGCAATCGCGCTTCGCTCTTCGCAAACGTTTGCGTATCTGACAGTCTCGGCTACCGCGTAACAGAAGTCAATCAAATTGCGCTTTTCACCGCATAAGGAAAAACCCGCAGTGACGGCGCCTTCGCGAGGGCCCCGTGAGTTGCGTTGCGGGAGTGGTGTGATAGCCCTATCGAACGTGGTTGATTGTTTTAGTCCACAATACGGCCTGCCGCGTGGCCATCCCGGTTTTCGGGCTCTGCAAATCCCCTTGCTGCGACGCGGAATCCCCCGACACCTTAGTTGACCGATTTTGTCGGGTTCCTTTATACTTGAGCAAAACGATCAGGTATTTCCCCGACGCCATGAGATTGACCACCAAAGGCCGCTTCGCGGTCACCGCCATGATTGACTTGGCGCTGCGCCAAGAGCAGGGTCCGGTCACGCTGGCTGGCATCAGCCAGCGTCAGAAGATTTCGCTGTCGTATCTAGAGCAGCTGTTCGGCAAACTGCGCCGCCACGAAATTGTGGAAAGCGTGCGCGGTCCGGGCGGCGGCTACAGCCTCGCACGCCGTGCCGACGACGTCACCGTTGCCGACATCATCATCGCCGTGGATGAGCCGCTGGATGCCACCCAATGTGGCGGCAAGGGCAACTGCGGCGGCGAGGAGCATGTCGGCGGTCACACGGGCCGCTGCATGACGCACGACCTGTGGGCCACGCTCAATCAGAAGATGGTCGAGTATCTCGATTCGGTGTCGCTTCAGAACCTGGTCGATCAGCAACGCGAACGTCAGCCCGAAGTGATTCAGGACATGCGTGAAGCGCGTCCGGCTCGCCGCGAACGCGCACCGGCACGCGCCCGTACCGCTGATGCGCCGGCCGTGACGTCAGTGGCTGCCGAGCCCGTCAAGCGCGCGCCGCTGGTCAACTCCGTTTTCAGTCTGGCGCAGTCATGATTGCGCCGGCGTGAGGCCGGCCACGACGCCAGCCCCACACAAGAACATCGCCCCCCACACAAGGCAGACAAGATATGAGCACCCCGCATCTTCCCATCTACATGGACTATTCCGCGACGACGCCGGTGGATCCGCGCGTGGTCGACAAGATGATCCCGTACCTGCGCGAGAGCTTTGGCAATCCTGCCTCGCGCAGCCACCCGTTTGGCTGGGAAGCTGAGAAGGCCGTCGAGACCGCGCGCGAACAGGTTGCAGCGCTGGTGAACGCTGACCCGCGCGAAATCGTCTGGACGTCCGGCGCTACCGAGTCCGACAACCTTGCTATCAAGGGCGCTGCCAACTTCTACAGCAGCAAGGGCAAGCACATCATCACCGTGAAGACCGAGCACAAGGCTGTGCTGGACACGACACGTGAATTAGAGCGCCAGGGCTTCGAAGTGACGTATCTGGACGTGAAGGACAACGGCCTGATCGATATCGAAGTCTTCAAGCAAGCCATTCGCCCCGACACCATTCTTGCGTCGGTGATGATGGTAAACAACGAAATCGGCGTGGTTCAGGACATCGAGCAGTTGGGCGAGATCTGCCGCGAAAAGGGCGTGATCTTCCACGTTGATGCTGCGCAGGCCACGGGCAAGGTGGGCATCGACCTGCAGAAGCTGAAGGTCGACCTGATGTCGTTCTCGGCTCACAAGACGTATGGGCCGAAGGGCATCGGCGCGCTGTACGTGCGCCGCAAGCCGCGTATCCGCATCGAAGCGCAGATGCACGGCGGTGGCCACGAGCGCGGCATGCGTTCGGGCACGCTGGCTACGCACCAGATTGTGGGCATGGGTGAGGCCTTCCGCATCGCCAAGGAAGAAATGGCGACCGAAAACGAGCGCATCCGCATGCTTCGTGATCGGCTGTATCGCGGCCTGAACACGATGGAAGAGGTGTATGTGAACGGCGACATGGAAGCCCGTGTACCGCACAACCTCAACATCAGCTTCAACTTTGTCGAAGGCGAGTCGCTGATCATGGCCATCAAGGACGTTGCCGTGTCGTCCGGTTCGGCTTGCACGTCGGCGTCGCTGGAACCGTCGTACGTGCTGCGTGCGCTGGGCCGCAACGACGAACTGGCGCACAGCTCGATCCGCTTCACGGTGGGCCGCTTCACCACGGAAGAAGAAGTCGATTACGTGGTCGAACTGCTCAAGAACAAGATCGGCAAGCTGCGCGACCTGTCTCCGCTGTGGGAGATGTACAAGGACGGCGTGGATCTGAACAGCATTCAATGGGCGGCGCACTAAGCGCGGCGTTTGAGAACAACGGCGAGAATGGTGTCCGCAGGCGCCAGCCAACGATTGAAAGAGGTGTGAAATGTCTTACAGCAACCAAGTTCTGGACCATTACGAAAACCCGCGCAACGTCGGTTCGTTCGAGAAGGGCGACGACACGGTCGGTACCGGTATGGTCGGCGCGCCGGCTTGCGGCGACGTGATGAAGCTGCAAATCAAGGTCAACGAGCAGGGCGTGATCGAAGACGCCAAGTTCAAGACCTACGGCTGCGGTTCGGCCATCGCTTCGTCGTCGCTGGTGACGGAATGGGTGAAGGGCAAGACGCTGGATCAGGCGCTGGAGATCCGCAACACGGCCATCGCTGAAGAGCTGGCGTTGCCGCCGGTGAAGATCCACTGCTCGATCCTGGCCGAGGACGCCATCAAGGCGGCCGTGGCCGACTACAAGGAAAAGCACGGCTCGGCCGAGCAGAAGGCTGCTTGAGCCGGTTTGGATAGAAAGGACGCAGCATGATCACCCTGACCGACAAGGCCGCGCAGCACGTTTCCCGCTACCTCACCCGCCGCGGCAAAGGCGTGGGCTTGCGCGTGGGCGTGAAGACCACGGGCTGTTCGGGCCTGGCATACAAGCTCGAATATGCAGATGAGATTGCCGCCGAAGACGAGGTCTTCGAATCCAACGGCGTCAAGGTGATCGTCGATCCGAAGAGCTTGCCGTACATCGACGGCACCGAGCTGGACTACGCGCGAGAAGGGTTGAACGAAGGTTTCCGCTTCAACAACCCGAACGTGAAGGACGAGTGCGGCTGCGGCGAGTCGTTCCGCGTGTGAGCGGGGCGCATTGAAGCAGGCGATTGTCGGTTTCGAGCGGGACGAGGAGGGCCACTGGGTCGCCCGTCTCGCTTGCGGACACGGGCAGCATATGCGCCACGATCCGCCCTGGCAGTTGCGGCCCTGGACCGAAACCGAAGCCGGGCGCACCAGCAAGATCGGCGCGGTTGTGGAGTGCCTGAAGTGCGATCGGGGTGAACCGGTCGAATGAGGAACACGAAGGAACACGAGGCGGCGCGGCCGCTTTTTTTATTCATGAATTCCGGCTTGTCAGCGAACACGACGCATTTTTCCCTCTTCGGTCTGCCCGAGCACTTCGAGGTCGACGACGAGGCGCTGAACGCTGCCTATCGCACCGTGCAGTCGCAGGCGCATCCCGATCGTTATGCCCATGCGGGCGACGCCGAACGCCGCGTCGCCATGCAATGGGCCACGCGCGCCAATGAGGCCTACCAGACGCTGCGTGATCCGCTCAAACGGGCGACGTACCTGCTGCACCTGCGTGGTGTTGACGTGCAGGCGGAGAACAACACGGCTATGCCGCCCGCGTTCCTGATGCAGCAAATGGAGTGGCGCGAAACGCTCGGCGACGCCAAGGCCGAGCGCGATGTGGATGCGCTGGATGATCTGCTTGGCATGCTGCGCAAGGAAAAACGCGCGCGTTATCAGGCGCTGTCCGGCCTGCTCGGTGGCGATGGCAACACCGCGGCGGCGGCCGATGCCGTGCGCCAACTGATGTTCATCGAAAAGATCGAACGCGACACCGCCGAGGCCATCGACCGGCTGGACGACTAGAACCCAGAATTTGCGACAATGTTGGGTTTGCCCCGGCAGGCAGCCCATCCGCGCAATCGAGACATCCCCATGGCTTTACTGCAGATTTCCGAACCTGGCGAATCGCCCGCACCGCACCAGCGCCGTCTGGCGGTGGGCATCGACCTGGGCACGACCAACTCGCTGGTGGCCTCCGTGCGCAGCAGCGTGCCGGAAGTGCTGCCCGATGATCAGGGCCGCCCGCTGCTGCCCTCCGTGGTGCGCTATCTGCCCACGGGCGGCGCCCACATCGGCTACAAGGCTCAGGCTGAAGCCGTGCGTGACCCTAAGAACACCATCATCTCGGTCAAGCGTTTCATGGGGCGCGGCTTGAAGGATGTGGCCCACATCGAGAACACGCCATACGACTTTGTCGACGCGCCCGGCATGGTGCAGTTGAAGACCGTGGCCGGTGTGAAGAGCCCGGTGGAAGTGTCGGCGGAGATTCTCGCCACGCTGCGCCAGCGCGCCGAAGACACGCTCGGCGATGAGCTTGTCGGCGCCGTCATCACCGTGCCCGCGTACTTTGACGACGCACAGCGCCAAGCCACCAAGGACGCGGCCAAGCTGGCCGGCCTGAACGTGCTTCGTCTGCTGAACGAGCCGACCGCCGCCGCCATCGCCTATGGCCTCGACAACGCAGCCGAAGGTATTTACGCGGTTTACGATCTGGGTGGCGGTACGTTCGACATTTCGGTGCTCAAGCTCACCAAGGGTGTGTTCGAGGTCATGTCGACGGGCGGTGACTCCGCGCTCGGCGGTGACGATTTCGACCAGCGCGTCGTGTGCTGGATCGTCGAGCAAGCCGGCCTGCAACCGCTCTCGGCCGAAGACACGCGCCTGCTGCTGAACAAGGCACGTGCCGCCAAGGAATGGCTCTCCACCGCCGACAGCACCGAGATTGACGCGATGCTTTCCACCGGCGAGACCGTGCATCTCGTGTTGACCGCAGAGACCTTTGGCGAACTGACGGCCAATCTGGTGCAGAAGACGCTGTCGCCGGTGCGCCGCGCGTTGCGCGATGCGGGCGTGACGGTCGAAGAGATCAAGGGCGTGGTGCTGGTTGGTGGTGCGACGCGCATGCCGATCATCCGCCGTGCCGTTGGGCAACTGTTTGGCCAGACGCCGCTGACGAATCTTGATCCGGACCAGGTGGTCGCCATTGGTGCGGCCATGCAGGCCAACCTGCTGGCAGGCAATCGTGCGCCGGGTGAAGACTGGCTGCTGCTCGACGTGATCCCGCTGTCGCTGGGCGTCGAGACGATGGGTGGCCTGGTCGAGAAGATCATCCCGCGCAACAGCACGATTCCCGTCGCCCGCGCGCAGGAGTTCACCACCTTCAAGGACGGCCAAACGGCCATGGCGATCCACGTGCTGCAGGGCGAGCGCGAACTGGCGAGCGATTGCCGATCGCTGGCGCGTTTCGAGTTGCGTGGCATCCCGCCGATGGTGGCCGGCGCCGCGCGCATTCGCGTGACGTATCAGGTGGACGCTGACGGTTTGCTGTCCGTGTCGGCACGCGAAACGGTGTCGGGCGTGGAAGCGGCGATTGCTGTGAAACCGTCGTACGGTCTGGGCGATGACGATGTCGCCCGTATGCTGAAGGAAGGTTTTCAATCCGCCGAAGACGACATGCGCCGTCGTGCGCTGGCGGAAGAGCGCGTTGAAGGCGAGCGCTTGCTTGAGGCGCTGTCGCAGGCGCTGGCGGCCGATGGCGACCTGCTGTCGCCGGAGGAGCGCGCCGCCATCGACACCGAAATTGCTGCGCTGCGCGCCACCATGCAGGGAGAAGATCACCGCGCCATCAAGGACGCCGTGGATGCCCTGTCGCACGGCACTGACGAATTCGCCGCGCGCCGTATGGATCGCGGCATCCGGAAGGCGCTTGCCGGCAAACGTATCGAGGAGCTCGGCTGATCGCCGATCGCATCCCCCAAACACACTTATCGAACGAGTTCTTCATGCCACAAATCGTCGTCCTTCCTCACGTCGAATACTGCCCGGAAGGGGCCGTGATCGAAGCCAAGTCCGGCACGACCATCTGCGATGCGCTGCTGGGCGCCGACATCGAGATCGAGCACGCCTGCGAGAAGTCGTGTGCTTGCACGACCTGCCACGTGATCGTGCGCGAAGGCTTCAATTCGCTGGATGAGGCGAGCGAGAAGGAAGAAGATTTGCTCGACAAGGCTTGGGGCCTGGAGCCGAACTCGCGCCTATCGTGCCAGGCCAAGGTGGCGGATACCGACTTGACCGTCGAGATTCCGAAATACACGATCAACCACGCCAAGGAAAACCACTGAGCCGAGCGGCCAGCGGAGGAGGGAGCCCATCATGAAATGGAACGACATCCAGCAGATCGCGGAAGCGCTGTACGACAAGTACCCCGACGTCGATCCGACGCGCCTGAATTTTGTGGACTTGCACAACAAGGTCGTCACGCTGGAAGGCTTCGACGACGACCACAAGCGTGGCGGCGAGAAGTTCCTCGAGGCCATCCAGCAAGCCTGGATCGACGAAGCGGAATAAGCGCGTAGCGTTAAAACGCGTACGCATGAAAAAACCGGCCCGAAGGCCGGTTTTTCTTTGGGGCGAAGGCGACGGCGAGTTAGCCAGCCACCAGCGTACCGTTCTCGATATGCACGCGCTCGCCTGCCTGGAAGCCCGGGGCAGCCTTGTACGTGAAGCTGCGGTTCGTGCCGTTGTCCATGCGCACGTTCACGCGGTATTGGGTGTCGCGGCTGTAGTAGTTTTCCGCCACATGGCCGCCGTAGCCGCCTGCCACCGCGCCGCCGACTGTCGCCAGCGTACGGCCATTGCCGCGGCCAATCTGGTTACCCAGCAGCCCGCCCACCACAGCGCCACCGATCATGCCGAGGCCGGTTTCCTTGCCTTGCGTGGTGATCGGGGTGACCGACGTCACGTGGCCGGCATAGGGGCTGGCCGACTGGCGCGGCTGGGTTTGCGCATAGCTCGGGTTGGGCGACGGTGCGCGTTCAGCGTACGACGGCTCCCGAGCTCGTGCCGGAGCGGGTGCCACGTTCTGGGCCGGATACGGAGCGGCCTGATTCGGCTGCGTTGTCTGGCCCGGTGCAGCCAGCGCCATGGGGGCCGAAGCGCCCGGCATTGCCGCTGTCGATTGCGCAGCGACATTCGGATCGGTGCTGCCCTGCGTCGCTTTCGACGTCGGCAGCACGCCGGTGATGGCGGCCACCGCGGTCAGGCTGGCAATGATCACGGCCACAGCCGCCGTCGTCATCAAGGGATGCATGCGGCGTGACGACGACGGGACCTGACCCGGCGACGTGCCACCGTACTGTTGACCTTGGTTCGGTTGGATATTGTTGTTCATCTTCGTTCTCCTGCGGCCCGTGGTTGGTTCGGGGTTCGGCCTTCGATGATCACAGTGTGGTCCATCGCCCAAACGGATGCCGTTTTAATTTGTAAGCATCTGTACTCGGACTTTTCCCTTGAAAATCAAATATTTGGCGTGCTTTGATACATATTGTGAAAGCGGGGCGATGTTACAAATAGCGGGGTGGGCGCGCGTTTTGCGCCTGCGCAGGCAATAAAAAACGCCCCCGAAGGGGCGTCTTTTCAAAGCGTTAGCCGAGCCGGTCAGTCTTCCCGACGCAGGTGCGGGAAAAGGATCACGTCACGGATATTCGGGCTGTCCGTGAGCAGCATCACCAGACGGTCGATGCCGATGCCGCAGCCGCCAGTCGGGGGCATGCCGTATTCCAACGCGCGGATGTAGTCGGCGTCATAGAACATGGCCTCTTCGTCGCCGGCGTCCTTCTGCTCAACCTGCTTGCGGAAGCGTTCGGCCTGGTCCTCGGGGTCATTCAACTCGGAGAAGCCGTTGGCGATTTCGCGGCCGGTGATGAACAGCTCGAAGCGCTCGGTGATGCCAGGCAGCGTGTCGGAGCCGCGTGCCAGGGGCGACACTTCGACCGGGTAGTCGATGATGAACGTCGGCTCCCACAGTTGCGATTCGGCGGTTTCCTCAAACAGCACAAGCTGCAGGGTACCCACGCCGGCGTTCAGGAATTGCGGCGCGTTCGTGTCGATCTTGAACTTCTTCAGCTCGGCACGGAGGAAGTCGACATCCGCCAGTTGTGCATCGGTGTACTGCGGGGCGTACTTCTGGATTGCCTGGCAGATGGTCAGGCGATGGAACGGCTTGGCCAGATCCAGCTCGCGGCCCTGGTAAGTGAGCGTGGCGGTGCCCGAAGCGTCGATGGCGGCTTGGCGGATCAGCTGTTCGGTGAAGTCCATCAGCCAGCGGTAGTCCGTGTAGGCCGCGTAGAACTCCATCATCGTGAACTCGGGGTTGTGTCGCGGCGACACGCCCTCGTTACGGAAGTTGCGGTTGATTTCGTACACGCGCTCAAAACCGCCCACGATCAGGCGCTTGAGATACAGCTCTGGCGCAATGCGCAGGAACATCTGCATGTCCAGCGCGTTGTGGTGCGTGATGAACGGCTTGGCTGCCGCGCCGCCCGGAATCGGGTGCAGCATCGGCGTCTCGACTTCCATAAAACCGTTGCCGGCCATGAAGTTGCGCAGCGAGGCCATGGCCTTGGTGCGGGCGCGGAACGTGTCGCGCGTTTCCTTCGAGACGATCAGGTCGACGTAGCGCTGGCGGTACTTCTGTTCCTGGTCGGCCAGGCCGTAGTAGTCACCCGGCAGCGGACGCAGGCTCTTCGAGAGCAGGCGCAGCTCCGTCACAGCCACCGACAGTTCGCCAGTCTTCGTCTTCATCAGCGTGCCGCGTGCGGCCACGATATCGCCTAAGTCCCACTTCTTGAAGCTGGCGTAGACGTCTTCGCCCACGGCGTCGCGGCTGATATAGAACTGGATGCGGTCGGTGGCGTCCTGCACGGTGGCAAAGCTGGCCTTGCCCATCACGCGCTTGAGCATCATGCGGCCAGCAACGGCCACCTGCACCGGTTCGGCTTCCAGAGCAGCCTGCTCCAGCTCGCGGTACTTGGCTTGCAGATCACCGGCATGGTGCGTCGGGCGAAAATCGTTCGGGAACGCAACGCCTTGCTGGCGGATCTCTGCCAGTTTCTCGCGGCGCTCGGCGATGATCTTGTTGTCGTCCTGCGCCGGCACGGCGGCCGCGGTGTTCGATTCGGCCGGGTTGTTCTGTTCGGTCATGATGGTGATGAGAGAAATGTCGGTTCAGGCGATGTTGCGCAGGTCGTCCAGCTCGGTCGCGCCAAAGTCGGGGCGGACGAGGTAGGCGGCGATGCGCGCGGCGGCGTCTTGCGGCGAGACCAGCTCGCCATGCGCGTGCAGATCGCGGAAGCGCTGCACGCCGGCAAAGTCGGCGCCACGGATGGTGCGTTGCATGTCGGTATCGATGACGCCCGGGGCCAGCGCCACCGCGCGCACGCTGGCGTCGCCATCGGCGTTGATGGCGCGCACGAACATGTCCAGCCCCGCCTTGCCGGTGCAATACGCTGCCCAGCCGGCGATCGGCCGGCGCGCTGCGCCCGACGAGATCGCCAGCACACGGCGCTGCGCGTTCCACGCGGCGGTACCGCGCAGCAGGGCGGCGGTCAGCGCCATCGGGCCGGCCAGGTTCAGCTGCAGGTGCGGCAGCAGCGTATCGGCACGCAGCGTATCGATGGTGCCGATCGGCTCCACCGCGCCGGCGTTGAGCACCAGGGTCACGTTGGCAAAAGCGGGCAGGGCGGCGAGCGTCTTGGTCATCCAGGCCTCGGCGGCATGCGCGTCGGACAGGTCGATCTGGTGCCAGTCGAGCGGCACACCGGCTGCTGCTGCCTGCGCGCGTAATTCGGCGTTATCGCCGCGTGCCACGCAGATGAGGCGGTGACCGGGTTGCATCAGCGCCTGGGCCAGCGCGGCGCCCAGGCCGCGCGAGGCACCGGTCAGGATGAACAGGGACGTGTCAGACATGGCAGTCGCTCTGGTTTGGCTTGGATCAGACGCCCTGCTTCAGGCTGGCCTGGATAAACGGGTCGAGGTCGCCGTCCAGCACCTTCTGCGTGTTGGAGATTTCCACGTTGGTGCGCAGATCCTTGATGCGGCTCTGGTCCAGCACGTACGAGCGGATCTGGTGGCCCCAGCCCACGTCGGTCTTCGCGGCTTCCTGTGCGTCGGCAGCGGCCTGACGCTTGCGCAGCTCGTGCTCGTACAAACGCGACTTCAGCATCGTCATCGCTTCGGCGCGGTTGCGGTGCTGCGAGCGGTCGTTCTGGCACTGCACGACGATGCCGGTCGGGATGTGCGTAATCCGCACGGCCGAATCCGTCTTGTTGATGTGCTGACCGCCCGCACCCGAAGCGCGGTACGTGTCGACGCGCAGATCCGCCGGGTTGACCTCGATCTCGATCGAATCATCGACTTCCGGATACACGAAGATCGACGAGAACGACGTGTGGCGCCCGCCCGCCGAGTCGAATGGCGACTTGCGCACCAGGCGGTGCACGCCCGTTTCGGTGCGCAGGAAGCCAAAGGCGTATTCGCCCTCGACCTTGATCGATGCGCTCTTGATGCCGGCCACGTCGCCTTCGGACTCTTCCAGGACTTCGGTCTTGAAGCCTTTGCGCTCGCAATACTTCAGGTACTGGCGCAGCAGCATCGACGCCCAGTCGCACGCCTCGGTGCCGCCGGCGCCGGCCTGGATGTCGATGAAGCAGTTGGCGGCGTCCATCGGGCCGGAGAACATGCGGCGGAATTCCATGTCTTCGACAATGGCGCGCATGCCTGCGGTGTCGGCCTCGATGGCTTCGATCGTGTCGTCGTCGCCCTCTTCGCGGGCCAGCTCGAACAGCTCGGCGCCGCCGGTGAGGTCTTCGTCGAGCTTGGTCAGTGCCAGCACGACGGTTTCAAGCGACTTTTTCTCGCGGCCCAGTTCCTGGGCGCGTTTGGGATCGTTCCAGACCTCGGGGTTTTCGAGTTCTTTGTCGACTTCAACTAGACGTTCAGATTTGACGTCGTAGTCAAAGATACCTCCGAAGGTCGTCGGCGCGCGACTTCAGGTCGGCCAACGTGTTCTGGATGGCATTGAGGCGTTCTGCTTCCATGGTGCAAAAATCCGGTCGGAAACCGGAAATTATAGCGGAATCAAGGGGTTTCCCGTCCGCGTAGACCGTCAAAACCGCCATTTTCCGGACGGGCGCGCCGGGATTTCTGTGGTGGCCGGAGGCGTCCCGCCTCGCTTCGGTTAGCATGACGACCAGTCCACATGGCTTTTGGCGCTGTCCGATGATCATCCGCTCGCTGCTCGATACCGATCTGTACAAATTCACGATGATGCAGGTGGTGCTGCATCACTTTCCTGGCGCGCACGTCGAATACCGGTTCAAGTGCCGCAACGCGGGCGTCGGTCTGGTGCCGTTCATTGACGAGATTCGCGCGGAAATCCGCCATCTCTGCACCCTGCGCTTTACCGATGCGGAGCTCGATTACCTGCGCGGGATGCGCTTCATCAAGAGCGATTTCGTCGATTTTCTCGGCCTGTTCCATCTCAACGAGAAGTACATCGACGTGCGTCAGGCGCCCAGCAACGATGGGCAGATCGAGATCGTCATCGCGGGGCCGTGGCTGCACACGATCATGTTCGAGGTGCCGGTGCTGGCCATCGTCAACGAGGTGTTCTTCAGCCGGACGCAGACGCACCCGCAGTGGGAGGAGGGTAAGCGCCGCCTGACCGACAAGCTGGCGTCGCTGAAGCGCCCCGGCCTGGAAGACTGCCGCATTGCCGATTACGGCACCCGCCGCCGCTTCTCGCACACCTGGCACGAACATGTGCTGCTGGAGACGTGTGCGCAGCTCGGCGCCCAGTACGCGGGCACCAGCAACGTCTACTTCGCCATGAAGCACGGCATGACGCCGCTTGGCACCATGGCGCATGAGTACCTGCAAGCCTGTCAGGCACTCGGTCCGCGCCTGCGCGATTCCCAGACCTTTGCGCTGGAAACCTGGGCCAAGGAATATCGCGGCGATCTCGGTATCGCGCTGTCGGATACCTACGGCTTCGACGCCTTCCTGCGCGACTTCGACATGTTTTTCTGCAAGCTCTTCGATGGCGTTCGCCACGATTCTGGCGACCCGTTCGAGTGGGGCGAGCGCATGCTCAAGCATTACGAGGACATGCGCGCCGAGCCGAAGTCCAAGGCGCTGATCTTCTCCGACAGTCTCGACATGCCCAAGGTCATCGGCCTGTATGAGCGTTTCCATGGTCGCTGCAAGCTGGCCTTTGGCGTGGGAACGAACCTGACCAACGACCTGGGCTATACGCCGCTTCAGATCGTCATCAAGATGGTCCGCTGCAACGGCCAGCCGGTGGCCAAACTGTCGGATGCACCGGAGAAGACCATGTGCGACGATCCGGCCTACCTCACGTATCTGAAGCAAGTGTTCGGCGTGCAATAAGGCTCACGCCAGCGCCGAATAAGTTTCAACGGCGTTGGCCGATCGCGCTCAAAGCGGCTCGTATAATCGACCGATCTTTCGGAGCCGCCATGGAATCACAACCGGACACCCCCGTCGACCCGCTCGACACCAGCCGCGCACGGGATGCCATCTTTGCGCGCATCCGCAATGCGCAGCATCGTCCCGCGAAACCGACACAGGGTGAGCGCGACGCCGTGGCGGATTACCTCGCGCGGCATCCCGCCGGTCCGCGCCCGCCAATGCCCGAGGACCTCGCCGCGCATTTCGCCGAGCAGGCACTGAAGATGGCCTCCACGCTGGAGTCGGTGGACGCGCTATCCGACGTGCCGGGCGCTGTGGCTCGCTACTTGGCCGGCCTTAGCCTTAAGCCGCAGGCGGTGGCCTGGACGACGTTGCAGTCCCTCGACTGGACGGCCGCCGGCATCGATATCCAATTCCGTCCGCCCGTCCGTGAAGCGCAAGCCGATCAGGAACACGGCGATCTCGTCGGCATTACGGGTTGCTTCTGCGCGATTGCCGAGACGGGCTCGCTGATGCTGCTGTCGGGGCCGGAGAACGTCGCCTCCACGGCGCTGCTGCCCGAGACGCATATCGCCGTGGTGCCGCAATCGCGCATCGTCGCCAATCTGGAAGACGCCTATACGCTGATGCGCATGGAGCGGGGCGAACTGCCGCGCGCCACCAACGTCATCAGCGGGCCTTCGCGCACGGGCGATATCGAGCAGACGATCGTGCTCGGTGCACATGGGCCGTATCGCGTGCACGTGATTGTTGTGACGACCGCCTGACGCGGCGTCCTAGGCGCATTGGCCCATCAAACATCCGTGGACGTTTAGGAGGCGACAGACCTCAGGCGTTTACACTGGCGTCTTTGTTTGTGTGGCGCGGCGGCGTTTGCTGCGCCCGCGCTTAGGAGAACGCCGACGTGAAACGCCTCTGGCCCCTTGTCTTCCTGTTTGTCTGTGGCCTGGCGCGCGCCGCTGATGTAAGCGGTGCTGAGTTGCACCTGTTATGGGGTGTGCCGTTTGCGGGCATCCTGCTCTCGATTGCCATTGCGCCGCTTGTCGTGCCCAAACTATGGCACGACCATTACGGCAAGATCGCGGCGGCGTGGGCGTTGGCGCTTCTGGTGCCGTTCGGGATCGTGTTCGGTTCTGACGCGGCCATCACTTCCGTCAATCATGCCGCCCTTGCTGAGTACATTCCCTTCATCGCGCTGATCGCCGCTTTGTACGTTGTCGCAGGCGGCATCTGCATTCGCGGCAATCTGCACGGCACGCCAAAGCTCAATACCGGCTTGATCGCACTTGGCACGGCGCTGGCCAGCATCATGGGGACGACCGGCGCGGCCATGCTGCTGATTCGGCCATTGCTGCGCGCCAACGAAGCACGCCGGCATCGCGCACACGTCGTCGTGTTCTTCATCTTTCTGGTAGCCAATGCCGGTGGAGCGCTCACGCCGCTGGGCGATCCGCCGCTATTCCTCGGCTTCCTGCAGGGCGTTGATTTCTTCTGGACCACGCAATATCTGTGGCGGCAGACGCTCACGATGTGGGTGCTGCTGCTGGCGATCTTCTTCGTCATCGATAGCTACCTCTATCACACGGGCAAGGAAGAGCTGCCCAACATCACTGATGCGACGCCGGACGACGCCGGCCCGCTACGCTTCGAGGGCAACGTCAACTTTGTGCTGCTGGCAGGCATTCTCGGACTCGTGCTGATGAGCGGGTTGTGGAAGCCCGGCATCGTCTTCTATGTGATGGGCACCGAGGTGCTGCTGCAGAACGTAGTGCGCGACATCGGGCTGGTGGTGATCGCGCTGCTTTCTCTGTGGCTCACGCCCGGGGGCGCGCGCACCGGCAACGAGTTCAACTGGGAGCCCATCCTGGAAGTTGCCAAGCTGTTTGCCGGCATCTTCATCACGATCGGGCCGGTGATCGCCATGCTCAAGGCCGGCGTGGACGGCCCTTTCGCGGGCATCGTCCATCTCGTTAACGACAGTGCGGGCCAGCCGAACAACGCGATGTACTTCTGGGCGACGGGGTTGCTGTCGTCGTTCCTCGACAATGCGCCGACGTATCTGGTGTTCTTCAACACCGCAGGCGGTGACGCGCGCATGCTGATGAGCGAGGGTGCCTCCACACTGGCCGCCATTTCCGCTGCGGCCGTGTTCATGGGCGCCAACACTTACATTGGCAACGCGCCCAACCTGATGGTCAAGGCAATCGCCGAAAGCCGTGGCCTGCAGATGCCGAGCTTCTTTGGCTACATGCTGTGGTCCGTTTGCATTCTCGTGCCGATTTTCGTTCTGATGACCTTCGTCTTCTTCCGCTAACCGAACGTGTGCTGAACGTATGAAACCCGGAATCCTTGTCACCCGCGCGATGTTTCCCGAAGTGCTTGAGCGCTTGCGCGAGACCTTCGACGTGATCGACAACCAGGCGGACGTCGTTTATCCGCCCGAAGCGCTGGCGGAGCGTCTGCAGGGTCGCGTTGGCCTGCTGTCCAACGCCGCCGACACCATCAACGCCGATCTGATCAGCCGCGTGCCGACGCTGCGCGCGGTATGCAACATGGCCGTCGGCTACAACAACTTTGACCTCGCAGCGATGACGCGCGCGGGCATCCTCGCTACCAACACGCCCGACATCCTGACCGAGACCACCGCCGACTTCGGCTGGGCTCTGCTGATGGCCGCCGCTCGCCGTGTGTCCGAATCCGAACGCTGGCTACGCGAGGGGCATTGGAAGCGCTGGACTTACGACGCCTTCCTCGGGGCCGAGGTATATGGCAGCACGCTGGGCATTCTCGGCATGGGCCGCATCGGCCAGGCGCTGGCACGGCGCGCGAGCGGCTTCTCGATGCGCGTGATCTATCACAACCGCAGCCGGCTTTCGCCTGAACTCGAACAGGACACGCGCGCTACGTACGTCAGCAAGGACGATTTGCTGAAGCAGGCAGATCATCTCGTGCTGGTGCTGCCGTATTCCAAGGAAAGCCACCACGCCATCGGCGCCGCTGAACTGGCACAGATGAAGCCGACCGCTACGCTGGTCAATCTCGCGCGCGGCGGCATCGTGGATGACGCAGCGTTGGCGCAGGCGCTAGCGGACAAACGCATCTTCGCGGCCGGCCTGGATGTGTACGAGGGCGAGCCGAAGGTGCATCCGGCGTTGCTCGAGGCCGAGCACGTTGCACTCACGCCGCACATTGCCAGTGCCACCGTTGGCACGCGCCTGGGCATGGCCAATCTGGCGGCCGATAACCTGATTGCTGCACTGGGCTTCGGCCCGCACGCGGGGCAGCCGCCCAACTTGTTGAACCCGGATGCGCTCGCGCAGCGCGCTTCCTCCTGACCGAACGCAGATATGGACTGGCTGGCTTTACTGACGTTGTTGGGCGTAGCCATGGTGGCTGTGCTCTGTGTGTTGATCTGGCGTGGCGTGTCTCGCCCTGCAGGAAACGATATGTCGCCGATGCTCGCGGCGCTGCAAGATGCGCTCATGCGGGAACTCACGCGCGGCAACGAACGCATCGAGCGCGAACTGCGCGGCGAAATTGCTGAGACGGCACGCATCGGCCGCAGCGACGTCACACAGCAGTTGGGGCAGTTCCAGCAGGTGCTGGCCACACAGCTCACCAGCGTCGCCACGCTGCAGAACAACCAGATCGACACGTTTGCGCAGCAGCTCACCAAGCTGACAGAGAGGAACACGCAGCAGCTCGAAGCCGTGCGCCAGCACCTGCAGCAGCAAGCCCAGCAGGCACGTGAGGAGCAGGGCAACGCGCTGCGCCGCTTTGGCGAGTCGATGCAGCAGCAGCTCTCCCAATTGGGTGAGGGCAATGAGCGCCGCCTGGCTGAGGTACGCGCCACGCTCGAACAGAAGCTCAAGGACATCGAGGCGAACAACGCGACCAAGCTCGACGAGATGCGCCGCACTGTCGACGAAAAGCTGCACGCCACGCTGGAGCAGCGGCTTGGCGAATCGTTCAAGTTGGTGTCGGATCGGCTTGAGCAGGTGCATCGCGGCCTGGGCGAAATGCAGGCGCTGGCACAAGGCGTGGGTGACCTGAAGAAGGTGCTGACCAACGTGAAGACGCGCGGCACCTGGGGCGAAGTCCAGCTTGAGATGCTGCTGGAGCAGATGCTCACGCCCGAGCAATACGACAAGAACGTCGAAACCGTGCACGGCACCGGCGCGCGCGTGGAATTTGCCATTCGCCTGCCCGGCAAGACCGATGCCGATCACGATGCAACGGTCTGGCTGCCGATCGACGCCAAGTTCCCGAAAGAGCAGTACGAACGCCTGCTCGATGCACAGGAGCGGGCCGATGCCGACGCCGCTGCCGTCGCCAGCCGCGAGCTGGAAGTCGCGGTGCGCAAAGAGGCACAAACCATCCACGAGAAGTACATCGCGCCGCCGGCCACGACCGACTTCGCCATCCTTTTCCTGCCGACCGAGGGCCTCTACGCTGAAGTGCTGCGCCGCCCGGGCCTGACCGACGAGTTGCAGCGCAAGTTCCGCGTAACGGTGGCAGGCCCGACCACGCTAACGGCCATCCTCAACAGCCTGCAGATGGGCTTCCGAACGCTGGCGCTGGAAAAGCGCTCCAGCGAAGTCTGGCAAGTGCTCGGCGCGGTGAAGAGCGAGTTCGGAAAATTTGGCGATGTGTTGGCCGCGACCAAGAAAACGCTGGAGCGGGCCGTCAGCAACATCGAGCAGGCCGAGGTGCGGACGCGTCAGATGAACCGCAAGCTCAAAGCGGTGGAGGCGCTGCCGAGCGATTCCGCGCAGAGCGTGTTGGGGCTGGAAACCACCGTGCCGCAGGACGACGAAACCGAGGCCGAATAAGGCAACGCCGAATAGAACGTCGACATCAGCAAAAGAAAAGGGGCGGATATTTCCGCCCCTTCTTCTTGGATCGCGCAGAAGCGATCAGGCTTCTTCCGGCACGTCGCGCAACAGGATCTCGATACCGCCAAAGCGCTCGGCGACCCAGTTGTAGGCGTGACAGGCTAGCCACAGTGCACCAAAACCAACCAGGGCATTGAGAATCAGGCCGCTGAGCACGACAATCGTCGGCAGTTCACCGTAGCGGACGAAGCCGACGAAGAAGAACAGCCCTACGACTGGCAGCGAGAAACAGAGATACACCAGCACCAGCGCGCGTGCGGTGTGGGCCGGGTGAAGATACGCAATCTCCTTGGTCATCATGGCAGTGCTCAGGCTCAAATCCGAAACAATCAAAGTGGCGCAGAGTGTAGCGAATCGACCGATGCGCCGATACCCGCAGCCCGCAGGTGACGCAAAAAACCGACAGCATGCAGTGTTGCAGCTGGCACAAGAGCCGCCGTCGCCACGCCGCTCAGACGAGACCGTCGAACAGCAGTATCTGCACGGCGTCGCCGGCGTTGACCTGGCCTTGTTCGTGGGCGAGCACGACGAAACAATTTGCTTCACTCATGGAACGCAGGACGCCCGAACCTTGCTGGCCGGTCAGGCGGACTTCAAGCAGGCCGCGATCATTCAAGGCAGCGATTGCGCGCTGGTATTCCGTGCGCCCGGGGCGCTTGCGGATCGGGGTAGCGCTCACGGCCGGCACCAGTGGTGCGCCGGCGTCGGTGGCGCCCATCATGCGCAGCAGCGCGCCGCGCACGAAGTGATAGAACGTCACCATCACTGCCACCGGGTTGCCCGGCAAGCCAAAAAGGAAAGCGCTGCGGCCATTTGACGCGATGCGCCCGAACGCCATCGGCCGGCCCGGGCGCATGGCGATCTTCCAGAACGTCACGTCGCCGAGCTTGGCCATCATCTGTTTGGTGAAGTCCGCTTCGCCGACGGAGACCCCGCCCGAAGTGATGATCGCATCGGCATTTTCGGCGGCGTTGCGGAAGGCGGCTTCGAGCGCCGCCGGGTCGTCGCGTACGACGCCCATGTCGAGCAGTTCCACGCCCAGGCGCGAGAGCATGCCGTGGAGCGTGTAGCGGTTGGAGTCGTACACGCAGCCGGCGTCGAGCGGTTCACCAATGGAGCGTAGCTCGTCGCCGGTGGAGAAGAACGCCACGCGCAGCTTGCGGCGCACAGAAACTTCGGCGATGCCGAGCGAGGCAAGCAGGCCGATGTCGGCGGGGCGCAGCGTACGGCCGGCGGACAGCGCGGCGCTGCCTCGCGCGAGGTCTTCACCACGCAGACGACGGTTGTCGCCGGCGCGCATGGCATCGCGGGCAAAGCGGACGGTGTTGGCATCGCCTTGCGTGAATTCCTGCGGAATGACCGTATCGCAGCCCACCGGCATGACGGCACCGGTCATCACGCGCACGGCTTCACCTGCGCTGGGTGCACCATCAAAGGCGACACCCGCGTACGCCGTACCGATCACCCGCAAGGAGACTTCGCCTGCATCGCCGGCCAGCTCCGTGCTGGCAAAGGCAAAGCCGTCCATCGCCGAGTTGTCGTGCGCAGGCACATCGATGGATGACAGCACGTCTTCAGCCAGCACGCGATCAAGCGCGCTGCGGATGGGCACGCGGGCGACGCCGCTCACGGGCTGCACGAAGTCGCGCATGATGGCTTGCGCTTGCGCGACGGGCAGGGCGTTCGGATCGTAATCGGACAGGCACGAAACGACAGAGGCGAGGGTGGTCATGACGTCGATGAGGGATCGGATGGCGTCAGCGCTCTAGCGGCGCTCGGCCAGATGGTGCAACTCTTCCAGCGTGTTGATGTTGGTGAAGGCGGTGCTGTCGTCAAACAGCACGTCCACCGTGGGGTGGCGCGCGGTCCAGGTTTCGATCTTGCGGCCACCACCTTGCAAATAGGCGATCAGGTCGTCGGCCAGCAGGGCATCGATCAGACAGAATACCGGCTGCACTTGCCGACGCAGTTGACCTTGCGCATCCGGCTCCATCGTCACCGGTATGGCGATACGCGCGTTGGCCTCGTCCATTGCCTGTGAGAGCTTGGCGGCGAGGTCGGTCGGCACGAACGGCGAATCGCAAGGCGCTGTCAGCAGGTAGCGCGTCTGGCATTGCTCCAGCCCGGCCAGGATGCCCGCCAAGGGGCCGGCAAAGTCCGGCACCGAATCCGCCACCACCGGCACGCCGAACGACTCGTACGCGGCGAGGTTGCGATTGGCGTTGACCAGCATGTGGCCGACCTGCGGCGACAGGCGCATCAGCGTGTGCATCGCCATCGGCGCGCCACGAAACGTCTGCAGGCCCTTGTCGACGCCGCCCATGCGGCTGCCCCGGCCGCCGGCCAGGATCAGGCCGGTGATGTCGGATGTTGGAATCATGTCGTTGAATGCTGGCGGGTTCAGCCGCCGATGTAGGACATTTCGATGCGCCGGCCGGCCGGATGGGCCTCGCCGCTGGCACGCAATTCGGAGTAGCGGTCGGCGCGGCCTTGCCAGACCGTGCGGATCGCATTGGAGAGTTCGAGATCGGTCGCGCCGCCGCGCAGTAGCGCGCGCAGGTCGAAACCTTCTGTGGCGAACAGGCAGAGATACAGCTTGCCTTCGGTCGACAGCCGGGCGCGCGTGCAATCGTGGCAGAACGCCTGCGTCACGCTGGAAATCACACCGATTTCCCCTGTGCCATCGACATAGCGCCAGCGCTCGGCGGTCTCGCCGCTGTAGTTGGCCGACACGGGTTCAATCGCAAACTCCGCAGACAGACGCTTGATGACCTCCGCCGAGGGCACGACAGAACGCATTTCCCAGTGGTTGGTCGTTCCCACGTCCATGTATTCGATAAAGCGGACGATGATGCCGCTGCCGCGGAAGTGACGCGCCATCGGCACGATTTGGTCATCGTTGTCGCCTTTCTTGACGACCATGTTGACCTTGATCGGCGCCAGTCCGACCTTGTGCGCCACTTCAATGCCATGCAGCACTTCGCCCACCGCAAAGTCGACGTCATTCATGCGGCGGAAAGTCGCATCGTCGATGCCGTCAAGGCTGACGGTTACGCGGCTGAGGCCCGCGTCCTTGAGCGACTGCGCCTTGCGTGCAAGCAGGGCGCCGTTTGTGGTGAGCGTCAGGTCCAGCGGCTTGCCTTCGGCTGTGGTGAGGCGCGCGAGCATCTCGACCAGGCGTTCGATGTCCTTGCGCAGCAGCGGCTCGCCACCGGTCAGGCGGATCTTCTCGACGCCGTGCTCGATAAACAACCGAGCCATGCGTTCGATCTCTTCGAACGAGAGCAGCTCGGAATGCCGCAGGAAGCGGTAATCCTTGTCGAACACGTCCTTCGGCATGCAGTAGACGCAGCGGAAGTTGCAGCGGTCCGTCACCGAGATGCGCAGATCGTGCAGCCGGCGGCCGCGCGTGTCCGTCAGCCTGCCCTCTGCTGGGACGAGCACATTGGGGACATTAGGCACCGTGGCGCGATGGTGCTGGCCATCACGCAGATCGTAGAGGGGGATGACGGTTTCGGTCATGGTGTGGTGCGGTGCGTCAATCCGCGAAGCGGGACTGTTGCATCCGATACAACTTCGAGTGTAGCGCAGCACCCGTTCCGCGCGAGCGGTGGGGTTTCATACTCGATATATCGCGCACAGGAAAAAGGGCGGCCGAAGCCGCCCTCAAGTGTTTGCCCCGGCGGTTACCCGCCGGTGTGCTGCTTACTGCTGGTCTGCACCACCCGCCGGGCGGTTGGTTTCGACCAAAACCATCGGGCCGTGCTGGACCGGCGGCAGAGGCTTGCGCTCGCGCGGCGCACGCGGTGCCGTAACGGTGCGCGCAGCTTCTTCCTGCGAGGCGCGCAGCTTCTGACTGTCAGTGTGGACCCATGTCATGCCGGCGTTGTCCAGCACGCTCTGCAGCGTCTCGATCGGCAACGGCGAAGCCTTTGCAATCGTGCTGACCGGAGCCGGGACTTCCGCAAAGGCCGTCACGATGGCCTCTTGAGGCGCCTGCGCTTCCGCGGCGGGCGCTGCGGCAGCGGCTGCAAGGGCGGGTTCCGTGGGCTGCACTTGCGGCAGGGCCGACACAGGTGCGACGGCTTCCGCATGCACCGGTTCGTGTACCACCGGAGCCGGGTTCTCAACCGGTGCGAACGATGTCGTCTGCACCGGTTCCGTCACGGTCGCGGGCAGTACCGGCTCGGCATGCATTTCAGCGACGGCTTCGTCTGCGCTTTCAGCGCCTTCGTTTTCGCCTTCACCTTCCGCACGGACGCCTTCCGCACCCTCGCGGTCGCGGCGATAGCGGTTGCGGCCACGGCGGCCACGGCGACGGCGCTCTTCACCTTCACCGTTGCCTTCTGCGCCCGGAGTCACGCCTTCGTCCACGACGCCTTCTGCCGGAGCAGCGGTGTCGAACAGCGGCTGCGGCACTTGCGATGCGGCGGTCTGGTCGATCAGCGCTTCGGTGGCCACGGCTGCGGCTTCCTTGGCTTGTTGGTCGCGCTCGCCGCGGCTTTCGCGGGGCTCGCGGCTTTCACGCGGCTCGCGTGGTTCACGACCCTCGCGGGCTTCACGCGGCTGGCGTTCGCGGCGTTCTTGATTGCGCTCGCGGCGGCCTTGGCCCTGGTTCTGACCCTCGCCGCGCACTTCCTGGCCTTGCTGCGGCTGACGAGCTTCAGCCGTCTCGCGAACAGCGCCTTCGACCTGGGCCGGCTGGCGGTTGCGATCGCGGTTGCCGCGCTGACCGTCACGTTGACCTTCGCGCTGGACTTGTTGCTGACCTTCACGGGCTTCGTTGCGCTCACGGCCCTGGCGGTTGCCGTCACGGCCGTTCTGGCCCTGACCTTGGCGCTCACCACGTTCGCCGCGCTGGCCACGGCCACCACGGTCCTGGCGATTGCCACGGCCTTGGCGGTTGCCTTCTTCAGCACGTTGCTTCGGCGTTTCGACGGGCGCTGCCACTACCGGCTCGGCCGGCTTGGCGCCAAACAGCGATTTCAGCCACGAAACAAAACCACCCTGGGCGGGCACCGGAGCCGGCGCCTGCGGTGCCGGAGCGGCTTCAGTACGAGCCGGACGCTCAGCGCGCGGCACCGACACGGGTGCCGGTTGGTCCGGCGTGATGCCCTTGACGGCGGCTTCCTGGCGCGGCTTGGCAGCTTCCTTACGGGTGCTGTATGCGGTGTCGGCTTCCAGTTCCTTGGCGGCCTCTTCGGCCATCTTGTAGCTGGCTTTGTCGTCGTCCAAGCGCGGATCGTCGTGGCGCAGACGCTCCAGCTTGTAGTGCGGCGTCTCCAGATGCTTGTTCGGGATCAGCAGCACGTTGACCTTGAAGCGCGTCTCGATCAGGTTGATGTCCGGGCGCTTCTCGTTGAGCAGGAACGCAGCCACTTCCACTGGCACCTGGCAGTGGATCGCGGCGGTGTTTTCCTTCATCGCCTCTTCCTGGATGATGCGCAGCACCTGCAGGGCAGAGGATTCAGTATCGCGAATGTGGCCCGTGCCGTTACAGCGCGGGCAAGTGACGTGCGAGCCTTCCGACAGCGACGGACGCAGGCGTTGACGCGACAGCTCCATCAGGCCGAAGCGGCTGATCTTGCCCATCTGCACGCGGGCGCGGTCGTGGCGCAGCGCGTCTTTCAGACGGGTTTCGACGTCCTTCTGGGCCTTGCTCGACTCCATGTCGATGAAGTCGATCACGATCAGGCCGCCCAAGTCACGCAGGCGGAGCTGGCGAGCGATTTCGTCTGCAGCCTCAAGGTTGGTGCGCGCGGCAGTTTCTTCGATATCGGCGCCTTTGGTGGCGCGTGCCGAGTTCACGTCAATGGCGACGAGCGCCTCGGTGTGGTCGATCACGATGGCGCCGCCCGAGGGCAGCATGACCATGCGCGAGTACGCAGACTCAATCTGGTGTTCGATCTGGAAGCGCGAGAACAGGGGAACGTCGTCGCGGTATTTCTTCACCCGATTCATGTTGTCGGGCATTACCACGCTCATGAAAGCGCGGGCCTGATCGTAGATATCGTCCGTATCGATCAGGATTTCGCCGATATCCGGCTGGAAGTAATCACGAATCGCGCGAATGACCAGGCTGGATTCGAGATAGATCAGTAGCGGGGCCTTGTTGTCGACGGCGGCGCCATCAACAGCCTTCCACAGCTGCATCAGGTAATTCAGGTCCCACTGCAGCTCTTCAGCCGAGCGGCCGATGCCGGCGGTGCGGGCGATGATGCTCATGCCGTCCGGCACTTGCAGTTGCGCCATCGTCTCGCGCAGTTCCTGGCGGTCTTCGCCCTCGATGCGGCGCGACACGCCACCGCCACGCGGGTTGTTCGGCATCAGCACCAAATAGCGACCAGCCAGCGAAATGAACGTGGTCAGGGCTGCGCCCTTGTTGCCGCGCTCTTCCTTTTCGACCTGGACAATCAGCTCTTGGCCTTCAGACAGGGCGTCCTGGATGCGCGCGCCGCGCACGTCCACACCGTCCTTGAAATAGGCGCGGGCGACTTCCTTGAAGGGGAGAAAACCGTGCCGCTCTTCGCCGTAGTTGACGAAGCACGCTTCCAGCGACGGTTCGATGCGGGTGATGACACCCTTGTAGATATTGCCTTTGCGCTGTTCGCGCCCGGCGGTTTCGATGTCGATATCGATCAGTTTCTGACCATCGACAATGGCGACGCGCAATTCTTCTTGCTGCGTCGCATTGAATAACATGCGTTTCATTGCAACCTCACTCCAATGCCGTGCAAGCACGGCGCTTCATGGAGCACGCAAAGGCGGAGCGGGTGGTCAACGAATTGCCGAGGTGTCGGCCAACAAAAAAGGCGCGACTGGGCACGGGTGAAAGAAATGAGGGCGTCACGGATGGCAGGGCGGAGTCCGCGGACGCGGTTGGCGTCCAGTTTGCGCGTCCTGTCACTCGTGCCACGGGCCCGTTGCATTTGCAGGCGGGCCGGCAGCGGCGAGTCGCGTGAAGCGACCACAAAGAGCGAATTGACGGACGGCCTGTCCGGACGAAACCCGCGGCGGGGCAAATCGGGCGGCGTGCTGCTTTTTGGAGTTTTGCCGCCGGACCGCCATGGCAACGCGGTAACCGGATGTTCAGCCGGCCGGCACCAGTCTGGTGCGGCAAGGGCTTCTTTCACCAAGCGGGCGCCGTATGGATGACCATGTGGCGCCCGCCTTTGAATTCTGTTCTACCAGCTGCTCGTTCTACGCTGGCCGACGGAGCCGACGTGATCTTTGGTTCACGTCCTGCTCAGTGGGACAGCGGTGCGTGCTGCTTTCGTGCCGATTAGTCGGCCACGTGATTAGCTTTGTAACACAAGTGGGCGAGAGATCGGCGCGTTCCGGACCGAAACGGTGGCTGTGTACAATACCTGTTGTTTCGTTCCGACCGGCTGTTGCTGGCGCCTAAACGACTGTCCAGCGAGAAAATTATATTGAAAATGAATGAGTTACGCCATCCATTTGATGGCCGCATTCAACAGGCCGGACGTGGCACACTCGGCGATGCACTCGACAGCAAGTCGGTCGCCTATGTTGAAATCGGCGAGGACGCTGAAGGTCAGCGCATCGACAACTTCTTGATGCGCGTGGCCAAGGGCGTGCCCAAAAGCCATATCTACCGCATCCTGCGTTCCGGCGAGGTGCGGGTTAACAAGGGTCGCATCGATGCGGAATACCGCTTGAAACTCGGCGACCTGGTTCGTATTCCGCCGCTGCGGATCGCCCAGCAGGTAGAAGCCGCGCGCCCGGTTCCGGCGGCAGAATTCACGATCCTTCACGAAGATACGCACTTGTTGGTGATCGATAAGCCCGCAGGGGTGGCCGTGCACGGTGGCTCCGGGGTGGCGTTCGGGGTGATCGAACAATTGCGCCAATCTCGCCCGGACGCGAAGTTTCTAGAGTTGGTGCACCGGCTCGACCGCGAAACGTCGGGTGTGCTGTTGCTCGCCAAAAAGCGCTCTGCGCTGGTAGCGCTGCATGAGCAGATCCGTGAAGGCCAGTTGGACAAGCGGTACTTTGCGGCTGTGAAGGGCGTCTGGCCGCACAAGCGTCAACACATCAAGTCGCCCCTGCACAAATACACCACGCCCGAAGGCGAGCGCCGGGTGCGTGTGCAGGCCGACGGGCAGGCATCGCACACGATCTTCAACAAAGTAGGGGTGTTTGGTCCCTACACGTTGCTGGAGGCCGAGCTGAAGACCGGGCGCACGCACCAGATTCGTGTGCATCTTGCGCACGCCGGTTTCCCTATCCTGGGCGACGACAAGTATGGCGATTTCGCCCTGAACAAGGCGCTGTCACGTGCGAATGCTTCGCCGCGACTGGCGCGGATGTTCTTGCATGCGCATCGCCTGCAGTTGACGCATCCGCAAAGCGGAGAAACCATCACGTTCAATGCGCCGTTGCCCGCCGAGTGTGCCGATTTCCTCAACGCTTTCAAGGGCCCCGATTCTGATGCCGCAGCAGCGTTTTGACCTGATCGTTTTCGACTGGGATGGCACGTTGATGGATTCGACGTCGGCCATCACCCGGTCGATCCAGCTAGCCTGCCGGGATCTTGATCTGCCCGTGCCCGACGACGCGCGGGCGAGTCACGTGATCGGATTGGGCCTGCGGGATGCGCTTGAATATGCGGTCCCCACGCTCGATCCTGCCGACTACGGCAAGCTGGCCGATCGATATCGCTTCCATTACCTCAGCCGCGACGCGCATCTCGTGTTGTTTCCGGGCGTGCGCGAAATGCTGGAAGCGCTGCGCCGCCAGAACTATCTGCTGGCGGTGGCGACGGGCAAATCCCGCGTTGGCCTGCAACGTGCAATGGAGGCGACGAATCTGACGGGCGTCTTCGACAACACACGCTGCGCCGATGAGACGTTCTCCAAGCCGCACCCCGCGATGCTGCTCGAACTCACGCGCGATCTCGGCATGGAGGTCGAGCGCACGGTGATGATTGGCGACACGACCCACGATCTGCAGATGGCGGCCAATGCGGGCGCCGCTGGCGTAGCCGTCACATACGGCGCGCATCCTGCCGATGTGCTGGATTCCCTTACGCCGTTGTATAGCGCCAAGTCGGTTCCCGATTTACACAATTGGCTGACGCAACATGCCTGATATGGCGGAACAGATCCGTGTGTGCGAAAGCACTGCGCTGGAAGATGGCGGCCTTGGGGTCCGGTTTCAGGTGGAGGTGCGGGGGCGGCTCGTCAGCGCGTTTGTTGTCCGTTACGCGGGTGGCGTCCATGGTTATTTGAACCAGTGCGCGCACGTGCCGATGGAAATGGACTGGCAGGAAGGCCAGTTTTTCGAAAGCTCGGGCCTGTATTTGATGTGTGCAACGCATGGCGCCATTTACGAACCAGATACTGGCCGGTGCGTCGGCGGCCCGTGCCGGGGCTCGCATTTGTCCAAACTTGCGGTGGCGGAGCGCGACGGCGCAGTCTGGTGGCAGCCGGATGCACTATTTCGGGTGCCCGTGTCCGCGCCGGAGCCAACCCCCTCCGCCTAGCAGCGCAGTTTTTCTTCTCGACCGTTTTTCTCCTTGTCTATGACCGACTCGATTCCGCCGAAAGGGCCAGACGACGCCCCAAATGAGGGTGCAGGCAAACCAGAAGCGCTGGAAGTCGCCCAGCACGCTGATCATCCGCTCGAGGCTGAATTGCGTAACTCGGCCGCAGGCAGGCCGGCCTCGGCATCTGCGCCAGCAGCATCCGCGCAGGGCAGCGGCTGGGAGCGTGAGGTGCTGGAAAAAGTCTTGATGGCAACCGTCCGTGAGCAGCGCGCCGCGCGCCGCTGGCGCATCTTTTTCCGCTTCGTGACGCTGGGCCTGATCGGGGTGCTTATTTACGCGTTCGCCAGTTTGGAAGGCGAAACCGTTAGCACGGGCCGCCACACGGCGGTTGTCACGCTCGATGGTGAAATTGCGGCCAACACAAACGCCAGCGCCGAGAACATCAACGCCTCGTTGCAGGCTGCGTTTGCAGACGACAACACCGTCGGTGTGATCCTGAAGATCAATTCGCCGGGCGGCTCGCCGGTGCAGGCGGGCATGATCAACGATGAAATTCGCCGTCTTCGCGCCAAATACAAGAAGATTCCGCTGTACGTCGTGGTCGAAGAGATGTGCGCGTCAGGCGGTTATTACGTGGCCGCCGCGGCAGACAAGATTTACGTCGACAAGGCCAGCATTGTCGGCTCGATTGGCGTGCTGATGGACGGCTTCGGCTTTACTGGGCTGATGGACAAGGTGGGCGTCGAGCGCCGCCTACTTACGGCCGGCTCGAACAAGGGGATGCTCGATCCGTTCTCGCCCGTGTCGCCCCAGCAAAAACAGTATGCGCAGGAAATGCTCGATCAGGTGCACCAGCAGTTCATCGATGTGGTGAAGCAGGGCCGCGGCAACCGTCTGAAGGCCGATCCGACGCTGTTCACGGGTCTGTTCTGGACGGGCGCCAAGGCTGTGGACCTTGGCCTGGCTGATGCGATCGGCAGCTCGGACTTTGTGGCGCGCAGCGTTATCAAGGCGCCGGACGTGGTCGACTACACCGTCAAGGAAAACTTCGCCTCGCGTGTAGCGCGCAAGCTCGGCACGGCGATGGGGGCGGGCGCGGTGAAGGCGCTGGCCGCTACGGGCCAGCTTAAGCTGCTGATGAAGGAGTAAAGAAGGAAGAGGCGCGCTATCGCGCCAGCAGCGAGAAGATCGCCGGCCGCTTGTGCAGGTTCATGCGGTCGGCGCGCCAGTCGCTCACGGGCAGTGTGACGACCTGCTCGTCGGGCAGCGTCAGGTCCACCGCAATCGAGAGCAGGGTACTCGGCGCGCAGCCAGCCTGAATGGCCTCGAGCAACGCGCCATTTCGGTACGGCGTCTCGATAAACACCTGTGTTTGCCCTGCAGTGCGTGAAAGCTGTTCCAATGCGCGCAGCTTGGTCTTACGCTCAGCGGCGTCGACGGGCAGATAGCCGTTGAACGCAAAGCTCTGGCCGTTCAATCCGGACGCCATCACCGCCAGCAGAATCGAACTCGGCCCCACCAGCGGTTTTACGCGCACGCCGCGTCGGTGCGCGAGGCGCACGAGATTCGCGCCCGGATCGGCCACCGCCGGCACCCCGGCTTCCGACATCAGCCCAGCGTCCTGGCCGGCAGCCACTGGCGCCAGCAGTGCTTCCAGTTCCGATTCCGGCGTTTTGACGTTCAGTTCGCGGATGGTGATTTCCTGCAGTGGGCGCGCCAGCGGCGTAGTCTCGGCCAGCTTTTTCAGCAACGCACGCGCCGTCTTGGCGTGTTCAGCGACGAAGTAATCGAGTCGCGCGGTGATCTGCTGCACGCCAGCCGGAATTACCTCAGGGAGCGGATCAGCCGCATCGCGTGAGCCCAGCGTATTTGGAATGAGGTAAAGCGTACCGGCCATGGTTCAGGCGAAGAGCGGGTAGTGAACGTTGCGCAGCATGCTGGTCAGGGCGATCAGCGGCAGGCCAACCAGGGCGGTCGGATCCGATGACTCCACGCGTTCGAGCAGGGCGATGCCCAGACCTTCTGATTTGGCGCTTCCCGCAACGTCGTATGGGTGTTCCAGGTGCAAGTAGGCGTCCAATTCCTCGTCGGAAAGATCGCGGAAGGTCGCCAGCGTGCGAATGTCCTCGCTCTGGTGTTGCCCGGTCCGCCCGTCGTACAGGCACAACGCTGAATGGAATGTGACGGTGCGTCCACGCATCCAGTGCAGTTGTGCCAGTGCGCGGGCGTGGTCGCCCGGCTTGCCAACCTGCTCACCGTCCAGCGTGGCGACCTGATCGGAGCCGATGACCAGCGCGCCGGGATAGCCTGCTGCGACCTTCTCCGCCTTTTGCCGGGCCAGGCGTAGCGCGGTCTGGTCGGGCGACTCGTCCGGGGCGGGGGTCTCATCAATGTTCGGTACCACAATCTCAAACGGCAAGCGCAGGCGTTCGAGCAATTCCCGCCGATATGGCGAGCTGGAGGCCAGAATGAGCGGCGGACGCGATGCAGAAGTCATAAGTGCTTGAAGATGCAGTAGATTTTGAGCAAAACCTTTTGACGCCAGAGGTTTCTGCCCGCTATAATCCCGCGTTTCGCGGTTTGGCCGCGCAGTGTCGCAAACCGAGCGCCCAGGCGCAAGGTGTCGGGCGCTGCAGGGCGGTCGATCCGGTTCGCGCACCAACAGCAACGCGTTTAGCAGGTTCGATTCGTGGATTTTCGTGCATTCGATCTTTTCGCGTTCATTCGCGCGGGTGAGCCGGCAAGCGGTACAGTCAATCTGACCGATATGCCTCGCCTGCTGGCCGAGCAGGCTGCGGATGCTCCCGCTGATGCCAACACGCAATTCCGTTGGCAGTTGCAGGGTCTGGTGCGTGAGGAGGCTACCGCCGGTCAGTTGCCCCGCCAGCGTCTCTTCGTGGATCTCGAAGTGGATGGGGCGGTCTGGCTGCAATGCCAGCGATGCCTCAAGGCTTACGAGCAGCCTCTGCCGGTGTGCACGCGACTGGAAGTCATGCGCTCAGAGGCCGATGCCGATGCCGCTCCGCTGGATGACGATGAGGCTGATGTCATCGTCGGCTCGCGCAACTTTGATCTGATCACGCAGATCGAAGATGAGCTGTTGCTGGCGTTGCCGGTGTCACCGCGTCATGCAGTCTGCCCGGATGAGGTGTTGCCGGAAGAGGCTGATGCTGAAAAGAAGCCGTCGCCGTTCGCGGTGCTGGCTAACCTGAAGACCAAACATTAGGCGTGCGCGAGTATTTGCGCGCGCTGATGGCAGTACGTTTCACACGCCTACCGGAATGGCTACGCTCCGGCTCCGTGTGATGTGATAAAATCGATCAAATTGCTTAGGAGTCAGTCATGGCTGTTCAACAAAACAAGAAGTCGCCGTCCAAGCGCGGCATGCATCGTTCGCACGATTTCCTGACGACGGCCCCGATCGCCGTCGAGCCGACCACCGGCGAAGTGCACCTGCGTCACCACGTGAGCCCGAACGGCTACTATCGTGGCCGCAAGGTTGTGAAGACCAAGAACGACTGATGCGATTTGCCAGTTTTCTGGCAAGCGTGTTGGGTTGGTCTGAACGCACAGGTTCATGATGCAAGCAAAAAAGCGGCAAGCCAATTTGCCGCTTTTTTGTTGAGCGAAATTCGGCAATGCGTGTACCGGTTTGTGTACCATACGCGCGCCAACGGCCGGAGCCGCACGTGAAACCGCAACTCAGACTCGCATGACCATCAAGCTTGCCATCGACTGCATGGGTGGTGATCACGGCGTTGGCGTGACAATCCCTGCAGCGATCCATTTTCTCGCCGCACACGAAGACGTCGAAATGCTGCTCGTTGGGCAGCCCGACGCCATTGCGGCGCAGCTCAAGCGACTTCACGCTACCGCGAACCCGCGCGTCCACATCGTTCCCGCCTCCGAGGTGGTGTCGATGGACGATCCGGTTGAGGTGGCGCTGCGCAAGAAGAAAGATTCTTCGATGCGCGTGGCCGTCAATCAGCTCAAGGAAGGCGCCGCCCAAGCGTGCGTTTCCGCTGGCAATACCGGCGCGTTGATGGCGGTGTCGCGTTACGTTCTCAAGACGCTGGACGGCATCGATCGCCCGGCCATCGCTACCGCCATCCCGAACGAGAAAGGTGCCGGCACCACCGTGCTGGACCTTGGTGCCAACGCCGACTGCGAGCCCGAGCACCTGCTGCAGTTCGCGCAGATGGCCTCGGCGATGGTGTCGGTCGTTGAGCAGAAGCCTCGCCCGACTGTTGGCCTGCTCAACATCGGCGAAGAAGTCATCAAGGGCAACGAGGTCGTCAAGCAGGCGGGTGAGCTGCTGCGCGCTTCCGACCTGAACTTCTTCGGTAACGTTGAAGGCAACGACATCTTCAAGGGCACGACCGACATTGTTGTCTGCGATGGCTTTGTCGGTAACGTGGCGCTCAAGAGCACCGAAGGCCTGGCCAAGATGATCGGTGAGATGCTGCGCCAGGAATTCAGCCGCTCGTGGTTCACAAAGCTGCTCGCCGTCGTGGCGCTGCCAGTGTTGACGCGTTTCAAGCGGCGCGTAGACCATCGGCGCTACAATGGCGCCGCGCTGCTCGGCCTGCGTGGTCTGGTCATCAAGAGCCACGGCTCGGCCGACGCCTACGCGTTCGAATGGGCCATCAAGCGTGCCTATGACGCTGCGGCCAACGGCGTGATCGCCCGCATTGCGCAGGCGTTCGAATCGCACCATGACGCAGCGGGCGCTGCGCCGGTCTCCACTTCCACTCCGGCCGCCGACGCTGCTTGAACGCGTCGCTCCCGAGTCAGATCACCCCACCGCACATGACACGTTTCGCAAGGATCATCGGTACGGGCAGTTACCTGCCGCCCAAGCGGGTTACCAATGACGAACTGGCGGCCCAGTTGGCCGAGAAGGGTATTGAGACGAGCGACGAATGGATCGTCTCGCGCAGCGGCATCCGGGCGCGTCATTTCGCCGAACCTGATGTCACGTGCAGTGACCTCGCAGTAAAGGCGGCCGAGCGCGCGATCGAAGCCGCCGGCATCGATCGTTCCGAGCTCGACCTGATCCTGGTGGCGACGTCCACGCCGGATTTCGTGTTCCCGAGCACGGCGTGCTTGGTGCAGCAAAAGCTTGGTATTACCAACGGCTGCCCTGCGTTCGACGTGCAGGCTGTGTGTTCCGGCTTTGTCTACGCGCTGGCGACCGCCGACAAATTTATCCGCTCGGGCGCGTACCGCAATGTGCTCGTGATTGGTTCGGAAGTCTTCTCGCGCATCATCGATTTCAGCGATCGCACCACTTGCGTCCTGTTTGGCGATGGCGCCGGCGCCGTGGTGCTGCAGGCTTCTGATGAGCCGGGCATCCTGTCGACTGCGTTGCATGCCGACGGAAGCCACGCCAACATCCTATGCGTGCCAGGCAACGTGGCCGCAGGTGCGATCCAGGGTAGCGCCTTCCTGTACATGGATGGTCAGGCTGTCTTCAAGCTGGCCGTCACGGTGCTCGACAAGGTTGCCCGTGAAGCACTGGCGGCAGCGGAGCTCGATGCCTCGCAAGTCGACTGGTTGATTCCGCACCAGGCGAACATCCGCATCATGCAGGGCACGACCAAGAAGCTGGGTCTCTCCAACGAGCGCCTGATCGTGACCGTCGACGAGCACGGCAACACGTCTGCAGCCTCGATTCCGCTAGCGCTCGACGTTGCTGTGCGCGACGGCCGCATTCAGCGCGGTCAGCACGTGATGCTCGAGGGTGTGGGTGGCGGCTTTACCTGGGGCGCCGCGCTGCTGCGCTTCTGATCGACGAATTTCCAGAACGAACAATACGAGCCATGACATTCGCTTTCGTCTTCCCCGGCCAGGGTTCGCAATCGGTCGGCATGCTCAATGCGTTTGCCGATCATCCGGCCGTGGTGGCCACGCTGGCCGAGGCGTCCGACGCGCTGGGCCAGGACATTGGCAAGCTGATTGCCGAAGGCCCGGCTGAAGAGCTGAACCTGACGACCAATACGCAACCCGTCATGCTGACGGCGGCTGTTGCTGTCTATCGAGCATGGCAGGCCGCCGGTGGCCCGACGCCGACCGTCGTGGCCGGCCATAGCCTCGGCGAGTATTCGGCGCTGGTGGCCGCAGGTGCCATCGCGTTCAAAGACGCTGTTCCGCTGGTGCGTTTCCGCGCCAAGGCGATGCAGGAAGCCGTACCGGTGGGCGAGGGCGGCATGGCTGCGATCCTCGGCCTGTCGGATGATGACGTACGCGCCGCATGCGCCGAAGCTTCGGGTGCGGGTGTGGTCGAAGCCGTGAACTTCAACGCGCCGGCTCAGGTGGTGATCGCCGGTGCCAGGGCTGCTGTCGAGAAGGCGTGCGAAATCGCCAAGGCCAAGGGTGCCAAGCGCGCACTCCCGCTGCCGGTGTCCGCGCCGTTCCACTCGTCGCTGCTCAAGCCGGCGTCGGATCGTCTGCGCGAGTATCTCGCCAACGTGACGGTCAACGCGCCGGTAATCCCCGTTATCAATAACGTGGACGTGGCTGTGGTGAACGACCCGGCTACCATCAAGGATGCGCTAGTGCGTCAGGCGGCATCGCCGGTGCGCTGGGTTGAGACGGTCCAGAAGATGAAGGCCGACGGCGTTACCCGCGTGGTCGAGTGCGGCCCGGGCAAGGTGCTGGCAGGTCTGGTCAAGCGTATCGACGGCGAGATCGTCGGCGACGCGATCTTCGATCCGGCGTCGCTGGAAGCCGTGCTGGGCCAACTCAAATAATCAACGGGATTCGTATGACCCAAGCATTGAACAATCAGGTTGCTCTCGTTACCGGTGCCTCGCGCGGCATTGGCCGGGCCATTGCGCTGGAACTCGCACGCCAAGGTGCGACGGTGGTCGGTACGGCCACGTCGGAAGCCGGCGCGCAAGCTATCACCGCGTACTTCACCGAAGCGGGCGTGAAGGGTTCGGGGGTGGTGCTCAACGTGAATGACGCCGCGCGCTGCGAGGCCGTCATCGACGAAACCATCAAGACGCACGGCGGCCTGAACATTCTCGTCAACAATGCGGGCATCACGCAGGACAATCTGGCGATGCGCATGAAGGACGACGAATGGGTGTCGGTCATCGACACGAACCTCTCCGCTGTGTTCCGTCTGTCGCGTGCTGTGCTGCGCCCGATGATGAAGGCGCGCGGAGGCCGTATTATCAACATCACTTCGGTCGTTGGCTCCGCCGGCAACCCGGGTCAGGCGAACTATGCTGCGGCCAAGGCGGGCGTGGAAGGCATGGCTCGCGCGCTGGCGCGTGAGATCGGCAGCCGTAACATCACGGTCAACTGCATCGCGCCGGGCTTTATCGATACCGACATGACCAAGGTCCTGTCGGAAGAACAGCATACCGCGCTGAAGGCGCAGATTCCGTTGGGCCGCCTTGGCGCGCCTGAAGATATCGCCAGCGCGGTTGCCTTCCTGGCGTCACCGGCGGCGGGCTACATTACGGGCTCGACGCTGCACGTCAACGGCGGCATGTACATGGGATAAGGAAGCCGTCCCGGCGGCGGTCATGCGGGGCTTAGCGCATAAGCAAAATCCTGTGCGATCGCTGATTTAACTGGCTTTTAGCATCATGTTGGGCGCATTTTTTGCATGGATTCCGGCGCGGTTTTTCACCGCGCAAACCTGCTAGAATGCGCGCACTTTTTGTCGAATACTTCCCTGGAGGGTTAAATGGACAACATCGACGCACGCGTTAAGAAGATCGTTGCTGAGCAACTCGGCGTGGCCGAAGCGGACATCAAGAACGAATCGTCGTTCGTGAACGATCTGGGCGCGGATTCGCTCGATACGGTTGAGCTGGTGATGGCTCTGGAAGACGAGTTCGGTATGGAAATCCCGGACGAAGAAGCCGAGAAGATCACCACGGTGCAGCAAGCTATCGATTACGCGACCGCCCACGTCAAGGCGTAAGCGTCAATCGATCTCTTGACATCGCGGGCCACAGAAAGGGCGGTTGTCCGGTTTGACCGGGTGGCGCGTTTTCTGTGGCCTTTGTCGCTGATACAGAGTTGCAGGAAAGCATAGTGAGCCGTCGTCGCGTAGTGGTAACCGGCCTGGGGCTGGTCTCTCCGGTAGGGAACTCGGTCGCCGAGGGGTGGGCCAATCTGGTCGCCGGCAAGTCCGGGATCGCCACCATCACCAAATTCGATCCGTCGAACCTGGCCGTGCATTTCGCTGGCGAGGTGAAGGGTTTCAACGCTGAGGATTACATCCCGGCGAAGGAAGCCCGCAACATGGACACCTTCATCCATTACGGCATTGCTGCCGGCGTGCAAGCGCTGAAGGACAGCGGTCTGGAAGTCACCGAAGCCAATGCGGAGCGTATCGGCGTGTTGGTCGGTTCCGGTATCGGCGGTCTGCCGATGATCGAAGATACGCACCAGACCTACGTCGATCGTGGCCCGCGCCGGATTTCGCCGTTCTTTGTGCCGGGTTCGATCATCAATATGATCTCCGGCCATTTGAGCATCATGTTCGGCTTGAAGGGCCCGAATCTGGCAGCCGTCACGGCTTGCACGACTGGCCTGCACAGCATTGGTCTGGCCGCGCGTCTTATCCAGGCGGGCGATGCTGACGCAATGGTGGCCGGCGGTGCCGAATCGACCGTTTCGCCGCTAGGCATCGGTGGGTTTGCGGCTGCCCGCGCGCTGTCCACGCGCAATGAGGATCCGGCCACCGCGTCGCGCCCCTGGGACAAGGACCGTGACGGTTTCGTCCTGGGCGAAGGTGCAGGTGTGATGGTGTTGGAAGAATACGAGTCGGCCAAGGCACGCGGCGCCACGATCTACGCGGAAGTCGCAGGCTTTGGCATGAGCGGCGACGCGTTCCATATGACGGCGCCGAACATGGACGGCCCGCGCCGCTGCATGCTGAATGCACTGCGCGATGCAGGTATGAATGCGGATCAGGTCCATTACCTGAATGCGCACGGCACCTCCACGCCGCTGGGTGACAAGAACGAATCCGAAGCCATCAAGGCGGCTTTCGGAGATCACGCCGGCAAAGTCGTCGTGAACTCTACCAAATCCATGACCGGCCACTTGCTTGGCGGCGCGGGGGGGCTTGAGTCGGTGTTCACGGTGCTGGCGCTGCACAATCAGGTGTCGCCGCCGACCATCAACATCTTCAACCAGGATCCCGAGTGCGATCTCGATTACTGCGCCAATACCGCGCGTGACATGAAGATCGACGTGGCCGTGAAGAACAACTTCGGCTTCGGCGGGACGAACGGTACGCTGGTGTTTAAGCGCCCGTAAGACAGAGCGGCACGTAGCCTCACGGCGCGTGCCGCTTCGCTTTTGCCTTGGTTATCCAGCACATTGTCTTTCCAGCGTCGTATCGGCGCCTGTGCGCGATCGGCCGGTTTGGCATAGCCGCCCTTGTTTGCTTGGTTGTGCTCTGGGCGATCAAAACATGGGGCGCCGCATTACCTTGGATTACCTGGGGCGCCATCGGCGGGTTGGCGGCGGCCGCGTGCCTGCCGTTGATGGTGAACCGTTCGCCGCTCACAATGGAACTGATGTGGCGCGCTCGTCTCAAAGAAGACGGGGAGCCCGGCCGAGCCGTGTGGCAGGTCCGATGGGAAGCGCCAGAAGCGGTCCAAAATGCGCCTCTGTTATGGTCATGGCCGCTGGGTGAGCGCATCTTGGTCCTCGGGGTCGCACGTCGCGGATGGTGTCCACAGATTTTCGTGCTGATGCCGCCGTGGTTTTCCGCTGGGACGCTACGTCGTATGCGAAGTCTGTTGCGCCTGGGGCCTCCGCGGGTGGTTTCTCAGGTGTCCGGTGTGTCGTAGGTAAAATACAACGTTTCCAAGTCACATAAATTCAAGGCGATACACTGCAGGTGAAGAATCCGTGAGCGAACGCGAAGCCGACCAGATCCTCGTCGAGCGCGTCCAGCAAGGCGACAAGCGAGCGTTTGAGCTACTGGTGGTCAAGTACCATCGGAAGATCATTCGGCTCGTTTCGCGCCTGATCCGTGACCCGGCCGAAGTCGAGGATGTGGCACAGGATGCCTTTATCAAGGCCTACCGTGCGTTGCCCCAATTTCGGGGGGAATCCGCGTTCTATACGTGGTTGTATCGCATCGCCGTCAACACGGCGAAGAATTACCTGGCGACTCAGGGGCGGCGCCCGGAATCGTCCAGCGATATCGACACCGAAGAGGCTGAAACTTTTGCCGACGGCGAGCTACTAAGGGATATCAATACGCCGGACTCCATGCTGCACACCAAGCAGGTGGCCGAAACGGTCAACCGTGCAATGGAAGCGCTGCCCGAAGAATTGCGTACCGCAATCACACTCCGGGAGATCGAGGGTCTGAGCTATGAGGAAATCGCTGAAGCGATGGAATGCCCGATCGGCACGGTCCGGTCCCGCATCTTCCGCGCGCGCGAAGCGATTGCCGAGAAATTGCGCCCCCTGCTGGGAACAGTTGAGGGCAAACGGTGGTAGCCAGCCGATATGACAAGCCGGCGGCCGCATGCGGCTGCAAACGGTGAAACCTCGGGAAGTCTTCTCTCGGATCGTTGATTGGACGTTGGAGTTTTTGGGGTCGGGAAATGGGTCAGGCTCAATTGCAAACGGCAGAAGTGGAGTTCGCACAACGCATCTCTGCCTTGATGGACGGTGAAGTTGCAGCGCACGAGGTGTCGTCTGCCGTGGAACTCGCCAAGGATGGCGAAGGCGCGGCGCATTGGCGCGAATATCAATTGATCGGCGACGTGCTCCGGTCGGAAGATCTGCTGAACACGCGTTCCTCTGAAGATTTCTTCAGCCGGTTCTCGGCCAAGCTCGATGCCGAGCCGCATCTCCTGGTGCCGGCTGTAGCGCAGCGTGCCAAGGCCCAAGAGAGGCACCGCTTCCTGGTCAGCCCGGCTTGGGTCCGCCGGATTATGCCTACGACCGCCGTGGCTGCGGCGGTGGCGGCCGTTAGCTGGGTCGTCGTGCCGCAACTGCGCGGTACTGCCGATGGCGTTGATGGTGTCCCCGCATTGGTCGCCAAAGCGACGCAAGCTACCGGTGCACAGGCACTGACCGTGGCGGCCACTGACAATACGCCGATGATCCGCGACGCCCGGCTGGATGAATACCTGAGCGCCCACCGGCAATCAGCAACCAACGGTATGGTGGTTCCGTATCTGCGTGCAGTGGCCAATGGGGTGGCGAACACCCAGGACTCCAATCAGGAATAATGCGGGCATCCATGTCGAAGGTGTGGCACCCCGTTGCCGGGGCAGGCGCCCGCAAGCTGCAGGCCGTTCGTCGGTCGGTTTTTCTTCTTCTGTGTGTTTCGGCGCTGGCGACAGCTGCTCAGCCGCAGGCAGAACTAATGCCGCGCAAGGAGGCTGCCTCCTGGCTCGCCAAAATCCATCGCGCAGCGCTCAAGCAAAACTATGTCGGGACGCTCACGTACCAGCGTGGCACCGGCATGCACTCCACTCGCATCCAGCACTACGCTGATCTTTTCAACAACGAGTACGAGCGCGTCGAAGCGCTGGACGGCAAACAGCGCGAGATGCTGCGCCAGAATGACGTCGTCCGGAACCTGATTTACGACGTCAAACTCGTTGTGACAGAGAAGCAGGAGCACAAGGACAGCTTCCCCGCACTGCTCGCCACCACCAACGGCGATGTGCTTGATCAATACGACATGCGCCATCTGCCGACCGAGCGCGTGGCGGGCATGGATTGCGAAGTCTTCCAGCTCGATCCGAAGGACGGCTACCGTTATGCCTACCGAATCTGGGCGGAGCGCAACAGTGGTTTGTTGATGCGCGCCCAGACCATTGGTGAAGACGGCAAGGTGCTTGAACAGGTGGCCTTCTCGCAAGTTGAGTTGGGTGTGCCGTCGGAAAAGCAGAAGATCGTCACTGCGCTCAAGAACCTGAACGGCTGGAATCAGTACGAGATCGTGACGCAGCCGACTAATCTGGCCGAGCAAGGCTGGACGATCGGCAGCCCCGTCAAGGGCTTCCAGAAGATCCGTGAGGTGCGCCGTCCGCTGGGCGATATTGCGCCAGCCGGAAAGAACAGTTCTGGTTTCGAGGTCCAGCAAGTCGTGTTTAGCGACGGATTGGCGGGACTGTCGCTCTTTATCGAGCCGGTATCGGAAAAGCGAACGCGTCGCGAAGGCTTCATCTCACAAGGCGCTACGCATGTGATGGTACGACGTGTTGCCGATTTCTGGCTGACGGTCGTAGGCGAAGTCCCGTTTGCTACCATCAAGCAGTTTGGCGCAGCAGTCGACTACAAGCCGGTGTCCGCCAACGCGGCCAACAAGCCGGCCAGCGCGCCGCAATAACCACTAGCCGGCATCTATCTTGGGTGCGCGACGTAGTCGCGCAGTGCCAATTCTCTATCTGTTCTTGTTCCGGGGAGCTTTCATGCGTACCGCTCGATCCGTTCACGCCTTGCGTCTGCTGTGCGTTGCCGCCACTGTGGCGGTTGGGAGCGCGCTGGCGCCGGCCCACGCACAGAACGCCACGGGTAGCGTGGCCACGGGCACGTATGGCTTGCCTGATTTTGCCGATCTGGTCGAGAAGGTGAGCCCCGCTGTCGTCAACATCCGCACGACCGAAAAGGTTCGTATGCAGCAGGGTGGTCCGAACGATGACGACATGGCCGAATTTTTCCGCCGCTTCTTCGGTGTACCGATGCCGGGCATGCCCGGGCAGGGCCAGAAGCGCCGCAACGCGCCGCCGCAGCAGGAAGAGGAGCAGAGCCGCGGTGTCGGTTCCGGCTTCATCATCTCGGGCGACGGCTACATCCTGACCAACGCACACGTGGTGGAAGGCGCGGAAACCATCTATGTCACGCTGATCGACAAGCGCGAATACAAGGCCAAGCTGATCGGCCTGGACAAGCGTACTGACGTGGCGCTCGTCAAGGTCGAAGCGAGTGCGCTGCCGAGCCTGAAGCTCGGTGATTCCGACAAGGTGCGCGTAGGCGAGTGGGTGCTCGCAATCGGCTCTCCGTTTGGGCTGGACAATACGGTGACTGCCGGCATTGTGTCGGCCAAGGGGCGCGATACGGGCGACTACCTGCCGTTCATCCAATCCGACGTGGCCGTCAATCCAGGCAACTCGGGCGGCCCGTTGATCAACCTGCGCGGCGAGGTAATCGGCATCAACAATCAGATCTACAGCCAAAGCGGCGGCTACATGGGCATCTCGTTCTCGATTCCGATCGACGAGGCGATGCGTGTGGCTGAGCAGTTGAAGGCGACAGGACGCGTGACACGTGGTCGCATCGGTGTGGCAATCGATAACGTGCCGAAGGACGCGGCGGAGTCGCTGGGTCTGGGCCGGGCGCGCGGCGCCTATGTCGGCAATGTCGAATCGGGCGGTCCTGCCGACAAGGCAGGCATCGAGGCGGGTGACATCGTCTTGAAGTACAACGGGCGCGATGTCGAGAAGGCGGGTGACCTGCAGCGCCAAGTCGGCGAAACCAAGCCGGGCGCGCGCGCTACCGTGCAGGTCTGGCGCAAGGGCGCAACGCGCGATCTGACCGTGACGGTCGCCGAGTTGCAGGCCGACACGAAGGTGGCGCAGCGCGCCAAGGGCGCGCAGCCTGATAACAGCCAGCAGGGTCCGGGCAAGCCGAATGCGCTGGGGCTGGTGGTGGCTGACCTGTCTGACGGCGCGCGTCGCGAGTTCAAGACCAAGAGTGGCGTTGAAGTGCAGGTCTCTGAAGGGCCGGCGGCGCGCGTCGGCATTCGACCGGGTGATCTCATTCTGCGCGTGGGTGATACCGATGTTGCCAACGCCAAGCAGTTCAACGAGGTGGTCGCCAAGCTCGACAAAAACCGCATGGTGGCCGTGTTTGTACGCCGTGGCGATGCGACCCAGGTGGTGACGCTGCGCCCGAGCGCGGCCCGTTCGGGTAGCGGCCAGTGATCGAGCTGACGCTCTACGGACGCACGTACTGCCACTTGTGCGACGACATGAAGAACGCGCTGGAGCCGCTCCGGCGCGGTTTTTCTTTTGTGCTGCATGAAGTGGACGTCGACAGCGATCCGGCGCTGGAAGCGCGGTTTGACGAATTGGTGCCAGTACTGATGACCGGAGGGCCGGCAGCCTCGCCCCAAGACGTGCGGGAGTTGTGTCACTACTTTCTCGATGTGCCTGCCGTGCAGGCATGGCTTGCAGCGCAGACGGCGCGCGCGCCTGACACAGCGCCCCTGCCGCAAAAAGAGGCGCGGGAAGCCCCCTGAAATCCGGTAAAATCGCCTGTTAGCGCCGATTTTTGCATTGCACGATTTCTGTGTCGCAAGTTCGGCTTGGAACCCAATACCTCCCGCCAGCGCAGCCAATGTGCGCCGGCCATGCCGGAACCGCCTCGCGCTCCCGGCAGACGCGCCCGGGATGGGCGCTTTTCGACGCATTCGATGGACAATATCCGCAATTTCTCGATCATCGCCCACATCGACCACGGCAAATCGACGCTGGCCGATCGCATCATCCAGTTGTGTGGCGGGCTCTCCGACCGCGAGATGGAAGCCCAAGTACTGGACTCGATGGACATCGAGAAGGAACGCGGCATCACCATCAAGGCGCAGACCGCCGCGTTGTCCTACAAGGCACGGGACGGCAAGGTCTATAACCTCAATCTGATCGATACCCCGGGACACGTCGACTTCAGCTACGAAGTCAGCCGCTCGCTGTCCGCGTGCGAAGGTGCTCTGCTGGTGGTCGATGCTTCCCAAGGTGTGGAGGCGCAAACCGTTGCCAACTGTTACACCGCCATCGAGCTGGGCGTGGAAGTGGTGCCGGTGCTCAATAAAATCGACTTGCCTGCGGCTGATCCGGACAACGCGATCCAGGAAATCGAAGACGTCATCGGCATCGACGCGACCGATGCGACGCGCTGCTCAGCCAAGACCGGCGTAGGCGTGGCCGATGTGCTGGAAGCGCTGATTGCCAAGGTGCCGGCGCCCAAGGGTGACCCGGCCGCGCCGCTGCAAGCGCTGATCATCGACTCGTGGTTCGACAACTATGTCGGCGTGGTGATGCTGGTGCGCGTGGTGAACGGCACGCTGCGCGCCAAAGACAAAATTCTGCTGATGGCAACCGGTGCGCAGCACTTGGTGGAGCAGGTGGGCGTGTTCTCGCCGAAGTCCGTGCCGCGGGAATCGCTGTCTGCCGGGCAAGTGGGCTTCGTTATCGCCGGCATCAAGGAATTGAAGGCAGCCAAGGTGGGTGACACCATCACCCACGTGGCACCGCGCAAGGCCGAGGCGCCGCTGCCGGGCTTCAAGGAGGTCAAGCCGCAAGTGTTTGCTGGCCTGTATCCGGTGGAAGCCAACCAGTACGAAGCGCTGCGGGAATCGCTGGAAAAGCTCAAGCTCAATGACGCGTCTCTGCAGTACGAGCCGGAAGTGTCGCAGGCGCTGGGCTTTGGCTTCCGCTGCGGCTTCCTGGGTCTGTTGCACATGGAGATTGTGCAGGAGCGCCTGGAGCGCGAGTTCGACATGGATCTGATTACCACCGCGCCGACGGTGGTCTATCAGGTGCAACTGCGCGACGGCACGATGGTGCAGGTGGAAAACCCCGCCAAGATGCCGGCGGACCCGAGCAAGATCGAGGCGATTCTCGAGCCGATCGTCACGGTCAATCTGTACATGCCGCAGGATTATGTGGGCGCCGTGATCACGCTGTGCGAGCAGAAGCGCGGCTCGCAGATCAACATGAGCTACCACGGCCGCCAAGTCCAGTTGACGTACGAAATCCCGATGGGCGAGATCGTGCTGGACTTCTTCGATCGGCTGAAATCCGTTTCGCGCGGTTATGCGTCGATGGATTACGAGTTCAAGGAATACCGCGTGTCGGACGTGGTCAAGGTCGACATCCTGATCAACGGCGACAAGGTCGATGCGCTGTCCATCATCGTCCACCGTTCAAACAGCACGTACCGTGGCCGTGAAGTGGCCGCCAAGATGCGCGAGATCATTCCGCGCCAGATGTACGACGTGGCAATCCAGGCAGCCATTGGCGCCAACGTGATCGCCCGCGAAAACGTCAAGGCGCTGCGAAAAAATGTGCTGGCCAAGTGCTACGGCGGTGATATCTCGCGCAAGAAGAAGCTCCTCGAAAAGCAGAAAGAGGGCAAGAAGCGCATGAAGCAGGTTGGTACCGTTGAAATTCCGCAAGAGGCTTTCCTAGCCATCCTGCGCGTCGAAGAAAAATAATCCAGACATCGCTCGGACGATCTCTCATCCATGAACTTCGCCCTGATTCTGTTTGTTCTCGTCGTCCTCACCGGCATTGCGTGGGTGGCTGACAAGCTCGTGTTCCAGCGCCAGCGTCAGACGGCTGCGGCCGCGGCACTGGCTGAATTTGATGCGCGTGCGCAGGTGCAGGCGCAGTACGGCGGCGGTGGCGACATCGGTGCCGCGCGTTTGCAACTGGCCGAGGACAAGCTGCGCCAGCCCTGGTGGCTGGAGTACACCGCCAGTTTCTTCCCGGTTATCGCCGCAGTGTTCCTGCTGCGTTCGTTCGTGATCGAGCCGTTCAAGATTCCGTCGGGCTCGATGATTCCGACGCTGCAGATCGGCGATTTCATTCTCGTCAACAAGTACACGTATGGCATTCGTTTGCCGATCGTCAACAAGAAGATCGTCGAGCTGAACCAACCGCAACGCGGCGACGTGATGGTCTTCCGCTATCCGAAAGACGAGTCGATGGACTACATCAAGCGCGTGATCGGCGTGCCCGGTGACGTGGTGAAGTATGACAACAAGCGCCTGACCGTGAACGGCCAGCCGGCCACCTACGCGCCGCAGTCCGATTACCTCGATGGCGAGCGCCTGACGTACTCGAAGCAGTATCAGGAGACGCTCGGCAACGTCACGCACAACATCCTGAACGACGCCGATCGCCCGGCCTATGTCTCTGGCCCGGACGATTTTCCGTTCCGCGAAAACTGCACTTACAATCAGACCGGTTTCACCTGCAAGGTACCTGCAGGTCACTATTTCATGATGGGCGATAATCGCGACAACAGTGCGGACTCCCGTTACTGGGGTTTCGTGCCGGACAAGAACATCGTCGGGAAAGCCTTCTTCATCTGGATGAACCTGGGTGACCTGAAGCGGATCGGTGCTTTCCACTGATCCGACAAGTGACGCCAAAATCTCTTATGAAAACTCGGCGATTGCAAAACGGGGGAAATGCAATGCGAATTCGTCAGGCCGGTCTGAAACGCCCGTCGCGCGGGATTACGATGTTTGGCATCCTGATCGGCATCATTGTGCTGATCACGTTTGTGCTGCCGGCTATTCGGTCCGTCCCAAGCCTGATGGAATATCAAGCCATCACGCGCGCCGTGAAGCAGGCACGTGAACGTGCAAGCACGCGCGAAGAAGTGGCCAACGCCTTTGACAAGCAAGCCGCGATCGACGACATCACGTCGATCAAGGGTGAAGATCTGGAAGTGCTGGACGGCGGTGGTTCCATCCAGGCAGTGCGTTTCTCCTATAAGCGAGAGATCCCGTTGTATGGCCCCATCGGTCTGGTGATCACCTACTCGGGGACCCAGCGTTGACATGAGTTTGGATGCACTACAGCAACGTCTTGGCTACCGCTTCAGCAAACCGGAGTTGCTGCAGCAGGCGCTCACCCATCGCAGCCACAGCGCGATGCACAACGAGCGCCTGGAATTTCTTGGCGATTCAATCCTGAATTGCGCCGTCGCCGACATGCTTTACGGCATGTTTGGCAAGCTGGACGAAGGTGACCTCTCGCGTGTACGGGCCAATCTCGTCAAGCAGCAGGCGCTGTATGAGATTGCGCAGATGTTGCTGTTGCCCGATGCCTTGCGTTTGGGCGAAGGCGAATTGAAGAGCGGTGGTTTCCGCCGGCCTTCGATCCTAGCTGATGCGCTCGAAGCGATTTTCGGGGCGGTGTTCCTCGACGGCGGCTTCGATGCTGCCCGCACGCTGATTCGCAAGCTTTATATCCCGATCCTTGAACAGGTCGACCCGCGTACGCTGGGCAAGGATGCCAAGACGCTGTTGCAGGAGTACCTCCAAGGTCACAAGATTGCGTTGCCGCTGTATACGGTGGTTGCCACCCACGGCGCGGCGCATAATCAGCAATTCGAGGTCGAGTGCTCGATTCCGAAGCTAGAGATTCGCGTCTCCGGCAGCGGGGCATCGCGGCGCGCGGCCGAACAATCGGCGGCCAAGCTGGCCCTGGATGAAGCGCATCGCCTGGTGCCGCAGCTCGTCAAGCGCAGCCGCGCCGAGCGCACCGGCAAGACGCGCAAGCAGGCTACGCCGCCCGATCCGCAGTTGTCTCTCAGGTTGAAGGAATAATCAGGTAAATGAGCGACACCCCATTGCAGCCTCCGCAGCCAGAATCTGGTGTGCCGGAGGGGTTCCGCTGCGGCATGGTCGCCATTGTTGGGCGGCCGAACGTCGGCAAATCCACGCTGATGAACGCCCTCGTGGGCCAGAAAGTCAGCATCACATCGCGCAAGGCGCAGACCACGCGCCACCGCATCACCGGCATTCAGACGACCGATGACGCCCAGTTCGTCTTCGTCGATACGCCGGGCTTTCAGACACGTCATGCCACAGCGCTGAACCGATCGCTGAACCGCGCGGTCACCTCCACGCTTACCTCGGTGGATGCCGTGCTGTTCGTGGTTGAAGCCGGCCGCTATGGCCCGGACGACGAGAAGGTGCTCTCGCTGCTGCCGCGCGAGACGCCCGTGATCCTGATCGTCAACAAGGTCGATCGGCTCGACGCGTACACGCGCGCCGAGATGGTCGCCGTGTTCCTGCAGGACATGGCGCAGGTGTTTCCGTTTGCCGAAATCGTGCCGATGTCGGCCAAGAACCGCGACGACATCGACCGCTTGCTCGGCATCGTGCGCCCGTATCTGCCAGAAGGCGAACCGATGTACGACCCGGAAGCGCTGACCGATCGCAGCGAGCGCTTCCTGGCCGCAGAAATTGTTCGCGAGAAGGTCTTCCGCTGGACCGGCGACGAATTGCCGTATTCCAGCACCGTCATCGTCGACAAATTCGAGACCGAAGGCCGCCTGCGCCGCGTATTCGTGACCATTCTGGTCGACCGCGACGCGCACAAGGCAATGATCATTGGTGCGAAGGGCGCCAAGCTCAAGCAGATCTCTACCGAAGCCCGCATGGACATGGAAAAACTGTTCGACGGCAAGGTGTATCTGGAGGTCTGGATCAAGGTCAAGAGCGGTTGGGCCGACAACGAAGCCGGCCTGCGCGCCTACGGCTACGAGTAACCACTCAGCCGGGCCACTCTACACACGCTCGATGGCGGGACGATCCGATCCGATTCCGGACGAGGCCGCGGAATGGCTCGCCGAGGAAAGCGTAGCCGGCGCCGCGCCGCGCAAGAGCTTTCCTGCCGGGCGTTCCGAAACACGCGTTGCTGCGCAGCCGGCCTTCGTGCTGCACAGTTATCCGTATCGGGAAACCAGCCTCATCATCGACGTATTCACGCCGGACTACGGGCGCATGGCGCTGGTCGCCAAGGGGGCCAAGCGACCGCATTCGGCCCTGCGCGCGGTGCTGCAGACGTTCCAGCCGCTGTCGCTATCCTGGAGCGGCCGCGGTGATGTGCGCACGCTGACCCGCGCCGAGTGGGTCGGCGGCATGCTGCCACTGGGCGGGGAGGGGCTGCTATCCGGTTTCTATCTGAACGAACTGCTTGTCAAGTTCGTCGCCCGCGAAGATGGCCACCCGGTGCTGTTCGCGCATTACGTCGAAACACTCAACAAGCTTGCTCATGGTGAACCCGCGGCCTTCACGCTACGCGCGTTCGAACGTGTGTTGCTACGTGAGACTGGCTTCGCTGCGCGGCTCGACCGCTGCATCGACGGGGAGCCGGTGCAAGCCGACGCCGAATACGTCTATCACCCAGAGCGCGGCATCCGGCGGACGCTGCCGAGCGATCCGTCGTCCTGGCCTGTTTTGCGGGGCCAGACGCTGATCGACATGGAACACGACGATTACGCTTCTCGCCCAACGACCGCGCAGCAAAGCCGCAGCCTGATGCGTTTCCTGCTGCATTATCATTTGCACGGCACGCCGCTTTCGACGCGCCAGATCCTGATCGACTTGCAGAAACTATGATCTTTCATGCCTCGCCGGGAATCATCGACCTGGGCATCAACATCGACCACGTCGCCACGCTGCGCAACGCGCGCGGCACCACGTATCCGGACCCGATCGCTGCGGCGCTGTTGGCTGAAGAAGCCGGCGCCGATCTCATCACCTTGCACCTGCGCGAAGATCGCCGCCACATCAAGGACGCCGATGTGCGCGCGCTGCGACCGCAGCTGCGCACGCGCATGAATCTGGAGTGCGCGGTCACGCAGGAGATGCTCGACATCGCGTGCGACGTCGGCCCGCAGGATGTCTGCCTCGTGCCCGAGCGCCGTCAGGAAGTGACCACCGAAGGCGGGCTGGACGTGGTGGGTGGTTTTGCCAAGGTGCAGGCCGCTTGTAAGCAACTGGCCGATGCGGGCATTCGCGTGTCGCTGTTCATCGATCCGGATGCGGCGCAGATCGAGGCCGCTGCAGCTGCCGGCGCCCCCGTCATCGAACTGCACACGGGCCGCTATGCCGAAGCGACCGACGATGCCGAGTTGCGGGCAGAACTTGTCCGCATCGAAACCGCGGTGGAAGAGGGCATCCGCTGGGGCGTGCGCGTGAATGCGGGCCACGGTCTCCACTACACGAACGTGCAGCCGATTGCCGCCATCGCAGGCATTCACGAACTCAACATCGGCCACGCCGTCGTTGCGCATGCGGTGTTTGCCGGCTGGCAGAACGCGGTGCGCGAGATGAAGGCGATCATGGTTGCGGCACGGTTGTCGTCCACGACGCCGGCCGCCGCACACCCGGGCGTGCCTGTATGAACGAACGGGCCGCAGCCACCTCAGCGTCCGGTGCGATTTACGGCATCGGCACCGACATCATCCAGATCGAGCGCGTCGAAGGCGTGATGCAGCGGACCAACGGCCGCTTTGCCGAGAAGGTGCTTGGGCCTGATGAGCTGCGTGTCTATCATGCCCGCAAGGCTCGCTCCGAGCGGCGTGGCCTCGCGTTTCTTGCCACGCGCTTTGCCGCCAAGGAAGCCGTGTCCAAGGCCATCGGACTCGGCATGCGCTGGCCGATGACATGGCGTGCGGTACAGACGCTGAATTTGCCGTCCGGCCAACCTGTGGTGCGCTACAGCGGCGAATTGGCCGACTGGATTGCGCAGCACAGCCTTCATATCCAGATCAGTGTGACGGACGAGCGCGACTACGCAGTTGCCTTCGCCGTCGCCGAGTTGCAAACGAAATCCTCCGCATGACTCAAACCAAGAAACAGAAGCGCCCCGGCCCGATCGTTCTGGATGTTGCCGGCCTGGAACTGGGCCCCGACGATGTTCGGCGCATTGCCCATCCGTTGACGGGCGGTGTGATCCTGTTTGCGCGCAACTTTGAATCGCGCGCGCAATTGACGGCGCTTACGCAGGCCATTCGCGCGATTCGCAACGACGTGCTCATTTGCATCGACCACGAAGGCGGTCGCGTGCAACGCGCCAAGACCGACGGTTTTACGCACCTGCCGGCCATGGGGGCGCTGGGCAAGCTTTGGGACACCGACGTGCTGGCCGCCACGCGCGCTGCCACCGCTTGCGGCTATGTGCTGGCCGCTGAACTGCGCGCGTGCGATATCGACCTCAGCTTCACGCCCGTGCTCGATCTGGACTACGGCAGCAGCAGCGTGATCGGCGATCGCGCGTTCCATCGCGACCCGCGCGTGGTCACGATGCTCGCCAACCATCTGACGCTGGGCTTGCGCCTGGCCGGCATGTCCAATTGCGGCAAGCATTTCCCCGGCCACGGCTACGTCCAGGCCGATTCGCACATCGCCGTGCCGGTGGACGAGCGCCCGCTGGAGGCCATCCTCGCAGACGACGCGCAGCCCTACGGCTGGATGGGAATCGGCCTGCAGTCGGTGATGCCGGCACACGTGATTTATTCGGCGGTCGATCCGAATCCGGCGGGCTTCTCTCGCTTCTGGCTGCAGGACATGCTGCGGGCGCATTTCAACTTTGACGGCGTGATCTTCAGCGATGACCTGAGCATGGAGGGCGCGAGCGTTGCTGGCACGGTCGTCGACGGTGCGCGAGCGGCGCTCACGGCCGGCTGCGACATGGTGCTGATCTGCAATGCACCGGAAAAGGCCGATCAACTGCTTGGCGAATTGGATGTGCCGATGGGCAAGGCGTCGCAGCGGCGCGTGCGGCGGTTGTTTGGCGGCCGCGCCGTGAAGGACTGGGCGAAGCTGCAGCAACAATCGGCTTATAAGCAGGCGCTGCGTACGTTACGCGAGGCAAAACTCATCAAGTAGCCTCGAAACGCCAAGAAGTCTGCTCGAAAAAGAAAAGGCTCCCGAGGGAGCCTTTCTTCTTGCTGCGACGCCAGCTTACTTGGCGCGGCTGCGGTACTCGTCGGTGCGCGTGTCGATTTCGATCTTCTCGCCGATGTTGCAGAACAGCGGGACCATGATCGTGAATTCTTCGTTGTCGTTGATGCGAGCCGCCTTCAGAACCTTGCCCGACGACGTGTCGCCCTTGACGGCCGGTTCGGTGTAGACGATTTCGCGAACGACCGTCGTCGGCAGTTCCACCGAGATAGCGTTCTCGTTGTAGAACGTCACCTCGACCTTCATGCCGTCTTGCAGGTAGTTCAGCGCGCTGCCCATGGCCGCAGGCTCAACGTTGTACTGTTCATAGGTGACCGGGTCCATGAACACGTACATCGTGCCGTCGAAGTAGGAGTACTCGGCTTCCTTCTTCTCGAGGATGACTTGGTCCATCTTGTCGTCGGCGTTGAACACCGATTCGCCGCCTGCACCCGTCAGCAGGTTCTTGTACTTCATCTTGACGACGGCGCCCGAACGGCCCGAACGGCTGTACTCGGTCTTGAGAACGACCATTGCGTCGTTGCCGATCATGAACACGTTGCCAGCGCGGAGTTCTTGCGCGATTTTCAAAGCCATTTCAAAGTTCCTGAGAGTAAGAGGGTTCGATGCGCGCCAAGCAACGAAGCACCGCGCGATACCCTCCGGGCCGCGCGAACCAGGTCAGAGCCGGGGGTCGCATACAGATCAGCCCGCTATTTTACCTGTTTTTCGCAAAAAGCCACCAAATTCGCGGCGAGATCGCCTAGTTGCATCAAGCTTTGCTCCCACGTGACGGCTCGTACGCGCAGGCGCTCCGCGGTGCCCGCAAAGTCCGCCCAGTTGAGTGACGCCGGCGCACCATTCCAGGCGTGCCAGAAAGCAATGAGCGCCTTGGCGTCAGCCTCTGCCAGAGCGGCGGTATAGCGCGCCAGAAAGGCGTCCAGCTTCATGAGATGCACGTCGTCGCTCTGGGGATAGATGTGCCAAACAAAAGGTTTCAGCGCCCATTGGGCGCGCACGAATGAGTCTTCTCCGCGCACGAAGTTGATGTCGCAAGCCCAGAGGAGCGGGTCGTAATGCTCCTGTGGCACGAATGGCACGACGGCTACGCTCAGGTTGCCGCGCGTCCACCGAGCGCCTGTCTGGGCGCCACTGCCGTCACTCAAAAGCTCGGCGATTTGCATGGCAGCCAAGCCCTCTGGAACTAGGCAGATGATCGGCTGTGGCGCTGCTGCCCACTGAGCGACCAGCGTTGGCAGCGCCGGGTTGGCATAGGCGAACAGGCTCACTCGCAGGGCGTCAGGGCTGTCGCGCATCAGGTCGTCGACGCCGAGGCGGTGCCACAACGCCTGGTGGGCGGCGGGGCTTGCCTCGAACGTCTTGCGTTGGGCGCCAAGATGCGATTCCCGCAGTACGCCGCCGGTGTTGCGTGCAAAGCCGGGGAAGAAGAAATGTTTGACCAGCGGCAACCGCATATGTGGCGACTGCATCGCGTGGTGCTCGGCCACCCAGTTTTCGGCGCTCAGGTATTCGAGGTTGATCCAGACCGGCGCCGATCCTTGGGATGCCCGCGCGGCCATGAGCGTCAGCATGGGCTCAGGGACGGCGCATGCGAAGGCGCCGACCACCACGTCATGCAGCGCGGGGTGTGCATCCGCAGCGAGCAGGCTGGCGACCTGCGCATCGTCAGCCCAGTGGCGAATATCTACGCCCGAGACGCGCTGCGCCTCGGCCTTTGCGTCAACAGCGGGGCAGATCTTTTCGAACGAGCGGAGATCGTCGACCCACAGGCGGACGGTGTGGCCGTGCTCTTGTACAAGCTGACGGGCCAGGCGCCAGCAGACGCCGATGTCCCCGTAATTGTCGACGACGCGGCAAAAGAGATCCCAGGATGTGATGGTGCGCATGCAGGAAGGCGAGTCGGGCAGCGAAGAGGAGCGGGCCGACATTGTAGTCGGCAGCTTGTTCTACACTGACGGCCTCTGACCCAGCGAACGCCATGTCGTCCGACCCCACGCAACCCCAGCCCCCCGAGACGCCCGAGAGCGTCGAGCCCTGCGCGCCCGCGAACGTGCCCGAATTCGACGCGAAAGCGCATATCGCGCGCTTGCCGAACCTGCCGGGCGTGTATCGCTACTTTGATGCGCAGGGCAACGTGCTCTATGTGGGCAAGGCACGCGACCTCAAGAAGCGCGTGTCGAGCTACTTCAACAAAACGCTGCTTTCGCCGCGCATCGCGATGATGGTGGCGAAGATCGCGCGCATCGACACCACGGTCGTGCGCAGCGAGGCCGAAGCGCTACTGCTCGAGAACAACCTCATCAAAGCGCTGGCGCCCCGCTACAACATCCTGTTTCGCGACGACAAGTCGTATCCGTATCTGAAGCTCACGCAGCACGCGTATCCGCGCATGGCGTATTACCGCGGCGCGACCGATCGCAGGCATCAGTATTTCGGCCCATTCCCGAGTGCGCATGCGGTGCGTGAGAGCATGCAGATTCTGCAGAAGGTGTTCCAGCTCCGCACGTGCGAAGACACCGTCTTCAACAACCGGACGCGGCCCTGCCTGCTGCATCAGATCCATCGCTGCAGCGGCCCGTGCGTGCAGGCGATCAGCGCAGAGGATTACGCGCGTGACGTCGCCAACGCCGCCGGTTTCCTGCAGGGCCGGCAGGACGAGGTCATGCAGACGTTGCAGGACAAGATGCAGCGCTACGCTGAATCGCTGGAGTTCGAGCAGGCCGCCATCGTGCGCGACCAGATCGGCGCATTGTCGACGGTGCTCAAGCAGCAGTCGGTGGAGGAGGTGGGCCACGCCAGCGACATCGACATCCTGGCGGTTGCCATCAAGGGCGGCCACGCGTGCGTGAACCTCGCGATGGTGCGCGGCGGGCGCCATCTGGGTGACAAAGCTTACTTCCCTACGCATGTTGAAGAGGGCGCCGCCATTGTCGGCGTGGATGTGGAAGCCGATGGTGAGACTGCGGCAGAAACATCACGCGATGCCGAACGCATGGCCAGCGACATCCTCGAAGCCTTCGTCGCGCAGCACTATCTCGATCAGTTTGTGCCGCCGGTGCTGGTGGTCAGCCATCAGATTCACGCAACCGAGTTGATCGACGCGCTGGCCGAGCAGGCCGGGCGCCGCGTTTCGGTTGTGCGTCAGCCGCAGGGCGGGCGCCGCGCGTGGCTGGAGATGGCGGAGAAGGGTGCCGAGCTGTCGCTGATGCGTCGCCTTTCCGAGCAAGGCAGCCAGCAGGCCCGCACACTTGCGCTGGCCGAGACCATCGGCATTGATCTCGAAGACCTTGCCGCGCTGCGGGTCGAGTGCTTTGACATCAGCCACACCGCCGGCGAAGCCACGCAGGCCTCGTGCGTGGTCTTTCACAGCCACGCCATGCAAAACAGCGAATACCGCCGCTATAACATCCAGGACATCACTCCGGGCGACGACTACGCGGCCATGCGGCAAGTCCTCACGCGCCGCTACCAGAAGATCGTCGAGCAGGCTGGCGAAGACACCCCCAACATGCCAAGCATTGTGCTGATCGACGGCGGCAAGGGGCAGGTGGAAGTCGCGCGCCAGGTCTTTGAGGAGCTTGGGCTGGATATTGGGTTGCTCGTCGGCGTGGCCAAGGGCGAGGGGCGCAAGGTCGGCCTGGAAACGCTCATCTTTGCCGATGGTCGCCCGTCACTGGAGTTAGGTCAGGGCAGCGCTGCACTGATGCTTGTCGCGCAGATTCGAGATGAAGCGCACCGCTTTGCCATCACCGGCATGCGTGCCAAGCGGGCCAAGGCGCGCAATACGTCGAGGCTGGAAGAGATCGAAGGCATCGGCGCCAAGCGCCGGCAGCGGTTGCTGGCGCGCTTCGGCGGCCTGCGTGGTGTGCTGGCAGCGAGCGTCGCCGAACTCGCCACGGTGGAAGGTATCTCGCAGACCCTGGCCGAAGAAATCTACCGTCAGCTGCATTGATCGGCGACAATGCCCCATCTTGTCGCGTCGGTTTGCGCTTGCGCGGCGGTTGTCCTCTCGATTTGCCATGCCCTTCAACTTCCCGATCCTCCTGACCTGGTTGCGTGTGGCCATGATCCCGCTGGTGGTGGGCGTGTTCTACGTGCCGGACACCTGGATGGCACTGCCCGCCAAGAACCTCACGGCCGCGGTGTTCTTCATCGTTGCAAGCCTCACCGATTGGTTCGACGGCTTTCTTGCTCGCCGCTGGAACCAGACGTCCGCTTTCGGGGCCTTCCTCGATCCGGTCGCCGACAAGCTGATGGTGGCCGCCGCGCTGCTGGTGCTGCTGTCATTGGGCCGTGTCTCGGACGTCATCGCACTCGTCATCATTGGCCGTGAGATCACCATCTCCGCACTGCGTGAGTGGATGGCGCAAATTGGCGCGTCGAAGAGCGTGGCCGTCAACTTCCTCGGCAAGCTCAAGACAACCTTCCAGATGATCGCGATTCCGTTGCTGCTGTTCGAGGGCCGCCTGTTCGGCATGATCGACGCGCAGGTGTGGGGCACGTGGCTGATTTACGTGGCGGCGGTGCTCACGCTGTGGTCGATGGCGTACTACATGAAGCTCGCCTGGCCACAGATTCGCGAGCGCGCAAAATGAGCCTGTAAAAACTCTTGCGCAAAACTGTTGACGAGGACGATCTTTCTTTGCCATAATTTCGTTCTCGCGTTGCAGTGATGTGACGCAAACGGTCTGGCAGCACAAAGGTTGTACGGCAGTGCTGATAGCCAAAATGCGGGAATAGCTCAGTTGGTAGAGCGCAACCTTGCCAAGGTTGAGGTCGCGAGTTCGAGCCTCGTTTCCCGCTCCAGTTTGAAATGTGTGGCCGTGTTGATGTGATGGCGCGGCGGCATAACCGGTTACGCGGGAATAGCTCAGTTGGTAGAGCGCAACCTTGCCAAGGTTGAGGTCGCGAGTTCGAGCCTCGTTTCCCGCTCCAATCCCGAAGGGAAGCCTTGCTTCCCTTTTTCTTTATCGGCACGGCAAACACGCGGTTCTTCATGAATTGCTACAATGCGGTGCTGAGCCCCTGGCGGGGTAGCAAAGTGGTTATGCAGCGGCCTGCAAAGCCGTGTACGCCGGTTCGATTCCGGCCTCCGCCTCCAGAATGAAAAAAGCCCCGACTGGTTCGGGGCTTTTTGTTTGGTAATTCCCACCCAAACCGGACCAGAGTTACCCTGGTCCGACGATGAAATGCTGTCCTGAATGTTCCGCAAGCCGGCCCTACAGACTGTCCGATGGACGACTCAAGTGTCGCGCCTGCGGCAAGCGATTTAGCTGGACCTCGGTGTGGGACTCTGTGCGTCTGAGCAGCCGCGAGAAGACGCGTTTGCTGGAGTTGTTCGTGCTGGGTGTGCCGGTGTATCGGCAGCGTTTCGATACGTCGGTCAGCTCCAAATCGCGAGAACGTTTTTATCGGTTGATCCGCGCCTGCATGGCGCAACAAGAGCAGTTGCGTGAGCCGTTCACCGGCACGCTGGAATGCGACGAAACCACATTCGGCGGGGCTCGGCACGGCAAGCGGGGTTGGGGTGCGTCTGGCAAGGTGGTGGTCTTCGGCATCGTCAAACGCAATGGCGAAGTGAAGGCTGCACCGATTGCTCGGCACGACCAGGCGACCATCATGGAGCAGATCCAGGCCCATACCCGCGAGGGCTCGCTGTACTACACCGATGCCTGGCAGGCCTATGCCACCTTGCGCTTACGGGGTGGCCACGTGGTGGTGCGCAAGGAGAAGGGCAAACCGGTTGGCCGGGACCACATCAACGGTATCGAGGGCTTCTGGAGCTACGCCAAAAACTGGCTCTATCCGTACCGTGGCGTGCCCAGCAAATTCTTCCATCTTTACTTGGCTGAAACCTGCTATCGGTTCAACCACCCCGACGAGGACCTGAAACCCTTGTTGCGCAAGCTTCTGCAGGCAACTCCTACCCTCGAAATCCAACCCATTTTGGTCCGGTTTGGGTAGGAATTACCTTTTGTTTTTGCATCGTGCACGATGCGCTTGCTTCGGCCTAACGTCTCCGTCCTGCATTCCTTAGTTTGGACAGCGCGCCACCGCAGCGTTGGCGCAGATCCAGACGGCATTGCCAAACAATCCCTCCTCGGGTAAGTGGTTGCATGAAAAAACTGGTTTGCCTAGACTCAAGTGGTTTTAATTTAAAACCATTTGAGACAGCCGATGCCCTCTGATTGCGTTGCCGAACATTCGTCTACCGAGCGTGCCGCTCCCTCTGCAGCACTGCCCCGCGCGTGGGTTGTCATGCTGGCGCTTTGCGCAGCGGCTAGCGTATCGAACGTCTACTTTGCCCAGCCGTTGCTCGAACCATTGGCCCGTGAATTTGCACTCAGCGATGCATGGGCGGGCGGCATCATCGGCGCGACACAAGCTGGCTGTGCGCTTGCCCTGGCGCTCGTCGTGCCGCTGGGGGACCGCTGGCCACGCAAGCCATTGCTGTTGATGCAGCTCGTCCTGCTCACGCTGGCGTTGCTCGCGGTAGCCCTTACGCAGATGCGCTGGTGGCTGCTGCTCGGCATGTTCTCCGTAGGCTTGCTTGGCACCGCGATGACGCAAGGACTGATCGCCTGTGCCGCCGCGTTGGCGCCATCGGCAGAGCGCGGGCGTGTGGTCGGTGCGGTGCAGGGCGGGGTCGTGATCGGTCTTTTGCTGGCGCGTGCCGTTGCTGGCTGGATCTCGGATGCCGCAGGCTGGCGCGCCGTCTATACGGCATCAGCCGGTTTCTCGGCAGCGATGCTTTTTTTGCTGTGGCGCTCGTTGCCTGCCCCGCCGACCGCGCTTTCTCCCATGGGATACACCGCGCTCCTGCGCTCGATGGGGCAACTCTTGATGACCGAACCTGTGTTGCAGGTACGCGGCCTGATCGGTTTGCTGATGTTCGCGGTGTTTAATGTGTTCTGGAGCGCGATGGCGCTAGCTTTGAGCGCTCCTCCCTATGCGCTCTCAACGGCGGGTATCGGTGCATTCGGTTTGGTTGGGGCGATTGGTGCGCTGGCTGCTGCGCGAGCGGGGCATCTGGCTGACCGTGGCTGGGCGCAGACGACAACGGGCATCGCCCTGGGATTGCTGTTGCTCGCGTGGTTGCCGCTCGGTCTCGGGCTGCAGCATCTCGCGTGGCTGATCGTCGGCGTGATTTTGTTGGATTTGGGTGGCCAAGCCGTGCATGTGCTGAACCAGAGTCTGATTTTCCGCTTGCAGCCGGAAGCACATAGTCGGTTGGTCGGCGCGTACATGCTGTTTTATGCCGCAGGAAGCGGGCTGGGGGCGATGGCTTCGACCGCGGTGTATGCGTGGGCGGGGTGGCCCTGGGTATGCGTACTGGGGGCAGCTCTTAGCTTGGTGGCGCTGGGGTTCTGGGCAGCGACCGCGACTTGGGCGCGCGGGCAGGGGCGCTAGTGGAGGGCCTGCTTGTGAGGCGCGGGGTACGTATACCCGGTAGCCGCCGCCCGCCGGCGGGCCAGCCTCTATACTTGCTCCACACTCGCACCTTGTAATGGCGTGATAAAAAATGATAGAACGCCATGGAAACTCGGCTCCGCGCTTGGCTTTTCACAATTGTTTGCAATATGACAGGGGCGGCCTTTTAGCATGAGTTGGGCTCAAGCCGGTGTGCGATACCTGCTGGCAGGGCGTGGGTAAGGTCTTGCGCGGGGGCATGTGCCGCGCCAATGGTGGCTGGTGGATCGAACAACGATGCACCGGTCCGGGACCCGATCAAAACGACAAAGGGAGTGACCCGGCATTCCGCATAGCGATAGCCGGACCCGTTACGGGGAAAGGGCAGTCCAGATGGCGATACGAATTGCCTCGGTAGAAGACAACCAGGCGCAATCGGATTTGATCCGAGAGATCCTGGTTTCGTCCGGATACGAATGCGAGTGTTTCAGTAACGGGGATGCCTTCGTCAAGGCGCTGCGGGATCGCACGTTCGATCTGCTGCTGCTCGACTGGCAGTTGCCCGATATCAGCGGCATCCAGCTTGTGAGCTGGGTGCGGCAGACGGTCGGCCCGGCGCTGCCGGTGCTGTTTCTGACCAACCGATCGCTCGAAGACGACGTGGTGCGGGGCCTGGCTGCCGGCGCCGACGATTACGTCATCAAGCCGGTGCGTCGCGCCGAATTGGTGGCACGCGTCGGAGCGCTGCTGCGTCGTGCAGCGCCGCGCACGGGTGAATCGCTCGAACGCATTCGCGTCGGCCCGTATGCGGTGGATCCGGTCGGGCGCGTGCTGACGTTGAATGGCTCGCAGGTCGAGCTGTCGCCGCGCGAGTTTGATCTTGGGTTGTACCTGTTCCGCAACATCGGCAAGCTGGTGCCGCGCGAGCTGATCGAGCAGGCGGTCTGGGGGCGGAGCATTGGGCCGGATTCGCGCACACTGGCCACGCATATCTCCAAGCTGCGGCTCAAACTCGATCTCAATCAGAAGAATGGCGTGCGGCTGGTCTCGGTGTATTCGCATGGCTATCGCCTCGAAACCACGCAGGAAGATGGTGAAGCAAGCTGACGCAATCTGGGGTGGTTTGATTGGGCGCGCCGCGTTTGTCGGCGCGTTCGTTCTTTTTGGCGGCGTGTGGCAGCCGGCAACGGCTCAGCCTTCCGGCGCCGATGGCACCGATTTCCTTTATCGCGTGCAGCAGGGCGACACACTGATCAACCTTGCAGCGCGTTACATGGACAGCGTCGATGGCTGGCGCCTGCTGCAGCAGCGCAACCATGTGGTGGATCCGTATCGGTTGAAGCCCGGCTCGCTCGTTCGGATTCCGTTCGATCGCATTCCGGTGGTGCCGGCGACGGCCCAGGTGGTGTTTGCCCGCGATGCAACGACCGGCGGCAAGCCGCTGCAAGCGGGCATGAGGCTCGCAGAAGCGTCGCAGATTGATACCGGCGACAAAGGCGCTGTGACGCTGGCATTTGATGACGGCACGCGCGTTACGGTGCCGCCGGGCAGCCACGTGGCGCTGTCGCGTGTGCGAGCGTTTGCGCGTGCCGGGCTGATCGACGTGCGCGTGCACGTAAAGCAGGGCGAGGCCGACTCCAATGTCTCGCCCAGGAAGAGCGGTGTGGGCCGGTACGAGATTTCCACGCCCGCGCTGGTGACGGGCGTGCGCGGTACGCGTTTCCGCGTGCAGGCGAGCGAAGCCGTATCGACGAGTTCCGTGCTCGAAGGCGAGGTGGCCACGCGCGCCGGTCGCCAGCAGCAGGCGGTCAAGGCCGGCTTTGGCGTGCAGGCATCGGATGGGCACCTCAAGCGCGCAGCGCTGCCTGCTGCGCCCAAGCTCGACGCCATCCCCCAGCTTGTGCAGACGCCGTGCCTGCGCGCAACGTGGCAGCCCGTCAAGGGCGCGGTCGGCTATCGAGCTGCCGTGGCGCGCGATGCCGCCCTGACCGAACTCAGCGCTTACCAAGTGAGCAAGACGCCCGCAGTAACGCTCTGCGGCGATGAGGACGGCGACTACACGCTCGTCGTGCAAAGCATCGATGCGCTCGGGCTGACAAGCGAGTCGGCCACGCGGCCGTTCACCGTGCGCCTGCACCCGGAAGCGCCCTATACGATCCAGCCCGCCACCGGCCGGACTTACCGCAGCGGCGACGTGGCATTCGCATGGGCTGCCGTGTCCGATGCTGGCAGCTACGACATGGAAGTCGCAGACGCAGAGACCTTTGCCTCGCCGGCTGTCCAGCAGCATGCCAAAGATGTGCGTCTGACCAAGCCATTGACGGCCGGCACATGGTGGTGGCGTGTGCGCTCCGTGGCCGCAGACGGCAAGACGGGCCCGTGGAGCGATGCGCTGCGTTTTCGCGTGCTCGACATTCCACCGGATGCCGTGCCGACAGCCGCAGTGGAAGCCGGCGACGATGGCAAGCTGCACGCTCACTGGTCTGCGCTGCCGCCGGAGTTGGCGGCATCTGGCGCGCGCACGCGTGTGCAACTGGCGGGCGACACAAGCTTCGCCAAGCCCATCGCCGACATTGTGAGCGAAGGCAATGAGGCCACCATTCCGCGGCCGCCGTCCGGCGTGTATTACATCCGCACCGGCGTAGACCTGGGCGATGCGGCATCGGTGGTCTACGCTAAGCCGCAGCGCATTGACGTCGGCACCTTCGTCGGTGACTCCGCGCGCAGCCCGGTGCAGAGCGGCGGCAGCAATCTCCTTCTCAATGACTGAACCCGTACCCGCCAAGTCGGATGTGCGCAGCCTGGGGCGGCGCGCGTTGGTGGAGTGGGGCGTGCTGGTGGTGTTGGCTGCGCTACTGACGTTGGGTGCGGTGCGCTGGAGCGTGGTCGCGCGGCTTGACGCGGCGCTGTACGACACCGTCATCACGCTGCACGGGCATGCGCCGCGCGACGATATCGTCATCGTGGCCATTGATGACCAAAGCCTTGACGCGGTGGGGCGCTGGCCGTGGCCGCGCAGCCGGCTGGCCGATCTGATTGCGCGCGTGGGCCAGGCGCAGCCGCGCGCCATCGGCGTCGATATTCTGCTGATCGAGCCCGATCTTGCGCAGCCCGAAGGCGATCGGGCGTTGACCGCTGCCATCGAGCGGGCTGGAAACGTCATCCTGCCCGCGCTGCCTGAGCGCACGGAGCAGGGGCGCGTGTATCACTATCCGTTCCTTGGTATCAACGCGTCCGTCGCACATATCAATGCCGCTCCCGACGCGGACAGCGTCGTGCGTGGCATGTATCTGGCCGAGGGCCCGCGTGCTCATGTGCTGGACCATCTTGCCGTGCAGCTCGCGCGGCAGGTAGCGCAACCGCCGGCCTCCATACCGGTGTTGTCTGATGTGGAGACCGATGCCGGCGGCTGGACGCGGCGGGCGCATATCCGCCTGAATTTTGCGGGCCCGGCCGGTACATACCGGCATGTGCCGGCGCTGGATGTGCTCAATGGTCACGTGCCGCCCGAGGTGCTTGCCGGCAAGCTGGTGCTAATCGGGGCGACGGCATCGGGCGTGTCCGATATCTTTGCGACGCCGCCTTCGCGCACGATGAGCGGCGTCGAAGTGCTGGCCAACGCCACGCAAACCGTACTCGACGGCAGCGCCATCCTGCCTGTGCCTGCGGGCGTGTTCTGGGCGATGACGCTGCTTCCCTTGCTGATGACCGCGTTTGCCGTGCGTTGGCTCACGCCGCGCATGGCGCTTGCCGTGGCGCTGGCGGGTGCCGCCGTGTTGTTGTTGAGCACGGTTGGTGCGCTGGTGTTCGGCAATCGCTGGTTGCCGCCGTTTGCCGCGTTGGTTGGCCCGCTGGTGCTGTATCCGCTGTGGAGTTGGCGCCAGCAGGAAGCCGCGTTGCGCTTTCTGCGCGACGAGATGCAGCGCCTGGCGCGCGAGCCCGGCTTGTTGGGCGATACCGCGCCGCTCGCCCGCACCGGCCGCACCTTGGGCGCGCACATGGATGCCGTCGCCTCGCTCATTGACAAGCTGCGCGGGCTGCGCCGCTTCCTGGCCGATGCCCTGGAGAGCCTGCCTGATGCCACGGTCGTCTGCACGCACGACGGCGCGATCCGCCTGGCGAACGGCCGCAGCGCAGATCTGGCCGGCCAATTGCAGACGCCCGGCCAGAACCGCGCCGCCGCGTTGCGCGACCTGCCGACGCTGCTGGCGCGTGCGTTTTCCGACCCCGCCGCTGGCGAGTACTACTGGGCGCGCTGGCTGGCCAATCCCACCGGGCTCGAGCCTGTCGAGTTGCAGACACACGATGGCCGCTCGATGTTGATGCACGCAGCCGCGTTGCGGGACGAAGCGGGTCGCCCCGTCGATATCATCGTCAGCTTTGCCGACATCACCCCCGTGCGCCAGGCCGAGCGCCATCGCGAAGAAGCGCTGCGCTTCATCTCACACGACATGCGTTCGCCGCAGAGCGCCATCCTGGCTCTGATCGAACTGCAGCGCGATGCGTCGCGCGCGTTGGATCGCGACGTGCTGCTCTCACGCATTGAGCAACTGTCGTCGCGCACGCTGGAACTGGCCGACGCCTTCATCGACCTGGCGCGCGCCGAATCGCAAACACTCAAGCTGGTGGATGTGGACCTGGTGGGCCTGGTCCTCGACGCCGCTGACGAGGTCTGGCCGCTCGCGAATCGTCACCAGGTGGAAGTGCGCGTGGTGGCCGACATCGAAGCGGCCGTGCGGGCCGAGCCGCGTTTGCTCGTGCGCGCACTGGTGAATCTGCTCAACAACGCCATCAAGTTCAGCGCGGCGGGTTCTGTGGTCACCGTGTCGGTAGAACAGGACGAGGCGACGTTCTCAGTGGCCGTGGCCGACCAAGGTGCCGGTATTGCCCTGCCTGATCAGCCGCGCTTGTTCCAGCCGTTCCACCGCTTGCATGAGGACATGGCCAACGCGCCGTCCGGCAGCGGGCTGGGCCTCGTATTCGTGAAAACGGTGGTCGACCGGCACGGCGGCCGCATTGCCGTGCAAAGCGCTCCGGGGCTTGGTTCCACCTTCACGCTGTCGCTACCGCGCGTCGCGCATCGCCACGACGCCTGAGGCCATCGCGGTCTCGTGTGGCCTTTGCCACATTTCCTTTTCAATCATTTGCATTTTGGTATTGCGGCGGCCCTACAGTTCATTGGCCGACCCGCACAGCATGCGCCGGTGACACACCGGTCGAGAGACGACGGCACCTTGGAAAACTGAGCACAGACACGCCCGAGGCGCCACGAATGTTGAGCCAGACTGCAACCGATGTTTTGAGCGAATGCGAATACGAACGCGTTCGCGCCCAACTGCATCAAGCCCTGCGCGGCGACGGGAACCCGCCGCAGGTCGAACGCTTCTGGCTGGCTGGTCGGCACGTATCCATGTGGCGCGGCGATGGTCGCGACGACAGCAATGCACAACTGCACTATCGTCGCACCACCGCTTGACCGCGCCGCACGCAGTCAACTACGAAACCGAGCCATGAAAATCGGTCTGATCGACACGCACCTCGCCCGCCAGCAGGCGATTCACAACGCGCTGCAGCCCACGCGCTTCGAATGTGTGCCGCTGTTTCTCTCCCGCCAAGTTTTTGAAGCCATTGATGTGCACGGCATCAACTTGCTGATGGTCGGCGCGCATGCGCATGACATGCCGGGCCTATCGCTCGTGCGTACCGTGCGCGAGCGCGTCGGCCCAGGTATGGCAATCGTCTACCTTGCCGACGGTCAGGCCGATACCGAGACGGCAGACGCACTCAACCACGGCGCAGACCTGTGCTTCCAAGGCGATATCCGTCCACCGGAGTTGCTCGCGCGGCTCGATGCGTTGATCCGCCGCTTTGCCGTGAGCCGGGCTGTGAGAGCGTCGGAGATTCGACTAGGGCCGTACACGCTCGATCGACAGAACCGTTCCATCCGCCTGCATGATGCTTCGGTGTCAGTACATGCGCGTGAATTTGAGCTCGCGCTGTTGTTGTTCGCGAATGCGGGGCGTGTGCTCTCGCGCGCAGACATCGAACTCGCGCTCTGGGGCCGCGAGCTGAGCCCATATTCACGTACGCTCGATACACATGTCTCGCGCCTGCGCAAGAAGTTGCGGCTTGGCACGGAGAACGGTCTGCGCCTGCGCGCCATCTACGGGCAGGGCTTCTGCCTGGAGCGCGTGATGGAAGCGGTGGCAACGCACTGACCGCCTTGACCACGGAGCCACTGCCATGCAATTGCTCTGTATCACCATCCTCATCGGCTTTCTTGCCGGGCTTGTGTCCCGGTGGATCACGCCAGGACGAGGCGTCAGCGGTTTCCTTCTCACGATCATGGTGGGAATTGCCGGCGCGCTGACAGCCGCATTTCTCGGCCAGTTGATGCGCTGGTATGAGCCTGGGCAGTCGGCGGGGTTTGTCGGGTCGGTGGCGGGCGCCGTCATCCTGCTGGCCGGTTATCACCTGATGGCACGCGAGCGCTGAGCTCGGCGTTCGAAAGCATAAAAGCCCCGCGAGTCGGGGCTTTTTCATTGGTCGGGCAGGCGGCTCGAGCGGCGGCTGCCAAAAAGAAACGCCCTGATACTCGGGACAGCAGCATCAGGGCCAAGAAGGCCGCGGCTCTCTCTTCCGCGACCGGAGCGCACCCACGAGGGGTCGGTGCAAGCTCAGGTTACGTGGCTGAGAGCGAGGGAATGCAAATCTTTATCAACGGCGCCAGCACGTCGGGGCGCGATATGGTGGTGCTGCGTAATAAGATGTCGTACAACTGAACGTTCTTCGGGTCAACTCAGCCCGCCGTTGCCGCTGCTTGCGTGCCGGCCGCTTCATGCGCGCGGCGCAGGCGTTCGCGGCTGTTTGACAGGTGCATGCGCATGGCAGCGCGCGCCGCTTCCGGGTCTTTGCGGGCGATGGCTTCAAAGACGCTGTGGTGCTCGCGGTTGACCGTGGCGCGCAATTCCGGAGCGTTCAGGTAGCCTACCTGCGCCAGCCCCATCCGCGTTCGTGGGATGAGCGTTTTGCCGAGCTGGGCAAGGGCGCCGACGAAGTGTTCATTGCCCGTGGCGCGAGCGATGCTCAGGTGAAATTGCAGATCGGAGGTAGCGCTGTCGTTGCCGTCCGCCTGGTCCTGCTCGATGGCTTCAAGTGCCATGCGCAGGGCGTCGATCTCGGCGGGAGAGATGCGCTGCGCGGCCAGCCCTGCGCACTCTGTCTCGATGGCGACGCGCAATTCCAGCATGCTCAGGATGTCGTGCAGTGTGGACGCATCGCCCAGCTGGATGCTGTTGTCGGCGCGCGGCGGCAGGACAAAGCTGCCAATGCCGTGGCGCGTTTCGATCAGCCCCTTGGCCTGCAGGCGCGAAATGGCTTCGCGTATCACCGTGCGGCTTACGCCCAGTGCTTCCATCAAAGCGGATTCCGTCGGCAGCTTGTCGCCAACGCGCAGGGATTCATTGGCAATACGCCCCTTGATGTGGTCCACCACCACGTCCGCCAGGCTTTGGGTGCGGCGCACAAGCGTTGCGGGCGAATTGGGGGCGGGCATGCGGTCTCCGGATGGGGGCGGGTTTACCAGGGGTGGTTCGACAGGAATGGGTCAATTATAGTCCCATTCCATGTTGTACGACGACTGATGACATACGTGATGACTATGAATCACCCTGCCTCTGGCACCCCAGTACACACGCCGCGCGTTACGCGCCTGCAGGTCATTCCCGTGGCTGGCCGCGACAGCATGCTGCTGAACCTGAGCGGCGCACACGGCCCGTTCTTTACCCGCAACATCGTCATTCTGGAAGACTCCGAGGGGCATACCGGCGTGGGCGAGGTGCCGGGTGGCGAGTCCATCCGCAAGACCATCGAGGACGCGACGCCCCTGGTTGTCGGACAACCGATCGGCGCGTACAACAACGTGCTCAACAGCGTGCGCCGTCAATTTGCCGACCGCGACGCCAGCGGCCGCGGGTTGCAGACCTTCGATCTGCGCACCACCGTGCATGCGGTGACGGCGCTGGAAAGCGCGTTGCTCGACTTGCTCGGCCAGCACCTGGGCGTGCCCGTGGCGGCGCTGCTGGGGCAGGGGCAACAGCGCGACAAGGTGCCGGTGCTCGGCTACCTGTTCTTCGTGGGCGACCGCAAACGCACCGACCTGGATTACGCCGACGGCAGCGACGCCACGGACGACTGGACCCGTGTGCGCCACGAAGAAGCGCTCACGCCGGAGGCGGTCGTGCGCTTGGCCAAGGCGGCCCATGCGCGCTACGGCTTCAAGGATTTCAAGCTCAAGGGTGGCGTGCTGAGCGGCGATGATGAAATGGTCGTCACGACGGCACTGGCCGAAGCGTTTCCTGAGGCGCGTGTCACGCTGGACCCGAACGGCGCGTGGTCGCTGGCAGAGGCTATTCGCCTGTGCCGCGACAAGCACGACGTGCTCGCCTACGCCGAAGACCCGTGCGGCGCCGAGGGCGGTTACTCGGGCCGCGAGGTGATGGCCGAGTTCCGCCGTGCCACCGGCCTGCCGACGGCCACCAACATGATCGCCACCGACTGGCGCCAGATGGGGCACGCCATTCAGTTGCACTCGGTCGACATTCCGCTGGCCGATCCGCATTTCTGGACGATGCAGGGCTCGGTGCGCGTGGCACAGATGTGTGACGACTGGGGTCTGACCTGGGGTTCGCACTCCAACAACCACTTCGACATTTCGCTGGCGATGTTCACGCACGTGGCCGCAGCCGCGCCGGGCAACATCACCGCGATCGATACGCACTGGATCTGGCAAGACGGACAGCGCCTGACCCGCGAGCCGTTCCAGATCGTGGGCGGCGAGATTGACGTACCGGCCGCACCGGGCCTGGGCGTCACGATCGACATGGCGCAACTGGAGAAAGCCCACGCGCTCTACAAGCAGCACGGCCTGGGCGCGCGCGACGACGCGATCGCCATGCGCCAACTGATTCCCAACTGGCAGTTCGACAACAAGCGCCCCTGCATGGTGCGCTGACCGCTACGGCGGAAATCGAGGCGGCGCACGTCGTGGCACGCCGCCTCGTAGATCGGTAACCAATAAAAAAATATCGGAGACAACACCGTGAAGACCATCAAGGGCTTGCGCTGGTGGATCATCGTGCTGGTGTGCCTGGGCACGATCGTCAACTATCTGGCGCGCAACTCGCTGGGCGTGCTGGCGCCTACGCTCAAGGACGAGCTGGGGATGAGCACCCAGCAGTATTCCTATGTGGTGGCGGCCTTCCAGGTCGGCTACACGATCATGCAGCCGGTCTGCGGCTTTATCGTTGACCTTGTCGGCTTGCGTATCGGCTTTGCGTTGTTTGGGGTGTTGTGGTCGTTTGCCGGCGTGCTGCATGCGGGCGCTACCGGCTGGCTGTCTCTGGCAGGTTTTCGCGCCTTGATGGGGTTGACCGAAGCCGCTGCCATTCCGTCCGGCATGAAAGCCGTGGCCGAATGGTTTCCCGACAAGGAAAAGTCCGTTGCCGTCGGCTGGTTCAATTCGGGTACGTCGCTCGGCGCGATGTTGGCGCCGCCGCTGGTGATCTTCCTGCATCTGCGTTACGGCTGGCAGTCGGCATTTGTGGTGACCGGCGCCCTCGGCTTCTTGTGGGCCGCGTTGTGGTTCGCGTTCTACCGTTCGCCGAAGGACCACGCCGCGCTGTCCGACGCCGAGCGCGAAAAGATCATCGGCGGGCAGCTCCGCCCCGTGAGCGCCGAACGCGGCAAGCGCCCGGTCAAGGACGTCGTGACGTCCCGCCGTTTCTGGGCGATTGCGCTGGCGCGCTTCTTTGCCGAGCCTGCCTGGCAGACGTTCAGCTTCTGGATTCCGCTGTACTTCGTGAACGAGCGCCACCTCGATCTGAAAGCGATCGCCATGTTCGCGTGGCTGCCGTTCCTGGCGGCGGACCTGGGCGGCCTGGTGGGCGGTTACCTGTCGCCGTTCCTGATCAAGCGTTTCCGCATTCCGCTGGTGTGGTCGCGTGTGTGCGGCGTTGTGCTCGGTGCATTCATGATGATCGGTCCGGCGTGCGTCGGGCTCGTGGCGTCTCCTTACACGGCGATTGCGTTGTTCTGCGTGGGCGGCTTTGCGCACCAGATGATCTCCGGCCTGGTCAACACGTTGTCTGCGGACGTGTTCGACCCGGAGGAGGTCGGCACCGCCAGCGGCTTTGCCGGCATGGCGGCGTGGATCGGCGGCCTGGGCTTCTCGCTGTTGGTGGGCGCGCTGGCTGACAAGGTCGGTTATGGTCCGCTGTTCGGCCTGCTCGGCGCGTTTGACCTGATTGGCGCTGCGTTGCTGATTGTGCTGATTCGCGGCCAGTCGCATGAAGAACGTGCCGCGCGTCAGATGCGTCTGTCTGCTTCAAACTGAGTTGAAACCGATGTCCATGTTGCATCCCCCCCGATTCGAACTCCAGGCGCACGAAGGCAACCGGCTGCGTCTGGCCAGCAGCGCCGGCGCTGCGATTGAACTCTTCGTGCTGGAAGAAGACATCATCCGCGTGCTCGTGCTGCCGCAGGGCGACCTGCGCGGCCCGGCCACGTGGTCGATCGCCCCCGGCGGTGACGACACGCCGCTCGAAGGGCGCGACCGCCGTGACCTCGCTGGCTTCTCGCTCCCAGCATTCCAGTTGCACAGCGATGCCGACACGCTGCGCGTGGAAACCAGCAAGGTCCGCCTGAGCGTTGCGCTCGCCGGGGGTTTTTGCACATGGCAGATCCGCGGGGCTGGCGAATGGCAGACCGTGCTGAATGATCGCCCCACGCAGGCCTACAACTTTGGCTACTGGGACGAGCAGGTCTACCACTACGTGCGCCGCGAATCCGGCGAGATGTACTTCGGCCTGGGCGAGCGCGCTGGTGATATGAACCGCGCGCACCAGCGCTACGAGATGCGCAACATCGATGCGATGGGCTACAGCGCGCGCACGACCGATCCGCTGTACAAGCACATCCCGTTCTACGTGACGTGGCAGCCGGAAAACCGCACCGGCTTCGGGCTGTTCTACGACACGCTGTCCGATTGCAGCTTCGACATGGGCCGCGAGCTGGACAACTATCACGGCCTCTATCGCTACTTTGTCGCGCCGCATGGCGATCTCGACTACTACTTCATCGCCTCGCCCGACACGCCGCTCGACGCCACGCGCCGCTTTACGTGGATGACCGGCCGCCCCGCGTGGATGCCGAAATGGGGCCTCGGTTATTCCGGCTCGACCATGACGTACACCGACGCGCCCAACGCGCAGGAACAGATGGCCGAGTTCATCAAGGGGTGCCGTGAGCACGACATCCTGTGCGATTCGTTCCATCTGTCGTCGGGCTATACGTCGATCGGCCCGAAGCGCTACGTCTTCAACTGGAACACCGACAAGTTCCCGGATGCGCGCGGCTTCGTCCAGAGCTATCTGGACGCGGGCATTCGGCTGTGCCCCAACATCAAGCCGTGCCTGCTGCGCGATCACCCGAAGTTTGAAGAAGCCAGGGAAGCCGGCCTGCTGATTTGCGACGCAAACGGCGAGCCGGCCTGGGTGCAATTCTGGGATGAGGTGGGTGCGTATCTCGACTTCACCAACCCGAAAACGCTCGACTGGTGGAAGGCCAACGTCAAGAGCGCGCTGCTTGAATACGGCATGGCGTCGACCTGGAACGACAACAACGAGTTTGAAGTCTGGACGCCCGACGCTTTCGCTTACGGGTTTGGCAAGAAAGCGCCCATCCGAGAAGCCAAGGTGCTGCACACGATGCTGATGATGCGCGCCTCGCGCGAAGCGCAGCTTGAGTTCGCGCCACAGCGTCGGCCGTTCCTGGTGTCGCGCTCGGGCGGTGTGGGCATGCAGCGCTACGTGCAGACGTGGTCTGGCGACAACTACACGTCGTGGGAAACGCTGCGCTACAACCTCAAGATGGGACTGGGGCTCGCGTTGTCGGGTGTCTCGAACATCGGTCACGACATCGGCGGGTTTGCAGGCCCGGCGCCGTCGCCGGAGCTGCTGGTGCGCTGGGTGGCGTTTGGCGTGTTCATGCCGCGCTTCTCCATCCACTCGTGGAACGATGACAAGACCGTCAACGAACCGTGGATGTATCCGCAGGTCACCTCGCAAATCGCCTCACTGATCAAGCTGCGCTATCGGCTGATTCCGTATCTGTACGAACTGCTGTGGCAATCCACGCAGGCCTACGAGCCGGTGCTGCGTCCTACATTTGCCGAGTTCCCGAACGACCGCCGCTGCTACGCCGAGTGCGATGACATGATGCTCGGCTCGTCACTGCTGGTGGCGCCTGCCGTGGACGAAGGGCAGACCGAACGCACCGTCTATTTGCCAGCCGGCGCGCGCTGGGTCTCGTACTGGAGCGGGGAAGCATTCGAGGGCGGACAGACCGTCACGCTGCCTTCGCCGTGGGACCAACCCGTCATGCTGATTCGCGAAGGCGGCGTGATCGCGCTGAACGTGGCGGAACAGCATTTCGACCAGCGCGCCGATCAACGCGGCTTCCTTGTCGTGCCCATGCAAGGTGTTGGTGAGACCGCTGGCGGCAGTGTTGAAGACGACGGCGAAACCGAAGCGTGGCGCGACGGCGAGCAGAGCCGCTGGAGCGTGCGTGCGATGTCAGACGCGCAATCCATCACGCTGCACGTATCGCGCGAAGGCAAGATGCCGACGCCGACCGACACGGTGGAGATTCATCTGCCCGCCAGTGATGCGCGGCAGGTGCAGACGCCGCATGCCCGCGTGCTGGAAACTGTTGTTGTGGGTGGCTGGCGCCGCCTGACGTTGCAATTGCTGGCCTAGTGCCGCATTCTCGCTGCGCAGCACGTTCGGGTCCGCAGAGACTCCGTGATGCGCGGTGTTTCCCTTGGTGCAGGAGATTTCCGAGATAACAACGATGAAAACCACACGAGCCAAACGTTCCCGTTCCCTCACGCCGGTCTATGCGTCGGTTGCGCTGCTTTGCGCGGGCGCTTCGATGCACGCCGCAGCGCAAACGTCGGTCACGCTGTATGGCGTGGTTGACAATGCCTTTGCCTATTCGAGCAACCAGGGCGGCCACTCCAACACCTACATCAATTCGGGCGCCTTGCTGGCCAGCAAGTTCGGCCTGTACGGCACGGAAGACCTGGGTGGCGGCAACACGGCGCTGTTCCGTCTGGAGAGCGGCTTCAATGCCGACACAGGCCAGCAAGCCCAGGCCGGCTACATCTTCAACCGTCAGGCCTACGTCGGCCTGAGCAACACGAACTACGGCCAGGTCACGCTGGGCCGTGCATACACGCCGTACTTCCAGTACGTCGCGTCGCTGGGCCCGACCAACGTGCTGACGGGTGCCACCGGCGCGCACCCCGGCGATGTGGATGCGTTGGATACCACGCTGCGCTTCAATAACTCCATCACCTACACCACGCCGGTGTGGGGTGGTCTGCAAGCCGGCGTGCAATACGGCTTTGGCGAGCAAGCCGGCAGCGTTTCGAACGGCAGCAGCGTGAGCACCGCGTTGCGCTACGACTACCAGGCCTTTTCGTGGGGCGTCGGCTACACGCGTCTGAAGAACGTGTCGACCGGCACGACGGCCGGCAACTTCAGCAACGTCGGGACGTTCGCCAACAACTCGCCGGTCAACGCCGGCTATGCCACGGCAGACTCCGCCCAGCTCATCGCTACGGCCGCGCGCTATACGTTCGGCAAGCTGATGGTGGGCCTGAACTACTCGAATGTTCAGTACAAGCCGGGCGCGCTGTCGCTGTTCACGCAATCGGCCACGTTCAATACGGTGGGCGCGATTGCCACCTACGATCTGACGCCCGCATTGCGGCTCGCTTTTGGCTACAGCTACACGGCTGAGAAGGCACGTAACGGCATCAGCTCGCCGGCCAAGTACAACCAGTTCTCGATGGAACAGTTGTATTCGCTGTCCAAGCGCACCGCGTTCTACGCAATTCAGGCGTACCAGCGCGCCAACGGCCAGACGCTGCGCGCTTCCGGGACGAGCACCTCCATCGTGGATGCGGTGGCGTCGGTGGGCGACTCGCAGAACGGTACGCCGTCGAATGGACGCAGCCAGTTTGTGGGCATGGTCGGCATTCGGCATTCGTTCTGATGCATAGCCAGACCTGGCTTGCGCCCGGGCCGGTGCACACGCTGCAGGCCGGCGCGTTGACGATGGTCGTCGCGCCGGCGGCAGGTGGCCGCATTGCCTCGCTGGCTTCGGCCGGCGAGGGCGGACGGCGTGTCGACTGGCTCGCGCCGATGTCGGCGGAGTCCCTCCGCGACGGCTTCGAGGGGCTGGCATGGCCCAAGGCCGGGTGCTATCCGCTGCTGCCGTTCTCCAACCGCATCCGCGATGGGCGCTTCCATTGGGATGGCCGCGAGGTCCGTCTCGCGCCGCATCCCGGCCAGGCGCATGCCATGCATGGACTGGCGCATGCACGCGCCTGGACGGTGGAGCACGTGACAGCGTCGTCGATCGACCTCGGCTTGCGCTATGTGCCGCAGCCAGACAACTGGCCCTGGCCGTTCACCGCCACGCAAACGCTGGTGCTGGGCGAATCCGGTCTGGAGGCTGTCATGACCCTGCGCAACGACGGCGACAGCAGCATGCCGGCGGGTGGCGGCTTTCATCCGTACTTCGCGCGCACGCCCGATACACGCGTGCAGTTCGATGCTGCAACGATGTGGCCGACCGACGCCGGTGAAGTTGCCGTCCGTCGCGAGCGGATCACGCCGCGGGAAGATTTCCGTCACGCCCGCGCATTGCCGGATGCAGCACTCAGTGTCTACTACAGCGAATGGCAGCAGCGTGCCGTGGTGTCGTGCGCGGGTGGTGTGCTGACGCTCAGCGCCGATGGCCCGCTCGATCACTTCATCCTCCACGCGCCACACGCGCAGCCGTATTTCTGCCTGGAGCCCATTTCGCACGTGGCCGACGCGATCAACTTGGCGGCCAAGGGATGGGGAGGTACGGGCCTGCGCGCTTTGGCGCCGGGCGAGACGCTGCATATGCGCATGCAATTGCGCATCGAAACGACGGCCTGAAGTGCGACGCGGCGTTAGCGGCGCTCACCCGCCCACACCGCTTCTTTGCCGAACCACTCCGTCAGGAAGTCGATAAACGCGCTGACCTTGGCCGACAGATTGGCGCGTTCCGGATACACGGCGAAGATGTCCGCCACGGGGAGCGCCCAGTCCGCCAGCACCGGCACCAGCCGGCCCGCGCGCACATGCTCGTGGATATCCCATTCCGATCGCATGAGGATGCCGTAACCGGCCAGAGCCCAGAGCACGCCGGTTTCGCCGTCGTTCGTGCTGAGCACGCCGCGCACCTTGATGGTTTCCTGTCGGCTGCCGCGCGTGAGATACCACGTGCCGTAAGCGGCGTCACTTTCGCGCAGCACGATGCACTGATGAGATTGCAGATCGCGCGGCACCTGCGGTATGCCTGCACGCCTCAGATAATCGGGCGAGGCGCACAGCATGCGCTTATTGCTCACGATCTTGCGCGCCACCATGCGCGAATCGGGCACCGTGCCAAACCAGATGCCGATGTCGAACGCCTTGTCGGTCAGGTTGACGGAGCGGTCGGTCAGTTCAAGCTGCACCTCCACCTCCGGATACCGTCGCGCGAATTCCACAATGGCGGGCGCCACATGCTGGCGCCCGAAGCCGAACGTGGCGTTGATGCGCAGCAGACCCTTGGGCGTGCCACGGCTGCTGGAGACAGTCTGCTCCAGCTCCTGCAGCTCTTCGAGCAAGCGTGCGCCGGTGGCCAGATAGATTTCACCTTCGTGGGTGACGCTCAGCCGCCGCGTGGTGCGGTTCAGTAGCCGCACGCCCAGTCGCTTTTCCAACTGCGCCAGACGCGCGGTGATGGCGGGCGGCGTCACGCCAAGCTCGCGCGCCAGCGCCGCCAGCGAGCCCTGCTTGACGAGCTGGGTGAAAAACTCCAGATCCGATACGCGATCCATTATTCAGATGAAATGAAGAATAGATAAATTTTCGCGCCAATTATAAAACCGTTCTGCATGTCTACACTTCTTCTGGCCAGTGGTCCGGTCGCCTTTAGTGAAGCGGCCGGCCACGCGAATTGGAGGAAGCATGGCGAAGACGCTGTATCAGAAGCTGGTCGAATCGCACACTGTTGCCCAGCTCGATGCGCAGAACGTGCTGCTCTACGCAGACCTGCACATCATGAACGAATACACCAGCCCCCAGGCCTTTGCCGGCTTGGCGGAAGCTGGCCGCGCGGTGGTTGTGCCGGGCCAGCAGATTGCGGTGGTGGACCACATCATCCCGACGCATCCGGTGCGCGTGCGTGTCATCCAGGACCCAGCGTCGGCGCTGCAGGCGTCCAACCTAGCGAAGAACTGCCGCGAACACGGCATCGTCCTGTTCGACACCAACGATGCGCTGCAGGGCATCGAGCATGTGATTGCGCCCGAGCTGGGCATGATCCGACCGGGCATGGTGGTGCTTTGTGGAGACAGCCACACGACCACTTATGGCGCGTTCGGCGCGCTCGGTTTCGGTATCGGCACGTCTGAGGTCGAGCACGTGCTGGCGACGCAGACGCTGGTCTACCGGCTGGCGCAGGACATGCGCATCCGTGTAGAGGGCGAACTGCCCGTTGGCACCACGGCAAAAGACCTCATCCTGCACATCATCAGCCGCATCGGCGCGCAGGGCGCCCGCGGCTATGTGGTCGAGTTCACGGGCAGTGCCATTGCCGCGCTTTCGATGGAGGCGCGCATGACCCTGTGCAACATGGCTGTCGAGGCCGGCGCGCGCGGCGCACTGATCGCGCCCGACGCCAAGGCCACGCGCTACGTGCTCGAACATGCGCGCGACGTGGCGCATACCCATGTAAGCGCCGCGCTGGCGGATTGGCGGCAGTTGTTCAGCGATGCACAGGCGCATTTCGACGTCGAGCACGCGTTTGACGCGCGCGACGTTGCCCCGTACGTGACATGGGGCACCAGCCCCGATCAGGCGATTCCCATCACCGGCAAGATTCCGCAACCCGACGGGGGAGACGACGCGGCGGCGCGCGCCGCCTCGGCCCGGGCATTGCGCTATACGGGCCTGCAGGCCGGCGCCGCCATCGAGGGCGTGCCCGTGCAGCGCGTGTTCATCGGCTCGTGCACCAACGCCCGGATTGAAGACCTGCGCGCCGTGGCCGGCATCGTCAAGGGCCGCAAGGTGGCGCAGGGGGTGCGCGCCATGGTCGTGCCGGGTTCTGGCGCCGTGCGTGTGCAGGCGGAGCAAGAGGGGATTGCCGACATCCTGATCGCCAGCGGCTTTGAATGGCGCCAGCCCGGCTGCTCGATGTGCCTTGCCATGAACGACGACGTTCTTGCCCCCGGTGAACGCTGCGCCTCCACCACAAATCGCAACTTTGAAGGGCGTCAGGGGCGGGGCGGCATTACGCATCTGATGAGCCCGGCCATGGCGGCGGCGGCGGCCATCATCGGCCGCATCACCGACGTCCGCAAACTGCAGACGCACCCGGCGCAAGCGGAGGCTGCCCATGTCTGACACCAAACACATCCATGGCACGGCGGCACCGTTGCCCACGCCCAACCTCGACACCGATCAGATCATGCCCAAGCAGTTCCTGCGCGGTATCGACAAATCGGGGCTGGACAAGGGGCTGCTCTACGACCTGCGTTACGACGCCGATCACCAGTTGCGCGGCGATTTCGTGCTCAATCAGCCGGCGTATCAGGGCGCGTCCATCCTCGTGGGCGGCAGCAACTTCGGGTGCGGCTCCAGCCGCGAGCACGCGGTGTGGGGGCTGCAGCAATTCGGTATCCGCGCCGTGATCGCGCCCAGCTTTGGCGAGATCTTCTACAGCAACGCCATGAACAACCGCCTGCTGCTCGTGATGCTCGACGAGGCGACGGTGGAACGCATCCTGGCCGACGTGTCGGACGCGGCCACGAGCCGCATCGCCATCGACGTGGAATCGATGACCGTGCGCAGCCATAGCGTGGAGGCGTCGTTCACGCTGTCCGAGCGCCACCGCCACATGTTCCTGCACGGGCTCGACATGATCGGCGCGACGCTCGCACGCTGGAGCGACATCGACACGTTCCAGCAGGCGCATTGGAAGACGCGCCCGTGGCTGCGCGACATCGCGGCCACTACCCGTGCACGTCTGGCTGCCATGGCGCCGAGCGGCAGCCTCTGAATTTTCCCAATACGTTTTCGCAATCCCACACAGCGACGCCGGCGCTTGTTCATCTCGCGTGAAGACGAGGCGCGCCGCGCGGCTGATCAGGAGACATCATGGAAGCATCCATTCGGGCGCAGGAAGACGCGCGCGCGGGCCTTTGGCGCACGCTCAGCGGGTACAGGATCGGGCCGTTGCCTCTTCCCGTGTACGCCACGATTGCCGTCATCACGCTGCTAGCCGCGTTCAACAAGAAGCTGCCCGACGACATGATCGGCGGCTTGGCCGTGCTGATGCTGCTCGGTTTCCTGCTGGGCGAAATCGGTGCGCGGCTGCCGGTGTTCAAACACATTGGTGGCGCGGCCATCCTGTGCCTGTTCGTGCCGTCGGCGCTGGTCGGCTACAAGGTGATCGACCCCGAGATGTTGAAGGCGCTCACGACGACGATGAAGACGGCCAACCTGCAATATCTGTACATCGCCTGCCTGGTGGCGGGCAGCATCCTGGGGATGAGCCATCGCGTGCTGGTGCAGGGCTTCATGCGGATGTTCATTCCGCTGCTGATCGGCACGCTGGCGGCCATCGTGGCGGGGGTGACGGTCGGGCTGTTCTTTGGCTATGACCCCAAGCACACGTTCTTCTTCATCGTCATCCCGATCGTCGGGGGCGGTATCGGTGAAGGCATCCTGCCGCTGTCGATCGGATATTCCGAGATTCTCGGTCGGCCGCAGGCAGAGTTGATTGCCATGCTGGTGCCGGCGGCGCTGCTGGGCAACGTTGTTGCCATCTTGTCGAGCGGCGTGCTCAAGTCGCTGGGCGACAAGCGGCCGCACCTGACCGGCAATGGTGATCTCGTCAGATCGGGCAGCGACACCGATCTGCTGTGCAATGATCACAACGAGGCGCCGGTCAATCTGGGCCTGATGGGCGCCGGCCTGCTGATCAGCTGCGCGTTCTTCATCTTCGGCGCGCTGCTGTCGCGCTTCACGGGGATTCCCGGTCCGATCCTGATGATCATCAGCGCGGCGCTGCTGAAGGTGTCGAAGGTGCTGCCGCAGAACATGGAGCTCGGCGCTTATCAGATGTACAAGTTCGTTTCGACCAACCTGACGTTCGCGATTCTCGTCGGCCTCGGCACGCTGTTCGTGTCGTGGAAGGGGCTGGTGGCGGCGTTCACGCCTGGCTATTTCGCGATCTGCGCGGCGACGGTCTTGGCGCTGGTGGCGTCAGGCTTCTTTGTCGGCAAATGGCTGGGGATGTATCCGGTGGAGTCCGGCATCGTGACCGCGTGCCATAGCGGATTGGGTGGCACGGGTGATGTGGCGATTCTCTCGGCGTCGAATCGTATGGGTCTGATGCCGTTCGCGCAGATTTCGACGCGTATCGGCGGGGCGGCGACGGTGGTGATCGCGACGATCCTACTCAAGCTGCTGCATTAAGCAGGGGGCAGGGATTCTGGGGGAGCATCGGCCGGCGCACGAGCGTCGGCCGATTTGTTTTCTGCGCACTGAAGCGAAAGCGCGTCGCAAATCGCACAAATGAAAAAGGCCCGACAGTTGCCTGTCGGGCCTTCCATATTCTGGTGGGGCGTGAGTGACTCGAACACTCGACCTACGGATTAAGAGTCCGCTGCTCTACCAACTGAGCTAACGCCCCGCGAAGAAACGAGACTATATCAACCTTTTTTGGATCGCGCTAGTCCTTTGCGCGAATTTTTTTCGAATCGGCGCTGCGACTGCGTAGCACGTCGATGAATTGCGTGAGTCCGTGCGTCGGGTGCTTGTCGCGATGGCGCACGATCAGCAGCGGTCGGGCGATGCGCGGCAGGCCGCTGGCGACCTCGACCAAGCGGCCATCGCGCAAGGCGTCGGCCACCACGTGACGCGACAGGCAACTGATGCCGTAGCCGGCTGCCACCGTGCGCTGAATGGCTTCGGAGTGGCCAAGTTCGAGCGCCACATGCAGCGGCCCGACCACCGAAGCAATGCGGCTATCGATCAGTTCGCGCGTGCCGGAGCCCGGTTCGCGCATCAGCCAGCCCGCTTCGCGCAGCGCTGCGTGTGAGACAGGCCCTGTTCCTTGGGTGAGCGGGTGCCCGGGCGCGGCCACGATCACCATCTCATCGTCGATCCATGTTTCGATTTCCAACGCCTCGCCGCGACACGTGCCTTCAATCAGGCCGATGTCGACCTCGAAACGCTGCACGGCATCGACCACGTCCTGCGTATTGCCGATCAGCACGTCGAGCTGGCTGTCGGGTGCGATCTCGTGCCGGAAGCCCGCCAGCAGGGCGGGCAGCACGTAATTGCCGATCGTGCTGCTGGCCGCGAGCTTCAGGCGCACGTTTGGCTGAGCGGTTGCATGTTCCAACGCATCGGCATGATCCAGCAGCGCCTGCGCTTGTGGCAGAAGCTGCCGGCCCAGCGCATTCAGATGCAGGCGGCGGGCATGCCGGTCAAACAGCGGATGTCCGAGTGTGGATTCCAGCTCTGCCAGCGCTGCGCTAACGGCCGATTGCGACAAGCCAAGAGCGTCGCCGGCCGCGGTGGTCGTCTCACTGCGTGCGATGGTGGCGAAAACGGCCCATTGCCGGAGGGTGACGCGAGGCGCTTTGTTATCCATAAAACTGGTTGGAATTACAAAAATTACCTGTTTTACATGTTATCACGGTCCGCATATCGTTATGCGTATAACGAATAAGCAAGGCGGATGTGATGACGATTGCACAGAAGCAGTTGGCGCCCCAAGGCGTGACGGCGGGATTTGATGGGTGGACGCTCGCCAGCGTGGCGGTGTTGTTCGGGTGTGCGGGGACTGCGGTGGTGCTCGGGGCAATGCCGTGGGCAGGGCATCTTGGCTTGAGCGCACTGACGCTCGCTATCCTGCTCGGCATGGCTGTGGGTCATGTGCCGGGGCACCAGCGTTGGCTGACGCCGGGGGCAATCCAGTTTGCACGCCATACGCTGCTGCGCGCTGGCGTGATTCTCTACGGCGCCCGGCTGACGCTGGCGCAGATCCAGGATCTGGGTACTTCGGGCGTGGTGATTCCGCTGGTGGTGTTGGCTGCGACGATGCTGGCCGGCACGTGGATCGGCACGCGTTGGTTTCGCCTCACGCGCTCACAAGCTGTGCTGGTGGCAGCAGGCAGTGCAGTATGTGGGGCGGCGGCTGTGCTGGCTGTTGCGCCAGCGGTGAAGGCCTCACCACGCGAAACGGCCGTGGCGATCGCTAGCGTGGTGCTGTTCGGCACGATCGGCATCTTTCTGTACCCGTGGCTGTACGCGCTTGTGGCGCATGCCGGGGTGGCCATCACACCGGAGCACTTTGGCGTCTACATCGGTTCGACGATGCACGAAGTTGCGCAGGTGATTGCCGCAGCGCGTCCGCTGGGCGACGACGCCACCAACGCGGCGGTCGTCAGCAAGATGGTGCGTGTGCTGGCGCTGGCCCCCTTGCTGGTTGTGCTGGCGTGCACAACCCCCAGTGAAGCTCAGGGTCCTGCTTCGATGTCTCCGTGGAAAGCGCTTCGCAAAGCCGCCGGCCACGCATGGAAAGCCATGCCCTGGTTTGCGGTTGGGCTGCTGATTGTGACGCTGCTCAATTCCGCCGGTGCGATCCCCGCTGCATGGCATGCCCCCATCGACGCCATCGACACTGCCATGCTGGCCTGTGCGATGTTTGCTATCGGCACGCAAACGCATGTGCCGATGCTGCTGAAGTCCGGCGTGCGACCGCTGCTGTGCGCCGCTGTGTTGTGGGTCGGGCTGGTAGGCGGCGGCGCGCTTATCAACGTGGGCGTGCGCTGGCTGGTGGGCTGATCCGGCACCTGCAGTTGCATGTGCAGAGACGGCTGATTCTCTTCGATGGCGCGTAAGTCGCATCCGGGTGGCGACTTGCGCGCCGCGGCTTTTCATTCGAGTGAGGCCGCCTAGTATGAAGTCCTGAGTCTTAGACAGAGGGGCAACCATGCAAACGCATCCCGTAGTTTCAAGAGACGAATGGCTCATCAGGCGCCGAGCGTTGCTGGCGCGCGAGAAAGAGGCCATCCACCTGCGCGACGCCGTCAACGCCGAGCGCCAGGCGCTGCCGTGGGTCAAGGTCGACACGGAATACGTATTTGAATCATCGGAAGGCAAGAAGACGCTGGCCGAGTTGTTCGACGGCCGTAGCCAGTTGGTGGTCTACCACTTCATGTTCGGGCCCGACTGGGATGCGGGCTGCCCAGGGTGCTCCTTCTTCTCCGACCATGTTGGCGGCATGCTCACGCATCTGAACCACCATGACGTGACGTTCGTCGCCGTGTCGCGCGCGCCGATGGACAAAATCGCGGCTTACAAGAAGCGCATGGGCTGGCAATTCCCGTGGGTGTCGTCGTTCGGCACAACGTTCAATCACGACTATCGCGTGAGCTTCTCGCAAGACGAACTCGCTAGCGGCTCGGTCGACTACAACTACACCGCTACGCCCCGCGAAGAAGCTCATGACGAGCTGCCCGGATTAAGCGCGTTTTACAAGGACGAGGCGGGCGATGTCTTCCACACGTACTCGACCTATGCGCGCGGCTTGGAAGACATGGTGGGTACGCTGCTACTGCTCGATCGCGCGCCGCTCGGCCGCAACGAAGCCGGCCCCTTGTCATGGGTGCGCCGTCACGACGAATACGAAGAAGCACCGAAGGCGCATGCGTGCTGCGCATCGTAAGGCGCTGGAGGGGAAGGGCGCGAGGGGAGGCGAAGAAAGGATTGGTGCCCGAGGCCGGGATCGAACCGGCACGCGCCGATTAGGGCGCAGCGGATTTTAAGTCCGCGGTGTCTACCAATTTCACCACTCGGGCTTGGGGCGGGTGCAAAACAATACACGACACCGACGCCACAAATGAAAACGCCCCGCACGAAGCGAGGCGTTTTGTTATTTTGGCTCCCCGACCTGGGCTCGAACCAGGGACCTACGGATTAACAGTCCGGCGCTCTACCGACTGAGCTATCGGGGAATCGCTGCAACAGCGAAGAAATGAATTCTAGCTAGTTTCCGATCTGCCCGTCAACACCTTTTTGCGATGCACTACAAAAAATGTGCCGGGCAAGTTCACTCAACTAGTTCAGCCGCGGTCGAGGTACTGCTCCTTGTCCTTCACGTCCTTCCAGTCGTCGGCGTCGGGCAAGGGTTGCTTGGTCTTGGTGATGGACGGCCAGCCGGCTTGTGCAAGCTCGACATTGATGGCGATCCATTTCTGCTGATCAGCGGGCACGTCTTCTTCGGCATAGATGGCGTTGACCGGGCACTCGGCCACGCAGACGGCGCAGTCGATGCACTCGTCCGGATCAATCGTCAGGAAGTTCGGGCCTTCACGGAAGCAGTCGACGGGGCAGACGTCCACGCAGTCGGTGTACTTGCAGCGGACACAGCTTTCGGTAACGACGTGAGTCATTTCGCTTGGAAGTTGAAGCTAGGAATTCGTGGGGCGCGCGGCCATGGATGCTTGTGCGTCCCCATGCCGGCAATCCCGCATTGTAACGCACCGGCCGTGCCCGACCGCAGCGTTATCCGTGCGCCGTCAGACAGTTTTGGCATGTGTTTATGCGTTGGCGCAAGGTTTGACCAATCCACTATTGCGCATGCTCGATCACCATCTGCACGCGCGTGATGCCGTTGAAGGTGTTGTTGTCGAGCCGGTAGGCCACATACGCCGAGGCACCCAGCGGCTCTGCGTGGTTGAACCAGATCGCGTCGAAATGCTGCTTGCCGCGGCCGAGCTTGAGCTTCAGGTGCTTGTCTTTCAGCACGGCCTGCGAGAGCACATCGAATTCGCCGCAGAAGCTTGGTGCCGGAAAGCCCTGACCCCAGACCTGGGTTTCAAGCAGCTCGACGAACTGCGGTGTGAAGCATTCAGGGTCGGCTTCGCCATCGGTCTCGAGCACGCGTGAGAGCAGCGCCTCGGTCAGCCATTCGCGGCCGACGGCCTCGAAGGTGGAGACGAATGCATCGAAACCGTCTTCGCGCAGCGTGAGTCCTGCCGCCATGGCGTGGCCGCCGAACTTCACGATCAGGCCCGGGCTGCGCTTGTGTACGGCGTCCAGCGCATCGCGCAGGTGGAAGCCGGGAATCGAACGGCCCGAGCCCTTGATGACGCCGTCGTCGCCGGGCGCGAAGGTGAAGACGGGGCGATGGAATTTGTCCTTGATGCGAGAGGCGACGATGCCGATCACACCCTGGTGCCACGTCTCGTTGTAGACCGCGATGGTGTGGCGGCCCGCGCCATCCAGGGCGTTCATGCTGTCAAGGATGGCGAGCGCTTCCTGCTGCATGCCGGCTTCGATCTCGCGGCGCTCGCGGTTCATGCCGTCGAGTTCGGCGGCGATGGCCATGGCGCGGTCGTAGTCATCGGTGAGCAGGCATTCGATGCCCAGTGACATGTCGGCCAGGCGCCCGGCGGCGTTCAGGCGCGGGCCCAGGCCGAAGCCCAGGTCGAACGTCGACGCGCGACGCGCCTCGCGGCCAGCCACGCGGAACAGCGCGGCAATGCCCGGGCACATCCGCCCCGCGCGCATGCGCTTGAGGCCTTGCGCGACCAGCAGGCGGTTGTTGGCGTCGAGCTTGACCACGTCGGCCACGGTGCCGAGTGCCACCAGATCGAGCAGCGCATCCAAGCGCGGCTGATCCTGCGGAGTGAATACGCCGCGCTTGCGCAACTCCGCCCGCAGTGCCAGCAGCACGTAGAACATCACGCCCACGCCTGCCAGATTCTTGCTTGGGAAGCCACAGCCCGGCTGGTTCGGGTTGACGATCACGCGCGCCTCGGGCAACTGCGCCCCGGGCATGTGGTGGTCTGTCACGACAACGTCGATGCCCAGCGCATTGGCCGCAGCCACGCCCGCCACGTCGGCGATGCCGTTATCGACGGTGACCAGCACGTCCGGCTTCTCGCGCGCCGCCAGTGCCACGATTTCGGGCGACAGGCCGTAGCCGTACTCAAAGCGGTTCGGGACGATGTAGCTGACCTGCGCGCCGAGCATGCGCAAGCCGCGCACGCCGACGGCGCAGGCGGTGGCGCCGTCGCAGTCGTAGTCGGCAATGATCAGCAGGCGCTTGCCGGCGGCGATGGCATCGGCGAGGTAGTGCGCTGCGTCGTCAATGCCCTTGAGTTGCGCGGGGGGCAGGAGGTCGGTCAGCTCGGTCGACAGTTCGTCGGGCCGGGCGACGCCCCGGGCGGCGAGGATGCGTGCGAGCACAGGGTGGATGCCGTGGCCGGCCAGCGTGGTGGCGGCGTCAGCGGAATGCGAACGGACAGCGATGCGGGTCATGCAGGATCAGGCTCAAGCGGCCATGGAAAGCGGGGAGAGCGCATCACGCAAGGTGCGTGGACGACTGAAGCGGCGCAGCCAACCAAACGGGCCAATGGCGAGTTCGCGGCGGGTGACACGGTAGTGGGCGTAGTGCGAGTCGCCGGTCAGCACGAGCGAGACGGCGTCGATTCGGCCGTCGGCCAGCGCATCGGCGGCGGGGGTGAACCAGTCGCGGTCGTACGCGCGCAGGGCTTCGATCCAGTCGTACCAGTTGGCGGAGAGATACGGCTTGCCGGCGTCGCCCAGCAGCGCGGCGGCGCTTGTGTCGTCGAACGGCACGGCGGCCAGCATTTCCGCGCACAGCTCGGTAGCGTTGCCGGCGTGACACAGGCCGGCGAAGAACGGATCTGCGCCGATCATGCGTTCAGCAATCGGGCGGGCATCGACCAGCGCGCCCTGGCCAAACAGCCAGACCGAATTGACCGGAAGCAGCCCACGCGCCTCGCGCGCTTGGTTGACGGGGTGGTCGTACCACGTCATCTGAATTTCGTTCTGGAACTTGCGCCAGGCGCGCTCCTGCTCGCCCTTGTGCATCCAGATGTCGATGTTGTGGCCGGTGGCGCGCTGCGGCGCGGCGGCAATCAGGTCGCCAAAGGGCGAATCGGCGACGTACCAGCGCGCGGCGTGCGTGGCATCGAGCGTGATGCCCATCTCGTCAACCAGGGGAGCGATGGCGGCGCGCAGCGCTTCGGCGTCGGCGGCTTCCAGGCGGAGCTGGGCCGGGTCGAGCATCACCAGATGGTCCCGGGCGGCGTGGATGTGGACCGGCTGCAGGCAGGCCCAGGTGCGCGTGTCGGCGCTGCCGCCGTCCGCCAGGCGCATGTACGGCGCCGACGGCAGCGGAGAAATGGGCACCCCGGCATGCGCAGCCAGCCAGCGCTCGTGCGGCAGCGTGGGCAGGTAGGCGTCGTCGTGGCGCTCGCGTTCTGCCTCGCGCGCACGGGCGAGCAACCTTTCCAGGCCTGGCAAGGTCAATTGACGGTAAGCGTCGTCGGCCACCTCGGCAGCGGGCGCGCAAAACGGGACAATCAGGGTGAGTTCAGGAATCATGGCTCCGAGATTGTAAACTTCCGGCTCGTCGGCCAGTGAGCCGGACAAATCACACCCACGGGGAACCCCCTTTGAAACTTCCATACGAATGGCAGATCGGCTGGCGGTATACACGCGCAAGCAAGCGCGCCAGCCGCAACAGCTTCATCTCTTTCATTTCGCTCATCTCCATGCTCGGCATTGCGCTGGGGGTGGCAGCGCTGATCATCGTGCTTTCGGTCATGAACGGCTTCCAGAAGGAAGTACGAGACCGCATGCTGTCGGTGCTGGCGCATATCGAAGTGATGGCGCCGAACAGCCTGCCGGACTGGCAGCGTACCGCCAATGAGGCGATGCAGAACAAGGAAGTCATCGGCGCGGCGCCATACGTGGGCGCGCAGGCCATGATCACGCGGGACGAGGCGGTGCGCGGCGTGCTGCTGCGCGGGGTGTCGCCGGCGGACGAGCCGAAGGTGTCGGACATTGCCAAGGATTTCAAATCTGGCACGATCGACGATCTGAAACCCGGCGAATTCGGCATCGCCCTGGGTAGCCAACTGGCCAACGGCCTGGGCGTGCACCAGGGGGACAAGGTCACGCTGGTGGCACCACAGGGCACCATCACCCCGGCGGGCGTGTTGCCGCGTCTGAAGCAGTTCACTGTGACGGGCATCTTCGAATCGGGTCACTACGAGTTCGACAGCTCGCTGGCGCTGGTCAATATGGAAGACGCCGAGCGCCTGTTCCGCCTGGACGGCCCGACCGGCGTGCGCCTGAAGCTGGTGGACATGGACCGCGCCCCGCAGGTGGCCGAAGCCCTGTCACGCACGCTGACCGGCGAGCTGTACATCCGCGACTGGTCGCGCCAGAACCGCAACTGGTTTGCCGCTGTGAAGACCGAGAAAAAGATGATGTTCATCATCCTCACGCTGATCATCGCCGTGGCGGCGTTCAACCTGGTGTCCACGCTGGTGATGACGGTGACGGACAAGCAGGCCGACATTGCCATCCTGCGCACGATGGGCGCGCAGCCGAGTTCAATCATGAAGATTTTTATTGTGCAGGGCGTGGCGATCGGGTTTATCGGCACGTTGCTCGGCGTCGGCTTCGGCACGCTCATCGCATACAACATCGACGTGATCGTGCCTTTCATCGAGCGTCTCTTCCACGTGCAATTCCTGCCGCGTGACATTTACTTCATCAGCGAACTGCCCTCGGACCCCCGCGTGAACGACATTGCGACCATTGGCATCATTTCCTTCATCCTTGCGTCAGTGGCGACGCTGTATCCAAGCTGGCATGCCTCGCGCGTGAATCCGGCGGAGGCGCTGCGCTATGAGTGAGGCCGTCATGACTTCCATGGAAGCGCCGGCCGCCGCGCCGCAGGGCGTGGTGGTGCAGGCCGAAGGACTCTCCAAGTCGTTTCATCAGGGCGGTTTGAATGTCGACGTGCTCAAGGGCGTGGACATCCGCATCGGCGTGGGCGAGAAGGTCGCCATTGTCGGCGCTTCGGGCTCGGGCAAGAGCACGTTGCTGCATGTGCTGGGCGGGCTGGATGAGCCGACGTCGGGGCGCGTCTCGCTGCTCGGCAAGCCTTTCACCGCAATGAAAGAGCGCGAGCGCAATACGCTGCGCAACCAGGCGCTGGGCTTCGTCTATCAGTTCCACCATCTGCTGCCGGAATTCACCGCACTGGACAACGTCGCGATGCCGCTGCGCATTCGTGGCGTGGAAGAGGCGCAAGCGCGCCACACCGCGCAAGCGATGCTCGAACGCGTGGGGCTGGGCCCGCGCACGGCGCACCGTCCGGGCGAGCTGTCCGGCGGCGAGCGCCAACGCGTAGCGATTGCGCGCGCGCTGGTCGGGTCTCCGGCTTGCGTGCTGGCGGATGAGCCCACGGGCAATCTCGACGACCACACCGCCGGTGAAGTGTTTGACCTGATGCTGGAACTTACGCGCACGCTGGGCACCAGCTTCGTCATCGTCACACACGATATCGAACTAGCAGGCCGCTGCGACCGCATTTTCCGCCTGCGGGAAGGCCATTTGCACCAAGAGCGTTGAGCCGGGCGGCACAATCGGAAAAGACGGATTCCTGAATGCCGCGCTTTCCGGTACGTTGCCGCCTTTTCCAACGCAGAACGGACTATGTGGATCGACACCCATTGCCACCTCGATGCCAGCGACTTTGATGCCGACCGCGATGCGGTCGTCGCGCAGGCGCATGCGGCGGGCGTCAACCACATCGTCGTGCCGGCGGTTGCCCGCTGGAATTTCGATACGGTGCGGGCGTTGGCACATCGGCATGCCGGCTGCAGCTATGCGCTGGGCATTCATCCGATCTACGCAGCGCAGGCCAGTGACGATGACTTGCTCGAACTGCGCCGCCAGATCGCCGCGTCAATGGACGATCCGCGCTTTGTGGCCGTTGGCGAGATCGGCCTCGATTTCTTCATTCCCGACTACGACGTTGCGCGGCAGACCGCCGTGTTCCGCGCGCAACTACGCATCGCTCGTGAATTTGACTTGCCCGTGCTGATGCACGTGCGCAAGTCTCAGGACCAAGTGCACAGCGCTGCCGCCAAGGCGGGGGTGCGCGGCATTGCGCATGCGTTCAACGGCAGCCCGGAACAGGCGCGTCGCTTTGTCGATTCCGGTTTCAAGCTGGGGTTTGGCGGCGTCTTTACCTTCTCGCGCGCCAATCGCGTGCGTCGACTGGCGCAGGACATGCCGATCGAGTCGATCGTGCTGGAAACCGACGCGCCCGACTTGGCCCCCGCTTGGCTGGCCGACGATCAGTTTGGCGAGCAGGGCCGAGTGCGCAATGCACCCACGGAGGTCGCGCGTATCGCCGACGCGATGGCGCAATTGCGTGGCATCCCCATCGAGGCGCTTGCTGCCCAGGCCCGCCGCAACAGCATCGAAGCCATTCCTCGCCTGGCAGCGCTGTTGCCAGTCTGACGGCCGCGCGTGCGTCTGTGGTTGATCGGCTTTGTTGCCGGCTGCATGGCATTGCAGATGCAGGCGACGCTGGCGCCGGTGTGGCAGCCGCTGGGCGTGTTGCTGCTCTGTCTGCTGCTGGTGGCTTTTCTGCGGCGTCGGCCGATGCTGTTTCCCGGGTTGCTGGTCGCCAGCACCATCGCGGCGGGGTTTGGCTGGAGCGATTGGCGTGCACAGCAGCGCATGGCCGTGGCCCTCAGCCCCGCGTGGGAAGGCAAGGACATCATCGCGACCGGCGTGGTGGGCGAGCTGCCGCAGAACGGCGACGACGCCACGCGTTTTCTCTTCCACATTGAATCCAGCAATGCGGGTGATGCCGTGCCACCGCGCGTGCGCCTGTCCTGGTATGGCGCACGAACCTGGGACAACGTAAGCGAGGAGGGCGCAAAGCCCGACCGACGTGCCGGCATCCCTGATCTGCAACCCGGCCAGCGCTGGCAACTGACGCTGCGCGTCAAGCGCCCGCACAGCCTGACCAACCCCGGCGGTTTCGATGGCGAATACGCGATGCTGGCCGACAACATCCGCGCCATCGGCTATGTGCGCACGGGCAAACGCGCCCAGAACATCGCGCTGGAAGAGGCCGGCACCGGTTTCGGCGTTGACGTAGAGCGCTGGCGTGCCAGCGTGCGGCGCCACATCCTCGATGCCTTGCCCGATGCGCGCTACGCGGCCGTCATGGTGGCGCTCGTGGTGGGCGACCAAAGCGGCATCGCCCGCGACGACTGGGACCTGTTCCGCCGCACAGGCATCAGCCACCTCGCCAGCATTTCGGGCTTGCACATCACGATGATCGCCGGGCTGTTTGCTGCGTTGTGGATGGCGTTGTGGCGCCGGTCGTTTGGGCTGGCGCGCTGGCTGCGCACGCCGTTGCCGTTGCGCATGCCTACCCCGCGCGCAGGCGCCATCGCGGCCATGCTGGCTGCGCTTGGCTACTGCCTGCTTGCTGGGATGGGCGTGCCCGCGCAACGCACGCTGCTGATGCTGTTCACTGTCGCCATCGCCAGGCTGACCGATCGCAATGTACCGGCCAGCCTGTCGCTTTGCTGGGCGGCCGCCGTGGTAGCGGTGGTGGACCCGTGGGCGGTTATGTCGGCCGGGTTCTGGTTGTCATTCGGCGCGGTGGCGATCATATTCATCGCCGCGCAGATGGCTCTCGACGGGCGGCGCGATGACAAAATAGGCGGCTGGATCGAACGCGCCCAGCGTGCATTGGCGGGCGGTACGCGGATCCAGCTTGCGGTCACATTCGGCCTGTTGCCATTGACCTTGCTGTTGTTCCAGCAGACCTCGGTGGTCTCCGCGGTGGCCAACGGGCTGGCGATTCCCACCGTGAGTTTCGTGACGACACCGCTGGCGCTGATCGGAGCGGCCCTTCCAGATCCGCTTGCGCAGCTGGTGCTGGTGTTAGCCGACGCGAGCTTCCGCTGGCTGGCCACTTGGCTTGAGTGGCTGGCACAGCCGCGGTGGGCGGTGTGGATTGCGCCGGTCGCGCCCGTGTGGGCGTTGGTGCTGTCGATGGTTGGCGTGGCGTTATTGCTGCTGCCCGGCGGCATGCGTGCATGGGCATGGCGCGCTCAAGGCGCCTTGCTCCTCTTGCCGCTGGTGCTGGCGCGCGAGCCAGCACCAGGGCCTGGTGAATTTCGGCTTGTCGCGTTCGATATCGGCCAAGGTGCAGCGGCATTGGTCGAAACAGCCAGCCATCGCCTCCTATTCGACACCGGCCCGCGGTACGGTGACCATGCGGATGCTGCCGCCCGCGTCATCACTCCCTACCTGCGCGGCCATGGCGCCGAATCACTCGACACGCTCGTCGTCAGCCACGAAGACAGCGACCACGCCGGTGGCACCGAAACGGTGATCGACGCGGTGCCAGTGCGCACCATGTTGGCGTCTTTGCCCCAGGGGCATGCCCTGCGCAGCGTGGCCAATGAAAACGGCATCCGTTTCACCGATTGTTTGGCTGGGCAAGCATGGGCGTGGGACGGCGTCGTCTTTGAGGTGCTGCACCCGCTGCGCCTGCCCGCAAAAAGCGAGCGCGTGTCCAGCAACGCCCGCAGCTGTGTACTGCGCATCGCCAATGGCCGCCACGCTGCGCTGCTGACCGGCGATATCGAAGCCGCCCAGGAAAGCGCCCTCATCGCTGCCGAAACGCCGCAGCGACTGATGGCAGACATCTTGCTTGTGCCGCATCACGGCAGCAAGACAAGCTCCAGCGGCGCGTTTTTGGACGCAGTTTCTCCGCAGGTGGCGGTTTTCCAGGTCGGCTACCGCAATCGGTACGGACATCCGCATCCGCAGGTCTGGCAGCGCTACGTGGCGCGCGACATCGACGGTTTGCGCACGGACAAGACCGGTGCCGTCGTCATCGAGACCGACGGCAATGTGCTGGACGTCCAGACCGCGCGCACCATGCGCCTGCGGTACTGGTCTTCCTCGCAGGAAGTGGAACCCCTGGCAACGGCCACCGGCGCCTTCGACGCTCAGCCGTAAACTTGGTGGCATAACGGGTTGGCCCCATTGTGGGGGTCAAAACCGCTGTGCTATAAAAACCACGTGCCGCGTACACCGCGCGGCGCCGTCAGGGGAGAAAAGCATGGCAGTCCGGTTCTACGATGAAATGCTCAGCTGGCATGATGGGGACCGCAACCCCCATGCCGCCGAACCGGCCCCGGCAGCACTCGTCCAACAGGGTGAGGTACGCGGCCACTACGGACGTTTCGCTGAATGGCTGGGCGCGCAGTCCGCCACAACGCTGCAGAACAAGCGCGCCGAGGCAGATCTGATCTTCCGCCGTGTCGGTATCACTTTTGCCGTGTACGGCGACAAGGACGAATCGAACAGCGGCACCGAACGCACGATTCCGTTCGATATCATTCCGCGCATCTTCCCGGCCAGTGAGTGGGCCAAGCTCGAACGCGGCCTGCGGCAACGCGTTGATGCGCTCAACCGCTTCCTGCACGACATCTATCACGAGCAGAACATTCTGCGTGCTGGTGTCATTCCGCCCGATCAGATCTACAACAACGCCCAATACCGCCCCGACATGCTCGGCGTGGACGTGCCGCGCGATATCTACGCCCACGTGGCCGGCATCGACATCGTGCGTGCTGGGGAGGGCGAGTTCTACGTGTTGGAAGACAATCTGCGCGTGCCCTCGGGGGTGTCGTACATGCTGGAAAACCGCAAGATGATGATGCGGCTGTTTCCGGAGTTGTTCGCACGCAATCGTGTGGCGCCGGTCGCGCATTACCCCGACATGCTGCTCGACATGCTGCGCAGCGTGTCGCCGCAGAACATTGCCGACCCGACGGTGGTGGTGCTTACGCCGGGCATGTACAACTCGGCGTATTTCGAGCACGCGTTCCTTGCGCAGCAGATGGGCGTTGAGCTGGTGGAGGGGCACGACCTTTTCGTGCAGGACGATCATCTCTACATGCGCACGACGCAGGGCCCCCAGCGCATCGACGTCATCTATCGCCGGGTGGACGACGACTTCCTCGATCCGCTGGTGTTCCGGCCGGATTCTTCCCTGGGTGCGGCAGGGCTGCTGTCGGTCTATCGCGCGGGCAACGTCACCATTTGCAATGCGATCGGCACCGGCGTGGCAGACGACAAGTCGATCTATCCGTACGTGCCGGACATGATCCGCTTCTACCTCGGCGAGGAGCCGATCCTCAATAACGTGCCGACGTACATGTGCCGTCGACCGGACGACCTGCAATACGTGCTCGACCACATGGGAGAGCTGGTGGTCAAGGAAACGCACGGTGCGGGCGGCTACGGCATGCTGGTCGGCCCGGCCGCGACGCAGGAAGAGATTGCTGCTTTCCGTGAGGTGGTGAAGGCCCGTCCGGAGCAATACATTGCCCAGCCCACGCTGGCGTTGTCGACTTGCCCAACGTATGTGGAAGCCGGCATCGCGCCGCGCCATATTGATCTGCGGCCGTTCGTGCTGTCCGGAAAGGATGTGCGCATGGTGCCCGGTGGCCTCACGCGTGTGGCGTTGCGGGCGGGCTCGCTGGTGGTCAACTCGTCGCAGGGAGGCGGGACGAAGGATACGTGGGTGCTGGAGCGCTGAACGCTCGCGCATTGTCGCAACTGGCAGTCGATCAATCGCATATCGAATACGTAGAAGGGAACGCCATGCTCAGCCGCACCGCAGACCACCTTTTCTGGATGGCGCGCTATACCGAACGCGCCGAGAACACCGCCCGCATGCTCGACGTGAACTACCAGACCTCGCTGATGCCGCAATCGGCCGAAGTGGCGGAGCAGGGCTGGTGGGCAATGCTCGATATTTCCGAACTCACCCGGGTTTTTGCCGACCGCTACGGCCTGCTTTCGCGCGACGACGTGATTGACTTCATGGTGCGCGACATGACCAACGCGTCGTCGATCATGAGCTGCCTGCGCGGCGCGCGCGAAAACGCCCGAGCCGTGCGCGGCTCCCTCACAACGGAGGTGTGGGAAACCATCAACACCACGTGGCTGGATGTGCAGCGCCTGATTGCCGAAGGCATGTTGCGCGACGATCCATCGCAATTCTTTGAATGGGTGAAGTTCCGCTCGCATCTGTCACGCGGCGTGCAGGTCGGCACCATGCTGACGGACGACGCGTTCCATTTCATGCGCCTGGGCACCTTTCTGGAACGTGCCGACAACACTGCACGGCTGCTTGACGTGAAGTTTCAGTCCACGCCCACGCGCGATGAAACCGCGGCGGAGCAGGGCGACTTCTACCATTGGGCCGCCACGCTGCGTTCGGTGTCAGGCTTCGAGGTCTATCGCAAGATCTATCGCAATGTCATCACGCCGACGCGTGTGGCGGAGTTGCTGATTCTGCGCAGCGATATGCCGCGCTCGCTGCTGGCCAGCATGGACGAAGTGGTTGAGATTCTTTCGACTGTGCGCAACAGTCAATCGGCAGAGACCGAGCGTCGCGCTGGTAAACTGCACGCCGATCTGCGGTACGCCCGCATCGAAGATATTTTTGCGGTCGGCCTGCATGCTTGGCTGACCAACTTCCTGGAGCGGATCGGCGACCTGGGCAACGGCATCAGCCAGGATTTCCTGGTGCCGCTCGAGGTGGCCTGACGTGCAGGACAATGTGCATACATCGGGGCGCCACTTTCGGGTAGCGCCCGTGTCATCGTGAAATACCAAATTCGACACACGACGGTCTACCGTTATGCCGAGCCGCTGCGCCACAGCGTGCATGAGCTGCGGCTGACACCTCGCAGCGGCGAGCTGCAGCAGGTGGACAGCTGGCAGATCCACGCGCCCGGCAACCTCACGCGCGCCACCGACGGTTTCGGCAACGTCGTCCATCACTTCACCCTTGGCAGCCGTACGGATGACGTCATCATCGACGCGCGTGGCATTGTTGAGGTGTTTCCTGCGGGCGCCCCCGGCAGCCAACGGTTTGTCGATGCGCCGGGGCAAGGGCGCTATCGCGTTTCGCCGCTGTACTTTCTGAGTGCCACACCGCTGACTTCCGCGCCGCCGGAAATGATCAACTTTGCGCGAGAGCACAGGCTGGTGCAAGGCGACGCGGAATCTGCAGTGCGCCTTGCGCAAGCCATCGCTACGCGCGTGAGCTACAAACCGAACACCACCCACGTCGGCACCACTGCTGCGGAGGCGTTCGGCCTGGGCACGGGCGTATGCCAGGACCAGGCGCAGGTGATGGTTGCTTGCTGCCGGGCGCTGGGCGTGCCGGCACGCTATGTCAGCGGCTATTTCCACGCCGTGGGCGAAGAGGACCTCGCCAGCCACGCGTGGGCCGACGTCTGCCTCGATGCCGAATCGCACACGTGGTGCAGCATCGACGTCACCCACCAGTGCTTTACCGATGCTCGCCACATCCGATTGGCGGTCGGGCGCGATTACCAGTCTGCGGCGCCGGTGCGCGGCGTGCGGCAGGGCGGAGGCGCGGAGTCGCTGGATGTCAGCATTTCCATTGAGCCGTTGCCCGCCGAGGCTACCCGAGTGAATTGAGCACCTCTTCCAAGCGCGCGGATGGGTTGCGATCGGCGCGCTAGAATGCCTTCAAACCACCGTTTCCGTTTGTTGCTTCGCCCATGACTTATTGCGTCGCCATGCGCCTGGACGCAGGCCTTGTGTTCCTGTCCGACTCCCGCACGAATGCGGGAGTGGACGCCATTTCCACGTTCCGCAAAATGACCGTCTTCGAGCGCGAAGGCGATCGCGTCATGGTGCTGCTGACGGCCGGCAATCTGGCGATCAGTCAGGCGGTGCGCCAAGTGCTGACCGAAGCGCGCGGCAAGCCGCGCTCTCTGTGGACGGCACGGGACATGTTCGAGGCCGCCACGATTGTTGGCGAGGCCGTGCGCGACGTTTACGACCGCGACGCGGCAGCGCTGGCCAAGGCCAAAATCGACTTCAACGTCAGCATCGTCTTCGGCGGGCAGATCGGCGCAGAGCGGCCGCGCCTGTTCAACGTCTATGCGGCAGGCAACTTCATTGAAGCCACGCCCGAGAATTGCTATTTCCAGATCGGCGAAGCCAAGTACGGCAAGCCGATCATCGACCGCGTGGTCAGCCCGGGGTTGCCGCTGGACGAAGCTGCAAAATGCGCGCTGATTTCGATGGATTCAACGCTGAAATCGAATATTTCCGTGGGCTTGCCGCTGGATCTGCTGGTCTATGAGGCCGACTCCCTGCGTGTGACGCGCTTTGTCGCCATCGACGAAGAGAACCCATATTTCGCGATGATTCGCGGCACATGGGGCAAGCGTCTGCGCCAGGTGTTTGCAGAAATCGACGATCCGGATTGGGAAACCGGCACTTCGCCGTTATACCCGCTGCGCCGCGAAGGCCATCCTTCCGCGGAGGTCGGACCCGTGCGCATTGCGCCGCCCGCCGCCGACGCGCCAGCCGTGCCGGAACGCGCGCCCGGTCCTGCGTTGGAGCAGGTTTCCACGATCCAGCGCGTGGCCGGCGGATCGCAGAAGTCGCACTGAGCGGCACAGGGACCTGCGATGCGCGATGTGATGCTTTTTTCGCATGCCAACGGCTTTCCCGTGGGAACGTATCGCAAGATGCTGGGCGTGCTGAGTGACGAATTCGACATCCGCGCCGTGGAGCGTTTTGGGCATGATCCGCGTTTTCCGGTGACCCGTTCCTGGCCCGGTCTTGTGAAGGAGTTGCTCGCCGAAATCGACGCGCAGCCCGAGCCGGTCTGGCTGGTGGGTCATTCGCTGGGCGGCTTCTTGAGTTTGATGGCGGCGCTGCGCCGGCCCGAGCGCGTGCGTGGCGTCGTGATGCTCGATTCGCCGATCATCGCGGGATGGCGCGCCAAGCTGCTGCGCGTAGCGCAATGGCTGGACATCGACGAGAGCCAATCGCCTGCCGCAGCGACGAAAAACCGGCGCCATCTGTGGCCCGATCTCGACGCCGTCTGGAGCCACTTCAAGGCCAAGCGCAAGTTCGATCGTTGGGATGAAGACGTGCTGCGCGACTATGTCGAGCATGGCACCGAGCCCACGGGCCGTGACCGCGAGCGCACACTGCGCTTCTCGCGCGAAATCGAATACCAAATCTATCGGACATTGCCGACCAACATGGGGCGCAAAGTCGCTGGCGGTACGGCATTCCCGGTGAGCTTTGTGGCTGGCACGCGTTCGCGCGAGATTCGCCAAGTCGGACTGGGCGCGACCCGGCGCGTCGTGGGCGGGCGGCTGCGCTGGATCGAAGGCAGTCATCTTTATCCGATGGAAAAGCCGCTCGAAACGGCCCAGTTGATCCGCGAGTTGATCAACGAAATGCGCGCCAACGCAGGCGCCATGCGGCACGCCGCATAGGCGAGGCTGCCTTGGGGCAAATTCCACTGTTCTGTCACGGATCGGAGAGGGGACCTTTGCTATAATCCGGCTTTCCCCGGCAAGCTAGGTCATGACCAAGTTCGTATTCGTTACCGGTGGCGTAGTGTCCTCACTCGGCAAGGGCATCGCCGCCGCCTCGCTCGCGGCCATTCTTGAGTCGCGCGGCCTCAAAGTCACCCTCCTCAAACTCGATCCTTACATCAACGTCGACCCGGGCACGATGAGCCCGTTCCAGCACGGCGAAGTGTTTGTGACCGAGGACGGCGCAGAAACCGACCTCGATCTTGGCCACTACGAGCGTTTTGTCTCGGCCAAGATGCGCAAGGCAAACAACTTCACCACCGGCCAGATTTACGAATCCGTGATCCGCAAGGAGCGTCGCGGCGAGTATCTCGGCAAGACGGTGCAAGTGATTCCGCATATCACCAACGAAATCCAGGCGTTCATTGAGCGCGGCGCCGCGGCCTCACACGACGGCAAGGCCGATGTGGCGATCGTGGAAATCGGCGGTACGGTCGGCGATATCGAATCGCTGCCGTTCCTGGAAGCCGCACGTCAGATGAGCCTGCGCCTGGGTCGCAACCAGGTGGCGTTCGCACACCTGACGCTGGTGCCGTTCATTGCCAGCGCTGGTGAACTGAAGACCAAGCCGACCCAGCACTCGGTGCAGAAGCTGCGCGAAATCGGCGTGCAGCCGACCGCGCTGCTGTGCCGCGCCGACCGCCCGATTCCCGACGACGAGCGCGCAAAGATTTCGCTCTTCGCCAACATGCCGCAGGACGCGGTCATTTCGGTGTGGGATGTCGACACCATCTACAAGATCCCGCAAATGCTCAACGAGCAGGGGCTGGATCGCATCATCTGCGAAGAGCTGCGCATCGAAGCGCCGCCGGCAGACCTGTCGGTGTGGGCGCATATGGTGCACACGCTGGAAAATCCGCAGCACGAGATCACCATCGGCATGGTCGGCAAGTATGTCGACCTGACCGAGTCGTACAAGTCGCTGATCGAGGCGTTGCGCCACGCTGGCCTGCATACCTCGACGCGCGTCAATATCGAGTACATCGATTCCGAAGAGCTGGAGTCGGGCCATACGCAGGTGCTGGACACGCTGGACGCGGTTCTGGTGCCGGGTGGTTTCGGCAAGCGCGGTACGGAAGGCAAGATCCGCGCAATTCAGTACGCCCGTGAAAAGGGCGTGCCGTACCTGGGCATCTGCCTGGGGATGCAGTTGGCCGTGATCGAATTCGCCCGCCATCTGGCCGGCATGAAAGACGCCAACAGCACGGAATTCAACGACGAGACCGAACACCCGGTGGTCGCGCTCATCACCGAGTGGCTGGATCGCGATGGCCGCGTGGAAAAGCGCTCGGCCGACTCCGACCTGGGCGGCACCATGCGTCTGGGCTCGCAGCGCGTGCCGGTGCAATCCGGTACCAAGGCAGCGGCAATCTATGGCGCGGAAGTCAACGAGCGCCATCGTCACCGCTACGAGGTGAACAATCACTACGTGCCTCAGCTGGAAAAGGCCGGGATGATCATCTCCGCGCGCACGCCGTCGGAAAACCTGCCGGAAATGATGGAGCTGCCGGCGTCGATGCACCCGTGGTTCGTCGGCGTGCAGTTCCACCCGGAATTCACCTCGACGCCGCGTGACGGCCATCCGCTGTTCAAGGCCTACGTGGAAGCCGCGCTGGCGCATCACAACCAGACCGCGCAACGCGCTGTCGCCTAACGCGCTGGCGCACGGGAAATACGATGAAACTCTGCGATTTCGAAGTCGGCCTCGACAAACCGTTCTTCCTGATTGCCGGCACCTGCGTGATCGAATCCGAGCAGATGGCGATCGATACCGCCGGCACGCTCAAGGAGATCACGGGCGAGCTGGGCATTCCGTTCATCTACAAGTCGTCGTTCGACAAGGCGAATCGCTCGTCGGACGCCTCGTTCCGCGGTCTGGGCATGGAAGAGGGGCTGCGCATTCTGGCGGAAGTTCGTCGCCAGGTGGGCGTGCCGGTACTGACCGACATCCACGAGATCGACGAGATCAAGCCCGTGGCGGAAGTCGTGGACGTCCTGCAGACGCCGGCGTTCCTGTGCCGTCAGACCGATTTCATCCGCGCCTGCGCACAGAGCGGCAAGCCCGTTAACATCAAGAAGGGCCAGTTCCTCGCGCCGCACGACATGAAGAATGTCATCGACAAGGCGCGTCACGCTGCCCGCGATGCCGGTCTGCCGGAAGACAACTTCATGGCCTGCGAGCGCGGTGCCTCGTTCGGTTACAACAATCTCGTGTCGGACATGCGCTCGCTGGCGATCATGCGCGAGACGGGCGCGCCGGTTGTGTTCGACGCCACGCATTCGGTGCAATTGCCGGGCGGCCAGGGCACCAGCTCAGGCGGCCAGCGCGAGTTCGTGCCGGTGCTGGCACGTGCAGCCATTGCCACCGGCGTGTCGGGCGTCTTCATGGAAACGCACCCTGATCCCGCATGCGCAAAATCAGACGGCCCGAATGCTGTGCCGCTGCGCCGCATGAAAGACTTGCTGTCAGTACTGAAAGAACTGGATGCGCTCACCAAGCGCAGCGGTTTCCTGGAAAATCAGTTCGACTGATTTTTTCCCGACGACCGGCGGCTCCACCAGCCGCCGATGTCGTTTTCGGTTCGGCTCAGTTCAGTTTTTGTTTCCGCATCCGGAGAGAGACACATGGCCGCTGGCTACATCCTCGCGTACGTGGACGTGACAGACCCCGTGCAGTACGAGCAATACAAGACACTGTCCACCAAAGCCATGCAAGCGCACGGCGCCGAGCCGCTGGTGCGCGGCGGCAAGACCGAGCAGCTGGAGGGCGAGTGGAACCCTACCCGCATCGTCGTGCTCAAGTTCCCGAGCTATGACGCCGCCAAGTCGTTCTACGACAGCGAGGAATACCTGGCTGCGCGCAATGCGCGCGCCAAGGCTGCCAACATGAACATGATCGTGGTCGAAGGCGTTTAAGCCGTCTGTCGATCTCGTAGCGTTACCTGCTTTAAGACACCAAGAGGGATTTTCATGAGTGCCATCGTAGATATCATCGGTCGCGAAGTGCTGGACTCGCGCGGCAACCCCACCGTCGAATGCGACGTGCTGCTGGAATCGGGCGTGATGGGCCGTGCGGCGGTGCCGTCGGGCGCCTCCACCGGCTCGCGCGAAGCTATCGAGCTGCGTGACGGCGATAAGTCGCGCTACCTGGGCAAGGGCGTGCTCAAGGCCGTCGAGCACATCAACACCGAAATCTCCGAGGCCATCATGGGCCTGGACGCGTCGGAACAGGCTTTTCTGGACCGCACGCTGATTGATCTGGACGGTACCGAGAACAAGAGCCGCCTGGGCGCGAACGCCATGCTGGCTGTGTCGATGGCTGTTGCCAAAGCCGCCGCCGAAGAAGCTGGCCTGCCGCTGTATCGCTACTTCGGCGGTTCGGGCGCGATGCAGATGCCGGTGCCGATGATGAACATCGTCAACGGTGGCGCGCATGCCAACAACAGCCTGGACATCCAGGAATTCATGGTGATGCCGGTGGGCCAGTCGAGCTTCCGTGAAGCCCTGCGCTGCGGCGCAGAGATCTTCCATGCGCTGAAGAAGATCCTGGCTGACAAGGGCATGAGCACGGCCGTGGGCGACGAAGGCGGCTTCGCACCGAACTTCGCCAGCAACGAAGAGTGCCTGAACACCATCCTGTCGGCCATCGAGCAAGCTGGCTACAAGGCCGGTGAAGACGTGCTGCTGGCGCTGGACTGCGCCGCGTCCGAGTTCTACAAGGACGGCAAATACCACCTTGAAGGCGAAGGCCTGCAGCTGTCGTCGGAAGACTTCGCCAACTATCTGGCGAACCTGGCTGACAAGTTCCCGATCGTGTCGATCGAAGACGGCATGCATGAGAGCGACTGGGCCGGTTGGAAGATCTTGACCGAAAAGCTCGGCAAGAAAGTCCAACTGGTGGGCGACGACCTGTTCGTCACCAACACCAAGATCCTGAAGGAAGGCATCGAGAAGGGCATCGCCAACTCAATCCTCATCAAGATCAACCAGATCGGCACGCTGACCGAGACGTTTGCCGCCATCGAGATGGCCAAGCGCGCCGGATACACCGCCGTGATCTCGCACCGCTCGGGCGAAACCGAAGACAGCACGATTGCCGACATCGCTGTTGGCACGAACGCCGGCCAGATCAAGACGGGCTCGCTGTCGCGTTCGGACCGCATGGCCAAGTACAACCAGCTGCTGCGTATCGAAGAAGACCTCGGTGATATCGCCAGCTATCCGGGCAAGTCGGCGTTCTATAACCTGCGATAATCCCTCGCAGTTTTGCTCCGCATCACTGTGCGACCGCCGCTCTGGCGGTCGCATGGTATTTGGGGTCTGAGTACCGCCAACGCTTGTCTCTATGCGCCTGATTACGCTGTTCCTGCTGCTGTTGCTGCTTGCCATCCAGTACCCGCTTTGGCTGGGCAAGGGCGGCTGGCTGCGCGTGTGGGACATGCAGAAGCAGGTGACGGCGCAGAATCAGCGCAACGCTGAACTGAAGCAGCGCAACACCAAGCTCGAAGGCGAGGTGAAGGATTTGAAGGAAGGCACGGGCGCTATTGAAGAGCGCGCGCGCTATGAGCTGGGGATGGTTAAGGACGACGAAGGCTTCGTGCAGTTCGTCGCGCCGGCTCCGAAAACCAGCGAAACTCCGCCGCCGCCACCCCCTCCGGCGGGCCAGCAGACGCATCATTGAGTCTGCTATGCGAACGCGTCCTGCAGACACGATCGCCTTCAGGGCAACTTCGGGGATTTACCAGTAGTACGGATAACCCCACACGGGTGCCCCGTAGCTGACGCCCCAGCCGCCACGGTGCCGCCATCCGCTGCCGTAATACACCGAATAGCCTCCGTAGTACGGATACGGCGCGTAGTACGGCGTGGCTGCATAGGCTCGCGCTTCTGCATCGCGTTGGATGGCTTGATCGGATTCGCGCAGCGCCTTGGCATTCAGCGCATCGAGCTTCTTGCGGTCTTCCGCCGACAACGGCGCGGTTGCCGCAGCCTGCGTATCGTCCGGCAGCCGGGCAGTGTAGGGCGTACCGCCAGGGCCACGCGGCACGGCAACGCAGGCCGACGCCAGCAGCGCCGCACCAATCGGCAACGCCAGCGCGCCAGCGCGCGCGAGACTCAACGATCGCAAGAACGAGGAAGTGGGCTCAGACATGATGCGCTCCGCAGCAAGCGGCAGATGAAGAAACTGGCGACTTAGAGCGTGGGCGGCACCGATAAGTGCCGCGCGCCACGCGCACTTCATACTATGCCGCCGTGTTCAGTGGCGCTGGTCGGACGCGCCCTGGATGCCTTGCGCGACGGTCCCCTGTGCGAAGAGCTGTGCACAATCCACAGCGTCGAAGCTGTAGTGCTGGCCGCAGAATTCGCAGTCGATTTCCACCTTGCCACGCTCTTCCAGAATGCTGTCGACCTCGGGTTGGCCCAGCGTACGCAGCATGGCTCCCACTCGCAGGCGCGAGCACGAGCAGCGGAAACGCGGGGTTTGCGGCTCGAACATGCGAATGCCGGCTGCTTCCATTTCTTCCCAGTACAGGCGCTTGATGAGCGTGTCGATCGGCTGCTCGAGCAATTCGTCGCGTCGCAGCGTCTTGCCGAGCTGGCAAACGCGTTCCCACGTGTCCAGGTCTTGCTCCTGCACGTCCTTGTGCAGCGGCTGGCCGGTCTCGCCCACTTGTGCGGACACATGGCCCGTGCGGCCTTCCATGGCTCCGCCATACGAAGGCAAGCGTTGCAGCAACATGCCCGACGCGACCTTGCTGTCGGCGGCCAGCCACAGGCGCGTGTCCAGTTGCTCAGAGCTTTGCATGTAGTGCTCAAGCACTTCAGTGATGCTGGCGAGCGGCCCATTTTCGTCCGACAGCGGCACGATGCCCTGATACGGCTGCTGGCCCGGCAATTTGTCTTGCGGATCGAGCGTGATGGCGAAGCGTCCGTTGCCGTGCACGTTGACCATGGCGGCCAGCGTGGCGTCGTCGGCAATCTCGGCGCCTTCGGCAATCTTGGCGGTGGCGCGCATCGACAGGTCGGAGTTGCACTCCACGACCAGCATATGCACCGGCCCGTCGCCGTGCAGTTGCATGACGAGCGCGCCGTTGAACTTGAGGTTGGCTGACAGCAGCGCGGCGGCGGCCATCATCTCGCCCAGCAGCGTGCTGACCGGGCCAGGGTAACGGCGGCGGCTCAGCACCTCCTGCCACGTCCCTTCCAGGCGCACCAGTTCACCGCGCACGGGCGCGGCGTCGAATACAAATTTCTTCAGCTCGTCAGTCATCCATCGATCCGTTTCAGTTGCTGCTTGTACATCGCCTGACGCACCGCATACGTTTCGGTGTTCAGGTGCATTTTGGCGATGTCGTCTTCCGTCAGTTTGCGCACGGCCTTAGCGGGTGCGCCAAGAATGAGTGTGCCGTCTTCGAAGACCTTGCCTTCGGTGACGATCGCGCCCGCGCCTACCAGGCAGTTCTTGCCGATCACCGCGCGATTGAGCACCACCGCCTGGATGCCGATCAGCGAGCCTTCGCCGATCGTGCAACCGTGCAGCATGGCCTGGTGGCCGATCGTCACGCGGTCGCCGATGTTCAGCGGGCAGCCCGGATCGGTGTGCAGCACCGAGCCTTCCTGCACGTTGCTGGCCTCGCCTACGGTAATCGGCTCGTTGTCGCCACGGATGACGGCGCCGGGCCACACGCTCGCGCGTGCTTTCAGCTCCACGCGGCCGATGACGGTCGCTTCCGGGGCCACATAGGCGTTTGCGTCAATGGTCGGGGCAACATCGCCGAGTTGGTAGAGGGCCATGCGATCGGTCTCCAGAATCTGCGTAAATGGGGGAAATGGGCGCGTCTTCAAGCTTGCCGAGCGAGGCAGGCCGATGCGTCGAATTAAAATGGCGGAAAGTCCAAATTGTACGCTGATGACCGCTTCGCAGCCTTGCCCCAAGACGCCCACCGACACGCTGCGCCACGCTGCCTTGGCCGCGCTGTGCCTCACTGATCCTGTCAGCAAGGTGGACGCCACGCTGCGTCTGGGCGAGCGCGCCAAATGTGCCGACGACGCGAGGTGGGGCATTGATGAATCCATGGTGGCGCCAGAGGGCGGTGTCCCCGGCCGACCAGACGCGCCGCTGCTCGTGCCGCCTTCCGAGGTTCCGCGCCGTCGTGCGATCGATACGCCACGCGGTCGGGGCGCGCTGCTGCACGCGCTCGCGCACATCGAATTCAACGCCATCAACCTTGCGCTCGATGCCGTGTGGCGTTTTGCGGGGATGCCCGTGGCGTTCTACCAGGACTGGGCGCGCGTGGCCGCTGAAGAGGCCACGCACTTTTCGCTGCTTTCCGCCCATCTGGCAACGCTCGATTGCCGCTACGGCGATCACCCCGCCCACGACGGCTTGTGGCAGATGACGGAGAAAACCGCCGCCGATCCGCTCGCACGCATGGCGCTGGTGCCGCGCACGCTTGAGGCCCGCGGGTTGGACGCCTCGCCGCCGATTCGCGCCAAGCTGGCCCAGGCCGGCGATATGGCAGCGGCGAGCATTCTCGACATCATCCTGCGCGACGAGATCGGCCACGTTGCGGTCGGCAATCGCTGGTATCGCTGGCTGTGCGAGCGCGCCGGCCTGGACCCCGTGCCGACGTATCGCAAGCTGGCCGAGCAATACGGTGCGCCGCGATTGCGCGGGCCTTTCAACCTCGAGGCGCGCCGCCAGGCCGGTTTCGACGATGACGAAATTGCCGCGCTGGAAGCCTCGTTCTAAGCGCCACGGCGTTGCCCATCCACCGCTATAATTCCCGGAAAAAGAACGATCGTTCGATTTCTATTGGGTAACGGAAACCATGGACTCCACCACACAGCCTGCCGCGCGCCAGGCCTCCCGCTCAACATATCTGCCCGTGCGCGGCTTGCGCTATCACATCCGCGAATGGGGCGAACCCGGTGCGCCCATCCTGTTCCTGTTTCACGGGTGGATGGATGTGTCGGCGTCGTTCCAGTTTCTGGTCGATGCGCTGCGCGAGCGCTGGCATATCGTGGCGCCGGATTGGCGCGGCTACGGCCAGACCGCCCGGCCCACCGAGGGGCCCGGCGTCGAGAGCTATTGGTTTGCCGATTACGTGGCCGATCTCGAAGCCATCATCGATCACTACCAGCCGGAGGGGCAGGTGACGCTGGTGGGGCACAGCCTGGGCGCCAACGTGGTTTGCCTGTACGCGGGTATCCGACCCGAGCGCGTGCGGCGCGTCGTGGATCTGGAGGGCTTCGGCATGTCGGCGTCGAAGGCATCGCAGGCGCCGCGCCGCTATGCGCGCTGGCTTGACGAGCTGAAGGACAAGCCGCGCCTCAACACCTACGCCACCGTTGACGACGTCGCCGCGCGCCTGCAGAAGACCAATCCTCGTCTGCCGGCCGACAAGGCGGCATTTCTGGCGCAGCACTGGTCGAGCCAGAATGCCGAGGGCCGCTGGGAGATTCTTGGCGACCCTGCGCACAAGATCATCAATCCGCAGCTTTATCGGCTGGATGAAGTGATGGAAATCTGGCGCCGTGTGGCCGCGCCCGTGCTGCACGTCGAGGCAGTCGATTCACCCACCTTGAAGGCCATCGCGGGCGATGTGCCGCTGGCCGAGTTCAAGACGCGCTTTGCGGCGTTTCCTGATTTCCGTGAGGTGCTGATTGCGGATGCGGGGCACATGCTGCACCACGATCAGCCGGAACAGGTGGCTGCGCTGATCGAAGAGTTCTGTTTGCAGCGCTGAGCGGCAGGGTCAATCGAGAAAACGCTGTGCCGCACCGGGCGGTGGAAGGATGCAAGTGTCTGACCGCCCAAACCACCGATAGCGATTGCGAGCAACACGGCGATACAACGCGTCGCGCAGCGTTGCCGGGACCAGCCAGCCGATCCATGCCAACCGCCACGGCCAGCCGAGCGCATGCAGGATGCGCAGGACGGCGGCGCTTTCACGCCATGCACGGCCGTCTCGCACGAAGAGCACGGTATCCACGTCATCCGGATTCACGCCAGCCTGGGCGAGCAGTTGCCGTCCGGTTGCGCCCTGCATAGATGCGAAACGCAGCACGCCTTGCCGATCATGTCGCAGCAGAAACTGGATGGACCCGCTGCACAGCAGGCAGTGCGCATCGTAGACAACGATCATTCGCGCCCCACCGTTGTCAGGTCGAGATAACCTCGATATGCCGCAACCACGCCCAGCAAGGGCACGCTGGCGCGTACGTTGAAGTGGAAGCGGTCACCCTTCCCGGATTCCTCTGCCAACACGGCCGGCCGCAGCCACGCTGGGCACGGGACACCGAGGAAGCGCAAACCTTCCAGGCGCATCCGCAACACGCCGTGCTCCGCCTCCAGCGCAAAGAACAGACGCGCCGCACCGAGCCGTTCCGTGATGCGCCCCTCATGCAGCGACAACGTTGAGCGCATCGTGTGGCGCGGGAAATGGCGCGTCCAGGTTTCTTCCATGGCAGCGGCGTCGAGCGTGACGCGAATCGGGCCGCGTGTCGATGTGCGCGGCGTGCGGATGCACCAAGCAAGCCCGCGTGCGAGGCGCGAGGCGGGCGGATCTGTTTCAACTTCACCGTGCAGCGTCACTGCGCCGGTCATTCGGTGGAACGTTTGCACCGCCGGCGCCAGTTGCGCGTATCGCGCGCCGAGCACGGTTTCGTAGAGCGATAGCGCGCGCATGCGGACGACCTACTCGGCAGCCACATGCAGCTTCGTCTGCAGCCCCGCGTCGTTGCTCGAATGCGTATGCACGAGCGTCTTGTCCGGATTCGCGTAGCGGTACGCACGGCGCAGCGCCATCGCCACCTCGTGGAAGCCCGACAGAATCAGCTTCTGCTTGTTCGGATACAGCGCGATGTCGCCCGCCGCGAACACGCCCGGGCGCGACGTCTCGTACGCCGTCGTTTCCACCGTGATGCGGCCCGCGCGCATCTCTACCCCCCAGTTGACAATCGGGCCCGGCTCGGAAACCAGACCATACAGCGCGATCAGTTCATCGCAGGGCAGAACGGTTTCGCCATCGCGCCCCCGGATGGCCGCGCCGGTGAGTGTGCCGTCGGGCGTGCTGTCCAGACGCGAAAGCATGCCCAGCACGAAATCCATTTCGCCGGCGGCGACGGCAGCGCGCATTTCTGCGACGCTCGCATCCGCTGCGCGGAAGCCCTCTCGCCGATGGACCAGCGTCACGCGTGCGGCCACTTTTCGCAGCGCGAGCGCCCAGTCGAGCGCGGAATCCCCGCCGCCGGCGATGATGACGCGCTTGCCCGCAAAGCGCGCAGTGTCGCGCACGGCATAGTGCAGATGGCGGCCCTCCAGCGCGGCCGCTTCAGGCAAAGCCACGCGCTGTGGGGTGAACGCGCCGTTGCCTGCCGTGATGAGTACGGCGGCGCAATCGAACACGTCGCCAGCGCTGGTGGTGACGCGAAAGCGCTGGCCGTGCTCGCTTTCCAGCGTTTCCACGGTTTCCGCGCGGCGACCGCAGAGAATGGGGTAGTTGAACGGCGCGCACTGGGCCATTAGCCGGTCGACGAGTTCCTGCGCCGTACACGAAACCAGCGCAGGGATGTCATAGATCGGTTTTTCCGGGTACAACTCCGTGCATTGGCCGCCCGGGCGGTCCAATGCATCCACCAGCACACACGACATGCCGAGCACGCCCGCCTGGAAGGCTGCAAATAGGCCCACGGGCCCCGCACCCACGACGAGCACGTCAATGCGTTGCTCCACGGGCTGAGGGAAATCGGTGGCGAATGTAGCGGCGGAAGTCATGGCAAAGCGTCGAGAACGAAACAATGCGGCCACTATAGCCTGCAGCAAGCGGCGCACCGCGAACACCGCCACGGGCAGTCGGGTCTTCCGAATGTCGTTCCTTGGTGGGTGAGGCCCCCGGTTGCGCGCCGCAGCAGTAAAATGGCGGAATGCCAAACATCTCTGCCGCCTCCGCCCGAAATGCCGATCTGCACTGCCATTCCACGGTGTCAGACGGCATGCTTGCGCCGCAAGAAGTGGCCGCGCGCGCTGCCGCCCACGGTGTGACGCTCTGGGCGTTGACCGACCACGACGAAGTGGGTGGGCAGGCCGCCGCACGCGAAGCCGCAACGGCCTTGGGCATGGATTACCTCTCGGGCGTAGAGATTTCCGTGACCTGGGCGGGGCGCACGCTGCACATCGTCGGCCTGGGCATCGATCCGGACAACGCCGATCTGGTCCAGGGGCTGGAACGCACGCGCTCCGGCCGCTGCGCGCGCGCCGAAGACATCAGCGCTGCGCTTGCCAAGCTCGGCATCGAAGGCGCCTACGAGGGTGCGTTGGGCTACGCCGGCAATCCCGACATGGTCTCGCGCACCCATTTCGCCCGCTTCCTGGTCGAGCATGGCCACTGCCGCGACATCCATGAAGTGTTTGACCGCTACCTGGGTGACGGCAAGCCGGGCTACGTGCCGCATCGCTGGGCGCGCCTGGCCGACGCGATCAACTGGATCAAGGGCGCGGGCGGTGTCGCGGTGATGGCGCATCCTGGGCGTTACACGCTGTCGCTGGTCGAGCACGGCGCGCTGTTCGATGAATTCAAGGCGCTGGGCGGCGAGGGCGTCGAGGTCATCACCGGCAGCCATACGCCCGACCAATATGCGTTGTACGCCGACGTGGCCCGCCGTTACGGTCTGCTGGCGTCACGCGGTTCAGACTTCCACGGCCCGGGCGAGGGCCGCGTCGAACTCGGCACGCTGCCGCCGCTGCCCGACAACCTGACGCCGGTGTGGAGCCGGTGGATGTCCTGATCACGCGGCGGCCATGTCCCAGTTCTTCCAGATTCACCCGACCACCCCGCAAGGGCGCTTGATTCGCCAGGCCGCGGAGATCATCCGAGCCGGCGGCTTGGTCGCGCTGCCCACCGATTCCTGCTACGCGCTCGCCTGCCATCTGGACGACAAATCGGCCGTCGAGCGCCTGCGCCGCGTGCGCGGAATCGACGAAAAGCACCACCTCACGCTGATGTGCCGCGACCTTTCCGAGCTGGCCACGTTTGCGCGCGTCGACAACAAGCAGTACCGCGTGCTGAAGGCGGCGACGCCGGGGCCGTTCGTCTTCCTGCTGGAGGCGACCAAGGAGGTGCCGCGCCGGCTCTCGCACCCGTCGCGCAAGACAATCGGCCTGCGCGTACCGGAACACGCGATTCCCCTCGCGCTGATGGCCGAACTGGGTGAGCCGCTGCTCTCGGCCACGCTGCAGCTGCCCGGCGACGACGAACCGCTCAACGAGGCAGAGGCCATTCGGGATCGGCTTGAAAAGCAGCTCGAACTCGTCATCGACGGCGGCCCGGCCCCGGCAGAACCGACTACGGTTATTGACTTGACGAGCGGCGAGCCTGAACTCGTGCGCCAGGGCCGGGGTGATCCGGCTCGCGTGGGCCTGTAGGCGAGGCCTTGGCGCGCGCTTCGGTGGCGCCGTGCCGTGGCGCGCGCTTGCTACAATAGCCCGCCTATGGACCCCACACTGATCCAAAACATCGCGGTTTACGCGATTCCCGTGCTGTTTGCCATCACGCTGCATGAGGCGGCGCATGGCTATGTCGCCAAGCATTTCGGCGACGACACGGCCTATGTCATGGGCCGCATCAGCATTAATCCGCTGCGGCACATCGATCCCATCGGCACGATTGCGATGCCGTTGCTGCTCTATTTCGCAACCAAAGGCGCTTTCGTGTTCGGCTATGCCAAGCCTGTGCCGGTGCGCTTCGGCCGTCTACGCGATCCGCGCTGGCATGGCATGTGGGTGGCCCTGGCGGGGCCGGCCACCAACTTTGTCCAGGCGATCTTCTGGGGCGTGCTGGCAGTTGTGTTCGCGATGGGCGGGGTGAACGAGCCGTTCCTGATTGGCATGGCGCGCGCTGGCATTCTCGTCAATATGGTGATGGCGGCGTTCAACATGTTTCCGCTGCCCCCGCTCGATGGCGGGCGCGTGCTGGCAGCACTCCTGCCGCCTCGGATGGCGCTTGGCCTGTCGCGCATCGAACCGTTCGGTTTTTTCATCGTGATGGCGTTGATCATTTCCAACGTCATCACCAATGTCTGGATGCGCCCAATCATGGCGCTGCTGTTTCAACTGCTGCAGTGGATTCTGAGCCCGCTGCAGATGCTGTTTTCCTGAGTCTTCAACTCCATTTCCCACATGTTTCCTGACCGCGTTCTCTCCGGCATGCGTCCGACCGGTGCTCTGCACCTGGGGCATTACCACGGCGTCCTGAAAAACTGGGTCCGGCTGCAAGCCGAGTACCCGTGCTTCTTCTTCGTCGCCGATTGGCATGCGCTGACCACGCACTACGAGTCGCCCGAGGTGATCGCGGAATCGGTGTGGGAAATGTTGATCGACTGGCTTGCTGCCGGCGTCGATCCGACACAGGCCACGCTGTTCATCCAGAGCCGTGTGCCCGAGCACGCCGAGCTGTTCCTCCTGCTCTCGATGGGCACACCGCTAGGCTGGCTTGAGCGCGTGCCGACATACAAGGATCAAATCGAGAAGCTCAAGGAGAAGGACCTTTCCACCTACGGCTTCCTCGGCTACCCGCTGCTGCAGGCCGCCGACATCTTGATCTACCGCGCCGGTTTTGTCCCGGTCGGCGAAGACCAAGTGCCGCACGTCGAGATGACGCGCGAAGTTGCCCGCCGCTTCAACTACCTCTATGGCCGCGAGCTGGGCTTCGAGGAGAAAGCGCTGGAAGCGGCCAAGAAGCTCGGCGGCAAGCGCGCCAAGCTGTATCTGGAACTGCGCACCGCGTACCAGGAGCGTGGCGAAGACGAGGCTCTGGAGCAGGCGCGCGCGCTGTTGGCCGAGTCGCAGAGCCTTTCAATGGGCGACCGCGAACGCCTGTTCGGCTACCTGGAAGGTGCCCGCAAGATCATCCTGCCTGAGCCGCAGGTGCTGCTGACCGAGGCTTCCCGCATGCCGGGTCTCGACGGCCAGAAGATGTCCAAGTCGTACGGCAACACGATCCGCATGCGCGAGGACAAGGAAACCGTCGAGAAAAAGGTCCGCACCATGCCGACCGACCCGGCCCGCGTGCGCCGCACTGATCCAGGCGACCCGGACAAGTGCCCGGTCTGGCAATTGCACCAGGTCTACTCCGACGCCGACACGAAAGAATGGGTGCAGAAGGGCTGCCGCAGCGCCGGCATCGGCTGCCTGGAGTGCAAGCAACCCGTGATCGAGGGCATTCTGCGCGAACAGCAGCCGATGCTCGAACGCGCGCAGAAATACATGGACGATCCGTCCCTGCTGCGCGCCATCATCGCCGATGGCTGCGACAACGCTCGCAAGGTCACGCAAGAGACCATGCGGGAGGTGCGCGAGGCGATGGGTCTGACGTATAGCTGATGGGCCGGTGATGTCTGCTGTCGCATTGGATCCGCACACGCTGGCTGCGCCATCGCCGTGGGTGGCGCGTTGGGCGGCTGAACTGCCTGCCGGCACCTCCGTTCTGGATGTGGCTTGCGGCAGCGGCCGCCACGTACGTTGGCTCGCTGCACGCGGCCTGCAGGTGACGGGCATCGACCGCGATGCGGCGGCGCTTTCGGGCCTGGCGGGCATCGCCCAAACCATCGTCGCCGACATCGAAGGGAACCCGTGGCCGTTGCCCGCCGGTGCCACTTTCGATGCCGTCGTCGTCACGAATTACTTGCACCGACCGCTCTGGCCGCGCTTGCTGGCGGCCGTCGCGCCGGGCGGCCGCCTGATCTACGAAACCTTTGCCGTCGGAAACGAAACCGTCGGGAAGCCGTCCAATCCTGCGTTCCTGCTGGCGCCCGGCGAACTGCTCGACGCCGTGCGCGGCCAGTTGCGGGTAATTGGCTACGAGGATGGCTTTCTCGAGTCACCCCGAGAAGCTTACATGCAGCGGGTTTGCGCAGTTCGCGAGCCGGCCGGGTCGGTTGCGCCGCGCTACGCACTTTGAAGTTGCTGAGGACGGCGGCTTACCCGTCTCTTGGCGGGTCTCAGATGTGGCGAATCCGTTCTGACGATCCGGTACAATCCGACTGTTTACGTTCACGCTTTTGTCTGCTTTCGAAACCATGATCCAGATTTCCGGCAGTCTCGTCGCCATCGTCACGCCCATGCACGAGGACGGCAGCCTTGATTTTCCGTCCCTGCGCAAGCTCATCGACTGGCACATCGCCGAAGGCACCGACGGCATCGTGATCGTCGGCACCAGCGGTGAATCGCCGACGGTGTCGGTCGAAGAGCACCGTGAGTTGATCCGCGTGGCGGTCGAGCAGGCCAGCAAGCGCGTCCCCATCATTGCAGGCACCGGCGGCAACTCCACAACTGAGGCGGTCGAGCTGACGGCCTACGCAAAGCAGGTCGGCGCAGATGCCTCCCTGCAGGTCGTGCCGTACTACAACAAGCCGACGCAGGAAGGGATGTACCTGCACTTCCGCAAGGTGGCCGAGTCGGTTGATCTGCCTGTCATCCTGTACAACGTGCCGGGCCGCACGGTGGCCGATATGACGGTCGAAACCATGCTGCGTCTGGCCGAAGTGCCGGGCATCATCGGCGTGAAGGAAGCCACCGGCAACATTGACCGCGCCGCACACCTCATCAAGGGCGCTCCGGACTCGTTCAAGATTTACAGCGGGGATGACCCGACGGCCATTGCGCTGATGCTGCTGGGGGGCCACGGGAACATTTCCGTGACGGCCAACGTAGCGCCGCGCGCCATGCACGAGCTGTGCGTAGCCGCCATGCGCGGCGACGTGGAAACGGCTCGCCGTATTCATATGCAACTGCTGTCGGTGCACAAGAATCTGTTCGTGGAGTCGAACCCGATTCCCGTCAAGTGGGCGCTCCAGGCCATGGGCAAGATGGAAGGCGGCATTCGCCTGCCGTTGACGCCGCTGGCATCCCAGTATCACGAGGTTGTGCGCGCATCCCTGAAGGATGCCGGGCTGCTCTCCTGATTGTTTCAAGGTCCCCTCCAGACGCTTCTGGGCCCTTAAGCCATCGTTCTCATCTGAAGGATCGCAAGTCAATGAAACTGCACCAAACCCGTCGCGGGGCTGTGGCGACGTCCGCTCAACTGTTGCTGGCCGCGCTGTCGGTTGCCCTGATTTCCGGTTGCGATACCGTCAATGAGGTGATGCAGCCGGACCGCATCGATTACAAATCGCAGGCAAAGAAGGGTCCGACGCTTGAAGTCCCGCCCGACCTGACCGGCATCCAGGCTGACCGCCGCTATGCCGCGCCTGATACGGGCACGACCACGCTCTCGGCCTACACGTCGACTGCGCCCAAGGTCACGACGCCTGGTTCGGGCACCGACAACGTGCTGCCCGCCGTGTCTGACATGCGCATCGAGCGCGATGGCAATCAGCGCTGGCTTGTCGTGAAGACCACGCCGGACGCCCTGTGGCCGCAATTGCGTACGTTCTGGCAAGAACTCGGCTTCCTGCTGGTGATCGACTCGCCCGAGACCGGCATCATGGAAACCGACTGGGCGGAGAACCGGGCGAAGATTCCGCAGGACATCATCCGCCGCACTGTAGGCAAGGTGTTCGATGGCCTGTACTCGACGTCGGAGCGCGACAAATTCCGCACCCGCATTGAGAAGGGTCCGAATGGTTCGGTCGAGGTCTACATCTCGCATCGCGGCGCCCAGGAACAACTGGTCGGTTCGTCCAAGGACCAGACCGTGTGGACGCCGCGTCCAGCCGATCCGGAACTCGAAGCGGAATTCCTCTCGCGCCTGATGCAGCGTCTGGGCGCCAGCAAGGAAGCTGCGCAGCAGAAGCTTGCGCAAACACAGGCTGCGCACCCGGTGCAAGACGGCACGAAGGCTGAACCGGCGCCGCGTACCGGCCCGTCGTTGCTGACGCAATCGAATGGCCAGCCGGTCCTGCAGGTGCCGGAGCCCTTCGATCGCGCTTGGCGTACCGTGGGCTTGGCACTGGACCGCGTGAACTTCACCGTGGATGATCGCGACCGCTCGCAAGGCGTGTACTTCGTCCGCTATGCTGATACGCGTGCTGAAGCCAACGCACCGGGCTTCTTCTCGCGCCTGTTCTCGGGCACGAAGATTGAAGACCTCAAGCGCGCCAAGCGTTACCGCGTAGTTGTGAAGGACGCGGGCACGTCGTCGACGGTTCTGGTGCAGAACGACGATGGCTCGGCGCAGACCGGCGACATCGGCAAGCGCATCCTGTCGCTGCTCGACGAGCAACTGCGGTAATCGGCATCATGCAGTACGGCTGCCTGGGTGGGCGATGACACTGAAATTCGCCAGCCTTGGCAGTGGCAGTGAAGGGAATGCGCTGCTCGTCGAATCCTCGAGCGGAGCGACGTGCACGCGCATTCTTCTGGATTGCGGATTCGGTATCCGCGAGACCGTTCGGCGGCTCGAACGCTTGGGCTGTACGCCGGAATCCCTCAACGCCATCCTCGTCACGCACGAGCATAGCGATCACGTTGGCAGCGCCTATGCGGTTGCCGCCAAATTCAATATCCCCGTCTGGACCAGCCACGGCACGTATCGCGCCACGGAAAGCCTGCGCGGCGCCGACCGGGCGGCAGTGCGCTTCTGCCGCGCCGACGATATGTTCTGTGTCGGCGATCTGCAGATATTGCCGTACACCGTGCCGCACGACGCGCGCGAGCCGCTGCAGTTTGTTTTCAATGACGGTGCGAGGCGCCTGGGTGTGCTGACCGATGCCGGCATGTCGACGGAATACCTCTGCACCCGTCTAGTGGGCATGCATGCCCTCGTACTCGAATGCAATCACGACCGGGAGATGCTGGCCAATTCAGCCTATCCGTGGTCATTGAAGCGTCGTATCGGTGGAGATTTTGGCCACCTGGCCAATGACATCGCCGCCGCAATCCTCACGCGCGTGCGCCACGACGCGTTGCATACGGTGGTGGCTGCGCATCTGTCCAAGCAGAACAACACGCCGTTATTGGCTGCTGAGGCGATCGCCGTGCCCCTGGGAGCTAGTGTGGAAGACGTGCCGATTGCGGATCAGGAAGAGGGGCTGCTCTGGCGCACCGTTTGAGGGCGCTAGGTTCGATCGAAACGGCTTGTAAGATTCAGAAACAACTTTGAATGGCGGATGGGCCACGGAGTTGCAGCCAGAATGCTCCAGCGCCAGATTGCGCTCATGAAAAAAGCCGACCCGGAGGTCGGCTTTTTTGTCTCGCGAGAAACGCGATTATTGCTTAGCAGCCGGAGCCGAAGCGTCAGCAGCCGGAGCCGATGCAGCAGCGTCCGAGGCAGCTGGAGCAGCAGCAGCGTCCGAAGCAGCGGGAGCAGCAGCAGCGTCCGAAGCAGCCGGAGCGGCAGCGGCCGGAGCCGAAGCTTCCGGAGCGGCGGCCGGAGCAGCAGCTTCTTCCTTCTTACCGCAAGCAGCCAGAGCCACAGCAGCCATCAGCGAGGCGATCAGGAGAGACTTTTTCATTTTTTCGATCCTTAAACTGAATATGGAAAGCGGACAACAGAAAGGCGATGAATAATTACCGGTAATTATCGCTCAGGTACTACACCTTCTTCTATGCTGGCAGCCAAGTCGCACGAGGGCTGCTCGGCCTGCAAGCTAGCGTCGGATTATAGCGAGCTTTACCTACCCTGTGTAGCGGAGTCGGGGCTGACGCACGTGCGATTCAGACGCTTTTGTAACGATCTGTTTCAGCGCGGAATTATCGCTGCGCGGGGCCGGCCAGCCTAAGCCAGCCTTCTTCGTACCATGCATGCAGCGTATCCATCAGATCCGGTAAGCCGGCCGCCGCATCAACAGAAGCACCGCTTGCACGACGTGCGTCCGCCAACGCGGAGAGCCACGCAAGCAGCGTTCCCGAAGGCTCGAACGTATCGCCGTTGATCCAGAACCGGTGCGCGTCATACAGTGCCTGCGTGCGGGCGTCGAGCACGATGCCTTCCTTGCGCGCCCGGGCTGTGAAGCGGGCGAGTGGCAACCGGGGCTGCGTGACGAAGTCGACGTGATCCTTTGGCTCGGAAAGGTACGCGCCGAGGAATTCACCGACGAGTTCGGGCGTCCAGCGCAATGCGTTGAGCTTCTGAGCAAGCGCCTTGACCATGGCAGCGGGCAGCTCGCCGGGGCGGGCCGTGGGTTTCTGTTCGGGGTCGGCGTAACGGCCTTCGAAGTTGGGATCGTCTTCCAGCGTTTGCGACAGGAAGCCCAAGAAGTGGCCGGCCAGTTCACGGTACGAGGGTGAGCGGAAACCAATCGAGTACGTCATGCAGTCGCCCTCGGCTACGCCATCGTGTGCGTAGTGCGGGGGCAGATACAGCATGTCGCCGGGCTCGAGCACAAATTCCTCTTCAGGCTGGAAGTTGGCCAGGATTTTGAGCGGTAGATCGGGGACGAGCGTGAGATCGTCCTGGGCGGAAATGCGCCAGCGGCGTTTGCCATGGGCCTGCAGCAGGAACACGTCGTACGAATCGAAGTGCGGGCCAACGCCGCCGCCGTCGGTGGCGAAGCTGATCATCACGTCATCGAGCCGCGCGTCGGGAATGAATCGGAAACGCTGCATGAGCGCCTCGACTGCCGGCTCGACGAGGTTTGCGCCTTGCACAAGCACCGACCAGTTGCGCGTCTTGCGGGAAGGCAGCGGACGTTCGTCAAAGGGGCCGTGGTTGAACGACCAGCGCCCGCGCGATTGCGCAATCAGGCGGGACTCGACGTCGGGACGCGCAGCCAGGGCAAGTACACGTTCTGGTGATAGTGGAAAGTGCAGTGCACGCATCTCTTCCGGAGAGAGTGCTTGCCGGATCAGCAGAGGCTTTTTCTGCCAGTGCGTGCGCATGAAGTCGCGCGGCGAAAGCCCGCCAAGGAGTTGCGCCGGACGCTCTATCGGAAGGGCGGGTTGGACGCCGCCATCGGCAGCGTATAATGGGACTTCGTTCATGGAGTGCGCAATTGAAAATCGCGAAGAATACGGTGGTGTCGGTGGCTTACAAACTGTCCGACGCGCAGGGCAACGTCATCGAGGAATCCGATGAGCCGATGGTGTATTTGCACGGCGGCTATGATGGCACGTTCCCCAAGATCGAGGAAGCGCTGGACGGCCAGGAGCAAGGCTTCGAGACAAAACTGCAGCTTGAGCCGGATGACGCCTTCGGTGACTACGATCAAGAACTGATCAAGATCGAGCCGCGTGATCGCTTTCCGGAGCCGCTCGAAGTTGGCATGCAGTTCGAAGGCGTGCCCGAAGATGGCGACGAGGAAGATGCCATCGTCTACACCGTCACCGACGTGGCGGAAGACAAGGTTGTGCTGGACGGCAATCACCCGCTGGCCGGCATGGCGCTGCGCTTCGAGCTGCGGGTTACTGAAGTTCGCGAAGCTACGGCTGAAGAAATCGAGCACGGCCACGTGCACGGTGAAAACGGCCTCGAAGTCGTGGACGAGGATGAAGACGACGACAAGCCGCACACGCTGCACTGATCGGCAAGTCCATCGAGATGCGAGAACGGGAGCTTCGGCTCCCGTTTTTTATTGCACCGGCGCTGGCGTGATTTCCGACGCCGGCGCGGGAGTGTTGTCGAGACGGCGGCTGCGGATATGGAACAGCGGCGTGCGGCCCGGCGTGACGGACACTTCCAGCCAGCGATCGAGCACTGGCGAACCATAAGTGCGTGCGCGCATGACGTGCGAGTCCGGGCGCCCGTCTTCGTCCTTGAGCGGGCGGTCGAGCATGAAGGTCTGGCTGGCGCCGTGGATGAGTAGGACGGCACCGTCGTAGTCGCGCGTGAGCGTTCGCAACTGGCGCTTGAGTGCCAGGTAACCGTCATGCGAACGCCGACGCAGCAAGCCGTCAAGCAGGTTGGGCGCACGGCGCCGTTCCCACCCGTCTTCGAAAAGCGGATCGGCCTGCATCATGATGACCACGCCGGCCATCTTGCGTTGGTGTGCGACGGCAAAGGCGCGCGCTAACCATTGGCGATTGGCTTCGAGGCGATCTTCGTATTCGCCGTTGCGGCCGCCCGCGATCTTGTAGTTGTTGTTGTCGCCAGGCACGTTGAGGGTGACGAACAGCACGTCGCTCATCGTCCAACGCGTGTTTTCGCGGTAGCTGCGGAACTTGGCCTGATCGGACTGGCGCATGACGGTCATGGTGCGCTGGCCGAGCGTGTTGTCGTCTGGGTAGAACAGCTCGCGCAGGCGCAACAGGCGTTCCACCGGGTCGAAGCTGCCGGCGGCGGGGCGCTGGCAGTCGCTCCAGTCGTGGTCGCCGGGGATGTAGATGACGGGCGCTATCAGGCTGTCGAGCAGGTCATGACGCGCTTCGAGCAGCGTGTCGGAGCACGATTCATCGCGGCCCTTGAGGTTGCCCAGGTGAACGACGAAGGCCGGATGTTCGGCGTCGATGGTGTCGAGCAGTGTGCGCACGGTCGCGACATCTTCGGGGCGTTCGGGAACGTTGCCGATGACCGTGAAGGCGAAGGCGGACGGCGCGTCATTTGCGGACTTTGCGGTCTTGGACGCCGCCAGCGCAGCCCCCGGCAGCAGCACCGCCAGTGCCAAGGCGATGCATGGAAGCATGCGGGAAGCTGCGCCGGGCCGGGTCATCGGGTCAGGCGGATGGGCTCGCCAGCGCCTTGAGCCGGTACAGCGCTTCGAGCGCTTCACGCGGCGTCATGTCATCGGGATCGATCCCGGCGAGTGCCTCCGTCAGTGCGCTGTCGGGTGCTTCGGCGTCGTCGTCTTCATCGTCGATGGGCGTATCCGCAGCGAGTGCGAACAGGTCCAACTGAGGCGTGGCGCCGGTGTCGGCGGAATGCTGCTCCAGCCACGCGAGCCGCTTGCGTGCGGCGCGAATGACCGGCTGCGGCACGCCCGCCAACTGCGCGACCTGCAGGCCGTAACTCTGGCTTGCCGGACCGTCCTGCACGGCATGCAGGAAAACGATGCCATCACCATGTTCGACGGCGGAGAGGTGCACGTTGGCAGCCTGAGCAAACTCCTGCGGCAGTTGCGTCAACTCGAAATAGTGCGTGGCGAACAGCGTGTGGCTGCGGTTGTGCGACAGCAGGTGGCGCGCAATCGCCCAGGCGAGCGCCAAGCCATCGAACGTGCTCGTTCCGCGTCCGATTTCGTCCATCAGCACGAGGCTGTTGGGTGTGGCGCGGTGCAGGATGGCAGCGGCCTCGGTCATTTCAACCATGAAGGTCGAACGGCCGCCCGCCAGATCGTCGGCGGCGCCGATGCGCGTGAAGATGCGGTCGATCGGGCCGATGACGGCCGCTTCCGCCGGCACAAATGCGCCCACGTAGGCGAGCAGCACAACCAGCGCGGTTTGCCGCATGAAGGTCGATTTACCACCCATGTTTGGGCCGGTGATCAGCAACAGCTTACGCGCCTCCTGCAGCATGCAGTCGTTGGCGACGAACTGTTCGACTTGCTGTTCGACCACGGGATGGCGTGCGCGCGTCAGCTCAATGCCCGGTGCATCGGTCAGCATGGGGCGCGACCACGACAGCGCGTGCGCACGCTCGGCGAGCGTTGCCAGCACATCGGCCTGCGCCAGCGCGGCCGCAATGCGCTTGAACTCGGCCAGATGCGGCAGCAGTTTCTGCAGCAACTCTTCGTAGAGGACTTTCTCGCGCGACAGGGCACGGTCCTGCGCGGACAACGCTTTGTCTTCGAACGCCTTCAGCTCGGGCGTGATGTAGCGCTCGGCGTTCTTCAGCGTCTGGCGGCGGCGGTAATCGTCCGGAACCTTGGCGGCCTGGCCGTTGGTGACCTCAATGTAGAAGCCGTGCACGCGGTTGTATTCGACGCGCAGATTGGCGATACCGGTGCGCTCGCGCTCGCGGGCTTCCAGATCGACGAGGAACTGGCCGCAGTTTTCCGAGATGTCGCGCAGCTCGTCGAGGTCGGCGTCGTAGCCGCGGGCGATGACGCCGCCGTCGCGCACCATGGCCGCCGGCTCGGCCATCACGGCGCGCTGCAGCAGGGCGTGGGCGTCTTCGGGCAAGCTGAGCGCGGCGTACAGCTCGGTCAGCAGCGGAGCCGCGTCACTCTGCGGCAGTTCTTCGCGAATCTCGGGCAGGCGCGCCAACGTGTCACGCAAGGACGACAGATCGCGCGGCCGCGCCGACAGCAGCGCCAGCCGCCCTGTAATGCGCTCCACGTCCGACAGCGTGCGCAGCGTTGCCCGCAACGTTTGCCAATCGCTGCCGAGCAGCACTTCAATCGCTTGCTGACGCGCTTGAGGCACGGCGCGACCCCGCAGCGGATGATGCAACCAGTGGCGCAGCAGGCGGCTGCCCATGCTGGTCGCGCAGGTGTCGAGCAGCGAGAACAGCGTCGGCGATTCCTGCCCGCGCAGCGTCTCGGTCAGCTCCAGGTTGCGGCGCGTGGCGGTGTCCAGGCCGATGAATTCGCTTTCATGCTCGACGGTCAGGCCGATCACGTGGCGCAGCGATTGGCCTTGCGTGGCCGCTGCGTAATTCAGCAGCGCGCCAGCAGCCGCCAAGGCGGCCGTTAGCGTTTCCGCGCCAAAGGCGACGAGGCTCGCCACGCCGAGTTGTTCGCGCAGGCGGCGGGTGCCGGCTTCCACGTCGAAGTGCCAGTCGGGCAAGCGCGTGCGGGCGACATCCACCTGGATGGTGTTGAGCGTCGCATCGTCGGCCAGCACTTCGGCGGGGCGGATGCGTTCGAGTTCGCGGTCGAGCTGGTCGGGGCTGCATTCCATCACGCGCAGTTCGCCGCCGACGAGGTTGAGCCACGCCAGACCGATCAGCGGCGCCGTGCCGCGTTTGCCAGGCAGGTGCGCGATGGCCAGCAGATGGTTGTTGACCTTGTCGGACAGCAGCGCGGCGTCCGTCAAGGTGCCCGGTGTGACGACGCGCACGACCTTGCGCTCGACCGGTCCCTTGGCGGTGGCGGGGTCACCAATCTGCTCGCAGATGGCAACCGATTCGCCCAGCTTGACCAGCTTGGCGAGGTATTGCTCGGCAGCGTGGAACGGGATGCCCGCCATGCGGATCGGGTGCCCATTGGAACTGCCGCGTGCGGTGAGCGTGATGTCGAGCAGGCGCGAGGCTTTTTCGGCGTCTTCAAAGAAGAGCTCGTAGAAGTCGCCCATGCGGTAGAAGACAAGCGTGTTCGGATGCCCAGCCTTCAAGCGAAGGTACTGCTGCATCATCGGGGTGTGCTTGTCGAAAGGGCCGTATTTCGGGTCGATCTCCAGAACCGGAGCGGAGTGTTCAGCCATGAGTGCTCAAAGCGCAGCGCGCCGCCCGATGTGATCCGATCAGGCCGCGCGCGGAAGGTGTTGAATCGCGCAATTGTTGCACACCCGCGATGCGGCTTCACCGTCCATCGTCGGTGAGCCGGGCTTCGAGAAAGTCGAGAAAGCACGCGATCCGCGAAGCCAACTGCGTGTTGCGGTAATACACCGCGTGAATCGGCTGCAGCACCTCGACCGTGGCATCCGGCAGCACCTGTACGAGATCGCCCGTGCGTCGGTCTTCAGCGCTCATGAAGTCAGCCAGGCAGACGATGCCGACGCCCTGGAGCGCGAGCTGCCGCAGCGTTTCACCACTGGACGCCTTGAGCGTGGGTTCGATGCGCAACCGGTCGCCGTGCGGGCCGCGCAGGGGCCATTGGTTCAGCGATTCCGGCTGCCCGAAACCGAGCAGGACGTGCTTCTGCAGGTCATCCACGTTGCGTGGCCGGCCGTGCGCTTTCAGATAGGCGGGGCTTGCCAGCACGCGAAGCTGCCGCGTGCCGAGCAGCCGCGCCCGCAGGGTGGAGTCACGTAGCGGGCCGATGCGGATCGCCACGTCGGTGTCTTCTTCCAGCAGATCGATGATCAGGTCGTCGGTGTTCAGCTCCAGTTCGATCTGCGGATACTGCGCGCGGAAGTCCGGCACCAGCGGCGCCACCACATGCAGCACGAACGGCATGGCAGCGTTGATGCGCAGACGGCCTGCGGGCTGCTGGCGGCGCAGGGCCATCTGCTCCTCGGCCTCGTCGACGGCGGCGAGGATGCTGCGCGCCCGCGCCAGAAATGTCGCGCCCTCGTCGGTGAGCGACAGCCGCCGTGTGGTGCGCGACAGCAGGGTGGTGCCCAGCTTCTCTTCCAGCCGGCGCAGTGCACGGCTTACGCCCGACACGGTCTGGCCGAGTTGCTCGGCGGCGGCCGTAACGGAGCCCGTGTCGACCACGGTGCGAAAGGCAAGCAGTTCTTCGAGCGTGGTTTTCATCGCTTATTGTCAATTCCAGATCAAAAGAATTCTGCCTAATGTGGCGCCATTTGCAAAGATCGCTGCCGGCGGTGTCCGCTCTGCACGGGTGCAAATGCACCGCGGCCGGCTCTCGCGCGGGTGTGCCCCCTCAAGATTGGCGCTCCGCCTGCCGATAGACCATCCGGACCCCTAAAACCATAGCGGAACCGCATTTGCGCAAACGGCGCCTCGCGGCTCCGCATCCGGAGACTCTGGAATGAGCAAGCTCAGCTTTCGCCAAAAGCTTTGGCTGCCGTTGGTCATCAGCCTTGTCGCGCTGACCTTGATCTCGGTATTCAACGCGTATCAGGCGCGTGAGATCCGCGTGGAGGAGCGCAAGAACAACCTCGTCAGCGTGACGACCATGGCCATGAACCTGGCCAAGCAGTACGACGACCTGACCAAGAACGGTACGTTGACCAAAGACGCCGCGCAGAAGGAGGCGCTCGACCGCTTCAAGGCGCTGCGCTACGACAAGGACGGTTACTTCACCATCACGAGCTCCAACAACGTGGTGGTGATGCACCCGATCAAGCCCGAGTTCATCGGCAAGGACCAATCCGGCTTCAAGGATGCGCAAGGCAATGCGGTCTACATGGGCCTGACCAACGCGGCCAAAGATCCCAAGGGCGGATTCACCAGCTACGTCTGGCCGAAGGTCGGTGGCACGGAACCGGTGCCCAAGACGGCTTTTGCAATGCGCTATGAGCCGTGGGACTGGGTCTTCTCGACCGGCGTCTACATGGACGACATCAATGCCGCATTCATGACTTCGCTGTACCAGACGGGCGGCCTGCTGGTGCTGGTGGGCGGCTTGCTGGTGTTGCTGGGCGGCATCGCGAACCGCGGCCTGCAGCGCACGCTCGGCGGGGACCCTGCCTACGCAGCCGATGTGGCCAATCGCATCGCCGGCGGCGACTTGACCGTCGAGATCGCCACCCGTGCCGATGACAACCACAGCCTGCTCTACGCCATGAGCCGCATGCGCGGCGCGCTGGTGCAGACCATCGGCCGCATCAAGGGCGCTTCGGAAACCATTGGCACCGCCACGCGCGAGATCGCCAGCGGCAACCTCGATCTGTCGTCGCGCACCGAGCAGCAGGCCAGCTCGCTCGAAGAAACGGCTTCGGCCATGGAACAGCTGATGTCGACCGTGCAGCAGAACGCCGACAACGCCCAGCAGGCCAACCAACTGGCCGCGTCCGCTTCGGATGTGGCCGTGCGCGGCGGTGATGTGGTGACGCGCGTGGTGGAAACCATGGGCTCGATCAACGCGTCGTCGCGCAAGATCGTCGACATCATCGGCGTGATCGACGGCATCGCTTTCCAGACCAACATCCTCGCGCTGAATGCCGCGGTGGAAGCCGCCCGCGCCGGTGAGCAGGGCCGCGGTTTTGCCGTAGTGGCCGGTGAAGTGCGCAGCCTTGCGCAGCGCAGTGCCGCTGCCGCCAAGGAGATCAAGGCGCTCATCGACGATTCCGTCGTCAACGTGGATGCGGGCAGCGCGCTGGTGGAAGAGGCCGGCACGACCATGCGCGAGATTGTTGCGAGCGTGAAGCGCGTGACCGACATCGTTGGCGAGATTTCGTCCGCCAGCCAGGAGCAGCGCTCGGGTATTGAAGAAGTCAGCCACGCCGTCACGCAGCTTGATGACGCGACCCAGCAGAACGCCGCACTGGTGGAGGAAGCCGCCGCAGCCGCGCAATCGCTCGAAGAGCAGGCGGTGAGCCTGACGCAGGTGGTGGCGCAATTCCGCCTCGATACACATGCGCTCCGTGCTCCAGCCATGGTCGCCAAGGTTGAGCCAGTGGTTGCGCCGGTCAAGCCGGTCGCAATTGCAGCGCCGGTAGCACCCAAGAACGAAGCGCCGCGCCGCGATGCCGCTAAGCCGAGCACCGATGCCGCCAAGCCCAGGCTGACCTCACGCAAGCCGCCTGTGCTGCGCAAGGCGGCGGCCAAGCCGGTCTCCCAGGCCGAGAAGAGTGCGCCCGCACCGGCAGTCATACCGGCAAGCCTGACCAAAGCGAGGCCGCTGGTGGCCGCCGGAGATGATTCGGACTGGGAAACGTTCTGACCCGCGACTGACTTTCACCTCGTTGATTTGACGCGCGCAATCGCGTGCTTGCCTGCCCGGATTCCGGAGACAAGATGGACCGCATTTTGAAGAACACCAGCGTGCGCGCTGGCCTGCTGGCGATTCTGATCACCTTTGCACTGATGATCGTGGTCGGGGCGGCGGTGGGTGTGCTGGCTTTGCGCACCACCAACGCTGCCACCGAGCGCGTGCATGAGATTTCCGACCGCAGCATGCTGTTGAATGACGCGTACAAGGACATGCAGCGCGCGCGCACCGGCATGTCGCGCTTGTACAGCGTGTTGCGCGAGAACATGGATGAAACGGCCAAGACGGCTGCGCTGGCCAGCTCGGAGAAAGGCTTGAAGAAGTCCATCGAACAGGTGGAGGCGTTCAAGAATGCGCCGCCCATCGAAGGTGTTGACGAGTCGCTGCGCCAGGCAATCGTCCAGGCCGCACAGACGCACATCGAAGCCGTGCAGCGCGCCCTTGCGGCCCTGCGCGCCGGTGATGCCGCAGCCTATGCCCCGATCAACTACAAGGACGTGACCGATACCGGTGCGGCCTGGTCGGTGCAGATCGAGAATTTCCAGCAGCTCGTCAAGAAGCTGTCCAAGGACGAGGCTGACAATGGCCGCTCGCGCTATGAAACGATCCTGAAGTTCGTCGCGCTCGGTATCGCCATGGCGCTCGCGTTGATCGTGGTGGTGTTCTACGGCCTCAAGGCCTTCGTGATCACGCCGCTCAACGAAGCGGTGACTGTACTCAGTCGCGTGGCCGAAGGCGATTTGGCCGTTCACGTCAAAACGGGTGGGCGCAATGAGCTGGGCAGCCTGCTGGCTGCCGTGGGCCGCATGCGCGAGAGCTTGGTGAACACCGTGCGTCAGGTGCGTAACAGCTCGGATTCGGTCAACACCGGCGCGCACGAAATCGCCAGCGGCAACCTTGATCTGTCCTCGCGTACCGAGCAGCAGTCGGCCTCGCTGGAGAAGACCGCCGCCAGCATGGAGCAGATGACCTCCACCGTCACCAACAATTCCGAGAACGCTCGCCAAGCCAGCGCGCTGGCGTCGAACGCGGCTGACTTGGCTTCGCGCGGCGGCGACGTGGTGCGCGGCGTGGTGGCCACTATGGACGATATCAGCGCGGGCTCGCGCAAGATGGCCGACATCATCGGCGTGATTGATGGCATTGCGTTCCAGACCAACATCCTGGCCCTCAACGCTGCCGTGGAAGCCGCTCGCGCTGGCGAGCAGGGCCGCGGCTTTGCCGTGGTGGCTGGCGAGGTGCGCGCGCTGGCTCAGCGCAGTGCTGCCGCTGCCAAGGAAATCAAGACGCTGATCGACGATTCGGTATCGCGCGTGCAAGCGGGCCACACGCAAGTCGCGCAGGCCGGCGAGACCATTACCGAGACGGTTGAGGCCGTACGCCGCGTCGCCAATATCGTTGAAGACATTGCTTCGGCATCGGCCGAGCAGACGCAGGGCATCCTGCAGATCGGCCAGGCCGTAACAGAGATGGAGCAGGTGACGCAGCAGAACGCCGCGCTGGTCGAGCAGGCGGCTGCCGCCGCGCAATCGCTCGAAGAACAGGCGCAGAACCTCTCGCAGGTGGTGTCGCAGTTCCGGTTGGACGGGGCAGAGACCCCTGCGACGGCCGCGCAGAAACTTGAGAAGGTCGCCAAGCCCGCTGCCAAGGCCGCGGCAAAGTCAGTTAGCGCCGCCAAGCCCGCGCGCGCGGTTGCGCGCAAGCTTGAAGCGAAGGTCGCTGCTCAGCCAGCGGCGTCTGCGCCGGTCGCGCCTGCCACTGCCGTTTCTGCTCCTGCCCGCAAGCAACCTCTGGCCGTGGCCAGTGGCGGTTCCGACGCCGATTGGGAAACGTTCTGATCGGTTGAGAGCTCAGGCATCAAGTGCTGGGCCATCGATGCGTTTGGCCCAGCTTTCCACCTCGCCGCGTGCGAGGCGACCCTCAACAAGTTTCTGCCATGACGGCGTGAGCGGCAGCGTCAGCATGTCGGCCAGCGCTGCACGATCGAGCATGTTGCGGTAAAGCACGTCGAGCACGCGCGCTAGCGGCCATTGCGGCCATGGGCGCTCGAGCCATTCGAGCGCATCGCCCGCGCGCAGTGTGCCGCCTTCCAACACCCGGTAGTACCAACCCGTGCGCCCTGTGTTTTGCACCCGGCGTGCCATGTCGCGCGCATTGAAACGGTCGTTCAGCTTCCAGCACGGCTGACGCAGTTGCGACACTTCCAGCACTACGCTGCCCGCTCGCAGGCGATCACCCACGCAGATGTCCACTTCGGTGATGCCCGTCGTGCTCAGGTTCTCGCCAAAGGCGCCGGGCTGTGCGAGCACGGGCTGCGCGCCGATGTCCGCTTGCCAAGCCGCGTAGTGGTCGAACGGGTAGTGGTGAATCGCCTTGTCGGGGCCGCCGTGCACACGCAGATCGCCTTGCTCGTCACCGACAATGCCGTTGATGTCCACCTTCACCACGCCGCTCACGGGGCGCTTATCGATGGCGCTGCGCGAGCCAGGGCGCGTGTAGTCGACAGCGCGCCCGGTGAGGAGGGCATCGATGCGGATGGGGTCGGGCAGCGTCATGCAGCCTCCGCGCGATCCAGCCAGGCGTTGAAGACTTCGCGCGCGCGTTGCGACAGGCGCCCCGCAATCGCCGGCACTTGCGTACGCAGCGCGCGTGGGTCGATGCCTGCCGCACCGAGTTCCGCCGCATGCCCGATTAGCCACGCTTCCAGCTCCTCCAGATTTGCCTCCAGATGGAATTGCAGCCCCAGGGCGTGGTTGCCAATGGCGAAGGCTTGCTCTGCGCAAACTGTCGTGAATGCCAGCCGCCGCGCGCCCGGCGGCAAGTCGTACCGGTCGCCGTGCCAGTGCAGCACCGGCGTGCCGTCTGCGAGCGGCGCGAGCGGCGAGTCTGCCCCTTCGGCCGTGAGCGTGATGGGCGCAAAGCCGATCTCCTTCACGCCCATCGGCTTGACCGCCGCGCCCAGTGCCCGCGCCATCAACTGCGCCCCCAGGCAGATCCCAAGCAATGGCTTGCATGCGGCCAGTCGCCGCGCAATGGCGGCGGCTTCATCGCCCACGAACGGATACGTTGCATCGTCATATGCGCCGATTGGCCCGCCCAACACGATCAGCAAATCGGCCGCGGCCATGTCGTCTGTGGGCACGGGCTGCACGCCCACGTCCACGGTGCGAACGGTGTAGCCGCGCCCTTCCAGCAGCGGCTGCAGGATGCCGAGATGCTCGAACGGAACGTGGCGCAGGGCGAGGGCGGTTTTCATGGCAGGCGATGACGGTTGGAGGCGAAGCACATTGTGAATGAGGGGCGCGGCTCGCAAAAGCCGTGCGGCTGGCGAGGATTTGTCTTGCGACATTAGCGCCTTGGGCCCCACGCTTGGCGATGCCTCGGTGGCGGACTCCTCCGCGCGCAACACGAAAGGCCTCGGCGGCGCGGCGTTAACCTGCGGACTAAGCGTCGCTTATATCGGTTGTTAGCAACGTGCATTGCAACCCCCACGAAAAACCCGGTTTGAGGGGATGTCAGTGTCACGTCATCTCATTAAGATCGCTCCCCACAGAGTGCCGCCTCGGTACCGATAAAAAGATTCTGGAGGGAGTTGTGCGAAAGCCAATGCTGCATTGGGCCGTGGCGTGCATTGCCATGGCTTGCCTGAGCGCGTGCGCGCCGATGATATCTACCGCGCCAGCCATGCTGTCCACCGACAACGCGACGGGTCCATCGCGGATTCAACTGAAATCGGCAACGGAGATCCGCCTGGAGACCGGCTATACGCGCACGCTTGCGGCCGGCTCCAACTGGCAGCGCGTGGGGACGCTGTCGCAAGGCGCTGTCTACCGCCCAGTCGGTACGATCTTCACCATTGAAGGCCGGCAGGTTCACGAAGCCTACCTCGTGATTGCCAGTCAACGTCTGGTCGGGTTTTACCTGCCCGGCGAGCAGGCGTACTCCCCGCTTTCCACAGCTGTATCCATCACAACAGGAGAATCAAAATGAAGGGAGTTTTGCGCGCATTGGCTTCGGCCATCGGTATCACCGTTCTGATGGCGGGTTGCGCGTCAGGCGTGAAGTATTCCGAGATGGCTTCGTCGATTCCGACGCTCAAGCAGGATGAGGGACGCGTGTACTTCTTCCGCTCGTCGTCGCTGATCGGCGCGGCACTGCAGCCGGACATCAAGCTGAACAGCGAAGTGATTGGCCAATCCAAACCGGGCGGCTTCTTCTTCGTTGACCGTCCGGCTGGCAAGTATGTCGTGTCAACAGCCACCGAGACCGAGAAGACGCTGAGCTTCGCACTGGACGCCGGTGAGACAAAGTACGTGCGCACGTCGCCGTCGCTGGGTCTGATTGTCGGCCGCGTGGTGCCAGAGCTTGAAACCCCGGAAAAGGCACAGGCCGAACTGCCGTCGTTGAGCTTTGCGCCCAATCAGCCGCCGGTCGCCAAGAAGTAAGCTGGAAGAAAAAAGCCCGCTTCGCGCGGGCTTTTTTATTGGCAGCTACCGGTTGGCAGCGATCAAGCCTCAGCCTTCGACCGCGAGAACGGCGAGGTGATCTTGATCATCTGCACGAAGGCCTTAGGGTTGCCCGCCAGGATTTCACCCTGGTCAAGGTAGCCAGATTCGCCGGTGTAGTTGCCCACCAGACCGCCCGATTCCGTCACGAGCAGCGAGCCGGCGGCCATGTCCCATTTGCTCAGGCCCTGCTCGAAGAAACCGTCGAGGCGGCCGCAGGCAACGTAGGCGAGGTCCAGTGCGGCGGCGCCGGGGCGACGCAGGCCAGCGCAGTTTTCCGTCATGGTCGCAAACAGACGGGTGTAGTCGTACAGGCCTTCCAGATCGCGGTACGGGAAGCCCGTCCCGATCAGGCAGTCGGCCAGTTTGTCGCGGCGCGTGACGCGGATGCGGCGGTTGTTCAGGAACGCGCCGGCGCCCTTGGAGGCGGTGAATAGTTCGTCGCGCGTCGGGTCGTACACCACGGCCTGGGTGACGACGCCACGCTGCATCAGTGCGATCGAGACGCCATATTGCGGGAAGCCGTGGATGAAGTTGGTCGTGCCGTCCAGCGGGTCGATCACCCAGACGTTTTCGCTGGCGGTTTCGCCGTCGGCCCAGGATTGGCCGGACTCTTCCGCTAGAATCGCGTGATCGGGGTAGGCAGTCTTGATGACTTCGATGATCGCCGCTTCAGCTGCGCGGTCGACTTCGGTGACGAAATCGTTGTGTTGTTTGCGCTCGGTGCGCAGGCTATCGACGTCGAAGGACGCGCGGTTGATGACGGTGCCGGCCTTGCGAGCAGCCCGGACGGCGATATTGAGCATCGGATGCATGTGGGATCTCCGCGCCTGGCGCGCCGATTTTTCGGAAGCGGCCGCAGGCGAAACAACACAACGAATTGTAGAAGAACGAGCGGCGGGCCAATCTCGCGATCCTGCCCGCCGTCAAAAGAGTGGCCGTATTGTATATGAACCCCGCCCCAGGCGCCCCGCGAATTGCGCCAATGAGCACGTCGAACACAACTCCTACCGACCCGGAAACGCTGCGCCAGCGCGCCGCGCGGTGTCGTTTCGTGCTGGTCGAGACCAGCCACCCCGGCAATGTCGGCTCCACGGCACGTGCGCTCAAGACGATGGGGTTCGGCGAGCCCGGCAGCTTCGTGCTCGTACGCCCCCGCGAGGCGGACGCCCAATGCCACGCCGATGCCGTTGCCATGGCAAGCGGCGCCGATGATGTGCTGGCCGCCGCCCGCGTGGTCGACGACATTGGCGAGGCGCTGGTCGGTGCCTCGCTCACCATTGCGCTCACCGCCCGCCCGCGCGAATTCGGGCCGCGCCGCATCGGCCCGCGTGCCGCTGCAGAAGAAGTGGCCGCACTGCTGGCCGCGCCGGACACCACCGTCGCCTTCGTCTTCGGCAATGAGCGGTTCGGGTTGCCCAACGAGGTGGTGGAGCGCTGCCATGTGGTCACGCACATTCCAGCCAACCCGGCGTATGCCTCGCTGAACCTGTCGCAGGCGGTGCAGTTGATTGCGTACGAAGTGCGTATGGCGCTGCTGGCCGGCACTGGCACGGGGGACACCCGCATGGAGGGCGTCGGCTTTGTTGGCGAACCGGCCACCGCCGAGCAGATCGACGGGATGTTCGAACATTTGGAGCAGGGCCTTGTTGAGATCGGTTTTCTCGACCCCGCCCAGCCGAAAAAGCTGATGCCGCGCCTGCGGCGTCTGTTTGCCCGCACGCAGTTGGAGGCCGAAGAGGTCAACATCCTGCGCGGGATCGCCAAGCGTATGCTCGGCCGCCACGCCGAAGCTGCCACGCCGCCCACCGGCGCAGCCGACGACTGTCGCTGACCGCCCTGAAAGCCACCCGTTGTTGAGCAAGCGGGGCGGCATCCCCCGCATGTCTGGTTAAAACCCTTGCCGCAGCGCGGTAAGGCAATGCCTTACACTGCCCTCAGCGCGTTGCGCATATAGATATAACGATCCACGCACCTCAAGATGTTCACACGCATTCGCGAAGATATCGGCGCCATCATGGAGCGAGACCCGGCCGCACGCAGCCGCTGGGAAGTGCTGACCTGCTACCCAGGTCTTCACGCCATCATCGTCCACCGGGTTGCCCATGCGTGTTGGTACGGCGGGTTCCGATTGCTGGGGCGGTGGTTCTCGCACCTTGGCCGCTTCCTCACCGGCATCGAGATCCACCCCGGCGCGACAATTGGCCGGCGCGTGTTCATCGACCACGGCATGGGTGTCGTGATCGGCGAGACGGCCGAGATCGGTGACGACTGCACGATCTACCAGGGCGTCACGCTGGGCGGCACGTCGCTCTACAAGGGGGCCAAGCGGCACCCGACGCTCGGCAAGGGCGTGGTGGTGAGCGCGGGCGCCAAGGTGCTCGGCGGTTTTGTCATCGGAGATGGCGCGCGTGTTGGGTCCAACGCGGTCGTGCTTAAGCCGGTGCCGCCGGGCGCAACGGCGGTTGGCATTCCGGCGCGCATCATCGAACGCGATGTCGCTACCGAGGCCCGGTCCGCGCTCAAGCAGGAGTTTTCCGCGTATGGCATTACGCCGGATGCGGATGATCCGGTATCGCTGGCGCTCAAGCGGCTGATCGACCACAGCGAGCTTCAGCAGGAGCGTATCGAGTCGATTCTTTCTGCGCTTGATCGACTGGGCGCGCACCTGGAGAACTCGCCGAACGATCCGTTCGATGCGAGCGAGCTGAAGCGGATGCTCAAGTAAGCAAAGGGCCGGTGGCGACAGCTTATGTCGTCACTTGCTCGACCGTGAGCGCGCCGTCTTGCAGTTTCAGAAAACTGCCGCGCGGTTGCTCCTGATCGAAATCCCAGTCGGAAAGTACCCAGCGGCTGCCCCTCGGCTCGTGATGCAATTGCGGGCGGTGCGTGTGGCCGTGGATGAGCGTGGATGTATTGGATGCCTTGAGCAACGCGTCTACCGCTTCGGGTGCGACGTCGCCCATCATCGCGGCGGCGCGCGGCTCGCCGGCGACATTGGCAGACATGGCGCGGCCAGCTTCGCTCTCTGCGCGCATCTTTTGCGCGATCTTCAGCCGCCAGCGCAGCGGCATCGTCAGGAATATCCGCTGCACCCAGCGCTTGCGCGTCCAGTGGCGAAAACGCATGTAGGCCGTGTCGCGCGTGCAGAGGGCGTCGCCGTGGGCGAGCACGATGCGCTGGCCATCATCCGCTTCCAGCACCGTGGGGTCGGGCAGCAGCGTGGCATGCGCAGCCTTCAAGAAACGCTTGCCGAGCAGGAAGTCGCGATTGCCGTGCATGAACAGCACGCGCGTGCCGCCCGCTGCAACTTCAGCGAGCAGGTTGGCGATGTGCTGGTGGAACGGATCAGCCAATTCTTCATCGCCGACCCAGTATTCGAAGAAGTCACCCAGGATGACGAGCGTGCGGGCCTCGCGGGCGCGCGTGCGCAGGAAGCGCTCGAACGCGGCGGCGGTGGCCGGCATGCTGGCCGTCAGGTGCAGATCCGAAATAAAAAACACCGGCGCGGAAACCCGGACCGGTGTCTTCAGCGCGGATGCCTGTGAGGCGTGCGCTGCGTCAATCATTCGATCACTTCAGCGCTTTCGATGATCACGTCTTCCATCGGCACGTCCTGGTGGAAGCCACGGTTGCCCGTGCGCACCGAGCGGATCTTGTCGACGACGTCCATGCCTTCGGTCACTTTGCCGAACACGGCGTAGCCCCAGCCTTGCGGCGTCGGCGACGTGTGGTTCAGGAAGTCGTTGTCGACCGTGTTGATGAAGAACTGCGCCGTGGCCGAGTGCGGATCGTTGGTGCGTGCCATGGCAATGGCCCCGCGTTCGTTCTTCAGGCCGTTGTTGGCTTCGTTGTCGATCGGAGCCTTCGTGGGCTTCTGGTTCATCTTCTCGCCCGGCTCGAAGCCGCCGCCCTGGATCATGAAGCCCTTGATGACGCGGTGGAACACCGTGCCGTTGTAATGGCCATCCTTTACATAGGCGACGAAGTTGGCGACCGACTTGGGTGCCTTCTCGGCGTCCAGGGCCAGGGTGATGTCGCCGTGGTTGGTGTGCAGCTTGACTTGGGTCATGGTGAATTCCTTGGGTGGGGCAAAAAGCGTTATTTGGAGACGACGGTGGCCGATTCAATCAGGATCGGCTTCACAGGCACATTCTGGTGCGGGAACTTCGTGGTGGTTTCCACCGCCTTGATCTTGTCGATGGTGTCGGTGCCATCAACCACCTTGCCGAAGACGGTATAGCCGTAACCGTCCTGACCAGGGTAGTTGAGCATGTTGTTGTCCACCACGTTCACGTAGAACTGCGCGGTGGCGGAGTTCGGGTCCATGGTGCGGGCCATGGCGATCGTGTACTTGTCGTTCTTCAGGCCGTTCTTCGATTCGATTTCGACCGGCGGGCGGGTGTCCTTCTGTTTCATGTCGGCCGTGAAGCCGCCGCCCTGGATCATGAAGCCGTCCATCACACGGTGGAAGATCGTGCCCTTATAGAAGCCATCCTTCACATACTGCAGGAAGTTGGCGACCGTCTTGGGCGCCTTGTCCGGATACACCTCAACGGTGAAGTTACCCATTGACGTCTTGAACTGGACACGCGGTGCGGATGCGGTGGCTGCCGTGGCTGCGGTGGCGGTCACGGCCAGTGCACACACGAGCCCGGCGAAGAGGGAGCGAATACGGAGCATGGTCAGAAAGAGAGAACTTGGGGTGGGAAAAGCAGGATCGGCCGCGTCTTCTTCTTACTGACGCTTCGCCGGCTTGGCGCCCACGCCGCTGGCTGCGGGCAGCGTGGTCGTGGCGGGTTTGGACGCAGGGTGCACGCCGGGCAGATCGGGCAGGGCATCCAGGCGTGCGCGCGCGGTGGCGTTCTTCGGGTTCAGCTTGATCGCACTCTGATACGACTGCGCGGCCAGGCGGACGTAGACGTCACCCAGGTTGGATTGCGCCATCGCATTCTCCGGCGCCACGCGGTTCGCCATGATCAGGCTGTCGCGGGCGCGGAGCAGTTCGCCGCGCTCGGCATACAGCGCAGCCAAATTGATATAAGGCTCGGGCAGTTCCGGGAAGTCCTGTGTCATCTGGCTGAAGGCGACGATGGCATCATCGGCGCGGCCCAGGCCGGCAAGTGCCACGCCGCGCTGGAAGCGTGCCTGCGCGTTGCGCGGCTGGGAGGCGACATCCTTGTCCAGCTCGGTCAGCGCCTCGGTGTATTGCTTCTTGGCCAACGCTTCGTCGATGCGCTTCTGGCGCGCAACCTGCGGCGCTTGCTGCGTGCTGGGCATCAAATCGGCCGGCAAGGCAAAGCCGGCGGTTTGGGCGAAGGCCGGTGCCGCCGACATGGCGAGCAGGCAAGCCAGGGTTGCAGCGGTCTGACGCAGCGGTCTGTTCATGAGAATCGGTTCCGTTATACTCCGCCGCATTCTAACAAACCGTCTTTGTGCGCAGCAGCGGCCGTGCGCGCCAGGAAAGGTTCTTGACGGGGAGCATGCCAGGCGTACCGGCAGGCGGCCCCGTCAGCGCAGTTCCGGTAAGATATGCCGCTAGTTTTGCAGGCGCCGCACCGGCGCCAATTGCCTCCAATTTGGTCCGCCCGCAACGTTGTACATCGCATGCGCGGCGCGCTGAGTCTCCCGACACCGCTTCATGGAATCACTCAAGATCTACAACACGCTCGCGCGTGAGAAACAGACGTTCGTCCCCATCGAGCCCGGCCGCGTACGCATGTACGTGTGCGGGATGACGGTGTACGACTACTGTCACGTCGGGCATGCGCGGGTCATGGTGGTGTTCGATATGGTGCAGCGTTGGTTGCGCGCGTCAGGTTACGACGTGACCTACGTGCGCAACATCACCGACATCGACGACAAGATCATCAAGCGCGCGGTCGAGAACGGCGAGACGATGAGCGCGCTCACCGGCCGCTTCATCGCTGCCATGCACGAAGACGCCGATGCGCTTGGCGTGCAGCGCCCCGACCACGAGCCCCGCGCCACCGAATACGTGCCGCAGATGCTGAACATGATCGGCAGGCTGCAGGCGAACGGCCTCGCCTATCAGGCGACCGACGGCGACGTGAACTACGCGGTGCGCAAGTTTCCCGGTTACGGCAAGCTGTCGGGCAAGTCGCTCGAAGACCTGCGTGCGGGCGAGCGCGTGGCTGCCAACGATGCCAAGCAGGATCCCCTCGACTTCGTGTTGTGGAAATCCGCCAAAGCTGAAGAACCGGCTGAATCACGCTGGGCCTCGCCGTGGGGCGAGGGCCGCCCGGGCTGGCATATCGAGTGCTCGGCGATGAGCTGCGAGCTGCTAGGCGAGCATTTCGACCTGCACGGCGGCGGCGCCGATCTGCAGTTCCCGCATCACGAGAATGAAATTGCGCAGTCCGAGGGCGCGACCGGCAAGACGTTCGTCAACACGTGGATGCACAACGGCTTCGTGCGTGTGAATGACGAAAAGATGTCGAAGTCGCTCGGCAACTTCTTCACCATCCGCGACGTGCTGAAGGTGTATGACGCGGAGGTCGTGCGTTTCTTCATCCTGCGCTCGCACTATCGGAGCGACTTGAACTACAGCGACGCGCACCTCGACGACGCGCGCCATGCGCTTACGCGCCTGTACACCGCGCTGAAGGATGTGCCCGCCGCGGCCGGTGCAAAGCCCGACTGGAGCGAGTCGCACGCTAAGCGCTTCCTCGAAGCGATGAATGACGACTTCAATACGCCGGTCGCCGTGTCGGTGCTGTTTGAGCTGGCGAGCGAGGTGAACAAGACGCGCTCGCCCGAGCTGACCAATCAACTGGCTGCGTTGGCCGGTGTGCTGGGCCTGCTGGGCCGGGATCCGCACGCGTTCCTGCAGAGTGGCGTGTCGGCCGATGGCCTGGACGGCGCAGAAGTGGAAGCGCGTATCGAAGAGCGCCGCGCGGCCAAGGCTGCCCGCGACTTCGCCCGTGCGGACGCCATCCGTGCCGAGTTGCTGGCCGCTGGCATCGTTCTGGAAGACAAACCGGGTGGCCTGACCGAGTGGAGACGCGCATGAACGCGGTGGCCAAGAAAGCCAACGTAGTGCGCAGCACAGCCGCCAAGAAAACGCCGGCGGTGAAAGTGCCGTCTGCCAAGAAGGTGGCCGCCAAGAAGGTCGATGGTGTGGCGAGCAAGTCGGTCGTCGCCAAGAGTGCGGCGATCAAGCCTGCCAAGTCCCCGGCCAAACGCATGCCTGCGCCTGCAAGCAAGGTGCCGCTGCCCGAAACGCTTGCCGCCAGCGAGGCACTACCTGTGCCAGCAGAAGTGGTCCTCTCAGGCCCACCCGAGTATTGGCAAGAAGCCTGCGCAGACCTGATGAAGCGCGACCGCATCCTGCGTAAGATCATCCCGACGTACGGCCCGGCGCACTTGGCTTCCCGTGGCGACCCGTTCGTCACGCTGGCGAGGTCGATTGTCGGTCAGCAGATTTCAGTCAAGGCCGCGCAATCGGTGTGGGAACGAGTTGTGACTGCGTGCCCCAAACTTGTGCCTGCCCAGTTCCTGCGCGCCGGCCAAGAGAAGCTGGCAGGGTGCGGCCTGTCCAAGCGCAAGGCCGAGTACATCCTTGACCTAGCCGACCACTTTCGTAACGGCACCGTGCACGTTGCCAAGTGGGCCGAGATGGAAGACGAGGACGTGATTGCCGAGTTGACGCAGATTCGCGGCATCGGTCGATGGACGGCCGAGATGTTCCTGATGTTCAATCTAATGCGCCCGAATGTGCTGCCGCTGGACGATATCGGGCTCATCAACGCGATTTCACAAAATTATTTCAGTGGCGAGCCCGTCACTCGCAGCGAAGCGCGTGAAGTGGCCGCCAACTGGGAACCGTGGCGCACCGTGGCCACGTGGTATATGTGGCGCAGTCTCGACACGGCGACCACCTATTGATCTGTTCATTCCGATGAAACGGAGCGCGTCGCCCGGCGGTCAAAATCCGGTAGAATGCGCGCCTTCAAGAGCCTTTCAGAAGATCCATGAAAACAACCTTCCTGGAGTTCGAGCAGCCGATCGCAGAACTTGAGGCGAAGATCGAAGAACTTCGCTTCGTACAAGACGATTCCGCTGTCGACATTTCTGAAGAAATTTCCCGCCTGGCTTCCAAGAGCCAGCAGCTCACCAAAGATCTGTACGCCAACCTGACGCCATGGCAGGTCGCGCAGATCGCCCGGCACCCGCAGCGTCCGTACACGCTCGATTACGTCCGCGAGATCTTTACCGACTTCCACGAATTGCACGGCGACCGCACCTTTGCAGACGACCTGTCGATCGTGGGCGGTCTGGCGCGCTTCAATGGCCAGGCTTGCATGGTGATCGGTCACCAGAAGGGCCGCGATACGAAGGAGCGCGCGCTGCGCAACTTCGGCATGTCCAAGCCCGAGGGCTACCGCAAGGCCAAGCGCCTGATGGAGCTGGCCGATAAGTTCGGTCTGCCGATCTTCACCTTCGTGGATACACCGGGCGCATTCCCGGGCATTGATGCGGAAGAACGCGGCCAATCCGAAGCCATCGGTCACAACCTGTTTGTGATGGCCGGCCTGAAGGTGCCCCTGATCGCCACCATCATCGGTGAAGGCGGTTCTGGCGGTGCATTGGCCATCGCCATGGGCGATTCCGTGATCATGCTGCAGTTCGCCACGTACGCCGTGATTTCGCCGGAAGGCTGCGCGTCGATCCTGTGGAAGACCGCAGAGAAAGCGCCGGAAGCCGCCGAGGCACTGGGCCTGACCGCGCATCGTCTTAAGGCGCTGGGCCTGATCGACAAGATCGTCAACGAGCCGCTGGGCGGCGCGCATCGCGATCCGAAGAACATGGCGACGATGCTCAAGCGCGCGCTGGCCGAGTCGCTGCGCCAGTTCCAGGGCATGAAGACATCGGAACTCCAGACGCGCCGGCACGAGCGCCTGATGGCTTATGGCAAGTTCAAGGAAACCGAAGTCCGCTGATTCGTCGGCTGATCTCGTCAACAAGGTCGCACAACGCGTTGCCGCGTGTGCGGCCTTTGTTGCTTCTGGCGGGTCCGAAACTCCAATTGTGGCGATTGCCCTGTCGGGCGGCCGTGATTCCGCCGCGCTTCTGCACGCAAGTGCTGCGTGGCGTGATTCGGGTGCACGCGTGCAGCTCGTTGCCCTGCACATCCACCATGGCTTGCAGGCCGATGCCGATGTCTGGGAATGCGCCTGCCAACGCATGGCAGAAGCAGCCGGTGTTGCGTTTTACGCGCGTCGCGTCCATGTGGCGATCGATGCGGGGCAGGGCGTTGAGGAAGCGGCGCGCGACGCCCGATATGCCGCGCTCGAAGCGCTTTGCGCGCAGACGGGGGCCTCCATTCTGCTGACGGCGCATCATCAGGATGACCAGGCTGAAACCGTCCTGCTGCAATTGATGCGTGGCGCCGGTCTTCATGGCCTCGCTGCCATGCCAATGGCTCGAGCGGGTGCTGTCACGTTGTTGCGTCCATGGGTGGATGCACCGCGTAGCGAGATCGAACTGTATGCGCACACCCACGCACTCAGTTGGGTCGAGGACCCATCCAACACCGACGCACGCTACGCAAGGAACGCGTTGCGTCCGCTGCTTTCGGGCATGGCGAATCATTTCCCGGCGTATCGCGAAGCGCTGTCCCGCAGCGCTGGGCACTTGGCGGATGCCGCCGCGTTGATCGACGAGATCGCACGGGCCGATTTGATGCATATCGCTTCGGCGGATGGGTTGGATGTGGCGGCGCTGATTGCGCTATCCGCGCCACGTCAGCGTGCGGTGCTGCGTGCCTGGTTGGCCGATTCAGGAATGCGCGCGTTGTCCACGCGTCGCCTTGAGGATCTGCGTACGCAACTGATTGACGCGCGAGACGATGGCGCGCTGTGCATTGAATTATCTGCGGTACAAGTCAGGCGCTACCGCGGGGTTGCTCGTGTCGACGCCGGCGCCAACGAAGCATTGGAGCCGGTCGCGGTAGCCATTGGAGCGACGGCGTTTGAACCGGAGCTTCGAACTGAGCAACGCGTGAATGTAGCCGCATGGGGCGGGACGCTGCTGTTTGCGCCCGTGGCAAGTGATGGCGTTGCTGCACAAGCCTTGAAAGCGCCGCTGTCGCTGTCGCCACGCCGCGGTGGCGAACGCATCGTGCTGCGCTCCGGCGCACCGTCCCGAGCGCTCAAACAGGCGTATCAGGAGGCCGGCATTCCGGCGTGGGAACGCCAGCGGTTGCCGCTGCTCTATGCGGGAGAGATGCTCGTGTTCGCAGCTGGGCTGGGAATGAATCGGGCCGCCACGCACAGCGGGGCTGGCTGGCAGATCACATGGACTGCAGCCGCCGAAGGTGCGCCCTGACACACATTGTCACGGAGTGAATTGCTTGCCGATCGATGCAAATTGCTGTATTTTCAAAAGCTTTTGCACCGCTTCGCCTCCTCCTGATCTTTCCAAGATGGCTCTCATCGTTCACAAGTACGGTGGCACCTCGATGGGTTCGGTTGAACGCATCAAGAATGTCGCCAAGCGCGTTGCCAAGTGGCACCGCGCAGGTCACCAGATCGTGGTCGTTCCATCGGCTATGTCTGGCGAAACCAATCGCCTGCTGGGCATGGCCAAAGAGATTTCGGCCCAGCCCGACCCGCGTGAACTCGACATGATTGCCTCGACCGGCGAGCAGGTGAGCGTGGGTCTGCTGGCCATCGCGCTGCACGCCGAAGGCATCGATGCCCGTAGCTACACCGGCTGGCAAGTGCCTGTGAAGACCGATTCGGCTTACACCAAGGCTCGTATCCAGTCGATCGACGACGAGCGCGTGCGCGCGGATCTCGACGCCGGTCGCGTGGTCGTCATCACGGGTTTCCAGGGTATCGATAGCGAAGGCCACATCACCACGCTGGGCCGTGGCGGTTCGGATACCTCGGCCGTGGCGGTTGCCGCTGCGCTCGAAGCCGACGAATGCCTGATCTACACCGACGTCGACGGCGTGTACACGACCGACCCGCGCGTGGTGGACGATGCCCGTCGCCTGGACAAGATTACCTTCGAAGAGATGCTGGAAATGGCCAGCCTCGGTTCCAAGGTGCTGCAGATTCGCTCGGTGGAGTTTGCCGGCAAGTACCGCGTGAAGACCCGCGTGCTGTCGTCGCTGACCGACCCGCTGATGCCGCTCGACATCGAGATGAACTCGGGCACGCTGATTACTTTTGAGGAAGATTCGAACATGGAAGCCGCCGCCATTTCCGGCATCGCCTTTGCCCGCGACGAAGCCAAGATCACCGTGATCGGTGTGCCGGACAAGCCTGGCATCGCGTATCAGATCCTGGGCCCGGTCGCCGACGCCAATATCGACGTCGACATGATCATTCAGAACCAGTCGGTGGAAGGCAAGACGGACTTCACCTTCACCGTGCCGCGTGGTGAATACCAGCGCGCCCTGGCGATCCTGAACGACAGCGTGAAGGCGCATATCGGTGCGGCCAGCGTGTCGGGCGACCCGAAGGTGTCGAAGGTTTCTGTGGTGGGTGTGGGCATGCGTTCGCACGTGGGCATCGCCAGCAAGATGTTCCGCACGCTGTCGGAAGAGGGCATCAACATTCAGATGATCTCCACCTCGGAAATCAAGATCTCGGTGCTGATCGATGAGAAGTACATGGAGCTGGCCGTGCGCGCACTCCACAAGGCGTTCGAGCTGGATCAGGCGTAATCGGCTGAGCTAGCACCGGATGGCCGGGGTGGCGACCCTCGGGGCCACAGATTCTCACCGCGTGTCGTGCAGTTGCCGTTGACCGGGTGGGGTGAAGTGGCTAGAATACGCGCTTCGTTGCACGGGCTCCTTCGTGTGACGCAAGTTTGGGAGACGTGGCCGAGAGGTCGAAGGCACTCCCCTGCTAAGGGAGCATCCGGGCCAAAACCTGGATCGAGGGTTCGAATCCCTCCGTCTCCGCCAGTTTGGCGCTTCTCGCGGGAAGCGCGCATAACAGGCGGATGCGAGTCGAGCTGACGTGACGGCTCGCATTGCACTGCACGTCAAAAAGCCCGCATGGTTTGCGCCATGCGGGCTTTTTCTTTGTCTGTTGCTCTGTATGAGTCGCAGTCTGACATGCGCGCCCCATCCGAAGATGGCGCGCGCATCATCAATGCATCAGCCTTGGCCGACGCTCTCCGGCACGCCTGCGGTCACGTTGAAGCCGCAATCGACGTAGGTGATCTCGCCGGTCACGCCGCTGGCCAGGTCCGACAGCAGGAACGCAGCCACGTTGCCGACTTCCTCGATCGTGACGTTACGGCGCAGCGGGGCCACGTCTTCCATGTACTTCAGCAGCTTGCCGAAATCCTTGATGCCGGAGGCCGCGAGCGTCTTGATCGGGCCGGCGGAGATGCCGTTGGCGCGAATGCCCTTCGGCCCGAGCGCGCCCGCCAGGTAGCGCACGCCGGCTTCCAGCGATGCCTTGGCCAGGCCCATCGTGTTGTAGTTCGGGACGATGCGCTCGGCACCCAGGTACGTCAGGGCGAGCAGCGAAGCATTGGGCGAGAGCATCGGCAGCGCGGCCTTCGCCAGCGCGGGGAAGCTGTACGCCGAGATGTCGTGCGCGATGCGGAATGATTCGCGCGACAGGCCGTCCATGAAGTTGCCGGCAATCGCTTCGCGCGGTGCAAAGCCGATCGAGTGCACGAGGCCGTCGAAGTGGCCCCAGTGCTGACCGAGGTCTTCGAACACTTTGGCGATCTGTTCATCGCTGCCGACGTCGCAATCAAACACCAGTTTGCTGTCGAACTCGGTAGCGAATTCAGTAATTCGGTCCTTAAAGCGTTCGCCGACGTAGGTGAAGGCCAGTTCCGCGCCCTCGCGCTTGCATGCGTTGGCGATGCCGTAGGCGATCGAGCGGTTGGACAGAAGGCCGGTAATCAGAATGCGCTTGCCAGCGAGGAATCCCATGGTTTCTCCGTACAAATGTGGGGCAACGTCGCGCTGTGGTCACTCGTCACTGCGCTTAGGCAGCGTCGGTATCCCGGGCGCGAGGCAATTAGGTGGGCGCGATCATACCGGAAAGCGCGGGGCGGCTCCGTATTTGCGCAGTGCCGCACAACCGCTGCCAGCCTTGTCAATGCGGGACGATCCCCGGGCCGGAATTGGTGGGATTGCCGTGTGAGGGCGTTAGAATCGTCGAAAACAGTTTTTCAGACAGCGATCAATCGGATCAACGCATGCAAGGACTTTGGGGGCAAGGGGCGCAATGAGCGTGCGCGTTGCGACACACAAGCGATTCATGGCGCTGGTCAGCCTGCTGGCGGCGATCTGCGCGACACCCGCCTGGGCGGCCCATGGCTACGCCGAATATGGCGACCTCAAGTATCCAGCCGGTTTCTCGAACTTCGGCTATCTGAACCCGAAGGCGCCCATCGGCGGCATGCTGCTGCTCGGCAACCCCGACCGGCGCACGAGCTTCGACAAGTTCAATCCGTTCACGATCAAGGGGACGTCGGCGCCGGGGCTCAATCAGCTTGTCTTCGAAAGCCTGCTCATTACGAGTTGGGACGAGACCGCCAGCGGCTATGGGCTGCTCGCGGACGACGTGACGGTCGCCCCTGACGAGCTTTCGGTCACGTTCCACATCAATCCGCGCGCGCGATTCTCCAACGGCGATCGCGTCCGTGCGTCGGACGTCAAATACTCCTACGACATGCTGATGGGCAAGGGCGCAAGCCCCGCCTACCGCAGCATGACAGCGGATGTGGCCAAGGTGACGGTGGTGGACGCGAGCACCATCCGCTTCGAGTTCAAGCGCAAGAACAAGGAGCTGCCGCTCATCGTCGGCGGGTTGCCGGTGTTCTCGCCAAAGTGGGGCAAGGGCAGCGGCAAGCCCGACGACCCGGATGGCGGCAAGGATGTCGCGTTCGACAAGCTGACCTTCCAGGATCCGATTGCCAGCGGCCCGTATGTGATCGAACGCTTTGATCCGTCGCGCGGCATTACCTTTCGGCGCAATCCCGAATATTGGGGCCGCGACCTGAACGTGCGCCGTGGCTCGTTCAATTTCGAACGCATCCAGTACAAGCTCTACAAGGATGAAACCGCCCGCCTCGAAGCCTTCAAGGCCGGCGAGTACGACGCCATGGTCGAATACCGCGCCAAGAACTGGGCCAAGAGTTACGTTGGCGTGAAGTTCCGCAGCGGCGAGCTGATCAAGAGCGAATTCCCGCATCGCAACGGCGCGGGCATGCAGGGCTTTGTAATGAACCTGCGGCGACCGTTGTTCCAGGATCTTCGGGTGCGCAAGGCGCTGGCGCTGGCGCTCGATTTCGAATGGCTCAATCGCCAGCTTTTCTATGGCGCCTATCGCCGGCTCGACAGTTATTTCGCCAATAGCGAGCTGGCCGCGTCCGATTCGCTGACGGGCATGCCCAGCAAGGGCGAATTGGCGTTGCTGGAGCCGCTGCGCAGCAAGCTCGATCCGGAGGTGTTTGGCGTGCTGCCGGCACCGCCTTCAACTGACCCTCCAAGCTCACTGCGTGACAACCTGCGGCAGGCGCGCCGCCTACTGGCCCAGGCCGGTTGGACGTACGCAGACGGCGCGCTGCGCAATAGCAAGGGCGAGCCGTTTGTCTTCGAGATGCTCGACGATGGGGGCGCCATGAGCCGCGTCATGGCTGCGTATGCGCGCAATCTTGAGAAGCTCGGCATTCAGGTCAACCAGCGTATGACCGATTTCGCGCTCTACCAGAAGCGGTTGGAAGAGTTCGATTTCGACATGATCTCGCTGCGCTTTCCCGATTCGCAAAGCCCTGGCAACGAGCTGAAAGACCGCTTCGGCTCCGCTGCGGCTGATGAAGCTGGCTCGGACAACGTGATCGGCCTGAAATCGCCGGCCGTGGACGCGCTGATCGACGACGTGCTACGCGCCGACAATCGCGACGAACTGGTCACCGCTTCACGCGCGTTTGACCGCGTGCTGATGCAAGGCTGCTATGTAATTCCGCACTGGTATTCGGCTTCGCACCGCGTGGCCTACAACAAGAACCTAATGTACCCGGATCGTCTGCCCTATTACTACTCGGCAGAGGCCTGGGTACTGACGGCCTGGTGGCGGACGCCGGAATCCGCCCAATCGGCTGCCAAATGACCGCATCGGTGACACCATGTTCGCGTACCTGATCAAACGGTTGCTGCTTCTCATCCCGACGCTGATCGGCGTGATCACGCTCACGTTTGTCGTGATCCAGTTCGTGCCCGGTGGCCCGGTCGAACAGATGATGATGGAGATGAAGGGGCGGGGCGCCGGCGGCGAGGCTAGCGGTGGCGGCGCGTTCGACTATCGCGGCCGTCGCGGCGTGGATGCCGAGAAAATCAAGGAAATCCGCGCCTTGTATGGTTTCGACAAGAGCCCCGTTGAGCGTTACTTCCTGATGCTTGGCCGTTTTGCACGCTTCGATCTGGGTGAGAGCTACTTCCAGCATCGCAGCGTGTGGGATCTCGTCAAGTCGAAATTACCGGTGTCCATTTCGATCGGGTTGTGGACATTCTTTCTCACGTACCTGATAGCGGTGCCGCTCGGCATTGCGAAGGCGGTGCGGGCGGGCAGCCGGTTTGATCTGGTGACCAGCATCATCGTGTTGGTCGGCTACGCCATTCCCGGGTTCGTGCTTGGGGTGTTGCTGCTGGTGCTGTTTGGCGGCGGCACCTTCTTCCAGTGGTTCCCGATCCGCGGCATCACATCCGACAACTGGGATCAGCTCAGCCTGCTCGGCAAGATCACGGATTACCTTTGGCACATCACGCTGCCTGTCATGGCGTCGGTGGTGGGCAGCTTTGCCGTCATCACCATGCTGACGAAGAACGCGTTCCTGGAGGAAATCCGCAAGCAGTACGTGCTGACGGCGCGCAGCAAGGGGCTGTCGGAGCGGCGCGTGCTGTGGAAGCACATCTTCCGCAACGCGCTGCTGCCTTTGGTGACAGGCTTCCCGTCGGCCTTCATCGGTGCATTTTTCACGGGGTCGCTGCTGATCGAGCAACTGTTCTCGCTCGATGGCATGGGCTTGCTGTCGTATGAGGCGGTGATGCGGCGCGATTATCCGGTCGTGCTCGGTACGCTGTATCTGTTCACGCTGATTGGGCTGGCTGCGCGGTTGATTTCCGACGTGTGCTATGTGCTGGTTGATCCGCGTATCCATTTCGGCTCGGTCGGACGATAGGCGGGCCGGCAACCATGACCCAGTATTCGCGCACTTCCACGCATCCAACCAATACGGCAGCGCCGCATCCGGTGAGACATTCGCCGTCCCCCCTCAAGCGTGCGTGGCGCCGCTTCAAGCAGCATCGGCTGGGCTATTGGAGTCTGCTCATCTTCGTGGTGCTGTTCGTGCTCAGTCTGGGCGCCGAATGCATTTCCAATGACCGCCCGCTAGTGGTCAAGTACCACGGTCACTGGTATTTCCCGATCGTGAAGGCATACCCCGAGACGACCTTCGGCGGCGATTTTCCGACCCCGACGGATTACCTCGATCCGTTCATCCGAGACAAGTTCAAGGAGCCGGGAAGCTTTGCGATTTACCCGCCCAATCCGTATTCGTACGAGACGCTGAACTACTTTTCGAAAGAGCCCAACCCCGCGCCGCCCTCTGCCGAGAACTGGCTCGGCACCGATGACCGCGGCCGCGATGTGTTTGCGCGGCTGCTGTATGGCTTCCGTGTCTCGGTGCTGTTCGGGCTGGCGCTCACGGTGCTGGGCGTGCTGGTCGGCACATTGACCGGCGCGCTGATGGGCTTCTTTGGCGGGCGCTTCGACATGGTGTCGCAACGGCTGATAGAAATCTGGAGTTCGATGCCGGAGCTGTACCTGCTGATCATCTTTGCGTCGATCTTCACCCCCAGCCTCGGGCTGCTGATCATCCTGCTATCGCTGTTCGGCTGGATGAGCCTGTCGGATTACGTGCGTGCCGAGTTCTACCGCAACCGCTCGCTTGACTATGTGAAGGCCGCGCGAGCGATGGGCCTGTCCAGTTGGCAGATCATGTGGCGCCACATCATGCCCAATAGCCTGACGCCCGTGATCACCTTCCTGCCGTTCCGCATGAGTGCAGCCATTCTTGCGCTCACCAGCCTGGATTTCCTAGGCCTCGGCGTGCCGCCATCCACACCCAGCCTTGGTGAACTTCTCGCACAGGGCAAGGCCAACCTCGATGCATGGTGGATCTCTCTGTCGACATTCGTGGTGCTTGTGCTGACCCTCGTGCTGTTGACCTTCATGGGCGACGCGCTGCGCGATGCCTTCGACACGCGCCTGTCATTCGCGCAACTGCGCACGCGCCAGAAACCGGCGGGGGTGAAATGACCCGCGTCGATCTGCGTTCTTCCGCACCGAAGTCCGACGGTCCGCTGCTGCGCTTGGATGACTTGTGTGTGCATTTCGAATCGGAGCACGGCGAAGTGACGGAAGCCGTCAAGCATGTCTCGCTCGACTTGCACGCTGGCGAACGCTTCGCTTTGGTGGGCGAATCCGGCTCGGGCAAGTCAGTGACTGCGCTATCGATCATGCGATTGCTGGCCGATGCGCAATACAGCGGCCGCATCCTGCTCGAAGGCCGCGACTTGTTGGCCGCGAGCGAGCGCGAGATGCGCGGCCTGCGTGGCGCCGATGTCGCCATGGTGTTCCAAGAACCGATGACGGCGCTCAATCCGCTGTACACGATTGGCAACCAGATCGTCGAAACGCTGGAGCTGCACGAAGGCCTGGACAAGCGCGCCGCTAAGGCACGTGCAATTGCGCTGCTGGAGCGCACCGGCATCGCCGAGGCGTCGCGCCGGTTTGACGCTTTTCCACACCAACTATCGGGTGGCCAGCGCCAGCGCGCAATGATCGCCATGGCCCTGGCTTGCTCGCCGAAGTTGCTGCTGGCCGACGAGCCGACCACCGCGCTGGACGTGACGGTGCGCATGCAGATCCTGCAATTGCTGCGCGAACTGCAGGCCGAGTTCGGCATGGCCATCATGCTGATCACGCACGACCTGAACATGGTGCGCGCCTTTGCCGAGCGCGTGGGCGTGATGGAGCGGGGCGTCTTGGTCGAAACCGGCAACACGGCCGACGTATTTGCCGCGCCTCAGCATCCGTACACCGTGCGCTTGCTTGAGAGCCGCCCGCAGCGCGACGTGCTGCCACTGGTGCCGCTTGCACCCGTGCTGCTCGAAGCCGACAAGTTGACCGTTACCTACGAACGCCATCGCCCCGGGTTTGCCGGCTGGTTCAGATCCGACCCGTTTACCGCGGTCGATTCCGTGTCGCTGCAACTGCGCGAAGGCGAGACGCTCGGCATCGTGGGTGAATCGGGCTCTGGCAAGACCACGCTCGCCCAGACGCTGCTCGGGCTGCAGGCGGCAAAGAGCGGCGACTTGCGCTTCCTCGGCAACTCGCTGCTACGTATTTCGCGCGACGAGCGCCGCGCTGTGCGTGCGCGCATGCAGGTGGTGTTTCAGGACCCGTACGGCTCGCTGTCGCCGCGAATGACGATCGAGGAGATCGTCGGCGAAGGGCTCGCGCTGCATCAACCGCACGTCAACGCTACAGAGCGCCGTCACCGCGTGATCGAAGCCCTGCGCGAAGTCGGTCTGGACCGCACGGCGCTGGGCCGCTATCCACATGAATTCTCGGGCGGGCAGCGCCAGCGCGTCGCCATTGCCCGTGTGCTGATCCTCAAGCCGCAGTTGCTGGTGCTTGATGAGCCGACTTCCGCACTTGATGTGTCGATCCAGCAGCAGGTGCTTTCACTGCTGTCAGCCCTTCAGAAAAAGTACAACCTGTCGTATCTATTCATCAGCCACGACCTTGCCGTCATCCGCGCGATGTCACATCGCGTGGTGGTGATGAAGGATGGAAAAGTGGTGGAAGAGGGCGACACTGAAGCGGTGTTGGCGTCCCCCTCGCACCCCTACACTTGCAAGCTGATGGCGGCTGCCTCACTCATCCCTGCGCGGGATAACCCGTAAAACCCACCGCTTGTGCCCCAAATCAGTGCAGTTTTGATGCGCTGTTTTTGTAAGAATGCGCATCTAAAGTCATGTCTAAGTGCCTGATTTGCATGTGGATTCCGAAGAATTTGTAACGACCTTTGACAAGTCAAAGTGTCACTTTTATCATCCTGCGAGATTGTTTTAACAAGATTCGGACTGTTCTCATTTGCGGCGGCATATGTTTGCCACATCATCACGAGTTTCCGAGGGAGAACCAATGCAGCATTTCGTACTTCATTCCATGGCGCGCCTGGCGGTAGGGGTTGTGATCGGCTGCGGCGTGATCGTGTCGAATGCAGTGCATGCTGATACGGTCTTCAAGGACACGGAAGTCCGCGCCGACGTCAAGCCCGAAGCCAAACCGGGCCTCATCTCCAACGTGATGAGCAAGACCGGCGACGTGGTCATGAACGCACTAGGCATGATCGGCCTGCGCTACCGTTTCGGTGGCAACACACCGGAATCGGGCCTCGACTGCAGCGGCTTTGTTCGCTATGTCTTCAACGACACCTTCGGCTTCCTGCTGCCGCGCCGCGCTGTAGAAATGAGCCGTGTCGGCACCAGCGTAGACACAGCTGAACTGCGTCCTGGCGATTTGGTGTTCTTCAACACCATGCGCCACACCTTCTCGCACGTCGGTATCTATATCGGCGATAACAAGTTTGTGCATGCGCCGTCCACGGGAAGCAAGATCCGCGTGGATGACATGACCGCCTCGTACTGGGTGACGCGCTACAACGGCGCCCGTCGCATCGAAGGCAACTCCGGTGCCGCCATCAAGGACGGCGCCGACAACTTTGTCGAGCAACTCAAGCGCGTCGACCCGAACGCCGCCGGCAAGCCCCTGGCCATGTACGGCGGTTGATTCGCTGTCACACAATAGAAAAAAGACCGCTGCGGCGGTCTTTTTTGTTGTCTCCCAAAGGGGGTATTTAGTGCGACGGCAGCGGGGTGCCGACGATGGTCTGCGTCAGATGCAGCTTCTCCCGCAGCAGCGGCATGGCGGCTTGGGCAGCCTGCTCGCCTGCCAGAATCGCCTCGTTGCGCGCGGTGAAGTCGCTGCCCTTAACGAACGGTAGCGACGGTGTGATCACCACGTCCGCCTGGGCCAGCTCGGTCTTGTTGATGCTCTGACCCATGATGGCCGTCGTCTGCAGCAGCATGCTCGCCTGCCCCGACACCGCCTGGTTGGACGGGTCTGCCGAGATATTCACTGCAATCACGAACGTTGCGCCCATCTGCTTGACGTACGTCACGGGCACGGGCGCCACCAGCCCCCCGTCCACGTACTGGCGGCCGCTGATCGTTACCGGCTGGAACACACCGGGGATGCTGCACGACGCACGCACAGCCTGACCAGTATTGCCGCGCCGGAACAGGATCGGCTTGCCGCTCGCGAGGTCCGTCGCGACGATGCCCAGTGGAATGTGCATCTGCTCGATGGACTTCTGCTTGACCAGCCGGTTGATGTACTTCTCCAGCGCCTCGCCCTTGAGCCAGCCGCCGAAGCGCGTGCCGAACGGCAGCGCCCAGTCGGCGATCATGGCCTCGTCCATCTTGAGCGCCATGCGGTTCATTTCCAGCCCCGACATACCCGATGCGTAGATCGCCGCCACCACGCTACCGGCGCTGGTGCCGGTGATGAAGTCGATCTGAATACCTTGGGCTTCCAGCATCTTGATGACGCCGATGTGCGCAAAACCGCGCGCGGCACCGCCGCCCAATGCCAACCCGATCCGCACGGGCTGTGTGGCGGGCTGGGCTGTGGGCGGCAGCACCGCTGTGGCGGGGGTGAGGGGCGTTTCGGTTTTGCCGGACGAGAAACCCGTCACGGTGCAGGCGGAGAGGACGGAGGCGCCGGCGGCGCCCAGGAAGAGGCGGCGTTGCATGAGGAGGTTGGGGCGGTTTGGTATGCCGCGCAGTGATGTTCAGTCGTAACCGAGCGCACTGCGGCCGGCCGCCATTGTGCCAAAGTTCAGCGACAGGTCGGCCGGATATGCGTGGCACGGTTGCTATAATTTCGGTTTTGATAGAGGCCGCTCAGGATCCGCGCTCGCGGTCCGACTACGCGGCCTTATTCGTTCAGCCATTCCTATGACACAGCGCGTCCGCACTCGTTTCGCTCCCAGCCCCACCGGCTTCATCCACCTCGGCAACATCCGCTCGGCACTCTATCCGTGGGCTTTCGCACGCAAGATGAAGGGAGACTTCATCCTGCGCATCGAAGACACCGATGTGGAGCGTTCCAGCCAGGAAGCTGTCGACGTGATCCTCGAGGCGATGGACTGGCTGGACATGGACATCGATGAAGGCCCGTTCTACCAGATGCAGCGCATGGACCGTTACCGCGCCGTGGTCGCGCAGATGGTTCAGCAGGAACTGGCTTACCCGTGCTACATGAGCACCGAAGAACTCGACGCCCTGCGCGAAGCGCAACGCGAGCGCGGCGAAAAGCCCCGTTACGACGGGACTTGGCGCCCGGCACCGGGCAAGGTTTTGCCGACGCCGCCGGCGGGCGTGCAGCCGGTGATCCGCTTCAAGAACCCCATCGGGGGCAGTGTCGTGTGGGACGACGCAGTGAAGGGCCGCATCGAGATCTCCAACGACGAACTCGATGACCTCGTGATCGCGCGTCCTGACGGTACGCCCACATACAACTTCTGTGTGGTCGTGGATGACATGGACATGCAGATCACCCATGTGATTCGCGGCGACGACCACGTCAACAACACGCCCCGCCAGATCAACATCCTGCGCGCGCTGGGCGGTACGCCGCCGGTCTATGCTCACCTGCCGACCGTGCTCAACGAGCAGGGCGAGAAGATGAGCAAGCGCCACGGTGCCATGGCTGTTACGGGTTATCGTGATGCTGGCTATCTGCCCGAAGCCATCGTCAATTACCTCGCCCGCCTGGGCTGGGCGCACGGCGATGCCGAAATCTTTTCGCGCGAGCAGTTCATCGAGTGGTTCGACCTCGAGCACCTGGGCAAGTCGCCTGCGCAATACAACCCTGAGAAGCTCGCCTGGCTGAACAACCACTACATCAAGCAGGCCGACAACGCGCGTCTGGCTGGTCTGGTGAAGCCGTTCATTGAAGAGCTGGGTGGCAAGGTGGATGGCGGCCCCGTGCTGGCAGATGTGATCGCCCTGGTAAAGGATCGCGCCAACACGCTCCGTGAAGTCGGCCAGACGGCGCTGCTGTTCTATCGTACGGATATCTCTGTCGAGCCGGAACTGGCCGCACAGCACCTCACCGACGATGTGCGTCCGGGCATTGCCGCGCTGGCTGAGAAACTCAGCGCGCTGCCCGAGTGGAAGCGCGAGGCCATTGGTGTCGTCTTCAAGGAAGTGCTCGCGGCAAATGGCTGGAAGATGCCGAAGCTGGCGATGCCGGTGCGCTTGCTGGTAGCGGGACAACTGCAAACACCGTCGATTGATGCAGTGTTGGAACTGTTCGGCCGCGACGTTGTTCTGCATCGTCTCGCGGCGTGATGTGTGCGGCGCAAAAAATTTTGCGAAAGGGTATTGCCAAGCGCTAAACACTTCCCCTATACTCTTGTTTTCGCTGCAACACGAAGCGAAATGCAGTAAGAAGCAAGCAGTAAAAGGCAGTACCTTGGGGCTATAGCTCAGCTGGGAGAGCGCTTGCATGGCATGCAAGAGGTCAGCGGTTCGATCCCGCTTAGCTCCACCAAAATGCCGGAAGATTCGATTCAAAAAATAATTTGAAAAGAGGCTTCCAAAACGCAAAAAAGTTCGTTATAGTAGCGGACTTCGCAGCGTAAGACAGAAAGCGTTGCAAAACAGTTTCTGTCCCCTTCGTCTAGAGGCCTAGGACATCACCCTTTCACGGTGAGTACAGGGGTTCGAATCCCCTAGGGGACGCCAAAACAAGAGCTTAACCAGAAGCTCATTAGCAGAATCAGTCGCTAGCTGATTTTGCAACCGACACGGAGCGGTAGTTCAGTCGGTTAGAATACCGGCCTGTCACGCCGGGGGTCGCGGGTTCGAGTCCCGTCCGCTCCGCCAAATCAAAACCCGCTGCTTGCAGCGGGTTTTTTCTTTTGCGCTTTCAATTCAATCCACGCAAATCAAGATTGATACTGCTTTAAAGGGGGGAATACCTCGCTTTAATCGGCAGCGCGGCTTACGCGATTGAAATAGCTGACCAGCAGCGCACCTGCCACCATCAAACTCAGCCCATTGGCGGCCCAGAAACCAGCTGCGCCGCGCAGTGCCGCAGCAATGTCCCCCAACAGCCCAAAGCCGAGCACATAACCGCCGCCAAGCCCTACGCCCCACAGCGATAGCGCATAGATCACGGTCGGGATGAGCGCGATCTTGTATGCGCGCAGGATGAACGCTGTCATGACCTGCAGGGCATCGAACATCTGGTAAAAGGCGATGAAAGGCAACAGCGGCACCGCGATTGCCAGGACAGTGTCATCGTGCGTGTAGAGGCTGACCAGCTCGCGCCGCAAGAACAACACGGCCGCGCCAACGATGACCGCGCACATCACCGCCAACTTGATGCCATTCAGCGAGATGCGTCGCGCTGCTACGCGATCGCGGGCGCCGATTGATTGCGCAGCCAACGTGGACGTTGCGATTGATAGCGAGAGCGGCACCATATACGCAACCGCTCCAAGGTTGGCGGCAATCTGATGCCCGGCCAGGACCACCGTGCCAAGGCGCGCGATGAAGATCGCCATCAGCGTGAACGACGTGATCTCGATCAGGTAGGTGAAGCCCATCGGCACCCCCAGACGTACCAGCGCCCACAGCCGCGCACGGTTGGGTGGTGAGTAGTGCGTGAAAATCGCGAACGGCTTGTAAGCCGGATTGCGCATCAAAATGGCAGCCGCTGCGACGAACCATAGCCAGCTGATGATCATCGAGGCGAGTGCGCAGCCGGGGCCACCCATCGCGGGGACGCCCATGCCGCCGTACAGAAACAATGCGTTGAGCGGAAACTTGATGGCGAGCCCGGCGAGCTGCAGTACTGTCACCATCACGGGGCGCGACAGCGCGTTGTTCAACGCAGAGTAGATCCGGAAGCCGAGCGCTGCAGGCAACGCGAGTGCTTCATACCGCAAATAGGCAGTGGCTTTCTCGGCGAGCTCTGGCGTGGCGTCTGCCAGGTGCAGCAGTGGGGCAGGGAACCACAGGATCAGCATGCCGATCGCCGCGAGCACCAGTCCGAGCCAGACGGCCTGGCGAACTTCTTCGCCGATCTCGCCGTACCTTTGTGCGCCGTAGAGTTGTCCGGCGATGGGCGAGACCGCTTGCAGCACGCCCATCAAGCTGATGTACACCGTGACGTAGATCGACCCGCCGAGCCCGATCGCAGCGAGGTCCGCTGCAGAGGCGCGGCCAGCCATTGCCGTATCGAGTACGCCGAAGGCGATAACAGCCAACTGGCCGATCAGTACTGGCCAAGCCAGTTCGGTAATGCGGCGGACGTCGGCGACAAACATGTAGGCTACGGAAACGTTACTGACGCAGCTTGCGTCGGCGTGTGGTTGCCTGTGTGGGCGGCGGATGTGTGGCGGCCGCTGCCTCCGTCAAGCGGTACATGCGGAAGTGCTCGTCGCGGTCGGCGGGGCGGCGACCTTCCCAGATCAGGCGCCACTCGTAGTTGGAGACGCTCGTCGGTGCGCCGTAGTCGTACGGGTCATGACGCAGCAGGATGTCGCAGTTGTCCTCGGCGCTGCCAAAACGGATGTGACCGAAGTATGCGAATGAGGCAAGCTGCGCATCGCCCATGCGGATCGGCTGCACACATGTGTAGGTGCGCGGCAGCGCCAGGGCGGCGGACTGCGCGACATCGCGGTACGTCTTGGCGTAGTTGATGGTGGGCAACCACAGCGTCATCATCAGCACCCACATGAGCGTGGTGCCGGCGGCCGAGATGACCACCGCGCGCCAGATGGCCTTGGGCGCCCGCGATGTGCGCCAGACGACGATCAGCACCCACGCCGCGGTCACGAGCAGCGCGCAGACCAATGCGGTCCAGCTGAACTCGGGTCGGTAGCCCGGCACGATGCGGTACACGTTGCGTGCAAGCTGGGGCGGAAAGCCCGTCATTTTGGCGATCCACAGCAGCCATAGCGTGCCGCCCAGGATGGTGAAGGCCAGCAGTGCAAACCAATCGATTGCGCTGATGGCGCCCCGCTTGAGCGTTGGCAGCGCGAACGTGGCCATCACGGCCATCGGCGGAATCAGCAGCAGGAAACCGTCGTCGCCCGGGTGAGGCTGCATGAGCAGAAGCACCAACTGCGGCAGCAGGACGGCCAACGGCAACGTGATATGCGGAGCGGTGCGCATGCCGCCCCAGCTCTTCCACGCCCATGCGGCCAGCGGCCAGACGGGCCACGCGAACAGCGGCAGGTTGCGCGCGACAAAGCCGAGCGAATGCGCTGTCGGGCCAGCGTATTGGTGGCGATCGAAGCGTGCCCATTCGCGGACGTAGGTCACGGCGTCAGTTGGATTATTTGCCAGCAAGTAGGCCGCCGCCGGCCATGAGCACCCCAGTGCGAGTGACACGGGCAGCGCCACTGTCAGCAGCGGACGCAGCGGCAGCACGCGCGTGCCATGCGCGGCGATCAATACGGCCACAGTAATTGCCAATGGCAGGATTGGGCCGCCGGCCAGAGACAGGCAGCCGATGCCGACGCCATAGATAAGGCTGCCGTGTACCGGCTTGTCCAACGCCCGGATCAAGCCATACACCGCGACCGCCACGAAGCACAGCGCCCCGACCAACGGTGTTGTTTCGTGGCCGCGTTGCGCCAAGCCTACGCAGGCTAGGAAGATCAGCAGTGCGCCATCGGCCAGCGTACGGCCGTAGTCGCGCGTGTTGGGTTGGCCACCGAAGACGAATTCAAACGGTTGAACTTCCGCGCGGCGGCCCAGCAGATAGGCGCCATACCAGATGCACGCGCTGGTGGCGAAGAAGAAGAGGGCGGTGGCCAGGCGCGATGCATCCGCTGGACCCAGCCATTGTCCGAAGAGGCGAATGAACGCGCCGCCGATCCAGAACACCAGCGGCCCCGATTGCACGACGGGACGCCCGACGATGTTCGGCATCAGCCAGTCCTGCGCGTTGCCGGTGGCCAGCGTCCACATCGCGCCGAAGCCGGCGGCGTCTTCGTTCTTCCACGGGTCGCGCGAGAACAGGCCCGACAGGCCGTAGATCACGCAGATGGCGAGCAGCAGCCAACGCGGCAACTCGCGGGTGGCGGCAGCAGTCAGGCGGATGCGCGAGACGCGGGTGGTGTTCATCGAGTGTCAGACCGGGCGAGCCCGATCGGGGTTGCACAGCGACGTGCGGATCGTAAAAAGGGGCCGAATCAACGGCCTACCATGTGCCGAGAAACAAAAAAGGCAGCCGGAGCTGCCTTTTTCTGACCAGTGAGACGGTCCATCTGATGAGCCGTCTCCGGCGCCGATATTACTTGGCAGCCTTGCCGATCTTGCTGCCGAACTTGTTGCGGAACTTTTCGACGCGGCCGGCCGTGTCCAGAACCTTTTGCTGGCCCGTGTAGAACGGGTGCGATTCGGACGAGACTTCGATCTTGGCCAGCGGATATTCCTTGCCGTCCAGCGTGATCATTTCCTTGGTCTGGATGGTCGAGCGGGTGATGAACTTGAAGTCGCTGGACATGTCCTGGAACACGACTTCGCGGTAATTCGGGTGAATGCCTTCTTTCATGATGAGCCCTGGGGTAGAGGTAGCCAATTCGCGGCGCGCTTCAGGTGCTCACATGGTAGGAGCCACCGTGCGACCAGCCCTCGAATCACTTGCCGGGTGGAGAAACGAGGATTATGCCAGAGAAACAAAGGCTTGGGCAACGCGCTTGCCACAAAAACCGTCGTGCCGTCGCGCTGAAAAGTGACCCAAGAAGCCTATTTCGATCAGGGTTTGGCCAAGCGCTCGATCGTGAGCACGCCGTGACCATCCAGATCCATGGTCTTGGTGTCGCCGACGCGCAACGAGGTGTCGAGGTTGCGCGCCCAGGTGTCGACCCGTGCGGGGGCCTCGGCGTCCGGCGAGGGCTGAAACCGATGCAGCGTTACGCCGATGGACAGCGTCTGGAACTCGCCCGACACGACCATCGGCCGCAAGGTGAGGTCCACGCCGGTCTTGGCCCAGCGGTGGCGCATGAATTGGCAGGTGGTGGTGTCGCAGCCTAACGGGATCGTGTCGTCGGGCAGGCCGGCGGCGAAGCGCGCCTCCCATTCTTTGCGCGGCATCGAGCCGTCCACGTCGTACGTGTGGGTGCGTTCGAGCAGTGCCACATGCTGGCCCGTGGTGGATTCGTCGGCTGAAAGTGTGACGCGTTTGGTTTCGGATTGCCCATCGAATTGCGCGGTGACGCTGAGGACCACGGGCACGGTTGGTTGCGCCCACGCTGCGCCGACAGCGAGACAACAACCGAGCAGCGTTGTGCGAAGTGCTTGGCGAATCGTCATGGCAGGAATCCCTCCTGGCGTTGCTCAGCGTCCAGCACGCGCCGTGCCGGATCTTGCAGGTAGAAGGCGTGCAGGAGCGCGTACAGCGATGGGAGCGTCTCCAGCAAGGCTACCGGTTCGACGAAGAACACTTCCGACGCTACCGCAAAGAACTCGGCCGGATGCTGCACGCCATAAGGGTCGAGCAATGAAAGGATCGGGTCGTCGCCCCACCGGCGCTCCGGAATCTGCTCGCAACGATTGGCAAAGGCGTCGTATTCAGCATAGAGGTCATCTGCCCATTGCTCGCGGTCAACATTGGCATGCAGGCGCGATGAAAACGCCGGGATACCATCCGACTCGCCGTTGAGCATGTCGAGCTTGTGCGCGAACTCGTGTACGACCACGTTGTACGGCTGCGCGCCTGGCTCGGCCAGCGCACCCCCCAGTTCGATGTCCTGCCACGAGAGGATGACGGGGCCGTGCTCCCATGCCTCACCGGCAGCTTCTTCACGCACGTTGTGCACAACGCCGTCTTCATCCATGACTTCCTTGCGGATGACGAACTCGCCCGGGTAGATGACCACGCCGTGCCATCCGCCGTACCACGACATGCCCAGCTCCAGGATCGGCACACTGGCTTGCACGGCAATGCTGATCACCATGTCGTCGGTGAGCGGCAAATCGTGCGCGGTGGTGAATTCCTTTTCGGCGATGAAGAGCGTGGCCGTTTCACGCAGACGTGAAAGGTCCGCGTCAGACCAGTCGAGCAGGAAGGGCAGGCCATCGAGCGCGCGCGACCACAGCGCGTCAGAGATGGCGTAGCGGGTCAGGCGCCGCGTGCGTGCGCGGCCGGAGAACCACCGGAGGACGGACGAAAGCATGCGTCCAGTATATCGGCCGTCGCCAGCAGCTTTGCGACGCTCGCGTGCGCTCTTGTCGGAGGATCAAGCGACCGAGAGGAGCCGCGCGCCGCGCTGATTGGCGACGTACACCGCCTCGGTGCGGCTGCGGACTTTCAGGCGCCGATACAGCGTGCTGATATGCGCCTTGGCCGTTGCCTCGGAGATGTTCAGCATGCGGCTGATGGTCTTGACTGGATGCCCGCGCGAGAGCAGGACCAGAATTTCGTACTGGCGCGGCGTAATGCCGAGCAGCTTCGGATCGGTCTGCGGATCGCCTGCGAGCGCCGGATTGGGCGCGCCATCCAGGCGTGATTCTGGCAGCAACGCGCTGGCCGGAATGTATTGACCGCCCACCAGCACCAGCTCCAGCGAAGCCGCAATGACTTCGCCCGGCGAGTGCTTGAGCGTGTAGCCTGACAAGCCCATCTGCATGAGCGTGCGGATGATGTCGGGCGATTCGGATTCGGCCAGCACGACCACGTGGCGCGCGTGAGGCCGGTGCATGATCTCGCCGATGGCCGACAACTCGTCCAGATGTGGCAGCGGAAGGCCGATGACAAGAAGGCCCGCGTCGGCATTGGTTTCGATGGCGTCGAACATCCCTTCGTCCGGTTCGACGACTGTGACGCCAGTGACGCCCTTGAGCGCCCGTAGCAGGTGCGCAATGCCTGTGCGCACCAACGGATGGGCTTCGATCAAAACAGTGTTCATCGTTGTTCTCGACCTGTTACCGATCTTGCGAACATCCTTGTCGCCCAGGCGAGATACAGGCCGGAGCAGACCCCCGTTCCGAATCATTTTAGTGGCGGAAGTCAAAAATGACAGCCGCCGCGGCCATGCCCCGGGACCCTCGTTGCTGCCTCTTGGCTACTGTAGCCCAGCGTTCGCCAAGGCGCGCACTTCAACCAACGGAAAGCCAGTACCCGATAACGGCGGTTTTCATGGCGACAGCTGTTTCAGTCGCGACACAAAAATCGCATGCCATGCCGGGTTGGACAGCTCTCCGTGTGGAAAATATCCCGTTAAAACAAGGTGTTAGCCGTCATGGCATGGATGTCGCTCTATACCCGTTGGGGAGGAGCGAGCCATGCCGACAATCGCGCAGCGCTGTGCTCGACGTTTGCCGTTCGGGTGGACGGTCGAGAAGACCGGAGTGGTCGCAAGCCGCACGGCCATGACCGCCATGGCGCCTGCGCTCGCAGTAGACGGCGATTTCGTCGTGCAGCGTGCAATCACACTGCTGATCGCCCTTCGAAGCGTTCTCGCCGATACGTTGCCGGCGCGACTCGCATTCGGTCTTGTTCCCACCCGCGCATTCGATCCATCCACCGGTTCTATCGTGTCCGCGCTCTCGGACGGCGAACTGAGTACGTCGTATGCGTGGCTTAACAATCCAACGGCGACGGGGCTTGTGCAACCCCCCTGGAAGTGGGGTGTGCCTCCGGTTACGCCAGCTATGGCGCCGCGTTACCGGCGCCGCGACAGTCTCTTGGCAGGGACCGTCGCTCGTTGCCCGACCCCGAGCGCACCAAAATGTGGCGCTTTCGCAACGTGCGCCGGACACATCGGCGTAACGGCTGTTCAACGGTTTCGTGCTCCGTCCCCCGGCGGGCACTCTTTTCTCAATGGCCATCCTCGAACGGGATCCCGATGCAAACCAACCTGACCGCGTTTGCAGCACTGGCGCCGCCGGCCCATTCGGGCGGCCAGCAGCAAAATTCAGCGCATTGAACCAAGTATTGGAGGGATCAGATGAGGAATGTGGGAGGCAGGCCCTGTCGAGCCGTTCCTCCCTTTTCCCAAAACACATCTGGGGGCGCAGCTGCCACGCTAGGCCGGATGCAGCGGATGCTCCGCCCGAATGCCGTGCTTCTGCATCAATCGATACAGCGTGACGCGCGACACCGCCAGTTCGCGTGCCGTCATGCCCATATGGAAGCCGTTGCGGGCGATAGCCGTGCGGATAGCATCCGACTCGGCGCCTTCGCGCGCTTCTTCGAGCGTCTGGCCCGACACGGATGCATAGCCTTCGAGGTGCAGATCTGCAGCGGAAATCTTGCGGTTGTCGGTCATCACCAGTGCGCGGCGCACGCGGTTGATGAGTTCGCGTACGTTGCCCGGCCACGGGTAATGCATCATCGCGTGCAACGCGCAGGGCGTGAACCCGCGGATGCGATGCGAGGCTTCGCTGGCGTGCTGGGCGAGGATGTGTTCGGCCAGCAACACGATGTCGCTGCCGCGCTCGCGCAGTGGTGGCACTGACAAAGTCAGCACGCACAGTCGATGGAACAGGTCGGTGCGGAATCCGCCGTGATGTTGGGCTGCTTCCAGATCCACGTGCGTTGCCGAGATGATGCGGAGGTCCAGCGGAATCGCCTGGTGCCCGCCCAGCCGCGTGATCGTGCCTTGCTGCAGGAAACGCAGCAGGCTGACTTGGCTCTCGAGCGGCAGGTCGCCGATTTCATCGAGGAACAGCGTGCCGCCATTGGCATGCTCAACCCAGCCGATATGACGTTGATGCGCGCCGGTAAATGCGCCTTTCTCGTAGCCGAACAATTCCGACTGGATCAGGTGCGGCGGAATCGCACCGCAGTTGATGGCGATGAACGGCCCGCCCGCGCGCGAGGAGGCTTCGTGAATGGCCTGCGCAGTCAGTTCTTTGCCGGTGCCGGACTCCCCTGCGATAAAGGCCGGCGCACTATTCTGCGCGACCTTGCGAATGGCGCGGAACAGTCCGTGCATGGCGGGGCACTCGCCCAGCATGTGCGCATGATTGGCCTTCGGTGCCGGCGTGGCCTCCTGGGCGAGCGAGGCCATGCCCCAGGCGTGACGCAGCGAATACGCAGCCTCGTCCGTACGAAGCGGCATCTGGACGTAGTCCACGCAGTAATCGCGCACCAGCTGGCGTACGCGCTCCTGGTTCAACATGGCCGGTGGCAGCGCTGCCACCCAGCCAACATGCGAGACCTGCATGCAGCGTTCGAGCAAATCCAGCTCCGCAGCCGAGAACGCGCTGCCGAAATCGACCAATCCTGCCTTGGGAGCGCTGTCGCGAATGGCGCAGCCCAGTTCACGCATCGACGTTACGCGCCGCACGTGCCAGTCTGCCCCTAGAATCGTCTCGTCGATCTCCCCCATTCCCGCGCGCGACGCCACTACGACGGTTCGGCACGCAGCAGTACATTCCAGCGACTCTTCGCGCATGGTTTCCCCCGTTCGATTTTTGGTGTGGTTCCTTCTTTGCCGAGGCGGCTCAGCCCGGGCAGGCTTGCAGTATGGTTGCCGGGTTTCTGTTTTGCGATGACGTTTAAGGACGATGGTTGCAAACGCTTGCGCGCCCGACCTGTAATGCAAATGAACTAGCGAATTTCACAACTTTGACGAGAAAATCCGCTGGAAAAACAGACAGTTGACGCAGCAATAAAAAAGCGCACCACAATGGGTGCGCTTTTCGCTATGCAGGCAGGAGACTTAGCCGCCGCGTCGCATCATGTCGAAGAACTCGGCGTTGTTCTTGGTCGTCTTGAGTTTGTCGAGCAGGAATTCCATCGCCTCGACTTCATCCATGTCATGGATGAACTTACGCAGGATCCACACCTTCTGCAGGATGTCCGGCTTGATCAGCAATTCTTCGCGGCGCGTGCCTGACTTGTTCAGGTTGATGGCGGGGTAGACGCGCTTCTCTGCCAGGCGGCGTTCCAGGTGCACTTCCATGTTGCCGGTGCCCTTGAATTCTTCGTAGATCACGTCGTCCATGCGGCTGCCCGTTTCGATCAGCGCCGTGCCGATGATGGTGAGCGAACCACCTTCCTCCAGGTTACGTGCCGCACCGAAGAAGCGCTTCGGACGCTGCAGCGCGTTGGCGTCGACACCGCCGGTCAGCACCTTGCCAGAGGTCGGCACCACGGTGTTGTAGGCGCGGGCCAGACGCGTGATCGAATCCAGCACGATCACCACGTCCTTCTTCAGTTCGACCAGGCGTTTGGCCTTTTCGATGACCATTTCAGCCACTTGCACGTGACGCACGGCAGGCTCATCGAACGTCGATGCCACCACTTCGCCGCGCACGGTGCGCTGCATTTCGGTCACTTCTTCCGGACGCTCGTCGATCAGCAGCACGAACAGCTCCGCTTCCGGATGGTTGGTCGCGATGGCGTGCGCAATGTGCTGCAGCATCACGGTCTTGCCCGACTTCGGGCTTGCCACCAGCAAGGCGCGCTGGCCGCGGCCGATCGGGGCAATCATGTCGATGATGCGACCGGTGATGTTCTCTTCGGCTTTGATGTCGCGTTCGAGCGTGAGCGGCTTGTTCGGGTGCAGCGGCGTCAGGTTCTCGAACATGATGCGGTTCTTGACCGCTTCAGGAGGCTGCGTGTTGACCTTGTCGACCTTCACCAGCGCGAAGTAGCGCTCGCCATCCTTGGGCGTGCGGACTTCACCTTCGATCGTGTCGCCGGTGTGCAGATTGAAACGGCGGATCTGCGACGGGCTGATATAGATGTCGTCGGTGCTGGCCAGATACGAAGTTTCCGGTGAGCGCAGAAAACCGAAGCCATCAGGCAGCACTTCAAGCGTGCCGTCACCGAAAATCGTTTCTCCCTGTTTCGCCTTCTTTTTCAGGATGGCAAACATCAATTCCTGTTTGCGCATGCGCTGCGCGTTATCGATCTCCAGCTGCCCCGCCATTTCCAGCAATTGGGACACGTGCAAGGATTTCAGTTCTGTCAGATGCATAGACGAAAGATGAGGGAAGGGCCCGAACGGGCGGCGAAACGAGAGACGGGGGAGGGGGGAACGGTCGAGCGAACGCTCGGGGAAACAGATTGGCTGCCATCTTAGCACAACGCTGGCGAGCTTCCAGGCGGAAGTGCGCCAGCGTGTGTGGGGGGCAACGCGAAGGGTCGCCCTCAGCCGAAAATGGCTTACAGGTGGCTGTCCAGGAATGCGGTCAGTTGCGACTTGGACAGTGCGCCCACTTTCTGGGCGGCCACAGCGCCATTCTTGAACAGAATCAGCGTCGGGATGCCGCGAATGCCAAACTTGGCCGGCACGCCCTGGTTCTCATCGACGTTGATCTTGGCGATCTGCACCTTTTCGCCGTAGTCCTTGGAAACTTCGTCCAGGATCGGGGCGATCATTTTGCAGGGGCCGCACCATTCGGCCCAGAAATCGACCAGCACGGGTTTGTCGGACTTGAGCACGTCTGCCTCGAAGGACGCGTCGCTCACATACTTGATCTGTTCGCTCATGGCGGGAACCTCTGTTATTTCGTAAAAGCTGGCGACGTGCGCCGAACCCATACATTACACGATTACACGAACCGGCGTGTATTGGGACCACTGTCGGCGCGGGTGCTGCTGATATAGTACCGACGCCCCCATTTTCAATCGATTCAGCCGTTGATTCTGCCTATCACGCCGATAGCCGCAGGGTCTTCGCTTTCCGGTATATCGCCATATTCCCTCGCATGCAGACGCTCGCCTTCGCGCCTGGCCCAGCATTCCTTTCCCGTGCCGCCGACGCTGCATGGCGCTTTCTGGATGCGCATGCACAATCCTCGGGCACGGCCACGATTGTTGTGCCGACAGCCGCGCAGATTCCGGGTGTGCGCAGTGCTCTGCATGCCAGCGCGCAAGCGGCCGGCGCGCCGCGTTTGCTACCGCGCATTCTGACGCTGGGGCATTGGCTGCTTGATTTGCCGCCGGAAGCGGATTCGCCCGCGGCGCGCACGCCGCTGTCTCGACTGCTCGCGGTGCAGCAGGCCCTCAAGACTCAGGCATGGCTGCGTGAAGCGCTTGGCGCGCAGGACGATGCAGCCCTTTGGGGCGTGGCGCAGGTACTCGTGACGGTGTCGGATGAGCTGTCGCAACGTTGGCTGACGCTGGACGCAGCACACAGCGGGGCAGATGGGCGCCCCGACGAATTGGAGTCGGCGCTGGCTGAGGCGTTGGAGCGCACCTACGCACAGTTGTCCGAACGCTTTCTCGGTACCGAATCGCGCATCGTGCTGACGTTCTGGCGGTTGCTTTCGGGCGCGGCGGACCCGATTCCAATGCGGTTGCGTGCCATGCGCCGCTTGCTGGACGAACTACGCGGGCCGATCGTGTGGATGAGCCCGACCGATCCCGAGGCGGTCGATCTGGATTTCCTGCAGCGCGCCGCCGAACGCGTGCCGGTGCTCAGCATCGGCTATGACTGGAACGCGCCTGAAACCGCCGCGTCTGCGGCGCCTTCCACACACGCGGATTTCCGCGATCTGCTGCTGCACGCCTGGCCCGAATGCGCCACGCCCTTTCAGGCGCCTGAAGATGGTGCCGATGCGCTGATTCCGGCGCCAATCCTGCGCATTGCCGGCGCTGCCCGCTTTGAGGACGAGGCCGCCTTTGCCGCGCATACGCTGGTCGATTGGTTGAACGCCGGACGCCGCTCGTTGGCGTTGGTGGCGCAGGATCGCATCGTTGCGCGGCGTGTTCGCGCGTTGCTGGCACGTGTGAACGTGCCGGTGCGCGATGAGACTGGCTGGAAGCTCTCCACGACGCGCGCCGCTGCGGCGCTTATGCGCTGGGTCGACGTGGTGCAGGGGGATGGCGATACCGCGGCGCTGCTCGATCTCATCAAAAGCCCGTTCTGTTTGCGCGATGCCGACGCCGGCACCGCCACGCCCGCATGGGTTGCAGAATTGGAGCGCCGGGTGCGCCGGCATAACGTTTCGGGTGGCTGGGGACGGCTGCGCCGGCTGGTGGCCGGTCGTCCGGCCGAAGATGCCGAGGGCGTAGCAAAGGTCAGCCGCCTGGCCGATCGCCTGGGCGTGCTGGCCGACGAAGCGGCGCTGTGGCGCCGTGCCGGCAGCGCCACGCTCGACGCGTGGATAACGCTGTTGGCAGGCACGCTCGATCGTCTGCATATGCGCACCGGTTTGCAGAACGACGACGCAGGGCGCCAATTGCTGGATTGGATTGACCGCCTGCGAATCTCCATACATGGCAGCACCGATGCGGGTGCGAGGTTCTCGCTCACGGAGTGGCGCGCGTTGCTCTCGATGCTGCTTGAGTCCGCCGTCTTCAGCGAGCCTTCACCGCCAGCGGACCGGCGTGTTGTCATCCTACCGTTGAATGGTGCTCGGATGCGGCGCTTTGATGGCGTCGTGGTGGTGGGTTGCGACGATGCGCAGTTGCCGTCGACGCAGCCGGAATGGCTGTTCTTCTCCAACGACGTGCGACGTGAGCTCGGTTTGCCCGATCGCGCTCAGCGCTTTGCGCAGCAGGCGCGCGACCTGGCCGAAGTGCTGCTCAATCAGCCCGAGGTGGTGCTGACCTGGCAACGCCACGGCGGACGCGGGGAGCCGCATCGCCTTTCCGGTTGGCTCGAACGCTTGCAGCGCCGGTTGGCGGTGAGCGGCGTGCGTATCGATACGTCGGTCTCGTTGCCCAGTTTGCAGACGACGAGCCAGCCAACCGATATGCCGGCGCCCGCCGCGCCGACGCTGGTGCCGTCCACGCTGAGTGCGGCTGCATACAACAGTCTGCGCCGCTGCCCGTACCAGTTTTTCGTCGGTCGCATGCTGCGGCTGGGCGAGTTGGAAGAGGTTTCCGACGAGCTGGAGAAACGCGACATCGGCGAAATTTTGCACGCGATTCTGCATCGCTTTCACCGGCAGTTGCTGGAAGCGCCAATGCACGATCCGGCCGATCGTCAGGGGCTGCTACAGACCATCACCGACGAACAGTTCGGCCCTCTGTTGGCCGAGGACGGCAACGCGTTGCGCTTCTATCGGCGCTGGCTCGGCGTGATGCCGTCGTACTTGGCGTGGCAGGCCGCGCGTGAGGCCGACGGCTGGCGCTTTGAGGCGGGCGAGGTCGATGTCGATACGTCCATCACGTTGCCGGACGAGCGCCCGCTGCGCCTGCGCGGTCGCATCGACCGCATCGACGTGCACGACGAACACGGCGTGGCGGTGCTCGACTACAAGACACAATCGCAAATGGTGCTGGTGCGTCGTGCCAAGACGCCGTTTGAGGATTGCCAGCTACCGTTTTACGGCGTGCTCGATGCGCGTGCAGATTCGGGCGGCTGGGTTTCGCTCGACGGAGAGGCGCGCGGCGACAAGCGCGACGTTGCATTGCCCGACTTCACGCAGGTTGTCGACTGGCTGATCGAACAGATGCAAAAGGACATGACTGCCCTTGCAGCGGGTGCACCGCTGCCTGCGTTCGGCGATGAATCGGCGTGCCGCTACTGCGCGGCGCGCGGCCTCTGCCGCAAGGGGTATTGGACAGACGGCGCACCGCGCGAGCCGGAGGGTGCGGCATGAGCGATCACGCTTACGAACGCGACGGCGCACCCGTCTCGCCTGAAGCTTTTTCGCGCGCCGCGTGCGACCCGGAGCGCTCCGTTGTGGTGGAAGCGTGCGCGGGCAGCGGCAAGACGTGGCTGCTGGTCACGCGCATGTTGCGTTTGCTGCTGGCAGGCGCCGCGCCGTCGGACGTTCTCGCCATCACGTTTACACGCAAGGCCGCCGAAGAGATGCGCCAGCGTCTGCTCGACATCCTCGCGCAGCTGGCCAGCGCCGATGATGAGGGCGTCGTGCGCGAGCTGATCGCCCGCACGGTGGACGAGCGTGATGCGCCCGCACTGATTGAAACCGCCCGTGGGCTGTATGCGCGCGTGCTGGAATCACCATCGCGCATGGCGATTGATACGTTCCACGGCTGGTTCGGGTCGCTGCTGCGTGGGGCGCCGCTGTCGTCTGGCGTGCAGCAGGGCGCGTCGTTGCGTGAAGATGCCGGGCGGCTGAGGCGTGAAGCCTGGGCGCCTTTCTGGCGCGGCTTGCTGGCCGAAGATCACGCTGACTTGCGCGCCGCGTACGAAGCGCTTGCCGATCTGGTTGGCGATTTTCAGGCCAGTCGCCTGCTCGATGCCATGTTCCACCAGCGCAGCGACTGGTGGGCGTACAAGTCGCAGGCGGGCGGGCGTCCGCTGGATGCGTTGGACGCACTGCTTGGCGACGATGCGACAGTCGATCCGCTGATCGAAGCACTGCAGGATGCGGCGTTGTTGGCCGACATGCTGCGCGTGTCCGGCTGGCTTGGGCGGGGCGGTGCGGCCGAGGGCAAGCGCGCGGTGACCATCGAATCGGCGGTGACCGCGGCGCGCGGAATGAACGTGTCGGACGAGGCCGCTCGCGCGCAAGCATTTGATGCGCTCTTCGCCGCTTTCCACACGCAGGCCGGCAAGGCACGCGCCTGCAAACCGACCAAGGCACTCGTCAAAGCCGTCGGCGACGAGCACGCACAAACGCTGGTGACCTTGCACACCACGCTCTGCGAAACGCTGACGACAATTCAGGCGCGCCGGCAGGAAGCCCTGGTGCGCGCCGTCAACGCAGCATTGTTTGCGTTGGGCGACGCGTTGATCGATCGCTATCAGGCGTACAAGCGCCAGGCGCGCGCGATGGATTTCACCGATCTCGAATGGGAAGCGGCGCGCCTGATGCAGCAAGAGGACACAGCTGCTTACCTGCAGGTGCGGCTCGACGCGCGCTACAAGCATCTGCTGCTCGACGAGTTTCAAGACACGAACCCCATGCAGTGGCGCATCCTGCAAGGTTGGCTGGCCGGCTACGCGGGCACTGGCACGCAGCCGAGCGTGTTTCTTGTGGGCGATCCTAAGCAATCGATCTATCGTTTCCGGCGCGCCGATGCACGGCTGTTCGACGCTGCGCGTGAAATGCTCGTTGCGGAATTCAACGCGACTGTGCTGCGTACCAATCGCACGCGTCGCAACGCGCCGGCCGTGCTGGAGTGGGTCAACGCCGTGTTCTTGCAAGCGCGGGCGCGCGGCGACTATCCCATCTACGCCGAGCAAAGTACCGCCGTGGACGCACCCATTGGGCAGGCGCTGCTGTTGCCGCTGGTGCCGGTGTCCGAAGCCGAGCAGGCCGACGAAACCGCCCCCCGGGATACGCTCACCGAACCGCGCGAAGAGACCGGCGATTCACAGCGATATGCCGAGGGCCGCCAAGTGGCCGCTTGCCTGCACGCATTGCACGCCAATGAGCGCATTCGCGAAGGTGGTGTCGAGCGCCCCGTGCGGTGGAGCGATTTCCAATTGCTCGTCCGCCGCAAACGCTATCTCGCCGATTACGAACGTGCGCTGCGGGACGCCGGCGTGCCGTATCTGAGCCCGCGCCGTGGCGGTTTGCTGGCTACGCTCGAAGCGCTTGATCTGTGTGCGCTGCTCGATTTCCTTATGACGCCGCAGGCCGATTTGTCGCTCGCGCATGTGCTGCGTAGCCCCATCTTCGCCGCCACGGACGGCCACCTCATCGCACTGGCGCAGTTTGGCGAAGGCGCGGTCGCATTGACATGGTGGGAGCGCCTGACAGCGCTGGCCGGCCAGACTGATGCGGCGGCCACCTTGCGCTACGCGCATCGCATGCTCTCGCGCTGGCTGGCGGTGGCGCCTACGCTGCCCGTGCACGATCTACTCGATCACATCGTCTACACCGGCGAACTCAAGCGCCGCTATGCCGAGCGCGCACCGGCCGCAAACCGCGACCAAGTGCTCGCCAACCTGGACGCGTTTTTGAAGCTCGCGCTCGATCTGGATGGTGGTCGCTATCCGAGCCTGCCTAAGTTCATGGCCGAGCTGCGCGCCATCCGCCAGGGTGACGAGGACGAAAGCCCTGACGAAGGCATGCAGGGCGACACAGAGGTGCCGGATGCAATCGACGCCGAAGTCGCCAGCGAAGGTCTTGATGCGGTACAGATCCTGACCGTGCATGCCTCCAAGGGGCTGGAAGCGCCGTTCGTTGCGCTGCTCGATAGCCACCACAGCGACGCGCGTGTCGATACGGCCGGCATCCTGATCGACTGGCCGCCCGGCGCGCAGGCGCCTGCGCATTTTTCCGCGTTCAGCAAGGCGTCCGAGCGCGGCCTCGCGCGCGAGCCTCTCTTCAAGCAAGAAAACGAGCTTGCCGAGCGCGAGAACTGGAACCTGCTCTACGTAGCGATGACGCGTGCGCGGCAAGCGCTGATCGTGTCCGGCGTGGCGAACAAGCGTGATGCCACGGCGGCCCAATCTGTCGACGAAGGTGATGCGCCCGAGGTGGACGGCACGGCGAGCTGGTACACGCTGCTCGCCGCGGCAGGCGTAGCGTCACCCGCTCCGGTAGTTGATGGCGCAGCCGATGCGGCTGTCAGTGCATCAGGGCAGGAGGCAGTCTCGTATCACGATTTCCGCGCGCCGCTTACAGTGACGGTGCGTGTTGGCGCTGCCGGCGCTGTCGCTGAGGGCGCTGCCGATATCGTTTTTGACCAAGGTGCTGTCGTGCAGGGCGAATTGCTGCATGCGGTGCTCGAGCGCCTGACGCGCCGAGGTTTGCCCGAACAGGCACCTGACGCCGAGACCATCGCGCGCTGGTTCAGCGCCACCGGCGTCACGCAAGCCGACGCCACACGCACCGCCGATGCCGTGCGCCGGATGCTTTCAGCCGAGACGCTAGCGCATGTCTTCGACCCCGTGCGCTTCGACGTCGCGCATAACGAGATCGAACTTTTCGGCCCTGACGGCGCGCTGTTGCGCATCGATCGCCTGATTGAACGCGGCAACGACATCCTCGTCGTCGACTACAAGCTGCGCTTGCTGCCGGTCGAACGCGCCGCCTATGCAGATCAGTTGCGCGGCTACGTGGCTGCCGTCACGCCGATGTATCCAGGGCGCACCGTGCGCGCAGGCGTGGCTACCGCACAGGGCGAATGGATCGATCTGGAATCGTTGCCGAAGCCCGTCCAGGCATCACATGACGACAGCCAAGGCGCGCTGTTCTGATGCGGGCGGCAAAAACAAAAAAGGGGAGGGGTGATGCAGAGGGGAAAAGAGAAGGGGGACGAGCCTGACCCTCGGCACTGGCGGAAAACGGCTGTGGCTGCTTCGTTCCCGACCTGACCAGGTTGACCGCGCCACCATGCGAGGAGGCCCGTCCGACCGGCATTGTAACCGACTCCCGCGTCCCCACCTGAATATCCTTGCAATTCGCTCGGCGCGCATGGCGGTTGACCCCTCCGAAACCGCGTCGGAAATCCACCTCGCTTTGCTACAATCCGCCGCATGAGTTATCAAGTGCTCGCCCGCAAGTGGCGCCCTCGCGATTTCACCACGCTGGTCGGTCAGGAACACGTGGTGAAAGCGCTCACGCATGCGCTCGAACAGCAGCGCCTACATCACGCATACCTGTTCACGGGCACGCGCGGTGTCGGCAAGACGACGCTGTCGCGCATCCTTGCTAAATCGCTCAATTGCGTCGGCGCGGATGGGCAGGGCGGCATCACCGCGCAGCCGTGCGGTGTGTGCCGCGCCTGTACCGAGATCGATGCCGGGCGCTTTGTCGATTACATCGAGATGGATGCCGCCTCCAACCGCGGCGTCGACGAGATGGCCCAGTTGCTGGACCGCGCGGTCTACGCGCCAACCAGCGGCCGCTTCAAGGTCTACATGATCGACGAAGTGCACATGCTGACCAACCACGCCTTCAACGCGATGCTGAAGACGCTGGAAGAACCGCCCGAGCACGTCAAGTTCATTCTCGCGACCACCGATCCGCAGAAGATTCCGGTGACGGTGCTGTCGCGTTGCCTGCAGTTCAACCTCAAGCAGATGCCGCCGGGGCACATCGTGTCTCACCTCGACCGCATTCTTGGCGAAGAGGGCATCGCCCACGAGCCGAATGCGCTCCGTCTGTTGGCTGCCGCTGCGCAGGGTTCGATGCGCGATGCGCTATCGCTTACCGACCAAGCCATCGCGTACAGCGCCGGCGAGGTGAGCGAGGCTGCCGTACGGGGCATGCTCGGCGCGATTGATCAAAGCTACCTTGTGCGTCTGCTCGATGCGCTGGCCGATGAGAACGGCGCGGCGCTTGTCGCGATCGCCGACGAGATGGCCGGGCGCAGTCTGAGCTTCTCGGGCGCGCTGCAGGATCTTGCATCCTTGCTGCAGAAGATTGCGCTGGCGCAGGTCGTGCCTGCCGCTGTGCAGGACGACTGGCCCGAGGCCGACGATGTACGTCGCCTTGCGGAGCGGTTCGACGCGCAGGCGGTGCAACTGTTCTACCAGTTTGCCAACCTGGGCCGGAACGAACTGGCGCTTGCGCCGGACGAATACGCCGGCTTCACGATGACGCTGCTGCGCATGCTGGCGTTCCAGCCCGGACAGTCGGGTGGGAACGCGCCGCCGCCTTCAGGCGGTGGCGGCGGGAAACGGGCGATGCCGCTGGCGGTAACGCCGGCCGCATCGACGCGCCCGGCCGCCACAGCGACCGCGCCCGTGGCGGCACCGGTTGCTGAGGTTGCGCCAGTGGTGGTGCGTCCGGAGCCGGTGGTCGAGGCGCCGCGTGCGACTTACCAGGCAACTCCGCCGGCGCCGGCGCCCGCTGCGGCCGTTGCAGATACGCCGGCTGCTGCGGCCCCAGCGCGTCGCTCGCCGGCAATGGAAGCGTTGGCCGCTGCGCGTCAGGCGTCAAGCCGGGGCCGTGGTGGTGCTTCGGCGCCTGCTGCTGCACCGGTAGCCGCGCCTGCGCCTGTGGCTCGTCCTGCTGCTCCCGTCGCTCCCGTCGCGGGTCCACGTCCGAATCCGGCTGCTGCTGTTTCCCCGCCGCAACGCCGTGAACGGCCCGTTGCAGTTGCCACGCCCGCCGATGATGGCCCGCCGCCCTGGGATGAAATGCCGGGCGAATTTGCTTCGCCGTCGCTTGAAGAGATGGACGCAGCCTTTGCCGGTTGGGATTCCGCTTCGAGCGTGCGCCCTGGTGCGCCTGAACCGGCGGCAACCCGTCCAGCACAGATCGAGACGCCGGCAGCCGCACCCGTGCCGGTCAAGACGGTCGCCCCGGAGCCGGTAGCCGCTGCTACGCCGCCTGACTTGAGCGCCAGCAGCCTTGCCACATTCGACGGCAATTGGCCGGCGCTGGCAGCGAGCCTGCCGATCCGCGGTCTGGCCCAACAGCTGGCTTACCAGAGCGAGTTGGCAGCCGTGGAAGGCGTCACGATGCGCCTTCGCGTGCCGCTGCCCCCACTCACCGATGCCAACGTCGTCGAGCGCCTGGAGGCGGCACTGACGGAACATTTCGGTACGCCCGTTCGCGTGGCGTGCGAGATCGGACCTGCACGCGCCACCGCGGCGGCTTTGGATGCCGAGCAGCGTGCCGAACGCCAACGCAATGCGGAAGACGCCATCGCCGCCAACCCGTTTGTGCAGGCGTTGGTTCGGGACTTTGCCGCTCAGGTCGTCCCCGGTTCGATCCAACCGCACGCGCACTGAGCCCCATTCCAAGACTGAACATTGAATACCGGCGCGCCAATCTGAACAGCGCGCCTTGCACGACCCATTTCAAGGAGCAACGACCATGATGAAAGGCCAGATCGCCGGGCTGATGAAGCAGGCCCAGCAGATGCAGGAAAACATGAAGAAAGCGCAGGAGCAACTCGCTCTGATCGAGGTGGAAGGCGTGTCCGGCGCGGGCCTCGTGAAGGTGGTGATGACCTGCAAGAACGACGTGAAGCGTGTGTCGATCGACCCCAGCCTGCTGGCCGAAGGCGAAGACAAGGATCTGCTGGAAGACCTGATCGCCGCCGCGTTCAATGACGCCGTGCGCAAGGCCGAGGCAACCGCGCAAGAGAAGATGGGCTCGCTCACTTCCGGCCTGGGCGGCATGGCGAGCATGCTGCCGCCCGGCTTCAAGCTGCCGTTCTAAGCGACGCTCATCGGGATCGCGCCATGGTGCTGGAATCTGCGCTGCTGCACGTCAGGCCCGGCCAGGAAGCTGCCTTTGAGGCGGCCTTCGGTGAGGCTCGCCACATCATCGGCGCGATGCGGGGCTTCGTTTCGCTGTCGCTGTCGCGCTGCATGGAGAAGATGAGCGATTATCTGCTGCTGGTGCAGTGGCAGACGCTGGAAGATCACACCATCGGCTTCCGGCAATCGCCCGAGTACCAGCGCTGGCGTGCGCTGCTGCATCACTTCTATGATCCGATGCCGGAGGTGCTGCACCACACGACCGTTCTGGAGCACGCGTGATGCGTAACGCTCCAGGCACGCCGTCGGCGCTGCAGATGTTGGTTGAGGCCCTGCGCGTGCTGCCGGGCGTTGGCCCCAAGTCTGCCCAGCGGATGGCGTACCACTTGATGCAGCACGACCGCGAAGGCGCTGCACGGTTGGCGCAGGCGCTGTCGGATGCGACCGAATCGATCCAGCATTGCAGCCGTTGCAATACCTTCACTGAGCAGGAAATCTGCGAAACCTGCCTGGATACGCGTCGCGATGCGTCGGTCCTGTGCGTGGTGGAAACGCCCGCCGATCAGATGATGATCGAGCAAACGCTGACCTATCGCGGCCAATACTTCGTGCTGATGGGGCGGCTTTCGCCGCTGGACAACATCGGCCCGAAAGAGATTCACCTCGAACGGTTGCTAGCCCGCGCGACCGATCCTGCGCTGGGCGGGCCGTGCGCCGAGGTCATCCTCGCCACCAATTTCACCAGCGAAGGCGAGGCGACAGCCCACTACATCGGCGAGATGTTGAAGGCGCGCGGAATCAGGGCGACGCGTCTGGCGCGCGGTGTGCCGGTGGGCGGTGAGCTGGAATACGTGGACGCGGGCACCATTGCCCGCGCGGTGCTGGATCGGCGCCAGCTCTGAGCTGGCACACACGAACCTCAGAATTCGGTATGCAGGCGTGTACCGAAGAACACCGCAGGACCGCGGTCCGCGTTGTAGCCGGGATTGCGAATCCATTGCGCGTCGGCGCTGATCCACAGGTGCTTGGCTGCCTGGAAGCTATAGAAGGCCTCGACGATCTGCTCGGGCGCATAGTTGAGCTTGCCGTCTCCCAGAAATACGCCCACGCCGCCTTGCTGCAGATAGCGGCGGTGATCCGGCGATAGCATGTTGATGGCTGCCGCCAGGCCCACCGTGTCTTCCGAACGTCCCCACTTGCTGCCCTTGACGAGCGTGCCGAACGACACCGAACGGTCGATTTCCGTAAAGGCGTAGGTTTCCGTCTTGCCATCTGCCCACGATGCGCGTGCGAAGACGCCAACGTCATCGTTGATCTGCTGTTCGCCGCCAATACCGATCCCCACCTTGGTGTTGTCGCGTCGCGCGAGGCTGATGTCGGGCGCGCTGCCCGTCGACTGGCCAAGGGCAAGGGCATCGTCGTAGCGCGCCATGTTGGTCCTGTTGCGGAACAGCATGACGCGCAGCTTGCCGGGCTGGCCGGCAAGCGTGTGGCTGCGCTCCACCTCAAATACGTCGCCGTAGTGACGGCCGATTCGCGTGTCCAGCGGTAGGCCGTTGGACTCTTCGGGTTGGATGAAGCGGCCAATGCGGTAGGCCCAGTCGCCGTCGTAGTACTCCAGCGCCGCGCCCCATGTGTAGCCACGCGCATCGGCGGCGTAGTCGAATGCGCCATGCGTGAGGAACGACCAGTTCAGGAATTGCGTGCGGGGGTCGTGCGCGTAGGTCACGCCGTCGAACACGTCCAGCACCGAAAAATTACCGGCCGTGAAGACCAGGCGACGCTTGTCGACCGGGCCGGCAAACTGGTTCATCGCGGCTTCCTGGTCTTCGGTGCCGCCGCCGAGTCCGACCGTCTGGCGGAAGAAGGCGCGTGCGCGGTAGAGCGTCGGGTTTGCACCGGCGGTCTTGGCCAGCTCGCCATTGGTGAATCCGCCCAGGCCATGCAGACCTGAGAAGGGCTGACCGAGCGCCATTTCCGGATTGATGTGCACTTCAGCGCCTTGCCACAGGCGCATACCCAGATCGAGCGTGGTCGTGACCGAATAGCTGGTGGTGGATTTACCCGACAGGCTGTTCGGACCGCTGTATGGCGAGTGGAACGACAGGTCGTGCTGCCACACGTAGGTCGCTTGGCCGTGCACGGCAAAACGATCGGGATCGTTGATCGCCCAGTGGGTGGTGTCGCCTGTGCCGCTTTCGGCTGCCAAGGCACGGCCGGCGCTCAGGGAAAGGACACACAAGGCGGTCAGGCGGGCAAGACGGAACGGAAGCAACATGGCAGCAAGCAGAGAGAACGCCGTTAGAATCCCTTCTCGGATCGGGGAACGGCCAAAAGCCCGCCATGTTAACCGTGGGCGGATGACGGCCGAATGAAACACGCAGGAAACATGCCCCGATATTGCATCGATGTTGTGTATTTCCCACCTTCAGCTCTCCGCGATGAATCTCGCCCGCTTCGATCTCGTCACCCTTGGCCTGTTTGTGGCGGTGGCCCGGCTGGGCAGCATCTCGGCTGGGGCCCGCCAATCGCACTTGGCCGTGGCCGCGGCGAGCAAGCGGATTTCCGATCTGGAGGCCGCCGTAGGCGCGCCGCTGCTGTATCGCCATGCCGCGGGCGTGGAGCTGACCGAGGCCGGTCAGGCGTGCTTCCGCCACGCTGTCGGCATCCTGCAGGACGTCGAGCGCATGGCGGGTGCGCTGTCGGACTTTGCCGCCGGCACGCGGGGGCTGGTGCGCGTGTGGGCCAACACCTCGTCGATTACGCAATTCCTGGCCGATGACCTGGCCGCGTTCATGCTGGCCAATCCGGCCATCCGCATCGCGCTGGAGGAGCAGGACAGCGGCGATATCGTCGCCGCGCTGCGCGAGAACCGGGCGGATCTCGGCATCTTCGCGGCCGGTACGCCGTGCGATGGGCTGCAATCGTTCGACTACCGCGAAGACGATCTCGCCTTGGTCACGCCGCGCGGGCATCCGTTGGCCGGGCGCAAGCAGGTCCATTTCGCCGACGCCGTGGATTTCGATTTCGTCAGCCTGCCGCCGGGCACGTCGCTGGCCGCGCAACTGGTCGACGAAAGTCTTCGCCTGGGCAAGCCGCTGCGCCTGCGCATCCAGGTGCGCAGCTTCGAAGCCGTCTGCCGGATGGTGGCCTCCGGCCTGGGCGTGGGTGTGTTGCCGCGCATCGCCGCACAAGGGCATGTATCGAGCCTGCCGGGCGCGGGTCTGGCGCTCGTGGCGCTCCAAGACGAATGGGCTCATCGCCGCTTGCTGGTGGGCGTGCGCGACCCCGATGCGCTGACCAGCTCCGCGCGCCTGTTGATGACGCATCTGCTCGGCAACCCCGCCGCACTCTGAATTCAACGCTCTCTATACGACCATGCCGACACAGGTTTTGCAGGACATCCGCGTGCTCGAACTCGGGCAATTGATTGCCGGGCCGTTTGCCGCCAAGACGCTCGCCGACTTTGGCGCCCAGGTCATCAAGATCGAGCCGCCGGGGCAGGGCGATCCGCTGCGCAAATGGCGGATGCTGCATGAGGGCACGTCGGTCTGGTGGGAGGCGCAATCGCGCAACAAGCAGTCGGTCTGTGTCGACCTGCGTGTGCCGGCAGGGCAGGAAGTCGTACGCAAGCTGGCCGCCGAAGCCGACGTGCTCATCGAGAACTTCCGACCCGGCACGATGGAAAAGTGGGGGCTGTCGTACGAGGTGCTTTCCGCCGTCAACCCGAAGCTCATCATGCTGCGTGTGTCCGGCTACGGCCAGACGGGCCCCAAACGGGATGAACCTGGCTTTGCCGCCATTGCTGAAGCCATGGCGGGCCTGCGCTATTTGACCGGCGAGCCGGGGCGGCCGCCTGCCCGCGCTGGGCTGTCACTTGGCGACACGATCGCCGGCTTGCACGGCGCGCTAGGCGTGTTGCTGGCCTTGTACGAACGGGATGCGCGTGGCGGCAAGGGGCAGGTGATCGACGTGGCGCTGTATGAGTCCGTGTTCAACCTGACGGAGAGCCTGCTGCCCGAGTACTCCGTGTTCGGCGCAATTCGCCAGCCCGCGGGCGGGGCGCTGCCGGGCATCGCCCCGTCGAACGCGTACCGCTGTGCCGGTGGCGAATACGTGTTGATTGCCGCCAATGGTGACAACATCTTCCGCCGCCTGATGCAACACATGGGCCGGCAAGATCTGGCCGACGATCCTGATTTGGCCCGCAACGACGGCCGCGCCGCCCGGGCGGACGAAATCGATGCCGCCATCAACGCCTGGACGGGCACGCTGCCCATCGCCGATGTGCTGGCCGCGCTGCATGCTGCCGAGGTGCCCAGCGGCCCGATCTACACCGTTGCCGACATTGCCGCAGACCCTCACTACCGCGCGCGCGGCGTGATCGAAACGGTGCGCGCGCAGTCGGGCATCGATGTGGAGATGCCGGGGGTGGTGCCCAAGCTTTCCGTCACGCCGGGCGCCGTGCAGGCCAGCGCGCCGCACCTGGGCCAGCATACGCGCGACGTACTGCGCGGCCACGGGCTGACCGACGCGCAGATCGACGGGCTGGTGTCGCAAGGCATCATTGCCGAAGCCAAAAGCTAAACAGCTAGGACGATCCCGCATGTTGTGTTGCAAATCGTTGCGGTAATATCGCCGCCAAGGCAGTGAATGCCACACAACAGGAGACAGGCATGGGGACACGAGTCATTGGGCGCTGGGCAAAATGGATGAGCGCAGCACTGTGCGCGACGAGCCTGCTGGCTTCCAGCCCCGCCGTTCTGGCACAGGGCAAACCTGAAAAGAGCAAGGTCACCATCGCGGTGGGCGGCAAGGCGTTGTTCTACTACCTGCCGCTCACGATTGCCGAGCGCCTGGGCTACTTCAAGGACGAAGGCCTGGACGTTGAGATCGTCGACTTTGCCGGCGGTGCGAAAGCTCTGCAGGCGGTGGTTGGCGGCAGCGCCGACGTGGTGAGCGGCGCGTATGAGCACACACTGGTGCTGCAGGCCAAGGGCCAGATGTACCAGGAGTTCGTGCTGCAAGGGCGTGCGCCGCAGATCGTGCTGGCGGTCAACAACAAGACGATGCCCAACTACAAGTCGATTGCCGATTTGAAAGGCAAGAAGATCGGCGTGACGGCTCCGGGTTCGTCGACCAACATCATGGTCAACTACGTGCTGGCGCGCGCCGGCATCAAGCCGAACGAAGTGTCGATCATCGGCGTGGGCCCGAGCAGCGGGGCGATTGCCGCCGTGCGTGCCGGCCAGATCGACGCCCTGGCCAACCTGGATCCGGTGATGTCGATGCTCACGCAGAAGAATGAAGTGCGCGTGGTCTCGGATACCCGCACGCTCGCCGATACCAAGGCAGTCTTCGGCGGCAACATGCCGGCCGGCTGCCTGTATGCATCCACCGCGTTCATTCAGAAGAATCCGAACACGACGCAGGCGATGACCAATGCCATGGTGCGCGCGCTCAAGTGGCTGCAGAAGGCGGGCCCGTCGGACATCGTCAAGACGGTGCCGGAGGCCTATCTGCTGGGCGACCGCGCGCTGTATCTGGCGGCGTGGGACAAGGTGCGCGAAGCCATCTCGCCAGACGGCACGATGCCCGCCGACGGCCCCGCCACGGCACTGCGCACGCTGTCGGAGTTTGATGCGGAAGTGAAGGGCAAGCAGATCAAGCTCGACCAGACCTTCACCAATACGTTCGTGCAGAAGGCCAACGCCAAGTACAAGTAATTTCGACAGGCTTTCAGCAACGCGCCCGGTTTCACCCGGGCGCATTGCTTTTGGACCGCAGACCATGTCCCATCCCGCGCTTTCGTTCGATCAGATCACCTGTACGTTCATCTCACCCGACACGCCGGGCCAGCGTTACACCGCTGTGCAAAACACCTCGCTGGAGGTGCAGGCCGGCGAGTTCGTCTCCGTGGTGGGCCCGACTGGCTGCGGCAAATCTACGTTGCTGAATCTGGCTGCGGGCCTGCTGCAGCCGTCTTCCGGACAGGTGCGGGTCTTTGGCGAGCCTCTGCTCGGCATCAACCGTCGCGCCGGCTACATGTTCCAGGCAGAGGCGTTGATGCCATGGCGCAGCGCGCTCGACAACGTGATGGCCGGGCTGCAGTTTAGGGGCATGCCCGACAAGGAAGCGCGTGACCTTGCCATGTCGTGGCTCGCGCGCGTGGGTTTGGCTGGGTTTGAAGACCGCTATCCGCATCAGCTTTCCGGCGGCATGCGCAAGCGCGTGAGCTTGGCGCAAACACTGGTGCTCGACCCTGACATCATCCTCATGGACGAGCCGTTCTCGGCGCTCGACATTCAGACGCGCCAGTTGATGGAAAACGAGGTGCTCGATCTCTGGGCTGCTAAACGAAAGGCGGTGCTGTTCATCACGCACGATCTGGACGAAGCGATTGCCATGAGCGACCGCGTGGTCGTCCTGGCTGCCGGCCCTGGCACGCACCCGATCGGCGAATTCACCATCGACCTGCCGCGCCCGCGCGATGTGGCCGAGATTCGTGATCAGGCCGGCTTTGTCGACCTGCATTCGCGCATCTGGGATGTGCTGCGCGAAGAAGTTCTCAAGGGCTATGCGCAGCACCGCCGCGTGGCTTGACCTGAATCTGATCGATTGCATCCATGGCTAACCGTCCGCTTTCTCCATTCGCGCTGCGCACTTGGCAGCTTGGTCTGCTGGTCCTCACGTTGGGCGTGTGGCACTTCGCCACGCGCTCGCAGGAAGTTGCGTTCTTCTTCGGAGAACCGCTCATTGTTGCCCAGCGCGTCTGGGCGTGGTTCGTTACCGAAGGCGATATTTATCAGCACCTTGGCGTGACATTGGCCGAGACGGTGCTGGCATTTGCCATCGGCACGGCCACCGGCCTAGGCGCAGGCCTGTGGCTGGCGCTGAGCCCGGCGGCTTCGGCGGTGCTTGATCCGTACATCAAGGCGGCCAACTCGATGCCGCGGGTGATCCTGGCGCCGATCTTCGGCGTGTGGTTCGGACTGGGTATCTGGTCGAAGGTCGCGCTGGCGGTGACGCTGGTGTTCTTCATCGTTTTCTTCAACGTCTACCAAGGCGTGAAGGAAGTGAGCCCGGTTGTGCTGGCCAATGCGCGCATGCTGGGCGCATCGCAGCGGCAACTGCTGCGCTTTGTCTACCTGCCGAGCGCGACGAGCTGGGTGTTCTCATCGCTGCATACGTCGGTCGGTCTGGCCTTTGTCGGGGCGGTGGTGGGTGAGTATCTCGGCTCGGCGCGCGGTGTCGGTTACTTGATCCTCCAGGCCGAAGGAACCTTCGACATCAATACCGTGTTTGCGGGCATCGTCGTGCTGACGGTATTTGCGCTGGTACTCGACTGGCTCGTCGGCTTGATGGAAAAACGCCTGATGCGCTGGCAACCGAAGAGCGGCGAGACTGAAAAACTCTAAGCAAGCGCGCTAACGACGCAAGCGTCACATCGACCCTGCCGTGAGCAGGGTCATGCAACTAGACGGTCGGTCTACTACAATGCCATCCATCATGAGCAAGCACCCCGAACCCGTCACCGCTGAAGGCGCCGAAGCCCGGCATGACACCCGCGACCGCATCCTGGACGCCGGTGCCGAGCTGATCCTCGGGCGCGGCTTTTCGGCCGTCGGGTTGGCTGAAATCCTCGGCCGCGCACAAGTGCCCAAGGGTTCGTTCTATTACTACTTCGGGTCGAAGGAAGATTTTGGCGTTGCCATGCTGGAGCGCTATTTCCAGGACTACGACGCGGGCGTTGTGAGCCTGTTCAACGACACGCGCATCACCGCCCGCGAGCGGCTGCTGCGCTATTTCATGGCCTGGATCGATCTGCACGAGCGCAGCGCGTGCGAAGTCACCTGTCTGGCGGTCAAGCTGTCGGGAGAGGTATCGGATTTGTCGGAGCCGATGCGCAAGGTGCTGTCGACTGGGATGACGCGCATGGTCGAGCGCATCGCCACGGCAATCGAGGCAGGCGTCGCCGACGGTTCGTTAGCGCCTGTGGAGGATGCGCGTCAGCTGGCCGAAGGGCTGTACGCCATGTGGATGGGCGGCGCGCTGTTGGCCAAGGCGCACCGCACGGTCGCCGCATTCAAGAGCTGTGTGGCGCAAACTGAAATCCTGCTGGCCAAGCCGAAACACTGATTGCAACCCAAACCATTGCCGGCGAGGCATGTTCCTCGCTTTTTCTTTGATTCCGGTTCTAGATGACCGGTCGAATAGTCTCTCTTTCAGGAGCTGATATGACCCAACAATTGCTGTCCCCGATTCAGACCGGCCGTACGACTCTCGCCAATCGTGTCGTGATGGCGCCGCTCACGCGCTCGCGCGCGGGTCAGCCTGGCGACGTGCCGACCGAGCTGAACGTGACCTATTACGCGCAGCGTGCAACCGCTGGCCTGATTGTCACGGAAGCCACGCAAATTTCCCGCCAGGGCCAGGGCTACGCCTGGACGCCGGGCATGTACACCGACGAACAGGAAGCCGGCTGGAAGACGGTGGTGGATGCCGTGCACGCCAAGGGCGGCCGCATCTCGCAACAGCTCTGGCACGTGGGCCGCATTTCCAATACGTTGCTGCAGGAAAATGGCCAGGCACCTGTCGCGCCGTCGGCCATCGTCGCAAAGGGCGCACAGAGCTTTGTCGTGCAGCCCGACGGCACGCCCGCCAATGTGCCGACCAGCGAGCCGCGCGCGCTCGCCACGGAAGAAATCCCTGGCGTTATCGCGCAATATCGTCAAGCCGTGCTGCGTGCACGCCGTGCAGGTTTCGATTTCGTTGAAATCCACGCCGCCAACGGTTACCTGCTGCACCAATTCCTGTCGACAAACAGCAACCAGCGCACCGACCAATACGGCGGCTCCCTGGAAAACCGCGCCCGACTGATTCTCGAAGTCGTCGATACCGCTATCGCGGAGATTGGCGCAGACCGAGTCGGCATCCGCCTGTCTCCGCACTTCGTCGCGCATGACATTGCCGACGCACAGGCTGAAGAAAGCGCGTTGTACCTCGCCCGCGAGCTGACCAAGCGTGGCATCGCCTATTTGCACATTGCCGAGCCGGATTGGGCCGGCGGTCCCGAGCTGACCAACGATTTCCGTCGTCAACTGCGCGACGCCTTCAAGGGCACGCTCATCGTGTGCGGCCAATACACGGCGGAAGAGGGCGAGCAGATGATCGCCTCCGGTCTGGCGGATGCCGTTGCGTTCGGTCGTCCGTTCATCGCCAATCCCGATCTGGTGGCGCGCTTCCGTGCCGGCGCATCGCTCAACCAGCCAGATCGCGCAACGTTCTACGGTGGCCAGGAAAAGGGCTACACCGACTATCCGACGCTGGAAGAAGCGGCCTGATAATCCGTTGCACCAAAGAGAAAGCCGCGCAGGCGATCAACCTGCGCGGCTTTTTTGTCTCCAGCGCGTGCGTTCTTTAAGGCTGGATCACCACCTTGCCCGTCACCTTGCGCGCCGCCATGTCCAGCAGCGCTTGTGTCGTCTGCTCCAGCGGATAGCGCGCCGAGATATGCGGACGGATCTTGCCTTCCTGCATCCAGCCGAGCATCTGCATCATGTTCGCCAGATTCGCCTTCGGCTCGCGACGAGCAAACTCGCCCCAGAACACGCCGACCAGCGACGCGCCCTTCAGCAGCGCGAGGTTCAGCGGCATCTTCGGAATCTCACCGTTGGCAAATCCGACCACGAGGTAGCGGCCGCGCCAGGCAATTGAACGGAAGGCCGGTTCCGCATAAATACCGCCGACCGGGTCATAGATCACGTCGGGGCCTTTGCCATCGGTCAATTCCTTGATGCGCTCGCGCAGGTCTTCGGTCGAATAGTTGATAAGTGCATCGGCGCCGTGGTCTTTGCAGACCGCCAGCTTTTCGTCGCTCGACGCCGCCGCGATGACGCGTGCGCCGATCGCCTTGCCGATCTCGATGGCCGCCAGTCCAACGCCGCCGGCCGCGCCGAGCACAAGCATCGTCTCGCCGGCCTTCAGTTGTCCGCGATCGACCACCGCGTGGTGCGACGTGCCGTACGTAAGCGTGAATGCGGCGGCGGTGTCGAACGCCATGCCAAGCGGCATCGGCATCACCACTTTGGCCGATGCTTTCACCTGTGAAGCAAAGGCGCCCTGGCCAAGGAAGGCGATCACGTGGTCGCCGGCCTTGAGGTGTGACACGCCTTCGCCTACCGCATTGACCACGCCCGCGACTTCCGAGCCGGGCGTAAACGGCAACTCCGGCTTGAACTGGTACTTGTTCTGGATGATCAGCACGTCAGGAAAATTCACCCCCGCGGCCTTTACGTCGATCACGACTTCGCCGGTGCCCGGCGAGAGGTCCGGCAGCGTTTCGATCACCAGCGATTCGGGCGGGCCCCAGGTCTTGCAGACGACGGCTTTCATCTTGTGTCTCCTCAACAGTCTTGCGTTGGATTGTTCGCCATCTCGCATGCATTGCACGCGATCTCGTCTGGCAGTGTAACCGAATAAAAGCACGATCGTTCGATTTAACCGGATGCGATGAATCGTGCGGCTTGTCGATGCATTTTTTGTAAGCGTGCAGAACGTATGCCCGAGCACGATTCGAGAACGTTGCTCGGTTACAATCCGCGCCATGCATATTCTCATTGCCAACGACGACGGATACCTCGCGCCCGGGCTCGCGGCGCTGCATCGTGCGCTGAGCCCCCTGGGCCGCGTGACGGTGGTCGCACCGGAGCAGAACCACAGCGGCGCGTCGAACTCGCTCACGCTGCAGCGCCCGCTTTCGGTGTTCGAAGCGACCGACGGTGCCCAGAAGGGCTTTCGCTTCGTCAACGGCACGCCGACGGACTGCGTGCACATCGCGCTTACCGGCATGATCGAGGAGAAGCCCGACCTGGTCGTCTCCGGTATCAACCAGGGTCAGAACATGGGCGAAGACGTGCTGTATTCCGGCACCGTCGCCGCTGCCATCGAGGGCTATCTGTTTGGTATTCCGTCGATTGCGTTCTCGCAGGCCGACAAGGGCTGGACGCACCTCGACGCCGCCGAGCGTGTTGCCCGCGAGGTGGTCGAGCGCTATTTGACCGATCCACTGGACGGCCCGGTCCTGCTCAACGTCAATATCCCGAATCTGCCCTACGGCGAGCTGGCCGGTTGGCGCGCGACGCGTCTGGGCAAGCGACATCAATCGCAGCCAGTGATCCGCCAAGCCAATCCGCGCGGCGAGCCGATCTTCTGGGTCGGTGCCGCCGGCGATGCGAAAGACGCCAGCGAGGGCACCGATTTCCATGCCGTCGCGCATGGCTTCGTTTCGCTGACACCGCTGCAGCTCAATCTGACCGATACGGCCCAACTGCGCACCGTGCGCCGCTGGCAGACGCCATGATCGTCACGGTGGCTCATGTCTGAACGCCCGCGAGACCGGCGCTTTCCGTTGACGCTTGACGCAGTGGTCGAGCGCAAGCCCGTGGAGCGTCAGCGTGAAACGCGTATCTCGTCGGGGGTGAGCGCAGTGTCACGCCCCACGCCAGTGCGTATGGCATCCGTCGAGCGCGCGTCGCCCGCATCCGCGCCTGCGCCTGTGCCACAGCGTGTGGCAGGTGTCGATGCGACAGTGGGTGCTGTCGCAGCGAGCGCCGTCCAGGCACGCGCCGCGGCAGCGCACGCGGCGGCCGGCGGCATGGCGTCGGACCGTGCGCGTCAGGCGCTGGTTGGCCGTGTGCAGGCGGGAGGCGTGAGTGATAAGCGCGTGCTCGCCGCAATCGGCACGGTCCCGCGTCATCTGTTTGTCGATGCCGGCCTTGCCTCACAGGCATATGAAGATTCCGCTTTGCCGATCGGTCATCAGCAAACGATCTCCAAGCCGTCAGTGGTCGGACGGATGATCGAGTTGTTGTTGAGTGGACGGTCCGGCCGCACTGGCATGCCGCTGGCGCGCGTGTTGGAAATTGGCACCGGCTGCGGCTACCAGGCAGCCGTGCTGGCGCAGCTCGCCGATGAGGTGTACTCGATCGAGCGCGTCCGCCCGCTGCATGAAAAAGCCAAAGCGAACTTGCGGCCACTCCGTGTGCCAAACATCCGTCTGCACTATGGCGACGGCATGCTGGGGCTGCCGAAGGCCGCGCCGTTCGACGCCATCATCCTGGCGGCGGCAGGGCTAGAGGTGCCGCAGGCGCTTCTCGACCAGCTGACCGTCGGCGGCCGGCTGATTGCTCCGGTGGCTACCGATCGCAACAGCGGCCCCGCGCAGCAGCTCGTTCTCATCGAGCGCCGCAGCCGCTTCCAGTTTCACAGTACCGCGCTTGAAGGCGTTTTCTTTGTCCCGTTAAAATCAGGAACTGTTTAGCATGTTCATTTCCCGGAGCTCCATGAACCGTCCAAGCCCCGCACGCGCAGGCCGGCTCGCCGTGGCGATGGTGTCGGCCGCACTACTGGCGGCTTGCGCATCCTCCGGCAACCAGGCCCCTGTTCTCGACCGCACCTCGCGTGCCGGCAGCACTGGCACCGTGTCGCAAGAGCCGCCGCCCCCTGGCTACTATCGGGTCAAGCGTGGCGATACCTTGTACAGCATCGCCTTGCGTAATGGCCAGGCGCCGCGCGACCTGGTGGCCTGGAACAACATCGCCAACCCGAATCAGATCGAAGTCGATCAGCTGTTACGCGTGGTTCCGCCAAACGCGGAGGTCAGCAGCACCGGGGCAGTGGTCACGCCGGTTCGCCCCGCCAACACGACCACCCCGCCGGCCGATTCCACGCCGGTGACGCCGCCGCCCGCAGCGTCGTCCAGTGCTCCTGCCGGGGCAAGCGACGGCGCAATCTCGCTGGCCTGGCCAGCACGCGGCTCGCTCATCAACCGTTTCGATGACAAGAGCAACAAGGGCATCGACATTGGTGGCAAACGTGGTGATGCTGTGGTCGCTGCCGACGACGGAAAAGTGATCCACGTTGGACCCTTGCGTGGGTACGGGAATCTTGTCATCATCAAACACAACGACACGTTCCTGACCGCCTACGGCAACAACGACAAGGTTCTGGTCACCGAGCAATCCACGGTTAAGAAAGGGCAGAAGATCGCCGAAATGGGCAGTACCGATGCGGATCGCGTGAAGCTTCATTTTGAAGTGCGCCGCAACGGTAAGCCGGTCGATCCGATGCGCTACTTGCCGCCTCAATAGAGGAATGCATGCCGCGCCAGAAAGCCGCCACGCCCGTCACCCCCGCCGATGACAACATCGACGCTGCTGTAGAGGGCCAGCGCACCCCAAATGGGCGCGCGGGGCGGCGCGCGCGCGGCGAGGCGCAGCCTCCTGCTGAAGAGATCGAAGTCGTCGACGCGCTTGTCGACGACCTGCCTGTTTCCGATTCCACCGAACTCAGCGACACGTCGGACAGTGCCGACGAGCCGGACGAAGAAGAGGAAGAGGCCGAAGAGGCCGAGGAAGCCGCACCCGAGGAAGATTTCCGCAAGGTGCTGCAGGCTGAACTGGCCGCAGACACCGTTCAGCACTATCTCAATCGCATCAGCATCAAGCCTCTTCTGACACCGGCTGAGGAATTGCATTTCTCAACGCTGGCTAAAGCGGGCGAGTTTGCCGCGCGCCAAGTCATGATCGAGCGCAATCTCCGCTTGGTCGTGAGCATTGCGAAGGGCTATCTGAATCGTGGTGTGCCACTGCTCGATCTGATCGAAGAGGGCAACCTGGGTCTGATGCACGCGATCGAAAAGTTCGATCCGGAACGCGGATTCCGCTTCTCCACGTATGCAACGTGGTGGATCCGCCAGAGTATCGAGCGCGCGATCATGAATCAGGCGCGCACAGTTCGTTTGCCCGTGCACGTAATTCGCGAGCTCAACCAGGTGCTACGCGCCAAGCGCCATCTGGAAAAGAGTGGCGTGGATGGCCGTGACGCAAGCCTCGAAGACATCGCCCACCTGCTCGGCAAGACCACGGAGGAAGTGCAGGACGTGCTCTCGCTCAACGAGCACACGACTTCACTGGATACGCCGTTCGATCTTGATCCCGGCACGAGCCTGCTCGATTTCTTGTCGGACGAGCATGGTGCCTCGCCCGATCAGGAGGTTGCACATCGCGAGCTGTCGCAGTTGATGAAGTCGTGGCTCGCACGCTTGTCCGACAAACATCGCTATGTGGTTGAGCGCCGCTTTGGCCTTAACTACATTGAGCCTGCAACGCTGGAAGAACTGGCCGCCGAGATGGGTTTGACCCGCGAACGTGTACGCCAGATTCAGCAAGAGGCGCTGGTCAAGCTTAAGCGCCATTTCGCCTCGCAAGGCGTGCGCAAGGACGCGGTGCTGTAAAGCGCCGCAGCCTCTTTTTCTTTCTCCTCTGTTTTCAGTCGTTCCGCAGCTCCAGCAGCATCGGTTGGTGATCCGACGCCTGCGTGGCGCTGTTGACTTCTGCGCGCACTACCCGCGGCTTCAGTGGCTCACTGATCAGCATGAAATCGCACGCATAGGCCGGTTCGGTCCAGCCGGCGCGGTCGTGCACGCCGAAAGTCGGTGGCTGCGGCGTTGCGCCGTGCGCAATCTCCCACGCATCATGCAAAGCGGGTTCGCGAGTGAATGGCACGGTGGCCAGGCGCTTGGGCGTCGAATCCGGCTTGCAGTTGAAATCGCCGCAAACGATGGTTGCTGACGTCTGCGCAAGCGGGCGGAAAGGCCCGGCTTCAGGCTCGGTGCCTAGCACGGACGGTTGATTCGTACGCGCGCAACCTTCCGTGTGGATGGCTCGCAGTGCATCGATCTGCGCCACACGCTGAGGCTCCGAGTAATACTCCAGATGCGTTGTAACGACGCGCAAGGCACCAAACGGCGCCTGCACGATCGCCTCAATGGCCATGCGTGGAATGTACGGCGTCGCATCGGGCGGGCAGGGCAATGCGTGGCGCCGTATGTAATGCACGGGCAGACGCGTGGCAATGGCGTTGCCGAAGCACTGTACATGCCCGCCGTTGTGGCGCTCCAGCGCGAATCCGCTGATGATGGTGTATTCGCTGCCAAGCGCGTCGGCGAGTTCGCTCCATTGGTCGGGGCCGGGTTGGCCCGGCAGATCGCTGAAGCCTGAGGTGACTTCCTGCAGGCACAGCACGTCGAATTCGGCCATTGCTCGGGCTTGCGTGAGTTGGCGCTCGAGGCTGACGTGCCCGTCGACGCCGCGGCCCCACTGGATATTCCACGTCAGGATGACGGTGCCCATGCTGGTCCTCCGGTGTCTTACAATGCCGCCCTTGTCCTCATTTTGCCCAGGCTCGCTCGTGTCTCAAGCTGCACCCAACGTCACGCCTTCCTCTTCTGCTCCAGCAACGGTTGCGCCGGACACGCCGTCAGGCAAGCCCCGCGGCCGACGTAAGCCCGAAATGCCCGTGGTAGGGCCGCTGGAAATCGTCTCTCTCGATGGCGAAGCGCGCGGCATCGGTCGTTTGATGAACGAGGATGGCACGCCGGGGAAGGTTGTCTTCGTGGAAGGCGCGTTGCCGGGTGAGCGGGTGATGTACCGCAGTCACCGCGTCAAGCCGTCGTACGAGCAGGCGAGCGTTGTGAACATTCTGCGCCAGTCAGCTTCGCGCGTGACGCCGCAGTGCAAGTTCTTTGGGGTGTGCGGTGGCTGCTCGATGCAGCATCTGGATTCGAGGGCGCAGGTTGCGATCAAACAGCGCGTCCTGGAAGACGATCTGTGGCATTTGGCTAAGCTGCGTCCAGACGTGGTATTCCGGCCAATTGCTGGCCCCGATTGGGGCTACCGCTATCGCGCGCGTTTGACCGTGCGTCATGTTGCGGCCAAAGGCGGCGTGCTGGTGGGTTTTCACGAGCGCAAAAGCAGCTATGTGGCGGACATGACGTCGTGCGAGGTGTTGCCGCCGCACGTGTCCGCGCTGTTGGTGCCGTTGCGCGAGTTGGTGGGGCGCTTGTCAATCGTGCAGCGTATGCCGCAGATCGAGCTGGCCGTCGGCCAGGATGTGACCGCGTTGGTGTTGCGTAACCTCGAGCCAATCACCGCGGAGGATGAGGCTGAGCTGCGCGCTTTTGCCGATCATCACAACGTTCAGTTCTGGCTGCAGCCCAAAGGGCCGGATACGGTTTATCCGTTCCATCCGCTCGATCGTACGCTGACGTACACGCTGCCAGAGTTCGGCATCAGCATGCCGTTCAAGCCGACGGATTTCACGCAGGTCAATCACCAGATCAACCGGGTGCTGATGTCGCGGGCGCTGAAGCTGCTCGACGCACAACCGGGCGATCGGCTGCTCGACCTGTTCTGCGGTATCGGCAACTTCACGCTGCCAATGGCCACGCGTGCCCGCGAGGTTATGGGTATCGAAGGCAGTGAGGCGCTGACGACACGTGCGCTTGCCAACGCCCAGCACAACGGCTTGGACGCGAAGACGACATTCGCTTGCCGCAATCTGTTCGAAGTGACGGCCGATGATATTGCCGCGCTGGGCAAGTTTGACCGTTGGCTGATCGATCCGCCGCGCGAAGGCGCGCTGGCTGTGTCCAAGGCGCTGGCTGAGCTGTCTCAGCGTGGCGATGATGCGGCTGATCTGCTGCCGAAGCGCATCGTTTACGTGTCATGCAATCCGGCCACGCTGGCGCGCGATGCGGGTTTGCTTGTGCATGAAGCTGGCTACAGGCTGGCGGGGGCGGGCGTCGTGAACATGTTCCCGCACACATCACACGTGGAATCGATGGCAGTATTCGAGCGCGACTGATCGCCCATCATGTAGTCTTGCGTGCAAAAGAAAACCGGCGCACTCGGCGCCGGTTTTTTATTTCATTAGCCGCAGCGATGAAGCTTAGTTGCGGTTGCCGCCGAAGATCCCCAGGATCGCCAGCAGGTTCGTGAAGATGTTGTAGACGTCCAAGTAGATCGCCAGAGTGGCGGTCACGTAGTTGGTCTCGCCACCGTTCACGATGCGCTGCACGTCGAACAGAATGTAGGCAGAGAAGATCGCGATGGCCAGCACCGAAATCGTCAGCATCATCGCCGGCAGCTGCAGCCAGATATTGGCCACTGAGCCAACGATCAGCACCAGCACGCCCATGAACAGCCATTTGCCCAGGCCGGAGAAATCGCGCTTGCTGACTGTGGCCACCGTCGCCATCACACCGAAGATGATCGCCGTGCCGCCGAACGCCGTCATGATGAGCGACGCCCCGTTCGAGAAACCCAGGATCATACCGATCAGTCGCGACAGCATGAGCCCCATGAAGAACGTGAAGCCGAGCAGCAGCGCCACGCCGACTCCACTGTTCTTGAAGCGCTCAATGGCGTAGAAGAAGCCAAAGGCCACTGCCATGAAGATGACGAAACCCATCAGCGGGTTGCGTCCCATCAGGTTGAAGCCGGTAGCGACACCGATCCAGGCACCGAGGATGGTGGGGATCATGGAAAGCGCGAGCAGCCAATAGGTATTGCGCAGCACGCGGTTGCGGACCGCCAACGCGCCGGCGGTGCCGGAAGCGCCAAAACCGTACGTGTTGAGTTGGTTGTCCATGCGAACTCCTTGGGGTGAATGACATTGCAGACAATGCGACGACACAGCGAATGTGGCATCCGAAGCCGGCTTTTGCAAGCCGCATCGTCCTTACTTGGAGGGTCAGCATGCCATGCGGTTCCGGTTGGTGGCGGGCAATCGCGGCGGAAAACACCGTTCGCAGGTGACTTTTCGTGCGCCCAATAAGGGGATGCTAAGGCGCGTTCATCGAAAGCCAGTCTGTTCAGGGTGAAGTGATCGCTGCGCCTCTTTTCTCTCCCGACATGCGCGGCATCGGGTTGCACCGCTTGACATCCAATCTGGCTTCCTCCCGTGTTAGAATCTAACGTTTATCTTTCACGTAACACCTTCATTTTTTGGAGTTTTTGATGGCGCTCGAACGCACTTTGTCGATTATCAAACCGGATGCCGTGGCCAAGAATGTTATCGGCCAGATCTACGCCCGCTTCGAAGGCGCAGGCCTGAAGGTCGTCGCGGCCAAGATGATCCATCTGTCGCGCGCAGAAGCTGAGCAGTTCTACGCCGTGCACAAGGAGCGCCCGTTCTTCAAGGATCTGGTGGACTTCATGATCTCGGGCCCCGTGATGGTGCAGGCGCTGGAAGGCGAAAACGCAATCGCCAAGAACCGTGACCTGATGGGTGCAACCGATCCGAAGAAGGCTGAGAAGGGCACGATCCGCGCCGACTTCGCCGACAGCATCGACGCCAACGCCGTGCACGGTTCGGACGCTGCTGAAACGGCTGCTGTGGAAGTCGCTTTCTTCTTCCCGGGCTTGAACATTTACAGCCGCTAAGCGTCAACACTAGACTGGAATTGGTAGTTTTGGGTTGCAAGTCATGAGCGATGTGGTGAATCTTCTCGATTTCGACGCACAGGGTCTTCTCGCGTACTGCGAGAGCCTGGGCGAGAAGTCGTTTCGCGCCAAGCAGTTGCAGCGCTGGATTCACCAGTCGGGTGCGTCCGACTTTGGCGAGATGACCGATCTCGCCAAGTCGCTGCGCGAAAAGCTCGCGACCCGCGCCAACATCCAGGCACCGGCGGTCATTACCGATCACCTCTCGTCGGACGGCACGCGTAAGTGGCTGGTCGACGTGGGGCAGGGCAATGCCGTCGAGACGGTCTACATCCCCGAAGAGACCCGTGGCACGTTGTGCGTATCGTCTCAGGCGGGATGTGCCGTCAACTGCCGGTTCTGTTCAACCGGCAAGCAGGGTTTCTCCCGCAATCTCAGCACTGGCGAGATCATCGGTCAGCTGTGGATGGCCGAGTTCGCCATGCGCAAGCAGCTCGGTCGCGGCCCCAAGGACGACCGCGTCATCACCAACGTGGTGATGATGGGCATGGGCGAGCCACTGCTGAACTACGACGCCGTGGTGCCGGCGCTGGCTTTGATGCTGGATGACAACGCGTATGGCCTTTCGCGCCGGCGCGTAACGGTATCTACCTCCGGCGTGGTTCCTATGATGGACCGCCTTGCGCGCGATGTGCCCGTGGCGCTTGCTGTGTCGCTGCATGCGTCCAACGATGCGCTGCGCGACGTGCTCGTGCCGCTCAACAAGAAGTATCCGCTGGCCGAACTGATGGCTGCCTGTCGCCGCTATCTTGAATTCGCGCCGCGCGATTTCATCACCTTTGAATACTGCATGCTCGATGGGGTCAACGATACCGTCGAGCACGCCCGTGAACTGCTGCGCGTCGTGGCCGACGTGCCGTGCAAGTTCAATCTGATCCCGTTCAACCCGTTCCCGGAATCGGGGTTGAAGCGCTCGAACAATGAGCAGATCCGCCGCTTCTCACAAGTGTTGCTGGACGCCGGTATTGTCACGACCATCCGCAAGACGCGGGGCGACGATATCGATGCGGCCTGCGGCCAGCTCGCTGGCGAGGTCAAAGACCGTACGCGCTTGGCCGAGCGCGGCAAGTTCGGCAAGATCGTCGAGATCCCCGTGGTCGGGGCCGACTCAACTCACCGCATGGGTACCGCATGAAGCGTTGGTCGACAGCTGTCAGTCTGGTCTTCACGCTGGCAGCCGCCGGGTGCGCATTGTCGCCGCCGGTCCAGACACAGACACGAGAAGTCACGACCGTACCCGATCAAAAGGCTGACGCCGGCCGTCGCGCCGCGATCCGATTGCAACTTGCGACGCAGTATTTGGAAGCCGGCCAGAGTGCGACAGCGTTAGAGGAAATCAAGAACGCCATCGCGATCGATCCGAATGTCCCGAACGCGTATCACATCCGTGCGCTGGCTTATATGAATCTCGGTCAACGCGAACAGGCTGACGAGAGTTTCCGCAGCGCTCTGGCCGCAACACCGCAAGATGGTGACCTGCTGAACAACTACGGCTGGTTCCTGTGCTCGCAAGGAGGCAAGCCAGATCAAGGCATGGCGATGTTGCGCCAGGCCATCGAGGCGCCCGCCGCCGGCAGCCCCGCCAAACCGTGGACGAACCTTGGCGTCTGCCAGATGCGTCAGGGCGATCTGGACGGCGCGGAGAAGAGTCTGACGCGCGCCACGTACATCGACGCAAACAATCTGCTGACCAACCTCACGTTGGCGCAGCTTTACTACAAACGCCGCGAATATGCGCGTGCCATGCCGTTTATCGAACGTGTGAATGGCCGTGGCAATGCGACGGCAGAAAGCCTGTGGCTGGGCGCTCGCATCGCGCGCCGCCTTGGCGACACTTCGCAGCAGAACGCATGGAGCGCGCAATTGCAGCGTCGCTTCCCCAATGCGCCCGAAGAGGCGGCATTCGAACGAGGAGCCTGGGATGACTGATCGCGACGTGGCAAGCGCTGCCGACTTCTCTCATGGGACGGTGCCTGCCTCGAATCCGCCTGCGGCCGCGTCGCCGGAGCGCGACGAAGCGCTGCGCGAGATTGCCGAACGCCTGCGCGGCAGCCGTGAGCATCAGCGTCTGACGGTCGACGATCTAGCCACGCGATTGAAAGTGGCGCCGGGCAAGTTGTTGGCGGTGGAATCGGCAGATGTCGGAGCATTGCCCGACATGACGTTTACCAAGGGGCTCATTCGTGCCTATGCACGCGCGCTGCAGGTCAATGTAGATGATCAGCTTGCGCGTTTGAACGCGCGTGCGCCGGTCACCAACATCGGCTTGCGTCCTGAGGGTGGGCTGGGTGAATCGTTCTCCGACAAACCGAGCTTTGCCAAGCGTCGGAGTGGCAGTGGCCGCTGGCTGATCGGCGTGCTGGTTGCGGTGCTTGTGGCGGCTGGCGCGCTGGCCGGTATGGACCGTCTCAAGCAGTGGTTCGCCACGCAAACTGCGGCTACGCAAAACACCGACTCCACCGCGAAGGAAGCACCGGCGGTGGAGCAAGCCGCCCCCGCGCAAGTGGCTCCAGCGGTTGAGCAGGCGCCCGCAGAAACGCCGGCTGCTTCGATGCCGACACCGTTGACGCCCGTTACGCCGGCCGCTCCGGCCTCCGGTGTGGTGACTGCGCCGCTGGCTCCGCCGCCCACGCTGCCGCGTTCGGACAATGGCGCTGCGCCGGCGCCTGCTGTAGCAGTTGCGGGTGCCAAGCCGGCTGTGATTAATGTCGACGCTCCGGTCGCTGCGCTGCCGACAGAAACCGCCAAGCCGGCTGAATCGGGCGGTGGCTCGGTCTCGATACGCTTCTCCGGTTCGTCCTGGTACGAGATCAAGGACAAGACTGGGAAGACGCTTGCCAGTGGCATTTCCAAGGAAGGTGACGCACGCGATCTGACCGGTACGCCGCCCTTCAAGGTCGTCTTCGGCAATGCGGAAGCCGTTGAGTCGCTGGCCGTGGGCGGTGCCACCGTCGATCTCCAGAAGTACGCCCGCAATCGCGTGGCACGGGCCACGTTGCCCTGAACCGTTTTGTAATGGCGTGACGCCTGCGGGCGGTACGTCTTGTCTGATCATGGAAATCACCACGCCTCTCGATTGCGCTCCAGCCTTGGTGGGCCCATTGCCGCGCCGGAACTCCCGCGCGGCCGAAATCCGCTGGGGCGACCGCGTGGTGCATGTCGGCGGAGACGCGCCGGTCTGTGTGCAATCGATGACGAATACCGATACGTCGGACGCCATCGGTACCGCAATCCAGGTAAAGGAGCTCGCGCGTGCAGGCTCTGAGTTGGTGCGCATCACGGTGGATACGCCGGCCGCTGCCGCCGCGGTGCCGGCCATCCGCGAGCAGCTTGACCGCATGGGTGTGGATGTGCCGCTGGTGGGCGATTTTCACTACAACGGCCACAAGCTGCTGCAGGACTATCCGGAGTGTGCGCAGGCGTTGTCCAAGTACCGCATCAACCCGGGCAACGTCGGGCAGGGTGCCAAGCGCGACACGCAGTTCGCGCAGATGATCGAGATCGCCTGCCGCTACGATAAGCCGGTGCGTATCGGCGTGAACTGGGGCAGCCTCGATCAGGATCTGCTTGCGCGCATCATGGACGAGAACGCGCAGCGTGCAACTCCATGGGATGCGCGCGCTGTGATGGTCGAGGCGCTGATTACCTCGGCGATCCAGTCCGCGCAAAAGGCCGAAGAGCTGGGCTTGCCAGGCAGCCAGGTCATCCTGTCGTGCAAGGTCTCCGCCGTGCAGGATCTGATTGCCGTGTACCGCGAGCTGGCGCGCCGCTGCAATTACGCGCTGCACCTCGGCCTGACCGAGGCCGGTATGGGTAGCAAGGGCATCGTCGCTTCCACGGCGGCGTTGTCGGTGCTGTTGCAGGAAGGCATTGGCGACACGATCCGCATTTCGCTCACGCCGGAACCGGGTGCGCCCCGCGAGAAGGAAGTCATCGTCGCGCAAGAGATTCTGCAGACCATGGGCCTGCGCAATTTCACGCCCATGGTGATTGCGTGTCCGGGTTGCGGGCGCACGACCAGTACGGTGTTCCAGGAGCTGGCGGCACGCATCCAGTCGTACCTGCGCGAGCAGATGCCGACGTGGAAAAAGCAGTACCCCGGTGTCGAAGAGATGAACGTGGCCGTGATGGGCTGCATCGTCAATGGCCCCGGTGAGAGCAAGCACGCCAACATCGGCATTTCACTGCCAGGCACGGGCGAGTCGCCGGCGGCGCCGGTGTTCGTTGACGGCGTGAAGGTGAAAACGCTGCGCGGCGAGCGCATCACAGAAGAATTCCAGACGATCGTCGACGAGTACGTGCGCACGCATTACGGCGCACAGACCCCGGCGACGGTCTAATGCGGCACAGGCTTCGAAGCCCGAAGCCAGAGCAAGAAACGACCGGTCGGTCCCGCATTCAGGTAGATGCGAGACGCAGGCTTTCAACGTGACATCATGAGCGATACACAAAAACAACGCGTGCAGAAGATCGCCGGCGTCAAAGGCATGAACGATCTGCTGCCCAGTGACGCCCCGCTGTGGGAGCACTTCGATAACGCCGTGCGCAGCATGCTGCGCGCCTATGGCTACCAGCAGATCCGCACGCCGATCGTCGAGCAGACGCAATTGTTTGTGCGTGGCATCGGCGAGGTGACGGACATTGTCGAGAAGGAGATGTACACCTTCACCGACGCATTGAACGGCGAACAGCTGACCATGCGCCCGGAAGGCACCGCTGCCGCCGTGCGCGCCGTGATCGAGCACAACCTGCTGTACGACGGCCCGAAGCGCCTGTGGTACACCGGCCCGATGTTCCGCCACGAGCGCCCGCAGCGCGGCCGTTACCGCCAGTTCCATCAGGTGGGCGTGGAAGCACTGGGCTTTGCCGGCCCGGACATCGACGCAGAAGTCATCCTGATGTGCCAGCGCCTGTGGGACGATCTCGGCCTGGTCGGCCTGAAGCTGGAGCTGAACTCGCTCGGTCAGGCGGAAGAGCGCGCTGCGCACCGCGCCGACCTCATCAAATATCTGGAAGGCTTCCAAGACATCCTCGATGAGGACGGCAAGCGCCGCCTATACACCAACCCGCTGCGCGTGCTTGACACAAAGAACCCGGCGCTGCAGGACATGGCCGCAGGTGCCCCCAAGCTGATCGACTACCTGGGCGACGAATCGCGCGCGCACTTTGAAGGTGTGCAGAAGCTGCTCAAGGCGAACAACATTCCGTTCACCATCAACCCGCGTCTGGTGCGGGGGCTGGATTACTACAACCTGACCGTCTTCGAATGGACGACGGACAAGCTGGGCGCGCAGGGCACCGTGGCCGGCGGCGGCCGCTACGACCCGCTGATCGAGCGGATTGGCGGCAAGCCTGCCCCCGCGTGCGGCTGGGCGATGGGCGTCGAACGCATCATCGAACTGTTGCGCGAGGAAAAGCTCGAGCCCGAAGCGCAAGGCTGTGACGTCTACATCGTCCACCAGGGCGATGAGGCGCAGGTGCAGGCGCTGATTGCGGCAGAGCGACTGCGCGACGCCGGCCTCGACGTCATCCTGCATGCCTCGCCGGAAGGCCGCAACGGTAGCTTCAAGTCGCAGTTCAAGCGCGCTGACGCTAGTGGCGCATCCTATGCGGTTATCATTGGCGACGATGAAGTCACCCAAGGTGTTGCGCAGATCAAGCCGCTGCGTGGTGATCCGACCGCGGATGCCCAGCAGACCGTGCCGTCGGATCAGCTGGTCGACCGCCTGATCGATGCCATGGTGGCCAACAACGATTAACCGCGCCAGTGCGTTCGGCAGCGAACCACCGCGACCCACATCCAATATCAAGCTCTGCAAAGCATGGCCTACGATCTCGAAGAACAGGAACAAATAGAGAGTCTCAAGCACTGGTGGCGTGATAACGGCAACGTGATCACGTGGATCGCCATCGTGGTGCTGCTGGCTGTGGCCGGCTGGTTTGGCTGGAAAAACTGGCAGCGCAAGCAGGCCGGCGAAGCGTCCGTGCTGTACGAACAGGTGCAGAAGGCCGTTGATGGCAAGGACGCTGAGAAGATCAAGCGCGCCGCGACTGACATGGAAGACAAGTTTGGCGGCACGGCCTACGCGCAAATGACCGCGCTGGCCGCGGCCAAGGCGCTGTACGAGGCCAACGATGCGACCGGCGCCAAGGCGCAGTTGCAATGGACGGTTGATCATGCGCGCGACGATGAATACAAGGCGCTCGCCAAGCTGCGCCTGGCTGGCCTTCTGCTCGACGAGAAAGCCTACGATCAGGGCATCGCGCTAGTCTCCGGCGACGTTGCGCCGGCGTTCGCCGGGCTGTACGCCGATCGTCGCGGTGACCTGTTGGCCGCGCAGAACAAGAACGAAGACGCCCGTGCTGCCTACAAGTTGGCGCTGGAAAAGTTTGGTCCGGCCGACGCTTCCGCGCGCCAGATCGTGCAGTTCAAGCTGGATGCCCTGGGCGGCGCCTGATTGGCGCACCCGGTGCAATTCAACGCATAACAAAAGGATCCCGATTTCATGATTCACGCACTTGAGCAGGGTGGTGTCGCGCGCGGTGTTGCACAGGCGGCACGCGTGGCAGTGCTGGCACTGGCAGCGACGGCTGTCCTCGGCGGTTGCTCGCTGTTCAGCAGCAAGAACAAGCATGAGCCGGCCAAGCTGAAGGACGTTCAGCAGGTGCTGGCCGTGCGCCAGGTGTGGAGCGTGAGCGTCGGCAAGAGCGGCCGCTACGTGATGCAGCCAGCGGTGGCAGGCAACAATGTCTACGTGTCGGCTGCCGGCGGTACCGTGACCGCCCTGGATGGCGCCACCGGTCGGGCAGTCTGGCAAGGCAAGGCGGACGTGGACCTCACCTCCGGCCCAGGCAGCGACGGCACGCTGACGGCGGTGGCAGGTGAGAAGGGCGCGGTCATCGCGTTCGACGAAAAGGGCGCGCAGAAGTGGAAGATCGCCGTCAACGGTGAAGTTCTGACAGCGCCGCTGGTGGGCCAGGGATTGGTGATCGTTCGCACGACTGATGGCCGCGTCCTGGGTCTGGACCCCAGCAACGGTGAACGCAAGTGGATTTATCAGCGTTCTCCGTCGGCACTGAACCTGCGTAGCAGTCTGCCGATGATTTTCGCCGGCGATAACATCGTCCTCGGTTTTGCCGGTGGCAAACTCGGTGCGCTGTCGGCCAGCAATGGCGCGTTGCGCTGGGAAGCTGCCGTGTCGTATCCGCGTGGTGTATCGGAAATCGAGCGCCTGAACGATGTGACCGGTGCACCGTCGATCAACGGTTCGCAAGTCTGTGCGGCCAGCTTCCAGGGGCGCGTGGCTTGTTTTGATCTGAGCACCGGCGCTCCGCGCTGGGGTCGTGATTTCTCGTCGCCGACCGGTGTGACGCAGGATGATGACGGGCTGTTCGCGGCGGACGAGAAGTCGGTGGTCCACGGTTTTAACGCACAAAACGGTGCCGATCTCTGGAAGAACGACGCACTGCTGTGGCGCGACCTCGGTACGCCGCTGGCGTTTGGCCGTGCGGTCATCGTGGGCGATTCCGAAGGTTGGCTGCACTTCCTATCACGTGACGACGGCAAGTTCGTCGCCCGCGTGAAAACCGACAGCAGTGCCATTGGCGCAGCACCCGTAGTGGTTGGCCAGACGCTGGTCGTGCAAACCCGCGGTGGCGGCGTTTACGGCTATCTGCCGAAATAACATCGGCCGCCTCGGCCCGGATGGGCTGCGGCGGTACACGCATCACATCGGGGCGGCCTCGCCGCTTTGAACTTGCGCCCGCGTACCCCGCGGGCGTCTTGCATCTGTGTCGTCAGGCATTCAGCCGTGCAGATGCCAACCGCAGTTGCAACACTCAGAATTTGCCGTGGCGCCTTTCGCGTGCGGCACACAAGCATGAAACCAGTCATTGCCCTCGTAGGGCGGCCGAATGTCGGCAAATCGACCCTCTTCAACCGTCTGACGCGCTCGCGTGACGCGTTGGTCGCGGATATCCCTGGCCTGACGCGCGATCGCCACTACGGCGAAGGCCGCGTGGGCGACCGTCCGTTCATTGCCATCGATACGGGCGGCTTCGAACCCGTCGCCAAGGACGGCATCGTTGCGGAGATGGCGAAGCAGACGCGCCAGGCCGTGGTCGAGGCCGATGTCGTGATCTTCATTGTCGATGGTCGTCTGGGCTTGGCGCCGCAGGATCGTGTGATTGCCGACTACCTGCGCAAAACCGGGCGCCGCATCCTCCTGGCCGTCAATAAGGCCGAAGGCATGCGCTACACCGCCGTCGCCAGCGATTTCTATGAGCTTGGTCTGGGCGACCCGGCCGCCATCTCGGCCGCGCACGGCGATGGGGTCAACGACCTTGTGGCCGAGGCGCTGGATCTGGCCTTTGCCGAGCGCCCTGAGCTTGCCGAGGCAGCCGACGCGCACAACCATGGCACCCGTATCGCCATCGTTGGCCGCCCGAACGTAGGCAAGTCGACGCTCGTGAACGCGCTGATTGGCGAAGAGCGTGTGATCGCGTTCGATATGCCGGGCACCACGCGCGACGCCATCTATGTGGATTTCGCGCGTAACGGCAAGCCTTACACGCTCATCGATACGGCCGGCTTGCGCAAGCGTGGCAAGGTGTTCGAGGCGATCGAGAAGTTCTCGGTGGTGAAGACGCTGCAGTCCATTGCAGATGCCAACGTGGTTGTGCTGATCCTCGACGCGCAGCAGGACATTTCCGATCAGGATGCACATATCGCCGGGTTCATCGTCGAGTCTGGGCGCGCGCTGGTGATCGGCGTGAACAAGTGGGATGGTCTGACCGGCCATGCTCGTGATCGGATCAAGCACGATATGGAGCGCAAGCTGCAGTTCCTGTCGTTTGCCAACGTGCATTACATCTCGGCCAAGGAGCGCACGGGCATTGGTGCGCTGATGAAGTCTGTGGACGCCGCTTACGCAGCTGCCATGGTCAAGCTGCCGACACCCAAGCTCACGCGCGTGCTGATGGAGGCAGTTGAGTATCAGCAGCCGCGTCGTGCCGGCGTCTCGCGCCCGAAGCTGCGCTACGCGCACCAGGGCGGTTCCAACCCGCCGATTGTGGTGATTCACGGCAACGCGCTGTCGAATATCCCCGAGACCTATCGCCGTTTCCTGGAGGGGCGTTTCCGCGAGGCCTTCCAACTGAAAGGCACGCCGCTTCGGATCGAATTTCGTACGAACAAAAACCCGTACGCTCAATCGAACGATTGAGCGTATGGGCGGTGCTCGACAACGGGGGCGTGTGACGCGGGGGCATTCGAACGGGGGATCACCAAAATGGCCGAGCCATTTCATATGGCGGGGTCATCGGTTTTCCGTTTGCTTTCCCTGATTTCTAAGGCTAAATTCTCGAGACATGGCGCTTGGAGTCTGCAAACCCAGGCGCCATTGGCGTCATTTGGACGCGTCTGGCCGACTCTTTTGACGAACTTTTTTTGCGTCGCCTGCTTGAACCCGGGCTTCCTAGCCCCATAACCCATCACTAAACCTATAAATCTGGAGTGTGCCATGAGCAACAAAGGGCAATTGCTACAAGACCCGTTTCTGAATGCGCTGCGTAAGGAGCATGTGCCGGTGTCGATCTACCTCGTCAACGGTATCAAGCTGCAAGGCAACATCGAGTCGTTCGACCAATACGTCGTGCTCCTGCGTAACACCGTGACGCAGATGGTGTACAAGCATGCGATCTCCACCGTGGTGCCGGCCCGTGCCGTGAATTTCCGCGTGGACGAAGCGCCTGACGCCTGATTCTGCCTCGCTCCCGCCGCCGTCCGCGCGGCGGGACGCACCCACCCCCGTTTCTCCCTTCTCTATTTCCCGTTTGGCATCCCATCCCACCTCCAGCTCGGAGCCGACGCGCGCTATTTTGGTCGCCGTCGATTTTGGCAAACATGATTTCCAGGAAAGTCTGAGTGAACTGGCACTGCTAGCCTCCACAGCCGGCTCTGAACCTGTGCGCTCGGTTACGGGCAAGCGTTCCCGGCCTGATGCAGCGCTATTCATCGGCGCGGGCAAGGCGGAAGAGGTGAGGATTGCCGCAGACGAGGAAGACGCGGAAATCGTCATCTTCAACCACGCGCTGAGTCCTGCTCAGCAGCGTAACCTCGAGCGTTTTTTCGGGCGCCACGTGGTGGACCGGACCGGCCTCATCCTCGATATTTTCAGCCAGCGCGCCCAAAGCCACGTCGGCAAGGTGCAGGTGGAACTTGCGCGCGTGCGATATCAGGCAGCACGTCTCGTGCGGGCGTGGAGCCATTTGGAGCGCCAGAAGGGCGGCGTGGGCCTGCGCGGCGGCCCGGGCGAGCGTCAGCTCGAACTGGATCGCCGGATGCTGGACGAACGCGCCAAGCGGCTGTCGTCCGAGTTGGACAAACTGCAACGTCAGCATGACACACAGCGCCGTTCGCGCAGCCGCAACGACGCGTTTTCTGTCTCCCTGGTCGGCTACACCAACGCCGGCAAATCGACGCTGTTCAATGCGCTGACCAAGGCACGCGCGTACGCGGCCAACCAATTGTTCGCCACGCTGGATACGACCTCCCGCCGGCTGTACCTGGAAGGGCTGGGCAATGTGGTGTTGTCGGATACTGTCGGCTTCATCCGCGATTTGCCGACGCAACTGGTGGCGGCTTTCCGCGCCACGCTGGAAGAGACCGTCCACGCCGACGTGCTGCTGCATGTGGTGGACGCCGCCAGCACCGTCAAGCATGAGCAGATGGAGCAGGTCGATCGCGTGCTAGATGAAATCAACGCCAGCGGTATCCCGCAGATTCTTGTGATGAACAAGATCGACGCGGCGGAGGAGCTGCGTGCGGCTGGCCCTCGCATTGAGCGCGACGAAACCGGCGCCGTAAGGCGTGTGTTCGTTTCTGCCATCGAAGGTACCGGGCTCGATTTATTGCGGGAGGTGCTGGTTGAGACGGCAATCCGCCTGCGTGAGCACCCCGCGCCGCATGACGGCGATTTCGATCCGCGCTTCGATACCCGCCGTGATTCGCTGCCGGCGCACCGTGACGAACTGTCGCAAAGCTTGCCGAACAGCGGTTCTTCAGCCAAAGGTGACGAAGAGGGCTGATAGAATGCCCCGTTACTCCTTCGCAGTCAGACAATCAGGACAAGCCCGACCGCTCATGCCCGAGATTTCGACCCAGTCTTCTTCCATGGCCTCGCCGCGTCACGCGCGAGGTTTGTGGCACCGCTTGCGTGTGCTGCTTTCGCTGAACGATCCGCGCTGGGGTCGCGGCGATGACAACAACGCCGAGCGCGAAGACAAAGACGAACCGAAACGTCAAAGCAAACCGCCCCAGGATGGCCCCCCGGACCTCGACGAGTTGTGGCGCGACTTCAATCGCCGTCTGAACAACCTGTTCGGTCGCAAGGACAGCGGTAACGGTAACGACGGCCCCACGCCGCTGCGTCCGGGTAACGGCCGCGGTGGTTCGGGCCTGGGCGTCGGCGTGCTGCTGGCGGTGCTCGTCGGCCTGTGGCTGGCCAGTGGCTTCTTCATCGTGCAGGAAGGCCAGACGGGCGTGATCCTACAGTTCGGCCGCTTCAAGTATCTGGCAACGCCGGGTATCAACTGGCGCCTGCCGTATCCGATCGAATCGCACGAGATCGTGAACCTGTCGGGTGTGCGCACGCTTGAAATCGGTCGGACTACCCAGATCAAGGACACGAACCTGAAAGACTCGTCGATGCTCACGCAAGACGAGAACATCGTCGACGTACGGTTCTCGGTTCAATACAACATTGCCAACCCGGTCGACTACCTGTTCTACAACCGTACGGACCGCGGCGGCGATGAAGAACTGGTGACGCAGGCGGCCGAGACGTCGGTGCGCGAGATCGTCGGCCGCAACAAGATGGACGCGGTGTTGTACGAAGGGCGCGATGCCGTTGGCCGCAACCTGGCCGAGTCGATTCAACGCATCTTGTCGGCATATAAGACCGGCATCCGAATCCTTAGCGTCAACGTACAGAGCGTGCAGCCACCCGAGCAGGTCCAGGCCGCGTTCGACGACGTGACCAAGGCGGGCCAGGACCGCGAGCGTGCTATCTCCGAAGGCCAGGCTTATGCCAACGACGTGGTGCCGCGCGCCAAGGGTACGGCCGCACGTCTGGGTGAAGAGGCGCAGGGCTACAAGGCGCGAGTCATCGCACGTGCGGAAGGCGATGCGGCCCGCTTTGCCTCGGTGCAGCGTGAATACGCGAAGGCGCCGCAGGTCACGCGCGACCGTATCTATCTGGAAACCATGCAGGACATTTACGCCAACTCAACTAAGGTGATGGTCGACCAGAGCAACGGCAGCCTGTTGTATTTGCCGCTGGACAAGCTGATCGCGCAGACGCAGGGCGATACATCGCGTCCCGCTGTCGCGCCTGGTGCGTCGCCTCAGGACAGCGGTTCGGCGCAGGGCGTGCCGACTCCCTCCAATCCGTCACCGGCCAATGACGCAGACTCGCGTTCGCGCGAAGCACTGCGCAACCGTGACCGCGATTCGCGCTAACAGGAGGGCACTATGAATCGTCTGATTTCTGCCTTCGTGGCGCTGGTCATTGCCCTGGCGGTGTTTTCGTCGGTGGTGTTCGTGGTGGACCAGCGGCAGTACGCCGTGGTGTTCGCCTTTGGTGAGATCAAGCAGGTCATCAAAGAACCGGGCCTGCACTTCAAGCTCCCGCCGCCGCTGCAGAACGTGGTGTTCATGGATAAGCGCCTGCAGACCATCGATGTGGCCGGCGCTGATCGCTTCATCACAGCAGAGAAGAAGAACTTGCTGGTCGACTGGTTTGTAAAGTGGCGTGTATCTGACCCGCGTCTGTTCTACGTGAGCTTCAAGGGCGATAACCGTCTCGCGCAAGACAGCATGACGCAGAAGATCAACTCCATCGCTCGCGATGAGTTTGCGCGCCGCACCGTTTCTGACGTGGTCTCGACGGATCGTGAAGCCGTGATGCAGAGCATCCTCAAAGGCGTGCAGGAGTACGGCAAGTCTGTCGGCGTAGACATTATCGATGTACGCCTGAAGCGGGTGGACTTGCTGGCTAGTGTGACCGAATCGGTCTATCGCCGCATGGAAGCCGAGCGCAAGCGCGTGGCCAACGAGCTGCGTTCGACCGGTGCTGCAGAGGGCGAAAAAATCCGTGCCGATGCCGATCGTCAGCGCGAAGTCGTCCTGGCGGATGCCTACCGCGATGCGCAGAAGATCAAAGGTGAAGGCGATGCCCGTGCCGCGGACATTTACGCCGATGCGTTCGGCCGCGATCCGCAGTTCGCCGCATTCTGGCGCTCGATGGAGGCGTATCGCGCGTCGTTCCGTGATCGGAAGGACGTGATGGTGCTGCAGCCGAACAGCGATTTCTTCAAATACATGCGCAGCCCGAACGGCGGCAGCTCGACGCCAGCGCCGGCTGCCCAGACGGGGCGCCATCGCTAGTACAATGCGTCGCTGATCATTTGAGGCGGACAAACCCCGGCTTGCCGGGGTTTTGTTCGTTCGCCAACCGCATCCCATGGAAGAGTCACTCCCCACCGTTTTGCTGGCAGCGTGCGCGCTGGTGCTCGTATTCGAGGGCATCCTGCCGTTCGTGGCGCCGCGGGCTTGGCGACGCGCCTTCCAGACCTTGATCGAGCTGCCGGACGAGAAGCTTCGCGTGATTGGTCTGGTGTCGATGGCGATCGGGCTGATCCTTCTGCGGTTGTTGCATCGCTAGCCCACTTCCTGCGTTTTTACGAATTTCTGCCGTACCAAGACTCCCGAGCGAGACCGCCATGCCGACCAATTGGCTGCTACCTGAATCCATTGCTGATGTGCTGCCTTCTGAGGCGCGCAAGATTGAAGAGTTGCGCCGCCGCATGCTCGACCTGTTCCGCACTTACGGCTACGAACTGGTCATGCCCCCGATGCTGGAATACATCGAGTCGCTGCTCTCGGGCACCGGTCACGATCTGGACCTGAAGACGTTCAAGCTGGTCGACCAACTTTCGGGCCGCACCATCGGTCTGCGCGCGGACATCACGCCGCAAGTCGCCCGTATCGATGCGCACTTGCTGAACCGTGCTGGCGTGACGCGTCTATGCTATGCGGGATCGGTATTGCATACACGCCCGAGTGGATTTCACGTCACGCGTGAGCCGCTGCAGATTGGGGCCGAGATCTATGGCCATGCCGGCCTGGAAGCCGATCTGGAAATTCAGGAGTTAATGCTCGCCGCGCTGTCGGCCGCTGGTCTAGCGGATGTGCGCCTGGACCTTTGCCACGTTGGGGTGGTCGCGGCGTTGCTGGAGCAATCGCCAGTTGCCGTCCGCATTCAGGATGACCTCTTCACGGCGCTCGCCGCCAAAGATGTCCCCGCTTTGCGTGCTATTACGGGCGACTTGCCGCCGACACAGCGCGACGCCATCAACCTGTTGCCGGCACTGTACGGCGGTGTCGATGTGCTGGACCGTGCGCGTAAGCAGTTGCCCGCGCTGCCCGCCATCGGGCGTGCGCTGGACGATTTGGCTACGTTGGCCGAGCGCGCAGGCGGTGCAACCGTCAACATCGATTTGGCCGACCTGCGCGGCTACCACTACCACAGTGGTGTGATGTTCACTGCCTATGTGGCCGGTGTGCCGAATGCCGTGGCGCGTGGCGGCCGGTATGACAAGGTCGGAGAGGCTTTCGGCCGTGCTCGCCCGGCGACCGGTTTTTCGCTGGACCTGCGCGAGGTCGCCGGCATTTCGCCGGTGGAAGCGCGCGCCGCTGCCATCCACGCGCCGTGGTCTGGTGATGCCAAGCTGCGCGAAGCGATTGCCGCGCTGCGCGCCGCGGGCGAAATTGTCATCCAGTCGCTGCCGGGCCACCCGGAAGATCTGGAGGAGTTTGCCTACGACAGGCAACTCGTCGAAGAGGGCGGTCGCTGGATCGTCAAGCCCCGCAACGCTTCGGTCTGAGGTTGTTGCATAACGTTGTGTAAATACCCGGTAATTTCAGGGAAGGCCCTGGCAACAAGGGTAGAATACGTTTTTAACCCATCTGCAAATTCAACATGTCCGCACCAGCAGTGAGCCAAGGACGCAATGTCGTCGTCATCGGCACCCAGTGGGGTGACGAAGGTAAAGGGAAAATCGTCGATTGGCTGACCGATCATGCGCAAGGCGTGGTTCGTTTCCAGGGCGGACATAACGCAGGCCATACCCTCATCATCGGCGGCAAGAAGACGATTCTGCGTCTGATCCCGTCGGGCATCATGCGCGATGGCGTCGCGTGTTACATCGGCAACGGTGTCGTGCTCTCGCCTGAGGCGCTGTTCAAAGAAATCGACGAGTTGGAATCGGCCGGCGTGCAGGTGCAGAACCGCCTGCGCATTTCGGAAGCAACCAATCTGATCCTGCCGTACCACGTGGCCATCGACAAGGCGCGCGAAGCCAAGCGCGGCGCCGCCAAGATCGGCACCACCGGTCGCGGTATCGGCCCGGCATACGAAGACAAGGTGGCCCGCCGCGGGCTGCGCGTGCAGGACCTGTTCGACCCGGCATACTTTGCCGAGCGTCTGCGCGAAAATCTGGACTTCCACAACTTTGTTCTGACGCAGTACCTGAATCACCCGGCGCTGGACTTCCAGCAAACCCTGGACGAGATGCTGTCGTATGCAGGCCGCATTGCTCCGATGGTGACGGATGTGTCGGCCGAACTGTTTGCCGCCAACGCAGCCGGCAGGAATTTGATGTTCGAAGGCGCACAGGGCACGTTGCTCGATATCGACCACGGTACTTATCCGTTCGTCACGTCGAGCAACTGCGTGGCAGGCAATGCCGCCGCGGGTGCTGGCGTCGGCCCGGGTCAACTGCATTACATCCTTGGCATCACCAAAGCGTATTGCACGCGCGTGGGCTCGGGCCCGTTCCCGAGCGAGCTGTACGACGCGGACAACCCGGCGCGCCAAGATCCGATCGGCGTGCGCTTGGCCAATGTCGGCAAGGAATTCGGCTCGGTTACGGGGCGGCCGCGTCGCACGGGCTGGCTGGACGCCGCCGCTCTGCGTCGTGCGATCCAGATCAACGGCGTGTCGGGCCTCTGCATGACCAAGCTCGATGTGCTGGATGGCTTGGAAACCCTCAAGCTGTGCGTCGGCTACATGCTTGATGGCAAGGAAATCGACATCCTGCCGCGTGGCTCCGATGCCGTGGCGCGTTGCCAGCCGATCTACGAAGAATTCCCCGGCTGGAACACCTCGACCTTCGGTCTGAAGGAGTGGGATGCGCTGCCCGAGACCGCTCAGGCTTATCTGAAGCGCGTCGAAGAAGTGGCTGGTATTCCGATCGCTATGATCTCGACCGGCCCTGATCGCGACGAGACCATCCTGCTGCGCCACCCCTACAAGGACTGATGCGCTGCTCGCAAATTCGCCCGGTGATTCGCCGGGCGAATTTGCATGGAGCGCCGTTTTTCATAGAACACGATAGCGGCCACTCGCGCCGCATTCACGATACGACGAGGTACACCATGAACCAGCCGATCAACGACGACTCGCATCTGTGGGTGTCGTGGGATGACTACCACGGCCTGATTGAGCGCTTGGCGCTCGTCGTGCACGAGTCGGGCTGGAAGTTTGACAAGATTCTGTGCTTGGCGCGCGGCGGCTTGCGTGTTGGCGATCAGCTTTCGCGCATCTACGATCTGCCGTTGGCCATCCTAGCGACCAGCAGCTATCGCGAAGCCGCTGGCACGCAGCAGGGCGATCTCGACATCGCGCAATACATCACGATGACCCGCGGCGAGTTGTCGGGCCGCGTGCTGTTGGTGGATGATCTGGTGGATTCGGGCATCACGCTGGAGCGCGTTGGGCGTCACCTGAAAGAGCGCTATCCGGCCGTGACCGACGTGCGTACCGCTGTGCTGTGGCACAAGGGGTGCTCGAAGATCAAGCCTGACTATGCTGTTCAGTTCCTGCCAACCAACCCCTGGATCCATCAGCCATTCGAGGAATACGATACGCTGCGCCCGCATAACTTGGCGGCGTGGATCAAGCGCGGCAAGTCACGTTCGGCCGGCAACGGTGAAGTGCCGAGCGTTTAAGGCGTTGGTCGATCGCGTCGAGGTGTGAATGGAGTGGCGTGTGCGGCTTGCGTCGTGCGTGCCACTTCGGTAACCTGCTGTCACGGGCTGCAACATTGGCCCGAAACCCGCGTACGGATTGGCTTTGCAGGAATTAGCCAATGCGAGCTGCGCGGTTGATCGAAGCGTGGTGTGTCTTTATGGATGCGCCGGGCTTCGAGCCCACCCAGCGTTTGGGCGGTGAGACCGGAGCCCCGGCCTCGGCCCTGGCGCGAGAGCCAAGACACAATGCACGTCGCCCTTCGCGGAATGTCGCATCAGCAACCAAGCAACAGCAATCTGGCCGCGGAAAAGAAAAACGGCGCAACTTGCGTTGCGCCGTTCCTAAACTCTGGTGCCCAGGAGAGGACTCGAACCTCCACGGAGTTACCCGCTAGTACCTGAAACTAGTGCGTCTACCAATTCCGCCACCTGGGCAGGTGTGCGTGTACCGAAGCTGTAATTATTACGGGATCCTGCGATCCTGTCAACACTCTAGAAGAAAAAATTGAATCAACCGACTTATCCGATCCCGAGCCGCGAGGAAATCCTCGGTGTGCTGCGCACGTCGGGGTCTCCGCTGTCTGCCACCGACATTGCCAAGGCGCTGTCGGTCACGCGCAAGGAGCATGACGGCTTTATCAAGCGTCTGACCGCCATGGAGCGGGATGGTCAGATCGAACTCAACCGCAAGGGGCGCTACGAATTGGCGCACCAGCCCAATTTTATCGAGGGCCGCGTGATCGGCCATCGCGACGGCTTCGGCTTCTTCGTGCGCGATGACGGCGAGCCCGATATCTTCCTGCCCGAACGCGAGATGCAGAAGGCCATGCACGGTGACCGCGCCCTGGTGCGTGCCGTCGGCTACGACCGCCGCGGGCGCTCGGAAGGGCAGATCGTCGAGATCCTGCAAAGGGCCAACAAGCGCGTCATTGGCAGGTTGCTGTCCGAAAGCGGCACGCTGGTTGTGGCGCCTGAAGACAAGCGCCTCGGCCGCGACATCCTGATCGCCCCGAAGGGGCAGGGCAAGGCCAAGGTCGGCCAAGTAGTAAGCGTTGAGATCCTGGAATATCCGGACCGCTACGTACAACCGATTGGCCGCGTGGTCGAAGTGCTGGGTGAGATTGACGACCCTGGCATGGAGATCGAGATTGCCGTGCGCAAGTACGGCGTGCCGCACGAGTTTTCCGAGCCGACGCAACGCGAGGCGGAAGCGCTGCCCGACGTGGTCCGCGATGCTGATCTGGCCGGTCGCATCGACTTGCGCGATGTGTCGCTCGTCACCATCGACGGCGAAGACGCACGTGACTTCGATGACGCTGTCTACGCGGAGCCCGTCAAGATCGGCCGCAGCAAGGGCTGGCGCCTGATTGTGGCAATTGCCGACGTGTCGCATTACGTGCGGCCTGGGCATCCACTGGATGCGGACGCCATTGATCGCGCGACTTCGGTCTATTTCCCGCGCCGCGTGATTCCGATGCTGCCGGAGAAGCTCTCCAACGGCTTGTGCTCGCTGAACCCGGAAGTGGACCGCCTGTGCATGGTCTGCGACGCGGTGATCACTGCCAAGGGTGAGATCAAGGCTTATCAGTTCTATCCGGCGGTGATGCACTCGAAGGCGCGCCTGACCTACAACGAGGTCTGGGCGATTCTGTCGAACGTGAAGGGCCCGGAAGCGGCCAAGCGGGCGCCGCTGGTGCCGCATCTGCAAGACCTGTACGAGCTGTATCAGACGCTGCTCAAGGCGCGCCGCGAGCGTGGCGCGATCGACTTCGACACCACCGAGACGTACATCGTCTGCAACGCGCAGGGCAAGATCGAGCAGATACTGCCGCGCACCCGCAACGACGCACATCGGCTGATCGAGGAGTGCATGCTGACGGCCAACGTCTGTGCGGCCGAGATGCTCGAGAAATACAAGCACCCGGCGCTGTACCGCGTTCACGCAGGCCCGACCGAAGAAAAGCTGCAGGCGCTGCGTGCGTTCCTGAAAACCAGCGGCTTGACGCTGGGCGGCGGTGACAAGCCGCAGGCGGCCGATTACGCCGAACTGATGGAGAAGGTGGCCGCGCGTCCTGATGCACCGATGCTGCAGACCATGCTGCTGCGCTCGATGCAGCAGGCGGTCTACAGCCCGGACAACATCGGCCACTTTGGCCTGGCGTATCCGGCGTATGCGCATTTCACGAGCCCGATCCGCCGCTACCCGGACTTGCTGGTGCATCGCTCCATCAAAGCGATCCTGCACCGCACGCGTTACGTGCCGGCGCTGGCACCAGGCGTGCAGTTGAATAGCGCGCTGTCGCCCAAGGCGCGTCGTTTGCAAGCCGAAGCCGAGAAAGGCGTGCCGGCAGCGGTTGTCAACAAGGCCAAGGCGGAAGCGATCTGGAATGAACTGGGCGTGCACTGTTCGGCCAACGAGCGTCGCGCCGATGAAGCCTCGCGCGACGTCGAAGCCTGGCTCAAGTGCTACTTCATGCGCGACAAGCTCGGCAACGAGTTCTCGGGTACCGTCAGCGCCGTCACCTCGTTCGGTATCTTCGTGCAGCTCGACGAGCTGTACGTGGAAGGCCTCGTGCACGTGACCGAGCTGGGCAGCGATTACTTCCAATACGACGAAGCCCGCAACGAACTGCGCGGAGAGCGCACGGGGATCCGTTATCGGTTGACTGATCGCGTGCGAGTGCAGTTGCTGCGCGTGGATCTGGATGCGCGGAAGATGGATTTCCGCCTGATCCAGGAGCCCTCAACCAAGGCGCTGCGCCCGGCCAAGGTGACCGGTGCGCCGGAAGCCGCGACCGCGCGTCAGTCCGCCGGGGCAACGCCGGCGCCCTCGGTTGGCCGCAAGAAGCCGCGCCAGTTGGCCGCATTGCTGGGCGGGACGGCCAAACCGGAGGAGTCGTTCGACGAGACGCTTGATCGCGTCATCGAAGAGCAGCCGGTGTTCGAGCCGGGTGGCCGTGCACTGCCCCCGGGCCATGCCCACGCCAAGCCAGCGCGCAAGAAGCAGCCGGCGCGCAGCACGAAGCCCAGGGGCGGCGCCAAGACCACCGCGCCGCGCAAGGCAGCAGGCAAGGCCCCGCGCAAGACCAAGGGGCGTTAAAGCGGGCGGGGAGCGTGGGCAGACGGGTACAATCGCGCCATGTCTAAATCCAAGCTCCTCATCGGCTTTCACGCCGTTACCGCCCGACTGCGCCACGGCGCCAAGTCGATCGACGAAATCTACTTCGAGGCCAACCGCCGCGACCGCCGCATGCAGGATTTCCTGAAAGCTGCGGAAGCAGCGGGCGTGCGCCTCATTCCTGCTGACGCCGACCGCTTGCGCGGGATTGCCGGCACCGATCGCCATCAGGGCGTGGTTGCCAAGGCAGAGTCGCTTTCGCTGGCGCTCAATCTGGATGAACTGCTCGACGGCATTGAAGGCACGCCGCTGCTGCTGGTGCTCGACGGTGTGACCGATCCGCATAATCTGGGCGCGTGCCTGCGCGTGGCCGATGCCGCTGGCGCGCACGCCGTGATTGCGCCGAAGGACCGCAGCGTTGGCATCAACACGACGGTCGCCAAGGTGGCCAGCGGCGCGGCCGAAACCGTCCCGTACATCACCGTGACCAACCTGGCGCGCACGCTGCGCGAGTTGCAGGAGCGTGGCGTATGGGTGATCGGCACGGCTGATGAAGCCGAACAGGGTCTCTACCAAGCCGACTTCAAAGGCCCCATTGCCATCGTGATGGGCGCCGAAGGCGAGGGCATGCGTCGCCTCACGCGCGAAACGTGCGACGCGCTGGTCAGCATTCCCATGGCGGGCAGCGTGGAAAGCCTGAACGTATCGGTGGCCAGCGGCGTGTGCCTGTTTGAAGCTGTGCGCCAGCGGGCAGCGGCACCTGCCAAGAAGTAATGCGCGTCGAACCCACGGCCGCATCCGATGCGGCTGCATTGGCCCAGGCCCACGCCTGGGTCGAGGCCGCCCAGCACGTTATGGTGCTGACGGGGGCTGGCGTCTCGGCTGAATCTGGCGTGCCCACGTTTCGTGATGCCTTGACCGGCCTGTGGTCGCGCTTCAACCCCGAAGACATGGCCACCGAGGCCGCGTACCGCAAGCACCCACGCATGGTGTGGGACTGGTATCAGGAGCGCCGCGAGCGCGTGTTGCAGGCGCAGCCGAATCCCGCCCATCTTGCGATTGCCGCGCTGGCCAAGCGCAAGACGGTGACGCTCGTCACGCAGAACGTCGATGGTTTGCATCAGCGCGCCGGCAGCGAAGGGGTGATCGAGCTGCACGGCAACCTGTTTGCTGACAAGTGGCTGGGTGGCTGCGGCAAATGCGATATCGCCACCGCCGAGCCGGGGCGCCCACCGCGTTGTGCGGCGTGTGGCGCGATGCTGCGCCCGGGCGTGGTGTGGTTTGGCGAGCCACTGCCGCTGGTAGCGAACTACCGCGCAGAAGAGGCCGCCAATACCTGCGACCTTTGTCTGGTGGTCGGCACATCCGGCATGGTGTATCCGGCGGCCGGGTTGCCGGGGTTGGCGAAGGACCACGGTGCCAAGGTGATCGTCGTGAATCCGGAACCGAGCGCCCTGGATGCAACGGCCGACTTGGTGATCCACCAGCCGGCGGGCGTGTGCCTGCCCGCCATGCTGGGATAAGACCCGGTTTTTTTCTTACGCCGCTGCGCGCAGCGGCTCAATCAGCGCTTCCAGCTTGATCGCGTCCGCCGCAAACAGGCGGATGCCTTCTGCCAGTTTTTCGGTGGCCATTGCGTCTGCATTCATGTGCCAGCGGAACGATTTCTCGTCGGCGGGCAGCCGCACGATATTGGCTGCGTTGGCGTTGTCGGGAGACAGCTTGCGCTCGACCGGCGCATCGGATTGCTGCAGCTGGGCGAGCAGATCCGGGCTGATGGTCAGGAGGTCGCAGCCAGCCAGTTCGACGATCTGCGAGATATTGCGGAAGCTCGCGCCCATGACCTCGGTGGGGTAGTCGAACTTCTTGTAGTAGTTGTAGATGCGCAGGACGGACTGCACGCCGGGGTCGTTCGCGCCGCCCTGCGCGACCGGATCCCAGTTGGCGCCGGCATCTTTTTTGTACCAGTCGTAGATGCGGCCGACGAAGGGCGAGATGAGCTGCACGCCCGCTTCTGCGCACGCCACCGCCTGGGCCAGCGAGAACAGCAGCGTCATGTTGCAGCGGATGCCTTCTGCACGGAGCTGATCCGCCGCGCGGATGCCTTCCCAAGTCGACGCGATCTTGATCAGCACGCGCTCACGCGCCACGCCCCGGGCTTCGTACAAGGCGATCAGATGCTTGGCCTTGGCGACCGTCGCCTCGGTGTCGAACGACAGGCGCGCATCGACTTCGGTCGACACGCGGCCGGGGATGATCGACAGGATCTCGCAGCCGAATGCCACGAGCACGGCATCGATGATGTCTTCCACACTGTCGCTGCGGGCGTCGCGCACGGCTTGCTCCAGCAGCGGGCGGTATTCGGCCTTTTGCACGGCCTTGAGGATCAGCGACGGATTGGTCGTTGCATCGTGCGGCGCGTAGGCGCGCATGGCCTGGAAATCGCCCGTGTCGGCGACGACGGTGGTGAACTGCTTGAGTTGATCGAGCTGAGTCATGAAGCGAGTCCGAAGTACGTTCCAGCGTTGCGCTGGAGGTGGAAAGGTGAATCGATTGTACTCCGCAGGTTTGGCTCCGCCAGCCGGCCGGGAGCCACCGCATTGATCCGGTACACTACCGGGTTTTCCGATTCCGACCGAGTGTTTGCGATGACGCAGGATGAACTGAAGGCGCTGGTGGCGCAGGCTGCAGCAGATTACGTATTGGCCAACGTGCCCGAGGGCGCCGTGCTGGGTGTCGGCACCGGCTCGACGGCCAATCTGTTCATCGACGCGATGGCGCCGCACAAGGCGCGCTTTGCCGGCGCGGTGTCCAGCTCAGAGGCGTCGACGCGCCGGCTGCAGGGCCATGGCTTTACGGTGCTCGATCTGAATGAGGTCGATGCCATTCCCGTCTACGTGGACGGCGCTGACGAAATCGATGGCTCAGGAGCCATGATCAAGGGCGGCGGCGGTGCGCTCACGCGTGAAAAGATCGTTGCCTCGGTTGCCAGCGTGTTCGTCTGCATTGCTGACGGCAGCAAGCTCGTTGAGACGATGGGCGCCTTCCCGTTGCCGGTGGAAGTGGTGCCCATGGCACGCGCTGCGGTGGCCCGCCAACTGGCTGCGCTGGGCGGTCAGCCGCGTCTGCGCATGACCAAGGAAGGCCAGATCTACAAGACTGATAACGGCAACGTGATCATCGATGTGGTGGGCCTGCGTATTGCCGATCCGAAGGGCCTCGAATCGATCGTCAATGATATTCCGGGTGTGGTGACGGTCGGCCTGTTTGCAAAGCGCGGCGCCAACGTGCTGCTGCTGGGTACTGAAGCGGGTGTGCAGCGGCGTGATTTCTGATCGCCAGGTGTTTCGCGTCGAAAAGCCGCTCGCGTAAATGGGCGGCTTTTTTTATGCTCGTTGCGGCACTTCGGATGAGCGTTGTCCAAACAAAAAGCCGTTCAGTTTGTGCTGAACGGCTTTTTTATTGGTAACGGCAAATCAGGCCGAGGGCGGTGGCACGTAGCCGGCAGCCTCGTCTGCGCCGTCGCCAAAGAAGTACTTCTCGGTTTGCTTGAGCAGGTACTGGCGTGCGCGCGAATCGGCCATGTTCAGGCGGTTTTCGTTGATCAGCATGGTCTGGTGCTTGAGCCAGCCAGCCCAGGCTTCCTTCGAGACGTTTTGCCAGAGTTTCTTGCCCAGTTCGCCGGGCAGGGGCGGGAAGTCGAGACCTTCGGCTTCCTTGTTGAGCTTGACGCAGTGGACCATGCGGGCCATGGGGATTCCTCTTGTGTGGCGGGAGCGCCGCTCGAGCGCGACGCAGGTGCCGCTATTGTAAAGGCCGCGCGCCGCCGGGCTTGGATTCCACGACGCGCGCCAAGGGTTTAGAGCTTCTTCATCAGCACCATCGAGCGCCGCTGCCAGTTGTACAGCTTGCGGCGGTCTTCCGGCAGGTCATCCACGCTGGCGCGCACGAAGCCGCGCTTGAGGAACCAATGCTCCGTCCGCGTGGTGAGCACGAACAGGCGCTTGAGGCCCAGCGCACGGGCGCGCACTTCGGTGTGCTTGAGCAGGCGTTCGCCGTCGCCGGTGCCTTGGCTGTCTGGGGAGACGATCAGACAGGCCATTTCGGCCATGCCGTCTTTCGGGTACGGATACAGCGCCACGCAGCCAAAGATGATGCCGTCGTGCTCGATGACCGAGAAGTTGGCGATGTCGCGCTCCAGCAGACGGCGTTCGCGCGGCACCAGCGTGCCGTCCGCCTCGAGCGGTTCGATGAGCGAGACGATGCCGCCCACGTCATCCAGCGTGGCCTCGCGCAGGTATTCCAGATCGGTGTGCGACACCATAGTGCCCACGCCGTCGTGCAGGAACAGTTCCAGCAGGATGCTGCCGTCCAGCGCGAACGGGATTACGTGCGCCCGGCGCACGCCGCCGCGCATCGCCTTGACGATGTGCTGCAGGTAATAGGCCGTGTCGTGCGACAGGCTACCGTCGCGCAGGCGCTCGATGGCTGTCTCCATCGACAGGTCCTGCTGCAGCTTGCCCACGCGGTCCATGATGCCGGGCAACTCCGTGATGAAGATGAGCTTGTCGGCCTTAAGCGCCGTGGCGGTGTTGGCGGCCACGTCTTCCATCGACAGGTTGAACGCCTGGCCCGTGGGCGAGAAGCCCAGCGGCGAGAGCAGCACGATCTTGCGATTGGACAGGGAGTGCTGGATCGACTCCGCATCGATCTTGCGCACCAGCCCCGTGTGCTGGAAGTCCACGCCGTTGACGATGCCCACCGGCCGCGCCGTCACGAAGTTGCCGGATACCACCGACATGCGCGCGCCGGCCATCGGTGTGTTGGGCAGGCCCTGGCTGAAGGCCGCTTCGATATCCAGACGCAGTTCGCCGGAGGCTTCCTTGGCGGATTCCAGCGCGGCGGCGTCCGTCACGCGTACGCCATCCACGAACTGTGTTTTCACATTGCGCAGGGCAAGCTGTTCTTCCACCTGCGGGCGCGAGCCGTGCACCAGCACGATGCGCATTCCCATCGCATGCAACAGTGCGACGTCGTTGACGAGCGCGCCCAGCATGCCGGCCTGGACCAGCTCGCCGCCAAAGCCGATCACGAAGGTCTTGTCGCGGAAGGAGTGAATGTAAGGCGCCACCTCGCGCAGCCAATCCACAAACTGCTGCTGTTCGGGCGTGGGCGGAATTGGGGCGACGTCGACGGGGGCGGGCGTGTGCGCCGCCAGCGAAACGCCGGAGGCGGGGGCGGAGGAGCGAGCGGTCACGGACGGAGGAGGAAAAGCGGCACGGGGCGCGGGCCGGCGTAGGAAAGATGCGCGGATTATAATCCCGCCCGATGTCAGATTCCCACGCCCAGCCGCCCCGGCCACGCCCGGCGGCGCCCTCCCAGAAATCGCCGAAAGACACGCCGCCGCCCGAGCGCAAGCCCGGTGGCAATGCTCGTCCGCAGCGCCGCCAAAAGCCCACGCCGGAAGAACTCGCCGCGGCGCTGGAGGCGCGCCGCGCACGAGCGAACCGCGTCCCGCCGATCACGTTTCCCGAAGCGCTGCCCGTGTCGGCTCGGCGCGACGAGATCGCTCAGGCCATCGCCGCTAATCAGGTGGTGATCGTCTCCGGCGAGACCGGCTCGGGCAAGACCACGCAGTTGCCGAAAATCTGCCTGTCGATCGGGCGGGGTATCGGCGCGGGCGGCACGGGGCTGATCGGGCATACGCAGCCCCGTCGGATTGCCGCGACGTCTACGGCCAAGCGCATCGCGCAGGAAATCGGCACGCCGGTGGGCGAGCATGTGGGCTTCCAGGTGCGCTTTAACGACACGCTCTCGGCGGGTGCGTCGGTCAAGCTGATGACCGACGGCATCTTGCTGGCCGAGACGCAGAACGATCCGCTGCTGCGCGCCTACGACACGATCATCATCGACGAGGCGCACGAACGCAGCCTCAACATCGACTTCCTGATCGGCTATCTCAAGCAGCTTCTGCCGCGCCGGCCCGACCTGAAGGTGATCATCACTTCGGCGACCATCGACGCGCAGCGGTTTGCCGAGCACTTCGCAGGCCCAAAGGGGCCAGCGCCAGTCATCGAAGTCAGCGGTCGGTTGTATCCGGTTGAGGTGCGCTATCGTCCGATTCAGCGCGACGAGAAGGACAAGGAGCGTGATCTCTACGAAGCGCTCGTCGATGCGGTGGATGAGCTTGCCCGCGAAGGCCCGGGCGACGTGCTCATCTTCCTGCCCGGCGAGCGCGAGATTCGCGAGGCTGCCGAGGCGCTGCGCAAGCACCATCCCGCGCATACCGAGATCCTGCCGCTGTTTGCGCGCTTGTCCGTGCAGGAGCAGGAGCGTGTGTTCCGGCCGTCCAACGCCCGGCGCATCGTGCTGGCGACGAACGTGGCCGAGACCTCGCTCACGGTGCCGGGCATTCGCTACGTTGTTGATACGGGGCTGGCGCGCGTGAAGCGCTATTCCTATCGCAACAAGGTCGAGCAACTGCAGATCGAGCCGGTGTCGCAGGCCGCTGCCAACCAGCGTGCCGGTCGATGCGGCCGGGTGGCCGACGGCGTTTGCATCCGCTTGTATGAAGAGGCGGATTTCATTGCGCGGCCGCGTTTTACCGATCCGGAAATCCTGCGTTCGTCGCTGGCGGCGGTCATTCTGCGCATGAAGGCGCTGCGGCTGACGGACGTCGAGCAGTTTCCTTTCATCGAGCCGCCGCTGGGCCGCGCAATTGCCGACGGCTACCAGCTCCTGCAAGAACTCGGCGCCGTCGACGATGAAAATGCGTTGACTCCGCTGGGCAAGCAGGTCGCCCGCCTGCCGCTGGACCCCCGCGTGGCGCGGATGATTCTGGCCGGCCGCGACCACCAGTGCCTGCGCGAGATGCTGATCATCGCGAGCGCCTTGTCCGTGCAAGACCCGCGCGAGCGCCCGCAAGAACTCCAACAGCAGGCTGATCAGGCGCATCGCCAGTTTGCCGATGAGAAATCGGAGTTCCTCGGCTGGGTGAAGCTGTGGAAATGGTTTGAAGAGGCCATCGCGCACAAGAAGTCGAACAAACAATTGCAGGATCAGTGCCGCGCGCATTTCCTGTCGCATGTGCGGCTGCGTGAATGGCGCGACGTGCATTCGCAGTTGCATACCACGGTGGCGGAGCAGGGCTGGAAGCTCAACGAATCCGATCCGACGTATGAGCAGTTGCATCTGGCACTGTTGACGGGCTTGCTCGGCAATATCGGTGTGCGCATCGAAGAGGCGGATGGGAAAGGCCGGGAATACCTCGGCGCGCGTGGTATCAAGTTCTTCCTGTGGCCGGGTTCGGTCATTGCGCGCAAGGCGGGCAAGTGGGTCGTGGGTGGCGAACTGATCGAAACCAGCCGCCTGTTCGGCCGCACGCTGGCACGTATCGAGCCCGAATGGGTGGAAAAGGTCGGCGCGCATCTGCTGAAGGTGTCGTGGAGCGATCCGCATTGGGAAAAGAAGGCTGGCCAGGTGATGGCCTTCGAGCGCGGCACGCTGTACGGGCTGCCGGTCTATCAGCAGCGCCGCGTGCACTTCGGGCCGATGCAGCCGAAGGAAGCGCGCGAGATGTTCATCCGCCGCGCGCTGGTCGATGGCGAATTTGAAACGCGTCTGCCGTTCTTCACGCACAACCAGCGCCTGGTGCGCGAGATCGAAAACCTCGAACACAAGTCACGTCGACAAGACGTGCTGGTGGACGACGAGCTGATCTACGCGTTCTACGACAGCCAGATTCCGGCGGACATCTACAACACTGTCTCGTTCGAGCGCTGGTATGCCGAAGCCGCCAGCGCGGGCGGCAAGAGCGGCCAGAAGCTTTTGTACCTGAATCGCGATGACCTGATGCGGCATGAGGCGGCCGGCATCACGACCGAGCTGTTCCCGAAGATGCTGCCGATTGCCGGCATCGACATGGGCTTGACGTACCACTTCGAGCCCGGCAGCCCGCGCGATGGCGTGACGCTCACAGTGCCGCTGTACGCGCTCAACCAGGTGCCCGCGCAGCGTACCGAATGGCTGGTGCCGGGCATGCTCAAGGAGAAGGTGCATCTGCTCTTGAAAAGCCTGCCGCAGAAGCTGCGCCGCCACTGCGTGCCGCTGCCGGACTACGCCGCGGGGTTCGTCTCGCGCGTGCGGTTGGGGGATGGCGAGTTGCTGGACCGCTTGATCGCCGATGTGCGCGAGCAGACTGGCATCGCGCTCAAGCGTGCCGACTTCAAGCTCGAGACGCTGCCTGCGCATCACTTCATGAACTTCAAGGTGATCGACGAGCACGGTCGCCAGCTCGACATGGGGCGCAACCTGGCCCAGTTGCGGGCGGAACTCGGCGGCCGCGCGCAGCAGACATTCCAGTCGATCGCCGCGCAGGACGCTGCCGTGGCTGGAGCCCAGAACGAGGGCGCCAAGCCCGGCAAGGCAGGCAAGTCTGAAGCTCCGGCAAACGCCGCACTTTACTCGGGCCTGACCACGTGGAATTTCGGCGAGTTGCCGGAACTGCTGGAAGTTCGCAAAGGCAGCCAGACGCTGTTCGGCTATCCGGCGCTCGTCGATGCCGGTGACCACTGCGATGTGGAAGTCTTCGATGATCCGGCAGAAGCCACGCGCATCCATCGCCTGGGCTTGCGGCGGTTGTTCGCAATCCAGCTGCGCGAGCCGTTGAAGTATCTGGAAAAGAACATCCCGGGCCTGTCGCAGATGGCAATCCAGTTCATGAACTTGGGCACGCAGGATGATCTGCGCGACCAGATCCTGAATGCCACGCTGGAGCGCGCCTGCCTGCAAGACCCGCTGCCGACCGATGACGCCAGCTTCGGTGCCCGCAAGGACGAAAGCCGTGCGCGCCTGACGTTGCTGGCGCAGGAAATTGCGCGGCTGGTTGGCGCCATCCTAGCCGAATATGCGCAACTGCCGCGCAAGCTGCAGATCGCCAAGCCATTTGCCGCCGCCACCGCCGATATCGACGCGCAGCTCAAGACGCTGATGCACAAACGCTTTATCGAGGCGACGCCGTATGCGCAGTTGGCGCACTTCCCGCGTTACCTGAAGGGCATCGCGCTGCGCATCGACAAGCTCAAGGCTGACCCGACGCGCGACACCCAGCGGATGCAGGAGATGGCGCCGCTCGTCCAGCAATATCAACGTGCGGAAAAAGCGTTGCGCGTGCAAGGGCAGGGCGGCAATGACCCGCGCATGGAGGAATTCCGCTGGATGCTGGAGGAGCTCCGCATCGCCCTGTTTGCACAGGAGCTGCGCACGCCGGTGCCGATGTCGGTCAAGCGGCTGCAGAAGGTGTGGGAATCGATGCAGCGATAGCTGCAATGCGTTGTTGGGAGCGGGGAAAGTTCCCGCTTTCTTTTTTTGATTTGTGTCAGCGACGGCGTAAATGCGAGCGTTAGAATGGCTGGCTAAGTTGCTGAATCTTCTCGATATGTCTGCCTTGCGCGCCTCGTTTGCCTCCCGTTGGTTTTCCACGCTTGTCCTCTCGGCCGCTGCTTTGATGGCAGCGCATGCGGCGCGTGCCGAAGTCGTCACCGTGCTCAACTCGGGCGACGCAAGCGTCTCTTTGATCGACAAAGACACCCGCAAGGTGCTGGAGACGTTCCCCATCGGCAAGGAGCCGCACCACCTGATCGCGACGCCTGACGAAAAGTCGTTGATCGTCGCCAACGCCGTCGGCAACGACCTCGTTTTCCTCGATCCCGTCACAGGCAAGATTCAGCAGCGCGTGCCGCGTATCGACGATCCGTACCAGATCGGCTTCTCGCCCGACCAGAAGTGGTTTCTGACCACGGGCAACCGTCTGGACCGCATCGACATTTACCGCTGGGACGGCCATGCGCTGACCATCGCCAAACAGATTCCAGCGGCCAAGACGCCCAGCCACATTGCCTTCACTGCCGACAGCAAGATCGCGTTCGTCACGGTGCAGGATTCCAACGAGGTGATGGCCATCGACCTGCCCACGCAGAACGTCATGTGGCGCATGACCATTGGCTCCGCGCCCGCCGGCGTGTGGGTGACGACCGATCAGAAATACCTGCTGGTTGGCATGACCGGCGCCGATTACGTCGAAGTGATCGACTGGCACAACCGCACCAGCGTCAAGCGCATCCCGACCGGCAAGGGCGCGCACAACTTCCGCGCGCTGGGTGACAAGCGCCACTTGTTCCTGTCGAACCGCGTGTCGGGCACGATCAGCATCATCGATCAGCAAACGCTGACCAAGGTGGGCGACATCACGGGCCTCCCGCCCGGCCCCGACGACATGGAGTTGACCGCCGACGGCAAGCAACTGTGGGTGACCTGCCGCTGGGCCAAGCGCGTGGCGATTGTCGACGTGGCAAGCCGCAAGGTGGTGGAAGAGATCAAGGTTGGGCGCTCGCCGCACGGTATTTACTTCCGCACGCGCGCTCCGCTGATTTGAGCGTGACGAAACGACGACGATGAAATCCGGCCTGTCGATGTTGCGTGCTGTAGCGGCCTCGGCTGCGCTGGCGCTATGTGCGCTGGCCACGGCTGCGCCCGGTGGCGTGAATGCCGGCGCGTGCAAAGGCACCGTCTACCTGACATTCGACACCGGCAGCATGAGCCAGGCGCAGTTGATTGCCGACACGCTGCGCCGCCATCGCATTCACGCCACGTTTTTCCTGGCCAACGAGAAAACCATCCACGGCGACAGCACGCTGGATGACGGCTGGGCACCGTATTGGAAATCGCTTGCTGCCGACGGCCACGCCTTCGGTACGCACACCTTCGATCACGTCTATTACAAGGGCGAGGCGGGTGCGGGCAAGGTCCGCTTCCGCCCGCAGTTTGGCGAGCAGGGCGGCCGTAATGTCGTGTGGGGCGAGCCTGAGTTCTGTGCGGAACTGAAACACAGCGCCGAGCGCTTCAAGGCCATGACCGGTCAGCCGATGGATCCGCTGTGGCGTGCGCCGGGTGGTCATCTTTCTGCGACGACCGAGGCCTGGGCCAAGCAATGCGGGTTCGCCCACGTTGCATGGGCGCCCGCCGGTTTCCTGGGTGATGAGTTGCCGTCCGAGCGCTATCCGAACGACGCGTTGCTGCAGAAGGCGCTGTCCAACTTGCGCGATGGCGACATCACCATGGCGCATCTGGGAATCTGGTCGCGCAAGGATCCGTGGGCGCCCGCGGATCTGGAGCCGTTGATCACCGGCCTGGAACGCAAGGGTTTCTGCTTCGCTACGCTGCGCGATCATCCGCAGTACCAAGCGTGGTTTGCTGCCCACCCGGCACACACTGCGGCCCGCTGACATGTTTGACTGGATCGCCGACACCTTCACGCAAGCGCAGGACGTGCTCTTCCAGCACCTCGTGATGCCGATCACCTATGCCGTCGGCCTGGGTGGTTACGTTGAAGATGCCTATCCCGGCACGGAATGGCTGCTGATGGGGCTGGTGCAGATCGCGGTGCTGCTGCTGATCTTCCGTCCGCTGGAACGCTGGCGCCCGGTGGAGCCGCTGCAAGATCGCAAGGCCGTGCGTGCCGACATTTTCTACACGCTCTTTCACCGCCTGGGTTTCTTCCCGTTGCTGATGTTTTTCACGCTGCAGCCGCTGATCGACGACCTTGACGGCAAGCTGCGCTTCTGGGGCTGGGCGCATCTGAACGTGGAAGACTGGTGGCCAGGCGTCACGTCCGTCGCCGTCGTCAGCTTTCTGATCTATCTGGTGTTGTTCGACCTGCTCGACTACTGGTATCACCGCCTCTCACACAAATTTCACTGGTGGTGGAACCTGCATTCGCTGCATCACAGCCAGCAGCAGATGACGCTGTGGTCCGATGACCGCAACCACATCCTCGATGATGTACTGCGTGGTGCGGTGTTTGCCGTCGCGGCGCTGGTCATCGGGGTTGAGCCTTCGCAGTACGTTCTGTTGGTTGCCATTTCGCAATTGCTGCAGAGCCTGCAGCACGCCAACGTGCGGTTGCATTTCGGGTGGCTGGGCGACCGGCTGCTGATCTCGCCACGCTTCCATCGGTTGCATCACGCGATTGGGCTGGGCCATGAAGTGCCGGGCAAGCCGGGCGTGCTGGGCGGCTGCAACTTTGGCGTGCTGTTCCCGTGGTGGGACATGCTGTTCGGCACCGCCATCTTCTCGCCCGAGTATCACGCCACCGGTATCCGCGATCAACTTCCCGCACCGCAAGGGCGCTCGCGCGACTACGGGCGCGGCGTGCTGCGTCAGCAGTGGCTTGGCCTCAAGCGCTTGTTCGGCCGAGCGTAAAGCTCACGCGCGACGGCGCCAGCGTCATTTCTGCACGCTGTGCTAGGCTGTTCGCTCCCTGATTTCCCGATTTCTGCATGAACGACCTGATTCGCTCATTTGGCCGGGCGCTGCTCTCGCAACTGCATCCGCGCATGCTGTTCCTGACGGTCCTGCCTTTCGTCGTGGCCGTGGTGGTCTGGGGAGGGGTGCTGTATTTCGGCTGGGATGCCATGAACGGCATGGCCCGCAACGCCGTGGAAGGCTGGGCCTTCATGGGCTGGATCAAGAGCGGCCTCAACGCCATCGGCATGGCCGGATTGTGGTCGGCCATTGCGCCGCTGCTCGTGATCACCTTGCTGGTGCCTGTGATTGTCGTATCAATCCTTGTGCTGGTGAGCGTGGCATCGGTGCCGGTGGTCATGCGTTTTCTTGATCGCAGCTATCCGCAGCTTGAGCGTCGCAAGGGCGGCACGGTACTGGGCAGCCTGATGCATGCGCTGCTATGCACGCTGGTGGTCATTCTGGTAGCGATCGTCACGCTGCCGTTGTGGCTGATCCCCCCGTTTTTTGCACTGATTCCACCGTTGCTGTGGGGTTGGCTCACGTACCGTTTGATGACGTACGACGCGTTGGCTGACCACGCTACAGCCGAAGAGCGCCGTGCGATCATGCAACGCTACCGGCTGCCGCTCCTGGGCATTGGCGTGGCCGTCGGCATGCTGGGCTCCGCGCCCACGCTGCTGTGGGTATCGTCGGTGGTGACGATTGTGCTGTTCCCGATCATCGCCATCGCCGTCATCTGGCTGTACGTGCTGATCTTCATTTTCTCGGCGCTGTGGTTCGGCCATTTCTGCTTGCGCGCGCTCACACGCCTTCGTGCTGAAGCGCCGCCTGCGCGCATGGTCGAGGCCATCGAGATCGAGGTCACTACCATTGAATTGCCTCGCGAATAATCAGAAACCATCGGAACTGACATGGCTTTCGGCATGATCATCATCGGCGACGAGATTCTCTCCGGTCGCCGCGAAGACAAGCACCTGCGCAAGCTGATCGAAGTGCTCGGCGAGCGCGGCCTGGCGTTGGAGTGGGCGGAATACGTCGGCGACCAACCCGCGCGCATCACCAGCGTGCTCAAGCGTACCTTCGCCAACGACGACGTGGTGTTCTGCACTGGCGGTATCGGCGCGACGCCCGATGACCACACACGCCAATGCGCAGCTGCTGCGCTGGGCGTGCCGCTGGAGCTGCATCCGGAAGCGCGCGAGCAGATCACGTTGCGCATTTCCGAGTCGGCTAACGGTGACCCGGTCAAGGCAGATGTCTCCACGCCCGAAAACCAGCACCGCTTCAAGATGGGCGAGTTTCCGCAGGGCGCACGCATCATCCCGAACAGCTACAACCGCATCCCCGGTTTCTCGGTGGCACATCACCATTTCATGCCGGGTTTTCCGGTGATGGCGTGGCCGATGATGGAGTGGGTGCTCGACACTTATTACGCCGATCAATTTCACCGCGCGCCGCGCGAAGAGCGCTCGTTCCTGGTATTCGGCTTGCCGGAGTCGCGGCTCACACCGCTGATGGAGCGCGTCGAAGCCGAGTTCGATGGCGTGAAGGTCTTCAGCCTGCCCAGCGTGGGCGATGCCGCGCGCGGCGAGCGCTATGCCCGCTCGCACATCGACCTGGGCGTAAAGGGCTCACCGGAGGCTGTGACGCGCGCCTATGTGGTGCTGCGAGAGGGCGCGTTGGCGCTGGGCGGCGAGATCTTCGAGGCGGACGCCCCCGCGGCGTCCTGACGTTCAGCAGCGTGCCTCAGGCGCCGTGCCAGGGCAGGCCCCGGAAGCACCAGCCTTCCACGGTCTTGCGATGGCCCTCGGTGTCTTTGGCGCCCTCAAAACCTTCGAGCACATCCATCGCTGCCGCATAGCCCGCCTGCGCGGCCGCCACTGCAGCATGCTTGGAGCGCGCGGCGCTACGGCATAGGAACAACACCGGCACGTCCTTCGGCACGGCGGCTTCCAGCGCGCTCAGGAAGTTGGCGTTGCGCACGCCGCCTGGATACTGATTCCACTCCACATGCACAAACTGGCTTGGCGAAACGTCCGGCGTGCCAACCCAGTCGAGTTCGGCACGCGTGCGCACGTCCACGAGCCGCGCTTGCGGGTCGGCGGCCAACAGCGCGGCAGTCTCTTGCGGCGACAGCGCGCCAAAGTACGGCAGCTGATCTGCCTCGCGGCGAGCGGCGGCGGCCTCGAGCAGGGACTCGCGAGTGAGCGTAGTGGCAGTCATGGTGATTGAGCGTGTGAAATGGGAAACAATCATTTTAGCGCTGCCGTCACATCGGTCGGGCGGAAATCACCTAAACGGTGCGGGCACAGCCTTAACGCACTACAACGGTGCTATTTAAGTTTTTATGCACCTTTTTCGTGCGTTGACTATGCTGCTTGAACAGCCTTGCTCATATGGGCGAGGATTTTGCCTGACACCGTTCGGCTGGATTGCGGGAGCACGCACCGTGTCAGACATGGGTTGGCGCGGCACTGCACTGTTTGCGGGAGTGCTTGCCCATTGTCGGGCCGGAATTGGCATAGTTTCTGCTAAGATTCCCGCGGTCTTTTTCGGGGGCGTCCGTTTGTCGGACGACCTTGCTGGAAAGAAGATGTTTCGGAGTGAGGGCGAGTTGCAGCCGATGTGCAGCGATCCGTCACACAACCGGCTCACAATACTTTGCGTTATTGCGCTACCAGGAGAATGGCATGTCCCAAAGCATTGCAGACGTGATGAAGCTCGTGAAGGAAAACGACGTCAAGTTCGTCGATTTCCGCTTCACCGATACCAAGGGTAAGGAGCAGCACGTCTCGGTCCCCGTTTCGCACTTCGACGAAGATAAGTTCGAAAGCGGCCACGCATTCGACGGCTCGTCGATCGCCGGCTGGAAAGGCATTGAAGCGTCGGACATGCTGCTGGTGCCGGATGCAAACACCGCACACATCGACCCGTTCTACGAAGAGCCGACCCTGGTCCTGACCTGCGACGTGGTCGAGCCGTCGGACGGCAAGGGCTACGACCGCGACCCGCGCTCGATCGCCAAGCGCGCTGAAGCCTATCTGAAGAGCACGGGCCTGGGCGACACCGCCTACTTTGGTCCGGAACCCGAATTCTTCATCTTCGACGGCGTGACCTGGAACATCGACATGCAGGGTTGCTTCGTGAAGATCCATTCCGAAGAAGCTCCGTGGTCGTCGGGCAAGGACTTCGAACACGGCAACTCGGGTCACCGTCCGGGCAAGAAGGGCGGCTACTTCCCGGTTGCCCCGATCGACACCTTCCAAGACATGCGCTCGGAAATGTGCCTGATCCTGGAATCGCTGGGCATTCCGGTTGAAGTGCACCACCACGAAGTGGCGGGCCAAGGTCAGAACGAAATCGGCACGAAGTTCAGCACGCTGGTGCAACGCGCCGACTGGACCCAACTGCAAAAGTACGTGATCCAGAACGTCGCGCACACGTACGGCAAGACCGCCACGTTCATGCCGAAGCCGGTCGTGGGCGATAACGGTTCGGGCATGCACGTGCACCAATCCGTGTGGAAGGACGGCCAGAACCTGTTCGCAGGCAACGGCTATGCCGGCCTGTCGGAATTCGCGCTGTACTACATCGGCGGCATCATCAAGCACGCCCGCGCGCTGAACGCCCTGACCAACCCGGGTACGAACTCGTACAAGCGTCTGGTGCCGGGCTTTGAAGCTCCGGTCAAGCTGGCTTACTCGGCTCGCAACCGTTCGGCTTCGATCCGTATTCCGTACGTTGCGAACCCGAAGGGCCGCCGTATCGAAACGCGCTTCCCGGATCCGCTGATGAACCCGTACCTGGGCTTCTCGGCTCTGTTGATGGCCGGCCTGGACGGCGTGCAGAACAAGATCCACCCGGGCGAAGCTGCCGACAAGAACCTGTACGACCTGCCGCCGGAAGAAGACGCAAAGATCCCGACCGTGTGCTCGAGCCTGGATCAGGCCCTGGAGTACCTGGACAAGGATCGCGAGTTCCTGACCCGCGGTGGTGTGTTCTCCAACGCCATGCTCGACGCCTACATCGAACTGAAGATGGAAGAAGTCACGCGCTTCCGCATGACGACGCACCCGCTCGAGTTCGAGATGTACTACTCGCTGTAATCTGCGAGCGCCCCGAGCGATATGTCGGGGCGAAGAGACGGTTATGAGAGGAGGGGCGGCGCAGGTCGCCCTTCCTTTTTATGAAGCGGAGTTTTGTGGCTAGAATGAGCGTCCGCCGGACTCCGGCGCCCGATCGACGTATCCGCCAGGTTCCATTCATGTTCCGTCCTTCCCCACGCATCGCATCCGGACTGCTTGCCGCCGCCGCGGTGTTTGCCACGCTGTCCGTGCAGGCACCCGCGTACGCTGATGATGTTTATCTGTGCACCGGCCCGAATGGCGTGCCGGAGTACCGCAACAGCGGCAACGTGAAAGGCTGCAAGAAGTTGACGCTGCCAGATGTGGTAACCGTCCCCGGCACGCGCAGCCCGCGCAGTGCAGGAGCGGCACCCGCACCGGCGCAAAACAATGCAGGTGGCGGTTTCCCCCGCGTGGACAACGCTACGCAGAAGGCACGTGACGGCGAACGCCGTCAGGTGCTGGAGGCCGAGCTGGCAGACGAGGAGCGCAAGCTCCAGGCGTTGAAGACCGAATACAACAACGGTCAGCCCGAGCGCCAGGGCAACGAACGTAACTATCAGAAGTATCTGGACCGCACCGCGCAGTTGAAGGGCGACATCGAGCGCAGCCAGGCCAATGTCGATTCCATCCGCCGGGAGCTGGGCAATCTCAAGGACTAGATAAACCATGCGTCGACTGATCCGCAAAGCGGCACGCCGCGATGAACAGGAACAGACGACGCCATCCGCGCCGTCAGCCTCCGCCCCTGGGTTGGAGGTCTCCGTAGGCGAGCCCATCGACGGGCCTCCGCCAATTCCGTTTTCCCATGGTGCACCGCCATCGTTCCCCGGGCTCGACGCGGTGCCCAATCCCATCCTCTTCGTCCGCCATCCGGCGCTGACGATCTTCTACGCCAATCCCGCCGCTGAAGCCGCACTGGCCGTGTCCCGCCGCCAGTTGGTGGAGATGTCGCTGTACGAGCTGTTTGCCGATCCGTCGGAGCTGGCCGAGATGATCGCCACCGTGGCAGCTCGCCAGTTCGACGCCAAGCGGCGCGACGTGTCGCTCGACCGGGTGGGCCATGAGCCGCTGCATGCGCATGCCGTCGTGGGCGCGCTCGACTTTGCGCCGGGCTCGGTGCTGCTTGAGCTTCTGCCCAATGAGCAGAAGATCCGCAGCGAGCGCGAAGAGCGTCTGCTCGACCTGACCTCCGCCAACAAGGAACTGATCCGCAACCTTGCGCACGAGATCAAGAACCCGTTGGGCGGCATTCGCGGCGCGGCGCAGTTGCTGGAGTTCGAGCTGCCGGAGCGCTCGCTGCGCGAGTACACGCAAGTCATCATCAAGGAATCCGACCGGTTGCAGACGCTGGTCGACCGCCTGCTCGAACCGCACCGGCATCCCCATATCGTTGGCGATGTGAACATCCACGAGGTGCTCGAGCGTGTGCGTTCGGTCGTGCTGGCGGAGTTTCCGCAGGGCCTGCATATCGTGCGCGACTACGACGCGAGCCTGCCGGAGTTTCGAGGCGACAAGGAGCAGCTCATCCAGGCCGTGCTCAACATCGTTCACAACGCGGCGCATGCGCTGGGCCCTCGCATTGCGCAGGGCGACGGCGAAATCATTCTGCGCACGCGCGTCGCACGCAAAGTTACGATTGCAAAACGTCTTTACAAGCTGGCATTGGACTTGCATGTAGTGGACAACGGTCCTGGTATCCCGGACGACATCCGCGAGCGAATCTTCTTCCCGCTGGTGTCCGGAAGGGAGGGGGGAAGTGGGCTGGGCCTGACACTCGCGCAGACGTTCGTGCAGCAGCACGATGGTCTGATCGAATGCGAGAGCAGGCCAGGTCAGACGGATTTCCGCATTCTCGTGCCGCTGCACTGAAGCGTCGCAGCTTCAACAACGCAGCACGAGACGGCCCAGGCGAGACGAAGTCAAGCAGACGAACCAACACATGAAGCCAATCTGGATAGTCGACGACGATCAATCCATCCGCTGGGTCCTTGAGAAGGCGCTGGCGCGTGAGAGCCTACTCTCGCGCAGCTTTACCAATGTGCGCGATGCGCTCAACGCGCTCGACGAAGAAACGCCGCAAGTCCTGATCTCCGACGTCCGCATGCCGGGCGGCTCGGGGCTGGATCTGCTGCAGGCCATCAAGGCCAAGCACCCGGGGCTGCCGGTCATCATCATGACCGCGTATTCGGACCTGGATAGCGCCGTGGCGGCGTTCCAGGGCGGCGCGTTTGAATACCTGGCCAAGCCGTTCGACGTGGATCGCGCGGTCGAGCTGATCCGCCGCGCGCTCGAAGAGAGCCTGCGCGAGGAGGAAATCGACGATCGCCTGAGCGATGCGCCTGAGATTCTCGGGCAGGCGCCGGCCATGCAGGACGTGTTCCGCGCGATCGGGCGGCTGTCGCAGTCCAATGTGACGGTGTTGATCACCGGCGAATCTGGCACGGGTAAGGAGTTGGTGGCCCGGGCGCTGCACAAGCACAGCCCGCGTGCGAGCGGCCCCTTCATCGCGCTGAATACGGCGGCGATTCCGAAAGATCTGCTGGAATCCGAGCTGTTCGGCCATGAACGCGGCGCCTTTACCGGCGCGCAGACCATGCGCCGCGGGCGCTTCGAGCAAGCCGAGGGCGGCACGCTGTTCCTCGATGAAATCGGCGACATGCCGTTCGATCTGCAGACGCGGTTGCTGCGCGTACTGTCGGACGGACACTTCTATCGCGTGGGCGGTCACAACCCGCTCAAGGCCAACGTGCGCGTCATCGCGGCGACGCACCAGAATCTTGAAACGCGCGTCAAGGACGGCCTGTTCCGCGAGGACTTGTTTCACCGCCTGAACGTGATCCGTCTGCGCTTGCCGGCGCTGCGTGAACGTCCGGAAGACATCACGCTGCTCGCGCGCCATTTCCTGCAGAAGAGCGCCAAGGAACTGGGCGTGGAGCCCAAGCGTATGTCGGACGATGCGCTGGCGCATATCGCCACGCTGCCGTTCCCGGGCAACGTGCGGCAACTGGAAAACCTCTGCAACTGGCTGACCGTGATGGCGCCGGCGCAGACCATTGAAAGCAAGGATCTGCCCGCCGATCTGGTGCGAGGCAACGCGCAGATGCTGCCTGCCATGGGCGATGCCCAGGCGCGCCCGGCCTTTATCGGCGAGCCGTCGCATGGTGGGGAACCGTATGGTGTTACGCCGTCGGTCGATGCGTTGCTTTCGACGACTTCAGTGGGCGCATCCATCGCCGCAGGCTGGGAGCGCGCGCTCGCAGGCGAGGCCAAGGCCATGCTCGAAGCGGGCCAACCTGACGTGATGGACGCGCTTACGCGTCGCTTCGAAAAGGCAATTTTGGAGGCTGCGCTTGGTGTTACGCGCGGGCGCCGTGTCGAGGCGGCAACACGCCTGGGCATCGGCCGCAACACCATCACACGCAAATTGCAGGAGCTTGGCTTCGACTGACGCGCCGTCAGCAGGGCCAGTCCACCGAATATCGTCGAGCTTGGCGATTGGGATTGGGCGGATTTCCGATAAGGGAGTCCGCCCCTTTTTTTGTGTCGCGAATGCGTGCCGTGCTTAGTGCAGCTTGTGCTTCAGCTGCGACAGTTCTTCATGCGCGCGCATCACGGCAGATTCCACGGAATGGTCCACCTTGCCAGTGGCGTTCTGGCAGGCCATCTTCGCGCGGTCGGAACAGGCTTCCAACTTGTCGATGGCTTCTACGAAAGTCTGCTGGTCTTCAGCGCCTTCCAGCCGCGAGTGGCATTGGCGGGCCTGGTCGTCCAGTTGCTGGATCGATTGCTTCAGCGAGTCAGGCACGTCCTTGTGCGAGGCGCAGGTCCGGGCCAGTTCGGCGATGGTGCTTTCCGCATGTTCAAAACGCTGGCGCAGTTTCTGTGTTTGCATGGAGGGCTCCTGTCGGTTGCGTAGAAAAGGCGTTGGCACCGCATGCACCGATATGAGGCCGTCACATGGTGCAAGGCGGTGCAACGCCCAATTTCGGCGCAAGCGGCGTGCCGCGTGCGGCAAGCGCCGCAGAAGCTCCACGTCGTGTTGCGGTGCAAAGATGTCCGGGTCAGCCGTGCGGTGCGGGCAGGGCGAGGGAGCGCGCCTCAAGGATGCGTTCGGCGACTTCGGCAAAGCCGCCGCCGCCTTCACCCTCAGTAAGGTAAGCGGGCGGCACGGGCAGCGCATCGATCACGTCCAGCACATTGGCCACACCCACCGAGAGCGGGAAGAACTCGAACATTGCAGCATCGTTGGCAGAGTCGCCCACGAACACCCAGCTTTCGCGTTCAGCATGCAGGTCGATACCGAATGCGCGGCGTGCGAGCGACACGCTGGCGCTCAGCTTGTCGTGCTTGCCGAACCAGCCGTTCACGTGAATCGAACTGACCGTGGCATGCATGCCGTGCGTGCGCATGATGTCGACGATGTGCTGCACGGCGTGCTGCGGCAGCGGCGGGACTTGCTCAGCATGATCGACAGCGAGATCCGCTGCGTGCCAGGCCTGGTCCGTTGCCAGCGCTGAACCCGGCACCGCACGCCGAATCTCTGCGCCGACTTCACGGATGCGCTCCAGATTGCGCGCGCGCGTTTGGGCGTCGTCAACAAAGTCGGTGGCCAGGTGCCCGCGCGAATCGACGCGCATGGCAAACGCGCCGTTCTCGCCGATCACGGCATCGACGGGCCACAGCCGCGCAATGACTTCGCACCAGGCAATCGAGCGGCCGGTGACCGGCACGACCCTGATGCCGGCACGATGCAAACGCTCCAGCGCCGAGTACGTCTGCGCGGGGAGCTTACCCCTCGTAGTGAGGGTGCCATCCACGTCGGTAAAGACGCCGGTGATATTGCGCAGTGCATCATCCGAGAGTTGATGCAGGGCCAGCGGAACTCGCCGCTCGGCGATGACGGGCGTGGTTTCAGGCGAGTCCGGAGCGGCAGGAGTGGTGGGTTGGGCGAGCATGCTGCGCGTGCAAAAGAGAGTGTCTTGAATCATTCTAACGGCCGTTGCAAGCCAAACCTTGGAGGGATTTCCCGATTTCTTTGTGACAGAAAGGGAAGTAACATCCCGCTGTCATAAAAATGACCGACCGTGCATATACAGTCGGCGCGCGGTGGGCGGAGCGAGGGAGCCCGCCGGGTCGAAACAAGGAGAAATGATGTCGATCAAGAAGATTGCGGGGGCGGCAGCAGTACTGGCCGCGTGTACGTTTGCGCAAGGCGCGTACGCAGTGACGGAAATCCAATGGTGGCATTCGATGGAAGGCGCCTTGAACGACAAGGTGAACGAGATCGCCACCAAGTTCAACGCCAGCCAGTCTGACTACAAGATCGTGCCGGTCTACAAGGGCCAGTACGATGAATCGCTGGCTGCGGGCATCGCGGCCTTCCGCGCGGGCAACGCACCGGCCATTCTGCAAGTGTTCGAGGTGGGTACCGCCACCATGATGAACGCCAAGGGCGCCATTGTGCCGGTCGCCAAGATCATGAAGGACGCCGGCGAGAAGTTTGACCCGAAGGCCTACGTGCCGGCCGTGGCGGGTTACTACACGTCGAACAAGGGCGAGATGCTGTCGTTCCCGTTCAACAGCTCGACGACGATCATGTATTACAACAAGGACGCCTTCAAGAAGGCCGGCCTTGACCCGAACAAGCCGCCCGCAACGTGGCAGGAAGTGGCTGTCGACGCGGCCAAGCTGAAGGCCGCGGGCGTGGCCTGCGGCTACACGACCGACTGGCAGTCGTGGGTGCATCTGGAAAGCTTCTCGGCCTGGCACAACGTATCGTTCGCTACCGAGAACAACGGTTTTGGCGGAGCAAAGGCTCGCTTGAACTTCAATGGCCCCGTGCAGATCAAGCACATCGAGAACCTGCTCGACATGGAGAAGAAGGGCTACTTCACCTACGCCGGCCGCAAGGACGAGCCGAAGGCGAAGTTCATCGCGGGTGAGTGCGCCATGCACACGGGTTCGTCGGCAGCGCTGGCGAACATCCGCAAGAACGCCAAGTTCAACTTCAGCCCGGCCCCGCTGCCGTACGAAGCCGGCGTGGCGGGTGCCCCTCAGAACACGATCATCGGCGGGGCTTCGCTGTGGGTGATGGGCGGTCACAAGGCTGAGGAGTACAAGGGCGTGGCGAAGTTCTTCACGTTCCTGTCACGTCCGGAAGTGCAGGCCGACTGGCACCAGTCGACGGGTTATCTGCCCGTTACCCTGGAAGCGTATGAGCTGACGAAGAAGTCCGGTTTCTATGAAAAGAACCCCGGTGCCGACGTGGCGGTCAAGCAGATGATCGTCAAGACGACCGACAAGTCGCGCGGCATTCGTCTGGGCAACTTCCCGCAGATCCGTCAGGTGATCGACGAAGAGCTGGAAGCCGTCTGGGCCGGCAAGAAGACGCCGAAGGAAGCGCTGGACACGGCTGTGTCACGCGGCAACGAGCTGCTCGCCCGTTTCGAGAAGACCGTCAAGGAATAAGCGCCGATTCGGTGCTCGTCTAAACCGCCGGCCTCGTGCGCTCGCACAGGCCGGCGGTGCGTTTTTGGAATGTCGCATGGAAAAACGCGTCGTTTTTCGGTCGCGCTGGCTGCCGTATGTGCTGGTTGCCCCGCAGATCGTCATCACTCTGGTGTTCTTCTTCTGGCCCGCGGGGCAGGCGCTATATCAGTCGCTGCTGCGCCAGGATGCCTTCGGCATCAACCTCGAATTCGTGGGGCTGGAGAACTTTCGTGATCTCTTCAACGACCCGACCTACCTCGGTTCGTTCCAGACCACGGCGGTATTCGCCATCGGCGTCGCGCTGGTGGGTCTCGGCACCTCGCTGGCACTGGCGTATTTTGCCGATCGCGCGCTGCGTGGCGCCACGTTCTACAAGACCTTGCTGATCTGGCCGTACGCCATTGCGCCGGCCGTGGCGGGCGTGCTATGGAGCTTCCTCTTCAACCCCTCGCTGGGTATCGTGTCGTTCGTGATCCGCAAGATGGGCGTGGACTGGAACTTCGTGCTCAACGGCGGGCAGGCGCTCACGCTGGTGGTCATCATCGCGGCGTGGAAGCAGATCAGCTACAACTTCCTCTTCTTCCTGGCGGGGCTGCAGAGCATCCCGAAGTCGCTGATCGAAGCGGCCGCCATTGACGGTGCCGGGCCGTGGAAGCGCTTCTGGTCGATCGTTTTTCCGCTGCTGTCGCCCACCACGTTCTTCCTGATGGTGGTGAACGTCGTGTACGCGTTCTTCGACACCTTCGCCATCATCGATTCGGTCACGCAGGGCGGCCCGTTCAAGGCGACAGAGACGCTGGTGTTCAAGGTCTATCAAGACGGCGTGCGCGGTCTCGATATCGGTGGATCGGCCGCTCAGTCGGTGATCCTCATGGGCCTGGTGATCGTGCTGACGATCGTCCAGTTCCGTTACGTTGAACGCAAAGTCCAATACTGAAAGGAGGGCATCCGCACCATGATTGAACGCCGTCCATTCCTGGACTTCCTCACCCACGTCGTGCTGATTCTCGGCGTGATCGTCGTGGCGTTTCCGGTGTACGTCGTATTCGTCGCGTCGTCGTTGACGGCCGAAGACGTGCTGCAGGCGCCGATGACGCTGATTCCTGGTCCGCACCTCATCGAAAACTACCGCACGGTGCTCACGTCGGGCATGGGCAACTCGGCCACGCCTGTCGGCACCATGCTCATGAACAGCCTGATCATGGCGCTGGGCATTTCGCTCGGGAAGATCGCGATTTCCATCATCTCGGCCTTCGCGATCGTCTATTTCAAGTTCCCGCTGCGCAAGACGTTCTTCTGGCTCATCTTCGTCACGCTGATGCTTCCGGTGGAAGTGCGGATCCTGCCCACATACAAGGTGGTGGCGGATCTCGGCATGCTGAACACTTACGCTGGGATGACGATTCCGATCATCGCGTCGGCCACGGCCACGTTCCTGTTCCGGCAGTTCTTCCTGACCATTCCCGATGAACTGGCGGAAGCTGCGCGCATCGATGGCGCCGGCCCGCTCAAATTTTTCTGGGACGTGGTGCTGCCGCTCTCGCGCACCAGCATCGCGGCGCTGTTCGTGATCCAGTTCATTTACGGCTGGAACCAGTACCTCTGGCCGCTCTTGATCACGACCGAGAAGAACATGACGCCCATCGTGCTGGGCGTGACGCAAATGATCTCCCGCTCCGGCGATTCCGCCACCGACTGGAACCTGCTGATGGCCACCGTGATGCTGGCCATGTTGCCGCCTGCGGCAATCGTGATCGGCATGCAGCGGTGGTTTGTGAAGGGCCTCGTCGAAACCGAAAAGTAAAAGAAGCAAGATGGCAAAACTTTCGCTACGCAACGTCCAGAAGCACTACGCCAACCTCCAGGTCGTGCACGGCATCGACATGGAGATCGGCGACGGGGAGTTCATCGTCATCGTCGGCCCGTCGGGCTGCGGCAAGTCCACGCTGCTGCGCATGGTGGCGGGGCTGGAGCCCATCACCGGCGGCGAAGTGTGGATTGGCGACCGCGTCGTCAACGAACTGGAACCGGCCGAGCGCGATATCGCGATGGTGTTCCAGAACTATGCGCTGTATCCGCACATGAGCGTGTTCGACAACATGGCCTACGGCCTGAAGATCCGAGGCTTGCCCAAGAGCGATATTCAAGCGCGCGTGGAACAGGCCGCGGGCATTCTTGAACTCGGCAAGCTGCTCGATCGCAAGCCGCGCCAGCTCTCGGGCGGCCAGCGCCAGCGTGTGGCCATGGGTCGCGCGATCGTGCGTGAGCCGGCTGTGTTCCTGTTCGACGAACCGCTCTCCAACCTGGATGCCAAGCTGCGCGTGCAGATGCGTCTGGAACTGAAGGATCTGCATCGCCGTCTGCGTACGACGAGCCTGTACGTCACGCACGACCAGGTCGAGGCGATGACGCTGGCCGATCGCATGATGGTGCTCAACGGAGGCCGCGTTGAGCAGATCGGCACGCCGCTTGAGGTGTACTCGCGTCCGGCCAGCACGTTCGTGGCAGGCTTCATCGGCTCGCCGCCGATGAACCTCGTGCCCGTGTCGCGCAATGCCGGCGGCGGCACGCAGATCCGGGTGGATGGTGCGAAGGAGGGCGACACTCCTGCCACGCTTGGCCATCTGCCGATGGGTCTTCATCTGCCCGAACACGCGCTGATGGGTTTGCGCCCCGAACACATCGAGCCGTGCTCAGTTGACGAAGCCATCGCCCTGATCGACGTGCGTGTGGTCGAAGCCCTTGGTGCAGATGCATTTGCGTATGGTGCGCTGGCTGGTCATCCGGTCGTGGTCCGGCTGGAGCCGCATGCCAGCGTAAAAGCCGGTGACAAGCTGCCGATCACCGCGGCCGCCGAACACTTGCACTGGTTCGATCCGCAAACCACCCGCCGCATCGAGGCGCTGGCATGACCGGCGCACGCGCCTTGCCTGACTGGCCATATCCACGCGCCATTGCGCACCGCGGCGCGGGGAAGCTGGCGCCGGAGAACACGCTGGGGGCCTTCCGCCATGGCGCGTCGTTCGGCTACCGCATGTTCGAATTCGACGTGAAGCTTTCCGGCGACGGCGCCTCGGTCCTGTTGCACGACGCCACGCTGGATCGCACCACGAATGGCGCGGGCCGCCTCGATGCGCTCACGCTTGGTCAGATTGCACAACTGGACGCAGGCAGTTGGCACAGCGCTGCCTACGCGGGTGAGCCGGTGCCGACGCTGGCAGCCATCGCACGCTACCTTCGCGCCAACAACTTCCTCGCCAATATCGAAATCAAGCCGGTGCCAGGCGCGGAGTGGCGTACGGGCGCCGCTGTGGCGCTCGACGCCCGCACGCTGTGGGCCGGCGCCGACGTGCCGCCGCTGCTGTCGTCGTTTTCGGAAGACGCGCTGGCTGCCGCGCGTGAGGCTGCGCCGGAATTGCCCCGCGCGTTGCTGCTCGACAAACTGCCCGCCGATTGGCTTGACCGACTGCACGCATTGGACTGCGTTGCGCTCGACGCCAACCATCGCGAACTGACGCCTGAGGTCATTGACGAGGCACACGCCGCGGGCTTCCGCGTCTGCTGCTATACGGTCAACGATCTGGATCGCGCGCGGTTGCTCTGGAGCGCGGGGCTGGACGGCTTGATCACCGATTGGGTCGACCGAATTTCGCCCGCCTGAATGTGATCAAGGCATGGCATTGACGTGGCATAACAACGGTCCTTTGTCACGTCAAAGAATCGGAATATTGCTTATAAACATGCTATGCTTCCCCTCCGTGAAGACTTAGGTCCTTCCCGCACAACTTGTCTGTAAAAGCTGTCTCGGTACCCCCTTTCTGCCTTGCGCGATCCGGTCCGACCAGGTGATTTCAGGCGATTTAGTTTGCGATCCGCTAACCGGTCAAGCCGTGTCGCGGAAGGTTGATGAACCCGCTGAACTCCGGCAGACCCGGAGAAAAGTGAGCGCCCCATGACAGAGCTGTATAAGCAGTACCTGGACACTTCGTACCTGTCCGGCGGTAACGCCGCCTACGTTGAAGATCAGTACGAAGCGTACCTTCAAGATCCCACGTCCGTTAGCGAGGCACTGCGCGCGTACTTCGATGCGCTGCAGAACGTCCCCGCCGTCGACGGTTCCAACGCCCGGGATATCGCCCACGCCCCCATCGTCACGTCGTTCGCCGAGCGCGCCAAGGCTGGCCCGATCAAGACGATTGTCGCGTCTGCCGATTCCGATATGGGTCGCAAGCGCGTGTCGGCCACGCAGCTGATCGCCGCGTACCGCAATGTTGGCCTGCGTTGGGCTGATCTTGATCCGCTCAAGCGTCAGGAGCGCCCGCCGGTGCCGGATCTGGACCCGGCTTTCTACGGTTTCACTGAAGCCGATCAGGACATCATCTTCAATGCCAGCAACACGTATTTCGGCAAAGAATCGATGAGCCTGCGCGAGCTGGTCAACAACCTGCGCGAGACGTACTGCGGCTCGATCGGCGCCGAGTTCATGTACATCAGCGACCAGGCGCAAAAGCGCTGGTGGCAAGAGCGTCTGGAAACCATTCGCTCCAAGCCGACGTTCTCGGCTGAAAAGAAAAAGCACATCCTGGAACGCCTGACGGCCGCTGAAGGCCTCGAGCGCTTCCTGCATACGAAGTACGTCGGTCAGAAGCGTTTCTCGCTGGAAGGCGGCGAAAGCTTCATCGCGGCGATGGACGAGCTGATCCAGCATTCCGGCGCCAAGGGCGTGCAGGAAATCGTGATCGGCATGGCCCACCGCGGCCGTCTGAACGTGCTGGTCAACACGCTGGGCAAGATGCCCGCCGACCTGTTTGCCGAATTCGAAGGCAAGCACGTGGACGACCTGCCGGCTGGCGACGTGAAGTACCACAAGGGCTTCTCGAGCGATGTGACCACGCCGGGCGGCCCCGTCCACCTGTCGCTGGCGTTCAACCCGTCGCACCTGGAAATCGTTAACCCGGTCGTCGAAGGCTCGGTCAAGGCGCGTCAGGAGCGCCGCGACGATAAGCACGGCGCGCAAGTGCTGGCTGTGCAGGTGCACGGTGACGCGGCCTTCGCTGGCCAGGGCGTCGTGATGGAAACGCTGAACCTCGCGCAAACGCGCGGTTACGGCACGGGCGGCACGATCCATATCGTGATCAACAACCAGATCGGTTTCACGACGTCGGACCCGCGCGACTCGCGCTCGACGCTGTACTGTACCGACGTGGTCAAGATGATCGAAGCGCCGGTTCTGCACGTGAACGGCGACGATCCGGAAGCCGTCGTGCTGGCCATGCAACTGGCCGTGGACTTCCGTACCGAGTTCCAGAAGGACATTGCGGTCGACATCATCTGCTTCCGTAAGCTCGGCCACAACGAGCAAGACACGCCGGCAATGACGCAGCCGCTGATGTACAAGAAGATCGGCACGCACCCCGGCACGCGCAAGCTCTACGCAGACAAGCTCGTCACGCAGAACACGCTGAAGACCGAAGAGCCGGACGCCCTGGTGCAGGAATTCCGTGCCGCCATGGACGCGGGCAAGCACACGGTCGACCCGGTGCTGTCGAACTTCAAGAACAAGTTCGCTGTGGATTGGCTGCCGTTCCTGAACCGCAAATGGACGGATGCGGCCGATACCGCTGTGCCGATGGCCGAACTCAAGCGTCTGGCCGAGCGCATCACCGCCATCCCCGATCACTTCAAGCTGCACCCGCTGGTTGAGAACGTCGTCAACAACCGCGCCAAGATGGGCAAGGGCGAGCTGTCGCTGGACTGGGGCATGGGCGAGCACCTGGCTTTCGCATCGCTGGTGGCGTCTGGCTACCCGGTGCGTATCACTGGTCAGGATGCGGGTCGCGGTACGTTCACGCACCGTCACGCAGTCCTGCACGATCAGAACCGCGAGCGTTGGGACGCCGGCAGCTACATCCCGCTGCAGAATGTGTCGGAGAGCCAAGCTCCCTTTACGGTGATTGACTCGGTGCTGTCGGAAGAGGCCGTGATGGGCTTCGAGTACGGCTATTCGTCGGCTGAGCCGAACACCCTGGTGATCTGGGAAGCCCAGTTCGGTGACTTCGCCAACGGCGCACAGGTCGTGATCGATCAGTTCATCTCGTCGGGCGAAGTGAAGTGGGGTCGTGCCTCGGGTCTGACGCTGATGCTGCCGCATGGCTACGAAGGCCAAGGTCCGGAGCACAGCTCGGCACGCCTGGAGCGCTACCTGCAGCTCTGCGCAGACCACAACATGCAAGTGGTGCAGCCGACCACGCCGGCGCAGATCTTCCACCTGCTGCGTCGCCAGATGATCCGGATGTTCCGCAAGCCGCTGATCATCCTGACGCCGAAGTCGCTGCTGCGCAGCAAGGATGCTGTGTCGCCGCTGTCGGATCTGGCCAAGGGCCATTTCGAAACGGTGATCGCCGATACGGCCGAAGATCTGAACGCCGCCAAGGTCAAGCGCGTCGTGGCCTGCTCGGGCAAGGTCTACTACGACCTGGTCAACGCCCGTAAGGAACGTGGCCTGACCGACACGGCCATCATCCGTGTGGAACAGCTCTATCCGTTCCCGCACAAGGCGTTCGCAGCCGAGCTGAAGAAGTATCCGAACCTCGCCGAAGTGGTGTGGTGCCAGGACGAGCCGCAGAACCAGGGCGCCTGGTTCTTCGTGCAGCACTACATCCTGGAGAACATGACCGAGGGTCAGAAGCTGGGCTACGCAGGTCGCCCGGCATCGGCATCGCCGGCCGTGGGCTACTACGCCAAGCACAACGAGCAGCAGAAGGCGCTGATCGATGCCGCGTTTGGCAAGCTCAAGGGCTTCGTGCTGAACAAGTAAGCGACCTCTGCACCAAGGCGGCAGCTTCGGCTGTCGCCTTGACGCATCTTCGCTCCCGAATTCCACCGTATATCGAATTAGCGCGGCTCCCGCACAAGAGGAGCACGTGCACATGAATCCAAGGAACCACCGAAATGGCTATCGTTGAAGTCAAGGTCCCGCAGTTTTCCGAGTCCGTTGAAGAAGGCACGCTGATCTCCTGGAAGAAGAAGCCGGGCGAAGCCGTGGCCCAGGACGAAATCCTGATCGAAGTCGAGACCGACAAGGTCGTGCTGGAAGTGCCGGCCCCGTCGGCGGGCGTGCTGGCTGAAGTGCTGGTGGCGGACGGCGCAACCGTGACGTCGGAACAGCTGCTGGCCAAGATCGACACCGAAGGCAAGGCAGGCGTCGCAGCTCCTGCTGCTGCGCCGGCTCCCGCGGCGGCTGCTCCGGCGCCGGTACCGGCTGCTGCCGCTCCGGCCGCCGCTGCAGCGGGTGGCGTGGCGATGCCGTCGGCCGCCAAGCTGATGGCTGAGAACAACCTGTCGGCTGGCCAAGTGGCCGGCACGGGCCGCGATGGCCGCATCACCAAGGGCGACGTGCTGGGTGCCGTGGCTGGTGGCGCCAAGCCGGCTGCTGCTGCCGCTCCGCAAGCCGCACGTCCGGCGTTGCAGCAAGTGGCTGCTCCGGTGGACTTCGCCGCTCTGGGCGACCGCCCGGAAGAGCGCGTGCCGATGAGCCGCCTGCGCGCCCGTATCGCCGAGCGCCTGGTGCAGTCGCAATCGACCAACGCCATCCTCACCACCTTCAACGAAGTCAACATGAAGCCGGTGATGGACTTGCGGGCCAAGTTCAAGGACCAGTTCGAGAAGACCCACGGCGTGAAGCTGGGCTTCATGTCGTTCTTCGTGAAGGCGGCTGTCCACGCGCTGAAGAAGTACCCAGTCATCAACGCATCGGTTGACGGCAACGACATCGTCTACCACGGCTACTTCGACATCGGTATCGCTGTCGGCTCGCCGCGCGGCCTGGTGGTGCCCATCCTGCGCAATGCCGACCAGATGAGCCTGGCCGATATCGAGAAGAAGATTGCCGAGTTCGGCCAGAAGGCCAAGGACGGCAAGCTGACGCTGGACGACCTGACCGGCGGTACGTTCTCGATCTCGAACGGCGGCACGTTCGGCTCGATGCTGTCGACCCCGATCATCAACCCGCCGCAATCGGCCATCCTGGGCGTACACGCCACCAAGGATCGCGCCGTGGTGGAGAACGGCCAAGTCGTGGTCCGCCCGATGAACTATCTGGCCATGTCCTACGACCACCGCATCATCGACGGCCGCGAAGCCGTGCTGGGCCTGGTGGCAATGAAGGAAGCGCTGGAAGATCCGGCCCGCCTGCTGCTGGACCTGTAATCGACGCGTTGATGACCTGAGACGCCGCAGCCCGTTGGGTGCAGCGGCGTCCGAATCGAGGATTTCTCCATGAGCAAAGAATTTGACGTGCTGGTGATCGGCGCCGGCCCCGGTGGCTACATCGCCGCCATCCGCGCTGGCCAGCTGGGCCTGAACGTGGCCTGCTGCGAAGACAACGCCTACGACGATCCGAAGGGCGAGCCGCGCCTGGGGGGCACCTGCCTGAACGTCGGCTGCATTCCCTCGAAGGCGTTGCTAGCCTCGTCGGAAGAGTTCGAGAACGTGAACCACCATCTGGCCGACCACGGCATCACGGTGGACGGCGTCAAGGTCGACGTGGCCAAGATGCTCAAGCGCAAGGACGACATCGTCGGCAAGATGACCAAGGGCATCGAGTTCCTGTTCCGCAAGAACAAGGTGACGCTGCTCAAGGGCCACGGCAAGTTCGTCGGCAAGACCGACGCTGGCTATCAGGTCGAGATTGCAGGCAAGGCAGGCACGGAAGTCGTGACGGCCAAGCACGTGATCATCGCTACGGGCTCGAAGGCTCGTCATCTGCCGGGCGTGAAGGTCGACAACGTGACCATCGCCGACAACGAAGGCGCACTGAAGTTTGGCGAAGTGCCGAAGAAGCTGGGCGTGATCGGTGCCGGCGTGATCGGCCTCGAGCTGGGCTCGGTGTGGCGCCGTCTGGGCGCCGAAGTGACGATTCTCGAAGCGCTGCCGAGCTTCCTCGGTGCGGCTGACGAATCCGTTGCCAAGGAAGCCAACAAGCTGCTGACCAAGCAGGGCCTGAAGATCAACGTCGGCGTGAAGGTCGGCGAGATCGAATCGTCGGGCAAGGGCGTAAAGGTCAACTACACCGACGCTGCCGGCGCTGCGCAAGTGCTGGAGTGCGACAAGTTGATCGTGTCGATCGGCCGCGTGCCGAACACCGACAACCTGGGCTTGGAAGCGATCGGCCTGGCGGCGGATCAGCGTGGCTTTATCGAGGTGGACGAACACTGCGCGACCAAGCTGCCGAACCTGTGGGCGATCGGCGACGTGGTGCGTGGCCCGATGCTGGCGCACAAGGCAGAAGACGAAGGCGTGGCTGTGGCCGAGCGCATCGTCGGCCAGAAGCCGCACATCGACTACAACTGCATTCCGTGGGTTATCTACACGTACCCGGAAATTGCATGGGTGGGCAAGACCGAGCAGCAGCTCAAGGCCGAAGGGCGCGAGACCAAGGCGGGCCAGTTCCCGTTCATGGCGAACGGTCGTGCACTGGGCATGGGCGCATCCGACGGTTTCGTGAAGGTCATCGCTGATGCGAAGACCGATGAAATCCTGGGCGTGCACATCGTGGCGGCCAACGCCTCGGACTTGGTTGCCGAAGCCGTGGTGGCAATGGAGTTCAAGGCTGCAGCTGAAGATATCGGCCGTATCTGCCATCCGCACCCTTCGATGTCGGAAGTGATGCGCGAAGCTGCGCTGGCGGTCGACAAGCGTCAGCTCAATATGTAAATCGCAAGCCGCAAGGCAAGCACGATGCCCGGTGAATCCACAAGATTGCCGGGCATCGGTCCATTTGGGCCCGCAAACGGTGCCCCAAGCAGATTAAGCAGATGAACGTCCAGGAAACCTACCTACAGGAACTGAAGGTGCGCGGCTATCAGCCCGACGAAGCGCAACAACGCGCCGTCGATCGCCTGCAGCGGTGCTACGACGAATGGGTTGCCTACAAGGCCCGTCGTTCGAACGCGCTGCGCAAGATGCTCGTGCGCCCCGATTTGCCGCGTGGGGTCTACATGTGGGGCGGGGTGGGGCGCGGCAAGTCGTTCCTGATGGATGCGTTCTATAGCTGCGTGCCATTGGTGCGCAAGACGCGTCTGCACTTTCACGAGTTCATGCGCGAAGTGCATCGCCAACTGGAAGAACTGCGCGGCCGCGCTGATCCGCTGGACGAGCTGGCCCGTCGCATCGCCAAGCGCTACCGCTTGATCTGTTTTGACGAATTCCACGTCAGCGACGTTGCCGACGCGATGATCCTGCACCGCTTGCTCGATCAGCTCTTTGCCAACGGTGTGCAGTTTGTGATGACGTCCAACTATCGTCCGGACTTGCTGTATCCGGACGGCCTGCACCGCGACCGTGTGCTGCCGGCCATTGCGCTGCTGCAGGAGAAGCTCGACGTCCTCAACGTCGACGCGGGCGTCGATTACCGCAAGCGCGCGATGGAGCAAGTGCAAGCCTATTACACGCCGCTAGGCGCGAAGGCCAATTCGGCGTTGCGCGATGCGTTTACGGCGGTGGCCGGAGTGCCGGACGAGTCGCCGGTGCTGCGCATCGAGCACCGTGAGATTCGTGCGGCGCGCAAGGCCGGCGGTGTGGTGTGGTTCGACTTCGCCACGCTGTGCGGTGGCCCGCGCTCGCAGAACGATTATTTGGAGATCGCTTCGCGCTTTCACACCGTTATCCTGGCCGATGTGCCGAAGATGACGCCGCGCATGGCATCGGAGGCGCGCCGCTTCACGTGGCTGATCGACGTGTTCTACGATCACAAGGTCAAGCTGCTAATGTCGGCGGAGGTGCCGGCAGACGAGTTGTACACCGAAGGCCAGATGGCCAACGAATTCCAGCGGACCGTGTCGCGCATCGTCGAGATGCAGTCGCGCGAATACCTCGATGCACCTCGCCGCGAAGTGGACACGTCACTGACCTGATCTCGCCCGCTGCCGTGTGACTAGTGCGACGTCGGCGGCGAATTGCGATGCGACGGCGGCGCCTGCGAGGGCCGCAAGCTGGCGCCAAAGAAGTCCTGTGGCAGGCGCTCGGTTTTGCGATTGACGTTGCGGAACGCGCCTTCCACCAGCATGGGCGCGACATTGCTCACATCGGTTTGCGACGCCATGGTCACGTCTTCGGTAAAGCCGCGTTCGCACAGCTCGCGGCCGGACACAGAATCAAGCAGCCACGCTTTCATCATGCCGGTCTGCGACGCCTCGCGATAAATCGCGCGAGCGGCGAGCGCTTCGGGCGAGAGCGCTTGCGGCAAGAACCCCGCCACTGTTTCCGACAGGTGATGCACGATTGCACCGGCGGCGAGCCAGTCTTCAAGGGCGGGGCGCAGGCTGCCATCGGCCCAGCGTTCTCCTGAGGCCACCACGGCCACGCGACGGCCCAGCCGCGATGCTGCTTCAGCCACCGCGCGCGCGTTGCGCAGGCAACCAGCAAACGTCGGCGTCGATCCGGTGGCGAGTGCGAGTGTTGCCCCATTAGGCGAGGGCAGGACGAGGTTGCTGCCCATTGGCAATTCCCGCAGCGACGTTGGCGAGAGCGTATACCCCGCCTGACTGCGGTTGTGGCCCGCCAGCATGGCCCCGGCACGGCGCGCGAAGGTTTCAGCGCTGGCGTCGCGCCATGGGTACGGATAGATGCGTGCCCCGCGCGCCACGGCCACATCCACACAAGTGCAGAAGGAAAGCACGTCCACCACGATGACGGCGTCGCAATGTGGCGCCAGCGCGGATGCTCCGTGCTCGCCCCATTCGCAGTGGATGTTGTACAGGCTGAATTCGGTTGCCATGTCGCGCCCTCCTGGTTGGCTGGTGCAGCTCTTCACTATAGGCGGCTTATTTTTTTATGGGAAAGTGGGCATGTTGAGGTGCGCTGAGGGTCGCATTTCAGGCTGATTCTTATTGGACCGTGCTTGATGCGTATCAAGGGCGCGCCGGGGGATGCTGGCTAGCATCGTCCTCATAATGACGACGATATTCGCCCCCAACCATCCAACCGCGCCGGTTGCCGGCATAGGTTCGCCTCCTGGCCCGAGCGGAGCCGCCGCGTCGCGCATCACCTGCTATCACTGCGCATCGCCACTGGATGGCGCCACCGCTCTCCGCGCTGACATCGGCGGCAAGTCCCGCGAATTTTGCTGTGCCGGCTGCCAGGCTGTCGCGCAAACGCTGCACGCCTCCGGCATGGGCCACGTCTATGACGGCCCAATCGCTTTCGCCAAGCCCATCGAAGGTGACCGTCGCACCGAAGCCGAAGCTGTTTGGGCAACCTACGATCTGCCCGTCATGCGTGAGCGCTTCGTGCGCACGAGCGCTGACGGTGCGGAAGAACTTTCCCTTGCGATCAGCGGCATGCGTTGCGCTGCGTGCGTCTGGCTGATCGAGCGTGCGCTCTCGCGAGTGCCGGGCGTGCGCGAAGCTACCGTCAATTACGCCACGGAACGTGCGCGCATCGTCGGAGATGCAGGGGCGATGCGGCTGTCCGCGGTGTTCGCTGCCATTGCCGACGTCGGATATGAAGCCTGGCCAGACCAGCCGTCCGCCCGCCGCACTGCCGAGGCGCGCGAACGCCGCAGCCTGCTGATCCGCTTGGGGCTGGCGATGCTCGGCATGATGCAAGTGATGATGTACGCGTGGCCGGTGTACCTGCACGGCAGCGACATCCCCGCGAGCCAGACGCGCCTGATGCAGTGGGCCAGCCTGATGCTGACCGTGCCCGTGGTGTTGATTTCTGCGCGACCCATCTTCATCAATGCGTGGCGGCAAGTGAGGCATGCGCACGTCGGCATGGATGTGCCCGTGGCGCTGGGGATCGGCGCAGCGTTCATTGCCAGCGTATTCGCTACGTTGCGTGGTCATGGCGAAACGTATTTCGATTCCGTGACGATGTTCGTCGCTTTCCTGCTGGCGGCGCGCTATCTCGAACTGCGTGCGCGGCAGAGTGCAGCTTCCGGCGCTGAAGCGTTGGTGCATCAGTTGCCAGCCACCTGCCGGCGGTTCCATGCCGAAAGCGGCGCGCTGGAAACCATCCCCGTTGCAGCCTTGCAGCAAGGCGATTGCGTGGAAGTGCGCGCCGGTGAAGTTCTGCCCGCCGACGGCACCATTGAACGCGGCACCACTGAGATCGACGAATCGCTTCTCTCCGGTGAAAGCGTGCCGCGCCCGCGCGACGTGGGCGCGGCCGTGCTGGCAGGCAGCTACAACGTCGTCAGCGCCATTCGCGTGCGTGTCAATCGCGTAGGCGCCCAGACACGCCTTGCCGCCATCGTGGATCTGCTGGAACGCGCCTTAACGGACAAGCCACGCATGGCTGAACTCGCTGATCGTGTTGCCGGGCGCTTTGTGGCAGTGCTGCTCGGCTGGGCGCTACTGACGGCGATCGCGTGGTGGTGGATCGATCCGACACGCATGTTTGCCGTCACCGTGGCGGTGCTGGTGGTGAGTTGCCCATGTGCGTTGTCGCTGGCCACGCCGTCTGCGCTGGCCGCGGCCAGTGGAGCGCTGGCACGGCGCGGTGTGCTGGTCACGCGTGGCCACGCGATCGAGAGCCTGGCAGCCGTGACGGACGTGCTGCTCGACAAGACCGGTACGCTCACCGAGGGGCGTTTGCGCTTGCTGAGCATCGAGACCTTCGCCGATGTGGATGCCGAACACTGCCTCGCATTGGCATGCGCGATGGAGCAATCCGAGAATCACCCGATCGCCCAGTCGCTGCGGGCCGCCACCTCCGCTGAAATGCCGTTGCCAACGTTGGGGCGCGTGACCAATGTGCCGGGGCAGGGCGTGTATGCCCTGGCCGATAACCAATTGGTGCGTCTTGGAACGCAGTCGTTCGCGGCAGTGCACTACGCAGATCAGCCCGTTGCTTCCATTCGTTACGGCACGGAAGCACCGATGGAGGAAGTGCCGCCGGCGGCCGCATGCACGTCGGTCTGGCTCGGCCGCAATGGCCAACCGCTCGCGCGCTTCACTCTGGCCGATACGCCGCGGGCCGATGCGCCTGCATGCCTGAGTGCCTTGCGCGCACAAGGATTGCGCTTGCACCTCGTTTCCGGCGATGCGCCTGAGACCGTGCACTGGTGGGCCAACCGCCTCGGCATCGACCGCGCCGCGGGCGGCGTCAGCCCGGAAGACAAACGCGCCTACGTGCGCAAGCTGCAGGCAGACGGCGCCCGTGTGCTTGCCGTCGGCGACGGCATCAACGATGCGCCGTTGCTCGCCCAGGCGCAGGTCTCCATCGCCATTGGGTCGGGTGCGCCCCTCGCCCAGGCCGGCGCCGACGCCATCCTCACCGAGCCTCGCCTGTTTGCCATTAGCGAGGCCGTGTCGATCGGCCGTCGCACGTTGCGCGTGGTGCGCCAGAACCTCGGCTGGGCTTTTGCCTACAACGCGATCAGCATTCCGCTCGCCACGCTGGGGTGGCTGTCGCCGCTGGCGGCGGGCATCGGCATGTCGGTGTCGTCGTTGCTGGTAGCGCTCAATGCGTGGCGCTTGTCGCGCGCGGTCTAGGAGGGCTGCCATGGAAACCCTATTCCTGCTGATTCCGCTGTCGCTGATGTTGGTTGTGGCGATTGTCGGAGTGCTGTGGTGGGCGGTCGGCTCGGGCCAATACGACGATCTCAAGGCGCCGGCTGAATCGATTTTGCTCGACCCTGATACCCCGGTGCGTGACGCAATGTCGCGGGACGGAACTACTTGACCACGTTGGCTGGGGTGCCTTGATGCACGTCAAGACTCGATTGTCGCCCCATTCTTAACATGACCCTATCAAACCAACACTCTCGGGGAGCAAGCATGCAATCGTCCAGCGCGTTGCAGCCCACCCAGACCTTCAACTACCGCGTTGTTCGCCAGTTCTCGATCATGACGATCGTCTGGGGCATCGTCGGTATGGCGGTCGGTGCGCTGATCGCGGCCCAGTTGATCTGGCCGCAACTGAATTTCGGGGTGCCTTGGCTGACCTATGGTCGGCTGCGTCCTCTGCACACGAATGCCGTCATCTTTGCGTTTGGCGGCAGCGCACTGTTTGCGACGTCTTACTACATCGTGCAGCGTACCTGCCAGGTGCGTTTGCTTTCCGACAAGCTCGCCGCCTTCACGTTCTGGGGCTGGCAGGCAGTGATCGTGGCCGCCGCCATCACGCTGCCGCTTGGCTACACGAGTTCGAAGGAATACGCCGAACTCGAATGGCCGATCGACATCCTGATCACCGTGGTGTGGGTGGCCTACGCGATCGTCTTCTTCGGCACCATTGCCAAGCGCAAGACCCGGCACATCTACGTCGCCAACTGGTTCTTCGGCGCCTACATCATCACGATCGCGCTGCTGCATATCGTCAACAACGCTGAGTTGCCGGTGTCGCTGTTCAAGTCATATTCGGCTTATGCCGGTGTGCAGGATGCGATGGTGCAATGGTGGTATGGCCACAACGCAGTGGGCTTCTTCCTGACTACCAGCTTCCTGGGCATGATGTATTACTTCGTGCCCAAGCAGGCCGAGCGCCCGATCTATTCGTATCGCTTGTCGATCGTGCACTTCTGGGCACTGAACTTCACGTACATGTGGGCGGGCCCTCACCACCTGCAATACACCGCACTGCCTGACTGGGCTCAGTCGCTCGGCATGGTGTTCTCGCTCATTCTGCTGGCGCCGTCGTGGGGCGGCATGATCAACGGGATCATGACCCTGTCGGGCGCCTGGCACAAACTGCGCACCGATCCGATCCTGAAGTTCCTCGTGGTGGCGCTGTCGTTCTACGGCATGGCGACGTTCGAGGGCTCGATGATGTCCATCAAGACCGTGAATGCGCTGTCGCACTACACCGATTGGACGATCGGGCACGTTCACTCGGGTGCCCTCGGCTGGGTGGCGATGATCACCATCGGTTCGATGTACTACATGATCCCGCGGCTGTTTGGCCAACAGAGGATGTACAGCACACGCCTGATCGAGGTGCACTTCTGGGTGGCGACCATCGGCGTGGTGCTCTACATCGCTGCCATGTGGGTTGCCGGCGTGATGCAAGGTCTGATGTGGCGCGCTACTGAGGCCGACGGCACGCTGACCTACAGCTTCGTTGAAGCGGTGAAGGCAACGTACCCGTTCTATCTGATTCGCCTCGCTGGCGGCCTGTGCTTCCTGGGCGGCATGCTGCTGATGGCATTCAACGTGTTCAAGACCATCCAGGGCAGCAAGGCCGTCGATGCACCAATTCCTCAACCGGCCCAGACCCCGATGGTCGCGGCTCAGTGAGGAGGGGAACATGAGCAACCAATCCAACAAGTTTTTCTCGCACGAGACGCTGGAAAAGAACATCGGCTTCCTGATCGTGCTGACGCTGGTGGTGGTCAGCATTGCAGGCCTGGTGCAGATCGTGCCGCTGTTCTTTCAGCATTCGACCACTGAACCGGTCAAGGGCATCGCTCCGTATTCGCCGCTCCGGCTGGCGGGGCGCGACATCTACATCCGCGAAGGCTGCGTCGGGTGCCACTCGCAGCAAGTGCGTACGCTGCGCGCCGAAACCGAACGCTACGGCCACTATTCGCTGGCAGGCGAATCGGTGTTCGATCACCCGTTCCTGTGGGGCTCCAAGCGCACGGGCCCGGATCTGGCACGCGTGGGGCAACGCTATTCGGACGACTGGCATCGCATCCATCTGCGCGACCCGCGTGAGGTGGTGCCCGAGTCGAACATGCCTTCGTATGTGTGGCTCTCGAAGACGCCGCTGGACAACAGCGACATCGAAAAGAAGATGCACGTCCTGCGCCAGCTCGGTGTGCCGTACACGGATGCGCAGATCGCCGGGGCGCGTGAGCAACTCGCAGGCAAGACGGAAGAGGATGCCGTGGTCGCCTACCTGCAAGGCCTCGGTGTGGAACTGCGCAACGTCCGGGACGTGGCTGTCGAGCCGGCTGCCGCGCCTGCCACCGTTGCGGCCAAGGAGTGAGCCATGGCCATGCTGAGTGCAATTGCGACTGCCGTCTTCCTCGTGCTGTTCGTCTGCATTACCTGGTGGGCATTCTCCGCGCATCGCCGCGCTGCGAATGCGGAATCGGCCATGCTGCCGTTTCTGCTGCCCGATGAGGCCGAGGTCGCCGGTGCGCGCGCAGACGCGTCGCGCCCGCATCAATAAGGACACAGAATCATGAGCGACTTCATTTCGGAGTTCTGGGGGTATTACATCGCAGCGATCGCCTTGGTCGGCATCGTGTGGTGCATCTGGCTGCTGTTCTCCCAGCGGCGCATTCAAGTGGCACCGGGGCACAGCGCCGGTGAAGATACAGGCCATGTCTGGGATGGCGATCTGCGTGAATTGAACAATCCGCTGCCGCGCTGGTGGATGTGGATGTTCCTGCTGTCGTGCATCTTTGCGTTGGGATACCTGATCCTGTACCCCGGCCTGGGTGCATACGGCGGGGTGCTTGGTTTCTCCACGCGCGGCGAGCTGGCCTCGCAGCGTGCGGCGGCCGATGCTCAGGTCCGCCCGCTCTATGAGCGCTATGCCGGCATGGACATCAAGCAGATCGCCGCCGACCCGCAGGCCCATGAGATCGGCCAGCGCCTGTTCCTGAACAACTGTGCGCAGTGCCATGGCTCGGACGCTGGCGGCGCGAAGGGCTTCCCGAACCTGACCGACAACGACTGGCTGTACGGCGGCGAGCCCGAGACGATCCTGACGACCATCACCAAGGGGCGTCACGGCGTCATGCCATCCCTCGCGGCGGTGGTGGACGGCAATCAGGCTGTCAACGTGGCCAACTATGTGCGTTCGCTGTCGGGCCTGTCTTACGACCCGATCAAGGCAGCGCGTGGCGAACCGACGTTCAAGTCGGTCTGCGCGGCCTGCCACACGGCAACCGGCAAGGGCAATCAGGCGCTCGGCGCGCCCAACCTGACCGACCGCGTCTGGCTGTACGGCAGTTCGGAAGCGACCATCGTCGAGACCATCCTCAAGGGCCGTGACAACACAATGCCGGCACACGAGAACCTGCTCTCGCCGGAGAAGATCCGCATGCTGGCGGCCTATGTCTGGGGTCTGTCGAACAGCAACACGAGTCACGCGCAATGAGCGACAAAGAACCAGCCTGGCGCCCGATGACGCCCGCCACCGCGGCGGCGGGCGCCGAGGACGCCCCGACCGAGCAGATGCTCTATGAGGTCCGGCGCAAGATTTATCCGCGCGCCGTGACCGGCGCCTTCGCGCGTTGGCGCGTCTGGCTGGTGTTGGCCACGCAAGCCATTTTTTATGGCTTGCCGTGGTTCCAGTGGAACGGTCGCCAAGCAGTGCTGTTCGACCTGGGCGCACGCAAGTTCTACCTCTTTGGCCTCGTGTTGTGGCCGCAGGATGTCATCTATCTGACGGTGCTGCTGGTGCTATCGGCGCTGGCGCTGTTTCTGTTTACGGCAGTGGCAGGGCGGCTCTTCTGCGGCTATGCCTGTCCGCAGACGGTCTACACAGAAATCTTTATGTGGATCGAGCGGCATGTCGAAGGTGACCGCTTTGCCCGCATCCGGCTCGATGGCGAGCGTTGGAGCTTGCGCAAGCTGCGCCTCAAGGCCACCAAGCATTCGGCTTGGGTGCTGATCGCGCTGTGGACGGGCTTCACCTTCGTCGGCTTCTTCACGCCGATCCGCGACCTGGGCATGGAGACCTGGACGCTGTCGCTCGGCCCTTGGCAGACGTTCTGGATGCTGTTCTACGCATTTGCGACCTGGGGTAACGCCGGTTTCATGCGCGAACAGGTCTGCCGCTACATGTGTCCCTACGCTCGTTTCCAGAGCGTGATGGTCGATCCCGATACCTACGTCGTCACTTATGACACGCAGCGCGGTGAGCCGCGCGGAAGCCGATCGCGCAACGCTGATTTCGAAGCGCAGGGTCTGGGTGCCTGCGTGGACTGCAGCATCTGTGTACAGGTATGCCCGACCGGCATCGACATCCGCCAGGGGCTGCAATACGAATGTATCGGTTGCGGCGCCTGCATTGACGCCTGCGATCAGGTCATGGACAAGATGCGTTACGCGCGCGGTCTGATCCGCTATACGTCGGAACGCGCGATGCGCGATCGGCTCAGTCCGAAGGACGCCCGTCGGCATCTGCTGCGCCCGCGGGTGCTGATCTATACCGGGATCATGTTGGTGCTCATCACCGGCTTCATCGTGGCGTTGACCATGCGGCAGCCGCTCAAGGTCGACGTGATTCGTGATCGTGGTGCACTGGCCCGTGAAGTAGACGGCGGCAAGATCGAGAACGTTTATCGCCTGCAACTGATGAACGCGTCCGAGCACCCCATACGCGTGACCATCACCGCCGAGGGCATGCCGGAACTGGACGTGCAGGGCGGCAGCGGCGAGTCGACCACATTGGAGTTGCCGCCCGCGGCCAACCGACTGCTGCCTGTGCGCGTACGCCGGCCGGCCGACGATGCCGCCCCCGGCTCGCACAAAATCCGTTTCGTCATCCATGCAGACAGCGGTAGCGACAGCCTCGTACTGCGCGAACCGTCGAGCTTCATCGTGCCGCGCTGATGCGGCATCCCAAACAGGAGGCAACGATGCACGCAACGCAATCTTCCGCACAGGCCCGTCCCTGGTGGCGCGAGCCCTGGCCATGGCTGCTGATGGCAGGGCCGTTCGTCGCCATGGTCGGCTGCGGCGTCACCATCTGGCTGGCAATGTCGCATCCCGATCCTGCTATTCATGACAACGTGGTGCGCCGCGGTTTGGTTGTTGAAAAGACGGTCGTCGCGCCGCCACATGCCATTCACGCGGAGGCCCGATGAAACGTCGACTGCTGATGTGGATTCTGTGGCCGGCATTTCTGTCGGCCGCGTTGGCTGAGCTGGTGGTTTTTGCGGTGGTGGACCCCGCCGACCTGCGCTTCTTCGGCGAACAGATCACGGTGTCGACCCAGGCGGTCTACACCGTGTCGTTCTTTGTGTTCTGGTTGCTGTGCGGATTGTCGAGCGCGCTGACGCTCTATGTGTCGCCGGGCATCGGCAAACTGGAAGCGCATGAACACCCGCTCGTGTGAGCGGGAGCCATGGAAGCAGATTAGGCGGCCTGACCGCTCATGACCTGGCGCAGGCCGGCCAGGTCGACCAACTTGACGTGGCGCTGGCGGATCTGAATGAGACCCGCTTCGGCAAAGCGCGAGAACAGGCGGCTGACGGTTTCGAGCTTCAGACCCAGATAGCTGCCAAGTTCTTCACGGCTCATACGCAGCACAAACTCGGTCGACGAATATCCTCGCTGGGCCGATCGCTTCGAGAGGTTGAGCAGGAACGCTGCCAGACGCTCCTCCGCACGCATGGAGCCCAGCGTGAGAAGCATCAGATGATCCTGAGAGATTTCCTTGCTCATGATGCGCAGGAACTGATGCTGCAGCGAAGGCAGCCGGCGCGAAAGGTGCTGCAGCTCGTCGTAGCGCACCACGCAGACTTCAGTATCTTCGAGCGCGGTGGCGTCCGACACGTGGCGCATGTCGCCAATGCCATCGAGCCCGACGATTTCACCCGGCAGATGGAACCCAGTGATCTGGTGTCGACCGTCTTCAAGCGTCAGATGGGTTTTGAGCGTGCCGAAACGAATGCCGTAAACCGCTTCCAGAGGCTCCCCCAAGGAATAGAGCGATTGCCCCTTCTTAATGCGGATGCGTTCGCCGACCAAATCGTCCATCTTGCGCACGTCGTCCGAGTTCATTCCCACCGGCAGGCAGATTTGCCCGAGTACGCAGGTGGAACAACGCGAGGCTTGGTCGGTAAGTGCGATTCGAGTGAGCACGGGCGGGGGCGGCTGAATTTCGGGAAAGTGAAATGAGTAATTCTTGTGGTGCAACTGAGCCTTATTATAACGGCGACCTTCTCCGCGTCGGACATTTCCGATGCGGCAAAACGCACCAATTACGCTTAGTTCGCAACAGCAAAACGAAAACCTTGGCCCATATCAAAAGAGCGTCAGAAAGATGAGTGCCGCCGCGCTTCTGAGCGTTTTCCTCATTGCGTTGCTCGGCGGTGTCCATTGTCTGGCGATGTGCAGCGGTATCGCACTCGCGGCCGAGCGTGGGGCGGTGGCGGTGCGGATCGTGTCTCGCCGCCGACTATGGTTTGAGCAGGTCGTCATGCATGCCGGCCGGCTGACCACCTATACGCTGCTTGGCGCAATCATGGGTGCGATGGGTGCGACCGTCTGGCGCCAGCAATGGCTGCCGATTCAACGTGGCTTGTTTGCCTTTGCCAGTGCATTGCTACTCGCCTACGGTTTGTTGCTGCTCATGCGTTCCGCCGGAGATGTGTGGCGCAGCGTGTGGCTTGAGCGCTTGCTCGGCCGCGTCGCTGGTGGTCTGTCTCTAGTGGCCGCTAGGCTGGGCGGCAAGCTTCAGCGTCAGCCGCCGTTGCTGCGCCGCTATGTCACGGGTATGGCGTGGGGCTTAGTGCCGTGCGGTATGGTTTACGGCGCATTGGCTGTAGCGTTGTTGGCAGGCAACGCAGCCTCAGGGGCCGTGGTTATGCTCGTCTTTGGTGCCGGCACACTGCCCAACCTTCTGATGATGTCTGGCTTTGCCGGGTGGTTGCGAGGGCTGTCGCGCCAGCGATGGGCGCGAAGCGCGGCTGGCATCGCCATCGCCGGATTTGGGGTCTGGGGGCTGGTTCACGCGATCTGGCTGCCAGAGATGCTTAACGCACACGGATTCTGTCTCGTGCTGTAAGCGCTTAAAGCGCGTAGAAATCACCATCCGGCCCGGGATGGGAGGCTAGGACATCTTCCCGGTTGCGGCGCTGCTGGAAATTGCCCTACAATCGACAACAATTCGATTCGCCACCCGCGCAAATCAACAATCCCAAGCGCGGCGCCAAGCGATGCCATCCAGCGGTAGAGTCACCCTGGACAGTCGATTCGGGCGGGCTGCCGTTCTTCTTGGTAGTCGTCCGGTGCAGTATCCGTCCCCATGGCGGCGGAAGAAATTGCCCTTGTGGTGCCTGACCGGCACCGGATCAACTCGCTCCTCCGGCCCTACTTTGCGGGCACAGCCACTGCGTTTCGGTGCAGGACCAATTGAATAATTGGCCTTCGCGCGCCGGGCCCGGGTGGGCAACAGCATTCAGAAATGCCGCGTGCTTCGCGGCGGGACGACAAACCTCAAGCGTGACGGCGACTGGCCGTGCGCGAGCAATGACGAGCCGCTCAACCCGATGAATACCCAAGAGGCGAAGATCGTCCTCGAGACCGCGCTGATCTGCGCGCAGGATCCGTTGCGAGTCAATGACTTGCGCAAGCTCTTCGACGAAGATGTTTCCGCAGACACCATCCGTGTGCTGCTCGAAGAACTGCGCCAGGACTGGCTGAATCGCGGTGTCGAACTGGTCGCGCTAGCCTCCGGCTGGCGCCTGCAGAGCCGCCCGGAAATGCGCGTGTATCTCGATCGCCTGCATCCGGAAAAGCCGCCCAAGTACTCGCGTGCCGTGATGGAAACCCTGGCGATCATCGCTTATCGCCAGCCGGTCACCCGCGGCGATATCGAAGACATTCGCGGTGTGACGGTCAATACGCAGGTCATCAAGCAGATTGAAGACCGCGGCTGGATCGAGGTCATCGGTCATCGCGACGTGCCGGGTCGCCCCGCGCTGTATGCGACGACCAAGCAGTTTCTCGACGATCTTGGCTTGCGCTCGCTGGACGAACTGCCGCCGCTGGAAGATGCCCGCGCTCAGGCGCAGGCGAGCCTTCTGGAGCAGGGCGCCATTGAATTCGAGGGTGGTGCAATTGCGGTAGAAGAGCTGACAGCGATGGTCAACGACGCGCCGGGAGGTGCTGAGAGCGTAGAGGCTCTGGTGGAGGGCTCTGCCGGATCGCCCGTTGGCGAGGCGTCCGTCGAAGCAGCTGAAACGCCAGCGCAGCCTGTTGGGGTTGCGGTGGGTGATGAGCCAGAGCTGGAAACCGAGTCGCAAGCGATGAATGCGACCGAGGCAACTGAAGACGAGTACAAAACACCGGTCGAGCCGCCTGCGGCTCCCGCCAATGAACATTCGTGACGCCATGCCTGCCGCACAGTCGGTGCATGGTCTGAACCCCTAGATTTTTTGAAGACGTTGTGAGCACCCAGCCAGACTCCATGGATACACGTATGCCGGCCGACGCCGACGCTCAGCCGCCGCGACAAGACGGCGGTGATGGGACTGAGGCCGCGCCTCGTCGCAAGGGTTTGCGCCGAGGCTTGCGCAACCTCGTGGCTTCGCGCCGCCAGCAGCAGGATGGCCGCCCTGAGGGTGAAGCCGCTGAGGCCGGTGGTGCTGACGCCAGCCAGCCTGCGCAACCGCGCAAGAGCCGCGCGCCACGGGCACGCAAGCCGAAAGAGTCGGCTGGTGAGCCGGCGGTCGTTGCCGCAGAAGGTGCTGCACCAGCCGAGCAGGGACCAACAGAAGGCCAGGGCGAGCGGCGGGGCCCGCGCGGCCGTTTCGGCAAGAACCGTCGCCGTCAAGGCGAAGGCCAACCGGCGGAACGCGCCGATCGCAGTGATCGTACGGAAGGCGCTGGCGGCAAGAGTGTCGGCGGTCGTGGCAAGCAGCAGAACCGCAGCGGCAAACCGCAAGGCAAGGCTGGCGGCCAGACCCAGAATCGCGGGGGCAAGGGGCTGAAGGGCGGCAAGGGCTCCGAAGACGTCTTCCAATACGTGATTTCCGGCGCTTACGACTCGGAAGTTGACGCTGGCGGTGCATCGCAGCCCCCTAAGGCGCGCGAACTGACCTCCGACGACGACGCTCCCAAGCTGCACAAAATCCTGGCGGACGCCGGGCTTGGCTCGCGCCGCGACATGGAAGACCTGATCCTGCAAGGTCGCGTCTCCGTGAACGGCCTGCCGGCCCACATCGGCCAACGCATTCTCGCGACCGATCAGGTGCGCGTGAACGGCAAGCTGATCCAGCGCAAGCTGCCGAACAAGCCGCCGCGCGTGCTGCTATATCACAAGCCGGCCGGTGAAATCGTGAGCCAATCCGATCCGGAAGGCCGTCCGACGGTGTTCGATGCATTGCCGCGCATGAAGACCGGCAAGTGGGTCGCCGTCGGTCGCCTCGACTTCAATACCGAGGGCCTGCTGATTTTCACGACCTCCGGCGACATCGCCAACCGCTTCATGCATCCGCGCTATGGCGTTGAGCGTGAATATGCGGTGCGTACGCTGGGCGAGCTGGCCGAAACTGACCGTCAGAAGCTGCTGCACGGCATCCCGCTCCAGGACGGCGAAGCCAACTTCCTGCGCTGCGTCGATGGCGGCGGCGAAGGTGTCAATCATTGGTACCACGTCGCTCTGACGGAAGGTCGGAACCGCGAGGTTCGACGCATGTTCGAGGCGGTCAATCTGACTGTGTCGCGCCTGATCCGTACGCGCTATGGCAGCTTCGTTCTGCCGCGCGGGCTCAAGCGCGGGCGCTGGCAGGAGGTGTCGGCCGAGGATGTCCGCACGCTGATGGGCACGCTGGGCATGAAGGTGCCGACGGCCAGTTCTGGCGGTGGGCAAGACCGCCAGGGCAATCGTCGCCGTGGGCCGGCGCCGGTGCTGATGGGGCCGATGTCGTCCGGTTTTGCGGGTGAAGCCAACTTCCAGTCACGCGGTATGGGCGTTGAGAACGGTAATCGCGCGCAACCCGCGCAGCGCCGTCCGTCCAACCCGCGTCAGCCCGATCCGATGCAAACGTCCATGGGCTACATCAATGTGGGCGGTCCGACCACGCTGACAGCGCGCACCCGTATGGGCGAGCGCCCGAATGGCCGCGGCGGCGCGGCCGGTGGCGGTGGTATGCGTGATGGCAATCGCGCGCCCGGCAACAAGCGCCCCGGAAAGAGTGGCGGCGGCACATCGAACGGCAACAAGGCGCCGCGCGGTGGTGGCAAACGCGGCGGTAAGCGCTAAAAATGTGGGCGTTGTGTGCGACCTTCGTCGCAACGCCCCATTTTGTGGCGGCTTCGGGGCAATTTTTGCGTTTTGCCTCGAAGCGTATTACAATGTGAGTCTAATCAAAAGTCATCCTGCAGAAGATGGGCGAATGATATGGGCGTTGCGCCCATTTTTTTTTGCTTCGGCAGGTTGGCCATACCGGGAAATTCTTCAGGAAAAACGTGCATCTGACTGATCTGATTGAGAAAACCCTCACCGCCATGGGATACGAGCTGGTGGAAGTGGAGCGCGCACCCGCCGGGCTGCTGCGCGTGTATATCGATCAGGCAGAGAACGGCATCGTCATTGAAGATTGCGAAAAAGTGAGCCATCAGCTCACGCGCGTGTTCGAAGTTGAAAACGTCAACTACGAACGGTTGGAAGTGTCGTCGCCCGGGCTGGACCGCCCGCTGCGCACGCTGGCCGACTTCACGCGCTTCGCCGGCCTTGAGGTCAAGGTGACGTTGCGCCTGCCAGTGGACGGGCAAAAGAATTTCACGGGAATCATTCAGGCTCCGACGGGCGAGCCAGGCCAGGAACGAATCGGCCTTGAGTTTGAGGGCAAGGAAGGCCCCGCACTGCTGGAATTCACGCTGTCGGAACTCGACCGCGCCCGGCTGGTGCCCGTGCTGGACTTCAAAGGAAATCGAAACAAAGGGAACAAGCAATGAGCCGCGAAGTTCTGTTGCTCGTCGATGCGCTTGCGCGCGAAAAAAACGTCGACAAGGATGTGGTGTTCGGGGCGCTGGAGGCCGCATTGGCTTCGGCGACCAAGAAGCGCTTTGAAGAAGACGTGGATGTGCGCGTGGCGATCGACCGTGAGTCGGGCGAACACGAAACCTTCCGTCGCTGGCTCGTCGTTCCCGACGATGCAGGCCTGCAGGAGCCGGACAAGCAGATTCTGCTGTTCGAAGCCAAGGAGCAGGACGCTGATATCGAGGTCGACGACTTTGTCGAAGAGCAGATCGAATCGGTTGAGTTCGGCCGTATCGGCGCGCAGGCTGCCAAGCAGGTGATCCTGCAGCGCATCCGCGATGCCGAGCGCGAGCAGATCCTGAACGACTACCTGGATCGCGGCGAGAAGGTCATGACCGGCACGATTAAGCGCGCCGACAAGAAGGGCCTGATCGTGGAAACTGGCCGCGTCGAGGCGCTGCTGACCCGCGACCAGATGATCCCGAAGGAAAACCTGCGCACGGGCGACCGTGTCCGCGCGTACATCCTGAATGTCGATCGCACCGCACGTGGCCCCCAGATTGAGCTTTCGCGCACTTGCCCAGAGTTCCTGATCAAGCTCTTCGAAAACGAAGTGCCTGAAATGGAACAGGGCCTGTTGGAGATTAAGGCCGCCGCGCGCGATCCGGGCGTGCGTGCGAAAATCGCAGTCGTTGCACACGACAAGCGTATCGACCCGATTGGCACTTGCGTCGGCGTGCGCGGCACCCGTGTGACGGCTGTGCGCAACGAAGTTGGCGGCGAGGCTGTGGACATCGTGCTGTGGTCGGAAGACCCGGCGCAGTTTGTGATCGGTGCGTTGGCGCCGGCACAAGTTCAGTCGATCGTCGTGGACGAGGAAAAGCACAGCATGGACGTGGTTGTCGACGAGGAAAACCTCGCCGTGGCCATCGGCCGTAGCGGCCAGAACGTTCGCTTGGCGTCGGAGTTGACGGGCTGGCAGATCAACATCATGACGCCGGCAGAGTCTGCGCAGAAGCAGGCAGAAGAAAGCTCCGTCGTTCGCCAGTTGTTCATGGCGAAGCTGGACGTGGACGAAGAGGTTGCCGACATCCTGATCGAAGAGGGCTTCAGCTCGCTCGAGGAAGTGGCTTACGTGCCGCTGCAGGAAATGCTGGAAATCGAAGCGTTCGACGAGGACACCGTCAACGAGCTGCGCAACCGCGCTCGCGACGTGTTGTTGACGATGGAGCTGGCGAAGGAAGAAAAGGTCGAGAAGGTGTCGCAAGACCTGCGCGACCTCGAGGGGCTGACCCCGGAGCTGATCGGCAAGCTGGCCGAGGGGAACATCCAGACGCGTGACGACTTGGCCGAGCTGGCCGTGGACGAATTGGTCGAGATGACCGGCGTCGACGAAGAACAAGCCAAGGCGCTGATCATAAAGGCGCGTGAACACTGGTTTTCGTGAGTCGCGTAAGCGTTGATCGTTTATCGCAATTCTCACTGAAACCAAGCATCGAAAGGGTTTGAATGGCAAGCACAACAGTTGCCCAACTCGCTGGCGAATTGAACCGAAGCGCATCAGCGCTGCTGGAACAATTGCAAGCCGCGGGCGTGCAAAAGGCGACGCCGGAAGACGTCATCACCGAATCGGACAAGACCCGACTGCTCGACTATCTCAAGCGAGCACACGGCAGCGCCGAGGATGGCGCGCGCAAGAAGATCACGATCACCAAACGCGAAACCAGCGAAATCCGCCAAGCGGATGCCACCGGCAAGACGCGCACCGTGCAAGTGGAAGTCAAGAAGAAGCGCGTGCTGGTCAAGCGTGATGAGCCGAACGCGGCGCAGGCTGAATCGGACGCCGCAGAGGTTGCACCGGTGGTCGATGCCGAGGAAATCGCGCGTCGCGAGGAAGAACAACGCCACCAGGCTGAATTGCTGGCCCGTCAGGAAGCCGAGCTGAAGGCGCGCCAGGAGGCGATGGAGCGCGAGGAAGCTGAGCGTCGCGCCCGTCAGGAAGCTGCTGAAGCCGAGCAGAAGCGTCAGGCTGAACTCGCCGCCAAGAAGGCGGAAGAGGAAGCCGTTGCTGCCCGCGCAGCCGCTGAAGCGTCGGACGAAGCCCCGCGCCGCAAGGCCGAGGAAGATGCCGCACGTCTGGCAAGTGAGCGCGAAGCTGCGCAGAAGGCCGCTGATGAGGCGCGCGTTGCTGCCGACAAGATCAAGGCCGAGGAAGACGGTGCGCGCAAGCGCCGTGAAGCTGCCGAAGCCGAGGCACGCGCCATCCGCGAGATGATGAGCGCCCCCGCTCGCGTGCTGAAGACACCCGCCGAGCGCAAGGCTGAAGAAGTCAAGAAGGCCGAGCAATCGGGCACGCTGCACAAGCCGGTCAAGCCGGCTGGCGAGGCACGCCCGGCTGCGGCCGCCAAGAAGCCAGCTGCCCCGGCGCCTGCCGCTGCAGCACCCAGTTCGCCTACGGGCGACAAGAAGGGCGGTCGCGGCAAGTCGGGCTGGCAGGACGATAACCGTAGCGGTAAGCGTGGTGGCCTGAAGACGCGCGGCGACACCGGCGGCGGTGCCGACGGTTGGCGCTCCGGCTCCAAGGGCGGCCGCAACCGCCATGGCGACGACAACCGCAATGCTTTCCAGGCACCGACCGAGCCGGTTGTGCGTGAAGTGCACGTGCCGGAAACCATCTCTGTGGCCGATCTGGCGCACAAGATGTCGGTCAAGGCTGCCGAAGTCATCAAGCAGATGATGAAGCTCGGCCAGATGGTCACGATCAACCAAGTGCTGGACCAGGAGACCGCGATGATCGTGGTCGAAGAAATGGGCCACCAGGCGGTCGCGGCCAAGCTGGATGATCCGGAAGCGCTGCTGATTGGCGGTGTGGAAGAGCCGACGAATGCTGAGGCCGAAACCCGTCCGCCGGTCGTGACTGTCATGGGTCACGTCGACCACGGCAAGACCTCGCTGCTGGACTACATCCGTCGCGCCAAGGTTGCGGCAGGTGAAGCCGGCGGTATCACACAGCACATCGGTGCGTATCACGTCGAAACCGACCGTGGCGTCATTACGTTCCTGGACACCCCGGGTCACGAGGCCTTCACGGCCATGCGTGCACGTGGTGCCAAGGCAACCGACATCGTGATTCTGGTCGTGGCTGCCGACGACGGCGTCATGCCGCAGACGAAGGAAGCCATCGCTCACGCGAAGGCCGCCGAGGTGCCCATCGTGGTTGCGATCACGAAGGTCGACAAGCCTGAAGCCAACCCCGACCGCGTCAAGCAGGAACTGGTGGCTGAGAGCGTGATTCCGGAAGAGTACGGCGGTGATGTGCCGTTCGTGCCGGTGTCCGCCAAAACGGGCGAAGGTATCGACAGCCTGCTGGAAAACGTGCTGCTGCAGGCCGAAGTGCTGGAACTGAAGGCGCCAGTCAACGCGCCGGCCAAGGGTCTGGTGGTGGAAGCGCAGTTGGACAAGGGTAAGGGGCCGATCGCTACGGTGCTGGTGCAGAGCGGTACGCTCAAGCGCGGCGACGTGGTGCTCGCGGGCACGGCCTATGGCCGCGTGCGCGCTATGCTGGACGAAAACGGCAAGCCGGCCAAGGAAGCTGGCCCGTCGATCCCGGTGGAAATCCAGGGCCTGTCGGAAGTGCCGGGCGCTGGCGAAGAAGTCCTGGTGCTGCCGGACGAGCGCAAGGCGCGCGAAATCGCGCTGTTCCGCCAAGGCAAGTTCCGTGACGTAAAGCTGGCGCGCCAACAGGCTGCCAAGCTGGAAAACATGCTGGAACAGATGAGCGAAGGCGACGTGAAGTCGCTGCCGCTGATCATCAAGGCGGACGTTCAAGGTTCGCAGGAAGCATTGGTGCACTCGCTGCAGAAGCTGTCGACCGACGAAGTGCGCGTACAGGTCGTGCACGCGGCCGTGGGTGGCATCACCGAGTCGGACGTCAACCTGGCAACCGCATCGAAGGCCGTCATCATCGGCTTCAATACGCGGGCCGACGCAGGCGCACGCAAGCTGGCCGAGCATCAGGGCATCGACATCCGCTACTACAACATCATCTATGACGCTGTGGATGAGGTGAAGGCAGCGATGTCGGGCATGCTCTCGCCGGAGAAGCGCGAAGAAACGACGGGCCTTGTCGAAGTACGCCAGGTCTTCCACGTACCGAAGGTTGGTGCGGTGGCGGGCTGTATGGTGCTGGACGGTTTCGTCAAGCGCAATTCGCTGGTGCGGGTGCTGCGTGCGAACGTGGTCATCTTCTCGGGCGAACTCGATTCGCTCAAGCGCTTCAAGGACGATGTGAAGGAAGTGAAGCAAGGCTTCGAGTGCGGCCTGTCGATCAAGAACTTCAACGACGTTCAGGAAGGCGATCAACTCGAGGTCTACGAGATCACCGAGGTGGCGCGTACGCTGTAATCCGTTGGCCGGACGCTGCGGTGTCCGGCTCGACTTTGCGACGGTGGCCGGGCGCGTCCCGCGCCACCGTTTTGTCTTTTTGGGCCGGGCTGGCGCGTGCTGGCGGCCCATGTGAGGAACACACTATGCCGAAGAAATCGGGATCGGCCGCTGGCCGCAACGTGCGCATCGCCGATCAGATCCAGCGTGATCTGGCCGAGTTGATCCAGCGCGAAATCAAGAACCCGGCAATGGGCCTTGTGACCCTGCAATCGGTCACGCTTACGCCTGACTACGCGCACGCCAAAATCTACTTCACGGTGCTGGGCGCCGAGCCGGAAGTTGCCGGCGCCATTCTGAACGAGAAGGCGGGCTACCTGCATTCACTGTTGTTCAAGCGCCTGCACATCCACACCGTGCCGACGCTGCATTTCCACTTTGACGGTTCGGTTGAGCGCGGTATCGAGATGTCGCGCCTGATCGATGAGGCCAACGCCACGCGTGCCAAAGACGATTGAAATGGCCGAGCAACATGTGCCCAGGTCGCAGAAGCCGCCGCGCCGCGATGTTCATGGCGTGCTGCTGCTGGACAAGCCGATCGGCTGGTCGAGCAACGATGCGTTGATCCGCGCCAAACGTCTGTTGTGGGCCAAGAAGGCCGGGCATACCGGCACGCTCGATCCGCTCGCTACCGGCTTGCTGCCGCTGTGTTTTGGCGAGGCAACCAAGTTTTCGCAGGATTTGCTCGATGCGGACAAGACGTACGAAACCATCGTGCGTCTTGGTATCAAGACGAGTACCGCAGATGCGGAAGGCGAGGTGCTGAGCGAGCGCCCCGTATCGGTCACACCCGAGCAACTGCGGGCAGCCATCGCGCGCTTTGTCGGCGAGATCGACCAAGTGCCTCCGATGCACTCGGCGCTGAAGAAGGACGGCAAACCGTTGTACGAGTACGCGCGCGCGGGTCAGACCGTAGAACGCGCTGCACGTCGGGTAACGATCCACGCGATTGATGTACTGGCGACGGATCTGGAGTCGGCAGCCCCGACGATCACGTTGCGCGTGTCATGCAGCAAGGGAACGTACATCCGTACGTTGGGTGAAGACATTGGCGAGGCGCTGGGCTGCGGTGGACATTTGGTTGCGCTGCGTCGCACCCAGGTCGGTAACCTGACGCTGAACGGTGCCGTGACGCTTGAATCGCTGGACGAAGCGGCCGACGATGCGCGCGCCGCATTGCTGGCCCCAGTCGATGCGCTGTTGCAGACGCTGCCGCGCGTGGAGCTGGATGCGGAAGAGAGCCGCCGCTTTCTGCATGGTCAGCGCCTGCCGTTGCGATTGACGTTGCCGAATGCAGACCAGGTGCGCGTGTACGGCGTGCGCGAGGCGATAGGGGCGGGCGCCACGGCGGTGTCGCTGCTCGGTGTGGCTGCTTGGCAAGATGGTGTGCTGCGACCGGGGCGGCTCGTGCATCTTTAAGCCGATCGACGGCAGCAAAAAAAGCCACGCAGCTACGCGTGGCTTTTTTTGTTTGCTCGATGTTGGATCAATGCGCGCCGGCTGCCGCTTCCGCACCGGCCGCCGACTTCGCCGGCTTGGTCAGCCAGATGAAGACGATCAGCACGATAAACAGCACCGCCGAAATCCAGAAGATATCGTTGGCGCCCAACATTGCGGCTTGCTGCGAGATCACGCGTTCGATCACGCCATTGGCCTGCAGGTTGGGCATGCCCAGTTGTGTGTACTGGTTGATCGATGACGCATAGGCAGGGTTGTACGGATTCACGTGCTCGACCAGTTGCGCGTGGTGCAAGGCAGAGCGGTTGTCCCACACCGTGGTCGAGATCGACGCACCGATGCCGCCGAACATGATCCGCACGAAGTTCGACAGACCCGATGCCGCCGGAATCCGCTCGGGAGGCAGGCCTGACAGGATGATCGACGTGAGCGGGATGAAGAACATCGCCATTGCAGCACCCTGGATCAGCGTGGGAATCATCAGCGTCCACGTGTCCACTTGCACGGTAAAGCGCGAGCGCATCCAGAACACGAGTGCGAAGGTAATGAACGCTGTCGTCGCTACCCAGCGCGCATCCATCTTTGGCAGGTTCTTGCCGATGACGGGCGACAGGATGATGGCGAAGATGCCCACCGGGGCCATGATCAGGCCCGCGTCCGTGGCGGTGTAGCCGACGATGGTCTGCAGCCACAGCGGCAGGATCACCAGGTTACCGAAGAACAGCCCGTACGCCACCGAGATGGCGACGACCCCTGCGCTGAAGTTGCGGCCCTTGAACAGCGTCAGGTCCACCACGGGGTGATCTTCGGTCAGCTCCCACACCAGGAAGAACGCGAAGCCCACGATGGCAACGACCGTCAGCACCACAACCTCGGTTGAATTGAACCAGTCGAGTTCCTTGCCGCGATCGAGCATCAACTGAAGCGAGCCCACCCACAGGATCAATAGCGCCAGGCCGATCTTGTCGATCGGCAGCAAGCGTGTCGGCGATTCGCGGTCCTTGTAGATGACCCACGTTGCGTACGCAGCCAGGATGCCCACAGGGATGTTGATGTAGAAGATCCACGGCCAGCTCATGTTGTCGGAGATCCAGCCGCCGAAGATCGGCCCCATGATCGGCGCGACCAGCGTGGTCATGCCCCATAGCGCCAATGCCATTGAGCTTTTGGCGGGCGGATATGTCGACAGCAGCAGCGATTGCGACAGTGGAATCATCGGGCCTGCCACGGCGCCCTGGAGGATCCGGGCGGCGATCAGCATGCCCATATTGGGCGCCAGCCCGCACGCCCACGACGACAGCACGAACAGCAGGATGGACGTGACGAACAGGCGCACCTGCCCGAAACGCTGCGTCAGCCACCCCGTGAGCGGCACCGAGATGGCGTTGGCTACCGCAAACGAGGTGATGACCCACGTGCCCTGGTTCGGGGCCACACCCAGGTCGCCCGAAATTGCCGGGATCGACACGTTGGCGATGGACGAATCCAGCACGTTCATGAAGGTGGCCAGCGACAGCGCGACCGTACCGATCGCCAGTTTGGCGCCGGTCAGTGGCTGTAGCGGCTTGGGCGCGGCGGTTGCCATGCGTCAGACCTTGGGTGCGGGTTGCGAAGCGCGCGGAGCCGTTGCGGCCGGCACGTTGGTAGCGGCCGGTGCCGTGGCGCCGCCGCGGCCTGCGTTGGCGGTGATGATGCTGGCGATGACCTGATCGGCGTCTTTCCCGGCCTGGTCGTATACCGTCGTTTGCAGCGGCGAAGCCGTCGGCGCGGTGGCCAGGCTTTGGCCGCCTTCGTCATGGATGTCGACCTTGGCTTCCATTGACAGGCCCACGCGCAGCGGATGGTCCTTCAGTTCCTTCGGGTCGAGCGACACGCGCACCGGCAGGCGTTGCACCACCTTGATCCAGTTGCCCGTGGCGTTCTGTGCCGGCAGCAGCGAGAACGCCGAGCCCGTACCCGCCGAGAAACCGGCCACCTTGCCGTGGTACGTCACGCTGCTGCCATACACGTCGGCCACCAGTTCAACCGGCTGGCCCACGCGCATGTGGCGTACCTGGACTTCCTTGAAGTTGGCGTCCACCCAGAGCTGGTCCAGCGGCACGATGGCCATCAGCGGCGTACCCGGAGCGACGCGCTGGCCGACCTGCACCGAACGCTTGGCTACGTAGCCCGTGACCGATGCCGGCAGGCTGGTACGCGCATAGGCAAGGTAAGCCTCGCGGACTTTGGCGGCAGCCTGCAACACATTCGGGTGACGCTCCAGCGTGGTCTGTTCGGTCAGCACGCGGTTGCCCTGCAGTTGTTCCTTCGCAGCTTCCAGTGCAGATTGGGCAGCCTGCACAGCCGTTTGTGCGTGCGAGATTTCTTCCTGCGACACCGCGCCCGTACCGGCAATCTGCTTGCGGCGGGCTAGGTCGTCCTTCGCCTTGGCGAGATCGCTCTCACGCATGGCCAGCGTGGCGGTGAATGCGCTGGTGTTCGAGTACAGCGTACGCACCTGGCGCACCGTCTGCGCGAGCGCGGCTTCCGCCTGCTCCAGTGCGACGCGTGCATCTGCGCGGTCCAGTTCAATCACGGGCTGGCCGGAGGTCACGAGCTGCGTGTCATCCGCGCGAATGGCGACCACGGTGCCCGCCACCTGCGGCGTTACCTGGACGACGTTGCCTTGCACGTATGCATCGTCGGTCGACTCGAACCAGCGGCCGTACAGGCCCCAGTAGAGGCCGTAGCCGACGCCGGCAACCACCAGTGCGGCGGCCAGCGTGGTCAGCATGCGCTTGCGCTTTCCGTTGGCATTGCCGTTGCCGGCGGGCGTTGCCGCGGGGGCTGCTGGTGCTGGGGCAGCGGACGGTGCGGCTTGGGGCTTGTTGTCACTCATGATGTTGGCTCAAAAGAATGCGTTGGAACGATCAGTTCAGTTCGGGTCAGCTGTGCGATGCGGCGGCCAAAGGTTTGGCGCCAGGGAGCTCTTCTGCCGTGTAGCCGCCGCCGAGGGCCTTGATCAGTGCCATCTGCGCGTCGAGTCGGCGTGCCTGCAGATCGGTCGCGAGCTTGCGTTGCTGCAACACGGTCGTCTCAGCGTTCAGCACGACCAGTTGCGTGCCAAGGCCGGCGCTGTAGCGCGTGCGTGCAAGGCTGTAAGCGCGCTCAGCTTCGCTCAGTGCAGTGCGCTGGATCGTGATCTGCGAATCAATGCTGTGCAGCGTAGTGATCTGGTCAGCGGTGTCGTGCAGGGCTTCGGTCAGCGTCTGGTTGTAGCTTGCGACAGCGGCGTCATAGTTGGCGTACTTGCCGCGCAGGTTGGCCCGCAGCTTGCCGCCTTGGAAGATCGGCAGCTTGAGCGCCGGGCCGATACCGAGCTGACGCGATGCGCCAAGCAGCAGGTTTTCCGGCGCAATCGAAGCCAGCCCCAGGAATGCAGTCAGGCTGATATCCGGCAGGAACTGCGCCTTGGCGACGTCGATATCCTTCGACGCGGCTTCCACGCGCCAGCGCGCAGCCACGAGATCCGGGCGACGGCCGATCAGGTCGATGGTTAAGTTGTTCGGCAGCCTGGGCGTGGCTTGCGCAAGCAGCGTCGGGCGCGTGATCGTGAGGCCGCGGTCCGGACCCTTGCCCAGCAGCGCGGCCAACTGGTTGCGTGCCAGCGTGATCTGCTCGTCGACTTGTTCAAGTTCCGTTTGTGCAGCGGCCACATTGGCGCGAGCCTGCGTGGTTTCAACTTGGGTATCGAGGCCTGCGCGCACGCGTTGGCTCGCCAGGTTGGTCAAATCCTTGCGCTGCACGATTGCACGTTCGGCCACGTCGCGCTGCGCGTAGAGCGCGGCCAGCTTGGCGTAGGTGCGTGCCACCGTGGTCGATAGCATCAAACGCGAAGCCTGGCTTTCCGCTTCCATCGATTTGTCGTCGGACAGCGCAGCTTCCAATGCGGAGCGATTCTTGCCCCAGAAATCCAGGTCATAGCTCACGCCAAGCTGGATCTTCGATTCTGTGAACCAGCGGCCCGCCAGCGGCGTGCCTTCAAACATGTCGTATTCCGACAGGCGCTGGCGCGTCATGTCGGCATCGAGCCCGACACTTGGATACAGGTTGCCGCGTACCACATCGGCCATCGCACGCGAAGCACGCACGCGAGCAAAGGCGACTTGCAGATTCGGATTGTCCTTGATGGCTTCGTCCACCAGCGCGCGCAGTTGCGGATCGTTGAACTGGTCGACCCAGTTCTGCGACGGCCACTGACCGCCCTGCGAGGGCAACGATTGCGCGCTCGCCAATTGGCCCGGCGTTGTCAGCGTCTGCGTGCTGTGCGAATTGCCGAGGTTTGCGCAACCGGCCAGCACAGCCAGCGTCACGGCGGAAAGCGCCACGCCCAGGCGCGCCGGCCATTGCGCGCGCGGACTGCCGGCGCGGCTTAGGGGCGAAAATGCCTGAGGGGCGGAGTTCGAGGCGTTCATGTTGTTTGATGGGTCAAGCGATCAAGGGGCGGAAAGCGTTCGGTGCTGCGGATGCAATTCAGGCAGGGCGGCGTCAATGACCGGCGGGGCGCACGCGATGCCCCTCCGTGGCGGCACCGTTGTCGAGAATGCGCTTGAGAAGCCCGCGCAGCGTATCGACGTCGCCCGAGGTGAAGCCAGCAAAAAAACGGTTCAGCACGTGCGTATAGATGGCTGGCATGCGGTCAGCCAAGTCACGGCCGGCTTGCGTCACCTCCAGATGCACGACGCGGCGGTCGGACTCGCTGCGCACGCGCTCGATCAGGCCGCGCTTTTCCATGCGGCTGAGCATGCGCGTGAGCGAACCGATGTCAGTGTTCAGTTCGCGGCCGAGGTCGGTGGCGGTTTGGCATCGGCCGTTGGCGAGAAGCACCAGGCAACTGGCCTGGGAATGCGTCACATCCATCGCGGCAACTTCCTGCTCGATGGCCATGGACAGCGCCGTCTTGGCGCGCCCCACGAGGTAGCCCACGCTTTCGCACATGCGGTAGTCCTCCACCCGGAAGAGGGTTCCGGCAGCAACTTCGGTGGCGGGTCTTGTCTGTTCGGACATCTTATGTATGCACAATCATTGTCCGGACAAATATACGAATTGACGCAGCAAACAGCAAGGTACTGAATGTGTGATTCCAATTTTAGAAACAATCAGTGATTCAACGAGCACTTGTACAATGTTCCTCCATCGATTCGTCACGGAGTGTCATGTCTTGCGCATCGCAGCATGCTAGAATGTCAGGTTATTCCGCGAGCTGAATTTGGGTGCTGTCCCGGGCTCGTGTCACGTCTTTTCGAGTTCACATCCCATGCGCGCGCTTCGCAACATCGCCATCATTGCCCACGTTGACCACGGCAAAACCACGCTGGTCGACCAGCTCCTTCGCCAAGCCGGCACGTTCCGCGAGAACGAGCAGATCGCCGAGCGCGTGATGGATTCGAACGACATCGAAAAAGAACGCGGCATCACGATCTTGGCCAAGAACTGCGCGGTCGAGTACAACGGCACGCACATCAATATCGTCGACACGCCGGGGCACGCCGACTTCGGTGGTGAGGTGGAGCGTGTGCTGTCGATGGTCGACGGCGTGCTGCTGCTGGTGGATGCAGTAGAAGGTCCGATGCCGCAAACGCGTTTCGTGACGCGCAAGGCGCTGGCCCTGGGCCTGAAGCCGATCGTCGTGATCAACAAGGTGGACCGCCCGGGTGCGCGTCCGGAGTGGGTGATCAACCAGACCTTCGACCTGTTCGACAAGCTGGGCGCCAACGACGACCAACTCGACTTCCCGGTGGTGTACGCCTCGGGCCTGAACGGTTACGCCGGCCTGACCGACGACGTGCGCGAAGGCGACATGAAGCCGCTGTTTGAGACCATTCTCGACAAGGTGCCGCAGCGTAACGACGACCCGAACGGTCCGTTCCAGCTGCAGATCATCTCGCTGGACTACTCCAGCTACGTCGGCAAGATCGGCGTGGGCCGCATCACGCGTGGCCGCGTTCGTCCGCTGCAGGACGTGGTGGTCAAGTTTGGCCCGGAAGGCAACCCGATCAAGGGCCGTATCAACCAAGTGCTGAAGTTCCGCGGCCTGGAGCGCGAGCTGGTGCAGGAAGCCGAAGCCGGCGACATCGTGCTGATCAACGGTATTGAAGAGCTGGGCATCGGTTGCACCGTGTGTGCGCCGGACGCCCAGGAAGCGCTGCCGATGCTGAAGGTGGACGAGCCGACGCTGACGATGAACTTCTGCGTCAACACCTCGCCGCTGGCTGGCCGCGAAGGCAAGTTCGTGACGAGCCGCCAACTGCGCGACCGTCTGGACCGCGAGCTGAAGTCCAACGTGGCACTGCGTGTGAAGGACACCGGCGACGACACGATCTTCGAAGTGTCGGGCCGCGGCGAACTGCACCTGACGATTCTGGTGGAAAACATGCGCCGTGAGGGCTATGAGTTGGCCGTGTCGCGCCCGCGCGTGGTGTTCAAAGACATCGACGGCGTGAAGTGCGAGCCGTTCGAGCGCCTGACTGTGGACGTGGAAGACGGCCACCAGGGCGGCGTGATGGAAGAGCTGGGCCGCCGCAAGGGCGAACTGCTCGACATGGCGTCGGACGGCAAGGGCCGCACGCGTCTGGAATACCGCATTCCGGCCCGTGGCCTCATCGGCTTCCAGGGTGAATTCCTGACGCTGACGCGCGGTACCGGCCTGATCAGCCACATTTTCGACGACTACTCCCCGGTCAAGGAAGGTGACCTGGGCGAGCGTCACAACGGCGTGCTGATCTCGCAGGACGACGGCGCTGCCGTGGCCTACGCGCTGTGGAAGCTGCAGGATCGCGGCCGCATGTTCGTGTCGCCTGGCGATGCGCTTTACGAAGGCATGATCATCGGTATCCACAGCCGCGACAACGACTTGGTCGTCAACCCGATCAAGGGCAAGCAGCTGACCAACGTGCGTGCGTCGGGTACCGACGAAGCCGTGCGCCTAGTGCCGCCGATCCAGATGTCGCTGGAATACGCGGTGGAATTCATCGCCGACGACGAGCTGGTGGAAGTCACGCCGAAGAGCATCCGCCTGCGCAAGCGTCACCTGAAGGAACACGAGCGCAAGCGCGCATCGCGCGAAGAAGCGGTCTGATCGCTAGGCGATCTGCCAGAAAAACGCCCCGAGGTTTCGGGGCGTTTTTTTTTGCTCGGCGATAACGCTGGTGCTATGCCTCAACGCGCGCGAACGCTTGCGTCAGATCATCGATCAGGTCTTGCGGGTCTTCCAGTCCGATGTGCAGGCGCACGATCGGGCCGGCTGCAGACCAATCCGTGCAGGTGCGCGTGCCCGCCACGTTGCTGACTGTCGCAAGGCTCTCGAAGCCGCCCCATGATGCGCCGATGCCAAACAGCGCGAGGGCATCGACGAAGCGCCCGGCGGTTTGCAGATCGGCTTGGGCAAATTCGAACGAGACCAGTCCGTTGGTACCGGTGCAATCGCGTTGCCAGAGGGCGTGGCCGGGGTCGTCGGGAAGAGCGGGGCAGAAGACCCGTGCGACTTCCGGCCGTGCCAGCAGCCAGCGCGCAATCTCCAGCGCGTGGCGTTCGTGCATGGCGAGGCGCGCGGCCAGCGTGCGCGTGCCGCGCAGCACGAGATAGGCATCGTCAGGGCTGACCGCCACGCCTTGGGCGTCGCACATCGTGGCGAGCGTTTGCCAGCACGCCTGTGTGGTGGTCACCGTGCCCATCATCACGTCGGAGTGGCCGCTCAGGTACTTGGTCGCCGCCATGATCGACACGTCGGCGCCCAGTGTGAGTGGGTGGTATTGCAGACCGGAGCCCCACGTGTTGTCGGCGACGACCAGCGCCCCATGGCGATGCGCAATCTCAGCGAGCGCGGGCAGATCGCACATCTCATAGACAAGCGAGCCGGGGCATTCCACGTAGACGAGCTTGGTCGTCGGTTTGAGCTGCTGTGCGACATCGCTGCCGTCGGCGTAGAAATACGTCACCTCCACGCCCCACGGGCGCAGGAACGTATCGACGAAATGACGCAGCGGCTGGTAGACGCAATCGGCAATCAATACGTGATCACCTGGGCGCGCGAAGGCCAGGAAAACCATCGAGATGGCGGCCAGGCCAGTCGGGAATAGCCGCGTGCGATAGCCGCCTTCGAGTTGCGCGACAACATCTTCCAGCGCAAAGCCCGTGGGGTTGCCGCGCGCGCCGTAGGTAAACATGCGTTCGGTGCCGCGACGGCGGCGCGCGTCGTTCATCTCGCCCATCGAATCGAACAGCACGGTGGAGGCGCGCACAACGGGCGGGTTGACGGCTCGGCCGCCTTCAAAAACTGGCGAGGTGCCGCCCTTGACGAGGCGAGTCGCGAGTCGGGTTGCCAGTGGTGGTTCGATTTTCTGCGATGACATGGTGAGTGGGCCTCGAAGGTTGAGCGTCATGACTGCGCGGCGCCGGCGCCCACGCGGAAGGCGCCAAGTTCCTGCGCATCGAGCTGGGCGAGGAGGCCGGTTTCCCAGGCCAGGTATTGCCTGGCCGCAGCCTTGTTGCCGTCGTGCCGATCATGCACGAAGAAGAGATAGTCGATGCAATCGGCGTCGGGCGGTGCGCTGTCGGAAGCTTCGGTGGCGTAGCCGGCGGCAGTCCACGCGGCAATGCCGCCGGCTAGCAGTTTGAGACGCGATGCGGCCTGCGGCGCGTGTGCGGCCCAATCTGCTGCGGCGAGCTGTGCGATGCGCGGGTCGTCGGCAATCAACACGGTATCGCAATCAGCGGCCAGGGCCGGCAGGCGCGGGCGAATGGCCCAGGTAGCGCCAGGCACATGGGCACGGCGGAAGGCCATGCTGGGGCGCAAGTCGATGACGTGCGTGGTGCCCGCCGCCAGCGGGCCGGCGAGTGCCTGCGCGCTGATCTCGGGCAACGGCTGCGGCAGCGTGGTCGTGGGCGCCGGCAGGCTCGCATTGCTGTTCAACCCATCACGCAGCACATAGGCATCGTGACCGAGTTGCCGCAGCCAGCTCGCAACGATTGGCGCGCGCACGCCGTCGGCGTCGAACAACACAAGGCGGGCATGGCGCACGCCGACGTACTGATCGGTTGCCTGGATCAACTGGCCGCCCGGCGCATGCTGTGCACCCGGCAGGCTGCCGTTGGCGAACTCCTCGGGTGTGCGGACATCGCAGAGGAAGAGGCTGTGTTCGCCTTGCGCAACCCAGCGTGCGAGCGTGGCCGCATCCACCTCGGGTACGGCAAAACGTGCGGCGAGTTGCTGACTGGCCTCGCGCATGTCCTTGACGGTGGCGGGCGGCACGACGTCGGGATAACGGCGCGTGCTGCCGTGCTCCAGAGGCAGGTCTTCCAAGTACCAGCCTTGCGTTCCGTTCTCCAGTGCCATTACCGGGTTCGGGATGCCCAGGTTGATCAGCGTCTGAGCGCCGATGATGCTGCGTGTGCGGCCCGCACAGTTGACGACGATCGGCGTGGTTGCATCGGGGACAAGCTCGCGGATGCGCAGCCCCAGTTCGCCGTTCGGGCAGCAGATCGACGACGGGATCGTCATCTTCAGATATTCGCTGACGGGGCGGCCGTCGACGATGACGACGTCGTCGCCGCGTTCGCGCATGGCCGCAAGCTCGCGCGCCGTGACGCGTGGCGTGTGGTACGCCATCTCGACGAGTTCACCGAAGGTTTTGGACGGCACGTTGACGCCGGCAAACAGTGTGAAGCCCGCGTGTCTCCAGCCTTGTGCGCCGCCTTGCAGCACGTGCACATTGGTGTAGCCGATGGCGGTCAGTCGTTCGGCCGCGCGGTCGGCAACGCCATCGTTGTCGTCATAAACGACCACGCGCACGGCGCGGCGAGGCGCGAGCCGCGGGACATCGATCTCAAGACGGCTGTATGGCAGCGGGATGGCGTAGAAGAGGTGGGCTTCGCCGTACTGGCCGTGCTCGCGCACGTCGAACAGCGCGATCTCGGCGCCGTCGTGCAGCCACGCTTTCAAGGTCTGGGCGGTAACGAACGATGTCATATCGATGCGAAACGAATCAAAAGGGTGAGCGCGCCCCTCCGCGCACGCAGCGCGGATTACAGGCAACGCGATTCGGGTTGCGGCTAGGCGGTTAGCGGCGCGTCTTCACGCCGATGCCCATGGTCTGGTAGCGGCCGGTCGCCAGGTCGAACGTGATGCGCTCGGTCAGCGTTTCGAGTGCGCGTCCGTACATGTGCAGATGGCGGATGGGCGCCTCGCCCTTGATCTCAACCGCGTGGATGTCTTCGGCTGCCAGCGCGATGCCGGTACCGGGTTCGACGACGACGGTGTCGGTCATTTCCAGCGTGCCGACGCCGGGTGTGGCGCGGTCGTCGGTGCGGCGGTAGACGTAGTTGTATTCCGTGCCGTCCACGGCGGCGATGCAGGCCCACGTGGTGTGGTTGTGCGGCGTGATCTTCTTGCCCGGGCGCATGACGTTCAGGTACAGCGCGTAGGTCTGGTCGGCATCTTCGTGAATCAGGTAGCGGGCTTGCAGCTCGCCGTCGCTGGGAGGCGGGAAGTCGGTTTCCTGCCAGAACTCCGTGCGTGCGGCGAGTCCTTTGACCTGTTCGAGCACGTCCGCCAGTGCGGGGCGTGTTTCACCTTCGGGTGCAAGTGCGGCTTTCATGGCGGTAATCGCATCATTGACTGCCGCTTGGCGTTGGTGAGGAAGAGATGTGGACATGGATGGATTCTCCTGAGGTATTGGGGCGCCTTGCGTTGTATTACGTGGCGTTGTTGTCGTTGTCGTTGTCGGTGTCAGGCGACGAGTTCAGCTATGCGCGGGGCCGGCCGCAGGACGTCTTGCAGAAAGCGCTGCGCACGCGCGTGCTTCGGTCGGCTGAAGAACTGGTCAGGCGGCGAGTCCTCCAGCAACTCGCCCTGGTCCATGAACCAGACACGGCTCGACACATCGCGCGCGAAGCCCATTTCGTGGGTGACGATCATCATCGTGAGACCGTCGTCTGCCAGCTGGCGCATCACGTGCAGAACCTCTTGCACCATCTCGGGGTCGAGCGCGCTGGTCGGCTCATCAAACAGCATGAGCGGCGGCTTCATCGCCAGCGCCCGCGCAATTGCCACGCGCTGCTGCTGGCCGCCCGAGAGGTTCGCGGGCATCGCGTCGATCTTGTGGGCAAGGCCGACCTTGGCAAGCAGCGCTTCGGCTTGCGCCGTCGCTTCGTCGCGCGACAGACCGAGCACTTTGGTTGGCCCGAGGATCAGGTTCTGCCGCACCGACAGGTTCTGGAACAGGTTGAAATTCTGGAACACGAAGCCGATGCGCGCACGCAATTGGTTGACGCGTACATCGCGTGCATGGACATCGCGTCCTTCGAAGCGGATACATCCGCCGTGGATGGCTTCCAGCCGCGTGACCGTGCGGATCAGCGTGGATTTGCCCGAGCCCGAGGGGCCGCACACCACAACGACTTCACCGCGTTCGATGGTGGCATTGATGCCTTTGAGCGCGTGGTAGTCGTCGTAGTACTTGTCGACGTTTTCAAATGCCAGCATGGGATGTGGTCTCCGGCAAGGGATTGTTCCTAGGCGAGCCCTGCGCGATGGCGGGCAATGCGGCGCTCCAGCTGCCCCGCGAAGCGCGAGATGGCGAAGCACAGAACGAAGTAGAAGGCTGCCAGCACGAGGAAGGTCTCCAGTGGCTTGGTCAGCGTGATGGTGTTGACCTGCGCCGCCGAGTACGTCAGCTCCGGCACGCCAATCACATAGGCGAGCGACGTTGCCTTGATGATCGACACGAACTGGTTGACGATCGACGGCAGCATGTTGGTCAGCGCTTGCGGCAGCTGTACGTAGCGCATGCTCTGCAGCCAGGACAGGCCGTTCGAGCGCGCTGCTTCCATCTGCCCGCGCGGCAGGCCCTCGAGCCCGGCGCGCACGATCTGCGAGAGGAATGCGCTCTCGTAGACGATGATCGCGCAGACGGCCGTGGTGAACGCCGACACTTCCTTGCCCACCAGCAGCGGCACCGCAAAGTAGGCCCAGAAGATGATCATCAGCAGCGGAATGCCGCGCACCAGGCGAGACCAAACACCGGCAATACGACGCAGCCAGCGCCACGGGCTCACGTGCGCCAGGCCGATCAGCACTGCAATCGGAAACGACATCACCAGGCCCAGCACCGAAAGCACCAGTGTCACCGCCACGCCGCCCAGCGGCCCATTCGGCCACGACCCGACCAGAAACAACGCCAGATAGTCATGCAGGATTTCAAGCATGGCGTCAGACCCCCAGTGGCGTCGTGCGTCGCTTGGCAACGCGATCCGACAGCGACATCAGCGCAAGCGTGCCGAGCAGATACAGCAGCGTGGCGATGAGGAACACATCAAACGTGCGGAAGGTGAGGTTGTCGATCTGCCGCGTGCGGTAGAGCAACTCGTGCACGCCGATGGCCATCGCCAGCGAGCTGTTCTTGAACAGCAACAGCGCCTGGTTGAGCAGTGCTGGCAGCGCCACACGAATCCCCTGCGGCAGGATCACGTAACGCAGCGCCTGCAGATGCGTCAGCCCGATCGACCACGCCGCCTCCTGCTGCGTATGCGGGATCGCACGCAGGCCGGAGCGCAGGTCTTCGGAGATGAACGCGCCCGAGTTCAGTGCCAGGGCAATCGCCGCGAAGAAGAACTCGGTGTTGCCGGCGTTGATCCATACCTTGAGCGAGTCCGGCAGCAACTGCGGGATGCCGAAATACCACACCAGGATCTGCACCAGCATCGGCACGTTGCGGTGGTATTCGACAACCACAATGACGAACGCCTTGAACACGCGCACCGGCAGCGCACGCAGCGTTGCCAGTGAAACGCCAACGGCGATGGCCAGCAGGCCCGAGACGACAAACAGACGCAACGTGGTCAGGATGCCGTCCCGCAGCAGGCGCAGGTAGCCGTCTTCGAGCAGGAACGAGAGATCGAACATGTCGGCCGCCTTGGGCTTACTGCGGCTTGATCGGTTCGACCTTGTAGTCGCGCGAGAACTTGTAGATCGACTTGGCGCCGAGCCACTTGTCGAAGCTCGTCTGCAGGCCGCTGGACTGGTCGTAATCCGCCAGCACCTTGTTGACGGCTGCCATGAGCGCGGGCTCGTTCTTGTTCATCACCACGCCCCAGCGTTCTTCATAGACGGGCGCCGTCAGCAGGCGATATTGCTGGCCGCCTTTCTGCGCTGCCTCGTTGGCAAAGCGCGCCAGCACGAGCTGCCCCGCCACCAGCCCGTCGACCTTGCCTTGCTGCAAAGCGAGATACGCAGACGAAATATCGTGGAAGGTCAGCAGACGCGAATCCGGCAGGCGCGTGACCGACACCGCTGCCGAGCTGGAACCTTCGGATGCGGCGATTTTCTTGTTGGCAAGCTGATCGAGCGTCTGGATGGGCGAATCAGCCCGCACCAGCACGCGGATTGGCGCAACGAAATATTGGTTGCTGAAATCCACTTGCGCGGCACGCGCCGGCATCCACGCTACGGCAGCGGCCAGCACATCCACGCGATGTGTCTTCAGTTCAGGAATGCGTGCGTCGGTTGACAGCGCGCGGTGCTCCAGCTTGACGCCCAGCCCCTTGGCCAACGCGCTGCAGACATCCACGTCAAAGCCGACGATCTGCCGCGTGGCGGCGTCGGGAAAGGCGTAAGGCTCGCTGGCGTTCTGGGTGCCGCAGACCAGCGTGCCGCGCGATTTGATGTCGGTCAGCGCGTCTGCGTGCACCACACCTGCCACGCCCAGCGTGCCCAAGGTCAGCGTCGCAGCGGCTTGTGCCCATTTCCATACCCACATGGTGTTCCTCCTTTGTATGAAACCGATTCAGTGTCGGACCGCGATTCCCCCGCGGCTCAGGTGTCTGCCTGAACGTATTGTTCGTTCAGTGTTATTTGTATTTCCGGCAGGTTATCGGCCAGAATTGCGCAGAACAATTTAATTTTTGGTCGGAACTGATTAGGGCTTCTGAAGTATCGGGATCGAGATGCGAAATCTGGACATCGATTTGCTGCGCACATTCGTAGCGATCGCACAGCACGAGACGTTTGCCGCAGCAGCGGCACGGGTGGGGCGCACGCAGTCTGCGGTCACGCAGCAGATGCAGCGGCTGGAGGAGGAAATGGGCTGCGCGCTGTTCGAGAAGCGCGGCCGCCACAAGATGATGACGCCCGATGGCGTGCGGCTTGTCGCCTATGCGCACAAGATCCTGGCGCTCAACGACCAGGCCGTGCAGGTGATCCAGACCGGCGGCCCAATCGAGAAAATCCGCATCGGCTCACCGCATGATGTGGCCGATTCGATCTTGCCGAATCTGCTGCGGCGGTTGTCCAAGCTGTCGCCGGAATTGCAGATGGAAATCAACGTTGGACGCAGCCCGTTCCTGATGGACGCGTTGCGCGACAAGACGCTAGACCTGGCGATTTCTACGCGCTATGACGATGCGTTTCCCGGCATCAAGCTGCGCACGTCGCCGATGGTGTGGATCTGCGCGGAAGATTTCATCTTTAACCCCGCCGCGCCGGTGCCGCTGGTCATGGCCGACGAGTTGAGCCTGTTCCGCCAGCTGTCGATCGAGTGCCTGGATGCGCACCACATTCCGTGGCGCACGAGTTACCTGTCGCCCACGCTGACGGGCATCAAGGCTGCGATCAGCGCGGGGCTGGGCGTGACGGCGCGCACGACCGAACTGCTCGATGCCAACATGCGTGTGCTGACTGAAGCCGATGGCCTGCCGCGCCTGCCGGAAGTGGCGTTTTATCTGTACGTGCAGCCGACGTGCACCAGTGCCGTCCTGCGCGATCTGTTCGATTCCACCGATCGCGTCGCCACGCGCTTCGGCCCGCCGTTCATGTGAGCGGCATCGCCTCGGCCGTGACCGCAGCGCGGGGGCTGCGCCACTCGGGTGGTTTCCACAGGTAGCGAATGTCCCGATCGCGGAACACGTCTGCCCACATGTCGCGCCATTCGTGGAAGGTGAGGGTGATCGGGTTGTGTGCGTGGACCTGCCGCGTGATGCCAAAGACGGGTGCATCTTCCTCTGGCACGAAGCTGCCGAACATGCGATCCCAGATGGTCAGCACGCCGGCGTAGTTGCGGTCGATGTACTGCGGGTTCTTGGCGTGGTGCACGCGATGCACTGACGGCGTATTCACGTATTGCCCGAGCCAGCGCCAGAAGCCCGCGTAGCGCGAATCCAGCGCGCCCAGCCGCGTATGGACGAAAAACTGGAACGCGAGGTTCAGGCCCACGGCGAGGATCACCCAGTCCGGCGTAAAGCCGATCCACGCAAGAGGAATCCAGAACAGCCACATGCCGGAAATCGGATAGGTCAGGCTCTGGCGGAACGCCGTCGAAAAATTCATGCCTTCCGACGAGTGATGCGTCACATGCGAGGCCCACATCCAGCGCACGCGGTGGCTGGCGCGGTGGAAGAAGTAGTACAGAAAATCCTGCAGCAGCAGGAGCAACCCGAATGACCACCACGTCTCGGGCATCGCACGCAGGCCGTGGCTGTACGTCCACGAATAGACCGTCTTGATCATCAGCCACAGGAAGAACGCATCCGACGCCTGGTGCATGAGCGCAAGGCAGGCGTTTGAAACGGTGTCCTTGAAGCTGTAGACGGACGGATCCCGCTTGCGCCAGTACCACGCCTCAGCGCCGATGGTCAGTAAGAAGATCGGCGCAAAGGCCAGCAGGATCAGGCCTGGGTCGAAACTGGATGCGCCCGGGGTGGCGTTGGCAGGGGTCATTGGATTGTTGTGATGTGTGTCGTCTCCAACTGGCAGGTATACGCCCAACACCCGCGCTGCGAAAGAGGGCGGGCTAGAGCCCTTCCTCGCTTCAATGCGCTGTCGTGTACAGTGCGAGCCGTTATTCCCACAACAACATCCGAGACATGCAATCCACCGTTTCCATCGCGCCTCAGGCTGAAGTCCAACCGAACGTGATCGCCGAAGTACGCGGCGGCATCGGCTGGCTGACGCTGAACCGGCCACAGGCGCTTAACGCGCTGTCGCTGGAGATGATCCGCGCGATGTCGCATGCGTTGCTGGCCTGGCAGCACGATCCGGAAGTCCACGCCGTCATCCTACGTGGCGAGGGCGGCAAGGCCTTGTGTGCGGGCGGCGACATTCGTTTCTTCCACCGCGCCGCCACGGCCGGCGACCCGCAACTCATCACCTTCTTCACGGAGGAATACCGCCTCAACCACCTCATCTTCAGCTATGCCAAGCCCTACATCGCTCTGATGGACGGCGTGGTGATGGGCGGTGGTATGGGCATTTCGCAAGGCGCATCGCTGCGTGTGGTGACCGAGCGCACGAAGATGGCCATGCCCGAAACCAACATCGGTTTGTTCCCAGATGTGGGCGGCGGTTGGTTCTTGGCGCGCGTGCCGGGCCATGTGGGCGAATACCTGGGCGTGACCGGGCAGATGATTGAGGCGGCCGACGCGCTGTCGGTCGGCTTCGCCGACTGCCACGTCACCGCCGAGGCGCTGGCGGCCATCGTCCAGCGCCTGCGTGACGGCAACTGGAGCAGCGCCGAGCAGATCGCTGCCTGCTTTACCGAAGCCGCATCGGCGCCCGATGATGCCAAGGCGCTCATCGCGCCTCACCGCGAGGCTATCGATGACTGCTTCAGTCAGAACAGCGTGCAAGGCATCTTCGCCGATCTGGCCGGCAGCACGGATGCCGAATGGGCCGCACAGACCGCCGCGCACATGGCCAAGCGCTCGCCGTTGATGATGGCGGTGACGCTGGAGCTGATCCGTCGCGGCCGCCACACCACGTTGGCAGATGAACTACGCCGCGAGCTGGACATGATGACGCACGTGTTTGCTGAAGGCGACGGTATCGAGGGCATTCGCGCACTCGCGGTCGACAAGGATCATGCGCCAAAGTGGAAGCACGCGAACATCGACGCCGTGCGTGACGATGAAGTGGCTGCGTTCTTTATCTCGCCGTGGCGCCATGAGCAGCATCCGCTGCTGGGGCTGACGGACTAGAACCGGTAAACTGCGCGCCTGGAATTTGAATCGTTGATCTTGCTGTGACCGCTGAACGCCCCACGCTCAACCCTCGCCGCTTGTCGGTGGCCCCGATGATGGATTGGACTGACCGACATTGCCGGTTCTTCCATCGCCAGATCTCGCGCCACACGTGGCTCTACACGGAAATGGTGACCACCGGCGCGCTGCTGCACGGCGACGTCCCGCGCCACCTCGATTTCGACGAGGTCGAGCACCCCGTGGCACTGCAGCTCGGCGGCAGCGAACCTGATGATCTCGCCCAGGCCGCGCGCCTCGGCCAGCAATGGGGCTACAAGGAAATCAACCTCAACTGCGGCTGCCCGTCGGAGCGCGTGCAGCGAGGCGCGTTCGGCGCGTGCCTGATGGCCGAACCGAAGCTCGTCGCCCAGGGTGTCAAGGCGATGCGCGACGCGGTGTCGATTCCGGTCACGGTCAAGCACCGCATCGGCATCGACGCCATCGAGACCTACGATTTCGTGCGCGATTTCGTCGGCACCATCGCCGAGGCCGGCTGCGAGACATTCATCGTCCACGCGCGCAACGCCATCCTCAAAGGCCTGAGCCCGAAGGAAAACCGCGAGATTCCGCCGCTGCGCTACGAAGTCGTCTACCAGCTCAAGCGGGATTTTCCGCATCTGGAAATCCTGCTTAACGGCGGGGTGCAGACGCTGGAGCAGATCGACACGCACCTTGCGCACGTTGATGGCGTCATGATCGGCCGCGAGGCGTATCACCATCCGCATCTGATGGCGGTGTTCGATGCGCGGTACTACGGCGCAGGCACCGAGGCCCTCACGCGCGCAGAGGTGGAAGACGCGATGATCGGCTACGTCGGCCGCTGGGTAGAGCGCGGCGGCTTCGCTGGGGCGGCGGTGCGCCATATGCTGGGGCTGTATCGCGGCGTGGCGGGCGCGCGGGGCTGGCGGCGCGTGCTGTCGGATTCCAAGGCGCTTGGCCGCGTCAAGACGCTGGCCGACGCCCACGCGCTCTTCGACGAGGCGCGGGCGCACCTGCGGCGCGGCGAAGAATCGAACGATGAGGCGGTAGCGGTTTGACGCACGAAGGGGTGGGGTGCCCCGACCGTTGAATGCAAAAAAGCCCGCGAATGCGGGCTTTTTCTTGAATCTTGGGGTGACTGATGGGATTCGAACCCACGACAACCAGAATCACAATCTGGGACTCTACCAACTGAGCTACAGCCACCATTGTTCCTTGAGCAGCGCCTCGCCGTTCAAGGAAACAGCGATTATACAAACATTCTTTCGACTTGCCTAGAGGGTTTCGCAAGGGAGTTCAACGAGCTTCCGCCACGACCGTTCCCTGGTGGTACACAATCTTCCAGCCATCCGCTGTTCGCCGCCACAACGTCGCCCGGCGCGTCGTCCGGTTCGATTGCACCAGCGTGTACGTCAGCAAGTAGTTGTCCGGCGCAATCTCCTGGCAGCGGAAATCGCGCGTTTGCCAGAAGTCCTCGCCGATATGGCCGTGCCGGGCATCGAGAACGCCGAGCACATAGCTGCGGCTATACCGCTGACCCGAGGCGCCTGTTTCCCAGAAATCTTCCGTGGTCATGCGCTCAAAATCTTCGCGGCGCGTGCCTAATTCGGGGCGATGGAAGATCGGTTCGCGCCGGCGCAGTTCTTCCAGCACGCTCAGCAGACCGGGGGCGGTATCAAGAGACGGTTCCATGCGGCAAGCCTCCTGGGAAAGTTCCAAGCATACCGCGCAGCGAGCGTGGCTTAGCGTTTTTCGCGGTGCACAATGCATGGCTTGTGCTTCGCCCCTATGATGGCGCCTTTCCCTTTTCCGGAAACCACTCCGATGCAACGCACTGCCCGTATTGGCCTGTCTTCGCTGACGATCGCACTGTCGCTGGCTTGCGGCACCGGCGCCTTTGCCGCCACGCTTCAGAAACCGCAACTCGATGCGCTGCTCGCCGCCGAACAATCCAAGGCATCTGCTGACCTGAACAGCTTTCTAGCGGCAGCCGCCAAGGCTGATCCGCGGGTCGCAGGCAGTGTTGCCGCGTACCAGAAGAAGGCCGCGCTCACTGGCGACGACCTCGTCAACATCGGGCGTCTGCTCGGTCTGTACAACCGCCTGCACAACCAGCAGGCCGTGATCGCCTCGATCGAGAAGATGGTCGCGCTGCCCACGGTGCGCGACGACAAGATTCCGCAGTACGAAAACCCTGCCATCGTCGCGTTTGGGAAGCTGATCGAAGGCATGGCGCACGACTTTGGCCTGAAATACCGCAACGTCGATAACCGTGTATTTGAAGTCACGCTGCCCGGCACCGGTTCGGACGAATTCGGCATCCTGACACACGCTGATGTCGTACCCGCAAAGCCTGAAGAATGGGTGCTCGGCGACGGCACGAAGCTCGATCCGTTCAAGGTCACGCGCGTCGGCAATTTGCTGTACGGCCGCGGCACGATTGACGACAAAGGCTCGATTGCCGCCGCCATGTACGCCATGAAAACGGTCAAGGACAGCGGCGTGCCGCTCGCGCGGACGATCCGTCTGATGATCGAAACCACCGAAGAAACGGGTGGCGATGGCATGAAGTACTACCGCGAGCACACGCAATTGCCTGCGTACAACATCGTGCTCGACAGCAAATACCCGGCCGTGGTTGCCGAGAAAGGCACCGGCGCGCTGAAGGTGTTCTTCCCTGCGCAGGCCGGCGATGCCTCGCATACGGCCATCGTTTCGATGACGGGCGCGGCGTCGGCCAGCTCGGTCCCGCAGACGGCCACCGCCACGCTCAAGGGCGGCGATCTGGGCGTGGCAGCCGCCGCGCTCGAAGCCAAGCGCGATGCGTTCGTGAGCAGCTTGGCCGCACAGGGCAAGTTTTCGATCGACATCACACGCACCGCAGACAGCCTTGTCGTTAAGGTGACCGGCACGTCGGCGCACGGCTCGCGCCCGGAGGAGGGCGTCAACCCGCTGCCGCGTCTGGCGCTGTTCCTGCGGGCAGCTGATCTCGGCCTCGCAGACAACGCTTACGCCCACGCCGTGCGCTATCTGACCGACCTTTATGGCACGGACTACCTCGGCAACACCATGGGCCTTGCCTACAAGGACGACTTCATGGGGCCCCTCACCATCTCGCCTACGGTGATCGGTGACAAGAACGGCCGCGTGGAGGTGACCGCCAACGTGCGCATGCCGCGCGGCAAAACGCCCGACGCGCTGCGCGGTGAGATCGCCGGCAAGATCAACGCGTGGGCCAACGCCAACCACGTCGCCCTTGAGATCAACCACGATCAGGGCAACTGGATGGCGCGTGATCCTAAGGGGGCATGGTTGTCGACGCTGCTCAACATTTACGGTGACACGACGGGTCTTGACGCCAAGCCCGTCCCCACGGCCGGCAGCACGACCGCCAAGCTGATGCCGAATGCCATCAACTTCGGCCCCGCGATGCCCGGCAAGAAGTACACCGCGCACAACGCCAATGAGTACAAGGAAGTGCCGGACCTCGACCTCGATATGCAGATGTTCACCGAGATGCTGGTACGTATCGGCAATCTGCAGTCGATGCAGTAAACGAGACGCGATCGCCATGAAGATCATTCGCGCCAAGTCGTTCACTGCCGAGCGTGCCTGGGGCGCGCTCGACATTGCCAATATGAGCGGCATTACCACGCGCCTGCATTGGACGGACCAGCCTTATCGCTGGCATGTGAACGACGGCGAAGAGGTGTTCGTGGTGCTCGACGGCACGGTCGACATGCATTACCGCGAAGCCGGCGAAGAGAAGGTCGCGACGCTGGAGCACGGCGACATCTTCTTTGCCGGCGTTGGCTGCGAGCATGTGGCGCACCCGCGCGGCGAGGCAAGAATTCTCGTCGTCGAGAAAGCCGGGAGCGTTTAGCGGCTCGCCGGATGGTTGCAGCGAAAAAAAAGCCCGCAACTGCGGGCTTTGAATTCAGCGATCTCATTGCCCCTGAGGGCACTGGCAATACTACTGTCACGTACGCCAAACAACATCCGGGTAAACGTCCGTTTTGCTGACGGAACATCGTTGAATGTGCCGCTGCAGCAACTTGCGAACAGAAAAAACAGCCCGCTCAAACGGCGGGCCGAAAATCAGTTGAAGAAAGCCCTGTCCTCAGGGCACGGCAAGTGTATGAAATCAGTTGCGGCGACAGCATTGGGGTATGCCCTGATCGGCCGCGGCGGCGCCCTTCACAGCCCTTCATCGTCTTACTTTCCCTCAGCAGCTTTCGGCGCCAGCAGTACGTGAAGCCGCCGGAATCGCATCGAGCATGCGGCAGATGGCGGCCATGCTGCCAACCATCGTGCGGCGTTGCTCCCCCTGATAGATGCGCACGCCCTGGGTTTGGCGGAAAGGTACCGGCTGTACCGGGCGGCGGCGGGAAGACATCGATCCGAGTCGCATGGCAGACCTCGTGAGTTCGGGTGGAAAAGCGAGTGGCAAGACTCCGCCCTGGCGAGCCGATGGCTCACCTCCAGGTTGGATCAAACAGCGAAGGTTTGGCGCTGAGATGCGCCGGAGACTTACGGAGCAGCAGGCCGGATCAGACCGACGGCCAAGCCCTCCAGGTGAAACTCATCACGATCCAGATCAACGTGGATCGGTTCGAAATCCGGGTTTTCGGCAATCAGCTCGACATGGCGGCCCTTGCGCTGGAAGCGCTTGACCGTGACGTCGTCACCCAGTCGAGCCACCACGATCTTGCCGTTGGTGGCTTCGGCGGCGCGCTGCACGGCCAGGAGATCGCCATCCAGAATGCCGGCGTCGCGCATGCTCATGCCACGCACCTTCAGCAGAAAATCGGGCTGCGCAGAGAACAGGGACGGGTCGACCTGATACTGGCGATCAATGTGCTCTGCGGCCAGGATTGGACTACCGGCAGCCACGCGGCCCACCAGCGGCAGCGTCAATTGCATCAGCCCCATCGACGGCAGCGAGAACTGATGCTGTGCCGCGTCGCCGGCTGCACGCAGTCGAATGCCGCGAGAGGCGCCCGGCGTCAGTTCGATCACACCCTTGCGTGCCAGCGCACGCAGGTGTTCCTCGGCCGCATTGGGCGATGAGAAACCGAACTCTGCGGCAATCTCGGCGCGTGTGGGCGGAAAGCCCGTGCGCTGGATCGTCTGGCGGATCAGGTCGTAAATCTGCTGTTGGCGAGGGGTGAGGGCGGCCATTGGCGTACTGTATATTTGAACAGGTGCTGTGATTTTATACAGTGATGCGGGAAGCGCAAGTGATTTTGTTGTGACGTGTTGCGCGAGCGCCCGCTGCTTATGACCGGCGTCAAAACCCATGCGAGTGGTTAGAAGCTTATGCGCAATCCATGCAGGCGCGGCTGCGGGGAATCGCATAAAATCAAGGCCTTGACCGATTTTTGCATTGCCACATAGCCCGATTGAACTCCGTTGGGCTGGCCCGAACGTCACCATGTCCGCCTTCAATCAAGAGACCGTTCTGAGCGTCCATCACTGGAACGACTCGCTGTTCAGCTTCAAGACCACGCGCGATCAGGCGCTGCGCTTCCATAACGGCCACTTCGTCATGATCGGGCTGGAAGTCGAGGGCAAGCCCTTGATGCGCGCCTACAGCATTGCCAGCCCGAACTATGAAGAGCACCTTGAGTTCTTCAGCATCAAGGTGCAGAACGGCCCGCTGACGTCGCGTCTGCAGCATCTGAAAGTGGGCGACAAGCTGCTGGTGAGCAAGAAGCCGGTCGGCACGCTCGTGCTCGATGACCTGCTGCCTGGCAAGAACCTGTATCTGTTCGGCACTGGCACTGGCCTCGCACCGTTCATGAGCATCATCCAAGACCCGGACACCTACGAACGCTTCGAGAAGGTCGTGCTGCTGCACGGTGTGCGCCAAGTGAGCGAGCTGGCCTATGCCGACTTCATCACCCGCGAATTGCCGAATAACGAGTTCTTCGGCGATCAGGTGCGCGAGAAGCTGATCTATTACCCGACCGTCACGCGCGAGCCGTTCCGCAACATGGGCCGCCTGACTGACCTCGTCGAGAACGGCAAGCTGTCCGCCGACATCGGTCTGCCTCCGATGGACCCGGCCGTCGATCGCGCCATGATCTGCGGTAGCCCAGCCATGCTGGAAGACACTTGCAAGCTGCTCGATGCCCGTGGTTTCAAGATTTCGCCTCGCATGGGCGAAGCCGGTGACTACGTGATCGAACGCGCCTTCGTCGAGAAATAATCGACACTGCTTCCGTTCCAAACGCCGGCCTGAGTGCCGGCGTTTTGTTTTCTGGGCGCCCAGGGCAATCCCGCGTCGGCAAAGGCGGGGCGGGCGGATACAATGCGCGCCTTGCCCACAACGCATGTCTGCAACGATGTCCTTGCCTACCATCGCCATCCTCGCCACCGGCGGCACAATCGCTGGCTCTGCTGACGACGCTGGCTCCGCCGCGCGCTATCGCGCTGGCGCCGTCCCCATCGATCAACTGCTCGCGGCCAGCAAACTTGGTTTGGAGCGCATCGCCAACGTGCGCGCCGAGCAGGTCGCCCAGATCGACAGCAAGGACCTGACGTTCGACGTATGGGAAAGGCTGGTCGCGCGTATTCGTCACTGGATCGACGTCGAGCGCGTGGATGGCGTGGTCATCACGCACGGTACCGACACGCTTGAAGAAACCGCGATGTTGCTGCACCTGACGCAGCAGACGGATACGCCGATCGTCCTGACGGCGGCGATGCGGCCGTCGACGTCGCTGTCGGCGGATGGCCCTCTGAATCTGCTGAACGCGGTGCGATTGGCCGCCAGTTCGTCTGCGCGCGGGCGTGGCGTGCTGGTGGCGATCAACCAGCGCGTGCATGCCGCCCGCGATGTGCAAAAGGCGCACACTTACGCGGTCGAGGCCTTTGTTTCGCCGGATGTGGGGCCGCTGGGTTTCGTGCTCGACGCCCAAGTGCAGTTTCAGCGTGCTGCGCAGCGCGTGACTGCAGAGGAAGTTCTGCCGATGCCGCCAGCGGGACAGTGGCCATGGGTGGAAGTGGTGGCGAGCTATGTGCAACCCGATGCGCATGTCGTTGATGCGTTAGTCGCGGCGGGCGTGCAGGGGTTGGTAATTGCCGCAACAGGCGCGGGCTCTATCCATGCGAATCTCGAGGCGGCGTTGAACCGGGCGAGTCAGCAGGGCGTTTTCGTGCTGCGCTCCACGCGTACCGGGGCTGGCTTGGTGCCCGCGCAACCTAGTGGAGAGCGCTGGGCCTCGAGCGGATCGCTGAACCCATATAAGGCGCGTGTGCTCTTGACGTTGCTTCTGGCCTCGGGGCGCGCCCAGGCAGAAGTTGCCTCTCTGCAGCAAGTCATTGATCGATATTGAAAAAATCTCCAAGGCCTGCGTATAATGGTAGGCTAACCAACCTTGCTGCACCGGAGTGTGACGCCCGGGCGGCTTAATCCACAAGGAGCGTCAATGCGTCATTACGAAATCGTATTCATCGTCCATCCGGACCAGAGCGAGCAAGTGCCCGCGATGATCGAGCGCTACAAGAGCACGGTCACCACGCAAGGCGGCCAAGTGCACCGCGTCGAGGACTGGGGCCGTCGTCAACTGGCCTACATGATCCAGAAGCTCGCAAAGGCTCACTACGTGTGCCTGAATATCGAGTGCGGCAAGGAGACCCTGGCTGAGCTCGAGCATGCGTTCAAGTTCAACGATGCCGTGCTGCGTCACCTCATCGTTCAGACCAAGAAGGCTGAAACGGCGCCGTCGCCGATGATGAAGGAAGTCGCACGCGAAGAGGCCAAGAAGGCCGCCGCTCAGACCGAACAGGCCGCCTGATGCCGCGCGGTGCTGCGCAAGCCTGACCGCGCATCACCAGCATGAACGAAACCCACGGGGATAACGCTATCAATCGCCTGCAGCTCGTCGCTACTCTGGTCGAGCGCGAGGTGATGCGATACACCCCAGCCGGCGTACCGATCGTCAATTGTCTTCTGGCATACAGCGGGCAGGCGGTCGAAGCGCAAACAGTGCGGCAGATCGAGTTTTCGATGGAAGCGCTGGCAGCCGGCAAGATGGCTTCCGTTCTGGATCGCATCGCTCCGGGCACTGTCCTGGATTGCGTAGGATTCCTGGCTCGCAAGCACCGCAGCAGTAAGGCACTGGTCTTTCACATCTCCGGATGTAACGTATTCGTAAAGGATTGAATCATGGCATTCATGAACAAGAAGCAGCGCGACGCGAAGAACAAGAAGCGCTTCCAGCAGCAAAACCCGTTGTTCAAGCGCAAGAAGTTCTGCCGCTTCACGGTGGCCGGCGTTGAACAGATCGACTACAAGGATCTGGACACGCTCAAGGACTTCATCGGCGAGAACGGCAAGATCACCCCGGCCCGCCTGACCGGCACGCGCGCGATCTATCAGCGCCAGCTGGACACGGCCATCAAGCGCGCACGTTTCCTCGCGCTGATGCCGTACACCGATCAGCACAAGCACTAATCAGCGGGATAAGGAGAACTCACAATGCAAATTATTCTGCTCGAGAAGGTCGTCAACCTGGGTAACCTGGGCGACGTGGTGCGTGTGAAGGATGGTTACGCACGTAACTTCCTGATCCCGAACAAGCAAGCCCGCCGCGCTACGGATTCCGCCATCAAGGAATTCGAAGCCCGCCGCGCTGAGTTGGAAAAGCTGGCCGCTGAAAAGCTGGCTGCCGCGCAAGCCGAAGGCGAGAAGCTGAACGGTCTGACGCTGCAACTGTCGCAAAAGGCTGGTGTGGATGGCCGTCTGTTCGGCTCCGTCACGAACCACGACATCGCTGACGCACTGGTTGCGCAAGGCTTCAAGGTTGAGAAGGCGCAAGTGCGTCTGCCGAACGGTCCGCTGAAGACCGTGGGCGACCACCCGGTCGTCGTCTCGCTGCACACCGACGTGGCAGTTGACGTGAACGTGTCGGTGCTGGGCGACGCCGCCTAAGCACGCGCGCAGCACCTCGCGGCGCCCGGGTCACCGATCGACGCGAGTCAAGAAGGCAGGGACGAAAGTCTCTGCCTTTTTTGTTGTCCTTTGTATCAGGGGTCCAGATTGAAGACCGAGCAGCGCCGCTATAATCCCGCCATGAACGCGCCCTCCGATCCCCAGCTCGATTCCCTCAAGGTGCCCCCGCATTCCATCGAGGCCGAACAGTCGGTGCTTGGCGGGTTGTTGCTGGATAACGCCGCTTGGGATCGCATTGCCGATTTCATCAATGAGCACGATTTCTACCGCTACGACCACCGGCTGATCTTCCACAACATCGGCAAGCTGATCTCGCAGGCCAAGCCGGCTGACGTGATCACGGTGTACGAGCAGTTGCAGGCCGCTGGCAAGGCGGAAGAGGTGGGCGGCCTGGCCTACCTGAATGCGCTGGCGCAGAACACGCCGAGTGCTGCCAACATCCGTCGCTATGCGGAAATCGTCCGTGACCGCGGCGTGCTGCGCCAACTTGTGACGATCGCAGACGAGATTTCCGCCGGAGCCTTCAACCCGCAGGGCCGCGACGTACGCCAGCTGCTGGACGAGGCCGAATCCAAGGTGTTCGCGATTGCCGAAGAAGGTTCGCGCGGGCAGAAGGGCTTCCTGGAAATCCAGCCGCTGCTGACGCAAGTGGTCGAGCGCATTGACGAGCTGTACCACCGCGATAACCAGAGCGACATTACCGGCGTGCCGACGGGCTTCGTCGACCTCGACCGCATGACCAGCGGTATGCAAGGCGGCGATCTGATCATCGTGGCCGGTCGCCCATCGATGGGTAAGACGGCGTTCTCGCTGAACATCGGCGAACACGTTGCGGTGGAGCAAGGCCTGCCGGTGGCCGTGTTCTCGATGGAAATGGCGGGCACGCAGCTCGCCATGCGTATGCTGGGTTCGGTCGGGCGATTGGATCAGCACCGGCTGCGTACCGGCCGCTTGCTCGACGAGGATTGGCCGCGCCTGACGCATGCCATCCAGAAGATGAACGACGCGCAGCTCTTCATTGACGAGACGCCCGCGTTGAACCCGATGGAATTGCGTGCGCGCTCGCGGCGGCTTGCACGGCAGTGCGGGCAGCTCGGCCTGATCGTCATCGATTACCTGCAACTGATGTCCGGCTCGGGTGGTGGCGAGAACCGTGCGACCGAAATTTCGGAAATCTCGCGTTCGCTGAAAGGTCTGGCGAAGGAGCTCAACTGCCCGGTGATCGCGCTGTCGCAGTTGAACCGAAGCCTGGAACAGCGCCCGAACAAGCGCCCAGTGATGTCGGATTTGCGTGAATCCGGCGCTATCGAACAGGATGCCGACGTGATCTTGTTCATCTATCGGGACCAGGTCTACAACCCCGATTCTCCAGACAAGGGGACCGCCGAAATCATCATCGGTAAGCAGCGTAACGGCCCGATTGGTACCGTTCGTCTCACGTTCCTGGGGGAATACACGAAGTTCGATAACTTCACCGGGGGCAATGCGTTCTTTGACAACGATACGTAACCTGTAATTCGTGTCGGCCCGCCACAACGTGCCACGTATTTCGCGAGGCCGGTTCCGGTAAAATATTGCGTTTTAATGACAGCGCCGGCGGTGATCCCGTCCGGCGTTGTTTTTACGACTCCTGCTTTTTTCCGTTCCCAAGGATCATCATGTTCGGTCGCTTCATGCCCACCGAAGGCAAGTTTTTTGAGTACTTCAACCAGCACGCCGAGTGCGCCGTCAAGGCGGCCCATGCACTCAAGGAGCTGGTCAATGACTTGCCCAATGCCGAAATGCATGCACGCAATGTGCAGAACTTTGAAAAGAAGGCCGATCGCATCACGCATGACACGATCGAGTTGCTGCACAAGACCTTCATCACGCCGCTCGACCGCGACGAGATCCACAAGCTGATCACGACGATGGACGACATCCTCGACCTGATGGAAGACGTGTCGCTCACCATCTCGTTGTATGACGTGACCAACCTGACGGACGAATCGCGCCAGCTCGCCATGATCTGCGTGGCTTGCTGCGAGGAAGTCCGCAAGGCCGTGGCGCTGCTCAGTGACATGAACAACGGCCGTCAGATCCTCACCATCGCCCAGGAAATCGACCGTCTGGAGTCAGAGGCCGATCGCGTGATGCGTGCCGCCATGGCCAAGCTGTTCCGCACCGAAAACGACATCAAGCTGCTGATCAAGCTGAAGGCGATTTACGAGCAACTGGAGAGCGTCACAGACCGTTGCGAGGATGTTGCCAACATCATCGAAGGCATCGTGCTCGAAAACGCCTGACGAGACGACGCCCTCATGCATACGCTTCAGATCAGTCTCTGGGTGGTCGTTCTGCTGGTGGCGCTGGCCATCGTGTTCGACTTCATGAATGGCTTCCACGACGCGGCTAACTCCATTGCGACGGTGGTGTCGACCGGCGTGCTCAAGCCGCAGCAGGCGGTGGCGATGGCCGCAGCCTGCAACGTGATCGCCATTTTCATCTTCCACCTCAAGGTGGCAACCACGGTGGGGCGCGACACAATTGATCCGTCCATCGTTGATCATTACGTCATCTTTGGGGCGTTGGTCGGCGCTATCGCGTGGAACATCATCACGTGGTACTACGGCATTCCGTCCAGCTCGTCGCACGCGCTGATCGGTGGTCTGGTGGGCGCGGCTGTGGCCAAGTCGGGCACGGGCTCGCTGGTGGCCGGTGGCTTGCTCAAGACGGTGGCGTTCATCCTGATTTCGCCGTTGCTGGGTTTTATCCTCGGCTCGCTGCTGATGGTGGCGGTGTCCTGGCTGTTCTTCCGAACGCCGCCATCCAAGGTGGACCGATGGTTCCGGCGCTTGCAGTTGCTCTCGGCCTCGCTGTACAGCTTGGGCCATGGCGGCAACGATGCCCAGAAGACCATCGGCATCATCTGGATGCTGCTGATTGCGGGCGGCTACGCATCGGCCACTGCAACTGAACCGCCGATCTGGGTCATCGTGTGCTGCTATGTGGCGATCGGTCTCGGTACGCTGCTGGGCGGCTGGCGGATCGTGCGGACGATGGGTCAGAAGATCACCAAGCTCAAACCGGTCGGCGGTTTCTGCGCTGAAACCGGTGGCGCCATGACGCTGTTCTTGGCATCGGCGTTGGGTGTGCCAGTGTCGACGACGCATACCATCACCGGCGCCATCGTCGGCGTGGGATCTGCGCAGAAGGCTTCCGCTGTGCGCTGGGGTGTGGCCGGCAACATCGTCTGGGCATGGGTTTTGACGATTCCCGCATCCGCGTTCATGGCGGCAATTGCCTGGTGGATCGGCCGACACGTGCTGTAAGCCGACCGCAGGTCGACATCGAAAAAAACGAAACGCCCACCAAATCGGTGGGCGTTTTGCATTGGGTGAGCGCCGCGTTAGTTATTGCGTTGCGAAGCGCGCGATGGGGTCATCGTCCGCAGGAGCCGTCGCAGCGGCGGGCCCGCGCGTCGACATCAGGTTGTCGGTTTGAGCATCGCGTGCGCGGGCGAGGGTACCCAGGAGATCATCATCGATCGGACGGGGGGGGCTGACGGGTGCCGGAACCATCGGTGCGACGATCGGTGCTGGTGCATCCGGCAGGTTGCTTACGGTCACGACGCGGCGCGCGCCCATGTAGCGGCTTGCCCAGTAAGACTTGGTCATGTCTTCCAGGCGCACGGTGCCACCCGTGGCTGGTGCATGGACAAACCGGTTCTGGCCCACATAGATGCCGACGTGCGAGTTCGGCTGGCCGGTCGTGTTGAAGAAGACGAGGTCGCCCGACGCGACGTCGCGGCGATCCAATAACGTGCCGCGGCGGCCCATTTCGGCGGCGGTCCGTGGCAGATTCACAGAAGCAGCGCGCTGCACGACGTAGCGCACGAGCCCACTGCAATCGAAGCCGCTGTCGGGTGTATTGCCGCCGTAGCGGTAGGGGGTGCCGACCAGCGCCATCGCCTCAATGGAGATTTCTTCCAGACCGGCGCTGGGGTCGTGGATCGGGGCGCCGCGTGTGCGCAGGCCCGCGTCGCGCGAGGCGGTGGAGCGGGTAGGCGTTGACGAGCAGGCGGACAGCAGGCAGACCAGCGCAAGCAGAGCGGTGCCTGCTACTCGGGTATTGCCAAAGGAAGAGCTGTACCGCGTCAGCATGCGCCATCAGGAGAGTCTGGATAGCGAGCATGCTATGCGCGCCGCGTCAGAAAGCCAAACAGCGTGTTGGCGAGGCGCAACGCCAAGCGGGGTGCGGGTCTGCGGATTTTGCCCCGATGGCGTCGCGTTTTGCGGGCAGTTTTACCAGCGTAGCTGGACGCTGCGCGTGCTGCCGGTCTGCACCGTTGCGCGCTTGGTGGCGCCCTGGTACGTGGCGATGACGTTATAGCTGGCCGGCGGGGCCTTGATCAGGCAGCGTGGGCCATCGGCGCGAAAGCTTGCCACCTCCTTGCCGTGTCGCGTGAGCTGTACGTCGACGTCGGCGAGATACTCGCCGCGTGCGCCTTGCGTGAACAGCAGAGACAGGTTGTAGTTGCGCGCCTCGCTGTTCAGCGCCTGCTGCTCGTCCTGTGCAACGCCGCCGCAGACGTAGCTGATCTGGCCGGCGGTCTTTGGCGTGAGGTCGTCGGCGAGCGCAATGGAGGCGCCGGCGGACAGCATCATCGCCAGCGCGGCCGACGTCAGGGTCAAACGCGATCGGGTCTGCAGGTTTTGCTGCATGGGCATCATTGGCCTCCATCGGGAAAAAGAGAGGTGCCCGATCTGCAGCAAAAAAAAGGCCACGCGATTGCGTGGCCTGATGGCACAACGATTTGCGGCAGACAAATTTGTTGTCGCGTGATTTTTACAGCACGTCAGAGGCGTGATCCGCGAGTCGCGAGCGCTCGCCGCGCGCCAACGTGATATGCCCGCTGTGGCTCCATCCCTTGAAGCGATCCACTACATAAGTCAGGCCCGACGAACCTTCCGTCAGATACGGCGTGTCGATCTGCGCGATGTTCCCCAGGCAGACGATCTTGGTGCCGGGGCCTGCGCGCGTGACGAGCGTCTTCATCTGCTTGGGTGTCAGGTTTTGCGCCTCGTCGATGATCAGGAACTTGTTGACGAAGGTGCGGCCGCGCATGAAGTTCATGCTCTTGACCTTGATGCGCGAGCGGATCAGCTCCTGCGTGGCAGCGCGGCCCCATTCGCCGGCGTTGTCGTCGGACTTTTGCAGGACTTCGAGGTTGTCGTCGAAGGCACCCATCCACGGCTGCATTTTTTCTTCTTCCGTGCCGGGCAGGAAGCCGATGTCTTCACCCACGGGCACCGTGGCGCGCGTGATGATGATCTCGTTGTAGAGTTTCTGATCCAGCACTTGCTCGAGGCCTGCCGCGAGTGCCAGCAGCGTCTTGCCCGTGCCGGCTTGGCCCAGCAGCGAAACGAAGTCGACTTCCGGATGCATCAGCAGGTTCAACGCGAAGTTCTGCTCGCGGTTGCGCGCGGTCACGCCCCAGACGTTGTTTTTCTGGTGCGTGTAGTCTTTGAGCGTTTGCAGCACGGCGGTTTTGCCGTTCAGCTCCTTGACCTGTGCATACAGCGGCAGGCTGCCGTCATTCGGCTCCAGGAAAACAAACTGGTTGACCAGGAACGACGGCACCAGCGGCCCGGACAAGCGGTAGAACGTCGTGCCCGTCTTCGGGTCCTGCCAGCTCTCGATGTTCTTGCCGTGCTTCTGCCAGAAGTCTGTCGGCAGCGCCATGATGCCGCTGTAGAGCAGGTCGGTGTCTTCCAGCACGCGATCGTTGAAGTAGTCCTCCGCTGGCAGGCCGAGGGCGCGTGCCTTGATCCGCATGTTGATGTCTTTGGACACCAGCACGACTGATCGGTCCGGACGTTGCTGTTGCAATGCGGCCACCACACCAAGGATCTGGTTGTCCGCTTTGCCCTGCGGCAGGCCATCGGGCAGCTTGATGTCGTTCAGACGCGTCTGGAAGAACAGGCGTCCCTGCGCATCGCGGTTGCCGAGCTTGGCCAGAGGAAGGCCGTCGTCCATGACACCATCGGTGCCAGCCACGAGCTGGTCGAGCGTGCGGCTGACCGTGCGGGCATTGCGCGCAACTTCGCTCATGCCCTTCTTGTGGTTGTCCAGCTCTTCCAACGTCATCATCGGCAGATAGACGTCGTGCTCTTCAAAACGGAAGAGCGATGTCGGATCGTGCATCAGGACGTTGGTGTCAAGCACGAACAGCTTGGCGGGGCCTTCATCGCGGCGGTCGCGCCGGCGGGCAGCGGTTTCGGTCGATTTGCCGGTCGCGCTTACCTTGTCGACGGCCTTGGCGAGGATGCCGGCGTGTTCACGTGAAGTCTCTTTCGCCATGGGGGACGCTTCGCCCGAGCGGGCGCGGGCCGTGCTGGCTGCATTGCGTTTGGGTTGCGCACGGCCGGTTTCTGACAGCGCCTCGCGCTCGAGCGCTGGCACCGGTTTTCGAGGTTCCTGACCCGCCTTCGGCTTTCCGGCTTTGCCGAAAGGCTTGAATTCAGCCGGGTCAAGCAATTGGGCTGGCTGGGTGGGCATGGTCGGCAGCGGCATGCTTCGATTACCTCTCTGGCTGGAACAACGACGAAACACCGTCCGCGCATATGGCGAGGCGGTGCTGGCGGAAAACGCGGGAAAACGGATGGGCACGTCGCGGCGTCTGATGTGCGGACGACGGCCACAAAAAAGCCGCCATGACCTGCGAGAGGTGGGGCGGCCTAGGTGAACGCCACGACAAGCTGCACGATTCGGACGTTCTGCCCGGCCTGCTTGCCGGGAAAAACGCAGAAGCGGTATCAGGCCAACTTGGCCGCCGGTACCGTCGTGGGCTATCGGAATGGCATCCGGGTTTCGTACTCATCGGTTCCGACTGTATCGGAAGCTTTTGTGATTTGCAATCGGTCACATGTGACGTGTGGTGCGGCGCAAACTGGACACGAAGGACGATGCGAAATTGACGAAAAGGCAAACCCCCAAGGGTGCCTGGAGGGCGCTTTTCAGACAGCTTGGCCCTATGTGCAGTTACAGCGCGCGCACCGCGGCCAGCACGTCATCCACATGGTTGGGCACTTTCACGGCCCGCCATTCCTTGCGCAACACGCCCTTGGTGTCGATCAGGAATGTGCTGCGCTCGATGCCGCGCACGTCTTTGCCGTACATCTTCTTCATCTTGATGGTGTCAAAGATGTTGCAGACGGCTTCGTCGGCGTCGGAAATCAGCTCGAACGGCATCTCCAGTTTCGCCTTGAAGTTTTCGTGCGATTTCAGGCTGTCGCGCGAGATGCCGAACACCACGGCGCCGGCGGCCTCAAAGGCGTCGTATTGGTCGCGGAAGTTCATCGCCTCGGTGGTGCAGCCGGGCGTGTTGTCCTTCGGATAGAAATACAGCACGACGATCTTGCCGCGCTGCGATGCCGGCGAGAACGTGATGCCGTTGGTGGCCGGTGCGGAGAAATCGGGAAGAGGCTGGTCGATCGTGACGGGCATGGTGTGTTCCGGAAAACCGCGAGGAGAGAGAGACGGGGAGCTCGTAGACGGGCAAATCTGAGATACCGCGCCCGCCGCCAAACCGGAGATCGGAAAGATCAGGCCGGCTGAACGATCAGGCTGCCGCTGCGGCCGGCAACTTCGCCCCACGTGACGGGCTGCACGGGCAGGCTACTGCGATCGAGCGTCGCGTAGTAATCGCCCATCGATCCTAGCCGATGGCCTTGCGCGCGCCAGCCTCGCAGCAACTCGCGGAAGATCGGGGCGAGTTTCTGCCCTTCAAGTTCTGCATGCAAGGTGAATACCTGATCGCGGTCGGACTCGGTCATCTTCAGGATGTGCCGGGCGACGTTGTCGAGCGTGATGTCTTCCACGCCGATCAGTTCGTCCAGTGTGGGCAGCGTGGTCGGCAATTGCACGTGGTTCAGCGCTTTTCCGTCAACGCTTGGGATATACGGATGCGTACCCCGGCCGTCTGAGGCGTACGCCATGCCCCAGTTGTCGATCTGGCGGAACGCGTGGTCGTTCATCTGCCAGCCGGCGGCGCCGTGCGTCACGGGTGGCTTGCCGAACACCTGGATGAAACGCGCGTGGGCGGCGGTCATCTGGCGCGCGGTCCAGCCGGCATCGCGTTGGCGGACATTGTCTTGCCAGAGCACGTGGTCCCAGGTGTGGATGCCGGTTTCGAAGCCTGCCTCCGCAATGGCGCGCATTTCGGTAGCGGCTTTACGGCCGATGTCGGGGCCGGGCAGCAGCACGCCGTACATCAGCGTACGAAGGCCGTAATGCTCGACAACCGACGTGCGGGAAACCTTTTTCAGGAAGCCGGGGCGGAAGGCCCGGCGCAGCGCCCAGCCGGTGTGATCCGGGCCGAGACTGAAGAGGAAGGTCGCACCTGCCTCGTGCTCGCGCAGCATGCGCGCGAGGTTGGGCACGCCTTCGCGGGTGCCGCGCAGGGTGTCGACGTCGATCTTGAGGACGATGAGAGCCATGAACCTGCGCGAGGGTGTTGCTTTTACTTGTTGCCGTTGCCGTCTTCGACCAGGCTGCGGGCTTCAGCCACGTGCGTGCGATACGCTTCGAAGATGTTCGCCAATGCGTCCTTCATCACGGTGGTCGGCTTCCAGCCGAGGTCTTCCATGGTGTTGGCGATCTTCGGCACGCGGTTCTGCACGTCCTGGTAGCCGGTGCCGTAGTAGGCACCGGAGGTCGTTTCCACCAGTTGGACCTGCTTGGCGGTGTCCTTGTACTCGTCGATGTTGGCGGCTTGTTCCAACATCATGTTGGCCAGCTCGCGCACCGAGTAGTTGTTCGACGGGTTGCCGATGTTGTAGATCTTGCCCGAGGCCACGCCGTCCTTGTTGGCAATAATGCGCACCAGTGCGTCGATGCCGTCATCGATATACGTGAAGGCGCGCTTCTGGCTGCCGCCGTCGACGAGCTTGATGTTCTCGCCGCGCACGATGTGGCCGAGGAACTGCGTCACAACGCGCGACGAACCTTCCTTCGGGGTGTAGATCGAGTCCAGGCCCGGGCCGATCCAGTTGAACGGACGGAACAGCGTGAAGTTCAGCCCTTCCATGCCGTAACCCCAGATCACGCGGTCCATCAACTGCTTCGAGCATGCGTAGATCCAGCGCGGCTTGTTGATCGGGCCGTAGATCAGCGGCGAGGCTTCCGGATCGAATTCCGAATCGCCGCACATGCCGTAGACCTCGGAGGTCGACGGGAAGACCAGATGCTTGCCGTACTTGGCCGCCGAGCGAACGATCGGCAGGTTGGCTTCAAAGTCCAGCTCGAACACGCGCAACGGGTCTTTGACGTAGGTCGACGGAGTGGCGATGGCCACCAGCGGCAGGATCACGTCGCACTTCTTCACGTGATACTCGACCCACTCCTTGTTGATGGTGATGTCACCCTCAAAGAAGTGCATGCGCGGGTGGTTGATCAGGTCGCCCAGACGCTCGGTCTGCATGTCCATGCCATAGACCTCCCAATCGGTGGTCTCCAGGATGCGCTTGGACAGGTGGTGGCCGATGAAGCCGTTGACGCCGAGGATCAGTACTTTTTTCATGAAGGCAAACTCAAGATCAGGAGAGGGCGAGCTGGCTGGTGAGCTGCTGCGCGGTCACGACAGACGTTCCGCTGGCAGCTTGGGGCTCGACGCGCCAGAGCTCGTGGATGGCGATGGCTCCCCCATCGCCGCACACGCCGAACATCGCATTATCCACGACGTGCAAGCCCAGCGGCAAATTCGTAAAGGTTTGATGCGCCAGACGGGCACGCGCGACAACGTAGCGCTGGCTGCCGGCGTCCGTAAAGGCACCCGGGTAGGGCGGTGCCACGGCACGAATCAGGTTATAGACCTGCTGGGCCGGTTTGGACCAGTCGATCCGGCCGTCTTCGGGCTTGCGGCCGCCGAAATAGCTGCCGTTGGCGAGCACGTTCGGGTGCTGCGGAATGTGCCCGGCAATCATCGCGGGAAGCGCGCGCCACAACGTTTGCTCGGCCGCCACGGTGGCCTTTTCGAACACTTCGTGCGAGGTGTCGTCCGGCAGGATCGGCACAATGGTCTGGTCGACGATGTAACCGGCATCCGGCTTTTCGACCATTTCGTGCAGGGTGGCGCCGGTTTCGGTCTCGCCGTGCAGCACTGCCCAGTTGATGGGCACACGCCCGCGGTACTTGGGCAACAGCGAACCGTGCATGTTGAACGCGCCGAATTTGGCAAGGCTCAACAGGCGCATCGGGATCATGTGCCGGTAGTAGAACGAAAAGATGAAGTCCGGCGCAATGGCGGCGATCCGCGCGTGCAGGTCTTCACCGTTTGCGTTATCCGGCGTGATGTATGGGATACCCAATTCCTGTGCGGTGGCGCGTACGCTCCCGAACCAGATGTTCTCGGTAGCGTTGTCCTCGTGCGTGACAACGAGTTCGACCTGAATGCCTCGCGCAGCCAGCACGCGCAGGCAGCGTACGCCGACGTTGTGATACGCGAAAACGACGGCGCGCCGCTTGAGTTCGGAACTCATGCAACCCCCCGCTGCGAGCCCGTCTTCAGATCGGCAGCACCGGCTTCATGCAGATGCGGCGTCTCTTCCAGCACACCCTGCACCAGATAGCGCGGGCGTTCGCGCACCTGTTGATAGATGCGGCCGATGTATTCGCCCAGCAAGCCAATGCCAAACAGCAGCACGCCCATCAGGAAGAACGTGATGGCGAACAGCGTGAACACGCCCTGGACTTCCGCGCCCAGGACGAAGCGTCGCACCACCAGCAGGATGAACAGCACGGCAGAAGCAAACGACAACAGCATCCCGATCGCCGAGAACCACTGCAGCGGCACCACGGAAAAGCCCGTCACCAAGTCGAAATTCAATCGCACGAGCTTGTACAGCGAGTACTTAGACTCGCCGGCAAAGCGTTCTTCGTGGTCGACTTCGATTTCGGTCGGGTTCTTGCTGAAGGTGTAGGCCAGTGCCGGAATGAAGGTGTTGACTTCGCGGCAGCGGTTGATCGTGTCGACGATGGTCCGGTTGTATGCGCGCAGCATGCAGCCCTGGTCCGTCATCTTGATGTGCGTGATGCGCTCGCGCAGCGAGTTCATCGCACGCGATGCGGTGCGGCGGAACCAGCTGTCCTGGCGCACGCGACGGATGGTGCCGACGTAGTCGTAGCCTTCGTCGAGCTTCTCCACCAGGCGGCCAATTTCTTCCGGCGGATTCTGCAGGTCGGCATCGAGCGTGACGACGCGTTCGCCGCGCGCATGTTCAAAGCCGGCCAGGATGGCCATGTGCTGGCCATAGTTGCCGTTGAACAGCACGACGCGCGTGCTGTCCGGGCGCGCCCGGAACTGCTCGGCCAGCATGGCGGCGGAGCGGTCGCGGCTACCGTCGTTGACGAACACGACTTCATACGAAATGCCGAGCGCGTCGAGCGCGGGATACAGACGCGCAAACAGCGCGGCGAGCCCGTCTTCTTCGTTGTAAACAGGAATGACGACCGAGAGAGCGGGTGTCTTCATTATTGGATTATTGGTACTGGGCGCAAAGTTGGCGGACCGCGCTGACCACGCGATCCACATCGGAATCTTCCATGCCGGCAAACATCGGCAGCGTAACGATGGCGCGACCAATGCGCTCGGCCACCGGGAACATGCCCGGCTTCCAGCCGAGTTCGCGGTAGAGCTTGAACAGGTGGATGGGCGGATAGTGCACGCCAGCGCCGATGCCCAGCGCCTTCAGGCCAGCCATGAAGCCGGCGCGATCGACCTCCAGGCGATCCAGCGGCAGCACGATCTGGAACATGTGCCAGTTGGTGTGCGTGAAGTTCTCCACGGGCAGTTCAACGCCGAACGACTCGATATCGGCTGCTCGCATACCTGCAAAGTAGCGGCGGGCCAGCGCAGCGCGGCGTGCGGTCACGGCTTCCAGCTGAGCGAATTGGCCCAGGCCGATCGCCGCATTCACGTCGGTCAGGTTGAACTTGCCGCCAACCAGATCGACTTCCATGCCATCAAAGCCGGTGCGCACGACGCCCTGCAGCCGATATTTTTCGGCCAGCACGGCTTCTTCGGGCGTGTTGAGCACCAGCGCGCCGCCTTCGATGGTCGTGATGTTCTTGTTGGCCTGGAAGCTGAAGCTGACGAGATCGCCGATCTCGCCGATGCGCTTGTCGCCCCAGCGCGAGCCAATGGCCTGCGCGGCATCTTCCACCACGCGCAGCTTATGACGGCGGGCGATGTCGTAGAGGCGATCCATGTCGACGGGCAGGCCCGACAGATAAACCGGAATAATGGCCTTGGTGCGCGGCGTGATGGCGGCCTCGACCTTGTCCAGGTCGATGTTGCGCGTCACGGGGTCGATGTCGACGAAGACAGGCTTGGCGCCGACCGTCAGCACCACGTTGGACGTGGCGACCCACGAGATCGGCGTGGTAATGACTTCATCGCCGGGGCCGATGCCCGCGATGCGCAGCGCGACTTCCATCGTGGCCGTGCCGTTGGCGAATGTGCGAACGATGCGGCCGCCGAAATATTCCGACAGGGCGGCTTCGAATGCCGCGACCTTGGGGCCCGAGGTGATCCAGCCCGAGCGCAGCACATCGGCCACGGCGGTGATGGTCGCCTCGTCAATGGTCGGGCGCACGAAGGGTAGGAACGGGAGTTTGGCAGTGGCGGTGGTTTGCGTCATGACTTGAATAAGGTTGGGTGCTGGGGTGGGCACATCGGCTCACGAGCGAGCCAGCACAAGTACGCCGACGAGGATGATCGCAATGCCGATCAGGCGCTGCACCGACAGCACTTCGCCAAACAGATACCACGCCAGGAAGGCGTTGACCACGTAGCCCAGGGAGAGCATCGGATACGCGATGGTCACATCCACGCGCGACAGGCCGAGAATCCACACCACCACCGAGATGACGTAGCACGACAAGCCGCCAATGATGGGCCACTGCGTTGCAAGCTTGATGCCGATCGGCAGGATGTTGTCGGCCGAAAACGCAAAGCGGCCGATGTTGTTGACGCCCGCCTTGAGCAGCAGCTGAGCGCAGGCATTGAGCATGACGCCCGTCAGGATCAGCCCGAAAGTGACCAGATTCATGTGTTCTTTTGATGTTTTACAGACTGCGGCGGTTTCCCCGTGCGGATGTTCTCAATCCAGCCGCCGGGCCGCATGTTACGACAATTCCGCTTGCGCGCCCCTTTCGAGAATCCGTGGCGGTGAAACCTAGTTGCGCCGGACGATCACACGGCGGGCATCGCGGGCGATCAAGATCATCGGTACGCCCTGGGCTGTCAGCCGATCATAGGTGCCCGGTCCCATCATGGCGACTGCCTGGCCGCCGGCTTTCCAGCGCGCCACGAACGCTTCGGTGGTCGGCACCCACTTGGCCGGCTCCTGTTTGACGCCAAAGGCCAGTTCATCAGGCTCCTGCACCATGATGGTGGGCCTGCCGAGGTAAAACGGCATTGTATGGTCCAGACGCTCCACCGCATAGAACGGCACGTCGGGCTTGAGCCACGGCCGAACGGCCGGCACGAGATCGATGCCCGACATGGAACGCCCGAAGGCTTCGTGGCCGAGCATAGCGGCCGTAAATGTCAGGAACCACGCGCACGCAAATGCGACCACGCTCTCGAAGCGCTTGCCCGCCAAGCGAAGCGCGAGCCACGTGAATCCTGCTCCCGCCGCGAACGCAACAGCCAGGAACATTGCAAACTGGGCAAACACTGCGTTCGGATACATATCCGACGACATTGTCGCCACGTAACCGCTTGCCGCCAGGCCAGCCAGCGCCAGCGCCAGGAAGCCCTTGAGTTGCCAGCGCCATGCGCGCTCGCTGGTGTGCTCCAGGACCAGGGCGCCCAGAATCGCCAGCGCTGGGATGATCGGGAAGATATAGCCCGGCAGCTTCGAATCCGAAATGCTGAAAAATGCAAAGATCAGGATGGCCCACAGGCCGAGCATGAGCGTGGGGCGGAAACCGTTGCTGGCGGTTTCACCGCGTGCGAAGGTCAGACGTGCAGCGCTGGGCAATTGAGCAAGCCACGGCAGGAACCCGGCTACCAGCAGCGGCACAAAGTACCAAAGCGGCGCGTTTCGGTTGTGCACGGTCGACGTGAAACGCTGGAAATGCTCGTGCACGAAGAAGAACCACGCGAATTCCGGGTTGCGCATCGAGATCAGCACGAACCACGGCGCGCCCACGGCAAAGAAGATGATCAGTCCGGTCACAAGATGCAGGCGTTTCCACAAGGCCCAGTCGCGCGCGACCAGCGTGTAGACCACCAACACAAAGCCCGGCAGGACCACGCCGATCAGGCCCTTGCTCAGCACCGCGAGCGCCATTGACGCCCAGCAGGCCCACATCCAGCCGCGTTGTTGAGCGCGCGAGGCATCCGGATGCTGTGCGAGCAGCAGCGCACCCAGCGCCATCGTCATGCAGCCGGCGACGCCCATGTCGAGCGAGTTGAAGTGCGAGCCCACGTTCCACAGCGGCGCGCTCACAAGCACCAGCCCGCTGATGACGGCCGTCCGCTTGCCCCACCAGCGCGCCGCCGCCAGCATCGTGAAAACAATGCCGACGATGCCGGAGAGTGCCGTGAACAGCCGCGCCTGCCAGTCGCCGATGCCGAACAGCGTGTAGGCGAGTGCGGTGCCCCACATCTGCAGCGGCGGCTTCTCGAAATACTTCAGGGCGTTGTAGCGGATCGTCACCCAGTCGCCGGAGACGAACATCTCGCGCGCGATTTCGGCGTAGCGGCCTTCGTCGGTGGGGATCAGGTGCCGGTAGCCGAGCGTGCCGAGCCAGATGGCCAGGAACGCAGCAGCCAGCAGCCATAGGGAGGCGTTGCGCCAGGGGAGAGCGGGCGCTTGAGCGGTGCGGTCGATCGACATGCGGTCAGGCACGCTCGATCAGCAGGGCGGCGGCCACTTTGCGGCCTTCCAGCATCAGAATGTTGTACGTGCGGCCGGCGGCCTGCAGGTCCATGGCGTCTACGCCGATGCGTTTTTCGGTAAGCGGCACCGTCAGCCGCGGGTGCGGGAAGCGCAGCTTGTTGCCGGAGCCGAAGATCACCACTTCGGCCCCCAGTTCGAGCACGCGGGCGAAATGCTCGGGCGTCAGATCCTCAAAGCGCGACACATCCCACTGCACCACGGCGCCCTCGGGCATCACCAGCACCGAGTGCTCGTAGCGCACCTTGTTGATTTCGATATAGCCGTCGCCATAGCCGGTAACGGTATTGAGAATGGTCGACGAATCGGATGAATGGAGCTTCAAGGTGGGAATCCCATCGGGCGCGATGACTGCGGCGCATACGGCGGCACGCTGGCAAAGGCGCTAGGTTTCAGACTTCGGACAGGTTTCGCTGCGTTGCAAAAATGCCCGCCTAAGTCTGTCATAATGGGCTAAATTATATCTTTTTCTCTCCTTCGCCCGCCGCGCCACAAGCGATGTCCGGCAAGGAATAGCGTAGCGGCGCCTGCCGCTGTGTGGCGTTACCGTCGCCGCTTTGCTGCGCCACAGAATGCTCCGTAGTTCCAGCCCGTTCAACGTCGCCACTCGCCGCCTTGCCCGTGAAAACGATCCAGAAATCCGCCAAGCTCAACAACGTCTGCTATGACATTCGCGGCCCCGTGCTCGAAAAGGCCAAGCAGATGGAAGAAGAGGGCCACAAGATCATCAAGCTGAATATCGGCAACCTGGCCGTGTTCGGTTTCGATGCCCCTGAAGAGATCCAGCAGGACATGATCCGCAACCTGCCGAATTCGGCGGCGTATTCGGATTCCAAGGGCATCTTCGCGGCGCGCAAGGCGGTGATGCACTACACGCAAGAGCAGGGCATCAAGAACGTCACGCTGGAGGACATCTATCTGGGTAATGGCGCGTCGGAGCTGATTTCACTGGCCACCAACGCGCTGCTCGATGCCGGTGACGAGCTGCTGCTGCCGGCGCCCGATTACCCGCTGTGGACGGCGGTGACCAGCCTTTCGGGCGGCACGCCGGTGCACTACATCTGCGACGAAGCCAATGGCTGGATGCCGGACCTGGACGACATCCGCGCCAAGATCACGCCCAACACCAAGGGCATCGTCGTCATCAACCCGAACAATCCGACCGGCGCGCTGTATTCGGACGAGCTGCTGCTGGGCATCGTCGCCATCGCGCGCGAACACGGCCTGGTGATCTTTGCCGATGAGGTGTACGACAAGGTTCTGTTCGACGACAACAAGCACACCGCGATCGGCTCGCTGTCGGAAGACGTGCTGACCGTGACGTTCAACAGCCTGTCGAAGAGCTACCGTTCGTGCGGCTACCGCGCGGGCTGGATGGTCGTGTCCGGCGACAAGCGCCCGGCCAAGGATTACATCGAAGGCCTGAACATGCTGTCGTCGATGCGCCTGTGCGCCAACGTGCCGGGCCAATGGGCCATCCAAACCGCGCTTGGCGGTTACCAGAGCATCAAAGATCTGGTGGCACCGGGCGGCCGCATGCGCCGTCAGCGCGACCTTGCGCACGAGCTGATCACAGCGATCCCCGGCGTGACCTGCGTCAAGCCCAAGGCTGCGCTCTATATGTTCCCGCGCCTGGACCCGGCGGTGTATCCCATTGAAGACGACCAGACCTTCATTCGCCAGCTGCTGGAAGAAGAGCGTGTGCTGCTGGTGCAGGGCACAGGCTTCAACTGGCACTCGCCGGACCACTTCCGCATCGTCTTCCTGCCGCACGAAGACGATCTCCGTGAAGCGATTGGCCGAATTTCGCGCTTCCTGGAGCGGTACCGTCAGCGTCACGGTACTGGCATCCGGGCCGCCTGACTTTCGACCATTCGCTCGGTCATCCGACAGATCAGTAACTGCGGGGCAGACCGAAGTGTCTGCCCTGTGTGTTTTTTGCTTCTCCGCTTTTTCGTTTCTTTACGACACGTCTCATGAATCCCATCAAGATCGGCCTGCTCGGGCTCGGTACCGTCGGTGGCGGTACCCTCAAGGTTCTGCAACGGAACCAGGAAGAAATCCGCCGTCGTGCGGGTCGCGGCATTGAAGTCGCCATGATTGCCGTGCGCAATCTCGACCGTGCTCGCGCCATCGTGCAGGAAGCCGGGGCGACCGTGCCGGTGGTGAGCGACCCGTTTGCCATTGTGGATTCGCCCGAGATCGATATCGTCGTGGAACTGATCGGCGGCTATGACCTGACGCGTGAGCTGGTGCTGCGCGCCATCGCCAACGGCAAGCATGTCGTCACCGCCAACAAGGCGCTGCTGGCCCTGCATGGCAACGAGATCTTCAAGGCCGCCCAGGACAAGGGCGTGATGGTGGCGTTCGAGGCCGCTGTGGCCGGCGGCATCCCCATCATCAAGGCGCTGCGTGAAGGCCTGACGGCCAACCGCATCGAGTGGATCGCCGGCATCATCAACGGCACCACCAACTTCATCCTGACCGAGATGCGCGACAAGGGTCTGGACTTCGACACAGTCCTGAAAGAAGCCCAGCGCCTGGGCTACGCCGAAGCCGATCCGACCTTCGACATCGAGGGCTTTGACGCCGCGCACAAGCTCACGCTCATGAGCGCCATCGCCTTTGGCGTGCCAATCCAGTTTGAACGCGCGTATGTGGAAGGCATCACCAAGCTGGAAGCCGTCGACATTCGCTACGCCGAAGAGCTCGGCTACCGCATCAAGCTGCTGGGCATCACGCGCCGTGCCGAAGCGGGCATTGAGCTGCGCGTGCATCCGACGCTGGTGCCAGCCAAGCGCCTCATCGCCAATGTCGAAGGCGCGATGAATGCCGTGGTCGTCAACGGCGATGCCGTGGGCCCGACGCTGTACTACGGCAAGGGCGCAGGCGCCGAGCCGACCGCTTCGGCCGTCGTCGCCGATCTGGTGGACGTGACGCGCCTGCACACGGCCGACCCGGAACACCGCGTGCCGCATCTTGCGTTCCAGCCGGATGCGCTGTCCGACACGCCGGTGCTGCCGATCGACGAAGTGCGCTCGAGCTACTACCTGCGCATGCGCGTGGCCGATGAAACCGGCGTGCTGGCCGACATCACGCGCATCCTGGCCGAAGGCGGTATCTCGATCGACGCCATGCTGCAGAAGGAATCGCGCGAAGGCGAACCGCAGACCGACATCATCATGCTGTCGCACGTGACGGTCGAGAAGCGCGTGAACGCCGCCATCGCCGCCATCGAAGCGCTGCCGACCGTGCTGTCGAAGGTCACGCGCATCCGCATGGAAGAACTGAACTAAGCGCAGGACATGAGCATGCAATACCGATCGACCCGCGGCCACGCAGAGCCGCAGAGTTTCTCCCGCATCCTGCTGGGCGGCCTGGCGCCGGACGGCGGGCTGTATCTGCCTGAGCAGTACCCGCAGGTCAGCGTTGACGAACTGACCCGCTGGCGCGACCTGCCGTACGCCGATCTCGCGTTCGAGATCCTGCGCAAGTTCGCCACCGACATTCCCGAAGACGACCTGCGCGCGCTGACCCGCCGCACCTATACGCCCGAGGTCTACTGCAACGCGCGCGCTGGCGACAACACCGCCGACATCACGCCCTTGCACAAGCTGGGCGAGGAAGGCGGTACCTCGCTGTCGCTGCTGTGCCTGTCCAACGGCCCGACGCTGGCTTTCAAGGACATGGCGATGCAGTTGTTGGGCAACCTGTTCGAATACGCGCTCGACCGTGAGCACGCCGAGTTGAACATCCTGGGCGCCACTTCCGGCGACACGGGCAGCGCCGCCGAATACGCCATGCGCGGCAAGCGCGGCGTTCGCGTGTTCATGCTGAGCCCGCATCGCAAGATGAGCGCGTTCCAGACCGCGCAGATGTTCAGCCTGCAAGACAAGAACATCTTCAACATCGCCATCGAAGGCGTGTTCGACGACGCGCAGGACATCGTCAAGGCGGTGTCGAACGATCTCGAATACAAGGCCCGCCAGAAGATCGGCACGGTCAACTCGATCAACTGGGCGCGCGTGGTTGCCCAGGTCGTCTACTACTTCAAAGGCTACCTGTTGGCCGCCCCCCAGATTGGCGACAAGGTCTCGTTCTGCGTGCCATCGGGCAACTTCGGCAACGTCTGCGCCGGCCACATCGCGCGCATGATGGGTTTGCCGATCGACAAGCTGGTCGTTGCTACCAACGAGAACGACGTGCTCGACGAGTTCTTCCGCACCGGCACCTACCGCGTGCGTTCGGCCGCGCAGACGTATCACACCTCCAGCCCCAGCATGGACATCAGCAAGGCGTCAAACTTCGAGCGCTTCGTGTTCGACCTGCTGGATCGTGATCCGGCACGCCTGGCCCAGCTCTTCCGCGACGTGGACGAAAAAGGCGGTTTCTCGATGACGGGCAAGCCGGAGTTCGACCGCATCGCCGAGTTCGGCTTTGTCTCGGGCCGCAGCTCGCACGAAGACCGCGTCGATACGATTCGCGACGTGTTTGCCACGTACGGCACGATGATCGACACCCACACCGCCGACGGCGTGAAAGTGGCGCGCGAAAACCTGACGCCGGGCGTGCCGATGGTGGTGCTGGAAACGGCGCTGCCGGCCAAGTTTGGCGACACCATTCGCGAAGCGCTGGACCGCGAGCCGGAGCGCCCGGCCGGCTACGCCGATATCGAGTCGCTGCCACAGCGCTTCGAAGTCATGCCGGCCGACGTTGACCGCATCAAGGGCTATATCGCTCAGCACACCGGTCTCTAAAACGATGCAAGCAGTGCCGGATGACGTAGCCGGAGCAGCCTTCGAGCGCTGCCTGCACGACATCCGTGCCTGCCGTGAGTGCAAGGGCGCCTTGGCGCATGAGCCTCGCCCGGTGGTCGTGGCGGATCGCCGCGCCCGTGTCCTGATCATCGGGCAGGCCCCGGGCCGCATCGTCCACGAAACCGGGATCCCCTGGAACGACCGTTCTGGGGACCGCCTGCGCCAGTGGCTGCAGATCTCATACGACGATTTCTACGCTGACAGGCGCATCGCCGTGGTGCCGATGGGTTTCTGCTTTCCCGGCATCGGCGCGAATGGCGATTTGCCGCCGCGCCCGGAATGCGCGCCCAAGTGGCATCGGCCGTTGCTGACCGCGATGCCCGATGTGAGGCTCACGTTGCTGGTGGGCACCTATGCGCAGCGCAATTACCTCGACGTGCCGCGCGACTGGTCGCTGACCGACGTGGTGCGCAATGGGCCCGTGCAGGACGCCGACGGCCGCGTGCTGTTCCCGCTGCCGCATCCGAGCCCGCGCAACCTCGCCTGGTTCAAACACAACCCGTGGTTTGACGCGCACATCGTGCCGGCGCTGCGGGCCGCGCTGGCCGACGCATTCGCTTGATACGCCTGCGCTGATGCATGGCATCGGCCTGGAACCGATACAATCGAAATCTCCTTTTCGATTCCGCTTCCCCATTCCCGCATGTCCGCCAACGATGCTCCCGCCGTCAAACCGTCCTTGCTGACGCTCGATGCGGCGCTGTCGCAACTGCTTGCCGCAGTGCGCGTTTTGCACGAGACCGAAACCGTGTCGACGTTGCACGCCAACGGGCGCGTCCTCGCCGAGGCCGTCCGCAGCAGCTTGAACGTGCCGCCTGCCGACAACACGCAGATGGACGGATACGCCGTGCGCGCGGCCGACATCACCGCGCCGGGCACGCGTCTGAAGGTGGCGCAGCGCATTCCTGCCGGTCATGTCGGCCAGCCGCTCAATGCGGGCGAGGCGGCGCGCATCTTCACCGGCGCATTGATCCCGCCGGGTGCCGATGCGGTGGTCATGCAGGAGCAATGCAAGGCTGACCCGGACACGGGCACCGTCATCATTGATCACGTACCTGAATCCGGCGAATGGATCCGCCGCGCCGGCGAAGACATTGCCGACGGCGCCGAGATCCTGCCGCGGGGCACACGCCTCGGCCCGCAGCAGCTGGGCCTGGCGGCTTCGGTCGGCTGCGCCAATCTGCACGTCGTGCGCCGTCCGCGCGTGGCCGTGTTCTTTACCGGCGACGAACTCGCCATGCCCGGCGAGCCGCTCAAGCCCGGCGCCATCTACAACTCCAACCGCTTCACGCTGCGCGCGCTGCTGGAAAACCTCGGCTGCGACATCACCGATTTCGGCATCGTGCCCGACACGCTGCAAGCCACGCGCGACACATTGCGCGAAGCGGCCGAGGAACACGACCTCATCATCACCTCCGGGGGCGTGTCGGTGGGTGAGGAAGACCACATCAAGCCGGCGGTGGAAGCCGAAGGGCGCCTGAATCTCTGGCAGATCGCCATCAAGCCGGGCAAGCCGCTGGCCTTTGGCGAGGTGCGCCGGCCCGAAGGGATGGTGGGTGGTCCGACCGCGTTTTTCATTGGCCTGCCGGGCAACCCGGTGTCGAGCTTCGTTACCTTCCTGCTGTTCGTGCGGCCGTTCATCCTGCGCCTGCAGGGCGTGGCCGACGTGGCGCCGAAGCGCATCCCGATGCGCGCCGACTTTGCGCTGCTCAAGGGCGATCGCCGCAATGAGTTCCTGCGTGCGCGCATCAACGCCAGCGGCGGGCTGGACCTGTTCCCGAATCAAAGCTCGGGCGTGCTGACCTCCACCGTGTGGGGGGATGGCCTGATCGACAATCCGCCCAATCAGCCGATCGCACTGGGCGATGTCGTCAGCTTCTTGCCGTTCGCGGGTCTGGTGTAAGGAGCGATGGCCATGCAGATTGAACTTCGTTTCTTTGCCAGCGTGCGCGAACAACTCGGAACCTCGCAGGAGCAGGTGGTTGTGCCGGAGGCCGTGCGCACCGTGGGTGATGTGCGCCGCTGGCTGGCGCAGCGCGGTCCGGTCTGGGGCGACACCCTGGCCGAAGGCCGTGCGCTGCGCATGGCGGTGGACCACCAGATCGTGCCGGCCGATACCGCTGTGCATGACGGCTGCGAAGTCGCATTTTTCCCGCCCGTGACCGGCGGCTGAACGGAGCAGAACAACCATGTCCGTCCGTGTGCAGGAAGCCGACTTCGACCTCGGCGCCGAGATTGCAGCGCTGCGTGCCGGCCGCCCAAACATTGGCGCGGTGGCCAGCTTCATCGGCACCGTACGCGACATCAATGACGGCACGGGCGTGTCGGAGATGGAGCTGGAACACTATCCCGGCATGACCGAAAAGGCGCTCGCCGACATCGTGAGCGCGGCCATGCAGCGCTGGGAGCTGATCGACGCGCTTGTCGTCCACCGCGTTGGCAAGCTCAAGCCGCAAGACCAGATCGTGCTGGTGGCAGTGGCGTCCAAACACCGCGGCGAATCCTTTGCCGCGTGCGAATTCATCATGGATTACCTCAAGAGCGAGGCGCCGTTCTGGAAGAAGGAACAGACGCCCGAAGGCGCGCGCTGGGTCGATGCACGTGTCACGGACGACAAGGCGCTCGCCCGCTGGGGCATCGCCACCACCAACGCCGGGGCAAACACGGCCAATCAGCCTGGCGCATCGGCGCAACCCAACGACTACGAATAACAAGGACGCGACCGCATGAGCGGAATGGGCATTCTGGCCGTAGGGGTGGGCGCTGCGCTGGGAGCCTGGTTGCGCTGGGCGTTCGCCATCTTGTGGAACGCCATCAATCCGGCCTTGCCGTACGGCACGCTGGCAGCCAATCTGGTGGGTGGCTACCTGATCGGCGTTGCGGTGGGTTTTTTCGATACGCACGCGGGGCTGCCGCCTGAATGGCGTTTGCTTGTCATCACTGGTTTTCTGGGCGGGCTGACGACGTTCTCGACGTTTTCCAGCGAGGTTGTCGCCAACATCCTGGCTGGCGACAACCTGATGGGCGCGCTGCATATCGTGGCGCATCTGGGCGGCTCGCTGTTCCTCACCATGCTCGGTCTCTGGACGGTGCGCACCTTCAGTTGATCGCAAGGCCCGTCGCGCAAATTGAGTTGCGAATGAGAAGTTGGGTTCACATACTGGTAGTGCCTGCGGTGGCTTAGGGACGTGCAGTATCGAAGGCCGCCGCGGGTTGCTTTGTGTTGTTCCATCCATAACGAGAAGGAGACGCAATGAAACCCACCCGAACGGCGCGCCTGCGACGGCACGTCTCACCAAGCAACCTCATCACTGCCGGTGCCGTGCTGCTGGCGGGCTGCGGCGTGTTGAGCGCTTGCGGCGGCAGCAATGACGGCAACAACGTGCCGGGCAATACCAAACCGGCCTTTGCCGGCAAGGTGACCGTCAACCGGTACGACGGCGTATCCGACGACCTGCTGACCGCCGGCCTGGGCGCAAGCGGCCTGGCTTCGGCCACCGCGCCCGCCATCGCCAACCCCACCGCGCCCACGCCAGCCGAGCTGCGCCGCCTGGCGATCTACGCAAACTACCGCGCGTTGGTCGACACGGCGGCCAAGGGCGGCTACGGCACGCTCTATGGCCCGAACGTCGATGCCAGCGGCAACGTCACCCAGGGCTCCGGCATGATCGCCGGGACGGAATACGTGACGTACTCCGATGACGGCACCGGCCAGCAGAACGTGGTGCTGCTCGTGCAGATTCCGGACAGCTTCGACGTCAACAATCCCTGCATCATCACTGCCACCTCGTCGGGCTCGCGCGGCATCTACGGCGCGATTTCCACCGGCGAGTGGGGCCTCAAGCGCAAGTGCGCCGTCGCCTATACCGACAAGGGCACCGGCGCCGGCCCGCACGACCTGGCCACCGATACCGTCGCCCTGCAGGACGGCACGCGCACCACGCGCAGCGCCGCCGGTTCCAACGCGCACTTTGCCGCGCCGCTCACCAGCAGCCAGTTGGCTGCCTTCAACACGGCCACGCCGAATCGGTTGGCGTTCAAGCACGCACATTCACAGCGCAATCCGGAGAAGGATTGGGGACTGTTCACGCTGCAGGCCGTGCAATTCGCGTTCTGGGCGATCAACGACAAGATTGCGGGAGCCAGCGGTGCGCTCATTGGCAGCGCGCTGCCGGTGCGTCCGGACAACACCATCGTCATCGCGTCGAGCATCTCGAACGGTGGTGGCGCGGCCATTGCGGCTGCCGAGCAGGACACCGGCGGGTGGATCGACGGGGTGGCCGTCGGCGAGCCTGGCCTGAACCTGCCGCCCAACACCGGGGTGCAGGTGGTGCGCGGTGGCACGACGCTGCCGACGACCGGCAAGCCGCTGTTCGACTACGTGAGCTATGCCAACGTGTTCCGGCTGTGCGCGGCGTCGTCTGCGAGCGTTGCCACGGCACCGGCGCAGGCGTTCTTTGGCAGCCTTACGACGTTCCCGGCAGGTGCGCAGGCCAACCGCTGCGCAGCGCTCAAGGCGGCCGGCCTTCTGACGTCCACCACGGCAACTGCCCAGGCTGACGAAGCCCTGCAGAAGATGCGCGCCTACGGCTGGGAGCCGGAGTCGGACCTAGTACACGCGTCGATGTCGTTCTACGAGATCGACCCATCGGTAGCGACCACGTTTGGCAACGCGCTCTCGCGCGCCAGCGTGACCGACAACCTGTGCGGGCTGAGCTTCGCGGCAACTGACGCATCGTTCCATCCGACGGCGGTGAATGCCACGGCGCTTGCGCAGATGGCGGCGGTTGGCAACGGCATTCCGCCCACTTCCGGCGTGCAACTCGTCAACAACAACGCGCAGGGCGGGCCGACGCGCAGCAACCAGTCGGTGGACTCGACCGGCACGCAGGCCGCCAACCTCGACGGCGCGCTGTGCCTGCGGAACTTGCTGACAGGCGCCGATGCGGCTTCGCAATCGCTGCAGACGGGGATCAGCCAGACGCTGCGCACGGGCAACCTGCAGGGCAAGCCCGCGCTGATCGTGCAGGGCCGCAATGACGCGCTACTGCCGGTCAACCATGGCTCTCGGCCGTATCTGGGGCTGAACGCCAAGGTGGAGGGCGGCTCGAGCAAGCTGTCGTATATCGAGGTGATGAACGCGCAGCATTTCGACGGCTTTATCGACCTTGTGCCCGGCTACGACACGCTGTTCGTGCCACTGGTGCTGTATGAGCAGCGCGCGCTGGACGCCATGTACGCGAACCTGAAGAACGGCACGCCGTTGCCGCCGTCGCAGGTGGTGCGCACGACCCCGCGCGGTGGCACGCCCGGTGCTGCTCCTGCCATCAACGCGGCAAACGTGCCGAACTTCACGGGCACGCCGGCCGCGGGCGATCGCATCTCGGTGAGCGTGTCGGGCGGTGTGGCGACGGTATCGGTGCCCAACTGATGCGATAGCCAGGACGATTTTGAAGCACTTGGGACGGCGGCGTGGCCGGCAGGCGCGCCACCGTTTGTTCTGGCGCAAATCTGCATCAAAACTCGCGTTTCCATGCTTGAAAAGCCACCGAAGCTCCCTATCTTTCGGAGCAGTGAAACATTTTCCGCAAGGGGTTTTTAATGCGTTTGGACAAACTGACCACCCGCTTCCAGGAAGCGCTGGCCGACGCGCAGAGCCTGGCGCTGGGCAACGACAATCCGTACATCGAACCCGTCCACCTGCTGCTAGCCATGCTGCGCCAGCCGGATGGCGCGACCAAGAACCTGCTCGCGCGCGCTGGCGTCAACACGGGTGCGCTCGATACGGCGCTGGACCGCGCCATCAAGCACCTGCCTCAGGTGCAGGGTGGCGAACAGGTGCAGGTGGGTCGAGACCTCGGCAGCCTGCTGCAGGCGACAGAGAAGGAAGGCATCAAGCGCGGCGACCAGTTCATTGCCAGCGAGCTGTTCCTGCTGGCCGTGGCTGACGACAAGGGCGAGGCCGGCCGCATTGCGCGCGAACACGGCTTGTCGCGCAAGCCGCTCGAAGCCGCCATCGACGCCGTACGCGGCGGCCAGACCGTCGGCAGCGCCGAGGCCGAAAGTCAGCGCGAAGCGCTCAAGAAGTACACGATCGACCTCACCGAGATGGCCCGGATCGGCAAGCTCGACCCCGTCATCGGCCGCGATGATGAAATCCGCCGAGCCATCCAGATCCTGCAGCGTCGCACCAAGAACAACCCGGTGCTGATTGGCGAGCCGGGCGTGGGCAAGACGGCCATCGTCGAGGGGCTGGCGCAGCGCATCGTCAATGAAGAGGTGCCTGAAAGCTTGAAGAACAAGCGTGTGCTGGTGCTCGACATGGCGGGTCTGCTGGCCGGTGCCAAGTATCGCGGCGAGTTCGAGGAGCGCCTGAAGGCGGTGCTGAACGACATCGCCAAGGAAGAGGGCCGGACCATTCTCTTTATCGACGAGATCCACACCATGGTGGGCGCGGGCAAGGCCGAAGGCGCGATGGACGCCGGCAACATGCTCAAGCCGGCGCTTGCACGCGGCGAGCTGCATTGCATCGGCGCGACCACGCTGGACGAATACCGCAAGTACATCGAGAAGGACGCCGCGCTGGAGCGCCGCTTCCAGAAGGTGTTCGTGGGCGAGCCGAGCGTGGAGGCGACCATCGCCATCCTGCGCGGCCTGCAGGAGAAATATGAACTGCACCACGGCGTGGAGATCACCGACCCGGCGATCGTGGCCGCGGCTGAACTCAGCCACCGCTACATCACCGACCGCTTCCTGCCGGACAAGGCCATCGACCTGATCGACGAGGCGGCTGCGCGCATCAAGATGGAAATCGACTCGAAGCCCGAGGCGATGGACAAGCTCGACCGCCGCCTGATCCAGCTCAAGATCGAGCGCGAGGCCGTCAAGAAGGAAACCGACGAAGCGTCGCAGAAGCGCCTTGAACTGATCGAGCAAGAGATCGAGCGCTTGCAGAAGGAATACGCCGACCTTGACGAGATCTGGAAGGCGGAGAAGGGCGCCGCGCAGGGTGCGGCCGCGCTCAAGGAAGAGATCGACAAGATCAAGCTCGAGATCACCCGGCTGCAGCGTGAAGGCAAGCTCGATAAGGTGGCCGAACTGCAATACGGCAAGCTGCCCGAGCTGGAAGGCAAGCTCAAGGCCGCAACCGACGCCGAGACCGCAGGCCAGAAGCAGCCGAACAGGCTGCTGCGCACGCAGGTGGGTGCCGAGGAAATTGCAGAAGTCGTCAGCCGTGCCACGGGCATCCCCGTGTCGAAGATGATGACGGGCGAGCGCGAGAAGCTGCTCAAGATGGAAGACCGCCTGCACGAGCGCGTGGTCGGCCAGGACGAGGCCGTGCGTCTGGTGTCGGATGCCATCCGCCGCTCACGCGCCGGCATTGCGGACGAGAACAAGCCCTACGGCTCGTTCCTGTTCCTGGGCCCGACGGGCGTCGGCAAGACCGAGCTGTGCAAGGCGCTGGCGGGCTTCCTGTTCGACTCGGAAGAGCATCTCATCCGCATCGACATGAGCGAGTTCATGGAGAAGCATTCCGTGAGCCGCCTGATCGGCGCGCCGCCCGGCTATGTCGGCTACGAGGAGGGCGGTTACCTGACCGAAGCCGTGCGCCGTAAGCCGTACAGCGTGGTGCTGCTCGACGAAGTGGAGAAAGCGCACCCGGACGTCTTCAACGTGCTGCTGCAGGTGCTTGACGATGGTCGCCTGACCGACGGCCAGGGCCGCACGGTGGATTTCAAGAACACGGTGATCGTGATGACGTCGAACCTTGGCTCGCAGCTCATCCAGCAGATGGCGACCGAACCGGCGGACGTGATCAAGGGCGCCGTGTGGCAGGAAGTGAAGACGCATTTCCGCCCCGAGTTCCTGAACCGCATCGACGAGGTGGTGGTGTTCCACGCGCTGGACCAACGCAACATCGAATCGATCGCGCGGATTCAGCTCAAGCGGCTGTCGGCACGCCTGGCGCAGATGGACCTGGCGCTGGAGATCAGCGACGAGGCAGTGGCCAAGCTGGCATCAGCGGGTTACGACCCGGTGTTTGGGGCACGGCCGTTGAAGCGGGCGATCCAGCAGCAGCTTGAGAATCCGGTGGCACGGATGATTCTGGAGGGCAAGTTTGCCCCGAAGGATGTGGTGCCGGTGGATTATCGGGATGGGCAGTTCTCGTTTGATCGGGTTGTGCACTGAAGTTGTTTCTGGGCTTCAAAGAACCGCTCTGGGTTTTTCCAGGGCGGTTTTTTTTTGGTCTTTTTTTTGTTGGTGGCGCGTCTCTTGTTTCGTCCCCCGCCGGGGCTGACTCAAGAGACGCGCCACCAACAAGAAAAAGGCCGCCCCGAGGCAAGGACAACCCTCTCAAGTCTCACCCCCAAACCCTCAAGCTCCACTCTCCAAGACTCGAACTCCACCCTCAAACCCTCAACCTCCACCCTCAAACCCTCAAGCTCCACCCTCCAAGACTCGAACTCCACCCTCAAACCCTCAACCTCCACCCTCCAACACCCAAAGCCGAGACTTTGATCCTCAGGCGCCACGCCCGCCCCCGCGCAAAGCCCCTTCCCCCGCATCCACGCAGCCACAATCCCCGCCCATATGCAAAAACCGATGAACATTCCCTGAAACCATTCGTTCCCCGTACAAGACCCGCTCGGTAGTCTTGCTCCTATTCCAAATCCATCAAGATCAGAACGGAGCGGGCAAGATGATTCGCAAGTTTGTCTTTAACACCATCGCGGCTGCCATCGTGGCGGGGGGAACCATGGGCGCGCATGCGGCAACGACACTGCTGAACGTGTCGTACGACCCGACGCGCGAGTTGTACAAGGAAATCAACACCGAATTCGCCAAGAAGTGGAAGGCCGAAACGGGTGAGGACATCACCCTGCGTGCCTCGCATGGTGGCTCGGGCAAGCAGGCCCGCTCCGTGATCGACGGGCTGGATGCCGATGTGGTGACGCTGGCGCTGGGCTACGACATCGACGCAATCGCCGAGAAAGGTCTGACCGGCAAAGACTGGCAGAAGCGCCTGCCGCACAACGCCTCGCCGTACACGTCGACCATCGTCTTCCTGGTGCGCAAGGGCAACCCGAAGGGCATCAAGGACTGGAACGACCTGGTCAAGCCGGGCATCGCCGTCATCACGCCCAACCCGAAGACCTCCGGCGGTGCACGCTGGAATTACCTGGCCGCCTGGGCCTATGCGCTGAAGCAGCCGGGCGGTTCGGACGCCACCGCCAAGGATTTCGTGCAGAAGCTCTACAAGAACGTGCCGGTGCTCGATTCGGGCGCGCGCGGTGCGACCACCACCTTTACCGAGCGCGGTATCGGCGACGTACTGATCGCGTGGGAAGACGAGGCGCTGCTGGCGGCGCGCGTGGAAGGCAAGGACAAGTTTGACGTGGTGGTGCCGTCGATTTCCATCCTGGCCGAGCCGCCGGTGGCGGTGGTGGACAAGGTGGCCGACAAGAAGGGCACGCGCAAGGCCGCGGAGGCGTATCTCAAGTTCCTGTACACGCCGCAAGGGCAGGAGATTGGCGCGAAGAACTTCTATCGCCCGACGGACCCGGCCGTGGCCAAGAAGCACGAGAGCGAATTCCCGAAGGTGAAGCTGGTGACCATCGACGACACGTTCGGCGGCTGGCAGAAGGCGCAGAAGACGCACTTTGCCGACGGCGGTCAGTTTGACCAGCTCTATCAACCGGGCAAGTAAGGCACCAAGCGACGCAACAACATCGAGTGATCCGCATCATGCAAATCCTGACCATTTCCGGCAGCCCTTCGGCGCAATCGCGATCTGCACGCCTGCTGGGCCACGTGCGTGCGCAGCTCGAACGCGCCGGCGAGCAGGCGGACCACCTGGACCTGCGCAGCCTTCCAGCCGACGCGCTGCTCGGCGCGCAGGTGTCCGACCCCGCCATCGCCGATGCGGTGGCGCGGGTGGAAGCGGCGGGCGTGGTGATTCTTGCCACGCCGGTCTACAAGGCGGCCTATAGCGGGCTGCTCAAGACGTTTCTCGATCTGCTGCCGCAGAGCGGGCTGCGCGACAAAGTCGTGCTGCCGATTGCCACCGGCGGCAGCCTCGCCCACACGCTGGCGATCGACTACGCGCTGCGTCCCGTGCTGACGGCGCTGGCGGCGCGCTCGATCCTGCCGGGCATCTTTGCAGTCGACTCGCAGATCGTTGTGGCAGACGACGGCGTGACCGTTGACCCGTCGCTGCAGCAGCGCCTGGATGACGGCGTGGAGCGCGTGCATCAGGCGCTGGCGCTGGCACGGCATCCGGCCGTGGCGCAGGTGATCGTTTCGAGCCGCAGCGCGGTGCGCGCCACGTTCCAGGCCGCCGACGAAGAACGAATGCGATGTCTGGCGTGATGCGCTGAACGCGCCGCCGTTACACACGCCGCTCACTGCTTTCCCGTTGTTGTCACGCCGCGCAGCCGCTGCGCGCGGATCGTGCCGTCCATACACCCCGCATCGACCGAACTTGCCATGAAAACCCACTCGCCCCTGCGCAGGACTTTGACCATTGCCGCCACGCTGCTTGCCACGCTTGGCGCGCCCGCCGCATTTGCCAACAGCGATGCGCCGCCCCCGACCGCCGCCAAGCAACTGCGCATCGGCTATCAGAAATACGGCACGCTGACGGTGCTCAAGGCACGCGGCACGTTGGAAAAGCGCCTTGCCGCCCAGGGCATCGAAGTGAAGTGGACCGAGTTCCCGGCGGGCCCGCAGTTGCTGGAAGGCCTGAATGTGGGCGCCATCGATTTCGGCACCACGGGTGAGGCACCGACGATCTTCGCGCTGGCTGCGGGGGCGCACCTCGTCTATGTCGGCAACCAACCGCCCGCGCCGGCCGGCGAGGCGATCATCGTGCCGAAGACGTCGCCGCTCAAGAGCGTGGCCGATCTCAAGGGCAAGCGCGTTGCCTTCAACAAGGGTTCGAACGTGCATTACCTGCTGGTGAAGCTGCTGGAAAAGGCCAACGTGCCTTACAGCGATATCCAGCCTGTATACCTCACGCCCGCCGACGCGCGTGCCGCCTTCGAACGCGGTGCCGTCGACGCCTGGGTGATCTGGGATCCGTTCTTTGCCGCGGCTGAACAGCAGCTGGGCGCGCGTGTGCTGGCCGACGGTACGGGCGTGGTCAACAACTCGCAGTACTTCCTGGCCTCGAAGGGCTATGCGGGCGCGCGGCCCGATGTGCTCAACATCGTGCTGGATGAACTGAAGAAGACCGACACCTGGGCCGCGGCCAACCCGAAGGATGTGACGACCATTCTCGGCCCGCAGCTCGGCCTGGAGCCGGCCGTGGTAGCGCGTTCGGTGTCGCGCATTGCCTATGGCATCCAGCCTGTCGGGGCCGAGGCGCTGGCCGACCAGCAGCGCATTGCCGATACGTTCCACGCACTCAAGCTGATCCCGCGTCCCGTCAAGGTGGCCGATGCTGCGTGGCAGCCGACCACCCAACAGGCCGCGCGCTGATTGCCATGACGATCGACATCCAACGCCGTCGCCTGCTGAACGCCACCGTGGCAGGCGCATCGCTTGCCACGCTGGGGCCCATCGCGCACGCAGCCAATGCCGCAACTGCCGCTCCGGCGGCTGGAGCTTTGCCGAAGGTGACGCCGCCCGCCCAACTGCGCATCGGTTTCCAGAAGAGCGCGGTCAACCTCGTCATCGTGAAAGAAAACCGGGCGCTGGAGCAGCGCTTTCCGGGCACCAAGATCAGTTGGCTGGAGTTTCCGGCCGGGCCGCAGCAGCTCGAAGCCCTGTCTGCGGGCAGTCTCGACCTCGCCATCACCGGAGATACGCCGCCGGTGTTCGCGCAGGCAGCGGGCAAGGACTTGCGCTACGTGGGCGTGGAGCCGCCCAAGCCGGACAGCTCCGCCATCCTCGTGCAGCAGGATTCGACGCTCAAGACGCTGGCCGACCTGAAGGGCAAGCGCGTGGCGCTGCAGAAGGGGTCGAGCGCGCATTTCCTGATCGTGCGGGGCTTGCAGAAGGGCGGGCTGAGCTTTGCCGACATCCAGCCCGTGTATCTGACGCCGGCCGACGCGCGCGCCGCCTTCGAGCGCGGCAGCGTCGACGCCTGGGGCATCTGGGATCCGTATTACGCCGCCACGGAACTGGCGATCAAGCCGCGCGTGCTGGCCACCGGGCGCACGTTGTCGTCCAACAACTCGTTCTACTTCGCGCCGACGGCCTTTACGGAAAAGCACGGCGACACCATCGCCGCCATCTTTGCAGAGCTGTCGCGCGCCGATCGCCTCGTGCAGGAGAACCGCAAGGAAGCGGCGCAGCGCATTGCAGATTTCTCCGGGCTGTCGCTGGCGACGGTGCATCTGTTCCTGTCGCGCCGGCCGCCTTCGCCCGTGCGGCCGGTCACGCCCGAAGCGGTGGCCGAGCAGCAGCGCGTGGCCGATGCCTTCCACGGGCTGGGGCTGATTCCGCGCCCGGTCAAGCCGATCGAACTGGTCTGGCACCCGACCCCGGCGCAACTGGCGATTGCCCAACGCTGAATACGATTCGAGGAGTTGTCATGCAAGTTTTCTGGTTCATCCCGACGCACGGCGACAGCCGCTATCTCGGCACCGCCGAGGGCGCCCGCCAGGTCGATCACACCTATCTGCAGCAGGTGGCCGTAGCCGCCGATACGCTCGGCTACGAGGGCGTGCTGATTCCCACCGGCCGCTCGTGCGAAGACCCATGGATCGTGGCCGCGAGCCTGATTCCCGTCACCAAGCGCCTGCGTTTCCTGGTGGCGGTGCGCCCCGGGCTGATGGCGCCCACGCTGGCTGCCCGCATGGCCGCCACGTACGACCGTTTGTCGAACGGCCGCTTGCTGGTGAACCTCGTCACCGGTGGTGACCCGTCGGAGCTGGCAGGCGATGGCCTGTTCCTGGACCACGCGCAACGCTACGAAGCCTCGGAAGAATTCATCCGCATCTGGCGCGAAACGCTGGCGGCAAGCCACGAAGGCGCCGCGCTGGATTACACCGGCAAGCATCTCAGCGTGAAGGGCGCGAAGGTGCTGTATCCGCCCGTGCAGCGGCCGCATCCGCCCGTGTATTTCGGTGGATCGTCGGAAGCGGCGCACGAACTGGCAGCGGAGCAGGTCGACACGTATCTGACCTGGGGCGAACCGCCTGCCGCCGTGGCCGAGAAGCTGGCTGACGTGCGGGCGCGCGCTGCCAAGCATGGCCGCACCGTGCGCTTCGGTATCCGCCTGCACGTGATCGTGCGCGAGACGGACGATGAAGCCTGGGCTGCCGCAGACAAGCTCATCAGCAAGCTCGACGACGACACCGTGGCCCGCGCGCAAGAGGCTTTCCGCAAGATGGATTCGGCCGGCCAGCAACGCATGGCTGCGCTGCATGCCGGCGGCGTCAAACGCACGCGCGCCGATCTGGAGATCAGCCCGAACCTATGGGCGGGTGTGGGGCTGGTGCGCGGTGGTGCCGGCACGGCGCTGGTGGGCGATCCGAAAACCGTGGCAGCACGCATGCTGGAATACGCCGATCTGGGCATCGATACGTTTGTGCTCTCTGGTTATCCGCATCTGGAAGAGGCGTATCGCTTTGCTGAACTGGTGTTCCCGCTGCTGCCGCGCTCGGTGCGCGACAAGCTGCCCGGCAACGTGCTCAACGGCCCGTTTGGCGAAGTGATTGCCACCGGCATCGTGCCGCGCGTGGCGGCAAGCTGAGCCGGGAGGAGCAGGGCAATGGCATCCCAATCAAAACCGAAGGCAAACAACTTCCTGCGTAGCGCCCAGCAACGACTGGCGCCGTGGATCGTGCCGCTGGTGCTGCTGGTGCTGTGGCAGGCGTCCGCCCAATGGGGCTGGTTGTCGAACCGCATCCTGCCGGCGCCGCTGGACGTGGCGAAATCCGCTGTTGCGTTGGCGCGTTCAGGCGAGCTGTGGACGCACGTGGCGGTCAGCACATGGCGCGCGCTGTTGGGTTTTGCCATCGGCGGTTCGTTGGGGCTGGCGCTGGGGCTGCTGACCGGCACCTTCCGCACGGCTGAGACGCTGCTCGACACCACGCTGCAGATGGTCCGCAACATCCCGGTGCTGGCGCTGATTCCGCTCGTGATCCTGTGGTTCGGCATCGATGAATCGGCCAAGCTGTTCCTGGTATCGCTGGGCGTGTTCTTCCCGATCTACCTGAACACGTATCACGGCATCCGCTCGGTGGATCCTGCCCTCGTTGAGATGGCTCGCAGCTACGGGCTCTCGCGTGCGCAGCTGTATCGCGAGGTGATCCTGCCCGGTGCGCTGCCGCAGATCCTGGTGGGTGTGCGTTTCTCGCTCGGCCTGATGTGGGTGACGCTGATCGTTGCGGAGACGGTGTCTGCGCAGGCCGGCATCGGCTACATGACAATGAATGCGCGCGAGTTCCTGCAGACCGACGTCGTGTTGCTCGGCATCCTGCTGTACGCGTTGCTCGGCAAGCTGGCGGATTGGTTGTCGCGCGGGCTGGAACGTTACTGGCTGCGCTGGCACCCCGGGTATCAAGCGGCCGCCTGAGGTTGAATTGGAGAGACGCATGCAAAGCAACGCCACTGAACACGCCGCACTGGCCGGCACCGCCTTGCACATCGAACACGTCGTCAAACGCTACGGCGATCGTGAAGTGCTGCACGGCATCGATCTGGACATTACGCCTGGCGAGTTTGTCGTTATCGTCGGGCGCAGCGGCTGCGGCAAGAGCACGCTGCTGCGGCTGATTGCCGGGCTGGAAGGCATTGACGATGGACACCTGCGTCGAGACGGTGACGCCGAAGACGGCCTGCACGACGATGCCCGCGTGATGTTCCAGGACGCCCGTCTGCTGCCGTGGAAGAAAGTGCTCGACAACGTCGCGCTTGGGCTGCCGAAGACACAGCGTGCGCAAGCCGCAGAAGTGCTTGCACAAGTCGGGCTGGCCGAGCGGGCAGGGGAATGGCCCGCACGCCTGTCGGGCGGGCAGCGCCAGCGTGTGGCATTGGCGCGTGCGCTGGTGCATCGGCCGCGCCTGCTGCTGCTGGACGAACCGCTGGGCGCGCTGGACGCGCTCACCCGCATCGACATGCAGAACCTGATCGAAGGCCTGTGGCAACGCCTTGGCTTTACCGCCGTGCTCGTCACGCACGATGTGGCCGAAGCGGTAGCGCTGGCCGACCGCGTGGTGCTGATCGAAGACGGCCGCATTGCGCTGGATGAACGCGTTGATCTGCCGCGTCCGCGCCACCGTGGTTCGCCCGCGTTTGCCCGGCTGGAAGAAGCGATCCTTAACCGCGTGATGCAGCGCAAGATCGATCCGAACGAAGTGACCGATGTGCGTTCGCACACGGCGTGGGCATCACCCTTTGATGTGTCGGCCACCGCCGTGCGCTGGGCCGTGTAAGGCGCTGCAAACCTTTCTCCTGAAAACATTCATTGGCACGTAGTGCCGTTGTCATCTAAGAAGGAACATCATGAGCATCCAAGCGATTAATGTACGCAACCAGTTTCGCGGGCAGATCAAGGAGATCATCCGGGGCGACGTGCTCTCGGAGATCGACGTGGAGACCCCGGCCGGCATTGTTACCTCGGTCATCACCACGCGCTCGGTCGACAGCCTTGGCCTGAAGATCGGCAGCGAAGTCGTTGCGCTGGTGAAGGCGACTGAAGTGTCGATCGCCAAGTTGTGACGGGGGAGGAGGAGGCGACTTTTTTTAGGAGCCCATCCCGATGAGTCTTATGCACACCACCGCAGTCGCACAATTTCTCGGCACGCTGCCGAGCGCCCCGACGCCGGACCGCCAGTTGTGGCGCGACGCCGCCGGTCGGGTGCAGGGCCAGTTCTTCCATTGCGCGCTGACCAGCCTGTTTGAACCTGTCTGGCAGCTTGCCGCCGATGGCGCGCTCGCACCCGCCGGCCACGAAGCGCTGATGCGCACCTGGACGCGCGACGGCGATCTCGGCCTGAACCCGTGGAAGGTGTTTTCGCTGGCCTCGGATGACGGCACGCTGGTCGAACTGGACCGCCTGTGCCGGCTCGTGCATACGCTCAACTACTTCTCCCGCACCGACGCGCGGCAGCTTGTTGTGAACGTGCATGGCCGGTTGCTGGCGGCGGTGGCTGCCGACCATGGCAAGGCGTTCCATCGCGCGGTGACGGCGCTTGGGCTGCATCCCGAGCAATTCGTCATCCAGGTGCCGTCCACGGCCAATGACGATCTGGGGCTGCTGCTGTTCGTGGTGGACAACTACCGGCGCAACGGTTTTGCCGTGGCGGTGCAGGCATCGGACCCGGCAGAAGCGGGCGCGCTGCTCGTGCATGCCAAGCCGGCGTACCTGAAGTTGGATGCCCGGCGCGATTGGCATACGCGGCACGTGGTGTCGCTGGCCGATTCCGCACGTGAACTGGGCGTGACACTGGCATTGCGGCGTTGCGAACGCCCGAGCGATCTGGAGCTGGCGCGGGCGGCCGGTATCGCCTATGTGCAGGGCAGCATCCTGCCCGCAGCCGAGCCCGAACCGGACGCCGTACCCACGCCACTGGTGATACCGATGGCGCAGGCGCCGCTGGTGCAGCAGCAGTGCGCCGCCGGCATTTCTCTCACGCAATGAGCACCTCCATGGCACGCAGCGCACTCGCAACCGCATCGGACGCACCCGCCTGGCAGTGGCCGGCAGACGCCGTCATCCTGACCGTTCCCGGTTTGCATGGCAGCGGCCCCGGCCACTGGCAGACGCGCTGGGAGCAGCGGTTTCCAAACTGGCGCCGCGTGGAGCAGACCGACTGGTCAACGCCTGACCTGCCGCGCTGGTCTGCCCGCGTGGGCGAAGCGGCACATGCGGCACTGGCCGAGCGTCCGCCGATACGCGCGCGGCGCCCCGTGATCTTGGTGGCGCATAGCTTCGGCTGCCTGGCGGCGCTGCACTGGGCGGTTCAGACAAAAGAGGCTGTGGCCGCGGCGCTGCTGGTCGCGCCGGCCGATCCGGACAAATTCGGTGTGCGCGATCTGCTTCCGGACCACGCGTTGCCATTTCCCGTCACGCTCGTTGCCAGCCGCAATGACCCGTGGATGCCGCAAGGCAGTGCCATCGACTGGGGTGCGCGTTGGGGCGCCGAGTTCATTGACGCCGGCGAGGCCGGCCATATCAACGCCGACTCCAATCTCGGCGACTGGGACGCTGGCTTGACGGTGCTCGATCGCCTGATCGGCCGCGCAAGTGCACAAGACACCACCCGGGACGGCGCCGACTGGCAAGCCCAGTGGGATGTCTTACCGAGCACTCCTTATATCTAAAACGATGATGCACATGCGCAAATATTCGTTTTCGTCATAAGAACAGTTCGCCACAATCGGTTCATCTGCATATCGGCCGCAGTGTTTTTTGCCCAGCGGCCATTTTTATCGGTGCGCTGATGAGCCTGTCTTCTGCGTTTTCTTCGTCCCGGCGGCGTAAGCCCGCCAACGTGCTGCCCGGTTTCGGGCTGGCGCTGGGCTTTTCGCTGCTGTATCTCGCACTGATCGTCCTGATCCCGTTGTCGGCGACCGTCCTCAAGACGTTCACCATGACGTGGGATGCGTTCTGGACGACCGTTACCGCGCCGCGCGTGGTGGCGTCGTACAAGCTGACCTTCGGCGCCTCGCTGATTGCGGCGGTGATCAACCTCGTGTTCGGGCTGATCGTGGCGTGGGTGCTGGTGCGCTATCGCTTTCCGGGCAAGCGGCTGATCGATGCGCTGGTCGATCTGCCGTTTGCGCTGCCGACTGCGGTGGCCGGTATCGCGCTGACCGCGTTGTACGCGCCGAACGGCTGGATCGGCTCGCGACTGGAGCCGCTGGGCCTGAAGGTCGCATTCACGCCGCTGGGCATCGTGGTGGCGCTCACGTTCATCGGCCTGCCGTTTGTCGTGCGCACGGTGCAGCCGGTGCTCGAAGATCTCGAGGCCGAACTGGAAGAGGCGGCAGCCAGCCTGGGCGCCACGCGCTGGCAGACCTTCATTCGCGTGATTCTGCCGACCCTGCTGCCCGCATTGCTGACCGGTTTCGCGTTGGCTTTTGCGCGCGCCACCGGCGAGTACGGCTCGGTCATCTTCATCGCCGGCAACATGCCGATGGTTTCCGAGATCACGCCGCTCATGATCTATTCCAAGCTGGAGCAATTCGATTACGCGGGCGCCACGGCCATTGCCGTCGTCATGCTCGGTATCTCGTTCACGCTGCTGCTGGTGATCAATCTGCTGCAAGCGTGGACGCGCCGCCGCGGCAATCGCAATGACGCCATTGAGCGTGCCCCCGAACCCCCGACCGCCAATGCGGCAGCTGGAGCCTGACATGGCCGGTACTGTTTCCCGTCAACCTGGTCAGGCCCCCGCTGGTGGCCGCCGAGGCGCCACCGCAGAGTCCGCCTGGGTGCGTGCAACGCTGATCCTCGTTTCGTTCGGATTCCTGGCGTTGTTCCTGTTCGTGCCGTTGGCGAGCGTGTTTGTCGAGGCGTTCAAGAAGGGCGTTGATGTGTATCTCGAAGCGCTGATCGAGCCCGATGCGCTTTCGGCGATCACCCTGACGTTGACCACCGCCGCGATTGCCGTGCCGCTGAACGTGGTGTTTGGCGTGGCGGCAGCATGGGCGATTGCCAAGTTCGAGTTTCGCGGCAAGAACCTGCTGCTGACGTTGATCGACTTGCCGTTTTCGGTATCGCCCGTCATTGCCGGCTTGATCTACGTGCTGCTGTTCGGCGCGCAGGGCTGGTTCGGGCCGTATCTCTCCGATCACGATTTCAAGGTCATTTTTGCGGTGCCCGGCATTGTGCTGGCGACGGTGTTTGTCACGTTTCCGTTCGTGGCGCGCGAATTGATTCCGCTGATGCAGGCGCAGGGCAGTGAAGAGGAAGAGGCCGCCATCGTGCTCGGCGCCTCGGGCTGGCAGACGTTCTTTCGCGTGACGCTGCCGAACATCAAGTGGGGCCTGCTGTATGGCGTGATCCTCTGCAGCGCGCGGGCGATGGGCGAGTTTGGCGCGGTGTCAGTGGTGTCGGGCCACATTCGCGGGCTGACCAACACGATGCCGCTGCACGTGGAAATTCTCTACAACGAATACAACTTTGCGGCCGCGTTTGCCGTGGCGTCGCTGCTGACGTTGCTGGCGCTTGTCACGCTGGCGCTGAAGACGCTGGTCGAATGGCGCAGCCGTCGCGAGCTGGCTGATGCAGATGCCGGCGTGGGCGAAGGTCCGGGGCAACGCGTGGCACAACAAACAGTCAATTCGCATTCGCACATCTCCGTGCAATCTCCGCTCGAAGGGAGCGCAGCATGAGCATCCAGGTTCAACACATCACCAAGCGCTTTGGCAACTTCGTTGCCCTCAACGATGTCTCGCTCGACTTCAAGCAGGGCGAGCTGACTGCGCTGCTCGGTCCGTCGGGCTGCGGCAAGACCACGCTGCTGCGCATCATCGCGGGGCTGGAGCATGCGGATTCGGGCAGCATCCACCTGAACGGCGAAGACGCATCGGACCAGCATGTGCGCGAGCGCCAGGTCGGCTTCGTGTTCCAGCATTACGCGCTGTTCAAGCACATGACGGTGTTCGAGAATGTGGCCTTTGGCCTGCGTGTGAAACCGCGTACGCAGCGACCGAGTGAAGCGCAGATCCGCGCGAAGGTGAAGGAGCTGCTGGAACTCGTGCAGCTCGATTGGCTGGCCGATCGTTACCCGCCGCAACTGTCGGGCGGGCAGCGCCAGCGGATTGCCCTGGCGCGTGCGCTTGCGGTGGAGCCGCGCGTGCTGCTGCTCGACGAGCCCTTCGGCGCGCTCGATGCCAAGGTGCGCAAGGAACTGCGCCGCTGGCTGCGCCGTCTGCACGACGATCTTCATGTCACCAGCCTGTTCGTCACGCACGACCAGGAAGAGGCGCTGGAAGTGGCCGACAACGTGGTGCTGATGAACCGCGGCCAGGTGGAGCAGGTCGGCAGCCCCGATGCGGTCTACAACACGCCGGCCACGCCGTTCGTCTACGGCTTCCTCGGCAACGTGAACCTGTTCCACGGCCGCCTGGAAGAAGGCGAGGGCGGCAGCGTGCTGCACGTCGGCGATTCCGCCATTGCTGTGCCGTCGGGTGGCGTGGATTCGTCTCGTGCCGATCAGGCGGTAGCCTTCGTACGCCCCCACGAAATCGATCTGGAGCGCTATGCGCCAGGAGCCGAGGGCATTCCCGTCATGCTGCGCCGCGCGCTCACGCTTGGCGCCATTGCCCAGCTTGAGCTGGAACGCGAAGACACCGACGACATCATCGAAGTCTCCCTGCCCATCGAGCGCTTCCGCGCCGAGGGCTTCCGCGAAGGCGAAACGCTGGTGGTGCGCCCGCGCGCCATTCGCGTGTTTGCCCAAGGTGCACGGCCGGCCGCCGCGCAGCCGACCGCATAACGCGCCGCTCCGACGACAACCAATACGAGAGGACACGAGCCATGAACTTCCAGCAACTGCGTTCCATCCGCGAGGCGGTGCGCCGCCAGTTCAACCTGACCGAAGTCGCCAACGCGCTGTACACATCGCAGCCCGGCGTGTCGCGGCAGATCCGCGAGCTGGAGGATGAGCTGGGCGTGGAGATTTTCGAGCGCTACGGCAAGCGGCTCACGGGCCTGACCGAACCGGGTCGCGAGATCGTCCGCATTGTCGAGCGCCTGCTGCTCGAAGCCGAAAACCTGCGCCAGGCCGGCGAGGAATTTTCGGGCCGCCAGTCGGGCCGCCTGACCGTGGCAACCACGCACACGCAGGCCCGCTATGCCCTGCCGAAGGTGGTGCAGTCGTTCCGCAAGGAATATCCGCACGTCACGCTGGCGCTGCAGGAGGCATCGCCCTCGCACATCGTCGAGCTGCTGCTGACGGGGCAGGCCGATATCGGTATCGCCACCGAAGCCGTGGCCAACGAGCCGGGGCTGACGTCGTTCGAGGCGTACCGCTGGCGCCACGTGCTGGTGGTCAGCCCGGACCATCCGCTGACCAAGAATCCGCTCCCGACGTTGGAAGATGTGGCCCAGTATCCGCTCATCACGTACGACGCAGGCTTCACGGGCCGACGCAACATCGACGCAGCATTTGCCAGTGCTGGCCTGCACCCCGAGATCGTGCTGACCGCCATGGATGCAGACGTGATCAAGACCTACGTGGCGCTGGACGTGGGCGTGGGCATCATCGCGTCGATGGCGTATGACGGGCGCAAGGACGACAACCTCGTCTGCATCGGCGCGGACCACCTGTTCGAACCGAATACCACGCGCGTGGCGGTGCGCCGCGGGGCGTATCTGCGTGCCTATGCGCACGACTTTATCGGGATGTTTGCACCGCACCTTTCCCGCGAGACGGTGGCGGAAGCGGTGGCTTCCACGGTGGTGAGCCAGTCCGCGCGGGAGGCGTTGGCGGCATAGCCACGGCTGCTGTGTGTCGGCGGAGCCGGCTGCGCGCCGTTCATCCGCCCGATTCCGCCATTCGTCGCACGCCCGTGGCGCCTGCCCAGGCGTCATTCCTATACTGCGGACATCTTCGGTTCCACCAGAGACCGCCATGTCCGCCGTGCCTTACACCCCAACTTCCCCATCCATTGAATCCGACGACGCTCTGCTGCGCCGCGCCCGACACCGCGCCGGTGCGCGCCTGGGGTTCCGCATTCACCTGCTGTCGTTCCTGGCCGTAAACGCCGGGTTGGTGGCGATAGCGCTGTCGCGTGGGCAGTTCTGGTTTGTGTGGCCACTGCTGGGCTGGGGGTTGGGCCTGGCCGCACACGGCCTGAGCCTGGCCTGGAGCCAGGGCAACGGTTACCAGCGCATGGTCGACCGTGAACTCGCCCGTTTGCGCCAGCAGGCCGGCCGCCGGTGATGCGGGAAACCCCACGCTTCAACGCCGGAGAACCCTCCGGTAAGATCGCCCGCATGTTCGCCAATGTGTCGTTCCCTTCGCTTGCCGATTGCCTGCACCTTGCCCGGCGCTGGGTGATCCGCTATGCCGTCATCATCGTCATCAATACGCTGATTGCGGCCGTGCTGGCGTTCGGCATCCGGCCGGAAGAGACCTTCTGGAAAGATTTCGTCTTCAGCCAGGCAATCGGGCTGTCGATGTTTTCGCTGATCGGCATCCCGCGCCATGTGCTCTGGGGCGACGGCCCGCCCAACAAGAAGGTGTTTCCGTGGATCATCGTGGGCGCGGTGCTGATCGGCGTGCCGCTCGGGCAGTGGATCGCGCGGACGATCCTGTGCCTGCACAACCCGACCCCGGAACCCTGGCGCGCCGACAGCCTGCGCATGAGTTTCATCATCGCCATGCTGGCTGCGCTTGGCGCAACGTATTACTACTGGTCGCGCGGCAAGCTGGCCGCATTGCAGCGCCAGGCCGCGCTCGATGCGCTGGAGCGTGAAGAGGCCGAGAAGCAGGTTGTGCGTGCGCAACTGATGGCGCTGCAGGCACAGATCGAGCCGCATTTCCTGTTCAACTCACTCGCCCACGTCGATGTGCTGATCGCACGGGACCCGGCCGCCGCGCGGCGCTTGCTGCAGCATTTGATCGGCTTTCTGCGCAGCTCGCTCTCGCACGCACGCGCCGAGCAGTGCACGCTGGCGCAGGAGTTTGCGCTGCTGCGCGCGTATCTCGACATCCAGGCGCTGCGCTTTGGCAATCGCCTGCGTTTCTCCTTAGCGATGGACGATGCCATCGCCAACATCGTCATTCCGCCGATGCTGATTCAGCCGCTGGTGGAAAACGCCGTTGTGCACGGCATCGAGCCCGCGCGCGAGGGCGGGGAAATCGCCCTGTCTGCTCGGCTGGCTGCAGGCAGCGAGGGCGAGCGGCTCGTGCTGGAAGTGCGCGACACGGGCGTCGGTTTCGGCAACGACGGCGCCACGGGATCGGGGCTGGGCCTCACGCATGTACGTGAACGTTTGTCGCGCCTGTTCGATGGAGACGCACGCCTGACGATCACCGAGACCGTGCCGCACGGCGTGACGATCATCGTCGAATTGCCGCTGGCGCACGAAACGGCGCGCGCACCGTCTCAAGCCGACGCGCCGGAATGGCGCTGCCGCTTTTCTCGCTCAACCTCCCGCTCAACCGCCAACGCCACCGGCGCGCTCTCATCGCGCGCATCCGCCGGAACCTGATCGATGCCTGCTTCTCCACGCGTGCTCATTGCCGATGATGAACCGGCACTGGCTGAAAACCTCGTCGCTGAACTGGCGGCGTTATGGCCCGAGGCCACGTTGCTGCCGGCCGTGCACGATGGCCAATCCGCGCTCGACGTGATTGACGATGCGGCTGACGGGCAGGGGCCCGATGTGGTCTTTCTCGATATCCGCATGCCGGGTTTGTCGGGCATTGATGTGGCGCGCGAGCTGTCGCAGCGGGAAGTTCGTCCGCTGGTGGCGTTCGTTACCGCATATGACCAGTTCGCGCTCGACGCCTTCGAGCAAGCCGCGGTCGACTATGTGCTCAAGCCCGTGCAGACCGAGCGCCTGGCCGAGACCGTCAAGCGGCTGAAGGACCGCCTCGGCACGCGCCTGAGCGCCAACGCCAACGCGCCTGCCGTGACCGATCCGGCGCAGACGCTGGCGGAGCTTGTCGAGCGCCTTGCCGGCCTGCAGGGCGCCCCGCAAACGCGGGCCACGCCGCAGGGCGGCTATCTGCGCTTCATCAAGGCGCTGGTCGGGCAGGAGGTGCGCTTTATCCCCGTGGATGACGTGATCTATCTGGAAGCGACCGACAAGTACGTCAACGTGGTCGCCGGCAGTGGCGAATCCCTCATCCGCACCAGCCTGCGTGACCTGCTGACCCAGCTCGACCCTGAACACTTCTGGCAGGTGCACCGCGGTACGGTGGTCAACGTGGCGCATGTGTCGAGCGCCGTGCATCTGTCGCTGGGCCGCCTGGGGCTGAAGATACGCGGGCGCACCGAGACGCTGCCGGTCGCGCGGCAATACGCACATTTGTTCCGGCAGATGTAGTCGCCGCGGCGGCGTGTTCCGCTATGATCCATTGTGTCGTCAACGGATCGAGAGCGAGAGCAGCCGCCATGGAGACACCAGTCGCACGCCACGCCAGCAACGTTGCCGAGCCACGCCACGGCGGCCAGATCCTTGTTGATGCGCTGTTGGCCCACGGCGTCGATTTGGCCTTCGGCGTGCCCGGCGAGAGCTACCTTTCGGTGCTCGAAGGCTTCTACCAGCGCCGCGACCGCGCGCGCTTCATCGTCTGCCGGCAAGAGGGCGGCGCCGCCAACATGGCGGACGCCTACGGCAAGCTCACTGGGCGGCCTGGCATCGTCTTCTGCACACGCGGGCCGGGCGCCACCAACGCCAGCATTGGCGTGCACACCGCGTTTCAGGACTCCACGCCGCTGATTCTGTTCATCGGCCAGGTCGGCCGCGATTTCGTCGACCGCGAAGCGTTTCAGGAAATCGACTACCGCCGCATGTTCGGCCAGATGGCCAAGTGGGTCGCGCAGATCGATAGCGTCGAGCGCATCCCTGAATACATCGCACGCGCGTTCCAGACCGCCACCGCAGGCCGCCCCGGCCCGGTGGTGCTGGCGCTGCCGGAAGACATGCTGACCGAGGTGGCCACCGTGGCCGATGTGCCGCCCGAGGTGGCAACGAAAGCGCGCGCGATGGCGTGGCCCAGCCCGCACGACCTGGCCCGCTTGAAGACGCTGTTGCAGAACGCCGAGCGCCCGATGCTGCTGCTGGGCGGTTCGGGCTGGACGCCGCATGCCGCCGCCCGTATGCAAGCCTTTGCCGAGCGGTGGAATCTGCCCGCGGGCTGCGTGTTCCGCCGGCAAGACCTGTTCGACAACCGCCACCCGAATTACGCCGGCGATGTCGGCATCGCCATCAACCCGAAGCTTGCAGCGCGCGTCAAAGACGCCGACTTGGTGCTCGCCATCGGCACACGCCTGGGCGAGATGACGACCTCGGGCTACACGCTCTTTGATGTGCCCCGGCCGAAGCAGACGCTCATCCATGTGCATGCCGGCGCGGAAGAGTTGGGCCGCGTCTACCAGGCCGATCTGATGATCCACGCGTCGATGCCCGCGATCGCCGAAGCGCTGGACGGCGTATCGCCCGACTCGCCCGACACCCCGCCGCGTTGGTCTGCCTGGACAGAAGCGGCCAACGCCGATTACCTCGCCAACATCGTGCCGCCGCCGTTTGGCGGCAAGGGCATCGACATGGCCCGCGCGATGCGATGGCTGCGCGAGCGTCTGCCGCAAAACAGCATCCTGACCAACGGCGCGGGCAACTACGCCACGTGGCTGCATCGGTTCTATCAATACGGTGCGCTGGCGGCGGGCTCGCGCACGCAGCTTGCGCCCACGAGCGGCGCGATGGGTTATGGCGCACCCGCTGCGGTGGCGGCCAAAATCGTCTGCCCCGACACGCCCGTCATCTGCATGGCTGGCGACGGTTGCTTCCTGATGAACGGCCAGGAGCTGGCCACCGCCATGCAGTACAACGCGCCGGTCATCTTTATCGTGGTCAACAACGGCATGTACGGCACCATCCGCATGCACCAGGAACGCGAATACCCCGAGCACGTGAGCGGCACCGAGCTGCGCAACCCGGACTTCGCCGCGCTGGCGAGAGCCTACGGCGCCGAAGGGCACACGGTTCGCTCGCTCGAAGGCTTTCAGTCGGCGGTGGAAACCGCGCTGGCAGCAAGCGTTGCGTCCGTCATCGAAGTGCAGACCGATCCGAACATCATCAGCCCACGCGCGACGATCGATTCGTTGCGCGCGCAGTCACGGAGTTGATTCCACTTTTATTTTTCGTTTTCGCCAACGCCATTCACCCATTGCCATGACGATGATTCCCGTAACCGACCTGTGCGACATGCACGAAGACAAGCTGGTGTATGGAAGCCTGCGTGTGCTTACGCCGGTGTTCCGCAGCTTTGGCAAGCGCGCCGCGTTTGCCGGCCCGGCTTCCACGCTCAAGGTGTTTGAAGACAACGGCCTGGTACGCGCCGCGCTGGAAGAGCAGGGCGCAGGCCGCGTGCTGGTGATCGACGGCGGAGGCTCGCTGCGCTGCGCGCTGGTGGGCGGCAACCTCGGCAAGCTGGCGGAAGAGAATGGTTGGGAGGGCATTCTGCTCAACGGCTGCGTGCGCGATACGCGCGAGCTGGCCGAATGCAACGTCGGCATCCACGCCCTGGCGGTGCATCCGCGCAAGAGCATCAAGAAGAATGCCGGGCAGCGTGAGGTGGGCGTGCAGATGCCGGGCGCGTACATCCAGTCCGGCGAGTGGGTCTATGCCGATGAAGACGGCGTGCTGGTTTCGCAGGACATGCTTGAATGACCCGCGCCAATGCCATCCACGTATTCGTCTACGGCACGCTGCGTGCCGGTGAGGCGAATGATTTGCGGGTTGCCGCAGCCAAGCGCGGCATTCCCGAACCGGAACTGCTCGGTACCGCCACGTTGCACGGCCGCCTGTACGACTTTGGCGCGTACCCCGGCCTCGTGCTGGACCCGACCGGCACCGCCGTGCGTGGCGATGTGTACCAAATCGACGCTGCGCTCGTTCCCGTGCTGGACGAGATCGAAGAGGTCTACCCCGGCGGCGATGCGCTGTTTCTGCGCGAGAACCACGCCGTCATGCTGGGCAGCGAACCGGTCGACTGCATCGTCTATCCGGTCAGCCCGCAGCACATTGCCGGGCGGCCCGTCATCACGGGTGGAGATTGGGTGGCGCATCGCCTGTCTCGAGGCTGATTCCGATTTGGAGGGGGGAGGGCGCACGATATAATTCGCGCGCTGTTCGTTCGAGCAGCCGGGTTTAGCAGCCCACCAGATGTGCCATCTAGACGGACAATGTCCGGTGCTTGTGCACGCCTATGCTTTACGGCGGGCCGGGCGGTGAGACCTTCGGGTCTGCCGGTTTCTAGATGGCCGGTCTGCTAACGCCGTCGTCAGGCCCGCCACCCTCGTTTAGCAGCGAGCGGCTGGCCTCTTCATCTAGGAGACGTCATGTCTATCGCATCAAGCGGGCATCGCCCCGCGCCACCGCCCTGCATCTCCTGGCATCCGTCTTACGGAGGTGTACGTTGAACGCGCTACGCCACTATCAATCGGGCGCCCTCGCAGCCAAGGATTTTCTTTGCCGTACGCACATTGATGCGCGTGCCGGCCGGCCCTTCGTGGCCATGCGGCTGCGCTCGAAGATCGACGGCATCACGCATGCGCTGCCGCGCGAGTTCCGGGCCGGTTTCATCGATGCGGTCTATCTGTTCGTAGCAGCGGCCCTTCAGGGCAGGGCGCCCGATCTTCTGCAGTGGGATGTCTTGGCGGAAGTAGAACGCACGTCCTGAGTTTCCACCCGATCACCATCCTGAACGCCGCATCTGCGGCGTTTTTTGTGGCATCTCGATGTGATGGGCAAGCGTCTAGGATTTTTCACAATGCGGAAAGGGGTTTTGGTCCGCAAAAATTCTGCATCGCACAGCACCATCACCCTCTTTCATGATAGAAAAAATCTTTCCGCATCATGAAACATCGATGCTAAGTTGTTGAAAAATAAAAAGTAAAAACTTCAATTCCTGCGCATGTTCTCCTTGTTGCGCTGCACTCGCCATTTCTACACTCTTATATAAGACATATGACCTGAGCCACCTGGCTGCGCCCCAAGAAGGTGCGAGCGGCTCAAGGCGCAGAGTGAGTTACCCGGTTTTTATTTGATGGATGCGATCAAACAGGAGAGTGCGATGTCACGCGAACTCGAAGTGCAAAAGCTGCAGAAGGAATGGGATACCAACCCGCGTTGGAAGGGCATCAAGCGTGGTTACACCGCTGAAGATGTCGTGCGCCTGCGCGGTTCGCTGCAGATCGAACACACGCTGGCCAAGCGTGGTGCCGAAAAGCTGTGGGACTTGATCAACAACGAGCCCTTCGTCAACGCCCTGGGCGCACTGACGGGCAACCAGGCCATGCAGCAGGTCAAGGCTGGCTTGAAGGCGATCTATCTGTCGGGCTGGCAGGTGGCGGGCGATGCCAACAGCAACGGCGAGATGTATCCGGACCAATCGCTGTACTCTGTGGATTCGGTGCCCAAGGTCGTCAAGAAGATCAACAACACGTTCCAGCGCGCTGACCAGATCCAATGGTCGGAAGGCAAGGACGACATCGACTTCTTCGCGCCGATCGTGGCGGATGCGGAGGCCGGTTTCGGCGGCGTGCTGAACGCGTTCGAACTGATGAAGGCCATGATCGAGGCCGGTGCCGCCGGCGTTCACTTTGAAGACCAGTTGGCCGCCGTGAAGAAGTGCGGCCACATGGGCGGCAAGGTCCTGGTGCCGACCCGCGAAGCCGTGAGCAAGCTCGTGGCCGCCCGTCTGGCTGCCGACGTGATGGGCGTGCCGACCGTGCTGATCGCCCGCACAGACGCAGAAGCCGCCGACCTGCTGACCACCGATGTGGACGAGAACGACAAGCCGTTCTGCACCGGCGAGCGCACCGTTGAAGGCTTCTACCGCACCAAGCCGGGTCTCCAGCAAGCCATCTCCCGTGGGTTGGCGTATGCGGAAGTGGCCGACCTCGTCTGGTGCGAAACCGGCAAGCCGGATCTGGAATACGCCAAGAAGTTTGCCGAAGCCATCCACGCCAAGTTCCCGGGCAAGATGCTGGCCTATAACTGCTCGCCGTCGTTCAACTGGAAGAAGAACCTGGACGACGTGACGATCGCCCGCTTCCAGAAGGAACTCGGCGCGATGGGCTACAAGTTCCAGTTCATCACGCTGGCCGGCTTCCATGCCCTGAACTACTCGATGTTCAATCTGGCCTACGGCTATGCCCGCAACCAGATGAGCGCGTTCGTCGAGCTGCAAGAGGCCGAGTTCAAGGCGGCGGAAAAGGGCTTCACCGCGGTGAAGCACCAGCGCGAAGTCGGCACGGGCTACTTCGACGCGGTGACGCAGACCATCGAACGCGAGGCGTCAACCACGGCGCTGAAGGGCTCGACGGAAGACGAACAATTCTTCGAAGAAACGGCGCAAGCCAAGAAGGTTGCCTGAGGCTGCCGACGCATCCGGCACCTAGGTACCCGGGCCGGCCGTGCTGACCACACGCCGGCCTCTCGAACCGCGTCCCGTGAGTGGCGCGGTTTTTTTTCGTCTGCGAGATTGCGGCGCGGCACGCATGGGCTTGTCACGTGCCGGTGCGCGCTCAGCGATAGACGATCACCGGAATCTCCGTATGCGTGAGCACCTTCTGCGTTTCGCTGCCCAGCAGCAGCCCGGCCAGCCCGCGCCGGCCGTGGGATGCCATGAAGATGACGTCGCAGCCATGGCGCTCGGCCGCGTCGATGATGCCCATATAAGGCACGGCAAAGCAGCTCATGTCGGTGTCACAGCTGATGCCGGCGCTGACGGCGGCGTCTTCCACGTCCTTGAGCACCACGCGGGCCTGCGCTTCGACACGCTCCTTGAACGCCTGCGGTGTTTCCACGACGATCTCGGAGAACGGCGTGTAGGGGTATTCCTCAAGGCAGGTGTAGGCCGTCAGGCGCGCGCCCAGCGTCTTGGCAAAGTCGAGCGCGCCTGCCACCGCCTTGCGCGACAGCTCGGAACCATCGGTCGGGATGAGGATGTGCTGGAACATGCGGCCTCCTGAGGTGGGATGCGGGAAGACGTTCTTGTCTTGATTGTAGGCCGCATGCGGTGTTTCACCCACTCGGGGTGATTGCTAATCGATCCCGATAACGGCGTCCGCCCGGCGCCAGTAGGCCGGGTTGCCATACGTGTTCTTGAGGAAGTCGATGAACAGGCGCACGCGCAGCGGCAGGTGCTTGCGCTGCGGAAACACCGCGTGGATGCCGATCGGTGGTGCTTCGAAGGCATCGAGCACTGTCACCAGCTTGCCCGTGGCAATGTCATGTCCGACCTCCCACCACGAGCGCCACGCAAGACCATAGCCTTGCAAGCACCACTCGCGCAGCACGGCGCCGTCCGTGCATTCCATCGTGCCGGACACCTTCACGGTGACGGCCTTGCCGCCTTGCTGGAAGACCCAGCCGCGCTGCACGTTGGCGCTGGCGCCGAAGGCCAGGCAGTTGTGCGTCGAAAGCTGCTCCACCTGGGTTGGAACGCCCCGGCGCCCCAGGTACGACGGCGCAGCCACCACCACGCGGCGGTTTTCCCACAGACGGATCGAAACGAGGCTCGAGTCGGGCAGGTCGCCCAGGCGGATCGCGCAATCGAAGCCTTCGTTGACGAGGTCGACGACCCGGTCGCCCAGGTCCAGCGTCATCGAGACATCCGGGTGGGCCTCGATAAAGTCCGGCACCATCGGCGCGACATGGCGGCGGCCAAAGCCGGCGGGGGCGGTCACGCGCAGGTGCCCGCTGGCTTTTACGCCACCGGCCGAGACGCTGGCCTCGGCGTTGTGCAAGTCATTGAGAATGCGTTGGCAATCTTCGAGGAACGCCGAGCCCTCGAACGTCAGCGTGATGCGCCGCGTGGTGCGCACCAGAAGCTTGACGCCCAGGCGTTCTTCCAGCGCGTCGATGCGGCGCCCGATGATGGCAGGCGCCACGCCCTCAGCGGCGGCGGCGGCGGATAGGCTGCCGCGTGTTGCGACGGCGACAAAGGTTTCGAGCTGCTTGAAATGATCCATGCCTGATGTATACCGTGCCGACCGGGGCCTGCGGGATTGTGACGAATATAAAGGTTATCACTCGTCATTCCATCGGTAAAAGTTAAAGATCAAGTGACCATTGCCGTCTTTGTGCGGTGCGTCAGCTTTTCTACAATGGCCCTCGTTGCGAAGGTCGGCAAAGCATTCTGTGTGATAGAACGCGCGAGTGCGAGACCTTCAGGTCCGTGGAGCTTCTGATGAGTTCGATTCGCGCGGTGGTTTTCGATGCCTATGGCACGTTGTTCGACGTGTATTCCGTGGCCGCGCGCGCCGAGCAACTGTTTGCCGGCAAGGGCGAAGCGCTGTCGGTGCTCTGGCGCGACAAGCAGATCGATTACACGCGCATCCGCTCGCTGGCCGGCCCCTCGGGCGAGCACTACAAGCCGTTCTGGGATATCACCGTCGATGCGCTGCGCTATGCGGCGGCGCGCCTGGGCGTAGAGCTTTCCGCCCATGACGAAGCCACGCTGATGCGCGAATATGCGTGCCTGTCGGCGTTTCCGGAGAACGTGCCCGCGCTGCGCCGCTTGCGCGAGATGGGGCTGCCGCTCGGCATCCTCTCCAACGGCAACCCGCAGATGCTCGACATTGCCGTGAAGAGTGCCGGCATGTCCGGGCTGTTCGCTCACGTGCTGTCGGTCGACGCGGTCAAGCTCTACAAGACCGCGCCGCAAGCTTATGCGTTGGCGCCACAAGCGTTTGGTGTGCCTGCGGAACAGATTCTGTTTGTCTCGTCCAATGGCTGGGATGCCTGCGGCGCGACCTGGTACGGCTTCACAACGTTCTGGATCAACCGCCTGGGGCATCCGCCCGAGGCACTCGACGTGGCGCCCACCGCGGCCGGCCACGACATGCGCGATCTGCTGCAGTTCGTGCAGGCAACACAAGCGACATAAGGCATTGCATTCAATCGGCCCAGCCATAGGACCGAACCCGTTCAACCCTCACATCATCCTCTGGAGAACAACCATGGCGCTCACGCTGCCCCAAGGCATGGAGATCAAGGCCGAGATTCTGCCGGCCTACGAAGACATTCTGACCCCCGAAGCACTGGCGCTGGTTGCCAAGCTGCACCGTGCCTTCCAGCCGCGTCGCAAGGAGCTGCTGGCGGCCCGTGTCGAGCGCGCCAAGCGCCTTGACGCTGGCGAGCGCCCGGATTTCCTGGCTGAAACGAAGGCCGTGCGCGAAGGCGATTGGAAGGTTGCTCCGATTCCGCCGGCACTGCACTGCCGCCGTGTGGAAATTACCGGCCCGGTCGATGCCAAGATGGTCATCAACGCGTTCAACTCGGGCGCGGACAGCTACATGACCGACTTCGAAGATTCGAACTCGCCGAGCTGGCACAACCAGATCCAGGGCCAGGTCAACCTGAAGGCCGCCATTCGCCGTACGCTCACGCTGGAGCAGAACGGCAAGACCTACAAGCTCAACGACAAGATCGCCACGCTGCAGGTGCGCCCGCGCGGCTGGCACCTGGACGAGAAGCATGTGCTGATCGACGGTGAGCGCGTTTCCGGCGGCATCTTCGACTTCGCGCTGTTCCTGTTCCACAACGCCAAGGAGCAAATCGCTCGTGGCGCCGGCCCGTTCTTCTACCTGCCGAAGATGGAAAGCCATCTGGAAGCGCGTCTGTGGAACGACATCTTCGTGATGGCGCAGAAGGAGATCGGCCTGCCGCAAGGCACGATCAAGGCCACCGTGCTGATCGAAACCATCCTCGCCGCGTTCGAGATGGAAGAAATCCTGTACGAACTGCGTGAGCACAGCGCAGGCCTGAACGCCGGCCGCTGGGACTACATCTTCTCGTGCATCAAGAAGTTCAAGGTCGACAAGAATTTCTGCCTGGCCGATCGCGCCAAGGTGACGATGACCTCGCCGTTCATGCGCGCCTACGCGCTGCTGCTGCTCAAGACCTGTCACAAGCGCGGTGCCCCCGCCATTGGCGGCATGAGCGCGCTGATCCCGATCAAGAATGATCCGGAGAAGAACGCCATCGCCATGGCTGGCATCATCGGCGACAAGAAGCGCGACGCGACCGACGGCTACGACGGCGGCTGGGTGGCTCACCCGGGCCTGGTCGAGCCGGCCATGAAGGAATTCGTGGCAGTGCTGGGCGACAAGCTCAACCAGTTCGAGAAGCAACGCCCGGACGTGGAAGTGAAGGCGGCTGACCTGCTGGACTTCCAGCCGGAAACGCCGATCACCGAAGCCGGCCTGCGCATGAACATCAACGTCGGCATCCACTACCTGGGTGCCTGGCTGGCCGGCAACGGTTGCGTGCCGATCCACAATCTGATGGAAGATGCCGCTACGGCCGAGATCTCGCGCTCGCAGGTGTGGCAGTGGATCCGCTCGCCCAAGGGCAAGCTGGAAGACGGCACCAAGGTCACGGCTGAGCTGGTGCGCGGGCTGATCCCGCAAGAGTTGGCCAAGGTGAAGGAGACGGGTGCGGTGGGCCATTTTGACCGCGCTGCAGAAATCTTCGAACAGATGTCGACGTCGGAAGACTTTGCGGAATTCCTGACTCTGCCACTGTACGAAGAAATCTAAAAAAATCGCTCACGATCCTACTGCGCGCCCCGATCTTGGCCCTGTGATGCTCGCCGTACTCATGCACGGCTGCGCTTCGCGCGCCAACCTCGGGTCGCTCGCTACGGATCGTGAACGATTTTTAAGCGACGCTTGGATCGCAACGGAAACGCCGGCTGGGGCAACCCGCCGGCGTTTTTCATTTGGCGCAGGGCCGGCCAAGCCGCGCGATAATGTCACGAAACCTTGCGGAGGCCGCTTTGCGCTTTGAACACCTGGTGGAAGTCAACGATCCACTGAACCCCCTCATCGACACGCTGACCCTGAACCAGATCTGGCAAGGCCTGGTACTGCGCGTGCGCGAGCAAACCGAATTTGTCGAAAGCCTGGACGAATGCATCATCACCGCTGAAGGTGACGGCTGGGTCGAGCGCGAACTTGTGTTCGGCAAGGCGCGCATCCAGGATCGCGTGACGCTCGAGCCGCACAAGCGCGTGACCTACACCACCGCAGCCACCGGCGAACACGCCGGCGGGTCGCTGACCATGACGATCGAGAGCAACGAGGTCAACGCCGCGTTCATCCGCTTCGTCTACGACACCACGTTGCCCAACGCCGACGAAACCGGCGACACGCGCTACGCCGAGATCGTCAAATCCGCCTATCGCGAATCCGACATCGACACCGTGCGCCGCATCCGGGAGATCGCCGCCACCGGCCGCCTCGGCTGACGTGTCCCGCCTGGCCGGCGCTGGAGGAGGCGCCGGCCAGGTTTTCGCTCCCCTGGTCGTCTCACACATCACTACAACGAGACCATGACGACATTCACGCCCACCCTGGAGGCCCTGCGCGCGCGTTACGGCGAGCGCTTCAAGTGGCTTGTGCTGTTCACGCTGATGGTGGGCGCGGTGTCGTCCGTCATCTCGGCCACCATCGTCAACGTGGCGATTCCCGATCTGAGCCGGCACTTTGTGCTCGGGCAGGAACGCGCGCAATGGGTGTCGGCCAGCTTCATGGTGGCGATGACCTTGTCGATGCTGCTGACGCCCTGGCTGCTGCTGCGTTTCGGGCTGCGGCGCACGTTCATTGGCGCGTTGCTGCTGCTGGGCGTGGGTGGGCTGGCGGGCGGTCTGTCGCCCAATTACGAAGTGATGATCGCCATGCGGGTCGTGGAGGGCATTGCAGCTGGCATCATGCAGCCGCTGCCCAACATCCTGATCCTGCGTGTGTTTCCCGAGCGGGAGCAGGGCAAGGCTTTCGGCCTGTTCGGTTTTGGCGTCGTGCTGGCGCCGGCCGTGGGCCCGAGCGTGGGTGGCTTCCTGGTGGAGCTGTTCGGCTGGCGCTCGATCTTCTTCGTGGTGATGCCGTTCACGCTGATCGGCTGGGCGATGGCGCGGCGCTTCATGGCTGTCAACTCGTCGATGGCGGGCGAGCCCAAACCGCTTGACTGGCGCGGCCTGCTGCTCATCGGCGGCGCGACGGTCACGCTGCTCAACGGGCTGGTCGCGCTGCACAGTGATGCGATGCACGGCATCGTGCTGATGCTCGTATCAGTCGTGTGTGTCGCGGGCTTCGTATTCTGGCAGCAGCGGGTGGAGTCGCCCTTGCTGAACCTGCGCCTCTTCAGCTACCGACAGTTTGCGATGGGGGCGGTGGTGGCCTTCATTTACGGGGCAGGGCTGTACGGTTCGACGTATCTGGTGCCCGTGTATATGCAGGTGGCGCTGGCCTATGCGCCGTCGCGCGCGGGGCTCGTGCTCTTGCCCGCAGGGCTGGTGCTGGCCGTGACGATCATGCTGGCGGGGCGGCTGACCAATCGCATCGAGCCGTTCCGGTTGGTCTCGTTCGGGCTGGCGGCGCTGGCGCTTTCGTTCTTCCTGATGGCAACCAACACGCGTGCCACCAGCTACCTGCTGTTGATTGCCATTGCCATCGTCGGACGGATCGGGCTCGGTTTCGTGCTGCCGTCGCTGAGCCTGGGTGCCATGCGCGGCGTCGATTTCACCTTGATCCCGCAAGGCTCCAGCGCCGTCAATTTCCTGCGTCAATTGGGCGGGGCGATCGGTGTGTCGGCCACGGGCATTTTTCTGCAATGGCGGCTCGCCGCGCGCGGTATCGAAACCGTGCATGGCGCTGCGGTCGACCCTGAGGCACGCATCCTGGCCTTCGACGAGACGTTCATCTTTCTCGGCACGCTGTGTGCACTGGCCGTGCTGGCTGCGTGGCGCATGCGCCGCCGAGAGCTGTCGTCCACCATTCCTGCAGCGCAATAAAAAACCGGGCGCGTAGCCCGGTTCTTCATTTGGCGATTCGACGCTCAGGTCGTTGCGCCGCTTTTCAGCTCTTCGACGAGGTCGATGTACTTTTGCTTGGCTTCGTCCTGCGACGTGCCCTTGAGGCCTTCCCACGCTTCAAATTTGTAGCGGCCGACGATGTCGGTAAAGCCCGGCTTGTCGCCATGCGCGTCACCTTCGGCGCCTTGCTTGTACAGCGCGTAGAGGCGCAGCAGCGTCATGTTGGCGGGGCGCTCGGAGAGGCCCTTGACATCGATTTGGGCTTGGTCGAAACGGGCTTGCAGGTCGCTCATGATGATTCCCGGCTGAAAACAATGGTCTGGCGATGATAGCGCCGGGGTTGTATGGCCGGGCCGTTTGAATTCGAGGATGGCTTCGGTTTTCCGGTCGATTTTTGGCGCGTTTTCCCCATGGGCGGCCACGGGTTTGCGCCTTCGGGCACCACACCAGCCGGTACAATGCCGCCATGCCCTGGATTCTTGCTTTCGACACCTCCACCGAGTTCTGCTCCGTCGCCCTTGGTGACGGCACGCGCACGCTGTTCCGTCATGAACACACCGGCCCGCGCTCCAGTAGCCGCGTGCTGCCGGCGGCTTCCGAATTGCTGGCCGAGGCGGGTATCGCCCTGGCCGATTGCGCGGCGATTGCCTTTGGCGCCGGCCCTGGTTCGTTCACCGGCCTGCGCACGGCGTGCGGCGTGGCGCAGGGTTTGGCGTTTGGTGCGGACTTGCCCGTCGTGCCAGTCAATTCCCTCGTCGCCTGCGCGGAACAGACGCGCGCAACATTGCCGGCCGGCACAGCCGTGACCATCGCCCTCGATGCGCGCATGGACGAGTGCTACTGGGCCAGCTTCGTGCCCGCTGATGCGGCGCAGGATGCCTCGGGCTGGCATGCGCTTTCCGCCATTCAGGTGAGTGCGCCGCAGAGCGTTGCCGCGCCGACGCAGCCTTACTGGCTGGCGGGCAATGCTGCTGCAGTGTTCGGCGATCAGTTGAGCATTGCGGCAGGTGCCGCCGCTGTGTTGCCGGAAGTCGCGCCGCACGCTCGCGAGATCATCGCCGTGGGTCTGCGCCTCTTGGCTGCCGGCCATACGGTGCGCCCCGAAGACGCGGCGCCGCTCTATGTGCGTGACAAGGTCGCGCTCACCATTGAAGAGCGGCAGGCTGTGCAGCAGGCCAAGGCTGCCGCCGCGGGTGCACAGCCATGAGCCTGATCGAGAACGCGCTGGCCGGTGTCATCGCGCAAGCGCCGTTGCCTGCGGGCTGGCGCGCCGAGCGCATGACCGCCCTCGATCTGGCGGGCGTCGCGGCGATCGAGCAGGCGGCGTTCACGTTTCCCTGGTCCCGCGGTAATTTTGAGGATTCGCTCAAGTCCGGCCACATCGGCATTGTTCTGCGTGACGGCGGCAACGAGGTCGCGGGCTACCTGATCCTCATGCCGGTGGTCGATGAGATGCACCTGCTCAATGTGACCGTTGCGCCGGCGTGGCAGCGGCAAGGGTTGGGCCGTTGGCTGCTGCGTCTGGCCACGGCACTCACGTTGGTGCATGGTTTCGGCAGCCTGCTGCTGGAAGTGCGCCCGTCCAATACCGGCGCGATTGCGCTGTATCACCGTATCGGGTTTGCCGAGATCGGCCGGCGCAAGCGCTATTACCCGGCCGAAAACAACACGCGCGAAGACGCGCTCGTCATGCGCATGGTGTGTGAGGCAAGCGGGGTGGAGGCTGCATGAATCGTCGATCCCGAATGCTGGAAGCGCTGGGCGTTTCGACCGAATGGACATTGCGCGGCGCTGAGCCAACTGCATTGGAGACGGTCGAAGCTGTCGAGGCCGTTGCAGAGCCGGCTGCCGTGGGGGCTGAAGCCCCCGTGTTTGCCGCTGTGGAACCTGCGGCTGCCCGAGTCGAGCCCCTTGTCATGGACGCACCGCCGGATTCGGCCGCCCCGCGCGCCAAACGCATCGCCGCATTCGATTGGGCGCAGCTAGAAGCCGCCGTTTCCAACTGCACATCGTGCAAGCTGTGCGAGCGCCGCACGAACACCGTTTTCGGTGTTGGCGATCGTCAGGCCGAATGGATGCTGATCGGTGAGGCGCCGGGCGAGCAGGAAGACAAGCAGGGCGAGCCGTTCGTCGGCCAGGCCGGCAAGTTGCTCGACAGCATGTTGCGATCGATCGGTCTGTCGCGCGAGAAGGGCGTTTTCATCGCCAACGTGCTCAAGTGCCGCCCGCCTGGCAATCGGGATCCGGAGCCGGACGAAGCGGCGATGTGCGATCCGTATCTCAAGCGTCAGATTGCGCTGGTCAAGCCGCGCATCATCGTTGTGCTGGGGCGCATTGCCGCGCAGAACCTGCTGCAGACGCAGACGCCTGTGGGCAAGCTGCGCGGTAAGGTGCATGAGGTGGAGGGCGTGCCCGTGGTGGTGACTTATCACCCGGCCTACCTGCTGCGCACGCTGACCGATAAGGCGCGTGCATGGGAAGACCTCTGCCTGGCGCGCAACATCTACACAGAGCGCGGGGGCCAGTAGGTGCCGGCCCGCAGGGCGGGCACTGCGTCAGTGGTGCTTGTCTTCGCCGATGAGCGCGGCGGTGTGAAAGAGCTTTTCGTTGACGCGATGCCGGCGCATCACCAGCGCCATCGTCAGGCAGACGAAGATGCCGAACGATACGATCACCACGCCCACCGACACATTCAGCTTGATGAGCAGCGCGTACAGGCACAGCATCAGCAGCACAGACACATTCTCGTTGAAGTTCTGCACCGCAATCGAGTGTCCGGCTGAGAGCAACACGTGCCCGCGGTGCTGCAGCAGCGCGTTCATTGGCACCACGAAAAAGCCCGACATGGCGCCCACGATCATCAGGAACAGGTAGGCGATCATCATGTACAGCGGCAGCTTCATGTTGCCGATGTGGAACGTGATTTCCGGGATCGTGTGCTTGGTATAGAACGCCATCAGCATGACGACCGCGCCCATCGCAACGCCCACCGGCAGCACGTCGAGTGAGCGGCGCAGCGGGATTTTGACTGCCGCAGCCATGGCCCCGGCGGCCACCCCCACGGCCACGACGGCCTGCAGGATGGCGCCTTGCGAGAGGTTCAGTTCCAGCGATTGCTCAGCCCACTTCAGCACGATGAATTGCAGCGTGGCGCCGGCACCCCAGAACAGCGTCGTCACTGCCAGGGAGATCTGGCCCAGCTTGTCGTGCCACAGGGCATTGAAGCAGTCCGCAAACTCCGAAATGAGACGTACCGGATTCTTTTCCTGCTGCGGATAACGCGCGCCGGTATCGGGAATGCGCGTGTTGAACAGCGCCGCGATCAGGTAGATCACCATGATCACGAGCATGGCCGCCTCGGCCGGGGTGTCGATGCGCTCGAGCCCGGGGATGTCGAACGACAGCAGCCAGGCCGACACGTGATTGGAAATCAGCGCCCCACCGAGCACGGTGCCCAGGATGATGGAGCCGACGGTCAGGCCTTCGATCCAGCCATTGGCGGCGACAAGTTTTTCAGGGGGAAGCAGTTCGGTCAGGATGCCGTACTTGGCCGGCGAATACGCCGCCGCACCGAAGCCGACCACGCCATAGGCAAGCAACGGGTGCAGACCGGTAAGCATCACGCCACAACCGACCAGCTTGATGGCATTGGTGATCAGCATCACCTTGCCCTTGGGCCGGGAATCGGCGAATGCGCCCACGAAGGCGGCAAGTAGAACGTAAGAGAGTACGAAGAACAACTTGAGCAGCGGGGTCATCCACTGCGGCGCATGCATCTCTGTCAGAAGGGCGATGGCGGCAATAAGCAGCGCATTGTCGGCGAGCGACGAAAAAAACTGCGCCGCCATGATGGTGTAAAAGCCCTTCTTCATACCTTCGAATTCGTCCCCGTAGACCGCGGTGCCATGTTCGTCTTCACGTCTTGCCGGCAGCGTGCCGGCACACGGAAGCGCCCCCCGGAAGTGCCGGCCGAGCGATGCGTCGGCTGACCGGCCGCGCAGCGCACAGGTGCGCGGCCGCGGCCTTGAAGCCAGCGCCCGTGCGGGCTCCCCGGATTGTGGTTCCCTTGGACGGGGCCCGTCCGGTGCTGCAAGAGATGCATCGCCGGGCAACCGCGGGAATCTTTCACTGACAGGCGTTCGGGCCATGCGTTCCGCCCGCAGCTTGTTTTGGTCTCGCCTGTTTGCATGGTCAAACCAGATGTGACGTCGCCGCGCAAAAAGAAGTGGCTGGTGCCCAACTTTCTCCATGCCGGCAGCGCATCACGACGGTTTTCCCATGCCTAAATTGAACGGCTTTATATCACGAAACTTGTGCGCTTCCGGTGACGGCGGCGCACTTTCTTTTTTGGCACGCTCATGACAGGCGCGAACCAGTTGGCGTCCTGTGGTCAAATAGAACGCTCACCGCGTGAGGCCGGGCGCACGGCCCGCTCACAGCCTATTTGCCTGTTGCATTGCAGCACCGACGCCGCGCCACGAGCGCGCCATCGCATTCACGTTTTGCAGGTTTGCCGTCATGCCAAGACCCATCCAGGCCGTCATCCACGGCCCAGCACTTGCCAATAATCTCCAGGTTGCCCGCCGCCATGCGCCCAATTCGCGCGTGTGGGCTGTCGTCAAAGCCAACGCTTACGGCCACGGCATCGAACGCGTGTATGAAGGCTTGCGCCAGACCGATGGTTTCGGTCTGCTCGACCTGGACGAGGCCGTCCGCCTGCGCCAACTTGGGTGGCAGGGGCCGGTTCTCTTGCTCGAAGGTTTTTTCAAGCCGGAAGATCTGGCCATCGTCGAGCAGTACCGCCTGACCACCACCGTTCACTGCGAAGAGCAACTGCGCATGCTGGAACTGGCGCGTCTGAAAGGCCCCATCAGCGTGCAGCTCAAGATCAATACGGGCATGAGCCGCCTGGGCTTCGCGCCCGCCGCCTACCGCGCCGCATGGGAACGCGCCCGTGCCATTTCGGGCGTCGGCACAATCGTCCACATGACGCATTTTTCCGATGCCGACGGCCCGCGCGGCATTGAGCATCAGCTCACCGCGTTTGAACAGGCCACGCATGGTTTGCCGGGCGAGGCGTCGCTTTCCAACTCAGCGGCCACGCTGTGGCATCCGAAGGCGCACCGCGACTGGGTGCGCCCGGGCGTGATCATGTACGGCGCGTCGCCGACGGGCGTGGCGGCGGACATTGATGGCACCGGCCTGATGCCCGCCATGTCGCTCAAGAGCGAGCTGATCGCCATTCAGGATCTGCAGCCGGGCGCAACGATTGGCTACGGCTCCCGCTTTACCGTGGAGCATCCGATGCGCATCGGCATCGTCGCGTGCGGTTATGCCGACGGTTACCCGCGCCATGCGCCGGGCTGGGACGGCAACCATACGCCGGTGCTGGTCGATGGCGCACGCACGCACATCGTGGGCCGCGTGTCGATGGACATGATTACCGTTGACCTGACCGGCGTGCCCGAGGCGCGTGTCGGCACATCCGTCACGCTGTGGGGCGAAGGCTTGCCGATCGACGACGTCGCGCAGGCCTCCGGCACGGTTGGTTATGAGTTGATGTGTGCACTGGCGCCGCGCGTGCCCGTGTCGGTCGAACCGGTCAGCACGGCAGACGCCGGCGACCTGGGCAAGGCCGCTTGAGCGCGGCAACGTCAATACAAAAATCAAGCGGCTGCCGCCCACCCGCGGCGCCGTAAGCAGGGGGTTGTTTGGCCAAGAGCAAGACGGTCTATACGTGCACCGAGTGTGGGGGCACGGCGCCGAAATGGGCGGGGCAGTGCCCGAATTGCCAGCAGTGGAACACACTGGTAGAGACAGTCGCGCAGCCGACGTCCGGTGCCGGCGCGCGTTTCCAGTCGCTGGCATCGAGCGCAACGGTGCGCAAGCTGTCGGACATCGACGCGGTGGACGTGCCGCGCTTCTCCAGCGGCATCGACGAATTTGACCGCGTACTGGGCGGTGGCCTGGTCAGTGGCGGTGTGGTGCTGATCGGCGGTGATCCTGGCATCGGCAAATCGACGCTGTTGCTGCAGGCGTTGTCCAACCTGGCGGCCGATCGCCGGGTGCTGTATGTGAGCGGCGAAGAATCCGGCTCGCAGATCGCGCTGCGTGCGCGTCGCCTGGGCATCGAAAGCCCGAACCTCGCGCTGCTGGCAGAAATCCAGCTTGAGCGCATCCAGGCGACCATCGAGATGGAAAAGCCGGAAGTCGTCGTCATCGATTCGATCCAGACGCTGTATTCGGAGGCGCTGACTTCGGCGCCCGGCTCCGTGGCGCAGGTGCGCGAGTGCGCGGCGCAGCTGACGCGCATCGCCAAGCGGCTGGATGTGACCACCATTCTGGTCGGCCATGTGACCAAGGAAGGCGCGCTGGCGGGCCCTCGTGTGCTGGAACACATAGTTGATACGGTGCTGTATTTCGAGGGCGATACGCATTCGGCCTACCGGCTGGTGCGGGCGTTCAAGAACCGTTTCGGCGCCGTCAACGAACTGGGCGTGTTTGCGATGACGGAGCGCGGCCTGCGCGGCGTGGCGAATCCGTCGGCGCTGTTCCTGTCTCAGCACGAGCAGGTGGTGCCGGGCTCGTGCGTGCTGGTAACGCAGGAAGGCACGCGGCCACTGCTGGTGGAAATCCAGGCGCTAGTGGACACGGCCAACGTGCCGAATCCGCGCCGTCTTGCGGTGGGCCTGGAGCAGAACCGCCTGGCGATGTTGCTGGCGGTGCTGCACCGCCACGCCGGCATTGCGTGCTTTGACCAGGATGTGTTCCTGAACGCGGTGGGCGGCGTGAAGATTACTGAACCGGCGGCGGACTTGGCGGTGCTGCTGGCAATCCATTCGTCGATGCGCAACAAGGCGCTGCCGCGCGGGCTGGTGGTCTTTGGCGAGATCGGTCTTGCAGGAGAAATCCGCCCCACGCCGCGCGGCCAGGAGCGCCTGAAGGAAGCCGCCAAGCTGGGTTTTTCGATTGCCGTGATTCCGAAATCCAACGCCCCGAAGCAGGCAATCGACGGGCTGGAGGTCATTGCCGTCGAACGCATCGAGCAGGCCATCGACCGCGTGCGGGCGCTGGAAGCTTGATCGTTCAAAATTTCGCAACGGTATCGCGGGTGCCATTTGAAAATGCGCGTGCCGTTGCGGTGCGATAATCCGCCAACTTTTCTTTCCGATTCCTTTGAACTGACGCCGCCATGCAAGCCAACTCGCGCGCCTTTTTCCTGCTGATTGCCGTGATCTCCTTCGGGGTGGTCGGCTATGCGCTGTACCTGCAGCACGTTGAGGGGCTGCAGCCATGCCCGCTGTGCATCCTGCAGCGGTTTGCGTTCCTCGGCATCGGCGTGTTCTCGCTGCTGGCGGCGCTGTCGTCGGCCACGCGGCTGCTGTGGCATGGGCTGGGCATGCTGTCTGGCCTGGCCGGCCTGTGCGTCGCGGGGTATCACGTATCGCTGCTGCTGAACCCCAAGGCAACGTGCGGGATCGACCCGATCGAGAACTGGGTCAACGCGCTGCCGACTGCCAAATGGTTGCCGCAGGTGTTCGAAGCCGATGGCCTCTGCGTCGGGCCGATGCCGCCGGTGCTGGGCCTGTCGGTGCCGGTGTGGTCGCTGATCTGGCTGCTGATTCTTTCGCTGACGCTGGTGGTGGGGATGATCCGCCGCGAGCGCCGCTAAGCCGGAGCCGCAGATCATGCAACGCGTGCTGGTGAGTGCCTGCCTGCTGGGCCAACCGGTGCGCTATGACGGCGGCACGGTCGCTACCGAGGGCGGCATCCTGGCGCGCTGGCAGATGGAAGGGCGCATCGTGCCGATGTGCCCGGAGATGGCCGGCGGTTTGCCGGTGCCGCGTCTGCCTGCGGAAATTCACGGCGAAGGCGGTGGCCCTGCGGTCCTGCGCGGCGTGGCCCGTGTCGTCGAACACCACGGCCACGATGTCACCGAAGCGTTTCTCCAAGGCGCGCAACGCGCACTGGAAGCGGCGCAGGCGGCCGGCGTGCAAGTCGCCGTGCTTACCGAGCGCAGTCCGTCCTGCGGTTCTGCATTTCTCTACGACGGGACGTTTTCCAGCCAACTGCAGCAGGGCGAGGGCGTGACTGCGGCGCTGCTGCGCCAGCACGGCATCCGCGTATTCAGCCAGCATCAACTGGAAGAAGCCGTGCGCCTGCTCGATACGCTGGATCGTGCCGACTCGTCAGTCGGCAAACCTTAGCGGCAGGGCGAGCTGCACGGGCTCGCCGTTCTCCTTCACCACGCTGTTGCGCTCGACAAAGAGCGGATGTTGCAGGGCTTCTTCCATACGCAACACGGGCGTGACACAGCAATCGGCATCGGCAAAACGCGCTGTCCATTCGGCTTGCGTGGCGGTCAGGAAGAGCGCAGCCAGTTCATCGCGAATGGCCCGTGCCTCATCGCCGCCGACGCGTTGGCCAAGCGCCCAGTGCTGGTCTTTCCATGCGGGCTTGCTGATAACGTCGCACATCACCTGCCAGAACTTCAATTCGAGTGCACCGACGGCCATGAAGCGGTCGTCCGCCGTGCGATAGACGCCGTAGCACGGCACACCGCCATTGAGGAGGTCGCTGCCCGCTGGGCTGGCCTTGCCGCGTGTGCCGACGGCAAAGAACGCCATCAGGTTGTGCGCGAACACCGAATCCGTCATCGATACATCGACGTAGCGGCCGCGGCCGGTGGCGCGCGCATCGACCAGCGCGGCAAGGATGCCGACCACCGCCGTGAGCGCCCCGCCCAGCAGGTCGCCGATCTGCACGTTCGGGACGATGGGCATGCCGTCCGCGCTGGCGAGCTGATCGAGCATGCCCGCATAGCCGACGTAGTTGATGTCGTGCCCGGCGGCTTGCGCGAGGGGGCCGTCCTGGCCGTAGCCGCTGATCGAACACATGACGAGCGCGGGGTTGGCCGCACGCAGCGTGTCCCAGCCGACGCCGAGACGCGCCATGACGCCGGGGCGGAAGCTTTCGATCAGCACATCGGCGTGGCGCACGATTTCGATGAGGGCTTCGCGGTCTTCGGCGCGTTTCAGGTCGAGCCGCATTTCGGTCTTGCCGCGATTGAGCGAGCGGAAGAACAGGCTCGGGCGCTCGGCTGCGCGATCGGCGGAGGAGCGCATCATGTCGCGCGCGTAGTCGCCGGCGCCGGGGTCTTCGATCTTGATGACTTCTGCGCCGAGGTCGGCCAGGTGGCGTGTGGCGGCCGGGCCGGGCAGCAGGCGCGTGAGGTCGAGCACGCGCACGCCAGCCAGAGGCTGGTGCGTGGCGGTGTCCGGCGAGGGCGATGTCATCAACAGGTCTCCTTGGCCGGGCGCGCCAGCCTTAATTGATTTGTTCGAGTTGTTCGTGCAGCTCGAGCCAGCGCTCTTCGAGTTCGTCGAGTTCGGCGTTCAACTCCGCTTGGCGACGCAGGCTTTCCATCATGCGTGTTTTGTTGGCGTCTTCATACGCGGCGCCGTCGGCGAGGAAGGCTTCGAGTTCCGCCTTTTCCTTTTGCAGCGGCGCCATGCGTTTTTCGATCGCGTCGACGTTCTTTTGCAGCGGCTTGCGTAGCGCATTCAAGCGTTGACGTTCGGCGGCTTCTTCGCGCTTCTGGTCGCGGCGGTTGGTGGTCGGTGCCCCATCCGCATCGGCCGGAGCAGCCTGTGCGCTGGCGGCTGCGCGCTTGGCCGCGGCTTGTTTGAGTAGCCAGTCGCGGTAGTCGTCCAGATCGCCATCGAACGGAGCGACGGTGCCCTGGCCGACAAGCAGGAACTGGTCGGTCGTGGCGCGCAGCAGATGCCGGTCGTGCGAGACGAGGATCAGCGTGCCGTCAAACTGGGCGAGCGCCATCGTGAGCGCTTCGCGCGTGTCGAGATCCAGGTGGTTGGTCGGCTCGTCGAGCAGCAGCAGGTTGGGGCGCTGCCAGACGATCAGGGCGAGCGCCAGGCGCGCCTTCTCGCCGCCCGAGAACGGCTCGATGGGCGAGGTCGCCATGTCGCCGCGGAAGTTGAAGCTGCCGAGAAAGTCGCGCAGTTCCTGCTCGCGTACGTCGGGTGCCAGCCGCGCCAGATGCAGCAGCGGCGAGGCGTGATCGTCCAACGTTTCGAGCTGGTGCTGGGCGAAGTAGCCGATCTGCAGCCCCTTGCCGCGCCGGATCGTGCCGGACAGCGGCGCCAGCGTTTCCGCCAGCGTTTTCACCAGCGTCGACTTGCCCTGGCCGTTGGCGCCCAGCAGGCCGATGCGCTGGCCGGTCTGGATCGAGAACGTCAGGTGTTTGAGGATGGTGATGGGCTCGTCAACGCTCGGGCCGGGATAGCCGCAATCGACGCCTTCAAACGTAAGCATCGGGTTGGGCGCCGCATCCGGCTCGCGGAATTCAAACGAGAAGCCCGCCGCCGCATGCACGGGCGCGAGACGCTCCATGCGCTCCAGCGCCTTGACGCGGCTCTGCGCCTGCTTGGCCTTGCTGGCCTTGGCCTTGAAGCGCGTGATGAACGATTCGAGATGCGCGATCTGTTTTTGCTGCCGCGCGTACGACGCTTCCTGCAGCGCCATCTGCTGCAGGCGTTGCGTCTCGAACTGCGTGTAGTTGCCGCCGTAGCGCTTGAGCTTCTGGTGCTCGATATGCAGCGTGACGTTGCAGACGCCGTCGAGGAATTCTCGATCGTGCGAAATCATCACCAGCGTGCCGGCGTAGCGCGACAGCCAGTCTTCCAGCCAGACCACGGCGTCCAAATCCAGGTGGTTGGTCGGTTCGTCGAGCAGCAGCAGGTCGGATGGACACATCAGCGCCTGCGCCAGATTCAGACGCATGCGCCAGCCGCCGGAGAAGCTCGCCACCGGCTGCGTGGTCTGCGCCATCGTGAAACCGAGGCCGAGCAGCAGCGCCTGCGCGCGTGCCGGGGCGGTGTAGCCGTCGGCATCGGCGAAAGCGGTGTGGGCTTCGGCCTGCGCGTGGCCGTCGTGCGCGGCTTCGGCTGCGGCCAGGCGGCGTTCGATGTCGCGCAGGAGGGTGTCGCCGTCGAGTGTGTAGTCGAGCGCGCTGCGGTCCACTGCCGGCGTTTCCTGCGCCACGTGGGCGACCTGCCAGGTTGGCGGGATGGCGACTTCGCCGCCATCGGCATGCAGCTCGCCGCGCAGCATGGAAAACAGCGTGGATTTGCCGCTGCCGTTTACGCCGACAAGGCCGACCCGTTCACCGGGGTTGAGTGTGGCGGTGGCGTGGTCGAACAGCACCTTGGTGCCACGCTGGAGGACGAGGTCGTCGAATCGGATCACGAAAAACTGCGCTTGAAGGCAAATCGGAGAAGGGTGCGATTGTAGCGTGCTGCGTCGCACGATCCTGGCGCACCGCCGGCGTTTGGACTGGTGCATTGCACCGTGACGAGGCCACGCTCGCCCTCGATCCGTGCGCGGGCCTTCGACCTAGGGAAAACCATAAGTCCCTGTGAAAGTTTTTTTCTTTACATGGCCGATTCGTGAAAATACATTTACACAAAATTTTCACGGCCCAGGAACATGGCGAAATCCACCAGCAAGCGTACGGATGTGTCGAAAGGCGCATTTGCCGCAGATGCGACGGTCTCCGAGCGCATTGGAGCGGCCCTGGCCACGCTCACGCCCGCGCACCAGCGCATGGCGGAATACGTGCTGGCGAATCCGTTCCGCGCTGCCACCATGCGCATCGACGAGTTTGCCGCCGCGGTGGACATGTCGATTGCCACGGCCAACCGCTTTGCGCTGGCGCTGGGCTTTGACGGCTATCCGCAGTTCCGTGCCGGGCTGCTGCGCGGCTTCGAAGCGACGCTCGCGCCGGTAGAAAAGCTGCGCCACGAGCTGGCACGCCCCGCCACCAGCGCGGAGATCTTTGCCGCCTCGCTCAACGAAGACATCGCCAACCTCGACGCCACGCGCCGCATGCTCGACGCCGCGGCGTGCGAACGCGCGGTCGATGCCATCCTGGGCGCACAGCGCATCTACGTGATGGGCTTTGGCGCCAGCGGCTATCTGGCGGGTTTGCTGCGCCATGGGCTCGATCTGTACTGCGACACGGTGATCTCCGTTTCGCAGCCGGGCGGTGCATCGGATGCGGCGCGCCAGCTGCGCAAGATCGGGCCGAAGGATCTGCTGATCGCCATCGCTTTCCCGCGTTATGCGGCGGACACCATCACGCTGGCCAAGCAGGCCGGCAAGCAAGGCTGCCAGCTGCTGGCGCTGACCGACAGCCCCACATCGCCGCTCGCGCCGCTGGCCGACATTGCGTTGTATGCGCGGCCGGAGCGGCAGTTCTCCGCCACGTCCGACACGGCTGCCGTGGCGCTGTTCGAAGCGCTGTGCGGCGCGGTGGCGCATCGCTCGACGCATTCGCTGGAATCGGCCGAACGCCTGACTGAATTCGTGCTGCCGTGGCTGCATACCGCCCCGGCGCCGCGCGCCAACGACGCCGCGAACGCTTCCGGCACACCGACGACGACCCGGCGCAGCCGCAAACGCACCGCTGAAAACTGATTTACATCGAGCCACGCATGACTACGCCAATCCTCGCCATTCACGGCGGCGCCGGCACCATCACCCGTACGGCCATGAGTGCCGACAAGGAAGCCGCTTACCAGCAGGCGCTCAACGACATCCTGGCCGCAGGGCAGCGCATCCTCGTGGATGGCGGCAGCGCCCTGGATGCTGTGACCGAAGCCGTGCGCCTGCTCGAAGAGTGCCCGCTGTTCAACGCCGGCAAGGGCGCGGTGCTGACCAGCGCCGGCACGTACGAACTCGATGCGTCGATCATGGACGGCGCCACGCTGGCGGCCGGCGCAGTCACCTGCGTCAAGCGCCTGCGCAATCCCATCCTGGCTGCCCGCGCGGTGATGGAGCGCAGCGAACACGTGTTGTTCACCTCCGAAGGCGCCGAAGCTTTTGCGCAAGCGCAGGGCCTGGAGTTTGTCGAGCCGGATTACTACTACACCGAAGCGCGCTACGCCCAATGGCAGCGCGCCCGCCAGCAAGACGGCATGGCGCTGCTCGATCACGATGCCGCGTCGCTTATGGCCAAAGAGGCTGCACCCATCGACCCGGACAACAAGTTCGGCACCGTGGGCGCCGTGGCATGCGACGCGCAAGGGCGCCTGGCGGCTGCCACCTCCACGGGCGGCGTCACCAACAAGAAGGTCGGCCGGGTGGGCGATACGCCCATCGTTGGCGCCGGTTGCTTTGCGAACAACGTTGCGGCGGTGTCGTGCACCGGCACGGGCGAGATGTTCATCCGCGCCGTGGCTGCCTACGACGTTGCCGCGCAGATGGAATACGCCGGCAAGTCACTGGCCGATGCAACCGACGACGTGGTCATGCGCAAGCTGATGGCCATCAACGGCCGCGGCGGGCTGATTGCCGTGGACGCGCAAGGCAACGTCGCGTTGCCGTTCAACACAGAAGGGATGTACCGCGGGTTCGCACGCGGCGCGCAAGCGCCTGTTGTGTCGATCTATCGGTAAGAAGCCGAAGCCGCCAGGCAGGACAGCAGGAGATTTTTCGTGACAGCAACCAAACAGCCGAGTGCCAACAGCGTCATTGCGATGCCCGATCAGCGCATCGTGCAAGTGCAAGACCTGAGCGTGCGCTTTGCCACGTCTGAGCGCGTGGTCGACGCGGTGCGCAATCTGTCGTTCCACGTCGACCGGGGCGAGACGCTGGCCGTGGTGGGCGAATCGGGGTCGGGCAAGTCGGTGACGTCGCTGGCGCTGATGCGGCTGGTGGAACACGGCGGCGGCAAGATCAGCGGCGGGCGGATGCATCTGCGCCGCCGCAACGGCGAGGTGCTGGACCTGGCCAATGCCAGCCAGGCGGCCATGCGCGGCGTGCGCGGCGCCGACATCGCGATGATCTTCCAGGAGCCGATGACCTCGCTCAACCCGGTGTTCACCGTGGGCGAGCAGATTGCCGAATCGATCCGCCTGCACCAGGGCAAGTCCGCCAGCGAAGCCAAGGCCGAAGCGCTGCGCATGCTGGAGCTGGTGCGCATTCCGGAAGCGCGCAATGTGCTGGGGCGCTATCCGCACCAATTGTCGGGCGGTATGCGCCAGCGCGTGATGATTGCGATGGCGCTGTCATGCAAACCGTCGCTGCTGATTGCCGACGAGCCGACCACCGCGCTGGACGTGACTATCCAGGCGGAAATCCTGCAACTGATTCGCGCGCTGCAGCAGGAGCTGCACATGGCGGTCGTGTTCATCACGCATGACATGGGTGTGGTGGCGGAAGTGGCCGACCGCGTGCTCGTGATGTACAAGGGCGACCGCGTGGAAGAGGGCCCATCGGCTACCGTCTTCGCGCAGCCCGCGCATCCGTACACGCGTGCGCTGCTGTCAGCTGTGCCGCGCCTGGGCTCGATGCAAGGCACCGATGGCCCCGCGCGTTTTCCGCTGTTGCGGGTGGACGGCACGTCCGCCGCGGTGGATACGACGCCGCAACCGGCAGCGTCGCACGATGTGCAACCCATTTTGCGTGTGCGTGATCTCGTCACGCGCTTTGACGTGCCCACGGGCATCTTCGGCCGCGTCACGCGCCGGGTGCATGCGGTGGAGCAGGTCAGTTTTGATCTCTACCCTGGTGAGACGCTGGCGCTGGTCGGCGAATCGGGCTGCGGCAAGTCGACGACGGGACGGTCGCTCTTGCGTCTGGTGGAGTGCCAGAGTGGCAGCATCGAATTTGCCGGCCAGAACATCGGCGAGTTGAAGGGGCCCGCGCTCCAGACGCTTCGCCGAAACATCCAGTTCATCTTCCAGGACCCATTCGCCTCGCTGGACCCGCGCGTACCGGTCGGCTACTCCATCATGGAGCCGCTGCTGGTGCACAAGGTGGCCTCCGGCAAAGAGGCGCAGCAACGCGTGGAATGGCTGCTCGACAAGGTGGGCCTGCAGGCCGCGCATGCGTCGCGCTATCCGCACGAGTTCTCCGGCGGGCAGCGCCAGCGCATCTGCATTGCGCGCGCGCTGGCATTGAACCCGAAGGTGGTGATTGCCGACGAGTCGGTGTCCGCGCTGGACGTGTCGATCCAGGCGCAGATCGTCAACCTGATGCTCGACCTGCAGAAGGAGTTTGGCGTCGCGTTCCTGTTCATCTCGCACGACATGGCGGTGGTGGAGCGCATCAGCCATCGCGTGGCGGTGATGTATCTCGGCCAGATCGTCGAGATCGGCCCGCGCCGCGCAATCTTCGAAAACCCGCAGCATCCCTACACGAAGAAGCTGATGTCGGCCGTGCCGATTGCAGACCCGGCGCGCCGCCATCTGAAGCGAGAACTCTCCACGCACGAAATTCCCAGCCCGATCCGTGCCATTGGCGACATGCCGGTGGTGCAGCCGTTGGTGCAAGTGGCGCCAGACCACTTTGTTGCCCGCCATTCGATTGGCGGCGCGTATTGAAAGCAATGAAGAACGCAGTGAAGCAAAAAACTTCTTTGAGGAGGAAGGACATGTTCAATCGATTCTCTTTTGCCCCGCGCGCAGCCATGGTTGCCAGCGGCCTGGCGCTGGCGGCATTCACCATGCCGGCCTTTGCCGCCAAGGACGCCGTGATGGCGGTCTACTCGACCTTCACCACGATGGACCCGTACGACGCCAACGACACGCTGTCGTTCAGCGCCGCCAAGTCGTTCTATCAAGGGCTGTTCGGCTTCGACAAGGACATGAAGCTGGTCAACGTGCTGTGCGACAGCTACGAAGTCAGCAAGGATGGCCTGGTCTATACGTTCAAGCTGCACAAGGGCGTGAAGTTCCACGACGGCACCACGTTTGATGCCAACGCCGTCAAGGCCAACCTGGACCGCGTGACGGACCCGGCCAACAAGCTCAAGCGTTTCGTGCTGTTCAACCGCGTGGCCAAAACCGAAGTGGTTGACCCGTACACCGCACGCGTGACGCTCAAGGAGCCGTTCTCGCCGTTCATCAACGTGCTGGCCCACCCGTCGGCGGCCATGATTTCGCCCACGGCGCTCAAGAAGTACGGCAAGGACATCGCTTTCCATCCGGTTGGCACGGGCCCGTTTGAATTTGTCGAGTGGAAGCAGACCGATTACCTGAAGGGCAAGAAGTTCGACGGCTACTGGAAGCACGGCCTGCCGAAGGTCGACACCATCACCTGGAAGCCGGTGGTCGACAACAACACGCGCGCCACCATCATGCAGACGGGCGAGGCCGACTTCGCGTTCACGATTCCGTTCGAGCAGGCTGCGGTGCTCAAGAGCAGCCCGAAGGTTGACCTGATTGCAGCGCCGTCGATCATCCAGCGCTATGTCAGCTTCAACACCAAGGTGAAGCCGTTCGATAACCCCAAGGTGCGTCAGGCCATCAACTACGCCATTAATAAGGATGCGCTGACCAAGGTGGCGTTTGCGGGTTACGCCGTGCCGGCCGAAGGGGTGGTGCCGCCGGGCGTGGATTACTCCGTCAAGCTGGGCCCGTGGCCGTACAACCCGGCGAAGGCCAAAGAGTTGCTGAAGGAAGCCGGCTATCCGGACGGCTTCGAGACGCAACTGTGGTCGGCCTATAACCACACGACCGCACAAAAGATCATCCAGTTCGTGCAGCAGCAACTGGCGCAGGTCGGCATCAAGGCCTCGGTGCTGGCGCTGGAAGCCGGCCAACGCGTTGAGCGCGTGGAAAGCGTGCCGAAGCCGGAAGACGCCGGCGTGCGCATGTACTACGCAGGCTGGTCGTCGTCTACGGGTGAATCGGATTGGGCGCTGCGTCCGCTGCTGGCATCGGAAGCCATGCCGCCCAAGTCGTTCAACACGGCCTACTACAAGAACGAGCAGGTCGATGCCGACATCGCCGGCGCACTGCGCACGACCGATCGCGCTGAAAAGTCGAAGCTCTACACCGATGCTCAGAAGCGCATCTGGGAAGACGCACCGTGGGCCTTCCTGGTGACGGAGAAGATCGTCTACGCGCGCTCGAAGCGTCTGTCGGGTGCCTACGTGGCACCGGATGGTTCGTTCAGCTTCGACGACATCGACATCAAGCAATAAGTCTCATTGCCGTACCGGCCCGCGCACCTGTTGCGCGGGCCATTGAATTGCCGCCTGCGGTGGATTTGCCATGCTGAACTACTTCATTAAACGTGTGCTGGGCGTGATCCCGACACTGCTGATCGTGGCAGTGTTGGTGTTCCTGTTCGTGCACCTGTTGCCGGGCGACCCGGCGCGACTGGCTGCGGGCCCCGAAGCGGACCCGGCCACCGTCGAGCTGGTCCGTGCTGACCTCGGGCTTGATAAGCCGATGCACGAGCAGTTCGTGCGCTTCTTCGCCAACGCGCTGCGCGGCGAGTTCGGCAACTCGATCCGCACCAAGCGACCGGTGAGCGAAGAGATTGGCGAGCGCTTCTGGCCCACGCTCAACCTGACGATTGCCAGCATGGTCTGGGCGGTGATCTTCGGCATGGTGATCGGCATCACGTCTGCCGTATGGCGCAACAAGTGGCCGGACCGTCTGGGCATGACGCTCGCCGTGTCCGGCATCTCGTTCCCCGCATTCGCGCTGGGCATGCTGTTCATGGAAGTCTTCTCGGTGCAGCTCGGCTGGCTTCCGTCCATCGGTGCGGACACCTGGAAGCACTACGTCCTGCCGTCGCTCACGCTGGGCGCTGCGGTGGCCGCCGTGATGGCGCGCTTCACGCGTGCATCGTTTGTGGAAGTGCTGCAGGAAGATTTCGTGCGCACCGCCCGTGCCAAGGGTGTGCGCGAGACGGTAGTGGTCATCAAGCATTGCCTGCGCAATGCGATGATCCCGGTCGTGACGATGATGGGCCTGCAGTTCGGCTTTCTGCTGGGCGGCTCGATCGTCGTGGAGAAGGTGTTCAACTGGCCCGGCCTCGGGCGCCTGCTGGTGGATGCGGTGGAGATGCGCGACTACCCGGTCATCCAGGCCGAGGTGCTGCTGTTCTCGCTGGAGTTCATCCTGATCAACCTGGTGGTGGACATGCTGTACACCGTGATCAACCCGACCATCCGCTACAAGAAGTAAGGAGACGGCCATGACCCAGGTAACCAGTCCGGCCGTTGTGCCGCAAGCCGCCAGCGAACCTGTCCGCACCCCGTGGACCGAATTCTGGCGCAAGTTCCGCAAGCAGCATCTGGCGATGGGCGCCGGTGTGTTCGTGATCGCGCTGGCGGTGATCGCCATCCTCGCGCCGCACATCGTGCCGTTCGACCCGGAAAATTTTTTCGACTACGACGCGCTCAACGCGGGCCCGTCGGCGCAGCATTGGTTCGGCGTCGATTCGCTGGGCCGCGACATCTTCAGCCGCATCCTGATGGGCACGCGCATCTCGCTGGAAGCGGGCTTCGTGTCGGTCATCATCGGCGCCATCATAGGCACCATGCTGGGCCTGCTGGCCGGCTACTACGAAGGCTGGTGGGACCGCATCGTCATGCGCATTTCCGACGTGCTGTTCGCCTTCCCCGGCATTCTGCTGGCCATCGGCATCGTGGCCATCCTGGGCAACGGCATGATCAACGTGATCTTTGCCGTGGCGGTGTTCAGCATTCCGGCATTTGCGCGGCTGGTGCGCGGCAATACGCTCATGCTCAAGCACCTGACGTATGTGGAAGCCGCACGCAGCATCGGCGCATCCGACTGGACAATCATCATGCGGCACATCCTGCCGGGCACGATTTCGTCCATCGTCGTGTACTTCTCGATGCGGATCGGTACCTCGATCATCACCGCGGCGAGCCTCTCGTTCCTGGGCCTGGGCGCCCAGCCGCCCACACCGGAGTGGGGTGCGATGCTCAACGAGGCGCGCGCCGACATGGTGACCGCGCCGCATGTGGCCATCTTCCCGAGCCTGGCCATCTTCCTGACCGTGCTGGCATTCAACCTGCTGGGCGACGGCCTGCGCGATGCGCTGGATCCGAAGATCGATCGCCGCTGAGTTGGTTCGCATGTCTTTGAGCCTTCCGCACATTGGCGCTCTGCCGGCCGGCACACGCAACAGCATCACCGACGTGGCTGGCGTCGCCGTCGGCCACGCCACGATTGCCGGCGGCGACATCCAGACCGGCGTGACCGTGGTACGCCCGCACGCCGGCGACCCGTTCCTCGACAAAGTGCCGGCCGCCAGCGTCGTGCTCAACGGCTTCGGCAAGAGCATCGGCCTGGTGCAGGTGGAAGAGCTGGGCGTGCTGGAAACGCCGATTGCGCTGACCAACACGTTTGCCGTGGGCGCCGTGGCGCAGGCGCAGATCCGCCAGGCGGTTGCGGCCAACCCGCAGATCGGTCGCGCATGGTCGACCGTCAATCCGCTCGTCTTCGAATGCAACGACGGCTACCTGAACGACCTGCAAGCATTTGCTGTGCAGGATGTGCACTACGACGCGGCCTGCGCTGCGGCAGCCGAAACGTTCGAGCAGGGCGCGGTGGGGGCAGGGCGGGGGATGTCCTCGTTTGGCGTGAAAGGTGGTATCGGCTCGGCTTCGCGCGTGGTGACGCTCGCCGACGGCGCGCAGCGCACGGTCGGCGCGCTGGTGCTGTCCAACTTTGGTGTGACGGAAAACCTGACGCTTGCTGGGCGCCACGTCGGTGCGGCGCTAGCGAAAGCGCTGGCCGCCGGCACACCGGAGCCGGAGAAGGGCTCGATCATCATGCTGCTTGCCACCGACGCGCCGCTCGACGCGCGCCAGTTGCGCCGCCTCGCTTTGCGCGCGGGCGCCGGGCTGGCACGCACCGGCTCCGTCTTCGGCCATGGCAGCGGCGACATCGCGCTGGCATTTTCCACCGCATACACCGTACCGCACGAAGGCAGCCGCGCCATGCCGGCCGTCGCCATGACACACGAATCGCACCTCGACCCGCTGTTCCAGGCCGCCGCCGACAGCGTCGAACAAGCCATCGCGCACGCGCTGTTCCACGCGACGGCCGTCACCGGCCGCGACGGCAACACGCGCCGCGCACTGACCGAATTGCTCTGACCTGACCTCATGCGAATCCTGATCTCCGCCGACATCGAAGGCGTGGCCAACGTGTTCCACCCCGAGCAGACGCGCGCCGGCAACGGCGAATACGAACGCGCCCGCCGCTGGATGACCGCCGAAGCCGACGCCGCCGTGCGTGGTGCCTTCGACGGTGGCGCTACGGACGTGCTGGTCAACGATTCGCACGGAGGTTTCCGCAACCTCATCCCCGATTCCATCGACCGCCGCGCACGCTTCGTCCTCGGCAAGCCGCGTTACCTGAGCATGATGGCCGGCGTGGACGGCTGCGATGCCGTCTGCATGATCGGTTACCACGCGCGCGCCGGCAGCCGCGGTGTGCTGGCGCATACCATCAACAGCTTTGCGTTTGCGCGCGTCTGGTTCAACGAACAGGAACTGGGCGAAGCCGGCCTCTACGGCGCCCTGGCCGGCGAGCGCGGCGTGCCGGTGGCCGTTGCCAGCGGCGACGATGTGTTCATCAAGGAAACCAAGCCGCTGCTGCCGCACACCACGTTCGTCGAAACCAAGCAGGCCGAAGGGCAGAACGCCGGCACATCGCTCTCGCCCGAGCAGTCGTGCGAGGCCATCTACGCAGCGGTGAAAGCCACGGTGCGGCGAGGCCATTTCAGCATGCCGCTGCGCCTCCAGGCACCGATCGTGTGCCGCCTGCAAACGCAAACGCCCGCATTGGCCGACCTGTTCTGCCAATGGCCCGCCCTGGAGCGCGTCGACGGCACGATGCTCCGCTTCGCCGCCGACTCCGTGGAACATGCCGTGCGCATGCTCAACAGCCTCTCCGCCATGTCGGCGATGCTGCGTTAAGCACCAGCTCGGCATCTCACGGCGCCAGCGCACGCGCCCCGACGGTTTGGCCGTTCATGCCCTAGATGGCGCCTTGAATTTCTGTTGCAGAGAGGAAAAAGGAAGGGAAACTGTCTGAGCGAAGCGAGTTTTTCCCTTCCCCTCTCTGCGACATAAATTCAAGGAATCTTTCGCCATCTCGGGCGCGCCTTTCTTTGCCTACCTTTCTTTGGCAAGACAAAGAAAGTAGGTCGGCCCCGGCAGGGGACGAAACAGGGGGAATGGACCAAAAACGCACATCGCAGCGTAAACTTCAGGACATCCAACCCCGAAGGAGTCCCCCCATGACCCGCGCACTCACACTCGGCACGCTGCTGTGTGCGCTAGCACTAACGGCTTGCGACCGTCGCCCATCCCCGAACCCACCCACGCCGCAGACGTCGAAGGCCGAAAAGGCTGCCGCCGCGCTCGCCAAGGCCGCCGCAGAATTCAAATGCCCCGCGCCCTCGGGCCGCTTCATGATCGACGACGGAACCAACCGCGGTCCGAAGCAACCCGTGCGCACCAACTGCACCACCGCCTACGCGACCTGCGACGCCCAGTTGCAAGCCGTCTTCGACCACTGCCCGAGCGGCCAAGTGTTCGATAAGCGCTTTTCGATCTGCGTCGTGAAAGACGCCTGTGATGAGGTGAAGTCCTGAGGCTGTGACGGCTGTTTCGGCTATGGCGGCCGTTGCGTTCTCGCCTGAGTGTTGCAGTCGGCGCGTCGGGTTCCGAACGTCAAATGCGGGGTTCAAAGCCCGGCGCATGAGGTTCTGAACGGCAATCACCGGGTCCAGAACCTGATATGTGGGGTTCGGAACTCGGAGACCCGGCGTTCCGAACGCCACACACCGAGTTCTGAACTCTAATTGTGGCGTTTGGAACCAGAAACACGGCGTTCGCAACCCGGGCCATGGCGTTCCGAACGCCAACCTGCTGAGTTCCGAACCCCATGCGTGCGGTTCGGAACCTCATTCGCTTAAAGCGCCTCGCGCGTCACCAGGAACACCTGGTCTTCGCCCGCGCTTGTCGGCAGCCAGATCAAGTCGAGATCCGGGAACGCCGCCTCAACGTTTTCACGCTCGTTGCCGATTTCCACCACCAGCACGCCGTGCGGCTTCAGGTGGCGCGGTGCATCGGCCAGGATGCGGCGCACGATGTCCATGCCGTCGTTGCCGCCGGCCAGCGCCATGTGCGGTTCAGCGCGGTATTCGGGCGGCAGCGCTTGCATCGACGCTTCGTTCACGTACGGCGGGTTCGTCAGGATCACGTCGTAATGCACGCCCGGCGGCAGCGGCGCATACAGGTCGCCCTCATGCAGGCGGATGCGGTCTTGCAGGCGGTACTCGTCGACATTGCGATTGGCCACCACCAGTGCATCGGGCGACAGATCCACGGCATCGATGGTCGCATTGGGCCATTGCAGCGCAGCCAGGATCGACAGGCAGCCCGAGCCGGTGCACAGCTCCAGCACATCGGTCGGGCCGTCCTCCTGGTCAATCCACGGCTCCAGCCCGTCTTCGAGCAATTCGCCGATGAAGCTGCGCGGCACGATCACCCGCTCGTCCACATAGAAGCGCATGCCGTGCATGAATGCCTCGTGCGTGATGTACGCGGCGGGCACGCGGTCGACAGCGCGGCGCTCGATCACTTTCAGCACGGCGGCCACTTCTTCGGGCAGCAGGCGCGCGTCCATGAACGGCTCCAGCGTGTCGATCGGCAGGTGCAGCGTGTGCAGGATCAGGTAAGCGGCTTCGTCGTAGGCATTCTCGCTGCCGTGGCCGAAGACGAGGCCCGCAGCGGTGAAACGCGACACGGCGTAGCGCAGCAGGTCGCGCACGGTGGTGAACGGGTGGGAGGTGGGGAGGGTTGGCGTGGTCATGGGTGGCGTGAAATGTGGCTCAGCGTTGGGTGGCAGCGAGCAGGTCGACGTAGGCCACGTCGAGCAGGTCGGATTCGGCAATGCCGAGGGCGTGCATCAGTTGGTGGGCGGTCTTCACGCCGTCGTCTTCGGACTGCGTATCGCGCAGCACGACTTCGAGTTCGACGAAATCGCCGAGGTCTTTCACTGCATCGACATGAATGCGCGTCTGGCCGGCGAGATAAAGCTGGCGCACCTTGATGACCCGGCCCGCTGTGCCGATGGCGGCGGCAAGTGTGTCGCGCAGGGCGTCGGGCGCGGTGGTCGGAACGATGTGGTAGTCCGACACGCGCGGGCCGGCGCTGTTGGCGCGGAAGTAGTGGATCAGCTCGCCGCGTTCAGGCGAGAACTGCCGCAGTTTCAGGCGCCCATTTGCGCAGGCGAAGAATGTGTCGTCCTGCTCGATGCGTTCGGGGCCGGAATCCGCGATGGCGGCCGCGCGCTCGATGAGCGCAGCCACATCGCGCACACATGCCTTGATCTCGACGTTGCGCGCCATCAGGGCAATCTCAGGCGATCAAGGTTTCCAAGACGCGGCGATACACGTTTTTCAGGGGCTCGATAAATGCCACCTCCACGTGTTCGTCGATCTTGTGGATGCTCGCGTTCGGCGGCCCGAACTCGATCACCTGCGGGCAGATCTTGGCGATGAAGCGGCCGTCCGACGTGCCGCCCGTGGTCGACAGTTCGGTCGTCACGCCGCACTCGGCCTGGATGGCGGAGGCGAGGGCTTCGGACAGCTCACCGCGCTCGGTCAGGAAGGGCTCGCCGCCCAGCGTCCAGTCGAGCGTGTAGTCGAGGCCGTGCGCATCGAGAATGCCGTGCACGCGCGCCTTCAGGCCGTCCGGCGTGCTCGCGGTCGAGAAGCGGAAGTTGAAGTCGATCGTGACGTGGCCGGGAATGATGTTCGTCGCGCCCGTGCCGCCGTGGATATTCGACATCTGCCAGGTGGTCGGCGGGAAATAGGCATTGCCGTCGTCCCACTTGGCGGCGGCCAGCTCAGCCAGCGCCGGGGCGGCCAGGTGGATCGGGTTCTTGGCCAGATGCGGGTAGGCGATGTGGCCCTGTACGCCATTGACCGTGAGCTTGCCCGACAGCGAACCGCGCCGCCCGTTCTTCACCATATCGCCGAGTGTGGAGACCGAAGTCGGCTCGCCGACCACGCAGTAATCGAGGCGCTCGCCGCGTGCGCGCAGCAGGTCGCACACCTTGACGGTGCCGTCGTGCGCCGGGCCTTCTTCATCGCTGGTGATCAGGAAGCCGATCGAGCCGGCGTGGTCCGGATGCTTGGCGACGAATTCTTCCGAGGCCACCACGAAACCGGCAATCGACGTCTTCATGTCGGCTGCGCCGCGGGCGTAGAGCTTGCCGTCACGGTGCGTGGGCTCGAACGGATCGGAACTCCATTGCTCGACGGGGCCGGTGGGCACCACATCGGTGTGGCCCGCGAAGACGAGCAGCTTGCCGTTGGTACCCGCGCGGCCGCGCTTGACGGCCCACAAGTTGGTCACGCGAAAGTGGTCTGGGCCACTGACCACGGTTTCGCATGCGAAGCCGGCAGCGGTCAGGCGTTCGATCAGCACGTCCTGGCACCCCTTGTCTTCGGGCGTGACAGAGCGGCGGCGGATGAGGTCTTCGGTGAGGGCGAGCGTGGGCTGCATGTTCGACATGACGACAGTCACGGTGATGTTGTTGTGGTTAGAACAGGGCGGCGTACTGATCCGCCGAGAAGCCGACGTTGACGCTTTTGCCGTGCACGAGCACCGGACGCTTGATGAGCGACGGGTTGGCCTGCATCAGCGCGATGGCGCCGGCTTCGTCTTCGGCGCGGGCCTTGTCGGCGTCAGACAGGGCGCGCCATGTGGTGCCCTTGCGATTGAGCAGCGTGGTGAGCGGCACATGCTTGAGCCAACCGGCCAGCATGTCGGCGCTCACGCCTTGCTTCTTGAAATCGTGAAAGGTGTAGGCAACGCCGTTCGATTCGAGCCACGTGCGGGCTTTCTTCACGGTGTCGCAATTGGGGATGCCATGCAGGGTCGTCATGGTGGGATTCGCAATCAGTGTCGAGAGGCTTGCAGGGCAAGCGAGAGAGCGGCAACGGCCAAGGCAAAACCGACAGACGCCAGCCACGTCATGCGCTTGAGGCGGCGCTCCAGCCGCGCGGCTTCGTCGCGCAGCGCATCGATGGTGATCGCGTGTTGTTCGGCCAGCAGCTTGACGGATTCGGCCTGCTGCAGGATCGCCGCTTCCAGTTCGGCAATCCGTGTATTCGGGTCGGGCGCGGCGCCTTCTGCGGGGGCAGGTCCGGTGCCGGTTTTCTTGCGGTTCTTGAACTTGTCGATGGTCTTGTTTGCCTGCTCCAGGATGGTGGGCAGCAGCGACAAGACGGTACCGATGGTGTTTGGATCAAGACCCATGATGCGTTGACGCAGCTTGCCGAAGCGGGTGCCTTTGGCATGGTGTTCGGACATTGCTGCGCTCGAAGTGGTTGGCATGCCTGCAAGACTAGCAGGCATGCCTTGCGCTCGCGCTTAGTCGCCGCGCAGCAGCTCGTTCAGGCCAACCTTGGCGCGCGTCTTCGCGTCGACCTTCTTGACGATCACAGCGCAGTACAAGCTGTGCGTGCCATCCTTCGACGGCAGGTTGCCCGCCACCACCACCGAGCCCGCCGGAATACGGCCGTAGCTGACTTCACCGGTTTCGCGGTCGTAGATCTTGGTCGACTGGCCCAGGTACACGCCCATCGAGATCACCGAGTTCTCTTCAACGATCACGCCTTCCACGACTTCCGAGCGGGCGCCGATGAAGCAGTTGTCTTCGATGATGACGGGGTTGGCCTGGAGCGGCTCCAGCACGCCGCCGATGCCCACGCCGCCCGACAGGTGCACGTTCTTGCCGATCTGTGCGCACGAACCGACGGTGGCCCACGTGTCGACCATCGTGCCTTCGTCAACGTAAGCGCCGATGTTCACGTACGACGGCATCAGCACGGCGTTCTTGGCGATGAACGAGCCACGGCGCGCCACAGCCGGCGGCACTACGCGAAAGCCACCCGCCGCGAAGTCTTCGGCCGTGTAGTTGGCGAACTTGCTCGGCACCTTGTCGTAGAACTGCGTGAAGCCACCAGCAGCCATCGGGGCGTTGTCTTCCAGGCGGAACGACAGCAGCACGGCCTTCTTGATCCACTGATTGACGATCCACTCGCCGTCCTTCTTCTCGGCCACGCGCAGCGCGCCACGATCGAGCTGGCCGATCACGTTGGCGACGGCTTCACGGACATCGGCCGGAGCGGCCTTGGGCGACAGGTTGGCGCGGTCTTCCCACGCTTGATCGATCAGGGATTGCAGTTGTTGCGTCATGGCTGTGTTCGCTCTAGGAGAAATTCGAAAAAGGGTAAAGGGTCAGCGCTGCTGGCAGAACTCGACGATGCGGCGCGCGCCTTCCAGGCATTCGTTCACGCCGGCCACCAGGGCGATGCGCACATAGTCCTGGCCCGGGTTCGTACCGTGCGCCTCGCGGGCGAGATAGCTGCCGGGTAGCACGGCGACGTTCTTGGCCGCCAGCAGTTGGCGTGCGAATTCGGTGTCCGACAGGCCCGTGCGCTTGACGTTGGCCCACAGGTAGAAGGCTGCGTCGGGCAAGGCCACGTCCAGCACCTCGGCGAGCATTGGCGTGACCTGCTGGAACTTCTTGACGTACTGCGCGCGGTTGTCGCGCACGTGGGTCTCGTCGTTCCACGCAGCGATGCTAGCGGATTGCACGGACGGGCTCATCGCGCTGCCGTGATACGTGCGATACAGCAGATAGGCCTTGAGCAGCTTGGCGTCGCCGGCCACGAAACCGGAACGCATGCCCGGCACGTTGGAGCGCTTGGACAGGCTGGAGAACATCACCAGGCGGTCAAAGCTGCGGCCCAGCTGATGTGCGGCCTGCAGCGCGCCCAGCGGCGGGTTGGCCTCGTCGAAATAGATTTCGGAATAGCACTCGTCCGAGGCGATGACGAAGCCGTATTCGTCGGACAGCGCGAAGAGCTGTTTCCAGTCTTCCAGCGTGAGCACGGCGCCGGTCGGGTTGCCCGGGCTGCATACGAAGACGAGCTGCACGTTGCGCCATTCTTCCGGCGTGATCGCGGCGAAATTGGGCGCGTAGTTGCGCGCCGGGTCGCTGTTGGCGAACAGCGGCGTGGCGCCGGCCAGCAGCGCCGAGCCTTCGTAGATTTGGTAGAACGGGTTCGGGCACAGCACGCGCGCGCCAGGCTTGCTGCCGTCGATCACGGTCTGCGCGAACGAGAACAGCGCCTCGCGCGAGCCGTTGACCGGGATGACCTCGGTGGCCGGATCGACCTTGGGCAAGCCGTAGCGGCGTTCCAGCCATGCGGCGATGCACTGTCGCAGTGCATCGGAGCCAAGCGTCGTGGGATAATTCGCCAGCCCGCCGAGCGCCGCCGTCAATGCGTCTTTCACCAGGGCCGGCGTCGGATGCTTGGGCTCGCCGATACCGAAGCTGATCGGCGTATGGACGGCGCTGGGCGTCACGTCCTTGACGAGCGCTTTCAGTTTCTCGAACGGATACGGCTGCAGGGCGGACAGGCGCGGATTCACGGTGTTGGGCGGCGGTGTTGGGCTGGTCAGCGGGCAAGCTTGGCGCTTGCCGGGAAGCCCGAAATTATACGGCCAACGTGTGCTTACCGCGTGGCCAGTCACCTCGGACATTGCAGGAAGCGGCGGATTTCCGCCGTTTTTTTATTGGTCACATGACAACGATTGCTTCTTCGGCGCCCGCAGCGGATAGCGCCAGCCATCACGAGCCGCAATGGGCGGCGGCACTCTTCATCCTTGTGGGCGCGTCGGTCTGGGGCATTTCCTGGTATCCGTATCGCCTGCTGGCCGGCTGGGGTCTTGGCAGCATGCTGGCGTCGTCAATGACGGGTGCGGCTGCGGCCGTGCTGGCCGCGGTGGTGCTGCGTCGTCACTTTTCAACGTTCCAGTGGTCGTGGCTGATTCCGGCGCTCGGGATCGCGGCGGGTATCACCAACGCGGGTTTCGTCTGGGGCACGGTGCACGGCACGGTCATGCGGGTGCTGCTCCTGTTCTATCTGACCCCGGTATGGACGGCCCTGCTGGCGCGCCTGTGGCTGCACGAGCGGCTGGGCTGGCGTGGCGGTGTGCTGCTCGCGCTGGCGCTGTCGGGCGCGATGATGATGCTGTGGTCGGGCGAGGCCGGCACGCCGTGGCCGGGTTCAGCGGCGGAATGGGCGGGGCTGGTTGCTGGGCTCGCTTTTGCGTGCAACAACGTGCTGTCCCGCTTGGCGGGGCAGCGTCATCCGACCATGCGCCCGGAAATGCGCACCGTGGTTGTCTTCACAGGTTGCGCGCTGGTGGGTTTTCCGGCTGCGCTGCTGCTCGATGGCGTGCGCACGGTGCCGGCGGCTTTTTCACAGGGCAGCACGTGGCTGCTGCTCGCGGGCATGGCCTGCGTGCTGGTCGGCGGCAATGCGATGGTGCAGCGCGGCCTGCAACGCTTGCCGGCCAATCGTGCGGCGCTGCTGATGCTGTTCGAAATCGTGGTCGCGGCCGTGTCGTCGGCGCTGCTGACGGCTGAGCGTCTGTCCGCCCAGGAGATGATGGGCGGCGCCTGCATCATCCTGGCCGGGGCGCTGTCCGGGCTGTCGCGGCGCAAGTAGGCTGCCGGCGTTTCGCAAACCAACCAAGGAGTTGCCGATGTTGCTTCGTTCGATTTCAATCGCGCTGACGTTTGCACTGTCGACGGCCGCTGCGGCCGCGCACGCCGCCCCTGCAGAGACCGGCCCCGCGTATGGTCCGCGCCTGGAAGGCTTCGATTACCCGGCTCCGGTCAAGCTCTTCAAGTTCGAGTCGCAGGGCAACGCGCTGGAGATGGCGTACCTGGACGTCGCGCCGAAGCAGCCGAACGGTCAGGTGGCGGTGCTGCTGCATGGCAAGAATTTCTGCGCCGCCACCTGGGAAGGCACGATCGCCGCGCTGACGGGTGCCGGCTACCGCGTGATCGCCCCCGATCAGATCGGTTTCTGCAAATCGAGCAAGCCGCGCGCGTATCAGTACACGTTCCAGCAACTGGCCAGCAATACGCATGCGCTGCTCGCCTCGCTTGGGATCGAGCAGGCCATCATGATTGGCCATTCGACAGGCGGCATGCTGGCGACGCGCTACGCCTTGATGTATCCGAGCGCGGTGTCCCGGCTGGTGATGATCAACCCGATCGGCCTGGAAGACTGGAAGGCCAAGGGCGTACCGTCCCTGAGCGTCGACCAGTGGTTCGCGCGAGAGAAGCAGACCACCGCCGAGCGGATACGCGCCTATGAGCAGTCCACGTACTACGCCGGGCAATGGCGCGCGCAATACGAACCGTGGGTCCAGATGCTGGCCGGCATGTACCGCGGCCCGGGGCGCGATCTGGTGGCGTGGAATTCCGCGCTGCTGTACGACATGATCTACACGCAGCCCGTCGTCTATGAGTTCGGCCAGTTGCGCCCGCCGACGCTGCTGCTCATCGGCCAGAAAGACACCACCGCCATTGGCAAGGATGCTGCCCCGCCGGAAGCGCGTGCACAGCTTGGTCGTTACCCGGAACTCGGTCGGGCCGCGGTAAAAGCCATTCCGCGCGCCACGCTGGTGGAATTGCCCGATGCAGGCCATGCGCCACAAATCCAGGATCCTGATGCGCTGCACAATGCGCTGCTCGACTGGCTCGCCACGCCGGAACGTTCGCGCACGCGCCGTCCGGACTGACGTGATTTGCCATGAAGGCGAAACTGCTTACAAAACTGCAGCAATTTGCTCTCTAGCGCCGCAAATTTCGTCCATTTTTGTAGCGATTTGATTGGCGGGAGGGCGGGGTGCGAATGGTATGATGGCGCCATCCGCGCCCCTGGGGCGTGCCTTGTCACTCCGCGCCGCACGGCGTTGGTGTGATGACAAAGGCGCGTTCCTGGGGCGCCCGCTTTATCCCCCTTTTCTGATCCCTTCGAGACGAACACAACGTGCGCCTCTCTTCGATCAAGCTCGCAGGCTTCAAGTCTTTCGTCGATCCGACCAATTTTCATGTTCCGGGCCAGCTTGTCGGCATCGTCGGTCCGAACGGTTGCGGTAAATCCAACATCATCGACGCCGTGCGCTGGGTGCTCGGCGAATCACGCGCCGCGGAACTCCGTGGCGAATCGATGCAGGACGTCATCTTCAACGGCTCGACCCAGCGCAAGCCGGCTGGCCGGGCCAGTGTCGAACTCGTCTTTGACAACGCGGAAGGCCGCGCCGCCGGCCAGTGGAGCCAATACGCCGAGGTGGCGGTCAAGCGCGTGCTGAGCCGCGATGGCACCTCCTCGTACTTCATCAACAACCAGGCGGTGCGCCGCCGCGACATCCAGGACATCTTCCTCGGCACGGGCCTTGGGCCGCGCGCCTACGCCATCATCGGGCAGGGGATGATCTCGCGCATCATCGAGGCCAAGCCCGATGACATGCGCATCTTCCTGGAAGAAGCCGCGGGCGTGTCGAAGTACAAGGAACGCCGCCGCGAAACCGAAAACCGCCTCTCCGACACGCGCGAAAACCTCACACGCGTGGAAGACATCCTGCGCGAACTCGGCTCCAACCTCGAAAAGCTCGAGGGCCAGGCTGAAGTTGCGCAACGCTTCCAGGCGCTGCAGGCCGACGGCGAAGAGAAGCAGCACCTGCTGTGGCTGCTGCGCAAGCGAGAAGCGCAGGGCGAGCAGGAACGCCATCAGCGTGCCATTGAGCAGGCGCAGATCGACCTGGAAGCGCAGACCGCGCAGTTGCGCCACATCGAGGCCGAACTCGAAACGATGCGCGTTGCGCATTACGCCTCGTCCGATGCGATGCACGCCGCGCAGGGCGCGCTCTACGAAGCCAACTCCGAAGTCAGTCGCCTGGAAGCCGAGATCCGCTACGTGGTGGAATCGCGCAATCGCATCCAGCAGCAGATCGCCACGCTGACCGCGCAGCAAGAGCAGTGGCATACGCAGGGCGAGCAGGCGCAGGAAGACCTTGCGGCGGCCGAGGAGGAGCTGGCCATGGCCGAGGAGCGCGCCGCGCAGGCCGCTGAGGACGTTGCGCGCAAAGCCGACGAACTCCCAGCCATGGAAGCGCAATGGCGCGACGCACAGACCACGCTGAACGATCAGCGCGCTGCGATCCTTCAATCGGAGCAGGCGCTCAAACTTGAAGCCGCGCACCAGCGCAATGCCGACCAAGCCCTGCTGCAGCTTGAGCAGCGCCGGGAACGTCTGACGCAGGAGTCATCCGGTCTCGACAAGCCGGACGACGTGCAGCTCGAAACGCTGCGTGCCGAACTGGCTGAGCAGGAAGAGGTACTGGCTGAAGCGCAAGCCGCGCTGGAAGACACCGAAACAGAGGTGCCGCTGCTCGACGAGGCACGCCGCGCCGCGCAAGACCGCGTGCAATCGGAAGCCGCCGCCATCGCCAGCCTGGAAGCCCGCCTTGCCGCGCTCAAGCAGTTGCAGGAGAACGTGCAAACCGACGGCAAAGTCCAGCCGTGGCTTGCCAAGCATGAACTGAGCGAGCTGCCGCGCTTCTGGAAGAAGCTGCAGATCGAGCAGGGCTGGGAGCCGGCACTCGAAGCCGTGCTGCGTGAAAAGCTCGGCGCGCTCGAAGTGTCCAACCTGGATTGGATCAAGGCGTTTGCGGCCGACGCGCCGCCGGCCAAGCTGGCCTTCTATGCGCCACCGCCGGCAGCGCTTCCGGTGGAGGCGCCGGCGGGTTTGCGTCCGCTGATGTCGCTGGTGCAAGTGACGGAGCCAGGCATTCCCGCCGTGCTGCAAGACTGGCTGGCCGACGTCTATGTCGCCGACGACATGCAGGCTGCGCTTGCTGCGCGCCAGACGCTGCCGGAAGGCGGCACGTTTGTCATCAAGGCAGGGCACTTGATTGGCCGGTCATCGGTGCAGTTGTACGCGCCCGATTCCGAACAGGCCGGCATGCTGGCACGCGCCCAGGAAATCGAGAACCTGCACAAGCAGGTGCGTGCGCAGATGCTGTTGGCCGACGAAGCCAAGAGCGGTGCCGTGCGTGCCGAAGCGGCCTACAGCCAAGCGAGCCAGAACCTCACGCAGGTGCGGGCCCGCGCCGAGCAGGCCACACGTCGCGTGCATGTGCTGCAGATGGATGTGCTCAAGCTGTCGCAGGCGATGGAGCGCTACAACGCGCGCAGTGGCCAGATCGACAGCGAGTTGGACGAGATTCGCGCGCAGATCGAAGAGCAGCGTGCCATCCGCGCAGAATCCGAAGCGACGTTCGAGCAGCACGATGCGGCACTCGCCGACATGCAGGCGCGCTTTGAAGACAGCCAGCAGGCGTTCGAGGCGCTCGAAGTTCGCTTGAGCGATGCGCGCAACGCGTTGCGCGACCAGGAGCGCGGCGCACAGGAAGCGCACTTTGCCGAGCGCAATCTGCAGAACCGCATTGCAGAACTGAAGCGCAACATCCAGGTGGCGAGCGATCAGGCGCAGCAGATCGTGCTGACGCTGGAGAACGCACGCGCCGAGCTGGAGACCATCAACGAGCAGACCGCTCACACCGGTTTGCAGGAAGCGCTGGAGCGCCGCGCCGAGAAGGAAGAGAAGCTCGCGCTGGCACGCATGGAACTGGATGCGCTGACCGCGCAACTGCGCACGCATGACGAGCAACGCCTGACTGCCGAGCGCGCCCAGCAACCGCTGCGCGATCGCATTACCGAACTGCAGTTGAAGGAGCAGGCTGCGCGCCTGAACCAGGAGCAGTTCACCGAGCAGCTCACCGCTGCCAATGTGGACGAAGCCGCGCTGGCTGAACGCCTGACAGGCGATCTGAAGCCTTCGTACCTGCAAGGTGAAGTCACGCGCATCAACAACGCCATCAACGCGCTGGGCCCGGTCAACATGGCCGCGCTCGACGAACTGGCAGCGGCGCGCGAGCGCAAGGGCTTCCTGGATGCCCAATCGGCCGATTTGACCGACGCCATCACCACGCTGGAAGACGCCATCCGCAAGATCGACCAGGAAACGCGTGCGTTGCTGCAAGGCACGTTCGACCAGGTCAACTATCACTTTGGCGAGCTGTTCCCGACGCTGTTCGGTGGCGGCCAGGCCAAGCTGATGATGACCGGCGAAGAGATTCTCGACGCAGGCGTGCAGGTGATGGCGCAGCCGCCGGGCAAGAAGAACTCGACGATTCACCTGCTGTCGGGCGGCGAGAAAGCGCTGACCGCCATTGCGCTGGTGTTTGCGATGTTCCAGTTGAACCCGGCCCCGTTCTGCTTGCTGGACGAGGTGGACGCGCCGCTGGACGACGCCAACACTGAGCGCTACGCCAATATGGTCAAGCGCATGTCCGACAAGACCCAATTCGTTTTTATTTCTCACAACAAGATTGCGATGGAAATGGCGCAACAGCTCATCGGTGTGACCATGCAGGAACAAGGTGTGTCCCGGATCGTGGCGGTAGATATGGATGCCGCGCTGACCATGGCGGAGGCAGCATAAATGCAGGACAACAACCTGGTGATGGCCCTGCTGGGCGCCGGCGTGGTGTTTGTGCTGGTGATCGTTGTGTACAACCAGTGGCAGATCCGCAAGGCCCGCCGCCCCGAAGCGTACAACCCACCCGTCGACGAGATCCCGCGCGGCGAGGGTTGGACCGAGCGCGCCGAACCCGCCCTGGGTGGCGAGCGCGATGACGCCAACCGCGTTGAACCGCGTCTTGAGCCCGGTTTCTCGGCGAAGGCGCACACTCCCGCCACGGGCAGCGCCGAAACCGAAGCCGGCGTGATCGGCGCTGAACTCACGCCCTCGGGCGACGAGGCTGCGCTCGAAGCCGCCGAGACGGAAGAGATTGCCGAACCTGCCCCGGGTTCGCTGGAGCCTGCAAACGGCGTGATCGATCCGCTGATCGATTGCATCGTGCCGCTGCATCCGGAACGCGAAGTGTCGGGCGACCGGCTGCTGCCGGCGCTGACCAAGCTGCGACGCGCGGGAACCAAGCAGATCCACGTGGAAGGTTTGAACCCCGCCGCCAATGCGTGGGAAGCCATCCGCGCCGGTCAGCGCTACCTTGACGTGCAAGTGGCCGTGCAACTGGCCAACCGCACGGGCCCGCTGAATGCGCTGGAGTTCTCGGAATTCATCAACGCGATCGATCCGCTGTCGGATGCGGCCGATGCCGTGCCGGAACTGCCGGACATGAACGAGACGATTTCCAACGCGCGCGAACTCGACGCGTTTGCCGCCGAGTGCGATGTGCAACTGGGCGTGAGCGTGATCTCCGACGGGGCGCCGTGGTCGGCAGCGTATGTGCAGACGGTGGCTACGCAAGACGGGCTGGTGCTTTCGCGCGACGGCACGCGGTTCACGCGCTTCCATGCGGGTGCTGACGGTGTGCAGCGCGCACTGTTCACACTGCAGTTTGGCGACACCAATTTCCTGCGCGATGACCTGACTGTCAAAGCCGGCCGCCAGATCACGCTGCTGCTCGATGTGCCCGTGGCGGAGGAGGCAAGCAAGCCGTTCAAGCTGGTGTGCGAATACGCCTACACGCTGTCGCAGCGCATGGGTGCGCAGGTGGTGGATGACAACCTGCGTCCGCTGACGGAGCAATCGTTCGTCGCCATCCAAAAGCATCTGCGCGTGCTGTACGACAAGCTTGAATCGCGCGGCATCCCCGCCGGTTCCAGCACCGCGGTGCGCTTGTTCAGCCACTGACCCACGCACGATGAGCAAGACTGCAGAACCCGCGTCCGGTGCCACACCCGAGGCGCGGGCAGCTTGGCTGCGCGCCGAGCTGAACCGCTACGCCCATGAGTATTACGTGCTCGACCAGCCCAGCGTGCCTGACGCTGAATATGACCGGCTCTATCGCGAGCTGGAAGCGCTGGAAGCCGAACATCCCGAGCTGAAGACACCGGACTCTCCCACGCGGCGGGTCGGTGGGGCGGTCCTACCCGAATTTGCAGCGGTCAGGCATGTCATTCCCATGCTGTCGATCCGCACCGAGACCGACACCACCGCCAACGGCGCGCGTGCGTTCGACGCGAGCGTACGCCGCGAGCTGGGCCTTGATGACACCGATCCGCCAGTCGAATATGCCGCCGAGCTGAAGTTCGATGGCCTGGCGATCAACCTGCGCTATGAGCGCGGTTATCTCGTGCAGGCCGCCACACGCGGCGACGGCACCACAGGCGAAGACGTCACGCAGAACATCCGCACAATCCGGCAGATTCCACTGGGGCTGTCGCCGGTTGGCCGCCATGTGCCCGACGTGCTGGAAGTGCGCGGCGAGGTCTACATGCGCCGCGACGACTTCGAAAAGCTCAATGCCCGCCAGCGCGAGCGCGGCGACAAGACGTTCGTCAATCCGCGCAATACCGCGGCCGGTGCCGTCCGCCAGCTCGATCCGAAGATGGCTGCAGAGCGCCCGCTGTCGTTCTTCGCCTATGGCCTGGGCGAGGTGGTCGGCTGGAAGGGCATGCCCGAGACGCATTCCGGCATGCTCGACGCGCTGCAGGCATTTGGTTTTCCGGTCAGCACCGAACGCGCTGCGGTGAAGGGCGGAGACGGGCTGGTCGAATTTCATGAGGCCATCGGCGCCAAGCGCGACAGCTTGCCGTTCGACATCGACGGCGTGGTCTACAAGGTCAATTCGCTCGCATTGCAGCGGGAACTCGGCTTTCGCACGCGTGAGCCGCGCTGGGCGGTTGCACACAAATATCCGGCGCAGGAAGCGCTGACCACTGTCGAATCGATTGGCGTGCAGGTCGGCCGCACGGGCGCCATTACGCCGGTGGCGCGGCTGGTGCCGGTGTTCGTTGGCGGCGTGACGGTCACCAATGCGACGCTGCACAACGAAGATGAGGTGCGCCGCAAGGATGTGCGCGTTGGCGACACCGTCATCGTGCGCCGCGCGGGTGACGTGATCCCTGAGGTGGTAGGCGTGGTGCTCGATCGCCGCCCGATGGACGACGTGCCCGGCAGCGACTTGTTCAATCCGCAGCAACAGCCGAAGTATCCGCCGTTCGAACTGCCGAAGACGTGCCCGGTGTGCGGTTCGCACGTTGTGCGCGAAGAGGGCGAGGCGGTGGCCCGCTGCTCAGGCGGGCTGTTTTGCTCGGCACAGCGTAAAGAGGCGATCCGCCACTTTGCCGGCCGCCGCATGATGGATATCGAAGGCCTGGGCGAGCGTTACATCGACAACCTGGTCGAGCTGGACTACGTACACGGCATCGCCGACCTGTACAAGCTCAAGCTCGAAGATTTCCTGGAGATGAAGCGCCGCGCCGATGAGCGCGATGGCGCGACACCGGAAACCGTCGCCGCTGGCAAGATCGCCACCAAGTGGGCTGAGAATCTCCTGGAAGGCATCCAGGCCAGCAAGACGCCGCCGCTGGCGCGCTTCCTGTTTGCGCTGGGCATTCGCCACGTGGGCGAATCGACCGCCAAGACGCTCGCGGACTGGCTCGGCAGTCTGGCCATCATCCGGCGGGCGCCGGCACCGTTGCTGCTGGCGCTGCCTGACGTGGGTGCCACGGTCGCTGAAGCCATTGCCGATTTCTTTGCCGAACCGAAGAATCAGCAGGCGCTGGATGCGCTGTTGGAAGCCGGCGTCGCCCCGCAAGGCGAGCATGCGCCAAACGCGAAGCTGCGCGAGAAGCTGGAGCCCGCCGAGCTGTACAGCACGCTTGGCGTGCCCAAGCTGACAGCCACGCGTGCCAAGCAATTGGCGGTGGCAGCGCCCACGCTTGCCCGGTTGGCCAGCGTGGAGTCCGACCAGTTGGCCGGGCTGCCGGCGGATGTGTCTGCATCGCTGCTCGAATGGCTGGGCTCGCACGACCATCGCGCGCAATTGGAGCAGCTTGACGCGCTGCGCGACGAACTGCTTGCCGCCATGCCGGCTGAAGCCGCCGAAGAAGGCGTGCTGGCCGGCAAGACGGTTGTGTTGACCGGCACATTGCCCAACCTCACGCGCGACGAAGCCAAGGCCATGCTGGAAGCGGCAGGCGCCAAGGTATCCGGTTCGGTGTCGAAGAAAACCGACTACGTTATCGCCGGAGAAGAAGCCGGCAGCAAGCTCGCCAAAGCCGAAGAATTGAACGTGAAGGTTCTGGACGAAGCGGGTATGCTCGCGCTGTTAAAAAAACCGGCGGGAGACCAGGCATGATCCGAAACATCCTCAAAATGGGCGACAGCCGGCTGCTGCGTGTGGCCAAGCCGGTCGAGCGTTTTCACACGCCCGAGCTGACCGCCCTGATCGAAGACATGTTCGACACCATGGATGCGGCACGCGGTGCCGGCCTGGCGGCGCCGCAGATCGGTGTAGATCTGCAAGTGGTGATCTTCGGGTTCGACCGCAACGACCGGTATCCGGATGCGCCGGCCGTGCCCAAGACGGTATTGATCAACCCCACCATCGAGCCGCTGTCGGACGAGATGGAAGACGGTTGGGAGGGCTGCCTCTCGGTGCCGGGCCTGCGTGGCGTTGTGCCGCGCCACACGCGCCTGCGCTACACCGGCTTCGACCAGCACGGTCACGCCATCGACCGCATAGCCGAGGGCTTCCACGCCCGTGTCGTGCAGCACGAATGCGACCACCTGCAGGGCGTGCTGTATCCGATGCGCGTGAAGGATTTCACCCGCTTCGGCTTTACCGAAGTGCTGTTCCCGGAATTGCCCGCCAATCACGACGACTGATCGAGACTGCGGGAGCGTCGCACCTGCGGGGGCGGGTGGGCGCGTGTTTCATCCACCACGGAGACGATATGAAGCGCGATGGTTTGAGGGGCTGGCGCCGGCTGGCGCTTGGGGTCGCCATGACGGCGATGCTTGGGTTGGCTGCCTGCGCGGGGCCGCAGGCTCCCGAAACCACGGCGGCCGCACCGGCTGCCCAGAAGCCGCAGGGTCCGGTCTGGCAACGCGTGCATCTGGGCGCGGATGCCGTGGCCTACGACTTCCCGGTCTACGCCAACCATCCGCTCGATGGTGATCTGAGCAGCATCCGCGAAGTCGTATTCGTGCAGCACGGCCTGCAGCGCAACGGAAACGATTACTACACCGCTGGCGCAGATCTGCTCCAGACCAGCGGCCGCAATCCCGACGAGGTCCTGCTGATTGCTCCGAACTTTCCCGGTACGCCCGATGAGGGTAAAGGTTTCGACGGCATGCCGGTTTGGTCGGTGGATGGCTGGATCGGCGGCTTCAACGCCACCAATGCGCCGTACACGGACCTGAGTTCGCTCAAGGTACTCGATGACCTGATCGGCTACGTGACGGACCCGGCGCGTGCGCCCAACGTCAAGCGCGTCACGGTGGCAGGCCATTCGGGCGGCGGCCAGATTGTGCAACGCTACGCCGTCCTCAACAACGTGGACGAGGCTATCCGCAAGCGCGGCATCGACCTGCGCTATGTGGTCGCCAATCCGTCGTCGTATCTGTATTTCACGCCGGAGCGTCCGCGCGGCAAGGGCTTTGCACGCTACAGCACCAGCGTCTGCCCGGACTATGACCACTACAAGTACGGCATGGTCGATATGGTCCCGTATGCCGCAGGCAAGACCGGCCGGCAGTTGTTCAACCGATATGCGCAGCGCCACGTGACCTACCTGGCCGGCACGAGCGACAACGACCCGAACCACCGCGTACTCGACAAGCTCTGCGGCGCCGAGGCCGAAGGCCCGACGCGCCTCGACCGCGCACGCAATTACTGGCGCTACGAGCACCACATGGCGGGGCGCAAGCGCGTCAATCACCAAGCACACGAAGTGGTCGGCGTTGGTCACGATCAAGCGAAGATGTTCGGCTCGCGCTGCGGCGCGCAAGCGGTGTTTGGCATGCCCGCATCGGCCAACACCACCGGGGCAGCCTGCCAGGCTCCGCGTCTTTAATCTAGGCGGCAGGGTTAAAAAAAACCGGTCAGCGCGCAATGCGTTGACCGGTTTTTTTCTTTAGGCAGAGCCGTCTCAGAACTTCTCGAACGGCCCAAGGAAGCGCCACTGGCCGACCGGCAGGTCGCCCAGCACGATGCTGCCCATGCGGATGCGCTTGAGGCCTACCACCTCCAGTCCCACCTGTTCGCACATGCGGCGGATCTGGCGTTTCTTGCCTTCGCGCAGCACGAAGCGCAACTGCTCTTCGTTCTGCCAGCTCACCTTCGCGGGCTTGAGTTCTTCGCCGTCGAGCGACAGGCCAAAGCGCAGCTTCTCCATCAGCTCTTCCGGGAAGACCTTGGAGATGTCGCGCTCGACCAACCCGTTGGGCGAATCCCATACCACGCGCACCAGGTATTCCTTCTCGACCGTCGAATCCTCGCCGATCAGGTGGCGCGCCACGCGGCCGTCCTGCGTCAACACCAGCAAGCCTGTGGAGTCGATATCCAGTCGGCCGGCTGGCGCCAACGCCCGGCGCTGCCAAGGCGCGAAGCGCTTGCGCGTGGGGTCGCCTTCCCACTGGTTTTCCGGCACGAACAGCGAAACGGCCGGCTGATAGCCGTCTTCTGCCTGGCCCGACACGTAACCGACCGGCTTATGCATCAGCACGGTCACGCGCTCGCCTTGCTCGGATCGCGCCGACTGATGGATCTCGATGATCGCATCCGGTTTGACGCGCGATCCAAGCTCAGTGACCGGCTCGCCGTCCACGAGCACCCAGCCGCGCGGAATCCATTCATCGGCCTCGCGGCGCGAGCATAGACCCAGTTCGGACATGCGCTTGGACAGACGCACCAAGCCGCTCGATTCGCTTTGCTGCGCCTGGCGTGGTGCCTGCTCCTCGGCATGACGCGGAGCGCGTTCCTCGCGCTCGGGCCGTTGCGGACGGGCCGGACGATCTTCAAAGCGGCGCGGCGGACGATCGTTATCAAAACGACGCGGCGGGCGTTGGTCACCATCACGACGCGGTGCGCGTTGATCGTCGCCATAGCGCCGCGGCGGCCGTTGCTCATCGTCGAATCGGCGTGGCGGGCGTTGGTCGTCACCGTACCGGCGCGGCGGACGCTCATCGTCAAAGCGACGCGGAGGACGTTGGTCGCCATCACGACGGGGCGCGCGTTGATCGTCGCCATAGCGTCGCGGGCGTTCGTCATCGAAACGGCGGGGCGGCCGTTGCTCATCGTCAAAACGTCGCGGAGGACGTTGATCGCCCTCACGGCGCGGTGCGCGTTGATCGTCGCCATAGCGTCGCGGACGCTCGTCATCGAAACGGCGTGGCGGGCGTTGGTCGTCACCGTATCGGCGCGGCGGACGCTCATCGTCAAAACGTCGCGGAGGACGTTGATCGCCCTCACGGCGCGGTGCGCGTTGATCGTCGCCGTAGCGGCGCGGGCGTTCGTCATCGAAACGACGGGGCGGGCGCTGATCGTCATTGAACCGGCGCGGCGGGCGTTGCTCATCGTCAAAGCGCCGCGGAGGGCGGTCGTTGTCGAATCGACGCGGGGGACGTTCGTCGTCGAATCGGCGAGGCGGCCGATCTTCGAAGCGTCGCGGCGGACGCTCATCGTCAGAGCGACGGGGCGGCCGTTGCTCGTCGCTGAATCGGCGAGGCGGCCGCTCGTCATCAAAGCGTCGCGGTGGGCGATCGCCTTGCGTGCGGCGCGGCTTGGCGTCGCGCGTCTGGCCATCGTCGTCGCGTCGCGGAGGACGTGCGGGGCGCGGCGGCTTACCGGCACCTTCTTCCGGCTTGGGGCGGCGCTGCGACGGGCGCAGGGGCTGGCGCTCGCGGTTCAGGTCAGACGAGCGCAGTGGTTTGCCGGTGGAACGTACGGCATTGCCTTCGTCGTCGCGGCGCACGCCGAGCGTGGCACGCTTGCCCGGGCGGGTGGCGCGCTGAGTCGGGTCGCTGGCGCCGCGCTTGTCGTCGTCGCCGGGAAAATCATCGGAATCGGTAGTCATGAATCTAGACCGGTAAGGCTGGCGCTCAGATGGCGAGCGCATCAAGCAACTCGCTTTCAAGCTCGAGCTGCAGTTTGTTGTCCTGGGTCAGGCGAGTGCCGTCGACCAGGAAGATGTCTTCCACGCGCTCGCCGAGCGTGTTGATGCGCGCGGTGTGCACCGACACGCGACGGTGTGCGAGCACGCGGGCAATCGCGTAGAGCAGACCGGTGCGGTCTGTCGCAGAAATGGAGAGCAGGTAATACTGGCCGCGCTCGTCAGCACGCAGGTCGACACGGGGCTTGATCGGGAAGCTGCGCGACTGCCGCGAGATGCGCCCACGCGGCGGCTCGGGCAGGGCGGTTTCGCGCGAGATCTGCTCGGCCAGTTCGTGTTCGACCAGCGTGATGATGTCGCGGTAATGGCCGGGTTCCACCAGGCCGCTGCTGGGGTCGGCCACCTGGAAGGTGTCGAGCGCGTAGCCGTGTTTGGTGGTGTGGATCTTGGCGTCCAGAATCGTCAGGCTCTTGCGCTCGAAGTAGCCGCAGATGCGTGCGAAAAGATCGGGCCGATCCGGCGAGTAGACCGCGACCTGCAGGCCGACGCCTGCCGGTGAAATGCGCGCACGCACGATGGGGATCGTGGTGTCGACGCGGTTGTAGAAATGCCGCGTGAACCAGGCAATGTCGCGCGCGTCGTGGCGCAGAAACACGCCCACGTCGAGCTGTTTCCACAGCGCCTCGTGCGCGGTGTCATCCAGTGCGGCCAGACGCAGTAGGGCGCGCGCTTCTTCCTTGCGGCCTTCGAGTACGGCGTGCGGGTCCGTGGTGGCACCACCGAGCACGCGCAACGTCATGCGATACAGGTCTTCCAGCAGCTTGCCCTTCCAGGCGTTCCACACTTTCGGGCTGGTGCCGCGGATGTCGGCAACGGTCAGCAGATACAACGCGGTCAATCGACGTTCGGTGCCGACCAGATCGGCGAAATGACGGATGACCTCCGGATCGCCCAGGTCCTGCTTCTGCGCGACCTGGCTCATGGTCAGATGGTGTTCGACGAGCCAGACGATCAGGTCGGCGTCTTCCTTGGCGATGCCGTGTTCCTTGCAGAAGCGTCGCGCGTCGGACATGCCGAGCACGGAATGGTCACCGCCGCGTCCCTTCGCAATGTCATGGAAGAGCGCTGCCACGGTCAGCACCCACGGCTTGTCGAAGTTCGCCATCAACTGGCTGCAGAACGGAAACTCGTGCGTGTGCTCGACGATGGCGAAGCGGCGGATATTGCGCACCACCATCAGGATGTGCTGATCGACCGTGTAGACGTGAAACAGGTCGTGCTGCATCTGCCCCACGATGCGGCGGAAGTTGACCAGGTAGCGGCCGAGCACGCTGGTCTGGTTCATCAGGCGCAGAGCGTGTGTGATGCCCTGCGGCTGCTGCAGGATCGACAGGAACAGCGCGCGGTTGGCCGGATCCTTGCGCCATTTGGCGTCCATCAACGTCCGCGCGTTGTACAGCGCGCGCATCGTGCTGGCTGCCAATCCCTTGATGCCGCGCGTCTGCTCGTACAGCAGGAACGTTTCAAGAATTGCCGTCGGTTCGCGCTGGTAGAGATCGGCATCGGCAATTTCGAGCATGCCTTGCCGTTCAACAAAGCGATCGTTGATCTTGCGCGTGATACCCAGCTCGCTCGGGAACAGCTTCGCTTCGATGTTCTGCAGCACCACGGTATTGAGCTGCGTGACGGCCTTGGCGACCCAGTAATAGCGGCGCATGAGCTGTTCGCTGGCGCGCTTTGCGGTGGTCGGACGGTAGCCGAACGACTCGGCCAGTTGCGTCTGCAGGTCGAATACGAGAACGTCCTGGCGACGCCCGGCTAGTAAGTGCAGCCGAGCCCGCACGGTTTTGAGCAGACGTTCATTGCTGGCCAACTCCTGCGCTTCACGGCGCGTGAGCAGGCCGTTGGCAAGCAGCTCATTCCAGCTCGAACCGAAACCGGCCGCGCGCGTCATCCACAGAATCACCTGCAGATCGCGCAGGCCGCCTGGGCTTTCCTTGCAGTTCGGTTCAAGCGAGTAGGGCGTGTCCTGGTACTTCGCATGCCGCTGGCGCATTTCCAGCAGTTTCGACTGGAAGAAATCTGCCGCGTCGAGGTGGCCTTGATAGTGCGTCTCGAACGTGCGGTACAGGCCTTCGTCGCCGGTCAGCAGGCGCGCTTCCAGCAACGACGTGCGTACCGTGACGTCCTGTGCGGCTTCATTGATGCATTCGTCGACCGTGCGCACCGACGAGCCGATGTCCAGCCCCATGTCCCAACAGCGGCCGATGAAGGCCTCTAGGCGGGCCTCCAATGCCTTGTCTGCGGTGCCCGGCAGCAACAGGAGGATGTCCACATCGGAATGCGGAAACAGTTCGCCGCGCCCGTAGCCGCCCACTGCAATCAGCGCGCAGTCGGCTGGCATCAGCTCTTCCTGCCAGAGCCGAACCAGCGCACGGTCCACCGCGCGCGCCAGCTTGGTTACGAGTTGCTGAACGTTGGCGTGCTGGTCGAACTGCGCGAACAGGTGTGCGCGCTCAGCTTTCAGGGCGTCGCGCGGATGGGCTTCTTCGGCAGGGGCGGCAGCAGCGGAGGGCATGAGTGGAGCGTGAATGAAACAGCGACCGGAACGAGCCGGTCGCTGCAAGAGTTGAGCCGGTGCGAGGCGAGATCAGCGCGACGGTGCTGCCGCTGACGATGCGGCTCGCCCGCGAGGATCAGGCCGTGGCCGGCGAGCCTTCGTGTACGAATTCCGGTGCCGGCGGCGTCAAGGCCGACACGGTCAGCACTTCGTGGCCGGTCTCCGTCACCAGAAGCGTGTGTTCCCACTGCGCCGACAGGCTGCGATCGCGCGTCTTGACGGTCCACTGGTCCGGCATCGTGCGGATATCGCGCTTGCCCGCGTTGATCATCGGTTCGATCGTGAAGATCATGCCGGCCTTCAACTCCATCCCGGTGCCGGGGCGGCCGTAGTGCAGGATCTGCGGATCTTCGTGGAATTTCTTGCCGATGCCGTGGCCGCAATATTCGCGCACCACGCTATATCCTGCGGCTTCAGCATGTTGCTGGATCACGTGGCCGATGTCGCCCAAGCGTGCACCGGGACGCACCGCGGCGATGCCCTTCCACATGCATTCGAATGTCACCTGGGTCAGGCGCTTGGCGAGGATCGACCCTTCACCCACGACGAAGGTGCGGCTGGTGTCGCCGTAATAGCCTTCCTTGGTGATGACGGTGATGTCGAGGTTGACGATGTCACCGCTCTTGAGCGCCTTGTCGCCCGGAATGCCGTGGCAAATCACATCGTTGACCGACGTGCAGATCGATGCTGGGAAGGGCGGATAGCCCGGTGGCGCATAGTTCAGCGGCGCCGGCACAGTGCCTTGCACGTCACGCATGTAAGCGTGGCACAGCTCGTTGAGTTTGCCCGTGGTCACGCCGGGAGTTACGAACGGGGTGATGTAGTCCAGAACTTCGGACGCAAGCCGGCAGGCCACGCGCATTTGCGCAATGTCTTCGGCGGTGTGAATGGTAACGGCCATGCTGTGACTCTTTCTGCACGCAAGCGCGCGAAGCGCCGCGTCGTGGCTAAAGTGTGAATTATCGCACCAAAGCGCCCCTGCCGGGGTTTTCGGGCGCTGGGCGCCAGCCTCGGCCCGTTTGCTGCGAATGCTCGGAAGGTCTTGAGTCGATTGGGTTTTTGCCGCTATAATCGCTGGCTAAGCAGTCGCTGGCCGTGTGGTCGGTGGCGCTTGAAATCGCGAGCCGCTTCACCGCGGGTGTCCGTCGTAACGCATGCAACGGATGTCTGAGGCGGCTTCAGACCTAACCCGACTGGAGAATTTCATGTCCGTGACCATGCGCGAAATGCTGGAAGCCGGTGTCCACTTTGGCCACCAGACTCGCTTCTGGAACCCCAAGATGGCCCCCTTCATCTTCGGCCATCGCAACAAGATTCACATCATTAACCTGGAAAAGACGCTGCCGATGTACCAGGACGCACTGAAGTACGTGCGCCAGCTGGCAGCCAACCGGGGCACCATTCTGTTCGTCGGCACGAAGCGTCAATCGCGCGAGATCCTGGCTGAAGAAGCGGCTCGCGCAGGTATGCCGTTCGTCGACAGCCGCTGGCTCGGCGGCATGCTGACCAACTTCAAGACGGTCAAGACCTCGATCAAGCGCCTGAAGGACATGGAAGTCGCCAAGGAAGCCGGCGCGACCGAAACCATGAGCAAGAAGGAAGCGCTGATGTTCGAGCGCGAAATGGACAAGCTGGTGAAGTCCATTGGCGGCATCAAGGACATGGGCGGCATTCCGGACGCCATCTTCGTGGTGGACGTTGGCTACCACAAGATTGCCGTGACCGAAGCCGCTAAGCTGGGCATTCCGGTGATCGGCGTGGTTGACACGAACCACTCGCCGGAAGGCATCGACTACGTCATCCCGGGTAACGACGACTCGAGCAAGGCTGTTGCACTTTACGTGCGCGGCGTGGCAGACGCGATCCTGGAAGGCCGCGCCAATGCGGTTCAGGAAGTGGTTGAAGCTGCTCGCGGTGGCGACGACTTCGTCGAAGTCCAAGAAGGCTAAAGACAAGAAGGCGTGCGCCCGCGGCTTGAATGCGCGGGACGTGTGCCAGGCCGCACCCGGTGCAACGCATCGGGGCCGATGGCCAGACAGGGGCGCGTAACAAACGCCCCTTTTTTTTGAAATTTGTCATGCGGATGTCCCACGCGCGTCGTATTTCGTGGGGCGGCCGGATGGAAACCGGACGACAGGCCGGCGCGAGGCGAAGATTCCGCTTGCGACCGGACGACGATCTGAAACAAGGAGCATGAGAATGGCGGCAATTACCGCAAGCATGGTTGCAGAACTGCGCGCGAAGACCGACGCGCCGATGATGGAATGCAAGAAGGCCCTGACCGAAGCCGAAGGCAACCTGGAAAAGGCCGAAGAGATCCTGCGCGTGAAGCTGGGCAACAAGGCCGGCAAGGCTTCGAGCCGCGTCACCGCTGAAGGCGTGGTTGCCGCGTTCGTCGAGGGCACCACGGGCGCCCTGGTCGAAGTGAACTGCGAAACCGACTTCGTCTCGAAGAACGACGATTTCCTGGCCTTCACCAACGATGTTGCCAAGCTGATCGCTCAGAAGAACCCGGCTGATGTGGCTGCCCTGTCGGCGCTGTCGATCGGCGACGAAACCGTTGAGGCCGTGCGTACCCGCCTGATCGGCAAGATCGGCGAGAACATGACGATCCGCCGCTTCCAGCGTTTTGAAGGCACCCAGCTGACTTCGTACCTGCACGGCACTCGCATCGGCGTGATGGTGGCATTCGAAGGCAACGAAGTGGCGGCCAAGGATGCAGCAATGCAGGCTGCCGCCATGAAGCCGGTGTCGCTGTCGGCTGATGACGTGCCGGCCGAGCTGGTTGCCAAGGAGCGCAGTGTTGCTGAACAGAAGGCCGCGGAATCGGGCAAGCCGGCTGAAATCGTTGCCAAGATGGTGGAAGGCAGCGTGCAGAAGTACCTGAAGGAAGTCTCGCTGCTGAACCAGCCGTTCGTGAAGAACGACAAGCAAACCGTTGAGCAAATGCTCAAGGCTGCCAACACGACCGTGAAGGCTTTCACGCTGTACGTGGTGGGCGAGGGCATCGAGAAGAAGCAAGACGACTTCGCTGCTGAAGTGGCTGCCCAGGTGGCCGCTGCCAAGCAACAGGCGTAATGCTGCGACGGCCGTTTTCGATGGTGCGGCGATTCACACCCCGGCGCAGGCCGGGAGGTGTCGTATCCACCATTGGCGCAGCCGTATAATGCCGAACAAACAGGGCACCGAAAGGTGCCCTGTTTGCAGGTGCAGCCTGCTTGCGCGGGCATCGTCGGGGGTGTTTTCTGACGGCTTCCGCGCAAGAAGGTTGCGGGATGTGCGAAGTCCCCGCTTTGCGCATCGTTGTCATATCCGCAGCGTCATTTCCCTTTTCCTGTTTCCCGTACCAGGAATCGTCACGAGGATCTCCATGCCTGCCTATAAGCGCGTTCTACTCAAACTTTCCGGCGAAGCCCTGATGGGCGACGATGCCTTTGGCATCAACCGCAGCACCATCGAAGGGATGGTTAACGATATCGCCGAAATCGTGAAGCTGGGCGTGCAGGTGGCAGTGGTGATCGGCGGCGGCAACATCTTCCGCGGTGTCGCGGGCGGCGCCGCCGGCATGGACCGCGCCACGGCCGACTATATGGGCATGCTGGCCACCATGATGAACGCCCTGGCCCTGCAAGACGCCATGCGTCATGCCAACCTCGAAGGCCGTGTGCAATCGGCGCTGCGGCTGGACCAAGTGGTCGAGCCGTATATCCGTCCCCGCGCGATCCGCCAGTTGGAAGAAGGGAAGATCGTGATTTTCGCCGCCGGCACCGGCAACCCGTTCTTCACGACCGACACCGCCGCTGCACTGCGCGGCTCGGAAATCGGTGCTGAGATCGTCCTCAAGGCCACCAAGGTGGACGGCGTGTACACCGCCGATCCGAAGAAGGACCCGAGCGCCACCCGCTACACCACCATCACGTTCGACGAAGCCATCTCGCGCAACCTGCAGGTGATGGATGCGACTGCATTTGCGCTGTGCCGAGATCAGAAGCTGCCAATCAAGGTGTTCTCGATCCAGAAACCGGGCGCACTCAAGCGGGTGATCCTGGGTGAAGACGAAGGCACGCTGGTGCACGTCTAAAGCCAGCGGCGAGCCTGCTTGCAGGCACCTTTTTTACCGTTCGCTGACCCTGCGTAAATGGCGTTGGCGAGCGGCTTCCATGTAAAATCGCCTATTGTCTTTTTGGTCTTGCCGGTGCCCTGTGTCGTTTTCCGGGGCGCAAGTTGGCAGGCCGCCGTTATCGTTCGGAGGAAGTATGAGCGTCGCCGATGTCAAAAAGAATGCCGAGCAGAAGATGCAGAAGTCGATCGAGGCTCTCAAGACGGATCTGGCCAAGATCCGTACTGGCCGTGCCCACACCGGTCTGCTCGATCACGTGCAAGTCGACTACTACGGCTCGATGGTGCCGATCAGCCAGGTGGCCAACGTGACCCTGGTGGATGCACGCACGATTGGCGTGCAACCGTGGGAAAAGAAGATGGTGCAAGCCGTCGAGAAGGCCATCCGTGAAGCGGACCTCGGCCTGAACCCCGCAACCATGGGTGACATCATTCGCGTGCCGACTCCCGCACTGACCGAGGAGCGTCGCAAGGAACTGACCAAGGTCGTGAAGGGTGAGGGCGAAGATGCCAAGGTGGCCGTGCGCAACCTGCGTCGCGATGCCAACGAACAGCTCAAGAAGCTGGTGAAGGACAAGGCCATCTCGGAAGACGACGAGCGTCGCGGCGGAGACGACGTTCAGAAGCTGACCGACAAGTTCGTCGCCGAGATCGACAAGCTGGTCGCCGAGAAAGACAAGGAAATCATGACGGTGTAAGGCCGTCTCCTGCCGCCGGCGCATTGGGCGCAGGTGGCGGGAAGCCCGATTCATGCATATTAGTTCCACACTGGCGGTGCCTGACACCGCCGATACGCCGCGCCACGTTGCCGTCATCATGGACGGTAACGGCCGCTGGGCCACCGAACGGCATCTGCCGCGCGTGGCCGGGCATAGTCGCGGCCTCGACGCCGTACGTGCCACTGTTGAAGCTGCTGCGCGACGTGGCGTCGGCTACCTGACGCTGTTTGCCTTCAGTTCCGAAAACTGGCGCCGTCCGGCCGAGGAAGTCACCTTTCTCATGAAGCTGTTCATGACGGCCCTGCGCCGCGAAGTGAGCAAGCTCCATGACAACGGCATCCGCCTGCGCGTGGTGGGCGATTTGTCGGCGTTCAGCCCGCGCATCCAGCTTTTGATTCGCGAAGCTGAGACCAAGACGGCTGCCAACCCCGGTCTGACTGTCACGATCCTCGCCAACTACGGTGGGCGCTGGGACATCCTGCAAGCCATGCGCGCCTTGTTGGCGGCGCAGCCGGGCATTGCACCCGACGCCGTCACGGAAGAAATGCTTGCGCCGTACATGGCCCTGTCTTACGCGCCGGAGCCGGATCTGTTTATCCGCACCGGCGGCGAGCAGCGCATCAGCAACTTTCTGCTGTGGCAGCTTGCCTATTCCGAGCTGTACTTCACCGATCGCTATTGGCCCGACTTCGATGCCGCAGAACTCGATCGCGCCTTTGCGTGGTATCGCAACCGCGAGCGCCGCTTCGGCCGTACCAGCGCGCAGCTCGAGCCCGATGTTCCCCCCGCGCTATCCGCCGGAGCCTGACACATGCTGCTGACTCGCGTCATTACCGCTGTCTGCCTGCTGATTGTCATCCTGCCCATTCTGTTCTTCGCGCCGCCCGCCGGCCTGGCCGGGCTCGTGACGGTATTTGCAGCCCTCGCCGCGTGGGAGTGGGGACGTCTCGTGCGCCTGCCCGGCTGGTGGGGGCCGATTCTCTATGCGGTCGTTGTCGTCATGCTGACGATCGCCTGGCACGACATTCCCATTCGCGGTGATGTGCAGCCGTTGTTCCATGGCGCGGTGATCGCATGGGTGATCGCCTGGGCGTTGCTGGCGGGCGGCGTGCGCGAGTTGCATGGCACGCGCAGGGTCGTGTTCACGCTGTTGGGCTTGGTGATGCTGCCCGCGTTCGTGCATGGCGCCATTGAATTACGCACGCATGGCGTCGCCTTTTTGCTTTCGGTGGCATTGCTCGTGTGGGCGGCCGATGTTGGCGCGTATTTTGTCGGCAAGGCCATTGGTCGTCGCAAGCTTGCTCCGACCATCAGCCCGGGCAAGTCGTGGGAAGGCGCAATCGGCGGTGCCGTGCTGGTTGCGGTGATCGCCAGCGTGGCCGGCATCACGCATTGGTTTGCACCGACGTGGTTCTCGTACGAGTTGGACCAGCGCGGCGCGGTCACGGCTCTGGCGCTGACCATCTTGCTCGTCGCTGCAAGCATTGGCGGTGATTTGTTTGAATCCCTGCTCAAGCGTCAGGTCGGCATGAAAGACAGCAGCGGCCTGTTGCCCGGCCACGGCGGTGTGCTCGATCGCATCGACGCGCTGCTGCCGGTGTTTCCGCTGGCTGCGCTGCTGATTTCCTGAGGCGTCTGAACATGATGCGTTTGACCGTTCTTGGCGCCACCGGCTCCATTGGCGACAGCACGCTCGACGTGGTGCGCCGTCATCCCGACAAGTACAGCGTTTTTGCACTAACCGCCAACGCGCAGGCCGACAAGCTCGCGGTGCTATGCCGTGAGTTTCGCCCGAAGATGGCGGTGCTGGGTTCGGTCGCGGCGGCGGAGGCATTGCGTGACCAGCTTGGCGCAGATGCTGACGGCATCGAAATCCGTTCTGGCACCGAGGCCTTGGAAGAGGCTGCCGCCCACCCCGACTGCGATGCCGTGATGGCCGCTATCGTTGGGGCGGCCGGCTTGCGTCCGACGCTTGCCGCCGTGCGCGCCGGCAAGCGCGTGCTACTGGCCAACAAGGAGGCGCTGGTGATGTCCGGCGCGCTCTTCATGGACGCCGTGCGTCAGTATGGCGCCACCGTGCTCCCGATCGACAGCGAGCACAACGCCATCTTCCAATGCTTGCCGCAGCAAGTTCCGCAGTTCGCGCGGGGCGTGTCGCGCATCGTGCTGACGGCATCGGGTGGCCCGTTCCGCACGCGCGCTGTGGAGTCCCTTGCGGATGTCACGCCAGATCAGGCTTGCGCGCATCCGAACTGGGTCATGGGACGCAAGATCTCCGTCGACTCCGCCACCATGATGAACAAGGGGCTGGAGGTGATCGAGGCCCACTGGCTGTTCGGCGTGCCTGTCGAGCATCTCGAAGTCCTGATCCACCCGCAGAGTGTCATCCATTCGATGGTTGGCTACGACGATGGCTCGGTGCTGGCGCAGCTCGGCAACCCGGACATGCGCACGCCGATTGCCTACGGCTTGGCATATCCCGAACGCATCGACGCCGGTGTTCCGCTGCTCGATCTTGTCACCACGGGCGCGCTGACGTTCGAGGCGCCGGACCTGCGGCGTTTCCCTTGCTTGGCGCTGGCCTTTGACGCACTGCGCGCCGGTGGTACGGCACCTGCTGCACTGAACGCGGCCAACGAGGTGGCTGTCGAAGCATTTTTGCAGCGCCGCATCCGGTTCACCGAGATTGCAGCCGTGGTGGGCGACACGCTCTCCCGTACCTCCATCGTGCCCGCCGACTCGCTCGACACTGTTTTTGAAGCCGACGCCCAAGCGCGTCTGCAGGCTGAACGCTATATCGCGACCGTATGCGCGCAACTGCCGGCCGCGTGAAAGCGCGCTGTCAGAGCAAGCGAGTAACATAGCGGCTTCGCGCGGCGCAGCCCCGCGCGTGCCCTTCAGTGCATCCGGAGAAGGTTTTGCAGACCGTTTTAGCGTTTGTCTTTGCGATCGCGGTACTGATCGTCATTCACGAATTGGGCCACTACAGCGTCGCGCGCCTGTGCGGCGTGAAGGTGCTCCGGTTTTCCGTTGGCTTCGGCAAGGTGCTGTTCCGCCATGTGGGCCGCGGCCCTGACCGCACCGAATGGACGATCTGCGCCATTCCGCTGGGCGGCTACGTCAAGATGCTGGGCGAGGGATCGCGAGACCCCGAGAAAGACCCGCCCATCTTCCCCGAAGACCTCCCGCGTACCTTCGATCAACAGCCGGTCTACAAGCGGTTTGCCATCGTGGCTGCTGGCCCTATCGCCAATTTCCTGCTCGCGATTGCGCTCTATGCAGTGCTGGCATGGGTCGGCGCAATCGAGCCGTTGCCTATCCTCGGCGCTCCGCCACCTGGCAGCATTGCCGCCCAGGCCGACCTGCATGCCAGGGACCGCGTGATCGCAATCGGCACGGACGATGAAACACCTGCGCCCGTGCGCAGCTGGAGCGATGTCCGCATGCGGTTGTATTCGGCCGGCATCGCGGGGCGCGACGCGCTTGTACAAGTGCGCGGCACCGATGGTGCCGAGCGCACCGTCCGTCTGCACGGCTTGCCGAGCGCGGCCCGTACGCCGCAGGCAGACGTGATTGACCAGATCGGTTTGCGCCTGCTGGGCGGTCCCGTCACCATTGTCGACGTGCTTCCTGCCAGTGCCGCGGCACGCGCCGGGTTGAAAGCTGGCGATCAGATCGTTCGCTTCGCGGGCCAGCCCGCCGATCAGGCGATGGACCTCATCCGCCAGATCCGCGCCATGCCTGAGCAAAACGCGTCGATCGATATTCTGCGCAACGATCAGCCCATGACGTTGCCCGTTCGCCCAGATGCCGACGCCGATCCCAAGAACCCCGCGGGGCCGAAGATCGGCAAGCTCGGCGCGCAGCTCAACCAGAAGGTGGAAACGGCGATGATCCGAGACGAGTCGGTTGCCGCCTTGGGTCACGCCGTGGGCGAGGTCTGGCGGACTTCGGTGCTGTCGCTCCAGGTCCTGGGCAAGATGATCGTCGGTCAGGCATCGCTGCAGAACCTGAGCGGACCGATCACGGTGGCGGACTTTGCGGGCAAGGCGGCAAGCCTTGGCTGGCAGACGTTTGTGAGCTTTCTCGCGTTGATCAGCGTCAGCCTCGGCGTGCTGAACTTATTGCCCGTTCCGGTATTGGATGGGGGGCATTTGCTGTATTATTGCGTGGAATTTTTGACTGGCCGACCCGTGCCGGAATCCTGGCAAGCAGTCCTTCAGAAGATCGGCGTCGCCTGCATCCTGCTTCTCACTTCGCTCGCCCTGTACAACGATTTGAGTCGGTTGTTTCTGACTCGTGGCTAGACCGTATTCAAACTGGGTCGGTTAGCTGCATCGTTGCCACCGGCGTGAGCGGGCAACTCAGGGTTTTGAAAACACTCAGAAGTGGATTCCGATTGAATCCAACTAGGGGATTAGATTGATCAGACAACATCGCTTCCCGCTCAGCGTGCTGGCGGCTTCCGTGCTGACCGTTACTGCCGGTCAGGCTCATGCAGTGGAGCCGTTCGTCGTCAAGGACATTCGCGTGGAGGGGGTGCAGCGCGTCGAGCCGGGCACCGTGTTCGGCTATCTGCCTGTGAAGGTGGGTGAGACCTTCACCGACGAGAAGGGCGCGGAATCGATTCGCGCGCTCTACAACACCGGCTTCTTCAAGGACGTTCAGATCCGCTCCGAAGGCAATGTGCTGGTGGTGCGCGTGGAAGAGCGTCCGGCGATCTCGCAGCTTGAGTTCATCGGCTTCAAAGAGTTCGACAAGGAAGCGCTGCGCCGCACGCTGCGCGGCGTGGGTGTGGCTGAGGCCCGTTACTACGACAAGTCTCTCATCGACCGTGCCGAGCAGGAAATCAAGCGCCAGTATGTTTCGCGCGGCTACTACGCTGCCGAGGTGACGACCACCGTTACGCCGGTCGATGCCAACCGTGTGTCGATCACGTTCACGGTGGACGAAGGTCCGACCGCCAAGATTCGCCAGATCAATATCGTCGGCAACAAGGCCTTCAAGGAAGGCGACCTGCGCGACGAGATGCAACTGTCCACGCCGAACTGGCTGTCGTGGTACACCAAGAACGATCTGTACTCCAAGCAGAAGCTCACGGCTGACCTGGAAGCGCTGCGCTCGTTCTATCTGGATCGTGGCTACCTGGAATTCGCCATCGAGTCGACCCAGGTATCGATCACGCCCGACAAGAAGGATATTTACCTGACGCTGAACATCCACGAGGGTGAGCAGTACAAGGTATCGGACATCAAGCTGACCGGCGAGCTGCTGGGCAAGCAGGCCGAGATGGAGAAGCTCATCAAGCTCAAGCAGGGCGATGTCTTCTCTTCGGCCAAGCTGTCGTCGACGACCAAGTCGATTACCGATTTGCTTGGCACGTACGGTTACGCTTTCGCCACCATCAATCCGCAGCCGCAGATCAACCAGAAGGACCGCACGGTTGCGCTCACGTTGGTGGTCGATCCGGGCCGCCGCGTGTATGTGCGCCGCGTGAACGTTGTCGGCAACAGCAAGACCCGCGACGAAGTCGTGCGCCGCGAAATGCGCCAGATGGAAGCCTCGTGGTTCGACGGCGAGAAGCTGCAGCTTTCGCAGAACCGCGTGAACCGTACGGGTTACTTCACCGATGCGAACATCACGACGGAAGACGTGCCCGGTACGACCGACCAGGTCGATGTGAACGTCAACGTGACCGAAAAGCCGACCGGCCAGATCAACCTGGGCGTGGGCTTCTCGTCGACCGACAAGCTGGTGCTGTCGGCGGGTATCCGTCAGGACAACGTGTTCGGCTCCGGCACGAGCCTCGGCCTGGATGTGAACACGTCCAAGTCGAACCGCACCATTGCTGTGACGCAGTTCGATCCGTACTTCACGGTGGATGGCATCAGTCGTTCAACCGAGCTGTACTACCGCACGTACCGCCCGCTGTACTACACGGGTGACCAAGACTATCGTGTCGTGCAACAGGGTGGCAACGTCAAGTTTGGCGTGCCGTTCTCGGAAACCGATACCGTCTTCTTCGGCATTGGCTACGAGCGCACGACTATCGACGTGACAACCAACACGCCGCTGGCCTACCAGAACTACGTCGCGAAGAACGGCCGTATCACCAACAACTTCCCGATCACTATTGGCTGGTCGAAGGATCAGCGTGACAGTGCGCTGGTGCCGACGCGTGGCCGCTATCAGCAGGCCAACCTGGAGTTCGGTATTCCGGGCGGCGATCTGCAGTACTTCCGCGCGTACTATCAGCACCAGTATTTCTACCCGCTGTCGAAGTCGTTCACGATGGCGTTCAACAACGAAATCGGGTACGGCCACGGTTACGGCGGCAAGGACTTCCCGGTGTTCAAGAACTACTACGCCGGCGGTATTGGCTCGGTGCGCGGTTACGAAACCAGCACGCTGGGCCCGCGCGACGCCAACGGCGTGGCCATCGGTGGCGCCAGCAAGTTCGTCGGCAACGTGGAATTCATTTTCCCGCTGCCGGGTTCGGGCGTGGACCGCACCGTCCGCCTGTTCACGTTCTTTGACTACGGTAACGTGTTCGCCGAAGGTCAGCCATACAAGCTCGGCGACATGCGCTACTCGACTGGTTTCGGTCTGTCGTGGCTGTCGCCGATCGGTCCGCTCAAGATCAGCATGGGCTTCCCGATCAAGCGCAAGACCGAAGATCAAACGCAACGCTTCCAGTTCCAGATCGGGACTGCATTCTAATGACTGCATTCATCATGAAATCCACGCGCATCACGTTGTCCCGCATGGGCGCGTCCGCTGCTTTCGCCGCACTTGCCGCCGCCAGCTTTGCGCTGCCGGCGATGGCGCAGGAAGCGCGCATCGCCGCTGTCAATTCCGAGCGCATCCTGCGCGACTCGCAGCCTGCCAAGGCCGCCCAGGCCAAGCTGGAAACCGAGTTCGCCAAGCGCGACCGCGAGCTGCAGGACATGGCCGCCAAGCTCAAGGGCATGTCGGACAAGCTGGACAAGGATTCGGCCGTGCTGGCCGATTCCGATCGCACCCGCCGTCAGCGTGAACTGTCGGACCTGGATCGCGACTTCCAGCGCAAGCAGCGTGAATTCCGTGAAGACCTGAACCAACGCCGCAACGAAGAGCTGGCCCAGGTGCTCGAGCGCGCCAACCGTGTGATCCGTTCGATTGCAGAGCAGCGCAAGTACGACCTGATCGTGCAGGAAGCCGTGTACGTGAACCCGCGCATCGACATCACAGACGAAGTGCTCAAGTCGCTGAATTCACAATCGGCCAAATGAGGTTGTTCGCATGTCGTTTTCGCTTGGTGAACTTGCTGCGTCGCTCGGCGCGACCGTCCAGGGTGACGCAGGCCTGATCGTCAAGTCGATCGCGCCGCTGGATCAAGCGGGCGCCGATCAGCTCGCTTTTCTCTCCAATCCGCTGTACCTCAATCAGGCAGTGAGTTCCGGTGCGGGGGCGATCATCGTGTCGCCCCGTGATCTGGAAACACTTGAAAGCCAAGGCCACGCTGCTGGCCGGAACTGGCTCATCGCTGCCAACCCGTATGCTGCGTTTGCTCGTGTCGCCCAGCGCTTTGTTGCGCTGGCGGCGCGCCCCGTTGTGCCTGGCATTCACCGGACTGCCAGCGTGGAAGAGGGCGCCACGGTGCCAGCGTCGTGCTCCATTGGCCCGAACGTAACCATCGAAGCTGGCGCGGTGCTCGGCGAGCGTGTGCGCATCGTGGGCAACAGTTTCGTTGGCGCCGGTGCCCGCATTGGCGATGACACGCTGCTCTACGCGAACGTTTCGATTTACCACGGCTGCGTGGTCGGTGCGCGCTGCATTGTGCATAGCGGCGTCGTGATCGGCGCGGATGGCTTCGGCTTTGCACCCGACTTCGGTCCGCAGGGCGGCGAATGGGTGAAGATTCCGCAGGTCGGCCGGGCCGTGATTGGCGACGACGTAGAGATCGGCGCGAACACTGCCATCGACCGAGGTGCGATGGCCGATACGGTGGTCGAGCAGGGCTGCAAGATCGACAACCAGGTGCAGATCGCCCACAACGTGCATGTGGGCGCCTATACCGTTATCGCCGGCTGCGCTGCCATTTCGGGCAGCACAAAGATCGGGCGCTACTGCATCATCGGCGGGGCCGCCAATTTTGCCGGCCATCTGACGATCGCGGACCGCGTGACCGTCTCGGGCGGCACCTCCATTACCAAATCCATCACCAAGCCCGGTGGCCATTTCACCAGCGTTTTCCCATTCATGCCGCACGGCGACTGGGAGCGTAACGCAGCCATCGTCCGAGGCCTGACGCGCATGCGCGAACGGTTGCAACAACTGGAACAGCGGGTCAAAGACCTGCAGCAACAATCATGACCGAAGCAACGAATGCGACGAGCGCGACCCCCAGCGTCGTCTGCGATTTCAACATCAAGAAGATTCTCGACCTGCTGCCGCATCGCTACCCGATGCTGCTGGTTGACCGCGTGATTTCGCTGGAGCCGCGCAAGTCGATTACGGCCATCAAGAACGTGACGTTCAACGAGCCGTTCTTCAACGGGCACTTCCCTGGCCATCCGGTGATGCCGGGCGTGTTGATGCTCGAGGCGCTCGCGCAAACCGCAGCGCTGCTGACTTTCGGCGAGGCGGACCACGAGCGCAAGGAAAACCAGCTCTACCTGTTCGTGAGCATCGATGGTGCACGCTTCAAGCGGCAGGTGATCCCGGGCGACCAGCTTGTGATGACGGCTGAGCTGCTGCGCTCGAAGAGCGGTATGTGGAAGTTCAAGGTGTACGGCAAGGTTGACGGCGAAGTCGCCGTGGAAGCCGAAATCATGTGTGCCGTGCGCGAAGACAAGTCCAAGGGCGAGGCATGACGCAAGCACAGAAGATCCACCCGACCGCGCAGATTGATCCGAAGGCCGAACTCGATTCGAGCGTCGAGATCGGCGCGTTTACGGTCGTGGGCCCGAACGTGCGCATGGGTGCGGGCACGCGCGTCGGCCACCACACGGTGGTCGAGGGCTACACGACGCTGGGTCGCGACAACAGCATCGGCCACTTTGCATCGGTGGGCGGCCGCCCGCAGGATATGAAGTATCGCGACGAGCCGACGCAGCTGATCGTCGGCGATCGCAATACCATCCGCGAATTCACCACGATCCATACCGGCACTGCCCAGGATGCCGGTATCACGTCCATCGGCGACGATAACTGGATCATGGCCTACGTGCATATCGCGCACGATTGCCGCGTGGGCAACCACACGGTGTTCTCGAGCAACGCGCAGATCGCGGGTCACGTGGAAGTCGGTGACTGGGCGATCCTCGGCGGCATGTCGGGCGTGCACCAGTTCGTGCGTATCGGCGCGCATGCCATGCTCGGTGGCGCATCGGCGCTAGTGCAGGATGTGCCGCCGTTCGTGATTGCTGCAAGCGACAAGGGCGGCAACAAGGCCGCACCGCACGGCATCAACGTGGAAGGCTTGCGCCGCCGTGGCTTTACCGCCGAGCAGATCACTGGTCTGCGCCAAGCGTACAAGCTGCTTTACAAGAGCGATCTGAGTTTTGATCAGGCCAAGGCGGAAATCGCCGCCCAGATCGCTCAGACGGATGACGCCCCCACGCGCGAGGTGTTGACCGCGTTTGCTGATTTCATCGCCGCTACCAAGCGCGGCATCGTGCGTTGAGCGAGTCGCTTCAGAACACCGCGCCGGTGCGCCGCATCGGCATGGTGGCCGGCGAGGCTTCCGGCGATTTGTTGGCCTCGCTGCTGCTCAAGGGGTTGCACGCACAACTGCCCGCCGATATCGCCTACAACGGAATCGGCGGGACCCGCATGACGGAGCAGGGTTTCCAGTCGAACTGGCCGATGCACAAGCTGTCGGTCAACGGCTACGTGGAAGTGCTCGGCCAGCTGCGCGAGATTCTTACGATCCGCAAGGAACTCAAGCAAGACCTGCTGGAGAGGCCGCCGCTAGCCTTCATCGGCGTCGATGCGCCGGACTTCAATTTCAACGTCGAGATCGCCATGCGGCAGGCGGGTGTGCCGGTGGTGCATTTCGTGAGCCCGTCGATCTGGGCGTGGCGTGCCGGCCGTATCAAGACGATCGCCCGCGCCGTCGACCATATCCTCTGCTTGTTCCCGTTCGAGCCCGAGATTTACGCCAAGGCCGGCATTCCGGCCACTTACGTCGGGCATCCGCTGGCGGACGAGATTCCGCTGATGCCGGACGTGGAGGGCGCTCGCACGCGCCTGGGGCTGCCGTTGGGCCGCAAGGTGGTTGCGGTGCTGCCGGGTAGCCGGAATTCCGAAGTGAAGCATCTCGGGCCGACGCTGTTTGCGGCGATGTCGCGCATGCAGGCGGTCGAGCCGGATCTGGCGTTTGTGCTGCCCGCGGCCAATGCGACGCTGCGCGAGCGTATCGATGCGATGTGCGCCGAGCACCCAGGACTGCATCTGTGGGTCGTTGATGGCCAGTCGCACGCAGCCATGGAAGCGGCTGACGTCATCCTGCTGGCCAGCGGTACGGCCACGCTGGAAGCGGCGTTGTACAAGAAGCCGATGGTCATCACGTACAAGGTGCCCTGGCTGACGGCGCAGATCATGAAGCGCAAGGGTTATCTGCCGTACGTGGGGCTGCCGAACATCCTGTCCGGCCGCTTTGTCGTACCGGAATTGCTGCAGGATGACGCAACGCCCGAGGCACTCGCGCGTGAAACGTTGCTGCAGTTGAGCGACCATGGCAACGCGACGTTCCTGCGGGAACACTTCACGCAGATGCACCTCACGCTCAAGCAGAACATGGCGGAGATCGGCGCGAAAGTCGTGGTCGATCTGCTGCGCAGTCGCGGTAAGCTTTGAGCCCATGGCGTCCCGCAAACCCAATCCCGACCAGCTTGGCCTGCTGCTCTCGCAAGAGCCGGCGGCCAAGCGTGCGCGTCGCATCCTTTGTGGTGTGGACGAGGCTGGACGCGGGCCATTGGCAGGACCGGTGACGGCTGCGGCGGTCGTTCTCAATCCGCGCAAGCCGATCAAGGGCTTGGCCGACTCCAAAGTCCTGACCGCCAAGAAGCGCGAGGCGCTGTACGACGAGATCGTCGAAAAGGCGCTCGCCTGGCACGTGGCCGAAGCCACCGTCGAGGAAATCGATCGCATCAACATCCTGCACGCGACCATGCTGGCCATGCAGCGTGCGGTGCAGGGCGTGGCCGCGTTGGGCACGCTGCCCGACCTCGTGCAGGTGGATGGCAATCGCTGCCCACAGATCGCGTTTGCGGTGGAGGCCATCGTCAAGGGCGATGCGCTGGTGCCGGCCATTTCAGCGGCATCCATCCTGGCGAAGGTGACGCGCGATCGCCAACTGGCGGCGCTGCATATCGAGTTTCCGCTCTACGGTTTTGACGTCCATGCCGGCTATGGCACGCCGCAGCATCTGGCGGCGATCGACCTGCATGGTGTGACACCCCATCATCGCCGCTCGTTCGCGCCCGTGCGTCGTGCGCTGGAAGGGATGAGCGCTATCAGTATCGAAACCACCGCTGCGGGCAGCGCTTGGGACGACTGACCTTTTTCTGCTGGGCCCATTCGTGAAGCACATCACTTCCCGCGACAACGCGGTGTTCAAGCATCTCAAGGCGCTTTCGGGCTCGACGCAGCATCGTCGGCGCGCGGGGCAATCCATGCTCGATGGCGTGCATCTGGTCACGGCGTATCTGGATGCGGGCCACATGCCGGCACAATGCCTAGTTTCCGAGCGCCACATCCGGCACCCGGAAGTGGCCGCGGTGCTCGAGCGCGTTGATCCGGATACCGTCATTCTGCTGGCGGACAACCTGTTTGCTCAGCTCACCACCGTCGTCAACGGCGTCGATCTGATGGCCCTGGTCGAGACGCCGGAAGGCAAGTTGCCGCAAACCATTGATGTGGATTGCGTGATTCTTGATGGCATTCAGGATGCCGGCAACGTCGGTTCAATCTTGCGCTGTGCGGCTGCTGCCGGTGTGCGTGATGTGTTCATGACGCAGGGCTGCGCGTTCGCGTGGTCGGCCAAGACATTGCGCGCCGCCATGGGCGCGCATTTCCACCTGAACATCGTTGAACACTGCACGTTCGAGAGCGTGCATTCGCGGCTTCAAGTGCCGCTGTTGGCGACGTCGTCGCACGCCAAGCAGGCTGTATTTGATGTGCCGCTCAAGGCGCCCGTCGGCTGGGTGTTCGGAAACGAGGGCGCGGGCGTGTCAGAAGAATGGCTTTCTGCCGTGACGACGCCTGTGACGATTCCGCAACCGGGCGGCATGGAATCGCTCAATGTGGCTGCCGCAGCAGCCATCTGTCTGTTTGAGGCCGTGCGACAACGCCGCGCGGGCTAATCCCTCTTTTTCTCTGTCGATTACCGGTCACACGGCGTTTTCAAACGCCAGAAAAGTCCCGCATTGACTTTGCCATTGAGTAATGGAACATTGGGCGCGGCGCCAATGAGCGCCCCCGATAACCACACTCAAGGAGGCCGGCATGCCGAACCCCACCCTGGCGCGCGTCCCTGTCGACGAACTCGCCCAGTTCCGCGAAATCCAGCAACTCGCCTACGCGTGCGTCGAGGCCGTCGGCGGGATGCTGCGCCCCGGCATGACCGAGAAGGACGCGGCCAAGCTGCTCACTGAGTGGCTCTGCGATCGTGGCGTCCAGGACTGGCTGCACAAGCCGTTCGCCTGGTTTGGCGATCGCACGGCGTTCCAGGGCTTTTCGGGCTTGACGCACATGGCCGGCTTTAACCTGGCGTTCTTTCCGTCGTCGCGGCGGCTGGAGGAGAACATGCCGGTCATCCTGGACGTGGCGCCCGTGCGCAATGGCGTGATCGCCGATGTGGGCTATGCCATGTGCCTTGGCGAGAACGCCATCCTCGAACAACTGCAGGACGATCTGATGGCGCATCGCGAACTGATCGTGTGCCTGATTCGCGAGCGTCGGTCGATGGCCGACGTGGCACGTGCGGTGGACCAGCTCTGCATGAAGCAGGGCGTGGAGCCGCGTCACAAGGCGTATCCGTTCAAAGTGCTGGCGCATCGCGTGGCCAAGCTGGACAGCCCATCCAAGCCGCGTTTCGTTGCGCGGTTCGGGTTGAATGCCACGCGCAATCTGATCCTCGACCAGGTACGCAGTGGCAAGCAGGAAGGGTGGTCGCCGCTGTGGTCGATTGACCGTCGATCCGAACACGCGCCGGTGCCGGGCCTGTGGGCTGTCGAACCGCACCTGGGCTTCCACGGCGTCGGGGCCAAGTTCGAAGAGCTGCTCGTCGTCACCGAAGACGACGCCTACTGGCTCGACGACGATCTGCCGCACGTGCGCCGCTGGCAGCAACGCCAGCTTGCGCAGCAGCGTGCCGCTTGACGTGCGAGGAGGCTCACATGAAAACGCTGCTTGAAGAGGCTCCGCTGGCGTTGTTCGAATCGACCGCAGCGGTTTCAACCAAAGACTATTCGGCGCGGACGGTGCAGTCCGGCAGCGTCGCGCTCGCCGTCAAGACCTGGGGCGACCCGGCGCATCCGACCGTCGTACTCGTGCACGGCTACCCTGACAACAGCGAGGTCTGGCACGAGATGGCACCGCTGCTCGCGCGCGACTACTACGTCATTGCCTACGACGTGCGTGGTGCCGGCAAGTCAAGTTCGCCCAAAGGGATGCGCAATTACACCTTCGCGCGATTGACCGACGACTTCATCGCCGTGATCGATACGCTGAGCCCAGGCAAGCCCGTGCACCTGATCGCGCACGACTGGGGTTCGATCCAGTCATGGGAATTCCTGACGGAGGAGCGCCTGCGCGGGCGCATTGCGTCATACACATCGTGCTCAGGGCCTTGCCTGGACCACGTGGGCTACTGGATGCGCGCGCGGCTGCTGCGGCCGACGCCGTCGTCGCTGGGCAAGATGTTGGGGCAGCTCGTGCGCTCGTGGTACGTGTTGCTGTTTCATTTGCCGATCGTGCCGGAACTGAGCTGGCGCCTGTGGCTCGGGCGCGCGTGGCCGCATGTGCTGCGTCGCGTGGAGAAGACCGCCATCGTGCCGCGCGCCACGCAGACGGCCGATGGCGTGCGCGGTGTGTCGCTGTATCGCGCCAACTTCATCCGCAGCTTGTTCACGCCGCGCAAGCGTGTCGCCCACGCGCCGGTGCAGGTGATCGTGCCTACGCTGGACAAGTACGTCAGCCCCGCGTTGTCCGAAGACCTCTCGCGCTGGGTGCCGCAGTATTGGCGCCGTGAAGTGGTAGCGCGGCATTGGCTGCCCGTCACGCATGCCGCACGCATGGCGGAAATGGCGCGCGAGCTGATCGAGCATGCCGAGGGCAAGCCGGAATCCGAAGCACTGCAACGCGCGCGTCAGCATGGCGAGCGCAAACCGCTCTCCGGCAAGCTCGCCGTCATCACGGGGGCCGGTAGCGGCATTGGCCGTTGCGCGGCGCTGGAATTCGCGGAGCAAGGCGCAGCCATTGTCGCCGTCGACATACGAGCCGAAGACGCAGAGCGCACCGCCAAGCTCATTCGCCTCACCGGCGGCAAGGCGTGGGCGCGTACCGCCGACGTCGGGAATGCCGAGCAGATGGAAGCGTTGGTCGATTGGGTCGGCAAGGACCTCGGCGGCGCCGACATCGTCGTCAACAACGCGGGCATCGGCATGGCGGGCGGCATTGTCGACACGTCCGAGCGCGATTGGCAACGCATATTGCACGTGAACGTGTGGGGCGTGATCCATGGCGCCCGGCTGTTCGCCAAACAGATGGTCGCGCGCGGGCAGGGCGGGCACATCCTGAACACCGCATCGGCGGCCGCCTTTGCGCCATCGCGCGATCTTGCCGCCTATGCGACGACGAAGGCCGCGGTGCTGATGCTGTCCGAATGCATGCGCGGCGAGCTGGCCGGGCAGGGCATCGGCGTGTCGGCCATCTGCCCCGGTTTTGCCGAGACCGGAATCATGGCCTCTACCGTCTACGCCGGCACGACCGAGGCGCAACAGGCCCAGCTGCGCGCCCGCGCAACCAAGCTCTACCAGCTGCGCGGCCTCAAGCCCGAGACCGTGGCGAAAGCCATGTTCAGGGCGGTTCAGCGCAACAAGCCCGTTGTCACGATTGGCATCGAGGCGCACTCGTCGCGCTTCATCTCGCGCTATGCACAGTGGCTCAGCCGGCTGATCGCGCGCGTAAGCATGGCGGGGCATTGAGCCCGCGCAGGCAAGAACATCAGGAGACCACCATGACCGCGCCCGATTACTTCATCAAGGCCCGCCACGTTCGTTTCGACTGGAAGGACACGCCCATCCAATGGATTCCGGGCGACCCGTCCAGCACACACATCATCAACATCCTGAACCTGCTGTTTCCCGCCGGTGAGCTGTGGTTTTGCCGCGTCTACAACAAGGCGCTGCCGCTGATTACCGACACCAAGCTGCGCGCCGACGCCGAGGGATTCCTGCGCCAGGAGGCCGTCCACTCGCGCTCGCATGGCGGCGTGCTGACGCACTACTACAAAGACCACGGCATCGATACCCAGCCTTTCACCAAGCGCCTCGACTGGCTGTTCTCCCAGGTGCTTGGCGAACAGCCGCTGGGTCTGAGGATCGGCCACACGCGCTTCTGGCTGCGGCAGCAGCTCGGCATCATCGCTGCGCTTGAGCACTTTTTCGGCTATCTGGGCAACTGGGTGCTCAATGCAAAGGGGCTGGATGCCGCCCACGCCGATCCTGTCATGCTGGACTTGCTGCGCTGGCACGGTGCAGAAGAGGTTGAGCACCGCACCGTCGCGTTCGACATCTTTCGGCACATGGGCGGCTCGTATCTTGAGCGCTGCTTCCACATGCTGACCACGATCCTGTTGCTGCTGTACTTCCTGGTGACGGGCTTCCGCTTCATGTTCAAGCGCGATCCGGGGGCGGGCAAGTTCCCTGGCTTTATCCGCGGCTGGTGGCATGGCTCGCGGCGTCACTGCCTGCCATCGTTCTGGAAAATGCTCGGGGCCGCGCTGCGCTACTTCCGGCCCAGTTATACGCCGCATCACGAAGGCTCGACCGAGCAGGCGCTGGCCTATCTGGAAACGTCGCCAGCAGCGCAAGCCGCGGCGCATGGCGGCAACTGGGTGCGCGATCGCGCCTGACTGGGCAGCAGAAAAGCAAAACGGCCGGTGCAATGCCGGCCGTTGCGTTTGAGGCTTGGGAGTACCGCGCGCTCAGTAGTTGTTGTGGTCCATCTTGACGTCCTGCAGGATCGTCGTGGCAATCTCTTCGATCGACTTGTGCGTTGACGACAGCCACTTGATGCCCTCGCGCCGCATCATCGATTCGGCTTCATTGATCTCGTAGCGGCAATTTTCCAGGGCGGCATATTTGCTGCCTGGGCGACGTTCATTGCGGATTTCCGACAGGCGCTGAGGATCGATCGACAGCCCGAAAATCTTGCTCTTGTAGTCGTACAGCACCGTGGGCAGCTTGCCGCGCTCGAAATCGTCTGGAATGAGCGGGTAATTGGCCGATTTCACGCCATATTGCATCGCAAGGTACAGGCTGGTCGGCGTCTTGCCGCTGCGCGATACCCCCACCAGGATCACATCCGCCTCGGCCAAGTTCTTGTGTGACTGCCCGTCATCGTGCGCAAGTGAAAAGTTGATCGCTTCGATGCGGTTTTTGTACGCCTCGGTGTCGGCGTTCTGGTGAAAGCGGCCGATGGCGTGGGTCGACTTGAGGTTCAGCTCCTTCTCGAGCGGCTCGATGAAGGTCTGGAACATGTCCAGGATGGTGGCCTTGGCCCGATGGACGATCTCGTTTGCCTCGGCATCCACCAATGTGGTGAAGACGATCGGCCTGACCCCTTCGGCGTGAAACGCTTCGTTGATCTTTGCGACGGCAACATGCGCCTTGTCGATCGTGTCGACAAAGGGAATCCGCACCTGGCGGAATTTCATCTCAAACTGCGCCAGGATCGAGTGGCTGAACGTTTCTGCGGTGATCCCGGTGCCATCCGACACAATGAAAACGGTGCGGAACGGTGTGCGGTTGGGAGATGCGGTGGCGAAGTCGGTCATCGAAAACGAGGGGTTTTTACAGCACGCCAGCAGGAAATCGTGCTGCGGCACGGTAGAATAGCGGCGATCGTTTAGCTAAGCAATTCGGGCCTATCGCCTGCTGGGCAACGCCACGGCGGCAATCCTGGCAGGGCATCCGGATGGTTTAGCCAAGCGATTCGCGCGGCCAGACGACAAGAAGAAAGCCCCGTGCGCATCCGACCGGTTTTTCACTTAGTTTAGGGGCTTGTATGACTAACCTGTCGCAAGACGGCGCCTATGTGCTGCCGTTCGAGCAATTGCGGATGACCGATGTTGAGGTCGTCGGCGGTAAAAACGCTTCGCTGGGCGAGATGATTTCCCAGCTGGATGGCGCCGGCGTGCGCGTTCCGGGCGGTTTTGCCACCACGGCACTGGCGTTCCGCGATTTCCTTGCACATAACAACCTGACCGAGCGCATCTCGCAGCGCCTGGCCAGCCTGGATGTCGACGACGTCAAGGCGCTGGCTGCCGCCGGCAAGGAGATCCGCGAGTGGGTCGCCACCGCACCGTTCCAGCCTCGACTGGAGCAAGAGATTCGCGAGTCGTACGCTCGCGTGTCGGCCCGCGAAGGCGCCGAGGCATCGTTCGCGGTGCGCTCGTCGGCCACCGCCGAAGACCTGCCTGACGCTTCGTTCGCCGGCCAGCAAGAGAGCTATCTCAACGTTCTCGGCATCGATGACGTGCTCGACAAGATCAAGCACGTGTTTGCTTCGCTGTACAACGACCGTGCGATTTCCTACCGCGTGCACAAGGGCTTCGCCCATGACGTGGTGGCCCTGTCGGCCGGCATCCAGCGCATGGTGCGCTCGGACTGCGGCGCCTCGGGCGTGATGTTCACGATCGACACCGAATCGGGCTTCCAGGAGGTCGTCTTCATCACCTCCAGCTACGGCCTGGGCGAAACGGTGGTGCAGGGTGCCGTGAACCCGGACGAGTTCTACGTCTTCAAGCCGACGCTGGCCGCGGGCAAATACCCGATCATCCGCCGCTCGATCGGCTCCAAGCTGATCAAGATGGAATTCACCGCGCCGGGCGAAGAAGGCCGCGTGAAGACCGTCGACGTGCCGGGCGAACTCCGCAACCGTTACTCCATCAGCGATGCGGATGTGACGGAGCTGGCCAAGTACGCCGTCATCATCGAGAAGCATTACGGTCGCCCGATGGATATCGAGTGGGGCCGCGACGGCAAGGACGGCAAGATCTACATCCTTCAGGCACGCCCGGAGACGGTGAAGAGCCAGTCGCACGGCAAGGTTGAGCAGCGCTTCCGCCTGAAGGGCTCGGCACCGGTGCTGACCACCGGCCGCGCCATCGGCCAGAAGATCGGCACGGGTCCGGTGCGCGTGATCAACGATCCGGCTGAAATGGAGCGTGTGCAGCCCGGCGACGTGCTGGTTGCCGACATGACCGACCCGAACTGGGAGCCGGTGATGAAGCGCGCCTCGGCCATCGTCACCAACCGTGGCGGCCGTACCTGCCACGCGGCCATCATCGCGCGTGAGCTGGGTGTGCCGGCGGTGGTCGGCTGCGGCGATGCAACCGATCTGCTGAAGGACGGCACGCTCGTGACGGTCTCGTGCGCCGAAGGCGACGAAGGCAAGATCTACGACGGCTTGCTGGAAACCGAAATCACGGAAGTCCAGCGCGGCGAAATGCCGACGATCAGCACCAAGATCATGATGAACGTCGGCAACCCGCAACTGGCGTTCGACTTCTGCCAAATCCCGAACGGCGGCGTGGGCCTGGCCCGTCTGGAATTCATCATCAATAACAACATCGGCGTTCACCCGAAGGCGATCCTCGACTACCCGCAGGTTGACAGCGACCTGAAGAAGGCCGTGGAAAGCGTGGCTCGCGGCCATGCCAGCCCGCGTGCGTTCTACGTTGACAAGCTGGCCGAGGGCATTGCCACGATCGCCGCGGCGTTTTATCCGAAGCCCGTGATCGTGCGTCTGTCCGACTTCAAGTCCAACGAGTACAAGAAGCTGATCGGTGGTTCGCGCTACGAGCCGGACGAAGAAAATCCGATGCTGGGCTTCCGTGGCGCCTCGCGCTACATCGCCGAAGACTTCGCTGAAGCCTTCGAGATGGAGTGCCGTGCCATGAAGCGCGTGCGCGACGAGATGGGCCTGACCAACGTCGAAGTGATGGTGCCGTTCGTGCGCACGCTCGGCCAGGCTGAGAAGGTTGTCGAGCTGCTGGCCAAGTACGGTCTGAAGCGTGGCGAGAACGGCCTGCGCCTGATCATGATGTGCGAAGTGCCGTCCAACGCGATCCTGGCTGAGCAATTCCTGCAGCATTTCGACGGCTTCTCGATCGGCTCGAACGACTTGACGCAGCTTACGCTGGGTCTGGATCGCGATTCCGGCATGGAGCTGCTGGCCAAGGACTTCGACGAGCGCGATCCGGCGGTCAAGTTCATGCTGCAGCGTGCCATTTCCACGGCGCTGTCGATGGACAAGTACGTCGGCATCTGCGGCCAGGGCCCGTCTGACCATCCGGACTTTGCCGAGTGGCTGGCCAAGGAAGGTATCTCGTCGATCTCGCTGAACCCGGATTCGGTGATCGACACGTGGCAGAAGCTGGGTTCGGCTTAATTCCGACCTAGAGCGTCGTAAGACAAGGCGCGTATCCTGACGGGTACGCGCCAACAAGAACGCGAAGTGCCCGAGAGCGTCCAACGCTGACGGGGGCCGAGCGACATGCCCCCGCAGACGTGCAGCGTCGCGGGGGTTTTTTCATGGGATTCCGGGAGAGGGAGTATGTCGGCTCAGACCGTCTGGTTTTCTCTGGCCGTGCTTCTCGTCATCGGCGAGCTGATGACGGGGACGTTCTATCTGCTGATGGTGGCAATCGGGCTGGTTGCTGGCGGTCTCGCCGCGCTGATCGGCCTTGCGTTTCCTGCTCAGACCATCGTGGCCGCCATCGTGGCGGTGTTCGGCATCGTCGGGCTGCGGCGCACGCGCTACGGACGGACCACACGTGAGAGTGCCGCGCGCAATCGCAACGTCAATCTGGACATCGGCGAGACGTTGCGTGTCGATGCCTGGTCGCCAGAGCGCCGCGCGCGCGTGCAATATCGCGGCGCCGCATGGGATGTCGAACTTGCACCGCACGCATCGGCCGCCGCTGGCGAATTCCGGATCGTCGAAGTGCGTGGCAACGTGCTTGTCGTCGCGCCCAGGTAGCCGCCAACAACAACCAACAAGCCCAACCACGGAGGTTCTATGTTCGAGCTGGGGACTCTCGCGATCATCGTCCTGTTTGCCGCCATCGTGCTCATCGCGCAAGGCATCAAGATCGTGCCGCAACAGCACGCCTGGATTCTGGAGCGACTGGGCAAGTATCACGCGACGCTCTCGCCGGGGCTCAACATCGTGCTGCCCTTTGTTGATCGTGTGGCCTACAAGCACGTGCTCAAGGAAATCCCGCTCGACGTGCCGAGCCAGATCTGTATCACCAAGGACAACACGCAACTGCAGGTGGACGGCATCCTGTATTTCCAGGTGACCGACCCGATGCGGGCCTCATATGGCTCGAGCAATTTCGTGATCGCCATCACCCAGCTGGCGCAGACGACGCTGCGTTCGGTCGTCGGCAAGCTGGAACTGGACAAGACGTTTGAGGAGCGCGACTTCATTAACCACAGCGTGGTCAATGCGCTGGATGAGGCCGCATCGAATTGGGGCGTGAAGGTGCTGCGCTACGAAATCAAGGATCTGACGCCGCCGAAGGAAATCCTGCACGCCATGCAGGCGCAGATCACGGCCGAGCGTGAAAAGCGTGCGCTGATCGCCGCATCCGAAGGCAAACGCCAGGAGCAGATCAACCTGGCATCTGGTGCGCGCGAGGCCGCCATCCAAAAATCAGAAGGGGAACGGCAGGCCGCGATCAACAAGGCGCAGGGCGAAGCGGCGGCGATTCTGGCGGTGGCTGAAGCCAACGCGCAGGCAATCCAGAAGATCGGTCAGGCCATTCGTACCGAGGGCGGCGTCGATGCCGTCAACCTGAAGGTGGCGGAAGAGTATGTCAGCGCGTTCGGCAACCTGGCCAAGCAGGGCAACACGCTCATCGTGCCGGGCAACATGGGCGACCTGAGCACGATGATTGCGTCAGCGTTGACGATTGTGAAGCAGCAACGGCCGAGCGCGTAAAAGTCGGGAAGCGAGAGGGCTCAGGCCTTCTCGCGCATGAGGCGCGCCTTTTCGCGCTGCCAGTCGCGGTCCTTCTCGGTTTCGCGCTTGTCGAACTGTTTCTTGCCTTTAGCGAGGCCGATTTCGCACTTTACGCGGCCGCGCGTGTAGTGCAGGTTGAGCGGCACGAGCGTGTAGCCGCGCTGCTCCACCTTGCCGATGAGCTTCTTGATCTCTTCGGCGTGCAGCAGCAGCTTGCGGGTGCGCACGGGGTCTGGATTGACATGCGTGGAGGCCGATTGCAGCGGGCTGATATGGGCCCCGATCAGAAACAGTTCGGCGTTGCGGATGACAACGTAGCCTTCCTTGATCTGCGCACGGTTGGCCCGGATGGCTTTCACCTCCCAGCCCTCAAGAGCCATGCCTGCTTCGTAGCGCTCTTCGATGAAGTAATCGAAAAAGGCCTTTTTGTTGTCGGCGATGGTCATATTTTTGAATATGCGGTGCGCGCTTGGGGTGACGATCCCTGCATGCGCTGCGATAAAATGGCGAGTTTAACAAATCCGCCGCAATCCCAGCCGGGACGCGGCACGCAAAGCTTTCGGATCACGCATGGCAGACGTTGAAAAAACCGTGTTGATAGGCTACTCGGCCGAACAGATGTTCGACCTGGTCACCGACGTCAAGGACTATCCGAACTTCCTGCCATGGTGCGGCGGCGTTGAAATCTACGAACAGACGGAAACGTCACTCGACGCGCGTGTGGACATCGCCTTCAAGGGCATTCATCAGTTCTTTCGCACGCGTAACGTGCAAATACGGCCCACTCGCATTGATATGACGTTCGCAGATGGGCCTTTCAAGTCGTTCACCGGTTTCTGGATCTTCACGCCGCTGCGCGCGGATGCCTGCAAGATCAACTTCCACCTGCATTACGAGTTTTCGAGCGTGATTCTGGAAAAGCTGATCGGTCCGGTGTTCAGCATGATTGCCAACACCTTTGTCGATTCGTTCGTCAAACGCGCTGAGACGGTGTATGGCGAATCCTGATTCCAACGTCGTGATCGACGTGATGGTCTGCCTGGCGACGGTCACGCCGCCGCGGCTCGTCAGTGTGCAAGTGCCGGCGCAGGCGACGGTGGCTGACGCCGTGCATGCGACCGGCTTGCTCAACGGCCTGGATCTGACCATCGATACCTGCCGGCTGGGCGTCTACGGCAAGCGCAAGACGCCGGATGCCGCATTGCATGCGCGCGATCGGGTGGAAATCCTGGGTCCGCTGATCGCCGATCCGAAAACGGCTCGCCGGCGGCGTGTGCAGAAGGTGCGGGCCACCGGCACGCGCGAAGGGCTGAAGTGGCTGCGCAACGAGGCGCCCCCCAAAGACGACGTCCTCGAGTAAGTCTTAGCCGCAGTTCTGGTCCAGCACAGCTTGGTTACGCTGAATGGCTTGGGCGCGCTGGTTGTCATCCATATACGAAAGCGACCCATCCGGCTGCGGCGTGGCATAGCGGCGACCGCCTTGCAGGTAGGCGGTGTCGGCGCGAAGGCGCTGGCATTCTGCCTGCTTGCGCTGGGCCTGCTCCGCCTGCTTGGCTTCGTCCTGTTCCTTCTTGGCGCGGTCGGCCATGCGCTTGCGCAGCTCTTCGTCCGGGTTGGACGCGGCGACGCCGGAGGCCGCCTGGCCGGGTTTCGCGGCGGCGTTCGGGTCTGTTGCCTTGACGCCCGAGGCCGGCGCGGAAAGCGCCTCGTAGGCCGTGGCCGTGCGGCTGTTCGGGTTGCGGATGATGCGGCTGGGTGGCACCGACGGCGGCGGTGCGGCGTCGCTGTAGACCATGTGGCCCTTGTCATCGCGCCATTGCCAAGCCCATTGCGCCTGGGCAACCGGGCAAGCAACGGCGATCAGGGTGGCGGTGGCAGGCAACAGGACGTGCAGTCGTTTCATGAAGTTCTCGTTCGTGGACTGCCGACGGCGCGCTGGCCGACCCGACGACGGCCCCTCGACGCGCACGGGAGCCCGGTGGCGTGATCGCCACTCGCCAATTTAGGCCGACGGCCTAGCTTGGCCTGTCGACTCGCCCCCCGGCAAGGCGCCCAGTTTATGCAGACTTGTCGTTGGCGTGCAAGCGCACCGACCAGCCGACACCCGCAATCAGCAAGGCGATTGCGGCCATCTCAAGCAGACGCGGCCAGCGGCCGTCATACACGAAGCCATATGCCAGCGCGAACAGCGTCTCGAACACGATCATCTGGCCCGACAGCGTAAGCGGCAGCCGTCGGGAGGCGATGTTCCACAAGTTGTTGCCGATCAGCGACGCGCCGAGTGCTACGGCGGCATTGACCGCCCAGAACGTGCTCCAGTCACGTCCGCCGGTATTCATCCAGCTTGTACCAACCGGGAGCAGGGCCATCAAGGTCAAAGCGGCCGACAGAATGCCGCTCGAAATGCCGTACAACGCAGACCATTCGTTGCTGGAGAAATGCGGATTGCGCTGCAGGTAGCGGGCATTGTCTACGGCATACCAGGTCCAGCTGCAAAGCGCGCCCACTGCGCAAGCGATGCCGGCAATGCGTTGCCAGACCGGCCGGACGTTCGTGGCTGCCGTTTCTGCTTGATGGCCAAATAGATCGACGTTGATGCAGACGATGCCAGCAGCGACAACCAATAGCGGCCAGATCAGCCGGCAGAGCGGCACGGCGCCGTAATCGCGCCGGCCAAGCATGGTCACCGTGATGGGCAGGATGCCAACGATGAGTGAGGTGGGTGCAACGCCAGCCAGTTGCACGCCAAACGCCACGAGAACGAAGTAAACAAGATTGCCGCTGCAGGATTGCATCACCAGCGCCAGGCAATCGGCGCGGGTAATCTTACGGGCAATGCGGGGAAGGATTGGAGCAGCGGCAATGACTGCGATGGCGCCGTAGGCGAGGTAGCGGCCGAGGGTCAGTTCCCACGGTGAAAACGCAGGTAGCGCGCGGGGTGCAATAAAGACCATGCCCCACATCGCCCCAGCCAGCAGGGCGCACAATACGCCAATTCCCATTCGAACACTCGCGAGGCTGATTCGGCGCGGCCGCTGGTGGCGCAGGGCGCTGGAGGTGCGTGCGCGAAGAAAAATTTATCGAGCATAGCACGGGTCTCTACAACCGTGGGGCGAATTCCCGTATAATCCGATTTTGCGCCTAGAGGAAATTGCTATGCGTCTTGTCCAGAAAGCACTCACGTTCGATGATGTGCTGCTCGTCCCGGCCTATTCGGCCGTCCTGCCCCGCGATACGTCCCTTCGCACCAAGCTCAGCCGTTCGATCGAACTTGCCATTCCGCTCGTCTCCGCCGCCATGGATACGGTTACGGAAGCGCGGCTCGCCATCGCCATGGCGCAGCAAGGTGGCATCGGTATCGTCCACAAGAATCTGAAGCCCGAAGAACAGGCGCGCGAAGTCGCCAAGGTCAAGCGCTTTGAATCGGGCGTGCTGCGCGACCCGATCACCATCGGTCCGGACATGAAGGTCCGCGACGTGATGGCGCTGTCGGCACAGCATGGCATTTCGGGTTTCCCGGTGCTGGAAGGCAAGAAGGTGGTGGGCATCATCACCAACCGCGATCTGCGTTTCGAAGAGGAGCTGGACGCCCCGGTGCGCGCCAAGATGACGCCGAGCGAGAAGCTCGTCACCGTCAAGGAAGGCGCTTCGCTGGAAGAGGCCAAGCGCCTGATGAACAAGCACCGCCTGGAGCGTGTGCTGGTGGTGGGCGAGGCTTTCGAGCTGCGTGGCCTGATCACCGTCAAGGACATCCAGAAGGCCACCGAATATCCGCTGGCGTCGAAGGACGAACGCGGTTCGCTGCGCGTGGGTGCGGCGGTGGGCGTGGGCCCGGATAACGATCTGCGTATCGATTTGCTGGTCAAGGCCGGTGTGGACGTGATCGTGGTGGACACTGCGCACGGCCACAGCCAGGGCGTACTGAGCCGCGTGCGCTGGATCAAGGACAACTATCCGCAAGTGCAGGTGATTGGCGGCAACATTGCCACGGGCGACGCAGCCAAGGCGCTGGTCGACCATGGCGCGGATGGCGTGAAGGTTGGCATTGGCCCGGGCTCGATCTGCACGACGCGGATTGTCGCTGGCGTGGGCGTGCCGCAAATCTTTGCCGTGTCCAATGTGGCCGAGGCACTGAAGGGCACCGGCGTTCCGCTCATCGCTGACGGCGGTATCCGTTACTCGGGCGACGTCGCCAAGGCCCTGGCTGCCGGCGCGCACACCGTGATGATGGGCGGCATGTTTGCCGGTACGGACGAATCCCCAGGTGAGGTGTTCCTGTTCCAAGGTCGCTCGTACAAGAGCTACCGCGGCATGGGCTCGGTGGGCGCGATGAAGGACGGCGCTGCCGACCGTTACTTCCAGGAAGACAACACCGCCAACGTCGACAAGCTGGTGCCCGAAGGCATCGAGGGCCGCGTGCCGTACAAGGGCTCCGCGTTGCCGATCGTGCATCAACTCACGGGCGGCGTTCGCTCGTCGATGGGCTACTGCGGTTGCGCGTCGATTGCCGAATGGCACGAGAAGGCCCAGTTTGTCGAGATCACCGCTGCCGGCATGAACGAATCGCATGTGCACGACGTGCAGATCACGAAGGAAGCGCCGAACTATCACCGCGACTGATCGGTTGCCGATCACCGCATACAAGATAGAAGGCACGCAGTACTGCCGCCGGGGCGCGCGGGCGCTCCGGCCGAATCAACCGGTGGCCGAAGCACGGGCGGCCGCCCGCAACTGGAGACGATGATGAAAGCGCTTTTGCGACTCGTTCTGTTTCTGGATGCGGCTGTCGCACTGTGCGTCGGTCTCGTCCTGCTGGCTTCACCAATGACGTCCATCTTCGGCGCGCTGCAATTGCCGCAGCCGGAGCCGGCGATGTACGGCCAGCTGCTCGGTGTCACGCTGATTGGCGTGGCCTGGCTGCTGTGGCACGCCACCGTCAACGGGCAACTGACGACCGCCGTGGCGCAGGTGGTCGGTCATGTGAACCTGGCGGTCGCCGTGCTGGTGATCGCCTGGCTGCTGTTCTTCCACTTGCCGGTGGACGGCGCCGGCCGCATCTGGCTGCCGACGTTTGCTGCGGTGCTGGCGGCGTTTTCTGCTGTGCAGATTCCCGCCTCGCGCCGTGTGCGCACCCATGAGCGCGTGCGCGCGCAAAAGGCCCGGGAAGACGCCGCGGCCGCGCGCGAACGCGAACGCGCAGAAAAGGCGCAACGCAAAGAACCTGGCTACATGCCGCCTCCGGGCTACGGCCCCGGCACTGAAGTCGACACGATTGCCGATTCCATCCCTCCACAACATGCACGACAAAGTCCTCATCCTTGATTTCGGCTCGCAGGTCACGCAACTGATTGCGCGGCGCGTGCGTGAAGCACACGTCTACTGCGAGATCCACCCGAACGACGTGTCCGACGCCTTCGTGCGCGAGTTCGCGCCCAAGGCGATCATCCTGTCCGGCAGCCATGCCAGCACGTACGAAGACCATCAGCTGCGCGCCCCGCAGGCCGTGTGGGACCTGGGCGTGCCGGTGCTCGGCATCTGCTACGGCATGCAGACCATGGCCGTGCAGCTGGGCGGCAAGGTGGAGTGGAGTGACCACCGCGAATTCGGTTACGCCGAAGTGCGTGCACATGGCCACACGCGTCTGCTCAAGGACATCCAGGACTTCGCCACGCCGGAAGGCCACGGCATGCTCAAGGTCTGGATGAGCCACGGCGACAAGGTTACGGAACTGCCGCCCGGCTTTAAGCTGCTGGCCTCGACGCCGAGCTGCCCGGTCGCCGGTATGGCCGATGAGGCACGTGGCTATTACGCCGTGCAGTTTCACCCGGAAGTTACGCATACCGTGCAAGGCCGCGCGATGCTCGAGCGCTTTGTTCTGGAAATTGCCGGTGCCAAGCCCGACTGGGTCATGCGCGACCACATCGACGAAGCCGTCAAGGCCATCCGCGAGCAGGTCGGTGATGAGGAGGTGATCCTCGGCCTGTCGGGCGGTGTGGATTCATCGGTGGCAGCGGCGCTCATTCACCGTGCGATTGGCGACCAACTCACCTGCGTGTTTGTCGACCACGGCCTGCTACGTCTTGACGAAGGCAAGATGGTGATGGACATGTTCGCCGGCCGCCTGCACGCCAAGGTCGTGCACGTGGACGCCTCCGAGCAGTTCCTCGGTCACCTGGCCGGTGTGACGGATCCGGAAGCCAAGCGCAAGATCATCGGCCGCGAGTTCGTTGAAGTGTTCCAGGCCGAAGCCAAGAAGCTCAGCAACGCCAAGTGGCTGGCGCAGGGCACGATCTACCCGGACGTGGTGGAATCGGGCGGCACCAAGACCAAGAAGGCGACGACGATCAAGAGCCACCACAACGTGGGCGGCCTGCCGGAAACGCTGGGGCTGAAGCTGCTCGAACCGCTGCGCGATCTGTTCAAGGACGAAGTGCGTGAGCTTGGCGTGGCGCTGGGCCTGCCGCACGAGATGGTCTATCGCCATCCGTTCCCGGGGCCGGGTCTGGGCGTGCGCATTCTGGGCGAGGTCAAGCGTGAATACGCAGACCTGCTGCGCCGTGCCGACGCCATCTTCATCGAAGAACTGCGTGGCACCAAGGCTACGGCGCAAGACGCGGCCGCCGGCCTGTGCGGTGAAGGCGATGTCGGCAAGAGCTGGTACGACCTGACCAGCCAGGCGTTTGCCGTGTTCTTGCCGATCAAGTCCGTCGGCGTGATGGGCGATGGCCGTACGTACGACTACGTCACTGCGCTGCGTGCTGTGCAGACCACCGATTTCATGACCGCACATTGGGCGCATCTGCCGTACACGCTGCTGGGCCGTGTGTCGAACCGCATCATCAATGAAGTGCGCGGGTTGAGCCGGGTCGTGTATGACGTGTCGGGCAAGCCGCCTGCGACGATCGAATGGGAGTGAGATTCACCTCCCACGTCGGAAGAAGCCCGCGTTATGCGGGCTTTTTTTTTTCCTTACAGTTGGCTGTCCAGCGCCTGCCGAGAAGCTACCGGAATGGCGTCTACACCTCCAGCGACCAGCCTTGGTTGTCCACGTTCTTTTCGTCACGGTAGACCCACCGTGCGCCGCATGTGGGGCACGAGAACGTGCTGATCGTGACCGGACGCGCGGAGGGGGACTTGATGCGCTGCGTGTCGGTGATTCTCAGCAAAGCATGGCCTGGCGCGCCGCGCTTATGGAGTTCGATTGCGGCGCAAGCCGAGCAGAGTGTCATGCTGATGGGTCTCTCAAGGGGCATGCCAACTGGGGCGTGCTGGCTCAACGGTGGGGAGCAGGGGAAGGTCAAAGGTGCAGCTTATCCAATTATTTGTTGACGCGGGTCTGAAATATCTGTAGAAACCATCCTCGCAGGATCTTCAAGCAGTTACTCCGATGTTCTGGGTTGTCACACCAAGCGGTGCTTCCTTTGCTCCATGTTTCTTCCTTGATTGTCGTGCCTGATGAGCACAGGCTCATGCAGAACTTTTTAGGATATCCAACATGGAAACCGGCACAGTAAAGTGGTTCAACGACTCCAAGGGCTTCGGCTTCATCACCCCGGACGCAGGCGGCAACGATCTCTTCGCTCACTTCTCTGAAGTTCAGGGTAGCGGGTTCAAGTCCCTCCAAGAGGGCCAGAAGGTTCGCTACGTTGCAGGCGTTGGCCAGAAGGGCCCGGCTGCCACGAAGATCGAAGCGATCTGATCGGTCGTTCATCTGCCAAGAAAAAACCCCGCATCGCGGGGTTTTTTTTCGACACAACGTCGATCTGCTCAAGACGCGCTTTGCCCCAGCGTCGGAGGCTCTTGCCGCGGTAGGTGAATCTGCCGTCGCATCACATAGACGGCAACCGCTGCCGCAAGCAGGCCCGAGAGCGCTCCCACACCAAGTGACCAGCGCGGGCCGAGATGGTCTGCCACCCAGCCCACGATCGGCGCGCCGATCGGGGTGCCGCCCAACGCGATGGCCACGCGCAACGCCATCACCCGACCACGCATGGCAGGTTCGGTCGAGAGTTGCATCAGGCTGTTGCTCGTGTTGGTAAACGTCAGCGCCGCCATGCCGGTGATGACGAGCGCGGCAGCAAACAGCCAATAGCCCGGTGCGATGGCCGCCAACGTGCACCCCAGCCCGAACATCGCAGCGCCGATCAGCAGCGACTTGAACTCCAGCCGCTTGCGCCCCGCGGCGAAAAGCGCGCCGGATATCGTGCCGATCGCCATCATCGACGACAACACGCCGTAGCCGCGCGCATCCGAGTGGAAGACGCTCGCGGCCATTGTCGAGATGAAGATTGGGAAGTTCAACCCGAATGTGCCAATCAGGAACAGCATGACCAGCATGGCCTTGAGATCGGGGCGAGCCCACACGTAACGGATGGCCTCGGCAAAGCCGCCTTGCGAGCGCCGTGCACGCGCATTCGGGCGCAGTTCGGATTTGCGCAGGAAAAAGAGCGAAGTCAGCACGGCGATGAACGAAAGCCCATTGGCCAGGAATGCCCAGCCTGTACCGATGGTGGCGATGGCCATGCCCGCCGCTGCTGGCCCGACCATGCGACCCGCGTTGAACGAGGTCGAGTTGAGCGCAACCGCATTGGGCAGATCGCCGTCGCCCACCAGTTCTGCCACGAACGTCTGGCGGACCGGTGCATCGAACGCCGACGCGCAGCCGGATAGAAACGCCAGCAGGTAGGACGTGCCAGAGCTGAATAATGCCCGTCACGGTCAGCAGCCCGAGAATCAGCGCCAGTACGCCCGATGTCGCCTGGGTGGCCATCAGCAGCTTGCGTTGGTTGTAGCGATCTGCGGCAACGCCCGTCCACGGCAACAGCAGAAGCTGCGGGCCGAACTGCAGCGCCATCACCGTGCCCACCGCAGAAGCGTTGTGGTGCGTGAGCTGCGTCAGCACCAGCCAGTCCTGTGCGGTGCGCTGCATCCACGTGCCCACGTTGGACACAAGCGACCCCACGGCCCACAAGCGGTAGTTGAAAACCCGCAGTGAGCGGAAGACGCCTGTTGCTGGCGTACTTGCCGATGTGTTCATTGGTGTTCCGGCAGGCCGCTGCCGAGATTGCCTCCGTTGAACCGGCCAAAGCGCCGTGCCAGCGGCACGCCGAGCGCCAGGATGCCCAACCCGATCGCAACGGCATCGGTTGTGTTTCGCAGGTGGAAATCACCAACCCGCAGGACGAGGACGTAACCGACGGCCAGATTGAACGCCCCCCACAGCACATTCACCGTAGAAGACGAAAGACCTTCGCCGGGCGGCGTTGCGAATGGGCTCTGAAATGGTTTGCCTGCGATACCGAAGACGAAGTGCGGCACAGCGTTGGCGAGGAATGCGCCGCCGAAAAACCAAGAGATGAGATGCGACCATGCCATGCCGACACTCCGGATCAGGAACAGTAAAAGAGGCTCAAAACTCTGCCAGCCGTTGCAGCAACGTCACGGCCTTCGTCAGCTCAGCTTGCTCGGCGGCGGACAGTTGCGCCTGCAGTGCGCGGAACAGCCAATCGTCCTTCGCGGCGCGGCTTTCCCTGAGTGCTTTCCGAAAGCCCGGCGTCAATTCGATGAGCGTTTGCCGGCCATCCGTCGGATCGGGCTTGCCGACAACTGCGCCCATTGCTTCCAGTGCTGCAACGGTGACCCGCATCGACTGCGGCTTCACACTGCCGGCCCGCGCAAGCGCAGACACGGTGGCCGGGCCATCACGGTCCAGGCGCAGCAGAACCGACTTTTGCGCGTGGGTGAGATCGTTTGGGTGGACTTGTTCGCGCAGGCGCCGGGACAGCTTGCCGAGCGCAATGCGCAGATCGCCGGCCAGCGCGGCGGGCGGCGCGGGCTCGGTGGAGGAGGGTGATTTAGCCATGCCGCGAGCATAGCATCAATACAGTTTAACTGTGCAGTTAAGCTGTAATGTTATGCGCGGGCCACGCAAACAAGAAGGCCCGCATTTGAGCGGGCCTCGTTCCTTCCGTGTGCGGTATCGCTACTATGCCGCCTGCTTGCGGGGCCGCCGTACCGCGCGAATCTTTCCGGTGGTGCCGCCACCGCAGAAAAACTGATCGGCGCCATCCGACTCGAGTCCTGACACAGTGATGCCGGCTGGCATGTCAAGCTGCTCCAGCACTTCGCCGGTTTGCGGATCGATATGCCGCAGCTCGCTCGTATCGCCTTCCCATGTGGCGTGCCAGAGTTCGCCGTCGACCCACGTGACGCCAGTTACGAAGCGGTTGGATTCTATGGTGCGCAACACCTTGCCGGTTTCCGGATCGATCTGGCGGATCTTGCGCTCGCGGTAGTGACCGACCCACAGCGTGCCTTCGGCCCAAGCGAGGCCTGAATCGCCGCCCGCTCCCGGAGCGGGAATCGTGGCCAGCACGTTGCCGGTTTGCGGGTCGATCTTCTGGATGCGGTCTTCGGCGATCTGGAACAGGTGCCGTCCGTCGAACGCGGTACCGGCATGGGCCGGCACGTCGATGGAGCGCTGCGTCTTGCCGCTGTCGGGGTCAAGTTCCTTCAACTGACCGCCGGCAGCAAACCAGACGTGTTGACCATCGTAGGTCACGCCGCCGACGTTCTCTGCGCCAAGGAATGGGCCGTATTCGCGCACGACTTCGGCGGTGGATCGTTTCATGTTGGACTCGCTGGGGTCGGTTGTGGAGCCTTCATCCTAGTCACTTGGCAGCGGTGCGGGGAGTAACAAGGTGGTCGCGAATCCGGGTACCGGCGGCGTCACCCAGCGGCGCGCGCGCCCGCGTCCGAAGAACTGCACCTTGCCGGCGGCGGCCAATGCGTCGAGCGCGCGCTGTACGGTGCGCTGGCTGGCCCCGAGGGCCAATGCCAATGCAGAGCTGGACCACGATTCCCCATCGGCCAGGCACGCCAGCACGGCGGCGTATTGCTCGTCGAGGGGTTGCGCGAGCACCACCACCTTTTGCGCCGCGTGGGGTTGCAGCGCGAATCCTTGCTTGGTCGCCTTGACCGTGCCCAACGCACCAAGTGCCGTGCGCAAACGCCCCATCTCCACGCGCAGTCGCACGCGGTGCGATTCGTCGGGATGCCGGGTGCGGAACGCCCGGGCGATGAGGGCGTCTCGGGGGACATCTTCGGGCCACGCTTCGGCAAGTGCTCGCGCTAGCGTGAACAGCACGGGCCGCGTGGCAAGTGGGACGACCGCATCGATGTGTCGGATGGCGAGTCGGCATGCATCCACCACCAGCGCGTCCGACGCAAAGAGGGCTTCGACATCATCAAGGCGCAGGACGCGTTCTTCGCCGCGCGAGATGAGGCGCGCAGCCGGTGCGCTCAAGGCGAGGGCGGCACGTTCGACTTCGGCGGTGAGCGTCGGGATGCCGGCCTGACGCGCCGCGATATCTGCGTCGCTCAAGGCAGCGCGTGCGGCAGCGGTCTGCAAACGTCGGATGGCAATGCCGGCGACGACAAGCGCATGCGCCGCCCGCAAGACCGGAGGAAGATGCGCCGGGGTTAGCGCCGCGAGCGCAGCTTCTGCATCGTCCAGGCGGCCGATCAGCAGCAGGCGGCGGATGCTGAGATACCGCGCGTGTGCGGCGTTGACGTGATCGCCATGCGCCTCCAGCGTGGCGCATGCCGCGTCGAGGGTTTTGGCGGGCCAGCCCAGATCGCGCGAAGCAAGGGCGACTTCGGCTTCCGCGACGATGCAGCGTGCGCGTGCCAAGGCTTCCCGCGAGCCGAATGCGCGGGCGGCGCGACGCAACAGGAGTTTGGCGCGTGCCAAGTCACCGAGCTGTGCCATGGCGATGCCGCGCAGCGCGAGTGCTGGCGCGTCGTCACGCAAGGCGACGCGGTTCAGCGCTCCGAATGGGTCACCGGCAGCGAGTGCGCGGGCTGCAGCCGTGATCAATGAATCCATTCGAATCCCGCCACACTTGTCACTCCCGCCGTTTGAGGTCGGCGCCTAATCTAGCACACGACCACTCACTCAAAACGGAGGCAAGCATGAGTGCAACACACCCGACCGCAACCCGCGCAACCTGGCTGGCAGAGCGCATTGAACTGCTCAAGGCCGAGAAGGAACTCACGCGCCGCAGCGACGAACTCGCGCGCCGCCGGCAGGCGCTGCCGTGGGTCCGCATCGACAAAACCTACCGCTTTGAAACCGAGAATGGCAGTGCGTCGCTGGCCGATCTGTTCGCCGGGCGCTCGCAACTGCTCGTCTATCACTTCATGTTCGGGCCGGACTATAAGGCGGGCTGCCCATCGTGCTCGATGATTGCCGATGGCTTTGACGGTTTCGTCACGCATCTGGCGAACCACGACGTGACGCTGATGGCGGTGTCGCGCGGGCCACTGACCAAGCTGCTGGAGTACCGGGAGCGGATGGGCTGGCGTTTTCCGTGGGCGTCGTCGGTGGGCAGCAATTTCAACTACGACTTCAACGTCTCCATCACAGAAGACCAGCAGCGCGCAGGCAGCGTCGATTACAACTACGTGCGCGGCAGCCACGTGATGGATGCATCCGACTTGCCCGAACCTGTGCAGCAGTTCGCCAGCATGTGCGGCACCGACGCGCCCACCTATGTGCGCGACCGGCCTGGCATGAGCGCGTTCGTGCTGGAAGACGGTGTCGTGTACCACACGTATTCCACCTACGCGCGCGGCCTCGACGGCTTGTGGGGCGCATACCAGTGGCTCGATCGCGCGCCGCTCGGCCGCAACGAAACCGGTGTCTGGTGGCGTCGCCATGACGAGTACGCTCAGCAGCGTTGAGCTGCCACGCGAGCATGCAGTGTCCGAGCGCGGCTTCCTGGCCGTCTCGGCATTGCTGTTCATCGCCAGCACGGCAGCGACGGTGGCGTGGTGCGACGCCATGCCAGCCGTGGCCGCGATGCCGATGGCGTGGATGCCGATGTGCGGTCAGACGTGGTGGAGTTTTGCCGCGTCCTTCATTGGTATGTGGACGGTGATGATGGTGGCGATGATGCTGCCGTCTTTACTGCCGATGCTGCGGCGGTATCGCGTTGCGCTTCACATGACGGGCAAGCCGGATGTTGATGCGCACACCGCGTTGGCAGGCACGGCGTACTTTGCCGTGTGGGGGCTGATCGGCGCGATGGTCTTTGCGCTGGGCGCCGCGGTGGCCCAGCTTGAAATGACGTGGCCCGTGCTGGCGCGCGCGTTGCCGGCTACCAGCGGTGCAGTCGTTCTTGCGGCCGGTGCACTGCAGCTCAGCGCATGGAAGGCGCGGCAGCTTGCAGGGTGCCGAACGGCGCCTGCACTGGGCAGTACAGCGTGGCGATATGGCTTGCGCCTCGGCATGCGCTGCGCCTGCTCTTGCGCGGGCCTCACGGCAATCCTCCTTGTGATCGGCGTCATGGATCTGCGCGCAATGACGGCGGTGTCAGCGGCGATCACGCTGGAGCGCCTGGCGCCCGCCGGTGACCGCGTAGCCCGCTGCATTGGTGCTGTGGCGATCGTGGCGGGGTTGCTACAGTTGGCTTCCGCCGCGTTGCCATGACTTGCCTTACATCACCGCACCAAGCTGCCAGGGTACGAACTCGTTGTCGCCCAGGCCGTTGAGTTCGCTCTTGGTGTGGTCGCCCGACGCTGTGGCCAGCATCAGTTGAAACAGCGCCTGGCCGGCCTGTGCAATGCTGAGGCGGCCATCGACGATGCCGCCGCAGTCGTAATCCATATCCAGCTCCATGTGCCGGAAAAGCGTGCTGTTGGTGGCCAGCTTCAAGGAGGGCACCGGCTTGCAGCCATAGGTGGACCCGCGGCCCGTTGTGAAGCAGATCAGGTTGGCGCCACCTGCAACTTGGCCCGTGGCTGAGACAGGGTCGTAGCCGGGTGTGTCCATGAAGACGAGGCCGTGCGCCTGCACAGGCTGGGCGTATTCATACACGGCCATCAGCCCGCTGCTGCCGCCCTTGGCGACCGCGCCGAGCGATTTTTCCAGAATGGTCGTGACGCCGCCGGCCTTGTTGCCGGGCGAAGGGTTGTTGTTCATGTCGGCACCCAGCGTGCTGGTGTAGTGCTCCCACCAGGCCAACCGTTTCATCAACGCATCGGCCACGGCAGGCGTTGCGGCGCGTGCAGTCAACAGATGTTCTGCGCCGTAGATCTCGGGCGTTTCAGATAGCACTGCGGTGCCTCCGTGTCGCACAAGCAAATCCACCGCGGCGCCCAGCGCAGGGTTGGCGCTGATGCCGGAATAGCCGTCCGACCCGCCGCATTGCAGGCCTACCGTCAAGTGGCTTGCCGGGACGGTGCTGCGTTGCACCTGGTTCGCGATCGGCAGCATGTCGCGCAGCATGGCCAAGCCGGCAGCAATCGCCTCACGCGTGCCGCCTTCTTCCTGGATCGTCAGCGAGGCAAACAAGACTGGCGTCCGTGCCCCCAGCATCTGCACGAGCGGTGCCACCTGATTGACCTCGCAACCCAGGCCAACGATCAGCACGCCGGCAAAGTTGGGGTGGTCGGCGTAGCCGCGCAGCGTGCGCTGCAGCAGTTCCAGCCCCTCGCCGTTACCGGCCATGCCGCAGCCGCTGCCGTGCGTGATGGCGACAACGCCATCCACGTTGGGGAACGCGGCCACCTCTGCTTGCGCCGCCTGCACGATATGCCGGCACACGGTGGCAGAGCAGTTGACGCTGGCGATGACGCCGATGAAGTTGCGCGTGCCGACGCGGCCATCTGCCCGCACGTACCCTTCGAACGTGGCGGGCGTGTCGACCGGCACGGTGGCGCGATACGCGTGGCCCACAGTGTGCTCGGCGGCGGAGTTTGCCATGCCGACGTTGTGTACGTGCACGTGCTCACCCACGCGGATGGGCGCTGTGGCCACGCCGATGACCTGCCCATACTTGTGCACCGGCTGCCCCACTGCGATGTCGCGCAACGCGACCTTGTGGCCGGCGGGAATGGCATCGCGCGTGGTCACCGCAGCGTCAAGTGCCGCGCCGGGCGCCAGCGCAACACGCGCGACGGCTACGTCGTCGTCGGGGGCAAGAAGAATGATGGATGAGTCGGACATGGTGCTTCGCAGGTTCAATTCGGATTGGCCAGCGCGGCGTTCAGGCGCGGCTGGGCGAGGTGCAAGCCCAATTGCCGCGTCAGCGCGACGATGGGCGCCAGGCGCCGCTGCTTCTTCTGCGCGTGGTTCTGCGCGATGTCGGCGAGGCGGTGGGCAAGGTAAGGGTTCAACAGCCGTTCTCGCAGCAAGACGAGATAGGCCTCGGCGGCCTCGCGCTTGTGCAGGGCGGCGAATACAGGAACGATCTCGTCGCGCCACAGGGCTTCCAGCTCCGGCCGCAGGCGCGGGTCTTCCATGGCCTGCACGACGGTCAGATCGGCGGGATGCGCATCTTCGCGCCAACGCTCGGCCAGAAAGGTGTGGCCCGCGTTGAGCAGAAAGAGCTTGAGCCGCTCGTGATGATCCAGCTCATCCGTCAGCACGATGGCCGGATGCGTGCATGGCAGCACCAGCCCGGGCCGGCGCTCGATGGCCCACAGCGCGTACGGTTCTGCCACGGCGCCCACGGGGTGCAATGCCTCGGAGACGATGCGGTCTACGAGCGAATTCGCCCAGATGCAATGCGTGCGCAGCCAATCGACGAACGCGGCGGGCAGTGCCCATTGCTGTGCCAGCGTGCAGACCGTCTCGCAGAGCGTGTCGCCGTTGCGCTCGATCAGTTCGCACGGAAACAGCGACAGCGGTGCCTGCGGCTGCCGCAGCCAGCGGCCGAGCAGCAGCGCCACCAGTTTGGCGGGGAAGCTGTGTGGCACGCGCGATGGCTGCTTGATCAAGCTGGCATCATCGCGCGGGTCGAGCTGGTAGCCCTGGTCGGCCGTGTTGGAAATCACCACCTGCACGTCTCTTGCCATGAGCTCGCGCAGCTGTTCCCAGTCGGCCTCGGCCTGAAGGGCGCGTTGCACAGCGCAGCACGTGACGGTCTGATCAATGGGTGCGCCGTCTTGCAAACCGCGAATGCGCACCGGATAACCCTCACCGCCTGCCAGCGCCGCCACACGCGCTGCGCTGGCGGGGTTGGATGTGGTCTGAACGACGGTTATCCCACCCAGCGCTTGCCCCGCATCGAGCGCTTCCGACACGAACAAGTCGACGTGCGCCTGCAGGAAGCGGCTTGTGCCGAACTGGAGGATCGGCTCGGTCATGCGCTCAGCACTCCACGATGGCTTTCACCACGCCAGCGGCGGGGTCGAGCAGTGTCTTGAAGTGCTCGGGCACGTCTGCCAGCGCCATGCGGTGGGTGTTCAGCGCGGCCGGAATCTTGCCCGCGCGCATGGCGTCGAGCACAGTCTCAAAATCTTCCGTGGTGGCGTTGCGGCTGGCGAGCAGCGTGGTCTCGCGTTTGTGGAATTCCGGATCGGAGAACGAGATGTTCGCCGCTACCACAGAGATCAGCACATAGGTGCCGGCATGCGCCACGAAACGCAAGCCGCGCTCCATGGCTTTCGGATTGCCCGTGGCATCGAAGACGACGTCGTAAAACTCGTTGCCTGTAAGCGCGGCGAGTTGTACTTCGTCGGTATCGCCCAGTGCAACGCTGGCATCCACACCAAGTTGCTCCACTGCAAAGGCGAGGCGATCTGCACGGGAGTCCAGCGCCGTGACCACCGCGCCGCGCAGTTTGGCAAAGATCATGGCGGCCATGCCGATAGGGCCAGCGCCTACCACCAGCACGCGCTGCCCGGCTCGCACCTGTGCACGACGCACCGCGTGGGCGCCAATGGCCAGAAATTCCACCATCGCAGCTTGATCCAAACTCACGCCGTCCGCCCTGTGCACGAAGGCTTGCGGCACGCTCAGGTATTCAGTGAACGCCCCGTCGCGATGCACCCCCAGCACCTGGATATTGACGCAGCAGTTTGTCCGGCCCTGGCGGCACGCGACGCAGTGTCCGCATGACAGGTAGGGCATCACGTAGACCACGTCGCCCTTGGCCAGCGTGCTGCCGGCCGGCGCCTGTTCGACGATGCCCGACAGCTCATGCCCCATCACGCGCGGGTAATTGAGGTAAGGCTGATTGCCCGTGAAGATGTGCAGATCGGTCCCGCACACACCAACGCGTTTGACGCGCAGCAGCACCTCGCCCTCTGCAGGGGTGGGGACCGGGCGGTCGAGCGCGAGCAGGGTGCCTGGTGTTTCGCAAACGACCGTCAGCATGATGCGGCTCCGGCAGAAGCGGCGTCGCCAGTCTCCGCGTGACGGAGCCGTTGGAGAAGTTGTGTATGGGCGCGTGGCGATGGCAAACAGTGGGTCACCTTCCGGTCTCCTTGAGTGGATGCGGTGAGGTTTGATTGCGCGCGTGTACTGCACCAAGTTGAAGGAGACAGCCTTCGTCTACAGCAACTGGTCATGCCAAACAGGCCTCACCTATTGGTCAGACCAATTTAACATCTTGCGGGAAATTCCTTGATGGGGGAAACCCTGAGGGCAGGAAATCCCTTGTTTTCAAGGGGTCAAGGCGAGACGGCCCGAAATTTGGTCAGGCCGCATTGGGGCGGGAGCGGCGTGGGTGCCGGGGAAGGACCGCGCGGCCGCGGGGAGCCGCGCATGCGGTGAGGGCCGTTACTGCGCGCTGTCTTGCTGAATGGCGCCCGCAATCCAGCGCTCTTCGGACGCTTTCAAGTGCGCCCGCATGGCGGTTTGCGCCGCGATGGGGTCGCCCGCCTGCAGCGCCTTGAGAATCTCTTCGTGCTCATGCACGGCCGCATGCCAGCTTGATTCGCCCTCCGCATGGTCGCGGATGGCCATGGCCAGCGGGTCATGGCGACTATCGAACAGCTCGGCCACGAATCGGCTGAGGACCGAATTGCCGGCGGTCTCTGCAATCAGCATGTGGAACTGGCGGTCGGCGTCGGTGGGTGACTTCCCCCCCGATGCGAGTTTCTTCATGCGGTCGATGGTGCGCTGGAGCTTGTCGAGCGTGGCTGCCGTCAGGCGCCCCGTGGCGAGCGTGATCACGTCGCCTTCAAGAACGGCCCGGGCCTGCATCAGTTCGGAGGGGCTTTCGCCCAGCGACGGAATGGCCGCACTCTCGCTCGCCGCGCTTGCGTCTTGCACGTACACCCCAGAACCCATGCGGATCTCAACCTGGCCGCCAATCTCCAGGGCGATCAACGCCTCGCGCAACGACGGGCGCGATACGCCCAGCGTCTGCGCCAGTTCGCGCTCGGGAGGCAAGCGTGTGCCCGGTCCGAGCTTTTCCTGTTGGATCAGCGCGAGAATCTGCGCGGCTACAGATTGGTAAAGCCGCTTTGGCTCTGTCTGCTTCATCGTGTGTGTTTTTTGGCGCGCGTGTTGTCGCGCATAGGTGTGTTTCGAGTCTAGCATGGGCACCGCCAGCCGTTGTCTAGACTGGTGTCAGCAACAGTTCAGGGTTTGCACTAGTGGTCAGGCAGGTGTGTTGTAAGTGATATTGGCTTGACCAAAAAATGCTTGGCTTATTCGAATCGATCCGAACTGGACTTACCAGTGCGCCGAGCGGAAGATCAGAGCCTCGCAACACAACGGAGACCACGATGAGCAGTGCTGATGCCGTGCCTACGCACGTAAGCAGCTCCAGATCGTCGATGCCGCAAGAGATTCTCTGCTTGCAGCGCATCGGCAAGCGCTTTCCCGGCGTTGTTGCGCTGGATGGCGTGGATCTGGATCTGCGCGTGGGCGAGGTCCATGCCGTCTGCGGCGAAAACGGTGCCGGCAAATCCACCCTGATGAAGATTATCAGCGGCCAGTACACCGCAGACGATGGCGTCATCTCGTACCGGGGTGAGGCGGTGCGGTTTGCGTCGACATCCGAGGCCCAGGCGGCCGGCATTGCGATCATCCATCAGGAGCTGAATCTCGTGCCGCATCTGTCGGTGGCAGAGAACATCTTCCTGGCACGCGAGCCCAAGCGCGGCCCGTTCATCGATTACCGCAAGCTCAACACCAACGCACGGAGCTATCTGCAGCGGATCGGTCTGGCCGTCGAGCCGACCACGCTGGTCAGCGCGCTATCGATCGCGCAGCAGCAGATGGTGGAGATTGCCAAGGCGCTCTCGCTCAATGCGCGTGTGCTGATCATGGACGAGCCCACATCTTCGCTCACGGAATCCGAAACCGTTCAGCTGTTCCGCATCATCAAGGAGTTGCGCGCCGATGGCGTGGCGATTCTCTACATCTCGCATCGTCTTGACGAGATGGCCGAGATCGTCGATCGCGTGACGGTGCTCCGTGACGGCCGCCATATCGCCACGAGCGATTTCGCTTCCACCAGTGTCAACGAGATCGTCGCGCGAATGGTCGGCCGCTCGCTGGACGATGTGTTCCCCGCACGCAAATCGGTGCCCACCGACGAAGTCTTGTTGCGCGTGAACGCACTGAGCCGCGCGGGTGTCTTCGGGCCGGTGTCGTTCGAGCTGCGCAAGGGCGAGATTCTCGGGTTTGCAGGCTTGATGGGCGCGGGCCGCACGGAGGTGGCGCGCGCCATTTTCGGTGCGGAGCGGCTCGATTCCGGGTCGATCGTGCTGGGCGATACGCCGGTCACGATCCGTTCACCGCGCGAGGCTATCCGCCAAGGCATTGCCTACCTGTCGGAAGACAGAAAAAAGGACGGTCTGGCGCTCTCGATGCCGGTGGCCGTCAACATCACCCTGCCCAACGTGCGCGCGATTTCATCGCATGGCTTCCTGCGCTTTTCCGAAGAGACCGCCGTGGCGCAGCGCTACGTGCGCGAGCTGAACATCCGCACGCCGTCCGTCGGGCAGACCGTGCGCAATCTCTCGGGTGGCAATCAACAGAAGATCGTGATCGGCAAATGGCTGTATCGCGGTTCGCGCATCCTGTTTTTCGATGAACCGACGCGGGGCATCGACGTCGGCGCCAAGTACGCGATTTATGGGCTGATGGACGAACTCGCCGCGGACGGTGTCGGAGTCGTGCTGATCAGCTCGGAGCTGCCGGAACTGCTGGGCATGACAGATCGAATTGCCGTCTTTCACGAAGGCCGCATTACCGCAGTCCTGGAAACACGGAAGACAAACCAGGAAGAAATTCTGCATTACGCATCAGGACGAACACATGCTTGAAATGACATCAGATCAGCCGCAGGCCGTGAAAACGCAGCGCAAGCAACACCATCGGGATTTGATCCAGAAGTTTGCGGCGCTCGGTAGCCTCGTGGCGCTTGTGATTGCGTTTTCCACCACCAGCGCAGCGTTCTTTTCGGTCGGCAACTTCATGACCGTCGCGCTGCAAGTCACGTCGATTGCCTACCTGGGCGTGGCCGCCACGTGCGTGATCATCACCGGCGGCATCGATCTGTCGGTGGGCTCAGTGCTGGCGCTTTCCGGCGTCGTGGCCGCGTTGCTTGTGAAGATGGGTGTACCGGTGCCGATTGGCATGCTGGCCGGCGTGGCCGTCGGTGCCATGTGCGGATGGGTCAACGGTATCTGCATCACGCGGATGGGCCTGCCGCCGTTCATTGCCACGCTGGGCATGATGCTGGTCGCGCGCGGTCTGGCCCTGCAGATCACGGGCGCCCGCCCTGTCTCGGGCCTGGGGGACGCGTTTGGCGAACTCGGCAACGGCGCACTGTTCCGCATCTCGCACATCGGGGCAGACGGCTTTCCGGACACGGTTTTCCCCGGTATTCCTTACCCGGTGGTGATCATGCTTGTGCTGTTCATCGCAGTCTCGGTGCTGCTCTCGCGCACGTCCTTGGGTCGCCACATCTATGCAGTCGGCTCGAACGCCGAGGCGGCGCGCCTGTCCGGCGTGAACGTGCAGGGCGTGAAGCTGTTCACGTATGTGCTGTCGGGCTTGCTGGCCGGCATGACCGGGTGCGTGCTGATGTCTCGCCTGGTGACGGCGCAGCCGAACGAAGGCGTGATGTACGAGCTTGATGCGATTGCCAGTGCCGTGATCGGCGGGACGTCGCTGATGGGCGGTGTCGGAACGGTCTCGGGCACGGCCATTGGCGCGTTCGTGATCGGGGTGTTGCGCAACGGGCTCAACATGAACGGCGTATCGAGTTTTATCCAGCAGATCATCATCGGCGTGGTCATCCTTGGCACCGTCTGGATCGATCAGCTCAGAAACCGCAAGTTGTGAGTCGAGCAGTTCAAACCAAAACCAAGGAGTGAGACATGAAGAAGTTTTCCGTACTGGCGGTGGTTGCAGCAACGTGTGCACTGTTCTCTGCTTATGCGCAGGCGGCAGGCGGTGAAATTGCCGTGATCGTGAAATCGGCAAATTCCAACTACTGGCAGAACGTTCAGAAAGGCGCGACAGCCGCCATGGGCAACGCGAAGGGCTACACGATGACCTTCCAGGGGCCCGCAGCAGAATCGGCCATTGCCGACGAAGTGAACATGGTCGAGAACGCCGTGAACCGGCATGTCGCAGGCATTGTCCTCGCACCGTCGGACCCGGATGCGCTGGTACCGGCGATGAAGAAGGCTTGGGAAGCCCACATTCCGGTGGTGCTGATCGACTCGATGGTGTCCGACTCCGGCAAGCAGTATTACCAGTCGTTCCTGTCGACGGATAACGCGAAGGCGGGGGAGTTGTGCGCGAAGGCGATGATCGAGGCCGTGGGCCAGACTGGCAAGATCGCGATCATGTCTTATGTGCCGGGCGCGGGGTCTGAAATCGGCCGAGTGGGCGGCTTCAAGAAATACATCGAGGCGCACTCGAAGCTGCAGATCGTTGGGCCGTTCTACTCGCAATCGCAAATGGCTACGGCGCTGAACCAGACGACGGATGTGCTGGCCGCCAATCCTGATCTGAAGGGCATTTTCGGTGCGAACGAACCGACGGCGGTCGGGATGGGGCGCGCGCTGCAGCAGTCGGGAAAGAGCGGCAAGGTGGCGGCCATCGGCTTTGACGGCAACCAGGATCTGCAGGGCTTCGTGCGCGACGGCACGATTCGCGCAATTGCCGTCCAAAGCTCGTACCAGATGGGCTACAAGGGCATCGAGACGGTCGTCAGCGTGATCGAGAAGAAGCCCGTGCAGAAGCAGGTCGATACGGGCGTGATGATGGTCAACAAGCAGAACCTGGATTCGCCCGAGGCCAAGAACGTTCTGTACTGACGAATCATCGCAACAAGGGGCGTGGCGGAGCGTCGTTCGCCGCCATGCCGGCTGAATCCCTTTCCTGAACGGCGCAGTGTTTTAACTCCATTGCCGGAATGGGCCACCGCCAACGTGGTCCGCCCCGGAACGCAGACGCAATGAGACTCCAAGGAAAACGCATCCTCGTGACGGCGGCCGGGCAGGGTATTGGCCGGGCCAGCGCGATGATGTTTGCAAGAGAGGGCGCGCAGGTGCTCGCCACCGATATCAACGCAGAGGCGTTGGCCACGCTGGCAGAGACCGCCGGTGTCCGCACCTTGCGCCTGGACGTGACGGACGCCAATGCCGTTGCCGTCCTTGCGCGCGAAGAAGCCGCGTTCGATGCGCTGTTCAACTGCGCGGGCTTCGTGCACCCCGGCAGCATCCTCGAATGTTCGGAAGACGACTGGGCGTTCTCGTGGCAGCTCAACGTGACGTCGATGTACCGCCTGACGCGTGCGCTGTTGCCGAAGATGCTGGACAACGGCGGCGCATCGATCATCAACATGGCCTCCGCCGCATCAAGCGTGAAGGGCGTGCCGAACCGCTTCGTGTATGGCACGACCAAGGCTGCCGTCATTGGCATGACCAAGGCCATTGCCGCCGACTTTGTGGCGCGCGGCATCCGCTGCAACGCCATCTGCCCGGGCACGGTGGAGTCTCCATCGCTCGAGCAGCGCATTGCCGCGCAGGCGCAGGAACAGAGCGTGTCGATTGACACCATCCGTGCGGCCTTCGTTGCGCGCCAGCCGATGGGTCGCGTCGGCACGGCAGACGAGATTGCCGCGCTGGCGACCTACCTGGCTTCGGATGAGTCCCGCTTCACGACCGGTACCTGCTGCGTGATCGACGGCGGCTGGTCCAACTGATTGGTTTGATTGATTGCAGTCCACAAAGACAACACGATGAAACTCCTCCGCTACGGCCCCAAGGGCCAGGAAAAGCCCGGCCTGCTCGATGCGCAAGGGCAAGTGCGCGACCTGTCAGCCGTGATTGACGACATTGGCGGCGCGGCGCTGCTGCCCGAGAGCCTCGCTCACCTGCGCACGCTGGACATCAGCCGACTGCCCATCGTCGATGGCACGCCGCAAGCGGGCCTGCGCTTGGGTGCCTGCGTGGGCAACGTCGGCAAGTTCATCTGCATCGGGCTGAACTATTCCGACCACGCCGCTGAGACGGGTGCCGAAGTGCCGGCCGAGCCGGTCGTCTTCGGCAAATGGACCAGCGCCATCTGCGGCCCCAATGATGATGTGGAAATTCCGCGCGGCTCGGTCAAGACCGATTGGGAGGTCGAGCTTGGTGTGGTGATCGGCAAGGGCGGCCGATACATCAGCGAGGCGGATGCGCTCGCGCACGTGGCGGGCTACTGCGTCATCAACGATGTGTCGGAGCGCGAATACCAGCTCGAGCGCGGCGGCACGTGGGACAAGGGCAAGGGCTGCGACACCTTTGGCCCCATCGGCCCGTGGCTTGTCACCGCAGACGAAGTGCCCAACCCGCAGGCGCTGCATCTGTGGCTGGAGGTGGATGGACATCGCTACCAGAACGGATCGACGTCGACCATGGTGTTTGGCGTGGCGCATCTGGTGAGCTATCTGAGCCGCTTCATGAGCCTGCAACCTGGCGATGTGATTTCCACCGGCACGCCGCCGGGCGTGGGGCTGGGGCAGAAGCCGCCGGTCTATCTGCGCGCCGGCCAGACGATGCGCCTGGGCATCGAGGGTCTGGGCGAGCAGCGCCAGCGCACGGTGAACGCGCAAGGCTGAAGGCACGCATTCCGCAATCCCGAACACGATACTCATGACCATCATCCGATCCCTGCGCGTGCTGGACGTGCGCTTTCCGACTTCCCAGCATCTCGACGGCTCCGACGCGATGAATCCGGACCCGGATTACTCCGCGGCCTACGTGATCCTCGAGACTGACCAGCCGGGCCTGGAAGGCCATGGCCTGACCTTCACCATCGGGCGCGGCAACGAGGTGTGCTGCGCCGCCATCGAGGCGATGTGTCATCTGGTGGAAGGGCTCGACCTCGACTGGATTCGTGAAGACATGGGCCGCTTCTGGCGCCATGTCACGTCGGACAGCCAGTTGCGCTGGATCGGCCCGGACAAGGGCGCCATTCATCTGGCGACGGGCGCCGTCGTGAATGCTGCCTGGGATCTGTGGGCCAAGGCCGAAGGCAAGCCGCTCTGGCGCCTGGTGGCCGATCTCACGCCCGAAGAGTTCGTGCGCTGCATCGACTTCCGCTACATCACGGACGGCATCACGCCCGAAGAAGCGCTTGAACTGCTGCGCAAGCAAGCGCCGGGCAAGGCCGAGCGCATCCGCACGCTGGAGCAGGAAGGCTACCCGTGCTACACCACGTCCGCCGGCTGGCTCGGCTACGACGATGACAAGCTGCGCCGCCTCTGCCGCGAGGCCGTCGACAGCGGTTTCCGCCATATCAAGCTCAAGGTGGGGCGTGATCTGAAGGACGATATTCGCCGGGTCTCGATCGCACGCGAAGTGCTTGGGCCGGACCGCGAGTTGATGATCGATGCCAACCAGGTCTGGGAGGTCAAGGAGGCCATTGACTGGGTGCGCGAACTCGGTTTCGCCAAGCCGTGGTTCATTGAAGAGCCGACCAGCCCGGACGACGTGGAAGGGCACCGCGCGGTGCGCGAAGCGGTTGCCCCCGTCAAGGTGGCGACCGGCGAGATGTGCCAGAACCGCATTCTCTTCAAGCAGTTCATCATGCGCGGCGCCATCGATGTCGTGCAGATCGACGCGTGCCGGCTGGGCGGTGTGAACGAGATCCTGGCCGTGTTGCTGCTGGCCGCCAAGTACGGCTTGCCGGTGTGCCCGCATGCCGGCGGTGTGGGCCTGTGCGAGTACGTGCAGCATCTGTCGATGATCGACTACATCTGCGTGTCAGGGACGCGCGAAGGGCGTGTTGTCGAGTATGTCGACCACCTGCACGAGCACTTTGTCGATCCGTGCGTGGTGCGCAATGCGGCCTATCTTCCGCCGCAGGCACCGGGTTTCTCCATCACGATGAAGCCGGCATCGCTTGAGCAATACCGCTTCCGGGGCTGATGCGATGACGGACCCTGCGCTGCCCGTGCCACGAATAGACGCGCACCAGCATTTCTGGCGCTATCAACCCGGGGCGTATTCATGGATCGGCCCCGGCATGGAAGCCCTGGCCGAAGACCGTCTGCCTGCCGACCTGCTGCCAGAGCTGCGCGCACAACGCCTGGACGCTGCGATTGCCGTGCAGGCGCGCGGTGTGCGGGAGGAGACGGATTTTCTGCTCGGCCTCGCTGCCGAGCACGACTGGATTGTCGGCGTGGTCGGCTGGGAAGACCTGCATGCCGCCGATCTTGAGGCCCGCCTTGAAGCCCGGAGCGGCGAGCACAAGCTGGTTGGCTTCCGGCACACCGTGCAGGACGAGCCGGACGTTGCCGCATTTTTGTCGAACCCGGCATTCGAGCAGGGCGTCGCGTTGCTGCAACTCTGGGGCTACACGTACGACGTGCTGGTGTTCGGTCACCAACTGGAGCCCGCTGTGGATTTCTGCGGCCGGCACGATCGTCACTTGTTGGTGCTGGACCACCTCGGCAAGCCACCGCTTGAAGCGTTCGAGCGTGACGCGCAAGCCCTTGCACGCTGGCGGGCCACACTTGCGCCGCTCAAGGACATGCCGCACGTCTCCTGCAAGCTCTCCGGCCTGCTGACCGAAGCCGACTGGCGAAAGGGCGTGACCGTGCGCGACGTTCAGCACGCGCGCCAATGCCTTGACGTTGCACTCGATGTCTTCGGTCCCAACCGCGTGATGTTTGGGTCGGATTGGCCGGTGTGCCAATTGGCGGCGTCGTACGGCACGGTGTACGACGTGCTGCATGTCTGGGCCGAAGAGCGACTGAGCACCACCGAACGCGCCAATCTCTGGGGTGGTACCGCCGCCCGCTGCTACAACCTGCAACTCAAGGCTTGAACCATGGATTTGCATCTGCAAGACAAAGTCGTAATCGTCACGGGCGGCGCAGCCGGCATTGGCGCAGCCATCTCGCTGCAACTGGCGGCCGAAGGGGCCATTCCCGTCATCTGTGGCAAGAGCCCGATGGCGCCTGCGTTCGAGGCCGAGCTAATGCGTCGCCAGCCGAAGGCACGTTTCTTCCAGTTCGACCTGGAAGATGAGGTCGATTGCCGCGGCATGGTGGACGAAACCGTGCGCGAGTTCGGACATATCGATGGCCTCGTCAACAACGCCGGCATCAACGACAGCGTGGGGTTGGATGCGGGCCGCGACGCCTTCGTGCGCTCGCTTGAGAAGAACCTGATCCATTACTACGTCATGGCACATCTGTGCCTGCCGCACCTGAAAGCGAGCCGAGGGGCCATCGTCAATATCTCGTCGAAAACGGCGTTGACGGGGCAAGGCAATACGAGCGGGTACACCGCCGCGAAGGGTGCACAGCTGTCGCTCACTCGGGAATGGGCGGCATCGCTGGCGCCGGATGGCGTGCGTGTCAATGCGGTCATTCCGGCCGAGGTGCTGACGCCGCTGTATGAACGCTGGATCGCCACGTTCGACAACCCCGACGCCAAGCTCGCCGCGATTACATCGAAGATTCCGCTCGGCCAGCGCATGACCACCGCCGACGAGATTGCCAGTACCACGGTCTTCCTGCTCTCTGCACAGGCCTCGCACACGACGGGCCAGTGGGTGTTTGTCGACGGTGGCTACACGCACCTCGACCGTGCTCTGACCTGAGGTTGCCATGCGCTACTGCCTCGCTCTGGATCTGAAAGACGACGCGGCGCTCATCGCCACGTACGAAGCCCACCATCAACGCATCTGGCCAGAAGTCGCGCGGCACCTGCGCGAGCACGGCGTGACGGGCATGGAGATCTATCGACTGGGCACCCGCATGGTGATGCTCATGGAGACCGACGACGCCATCTACGACGCCGAGCGCATGGCGCTTGCCACCGACACGGACCCGAAGATCCGCGAATGGGAAGCGCTGATGTGGCAGTTTCAGGCGCCCACCCCCTGGACGCCCGCGGGGCAGAAGTGGATGCCGATGAGCCGCATTTTCGATTTGCAGCAGCAACCGCAGTAGAAGCAATTCCGGCCGTGGCCGGCATGACACCAGAGAGAGGAGAAGACAATGAAGAAACGAGTAACTTGGCCGCTGTGCGCGGCAATCGTGTGCGCGGCCGCTGGCGCCGCACATGCACAAACCAACGTCACGCTGTACGGCCGCGTCGCCAGCGGCATCGACTACCAGAACAACGTCGCCCCCACCGCGACCTCGCCGGGTGGCAGCCTCTGGCGCGCCGCCGACAACCAGTGGGGCACGAGCATGTTCGGGTTCATGGGCAAGGAGGATCTGGGCGGTGGCCTGCAGGCGGTCTTCCGGCTCGAATCCGGCTTCGGCGCAGCCCAGGGCAAAACCAACGGCGATGCGCTCTTCAACCGTCGTTCGTACGTCGGCCTGTCCAGCCCGACCTGGGGCACGTTGACGGCCGGCAAGAACCTCTTCATCAGCAACGACGTCTGGTTCCTGGACCCGACGGGCCAACAGTTCATCGGCTCGGCCACGCTGGTGCGCGGGCGCAACTGGCCGGGCGCGAACAACATCGTCGAATATCAAAGCCCCACCTGGGGCGGCTTCCAGATCGGCCTGCAGACCGGCCTGGGCGAACAACCGGGTTCGTTCACGAACAGCCGTCGCGATGGCGTATCCGCTGTCTACACGGCCGGCCCGCTGGAAGTGCGCGCGATCTACGACGTGATCCGCGACGGCAACGGCAAGTTCAGCGACATCTTCAACTTCTCGAAGGAAGCGACGATCGGCGGTACGTACACCATCGGCAAGGCGAAGCTGTTTGCCGCGTATGAAAACCTGTCGGCTCCGGATGCGGCAGCGGGCGCCCCGACCAAGGCCAATCATTACTGGCTGGGCATCAACTACGAAGTCACGCCGGCGCTGACGCTGATCGGCGCGGCCTACCGCGTCAACGTGAACCATGGTGGCGGCAACGCGAACTTGTTCATGGCCGGCGCGAATTACAACCTGTCCAAGCGCACGATGCTGTACGCGAGCGTGGGTACGGTGCAGAACAGCGCCACCGCCAATTTCTCGGTGGAGGCGACCAACAACAATCCGGCGCCGGGTAAGAACCAACTGGGTGCCTACACCGGTATCGTTCACTCGTTCTAACTTCTGACTGAGCGTGACCTCCTGATCGCTCGGCTCCTTGTCAGCCCGCACTTGTGCGGGTTTTTTTTCTTCTCGGAAAGCCACTTTCGCGCCGGGAAATGCTGTGCGGCGAGCACTGATACAGGCGCGTTCTTCGTCACGGCGCACGAACACGATCTGGCAACAGAGCCACGCCGTTGCTAGCTTGGCGGCAGATTGGCCGGCATTTGTGACGCGGTCCGTGCTCGGGCAACCTTTGTGCAACCGGCGTAAGATGCCGACTCGATTTCGACCGCAGCTTGCGACACAAACGCCATGAATCTCCCGCTCTTATTGAATATCGCGACTTTCGTCGTCCTCCTGTTCGCTCTGGGTCGCGTGAACGCGAGCTGGAGCCTGGCCAAGCGTGTGCTGCTGGGCATGGTGCTGGGCATCGTGTTCGGGCTGGCGCTGCACCTGATCTATGGGGAGGACAACGCGACGCTCAAGCAGTCGATCTCCTGGTTCAGCATCGTTGGCGGCGGCTATATCCAGCTGCTGCAAATGATCGTCATGCCGCTCGTGCTGGTCTCGGTGTTGAACTCGGTGGCCAAGCTCAACAGCACGGCGTCGCTGGGCAAGATCAGCGTGCTGACGATCGGCACGCTGCTGCTTACGACGCTGATCTCCGCGCTGGTCGGGGTGTTCGTCACCCACCTGTTTGGGCTGACAGCCGAGGGACTGGTGCAAGGCGCCCAGGAAACCGCGCGGCTGACTGCCATCCAGGACAACTACGTCGGCAAGGTGGCCGACCTGTCGGTGCCGCAGCTGGTGCAGTCCTTCATTCCGAAGAACCCGTTTGCCGAGCTGACCGGTGCCAAGCCGACGTCCATCATCGGCGTGGTGATCTTTGCGGCGTTCCTGGGCGTGGCCGCGTTGAATCTGCTCAAGGATGATGCGGTGAAGGGCGAGCGCGTGCTGACCGCCATTGACACCGCGCAGGCCTGGGTGATGAAGCTCGTGCGGCTCGTCATTCGCCTGACCCCTTACGGCGTGCTGGCGCTGATGACGAACGTAGTGGCCGTGTCCAACGTGCAGGACATCGTCAAGCTAGGCGGTTTCGTGGTCGCGTCTTACCTTGGTCTGGCGATCATGTTCGGCGTGCATGCCGTGCTGCTCACGCTCAACGGCATCAATCCGCTTCGCTTCTTCCGTAAGGTCTGGCCGGCGCTGTCGTTCGCGTTCACGAGCCGGTCGAGTGCGGCCACCATTCCGTTGAGCATCGAGGCGCAGACGCGGCGCATCGGCGTGCCGGAGTCGATCGCCAGCTTCGCCGCATCGTTTGGCACGACCATTGGCCAGAACGGCTGCGCGGGCTTGTATCCCGCCATGCTGGCAGTGATGGTGGCGCCCACCGTGGGCATCAACCCGTTCGATCCTGTGTGGATTGCAACGCTCGTGGCGGTCGTCACCCTCAGTTCGGTGGGCGTGGCGGGTGTGGGCGGCGGCGCCACGTTTGCAGCGTTGATCGTGCTGCCGGCGATGGGCTTGCCGGTGACGCTCGTGGCACTGCTGATCTCCATCGAACCGCTGATCGACATGGGCCGTACCGCGCTCAACGTCAACGGCTCGATGACCGCCGGGACGATCACCAGCCAGTTGCTGGGGCAGACCGATCGCAGTGTCTTCGACGCTGCCGATGACGTGGAGATGGCACACCGCTGATCTGCGCACCGAAATAAAAAATGCCGGCCATGGGGTCGGCATTTTTTTTTGGGGCGAGGCGGCTCAGTCAGGCGTCTGTGCCAGCTCCGTCAGCAGTTCCATGAACGCGCTGGCCAGTTCGCTGGGCGTGGCGGCGCTTCTGCGCAGCAGGCCGACGGGCTCCTTGGTGCCCGACGTGACGATGTCCAGCCGGGCGAGTTGACCATGCATCAGGTCGTCGCCCGCCGCGCGCTCGGGGGTGATCCACACAGCATCGGATCGGCACGCCAGCAACCGTGCGACGGACACCGAGAGCGTTTCCGTCACGCCCGCCGGCAAGCGCAGCCCGTGCGTCTGGAACAGCGCTTCGGTGTGATGGCGCGGCACCGTGCCCGGCGTGGCGATCACCAACGGGTAATCCAGCACCGCCTGCAGCGAGGCGGATGCACCCGGCTGCGTCAGCAGCGGATGCCCAGGGCGCACGACCAGCGCCAGCGGCTCGGCATACAGCAACTCGAACGACAGCCCCTGCATGCGATCCGGCTCGGCCATGCGCCCGACGATGAAATCGAGTTCGCCGGCCTTGAGCGCGGTCAGCAGCTCGACATTGGTGCCGGTACGCAACCGCACGCCGGCATGCGGGCGCTGCGCGTGCAAATGGGCAATTGCCTGGGGCAGCAGGCTGCTGGCCACCGTCGGCAGGGCGCCCACATGTACGACCGGCGCGGAAGCGTCCGTCGATCCCATCAGCGCCGCTGTGGCCGATTCCAGCGCCTGCGTCACGCCGACTGCATGCCGCAGGAATTGCTCGCCGGCAGCGGTGAGCCGTGCGCCTTGGCGGCCACGCTCCACGAGTTGCACGCCGGCCAGCGCTTCCAGTTCGCCCAGCGTTTTCGATACCGCCGGCTGGCTCAAATGCAGCCGCTCGGCGGCACGCCGCAGGTTGCGCTCCTGCGCGATGGCGACAAAGCAGCTCAGATGGCGAAACCGGATGCGGGATGGCAGGTCGGCCGAGAAGACTCTTTCCATAACTTGGGGTTATCGATTTTCCGACGAGAAGTCAATTTACTTCACTTTTTGGCGGCGATACAGTCTTCCCACGATTTCATAAGTTTCATAAGGAGACGCCCCATGACCCTGCCGCTTTCCGGCACCGGCGAATTCGCCCAGCGTGACAACGCGCAGCATCCGCCCGCACTGACCCCCGGCTACAAGACCAGCGTGCTGCGCTCGCCGCGCAACGCGCTCATCTCCACGCTCAACACGCTGTCGGAAACGACCGCACCGGTGTTCCATGCCGACGATCTCGGCGCACTCGACAACGACCTCATCCTCAACTACGCCAAGGAAGGCTTGCCGATCGGCGAGCGCATCATCGTCCACGGCTACGTGCGCGACGAGTTCGGCCGCCCCGTGCCGAACGCGCTGGTGGAGGTGTGGCAGGCCAACGCCGGCGGCCGCTATCGCCACAAGAAAGACCAGTACATCGCGCCGATCGACCCGAACTTTGGCGGCTGCGGCCGCATGCTGACGGACGCCAACGGCTACTACGTCTATCGCACCATCAAGCCGGGCCCGTATCCGTGGCGCAATCGCATCAACGATTGGCGCCCGTCGCACATCCATTACTCGCTCTCCGGCGATGGCTGGGCCCAGCGCCTGATCACGCAGATGTACTTCGAGGGCGACCCGATGATCGCGCAGTGTCCCATCATCAAGACCATCCCGAGCGAAGAGCAGGTGCGAGGCCTGATCGCGCTGCACGACACGGCAAACCACGTGCCGCTCGATAGCCGTTGCTATCGCTTCGACATTACGCTGCGTGGCCGCCGTGCCACGCATTTCGAGAACGCCGTGCCCGCCCTGCAAGGAGCCAAGTGATGACCACGACCACATTGCGTGAATCGCTCGAACGTGCCCAGGCAACGGCCATGACGACAACGCCGCCATTCGCACATTTCAACGAAACCGCTTCGCAGACGGGCGGCCCGTACGTGCACATCGGCCTTGCACCGCGCCAAGCCGGTTTCGACATCTACGACAAGGAATTCGGCAGCGTACTGACCACGCCCGCCACGCGCGGCGAACGCATCGCGCTGGAAGGCCGTGTCTACGATGGCTCGGGCTCGCTCGTGCGCGATGTGCTGATCGAGATCTGGCAAGCCAACGCCGACGGCAAATATGCGCATCCCGCTGACCGGCAGGACAAAGCCGTCGACCCGGCATTCCGTGGCTGGGGCCGCGCCGGCGCGGATTTCGATACGGGCGTCTATCGTTTCGACACCATCAAGCCGGGCGCGGTGGCCGGCCGCAGCGGGTCGACGCAGGCACCGCACATCTGCATGATCCTGTTTGCACGCGGCATCAACCTCGGCCTGCATACCCGCGTCTACTTCAGCGATGAGGCCGCGGCCAACGGTGCGGACCCTGTGCTGAACGGCATCGAGTGGGAAGTGCGCCGCAAGACGCTGATTGCCCAGCGCAGCGAGCGTAACGGCGAGGTGGTCTACACCTTCGACGTGCGCCTGCAAGACACGCCCGATGGCGGCGCCGAGACCGTGTTCTTCGATATCTGATCGCTGCATCACATCTGCAAAAACAACGCCCGGCAGGTTGTCACCGCCGGGCGTTGTTTTTGATGCAGTCAGCAGGACTTTCAGCGAGACGTCATGCGGGCGTCGATAATGGGTAAATCGCCAACCGGCGTTTGACGACCCTGCCGTGACCCAGCTGACCCTTCCCGGATTCGAAGCCACCCCGCAATTGCCCGCGCATCGCCTGTTTCTGGCGGTCAAGCCTGACGTCGAAACTGCAGGGCGCATTGCGCGCCTGATCGAACAATTGCGGCCGGTGGTGGGTTTCAAAGGCAAGGCGCTGCGTACGGAGCGTCTGCATGTCACGCTGCATCATCTGGGCGATTTCGTTCATCTGCCGCCTGAGGATGTCGTAGTGCGTGTGCGCGCAGCGGCGGACAGTCTGGCCTTGCCGGCATTCGATGCCATCTTCAACCAGGTGGTGAGCTTTCATGGCCGGCGCGATCATCGGCCGTTCGTTCTCTTGGGCGATGAAGGTGTAGCCGGTTTGATGGCGTTTCAGGCGGCGCTAGGCGAAGCGCTCCAGCATGCCGCCGTGCCGGTGCCGCGCGGGACATTCAAGCCGCACATCACGCTGCTGTATGACCGCGGAGGCTTTGCGCCGAAGGCGGTCGAGCCCATTACCTGGACGGTGCGCGAGTTCGTTCTCATCCATAGCTGGCTGGGCAAGACGCGCTACGACGAACTTGCCCGCTGGCAGCTCAAGGGCTGAGCACCGTCTTCACGCGCAGCCGTCCGGCCCGCAGACGGGGCCATCAGCTTCGATCTTCGGGGCCTGGGCAGGCGCGCCGATGTGTTGGGTTAGCGCTTGTGCCCAGTGTTCCGGGTTACCAAGCCACGGGCCGATATCGATGATGCCGAGCTGGCCTTCCGCATCTTCCAGCGCAAACGTCGGAAAACCCTGACCGCCAACACGATCGAGCCACTGCCGGCTTTGTGCGATGTGCTTCTGCGTCGGGCCGCCGGTTTGCTGCGCGAATTCCGCATCGAATGCTTCGGGCGATAAGCCGATCTCCGCAGCCAACTCGCGTAATACAGGCACGTCGGCAATGCGTCGGCCTTCTTCGTAATGCGCACGTTGGACGCGGTGGAGCATGTCCAGCCCGCGGCCGCCCAGCGCTTGCGCGGCGAGCACGGCAGTAATGGGCGGCTCCGAATCCATCACCGCCGTGGTGTCGCGCAGCAGGCCTTCAAAGTAGGGCTCGCCAAAGGGCTGGCCAGTCAACTCTGCAATGCGGTGGTCGTGCGGCATCACGTAGTCGCGCCACTGAGGCGTTACCGCGCGGCGGTTCGGGCCGGCGAGCATGCCGCCGCCGTGGCAGGTGATCGACAAGCCCGGCACGTTTCGCGCGGCTTGCACGAGCGGCGCGGCGCCGTAGCACCAGCCGCACAGCGGGTCGTAGATGTAATGCAGCGTCGTCATGTTGTTTTCCAGGTGACCGGCCGATTTACTGCGGCCACTTCATTTCGCCCTTGATGACCTTGGCGCTCAAGTCCAGCGATGCATCGCCGGCCAGCGTCGGATACGCGATCTTCATCGCCTTGACCAGCTCTGCCGAATTGTCGGCCTTGGCGGCCTGTACCTCGAAGGTCTTCAGGTAATCCGCCGTAAAGCGCACCGCCTCCAGCCCTTTGGGCATCGCCCCGGTGAAGTGGCCCGGCACCACCGTCGTCGGCCGGAGCGCCGCGATGCTGTCGAGCGTCTGCAGCCAGCCCAGGCGCGATTCGCGCGTCTGCGTGTCGGCCACCCATACATGATCGCCATTGAAGACCACCACGCCGCCGGCAACGGTTTTGATGGAGGGAATCCACAGATACGTGCGTGCCGGGTTCGGGCCGTTCAGGCCTTTGATCTCGATGGCGCGGCCCTCCAGCGTCAGGCGGTCGGCGTGCAGCGCCACGGGCAGCACGAGCGTCTTGGGCGCATTGTCTTTCAGGATCGGGCCCCAGTAGGCCAGCTTGCCGTTCATCGATGCCTTGATGGCAGCCACCGTCTGCGGCGTGGCCACGATTTTCGCTTTCGGGAATGCCGCGCGGATGACATCCAGTCCGAAGTAATAATCCGGATCGCTATGGCTGATGTAGACGGTGGTGAGCGTCTTGCCGCTGGCCTTGAGTTTCTGCACGAGCGCTTGCGCGTCGCTGCGCTGGAATTGCGCGTCGATCAGGATGGCGTCGTGTGCACCGGTGATGATTTCCGACGACACGGGGAAGATGCCCTTGTCGCCAGGGTTGTAGACCTCAACGTGCAGCGGCGTCGGTGCGGCAGCGTGGGCAATCAGGCTGGTGGTGGCGAGGGCGGCGGCAAGCAGGGTGCGGAGCAGGGGCATCGAGTTCCTCCAGTTGGATGTGGTGAGTGCGATGCCGCTACTGTAGGTTGCTTGATTCGATCAAAAAACCACCTAAGATGCGCATATTTGTTTCTCCAATCGATCAAATATGGATCGCATCACGTCGGCCGAAGTGTTTGTGGCGATCGTCGATCGCGGCAGCCTGAGCGCCGCCGCAGAAGGGCTCGACATGTCGCGGGCGATGGTCACGCGTTATCTGGCGCAGATGGAGGCGTGGTCCGGCGCCCGGCTGCTGCATCGAACCACGCGCCGCATCGGCCTGACGCCGGCCGGTGAAGCGACGCTCGCGCGCTGCCGCCAGATGCTGGAAATCGCTTCACAGATGGCCGTGGCGGATGGCCCCGAAGCCGATATGCCGCGCGGGCTCCTGCGCATTGCCTGCGCGCAATCCCTGGCGCAGCAGACCTTGAGCGCGGCGGTGACTGCCTACCTGCGGCGCTATCCGCAAACGGCGGTCGATCTGGTGGTCGACAACCGCACCATCAACCTTGTGGAAGAGCGCATCGACCTGGCCGTGCGTATTACCAACGACCTCGACCCGAACCTGATTGCGCGGCCGCTGGGCGTGTGCGAATCCGTCGTGGTGGCGGCACCGTCGTACCTGGCCGCGCACGGCACACCGCGGCGCGTGGAAGACCTGGCCGTTCACAACTGCCTGACATATTCGTACTTCGGCAAAAGCCTGTGGAAGTTCACGGACGCGAAGACAGGCGCCCCGTCCGACGTGCCCGTGGGCGGCAATCTGAGTGCGAATGAATCGATGGTGTTGCTGACAGCGGCACGAGAGGGCGCGGGCATTGCGTTGCAGCCCGTGTTTGCTGCCGCGCCGCTGATCGCCAGCGGGCAACTCGTGCGCCTGCTGCCTGAGCACGCGCCCCAGGCGCTGGGTATTCATGGCGTGTACAGCTCGCGCAGGCAGATGCCGGTAGCGCTGCGGGCGATGCTCGATTTTCTGGTGGACTGGTTCAAGGTGCAGCCGAACGTCACGTGAGTCACGTGATCGGCCCGGAAGACTTCCTTCGTATCGCCAGCAGCCCCAACGCCAGCACGCAGAACACCGCTCCCGCGTGGAACGTTGCGGCTGCGCCGAGCTTGTCCCACAACAAGCCCGCCAGAACGCTGGCAGCCAACATCGCCAGCCCGCTCACCAGGTTGAACATGCCGTAAGCGGTGCCGCGCAAATCGGCCGGTGCAGTATCGGCGACCATGGTTGCCAGCAAACCTTGCGTGATGCCCATATGCACGCCCCACAACGCCACGCCCACGATGACCACGCTCCAATGGGCAGACACGCCCAGCACCACATCGGCGGCAATCAATACCACCAGCCCGAGCGCCAGGAGCTTCGTATGGCTCATGCGGTCTGAGAGCTTGCCGAACGGATACGCCGCCAGCGCATAGACCACGTTCATCGCCACCATGACCAACGGCACCAACGCGAGAGGAATGCCGCCTTGCTGTGCACGCAGGACCAGGAAGGCTTCGGAGAAGCGTGCGAGTGTGAAGACCGCGCCGATCATCACCACCCACCAGTACGCGCTATCTAATCGCTGGAGGTTGTCGCGGCGGATCGGGTTGTTGCGGCGGGCGCCGTTGCGGGTCTCGGGCTCGCGCAGGCCAAACATCAGCAGCGCTACGGATAACAGCCCAGGCACCACGGCCACCCAGAACACAGCGCGAAAATCATCGGCCCACAGCAGCATCAGCCCGACGGCCAGAAGCGGCCCCAGAAACGCGCCCACGGTATCGAGCGCCTGCCGCAGCCCGAAGGCCGCGCCGCGCAGCGCAGGTGGGGCAATGTCGGCGACCAGCGCATCGCGCGGCGCACCGCGGATGCCCTTGCCGACGCGGTCCAGCAGGCGCGCCGTCAGCACAATGCCCGCCGTGGGGGCCACGGCGAACAACGGTTTGGACAGCGCGCCCAGCGCATAGCCGAAGACCGCCAGGCCCTTGCGCCTGCCGAGGTAGTCGCTCAGCGTGCCAGAGAAGATCTTGACGATGAGCGCGGTCGACTCACCCAGGCCCTCGATCAGGCCGACCGACAAGGCGCTTGCCCCCAGCACCGACACCATGAACAGCGGCAGCAGGCTGTGGATCATCTCGGAAGCGATGTCCATCAGCAGGCTGACGCAGCCGAGCACCCAGATGCCGGCGGGAATCTGGCGCAGGCCGCCGGGCGGTTGGGCGTCGGTTGGGGAGGGTGCCATGGTTCGTTGCTTTCGCTTTGCGGCGGGCGTCAGGCGAACGGCGCAAAGAGGCTGTTGAGCTTGGCCCCGCTGGCGGCATCGCGCGCAAAGTTGAACGTGCCGGTGGTGCGCAGTTCTTCCGCGGCCCGCTGGAACGCGCCCATGGCCACGCGTGCAAGCGTGGCACCCACGCTGATGCGCTTGACGCCCAATTCCGTCAGTTCCGCCACGCTCAGGTTGCCGTCGGCAAAACCCATCAGCACATTGAGCGGACGATCGATCTCGCGCAGCACGGTGGCGATCTCGTCGCGCGTTTTCAGGCCCGGGGCGTAGAGCACGTCGGCGCCGGCGTCCTGGAAGGCCTGCAGGCGGCGGATCGTGTCGGCCAGGTCGTTGCGGCCGTGCAGGTGGTTTTCGGCGCGCGCGGTGAGCGTGAACGGAAACGGCAACGCGCGCGCAGCCTCCACCGCGGCACGCACGCGTTCCACCGATGCCTCCAGCGAATAGATCGGCGCATCTGCGCGGCCCGTGGCGTCTTCAATCGATCCGCCGACGATGCCGGTGGCGCCCGCCAGGCGGATGGTCTCGGCGACGGCTTCCGGCGCATCGCCAAAGCCGTTTTCCAGGTCGGCAGCCATGGGCACCTCCGTGGCGGCTGCCAGATCGGCCGCGTGGGCGAGGATGGTGTCACGGCCGACGCCATAGTCAGGCAGCCCGCGCGAGAACGCGAAGCCTGCGCTGGTGCTGGTCAATGCTTCAAAGCCAAGCGATGCCAGCAGCCGGGCCGAGCCCGGGTCCCACGGGTTGGGGATCACGAAGGTGCCGCTGCGCTCGTGCAGCGCGCGGAAGGCGTGAGCTTTTTCGATCTGGGTCGGCATGGGCTATCCGGTGTGAAGTGAATGGGGGTTGGACTGCACTGCTGCGGCACAGGCGAGCGCATCGTCCAGGCGGTCATTGCCCCAGAACATCGCGTCGCCGACAAAGAACATGGGAGCGCCAAAGATGCCACGAATCTGCGCGGCGTGCGTTTGCTCGCGCAGGCGGGGCTTGCTGGTGCCGGACTGTGTCTGCGTCAGGATGGCGTCGGCAGGCAAGCCGAGCGCCGTCAGTTCCTCGGCCACGGTCTCGGGCGTGTAAATGTCGCGGTCCTGGGCGAAATTGCGCGGCGTGTCACGCAAGTTCGGATGCGCCCGGCGCCTGTGTGGCCTGGGTTGCAGCTTCCGAGCAGATCCATGCGGCCACATCGCGCACATCGCGGCGCGGGTTCGGCTCGGACTGGATCAGCCAGTACGCATGCGTGTTGTGCACCCCAGGCGCGATGGTCGGTACGGTGACCAAGCGGCCGTCGGCCAGCAGCGGGGCGATCAGTTCCAGGCGCCCGAGCGCGATCCCCTGGCCGGCCACCGCCGCATGGATGATCTGGTCGTGCTGGTTGAAGCGCAGCACGGTGCGCGGTTTGGCGTGGCTCCAGCCCGCTGCAGCCAGCCAGTCGGTCCACTGGAGCCAGGGGCGGCGTAGGTCACGGTCGTCAAAATCGAGCAGCGTCAAGCCGGCAAACGCCTCGGCGGAATCCAGCGAGCGCAGCCCCAGCGACGGATGCGCGACCGGGGCAACGGTCTCCCCAAACAGCCGGATTGCGCCGGGCGGTGCATCGCCCGGTGGGCAATACCGGATGGCAAGCTCGATGCCTTCGTTCTTCAGGTCGACGAGGCGGTTGTTGGTGGCCACGCGCACGTCGATGTCGGGGTATTGCAATTGGAAGCGCGCCAGGCGCGGTAGCAGCCACAAGCCTGTGACGCCGATGCTGGCCGTGATCGTCACCGGCCGGCGTTCGGCCGCCACGCGGATGGCGCCAATGGCGTCCTGCAACTGCTGCACGGCACTGTCGGCGCTGCGGAACAGGCGTTCACCCTCAGGCGTGAACGCGATCGAGCGGTGGCCGCGCACCAGCAGCTTCACACCCAGCGCTTCTTCCAGCGCCGACACCTGCCGGCTTACAGCGGATTGCGTCAGGCACAGATCATCGGCCGCGAGCGTGATGCTCATGCGCCTGCCTACTGCCACGAAACCGCGCAGCAAGTCCAGGGAGGCCAACCTAACCAGGGGAGTCGACATGCGTTTTCCTCATGCAAGGCGTTCTCAAAGGTCAGTTGAGAACCCGGATATGGCGAAGTTTAATAAGCCATCAAGCGACATTCCAGCCAAACGCACATTCGGCACGCTTGCGAAGCGGGAATGTCAGTCATATCGGAGAAAAACGCATGACATCGAAATCTCTTACGCAATCGCCATGGTTGCCGGTGCTGGCCGGCGGGGCGGTGATCGGCCTTGCGCTGGGCATCCGCCACGTGCAAGGCCTCTTCCTCGTGCCGATCACAATGGATCACGGCTGGACGCGCGAAACCTTCGGCCTGGCGATCGCGTTGCAAAACCTCATCTGGGGCGTGGCACAGCCATTTGCGGGCATGCTGGCAGACCGCTACGGCGCGGCCAAGGTGGTCGTGGCAGGCGTCTTGGTTTATGCGCTTGGTTTGCTGCTGATGGCACATGCGGGTACGCCGCTGGGCTTCACGCTGTCGGCGGGCGGCCTGATCGGGCTCGGGTTGTCAGGCACGTCGTTCGGCGTGGTGTATGGCGCAATCAGCCGATTGACGCCGCCTGAGCGGCGCAGCTGGGCGCTGGGCGTGGCCGGTGCGGTGGGCGGTGTTGGCCAGTTCGTGATGGTGCCGACAGCACAGGGCTTGCTGAGCACGGTCGGCTGGGTAGCGGCGCTGCTCGTCATGGCAGTGGTCATGGCGATGTTCGCACCGCTCGCCGTGCCGCTGCGCGAGAAAACGTCGACTGCCACCGCACAGGAAGCGCACCAGAGCATGGGTTCGGCCATCCGCGAGGCCTTTTCCCACCGCGGTTTCTGGCTGCTGAATCTCGGTTTTCTGACGTGCGGCTTCCAGCTCGCCTTTATCGGTGCGCACATGCCGGCGTACCTGCTCGACAAAGGGCTCACCGGCCGGCACGGCATGGTCGCGCTCGCGCTGATCGCTGCCGCCAACATCGTCGGCACGTATTACTGCGGCGCGTTGGGCGGGCTGTTCCGGCGCAAGTATCTGCTGTCGTTGCTGTACCTGATTCGCACGGCGGCGATTGCGCTGTTCATCCTGCTGCCGCTGTCGCCGGCAACGTTGTATGCGTTTGCCATCGTGATGGGCTTGTTGTGGCTGGGCACGGTGCCGCTGACAAACGGGCTGCTGTCGCAGGTGTTCGGGGTGCGCTACATCGGCACGCTGTTCGGCTTCGTGTTCCTTGGCCACCAGATCGGCGCGTTCCTGGGCGTGTGGTTGGGCGGCGTGGTGTACGACCACCTGCATTCCTACGACGCGATCTGGTTTGGCGCGATGGCGCTCGGCGTGGTGGCCGCGCTGCTGCACTGGCCGATCGACGATCGCCAGCTCTTGCGCACGCCGGTGGCGCAACCCGCGTGAACGCACAGCTGAAAAGATGGATTGCCTGGGCGCTGGCAGCGGCCGGCGCCGCCCTGATCTTTGCGGCGTGGCTGTCGCCGGAGAATGCATTTTCATTTGTGACGTTGGCGTCCTTCTGCGGGTAGAGCGACGCACAAGCCCGATTTGTGAAACAATGTCGGGTTAATCACTAGTGGGCACTGGTACGGTTTGCGCGGGAATGACGTCGATTTTGCGGCGTTCGCCTGTGAATGCCACCGTTCAGACATGACTTACGCCGTCAAGGAAATTTTCTACACGCTGCAAGGCGAGGGTGCCAACACCGGCCGCGCAGCCGTCTTCTGCCGCTTTGCCGGCTGCAATCTCTGGAGTGGGCGCGAAGCCGATCGCGCCACCGCCGTCTGCCAGTTCTGTGACACCGACTTCGTCGGCACGGACGGCACGCAAGGCGGCAAATACACCACCGCCAACGCACTCGCCGATACCGTCGCCGCCGAATGGCCGGCCAGCGCCACGGGCGGCAAACCGCTCGTCATCTGCACCGGCGGCGAGCCGCTGCTGCAGCTCGACAAGCCGCTGATCGATGCGCTGCACGCACGTGGCTTCGAAATCGCCATCGAAACCAACGGCACCATCGCCGTACCGGAAGGCATCGACTGGGTGTGCGTGAGCCCCAAGATGGGCTCCGAACTCGTCGTCACGCGCGGCGACGAGCTGAAGGTGGTGATTCCGCAAGACGGACAGGACCTCGACGCATACGAACGGCTGGATTTCCAGCATTTCTTCCTGCAGGCCATGGACGGCCCGCTTGCCCGGCAGAATACGGCGGCAGCCGTTGAGCTGTGCCAGCGCCGACCGCGCTGGCGCCTGTCGCTGCAAACCCATAAGATGCTGGGCATCCGCTAAGGCGGGCCGCAGCACTTTGTCCCCGGTTTTCTGCCGGCTCCAGCCGTTTCGCGGCCCCTGCTGCCGCCACCTTGCCCCATGACCAAGACCGTTTCCATTACGCGCCGGCTCGAATTCGACGCCGGCCACCGCATCCCCGGCCATGCCGGCCAGTGCCGCAACCTGCACGGCCATCGCTACCAGCTCGAACTCACGCTTACCGGCGAAGTCCTGCACAACGACAAGGCTGCCGATGACGGCATGATCCTCGACTTCGGCGACGTCAAGCAGCTCGCCAACAAGCACCTCGTCGACCTGTGGGACCACGCTTTCCTCGTCTATCGCGGCGATACCAAGCTGGTCGAATTCCTGAACGATATGGAAGGCGGTCATAAGACCGTCGTGCTGAATGACGTGCCCACCGTCGAAAACCTCGCGCAGATTGCGTTCGACATTCTCGAGCCCGTGTTCCGCAACACGTTCGGGCACCATCTGCGCTTGTCCAAGCTCGTGCTGTACGAAACCCCGAACTGCTGGGCCGACGTCAAACTCGCGCGTCCGCACGAGCAGGATTGATTCGACAGCGCCGGATCGCATGACCACCCCGCACGTCCTCACCCCGCCCGCCGACATGTCCGCTCACGAGCGCGACGGCTACTGGATGCAGCAGGCGCTCGTGCAGGCCAAGTTCGCGTGGGGGCAGGGCGAGGTGCCGGTGGGCGCGGTGGTCGTGCGCGGCAACGAAATCGTCGGCGTGGGTTACAACGCCCCGATCGGCACGCACGATCCATCCGCGCATGCCGAAATGCGCGCCCTGCGCCAGGCCGCCGAGAACCTCGGCAACTACCGTCTGCCCGACTGCGAAGTCTTCGTGACGCTGGAGCCGTGCGTGATGTGCGCCGGCGCCATGCTGCATGCCCGCGTGGCGCGCGTCGTGTATGGCGCGCCCGACCCCAAAACGGGCGCCGCGGGCAGCATTCTCGACCTGTTTGCAGAAACGCGGCTGAACCACCAGACCGCGATCACCGGCAGCGTGCTTGCGCAGGAATGCGGCGACATGCTGCGCGCCTTCTTCGCCGAGCGCCGCGCGAGCCAGAAGGCCGCGCGCCTGGCGTCCACCGAACCCGACGAAACCGCGACATGATCACTGTCCGCCTGATTGCGCCTTCTGGTTATCCGAACGATGCGGCCATCGCCGAGCGCGGTGTGGCGGCGCTGGAAGCGCAGGGCTGCACGGTCGTCAACCGCGAGTGCCTGAGCCGGCAGCATCAGCGTTTTGCCGGCGGCGAACTCGCGCGGCTGGCCGACCTGAACCAGATCGGCACGGGCGGTGGTCAGGAAATCGCCATGGCAATCCGCGGCGGTTACGGCCTCACGCGCCTGCTGGACCATATCGACTTCATCGACATCGGCCGCCGCGCGCAGGCGACTGACGCCATCATCGTGGGTCACAGCGATTTCACGGTGTTCTCGCTGGCGTACCTGGCGGCCACGGGCGGCGTAACGTTTGCCGGCCCGCACGTATGCTCGGACTTCGGGCTGGAGAAGATCGACCCGTTCATGGTCGAGCACTTCTGGGGCATTTTGCGCAGCCCGACCTATGCGTTGCGCGTGGATGCGCCACAGCCCAGTAGCTGCGCGCGTCTGGGTCGCTACGCCGGCACGCTCTGGGGCGGCAACCTGGCCATGCTGTGCAGCTTGATCGGCACGCCGTATCTGCCAGAGATTCGCGACGGCATCCTGTTTGTTGAAGATATCAACGAGCATCCGTATCGCGTTGAACGCATGCTGCTGCAATTGCAGCAAGCCGGCGTGCTCGATGCCCAGCAGGCGCTGGTACTGGGCGATTTTTCTGGCTATCGCACCACGCCGTACGACGCCGGCTACGATTTCGACGCCATGCGCGATTACTTGGCCGAACGCCTGTCGATTCCGGTCGTCACAGGCTTGCCATTCGGCCATTGCCCGACCAAGGCGACGCTGCCGATTGGCGCACAGGCCGAGCTGGATGTCGACGCCACGGGCTTTACGCTGCACTTGTCGGGGTATCCGACACTGAAGGCATAAGCCCCCGGCCATCCGGGTCACGTCCGGGTGGTAAAATCTCAGGTTCCCCAAATGGCGTACGGCCAAGTGCTTGCCGCGCCAGATCACCGCTTTCCAAATCAAGGTTTCCACGTGCTTTCCACCGCCAACATCACCATGCAGTTCGGGCCCAAGCCCTTGTTCGAGAACATCTCGGTCAAGTTTGGCGAGGGCAATCGCTATGGCCTGATCGGCGCCAACGGCTGCGGCAAGTCGACCTTCATGAAGATCCTGGGCGGCGATCTGGAGCCGAGTTCCGGCAACGTGATCCTGGAACCGGGCGTGCGCCTGGGCAAGCTGCGCCAGGACCAGTTCGCCTACGAAGACATGCGCGTGCTGGACGTGGTGATGATGGGTCACACCGAAATGTGGGCCGCCGCACAGGAGCGCGATGCCATCTACGCGAACCCGGAAGCGACCGACGACGACTACATGAAGGCCGCCGACCTGGAGGCCAAGTACGCCGAATACGACGGCTACACCGCTGAAGCGCGTGCGGGTGAACTGCTGATGGGCGTGGGCATTCCGACCGACCAGCACAACGGCACGATGAGCAACGTCGCGCCCGGCTGGAAGCTGCGCGTGCTGCTGGCGCAGGCGCTGTTCTCGAACCCGGACGTGCTGCTGCTGGATGAGCCGACCAACAACCTCGATATCAACACGATCCGCTGGCTGGAATCGGTGCTCAACGAGCGCAATTCCACCATGATCATCATTTCCCACGATCGCCACTTCCTGAACTCGGTCTGCACGCACATGGCCGACATGGATTACGGCACGCTCAAGGTCTACCCGGGCAATTACGACGATTACATGGAAGCCTCCATGCAGGCGCGCGAACGCCTGCAGGCCGCCAACGCGCGGGCCAAGGAGCGCATCTCCGACCTGCAGGACTTCGTGCGCCGCTTCTCGGCCAACAAGTCCAAGGCACGCCAGGCTACGTCGCGCCTGAAGATGATCGACAAGATCAAGGTGGAAGACATCAAGCCGTCGTCGCGCCAGAACCCCTTCGTCCGTTTCGAGATGGAGAAGAAGCTGCACAACCTGGCGGTGGAAACCGAGAACGCACGCAAGACGTACGACCGCAAGATTTTCGATGGCCTGACCATGGCCGTGCGCGCGGGCGAGCGGATTGCAATCATCGGTGAGAACGGTGCGGGCAAGACCACGCTGCTGCGCTGCCTGCTGAACGGCGCCGTGAAGACCGGCGTACAGCGCGGCATCGAGGTCGACGGGGGCGCCGTCAAGTGGGCCGAGAACGCCAATGTCGGCTACATGCCGCAGGACACCTACGAAGAATTCCCCGAAGACCGCGACCTGATGGACTGGATGAGCCAGTGGACGCAGGCCGGCGACGATGACCAATCGCTGCGTGGCACGATGGGCCGCTTGCTGTTCTCGGCCGACGACATCAAGAAGAGCGTGAAGGTGCTTTCCGGTGGCGAGAAGGGCCGCATGATCTGGGGCAAGCTGATGCTGGGCCGTCACAACGTTCTGGCACTCGACGAGCCGACCAACCACATGGACATGGAATCCATTGAGTCGCTGCAGATCGCGCTGGACAAGTACGAAGGCACGTTGATCTTCGTGTCGCATGACCGCGAGTTGATCAGCGCCCTGGCCACGCGCGTGATCGAAGTGCGCCCGAACGGCACGCTGACCGACTACCTCGGTACCTACGACGAATACCTGCAGAGCCAGGGCGTCGAAGTCTGAGCGCCGATTCTCTGCCGTGACCAAGGGGCCGCCAATGTGCGGCCCTTTGTATTTGGTATTCGCCCAAGCGGCAAGCGCGAGCCACTAAAGGCAGCTATCTATGAAAAAACCGACTTGATTCCATGATTTTTTATCGCCATCGGAATGCACTACCGTCGCTACACTGGGGCTGCATATCACAGTGAACAGGCCGAAAACTGCGGACCAGGCGCCGCGCGTCACACCAAGAAGCGCCAAACGCAGGCCCGGCGAAGTACCCAGGAGACGAGATGACCTCTGATATTGGCGGCCGCATTCGGTTGCAATCCCTGCTCGACAAAGTGGTGTCTGCGGACGAAGCCGCAGCCCTGATCCGCGACGGCATGACGGTCGGCATGAGCGGTTTCACCCGTGCCGGCGACTGCAAAGCCGTGCCGTTTGCCCTAGCCCGACGCGCGGCGCACGAGCCGCTGCGCATTACCCTCATGACGGGCGCCTCGCTGGGCAACGACATCGACAAGGTGTTGGCCGAAGCCGACGTGATTGCCCGTCGCCTGCCGTTCCAGGCCGATGCCACGCTGCGGCGCAAGATCAACGCAGGCGAGGTCATGTTCATTGATCAGCACCTGTCGGAGACCGTCGAGCAACTGCGTTCGCGGCAGATTGCACCACTGGATGTGGCGGTTGTCGAAGCCACGGCCATCACGGAGAGCGGCGGCATTGTGCCGACCACGTCGGTGGGCAATTCCGCAAGTTTTGCGGTGCTGGCGAAACAGGTGATCGTCGAGATCAACCTGAACATGCCCGCGAATCTGGAAGGGCTGCACGATATCTTCTTCCCGGTTCAGCGGCCCTATCGCCAGCCGATTCCGCTCATTGCGGCGGAGCAGCGCATCGGCGTGCCGGCCATCCCGATCGATCCGCGCAAGATCGCCGCCATCGTCATCACAGGGCAGGACGACAGCCCATCCAACGTGCTGCCGCCCGATGCCGAGACCAACGCCATTGCCGGGCATCTGAACGCGTTTCTGGCGCGCGAGGTGCGCACGGGCCGCCTTTCGCCCACGCTGCAGCCATTGCAGGCGGGTATCGGAACCATCTCCAACGCGGTCCTGCATGGCTTCATCGACTCGCCGTTCCATGACCTCAAGATGTACTCCGAGGTCTTGCAGGACAGCTCCATCGAGCTGCTCGACTCGGGCAAGCTGGCGTTTGCCTCGGCTTCGTCGATCACGCTGTCGCGCCCGGTCTACAAGCGGTTCCTGACGGAACTCGAGCGCTACAAGGCGCGCGTGGTTCTGCGGCCGCAGGAGATCAGCAACCACCCCGAAGTGATCCGCCGGCTGGGTCTGATCACCATCAATACCGCGCTGGAATGCGATATCTACGGCAACGTCAATTCGACGCACGTGGGCGGTACGCACATGATGAACGGCATCGGCGGCTCGGGCGACTTTGCGCGCAACGCGCATCTGTCGGTTTTCGTGACCAAGTCGTTGGCCAAGGACGGCGATATTTCGAGCATCGTTCCGATGGTCTCCCATGTGGACCACACCGAGCACGACGTCGACATCATCGTCACCGAACATGGGTTGGCTGATCTGCGAGGGCTGGCGCCGCGCGAGCGTGCTGTTCAGATCATCGGCAACTGTGCAGACCCTCGCTACCGCGAGCTGCTGCGCGACTACGTTGTGCGCGCGCAGCGGCGCGGCGGGCATACCCCGCATCTGCTGGAAGAGGCGTTGGCTTGGCATGTGCGCTTCCGCGATCAGGGCTCGATGGCCCCGGCAGATTCTATGGATGAGAGCCAGCCCCTGGAACCCGCTCTCAGCGCTTGAAGCTTGGGCGCCGCTGCTCAGGCGCCCAGCACTTCCTCGCACGTCGCGAGCCACGCACGAGCGGCGTGGGAAAGATAGCGGCCCGGCGACCGCAGGTGCGCGAGCGCCCATTCCATGTCGGGAGCGGTCAAGCGCGCCACAGCCAGCTTGTCACGGTTCGCAAGATTGGCCACCAGCGGCTGTGGCAAGAAAGTCGTGCCCAGTCCCGCAGCCGCCATCGAGGCGAGGAATTCCCAGTGCCCGCTCTGCGCAGCGATGTGCGGCTCGATGCGGGCTTCAAGAAAAGCCTGCCGCAGCTTGCGCGTGAGCGAGAAATCCTCAGCCAGCAACAGCAGCGGTTCGTCACGCAGCGCCGAGAGGCTGACGGTCTTGCCCTTGGCCCATTTCGCTTTGCGCGGTCCCACCACCCAGATCGGATACTTTGCAAACTGCCGCGTAGCGAGTTCGAGGCCGCTGTCCCCGGGCAGAACCGTGGCGCCCACCTCCAGCTCACCACTGGCCACCTGCTGTTCCACTGTCTTGCCGCCGTACTCGGCCAGGTTCAGTGCCAGATTGGGATAGCGCTGTCGAAATGCGCTTACCACGGGCGAAAAGAACAGGTTCACCATCGGCGGAATGCCGACCGTGAGTTCACCCCGTCCAAGCGAAGACAGGTCGGCCACTTCAAGTGTCAGCCTGTGCACCACACCGAGCGTTTCCTGGCCGCGCGCATACACGACACGGCCTACGTCGGTGAGCCGCACCTGCCTGCCTTCGCGGATCAGCAGCGGCTGGCCAACCTCGTTTTCCAGCTGACGCACCATCTTGCTGATGGTGGACTGTGTTACCGAGAGCGAACTCGCCGCTTGCGTGAAGCTCCGCAGCCGCGCGGTTTCTACGAAGTAACGAAGGGCTCGGATATCGATGGGCACGGGCAGCCTTTTGCCATGAAGCACGCGAATGGGATTCGCCATGGTAATGAAGTTTTCCCATTCCGCGACGCGGAGACCTCAATATCTGATGGACGCTCGTATTCAACGGCGCTCGAAAGAAAAAGGCGGTTCACGCGACCGCCTTTTATGGAGTCCAGGATGCGTTGCAGTCAGCTTGTTGCTTCGTCGATCAGCAGATCGAGCTGGGCGATCACGTTGCTGGTGTCAGGCTCGCCACGCGTTTTGCCGAGGGCGGCCTTGAGCGTGTCGCGCAGGGCGACGAGTTCCGCGACGTTGCTGGCTTTCTCCACCTTCATCTCAAGCAGATAACCGCGCAGGCCGAGATACCGGCTGATGGTTTCGGTATAGAAGCGATAGAGGCGTTGATAGCCCTCGGCGGTCGGCTCTTTTGAAGTTGCTGCCGGGGCAGGGCCTGTCGCTGGTGCCGCCTTCACGGTGGTGGCTCCGGGCACGTGCGTACGGATATACCCGGCGTTCTCGAGCTCGTCAAACACGGCTTGCGTCATGCCCAGAGGTTGCAGCTGGACGAGGATGTCGTCGCAGGTTTTTTCGCCGTTGATCATCAGAAGGACCGCGCGGTGACGCTGGTCAAGGTGATTCGCACGTGTGCGGATCTCATCCTGACCTTTTTCGGTCTTCTGGTAGATGGTGGTGGTCATGCTGTCTCCCTCGGCCGGCGCGTCTGCAGCGCGCGCTCTGCTGGCTCTACAATAGACCGATCATAACCGCCCGGGGGCGACGTGGGCCTCAGTCGCAACCCGGATAGCACAACGCGCAAATCGCGCATCCACCAGAGCGAGACGACCGACGATGCAGCAACGCGACAAGCTTTTCATCAATGGCAAGTGGGTGGCGCCGCAGGGCAAGGGCGTCATTGAAGTGATTCATTCGGCCACTGAAGCCGTGATGGGAACCATTCCCGAAGGCAGCGCGGCCGATGCGGAAGCCGCCGTGGCAGCGGCCCGCGCCGCATTTGATGACTGGGCTGCCACGCCCGTTGCCAAGCGCGCCGAATACATCCAGAAGATTGCCGACGGCCTGCAGGCCCGCAGCGAAGAGCTGGCGCAGTTGATTGCCGGCGAAGTCGGCATGCCGGTCAAGCTGGCGCGTGCCATCCAGGTGGGCGGCCCGGTCTATAACTGGGGCAATTTCGCCAAGCTGCTCAGCACGTTCGAGTTTGAAGAACACGTTGGCAACTCGCTGGTGGTGCGCGAGCCGGTGGGTGTGGTGGGCGCCATCACGCCGTGGAACTACCCGCTGAACCAGATCACGCTGAAGGTCGCGCCCGCGTTGGCCGCGGGGTGCACGGTGGTGCTCAAGCCGTCGGAAGTGGCGCCGCTCAACGCCTTCGTGCTGGCGGAGGTCATTGAAGAAGCCGGTCTGCCGCCGGGCGTGTTCAACCTTGTCACCGGCTATGGCCCGGTGGTGGGTGAAGTGCTCGCAAGCGACCCGGATGTCGACATGGTGTCGTTCACGGGCTCGACGCGTGCAGGCAAGCGTGTGGCGGAACTGGCATCGCAGTCGGTCAAGCGCGTGGCGCTGGAGCTGGGCGGCAAATCGGCCTCGGTGATCCTGGATGATGCGGACCTGGCATCGGCGGTCAAGGGCACGCTGTCGGCGTGTTTCCTGAACTCTGGGCAGACGTGCTCGGCGCACACCCGCATGCTGGTGCCGCGCGCGAAGTATGAAGAGGTGAAGGCGCTGGCCGCGCAGTTTGCTGCTGCCTACGTGCCGGGCGATCCAGCGCAGGAAAACACGCGCCTCGGGCCGCTCATTTCTGCCGTGCAGCGCGACCGCGTGCTCGGCTACATCCGCAAGGGCCTGGAAGAGGGCGCAGAACTCATTACCGGCGGCGCCGACACGCCGGAGGGCCTGCCGACCGGTTACTTCGTCAAGCCGACGGTGCTCGGCAACGTCAAGACCACCGACACCGTGGCGCGCGAAGAAATATTCGGCCCCGTGCTCACGGTGATCTGTTACGACGACGAGGAAGAGGCCGTTCGCATCGCCAACGACAGCATCTACGGCCTGGGCGGCGGGGTGTGGTCGGGCGACGAGGCGCGGGCGATTCGCGTGGCGCGGCGCATCCGCACGGGTCAGGTGAACATCAACGGCGGGCCGTTTAACATGCAGGCGCCGTTTGGTGGCTACAAGCAGTCCGGCCACGGGCGCGAGAACGGCAAGTACGGCCTGGAGGAGTTCCTGGAGTACAAGGCGATGCAGCTCAATCCGGCGAAGACCGCCTGATCTGCCCACATGGGGCCCCAACAAAAAACCCGGCTTCGGCCGGGTTTTTTGCATCTGAAGCGCGGTGCCTACTTGCGGCTGCCGTCGGCGTTGTAGCCCTGGGCGGTGCCTTCGGCCAGGATGCGCGTCCAGACCGTGTTGCGTTCTTCGTCTGTCATGAACACCCAGTTGCTGACTTCCAGCTGCGTGCGCCCGCAGCCTTGGCAGACCTCGTCGAAGAGCGTCGAGCAGATGCCGATGCAGGGGCTGTCTGGGCGGCCCAGCAGGGTGCTGTCGGAAGCACTGGTTGCGTCGTCTGGCATGGGGCTGAATGCGGTCGATTCGGTCATGGCCGCTATTTTACCGGCTTCGGCCGGGCGTCAGTTGCGCGCAGGGTTGCCCGTGCGCTGGCTGACGTGATCCGCTGCGGCAGATAGCGCCAGCGCTGAATTCACGAGCGCGATATGCGAAAACGCTTGCGGGAAGTTGCCAACCAGCCGTTTCACGCGCGGGTCGTATTCTTCGGCCAGCAGGCCGACGTCGTTGCGCAGTGCCAGCAGCTTGGTGAAGAGCGCGTGAGCCTCGTCCTGGCGGCCTTGCAGGACGAGGTTGTCGACATACCAGAAGCTGCAGGCGAGAAATACGCCTTCGCCCTGGGGCAGGCCATCGGTTACGGCTTCGGTGCGATAGCGGCGCACGAGACCATCAACAAGCAGGTCTTCTTCGATGGCCTTGACCGTGCCCTGGATGCGCGGGTCAGACGCCGGCAGAAAGCCGACGAGCGGCAGCATCAGGAGCGCGGCGTCCAGCTCGTCGCCACCGTAACTCTGTACGAAGCAGTCGCGCGTGGCGTTGTAGCCGTGGGCACAGACCTCCGCGTGAATGCGGTCGCGCACGGCGCGCCAGTGCTCTGCTGGGCCATCCACGTTGAATTGCTCGATGGTTTTGACGGCGCGGTCGAACGCGACCCATGCCATGACCTTGGAATGCGTGAAATGGCGCGAAGGGCCGCGGACCTCCCAGATGCCTTCGTCTGGCGTCTGCCAGATGCTTTCCAGATGCGTCATCAGCGCGACCTGCAAGCGCCACGAGGCTTCATCGCCATCCAGGCCGCCTTTGCGGGCGATGAAGAGGGCGTCCATCAGTTCGCCGTACACGTCGAGCTGGAGTTGCATCGCGGCCGCATTGCCCACGCGCACGGGTTGCGCGCCTTCGTAGCCTGGGAGCCAGGGAACCGTCCACTCGCCCAGGCGCCGTTCGCCGGCAATGCCGTACATGATCTGCACCTGTGCCGGGCTGCCGGCGATTGCGCGTTCGAGCCATTGTCGCCACGAGCGCGCCTCGTTGTAGTAGCCCGCGTTCATGAGCGCGAGCAGCGTGAGGGTGGCGTCGCGCAGCCAGCAGTAGCGGTAGTCCCAGTTGCGCACGCCGCCGAGTTGCTCAGGCAGCGACGTTGTGGGCGCGGCCACGACGCCGCCGGTGCGGTGATACGTCAGTGCCTTGAGTGTGATGAGCGAGCGCTCGACGGCTTCTGTCCATGGGCCTGCACCGTGGCAGCGGCCGGACCACGCACGCCAGCGCGCCTCGATGTCGACCTGGGCTTCAAGCGCGTCGATCGATGCCGGTAATGGCAGATGCGAGGGCGAATGCGTGAGCACAAATGGCACCGCTTCACCTTCGCGCACGGTGAAATCCGCCACGGTGGAGAGGTTCTCGCCACGGATCGGGGCAGGGGTGCGCAGCGTCGTCATGTTGGGCCCCGCCACGGCTCGAAGCACGCAATCGGGCATGTCGCACGGGCCGTCAGCCGGCGCCCCCGTGACTTCGGACACGCGGCTGACCCACGGTATCGACGCGCCGTAGTCGAACCGCAGCGTGAGGTCCATGCGCATGTCGACGGTACCGGAGAGCCCCCGCACGATACGGATGAGGTCTGAGGTGTCGTCCCGTGCGCCAGCGGTGCCCGGCAGGCGGGCGGTCATCAGGTCGGTCACGCTGGCGGAACCGGTGTCGGTCTCGAATACGGTTTCCAGCACCAGCGTGCCTGGCAGGTAGCGCCGGCGCGTGGCGCGAGCCTCGCCTTTCGGCGCGATGCGCCATCGGCCGTGGTCCGGCGTGCCGAGCAGCGCGGCAAAACAAGCGCCTGAATCGAACCGCGGCCAGCACAGCCAATCGATGGACCCGTCGCGCGAAACCAGTGCCGCGGTTTCGCAATCGCCAATCAACGCGTAATCTTCGATTTTTGAGGGCATTGCACTCCACTCCAAGCACTTCAACGAGGCCGTGACCATGCATGACAGCACCCGCATCCTGCTTGAATACAACGCCGGGCGTGATCCCGAAAGACTCACCCGCAAGCTGGATGCCATCGCCGCCGACCCGTTTTCATTCTTTCGCGGCACCAACAACCTGTATGCCGCGTCGCTGGCCGACGCTGCCTTGCTGCACGACGCGCCCCGCACGCTGGTCTGCGGCGACCTGCACCTTGAAAACTTCGGCAGCTTCAAGGGCGACAACGGCCTCGTCTACTTCGACATGAACGACTTTGACGAAGCGCTGGCCGCGCCGTTCACGGTCGACCTGGTGCGCGTGCTGTCCAGCCTGCAGGTGGCGTCCTTCAGCTGGAAACTGGCCGATGAAGATGCTCACAACCTGTGCCGGCGCTTTCTCGACACGTATGCGGCCGCGCTGGTTGACGGCAAGCCGCGCTGGGTCGAGCGGGCGACCGCCACGGGCATCGTGCGCGATCTGCTGCGTGCCTTGCGCAAGCGCAACCGTGTGGCCTACCTGGCGCAGCGCACCGTGCGCAGCGGCAACCGCATCTCGCTGCGCATTGATGGGCGCCGCACATTGCGTGCCAGCAAGGACGAGGCCCGCCGCGCACGACGCATCCTCGAGGCGTATGGCCAGCAGGGCAACGGCCAGCGTTTCATTGCCATCGACGTCGCACGGCGGATTGCTGGCACGGGCAGTCTCGGGCTTGAACGCTATTCCGTGCTCGCTCGCCCTGAAAACGACCCGACCACGCTGCGCCTGATCGACATCAAGATCTCCATTCCAAGTGTCTGGGACGATGTGCTGGGCAGCGCCTGCAGCGTGGCCCCTTGGCGTAGCGAGGCCGGGCGCGTCGTCGATATCCAGCGCATTTCGCAGGCCATTTCGCCAGCACTGCTGCGCGGCGTCGTTTATGGCGCCAAGGGCGAGAAACCGAAGTCGTACGTCGTCAAAAGCCTGCAACCGACCGCCGATCGCGTCGCGCTAGGCTCGGGCAAGAACGTGGTCGCCAACCTGGACGATGCACTGCAGACCATGGCTCGCGTGGCAGCGTGGTGCCATCTGCGCGGCTGTGGCCGGCATGGGACGGATCTCGTGGAAAAGGTGCAGGACTATGCGGCTGGCACGGCCTGGCGCAAATCGGCGCTGAAGCTGGCCGCGCATGGCAGAGACGTGTCGCTCAAGCAATGGGCTGAGTTTGCTGAGGACTATCGTCAAGCGCGCGGTGGCAAGGCTGCTTAAGTGCGCGATGGCGCGCCATTGACGTCAGGCGCGCGATTCATATTTGAAGTCCCTCGGAGATCACAATGAAGAACCTCGACAATCCATCACATGATCGCGAGGTGGGCGTCGCCGACGCGACGCAAGACACGACGCGCATCGACGACACCCGCATCGGCGCGGTGCGTCCGCTGATTTCTCCTGCGCTGTTGCTGGACGAATTGCCCGTGCCTGCCGATACGCAGGCGCTCGTTGAAGACACCCGCCGGGCCATCAGCAACATCTTGCACGGCCGCGACGACCGGCTGCTGCTCATCGTCGGGCCGTGCTCGATCCACGATCACGACCAGGCGCTCGATTACGCGCGCCGCCTCAAGGCTGCGGCTGATGCACTGAAGGACGACCTGCTGATCGTGATGCGCGTCTACTTTGAGAAGCCGCGCACGACGGTCGGTTGGAAGGGGTACATCAACGATCCGCGGCTGGACGGCAGCTTCCGTATCAATGAAGGGCTGCGCGCTGCGCGGCAACTGCTGCTCGACGTCAACGCGCTCGGTCTGCCTGCAGCAACTGAATTCCTTGATCTGCTGAGCCCGCAATACATCGCGGACCTCATCGCGTGGGGCGCGATCGGCGCGCGCACGACGGAAAGCCAGAGCCATCGACAGCTCGCGTCGGGCCTGAGTTGCCCGATCGGTTTCAAGAACGGCACCGACGGCGGCGTGCAGGTTGCGTCGGACGCAATCATCGCGGCCCGCGCCAGCCACGCGTTCATGGGCATGACCAAGATGGGCATGGCCGCGATCTTCGAGACGCGCGGCAATGACGACGCGCACGTGATCCTGCGCGGCGGCAAGAGCGGGCCGAACTACGACAGCGAGCACATCGAGGCGACCTGCGCGGCGCTGCGTGCGGCAAAGTTGCGCGAACAGGTGATGGTCGACTGCTCGCACGCGAATTCAAACAAATCGCATGAACGGCAGATCGAGGTTGCACAGGATCTCGCGCGGCAGTTGTCGCAGGGGGAGCACCGGATCGTCGGCGTGATGGTCGAAAGCCACCTCGAAGCGGGCCGCCAAGATCTGAAGCCGGGTGTGCCGCTCAAGTACGGCGTATCGATCACCGACGCGTGCCTGAGCTGGACGCAGACTGAGCCCGTGCTCGACATACTCGCTGAGGCTGTGCGGCATCGGCGCGCGTATTCGTACGACGGGTGATGTGATGGCGGCGGTTCAGGTTCAGGGTTGTCGCCTTGTGCCTATTGCTGATGTGGCTCGGCGCCTCGCTCGCCGTTTCCATGATGGCCAGCCGCCGCACATTCGCATGCGGTTCGGCCCAGTACTGTGTTTCGGCACCGAACCGGGTGATCGGCACGTCCTCCAACGGGCACTCGGCAATCACGAAACTGCCCAAGAGACGAGGCGGGCTGCAGGGATGTATTCGCCTCTTCGCCCTTAAGTTGATCGATTGCGCGGCCGATAGTGCTGAGGTAGCCGGCCGCCCGGCGCGATGGTCGCGCCCGCGTGAAGAGCCGCGCACACTACTCTCGCCGCGCCCATGTCCGCTCGCCTGACCATCCGCACCCGCCTGGTGCTTTCGGTTTCCATTCTGTTTCTGCTTGCCTTGCTGATTGGCGTGGCTGGCCTGCTCGGCCTGCGCGGCGCCAACCATGCGCACGAGGAAACCTTCACCAATCAGTTTCCGTCTGCGCTCGCGCTTGGCGAGTCTGATCTGAGCCTCACGCGCGCCCGCACGGCCCTCGACAAGGCCATGCTGTATCCGAACGACAAGGGCGCGATGAAGTTGCTCGATCGTACCGAAGAGCTGATCGCACGCTCGGATGAAGCGTGGAAGAAATACCTGACGCTGCCCCGCAGCGAAGAAGAGGACCGCCTGGCCAAAGAGGTTGCCATCACGCGCGAAGCCGCGGCCGGCAGCCTGCGCGACATCATCAAGGCGCTACGCGCTGGCGACCGCGCGACGGCCGACGACATCATGGAAAAGCGCGTGTCCAACGCTTTCCGCGATTCCAACGACAAAAGCCTGGTGTTGAGCAAGAAGCAGCTCGGCTTTTCCAAGGCCAACTACGACGAATCCCAGGAAGCCTACGCACGTTTTCGCGTAATCGTGACGGCGGCCATTCTCGTCGCCCTGGTGGTCGCACTCTGGTGCGCCTGGTCGTTGCTGCGTGCGATTGTGGAACCGCTGAACGCTGCGCTGGCGCAGTTCGACCGCATTGCCGCCGGTGACCTCACGCAGCCGGTGCGCGTCGACCGCAAGGATGAAATGGGCCGCCTGCTGGAGGGCCTGGCCCGTATGCAGACAGCGCTGACCGACACGGTGCGCCGCGTGCGCACCGGCTCCGAATCCATCGGCGCCGCCACCAAGCAGATTGCCGCAGGCAATGCAGACCTGTCGCAACGCACGGAAGAGCAAGCCAGCTCGCTGGAAGAAACCGCTTCGAGTATGGAAGAAATGACTTCCATCGTGCGCCAGAACGCCGACAACGCGCGCCAGGCCAGCCAACTGGCCGACAGCGCCTCGGAAGTTGCCAGCCAGGGCGGCGCTGTTGTGACCGATGTGGTGGCGACCATGCGCGAGATCAGCGCGTCGTCGCGCACGGTGTCGGAAATCATCGGCGTGATTGACGGCATTGCGTTCCAGACCAACATCCTTGCACTCAACGCTGCCGTAGAAGCCGCGCGCGCCGGCGAACAAGGCCGCGGCTTTGCCGTGGTGGCCGGTGAGGTGCGCAACCTCGCGCAGCGCAGCGCCGCAGCCGCGAAAGAAATCAAGGAAATGATCGAGGCGTCGCTGTCCAAGGTCGAGACCGGCAGCGCGCTGGCCGAACGCGCAGGCAGCACGATGGAAGACATCGTGTCGTCCATCCGCCGCGTGACCGACATCATGGGCGAAATTGCCGCCGCCTCGAACGAGCAAAGCTCCGGCATCGAACAGGTCAACAAGGCCGTCACGCTGATGGACGAAGCCACGCAGCAGAACGCGGCGCTGGTGGAGCAAGCCGCAGCCGCGGCTGAATCGCTGGAGGAGCAGGCCCAAGCCTTGAACGCCGCCATCGCCGCATTCCGCCTCGCCTGATATTGGCCCCGTCGATGCACGGGGCACGCTAAAGACTTAAGACTTGCCTTGAGCGCTGTTTCGGTTGATATAACCGACTGGCCCATTCAAGGAGTCGCTTCATGCCGTTCATCATTGCCGCGCTCGCGCTGGTTGGTCTGCTGATTTACGGCGCAGTCCGGCTGTATGCGAGGGTTGCCGCGGCTTACGGCGCGGTCGCGGGCAGCGCGGCGGTGATGCTTGCAGTAGCGCTGCTGGCCGGCGCAGTCATCACCTTCATCCGGCGTTACCGCGCCGTTCATGGCGTGAACGTGAAAGGGCAGCGGGTCGTGTCGCTCAGCGCAGGCTGGGGGCAGGTCGCTGTCGATGCCGAACAGAAACGCGGGACGCTGCAGTTGCACGGGCAAAGCGCGCGCTTTCTCTTCGCCGATATTGCCGGCGCCGATGCGGTTGAACGCGAAGGTGCCTGGGCGCTGGCGCTGCACCTGAAGCATCAGGCGCAGGCTGATTGGCCGATCCCAATGCGCAACCGCCAGGAAGCGAAGCGCTGGGCGAAGATCTTTGCGCTCGCGGCCAGCCAGGAGCTTTGACCGGCGCTCGCCCGCGATTATTCCGTCGTGCTCGGGTTCCAGAAGGCCTGAGCAATGTGCGGCTGTGATTGCAGCGCGTTGACGATGCGATCCAGCTCTGCGGCATTCACCGCAGTCGACATCAGCATCGCTTCAATTTCTACGTGGTCGTCGCCAAAGGGTTCGACTGACAGATCGCTGATCGGGTAGCTGGCTTCTTCAAGCAGACGTTCCAGGTCGGCAAGCGCTTCTTTCTGGCGCTCGCTCGTGGAGATGACGCACATCGTGTACGTGACTTCGCTGGCCTGGTTATCGAGCGGTGTGCGGTTGATGCGGTCCACCACGGGCCGCAGCAGGATGTTGGAGGCCAGCACGAACAGCGTAATCAGAATGGCCTGGCCAACCAGGTCGGAGCCTGCCGCCGCACCCACAGCCGCCGAGCCCCACAGCGTGGCGGCGGTGTTCAGGCCGCGCACGTTCAACCCTTCCTTCATGATCGTGCCGGCACCCAGAAAGCCGACGCCCGATACCACATAGGCGATCACGCGGGTGGTGTCCGATGCGGTGCCGATCTGCGCGGCCATGTCGACGAATGCCGAGGCCGCCACCGCCACCAGCGCATTGGTGCGCAGCCCCGCAGTCCGCTGTCTGACCTGCCGCTCGAAGCCGATCAATGACCCGAGCGCAAAGGCCGAGGCAAGGCTGATGAACGAATCCACCAGCGTGGCGACATTGAGATGGACGAGGGCTTGCAGCGTCATCGGCGGCTCCTTGTTGTGGTGACCGGAGTCTTGGTGAAGGGCGCCGATGGTTATAGCACGGCGCCATGACACGCCGTGCGAGCCCGGGAGGCCGGACGGCTACTTATAGTCCCACTGCATCTGCTCGGGGATCGGCACGGCGTCCGACGTCTCGAGGCAGCGGTCGAGGTAAGCGAGCAGGGAGCGCGGCTGAAAGCCGGTCTCCTGCACGAGCCGCGTGTTGTCGAACACGTAGCTCATGCTGGCGAACTTGGCATACAGGTGGATGCAGCGCGCGACCAGTCGCACATTGCCGTCGCCCGTCAGGCTCAGGAATTTACGCGCCAATGCTTTCTCGGCGATTTTTTCCTGATACACGTAGCCGGCCAGCGCCTGGGCATCTTCTTCCGGCGTCTTGCAACGCTTGAAGCGCGGGTACAGCGTTTCGATGCGCTCGGAGTTCGCATCGCCGGCGCTGATGTGATACAGGTCGTGCGCCAGCGTGGGCTTGGTCGACAGTTGCACGATCGCTTCGGCGCAGTCGTCCACAGGCAGGATGTCGACGCGGTCGGACAGGCGGCAGCTGAACGTTTCGAGCATCGCCACCATGCGCAGCATCCAGAAGATGCTGCCCGAGGGCTCGCACCCCAGCGTGCTGTGGCCCACCACGATGGACGGCCGCACCACCACCAGCGGCAGCTCCGGCACGGCTTCACGCAGCTTCAGCTCGGCCATGCCCTTGGAATACGTGTACGGCACGGCGTGCTGCTCCAGCGCGGGCACATCCCAGCTCTCGCTGACGTGGCGATCCGCCAGCTGGCCGCACGACATGGCCGTGCCGATCTGCAGGAAGCGCTTCAGGCGTTTGCCCTGCGCTGCCAGCCGGCCCAGCGCCAGCACGCCCTCCACGTTGGTTTCCCACAGCGACGGATGGTTCGAGAACGTTGCCAGCGCCGCGCAATTGATGATGATTTCCGGATCGCCCAGCTTGGCGGCACCTGCCTCGCGCAGGTCGAACGGCACGATCTGCGATTCCGAAATGCCGTCCAGGGTGCCCTGTGCAAACTCGAAGCGGCGCAGGTTGCTGCGCAGCCGCGCCAACCCTTCTGCGGGCGTGTCACCGCGCACGGCAAAGCGTGTGTCGGCCAGCAAACCTTTGGCTGCCAGATTGGCGGCAATGGCGCCGCCCACGAAACCGGTGGCACCGGTCAGCAAAATACTCATGCGAGAAAACTTGAATCCCTTGGGTGGCAAAGCGGGCGACCAACCCGCTTGCAAACAACACGACCGCTGCCGCACCGGCGAGGCGCGCGTTGGCAGTGCGCTCGGGGCAGGGAACAGGCAAGTCGTGTCAGATGAAGCCGCGCACACGAAACAGGGTTCGCGGGCCGCAAGATTCGCGTGATGCGATGCGGCCAAAACCTGCGCACAATCAGCGATTTATAAGAATGTAACCTTTCAGGTACCTTTCAGCACCCCATTCCATCAGAGGGTTGACTCAAGTCTGCGGCACTGCGCAACCCGACGTGGCATTGGCGGCAATCTCGCGCGCGGCTTTTGCGCCTTCGACTTGCAGGATGGTCGGCAGCGATACGCCGTTCTTGGCAGCCGTGACTTCAGCCAGGATCGAGATGGCGATTTCCGGCGGCGTACGGCTGCCGATGTAAATGCCGACCGGGCCATGCAGGCGCGCCAACTCGGCGTCGCTCAGATCGAATTCCTTCAGGCGCTCCCGGCGGTTGGCGTTGTTGCGGCGACTGCCGAGCGCGCCAACGTAGAACGCAGGCGTCTTGAGCGCTTCCATGAGCGCGAGGTCATCGAGTTTGGGATCGTGCGTGAGGGCAATGACGGCGCAGCGCTCGTCGAGCTTCATGGCCATCACCGTATCGTCGGGCATGGTGCGGACCATGGCCACGCCAGGGATCGACCATTCTTCGCTGTATTCCTCGCGCGGGTCGCAGACAGTGACTTGGTAGTCCAGGCCCACGGCGATCTGGCACAGGTAGCGCGAGAGCTGTCCCGCACCGATGACGAGCATCCGGTAGCGCGGCCCGTGAATGGTGACGAGGCGTGCTTCGTCGAACTGCAGGCCATCGGTGACGGTAGCGTGCTGCAGCGTCGAGGCGCCGGTCGCCATGTCGAGCGTGCGCGCGACGAGCTGACCGGCCTCCACGGCGCGCAGCAAAGCTTCGATCCCGCTGGACGCATTCAGCGGCTCCAGCACGAGTTGCAGCGTACCGCCGCAGGGCAGCCCAAAGCGGTGTGCTTCTTCAGCGCTGATGCCGTATTTGACGGCTTCGGGCTTGGTGTAATGCAGCCCTTCACGGCGCACGCGGTCGATGAGGTCGTCTTCAATGCAGCCGCCTGAAACCGAGCCGATGACCACGCCGTCATCGCGCAGCGCGAGCATTGCGCCTTCGGGCCGTGGCGATGAGCCCCACGTCTTGACCACGGTGACGAGCAGCACGCGGCGCCCTTGTTCCAGCCAGCGCACGCTGGTTTTCAAGACTTCAAGATCGACGCTGTCCATGATGCGTTGGCTGCGCTTTCGCGCACTAGAGTGGTGTGTTGCGGGGAATGGACCGATTATGCCCCGTGGTGCAAAAACAGGTAGGCGGCCGCCACGGCCACCACCGCCACGATGATCCACGGCCAAGGGTTACGCGGCTGCAACGCCGGGCTGACGTTGGGTGCGGCGCCCGGCGGTGCGCCGTGAGCCTGCAGTTGGCCTGCCGCGAGGTCAGGAATCGCTTGCGAGGCGGGCATGCCGTCGACGGGCGGCGCGGTATGTCCATCGGCGCCGGCCGTATCTGCAGGACCGAACTCTGCCGCAAAACGCTGGAAGAATTCATCGGCCAGTTTGCGTGCAGCACCATCGATGAGCCGTGAGCCGATTTGCGCAAGCTTGCCGCCCACCTGGGCGGTTGCCGTATAAGAAAGCCGCGTGACCGTGGGGCCTTCGGGCGTGAGCTGCACCTGCGCGCTGCCCTTGCCGAAGCCGGCCGCGCCGCCCTGGCCGTCGAAATGCAGCGTGTAGCTGCGTGGGGGCGCCACGTCGGCCAGCTCCATGCGTCCCTTGAAGCGTGCCTTGACGGGCCCGACGGCGGCGGTCATGGCGACGTCGTAGGCGGGGTTGGCGCTTCCCTCGGCGGCGGTGATGCTCTCGCAGCCGGGAATGCAACGTTGCAGCACGGCTGGATCGTTCAGCGCATCCCAGGCGGTCTGGAGTGGCACGGGCAGGAGATGGGTCTGGGTCAGTTCCATGGCGCGGTCGATCGGGCTGGGGTTGGGTGGCGGGGAGTGCGCGTGCGGCGAGCATGCGCCAATTCGTGCTCCAGCGCAGCCAGGCTGTCGAAATGGTGCGCCGGCACCATCACATCGACATGCGGCAGGATGGCCCGCACGCCACGTGCCCGCGGCTCAAAACCGGCAAAGCGCAGCAGCGGGTTGAGCCAGACGATGCGATGGGCGAAGCGCGCCAGGCGCGCCATCTCGGTGTCGAGCACGTCGATGTGCTCGTGGTCGAGTCCATCCGTCACGAGCAGGACGGTGGCACGGCCGGACAGCGCGCGGCGCGCCCATTGGCGGTTGAACTCCGCCAGCGCCGCGCCGATGCGCGTGCCGCCCGACCAGTCGGGCACAAGCTCAGCGATTGCCTGCACGGCGACATCCGGATCGCGCTCGCGCAACTGCCGCGAGACGTTCGTCAGCCGCGTGCCGAACAGGAAAGCCTGGATACGCTCGCGCGATTGCACCAGCGCGTGGCAGTAGTACAGCACGGCGCGCGAATAGCGACTCATCGATCCGGAGATGTCGAGCAGCAGCACCAGCGGCGGCGTGCGATCGACAGGCTGGCGGTATTTCCAGCCGGCCCATTCGCCGCCGGCACGAACGGCCTGGCGGGCGGTCGCACGCAGGTCCGGATGGCGCCCGCGCGAAGCAGCTTTGAGCCGTCGCGTCCGCTCCTGCGCCAGATGCACGCGTCGGCGGCGGATCATGTGTTGCAGCGTGCGCCATTCCGCAGCGTCGAGCGTGTCGAAGTCACGCGTGCGCAGGGCTTCGTTTGCAGAAAATGCCAGCGGCGCCACGATGTCATGGCGTTCGCCATCGGGCTTTGGGCCGGGCGGAAGGTTGGTCGACGGCTGCGCGCGCAAGGCATCGGCCAGGCGGTTGCTGCGTGCCGCGGGAATGCCGCCGCGTACTTTGGGCAGCAGCAGCGCGCGCAGCTTGCCTTCCCAATCCGGATCGCGCCAGAACACGTTGAAAGCGGCATCGAAGAGTCCGCGTTCGTCGGGATGCGAGACGAGCAGGGCAGACAGCGTTGCCTTTACGTCGTCGCGGCGGCCGATGTCGATATGGCTCAGGGCTTCGATGGCGTCCACCGCGCGCGAGGGCGCAAGCGGCATGCCGGCATTGCGCAGCAGCCGCACGAAATGCGTCAGGTTGCGCGCGAGCATTGGCAACTGCGTTGGCAGGGTCGCTTGCATGCCTTACTCCGGCAGCGCGGGGGCCGCCAGCAGTTGCTCGATGGTCGACGTATCGACGCGGGCCAGATCATCCTGGTACTTGAGCAGCACGCCCAGCGTGTCCTGCACGGACTGCGGATCAAGCTCGGTTACGTTCAGCGCCGCCAATGCGCGGCACCAGTCGATCGCTTCGGCAATGCCCGGCGCCTTGAACAGGTCGATGCCGCGCAGGCGGTGCACAAAATCAACCGCACGATGCTGCAGGCGAGCGGCCGTTTCGGGCGCGCGCTGCGCGACGATCTGCAGCTCCCGTGCCTTATCTGGGTAGCCAATCCATTGATACAGGCAGCGCCGCTTGAGCGCGTCGTGCACCTCGCGCGTGCGGTTGGACGTCATGATGACCAGCGGAATCACCTGCGCGCGCACCGTGCCGAATTCAGGAATCGACACCTGGAAGTCCGACAGCAGCTCCAGCAAAAACGCCTCGAACGGTTCGTCGGCGCGGTCGATCTCGTCGATCAAAAGAACGCGCCGTGTCTCGGGATGGAGTGGGTCGGGCAGCAGCGCCTGCAACAACGGGCGCTTGAGGAGGAATTCGTCGCGATAGAGCGTGTCGGCGCGCGGCTTCTCGCCGGCGGCCTCGGCCAGACGCAGCGCCATGATCTGGCGCGGGTAATCCCATTCATAGAGCGCGCTGGCGGTGTCGAGCCCTTCGTAACACTGCAGTCGCAGCAGCGACGTGCCGAGCAGCCCGGCTGCCGCCTTCGCCAGCTCGGTCTTGCCGACGCCGGGCTCGCCTTCGAGAAACAGCGGCCGCTGCATGCGCAACGCGAGGAACAAGGCCGTGGCCAGCTCACGGCTGGCGAAATAGCCCTGGCCCTGCAGTTGCGCGATGCAGTCGTCGATGGAATCGACCGGCATGCCGTTCCTTGGGCGTGCGCTCAATGATGGTGCGCCAACGCCTGCTCAACCGCGCGCGCCGTCAATACCGGAATGAGGTGCGCCCGATATTCCGGCGAGGCATGCAGATCGCCCACCAGATCGTCGGCAGCCACCACCACCTTGCGAGCGGCTTCTGCTGTAAAGCTGGCTGCCAGCGCCTGCTCCAACGGCGTGCAACGGAACACGCACGGCGCCGCGCCCGTCACCGCCACGCGCACGTTGTTGCCCTTGCGACTGATGAATACGCCCACCAGCGCAAAGCGCGACGCGGGGTTGCGGAATTTCACGTAGGCCGCCTGGTCCGGCACCGGAAATTGCACCTCGGTGATGAGTTCATCCGCAGCCAGCGCGGTCTCATACATGCCAAGGAAGAAATCGTCCGCCGCGATGTTGCGCCGCTCGGTGACGACGGTGGCGTTCAGGCCGAGCACAGCGGCCGGGTAGCACGCGGCCGGGTCGTTGTTGGCGAGCGAGCCGCCCAGCGTGCCCATCGCGCGCACTTGCCGGTCTCCGATGCCGCCGGCCAGTTCCCCCAGCGCGGGCAGCATGCGGGCGATGTCTGAGCTGTCTGCCACATCGGCATGGCGTGTGGCTGCGCCCACCGTAATCACGCCGGGCTGCGTGCGAATGCCCGTCATGCCCGGAATGCGCGTGACATCCACCAGCGTTGACGGCTGTGCCAAGCGCAGCTTCATCGCCGCCAGCAGGCTCTGGCCGCCGCCGAGGTATTTGGCGTCGGTGTGCGTCTTCAGCGCGGTGACGGCGGTCTGGGCGTCGGTGGCTTTCTGGTACTCGAAGTCGTACATGGTGGGCTCCTCTGCCTAGGCCTTGGCCGCTTGAATGGTTTGCCAGACGCGGTGCGGCGTCGCGGGCATCTGGATGTCCTTCACGCCCAGCGGCGCAAGCGCGTCGACGATGGCGTTGATCAGCGCCGGCGGGGAGCCGATCGCGCCGGCTTCACCGCAGCCTTTGACGCCGAGCGGGTTGTGTGTGCACGGCGTGCCCTTAGCGGTTTCCACCGTAAAGCTGGGCAGGTCGTTGGCGCGGGGCATGGCGTAGTCCATGTAGGAGCCCGTCAGCAACTGGCCGTTTTCGTCGTACACGCACGCTTCGAGCAGCGCCTGGCCGATGCCCTGACCAAGCCCGCCGTGCACCTGGCCCTCGACGATCATCGGATTGATGATGTTGCCGAAGTCGTCTACCGCAACGAAGCGGTCGATGTGCACCTCGCCGGTATCAGGGTCGACTTCCACCTCGCAAATGTACGCGCCGGCCGGGTAGGTGAAGTTGGTCGGATCGTAGAAGGCGTTTTCGTCCAGCCCAGGTTCAAGCTTGTCGAGCGGATAGTTGTGCGGCACGTAGGCCGTGAGCGCGACTTCGCCAAAGGTCTTGGTGCGGTCCGTGCCGGCCACGCGGAAGACGCCATCCTTGAACTCGATGTCTTCCGCCGAGGCCTCCAGCAAATGCGCGGCGATCTTCTTGGCCTTGGCCTCGATCTTGTCGAGTGCCTTCATGATGGCCGAGCCGCCCACGGCAATCGAGCGCGAGCCGTACGTGCCCATGCCGAACGGGATGCGCCCGGTGTCGCCGTGCACGATCTCGATGTTGTCGATGGGCACGCCCAGGCGATCGGCCACCACTTGCGCGAACGTCGTCTCGTGGCCCTGGCCGTGGCTGTGCGAGCCGGTGAAGACCGTGACGGAGCCCGTTGGGTGCACGCGAATTTCGCCGGCTTCGAACAGGCCAGCCCGCGCGCCCAATGCCCCTGCGATGTTCGACGGCGCGAGCCCGCAAGCCTCGATGTAGCAGGAATAGCCCATGCCGCGCAGCCGGCCCTTGGCGCGGGAGGCATCGCGTCGGGCTGCAAAGCCTTTTACATCGGCCAATTCGATGGCGCGATCCAGGCACGGCTCGTAGTCGCCCGTGTCATAGGTCAGGCCAACCGGCGTGGCATAGGGGAATGTGCGGATGAAGTTGCGGCGGCGCAGTTCAGCCGGGTCGACTTGCAACTCGCGCGCAGCAGTTTCCACGAGGCGCTCCACCACATACGTTGCTTCCGGTCGACCGGCACCGCGATACGCATCGACAGGCGCCGTGTTCGTGAAGACCGCTTTCACTTCGGCATAGATGGCCGGCGTCTTGTACTGGCCGGCAAGCAACGTCGCATACAGGATGGTCGGCACGCTGCTGGCGAACGTCGACAGATACGCGCCCATGTTGGCCGTCGTATGCACGCGCATGGCGAGGAAATTGCCCTGCGCATCGAGCGCCAGTTCCGCATGCGTAACGTGGTCGCGGCCATGCGCATCGGTCAGAAAGGATTCGGAGCGCTCGGCCGTCCACTTGATCGGCCGGCCCACCTTTTTCGATGCCCAAGTAAGCGCCACGTCTTCGGGGTACAGAAAGATCTTCGAGCCGAACCCGCCGCCCACATCCGGCGCAATCACACGCACCTTGGCTTCGGTCAGGCCCAGCACGAATGCCGACATCAGCAGGCGTTCGACGTGCGGGTTCTGGTTGGCAACGTAAAGCGTGTAGCTGTCGTCCTGACGCGAATAGCTGGCATTGACGGCGCGCGGCTCGATCGCATTCGGGATCAGCCGGTTGTTGACGATGTCGAGCTGCGTCACGTGCGCGGCCTTGGCAAACGCCGCATCGGTGGCGGCCTTGTCGCCGTGGCCCCAGGTGTAGCAGGTGTTGTTGGGCACGTCGTCGTGGACGGCGGAGCCGGCGGTATCGGCGGTGGCGGTGTCGACCACGGCGGGCAGTTCGTCGTATTCGACGTCGATCATCTCGACGGCGTCCTTGGCGATCTTCACCGATTCAGCCACCACCAGCGCGACCTGGTCGCCCACGTGGCGCACCTTGCCTTGCGCGAGCACGGGGTGGGGCGGCTCCTTCATCGGCGTGCCGTCAATGCTGTGGATGAGCCAGCCGCACGGCAGGCCGTTCACCTTGTCGGCAGCGAGGTCGTCGCCCGTGAGCACGGCCAGCACGCCCGGATGATTGCGTGCCGCCTCCGCATTGATGTGCTTGATGCGGGCGTGCGCATACGGCGAGCGCAGGAACACTGCGTAGGACTGGTGCGCCTGGACGACATCGTCCGTGTACTGTCCGGCGCCTGTCAGGAAGCGGAAATCTTCCTTGCGTTTGACGGACGCACCGATCAGGTGGTTGTTGGGTTCTGCGGGAGCGTTCATGGTGGTCTCCTCGCTGGGTCAGGCGGCGTGGGCGCGCGCTGCGGCCAGGTTTTGGAGCGAGGCATCGTCGCCTTGGGCTTCGGCCATCGCTTCGGCACCGTGCATGACGGCACGCACGATGTTGTGATAACCCGTGCAGCGGCAAAGATTGCCGTCGAGCTGCTCGCGCACCGTGTGCTCATCGGGATGCGGATGCTGCGCAACCAGCGCCGTCGCGGCCATCACCATGCCGGGCGTGCAGAAGCCGCATTGCAGGCCGTGGCATTGGCGAAAGGCTTCCTGCATCGGGTGCAGCGCACCATTTTTTGACAGGCCTTCTATGGTCGTCACCTCGGCGCCGTCGGCCTGCACGGCCAGGATGTTGCAGGACTTCACCGCGCGCCCGTTCATATGCACCGTGCACGCACCGCATTGCGCGGTATCGCAGCCGACGTGCGTACCGGTCAGGCGCAAGTTTTCGCGCAGCAATTGGACTAGGAGGGTATGAGGTTCGACACTGACGGTGACAGGCGCACCGTTGACCGACAGCTTGAGGCTGATCGCCATGGGAGTCTCCTTGGGGGATGGGCGCCGGGTGCCATGCTGTGCGCCTTCCTTGCTACGAAGACGTGCGCGTGGTCTCGATATTGGGGGGCGCGGCTCTACTCAGTAAAGCACAGGTGAACCAGAAGACAACCGCAGCGCGGCGAGCCGGTCGGAGGAGAAAGGGCGATGCTGCGGCACGCAGACAAACCAAACAAATGCCGCAGAAATGACAAAGGGCCGGAATCCGGCCCTCGATTGGCACCAGGCGGTCATGACCTGGCGGGTGTGGCGGCGGGTGTGATGACACACGGCCGGCGCACGGTGCTACTGAAATTGCGATTGCTACATACAGCTAGCTTGGGCACACGCCCATCAACAACAGCGCGGCGGATTAGGCCTTGGCGGTGCGGTGCGTGCCGAACAGGTTCGCGATTGCCGAGAAGAACTGGGCGAACGAGAACGATTGGCCGCTCGGACGGCGATAGTAGTAGATACCTTCGGACATTTCGCGCTCGATCAGTTCGCGTTCGAGTTGATCGGTCAGCTTCAGGTCGTTCGTGTTTTGCATGATTGGCCTCTTAGGGAAATCCCGGTTAGGGAATACCCCTAATCATACACCAGATGATGCAATGCACCATACGTAGGCTTACGTATGCACCCCTTTTGCGCCGTCTACCGTTGCTCGGCCACCACGCTTGCATTGCGCCGCACCAATGTGGTGCTATCGCCGCTTTATGTACGCCTCGCGCCTCACTTGACCGGAATGGGTTGGCTGGCCGGGATCGGCACGGCCGTCACGCTGTTCTTCGGGCTGCCCGAAATGACCTTGTCTGAATACGTCAGATAGACCAGCACATTCCGCTTGCGATCGACCGTGCGCACCACGTGCAGCGTCTTGAAGACGAGCGACAGGCGCTGCGTGAACATGTCGTCCTGCTGGGGCAGCGGTTTGACGAAGCTGATGTCGCCGACCTGCCGGCAGGCCACCGCGGCCTCGCTCACGTCTTCGGCCACACCCAGCGTACCCTTGATGCCGCCGGTGCGCGCCCGCGACACATAGCAGGTCACGCCCTGCACGAGCGGGTCGTCAAAGGCTTCGATGACGATCTTGTCGGAGCCCGTGATGCGGAAATTGGTGCTGACGCTGCCGATGTCTTCGGCGCGGGAACAGCCAACGGCGCTCAGAGCGAGCGCGGCAATTAAAACAGGGAGTTTGGTGGACGTGCGCATGGCTTTGCGTAGATAAGAAGGAAAGATTGAAAGTCAGAGCAGCGACTCTGGCGGCCAGGATGCAGCGGCCTCGTCTACGAAGGTGGGCCGCATGTCGGTGTGTTGGCGGGAATGCTCTATGCGGCGGTGCAGGGCATCCATGAAAACCTTGACCTTGGCGGGCATCAGGCGGCGGCCCGGGAAGACGGCATGCACGCGCATCGGCGGCGATTGGAAATCCGTCAGCACCTCCTGTAGCGCGCCGGAGCCGATCAGATCGGTAGCAAACACGGAGGTAATGCGGGCGACGCCCAGGCCCGCAATGGCGGCCTGCATGCGCAGTTCGCTGTTGGAGGTGCGCATGCGGAAGTCCAGGGGCAGATTGATCGTCTCGCCGCCGGGCGTGCGGAACTGCCATTCGGCTTCGTTCGAGGTGCCGAGACAGGGCCAATCGGCGAGTTGGTCTGGGTGGGTGAGCGGCCCGAGGCGTTCCAGCAGTTGCGGGGCGACGACCACGGCGCGCCGCAAATCAAAGACGCGCTGAGCGACGAGGCCGGAATCAGGCAACGGGCCACGCGGCACCGTCAGCATGATGTCGTAGCCCTGGGCGAGCGGGTCGATCTGGCGTGGCGCGACGTCCACCTCGATGCGCAAGCCGGTGTGCTCGCGCATGACTTCCAGCACCACCTCGGCGAGCTGCTTGGCGGCAAACTCATACGGCATGGCAATGCGCAAGGTGCCCGCGGGTGACTGGAACGTCGCTGCCGCGTCTTCCGACACTTCGCGCAGCCGCTGGAACAATGGGCCCGCGTCGCGCAGCAGGGCTTCACCGGCATCGGTCAGGCGCAGGCGGCGTGTGCTGCGCTCGAAAAGGCGTACGCCCATCTTGCCTTCCAGCCGCGACACCGCGGTGCTGACCGACGACTTGGGCAACCCCAGCCGGTCAGCCGCGCGCGTGAAGCTGCCGAGCGTGGCCACGGTGCAGAAAGTGTCCCAGTCGTTCCAGTCCGTCGTTCGCATAATTGAACAATGAATTTGTTGGCAGGCGATTTCCGCCGGTTTCGAGGCAAATTACCATCCCTGCATGAACACGCCAAGCACAGACCACATGGTTTCCTTCCCGCCCGCACCGCGCAAACCGGCTGCCGAATCGACCGTCGGCAGCCGGATGGAATTGCGCATGGTGGGAATGGTGATCGGCTTGGCGACGGGCGTGGACTACATGTCCAACCTGATGTTCTCGATTGCCGGGCCGCATATCGAAGGCGGGGTGCTTGCATCACAAGATGTGTATCTCTGGGCCGTGACGGCGTATGCGGCGGCGGCCAGCCTGGCGATTCTGGTGATGGGGCGGCTGGCCGATCACATGACATACCGTAAGCACACGCTGTTGTCGCTTCTGGTGTTCATCGTCGGCACGCTGATGTGCGCGGCGGCCGAGGGCGGCACGATGCTGATCGTCGGGCGGGCGGTGCAGGGGTTTGGCGGCGGGCCGATGCTGTCGACTTCGCGCATCTTTGTGCAGCACAGCCCCGCGCACGAACGCCGCACGATGATGAAAGGCATGATCTACGGCATCTTTGGGCTGAGTTGCGTGTCACCGATGCTGTCGGCGGCGCTCACGGAGCAATTCGGCTGGCGCGCCATCTTCGTCGCGCAGTTGCTGGTGGCGGTGGTGGTGTGCGGGCTGGTGGCGGCGTTCTATCCGCATCCGAAGATGCACGAGCGCAAGGGCGATTTCGCCTCGCTCGACTGGCCCTCGGCCATCGCCTTTGGGCTGGCTGCGTTGATTGCGCTGCACAGTTTCCAGCAGGCCCGCTTCGTTCATCCCGATGGTTCGCCCGCGCAGGTGGTGCCGATCATTGCGGTGGTGGCGCTCATTATCTGGGTGGGTATTCGGCAGACGGGCCATCCCTTGCCGTGGGTCGACCTGCGGGCGACGCTGCAGCGGCGCTTCCTGATGGGCATGGTCTTCTACGCCATCTATTACCTGTTTGCGAGCGCGTGGGGTTTTCTCTCGTCGAGCCTGCTGCAGAACGGTTTGGGCTTCCGTTATGAAACCACCGCCCAGTTGATGAGCCTGGGCGGGCTGGTGACGGTTGCACTGGGCATCCTGAACTTTCAGCTGACGAACGTGCTGCCAACCAAGCGCGTGCTGATCTCCATCGGCTTCGTCCTGATGGCGACTGCGCTGCTGTGGATGTCGCATGTGGCCACGCCGGGCGCGTCGGTGGCGGCGGTGGTGCCGGGGTTCATGATCGAAGGCATGGTGGGGATGTTCGTGGTGATCCAGGTGGCGGGGCTGTCTTACGTGGATTTGCCCGCCAAGGATTTCGGCCATGCCTACCAGTTCAAGGGGATCATGCGGGCTTGGGCCCAGGCGTTTGGGACGATGGGGGCCACGTTGTTGCTGCAGCGCGGACAGGCACAGCATCGCACCGACCTGGTGGGGCACGTCAGCGCGCTGACGCCAGCTTGGCAGTGGCCGCATCCCCTGCAGGGTTCGGAGTTGATTCGCATCTCGGCCGAGATTGACCGGCAGGCGACGCTGTTGGCCGTGGGGGATTTGTTCGCCTGGGGCGCGGTGGTGGCGTTGGTTTGCGCGGGGGCGATCTGGTTGCAGCGGTCGTTGCGGTAAAGATCAATCCAACTTTTGTTCCGGTGCGGTGGCCTGCGGCATGTTGCAGTTGAAGGCTGGCGCCTCCTCTTGCAGGTTCAGATGGTTCATCAGCGTGGGCGCCAGGACTTTTAGCACTTGCACCGTCAGTGCGCTGGTGAATTTGTACTTGGCCGCGTCTGCGCCGGCTACGTACGCGACGACGGTGCCGAAGTAGCGATCTCCTAGATAAAAAACAAAGGCGCCGGAGCGGCTCACGACCCGCTCGGAGATGAGGCCGCCGCCGCGGCTGAAGGTTTTGAAGCGGTTGTCGCCGGTGCCGGTTTTACCGCCGATGGCGATGGGTTTGCCATCCTTCTGAACGAACGTTCCAGAGATCCGCTTGGCGGTGCCGCCTTCGACGACACCGGCCAGCGCGGATTTGACCAAGGGCGGAATCTCGGGCGGCAGCACGCGTTCTCCGGCGTTGGGGTCGCGGCAGAGCATGACTTCGTAAGGCGTGTCGGCGGCGAAGCGCAGGCGGTCGATACGCACGCTGGGCAGGCGGATGCCGTCGTTTTCGATGATGCCCATCAGCTCCGCCAGCGATGCTGGCCGGTCTGCCGATGCGCCGATGGCCGTTCCGTATGACGGCACCAGCGATTCAAACGGATATCCCAGCCGCTTCCACATGGCGTGAATCTGCTGAAACGCCTCGATCTCCAGCATCTGCTTGATGCGTTTGTCTTGCGCGGTCTTGCGGTGCGATTGCAGCAGCCATTTGTAGACGGACAGCCGTTCATCGGCGCTTGCCTCGTTCACCTGCGCAAGCGTGGCTTGAGGATGGGTTCGCAGGTACGCCACCAGCCAAAGTTCCAGCGGATGCAGCCGGGCGATGTAGCCGCGGTCGGCCAGGTCGAAACGTTGGACGGAATACTTCTCATACAGGTTGGTAAGTTCCGCCTCATCCAGTTTTGCACCGGGCAGGTAGCTGCGGATGAATGCCGCGAGTTTGCCGGGGCCGGCTTCCGGGTCGATGCTGCGGTAGATCGTGGCCAGCCGCACCGGTGTGGGGCGGGTGCTTTGCACGAGGATGGCTTCGCGCTGCTGGTCGGTCTTGCCTTTGTACTTCGTGTAGAACCGGCCCATGAACAGCTTGCCTTCGCGGTCGGCAAAGCGTTGCAGGTAGACCTGCCGCTGCGGGGAATCGGGGTTGGTCAACGCCTCGGCGCCGGCGTTGGGCAACTGATGCTGAAAGTAGCGCGAGATGTCACGCATGATCCGTACGAACACGAGATTGACGGAATGCTTGAGCCCCTCGCGCACCGTGAAGTTCTGCGTGCCTTCCCATTTCTCGAAGTTCTCGAAACTCTGCATGCCGCCGCCGGTGGCAAACCATTCGCCGGCGTTGCCGGAGTACTTGCGCTCCATCGACGCATCCAGCATTGCCTCGAGCGACCGGTCTTGCGTGTGAGCGAGGTAGTCCACCGCCCAGCGCTCGATCGGGTTCTGCACTGGGATGTTGATTTTGCGCAGCGCCGCCGCAGGCTGGTCGGCATAGCGCTTATGCAGCTCAGCCACGATCTGGAGATACGTCACCAGCGTGCGCAGCTTGGCCGTTGAGCCCAGATCCAGCTTGACGCCTTCGTTGATGTCGAACGGCTTGTCGAACGTGTCGGCCTGCACCAGCACGCGGTTGCCGCCCGGCGCCCGTTCATAGAGCGTGAAGCTGTAAGTCACGCCGCGCGGGTCGCCGCGCTCCAGCATCATGTCGCCGACGAGGCCGGCAGCCTTGGCTTGTGCCGGGTCGCGCAGCTTGCGCAGCTCAGTGGAGATATCGCGCTGCAACGGCGCATCGAGCGTGCTGCTGGCGGTCAGGTCGAGCCGGTCGAGCGCATACATGCGCGATATGCCGAGCATGCCCGCCAGGTTGACGCGCACGGCGTTTGTGCCTTTGTGCTCAATCGGCGGAGGCGGCACGCGTGTGTTCAGGGCCTGCTGCTTGAGCGATTGCGCGATCGCCGCATCGCGCAGCGCCGGCGGAATCACGCCGGTTACGGCCAGCACGCGCAGGTAGGCGTTGGTCAAGGTTTCGAGTTCATCGAGGTTCTCAAGGTAATACGACGGCCGCCGCTGCGATACGAGCAGGCTCAATGCCTCCTTGTATGCCAGCGCACGGTCTGCGAGTGGCGCGGCTGAGTTGGCCGACAGCAGCGCATTCACCTGCGCAAAGTCGCGTCCGTACCAGACCCACAGCGCATCGCCAATCCCCTGGATCTCGCCAAACCCGGCGCGCGCGCCCAGCGGCACGGTGTTCAGGTAATCGACTGCAAGCTGGTGGCGCGTGGCGGTGGTGTCTTCGCCGTTCAGATAGGCGCGGGCAGACGCGGAGGCCATCTGGCGCAGTTTTTCGCTGGGGGAATCGGTACGGCCTTCCGGCGAGTGGCGATACTTCTCGATTTGTGTGGCGAGCGTACTGCCCCCGGGCGACTCATGCGCCGGGTTGACGACGTGCAGGGCGCGGTCCCAGACAGCACGTGCCAGTCGCGACCACTCCACGGCTGGATTGCGCTTGGGGTATTCGGTCTGCAACAGCGTTCGGTTCTCGATGGCGAGCAGCGAGTTGACCAGCAGCGGCGGCACCGACGCGAAATTGTCATACACACGTTCGGGGTGCCGTACGCGGTAGATCGGGCGGCCATCGTCGTCGAGCAATTCCAGGCCGGCCCGGTCTTTCTCGCGATAGGGCGGATTCATGCCGCTGTCCATTCGCTCGACCATCTCTTTGGATGGCGCCGCCTGCTGAGCGACGATGTAACCGCGCGAGCGCAGACGGTCTAGAAAGGTCGGAAGATCGTGATACCCGAGCCGCTCGTCGTAGGGGCCGGAGTTTGGGTAGCGGGCCGAATTGTTAGGCCCCGGCTTGACAGGAAAGGTTTGCGATTTCGCCAGACCCGCGAAGTAGTGGGCTTGCCAAGCGGAGGTGCGAAATTCACGAGCGACAAGCAAGGCAGCTATCGCAAGCACCAGCGCCCCGACGAGGGCCAACTTGATGATGGGGCGGCGTATTCTTTTCACTCGCTTGCGCTCCAATCGCAGGCGGACGGGCGCCTTGCTTCAATCTAGCTCATGCGGCCGTCGTGTCCAGCGGCTTGTAACTTTGGGGCCGCCATTGCAAGCCTTACGAGGGTGCGTAATACGGGATCTTCTGCTCGTCATACAACCGATACGTCAGCGCCAGCATGGCACGGATGTCTTCAGACTCGTCGAGCAGGCGCGTGCTGAAGATAATTGGCGAGACCAATTGCGGATCGTCGAGTTCCATGTAGCAGACATCTTCCCGACGCAAGCCCGCCACGCTGCGCGGCACCACCGATATACCTTCGCCTGCAGCGACTAATCCCAGGGCAATTTGCAATTCCCGTGCCTCGTAGATCTTGCTGGGTTCCAGCGCGCGATCGTGGAAGAGGGCGAGCACCTGATCCGCATAGCTCGGGCGCGGTGCGCGTGGGTAGATGATGAGCGTGTCGCCGACAAGGTCGCGTAGGGATACGGCCGTCCTGCCGTCCAGCAGCGCATGGCCTGACGGCAGCGCGACGATCAACCGCTCATCGCGCAGGAGGATGCGTCGCACGTTCGGGTCTTCATAGCGGATGCGGCCGAACCCGACGTCGATGCGGCCGTCTTTCAACGCCTGGATCTGGTCCATGGTCGTCATCTCGTGCATGGTGAGATCGACCATCGGATACTCCGCCCGAAAACGCCGGATGACCTTCGGCAGCATCCCGTACAGCGTTGAGGCCACGAAGCCGACTGACATGCGGCGTTCGATCTGGCCGACGCGTTGCGTCATCGACGCAAGTTCCGCCGTCTGCGCGAGCAATTGACGCGCATGCGCGTGGAAAAAGCGGCCGGCTTCGGTCAGCTTGAGCGGGCGGCTGCCGCGCTCGAACAGCAGCACGCCGACTTCCTCTTCCAGTTGCTGAATCTGCCGCGAGAGCGGCGGCTGCGCGATGTGCAGCCGTTCAGCTGCACGCGTGAAGTTCAGCTCTTCAGCAACGGCAACGAAATAGCGAAGGTGGCGCAGCTCCATTTTTATACCTAATGGGTATGAAACTGATACTAAATCGGTGTTGGACGTGACATTTCGCGCTGCGTAATCTGGTTTCCACGTTGATAGCAGTTCTTCTGATACCTGAAAAACATGATTCGCTCGATCGAGGCCATTCTAGTGGATGTGCCCACCATCCGTCCGCACAAGCTGTCTGTCGCCACCATGCACACGCAGACGCTCGTCCTCGTGCATGTGTGCTGCGAAGACGGCATCGAAGGTTGGGGCGAGGCCACCACCATTGGCGGTCTCAACTACGGCGAAGAAAGCCCCGAGAGCATCAAGGTCAACATCGACACGCACATCGCGCCGCTGCTGATCGGCGTGGAGGCGCGCAATGTGGCGGCCGCCATGGCCAAGGTGCGAAAGACCATCCAGGGCAACCGCTTTGCCAAGTGCGCGCTGGAAACGGCGCTGCTCGATGCGCAGGCCCGTCGGCTTGGCGTGCCGCTGTCGGAGCTGCTTGGCGGCCGCCTGCGTGATGCGCTGCCGGTGGCCTGGACGCTCGCCAGCGGCGACACGAAGAAGGACATTGCCGAGGCAGAGGCGATGCTGGCTGAGCGCCGCCACCGCATCTTCAAGCTGAAGATCGGCCTGCGCCCGGTGACAGACGATGTTGCCCACGTGCTGGCCATCAAGCGCGCCCTGGGCGACGCCGTGAGCGTGCGCGTGGACGTCAACCAAGCCTGGAGCGAGCTTGATGCCGCCAACGGTATCGCCGCGTTGCAGGCCGGCGGTATCGACCTGATCGAGCAACCGGTGCGTGCCGAGAACCGCGCCGCGCTGGAACGCCTCGCCCGCCAGTTTGCCGTGCCGATGATGGCCGACGAAGCACTGCATGGTCCGCTGGACGCATTTGAGTTGGCCTGCGCTGCCAGCGCCGACGTCTTCGCCGTCAAGATCGCGCAATCCGGCGGCCTCGTGCCGGCCATGCAGGTCGCCGCCATCGCGCAGCTTGCGGGCATCGGCCTGTACGGCGGAACGATGCTCGAAGGCGCCGTTGGCACGGCAGCCTCCGCCCACGTGTTTTCCACCTTTGGCGAACTGCAATTCGGCACCGAGCTGTTCGGCCCCTTGTTGCTCACGCAAGAACTGCTGACCGAGCCGCTGCAATACCGCGACTTCATGTTGCAGGTGCCGACCGGCCCCGGCCTGGGCATCCAGATTGACCGCGACAAGCTGGCGCGCCTGCGCCGCCAATAAGAACAACCAGACCAAGACACCCCACCAAGGAGCCCACGATGCTGTTCCACGTCCGCATGGATGTCCGCCTGCCGGCCGACATGCCCGCCGATATCGCCAACGAGATCAAGGCGCGCGAAAAAGCCTATTCGCAGGATCTGCAGCGCAGCGGCAAGTGGCGCCACATCTGGCGCCTGGTTGGCGAGTACGCGAACGTCAGCGTCTTCGACGTGCAGAGCAATGCCGAACTGCACGACATCCTGACGGCGCTGCCGCTGTTTCCGTACATGGAGATTTCGGTGACACCGATGTGCCGTCACCCCTCGTCAGTTCACAGCAATGACGTCTGACATTCCCCCAGAAAACCACGTGGAGACACCCATCATGAACGCGCGCGTATTCCAAACGAAAGAAGTGCAGGATCTGCTGAAGGCCGCCACCAACTTGGACGGCAAGGAGGGCAACGCCCGCCTGAAGCAGGTCACCCACCGGCTGCTGGCCGATCTGTTCAAGGCCATCGACGACCTGGACATCACACCGGACGAGGTCTGGGCCGGCATCAACTACCTGAACAAGCTTGGGCAGGACGGCGAGGCCGCATTGCTGGCGGCCGGCGTGGGCCTGGAGAAGTATCTCGATATCCGCATGGACGCGGCGGACGCAGCGCTTGGCATCGACGGCGGCACGCCGCGCACGATCGAGGGCCCCCTGTACGTTGCGGGCACGACGGTGCGCGATGGCGTGTCCAGGATCGATATCGATCCGGACCCGGCTGCAGGCCCACTGATCATCCACGGCACGGTGACCGGTGCCGACGGCAAGCCGGTGGCTGGCGCTGTGGTCGAGTGCTGGCATGCGAACTCGAACGGCTTCTATTCGCACTTCGATCCGACCGGTGCGCAAAGCCCGTTCAACCTGCGCGGCGCGGTCAGGACTGGTGCCGATGGCAAGTATGAATTCCGCACGCTCATGCCGGTGGGCTACGGCTGCCCGCCCCAAGGTGCCACGCAGCAGTTGTTGAACGGACTGGCCCGCCACGGCAACCGGCCGGCGCATGTGCACTTCTTCGTCACGAGCGACGGCCACCGCAAGCTGACGACGCAATTCAACATCGAAGGCGATCCGCTGATCTGGGATGACTTCGCCTATGCCACCCGCGAAGAGCTGATTCCGCACGTGGTGGAGAAAACCGGTGGTGCCGCGCTCGCCCTGAAGGCCGATGCGTACAAAGACATTGAATTCAATATTGCCCTGACGCCACTGGTTCAGGGCAAGGACAACCAGCGCGTGAATCGCCTGCGCGCTTCGGCCGAGGCTTGAGGCCGAGTGCCTCAACGTGGAGAGAATCATGCCCGCCTTGATCGACAAAGCCAGCGAACTGGACCAACTGCTGTCAACCGCTGTGGTGGATGACGAAGAGGCCGGCATCTTCCGCTGCCGCCGCGACATCTTCACCCACCCCGATCTGTTCGAGCTGGAGATGAAGCACATCTTCGAGAACAACTGGGTGTATCTGGCGCATGAAAGCCAGATCCCGAACAACAACGATTACTACACCACGTGGATTGGCCGCCAGCCGATCGTCATCACGCGCGACAAGGCCGGCGAGCTGCACGCGGTCATCAATGCCTGCGCGCACAAGGGTGCGATGCTGTGTCGCCGCAAGCATGGCAACAAGGGCAGCTTCACGTGCCCGTTCCACGGCTGGACGTTTTCCAACACCGGCAAGCTGCTGAAGGTGAAGGACGAAAAGACGACCGAGTACCCAGTGCAATTCAACACGCACGGCTCGCACGATCTGAAGAAGGTTGCGCGGTTCGAGAGCTATCGCGGTTTCCTGTTCGGCAGCCTCAACGCCGATGTGCAGCCGCTTGAGGCGTACCTTGGCGAAGCGCGTGTGATCATCGACCAGATCGTCGACCAGGCGCCCGAAGGCCTTGAAGTGCTGCGCGGCAATTCTTCCTACGTCTATGACGGCAACTGGAAGATGCAGATGGAAAACGGCTGCGACGGCTACCACGTCAGCACCGTGCACTGGAACTACGCCGCAACGATGGGGCGGCGCAAGGAAGGCGGCACGCAGGCGGTGGATGCGAACAGCTGGAGCAAGTCGGTGGCGGGCGTCTATGGATTCGAGCATGGCCACATCCTGCTTTGGACTCAGACGATGAACCCGGAGGTGCGGCCCGTCTATGCGCACCGTGACGAAATCACAGCGCGCGTGGGCGAAATCCAAACGGACTTCATCGTCAACCAGACCCGCAACCTGTGCCTGTATCCGAACGTGTTCCTGATGGATCAGTTCAGCACGCAGATTCGCGTCGTACGGCCAATCAGCGTCGACAAGACCGAGGTCTCGATCTTCTGTTTCGCGCCGAAGGGCGAGAGTGCGGCCGATCGTGCCACGCGCATTCGCCAATACGAGGATTTCTTCAACGTCACCGGCATGGGCACCGCCGATGATCTGGAGGAATTCCGCGCCTGCCAGAACGGATATGCCGGCACCACCGCGCTGTGGAACGACCTATCGCGCGGGGCGCCGCTGTGGATTCACGGCCCTGACGAGAATGCAACCAGGATGGGATTGAAGCCGCTCATCTCGGGCGAGCGCAGTGAAGACGAAGGCCTGTTTGTCTGCCAGCACGAATATTGGGTACGCGTCATGCGCGAGGCACTCAAGCAGGAATGCGAAGGGGTGCCGGCATGAGCACGGACTACCAGAACATCTGCGCCGCCCTGTACCGCGAGGCGCGACTGCTGGACGACCGCCAGTGGGACGCGTGGCTCGAGTGCTACGCAGAAGACGTCACCTACTGGATGCCCGCATGGGATGACGATGACCAGTTGACCGACGACCCGCAGAGCCAGATTTCGTTGATGTACTACGCCAATCGCTGCGGGCTGGAAGATCGCGTCTTCCGCATCAAGACAGAGCGCAGCGGTGCTTCAACGCCGGAGCCGAGAACCAGCCACACCGTCGCCAACGTGGAAGTCGTTGCCGAACGCGGCGATGAAGTCGACGTGCGCTACAACTTTCACACGCTCAGCCACCGGTACAAAACCACCGACCACTTCTTCGGCACGATGTTCGTCACCCTGCGCCGCGTGCGCGATGGCTTCCTGATCGCATCCAAGAAGATCGTCCTGAAGAACGACTACATCCGGCAGGTGCTCGACGTTTATCACGTCTGATGTGCACATCCGTATCCAAGGCAGCGAGGTTTTCCATGTCCAGTTTCACAGTCGCATTGAACTTCGAGGACGGGGTGACCCGTTTCATCGATTGCAAAGCGGGCGAGAAGGTGCTCGATGCCGCCTTCCGCGCCAAGATCAACCTGCCGATGGATTGCTCCGATGGCGTGTGCGGAACCTGCAAGTGCCGCGCCGAAAGCGGAAGTTACGACCTTGGTGACGATTACATTGACGACGCCCTGACCGAAGACGAGAAAAACACGGGCCTCGTCCTGACGTGCCAGATGGTGCCGCACAGCGATTGCGTGATCGCGGTGCCCACCACGTCGACCAGTTGCAAGACTGGTCAGAGCCAATTCGGTGCAACGTTGTCGAAAGTCGAGTTGCATAACGACGCGGCCGTCGTGCTTGAACTGGACGTGGACGCCTCTGCGCCGGTGTTTCTCCCTGGCCAGTACGTCAACATCGGCGTGCCCGGCAGCGGCCAGCACCGCTCGTATTCGTTCTCATCCGCGCCCGGAGAATCGAAGATCAGCTTCCTGATCAAAAAGATTCCCGGCGGCGCGATGAGCCGTTGGCTGGAAACCGCGCAGCCGGGCGACAAGCTCGATCTGCACGGGCCGCTGGGCAGCTTCTATCTGCGCAATGTGCAGCGGCCGCTCTTGTTCCTTGCAGGCGGCACGGGGCTCGCGCCGTTCCTGTCGATGCTTGAAGTGCTGGCACGCACCAATTCGCAACAGAAGGTGCATCTGATTTATGGCGTGACCCGTGACCTCGACCTGGTGCAGGTCGATGCGCTTGAAGCCTATGCAGCGCGGTTGCCGAACTTCAGCTACGCCACCGTCGTGGCCGACGCCGCGTCGAATCATCCGCGCAAGGGTTGGGTGACGCAGCATGTGCCCGCCAACGCCCTGAACGATGGCGACGTGGATGTCTATCTGTGCGGCCCGCCGCCGATGGTCGACGCTGTGCGCAAGTACTTTGACGACGAGGGCGTGAAGCCCAATAGCTTCCACTACGAGAAGTTCACGCCCAATGCAGTACCAGAAGCGAAGGCGGCATGAGCATGCAACGATTTTCAGGCAAGACCGTCGTCGTGACGGGCGCGGCCCAAGGGATCGGGCGCGGCGTGGCATTGGCTGCGGCAGAAGAGGGCGCCCAGGTGCTGCTGGTGGATCGCGCAGAGCTGGTCTACGAGGTGCAGGCCGAGATTGCTGCTGCGGGTGGCCGGGCCCGTGCCACGACGGCCGATCTGGAAACCTACGCTGGCGCTCAATACGCGGTGCAGGCGGCGCTTGATGCCTATGGTCGCATTGACGTACTGATCAACAATGTCGGCGGCACGATCTGGGCGAAGCCGTATCAGCACTATGAAGAGGCCCAGATCGAGGCAGAAATTCGCCGCTCGCTGTTTCCCACGCTGTGGTGTTGCCGCGCCGTGCTGCCGCACATGGTGGAGCGCCGGCAGGGCGTGATCGTGAACGTCTCGTCGATTGCCACGCGCGGCATCTATCGGATTCCGTATTCTGCGGCCAAGGGCGGCGTGAATGCGCTCACGGCCAGCCTGGCGCTGGAGCATGCGCAGGACAACATTCGCGTCAACGCCGTCGCGACAGGTGGCACCGAGGCGCCGCCGCGGAAGATTCCGCGCAACACGGCGCCCATGTCGGGGCAGGAAACCGCTTGGTACCAGGGCATCGTTGACCAGACCATTGCCAGCAGCCTGATGCACCGCTACGGAACGATCGACGAGCAGGTGCGGGCGATCCTGTTTCTGGCTTCGGACGAGGCCTCCTACATCACTGGGACGGTGTTGCCGGTGGGCGGTGGAGATTTGGGCTAGGTGCGCATGAAGCGCCCCAAACAAAAACGGCGCCGATGCGCCGTTTTTTACGTGCCTTTGCGGCATGGCTGACGATTCAGCCGCAGGCTTTAGCCCAAGTACGAACCCGACTTGCCGACCACTTCTGCGTACACCAGGTTGTCATCCCAACCGCTGCGGAAGAAATTGACCACTGCGCGCAGCAGCGATGGGCGACGGGCGGCCTGCACTTGAGCTTGGCCGGCGAACTTGGGGGTGTAATAGGCTTGCTGGATCATGATGTTTTCTCTCGTTGCGTTATCTAGGGTTTTCCCGAGTATAGGGTTATCCCCAGGGCGGAGCAATGACGCAACGCAAACATGCGGTCCATTCTGAACATCACTCAAAGTAAATAATCCTTCAGCCCCCCGTCTCCGACGCAAGTTTCGAGATCGCGTTCGGCCGAGGCCTGCTTGATGTGATTTTTAGGGCCTTTTTTACTACGCGGGAAAAGATTTTTTAACGACAAGTTCCATGCAGCACGTTGGAAATCCGCCGAAGAAGTGCGCTTCTTCATTCTTTGTCGGTCTATATGTCGCCAATTTCAATAAACGTGCGGGCTTGTTGTTTGATCGACATGCCCTCTACCATACGCCGCCGAATCCCCCGCTTCTGTTTCGAGGAGGCCTCGTATGGCATATCCCCCAATCCCGGTGCCGGTTGACGGCGCGCCCAGCGCCAATACGGCGTGGCAGGCGCGCAGCCGCGCGGCCGTCTGGCATCCGTGCACCCAAAATGCACGGCTCGATGCCATGCCGCCGCTGCCGATCGCACGCGGCCAGGGACCGTGGCTGATCGACTTTGATGGCAAGCGCTACCTAGACGGCACCAGCTCCTGGTGGGTCAACCTCTTCGGCCATGCGAATCCGCACATCAACGCAGCGCTCAAGACGCAGCTCGATTCGCTGGAGCACGTCATGCTGGCGGGGGCCACGCATCGGCCGGCAGTGGAGCTGGCTGAGCGCCTGATCGATCTGACGGGCGGTGTGCTGGGCCACAGCTTCTTCGGCTCTGACGGTGCTTCTGCCGTGGAAATCGCGCTCAAGATGAGCTTCCACGCTCATCGCAATGCAGGGCAGGGCGCGCGCAGCCGTTTCGTCTGCCTGGAACACGGCTACCACGGTGAAACGCTCGGCGCGCTGGGCGTGACCGATGTCGCGATCTTCCGCGATGCGTATGACCCGCTGATTCTGCAATCGCACCGCGTGCCATCGCCGGACGCGCGTCTAGCCGGCCCGGGCGAGACCGCCGCCGACGTGGCCGAGCGCGCGTTGGCCGCGCTGCGCGATTGCCTGAGCACCAACGCGGGCACCATCGCCGCCGTCATCATCGAGCCGCTGGTGCAGTGCGCCGCCGGCATGGCCATGCACGACGTGAGCTATCTGCGCGGCGTGCGCGCGCTGTGCGATGAGTTTGGCGTGCACTGGATTGCGGACGAGATTGCGGTCGGCTGCGGCCGCACCGGTACGTTCTTCGCGTGCGAGCAGGCTGGCGTGTGGCCGGACCTGCTGTGTTTGTCGAAGGGCATCAGCGGCGGCTACCTGCCGCTATCGATCGTGCTGTCGCGAGACGCCATCTATGACGCCTTCAACGACGATGCACCGGTGCGCAGCTTCCTCCATTCGCATTCGTACACGGGCAACCCGCTGGCATGCCGTGCGGCACTGGCCACGCTCGACCTGTTTGCTGAAGAAGACGTCTTTGCGCGCAATCGCGTGACCGCCGCGCGCATCGCCCAGGGGCTGGCGCCGCTGTCGCACGATGCGCGCTTTGCCCATCTGCGGCAGACGGGGATGATCACCGCGTTCGACGTGCACCCCGACGTGGCCGGCGCCCGTTTTGCCGAGCGCTTTGCGCTGACGGCGCGCACGCATGGGCTGCTGCTGCGCCCCATCGGCAACACCGTTTATCTGCTGCCGCCTTATGTGCTGAGCGACGAGGAGACTGACACCTTGGTCGAACGCACGCTGCGGACGCTTGAAGACACGCTGGCCCAAGCTACGGGCGAAACAGAAGGACACACCTATGCGATTGCTTGACGACCTGCAGGCGGGCCTGGACGCCATCGACGCCGCACACCTGCGCCGCGTGCGCCGCACCGCGTACAGCCCGACCGACCGCAGCCAGCGCATCAGCGTGTCCGGAGGCGAACCGCGCGACATTCTCGGCTTTTGCGGCAACGATTATCTCGGCCTGGCAGCGCATCCCGCCTTGGCCGAGGCGGTGACACACGGCACGCAGCAATATGGCTTCGGCAGCGGCGCATCGCATCTGGTCAGCGGTCATTCAATCGCGCACGCGCGGCTGGAAGCACGCATGGCTGCGCTGCAAGCCGAACACATTCCCGAGGCGGACGCGCTGTTCTTCTGCACCGGCTACATGGCCAATCTGGCCGTGGTGAGCGCCATGGCGCAGGCCGGCGGCATCCGCCCGGCGGAGGAATGCACGATCTTTTCCGACGCGCTGAACCACGCCTCGCTCATCGACGGGGCACGGTTGTCGCGGGCGCCCGTGAACGTCTATCCGCACGTTGACGTGGCCGCGCTGGAAGCGCTTCTGGCCGCCAGCACCAGCCGCAACAAGCTGATCGTCACGGACGGCGTGTTCAGCATGGACGGCGACATCGCGCCGCTGCCCGAGCTGCTCGCGCTGGCCGAACGCTACGATGCCTGGCTGATCGTCGACGACGCGCATGGCCTGGGCGTGCTTGGCGAAAAAGGTTCGGGCGTGCTGTCGCATTTCGGGCTGCGCTCGAAACGCCTCATCTACGTCGGCACCTTCGGCAAGGCCGCTGGCGGATCCGGCGCCGCCATCGTTGCGCATCGACTGGTGATTGACTGGCTGGTCCAGCGCGCGCGCACGTACATCTTCACAACCGCCACGCCGCCGGGCATTGCGTGTGCGGTGGAAGCAGCATTGGATCTGATCGCAGGCGAGGAGGGCGCTGACCGCCGCGCACGCCTTGATCGCCATATCGCCGTGTGGAGTGCCCATGCGCAGCGTTTGGCCGCGCGCTTCGGCTGGCAATGGATGCCGTCGCCCACGGCCATCCAGCCGATCGTGATTGGCGAGAACGCCCCCGCATTGGCGCTGGCCGCCGCGCTGGAACGCGAAGGCATCCGCATCGCCGCCATCCGCCCGCCGACGGTGCCAACGGGTACGGCGCGCCTGCGCATCACGCTGTCGGCTGCACATACCGATGCCGACATCGAACGACTTGCGCAGGCGCTGGAAGCGGCGGGCCAATCGCTGCAGCCGGCCAAGGCAGCCTGAGATGCCCGCGCGCTTCGATTGCTTTGTCACCGGCACGGATACGGAGATCGGCAAGACGCTGGTCAGCGCGACATTGCTGACCAAGCTGGCTGACACCGGCTACCGCGCCGCAGGCCTCAAGCCGATTGCTGCAGGCACGCTGGCAGGCGCGCCCACGCGCACCAACGAAGACGTCGAGCAACTGCGCGCCGCCGCGTCAGTCGATCTGCCGCTCGACACCGTGTGCCCATGGCTGCTCGATGCGCCGATGTCTCCGCATTTGGCCGCAGCGCGCGAAGGCGTGACGATCACGCTGCCGCCGATTCTCGACGCGTTTGCGCGCGCAAGATCGTTAGCGGATGCCGTCGTGGTCGAGGGCGTCGGAGGTTTCCGCGTGCCGCTGTCAGGCGACTTTGATACGGCCGAGATGGCCGTGGCGCTCGGCTTGCCGGTGGTGCTGGTGGTCGGTTTGCGCCTGGGCTGCCTGAACCACGCCGCGCTCACCGCCGAGGCAATTGCCGCACGCGGCCTGCGTCTGGCAGGCTGGGTCGGTAACGTGGTCGACGCGTCTATGGCAGGGCTTGACGACAACGTCGCCACCTTGCGCCGCTGGATCAACGCACCGCATCTGGGCACGATTCCGCGATTGCCGCACGCCGATGCGAGGCTCGCCGCGGCCCACGTCGACATCGCGCCGCTACTCGTGCGCCCGGCTGAAACGCGGCGGTAAACTAGCCGCTTCATTCAGTGCAACAGGGACGATTGTGATGCGGGCGATGCGTTGGCTGGCGATAGCGATTGTGGTGGCAGCGACGGCGGGATGTGCGGCCTTGGAGTCCCCCGTCACCAAGGGGCAGCGACTGGTCGGCGCCGACGAGCCCGCCGTGCAGGCGCAGTTCGGGCCGCCGCGCGAGACCTATCCACTCAATGGCGGCACCCGCTGGCTCTATCCGACCAAACCGTACGGCCAGGTCACCTACGCGGCCGACTTTGATGCCGGCGGCAAGCTCGTCGCCTTCAAGCAAGTCCTGAGCAGTCTCGAATTTGCCCAGGCCAAGATCGGCGTCTGGACCCGCGACGACGTGCTGCGACATTTCGGCCAGCCGGTCGAGACCGCGTATTTCCCACGCATGGACCGCCTGGTCTGGTCGTACCGCTTCAAGGCGGACGACGTCTGGCCGTCGCTGATGCATTTCTACTTCGACCCCGCCGGTGTATTGCAGCTCACGCAGATCACGCCCGACCCGCTCTACGATCCGGACCGCCCGCGACTGTTCCGCCGATAGCTGACCGGCAGTTGAGGTAGCGCAATCCGATTGTGCGCTCAGGGTTCCTCCTGCATTGCGAGCTTTGCGCGGCGACCTAAGCTAGAGAGCAGGGGAGGCAGACGCCGCCGGCGCTTGCCGAAAGCAACCGTCATCAGAACGGGCGCGCATTGTTGGGGGTGCATCATGCTGACGCATCGCTGGGTCGACATCGACCCGATCGCAGCGGGACAACATCCGCTGTACGGCATTGCCGGATGGCTGCCGTGGGTGCTGGCCATCGCCATCGCCGGGCCAACGTGGGTGTTCTGGCAAGGGTTGTCGATGGATGCGCTGCAACTGGCCGGGGCCGATCTGTTTGATGCCAACGCGCCGGGAAGCGGGGCGATCAACCTGACCACGCTGCTCTATCTGATTTCCTGCGTGACGGTCCTGGTACTGGCCACCACGCATGACAGCGCGTTCCGGCCGGCCATGCTCGTGCACATGGCGCTGCTGCCGCCACTGATCGGGCTCGTGCTGATGGCGGGCGGCATTCCAGGGGCACGCTCCACCTTTATCGACGGCGTCGCCGTTGCAGTGGCGATGACGCTGACATGCGGCGTCTACCTGCAGGTTTCGCGCCGGGTGCACATCACCTTCGAACTACGCGATCGGGCGCCTAGCGAGCACGCCTGGTTCAAGCGTCAGAAACGGGCCGCGGCGGGTTGACCAGCGTGACCATCACGTAGCTCATGATGGTCAGGAGAAACCAGGCGCCAAGCTTGGCGATGGACACCATTTCCCAGCCTTGCAACTGGTTCGGATAGAGCCACGTGCGCGTGAACGTGCCGATGTTTTCCGCAAGCCAGATGAAGAGCGCCACCAGCGTAAAGCCCAGCAGGAAGGGCATGCGCCGGTGGACGCGATCAATGCGGAAGTGGATCCAGCAGCGCCGGAATGCCACCGCAACCAGCGCCATCAACACGTAGCGCAAGTCCCACCAATAGTGGTGCAGGAAGAAATTCGCGTAGATGCCCAGCGAGAGCAGGGCTGTCACGGCCAACGGTGGGGGATGCGAGAAGCGCAGGTCGAACTCTCGCCACGCCCGCGCGATATAGCTACCCACGGATGCATACATGAAGCCCGTGAACAGCGGCACGCCACCGATGCGCAGCACCGACGCCTCGGGATAAATCCACGAGCCAACCGCAGTCTTGAACACCTCCATGCCCGTACCGGCCACATGGAACATCAAGATCACTTTGGCTTCGTCCCACGTCTCCAGCTTCAGCCAGAGCAAGGCAATCTGGATGATGACCGCGGCAATCGTCAGGGCGTCGTAACGGGCAATCGGCGCGTTGGCCGGATACCAGAAATGCGTGCCGATCAGTAGGGCGACCATCAGCCCGCCGAATAGGCACGCCCACGCCTGCTTGATGCCGAAGACGACAAATTCGTGCAGCCCCGCCGCCAATTGCCCGTGGCGCGCGGCCCAGGCGCCGCTGCGGTCACGCCAATACGTAAAACGGGCCCGCAGGCCCGCTCGCAAGGAGAGGGTTTCCGCCGGCATTCAGTCGATCAGCGCGAAACGCGGTACCTGCCGGCCGTCGACTTCAACCATCTCATGGAACATCGTTGACGGACGCGTCCAGATCGTGCCGTTGGCGGCGCGATAGACCGTCATCTTGATGGCGGGATCGGGTTCGTACGTGGCCTCGCATAGCCATTCGTATTCGCCGCCTTTGTAGTGGCGGTAGCGGCGCGTTGGCGTGTTCTGCATGGCGGCTTCAGTGTTGCGTGGGCTTGTCTTCTTCGTCGACGTAGGGCACGTGTTTGCCCTCCTGCGTCTGCGCGCCAAGCTTGGCGTCTTCCATGGCGTCTTGGTACGCCAGCATGGCGGCAGCCACGGCTTCGGGCTCACCGTTGAACGAGATCACGCTCTCGCCGCAGTTCGGGCATTCGCCGCCGAAGATGGCGTGGATGCCAGGCATGTCGCGCGGCTCCATCCCTTCGAATTCGGTAAAGGCGGTCTGGCAGGCGCCGCAGACGAGCTTTTCAGGGCGCAGCGCCTCCAGCCGGGCGTGCGCCTGAGAAATGCGGTCGGCCTGTGAGCCGCGTCGTTTGGCTTCGCCCATGATGTTCTTCCTGATTTCAGATGATTAGAGAGTGGATCATACCGAACGGCACAGCAGGCTTGGCAGTTCACCCAATCCGTTCAACGTTCCGCCAACCGCTTGAGTGCTGCCAAAACGTCAGGAAAATCCGACGTGACCATCGGTCCGAACGCGGCGGCATCCGGCCCCGTGATCTCAGTGCGATAGACGATCTTCGTATGGCCGGACGGCAGGCTGACAAGCTGATGATCCACCAGGACGCGCGTGCCGTCGACGACCGTCTCGTCGACAAAGCCTTCATTCGGGCGCACGTCTACAAGGGTGCTGACGAACGCGTCTTGCCCCGGGGGTTGCATGGTGAACTGTGTGCCGTTGGCAAACGGCCCGTGGAGTTCGATGCGCTCGATGCCGGCATTCCAGTCGCCCCATTGCTCAACGTTGGCAAGCAGCTCCCAGACGCGGGCGGGGGAGGCAGTCGTTTCAATGCTGTCTTCGTGAATCCACATAAGCGGCTCCGGATGTTTTTATGTGTGGGCTGGCAACCGTGCGTGGCTGCGCTGCCACGGTATAGATTGCGGCGGATCGGGCTGCAAGGTACAGGCTCGCGGCAACAGCCTGCAACTGTCGCGCGCATCTCGGCTGATATAGTGCGGGCCCTTTGAACTCAATTCACGACTTTCGCCATGTCTACGATTCCTGCCTGTCCGCAATGCGCCTCCGAAAACACCTACCAGGACGGCGATCTCTATATCTGCCCGGATTGCGCGCACGAATGGAATCCGGCGGCGCAGGAGGATGAGCAGGAGCCGGAAACCGTCATCAAAGACGCCAACGGCAACCCGTTGAATGCGGGCGATTCTGCAACGCTGGTGAAGGACCTGAAGCTTAAGGGCGGCTCGGGCACGCTCAAGGCGGGCACCAAGATCAAGAATATCCGGCTGGTGGCAGGCGACCATCCGATCGACTGCAAGATTGATGGTGTGAGCTATCTGCTCAAGCCGGAGTTTTTGAAGAAGGCTTAAGGAGTGTGAGGCGAGACCGGTGGACGCCGGTCGACCTTTAATTTAACATAATGCAAATTATGAGAAATACAGATGAGCGCGCTGAGGTGGCGGTGTCACATCGCCCGGCCAGCCCAGCAGCGCGCATCCGCCATGTCACTCGGCCATCGCCGGCACCATCTCGACGCGTTTCGGCACGCCCGTCACGATGGTCGCGACGGCAATCGCCAGCACCACGGCGGCGCCAATGAATACACCGGCCGCGCCGTTCGCGTCGAATACCACGCCGCCGGCTGCTGCACCGGTTGCAATCGCGAGCTGCACGGCGGCGACGATCAGGCCGCCAGCACTTTCGGCTTCATCAGGCACGGTGCGCGTGACCCATGTCGACCACGCCACCGGCACGCCGCCAAACGCCATGCCCCACACGGCGATGAGCACGGCATCGATGACCGGCGCACGGCCTAGCGCCACAAGCGCGATGCCGAGCACGACCATCAGCGCAGGCATTGCGATCAGCATTGGCCGCAGCCGGTGTTCCAGCACACGGCCGGCGAGCGATGTGCCGACGAAGTTGGCAATGCCGTAGCCCAGCAGGATCGCCGACAGCCCGTTCACGCCAACGCCCGCCACCTGCTCAAGGAACGGCCGCAAATACGTAAAGAACGCAAAGTGACCGGTGAACACGAGGATCGTGGCGAACATCCCGATGCCGACGCTCGGGCGGCGCAGCACGTCGATCAGGGTGCGCAGGCGCGTCGTGCCGCTTGGCGCCATCGACGGCAATGTCGCGACCTGCGACACAAATGCAATCACGCCCAGCCCGGCCGCCGCCAGGAACACGTTGCGCCAGCCGATCAGATGGCCGAAGTAGCTGCCCAGCGGCGCAGCGGCAATCGTTGCGACGGCTACGCCGCTGAAGATGATCGACAGCGCCCGCGGCACCATCGCAGCGGGCACGAGCCGCATTGCAGTGGCGGTGGCCATGGTCCAGAAGCCGCCGAGCGCAATGCCAAGCACTACGCGGCCGATCAGAATCGTCGTCAGATTCGTCGCAAACGCCACGGCAAGATTGGATGCCACGAGCAGCACCGAGAATGCGAGCAGCACGCGCCGCCGGTCGATGGAGCGCGTGACAGCGGCGGTCAGCAAGCTGGTGACGAGCGCAACCGTTGCGGTGGCCGTGACGGCCTGTCCTGCCACGCCCTCGGTCACGCCGAGGCTTTCCGCCATGGGCGTCAGCAGGCTTGCGGGCAGGAATTCGGCCGTGACGAGCCCGAACACGCCCAGCGCCATCGCGAAGACGGCGCCCCAGGCAGGTTCACGCGGGGCCGCGACTGAGGCGGCCGTAGAGGTTCCGGGATTCATGCGTCGTTCCGTAAAAAGGGTCAGGGAAAGTACCAATAAGGCCGCATGGTAGGGCCCGTCAATCGGACGGTCTATGACATACAATCCGATATTCTTGATCAATCGTCCGAATACTTCAGATGCTTACCCCCCTCCCCGACGTGCACGACCTTGTCAGCGAGCTGCTGCTGGGCATGCGGCTGAGCGGTGTCCAGTACCGCCGTATCCACGTAGCCCGGCCCTTCGGGTTGAGCTTTGGCGAGGCTCCAGGCCGTGCGCAGTTCCACTTTGTGGGGCGCGGGCCGGTGCTGCTGCGCGACGCGTCGGGCACAACGATGCAACTTGAGGCTGGCGATGCGGTGTTGCTGCCGCAGGGCACGCCGCATGCGCTGTTGTCCGATCCGGATGCGCCGTGCCGCGAGATCGCCGGTTTTGAAGCCGCGAAGATCTGCGACACGGTGGCGTCGGTGGGTGCCGGTACGGAAGCGGCTCCGGGCGATGCGCTCATTTTCAGCGCGTGCATGGAGCTGGATCTGGGCGGCATGCAGCCCCTTGTGGGCACGATGCCGGAGTTCATGCACGTCGGCACCCTGCTCGCGCGCTACCCGGAAATCTGCCCGATGCTCGACGCGATGGAACGCGAATCATGCTCCGAGCGGGCAGGCTTTGCCGGCATCCTGGCGCGGCTGGCGGACGTGGTGGCCGCTTTTATCGTGCGCGGCTGGGTGGAATGCGGCTGCGGCGACGCCACGGGCTGGGTGCAGGCCCTGCGCGAGCCAAAACTGGGCCGCGCGATCGTCGCCCTGCATCGTGACCCGGGCCGCAACTGGAGCGTCGCGGAGCTGGCGGCGCAAGCAGGCGTATCGCGTTCGGTATTTGCGGAACGTTTCCTGGCGGCGACCGGAATGACGCCCGTGCGCTATCTGACCGAGCTGCGGATGCGGCTCGCCGCGCAATGGATCACGCGCGACCGCGAGGCGATCGAAGCCGTCGCATACCGGCTCGGCTACGGGTCGCTCGCTGCGTTCAGCCGCGCATTCAAGCGGGTGGTCGGGCGGCCGCCGGGTGCCATGCGCGCAGAAGGCGCCGAACTTGACGCGTGATGTTCAGCGATGGCGATAGCTCTGCGCCGCGTGCCGGATCTCCTTGCTGAATTCCACGCACACATGGGTCATCAGGTCGGCCGAACGGTAGACCATGTAGACGTTGAAATCCGGTAGTTCATCTTCCATCGGCAAGGTTTCGAGCGAGCCCGGCACCATGCGCAGCGGCCCGCCGGTGCCGCTGAAGACGAATTCCGACCACATGCTGACGACGTCCGTCTTCGTGGCCAATTGCAGCCCGAGCAGATTCGATGCGCTTTGCACGATCCGGCGAGGTATTTCGAGACGATGCAGCCGCATCAGGCTGACCATCGGGCTGCCCGGATCCTCCAGCGGGTCGAGCACCAGCCAGTCGGCATCCAGCAGCGGACGCAGCCGGCGCACGCGGCGCAGCGGATGGCCCGGGCGCACCGCCAGGCGCATCGGCACCGAAAACAGCGGCTCCCACTGAAAACTGCCCGTGCCTGGGCCGCTGTTGCTGGAGATCAAACCGATATCGAGCCGCCCCTCACGCAGCCCTTCCAGAATCTGCTGCGGACGCTGTTCGAAGCCGCGTAGCGCGACGTTGGGAAACCGCTTGCGCAGCGCCGCCATGGCATCCGGCAGTGGGCCGCTCGACGCCACGGCCGTAAAGCCGATGTTGAGTTCCGCCTCTGCATGACCGCGAATGGCTTCGATGTCTTCCAACGCGTGACGCAGTTCCTGCTCGACAACACTCGCGCGCTTGACCAGCGCCATGCCATATGCGGTCAGGCTCACGCCGCGCACCGAACGCGACAGCAGCGTGACGCCAAGCTCCCGCTCCAGTTCCGCAATCGCCTTCGACAGCGCCGGCTGCGAGATATGCAGCCCGCGAGACGCTTCGTGGATGCTGCCGTGCTGTGCCACGGCCAGCAGGATGCGCAATTGGTGCAGCTTCACGTCGCTCTCCCCATTGTTGGGCGCCATGCCCGGCACTCGGCGTGTCACGCGACGTCGCCCCCAGGATTCGCGGGCTTTCCCCGATAGCGGATGCAGGCCGGTTATGACGGCGATTCTATTTGGTTATCGGGATGAATATTTACGATTTTTTCCGGACAGCGGCTTGGCGAAATACTGCAAGTGCCCAAGGGTTCGCAGAAGCCCTCTCGCCAATCCCCCGGATGGAGATCCACATGAATGACGCCACCCTGCAGACGCCGTTGCCCGCCTCGGTTGCTGCTGCGCCCAAGCCTGTCGGCCAGGCACGGTTGATCGCCGCATGCTCGATCGGCAATGCACTGGAGATGTACGACTTCACGGTCTACAGCTTCTTCGCGCTGATGATCGGCAAGCTGTTCTTTCCGTCCGACAGCGCGTATGGCTCGCTGCTGCTGGCGGTGGCGACGTTCGGCATCGGCTTTGTGATGCGCCCGCTGGGCGGTTTCGTGATCGGCAACTACGCAGACCGCCACGGGCGCAAGGCCGCGATGACGCTGACGATCGGGCTGATGGTCATCGGCACGCTGTGCCTGGCGGTAGCGCCCACGTACGCCACCGCAGGCCTGTTCGGCCCGGTGGTCATTCTGGCCGGGCGGTTGCTGCAGGGCTTTTCGCTGGGCGGCGAAATCGGTGCGTCGACCGCGATGCTGATGGAGTCCGGCGGCGTCCGTGGGCGCGGGTTTCGCGTGAGCTGGCAATTGGGCAGCCAGGGCATTGCGGCGCTGTGCGGCGCGCTGACTGCGGCCATTCTGTACGGCAGCCTGTCGCCGGAAGCGCTGCAGAGCTGGGGCTGGCGCGTGCCGTTCTTCCTCGGCTTGCTGATCGCGCCGGTGGGCCTGTATATCCGCTCGCACCTCGATGAAACGCACACCGCGGAAGCGCATGCGCCGAGCCCGCTCGGCACCCTGTTCCGCGACCACGGCGGGCTCGTCATCAAGGGCGTGCTGACGATCATTGGCGGGACGGTGGGCACGTACCTGGTGATCTATTTCATGCCGACCTACATGATCCGCGAGCTGCATCTGCCGCCTTCGCTGTCGCTGCTCGCTGGTTGCGTGACGGGGCTGACGAGCTTTGGCGCGTCGCTCCTCTCCGGATGGCTGGCCGACCGCCTGCCGCGCCGCAAGCCGCTGGTGGTGGGCGCAACGCTGGTCACCGTGGCGGCGCTGTATCCGGCCTTCTGGCTGATGACGCATTTCCCGAGCGTGCCGCTGGTGCTGGTGCTGTCGGCACTGCTGACCGGCACGCTGTACCTGGGCACCACGCCGATGCTGCTGATGATGATGGAGCTGCTGCCCATCAAGGTGCGCGCCAGCGGCCTATCGGTCATCTACGCGATCGGCGTCACGGTCTTTGGCGGTTCGTGCCAGTTTGTCGTGACGTGGCTGCTGGCCCGCACCGGCAACCCGCTCTCCCCTGCCTTTTACATGATGGCGTGCAGCGCCATCACGCTGCTGACCGTGCTGAGCCTGCGCGAATCGCGCGAGACCCATTGACCCCCGGATTCCAACCTCCAACCCCGGAGCCCCGACATGACGAAAGCCCCCACGCTCACGCCGTTCCAACTGTTGCCGCATCTCCTGCCGCCCGTCCATATCGATGCAGAAACGTTCGTCAATATCCGTCGCCAGATCCACGCGCAGCCTGAACTCGGTTTCGAGGTGGGCGCCACCAGCACGTTGGTGGCCGATCTGCTCAAGAGCTGGGGCTACGAGGTCCACACCGGCATCGGCAAGAGCGGCGTCGTGGGCCAGCTGAAACTCGGCAACGGCACGCGCCGTCTCGGCATTCGCGCCGACATGGACGCACTGCCCATCGTTGAAGCGACCGGCCTGCCTTACGCCAGCCGCAACCACGGCAAGATGCACGCGTGCGGCCACGACGGGCACACCGCCATCCTGCTCGCCGCGGCCAAGGCGCTGGCCGAGAGCCGCGATTTTGACGGCACGCTCAACCTCATCTTCCAGCCCGACGAGGAAAACCTGTGCGGTGCGCGCGCCATGATCGAAGACGGCCTCTTCGAGCGCTTCCCCTGCGATGCCGTCTATGCCTTACACAACATGCCCGGCGTGCCGGCCGGCAGCTTCCGCGTGCTGCCGGGGCCGGTGAGCCTGTCTTCCGACGTGGCCGACGTCACCATCAAGGGCATGGGCGGGCACGGCGCGATGCCGCATCGCGCGCGGGATCCGATTGCCGCGTCGGCCGCCATCATCACCGCGTTGCAGACCGTGGTCGCACGCAACGTCGCGCCTGACGACACGGCGGTGGTGTCGGTCGGCTTCATTCGCGGTGGTGCCACGCACAACGTGATTCCCGAATCGGTGACGATCGGCCTGAATGTGCGTGCGGCGCGGCCGGAAACGCGTGCGCTGGTGGAAATGCGCATTCGCGAGATCGTCAGCCTGACCGCACAGGCCCATGGCGTCGAGGCGCAGATCGACTATCGTCAATTGACGCCACCCATGGTCAATACCGAGGCAGAGACGCAACTGGCGCAGCAGGTCTGCACCGAACTGGTGGGCGCGGCCAACGTGGTCACGCAGGCGCCCAAGGGGCTCAACGGCAGCGAAGACTTTGCCTGGATGCTGAACGAGGTGCCCGGCTGCTACTTGATTCTCGGCAATGGCGAAGGCGAATTCGGCGGCTGCATGGTGCACAACCCCGGCTACGACTTCAACGACCAGGTATTGCCGTTGGGGGCCGCCGCCTGGGTGCGTCTGGCACAGACCTACCTGACCGCGTGAAGTGAACTTCGAGTCAAGGAATGCAAGCGAATCCGAGCCACGCTGCAATACCTGCGGCCGCCAATGAAGAGATCGTGCAATGGAGCGCGATCGAACTGTCCCGGCGCATCCACGCGCGCGATGTATTGTGCGTGGAAGTCATGGAAGCGTTCCTTGCGCAGATCGATCGTCATAACCCGACGGTGAACGCGGTCGTCGCCCGCATCGATGCCGAATCCGCCATCGACCAGGCGCGCGAGCGCGATGTGCTGCTCTCGCAGGGCTTATCCGGCGGCTGGATGCATGGTTTTCCGCAGGCGCCCAAGGACCTCGCGGCCACCGCCGGCATGGTGACATCGATGGGCAGTCTCGCCATGGCGCGCAATGTGCCGACGCATGACAGCATCGTCGTCGAGCGCATTCGCCGGCAGGGCACCGTGCTGATCGGCAAGACCAATACGCCGGAGTTCGGGCTCGGTTCGCATACCTACAACCGTGTGTACGGCACTACGCGCAACGCCTGGAACCCCGAGCGCTCGGCCGGCGGCAGCAGCGGTGGCACCGCCGCCGCGCTGGCGCTGAACATGCTGCCCGTGGCCGACGGCAGCGACATGATGGGCTCCCTGCGCAACCCCGCCGCCTGGAACAACATCTACGGCCTGCGCCCGAGCCTCGGTCGCGTGCCGTATGGCCCCGCCGGCGACGTGTTCTTCCAGCAGCTGGGCACCGAAGGCCCGATGGCGCGCAATCCGCAAGACCTCGCCTGGTTGCTCGCCACGCAGGCCGGCTACGACCCGCGTGCGCCGCTGTCGCTGAGCGACGATCCGGCGTGCTTCATGCAGCCGCTGCACCGTGATTTCCGGCAGGCCCGCATTGGCTGGTTGGGCGATTTCGGTGGCTACCTTGCCGTCGACCGCGAAGTGCTGGCCGTCAACGAGCACGCGCTGGACACATTCGACACGCTGGGCTGCCATGTCGAAAGCGTACGGCCTTTCTTCGCGATGGATGCGTTGTGGGAATGCTGGTGCACGCTGCGTGCGCTGAGCGTATCCGGCAACCTGGGGCTCCTCTACGCCAACGCAGCCACGCGTGACTTGCTCAAGCCCGAAGCCATCTGGGAAATCGAGCACGGACGCAGCCGCACCGCCATCGACATCAACCGTGCCATCGCCACACGGGCAAGCTGGTATCAGGCGCTGCTGCGGCAGTTTGCGCACTACGATTTCCTCGTCCTGCCCTGCACGCAAGTTGCGCCCTTCCCCGCGGAAGAACACTGGCCCAAGACCGTCGCGGGCCGCGCCATGGACACGTATCACCGCTGGATGGAAGTCGTGATTGGCGCCACGCTGGCGGGCGTGCCGGCCGCGAGCCTGCCGTCCGGCTTGACCCCCGATGGCTTGCCCCTGGGCCTGCAGGTGATTGCGCCGCCCCGGTCGGAATTTGCCTTGCTGCAGCTTGCAGCCGCGTGGCACGAAGCGTTTGCGCCAGCGCGTGCGGCGTCGCCGCTATTGAGCTGAGCGATGCAGACGTGCCGTGTTTTCGCGGCACGCGCATAGCCAATCCCACACCGCACGCACGGCAGCGTCTTCAAGCCGCGTAGATGGCGCCACGGCCCAGAAGGCATAGCGCTGAATGACGGGCGCTGCAAAAGGCTGGACGAGCGTGCCCGCCTCCAGCGCATCGCGCACCAGCGGCAGGTTCGCCAGGATCACGCCTTGCCCGGCCATTGCCGCCGACATGGCATGCCCGTCGGCGGACAGCACGATGCCCGTGTCCGTCTTGAGCATGTGGTCGATACCGGCGGCGCGTGCCCACATCGGCCAGCCGATCGCCTGCGGCAGCGTGCGCTGCCATTCGGAGTGGATGAGCGGCACGCGCGTCAGATCGTCGTGCGACTGCACCTTCAGGCCCGGGTGGCAGACGGGTGCATAGGCGTCGCCAAAGAGCGGTTCGGTGATGAGCCCATTCCCCATGGCCGGCGTATCGCCATACCGCACGGCAAGGTCTGCGCTGCCGCCATGCAGGTCGACCACGGTGTCGGACGCATGAATGCGCAGATCCACCTCCGGATGCTGCGTCGTAAATTCCCCAAGTCGCGGTACCAGCCAGCGCGCAGCAAGCCCCATCGGCGCGGTAAGCGTGACGCGCTGCCGGGCCGGCTGCGCTTGCGGGCCGCGAATGGCATCGATCGCCTGCGCAAACGCGTCAAAGCCGGTGTTGAGCACCGGATACAGCTGCTCGCCGGCAGCTGACAGGCGCAGCGCACGCACGTGGCGTTCGAACAGCACCACGCCCAGCACGTCTTCCAGGCGGCGGATCTGATGGCTGACGGCCGTGGGCGTGACCGACAGCTCGTCGGCAGCGCGCTTCATGCTGAGGTGGCGCGCGGTGGCTTCAAAGGCGCGCAGCGCGCTCAGGGGTGGCAGTTTTCGCATGCGCGGGATTGTGTCACGGGCGCTTTTCCCGCGTGGACGGCATGGATGAATCCATGTCAGCCATCGCGCGCAAAACATGTCGTTTGTCGCAGTGCAGCGCGGTTCGTAGAGTGGACACACCTCCACTCATCAACGATTCAACATGACCCGCCTTCTGCATCTGGATTCCAGCGCCCGGCCGGGCAGCTCCGAGACTTCGCGCCATGGCTCGCACACGCGCCGGCTCTCCGCGCGCTTCGTGCAGCGCTGGCTTGAGCATGAGCCCGACGCGCAAGTCGTCTATCGCGATATCGGCGCTGAACCGCCAGCCCCAGTGGATGGCCGCTGGGTCCATGCCGCGTTCACGCCGCCCGCGCAGCGCGAACCGTGGATGCACGACCGCCTTGCGCAAAGCGATGCACTGATCGACGCGTTGCTGGCCGCCGACGTGATCGTGGCCGGCGTACCGATGTACAACTTCGGCATGCCCGCGCAATTCAAGGCGTACATCGACAACATCGTGCGCGTGGGCCGCACATTCGGTTTCGACCGCCGCCGCCCCGGCGAGCCCTATTGGCCGCTGCTCGCCGGCATGAACAAGCGCCTCGTCATCCTCAGCGCGCGCGGCGATTTCGGTTACGGCCCCGGCCAGCGCATTGCGCACCTGAACCACGTCGAGGCCGGCGTCGCCACGGCATTCGGCTACATCGGCGTCACGGATGTGGCATCTGTCGCCGTCGAATACGACGAATTTGCCGACGAGCGGTTACGCGCGTCCATCGCATCGGCGGAAAGCGACGTTGATGCACTGGTCGTGCGGATGGCCGCCGCCGTGGAAGCGGCCTAGTCGATCAGCCGCCCGTCTGGCTCGAAGAACGGATGCGGGCCATCGAATTGCCCCACGTAGGCGAGGTGGCTCACCAGGCCCTGCCCCGGCACCCACGCGTGCACCTTGTAGGCGGGCGGTTCCATGACGAAGCCGGGCTCGCCGTCCGGGTCGAGATCCAGCGCCACCTGATGCGCCGGCGACGGGCATGTCGACGCCACCGTCCCGGCAAAGAGCACGTCAATGGAGCGATGCAGATGGCCGCAGATGATGCGCTCGACGTTGCCGGCGGCACGCACGATCTGCGCGAAGGCCGGGATGTCTTCGGGGGCGAGCGATTGCACGTCCATGTGGCCAATGCCCGTGGCGAACGGCGGGTGATGCATGGCGATGACAGTCGGACGCTGTGTTTCGCGCGCCAGCGCCTCCACCAGCCAATCCAGGCGCTGTACGCCCAGGCGGCCACCCGGATGGCCGGCGTCCAGCGTATCGATCACGATCAGGCGAACGTCGCCGATGTCGGTCCAGTACTGGAAAGCGTGCCCGTCTTGCGCATCGGCCGGAATGGGCGCGAGCCAATCGGCAAAGGCTGCTCGGGCGGCGTCACGGCCGTCATGGTTGCCGAGCACCGGCAGCATGCGGATGCCGGCCGCATCGAGCGGCGCCAGCACGGCGCGCAGGTGCGTGTATTCCTCGGGCGCGCCAGCGTCGACCAGATCGCCGGTCAGGACGATGGCGTCCGGTTTCTCCGGCTGCGCCAGGATATGCGCCACGCAGCGTGCCAAATAGGCTGCCGAATCCACGCGCCGATACGCCAGTCGCCCCGGGCGCTTGATATGAAGATCGGTGAATTGAAGGAAATGCATCGGCATCAGGCTTGCAAGGTCAGGAGGCGGTCTGCCGGGATATCGAAGCCGACCGCATGGCCCGGCGCAAAGTGCTGGCGGCCGGGCACATCGATAAACAGCGGCGTGGCTGACACGCCCGCCACGCGCACGCGCGTGCGGAAGCCAAGAAACACCGCCGATTCGACCGTGCCCTTCAGCGCCGCCTGGGCCGGGTCGGCCAGCACGGCATCTTCGGGGCGGAAGAAGATGGCGTTGCCGTCGCCGGCCGGCACGGGTACGCGACCACCCGCGCAGACGAAGGCGCCGTCCTCGCGCGCGCCGTCAAGCCGGTTCATGATCCCGATGAAATCCGCCACGTGCCGGTTGGCCGGCTGGAAGTAGATCTCGCGCGGCGTGCCGATCTGCGCAATGCGGCCGGCTTCCATGACGACAATGCGATCGGCAAGCGCCATCGCCTCTTCCTGATCGTGCGTCACGTAGATGGTCGTGATGCCGAGGCTGCGTAGCAGGCGGTCCATTTCTGCCCGCACAGATTCGCGAAGCTTGGCATCGAGCGCCGTGAGCGGCTCGTCGAGCAGCAGCACCCGTGGCTCGGGCGCCAGCGCGCGCGCCAGTGCCACGCGTTGGCGCTGGCCGCCGGAAAGCTGCGCCACACCGCGATCCGCATAGGGCGTGAGGTGCATCATCTCCAGCAGCGTGTTTGCCCGGGCGCTGATCTGCGTGTCGGACAAGCCGTTCTGCCGGCGCTGGATGCGCAAGCCGTATTCCACATTGCCGCGCACGCTCAGGTTCGGAAACAGCGCGTAGTTCTGGAACACCATGCCGACGCGGCGGCGTTCGATCGGACGCGCAGTGACGTCCTCGTCGCCAAAATGCACGGTGCCGCCTGCATCGGGCGCTTCGAGCCCCGCGACGATGCGCAGCGTGGTCGTCTTGCCGCAGCCCGACGGGCCGAGCAGCACGACGGTCTCGCCGGCGGCGATGTCGAGGTCCATCGAGTCCAGCACGCGCTGGCCGCCGAAGTGTTTTCCGCAGCCACGCAGCCGAATCGGCACGGGCGCGAGATGTAGAGGTTCGGTACTCATCGGGAAGCCTTTCCGTTGTTCACCCGCAGGCCGCCAAAGCGCTGCATCAGCACCAGCAGCGGCACGATCATGACGAAGAAGATCAGCGTGTAGGCGCTGGCGATTTCCAGGCGCATCGACGCATAGGTATCGGCCAGGCCGACCGGCAGGGTCTTGGTTTCGGGCGTGTGCAGCATCCAGGTCAGGTTGAATTCGCCCACCGAGAGCGTCACCACCGTCAACGCGCCGGCCAGGATGCCGGGCTGCACGTTGGGCAGCACGATGGTGCGAAAGCGCTGCCAGAACGACGCGCCCAGGCTGGCGGCGCCCTCTTCCAGCGTCTTCAGGTTCTGGCCTGCCGCCACGGCTGCGACCGAGCGCACCATGAATGGCAGGGTGAACACCACGTGGCCGACGACAATGAACCACAGGCTCTCGCGAAAGCCGCCGAAGCCGCCGTAGGCCACGATCAAGCCCAGCGCCGTCGCCAGCCCCGGCAGCGCCACGGGCAGCGTCAGGAATTCTTCGATCAGGCGGCTCGTACGGCTCTGGCGGCGCGCCAGCACATAGCCCGCCGGCACACCGGCCGCGAGCACGATCATCAGCGTGCACAGCGCCACCAGCAACGACATCCAGATCGACGCGTGATACATCTCCCACACCTGGGCGACCCAATCCAGCGTCCAACCGCTCTTGAACCCGCGGATGTAGTTTCGCGTCAGGCCCACGGCCATCGACAGCACCACCGGCACGATTAGGAACAGGCACAGCAGCAGCGTGATGATCCACTGCGCAGCAGACAAGGCGCGTTTCATGCCGCCGCCCCCGCTTGTCCGCCAGCCGCCGTGCGTGCAATCGCCAGCACCAGCCACGTCACAACGCCCAGCACAACCGACAGTGCGGCCGCCATGGCAATCCCGGCATTGAGCGTGAACTCGGTGTAGATGGTCATCGGCAAGACGTCGATATCGGTGGCGAGCGTGAAGGCGGTGCCGAATGCGCCCATCGACGTGGCAAAGCAGATCGCGCCCGAGGCGATCAACGCAGGGGCCAGCCCTGGCACCAGCACATCGCGCGTCACCTGCCACGACGATGCGCCCAGCGAGCGCGCCGCTTCTTCCAGTGAACGATCAAGCTTTTCCGCCGCTGCCATGACCGTCAACACCACGCGCGGGATCGAAAAATACAGGTAACCGAGAAACAGCCCGCCGATGGAGTAGGCGAACACCCATTTCTCGCCGACGAGCTTGTGCGTGACGTCGCCCAGCAAGCCCTGGCGCCCGGCCAGCAGGATCACCATGAAGCCGACCACCACGCCGGGAAACGCCAGCGGAAACGTCAGCATCGCGGTAATCATCCGCTTGCCCGGCACGTTGTGACGCACCAGAAACAGCCCGGCGATGGTCGAAAGGACGAGCGTCGCCAGCGTGACTGCCGCCGACAGCACCACCGTCGAGAACAAGCTGCCCAGATAGCGCGATGTGGTGAGCGCAGCCGTGTACGTGGCGACCAGCCCTTCGCTGCCGCTCACACGCAGCAACGCCGCCATCGGCAGCAGCCAGAACGCGCAGAACAGCGCGACGGCCGGTGCCAGCAACGCCACCCGCCACCGAGCGGGCAATACCGCATCGTCGGGCAAGGTGGTTCGGGTGACGGTGCTCATGCTCAGCGGACCTCGTTCAGGTAGCGCGTGCCAAACGCCTGCTGGCCGGCTGCCATCTTGTTGAAGTCGACCGTCTTTGCGCGGGCGTATTCGCTGGCGGGCAGGAAGCGCGAGGCGGCTTCCTTGCTCATCGCGTTGGCACGCACGGGGCGCAGGTAGGCGTTGGCCCACAGCGTCTGGCCCTCGTCCGACAGCACGAAATCCAGCACCTTCTTGGCGTTGTCGGCGTGCGGCGCACCGGCGGTCAGGCTCATCACGTACGGCACGGCAATCGTGCCTTCCTGCGGAATCACGAATTCCACGTTGGCGTGATCCTTGTACTTGGCGCGATAGGCATTGAAGTCATAGTCGAGCAGGATGGGGATTTCGCCTGCCACGACGCGTGCGTAGGCCGTCTGCTTCGGCACGATCGGCGCGTTCTTCTTCAACTGCTTGAACCACTCGATGGCCGGGCCGAAGTTGTCGAGCGTGCCGCCCAGCGCCTGGTTGACCGCCACGGCGCCCACGTAGCCGACGAAGGCGCTGCTCGGGTCCAGGTAGCCGACCATGCCTTTGTATTCGGGCTTGAGCAGGTCTTTCCACGAGCGCGGCACGGGTTTGCCTTCCAATGCGTCCTTGTTGACGAAGAAGCCCAGCGTGCCGGAGTGGATCGAGAAGAATGCGCCATCCGGATCTTTCATGCCGGCCGGAATGTCTTCCCAATGCTTGGGCTTGTAGTTGGCGACCAGACCCTTTTCCTTGGCCTGATACGCGGACGTGATGCCCAGGTAGGCAACGTCAGCCACGGGGTGCGACTTCTCGGCCAGCATCTGCGCGATGGCTTGGCCGGAATTCTTGTTGTCGAACGGCACGGTGATGCCGGTCTTCTCCTTGATGGCCTTGATCTGGCTGGCCCAGTCGGCCCATTCGGGCGGGCAGTTGTAGCAGATGGCGACTTGCTGGCCGGCCGGCTGTGCCTGCACTGGCGCAGCCACGGCGAACGCGCCGGCAGCCACGAGGCCGCACACGCGCAGCCATTGAACGAGACGTTTCATCGAGACGCTCCTTGCGTATCAGACGTGAGGGAAGAAACCACGGAGAGAGACGCTTCCGCCGGCGCACGGGCCAGCGTGCCGCCCGCCAGCAAGCGGTGCGGCAACGTAATCGAGGGCACCACCTCGCCAGCGATGCGGCGGGCCAGCGCCGTGGCCGCGTCGGTGCCGATCTGGCGGTGCGGCTGCGCCACGGTGGCCAGCGTGGGCGAAAGCCACTGCCCCATCGCCAAGCCATCGAAGCCGACCACGCTCACGTCTTCGGGCACGCGCAGACCCATCTCGCGCAGCGAGCGGATGGTGAGCAAGGCAAGGCGGTCGTTGCTGCAGAAAATGGCGGTCGGCCGCGGCGGCGCCAGCAGGCGGGCCAGCTCGGCGGGCAGCATGGCGTCGGCATTGAAATCAATTTCGACGGGCGGCTGCGGCGCAATGTCGGCCGCTTCCAGCGCTTCGCGGTAGCCGTCGTGGCGCAACGCCGCACGGTCCGACGCTGCCAGCGTGCCAGTGAGCATGCGGATCTGACGATGCCCCTGCGCGAGCAACGCGCGGATAGCATCGCGCGCAGCCGCCCGGTTATCGACGGTGATGCAGCAGCGGGCAGGAATGCGCGCCTGGCCGACCGTGTCGTTGTAGACCAGCACGTAAGGCACGTGCTCTGCGTCGAGGCGATCGAGATGCGGATTGGCTGCGGCATCGCCCACGGTCAGGATCAGACCGTCGACACGTTGCTCGAGCATGGTCTCGATGGAGCGGGCTTCACGCTCGCGGTCGTAGGCCGTCGTCATGAGCATCACGCGCTGGCCCGTGATGGACGCGGCTTCCTCGATGCCCTGCATGCATTCGGCAAACACGGGGTTAGCCAGCGACGGCAGCACCACGCCCAGCAAGCCTGTACGCTCGGCGCGCAACTGGCGGCCCAGCGCGTTCGGGCGGTAGTGAAGCGCATCCATGGCGGCCTGCACGCGGGCCAGCGTCGAGGCACTCACCCGCTCCGGTGTATTGACCGCTCGCGACACCGTGGCAATCGAAATGCCGGCATGCGTCGCCACGTCCTTGATGCTGCTGCTCACTGCCGGCCCCTGGAATTTGTAAACGTTTACATCCTAGGTGGGCCCAGTGACTATTTCATGACAATCGATGCTGCAGTGCAGGCGTCGCCGCAATGCAGCATCGCCAGTGCTGTGCGTGGCAAAGTTACAAAGCTCGCATATGCTTCTTACGAAAAGGGGCATGCGGCGTGCGCCAGTGCGCGCGCAGCGGCATGGCCCACTTGCTGCTGTGCTGTTCTCGCTGCCTGCTTTGGAGACACCATGCGTGTATCGCCCGTTTTCGATGTGCCTAGCATTGCTCTGCCCGGCCTGATGCAACACTACGGCGTGGTCCGTGCGCAATCCCTGGCTTTGGCCGCGCCGTTGTCGGACGCCGATGCCACCGTCCAATCCATGGACGACGCCAGCCCCGCCAAATGGCATCTGGCCCACACGACGTGGTTTTTCGAAGAATTCATCCTGGGCCCGAACGTACCGGGCTATCGCTCGCCGGATGCGCGCTACCGTTATCTGTTCAATTCGTACTACGAGACCGTGGGTGCGCGGCATCCGCGCCCGCGCCGGGGCATGCTCACCCGCCCGACGCTCGACGAGGTGCGCGCCTATCGCGCCCATGTCGATATGGCCATGCAGCGCTTGCTGGCCGGCGGCGTATCGGACGATCTTGCCCGCCTGGTGACACTCGGCCTGCACCACGAGCAGCAGCATCAGGAGTTGCTGCTGACCGATCTGCTCCACCTGTTTGCGCAGAACCCGCTGTGCCCGGCCTATGCCGAAGCGCCGGCACCACGCGTGCATGCGGCTCCCTCGCAAGCGGGTTGGGTCAGCTTCCAGGGCGGTGCCGTACAGATCGGCAAAACCGATACAGGAGCCGACTCCGATTTCATGTTCGACTGCGAAGGCCCGCGCCACACCGTCTGGCTGGAGCCCTATGCGTTGGCCACGCACCCTGTCACCAACCGCGAGTGGCTCGCCTTCATGCAGGACGGCGGTTATCGGCAGCCCACCCTGTGGTTGTCCGACGGCTGGGCATGGGTGCAGCGCGAAGGCATTGATGCCCCGCTCTACTGGCGCGCCGGCATGGACGAGGCCGAGGGGTGGCAGCAGATGTCGCTGCATGGTCTGCAGCCGGTGGATCTGGACGCCCCGGTCACGCACGTCAGCTTTTACGAGGCCGATGCCTACGCCCGCTGGGCCGGCGCACGCCTGCCGACGGAAGCCGAATGGGAGCACGCCGCCGAGGGCCTGCCCGTGCAAGGCAACTTCGCCGGCCGGGGCGCGCTACGCCCGTTGCCCGACCACGGCATCGCCGAGGCCGGCAGCCTGCGTCAACTGTTCGGTGATGTGTGGGAATGGACTGCCAGCCCTTATGGCCCGTATCCGGGCTTCGAGCCGGCCGAAGGCGCCGTGGGCGAATACAACGGCAAGTTCATGTGCAGCCAGATGGTGCTGCGCGGCGGATCGTGCGTGTCGCCCGAGGGGCATCTGCGGGCGACGTATCGCAACTTCTTCTATCCGCACCAGCGGTGGCAGTTCACCGGAGTGCGGCTGGCGCGGCGGGCGTGACGCGCATCACGCCCGGTACCGGGGCTGAATTGCCGGGCCGTTCGGGCCGCGACTAGCGGTTGCTGTCAAACAGCATGTTGGTGGGCGTGCCGATCGTATCCTGACCAGCCTGGCTAGGCGCCCCGGCGTCACGTTTAGCGGGCGGCATCGGCGTCGGCACAACCGGCGCTGCAGGCTTGGCAGGCGGCGAGACTGCTGCTGCAGGCACCGGCGCCGAAGCAGGCTTGCCGGACTGCTCCGCCAACTTGCGCCGGCGCGATTCCAGCCCCGCAGCAATCTCATCCTGGTGATACCGCTTGGCGAAGTCGATCACGTCCATTTTCTGCTGGTTGCGCAGGTTCATGTCGGCGCCTTCATCCAGCAGCAGCTTGACGGTCGTGATGTGCCCGCCCATGGCGGCCATCATCAGCGGCGTGGTCGCGTTGGGGCTTTCTGCATCGATATAGGCCGCGTGGTCCAGCAGATATTTGACGATGTCGTCGTATCCGTTGGTGGCGGCGTAATGCAGCGCAGTCCAGCCGGTCTTGTTGACCTCCACGTCGTACGTTTCCACCATCAGCTTCACCATCGGCAGCAGCCCCTGGTAGGCGGCCATCATCAACGCGTTTTCGCCGGCGGCATTGGTGCGCTCGAAATCGATGTTCTTGGCGCGGATGAGCGCCTCGGCCACCTCGAGGTTCTTGTCCTTCAGCGCATCCACCAGCAGCGGCGTGCCATCGCGCGTCTTCAGGTTGGGGTCGATGCCCTGCGCAATGTACTTTTGCACCAGCGCCGGGCGGTTGTACTCGACGGCGTTGCGCAGATCGTCCTGCGGCGTGGCGAGCGCGGCACCCGACAACGCCATCGTCAATGCACCAGCCAATGCGATTTTGTTCATTGCTTGCTTCAAGTTATCTCGATATCGCATTGAATAGATTAAAGAAGTTCTCGGTGGTAACGCCGGCAATCCGCTCCAGCGGTTCGCCGCGCAGCGTTGCCAGGAATTCGCCAACGTGGCGCACATACGCCGGCTCGTTCGTCTTGCCGCGGAACGGCACCGGCGCCAGGTACGGAGAGTCGGTCTCGATCAGCATGCGGTCCAGCGGCACCTTCTTGGCGGTTTCCTGCAGGTCCACCGCGTTCTTGAACGTCACGATGCCCGAGAAGGAAATATAGAAACCCAGGTCCAGCGCGGCCTTGGCCACGTCCCAGGTCTCAGTAAAGCAATGCATGACGCCGCCTGCGGCCTCGGCGCCCTCTTCGCGCATGATGGCCAGCGTGTCCTCGGCCGACGAGCGGGTGTGGATCACCAGCGGCTTCCCGGTCTGCTTCGACGCGCGAATATGTGTGCGAAAGCGGTCGCGCTGCCATTCCATGTCGGCCACGGTACGGTCGCCCAGGCGGTAGTAGTCGAGCCCGGTTTCACCGATACCGACCACGCGCGGGTGATCAGCAAGGGTCAGCAAGCGTTCGAGCGTGGGCTCTTCAATGGATCTGCCTTCTTCAACGTCCGCCTCGGCGTCGGGATGGACGCCCACGGTGGCGTACACGTTCGGTTCCTGCTCAGCAATCTCGAGCACGCTCGGAAAATCCTCCAGCGTGACGGAAATGCACAGGGCGTGGGTAACGCGGTTCTCGCGCATGCGCGTCAGCAGCTCGGGCAGACGCGCGCGCAGGTCGGGGAAATTGATGTGGCAGTGGGAATCGACAAACATCGAATAATCACAAAGTTACGGCGCAAACTTCGTGCGCCGTATCAGGAAAAAATCAGAGGGTTTGTGTCGGGCGCTGCGAGTTGATCTGCTTGCCGAGCAGCTCCTCGATCACGCGACGCAGCACACGGCACTGCTCATCTTCGCCAAGGTGCACGCCAATGCCCGGCGTCTTGGCGGGCGTGCCCACCGGGGTGATCCAGGCCACCTTGCCGGCCACCTGATACTTCTGCGGGCGATCCAGCAGCGACAGCACGAGGAAAACCTCCTCGCCAATCCGGTAGGGACGCTGTGTGGGCACGAAGATACCGCCGTTCTTGAGGAACGGCATATACGCGGCGTGCAGGCCGGCTTCATCCTTGATGGCCAGCGAGACGATGCCCGGACGGGTCGGCGCGCCCGGAGCCGTGCCGGCCGCAGTGGGCGTGCCAGGGGTGACAGGAGTGCCAGGCGTACGAAGAGGTGCAGTGCTCACAGGGTGTCCAGAGAGTGCAAACGTTCAGGTGCGGGTTCGGGTTCAGGCCGCCGGAAAGAGCTGCCGGTAATCCAGCAAAAGGCTCTCGATGACGAGCCTTGCCGCCAGCGGATGTTGCTCGGTGCGGCGCCGTTGCGGCAAGGCACGCGCAAAACGTTCCAGGCGATCCAGCGGGATGGTGTTTGCGCAACGTTGCAACGCATCGCTCTGCGCTGGAAAGTAGCGCGGACGCCCCACCAGCCGCGCCGCCATCAGGTCAAAGACCCACCGGTGCATGGTACTGAGAACGGCCGGGACCGACAATTTTTGTAAATGATCGGCCGTGGCCAGCGCGTCCAGCTTCGCGCCCTGGGCAAGCTGTTCGAGCAAAAATTGCAGTAGCGGGCGGTCCTCGGACTCGGCGGCCGCCAGCGCGGCCAGCGGCGCATTGCCGAATTCAGCCAGCAGGCTTTGCGCATGGGGCACGCCTTGTTGCTCCAGCCATTGGCGAGCGGCCTCGGGCTGCGGCGGCTGCAGCGGAAATTGCCGACAGCGCGACAGGATGGTCGGCAGGATACGGTCGATTCGATCCGTCACCAGCAGGAACACGGTGTTCTGCGGCGGCTCCTCCAGCGTCTTGAGCAGCGCGTTGGCGCCCTCAGTCTGCAACGCGTCGAGCGGATACAGCACGACCACCCGCAACCCGGCCCGGTGCGTACCGACCCCCACGCCTTCGATCAGGTTACGGACCTGCTCCATGCGGATGATTTTGCTCGGCGCCTTTTTCTTGCCGTCGGCGTCTTTCTCCGTCTCGGGCGCGTCTTCCATCGCTTCGGGGCGCACGAGGTGGAAATCCGGATGATTGCCCTGTGCAAACCAGTTGCAGGCCGCGCACGTGCCGCAGGGTCGGCCGTCTGCGATGGGCGTATCGCACAACAGGCCTTGCGCGAAATGCATGGCGAAATCGCGTTTGCCGGTGCCCGCCTGGCCGTTGAGCAGAATCGCATGCGGCAACTTGGCCCGCATCGCTTGCAGACGGGACCAGTCAGCGGATTGCCAGGGATAAAGCATCATGAATCAATGGGTTGCGTCAGATTGTTGATGCAAAAACTAGTCGTGAAACTATTATTTCCGTATCCGAAATTGCCTGCAAAATCAGAGCGTTGCAAGCAAATTCTCTAAGTCTTTCTGGATATCGGTTCGCTCCCGGTTGGCATTGAGCACGACAAATCGATCCGGCTCGGCTGTCGCGCGGCGCAGGTATTCGGCACGCGTGCGCAGGAAGAACTGCGCGGACTCGGCTTCGAACTTGTCTGGCGTCCGGGCATCGGCCAAGCGCGCGGCGGCAATCTCGGGGGCCAGATCGAACAGGATGGTCTTGGTCGGCTGCAGGCCCTGCTGCACCCAGCGCTCCAGCGCTTCCAGTCGGTCGATTGCCAGGCCCCTACCCCCGCCCTGGTAGGCGAATGTGGCATCGGTAAAGCGATCGGAGATGACCCAGTCGCCGGCGTCCAGCGCGGGTTGAATCACCTCGGCGATGTGCTCCCGGCGGCTGGCGAACATCAGCAGCGCTTCTGTCTCCAGGTGCATGCGCTCGTGCAGCAGTACTTCGCGCAGTCGCTCGCCCAGCGGCGTACCGCCCGGCTCGCGGGTGACGACCACCTTTTTGCCCTGAGGCGCGAGCTTCGCCTGCAGTTGCTGGGCAAACCACGCGAGGTGCGTGCTCTTGCCCGCCCCGTCGATCCCTTCGAATGTGATGAACTTGCCGGTCATGGTTGGCCGCGCTGATATTTGTTAACGGCCCGGTTGTGGTCCGTCAGGTTGGTCGAAAACTGGCTGCTGCCGTCGCCGCGCGCCACGAAATACAGCGCATCCGACGGTGCCGGGTTCAGCGCCGCCTGCAGCGACGCCATGCCCGGCAGCGCGATCGGCGTGGGCGGCAGGCCGGTCCGCGTGTAGGTGTTGTACGGCGTGTCGGTCTGCAAGTCGCGCTTGCGCAAATTGCCGTCAAAGCTTGCACCAAGGCCATAGATGACCGTCGGATCGGTCTGCAGCAGCATGTTCTTTCGCAGCCGGTTGACGAACACGGCGGCAATCATCGAGCGCTCCAGCTTCTGGCCGGTCTCTTTCTCGATGATGGAGGCCATGGTCAGCGCTTCGTACGGCGTCTTGTACGGCAGATCCAGCGAGCGTTTCGCCCAGGCGTCGTTCAGGCGCTTCTGCATCGCCTGGTAGGCGTGGCGGTATAGCTCCACATCACTGCTGCCGCGCGCAAAAAGGTAGGTATCGGGAAAGAACAGGCCTTCCGGATTGGTTTCGGGCGCGCCGATCTTGCGCATCAGGTCTGCGTCGGATATGCCGGCCGTGTCGTGCTTGAGCGCAGGCTCTGCGTCAACCACCGCCCGCATCTGGCGCATCGACCAGCCCTCGATGACGGTGACGACGTAATGCGTCACCTCGCCACGCGCCATCTTGTCGAGAATGGACATGGGCGTCGCGCCGGTTTCCAGCGCATAACCACCGGCTTTGAGGCTCTTGGCGTTGCCCGTGGCGCGCGCCAGCACCGAAAACAACTGTGGCTGCACGCCGACGCCGGCGTTGGCAAGCTGCTTGCCGACCGAGATCACGCTCGAGTTCGGTTTGATCACCACCTCCAGCGGCGAGGCCGACAGGCTCACGGGTTGCTGAGCCCACCACACCACACCGCCTGCTGCTGCCAGCACAATCAGGATCGCCAGCAGGATCAAGCGTTTGAGAAAAGAGAACATTCTGTTGTGAATCTGCGTGCGGAGCCGGCTGACCCCGGCGATTTCCGCACTCTTGAAATGGATAGATAGGGCACAAGCTGCCTGTTAGACAGCCCAATATAATACCGGTCAATCTAAGGCGGCCCCGCACACCATGAACGATGTCTTCCACGATTTTGTCGATACGCTGAGCTTTCCCCCGCTCGACGTGCAATTTGACGCCGCCACGCGCGGCAGCGTGCTCTGCGCACCGACCGATCTTGCGCGCATCGCCGTCGAAGGCGCCGATGCGGCCGAATTCCTGCATAACCAGCTCACCAATGCCGTCACCGGCTTGGGCTTGAACCAGGCGCGCCTGGCCGGCTATTGCTCGCCCAAGGGACGGTTGTTGGCCACGCTGCTGGTGTGGCGTCAGGCCGATACGATCGTGCTGCAGACAGACAAGGCGATCGCTCCGGCGTTGACCAAGCGCCTGTCGATGTTCGTGCTGCGCGCCAAGGCCAAGCTGCGCCCGATGGATGAGTTCATCGCCGTCGGCGTCGCCGGGCCCGATGCGGCGGAAGCGTTGCGCGAGGCCGGCGCCGTGTTGCCTGAACCGGATACGGTCAACGCGGTGGCGCAGCAGCCCGCCACGGTGGGGCAGCAGTTCGGCGCGGTCGTCCGCCTGCCGGATGCTGGCGGACGCCCCCGCTATCAATGGATGGTCCATGCCGAGCACTTCCAGGACGCTTGGAAGACGCTGTCGTCGCGCCTGTCGTTGGTGGGCACCGAAGTGTGGGACTGGCTGAGCCTGCAAGCGGGTGTGCCGCACATCACCCTGCCCACGCAGGAACAGTTCGTGCCGCAGATGGTGAATCTGGAGTTGCTGGGCGGCGTCGATTTCCGCAAGGGCTGCTACCCGGGGCAGGAAATCGTGGCGCGCAGCCAGTATCGCGGCACGCTCAAGCGGCGCATGCATCGTGCGCACGTGAATGCACCCACGTCGGCCGGTGCCGAGGTCTACAGCGCAACCGATCCGAACCAACCGTGCGGCATGGTGGTCAACGCAGCCATGGCGCCGGATGGCGGCACCGACCTGCTGGTCGAGCTGAAGCTGGACGCGCTCGACACTGTCATCCACCTGGCCACGCCGGACGGGCCGGTGCTGACGTTGCAAAACCTGCCGTACGTCATTCCCGTTTCAGAAAACGCCTGACACCGGACTCCATCATGGCCGACCACCTGTTCGTCTACTTCCGCATCGCCGAGCATGACGCCGCCGTTGCGCTACCGCGCTGGCAGCGTTGGCTCGATACCGTGGAAGAAGCGACGGGCGTGGCAGGCGCATTGATGCGCCGTCCGGAAACACGCGACGGCCAGGCCACGTGGATGGAGTCCTACGCCGACGTACCGCCCGCATTTGCTGCCACGCTGGCGGCCCTGTGGGAAACCGGCGGCCCGCGTGAATTCGTCGCGGGTGAACGCCATGCAGAGCTGTTTGTCGATCTAGAAAACAGCTGACGGCGCCCTGCCGCAATCGGCATCGCAAAAATTCGGCAGGCTGCTATGCTTGGCCGAAGCCCGCGCAACCCAGGTCGTCACATTGACCATTGGCCGTTCGTTGCGCGGCATGTTCAAAGGAAGTGCTCATGTGTTTGATTCTCACGGCCTGGCACGCCCACCCCGACTACGCACTGGTGGTGGCCGCCAACCGGGACGAATTCTATGACCGCCCTGCCGCGCCGCTTGCGTGGTGGAGCGACGCGCCCAACGTGCTGGCTGGGCGTGACATGGCCCAGGTGGTCGGTCACGCAGGTACGTGGATGGGCATGACGCGTGACGGCCGCTTTGCCGCGCTGACGAATTACCGTGCGCCGTCCGAGCGCCGGCCCGATGCGCGCTCGCGCGGGGAACTCGTCTCGAATTTCCTGACGGCGGACGATATGTCGGTGCCCGCCTATCTCGATAGCCTCACCGCTCGCGACCGTGCATACAACGGCTACAACCTGCTGACCGCCACACGCGACGAACTCTGGTGGACGAGCAACCGCGCAGAAGCGCCACGCAAGCTCGCGCCCGGCCTGTACGGGCTGTCCAATGCATTGCTCGATACGCCGTGGTTCAAGGTGCGGCATCGCATGGCCGCCTTTGCCGAGGCCCTGGCCGCAGACACGGGCCGGCACGGCAACGCCCTGGATGTGGCGCGCTATCTCGATCTGCTTTCGGAATCCCGTGAAGCGCCGACCGCCTCCCTACCCGCCACGGGCGTGGCCCACGAATGGGAGAAGCTGCTTTCTGCCGCCTTCATCCGCTCGCCGCGCTATGGCACGCGCGCCAGCACGATCGTGCGCATCCGTCACGACGGCTGCTTTGACGTGACCGAGCGCCGCTTCGACGCGGAAGGCCAGATTGGTGAGACGCGCTACCTCGGCGTGCTCGATACCGTCACGCACGCCGATACGTAAGCGGCCCGCCGCTCAGGCCGCTTCCTGCTTGGCGCTGGCGCTCTGATCCATTTTCATTTCCATTTCGGTGACGGCAGCGCCGCCCGGGCGCAATGCAGAATGTTCGCGCCTGGACTGCACCAGCGGATAGAACATCTGCGCCGTCCACCGTTCGGCGCCGAACAGCACGTCGTCCTGCAGACCAATCTTCGCGGGATATTTGCGCGTGATATGCGCGGTGCCGAACAGCACATCCCAGAAGAACAGCAGGTTGCCGAAATTGCCCTTGTAGTGGCCGATGCCATCGGCGTTGGTCAGCGCGTGATGCGCCCAATGCGTGGCAGGTGTGGAAATCGTCCGCTCGACCACCCACATCAGCGGGCGCAGCGCGCGGACGCGATACAGCGGTGCATCCCACGGCCAGGCGCAATGCGCGCCCACAATGACGGCCAACTTGACGACCAGATACGCCGCATAAACAGGTCCAAAGCCCAGATACACGGCCACGCCGCCGATCCACAGCCCCGGCATCATCAGGTAGTAGAAAAAGTTGTTGCGGTACGTAATGCGCACGCTCATGTACGACGCGCTGTGATGCGCGCGGTGCAGCGGCCACAGCAGCGGCGTGTGCGAAGCACGGTGCCAGAGGTATTGCGTGAGGTCGTCACCGATGAGCAGCAGCCCGGTCATCGCCCACCAGGGCAGATCCGCCCACGCGTTGTGCTGCGCCGGAATGAGCCACTTGCACAGGGCATTGCTTCCCAAGAGCGCGATCGGCTGGGTGACGGCGACGAGGCTGATAAACATCAGCACCTCGAGCCAGGCATCGTTGGCGGTTGCCCGGCCGCGCACGTTGGCCTGGTAGCGCCGTGTCACGAACTCCATGACGGCAAATCCCAGGATGCAGGCGACGATCAGCGCGTGCTCCATATGCGAACTCATTGATGTCTCCTCGCTTTTGTTGTGCAGACAAGCCTAGAAGTGCGTCGCCAATGCGTCCAATGCATAATGAACATCCATTTAATGCACAGAACGCAACGCCATGGATTTGCGCCGCCTGAGTCACGTCGTAGCTCTCGCCGATACGCTGCACTTCGCGCGTGCCGCGCAAGCGGTGCATCTGAGCCAGCCCGCATTCAGCCGGAGCATCCAGGCGGTCGAGGATGATCTCGGCATCCGCCTGTTTGATCGCGAAACCGGCGACGTGCGCCCCACGCCCGCCGGCGAGTTCGTCATCGAACGCGCGCGGCGCCTGCTGTTCGAGGCGCGCTGCCTGCAACGCGACGTTGATCTGTATCGCGACAGCCAACTCGGCGACACGGCCTTCGGTGTCGGCCCGCTGCTGACGGCAACGCTCATGCCCCAGGCACTGCAGGAATTGCGGCAGCAGCATCCCCAAGTCGCACTGCGCATGGAAGTCGGCAATTGGGTGCAACTGCTAGAGAGCCTGCGAAGCGAGAGCATCGAGTTCTTCGCCGCCGATGTGCGCGACATGCCGAAAGACGCCGCGCTCGATATCCAATTGATTGGAGGCCAGCCCCCTCACCTCTACGTGCGGGCTGGACACCCGCTTGCGGGGCGCACGCATACGCTGCGTGAAGTCTGGGAATACGGCATTGCCGTACCGAAACTCCTGAGCCCGTCAAAGGTGGAGCTGGCGATGCTGCTTGGCCTGCCAGCCGGTCGGGAAGCCAGCATCGCGCTGGAGTGCGACAACTACGGCGTATTGAAGATGGTGGCACTCACAACGGATACCGTGCTGGGAGCCACGGACGCCGCCGTGCGGGAAGAGCTGGAAAGCGGCGCGCTGGTGCGGCTGACGGTGAAGGGTTGGTTATCGCCGCCATCCACGACGGGGATAGTGCGGCTGCACGGCAGAACCGCGTCGCCGGCAGCGCAGGTGGCCATCGCAGCCATTGCGAGGGCCGCCCAGGACATCAACGTGTAAGCACGCGGCGCATGGTCCGGTGCGGAATGCCGGCCTCTTCAAACTCTTCGCCCTCGGCCGTAAAGCCCGCACGTACATAGAACGGCATGGCGTGGGTTTGCGCGTTCAGGATCAGCTCGGGGTAACCGAGCGACTGCGCCTTGTCGATCAAGGCGTCCAGCACGCGCGCGCCAACGCCCGTGCCCCGCGCCTCCTTGCGCACCGCCATCCGGCCGATATGACCGTCGGGCAGCAGGCGGCCCGTGGCGACAGCGCGCCCGGCCGTGTCGTGTGCCAGCGCGTGCCAGCACTGGTCATCCCATGCGTCCCATTCCAGTTCAACGGGCACGCCTTGTTCGGTGACGAACACGTCGTAGCGGATGGCGCGCGCTTCTTCGCGCACGGCGTCCCAGCGGGCAACTTCAACACCGGCAAGCGGGCGGACAGATTCAGGGGCAGTCATGCTCAGTTCTCACACTTCAGGCTTCAGAACTTCAAAGTTAAGGATGCGCTCGCGCAGCGTGTCGGGAATCGGCGCGGAGGTCTGGGTGGCAGGGTCGGCACACACATAGATGACCTCGCCGGTGACGAGGTGTTCGTCTGCGCGATACATCTCGATGATAAAGCGCATGCTGGAGCGGCCCAGACGCGCCACACGGCAGCGCAGGTCCAGCTCATCGTCAAAGCGCGCGGAGGCATGATATTCGAGCGTGGATTTGACCACGTAGAAATCCACGCCAAAGGTGTCGACCACATCCACCGGATACCGCACGCCGATGCTGCGCCAGTATTCGGTGATGCAGACATCGGCGTACAGCAGGTAGTGGCCGTTGAAGACGATGCTCTGCGCATCGACTTCAGCCCAGCGCACGCGCAGGGGCGTGCAGTGGCGGAAATCCTCGATCGCCATACGGTCTCCTTTTGTGCTTTCGTCAGGGGGATTCGGTCTCGGTGCCGAAGGCGCGGCGTAGTGCGTTTGCAGCATCGCGGTGCGCGTCTTCGACGGCTGGCACGAAGCGCCCGATCTTGAAGAAGTCGTGAATCATGCCTTCGTACAGTTTCAGCTCGACCGGGACCTCTGCAGCGCGCAGCTTGTTGGCGTAGCCGATGCCTGCGTCGCGGATCGGGTCGAAGCCGGCCACGGCAATCCACGCGGGGCACACGCCTGTGACGTCTGCGCCGTGGCCACCGGCATCCAGCGGGGCAAAACGCCAGTCGTCGCGGTCGGCATCACTGCGCAGGTATTGCGAGAAGAACCAGTGGATCATCTCCTGCGTGAGCAAGTAGCCCTCGGCAAACTCGCGGTGCGACGGCGTGGATTCCCGCGCGGTGGTGCCGGGGTAGATCAGCAGTTGCAGCACCGGCGCCAAGCCGCGGTTGCGTGCCTCGATGGCAGCCACTGCGGCCAGCGTTCCGCCCGCGCTGTCGCCGCCGAAAGCGATGCGTGCCGGGTCGGCGCCGATGGCGGCGGCTTCATCGAACACCCACTGAAGCACGTCAAACGCGTCGTTCGCCGCGGTGGGAAATTTCCACTCCGGCCCAAGCCGGTAATCCACCGACAACACCATAGCGCCTGATTTGGCCGCCAGCGACCGGCAAAGCTGATCGTGCGTCTTGATGCTGCCCACGGTAAAACCGCCGCCGTGGAAATACACCAGCAATGGCAACGGATCAGCCCAGCAGGCTTCGCGCGCCGCGTATGTGCGAATGGGAATGACATAGCCATCGCGCGCCGTTACCGTCAGGTCGTGCACGGCTTCCAGCGGGATGGCCGGGATGTCGACAATGGGACTGCTCTTTTCGTAGGCGATCTTGGCGTCGGCTGGATCAAGTGCATTCAACGGCGGACGCTTGGCACGCGCCACCAGATCGAGTAACTGGGCGACGTGCGAGTCGAGAGACGGGTGCTGCATGAGGGCGAGAACTGAACGATCGTTCTAATTTGGCTATCATCGGAGTATCCATTGAACCACGCCCGCACGGCAAGACGGGCGACGCAGACAAACACCCTCCGGAGACAGCATGGCCCTCATCTTCTACCTCACCCACGTCCACCTTGGTTTTGGCACCGTCAATGAACTGAAAAGCGAATGCGCACGCGTCGGCATCCGCCGGCCGATGATCGTGACCGACAAAGGCGTGGCTGCCGCCGGTCTTGCACAGCGCGCGATTGACGCCACGGGCGGCCTGCCCGTCACCGTGTTCGACGAGACGCCTTCCAACCCGACCGAGGCGATGGTGCTCAAAGCCACCGCGCAATACAAAGACGCCGGCTGCTACGGGCTGATCGCCATTGGCGGCGGTTCGTCCATCGATCTGGCCAAGGGCATCGCCATTGCGGCCACGCACCCGGAGCCGCTCACCACCTACGCGACCATCGAGGGCGGCAGCACGAAGATCACGGAAGCGGCGGCGCCGCTGATTGCGATTCCCACCACGGCCGGCACCGGCAGCGAGGTGGCGCGCGGCGCGATCATCATCCTGCAAGACGGCCGCAAGCTCGGCTTCCACTCGTGGCACCTGCTGCCCAAGTCAGCCATCTGCGATGCGGAGCTGACGCTGGGTCTGCCGCCCGCGCTGACGGCCGCCACCGGCATGGATGCAATTGCGCATTGCATCGAAACCTTTCTCGCACCCGCATTCAACCCGCCTGCGGACGGCATTGCGCTGGATGGCCTCGAGCGTGCGTGGGCCAACATCGAGCGCGCCACGCGCGATGGCGCTGACCGCGATGCGCGGCTGAACATGATGAGCGCGTCGATGCAGGGCGCGATGGCGTTTCAGAAGGGGCTGGGGTGCGTGCATTCGTTGTCGCACCCGCTCGGCGGCGTCAAAGTCGATGGCAAAACGGGGCTGCATCACGGCACGCTCAACGCGGTGGTGCTGCCGGCGGTGTTGCGCTTCAACGAGACGGCCGAGACGGTAGTGCGAGACAACCGCTATGCGCGCATGCGCCGCGTGATGAACCTGCCGGCCGGCGCGGACCTCGCCCAGGCGGTGCATGACCTGACGGCGCGCCTCGGCCTGCCGACCGGACTGCGCCAGATGGGCGTGCCGGAAGATGCGTTGGAACACGTGGTGGAAGGCGCCCTGCTCGACCATTGCCACAAGACCAACCCGCGCATCGCCACGGCCGACGACTACCGCCGCATGCTGGCGGAGTCGATGTAACTAACGCAGGCGCTCAGGAAACGAACGACCGGATCAGCGCGGTAATGCGCTCCGGTTGTTCGTGCACGACCCAGTGCGTGCCATTGGGGATGCGCTCCAGGCGCATGTCGGGAATGAAACGCTCCAGCCCATTGAGCAGGCTTTTCGGCAGCGCCATGTCCATCTCGCCCCAGATCACGAGCGTAGGCACCTTTACGACAAACGCCTCGGGCGGCATCTGGTCGATGCGCAACGGCGCAACGCCCTCCGTGGGCGGATGCAACGGTGAGGCGCGGTAGTAGTTCACGCCACCGGTCAGACCGTGGGAGCCACCCTCACCCGGCTGGCTCCAGGCCGTGTGATAGCGCGCTCGCACCTCGGGCGTGAACCATTCCGCCACCGGCTGCCCCATGCCGTGAAAGAAACCTTCAAGCTTTTCGAAGTCGTTTGCGGCGAGCGCGTCTTCCGAACCCGGCTGGCGCAGCCAGTTCATATACGCCGATGAGGCCTGCTGCGCCGGATCGCTGAGCAGCGCATTCGCAAACACCCAAGGATGCGGCGAATTGACGATCACCAGCCGCTCGACCAACTCCGGATGCTGGATGGCAAGGTTCCAACAGATCGCCCCGCCCCAATCGTGCGCCACCACGATGGCGCGCTCGTAGCCCAGCGCCGTGATGAACTGCGTCAGATCCTGCACCAGGAACTTCGGGCGATACGCATCCACCGCGGCCGGCTTGCTCGACAGGTTGTAGCCGCGCATGTCGGGCGCAACGGCAAAGTGCGTGTCGCCAAACGCAGCAAGCTGCGCTTCCCACTCGTACCAGAACTCCGGAAAGCCGTGAACGAACAGCATCAGCGGCGCGCCACGCTTGCCGGCGCTGGCGTAATGCAGCCGCGTGCCGTTTGGCAGATCGGCGAATTGCGATTCCGTGATAGCGGCAGCCGTTGCAGTATTCATGGCGATCTCGGAGTTGTGGCAGTCGTAGAGGTGGAATTACCCGCGCAGCGCATCGACCAGACGTGCACGCACGTCGGGCTTGCCTTCAAACGGATCAGACGGATTGCGCTGCGAGATGATGTCTTCAAAGCGATGCTGCACTGGCGCCAGCGCATGCGGATGCGAGTAGATGTAGAAGCCCGCGTTGCGGATCGCGTCAAAGGTCATCTGGCCGACTTGCTCGGCGGTGACCTTGCCGGAGCTGACCGCCTTTTCCGACATGGCTCGTGAAACCAACTGCGACTTGGTGGGCGGCGCCGTATTGGCCAGATCCTGCGGGCGATTGCGGTCAGACTGCGTAATGCCGGTCGGCACGAAGTACGGGCACAGCACCGAGCAATGGATCTGCTCGGTCACCAGGCTCAAGTCCTGATACAGCGATTCGGACAGCGCCACCACCGCGTGCTTGGACACGTTATAGATGCCCATGGCCGGCGCATTCAGCAGCCCCGCCATCGAGGCCGTATTGACAATATGGCCCTCGTACGACGGATCTTTCTTGGCGGCTTCCAGCATCAGCGGCGTGAAGATGCGTACACCGTGAATGACGCCGTGCAGATTCACGCCGAGCACCCAATCCCAGTCGCGCTCGGTGTTTTCCCAGATGAGACCACCGGCGCCCACGCCGGCGTTGTTGAACAGCAGGTTCACTTTGCCGAACGCCTTGATGGCCGCATCGGCCAGCGCCTGCACGTCTTCCACCTTCGACACGTCGACGCGCAGGCCAATCACTTCCACGCCCTGCGCCGAGAATTCGGCCACGGCGGCATCCAGCGCATCCTGCTGGATATCAGCCAGCACCAGCTTCATGCCCAACCCGGCCCCGATCTTGGCGAACTCCTTGCCGAAACCCGACGCACCGCCCGTGATGACGGCCACACCGCCTGCGAATTGCTTCATACGTGTCTCACTGATGTCGTTGTAATAGGAAAGGCGATCGAGATGGCGCAGCCGTATCAGCCTGCCGCCTCAACCTTGCGCACGGCGTAACCCACGCGCGGGAAATGCACCACCACCTGGCCGACGCGCGGGTCTTCGCGCAGCACGCCGACGCTGTCGCGTGTGGAGACCACGAGGTCCCCTTCGACGGGATCCACGCCGTAGTCAACCGCGGCCACCGTCACGCGCGTGCCCTTGGGCAAGCCGCGGCTGTCGTCGAAGGTTGCGTTCGTTTCAGTCAACGCGCGCGGTGTGGCGGCCTTGGCAATGTCCAATGCTTCGGCAGGCGTCATCGGTTGCGCTTGCGAGTGGCCGAACGCCGCAACGCGATGCATCCAGGCAACGACTTCCGGGTGCGCATCAAGAATGCCGGCCACCGCCGTTGCACGGCGAATGAACCACAGGCAGTGGTAGACAGAAAAGTCGGCCACGGTCGGCTGCTCGCCAAACAGGAAGATGCGTTCGCCTGTCGCGAACTGCCGCTCCAGTTGCGCGAGGAACACCTGCAGCGTGGAGGTGGCTTCGGGCAGCGGCGTGCGCAAGCCGGTGCCGCCCACGCGCATTGCCTTGCGGTCTTCAACGAAGGCTTTGACGAAGGCTTCTGGCGCATCGCCGAACAGGCTCTGGAAGCCCGCCGGCTGCGTCACGAAAGTTGCGGTAGCCCAGAACAGCGTCGTATCGGCCCACTGCGCCATCGAAAACACCGCTGCGGCATGGTCTGCGGGATACAGTGTCGGTGCAGGGTGAATCGACTCCAAGACCTGCGCGATCAGCGCGGTATCGCAATAGATGTCCGCGCCGATCTGCAGGAACGGCGTGCGCCGGTAGCCGCCGGTGAGCGGCATCACGTCCGGCTTGGGCAGGATCACGGGCACCGTGACGGATTTCCACGGCTGGTCCTTGTAGCCAAGGATCAAACGCACCTTCTCTGAAAACGGCGAGGTGGCGTAGTGATGCAGGATCAAGTCCGTCATGCGTGCTCCAGAAATTTGTAATGCCGATCAGTCGAGCAGATCGGGTTGTTCTTTAACGATGCGCGCATACAGCGGCTGGAACTGGAACCACCCCGCCTGCGCCGACCCGACGATGGAATACGCCTGACGGGCAGCGGCATCGGAAATCGTGCGCGGTGCGTCGCCAGTGCGCGCAGCGGCGGCTTCGGCCAGCAACTGCACCTGGCAGGAACGCTCCATCGTGATGAACCACCACGCTGCTTCGTCGACCGTCTTGCCGACCGTCAGCAGACCGTGGTTCTGCAGGATGGCAGCCTTGTTGTCGCCCAGCGCCTCAGCAATGCGCTGGCCCTCGTCCAGCTCGACCACCACACCGCCGAAATCGTCGTACAACGCGTGGTCGCCATAGAAGGCGCATACGTCCTGCGTGAGCGGATCGAGCTTGCGACCGAGCGTCGACCACGCGCGCCCGTATGTGCTGTGCGAGTGCGCAGCGGCCACCGCATCGGGCCGCGCTTGGTGCACGCGCGAGTGAATCGCAAACGCGGCGGCATTGACCGGGTAATCGCCTTCCACCACGTTGCCGTGGTGATCGCAGCGGATTAGGTTCGACACCGTCACCTGGCTGAAATGCACACCGAACGGGTTCACCCAGAAGCTGTCCTGGTGTTCCGGATCGCGCGCCGTGATGTGGCCGGCCACGCCTTCGTCGAAACCGAATTTGGAGAACAGCCGGAACGCTGCCGCGAGGCGCTGCTTGCGATGCAGGCGTTCTTCGGCCACGGTGGCAAATTGAGGAGGACGCGGCAGGTTGCGATAGCGGGCAGCGGCCTCGGGGCTGAGGCTGGCGGCCATGCTGTCGGGCCGCTTGGCTTGCGTGGTTTCAGGTGCGTTCATGGTGTCTCCTTCACGCGTTCGTTGTGGGTGGGGCCATTCTGTGGCGGCCCTCGCCCGGCGGACTGTCAAGCGATTGACAGTCCGCGTGCGGCTCAACTCAAACCAGCTTGACGAGTTGCTTGCCGAAGTTCTTGCCCTTGAGCAGGCCTATGAATGCTTCCGGTGCGCTCGCCAAGCCCTCTGCCACGCTCTCGCGGAACTTCAGCTTGCCCTGCGCCACGAAACCGCCCAGCTCGCGCAGTGCTTCCGGCCACACGTCCATGTGTTCGGAGACGATGAAGCCCTCGATGGTCAGGCGCGACACCAGGATCAATTGCGGGTTCTGCAGCGGCAGCGGCTGGCCGTCGTAGCCGGCGATCATGCCGCACATGGCAATGCGGCCGAATGCGTTCATGCGCGACAGCACGGCATCCAGGATCGAGCCACCCACGTTCTCGAAATACGAGTCGATGCCATCGGGCGTCGCCTCTTTGAGCATCTTGTACAGCTCCTTCGGGTCCTTGGCGGCCTTGTAGTCGATGCAGGCATCGAAGCCCAGTTCGTTGACCACGTAGTCGCACTTGTCCTTGCCGCCGGCAAAGCCCACGGCGCGGCAGCCCTTGAGCTTGGCGAGCTGGCCCACCACGCTGCCGACTGCGCCCGAAGCGGCGCTCACCGCGACGGTCTGGCCGGGCTTCGGATGCATGATCTTGTTCAGGCCATACCAAGCCGTCACGCCCGGCATACCGACCGAACCGAGATACGCCGACAGCGGAATGTGGCGCGTATCCACCTTCTGGATGCCGCGGCCGTCCGACACGCCAACTTCTTGCCAGCCGAACATGCCAACGACGTTGTCGCCCACGGCGAACGACGGATTCTTGGACGCTTCCACCACGCCAACGGTGCCGCCGATCATCACTTCGTCCAGCGGCTGCGGCTGCGCATACGACTTGCTGTCGTTCATGCGGCCGCGCATGTACGGATCGAGCGACAGGAAATGGTTGCGCACCAGCACTTGGCCGTCCTGCAGTTCCGGAATCTCCACCGTCTCCAGGCGGAAGTTGTCGGGCGTCACGGCCCCTTGCGGGCGCGAAGCCAGAACGATGCGCTGATAGGTCTTCGACATGAAAAACGCTCCTGAATATCGGATATCGGTGTTGGTTCGAGGTGTTACTTGTGTTGCATGAAGTACTCGGCCAGCGCCGCATATGCGCGGTGCGTGACCGGATCGTTGGCAGCATTGGCTGCGATCGGGTGCGAGGCATAGCGCACGATCGTCATCTGGGCCACCGGATCAATATAGATGCGCTGGCCATGGATGCCGCGCGCTTCGAACGTGTGGTGGTCGTTGCTCGAAACCCACCACATGTTGCGATACGAATAGCCGGGCAGCGTCGTGTAGCCTGCCTTGGCAAACTTGGCCGGGTCGCCGCCGCGGCGGATGTCTTCGATCACGCTCTTGGGCAGGATCTGTTTGCCGTTGAAGCGGCCGTCGTTGCGGATCATCTCGCCAAAGCGGGCCAAGTCGCGCAGCGTAGTGTTGAGGCCGCCGCCGCCCGACTCCGTGCCGATGCTGTCCACCGAGAAATAGGCGTCGTCCTGCGCGCCCATCGGTTGCCAGATGCGCTCGGACAGCAGCGCCGCCAGCGATTTGTTCGACGCACGGCGCACGATCCACGCCAGTGTTTCAGCGTTGACGGTCTTGTACGAGAACTCCGCGTCGTGCTCGCCTTCCTTGCGCAGCGTCGTCAGGTAATCGTAGAAATTGTCGGGGCCTTTGTAGCCGGCCGGACGCGGCAGCATGCCGCCGGCGCGGGCGTAAGCCCAGACATCGGCGTTCGGGTCGGCATAGTTTTCAGAGTAATGCACGCCCACGGTCATATCCATGACCTGGCGCACGGTGGCGTCGCCGTAGGCGGTGTCCTTCAGTTCCGGCACGTACTGCGTAACGGGTGCGGCCGGATCGAGCTTGCCGTCGGCCACAAGCATGGCGGCCAGGGTGCCGACAAACGATTTCGTGACCGACATGGCGATGTGCTGCGTATGCGCATCTAGCGCGCCAAAGTAGCGCTCGTAGACCACCTTGCCCTTGTGCATGACGAGGATGCCGTCGGTGTAGGTCAGCTTGAGCGCTTCGGCAAACGTGCGGCGCGCGCCGTTCGGATCGGTAAACAGCACGCCGCTGATGTCACGCTCCGCGCGCGGCAGCTTGCTGACAGGACCGTCGCCGTGCCACACAACGCGCGTCGGCACAAACTCGCGCACGTGGCTGTAGCCATAGCGCGTGCGTGGGAACATGTTGCCCGCCAGATCAAAGCGGATGATGCGATCGGGCGGCGGCGGGAACCCTTGCATCCAGCCCATCTTGTTCGGATCAGATTCGTCTGCCGTGAGCGGCTTCTGCATCGGCGGATTGGGCGCCGGTGGCGGCTGCACGGCGGTCGATGCACTGGCGGCTGGTGCGTCAACCGGCGCGGAGTTGGAGGCGCATCCTTCCAGGGTCATGGTCAGTCCAGTGCAGCAAAGCAGAGTGATGGCAAGGGCAGACACCGTCCGCCGCGCAGGTTGTTGCATGGGTTGTCTCCGTGGTTGCTCTTCTTGTGTGTCGGACGCTGTCCGGTGTGCAACTGGGTACTGCAACTTCGGTGTTGCCTGGTCAGCCGTCCGCGCCGGGTTCGGGGGTGCGCGGCGGCGGCATACGCTTGACGAACTTGAAGGTCCCTGAACTGCGCGCGACCAGCTTGTCATCTGCGTCGCGCACCTCGCCTTCGCAGAACGCCATGGTGGTGGACTGATGCACGCAACGCGCGCTCGCCTTGAGCGTGCCGCGCCCGGGCTGCATGAACGCCGTCTTCATCTCGATCGTGACCACGCCGCGGCCATGCACGTCGGCCGAGCGGCCCGCCATGGCCATGGCGACGTCGAGCATCGTCATGGTCAAGCCCCCGTGGGCCATTTCCCAGCTGTTCATGTGCTGCGCTTCGAGGGCGAGTTCGACCACGCCCTCGCCATCGGCCACCTTCAGGCAGCGCATGCCGAGAAGCTTCAGGAAAGGGATGTCGATCGGAAAACCGTTGTTGTCTGCGTTCATGCTGCGTCAGAAAGAGTGAGAAGCAGCCGAAATTAGACCACGCTCACGCCGCCGTCGACGGCGAGGATCTGGCCAGTGATGTGCTTGGAGGCATCCGACGCAAAGAGCGCAGCCACACCCTTGAGGTCTTCGTCGTCGCCAATGCGATGCAGCGGGGATTTCTCGGTCAGCTTGTCCACACCGAGCTTTTCCAGCGAGCCGCGTGTCATCTTCGATGGGAAGAAGCCCGGCGCAATCGCGTTGACGGTGATGTTGTGCTCGCCCCACTCACCGGCCAGCGCGCGCGTGAAGTTGACCACCGCGCCCTTGCTGGTGTTGTAGGCAATCGTGTCAAGCGAGCCCGGCGGATTGCCCTTCAGGCCCGCAATCGACGCCACATTGACGATCTTTCCGTACTTGCGCGGGATCATCGAACGCTTGCCGATCTGCTGCGTGAGCAGGAACAGGCCGCGGATGTTCAAGTTCATCACCTTGTCCCAGGCTTCGACCGGGTGGTCCTCCGCCGGCGAGCCCCACGTTGCGCCCGCGTTGTTGACGAGGATGTCGACATGGCCGAGCTTAGCCAGCGCCTCGTCGGCCAGGCGCTGAATGTCGGCTTCGATGGCGCCGTCAGCGGCAATCCAGTCGGCCTCGATGCCGAGCGACTTCAGGTGTGCCTGCGCCTCCTTCAGTTCATCGGCCTTGCGGGCAGATAGAACGATGCGCGCGCCCTGCTCGCCCAGAGCTTCTGCAATCTGCAGGCCGAGCCCGCGTGAGCCGCCCGTGATGAGCGCCGTCTTACCGGAAAGATCAAACAGATGCTTGAGCGTACCCATGGTGTCTCCTGTGTCTCGTTGTCGTTGTGAGTTACCGTCAGAACCAGGCGTCCTGCATGTCCAGCGTGGTCGTGTCGAGCGAGCCCAGCAGCACGATCTGAGGGTCGATCTTCGGCAGTTCCCACTGGAAGAAGTAGCGCGCGGCCTGCAGCTTGCCGCGGTAGAAATCAGCGTCTTCGCCTTGTGCGTTTGGCAGGGCCTTGGCGGCGGCCAGTGCCTGCTCCAGCCAGATCCACGCGATGACGACATGGCCAAACGCTTCCAGATAGACGGAGGCATTCGCAAGCGTCACGCGCGGATCGCCGGCGGCCCACAGCGTTTGCGTGACCTTGGCCAATTTCTGCGTGGCCATGCCGAGCGCGCGGCCATAGCCGACCAGCGTTTCGTCGTCGGTTTCCAGCGCGCGGCCGACGGTGGCCTGCACGCGCTCACCCAGCGCGGCGAAGGCAGCGCCGTCTTGCATCACGACCTTGCGGCCCAGCAGGTCCAGACCCTGGATGCCGTGCGTGCCCTCGTGAATCGGGTTCAGGCGGTTGTCGCGGTAGAACTGCTCGACGTTGTATTCGCGCGTGTAGCCGTAACCGCCATGCACCTGGATCGCCAGGCTGTTGGCCTCCAGGCACCACTGCGACGGCCAGCTCTTCGCAATCGGCGTGAGGATGTCGAGCAGCAGGCCGAGTTTGGCGCGCTTGGCCGCGTCGGTTTCTCCGCGTTCTTCATCGACGAGCTTGGCGCAATACAGGTTCAGACCGAGGGCGCCTTCCACGTAGGCCTTTTGTGCGAGCAGCATGCGACGCACGTCGGCGTGATCGATGATGCGGATTTGCGCAGACGCCGCATCCTTGCCCGACGGCCCGACCGGACGGCCCTGCGGGCGATTGCGCGCGTAGTCCACCGCGTGCAGATAGCCTGTGTAGCCGAGCATCGTTGCGCCCATGCCAACGCCGATACGCGCCTCGTTCATCATGTGGAACATGCACGCGAGGCCCTTGTGCGGCTCGCCGACGAGGTAACCGATGGCGCCAGCGCGCGGCTGGCCATCTGCGCCCTTCGGGCGGAACTGCGTGCCTTCGCCAAAGTTCAGCAGGCAGTTGGTCGTGCCGCGATAGCCCATCTTGTGGTTCAAGCCGGCCAGCACCACGTCATTGCGCTCGCCGAGCGAGCCATCGGCATTGACGAGAAATTTTGGAACGATGAAGAGCGAAATGCCCTTCACACCGGGAATCAGCTTGCCGTCCGGGCCGGGAATCTTCGCCAGCACAAGGTGGACGATGTTTTCGGACAGCTCGTGTTCACCGGCGGAAATCCACATCTTGTTGCCGGTCAGGCGATATTGCGCGCCAATTGGTGACTCGCCTTCGTATTCGGCCCGCGTGACGACGTCCGACAGCGACGAGCCCGCCTGCGGCTCCGATAGGCACATCGTGCCGTAGAAGCGGCCTTCCATCTCGGGCTGCACGAACGTCTCGATTTGCGCGGGCGTGCCGTGCGCGAGCAGCAGATTCGCGTTGCCGATGGTGAGGAACGGGTATGAGCTGGTGCCGACGTTGGCGGCCTTGAAGAAACCGAAGCCGGCTTTCTCGACCACGGTGGGCAGTTGCATGCCACCGCGTTCAAAGTCCTGCCCGGCAGCCATCAGGCCCGCTTTGTTGAAGGCGTCCAGCGCTGCCTTGACCTCGGGAATGATGTGGACCTTGGTGCCGTCGAAGTGCGGTTCTTCTTGGTCGTTTTTCTTGTTATGCGGGGCGAACAGGTCTGTTGCGATGCGCTCACACGTGTCGAGCGCGGCGTCGAAGGTTTCGCGGGAGTGGTCTGCGTAACGCGGAATGCGCGTGAGCGATTCAACGTTGAGCCATTCGTAGAGCAGGAAGCTGAGGTCGCGGCGGGATAGCAGTTTCGAGGACATGATGTTGGTGGTGCATCCTGTGTTTCGTGCCCTGCCCGGGCGAGGGCTTTGGGTCAATCCCTGGTTTCGTACCCTGCCGGGTCCGACTCACTTTCTTTGTCTTGCCAAAGAAAGTAAGCAAAGAAAGGCGCGCCCGAGATGGCGATCAAGCCAGCTCTGGCAGAAACAAAACAGGCTCCCGTTTTGAGCGGGAGCCTGTCTGTTTAGAGCACCTCGAACAGGCCGGCTGCGCCTTGGCCGCCGCCGATGCACATGGTCACGACCACGTACTTGACGCCACGGCGCTTGCCTTCGATCAGTGCGTGGCCGACCAGGCGTGCGCCCGACACGCCATACGGGTGGCCCACGGCGATGGCGCCGCCGTTGACGTTCAGGCGGTCCATCGGAATGCCCAGCTTGTCAGCGCAGTACAGCACCTGCACGGCAAACGCTTCGTTCAGTTCCCACAGGCCGATGTCTTCAACCTTGAGACCGGCCTTCTTCAGCAGCTTGGGCACGGCAAAGACGGGGCCGATGCCCATTTCGTCCGGCTCGCAACCTGCCACGGCAAAGCCGCGGAACACGCCCAGCGGCTGCAGGCCCTTGGCGGCTGCCACCTTGCCATTCATCACCACGGCAGCGGATGCGCCGTCGGAGAACTGGCTGGCATTGCCGGCAGTGACCACGCCGCCCGGCACGGCGGAGCGAATTTTTGCCACGCCTTCAAGCGTCGTGTCGGGGCGAATCCCTTCATCGGCGGAGATCGTGACTTCGCGGGTCATGAGCTGGCCGGTCTTGGCATCGGCCACGCCCATCACCGTCGTCATCGGGACGATTTCGTCGTTGAACTTTCCAGCAGCAGCAGCGGCGGCGGCGCGCTGCTGGCTTTGCACGCCGTACTCGTCCATGCGTTCCTTGGCGATGTTGTAGCGCTTGGCGACGTTCTCGGCGGTCTGGAGCATGTTCCAGTAGATTTCCGGCTTGTGCTTGTTGAGCCAGCCTTCGGTCATCATGTGGCGGTTCATCTCCTGCTGCACGCACGAGATGGATTCCACGCCGCCAGCCACGAAGATGTCGCCTTCATCGGCAATCACGCGCTGTGCGGCCATGGCGATGGTCTGCAGGCCCGACGAGCAGAAACGGTTGACGGTTGCGCCCGGCACGGTCACGGGGCAGCCGGCACGCAGAGCAATCTGGCGAGCGATGTTGGCGCCTGTTGCACCTTCCGGGTTCGCACAGCCCATCAGGATGTCTTCCACTTCGCCCGGCTCGATCTTGGCACGCTCGATGGCATGCTGAACCGCGTGGCCGCCCAGCGTAGCGCCGTGCGTCATGTTGAAGGCGCCCTTCCAGCTCTTGGCCAGGCCGGTACGTGCGGTGGAAACGATGACTGCTTCGGTCATGGTGTTGCTCCTCGTATCTGGTGGCGGGCGCACCGCATCGGCAGGCGCCCCGTATCTCTGTTATCCGTTCAAAACGTCCGGCGACTGCAACCGTGCGATGCCCGCATCCGTCATGTGCTGCCAGGCCTGCGCAAGCGACCCATTCAGATCGATGGCGCGACAGGCATCCTCAATGACAGCCACTTCCAGCCCCGCCGCCCTTGCATCTAACGCCGACCATGCCACGCAAAAATCGGTGGCCAGCCCGACGCAGAACACGCGCTTGATTCCAAGCTCGCGCAGGTAGCCCAGCAGGCCTGTCGGCGTCTTGCGATCCGCTTCAAAAAATGCGGAGTAGCTGTCGATGTGCGGGTGATAGCCCTTGCGGACGACCAACTGCGCGTGCGGCACGTCCAGCCCATCGGCAAGCGCTGCGCCGCTGCTGTGCTGAACGCAGTGCACCGGCCACAGCACCTGGGCGCCATACGGCAAATCGATCATGCCGAATGGTTCCGTGCCGGGATGGTTGGCCGCGAACGACACGTGCTCGCGTGGGTGCCAATCCTGCGTCAGCACCACGCGCCCGAATGCCTTGGCGAGCTGGTTCACGACCGGGATGACCTGGTCGCCGTCCGGCACAGCCAGCGCACCGCCGGGCAGAAAATCGTTCTGCACATCGATGATCAGCAGGCAGTCGGTGGGCGTAAGTTGCATGGCGGTTGCTTAGTCGCTTAGTTGCTTGGTCGGTTAGCCGCGCATCAACCGTTAAAGCCTTTGCCTTCGTCGGCCAGCTTCTGCAGCAGCGGCGCCGGCTTCCACGCTTCGCCGTGGTAGCCCTTGCTGTAGCGGTGCATGGCTTGTGCGACGTTGTACAGGCCGACGGTATCTGCGTAGAGCATCGGGCCGCCGCGGAACAGCGGGAAGCCGTAGCCAGTCAGGTAGACCATGTCGATATCCGACGCCTTGGAGGCAATGCCCTCTTCCAGGATCTTGGCGCCTTCGTTGACCAGCGCGAACACCAGGCGCTCGACGATTTCCTCGTCCGAAATCTTGCGGCGCGTGATGCCCAGATCCTTCGAGTGCTGGACGATCATGTCGTTGACCTGCTGGTTCGGATACGGCTTGCGGTCGCCCGCCTTGTAGTCGTACCAGCCACCGCCCGTCTTCTGGCCGAAGCGGCCCATCTCGCACAGCAGATCGGCGGTCTTCGAATAGACGATGTCCGGCTTGTCCACGGCGCGACGCTTGCGGATGGCCCAGCCGATGTCGTTGCCGGCCAGGTCGCCCATACGGAACGGGCCCATCGCAAAGCCGAACTTCTCGATGGCCTTGTCGACCTGCTCCGGCAGCGCGCCTTCGTCCAGCAGGTAGCCGGCCTGGCGGCTGTATTGCTCGATCATGCGGTTGCCGATGAAGCCGTCACACACGCCGGACACGACCGCCGTCTTTTTGATGGCCTTGGCCAGCTTCATGACGGTGGCCAGCACATCCTTGGCAGTCTCCTTGCCGCGAACGACTTCCAGCAGTTTCATCACGTTGGCCGGGCTGAAAAAGTGCATGCCGACCACGTCTTGCGGACGCTTGGTGAAGCTGGCGATCTTGTCGACATCCAGCGTGGAGGTGTTCGACGCCAGGATCGCGCCCTGTTTGACGACTTCATCCAGCTTCTTGAACACGACTTCCTTGACGCCCATTTCTTCGAATACGGCCTCGATGACGAGGTCGGCGTCCTTGATGTCGTCGTAGGACAGCGTCGGGGTCAGCAGGGCCATGCGCTGCTCGACCTTCTCTTGCGTGAGCTTGCCTTTTTTGGCGCTGTTCTCGTAGTTCTTGCGGATGGTGGCGACGCCGCGGTCCAGTGCTTCCTGCTTGGTTTCCAGCATCGTGACCGGAATGCCTGCGTTGAGGAAGTTCATCGAGATACCGCCGCCCATTGTGCCGGCGCCGATCACGGCGACCTTCTCCACCTTGCGCACCGGCGTGTCTTCCGGCACATCGGGGATCTTGCTTGCAGCGCGTTCGCCAAAGAAAGCGTGGCGCAGCGCGCGCGATTCCGACGTATTCACCAGTTCGATGAACAAGTCGCGCTCGAACTTGATGCCGTCGTCAAAGCGCTTTTCCACGGCGGCCTGCACGGCGTCGACGCACTTGCCCGGCGCCGGGAAGTTCTTTGCGACTGCCGCCACAGTGTTACGGGCAAATTGCAGGAAGCCTTGCGGGTTGTCGTGCTCGACCTTGCGATCGCGCAGCTTCGGCAGCTTGCCTTCGGCAGCGGCCTTCAGGGCGAAATCGATGGCGCCGGCCATCAGGTCGCCTTCGATCATCTGATCGAACAGGCCGCTCTTGGCCAGCTTTTCCGACGGGATGGCGTTACCAGACACAATCATGTTCAAGGCCGGTTCCAGGCCGATGGCGCGCGGCAGGCGCTGCGTGCCGCCTGCGCCCGGCAGGATGCCCAGCTTGACTTCGGGCAGCGCGATCTGCGCGCCCGGTGCGGCCACGCGGAAATGGCAGCCCATCGCCAGTTCCAGCCCACCGCCCATCGCCACCGAATGGATGGCCGCCACGACCGGCTTGTTGCTCGACTCAACGGCTTTGATGACGGCGTGCAGCGTCGGCTCTTGCGTCGCCTTGGGCGTATTGAATTCGCGGATATCGGCGCCGCCCGAGAAGGCCTTGCCCGCACCGGTGATGACGATGGCCTTGACGTTGGCGTCGTCGCCCGCTTTCACCATGCCTTCAACGATGCCCAGGCGCGTGGAGTGGCCAAGGCCGTTGACGGGCGGGTTGCTGAGCGTGATGACGGCAACGCCGTCCTGGACCTTGTACTCCGCAGTCATGCTGGTTCCTTTGGTGATGCGAGGGCCGGCAGATCAGGCGCACCGTGCCTCGCGGTTGAACTGTCTCTCAACTATCGTTTTTTTAACGCGCGGTAAGGCCGCGACTCGACACAGAATACACAAAATAGCACGGTCGTTCAATTTTTATTTTTGCGCTGCACGGCGCCGTCTGGCGGGCGATGCGGTACGCCCCGGCGGGGTTCAAACGCGTGTGCTGGGGCATGGATTTTTTGCCCGCTACGTGACGGTTTTGATAGAGTCGCGCATTTCGTTCGCCGGGTGCCCATCAGGCGCGGGGACGTCTCGTCACATTTCGTCGATTTGATTCGCGATCCGAGCAAAATCGACCACTCTGTATCCATGCCAGAACACGCTACCCCGTCCTCAGAGACGCCGGGCTTGCGCCGCACCTTGCGCGCGCGCCATCTCACCATGATCGCCATCGGCGGGTCGATCGGCACCGGGCTCTTCGTGGCCTCGGGCGCGTCGGTCTCGCAGGCCGGCCCCGGAGGCGCGCTTGCCGCCTACATCCTCATCGGGGCGATGGTCTACTTCCTGATGACCAGCCTGGGCGAGCTTGCCGCCTACATGCCGGTTTCCGGATCCTTTGCCACCTACGGCGCCCTGTATGTGGACGAAGGCTTCGGCTTCGCGCTTGGCTGGAACTATTGGTACAACTGGGCCGTGACGATTGCCGTTGAGCTGGCGGCCGCGCAGCTCGTCATGCATTACTGGTTCCCCGATGTGCCCGGCGTGCTGTGGAGCGCTGTGTTTCTCGCCATCATGTTCCTGCTCAACGCCATCTCGGTACGCGGCTTTGGCGAGGCGGAATACTGGTTCGCCCTCATCAAGGTCGTTACCGTCATCTTCTTTATCGGCATTGGCCTGGCCATGATCTTCGGGACCCTGAAGGGCGGCCCGGAATCGGGCCTACAAAACCTGACGCTGGGTGATGCGCCGTTCGTGGGCGGGCTGCCGGCGATGATCGGTGTGGCGATGATCGCGGGGTTCTCCTTTCAGGGGACGGAGCTGATTGGCGTGGCGGCCGGCGAATCGGCCGACCCTGCCCGCACCATTCCGCGTGCGGTCAAGCAGGTGTTCTGGCGCATCTTGCTGTTCTACGTGCTGGCGATCTTCATCATCGGCGTGCTGGTGCCGTACACCGATCCGAATCTGCTGTCGACGGAAGTCACCAACATCGGCGTGAGCCCCTTCACGCTCGTCTTCAAGCACGCAGGCCTGGCGTTTGCCGCAGGCCTGATGAACGCAGTGATCCTGACGGCTGTGCTGTCAGCGGGCAATTCGGGCATGTATGCGTCCACGCGAATGCTCTACAACCTGGCCACCGAGGGCCGCGCACCGCGCATCTTTGCTCAACTCACGCGGAACGGTGTGCCGCGCAATGCGCTGCTGGCCACGACTGCTGTCGGCGCGCTGTGTTTCCTGAGTTCGTTGTATGGCGACAAAACGGTCTACCTGTGGCTGCTGAACACGTCCGGCATGACTGGCTTCGTCGCATGGCTTGGCATTGCCATCAGCCACTATCGCTTCCGCAAGGGGCTTGTGGCGCAGGGGCATGATCCGGCGCAGTTGCCATACCGCTCCAAGTTCTTCCCGTATGGTCCGCTGTTCGCGTTCGGGCTGTGCCTGGTCATCACGCTCGGCCAGAACTACCAGGCGTTCACGAGCGGCACCGTCGATTGGCCGGCGGTCATCGCCACGTACATCGGCATCCCAGTCTTCTTCCTGATCTGGATCGGCTACCGGCTGGTGCGTGGCGGCGGCATTGTCCGTTACCAGGACATGCACTTCCCGCGCCCGCCCGTGCTGCGCGATTCGCTGGCCGGCCAAGACCCCGGCCCTGAATTGCCAACCGTCGCGAACCGTACGCAGTAATCACACCCGCTCCGCCTGCCGTTTGCACTGCATGCGGCGGGCGTTTTCATTGGGGCGCCCGCTCCGGCGCCACCGGCTATGCACACATCCATCACCCCCACCGGCCTCGAAGCCCAATCCGAACTGCGCCGACGCCTGCGTTCGCGCCACCTGATGATGATCGCCCTGGGCGGCGCCATCGGCACGGGGCTGTTCGTCGCGTCCGGCGCATCCATTGCGCAGGCCGGCCCCGGCGGCGCACTTCTGACCTACACGCTCATCGGCGTAATGGTCTATTGCCTGATGACGAGTCTTGGCGAGTTGGCAGTGCATCTGCCCGTCTCGGGCTCGTTCGTGACTTACAGCCGCCTGTATGTGGAAGAAGGCTTCGGCTTTGCGCTGGGTTGGAACTACTGGTTTGCACTGGCCGTATCCGTGGCTGTGGAGCTGGCCGCCGCGCAGCTGGTGATGAAGTACTGGTTTCCGGGCGTGTCGGGCATGATGTGGAGCGCCGCGTTCCTGCTGCTCATGTTTGGCCTCAACGCCTTCTCCGTGCGCGGCTTTGGCGAGGCAGAATACTGGTTCTCGATGATCAAGGTGGTGACGATCATCGTGTTCCTGCTGATCGGCCTGGCGATGATCTTCGGCATCATGCACGGCGGGCCGCAGTCGGGTTGGCAGAACTTCACCGTGGGCGATGCGCCGTTCGTGGGCGGCGTGCCAGCCATGGTCGGCGTGGCGATGATTGCCGGGTTCTCGTTCCAGGGCGTCGAGACCATCGGCGTTGCCGCCGGCGAAGCGGAGAACCCCTCGCGCACGATCCCCCGCGCCATCCGCCAGACGTTCTGGCGCATTCTGCTGTTCTACGTGCTGGCGATCCTGATCATCGGCGTGCTGCTGCCGTACACCGACCCGAACCTGCTGCGCAATGAAGCGACGGACGTCGGCGTTAGCCCGTTTGCGCTGGTGTTCCAGCATGCGGGCCTCGCGTTTGCGGCCGGGATGATGAATGCGGTGGTGCTGACGGCGCTGCTGTCGTCTGGCACGTCGAGCCTCTATGTGTCGACGCGGATTCTGTACGACCTGGCGCTCGAAGGCCAGGCGCCACGCTGGTTTGCCAAGGTGTCGGCCAACGGCGTGCCGCATCGCGCGCTGCTGGCCACGTCCGCCGTTGGCGCGCTGTGCTTCTTCAGTTCGTTGTTTGGCGACCAGGTGGTCTACTTGTGGCTGCTGAATACATCTGCGGTGACGTGCTTCATCGCGTGGTTCGGCATTGCGTTGGCGCACTACCGGTTCCGCAAGGGGTTCACGAGCCAGGGGCATTCCGTGGAGCAACTGGCGTATCGGTCGCCGTTCTTCCCGTTTGGACCGATCATGGTGGCGATCCTGTGCGTGGTGATCATTCTTGGGCAGAACACCAAGGCGCTGTTTGCACCCGTGGACAACTTCGGCGCCTTTATCGCAACGTACTGCGGTGTGATCCTGTTTGTGGCGATCTGGCTGGCTTACCGCTGGAAATTCAAGACGCGGTTTGTGAAGTATGCGGAGATGCAGTTCAGCGCGGCGCATCTGCAGCAAGCCGAAACCACCACCGAAGCGACTGCGGCGGGCACGATCGCCAACTGACTGCAAGAAAAAAAGCCCGCACGGTTGTCCATGCGGGCCATCTCTGCAGCGTGGTCCAACTTGCGGCGTCTAAACCTCCAGCCACTCCTGCCGGACTTTCGCGTCCGCCTTCAACTGCTGGGGCGTTCCTTCAAACACGATCTGCCCGTGCCCCATCACATACACGCGTTGTGAAATGTCCAGGGCAATGGCCAACTTCTGCTCCACCAGCAGCACGGAGATGCCCCGCTCCTTGAGCGTCTTCAGATACTCGCCCACGAGTGTCACGACCAGCGGCGCGAGGCCCTCGGTCGGCTCGTCGATGATGATGAAGTCGGGATCGCCCATCAGCGTGCGGCACAGCGTCAGCATCTGCTGCTCGCCACCCGACAGCACACCGGCCGCCGTGTTCTCGCGCTCCTTCAGGCGCGGGAACATCTGGTACATGTCTTCGACCTGCCAGCGCGGCTTGGGCTGACTGGGATTGCGTTTCTCGCCAAGCAACAGGTTCTGCCGCACCGTCAGCGTGGGGAAAATATCCCGGTTCTCGGGCACATAGCCGATGCCCTTGTGCGCCACTTCGAAGGTTCGCAGGCCGCTCACGTTCTTGCCGCGCAGCAGGATTTCACCCTCATGCCGGACCATGCCCATGATGGATTTGGCCAGGGTCGAACGCCCCACCCCATTGCGGCCGAGTAGCGCAACGATCTCGCCCTCGTCTACGTGCATGTCGACGCCGTGCAGGATGTGGCTCTTGCCGTAGTACGCGTGCAGGTCGCGCACCTCCAACATCGGAGTATTCGTTGCCATCAATGCGCTCCTGCAGGTTCGTCCAGCGTGGTGCCGAGGTAGGCCTCTTTCACGCGGCGGTTATTGCGAATAGCTTCCGGCGTATCGGTGGCGATCACTTCGCCGTAGACGAGCACCGAGATGCGGTCGGCCAGGCCAAACACCACACTCATATCGTGCTCGACCATCACCAGCGTCTTGCCGACCGTGACTTTGCGGATGAGGTCCACTGCGTGGTCCGATTCAGAACGGCTCATGCCGGCGGTCGGTTCATCCAGCAGGATCACGTCAGCCCCGCCCGCAATGGTGATGCCGATTTCCAGCGCCCGTTGCTCGGCGTAGGTCAGCAGGCCTGCCGCGGCATCGCGCCGGTGCGTCATGCCGATCTGCTCGAGCACTTCTTCAGCGCGCTCGCGTGCGTCACGCAGCTCGGCCAGCTTGTGCCAGAACGAATACTTGTAGCCGAGCGACCAAAGCACCGCGCAGCGCAAGTTCTCAAATACCGACAGCCGATGAAAGATGTTGGTGATCTGGAAGCTGCGCGACAGGCCCTTGCGGTTGATTTCAAACGGCGCCAGGCCGCTGATCTCTTCACCGTTCAGTCGCACGCTGCCCGAGCTGGCCGGAAAACGGCCCGAGATCAGGTTGAACGTGGTCGACTTGCCGGCGCCGTTCGGGCCGATAAGTGCATGGCGCTCGCCCTTGCCGATGGTGAGGTTGACTCCTCGGATAATTTCAGTCGCGCCAAAGCGCTTGCGAACATCGCGCAACTCGAGCGCTGCGGTCGGCCCAGATGTCGGTTGGCTCATGGTTGCGGCTCCTGCAATGCGTTGTCCCAAGCGGTGCGCAGCTTGCTTGCGGCAGCACGCAGGCCGAAGGCGCCCACCAGCCACAGCACGGCGGTGACGACCCACGGCTTGAGAGTATTCGGTTCGACAGACAGGCCGAACAGCGTGGCAACGCCACCCGAGGCGTCGTCCTGCACGGCGTAGATCATTTCCACGGTGGAGATCAAGGCAATCAGCAAAATGGCAGCCGGCACGATCGTCACGCCATAAGCCGGCAGCAGCGTCTTGAGCTTGCCGCGCCGCATGATCGGCAGATGCATGACCAGAAGACTGGCGATGCCGCCCGGCGCGTACATGACCATCAGCACAAAGAACAAACCGAGGTACAGCAGCCACGCCTTGGTGATGCCCGACAGCGCTACGGTAAAGAACACCGTGAGCACCGCGCCGATGATCGGCCCGAAGAAGCTGCCCATGCCGCCAATGAAGGCCGCCAGCAGCACCGAGCCCGAACGCACTGCCGACACGTTCTCCGCCGTCACGATCTCAAAGTTGATGCACGACAGCGCGCCGGCAATGCCCGCGAAGAACGCAGACAGAATCACCACCAGAAAGCGCACACGCTGCGTGTTGTAGCCGATGAACTCAACGCGTTCGGGGTTGTCACGCACGGCGTTGGCGATACGGCCCAGTGGCGTCTGCGTCCACGCATACATCAGCGCCATCGAAATCAGGCACCACGCGGCAATCAGGTAATACACCTGGCGCCCCGGCCCGAACGTCACGCCAAGCAGCGCGTCGCCGATGCTGCGGTTGGTGGAGACACCGCCTTCGCCGCCAAAGAAGTCCGGGAACATCAGCGCACTGGCAAATACCATCTCGCCGATACCCAGCGTGATCATGGCGAACGTCGTCCCGGACTTTTTGGTGGTGACGTAGCCGAAGATCACGCCGAACAGCGCGCCGCCCAGACCGCCCGCAATGGGCAATAGCGCAACGGCGAGTGGTCCGGCAATGCCCAGCGTTTGCATGGCGCCGATCTTGTTGAGCGCGTGAACAGCCATGAAGGCGCCCAGACCGGCGTACACCGCATGCCCGAACGACAACATGCCGGACTGGCCGAGCAGCATGTTGTACGAGAGCGCGAAGATGATCATGATGCCCATCTGCGAGAGCAGCGTGATGGCAAAACCCTGCGGCCAGATGAGCGGCAGCACGATCATCACCAGTGCGGTGACACTCCAGAGTAGCCAGCGGGCAAGATTGACCGGCTTGAATTTCATCGTCCGCGCTCGATCGTTGGCCGGCAGCGCGGCTTGTTGTTGCGCTTGTTGGTGCATGGTGCGTTCCATTTAGCTCTCCCGCGTACCCATCAGCCCACGCGGGCGGAAGATCAGCATCAGCACCAGCAGCAGATACGGCAGCACCGGTGCCACTTGCGCAATCGTCAGGTTCCAGACAGAGATGAGCGGTACTTCCGGATTGAGCGTGACACCGATCTTCTCCAGCACGCTGGTCACTGAGATATCGAGCGTGACGGCAAAGGTCTGGATGCAGCCGATCAGCAGCGACGCGATGAATGCGCCCACCAGAGACCCCATGCCGCCCACGACCGCCACCACGAAGACGATAGAGCCCACCGCAGCCGCCATCGATGGCTCGGTCACGAAGGCATTGCCGCCAATCACGCCCGCCAGCCCAGCCAACGCACAGCCGCCGCCGAACACCAGCATGAACACGCGCGGCACGTTGTGGCCCAGCGCTTCGACCATGTCCGGATGCGTGAGTGCGGCTTGAATGACAAGCCCGATACGCGTGCGTGTGAGCAGCAGGAAGATGCCCACCAGCATCAGCAGAGACACCAGCATCATGAAGGCGCGGTACTTGGGGAACGACGACGTGAACAGCGTGAACAACGGGCCGTCCAGTGCGTCCGGCACGCGGTACGCCACGGCGGGCAGGCCCCACACCAGCTTTACGCCTTCCTCAATCAGGTAGGCCAGTCCGAAGGTAAACAACAGTTCGGCGACGTGGCCATAGCGGTGCACCGTGCGCAGGCCGAAACGTTCGACCACTGCGCCCAGCGCGCCCACCAACAGCGGCGCCACGATCAACGCGGCCCAGAAGCCCAGATGGCCGCTGACGACATAGGCGAAGTACGCGCCCAGCATGTAGAAACTGGCGTGCGCAAAATTGAGAACGCCCATCATGCTGAAGATCAGCGTCAGGCCCGAAGACAACATGAACAGCAACAGCCCGTAGCTGATGCCATTCAAGAGATTGATAACTAGAAATTCCACGCTGCAGCCCTTCCAGCAGATTCGGCGGAGCATGGGACGCACGCATCAATGCGTGGCCCATGGACTCCGTTTAAAACATCGCCGCACGATAGCATCGGGCGGCCCTTCGGCGCACCACCCGCGGCCTTACTGCGGACGCTTCATCTGGCAGGAGGTTGGCTGCGACGCGACGTACTGATCGAGCACTGCGTCGGTCTTCCAGCCGTATCCGGTGTTTTCCTGGTCGAACTTGACGTTCTTGCCGTTGGTTTTTTCCCAGGTGGCGATGTAGAGCGGCTGCTGGCCCTGGTGGTCAGACGCACGCATCTCGAAGGTGCCATTCAGGCTGTCGACCTTCATGCCCTCGAAGGCCTTGGCAACCTTCGCCGGCTCGGCGGACTTGGTCTGCTTGATGGCCTTGGCCAGCATGGCAATGCCGGTGTACGACGCCATGAGGTAGTAATCGTCGTTGTACTTTTTCTTGTAGCCCTCGACGATATCCGCGCCCTTGTAGCCGTCGTTGTTGACGTTCCAGTAGCCGACGTATTTCACGTGATCGGCACCGGCGGACCCCATCGCAGTCGGCACCCCGGTTGTGGAGGCGTAGTACGTGTAGAAGTTAGCGTTCAGGCCCGCATCCTTGCCAGCCTTGATGAGCAGCGCCAAGTCGCTGCCCCAGTTGCCAGTGATGACGGTATCGGCACCTGACGACTTGATTTTCGATACGTACGGCGAAAAGTCCTTCACCTGCGCCAGGGGGTGCAGGTCTTCACCCACGATCTCGATGTCCGGACGCTTGCGCTTGAGATATTCCTTGGCCGCACGCGCTACCTGATGACCGAACGAATAGTTCTGGTTGATCAGGTAGACCTTCTTGACCTTCGGATCTTTCGCCAGGAAGCTGGTCAGCGCTTCCATCTTCATGTCGGAGTTGGCGTCCAGGCGGAAGTGCCAGTAATTGCACTTGCTGTTCGTCATGTCCGGGTCTACCGCAGCGTAGTTCAGGTAGACGATTTCCTTACCCGGATTACGCTCGTTGTACTTGGCCACGGCGTCTTCCAGCGCCATGCCGACGCTCGATCCGTTGCCTTGCACGATGTAGTGGATGCCCTGATCTGCTACCTGCTTGAGGGCCGTCAGGCTTTCTTGCGGCGAGAGCTTGTTGTCAAAGCCCACCACTTCGAACTTGGTACCGTCGCCGGCCCAGTTCTTCTGCGTGGCGAGATCGGCGATGTACTGCCAGCTGCGCAACTGGTTCTGGCCCAGCGCGCCCATCAGGCCAGACAACGGATCGATCCAGGCGATCTTCACGGTTTCGGCGGCGGACGCTGCAGTGGGCAGTGCTGCCCCACCGATAGCCGCAACACATGCAACAGCCACAACCAACGGACGGAACTTCGTCATGCGTGTCTCCTTCATGTGGTGGAGCCGCCGGCGAGTCACTCTCCGCGTGCCTCTGGTGGGCCTGCGGCTGCTTGCGTCTCCAGGTTGCAACGCGCCCGGGCTTCATTCCGCTGCATCAGTCATCGATACATAGCGGCCGGCCCTGATCCGGTTGTCTTACGTCCGCCGTCCTCGTGCCGGGGTGGCTCCCCTGCACGGGCGGCGGTTTCTATATCTAGCTAAGCCTGTACAGCGGGAAACTGATAATCCTTGAACTGCTCGCGCAACTTGAGCTTCTGCATCTTGCCGGTGGCCGTCAGCGGAATTTCGGTGACGAACACCACGTCGTCCGGAATCCACCACTTCGCGACCTTGCCTTCGAAGAACTTGAGCATCTCCTCCCGTGTGAGTTCCACGCCCGGCTTCTTCATCACCACCAGCAACGGGCGCTCGTCCCATTTCGGGTGATGGCACGAGATGCATGCGGCCATGTGCACGCCGGGGTGCGCTGCAGCCACGTTTTCCACATCGATGGACGAAATCCACTCACCGCCCGACTTGATCACGTCCTTGCTGCGATCGGTGATCTGCATGTAGCCGTCGGGATCGATGTTGGCCACGTCGCCCGTCGGGAACCAGCCGTCGACCAGCGGCGATACCTCATTGCGGTAATAGCTCTGGATCGTCCACGGCCCGCGCACGTAGAGATCGCCGAAGGCCTTGCCGTCCCACGGCAATTCGTGGCCCTCGGCATCGACGATCTTCATCTCGACACCGTAGATGGCGCGGCCTTGGCGCTCCAGCACATGCTGCTTGGCCTCATCCGGCAGATCGGCATGCTTGCCCATGAGCTTGCACGTCGTGCCCAGCGGCGACATCTCCGTCATGCCCCACGCGTGGATGACCTCCACGTCCAGCTCGTTGAGCGTGCGGATCATGGCCGGGGGCGCTGCAGAACCACCGATGACCGTGCGGCGGAACGTCGAAAATTTCAGTTTGTTGGCCTGCACGTGTTGCAGCAGACCGAGCCACACCGTTGGCACGCCAGCCGAGAACGTCACCTTTTCCTGCTCGAACAGTTCGAACAGCGAAGCGCCATCCAGTTTCGGCCCAGGGAAGACGAGCTTGGCGCCTACCAGCGGCACCGAATACGGCAGCCCCCACGCGTTGACGTGGAACATCGGCACCACCGGCAGGATCACGTCCTGCGCCGAGCACCCAAGCGCATCCGGCATGGCCGACGCATACGAGTGCAACACCGTGGAGCGATGCGAATACAGCGCGCCCTTGGGGTTGCCCGTGGTGCCCGACGTGTAGCACAGGCTGGACGCGGTGTTCTCGTCGAACTGCGGCCAGGTGTAATCGGCGCTTTGCGCATCCAGCAGCTCTTCATAGCAGAGCATTGGCACGCTGGAGGTGGGCATGTGCGCGCGATCGGTCATCGCCACCCAACCCTTCACGTTCGGGCAATGCGGTGCAATGCCCTCGATGAGCGGCACGAACGTCAGGTCGAAGAAGACGTACTGGTCGTCAGCGTGATTGACGATGTAGGCGATCTGGTCGGGAAACAGCCGCGGGTTGATGGTGTGGCACACCGAGCCCGAACCGGAGACGCCGTAATAGATTTCAAGATGGCGATAGCCGTTCCAGGCAAGCGTACCGACACGCTCGCCGGGCTGCACACCGAGTGCGGCCAGCGCATTTGCCAGTTGCTTGGAGCGGTCTCGCACTTGCCGGTACGTGGTGCGATGGATATCGCCCTCGACACGGCGCGACACGACTTCAGTCGAACCGGAATTGCGCGCTGCATGTTCGATGATGGTCGAGATGAGCAAAGGCGCGCTCATCATTTGTCCCATCAGGGCCATGGTGTCTCCTAGAAAAAACTGAACAACCGTTCTATTTTTTGGCCGATTGTTCCCGTGATCGCCAAGCACGTCAACGGGATATTGTTGTGCGCTGCCACATCGGCCCCCATGTTTACCCGGCCATCTGTAAAACCCTGCGAATCGTTGTGGTGCAAGGGTTCGCAGGCTGCAGCTTTCTTTACTCGCAAGTACAATACGCGATAGCGTTGCTGCGTCTCAACATGGCGTTTTCCCCTACGTGAAGCGTATTTTGCTGCGCTGCAAAGCGCACAACATTTGAAGGTTCGGCACTGTTTTTGCGCCGTTTCCTGTGCTATCCGCCGCATGCCCTGCCGCCCCATCCCATGACTGCCTCGCCCGCCGCCTTGCCTGACGATTCCCTTGCGAACCATTTCGACTGGGCACGCCGCCCCGCCGCCGCCCCTGGCTTCTCAGCGCTGGGCGAACGCTTTCTGACGCGCCTGCCGCCGATGCCCATGCCTTCCGGACCGATTGGCCAGCCCTATCTGGTAGGCTTCTCGCCGGACGCCGCAGCGTCGCTCGGCCTTTCGCGAGCAGAACTTGACACCCCCGCCGGGCTGGCCGTCTTTACCGGGAACGCCGTCGCCCCCTGGAGCGATCCGCTCGCCACCGTGTATTCGGGCCATCAGTTCGGCGTGTGGGCCGGGCAGTTGGGCGATGGCCGCGCGCTGTTGCTAGCCGAGCTGCAGACCGCCGATGGCCCCTGCGAAGTCCAGCTCAAAGGCGCCGGCCGTACGCCGTATTCGCGCATGGGTGACGGGCGGGCTGTGCTGCGCTCGTCCATCCGCGAATTTCTGTGCTCGGAAGCCATGGCAGGACTTGGGATTCCAACCACCCGCGCCCTGTGCGTGACCGGCGCTGACGCCCCCGTCCGCCGCGAAGAGATCGAAACCGCCGCCGTTGTCACTCGCCTCGCGCCGTCGTTCGTGCGCTTTGGCCACTTCGAGCACTTTGCGGCCAGCGAACAACTGCCCCAACTGCGCGCACTTGCCGATTACGTCGTCGACCGTTTCTACCCCGGCTGCCGCAGCGAGCCGCAACCGTATCTCGCCCTGCTGCGCGAACTGGCCCGCCGCACCGCTGAGCTGATGGCCGACTGGCAAGCCGTTGGCTTCTGCCACGGCGTGATGAACACCGACAACATGTCGATCCTCGGCCTCACGCTCGACTACGGCCCCTTCGGCTTCCTGGATGGCTTTGACGCCAACCACATCTGCAACCACTCCGACACCGGCGGCCGTTACGCCTACGCACAGCAGCCGCAAATCGGCTACTGGAATCTGTTCTGCCTCGCGCAGGCGTTACTGCCGCTGTTTGGTGAAGATCCCGACGTTTTTGTCGATTTGAGCGACGAAGCGCAGGCCCAACCCGCCATCGACGCCGCGCAAAACGTGTTGCTGACCTACCGCGACGTCTACGGCGCGGCCTTCTACGCACGTTATCGCGCCAAGCTCGGACTTTCCACCGCACAGGACGCAGACGAGGCGCTCTTCGGCGACCTGTTCAAGCTGCTGCACAATCAGCGCGCCGACTACACGCTGTTCTTCCGCCACCTCGCCGAGGTACGCCGCGACGACACGCCCGCCGCGGCAGAAGCGCGCACCGTCCGCGATGTCTTCTTCGATCGCGCCGCCGCAGACGTGTGGCTTGCCGCTTATCGCCAGCGCTTGCAGGCCGAACCGCAATCTGACGACGAGCGCGCCGCAGCCATGCACCGCGTCAACCCGAAATACGTGCTGCGCAACCACCTGGCCGAAATCGCCATCCGCCGCGCCAAGGAAAAGGATTTCTCCGAAGTCGAAAACCTGCGCGCCGTGCTGGCCCGCCCGTTTGACGACCACCCCGGCTTCGAGCATTACGCGCAGCCTGCACCCGATTGGGCATCGTCGTTGGAAGTGAGCTGCTCGTCGTGATCCGGCATGCCGATATGTAGCCAGGCGTGATGCGCCGGTACTGACACCATGCTCTAATCCGCGCCTGTCAGGATTGCCGCACTAGCACGACAAAACAAAGTCAGCCGCCCGATCGATTCCATCCTGCGGCTGCCGAATCCAACAAGGAGTCTCATCACCATGACCGTCATGAAATCCGACGCCGAATGGCGCGACCAACTCTCCGACATCGAATACCGCGTCACCCGCGAAGCGGCCACCGAACGGCCCTTCACGGGCAAGTATTGGGACCACTGGGACCGGGGCGTCTACAACTGCGTCTGCTGCGGCACGCCGCTGTTTGAATCGTCGACCAAGTTTGATGCCGGTTGCGGCTGGCCGAGCTATTTCCAGCCCATCAACGGCGAGGTGATCGCCGAGAAAACCGACCGCTCGCACGGCATGCTGCGCATCGAAGTGCAATGCAAGAACTGCGGCGCGCACCTCGGCCACGTGTTCGAAGATGGCCCTGCGCCCACCGGTCTGCGGTATTGCATCAACTCGGCTGCGCTAAAATTCGGCGATTGATCTTCCGCCCCCGCCCACCTAAGCGCGTTCCCGCATGAAATTCCTGTTCGATCTGTTCCCGGTCATCCTGTTCTTTGCTGCCTTCAAGGTGGCCGGTATTTATGTGGCGACCACCGTCGCGATGGTCGCCACCGTGCTGCAGATCGCCTGGGTGTGGTTCAAGCACCGCAAGGTCGACGCCATGCAGTGGCTGTCGCTGCTCATCATCGGTGTGTTTGGCGGCGCCACGCTCATCTTTCACAACGAGACGTTCATCAAGTGGAAGCCGACGGTGCTGTATTGGCTGTTTGGCGTGGTGCTGCTGGGCAGCGTGGTGTTCGTTCGCAAGAACCTCATCCGCGCCATGATGGAGCAGCAGGTATCGCTGCCCGAGCCGATGTGGGGCCGCCTGAACCTGGTGTGGGCGCTGTTCTTCCTGGTCATGGGCTGCCTGAACCTCTACGTGGCCTACAACTTCGATACCGACGTGTGGGTCAACTTCAAGCTGTTCGGCTCGATGGGCCTGATGGTGGTGTTCATCCTTGCGCAAAGTGTCTGGCTGGCGCGCCACATGCAGGAGCGCCCCGCCAACGCGGCCAACGACGCCAACATTGGAGACGACCGCTGATGGCCGCCGATCCGCGAGAAATCGAACGCCTCCTGCGCGAGGCGTTCCAGCCCGCCCACCTCGTCGTGGAAGACGACAGTGCCAAGCATGCCGGACACGCCGGCGCGGCCTCCGGCGGCGGCCATTACAACGTCGAAATCGTCAGCGCGGCCTTTGCCGGCAAGAACCGTTTGGCGCGCCATCGCATGGTGTATGATGCGCTGCACACGCTGTGGCCGGCGGCAATTCATGCCCTGGCGATCCGCGCGGTCACTCCCGAAGAAAACACGTAAGCGCATTCCACGCTCACTCGTCCTTCCCTCGAACGCAATCCCATGAAGATTTCCAGCCTCACTGCCAGCCTGCTGGCTGTTGCCATTGCTGCGACCGCTGCTCCCGCCATGGCGCAAAACGCCGCGGTGGTCAACGGCAAAGCCATCCCGAGCGCCAAGGTGGACGCGCTGATCAAGAAGTCGGGCCAGCCCGAATCGCCCGAGCTGCGTGCCAAGGCCCGCGACATGCTGGTCGATCGTGAACTGATCGAGCAGGACGCCGCCAAGCGCGGTCTGCTGGAGCGCGACGACGTTCAGGAGCAACTGGCTTCTGCACGACTGAACGTGCTGGTGGCAGCCGAGTTTGAAGACTACGTCAAGAACAGCCCCGCCACCGAAGACGAACTGCACAAGCAGTACGACAAGATCAAGGCGCAGTTCGGCAACGGCAAGGAATACCACGCCCACCACATCCTGGTGGACAAGGAAGCCGACGCAAAGGCCATCATCGCCAAGCTGAAGGCTGGCGCCAAGTTTGAAGACATCGCCAAGGCGCAATCGAAGGACAAGGGATCGGGCGCTAACGGCGGCGATCTGGACTGGGCGAACCCGGGCACCTACGTTCCGGAATTCTCGGCAGCTCTTACCGGCCTGAAGAAGGGCCAGATCACCCAGACGCCGGTCAAGACGCAATTCGGCTGGCACGTGATCCGTCTGGACGACACGCGCGACGCGAAGATCCCGTCGTATGAAGACGTCAAGCCGCAACTGCTCGAAATGATGATGGGCGATCAGAACTGGCAACGCAGCAAGTTCCAGGCGATGCTGAAAGACCTGCGCGAAAAAGCGAAGATCCAGTAAGCAGCAGCCCGTTGGGGCAGTGAAAAAAGGGGCCTCGTGCCCCTTTTTGACTTGATGGCCGCGTTGCATCGCACGCAACCGGAATGCCCCTCCTGCACCCCCCCGAGTTCTTTTGAAGTGTTTGCTGAAAAGCATTGCGATTTGTCCCATAATGTGCGCCCACGTGCGCCGGCATTGCACTGCTTCGGTGCAACCAAGAATCAAGAGAGTCTGAAAAACCAACCACGCCGGCGCGGGCACATCCCGCTCGCTGCCAGAGCGAAACCACCCAAAAGGAAACAGGAGATCCTTATGTCCACGTTCAAGCACGCCTTCCGCCTTGCCGCGCTTGCTGCCATTCCGATGGCTCTGCTGCAAGCCGCACCGGCGCTGGCCCAGGCCACGAAGTCGGTTGAAGTGCTCGCCATCGTTGAGCACCCGGCGCTCGACGCCATCCGCGACGGCGCCAAGGAACAGCTCAAGGCCGAAGGCTTTGACGCAGGCAAGAACCTGAAGTGGGAATACCAGAGCGCGCAAGGCAGCACGGCCACCGCCGCGCAGATCGCCCGCAAGTTCATTGGCGACAAGCCGGACGCCATCATCGCCATCGCCACGCCGTCTGCGCAGGCGGTTGTGGCTGCCACCAAGTCGATCCCCGTCGTGTATTCAGGCGTGACCGATCCGGTGGCTGCACAACTGGTCAAGAGCTGGGAACCGACCGGCACCAACGTGACCGGCGTGTCTGACAAGCTCCCGCTGGACAAGCAGATCGCCCTGATCAAGCGTGTGGTGCCGAATGCCAAGCGCGTGGGCATGGTCTACAACCCGGGTGAAGCGAACTCGGTCGTGGTCGTCACTGAGCTGAAGAAGCTGCTGTCGGCGCAAGGCATGACGCTGGTCGAATCGGCGGCTCCGCGCACGGTGGATATCGCCCCGGCGGCCAAGAACCTGATCGGCAAGGTCGACGTGATCTACACGAACACCGACAACAACGTGGTGTCGGCGTACGAATCGCTGGTGAAGGTGGCCAACGAAGCGAAGATCCCGCTGGTGGCTGGCGATACCGATAGCGTGAAGCGTGGCGCCATCGCGGCGCTGGGCATCAACTACTACAAGCTCGGCCAGCAGACCGGCAAGGTCGTCGCCCGCATCCTGAAGGGTGAGAAGCCGGGCGCCATCGCCTCGGCCGGCAGCACCGACCTGGAGCTGTTCGTGAACGAAGGCGCGGCCAAGAAGCAAGGCGCGACCCTGTCGGCGGATCTGCTGAAGGACGCCAAGGAAGTCATCAAGTAACTCACAAGGCGCCGGGGGCCGGCCTCCGCCTGGCGGAGCCGTCCTGGCGCGGGTCTGGCTGCCCGAGCCCCAACGCGGCTATCCGCCGCATAATGGCCGGGCGCTTACGCTGCTACCCATAAGCGTCCCCGTTCATTGCATACAGGCCGGTGCCCAACCACCGCGCCCTACTCTGTCATGTCACTGTTTTCATTGCTCGGCGCCCTGGAGATCGGTCTGATCTTCAGTCTCGTGGCGCTCGGGGTGCTGATCTCCTTCCGCATCCTTAACTTCCCTGACCTCACTGTCGACGGCAGCTTTCCGATGGGCGGCGCTGTGGCGGCCACGCTCATCGCCGGCGGACACGACCCGTTCATGTCGACGCTGGGTGGCACGCTGGCCGGCGCAGTTGCCGGTTTCATCACGGGCTGGCTCAACGTTCGCCTGAAAATCATGGATCTGCTCGCCAGTATCCTGATGATGATCGCGCTGTACTCGGTCAACCTGCGCATCATGGGCAAGCCGAACGTGCCACTGATCTCCGAACCGACGATCTTCTCGCTGCTGCAGCCCGAATGGATGCCCGACTACGTGTTCCGCCCCGTGCTGCTGGGCGTGGTCGTGGTGATCGTCAAGCTGCTGGTGGACTGGTTCTTCTCGACGCAGATCGGCCTGTCGCTGCGCGCGACCGGTGCCAACCCGCGCATGGCTCGCGCGCAGGGCGTTGCCACGGGCGCGGCCACGCTGGCCGGCATGGCGCTGTCCAACGCACTGGTGGCGCTTGCTGGCGCGCTGTACGCGCAAACGCAGGGCGGCGCCGACGTGTCGATGGGTATCGGCACCATCGTCATCGGCCTGGCCGCCGTCATCATCGGCGAGACCGTGCTGCCGGCACGCCGCCTGGTGCTGACCACGCTGGCCGTGGTGGTGGGCGCGATCCTGTATCGATTCTTCATCGCCCTGGCGCTCAACAGCGATTTCATCGGCCTGCAGGCGCAGGATCTGAACATGGTGACCGCCGCGCTGGTGGTGATCGCCCTCGTACTGCCCGGTGTGCGCCGCAAGGTGTTCGGCAAGTTCGCCAAGACTACTACCAAGGGGAACTGACATGCTGAGCGCACAAGGACTCACCCTCACCTTCAACCCCGGCACGCCCATCGAGACGCGCGCGCTGCGCGGCCTGTCGCTGGACATTCCGGCGGGCCAGTTCGTCGCCGTGATCGGCTCCAACGGGGCCGGCAAGTCGACGTTCCTGAACTCCATCAGCGGCGACCAGTTGGTCGACTCCGGCCGCATCACGATCGACGGTGAAGACGTCACGCGCAAGACCGCGTGGCAACGCGCCGACAAGGTCGCTCGAGTGTTCCAGGACCCGATGGCTGGCACCTGCGAAAACCTGACCATCGAAGAGAACATGTCGCTGGCCATGTGCCGCGGGCAGCGTCGCGGTTTCTCGTTCGCGACCAACCGCAAGTGGCGCGAGATCTTCCGGGAGCAACTGCACCGGCTGGACTTGGGCCTCGAAAACCGCCTGACCGACCGCATTGGTCTGCTCTCCGGCGGCCAGCGCCAGGCCGTGAGTCTGCTGATGGCATCGCTGCAGCCGTCGCGCATCCTGCTGCTGGACGAGCACACTGCCGCGCTGGACCCGAAAACGGCCGCCTTCGTGCTAGAGCTGACCGCCAAGATCGTCTCGGAGAGCAAGCTGACGACGATGATGGTGACCCACTCCATGCGCCAGGCGCTCGACTACGGCGATCGCACGGTGATGCTGCATCAGGGCAACGTGATCCTCGACGTGCAAGGCGAGGAACGCCGCGGCCTGGACGTGCCGCACTTGCTGCAGAAGTTCGAGGAAACGCGCGGCGCCAAGGTGGATGACGACGCGCTGTTGCTGGGCTGAACCAAACGCTGCTTTTCAACGCGCCAGAGAAACGGGCACCTTCGGGTGCCCGTTTTCTTTTGGGACACGCGCATCAATGTCGCATTCGACGTTCGATTTGCTATCACTTGTTCTGAATTCTGATTTTGAAAATTAGAAACGGTTTTCAGAACCGTCTCATGTATTTGCGGCATCGCTTTTGGCAGCCTTTGGCAGGTTTGCACGTATTTCATTTTGTCGATTACCTGCCAAAGGAACCCCCTCATGGACGGCCTTGATCATTTGCCGCTTTCTGGCCGCACCATTTCCGTTTCAGGCGCAGCATTGCCCATGCTTCTTGGACAACCCACCTTGGTGTTTTCAAGTCTATCCGGCACGGACAACCTCAACGAACTGTTCGAATACGATCTGGAACTGCGCACACCAGATGAGCGTCACGCGATCTATGGCCCCGCAGCCGACCTTGACAAGAAGACCCTGGAGGGCACCGAAGTCACGATCCGGATCGAACTGGATGGCTCGGGCATCGGTTTGCAAGGCCGCGCAGGTGCAGGCACACGCGAGATCACCGGCATCGTCACGCGGGTGCGTGGTCCCTATCTGGTAGGCCGACATATCGCCTATCGCCTCACACTGCGGCCCTGGTTATGGCTTGCAACGCTGCGCTCAGACTACAAGATCTACCAGGAAATGAACGTTGTTCAGATTCTGGATGCGTTGCTCGCAAATTACATCTATCCGGTAGAAAAACGCCTGGATGTGCGGAGGTACCCGAAAAGGGTCTTTCAGCAACAGTATGGCGAGACGGACTTCGCCTACTTCCAGCGCCTCACCCAAGAGTGGGGGATTTCCTGGTTCATGGCCCATTCCGGCGGGCGGCAACGCCTTGTGCTAACCGACAGCAATAGCGCATTCGGGCCCTGCTCAAGCGCCGCATATCACACGATCCGCTGGCAGGCCGCACCAGACCGCATCGACGAAGAACATGCCCACGAATTCGAACTCATTGACCAGCTTGTCTCGGGCGAGTGGCGTACATCGGACTACGACTTTGGCAAGCCTCGTGCCGACCTGGGCATTCGGGACCGCGACCCGCGCGAGACCGCGCATTCAACGCAAAGCCTCTACGAATACCCCGGCGACTACAGCCAGCCGGCAACCGGCAGCGACCCATGGGACGAAGGCCGATTCATCGCTCGCATTCGGATGGAGGAAATCCGGCAGCATGGATTGCGCGGCAAAGGCAAGGGTAACTTGCGCGCAATGGTGCCGGGTTGCACCTTCCACCTCGTGGGTTTTCTTGAACAGGAAGCCAACCGTGAATACCTCATCTTCGGCACCAAGCTGCGCATTGAAGACATAGGCGAAACCACGGGCACCGGCCAGCAATGGCGTTGCGAAGTGGAATTCGAGGTACAGCCCACCAACGAAATATTCCGGCCCGCACGCACGCAGCACAAGCCACGTATGTCTGGCCCGATCCAAGCGCGTGTAGTCGGCCCGGCAGGACACCCGATACATACCGATCAGTACGGGCGCATCAAGGTGCAGATGCCGTACGACCTGTACGGCAACAACGACGAGCACAGCTCATGCTGGGTACGCGTTGCCAATGCGTGGGCGGGCCATCGCTTTGGCGCCATGCACCTGCCGCGGGTCGGGCAAGAGGTCTTGGTGATTGGCATTCATGGCGACCCGGATTGCCTAATCGCCACCGAGCGCGTCTACAACAAGATGAACCTGCCGCCGTGGGTCTTGCCTCAAATGCAAGCGCTCTCGGGTTTTGCCAGCCAGGAATTGCCCGATGGAGAAGGCCGCGGCAGTGGCCGCCAAAACAAGATTCTGGCGGATGACACACCGGGGCAACCGCAGGCTCAAATCGGTTCGGACTTTCAATCATCGGAATTGGCGCTCGGCCATATCGTTGAGATTCCTGGCTGGCAGGGGCGCAGGCATAAGCGCGGTGAGGGCTACGAATTGCGCACAGATGCGTGGGGAGCCATGCGGGCATCCATGGGGATGCTTCTGACGACCTACAAGCGCAACCACGGCGACGACTACGCTTTGAGCATGGGCGATATGGTGGACGCCTTGCAACAAGCGGAGTGTCAGACCGAGCAACTGGCCGACGCCGCTCAGCAGGCGGATGCCCAGAATGGCGAGCAGAAGGAAATCGCCAAGGCCATGGCACTCCAGCATGCCGCGCTCAAGGGCGATGGACCGCTCAAGGAATTCACGGCTCCTCAGCTTGCGCTGACCAGCCCCGTGGGCATCGCCACCTCAACACCGGGCCTGACCCACCTGCAGAGTGGCACGCATCTCGCCATTACCACCGGAGACCATGTATCCGTCACAGCTGGCGGAGGATTCTTCGCCAGCGTTCGGCAGGCATGGCGTGTCTTTGTCTACGAGGCAGGAATGCGCTTTGTTGCTGCCGCCGGCAACATCAATGTGCAGGCCCTCAAAGATTCCATCCACCTGCTCGCCAAGCTCGAAATTACCGCCACCGCCGAGAAGATCATCATCAAGGCCAAGCAGGAGCTGCAACTCAACGGTGGAGGCAGCTATATCAAGTTGACCACCGGCGGTATCGAAAACGGCACCGAAGGCGCGTGGAAAGTCCACGCCGCCAGTAAAAACCTCACCGGCCCAAGCAGCATGCCGGTCGAACTCAAGCCCAAGCAGGTGTGCCTTGAATGCCTGCTGAAGGCCGCCATGCGCAATACCGCCGTGGTGCCCCGCTAACTCCCCCCAACTTTTCATCAACCATCATCGAACTGATCATGCGAAATTCCTATCAAGCGCACCGACCCTCTTTTGCCTTTGTCGCAACTTCCTGGGCGGCGCTACTAGCCGGCTTTCTTGCGTTTCTCGTTGGACTCTTCAATGCCAACATGCAGTTGAATGAGCGGGGCTACTACTTCACCGTGCTCGTCTACGGCCTCTTTGCCGCTGTGTCGGTACAAAAGAGCGTGCGAGACCGGCTCGAAGGTATCCCCGTCACGGGCATCTACTACGGCCTGAGCTGGCTTTCCGTGCTTCTGGCAGTGCTGCTGCTGTGCGTGGGTCTGTTCAATGCCACGCTTGCCCTGAGCGAAAAGGGTTTCTACGGCATGTCGTTTGCCCTTGCACTGTTCGGCGCCATTGCCGTGCAAAAGAACACGCGCGATATCCAGGGAGCCCTCGTCATTGATCCGGCCCTGGTACAGCACGTTCCGGATGTCAGCGCATTCGCGCGCCAAGACGACTAGCACGCCCAGCAAGCCATCCGGCTCGCTGATGTCGCTCCGCCACCGCGAGCCGGCCACTCTCTCAGCCATCCCAAAGTGTGCAATGTCAGGAAACGAAACCACGATTCATATCTATGTGCTGGCGGATGGCGCTGCTTACCCTTTGCGCCTGGCCGCCTTGTTGCGCGAAGCGGGCATCGAATTCCGCAACGTCTACGCCGGCTTGCCAGAAGAAGAAGCAGGAGATGCCTCGCTCTTCCTCGCACAGGTGGCTGACGCCAACGCGCCGTGGCTGGCCGAGCTGGATGCGATGGACTTGCGGGCCCCATGTCTAACCTTGATCTGGAGCCGTGCCGATATTGATCCGCTCGCGCGCCACTTGCGCCAATTCCTGATTGCCGACATTGGCGATGGCATGACGGCGTTAGTCCGCTATTACGACCCACGCAATCTGCTGCTCGCAATGGAAGTCTGGGGGGATGAAATCAGCGACAAGCTCATGGACCCCATCGAGCAGTGGAAATACCGCGGCCACAGCGAAAGCTGGGAACGCATTGATGGGCCAGCAAATGGCGGCACCACGCAAACCGTTCCGCTTTCGATTCAACTCACCCAAGAGCAACTCGACCGGCTTGTTGAGCACTGCGAGCCCGATCAGCTTCTCGCAGCATTGGTGGAGAACGGCACTGTAATGCCGGATGGCCCTTACCTCCCCCGGTTCTCAGATTTTCTGCATCGCTACCAGAAAGCCGCAGCATGGGGTTTAACCGAACCCGCTGACAGACTGCGCTTTTGCGAGCTGTCCTACAAATACGGTTCCGCCTTCGATGAACACGACAGCGTTCGCATCGCATTGGAAGAGCGGATGCATCGCGGTAGCTCCATGGCGGCATGTGAAGAAGGCATTTACCCCGCAACGTGGGAGCAACTGCTTGCGAAAGCCAAGCGCTCGAAATAGCCGGATGCATTTGAAAGAACCGATCACAAACGATTGCGACGCCTCACACGAAAAGCGCGTTCGCATCCGCCTGCTCTTAAATCGAAACGTCAGCTTATGAAAACCCAATCAATCAGGGCGCTCTTGCTGATCAGCCTCGCCCTGCTTGCCGGATGCGATGACCGCACTGCCCTTGCGGCACACGATGATGGCGACCCCATGCAATACGGCGGCGTCAGTGGCTTGAACTACACGCCCTACTACATCCACACCTTCACCGTGAAAGGCCACGATGACAACGGCATCAGCGGCGGCGGACCAAACATCATGCCCGCCACCCCAGACAACATGCCATCCGGAGGGGGGGCGGAAAAATGTTGTGCCTCCTTCCCCAAGAAATGGCGCCCAGGCTTGAAGGTGACGGTGCGGTGGATTGCCAACAAGAAGCTAGACGGTATTGCATGGGGGGCCTGGTACAAAGCCGAAGCGGAGGTGCCGGAGTATGGCCCACGGGCAGGCGCACTCTTTGCCATATTTCTTTCCGGAGACCGCGTGAAGCTGATGGTGCAGGACGGTAACGCAAATGGACACAACAGTCTTGAAGTCAAACCAACTGACGATGACCCTTATGTGGCCACAGGCACGGTGGACGAAGAACTCACGCGTCAAGATGAAGAGCGGCGCGAGAAGCAACGTCAAATGAAGATCGCCCGAGAAGCCGAGTTGGCCCACGAAGCCGAACTCAGAAAGCAAGAGGAGACGAACCGATGAAGGTCCTACGCTGGCCCACTAAGATGCCTGATGGTGGCTTGCTCTCACAAGGCAAAACCGCATATGAGCACGGCAAGAGCAAAGTCATCGACCCACTCGGCTCCTGCGAACAAACCATTCATATCAGCCTGTTCTTCGATGGCACCAACAATAACGATGACGAAGACAACCCGGAGTTCCGGGACTCCAAGTGGCAAGCGCACACCAATGTGGCACGCCTCTATAACGCTGCGCATGACAAGCCCGTCAGTGGAATCTACAAGCACTACATCGCGGGCGTCGGCACCATCTTCAAGAAGCTAGGTGAGCTGGAATATTCATCCACCGGCAAAGCCTTTGCGCGAGGCTATGGCTGGCGATGCGTGTGGGGCTATACCCGCATCCTAAACTCTATCTATCGAGCCATCGCGGGTGTGGATACAACATTGATCGAGAACGACGAAGCCAAGCACCTCTGTCATTCCACCGCCGACGGCTACCGAGGCTTCTCCAATCTCTTCGACATGACACACCGCAAACTCGCCGGCATCCAACGCGACAGGCAACGCGACTGCCAGCGCAACAAGATGGTCAAGCAGGTGTGGATCAACGTGTTTGGCTTTTCGCGCGGTGCAGCCTGCGCGCGTTCGTTCATCGGAAAGCTCACGCGCGATTGGGCACCGAACGGCAAGATTGCTGGAACGATCCCCTACCAGATCAACTTCATGGGGTTGTTCGATACCGTGGCATCCGTGGGGCCACCGGATTCGGTGCGGGCGGCATTTGATTTCGATACGTTTGATGGCCACTTTGCGTGGTCCAGCAGTGGCCTCATGAACATTCCCAGAGACGTCAAACGCTGCGTCCATTTCTTTTCCATTCACGAACAGCGCATGAGTTTTCCGCTGGATACCATCATGGAGGGCCAAGCCTATCCGGGCGGCGCTGGCCAGAGGCTGGAGGTGGCCTATCCCGGCGTGCATTCAGACGTCGGCGGCGGTTATCCGCCTGGTGCCCAAGGGAAGGCCCGCGCTGGCGATGCCGACAAGCTCAGCCAGATTCCGCTGCATCACATGTATATCGAGGCGTTGCGCTGGGGTGTGCCTCTCATGCTGAAAGACGACATCGTTCGCAGCCAAGGTGAGCAGCATGATTTCGTCCTGAGCTCGTCGGTCGTCAATGCCTTCAATGCATGGTTGGACAAAATGGGCGAAATATCGACCGTGACAGATGCCATGCGCATCGGCATGCGGCAGAACCTTGCATGGCGCACGTTGCGCGCACGCTGGAACACTGGCGACTACCTCACCAATCGACCGTTCTTCAAGGCTGCTTCTGAAGACAGTTTGACGCCGCATCAACTGGAATTGCAGGTCGACAAGGCCACGGAAACCGATGCAGAAACCTTGAAGCTGCGCCAGCGCATCAAGGAGTTGGCCGCAGGCAGCGCCACTGCAGGGCTGGAAAATGCTTCACGGGGCTACGCCAGTGCGGCGACGAGAGCGGCCCAGATGGAACAGGCTGCCGAACGAGACAAGAAGATGCAGGCAGCCTGGAACGCCATGGCACGCAGGCGGGAGCAACTCTGCCAAGAAATCGCCAGGAAGAAAGACAAGACCCGGCCTGGCGAAGGTGCGGATGAAACCGTCACTAATGATCAGCATGACCTGCGGGAGAGCGCAGAAGAATTCCGCCTGCTGCTTGGCTATCTTCATCCTGAACGGCAAGCCGAGCTTGGCGTTGAGAAAATACCATCACCGTTGATGGCCAAGATGGAGCGATCTGCGCTCGGCCCGGTCGGCATTGGAGCCGCAGCCTACGATGCCTATAAGAATGCAGCGCAATTGCTTTACGTGCGACGCGATCGGAATCGCGACAGCGAGCGCATCAAGCTGGTAGACAAAGACATGCATGTGCGAACAGGCCCAGTGGTCGCTGGCGCGCTCAAGACCAAGGCATTCCTGCCAGAGCGCTACGACGTGTTGGTTCTGCCAGCACGCGAAATGGTGGAGAAGTTGCGCGAATGGACTGCACCCAAAGCAGTAGAGCAGTTTGAGCGTCAGAACCGAGCCATCATCGCCCTCTTCGATGACTATATCCATGACAACCGCGCATGGTTTCGCATGCCGTACTTTCATGAGTACGCGCCAGGCGGGTATGGCTGGGCGCGAGTGTTCTTTGTTGGCAACGACAACGCCATCAGACATTTGGGCTTGGAGGAGGATGCGCGCGCGGCGGAACAAGCAGCACGAACAAAAGCGCTCGTGCGCAGTATCAACGCCGGCCCAACGCCAACGCTCGATGAAATGCTGATGAGAGATTGAACATGCTATCCAGATCCATCATCGTGGTCGGAGACGTCAACTCCAGCAACGGCCCCGTCATCAGCGGATCACCAACGGACACCATTGACGGCAAGCCGATCGCCCGCAAGGGCGATCTCGTGGACTGCCCCGCGCGCTACCCAGATGGACGCTTGCATGGCATCAACCCCATCGTTGAAGGTGACGATTCCATGATCGTGAACGGCCAACCGGTGGCTCTGCACGGGCATCGTTGCCGATGCGGCTGCGCACTCATCGGCACCACGACGGGGTATGTCGATGGCTAAACTTCAGCGTTCAAAAAAAGCGCCAGTCTGGCTGGCCGATCGAGATGTGAAACCTGGCAAGCCGCAGGCCAAATCCGAGCGGAAGGCGCTTGCGGTTGAGAAGAAGCTCACGGACATCAAAGGCGCCATCCGCGGCAACGATACCCAGCCCGTGACGGTCGAGGCGTACAGTGAAGCCGAGCTTGAAAAGATGCTGGATCGCATCAAGCGAACGGAGCATCCGTGGGGCTTGAGAATCGCAGCAGGTCAACTACTCAGGGCCATCGCTGATCTGTCTTCCGTCAAGCACCTCAGACGCGGTCAAATCGAGCACCTGCGTGCCTTGCTGGTGCTCGAAATCCAAACCTTTATAAAGCTCTGCCATCGGGCGGGCTTTGACCGTCATCACATCGTGGGGGCGAGCTATTGCTTGTGTGCCGCGCTGGATGAGGAGGCGCATCACACTCCATGGGGTGGTGGCGGCAAAGACGGCATTGGCGCATGGTCGCAACATTCGCTCACCGCGCAGTTTCATGGCGACCGCGATGGCGGCACCAAGGTGTATCAACTCCTTGCTCGCCTGGTCGAAGACCCCGATGCCAATCTACAGTTGATCTACTTGATTTACTTCATCATGAACGTGGGCTTCATGGGCTCTTACCGCGTCAAGGAGAATGGCGAACGCGAGCATCAACTGCTGCGTGAAAAGCTCTACGCGATCGTGAAGGCTAGAGTTCCGCCCGTGCCACGGGAGCTTTCACCGTCATTGCACGTCGCCACCGAACGCAACCTCAAGCCGATCGGCGGCGTTCCAGTGTGGTTGACTGCAGTCGTTGGCCTGGTGATTGCCACTGGAACCTATGCGTACTTCCAATTCAAGCTGCACAAGGCACAGGAGGCGGCCTTGCAGACAATTGAAGCCATCGATCAGTTGGTCTCCGCCCCTCCGCCCTTGCCCGCGCTTGATGCGCCGAGATCCCGAGCGAATGGCGAGCCCAGTCGCCAGCCCTCCGGGAGCCGATAGCCATTGGGGCGGAATGCAAGCAGCTCCGCGGGGGCGACGTCGCGTGGGTAAAATTCAGCCCCACTCGTTACGTCTTTCGCTGTTCGAACACCCCGCCATGACCAAGGCACACCGTCCGCCCATCAGCATTACACCCGATCAGCACCCGGACGAATCCCTAACGCTGTCGAAGGCCCAGAAAGCATTCAACGCACTGATCAAGCAGATCGAGAATCGGCGCAAGCGGCTGGCGGACTGGGAGGCGGCTACCGTTCAGTTCCAGAGCCGATATGCCAGCGAGTTCCTGCCGCTGGAGCGAACCCGCACCGAGTTGCAGATCCGCCTTGTGCGCAGCCTCGACCAAGTCTACGAGCACGATGGCTTTACCAAAGCCGAGCGCCGCAAGATGTCCGCGCTCATCGTCGATCTGGCACGCGATCTGATTGATGAAGACCCGAGCCTGAAGCTGCTCTACAACAAATACAGCGGCACAGACTTCGACCGGCAAACCGCGCTGCAAGCCGCAGAGATGAAGTCGAGGCTGGAAGCAGCGCTCGGGGTCGACCTGGGCGACGACACGGATGACCACTCAGAGGAAGCGCTGCTGCAACGCGCCCGCGCGCACATCGAGCAACGGGCCGAGAAAAAGGCCGCCGCCGCAAGCAAGCGCGAAGCCCGCCGGGCCGCCCGGCAGAAATCTCCCAAGCAACTTGCCGCAGAAGCACGGGAAGAAGACGAGCAGGCGAAGATCAGCCTGTCCATCCGCGAGGTCTATCGCAAGCTCGCCAGCGCCCTACACCCGGACCGGGAGAGCGATCCGCAGGAGCGGGACCGGAAGACACGGCTCATGCAGCGCGTCAACGAGGCGTACGACAAGAACAACCTGCTGCAACTGCTAGAATTGCAGCTTGAGCTTGAGCACATCGACCAGCGCTCAATCAACCACCTCAGCGAAGCGCGGCTGACGCATTACAACCAGATCCTGAAAGACCAGGTGCGGGAGCTTGACCGGCAGATCCATCGGGTCGAGACCACGTTCCGATATACGTACGGGTATCAGCAATTCGAAGCGCTGCCGCCGGACGCCGTCTTGCAAAAACTCGACCTCGAGATCGCTGCGCTGCGCCAACAGGTGCGCAATATCGAGCAGGACCTTGCCGCCTTCGACGATTTCCGCGACGTGCGGCGCATGCTGAAATCCCGCTCGACGCTCGACTGACGACCTGCTGAGCCGCACGCCGATCCAGCAAAACGGGCACCCGAAGGTGCCCGTGTTCGCTACTGCGATCTGTCGATCAGAAGCGGTGTTGCAGGCCCGCCGTCACACCGACCTGGTTGTTGCCATAACCCACCACGTCGCGCGACAGGCTCACGTTCTGGCCGTTCTTGGCCTTGGCATAACCAGCAGACAGATACGCCGTGGTGCGCTTGGACAGCGCGTACTGGCCGCGCACCGAGAACAGGATCGGATCGGCATCCGTGCCGTCCTTGATGTTCTGCTTGTACACCGCGCCATACAGCGTGAAGGCCGGCGTCACGTCGTAGCTGGCGCCCGCCCAATACATATCGCTGCGCAGGCTGGCGGTGGCCGTGGTGAACGCGCGCTTGTAGTTGCGATAGCCCGCGAACAGCTTCAGTGCGCCGAAGTCGTAGCTGGCGCCGGCGTGAATGCCCTGGATGTAATCGGTCGTGTCTGCCGGCGTGGTGCTGTTGCCCGCGCCGTTCTGGCGATCCCACGTGACGGCTGCCGAGAAGCCGCCCACGCTGTAGCCGACGCCCAGGTCGTACTTGGAGCTGCTCTTGAAGTTGCCGGCTGCCTCGCCAAAGCCCACCGTGGCGCCAAGTTTCAGGCCACCAAAGGTGCCGTCATAGCGCACGGCGTTGGAAGCGCGCGAGAACAGGCCGTCCTTGCGGTCGCCCGTTGCCGTGGACGACGTGGCCCACGAGTAGTTCGGCGCATAGCCCATCGGGTCGTACGGCAGCATGAAGTCGTACGTGGTGGTGAACGTGCGGCCTGCCACCACCTGCCCGAAGCCGCCTGCTAGGCCGACCACGGCGCGGCGGTCGAACAGCGTGTTGTCGGTGTCGAGCTTGCCGGTGTCGATGGCGATGCCGCTTTCCAGGTTGAACACGGCCTTCAAGCCGCCGCCCAGGTCTTCCGTGCCGCGCATGCCCCAGCGCGACGTGTTCTTGCCGCCCGAGACGAGGCGCGTGGCGCTGCCGCCGTTCGGGCCGGCGTGGTTCACGTACTCGATACCCGAATCCATGATCCCGTACAGGGTCACGCTGGAGGATTGAGCGGCAGCAGTACCGGCCGTGGTGGCGGTGGCAAGCGCAACCACTGCCAGCGCCATCGAAGTCTTGTTCATCAGGTCTCCCTTATTCGTTGTCCTTGCGCAAGAGCCCCAGTCACAGGGGCTTTGGGCGGGACGGATCGTATGAGGGGCGCACTTTCAGTTCACTTTCGATTGGCGGGAAATTGCCGGTGTGTGTCGCGGCGTTCTCGGGGGTTTCCCTAGCTTCAAAACATGCGGCGATGTCTGTATTCCTCTGCGGCTGATTGAGAGACGTCTGATATGCGCATCCTGTTGGTGGAAGACAACCTGAAGCTGGCCAGCACGCTGGAAGAAGCCCTGAGCCAGGCGGGCTTCACCGTCGATTGCGTGCATGACGGCCACGCCGCCGACTTGCTGCTCACCACGCAGGACTACGCGCTCGCCATTCTCGACATTGGCCTGCCGCGCATGGACGGCCTGGAAGTGCTGCGCCGCCTGCGCGCGCGCAAGAACCCGCTGCCGGTGATGATCCTGACTGCACACGGCGCCGTGGAAGAACGCGTGCGCGGCCTGAACCTCGGGGCTGACGATTACCTTGCGAAACCGTTCGACCTGACCGAAGTCGAAGCCCGCGCCCGAGCGCTTATCCGGCGCAGCCACGGCCACGAAAGCACGCAGCTGCAATGCGGCCCGCTGCACTACGACGGCATCAGCGGTGCCTTCACGCTTCATGGCGAACTGCTCGCCCTGACCGGCCGCGAGCGCGCCGTGCTGGAGGTGCTGATGCTGCGCGATGGCCGCGCCGTCAACAAAGCTGCCATCTCAGAAAAGATCTTCAGCATCAATGAATCGGTCAACGCCGATGCCATCGAGATCTACGTGCATCGCTTGCGCAAGAAACTCGACGGCAGCGGTGTGGCCATCGTCATGCTGCGCGGGCTCGGGTATCTGCTGGAAGCCACGCCCGGCACGCCGGCGGCCACAGGCCGATGAGCCCGCTTACCCTGCGCCGGCAGCTTTCGTTCTGGCTGCTGCTACCGCTGATGGGGCTGCTTGCGCTCGACGCCTGGCTCACGTATGCGCGGGCCATGACGGCTGCAAACGCCGCCTTCGACCGTACGCTCGAAGCGTCGCTCAAGGCCATGCGCGAGGGCGTACGCCTGCGCAACAAGCAGTTCGCCATTGATCTGCCCTATCTCGCACTGGACATTCTCGAATCGGAAACGGGCAGCAGCATCTTCTACCGGATTGTCGATACCGGCGGCAGCACGCTCACCGGCTACGACGATTTGCCCATGCCTGGCGGACGGCGCCCCACGCCGTATCGCACTGTCTTCTACGACACGCTGTTTCGCGGCATGCAAGTGCGCATGGCCGCGCAGCCGCTGCCGGTGCGCGACGCACAGTCGGCCGAGACGCAGATCATCTGGCTTCTGGTGGGCGAAACGCTGGAGCCGCGCGAGGCGCTGGCGCACGAGATTCTGGCCGGCTCATTGCAGCAGGAGGTGCTGCTGGTGGTGCTGGCGGTGGGCATCGTCTGGCTGGGTGTGCGGCGCGGCTTGCGACCGCTGCGCGAGTTGAGCCAAACCGTTGCTGGACGCGGCACCGATGAGCTTGCCCCGCTTCCGCAGCAGGGTTTGCCGGCAGAAGTCGCTCCGCTGGTCGAGGCCATCAATCAGTATGTGGCGCGCCTGCTGCGCATGGTGCAAGCCCGCAAGCGCTTCTTTGCCGATGCCGCACATCAATTGAAGACGCCGCTGGCCGTGATCCAGGCGCAATCCGAACTCGCCCTGCGCGAGCCCGATGGAGAACGCATCCGCCGCCATCTTGAGCCCTTGCACGGCACCGTGCGCCAGGCCGCGCGGGGCGTGCAGCAACTGCTGTCGCTCTCCCGCCTGGAGACCGACAGCGGCTATGCGCCGCAACTCCAGCCGCTGCGCCTCGACACACTGGCCAGCGATGTCGCGCTGGAACTGGCGCCCGTCGCGCGCAAATCCGGCGTCGATCTCGGCTTTGAAGGCGAACCCGTCACGGTGGCCGGCGAGCCCCAATGGCTGCAGGAGCTGATCGGCACTCTGCTTGATAACGCCATCCTCTACGCCGGAAACGGCGCGCGCGTCACGCTGCGGGTCAAGCGTCAGGCGATGGCGATGCTCGGCGAGCAAGCCGTGCTGCAAGTGGAAGACGATGGCCCCGGCATTGCCGTGCCGGAGCGCGATGCGGTCTTCGGCCGTTTCTATCGCGGCGCGGCATCGGAAGGCCACGACGGCAGCGGTCTGGGTCTGGCGATCGTTCGCGAGATCGCTCGCCTGCATGGCGGCACGGTCGCGCTGTCGGAAACGCCCGGTGGAGGGCTGACCGTAAGCGTCTACCTGGCGTTGGCATTGGCTGAAGAGCCGGCCGCCTGAACGCAGGTTGCTGCACGACAACATTGTCTTCGCACGGCTCGCACACTTCCCCCAACGCCGTGCACCGTTTGCGTGACGCGGCGGCGCACCATTTCCACGCACCCTGACCGGCTCGCGGTACCGCCGAAATTGGTTCCATCTGCGCTCTGTTATGCCCGCCGCACGCGGGCTGGCATACGACCTAAACTCAAACACATCGACGCGACGGCACGATCGACCGCCGAGCTTGCTCGGGCAAGGCATCCGGGGTTTTCCCTATTGTGGTGCCACGGGCCGCACGCCCGTGGGCCACACCTGACGCGCCGCCAAAAATGGCTCCATCAAATAACCAGGATTGGGTCCACTTTGCAGAACAATGAGCCGCTATAGTCCATCAACAATTCGTCACAACACGGCATGTTGACCGACCCGAACGGATCGGAGAACGGCAGGACGGGCGGCACCAGCGTAAGCCAGCGAATGCCGCCTGCAGCCGACAGCGCTCAGGCCCGATGACCGACATGGTATGGAGGAAGCAGCAATGAAGACCGACGACGTGATCGTCAGCTTTCGCGGTGTACGTAAGACGTATGACGGCGAGACCCTCGTGGTCAAGCATCTGGACCTGGACATCTACCAGGGTGAGTTCCTGACCCTGCTCGGCCCCTCCGGCTCGGGCAAGACCACGTGCCTGATGATGCTGGCCGGGTTCGAGTTCCCGACCGGCGGCGAGATCCGCCTCGAAGGTGCGCTGCTCAACAACGTGCCGCCGCACAAGCGCAACATCGGCATGGTGTTCCAGAACTACGCGCTGTTTCCGCACCTGACGGTGGCGCAGAACGTGGAATACCCGCTGACGGTGCGCAAGATCCCCGCCAGCGAGCGTGCAGACCGCGTGCACAAGGCCCTGCAGATGGTCCGCATGGAAGGCTTTGCCAAGCGCTACCCGGCGCAGCTCTCGGGCGGCCAGCAGCAGCGCATTGCACTGGCGCGCGCGCTGGTGTTCGAGCCCAAGCTCGTGCTGATGGACGAACCGCTGGGCGCACTCGACAAGCAACTGCGCGAACACATGCAGTACGAGCTGAAATCCCTGCACGAAAAGCTGGGCGTGACCTTCGTCTACGTGACGCACGATCAGGGCGAAGCGCTCACCATGTCCGACCGCGTGGCCGTATTCGACAAGGGCATCGTGCAGCAGCTCGACACGGTGGATAGCCTCTATGAACGCCCCTGCAACGAGTTCGTCGCCAACTTCATCGGCGACAGCAACACGCTGCGCGGCACCGTCACCCGCGTCGAAGGCGACTACTGCGAGCTGCAACTGAACGACGGCGCCCGCATCATGGGCCGCAATATTGCCGGCGCCAATGTGGGTGCCACCGCCACTGGCTGCATCCGGCCCGAGCGCATGCGCCTGGCCGAGGGCGCCTCCGCTGCCGGCAATGCGTTGCAGGGCCAGACACGCGGCCTCGTCTACTTTGGCGACCACGTGCGCATGCGCTGCGCCCTGCCCGATCAGCCCGAATGTTTTGTGAAGGTGCCGCTCGGCACGCGCGCGCTCGAAGGCTTCGCGCCGGGCGCACCGATCCAGCTTGAGTTCGCACCGGAGCACCTGCGCGTTTTTGCATGACGCACGCGGGCAGCCCTGCCCGCATGCCAAGACCACACGTTGTACCCACACGCCAAAAAGAGGAGCCAGGAATGAAACACATCGCAAAGACGCGCTTGAGCATGCTTGCCGGCGCGTTCGCCATTGCATTCGGCGCGCATGCTGCGGAAATCACCGTCGTCAACTTCGGCGGCGCCAACGGTGACGCGCAGAAGGCCGCCTTCAACAAGCCGTTCGAGGCGCAGACCGGCAACAAGGTCACCGTGGTCGAGTACAACGGCGAGCAGGCCAAGATCAAGGCCATGGTCGAAGCCAAGCACGTCAACTGGGACGTGGTGGAAGTGGAATCGGGCGACATCGGCCGCGGCTGCGATGAAGGCCTGTTCGAGAAGCTCGACTGGAGCAAGATCGCCAAGAAGAGCGATCTGATCCCCGAGTCGCCGAGCACCTGCGGCGTGGGCTTCTTCGTGTGGTCGACCGCGATGGCGTACAACGCCGACAAGCTCAAGACTGCCCCCACCGGCTGGGCCGATTTCTGGGACGTGAAGAAATTCCCGGGCAAGCGCGGCATGCGCAAGGGTGCACGCGGCAACCTCGAATTCGCATTGATGGCCGACGGCGTGCCAGTCAAGGACGTGTACAAGGTGCTCGCCACCAAGGACGGCCAGAACCGCGCGTTCAAGAAGCTCGACCAGCTCAAGGCGAACATCCAGTGGTGGGAAGCCGGCGCGCAGCCGCCGCAGTTCCTGGTGGCGGGTGACGTGGTGATGTCCACCGCGTTCAATGGCCGCATCGACGCCGCGCAGCGCGAAGGCAAGAACCTGAAGGTGGTCTGGAACGGCAGCATCTACGACCTGGACTACTGGGCCATCCCCAAGGGCACGCCCAACAAGGCGCTGGCCGAGCAGTACATCGCCTACACGCTGTCGCAAAAGCCGCAGCAGGAATACGCCAAGCACATCGCCTACGGCCCGGCCAACGTAGCGGCCATCAAGGCGCTCGACGCGAAGACGCAGGCCAACATGCCGAACTCGCCGGAGAACGCCAAGAACGCCGTGCTGCAGAACCTGCAGTTCTGGACCGACCACGGCGACGAGCTGGAGCAGCGCTTCGCCTCGTGGGCTTCGAAGTAACCGCATAGCGGTGTAACGCAGTGACCGCGCGGATGCCCTCGCCCTATGGCAAGGCATCCGCCGGACGAATTCCTGTAGCGATGGCGAGGCAGCATTGAACACCATGACGATCGCGGCTGAATCGGTTCCTGATTCGACGGCCAAACTCAAACGCGAATTGAAGAGCGCTGAGGCGCGCAGGCGTGCCATGGCGCTGGCGCTGGTGGCGCCGCTCGCCATCTTCCTGCTGCTCATCTTTGTCGTGCCGATCGGCGCCCTGCTCACGCGCGCCGTGCAGAACCCCGAGGTGGCCGATGCGCTGCCCAAGACGGTCATCGCCCTCAAAGACTGGGACCGCAAGAGCCCGCCGGCCGACGCCGCCTACGCCGCGCTTGCCGCAGACCTCACGCTCGTGAGCGAAGGTGAAGCGATGGGCGCACTGGCCCGCCGCCTCAACACTGAAATTCCGGGCTTCCGCTCGCTGGTCGCCAAGACGGCGCGCGCCATGCCGCTGGCTGATGACAACGGCAAGCCATTGGCGCTGACGCCCGGCCAGACCCGTGCCAAGCTGCTCGAAGTCGACGAGCGCTGGGGCGATGTCTCGTACTGGCAGGCCATCGCGAAGAACAGCAGCCGCACGTCGCCGTTCTACCTGCTGGCCGCGCTGGACCACCGGCAAGATGCCTTCGGCCATATCGAAGCGACCGACCCCGACGAGCAGATCTATGTAACGGTGTTCATCCGCACTTTCGTCATCAGCGCGATGGTCACGTTATTCGCGCTGCTGCTCGGCTATCCGCTGTCGTACTGGATTGCCTCGCTGCCGGAGCGCCGCGCCAATCTGGTCATGGTGATGGTGCTGATCCCGTTCTGGACGTCCATCCTCGTGCGCGTGGCGGCGTGGATCGTGCTGCTGCAGACCGAAGGCCTCATCAACCACGGGCTGATGGACCTCGGCATCATCAAGGAGCCGCTGGCGCTGCTGTTCAACCGCGTGGGTGTGTACATCTCGATGACGCACATCCTGCTGCCGTTCATGATCCTGCCGCTGTACAGCGTGATGAAGTCGATCCCCCCCACATACCAGCGCGCGGCCGTGTCGCTGGGCAGCCATCCGTTTGCCGCGTTCTGGCGCGTGTACGTACCGCAGACGTATCCGGGCATCGGAGCCGGTGCGCTGCTGGTGTTCATCCTGGCACTCGGTTACTACATCACCCCCGCGCTGCTGGGCGGGCCGAACGATCAGATGGTCAGCTACTACGTGGCCTACTTCACCAACGTCACCATCAACTGGGGCATGGCCTGCGCGCTGGGTGCGCTGCTGTTGTTGGCCACGCTCGTGCTGTACGCGGTGTACGGCCGCTTTACGCGACCCAAGGTTCGTGTCGGCTAACGGAGAACATCGACCATGAAACTCGCCAAACCGATGTTTGCCCCGCACACCTCGCTCATTGAACGCATCTGGTACTTCTCGCTACGCGGTCTGGCCGTGCTGACGCTGCTCTACCTTGTGCTGCCGGTGCTGGTGATCGTGCCGCTGTCGTTCTCATCGAGCACGTTCCTCTCGTATCCGATTCCGAGCTATTCGCTGCGCTGGTATCAGAACCTCGTCACGTCGGATGAATGGCGCATGGCCGCCAAGAACAGCTTCATCGTCGCGCCCGCCGCCACGATCGTGGCAACGGTGCTGGGCACGCTGGCCGCCATCGGGCTGAACAAGGCCGACTTCCGTGGCAAGGGCCTGCTGATGGCAGTGCTGGTGTCGCCGATGATCGTGCCGGTGGTGGTGGTCGGCGTGGGCATGTATCTGTTCTTTGCACCGCTGGGGCTGGCCAACACGTATATCGGGCTGATCCTCGCGCATGCGGCGCTGGGCGTGCCGTTTGTGGTGACGACCGTGCTTGCGACGCTGCAAGGGTTCAATCACAACCTCGTACGGGCGAGCTTGTCGCTGGGTGCGAACCCGGTCATGACGTTCTTCCGCATCACTCTGCCCGTCATCGCACCGGGCGTGATTTCCGGGGCGCTGTTTGCGTTTGCCACGTCGTTTGATGAAGTGGTGGTGACGCTCTTCCTGGCGGGGGCCGATCAGGTGACGCTGCCGCGCCAGATGTTTACCGGGATTCGCGAAAACATCTCGCCGACGATTGCGGCGCTGGCGACGATTCTGATTGTGTTTTCGACGTGTCTGCTGTTGACGTTTGAGTGGCTGCGGGGGCGGGCCGCCGCCAAGGCCGTGGCCTGACAACGTCCGCCCCAACGGGTGCCGTTATGGCGAAACGAACACGTCCGTCCGGTTGGTCACGTTGCCCGAGTTGGTCTGGATGAAGAACGGCACGAACTTCGTGCCGGTCGCCGCCAGGCCAGCGTAGTCGCCAATGAAGAAGCCCTCCGCAACGGGCGCCGTCTTCATGTCGAACGGCCCGGCCAGGTGCGATTCACTGCCGAAGGATTGCCCGCCGTTGGTCGACTGCGTCTGCCAGTAGTCCGTCGGCAGTGTGGTGGTATTGCCCGCTGCCAGATTGCGCAGGTCGTAGTACGTCACCGCCACGGTACCGGCGGAATTGACGCTCACCATTGCGTTGAAGGCCGCCTTGCCTGTCGACGTGTTCACCTGGCTTGGCGCGCTCCAGGTCCGGCCGCCATCGGTGGAGGTTGAGAGCGCGATATCCGCATGCGCGCCACCGCTGAAGCGCCCATCCTGCCAGACCACATAGAGCTGCCCCGTGGCCGGGTCGATGGCAGGCTCGGGGATGATGTCGCCCGTGCGCAATGCCTCGCCGGTGTTCGGATCTGTGACGCTCACCAGTTGCAGGCTCGCAATGACCTGCGGCTTGCTCCACGTAGCTCCGCCATCCGTCGATTTGACGAACGCCACGCTGTTGCTGCCGGCCGATCTGCCGGGCGCGTGGATGTAGTTGAAAAAGTCGTACAGCGCGCCAGTCTGCGCGTTCACCACGATCTGGTTGCCGATAGTCTGATACTCCGACGGCGTGTTCACCATCACGCTGGGCGCACTCCAGGTCTGGCCCCCGTCCACCGTCTTGGAGAACATCCCCGGCCCACGAAACGCCAGTGCATGTTGATCCGCATAGGGGTTGCCATTGGGTTGCTCCAGGCGGTCCCACACTGCGTAGGCCACGCCGCGCTTGACGGGGTCTGCCGTCACTGACTCCTTGTCGTTGAAAAACTGCGTGCTCGGTTCGTCGTCGGTGATGAGCTTCGTGAGGAGAGTCCAGCTCAAGCCGCCGTCTCTTGAGACGGCTGCACCCACTGCGTTGCTGTTGTTGGTGTGGTTGAACGAAATCGACACAGAGTAGGCTGTACCGTCAGGCCCGAAGGACACCCACGGATCGGACGCCCGCTCGTACCCCAGCCCACCTGCACACGCGCTGAACGGCTGAGGCACTGGCTTCCACGTGGCCCCGCCATCGAACGAAGCCGCAGACATCAGGCCATGTGCGCCGCCATTGGACCACCGGTCCTGCTGCCAGACCCCAATGTAGTTCGTTGGATTGGCGGGGTTGACCGCGACGTAAGGCTCGACTTCTGCGTTCACGTAATTCGTCCCTGCCCCGCCGACGGTACACCCGGCAAACGGGCTGGGGCCGGAAACGAGCGTGGCCGCCCAAAGCGTCGGGCTGGCGATCACGGCCGCCGTCAGCATGCTTCTGCGCAGCAGCGCAGTCGCTCTGTTACAAGACATGAGAACCTCCTGGTTCGGAGACTGCCTGTGGTAGACGCCCCCCTTCTTCTGGGTGTGCAACGCGTGGGCAACTGGCTGCGGAGCCATACACACGATGCCCCGCATGCCGTTACCTCGAGCTCCAATGGCGAAGCGATGCCATTGCGTTCCGCCATCACGTCAATCACCCCGAAACCCGGCGGGGTCGGGTGAAAGGCGCTCAGGCAGCCGTTGCCGCGTAAGCTTAGGAAATGCTTACGACCGCGGAGTGAAGTAATTTTTATCGCTGTGCAAACCAAAACTAACGGTGCACTGCAGCCAATCGCTCGCATCAAGCCCACACGGGCGAGCACAGCAACGGTGGCTCGCCGCTCGGTTCATTTCGCTGCGATGCAGAAGGGGCAAGCGGTGGCTAGTCCGTCCACCGTCCGGGGGAGAGCGATCGATGCGCGGCACGCCGCCTCCCCTATCCGGATGACAGTGCAAGGCGAGCCTCCCACGCTGAGCGTCAAGCACGAAATAACTGACAGACCCGCCGAGCCTCTTTTCTTGAAATTCCGAGCTCAGAACTCGATGCGCGAGGCTTTTTGCTCGGCGCATGGCGCTCGGAGCTCGACGCATGGCGCTCGGAGCTCGACGCATGGCGCTCGGAGCTCGACGCATGGCGCTCAGAGCTCGACGCATGGCGCTCAGAGCTCGACGCATGGCGCTCAGAGCTCGACGCATGGAGTTCAGAACTCCACAGTTGGCGTTCTGAACCCCATGCGCGGGGAGGCCCGCCGCTTACAGGAACATCCCGCCCGATGCCTCAATCCGCTGAGCGTTGATCCAGCGGTTATCCGGCGACAGCAGCGAGGCCACCACGCCGCCGATATCATCCGGCACACCAGCGCGGCCAAGCGCCGTATTGGATGCCACCATCGCATTCAAATCGGCGTTGTCGCGCACGGCTCCGCCACCAAAGTCCGTCTCGATGGCGCCCGGCGCGACCACGTTCACGGCAATGCCACGCGGCCCGAGTTCCTTCGCCAGATAGCGCGTGAGTACCTCCACCGCCCCCTTCATCGCCGCATACGCGCCGTAGCCCGGCAGCGCAAAGCGTGCGAGACCTGACGAGACATTGACGATGCGTCCGCCGTCCGCCATGAGCGGCAGCAGGATCTGCGTGAGGAAGAACACGCCTTTGAAGTGCACGTTCATCAGTTCGTCGAACTGGGCTTCGGTGGTTTCGGCCACCGCGGCATGCACGCCAACACCGGCGTTGTTGACGAGGTAATCGAAGCGTTCAGCCTTCCACTGCGCCAGCACACCGCGCACGGCATCAGCAAAGGCGGGGAACGTAGCGATCTTGCCGGCGTCGAGCTGCAAGGCGGCGGCACGGCGGCCCTGGGCAGTCAGTTCAGCGACAAGGGCGTCGGCTTCAGCACGGTTGCTGCGGTACGTAAAGATGACGTCGGTGCCGCGCTGGGCCAGCTTCTGCACCATGTTCTTGCCAAGGCCGCGGCTGCCGCCGGTGACAATCGCGATGGGGGTGTGGGTCTGCGTCATGTTTGCTCTCCGGTTGGTTTTGGGGTGGATGTCGACCACCGTGAGAGCATGGTATTGGGCGGCAAACAAAGAATAAATCTCGCATATCCTATCGCTGTGTTTGCTCATAGATAACAATCAACCCGCCCGCCATGTCTACCAACCGACTCGAAGCCATGCAGATTTTTGTGCGCGTGGCTGAACTTGCCAGCTTCACGCGTGCGGCGGAGGCGCTGAGTATTCCCAAGCCGGCCGCCTCGGTGGCGGTGCAACAGCTCGAAACGATGCTCGGCACGCGCCTGCTGCACCGGACCACCCGCAAGGTGCAGCTCACGCAGGACGGCCAGACGTTCTACGAGCGGTGCCAGGACCTGCTGGCCGACATGGACGAACTGCAGACCATGTTCCGCCAGAGCCCGCAGGCGCTGCGCGGCCGGCTGCGCGTCGACATGCCGGTGGGCGTTGCGCGCCGCATCGTCATCCCCGCCCTGCCCGCGCTGCTCGATGCGCATCCCGAGCTGGAAATCGAACTCTCCAGCACCGACCGCCGCGTGGACCCGGTGCGTGAAGGCTTCGACTGCGTTCTGCGCATCGGCAACCTGACCGACAGCAGCCTCATCGCCCGCCCGCTCGGCCAGTTGCATCAGGTGAACTGCGCCAGCCCGGCCTACATCGCGCGCTATGGCATGCCGAAAACGCTCGACGACCTCGACCACCATCGCATCGTCCATTACGTGCAGACGTTGGGCACGAAGTCGCCGGGGTGGGAATACACGGTGGACGGCCGCTCCGCGTTTCGACCGATGAAAGGCGCGGTGACCGTCAGCTCGGCCGAGAGCTACGACGCTGCGTGCCGCGCGGGGCTGGGGATGATCCAGGCGCCCGTGTATGCGGGGCTGTCGTCGGCGATTGCGGACGGCACGCTCATCGACGTCATGCCCGACTTCCGGCCACTGCCGATGCCGGTCTCGCTGGTGTATCCGAACCGGCGAAACCTGCCGGTGCGGGTGCAGGTCTTCATGAACTGGATGAGCGAGTTGCTAGGGCCGTATCTGGAACCACTGGCATCGAATTCGTAGGCGCTCCGCCTTGCGGCCGGTGTAGTCTCACGGCTTGCCGCCGCCAGCAATCTCACCCCCGACCCAGCCAATGAACGTTCTCCAACACTGTGCGATGTGCGCGCTGCTCGCTTGCAGCGCCGCCGTCGCCTCTCCCGATGAAGATCGACTCGGCAAGGCGCAAGGCTATCCGCTTGCGCCAAGCGCGGCACGCATCCACGAGGCCCAGTACATCGTGGGCGCCTTCAGCGGCATGGACCGCATCTCGCCGTCTTGTGAACTGGCGCCGGCCGACCAACCGGTGCAGCTCAAAATCGCAGACAAGGAGGCGGATGTCCGGTATCGCTTCCGCAACCATGACTACACGCTGGCCGACTACATGGAGCATCAGCGCGCGACCGCCGTGCTGATCGTTCAGGACGGCGTCATCCTGGCCGAGCATTACGGCTACGACCGCACGCGAGACATGCGGATGCTGTCCAACTCGATGGCCAAGACGCTGGTTGCACTGGTCATCGGCAAGGCGCTGGAGGATGGAAGCCTGCGCTCGCTGGATGATCGTGTGGACCAATACGTGTCTGAACTGGCAGGCACGCTGTACGGTGGAACGCGCATCGTCGATCTGCTGCGCATGGCTTCCGGTGCGAAGTACGTCGAGGACTACACCCCGACCGACGACCGGGCACGCTTCCTCAAAACGGCAGCCAAGCAAGGCGTGCTCGCGGCAGCGGCCCAGGTCAACGAGCGCGCCGATGCGCCGGGCACGCGCTTCAACTATGCGGGTGCGCAAACCGAAGTGTTGGCGCTCGTGCTGCAGGCGGCGACGCAACGCAGCCTGTGCGACTTCGTTGACGACAAGCTATGGAAGCCGATGGGGGCCGAAGCCAAGGCGACCTACCTCCTGCGTCAATCCGACGGATCGGCATTTGCCCAAGGCGGCTTCAATGCGACGGCGCGGGACTACGCGCGCCTCGGGTCCATGCTGGCCAACGATGGCATGGTGCAAGGCCAGCAAGTCGTGCCGCGCGAGTTCCTGCTCGACATGACCGACGCATCGCGCCAGCCCGACGCGTTTCGCCCGGGGCAGATGACGTATCACGGCAGCCGCTACTACGGTTACGGCTTCCAGGTCTGGCTTCTGCCAGGACAGGCGCGGCGCTTCGTGCTGCTCGGCATCCATGGACAGGCGATCTACGTGGACCCGCAATCCAGGCTCACCATGGTCCATCTTGCGGTGGGACAAGACGCGTCGGGCGATGCAAGCGGCGCGCACCTGGGCGCAGAGCGCGAGGCGTTGTGGCGCGGTGTCGTCGAAAGGTTTGGTCGCCAAGCCGCCGTTGATAGGCCCGCCGCCGCCAATCCGTGAATCCCCACCGCTGTGTTTGCGTGCAGATAGCGATTGGCTCTCGGTGGGAATACGCGGTGGATGGCCCTTTGGAGACGGCATCGAGCAGGCGATATTGAACGCGTCACTGCGCTGGCTTGTCGCTGCGCTTCTTCAGATTGGCGCGCAGCGCGTCGCTCATCGGCATGTCGAGGTTTGCACCGGCGGGCGGGATGGGTGACTCGAACCACTTCTTGTACAGCGCTGTGAACTCGCCGGACTTCATAAGGCGTTTGATGGTCGCATCCACAAGCCGCTTGAAGGCGGGGTCGTCCTTGCGGACCATGCAGGCGTACGGCTCAACCTGCAGGGTTTCTGCCACGACTTCCAGCGCAGCCGGATTGGCCGAATTGGCCCGCAGGCCGTATAGCAGCACGTCATCCAGCGCCAATGCCGACGCTCGGCCGGTTTCGACCAGCTTCAGCCCGTCTGCATAGTCCTTGCCGGAGATGATCTGGACGTCGATGTTGTGGTCGACGGCAAATTTCTTCAGCACCTTCTCGTTCGTGCTGCCGGCAGTGCTGGCGACGGTCTTGTTCGCCAAGTCCGCGTAGTTCTTGATGCCCGAATCGCGCTTGGTCAAAAGGCGCGTTCCCGCGTAGAAGAAGTTGATCGAGAAAGCCACCTCCTTGCCTCGCGCGCTGGTGTTGGTGGTGGATCCGCATTCGAGGTCGTAGGTGCCATTGACCAGCAGCGGAATCCGGTTCGTGCCGGTGACTGGAATCGCGTCGACCTGCAAAGACGGCTTCTTCAACCGCGCGCGTACATCGTCGACGATGGCCTGCGTCAGATCGACGGAGAATCCAACGGCCTTGTTCGGGCCCAGCAAGTAGCTGAACGGAACCGCCGCTTCACGATAACCGACGGTGATCTTGTCTGCCGCCGCGATCTTTTCCAGCGTCTGCGCGTGGATGCCCTCCGCGGCCATCGCCAGTCCGGCGACGACAAGCGTGGAAGCAAGTGTGCGAATCGTGTTCATTTGCGTCTCCATGGATGCGTCCCGCGCTCCGTTGCTCTGTTGCTCTGTCGGCTTCTGGCTGCTACAGCCCCCTCTCTACGGAAATCTAGGCGCCATGCCATTTTTGCCATTGATGCAAGTCAACATGCCGCACACGCGTGGCGCAGCAAAAAAAAACGCGCCGAGTTGCCCCGGCGCGTTGTTCGTCGATCTAACTAGCGTGCGCATCTGCACGCCTTGCTCCGTCAGAACCTGTGGTTGACACGCACATATGCGGACTGCGCAGACACATGGCTCGTATTGATGGTGGCATCCAAGCCCAACGACACCGTGGTCGCCTTGGCAGCCTGAAGCGTGACGCTGGCCCCGGTGGTCAGGAACGAACGCGGCAGGTCGGTGCCGGGGGCGGCGAACACGGTGCCGTCCTGGCTCTGGACCTGGACGACGCGGCCGGCGTTCATCAGCTCGTGCGCGTAGCCCAGGCGAAGCTGCACGTTGACCGGGCGCACATCGCCGAAGGCCTTGTCGAGCGTGACACCCACATACGGTTGGAGACTGCGCGCGCTGTCCGGGCCGACTTGCAGGTTCTGGCCGTTGGCACCGTTCTCGCCAAAGCCGCTGCCGCGCACGTACGCATATCGGAGGCCCACCTGCGGCGCGAGCCGGATGCCGCCCGCTTCCATCGGCAAGCTGGCTTGGGTGGCGGCGGTGAATTCGTGCGCGAGATGGTCGCCCTCGGCGGTCCCCACGCTGCCAAACGGCCGCTTCTGTGAGAAGAAATCGAGCCCATAGCCGACGGTGGCCGACAGATTGACGGCTCCCATCGGCTGCGCCCCGTAAAGCGCGACGCGCAGGGTGTCGATGGCGCCCGATGCGCCGGTGGTGTCTTCGCCCAGCGTGGTGTGCGTGTAGCCGCCCGCCGCGCCCACGGTGGCAGCACCAAGGCGGCCCTCCGCGCCCGCGAGGAACCCATAGGCGTGCGTGAGGAAGCCCGGCGCGTTGCCCGTACCGCCCACCTTCGTGCTGGAGCCGCTGGCCGTGACCCACACGTCGTTGGAGCCGCCCGGGGCGTCCTGCGGCCCCGACAACCGGCCGAGCAGCGCCGAGTTGGCGCCCTGTGCCTGCAGCAACGCGGTCGTCCCAAGCGCCGTGTAGATGGAGGTCTTGGTCGGTGCCACCACGGTCGGGCTGCCGGGGGTGCTGGGCCCGGTAGCTTCAGCAAGCAGCAGGTCGACCGCATTCGTTCCGTAGTCGACCGAGGTCTGCAGCGTGCCGAGGTTGGCCCCGGCCGTCGCCATGCTGACGTTTGCGAAGCGGCCCGTCACGCCACTGCCTGCGCTCAACACGGTGTAGCGGCGGGCGGCATAGGTGCCCGGATCGAACACGATGGCCAGCGAGCCGCCGAGCGCTGCAGCACCGCCCACACGCAGTTGCGATGCGTCGGTCGGGCTGACCTCGATGGCGAGCGTCCCAGTCGAGCCTTGCGTGTAATTGCCGCCGACGGACAACGTTCCAATGGAGCCGCCAGGCGCGACCACCCCGCTGCTGCTGATATTGCCGGAAACCGTGCCATGGCCGCGCAGGGTGCCAAGCGCGCTCACCAGGACATTGCCGCCAAGCACGGCACTGGCGTTTGCCGCATCACCGACCGCCAGGGTGCCACCCGCTACCGTGGTCGACCCAGAGAAGCTGCTGCTGACACCATTGAGCGTGAGCGTGCCCGTGCCTTGCTTGATCAACGCGCCGTTGCCGCTCAGGCTGCCGCTGAAGGTTTGAGAGGAGTCGTCAGCCAGCGTGAGCGCGCCGCCCAGCATCACGCGGCTACCCGTGACGCCGGAGAGATGCGCCACGGTCTGGTTCACGCCAGCAGACAGATCGAGTGCCGACGTTGCCCCTGTGAGCGCGACAGTCGTAACCGACGCCAGGCGGCCAGCACCCGACAACGCCAGCGTGCCGGCATTGACGGTCGTGGCCCCGCTATACGTGTTCACGCCCGACAGTGTTTGCGTGCCGCCATCCAGCGTGAGGCCGCCTGTGCCGCCAATGGCGCCACTGAACGTGCCAGAGGCATTCGCCAAGTTGAGCGTCCGGCTGCCCAGGGCGACGGCGCCGGAGCCCGTCAGGGCATTGATGGTTGCGCCGGACGTCGTGCCGGAGATGTCGAACGTGCCGTTGTTGACCACGCCGCCGGAGGTCGCGATGCTGCCGGCCCCCGACAGCGCTAGCGTGCCCGCGTTGATGGTCGCTGCGCCGGTAAAGACGTTTGTGTTCGACAGCGTTTGCGTGCCACCCGCCACCGTCAGCCCGCCTGCGCCACCGATAACGCCGCCGAACGTGCCGGCGGCGTTGGACAAGGTCAGCGTCTGGCCACCCAGGGCGACTGCGCCGGAGCCTGTCAGCGCGCTGATGGTGGCGCCAGACGTTGTCGCCGAGATATCGAAGGTGCCGTTGTTGACCACGCCGCTGGAGCCGGCAATGCTGCCGGCGCCGGACAGCGCGAGCGTGCCCGCGTTGATGGTGGTGTTGCCGGCATAGCCCGCCGTGCCCGAGATGGTCAACGTGCCAGCCCCCGCCTGCACCAGATTGCCCGAGCCGCTGATGGTGCCGGCGTACGTCACCGCGTCGCTGCGGTTGAAGGCCAGCGTTCCGTTGTTGACGATATTGCCCGCCACCGAGCCCGTGGTTCCGCCATTGCCGATCTGCAGCGTGCCAGTGGTGATGGTGGTATCGCCCGTATAGGTGTTATTGCCTGTCAGCGTGATCGTTCGGCTGCCGGTAACGGCTGCACTGCCCGCGCCCGAGATGACGCCAGACACCACGAGGTTCGTCGTGGTCGCATCGAGCGTGACGCGCGACGTGGCGTCGCCCAGCGTGACGTTGTTGGACAGCGAGAGCCCTGCACTGCCAGCCGTGATCTTGGCTGCTGCCCCCGCCGCCACGTCGAGGTTGCCGATGATGTTCGAACCCGTCAGCAGTTGCAGCGTGTTGTTCGTCCCGTTGAACTGGATTGCGGCCGCCCGCGTGACACCATCGCTGTACAGGCCGCCGCTGATGGTGCCGCCATTGACGATGACGTCACCGTTGGAAATGACGCCCACGCCCGCGGCACCGCCATTGCCGGCCCCGCCAGTGATCGTGCCGACGTTGGAAAGCACGTTGAACCCGGCAGCCAGATTGACGCCGGCGCCGCTGGTCCCGGCCGTGCTGCCGCCGCCACCACTGGCACCGCCTACACCGCCGACGATCGTCCCAATGTTGGTGACCTGAGTACCGGAGCCCAAGGTCAGCAACCCGTCGCCGCCGCCGCCGCCGCCGCCCGGGTTCCCGGCTGTACCTCCGTTGCCACCGTTGCCGCCGATCAGCGTACCTTGATTGTTTACGTCGGCAGCCGGCGTCACTATGACGAACGCGGCGCCGCCACCACCGCCGCCGCCGCCGTTGGAGGCCAGCCCCGATGTGCCGGCACCGCCATTTCCGCCGGTGCCGCCCCGCACGGTCACCCCGCCACTGACTGTGACGCTGGTGCCGGTGGAATACACGCCAGCACCTCCGCCACCGCCGCCGCCTGCGAAATTGAATCCATCGAAGCCCTGGCCAGTCCCGCCCTGCGCGTTCGCGTTGACCACGGCATCGCCAGCGAGCACCACATCGGGCGCGCCTCCAGGGCCGCCCTGTCCACTGTCGTTCGCGGCACCGGTACCGCCCGTTCCGCCGGAAGTCGGACTACCCGGCACCTGGATAGTGGCTGAGCCGCCACCCAGCGTTGACGAACCGCCGCCCTCGCCATTGCCGCTGCCCCCATTGCCGCTGCGGTTTGGGATGCCGTTGCCGCCTGCGGCGCTGCAGTTTGCGATCGTGCTCGGCGAGCAAGTCGCGGCCCAGCCAGGGAGCGCTGCACTGGCCAGACCGAGTGACACACCGATTGAAATGATGGATGCGCGCCGACGCGCGGGTGCCGTATCGTGGCTGGCGTCAACGCCCCCGTGCGACGCCTTCGTAAGTTCGGATACCACTTGCGGAGCACGCAAGGTGCGGCTCCAGACCAGCCGATAGACCCGGTTCATGTTGACCCCTCGTTGCATAGACCCATGGATCGGGCGCTGGCCACTAAGAGGCAGGACCGCGGCGCAATCGACCCATTTTTGTGTTGTTGTTCTCTGACGCGCCGTCCGGTGGATACCGTTTTTTTTTGACTTATTGATGGGGGCGCATGCGCGCGAAATATAACACTTGCCTAGGAAATATTGCCCTGGCCATTGGTCATGGCTTGCCGCGCGGGGTCGATGGCTTTGGCTGGGGGCAAAAAAAACGCGCCGAGTCGCCCCGGCGCGTTTTTCATTGCTGCAGCAGACAGGTCAACCCATCCACTTGCGCGCATTGCGGAACATCCGCATCCACGGGCTGCTGCCGTCGCCGGCGGCTTCCCACTCCTTCGGATGCCAGCTCATTTGCACGGCGCGGAACACGCGTTCCGGGTGCGGCATCAGCGCAGTAAAGCGACCGTCGTGCGTCGTCACCGAGGCAATGCCCTGCGGCGAGCCGTTCGGGTTGAGCGGATACGCCTGCGTGACTTCGCCGCGGTTGTCGACGTAACGCAGGCCAACGGCCACTTTGCCGATGTCGCCTTGCTGGGAGAAGTCGGCATAGCCTTCACCGTGCGCAACGACGATGGGGATGCAGCTGCCTTCCATGCCCGCGTAGAAGATCGACGGCGATGCTTCGACCTGCACGGTCACCAGGCGGCCTTCGTATTGCTCCGACTGGTTGCGCGTGAACTTTGGCCATGCGCCGGCGCCCGGGATGATCGGGGCGAGGTTCGCCATCATCTGGCAGCCGTTGCACACGCCCAGCGCGATCGAATCGGTGCGGTTGAAGAAGGCCGCAAACTGCTCGGCCAGCATGCTGTTGAAGAGGATCGTCTTCGCCCAGCCTTCGCCCGCGCCCAGCACGTCGCCGTAGCTGAAACCGCCGCAGGCGACGAAGCCCTTGAAGCTGGCGAGGTTCGTGCGGCCGGCCAGCAGGTCGCTCATGTGGACGTCGTAGGTGTCGAAGCCGGCCTTGTCCATCGCATAGGCCATTTCGATCTGCGAGTTGACGCCCTGCTCGCGCAGGATCGCCATGCGCGGGCGGGCACCCGTGGCGATGAACGGCGCGGCCACGTCTTCCGCCAAGTCGAACGTGAGCTTGGGCGAGATGCCCGGGTCTTCAGCGTCGAGGATGCGGTCGTATTCGCTCTGCGTGCACTCGGGGTTGTCGCGCAGGCTGGCGATGCGCCAGGAGACGTCGGTCCAGGTGCGTTGCAGTTCGATGCGCGTCGCGCTGAACACCTTCTTGGCGTCGCGCCAGATTTCGATGTGATCGTTGGCGTTGGGTGCGCCGATCACGTGGCTGCAACCAGCCAGGCCGTGCTCGCGCAGCACCGCAAAGACGGCGTCGCGCTGGGCCAGCGGCACCTGGATGACGGCACCGAGTTCTTCGGCAAACAGCGCACGCAGGGTCAGGTCGGCACGGCGGCCGGAGACTTGCTGCGCCCAGTTCTTGGCGTCGCCATGGTCGGCTGCGTCGTCCAGCGTGAGCATGTCGACGTTGATCGACACACCGCAGTGGCCCGCAAACGCCATTTCGCAGACGGTCGCCCACAGGCCGCCGTCCGAACGGTCGTGATAGGCGAGCAGCGAGCCGCTGGCGTTCAGTTGCTGGATGGCTGCGAAGAAGCGCTTCAGATCCTCCGCGTCGTCCACGTCCGGCACGCTGTTGCCGATCTGCTCCGTGACCTGCGCCAGGATGCTGCCGCCCATGCGGTTCTTGCCGCGGCCCAGGTCGATCAGGATCAGCGTGCTGTCTGCCGGCGCGTTGGCCGATTCGACCTGCTTGAGTTGCGGCGTGAGCGTCTTGCGCACATCCGTCACCGGGGCAAACGCCGAGACGATCAGCGAGACCGGCGCGACCACTTCCTTCGCTGCGCCTTCGTCTTCCCACTTGGTGCGCATCGACAACGAATCCTTGCCCACCGGAATGCTGATGCCCAGCGCCGGGCACAGCTCCATGCCGACCGCCTTGACGGTGTCGTACAGGCGGGCGTCTTCCCCGTTCACCCCGCAGGCGGCCATCCAGTTGGCCGACAGCTTCAGTTGCGTGAGCGAGTCGATCGGTGCGGCGGCGATGTTCGTGATGGACTCGCCGATGGCCATGCGACCCGACGCGGGTGCGTTGATGACGGCCAGCGGCGTGCGCTCGCCCATCGTCATCGCCTCGCCGGCGTAGCCTTTGTAGTCCAGCGTGGTGACAGCCACGTCGGCAACCGGCACCTGCCACGGGCCGACCATCTGGTCGCGCGTGTTCAGGCCACCAACGGTGCGGTCGCCAATGGTGATGAGGAACGACTTACTGGCAACGGTCGGGTGGCGCAGCACGTCGCGCGCGACGACTTCCAGATCCAGGCCGGTGACATCGACTTCCGGGAATTCCTGCGCGACGCGGTGCACGTCACGATGCATGCGCGGCGGCTTGCCGAGCAGCACGTCCATCGGCATGTTGACGGGGAAGTGCTCGGCGACCTCGGGTGCAGTGTCGCCATCGACGACTTGCAGTTGCTGTTCATCCGTGGCGAAACCGACCACCGAAAACGGCGCGCGCTCGCGCTCGCACATAGCCTGGAAGCGCGGGAAATCGCCGGGGGCAATCGCCAGCGTGTAGCGCTCTTGCGATTCGTTGCACCAGATTTCCGCCGGGCTCAGGCCCGACTCTTCCAGATGCACCTGGCGCAGGTCGAAACGCGCGCCCTTCCCGGCGCCGTCGACGATTTCCGGGAAGGCGTTGGAGATGCCGCCCGCGCCCACGTCGTGGATCGACAGGATCGGGTTGTCCTCACCCAGCGCCCAGCACGCGTTGATGACTTCCTGCGCGCGGCGCTGCATTTCTGGGTTGCCGCGCTGGACGGAATCGAAGTCCAGGTCGGCGGTATTGGTGCCGGTGGCCATCGAGCTGGCGGCGCCGCCGCCCATGCCGATGCGCATGCCGGGGCCACCCAGCTGGATCAGCAGCGTGCCGGCCGGCAGGCCGTGCTTGTGCGTGTGACCGGCGTCGATGTTGCCGATGCCGCCGGCAATCATGATCGGCTTGTGATAGCCACGCACGGTGCCACCGACGTTCTGCTCGTAGACGCGGAAATAGCCGCCCAGGTTAGGCCGGCCAAATTCGTTGTTGAACGCCGCACCGCCGATCGGGCCTTCAATCATGATCTGCAGCGGCGAAGCGATGCGGTCCGGCTTGCCGACGGGGCCCGGTGCAGCTTCATTCGGATTGCGGTGCGCGACGGGCTGAGCGGTATCGCGCGCGTTTTCCCACGATTGCACGGCTTCGGGCAGCAGCAGGTTCGACACGGTAAAACCTGTCAGGCCGGCCTTAGGCTTGGCGCCGCGGCCGGTCGCGCCTTCGTCGCGGATTTCGCCGCCCGCGCCCGTCGACGCGCCCGGGAACGGCGAAATGGCCGTCGGGTGGTTGTGCGTCTCCACCTTCATCAGCGTGTGCGTGAGCGCTTCGCGGCGGCCGTATTGCGGCACGCCTGTCTTGCCTTCCGTACCCGCGTGCGGGAACCAGCGCTCGGCCATGCCGCCTTCCATCACGGCGGCGTTGTCGGAATACGCGACGATCGTGCCCTGCGGCGCAAGCTGGTGCGTGTTGCGGATCATCGCGAAGAGCGACTTGTCCTGCGTCTCGCCGTCGATGGTCCAGTCGGCGTTGAAGATCTTGTGGCGGCAGTGCTCGCTGTTGGCCTGCGCGAACATCATCAGCTCGACGTCGGTCGGGTTGCGTTCGAGCTTGCGGTAGGCATCGACCAGGTAGTCGATCTCATCGTCGGACAAGGCCAGACCCATTTCGACGTTGGCGGCTTCCAGCGCACGACGTCCAGCATCATGGCCGCCCCCAATGTCCACAAAGCGCAATGCCTTGGCGGGCAGCACGTCGAACAGACCGTAGCCGGCTTCGCGCGAGTCGATGACGGTTTCGGTCATGCGGTCGTGCAGATGCTCGGCAACGGCGGCGCGAGTGGCGTCGTCGAGGTGCTTGGCAGCGCCGGTCAGGCTGCGGATGAGGCCCTTCTTGCACGTGACGGTGAATTCCACGCCGCGCTCGATGCGATGGATTTGCGGCAGCGCGCAGTGGCGGGCGATTTCGGTCGCCTTGCTGGCCCACGGCGAGATCGTGCCGAAGCGCGGGATGACCACAAAGCGGTCGCCCTCGACATCGGCCGGAGCGGGCGAACCGTAAGTCAGCAGCGCTTGCACACGGGCGGATTCATCGGCCGACAGCGGCGCGTCGGCGGCCACGAAATGCAGGTATTGGGCACTGACGGCATCGATGTCCGGATCGATGCGCTTGAGGGTGGAAAGCAGGCGTTGCTGGCGGAAGGCGGACAGCGCGAGAGCGCCGGGAAAGCACGAGAAATGCGCCATGGTGGGCAAGGCAGGCAGTAGCTGGAGGGAGGGGTTTCCCGGCGTGCGCGGGAAAACCGCTATTGTACCTTGCCCTGCCGATGTTACCGACCCTCAAATCGGCCGAAAATGGCGCTGCCTCGGCTGCAACCGACCGCAAACGCCCGTTTTACAGCGACGTGGCGGACCGTGCTGCCTGCTCGTACAGGCCTGTCAGCACGCGCAGCAGGCGCGCCAGCTCGCCAATCTCGGCATTTTCCTCGCCGCTGGGCGAAATATTGCTGGTCAGGCACTGCTCGCGGATCTCGCGGTAGCGGGCGCAGGCCTTTTCTCCGGCTTCGGTGGTGGTGTAGGTGACTTCCTTGCCGTTGCGCGTGCCTTCCACCAGCTCCATCCCCTGCAGCTTCTTGAGGGAATACGTCACAAGGTGGGTGTCTTCCACGTTGAGCACGAAGCAGATGTCCGCCAGACGCTTGGCGCGGCCACGGTGGTTGACGTGGTGCACCACCAGCACATCGAGGAAGGTCAGGTCGCGCACGCCGGCGGCAGCCATGCAGCGTACGCACCAGCGGTTGTAGGCGTTGTAGGCGGTGTTGAGCGCAAACTCGAACTCCGACAGTTCCGGGCTGCGCGCCGACACCAGATGCGACGAAGACACGATCGGGCCGCCCTTTCCCGCGTCCTCATTGGCTGCGGATTGCGGCAGATCAGCTTTCGGGGTGGTCGGCGATTTGGACATTGCAACGGGCTGGGAAAGGACCGGAAACGCGGGCTATTGTAAGAGAATAGATCGTCATGTCTGCACAATGGAAAACGTAGTTGCCATGTCCTCACACCCTTCCTGGCGCGAAATCCTGATCAACGGTGCCCTCGCCGCACACACCGGCGCCGACCTGCTCTTCGGCACGGCCGGCATCCGCGCATTGGAAACGGGTGCGCATCGAACTCTCGAACCCTTCACCCTGATGGCGCGCGCGGGCGAAGCTGCCGCCGATTGGCTACAGACGCGCGCGCCACATGGGCACGTGCTGCTGGTTGCCGGCCCAGGCAACAACGGCGGCGATGCGCTCGTGGCGGCGACGGTGCTGCATCTGGCGGGGCGTGCCGTCACGGTGTGGCTTGCCGCAGACCCCGCCAAGCTGCCCGACGATGCGCGCCGAGCCTGGACGGAGGCTTGTGCCGCTAATGTCCCCATCGAACGTCTGCACGCGACGGCTTCGGTACCGGCGGCCACCGCCGCCATCGTCGATGGCCTCTTTGGTATTGGACTCGCCCGGCCGCTGACGGGATTGCATGCGGCGCTGGTCGATACCATCAACGCCAGCGGCCTGCCGGTGTACGCACTGGACATTCCCTCGGGGTTGAATGGCGATACGGGGCAGCCGCCTGCCTCAAATTCGCCCGTTATCCAGGCGCGCGCCACCATCACCTTTCTCGCCGTCAAGCCGGGCTTGCTGACGGGGGATGGCCGCGACGCCTCCGGCGACATTGCTCTGGCCGACCTGCAAGCCGCACAGACCGCTTATGACGGAGTGATCGAAGCGGACGCGTTCGTCAACACACCGTCACGCTGGCTCGCGCACGTGCCGCGCCGCCGGCATAACGGCCACAAAGGAACATACGGCAGCGCGGCAATCGTGGGAGGGGCGGCCGGTATGGTCGGAGCGCCGCTGCTGTCGGCGCGCGGAGCGCTCTATCTAGGCGCGGGCAAGGTGCACGTGGTCTCGCTTGCCGCCGATGCACCGCGTGTCGACCCCGCGCAACCTGAATTGATGCTGCACACCTGGGGCGCCCTCGATCTGGGCGACATGCAGGCGCTCGCCGTGGGCCCCGGCATGGGCATCGGCAAAGAGTCAGAAGCTGCGCTCGAACATCTCCTGGACCGCATGCTCTCCGCGCGCACGCCGGCCGTGTTCGATGCCGATGCACTCAACCTGTTTGCGAAAACGCCGGCCCTGCTCGCGCGCCTCACACGACTGGCCGGAAGCGGTGTCCCGCTGGTACTGACACCGCATCCGCTGGAAGCCGCGCGCCTGTTGCATACCGATGCGCACGCCGTGCAGCACGATCGGCTGGCCGCCGCCAAGGCGCTCGTCAATCGGACGAGCGCGGTGGTCGTGCTCAAGGGTTCCGGCACGGTTATCGCGGCACCAGGCATCCCGCCAGCCGTCAATCCAACCGGCAACGGCGGACTCGCCACGGGTGGTACAGGCGATGTGTTGACCGGCATGATCGGCGCATTGCTTGCGCAAGGCATGGGTGCGCGCGAAGCCGCACTCGCGGCCGTGTGGCTGCACGGTCGCGCCGCTGACGATCTCGTCCAAGCGGGCGTCGGCCCCATCGGCCTGCACGCAAGCGAGCTATGCGCGCCGGCCCGACGTGCGCTCAACGCTCTGCTGGCGTCGGACGTTCGCCGATAGAAAGGCGTCATACAGCGCCGTTATACTGCGCATTCGCTTTCCCGCACCAACCTCACGTCACATCACGCCGTATGCCCACAGCCCTACCCGCCTGGCAGTCCCTGACGCAACATGCTGAATCGATTCGTGCGACACATATGCGCGACTGGTTTGCTGCGCCGGACGCCGAGGAACGGGTACGCGCCTTCACGCTGGAAGCGGCTGGCCTGACGGTCGACTACTCAAAAAACCGCATCACCTCCGACACGCTCGCCCTGCTGCTGCACCTGGCAGACGAGGCCGGCGTGCTCACGCTGCGCGACGCCATGCTGCGCGGCGACCGCATCAACAACACCGAGCACCGATCCGTTCTCCACGTGGCCCTGCGCGGACAAGCGGAAGACGACTATCGCTCCGACGGCGAGCCCGTCATGCCCGAAGTGCTGCGCGTTCGGGCCCAGATGCGTGACTTCGCAAACCGCGTGCATAGCGGCACATGGACGGGCCATTCCGGCCAGCGAATCACGGACATCGTCAACATCGGCATTGGTGGTTCGGACCTCGGCCCGCGCATGGTGTGCCGCGCGCTCGACCACCTTGCCGTGCCGCAGGTGCGCGTGCATTTTGTCTCCAACGTCGACGGCACGGACCTGGCCGAAACACTCGACCACCTGAACCCGGACACCACGCTCGCCATCGTCTGCTCGAAGACGTTCACCACGCTCGAGACGATGGCCAACGCGCACAGCATGCGCCGCTGGTTTGTCGAGCATGGCGTGGCGGAAGACCAGCTCAAGCACCACTTTGTCGCCGTCTCTACCAACCGCGAGGCGGTCGTCCAGTTCGGCATCGACCCGGACAACATGTTCACGTTCTGGGATTGGGTTGGCGGGCGGTTCTCGCTGTGGTCGGCAGTGGGCCTGTCGATCGCGCTGGCGATCGGGCCGCAGCAATTTGAAGCGATGCTCGACGGCGCACGCGCGATGGACCGCCACTTCGCCACGGCCGCACCGCGTGAAAACCTGCCGCTCATTCTCGGGATGCTGTCGGTCTGGTATCGCGGCTTCTTCGATGCGGCGAGCGCATGCACTGTGCCCTACTGCGCGCCGCTGGAACTGCTGACCGACTTCATGCAGCAGTTGGAGATGGAGAGCAACGGCAAATCCGTCCAGCGTACCGGCGCGGCCATCGACACCGACACCGGCCCCATCGTCTGGGGCACGGCCGGCACCAACGGACAACATGCGTACTTCCAGCTGATTCACCAAGGCTCGCAGATCGTGCCGGTGGATTTCATCACCACGCTGGAGCCCGTGCGCAGCCTGCCCGGTCACCACGTCAAACTGCTCGCCAATTGCTTCGCGCAGGGCGAGGCGCTCCTGCTCGGCCGCACCGCCGAGGAGGTCCGCGCGGGCGGCATCACCGACGAAGCGTTGGTGCCTCATATGGTGTTCGAAGGCAATCGCCCAAGCACGACCATCCTGATGGAGCGGCTCGACGCTGCCTCACTCGGTGCGCTCATTGCCTGCGCCGAGCACCGCACGTTCGTGCAGGGCGCGGTGTGGAACATCAACTCGTTCGATCAGTGGGGCGTAGAGCTTGGCAAGAAACTCGCCAAGCCGATCCAGGCGGAACTGGAAGGCGCGCCCGCCTCGGTGGCGCATGATGCGTCGACGGCGACGTTGATCCGCCGCGCCAAAGCCGCGCTCTGACGCAAACGTTCAGAGTTCGGTGACGGTCTCGTCGCCGACGAGATGCCCAGCTTCGATGGTGAGAATGCGGCTGCAACGCGCCGCAACGGAGCGATCGTGCGTCACCAGCACCAGCGTGGAGCCGGCACTGCGGTTGAGTTCAAACATCAACGCGATAACGGCCTCGCCCGTGGCGGTATCGAGGCTGCCGGTCGGCTCGTCGGCAAAGAGAATGTCGGGCTCGGTCACGAACGCGCGTGCCAGGGCCACACGCTGCTGCTCGCCACCGGACAGCGTCTTCGGATAGTGCGAGAGCCGTGCACCCAGGCCGACGCGCTCCAGCAGAACCGTGGCGCGACGGCGCATCTCGGCGCTGCTGACATCGCCCCGCAACTCCAATGGCAGCATCACGTTCTCAAGCGCCGTCAGATGGGGCAGCAGCTGGAACGATTGGAAGACAAAACCTACGTGACTGCCGCGCACGGCCGCGCGGCCATCCTCATCCAGCTTGAACAGGTCGTTGCCCAGCAGCTTGACCGAACCCGACGTCGGCAAGTCCAGGCCTGCGAGCAACCCAAGCAGCGTCGATTTGCCCGAGCCGGAAGCGCCCACAATGGCCAGTGTCTCGCCCCGTTCCACACGGAAGGCAACATCGCTCAGAATAGGCAACTCACCGGTGGCATCGCGCACAGTCTTGTGCAGCGAATCGACTTCAATCACCCAGGTAGCGGAAGACGACATGATTGGACTGGTAGGTAGTAGAAGGCGCAGCGTGAAGTCACTTGTAGCAGCGCTTGGCTGCGCAGCGTTCGGCATGCTGCCACTGGCGCCGACGGCTGCAGCACAAGGCACGCTGGCATCGCATCGCGTGGTGGTGCTGGGTGACAGCCTGTCGGCAGGATACGGCCTTGCGCAAGGCACGGGCTGGGTCGCGTTGCTCGACAAGCGCCTCAAAGAACGGAAGCCCGATTATAGCGTCGCCAATGCAAGCATCAGCGGCGACACCACTGCCGGCGGCCGCTCACGCCTGCCCGCCGTGCTGGCGCGTGAAAAGCCCTCTGTCGTGATTCTCGAACTGGGCGGCAACGATGCGCTGCGCGGCCTCTCCCTCGCCTCCAGCGAAGGCAACATCAAGGCAATGATCGAAGCCTCGCAAGCGGCAGGCGCGAAGGTGCTGCTGGTGGGCATGCGCATCCCGCCCAACTACGGCCCGGATTACAGCGAGCGCTTCTTCGCCATGTTCGGCAAGCTGGCGCAGCAGTACAAGCTGCCGCTGGTGCCATTCCTGCTCGAAGGCGTTGCACAGCGGCCAGACTGGTTCCAGGAAGACCACATCCACCCGATTGCCGCGGCGCAGCCGACGATGCTCGATAACGTGTGGCCCAAACTGGAACCTCTTCTCAAAGCCCGGGTCGGAAGATGACAATTCTGCCGCGCCGTCTTGCGCCACTAGGCGCATCGGATTCTTAAGTCGGGCGCGGCCACATCTCACACAGGCGGACACCATGAAGCTTCTGGCAAACGGGCTGCGTGCAGCGCGCGACAACAAGCGGTTCCTGGTCGGCATGTCGTTGCTCTTTGCCTTCCGCGCCTGCATTGCCGACTGGTCAGTCGTGCCCAGCGGATCAATGAACCCCACCCTCATCGAGGGCGACTACATTTTGATGAACCGGTTGGCCTACGGGGTGCGCGTGCCGGCCACGACCGTCTGGCTCAAGCGCGGCAGCGACCCGCGACGTGGTGATGTCGTTGTCTTCGCCTCGCCCGAAGACGGCACGAAGCTGGTCAAGCGACTCATCGGGCTGCCCGGCGACGTGGTTGAAATGCGCGACGAAGCGCTCTACATCAATCGCGAGCGCATTGCCTATGCGCCGTTGCCAGACGTCGCACCCGGCACGTTGCCGCAAGCAACGGCGACGCTGCCACACGAACTCTGGTCCGAAGCGCTGCCCGGCCGCGAGCACACCGTGATGGTCCTGCCGGAAGTGCAAGCATTGCGCAGCTTCGGCCCCATCACCGTCCCTCAAGACCACTACCTCATGCTGGGCGACAACCGCGACAACAGCCGCGACTCCCGCTACTTCGGCCTCGTACCGCGCAAGAACCTGATCGCCCGCGCTTCCCACGTGGCACTGTCGTTCGATCCGGACCACTTGTATATGCCGCGCCTCACACGCGTCGGCAAGTCACTGGACTAGCCGCCCCCTCAAAAAAGAACGCAAAGAAAAAGCCCCCTCTACAACGAGGGGGCTTTTTCGTCAGACTACCTGCGGCGCGCCGTATCAGTCCTCTGCCGTATTGGCAGGTTTGCTGGTGTCAATCACGCTACTGTTGATCTTCACCTTCGAGCGCGCCTTCAGTGCTTCGTAGTAAGCGTTGAACTCGGTCTGGCCAGCGGCCTGAGCCAGTTGCTGCGCATCGGCGACACGGCGCGCCTCATCCACATTGGCCGGCGGCAGCACCTTGTTGATGCGATACAGCGCGTAGCCCTGAGCACCCAGGTCAACGCCGATGGTGGCGGGCAGCTTGGTCGCATCAGCGCGCAAGATTGCCGTCAGTGCAGCGGGCGACGTGCCCTGTGCCTGCTGGCGCGAGACCGTCTGTGCTGCGCTGAAGCCATCGGCGCTGTTGCTCTGCTTCACTGCGGCCAGCTTCTCTTCGCCGGCCTTCTTGGCCAACGCAGCCGCTTGCTCGGCGATCACCTTGGCTTTGACCTGCTCCCGCACGTCGGCCAGCTTCTTGACCGTGGCCGGACGATACTCCGCCGCACGCGCCGCAACCAGCGTGGTCGGTCCCACCTGGATGGCAGCCGTATTGCGGTGGTTCTTGATCACGTCGTCTGCAAACAGCGCCTTGAGCACCTTGTCATTGCCGATCGGGCTGCCGGACTGCGCCGGGCTCGGCGTGCGGGTCACGTTGTCGGCCGTCTGAATTTGCAGCTTGAGTTTGTCAGCCACTGGCTTCAGGCTGTCGGACTGATCTTCCACGGTGTTGGAGAACGCGTCGGCCAGTTCCGAATACTTCTTGTTGGCGAGTTGCGTGCGCAGTTCGCGCTCAAGCTCCGGCTTGACCGCCTCCAACGGCTGCACGCCACCGCCCTTCACTTCTTCCAGCTTGATGATGTGGAAACCGAAATCGCTTTGGACCACGTCACTGATGTCGCCCGGCTGCTTGAGCGCAAACAGCGCGCTCTCGAACGGCGGCACGGTAGCGCCCTTGCCCAGGAAGCCCAACTCACCGCCCTGCGCCGCCGAACCCGGATCGCCCGAGTACTTCTTGGCCAGCTCGGCAAAGCTCGCGGGGTTCTTGCGCACCTCGGCAAGGACCTCTTCGGCCTTCTTCTTGGCGGCTTCCTTGTCGGCGGGCTTGGCGTTGTCCGGCAGCTTGATCAGGATGTGCGCAGCGCGGCGTTCTTCCTGCGTCTTGAAGCGCGCGGCGTTCTGGTCGTAATACTCCTTGATCTGCTCAGGCGTGACCGGAATCTGCTTCATCATGTCTTCGCCCGAGAACACGACATACTCGGCCTTGACTTGCTCCGGCACAGAGAACTCCTGCTGGTGCGCGTCGTAGTAAGCCTGGATGGTCTTGTCATCCGCATTGACTTTCGCAGCGTAGTCGGCCGGCTTGAACAGCAGCGCCTGAACTTCACGTTGCTGATCGCGTACCTGGATAAGGCGGTCCACCAGCGACTTCGGCACGAACGCCGACGAAACGATCGATTGCGGAATCTGTTGCTGCGACAGCTCAAAACGCAGGTTGCCTTCCAACTGCTCGGGCGTCATGTTCTGCGCTGCAAGCAGTCGCACGTAGGCTTCCTGGTCGAAGGAGCCATCCGGCTTGCGCAGCGCTGCCACGGCCGGAATCTGCAGGATCGTGTCGCGAATCTTCTCGTTCGAGATGGTCAGGTTCGCATGCACGACCTCATTGGCCAGCACGCGTTGCTGGATGATGCCGTCGAGCACATCGCGGCGCATCTGCGGACCTTCGAACTGGCGCGGATCATATTGCGCGCCAAGCATCTGGCGCAGACGCTCTGTCTGCTCGCGCACGCGCGCGTCGACTTCGTTGGTGGAGATGACCTTGCCGTCGACCTTGGCGGCGTCATGCGAGCTGTCCATGAAACTCGAATAACTCTGCACACCGAAGAACACGAACGACGGGAACACCAGAATCAGCAGCACCAGAAACATCAAGCGCCGATGCGTACGTACGAAATCAAGCATGCTGGACCGGAGGTGAATGGAAGATGGAAAATCCGGCGATTCTATCAGGTGCCGCCGACATTCCGGACAATCGCGGCACCGCGTACAGGTATGCCCCGCAACGCATTCACCGCTGAAAAGACAAAGGCCCGAACGAATCGGGCCTTTGTACAGGATTTTGGCGGAGCGGACGGGACTCGAACCCGCGACCCCCGGCGTGACAGGCCGGTATTCTAACCGACTGAACTACCGCTCCAAATTGGGTCGGACCACCCGACGCAAGAGCGGCAATACGAACGATGGTGGGTGCTGAGAGGCTCGAACTCCCGACCCGCGCCTTGTAAGGGCGCTGCTCTACCAACTGAGCTAAGCACCCGTTCGTACTGCCGGCGTGAGCCGGACTGTCCGGCGCCCGTGTTGTCACCCACGAGCGCCAAAGCCCGCTAGTTTAGCGCATCTTTTAGCGCTTTACCAGGTTTGAATTTCGCAACTTTACCGCCTTCGATCGTGATGGCCGCGCCCGTACGTGGATTGCGTCCATTACGCGAAGACCGCTTGCCGACCAAGAACGTACCGAAGCCGACCAGCGTGACCGACCCACCGTCGCACAACGCATCCTTGATACCGTCGATCAGCGCGTCGATGGCGCGCCCCGCTGCGGCTTTTGACATGTCAGTTTGCGCCGCCACATGGTCGATGAGATCTGTTTTGTTCATCGCGCCACCTCCCCGAACACCCGCTAGTGTGGATTCATTAAAGTGGCCGCCAATCGACGTGTCAAGGCGAAGAACGGTGCGCCACACGTCGCAGCCTGCGCAAAGAAAAAGGGCCCGAACATGTCGGGCCCTTCCTCAACTTTGACAGGCTAAGGTGTCAGTGATGCACCATTTCCTGCGACTTGCCGTCGTCGCCCTTGGCGGGTGCCGGCTTGGCTTCTTCTTCCGGCAGCGGCTCCGGCTTGCGCACCAGCGCGAGTTCCAGCACCTTGTCGATCCAGCGCACCGGCTGAATCTCGATGCTGTTCTTCACGTTGTCCGGAATGTCCGCCAAGTCCTTGACGTTCTCTTCCGGAATCAGCGCCAGCTTGATGCCGCCGCGGTGTGCAGCCAGCAGCTTTTCCTTCAAGCCGCCGATCGGCAACACCTCGCCGCGCAGCGTGATTTCGCCGGTCATTGCCACATCAGCGCGCACCGGAATACCGGTCAGCACCGACACCAGCGCCGTCGTCATCGCAATACCTGCCGACGGGCCGTCCTTGGGCGTCGCGCCCTCGGGCACGTGGATGTGGATGTCGCGCTTCTCGAACATCTCGTCCTTGATACCCAGGCGCGCCGAACGCGAACGCACCACCGAGCGCGCAGCCTCGACCGACTCCTTCATCACGTCGCCCAACGAGCCGGTGCGGGTGATGTTGCCCTTGCCCGGCATCAGCGCGGCTTCGATGGTCAGCAGATCGCCGCCCACTTCCGTCCATGCCAAACCGGTCACCTGGCCGACCTGATCTTCCTTGCCGGCCAGACCAAAGTCGAAGCGACGCACGCCAAGGAATTTGTCCAGGTTGTCCGAATCGACCTTCACAGACGTACCGGTTTCCTTCTTCAGCAGCAGTTGCTTCACAACCTTGCGGCAGATCTTCGAAACCTCGCGCTCCAGCGACCGCACACCCGCTTCCCGCGTGTAGTAGCGGATAATGTCGCGCAGAGCGGCTTCGGTCACCTCGATCTCGCCTTCCTTCAGACCATTGTTCTTGATCTGCTTGGGCAGCAAGTAGCGACGGGCGATGTTGACCTTTTCGTCTTCCGTATAGCCCGACAGGCGAATCACTTCCATCCGGTCCAGCAGCGGCGCCGGAATGTTCAGCGAGTTCGACGTCGCCACGAACATCACATCCGACAAGTCGAAGTCCACCTCGATGTAGTGGTCCTGGAACGTGTGGTTCTGTTCCGGGTCCAGCACTTCGAGCAGGGCAGACGATGGATCGCCGCGGAAATCCGCGCCCATCTTGTCGATTTCGTCGAGCAGGAACAGCGGGTTGCGCACGCCAACCTTCGTCAGGCTCTGCAGGATCTTGCCCGGCATCGACCCGATGTACGTACGGCGGTGACCGCGAATCTCGGCCTCGTCACGCACGCCACCCAGCGCCATGCGCACGAACTTGCGGTTCGTTGCACGCGCCACCGACTGCCCGAGCGAGGTCTTGCCAACACCCGGCGGCCCCACGAGGCACAGGATCGGCGCCTTCAGCTTGTCGACGCGCTGTTGCACTGCGAGGTACTCAAGGATGCGTTCCTTGACCTTCTCCAGGCCATAATGGTCTTGATCCAGCACCTGCTCAGCGTTCGACAGGTCGTTGTTAACCTTGCTCTTCTTGCGCCACGGCAAACCGACCAACGTATCGATGTAGTTGCGCACGACCGTTGCCTCGGCCGACATCGGCGACATCAGCTTGAGCTTCTTGAACTCGGACTCGGCCTTCTTCTTGGCCTCCTTCGGCATACGGGCGGCCTTGATCTTCTTGTCCAGCTCTTCGAGATCAGCGCCCTCTTCGCCTTCGCCCAGTTCCTTCTGGATGGCCTTGACCTGCTCGTTCAGGTAGTACTCGCGCTGACTCTTCTCCATCTGGCGCTTGACGCGCCCGCGGATGCGCTTTTCCACCTGCAGGATGTCGATCTCACCTTCCAGTTGCGAGAGCAGGCTCTCCAGACGTTCGGTCACGTTGAACATCTCGAGAATCTTCTGCTTCTGCTCGAGCTTGATCGGCAGATGCGCAGCGATGGTGTCGGCCAGGCGACCCGGCTCATCGATGCCCGACAGCGACGTCAGGATCTCAGGCGGGATCTTCTTGTTCAGCTTCACGTACTGATCGAACTGCGACACGATGGCGCGACGCAGCGCCTCGGTCTCGGCCGATTCAGTAGGTTCCGGGCCGACGGGCACAGCTTCGCAGAAGAAGTGCGATTCGTCGTCGGTAACGGACAGGATGTTGGCGCGCTGCGTGCCCTCAACCAGCACCTTCACGGTGCCGTCCGGCAGCTTCAGCATCTGCAGAATGTTGGCGATACAGCCGACCTCATACAGATCCTTGTCGGTCGGCTCGTCCTTGGCGGCGGTCTTTTGCGCCACGAGCATGATGCTCTTGCCCGCCTCCATCGCAGCTTCCAGCGCCTTGATGGATTTGGGGCGCCCCACGAACAGCGGAATCACCATGTGCGGAAACACCACCACGTCACGCAGCGGCAACAGCGGCAGGCGAATCTGCTCAGCGGGTAAAAGTTGGGTTCCGGACATTATTTTCCCCAGAAAGTCATGTAAGGGCTAAATTGGGCACAGCGACGGTTTTACAAGACCGCTGCTGCAAGTCGCATGCCGACCCGGTTTCCCGAAGCAAAAAAAGCCGCTCGCAAGCGAACGGCTTCCTGCATGGGACGCATACGGCGCATCCCGGCCGGGCATTCGCTTCAGTTGGAACCTGCAACCTTGGGTTGCTCTTCGTAAATCAGCAAGGGCTTGCCTTCGTCGGAGATCGTACTTTCATCGATCACCACCTTTTGCACACCCTTGTGGTTGGGGAGGTCATACATCACATCCATCAAAGCGTGCTCGACGATGGAACGCAGACCGCGCGCCCCCGTCTTGCGCTTGATCGCCTTGCGGGCGATTGCCGTCAGCGCGCTCGGACGAATTTCCAACTCCACCCCTTCCATTGCCAGCAGCTTCTGGTACTGCTTGACGATTGCATTCTTGGGCTCGACCAGGATTTCCATCAAGGCAGCCTCGTCGAGCTTGGCCAGCGTCGCCACCACGGGCAGACGGCCTATCAATTCGGGAATCAGACCGAACTTGATGAGGTCTTCCGGCTCGACTTGCGGCAGCACTTCGCTGACATCGCGCTCTTCCTTGCTCTGCACCTCTGCACCAAAACCAATACCGGTCTTGTCAGAGCGCTGCATGATGATCTTTTCCAGACCATCGAAAGCGCCGCCGCAGATGAACAGGATGTTGGTCGTATCCACCTGCAGAAAGTCCTGGTTCGGATGCTTGCGACCACCTTGCGGAGGCACCGACGCCATCGTTCCTTCGACCAGCTTCAGCAAAGCTTGCTGGACGCCTTCCCCAGAAACGTCCCGGGTGATGGAAGGGTTGTCAGACTTGCGCGAAATCTTGTCGATCTCGTCAATGTAGACGATGCCGCGCTGGGCCTTGTCCACCTCGTAATTGCAGTTCTGCAGCAGCTTCTGGATGATGTTTTCGACATCCTCGCCTACATAACCAGCTTCGGTCAGCGTAGTGGCGTCGGCGATGACGAACGGCACGTTCAAGAGACGCGCCAGCGTCTGAGCGAGCAAGGTCTTGCCGGAGCCAGTCGGCCCGATAAGCAGGATGTTGCTCTTGGACAGCTCGACATCGTCCTTCTTGCCGAGGTGCTTCAAACGCTTGTAATGGTTGTAAACCGCGACCGCCAGGATCTTCTTGGCCTGCTCCTGACCGATCACATATTGGTCCAGGCTCTGGCGAATTTCATGCGGTGTGGGCAGATCGGACTTGACCGCCAGACCACCCTCCTTTTCGGAGATGGCAGCTTCGTCCCGGATGATCTCGTTGCACAGGTCGATACATTCATCGCAGATGAAGACCGAGGGGCCGGCAATCAGTTTCTTGACCTCATGCTGGCTCTTGCCGCAAAACGAGCAGTACAGCAGCTTTTCGCCAGTCGAGCCTTTCTTGTCCGCCATAACGATTACCAGTAGTTCTTGGCAGCATCATACGCCAAATTATCTGGCGACGATCCGCAGGTGTTGTTCAAAGCAAAAACGAGGCGCGAGGCCTCGTTTTTGACACCGCTTGACATGTTTGGTGCGGTTAACCGGTGTGCCGTAGAACGCACCGGCAACCCCGCCTACCGCGCACATCGACGCATGACTTCGACACTTCAGCGCTTGGCGATGACCTGATCGATCAGACCGTATTCCTTGGCCTGCTCGCTGCTCATGAAGTTGTCGCGATCCGTGTCGCGGGCGATCTTGTCGACTGGCTGACCGGTCGCCTCCGAAAGCACAGTGTTCAGGCGCTCACGCAGGTACAGAATCTCGCGGGCCTGAATCTCGATGTCCGAGGCTTGGCCGCGTGCACCACCCAGCGGCTGGTGAATCATGATGCGCGAGTTCGGCAAGGCAAGACGCTTGCCCTTCGCACCAGCTGCCAGCAGGAACGCGCCCATGCTGGCCGCCATGCCCATGCACAGCGTGGACACGTCCGGCTTGATGAACTGCATCGTGTCGTACATCGCCAGACCGGACGACACTGAACCGCCCGGCGAATTGATGTACAGCGAGATGTCCTTGTCCGGATTCTCACTTTCCAGGAACAGCAACTGTGCCACCACGAGGTTGGCAGTCTGGTCGTTGACCTCGCCCACCATGAAGATCACTCGCTCCTTGAGCAGGCGCGAGTAGATGTCGTAGGCGCGCTCGCCGCGGCCAGACTGCTCGACCACCATCGGCACCAGACCGAGCCCCTGCGTTTCGAGCGCGGAGGCCTGGGTGCGAGCAAGTTGGTCGATCAGTTCATTGCGGATCATGCGGTTCTCCGGTGCTTATTTCGGAAACTCTATCGATCGAATCAGCCTTGCGCCGGAGTGGCGGTCAGCTCTTCGAACGACACAGCCTTGTCGGTGACCTTGGCCTTGTCGCACACAAAATTTACCACGTTGTTTTCGAGCACGTAGGCTTCCATCTCGGCCAGGCGCTGCTGGTCGCCGTAGTACCAGCGGATGACTTCCTTCGGATCTTCGTAGCTCTTGGCGAACTCTTCGATTTCAGCCTTGATCTGCTCCGGCTTGGCTTCCAAGCCGTTGGCCTTCACGACTTCGGCCAGCACCAGACCCAGCTTCACGCGGCGCTCAGCTTGCTGCGTGAACATCTCGGCGGGGATCGGCATGTTCTTGGCGTTCGGCATGCCGCGCGATTCGAGGTCGCGACGGGCCATTTCGACCAGACGTTCTTGGTCTTGCTCGACCAGCGACTTCGGCACGTCCAGCTCTGCCACCTTCAGCAGCGCTTCCATGACTTGGTCCTTGAGCAGAGCGTGCGTGCGACGCTTGACTTCACGCTCGAGGTTTTCGCGGATGTCGGCGCGCATCTTGTCGAGGTTGCCGTCGGCGATGCCCAGCGATTGCGCAAAGGCTTCGTTGACTTCCGGCAGGTGCGCCCATTCGACTTGCTTGAGCGTGACGGTGAATTCAGCGGTCTTACCGGCGACGTCCTTGCCGTGGTAGTCCTCGGGGAACGCCAGCGGGAACTTCTTGGACTCGCCTTGCTTCAGGCCCAGCGTGGCTTGCTCGAACTCAGGCAGCATGCGGCCTTCGCCCAGCACGAAGCTGAAACCTTCAGCCTTGCCACCAGCGAATTCCACGCCATCGATCGTGCCGACGAAATCGACCGTCACGCGGTCGCCGTCTTGTGCAACAGCTGCACCGCCGTCGCCATGCTCGCCGGCTTCGCCGCGCGGGTGATAGTGCACGCGTTGCTTACGCAGGATGTCGAGGGTCTTGTCGATCTCGGCATCGGTGATTTCGGTCTTGGTGCGGGTCAGTTCCGCGCCAGCCAGATCGCCGAGCTTGACTTCCGGATACACCTCGAAGGTGGCGTCGAACGCGACTTGATCATCGGCCACGCCTTCGGTCTTCAGCTCGAAGCGCGGTTGGCCGGCAACCTTCACGCCTTGCTCATTCGTGATGTCGAAGAACTGACGGGCAGCCTTGTCGTAGCGAACTTCGAATTCGACTTGCTGGCCGTATTGCTTCTCGACCATCTTCATGGGGACCTTGCCCGGGCGGAAGCCGGACATCTTGACGGTCTTGGACAGACGCGCCAGACGGCTTTGCTTCTCTTGCTCCACTTCGGCCTTCGGGACAGCCAGGGTCACTTTGCGATCAAGCTTGCCGAGGTTTTCGATAGTCGACATGGTCGTAATTCCAGATTCAGAAAATGGTTGCGTCGAACGGCGCAGCGCCAGCAGCAGCCGTGGTTCAAAGTTCTTGGTCTTGCCGGGCTTGCAGGAATGCGGCGCGAGGGCCGCTCGACTGCACGATGCACGGCACAACGGGCGCGTTCAGGCTGGCAAACGCAAAACGCATATTATGGCATGGAACGTTCGGCGGCCCTGCTTTTTTGGGTCAGAACGCTTGGAAAACCCTTCAAACGGCGCGTCAATCCACCGGTCCCGCGATTTCATTTTCCGCGGGTGCGGCGCCCTGCTCCTGCGCGCGTCGATGCTGCAATGCCCGCAGGATGAAGCGGCCAGGATCAAGCGCCGCGGCCAGATCGGATTCAAGCGGCAACGGACCACCGTCGATCTGGGCCGCAAGCAGCTCCGCCCCCAGCACCGACCATGTGAGCCCGCGCGAGCCATACGCAAGCGCCGCATACAGCCCGGCGAGGCGAGGCAGTTGTGCATGTGGACCGCGCAAACGAAAGCCGGGCGCCATGGCCGCCGCCTCATCCACCAGTGGGCCGATCAACGGCAACCGATTTGCGGAGACGCACCGCACACCAACATAACCATGCAGTGCTGAGGGATTGAGCGTCGCCAGCGCGCCCGATTGCTGTGGCTGCAACCGGGCCAGCCGCCCGAGATTGGCCGCGTGATCGGCAACGCGCTCGGCCAGATCGGATTCGCCCGGCTGGAACGACGAGCCCGTGCGCACCGTCTTTGCCCCCGATTCGGCGGGCAGCAAGTAGCCATCGCCGCAGACGACGGCCTTCGGCCATGCCGCACCCGTGTCCAAATTGCTCATGGGCACATCGGTAAGTTGACCGCGCACTGGCTTGAGCGACGCAGATGTGAGCGGAGCCAGGCGTGCGGCACCAAGACTGTTGGCAAGAACGACGACCGGCGCGCTCGCAATCACCTCGCCTCGGGAATCCAGTGCATGCCATTGATCGCCGGCTTGGCGCAGCGATTCGACGTGCGTATTCCAGCGTGCATCGACTGCGGCGCCAGCCGCGGCCAGATTGGCGCGGCAAACGTCAGGCGGCGCGACCCAGCCGGCTTGCGCAAACCACCAGCCGCCCTGGGGCACGCCGGCACCGACGCGCCGGGCGGCGTCGTCCACATTGAGCCAATCGATGTAATCGGCCGGATAGCCGAGCGCTTGCACGATGCGTTGCTGCTCGACGGCGTCGTCGGCGTGTTCGGCGAGTTGGAGCACACCGGTGGGTTGGAAACCTGTGGCGAAGCCGGCGCGATCGAGTGCGTCCCAATGGCGGCGTGCGAGCAAGTTGCCGGCGCGCGAGAGGCGCGAGAGCACGCTGTCGTCGATGGACACATGCGGGTGCATGGCCGCTGCGCGATGCGCCGACGTACCATGCGCGGGGCCATCGCTTTCGTCGATGAGCGTGATGCGCCAGCCGCGCGATGCGAGCCGCTCGGCAACAGAGCAGCCCGCAAGCCCGGCGCCAAGCACGATGGCGTGATGCTGGCTCCAGGCGGGCGCTTCAGCCGGCCCGCGCCTGGTGCGCCAATGGGTCGGGAACTGCGCGACCGTCATGTCGCGTTTGGAGCCGAAGCCGGGCGCCTTGTGGGCCTCGAAGCCAGCCTCCTGCAGGCCGCGTCGCACGAATCCTGCGGCGGTGTACGTGGCCAATGTCGCGCCGGCACGAGCGACCCGCGCAAGCTGCTTGAACACGCGCGGCTGCCACAGGTCAGGGTTCTTGGCAGGAGAGAACCCGTCGAGATAGAACGCGTCGGCGGCGCACGAGAGTTGGGGCAGCGTCTCCATCGCATCACCGAACAGCAGCGTGAGGGTGACGCGGCCGCCGTCGAACACCAGGCGATGCACACCGGGCACCGGCACTGGCCATGATTGGCGGAGCGTCTCGGCCAGGGGGGCCAGCGCGCCGCCCTTCGGATGCACGATCGACAAGCCAGCGCGATCGAACGGATGCTTCTCGATCGAGACGAAATCGAGCCGCGCACAACGTTGCGGATCATCGCGCCATGCAGCCCACGTGGCCAGAAAATTGAGGCCCTGGCCGAAGCCGGTTTCGACGATGGTGAAAGCGCGCTTGCCCTGCCACGCAGCCGGCAAGCGGTTGCCACCCAGAAAAACGTGATGCGCCTGCGCCAGACCGCCTTCGGAGCTGTGATAGACGTCGTCGTACTGCGCCGAGAACGGTGTGCCGTCCGACGTGAGTTGAGGCGTGGCGAGAACGAGGCCGCGTGGCATGAAACACCCTGGGAAGAAGCGGCGAATTGTAACGCCGCCCCTTCCCTGCGCCTTGATCTAAGGCAGCGGCTCTGCGTTACACGTCGGCGACGGGCAGCGTGCCCATCACGCGCCGGTACCACGCGTGGAAGTGCTGCATACCGTCTTCGAGCGGCGACTGATACGGCCCCGTTTCCGACACGCCGCGCTCCATCAGGGCCCGACGGCCAGCGTCCATGCGCTCGCCAATCTCGTCGTCTTCGATGCAGGTTTCCATGTAGGCGGCGCGCTGCGCTTCGACGAATTCACGCTCGAATGTGGCAATTTCTTCCGGGTAATAGAACTCGACCACGTTGACCGTGTCTTGCGGCCCTTTCGGATACAGCGTGGAGAGCACCAGCACATGCGGATACAGCTCGATCATATGCGTAGGGAAATACGTGACCCAGATCGCGCCAAAGTCTGGCGACGCACCGTGTCGATAGTCCAGCAGACGATCGTGCCATGCACCGTAGACATCCGAGCCCGGCTGGCTGAGTGCCTGGTGGATGCCGACGCGCTGCATGCTGTACCAGTCGGCGAATTCCCATTCCAGGTTGTCGCATGTAACGAAGTGGCCAAGCCCCGGATGAAACGGCGCGACGTGGTAATCCTCCAGATAGACCTCGATGAAGGTCTTCCAGTTGTAGTTGCACTGATGGACTTCCACGTGGTCGAGCACGTAGTCGCCAAAGTCGAACTCGGGACGCGCGAACAGCGGCGCCATGTCGCGTACCGGATCGCGGGGGCCTTCGAACAGCAAGCCATGGCAGTTGCGCAGTTCAAAGCGCTGCAGGTTCTTGCATGGCTTGCTGGGGAACTGCGGGGCACCGATCAGCTCGCCGCGGTCGGTGTACGTCCAGCGGTGCAAGGGGCAGACGATGTTGCCGCCAGCTGCGCGCAAGTTGCCCGTGCCGTTCCCTGGGCCAGCCACGCTGCCCGTTTCACCTCCGAGAATCAGCGCTTGTCGATGCCGACAGACATTGGACATCAACTCCACCCCGCTGGCGTTGCGCACGAGCACACGGCCGCCCCCTTCGTGGGCGAGGCGCCGCCAATCGCCGCATTCGGGTACGGCTTTTTCGTTGCCGACATAGCAGGCGGAATGCTTGAAGATGGTTTCGAGTTCGCACGCGAACAAGGCTTCGTCGAAATACGCGGCGACGGGTAATTGGGTATGCGCTGGCATCACGTGCGCCAGGCGCCCGACATCAGTCATCGAAGAGTCTCCAACACGGAGTGGCGAGGGGTTCGGCGTGGGTCGAACGCTTCCGCCCCACCAGGTATCGGGGGACCGAGCTCGCCCCAGAACGTTCAGGACGCGCAGGACGCTTCGGCCAGCAGGCGGGCGATGCGCGCGTCTAGCGCGAGCTTCGGACAGGTGCTGCACTTTTCTCCGTCGTGGCGGCGGAAATGGTGGCAGCAGACCTTGCGGTCGAGAGCAAGCGCGCGCGTGCCGTCTCGGGCGCGGTAGGCAAAGAAGCCGCAACCACCGGAGATGCCAAGATGCGCGAGCCACTCCTCCCCTGCTGCTACCAGGCCCGCATCGGACAGCTGCGCATGCGGACGCACGGCCATGAGGGCGCCAAGCACGCACTCGGCTTGCAGCCGATCGGCAGCGCGATCGTGTAACGCCACCAACGGTTTCAGCGCGCGCCGCATTGCCGCGCTGAACATGCGAAGTTCAGCAGAAGCGGCTTCCATCCGCACGGCGAACGTGCCATCGACTGGCGCATGCACAGGTAAATGAACACCGCTCGGGAAACCGTTCTTCACGGGCTGCGCAAGACCTGTCAACCTGGGCATCGGCGCATCGAGATGCGCGGCGATCACACACAGATAGATTGGCTGCCAGATCGCCAAGCTCCAACACCGCAGGGCGAGGTAATGCGAGCCGGCTTCCGGATAAGCGCGCGCCCAGTGACCGCATAGCGCTTGCAATGCAGCGTCATCGCCCAGACGCAGTGCGCCGGCCGGCGCTTGGCCGCCCTGCTCACCGCGCAAGCTGGGGATGACGCGCTGCGCCACCGCCCACACACGCGCGAGATGCGGGGCAGGCAACGGCCGCCAGACTGCAGCCGTGGCGAAGCCCGGGGCGGTGGCGTCTTCTGCGAAGGCGCGCATGCCGTCTGTCATGCGGCCGCTTCCTCTGTTTCGGCCGCCACCGAAGGCCCCCGCGCCGCGCGCCGGAACTTGGCGATCGGATTGACCAGGTTGCCGGCCATCTTCAGGCTCGATGCCGGGTCTGCCAGATTCACCATCTGCACGTTGTTGCCCAGTTGCAGGCGGTTCAGGCACGAATGCAGGAACTCGGGGACGAACATGTCGTAGTGGGCATACTTGGCGGCGCGTTCCGGATGCGCGTCCTGGTAGTCGTACACGCAATCCGCGACCGCACCCCAGAACTCGTCTTCTGTGCAGCAGCCGTTTTCCACCAGCACGTGATTGATGTGGCGCAACACACCATCGAACACGTCGATGAAGATGCCGAGCAGTTTGAAGTTGTCCGGCACCTCCACGGCCAGGCGTTGCACACGCTCAGGCAGCCATTCGCGCGCCTTGATTTCCAGGATGGCCGACTCCTCCGCAATGTCTTTCATGATGGCGCGCACTGGCACGTGGTTGTCGATCACGAGGATGAGGTTTTCGCCATGCGGCATGAAGCTCAAGTCGTGCGCGTAGAAGCAATGCAGCAGCGGCGTGAGGTACGCCTGCAGGTATCGCCGCACCCACGTCAGTGCCGGCAGGCCGGAGCGCCGGATCAACTCCGGCATCAGCGCGACGCCGTCCTTGTCGACATGCAGCAACGCGGCCATCGTCATCAAGCGCTCACCCGGCTGCAGAAGTTGCAGCGGGTTCTCGCGCCACAGTGCAGAGAACATCTTCTTGTACGGTGTATCTGCTGGAATCGCCGCCTCGTAATAGAAATTTCGGAAGCCGATCGCGGCCACTTCCTGGAGGATGGTGAAGCCGTTCTCTCGCAGGAACGGATCGTTTGACACCAGCCCCTTGATGAACTCGTTGATGGCTGGCGTGCCCGACATGTAATAGGGCGATAGCCCACGCATGAACCCCATGTTCAGGATCGACAGCGAGGTTTTCACATAGCGCTTGGAGCGATCACTCGTGTTGAACAACGTGCGAATGGATTGCTGAGCGATGTAGTGGTCCGCGCTGTAGTCGAGGCAGATGATCTTGCGCTGCGCCACGTAGCCGGCGAATGCAATGGAAAGCTTGCTGAACCACTGCCACGGGTGCGCGGGCATGAAGTGGTAGTCGGCTGGGTCGACGCCCTTGGCAGCCACCTGCCGGGTGAAATCGTCAACCGTGCCCTGGCCCAGTTCTTCGGCCAGCAACTGCGCGTAATCCAGCGTGGAAAGCGTCGATGGCGTGGCGTGGTCTTTGTGTACCGCCAGCCAGATCACGCGGATGTCGGACCCTGCCTCCGGCGCATAGGCTTGGTAGTCGACAGCATTGAAGCCGAGCCGTCCATTGTTGGCGACAAAACCTGGGTGCCCTTCCATCATTGCGACCTCGATGGTCTGGAAGTCGGTGGCGTCGGCCAGTTGTGCACTACTTGGGGCGTCGGCCTTCATGCGCTTGTAGGCACTACCGAACAGCGTGCTGCTGATTTCGTCGAGGTAGATGGGCAGCAGATCGTCACGGATGCAAAGACGCTGGCGGCATTCGATGATGAATTGCAATGCATCAAGCGGTTGCTCAACGCCATCGACAAGGCGGCGAATCGACTCCGACCGGATGAACCAATGGCGCAGCGCCAACCGCTGGGCTTCGAACTGGTAGCAGACCTTGCCGTCGTCGGAAAACACCTGAAACAGCGCGAAGCCGTTGGCCGCGTCTTTCACGTGTTCGGGTTGCAGGATGATCTCGTGCGCATATTCGGCAATGGCTTTGCGCAGCAGCAGCCGATTGGCCTGCGCCCAGACTTCTGGCGTGAGATGAGCCGCGGCCTGGGCCGGGTGCTGGGAAAGCTGGTTCTGAAGCGTCACATTCATGGCGAATCCTTTGGCTTGTTAAGCGGTGGCTGCGGTAAGGACGGTAGCCTGTTCAAAATCCCGTCGGGTGCAGAAAGCGAGGCTGGCAATCTTTTCGGTAAAGGCGACGTTGCGGTCGTAGACGAAGCCGGCGGCCCGGTTGATGGCGTGAATACGTTCGTTGTTGGCGTCGGGCTCGACCACGATGCGGGCCGCCCCGAGGTGTTCGAACATGAAACGCATCAACGCGAAGAACACCACGCGCGTGTAGCCCGGCACGCGCACATCCGATGGGCCGATGAAGAAGTGCATGCCCAAATCGCCGGGCAGCACGTCGTAGAACGCACGGATGCGGTCGTGCGCTGGGTCGTAGCACTCGGCCAGGAAGACGGGGCGCCCTGCTTTCCAGACGAGATAGGCAGTGGCATGCCCGGAGTCCATCAGCTCTCGATAAATCTGAAGGATCTCGGCTTCGGTTTTGTCGCGCATCAGCCAGAACGACGCGCGCTCCGGCTGGAACCAGCGGTGCAGTATCGGAATGTCTTCCGGAATACGCAGCAGGTGGAAGGTGTAACCCTCGGCATCCGTGTACGGCACGTGTGCCGCATCAGCGCGACGGTGGATGGCGCGCATATCAATTGGCATGGGCGGGCGCCTCCAGGTTGGCGGGTTCGCCTGCCCTGCCTGCTTCGGTCGCACGCGCGGCACTCGGCACGTTCAGGATCAGGCGATCTAGCAGCGCTGTCAGCACAAAGCCCCCGGCCGCCAGCAGGAACGGCACGTGCAATCCGTAGCGGCTGACGATGGCCCCTGCCGCAAACGAAGACAGCAGCACACCCAGGTTCTGGAAGAAATTGGTGATGCTGTAGTCGTGCGCATAGCGCTGCGGCGTAGAAAGCCGGAACAGGCTCACATCGAGCTTGACGATGATCTGGAACAGCGCCCAGCCATAAAGCACGCGACCCAGAACGATCAGCGCAGCGTCGGGCGCAGCCTGCAGCAGCAAACCGGCGGCGCCGAGCAGCAAATTGCCCAGCGTATGGTCGGGCAGCCGACCGCCGCGTGCCCGGATGCGGGCATGCAAGCGCAACGCCATGATGGCCATCGCACCCGGTATGGCAAAGACCAAGCCTGAAACGAACTCGCTGCCGCTGCCCGATACCTGCTGCCAGTACACGGCAAAGAACGAACGAATCAGGTACGCGCTGAAGTCGAACACCAGCATCACCAATGCCAGGCGCAGGATCGGCAGGCGATCACGCCAACTTGTGCGAGTCGGCTCATCGGCAGAAGCTTGCGCATGCTCGCCCGAATTGACGGGCACGATCTTGCCGCTGCGGATCAGATACAGGCACACGCCCATCTGGAAGAAATCGCCCGCCGCCATGGCGACGATGCTTGCGCGCGGCCCCCAGGTCTGCAGAACGAAACCGCCCACCACCGCGCCGAAGATGGCGCCAAAGTGCACCACCACGGAGAGGATGCCCACCGTGGCGGCGTGCTGCGCCTTGGGAGTGAGCCGCATCATGTACGGATACATCAGCAAGTAGCTGCTCTTGCACATGAACATCAGCATCGACAGCACCCAGTACGTCACCACGTCGGGCGCCCAGTCGCTCAGCAGACTGAACGTGCCTGCCGCGAATTGCGTGTAGACCAGTAGGTGCAGCGGTTCCACGCGCTTGGCTACGCGCGCCCAGACAGGCAACGTGCACATCACTGCGATGGAGATGGCGGCCACGTACGCGCCCACATGTACGGGGCTGTCCAGCCCATAACGCGATGCAAAGAATTGCGGATAGAACGGAATCAGGATCGCATCGCTGATGACGGCAAACGCGGTCATCAGAATGATGTAGCGGCGCAATGTCATGCGGCTACCCCGGCGGTCTCCTCGACCGTTTCCGGCACGTGCTCCTGGGCAGATCCCTTGGCAGCCAGCGGAATGAAATCGGGCGTGGCCGGAATCGAAAAGTCCTGGATGGCGATGCGCTGCTCGATCTTGTAGTGTTCCACTCCTGTCAGCTCGCGGATGATGCAGGAGTTGCGGTAGCAGCTCATCCCGAGGTCAGGATTGGTCAGGCCGTGCGTGTGCAGGCCGGCGTTCTGCACGTAGACCTCATTGCCGTTGAAATCGGCCGCGTAGTTGCGCGAAAGCTGATATCGACCCTTGGCGTCCCAGCGCAGGCGGTGGCGGATGCCATCGATAAACGCGGGGATGTTCTGCTCATAGCCCGTGGCAAGCACGAGCCCTTCGGTGCGATGTGCATAGCGCGCGCCGCTGTCGAGCTGCTGAAACTCAATCTCGTAGGTACCGGTCGCGGCATCGTGCCGACAGGCCTGCAACTCGCAGTTGGTGATGAGGTGCGTGCGCAGCGCGCCCGTCTTGCGCTTGTCGTCGAGGAGATCGTATATCTGGTTGATCAGGCTCGCATTGACCCCTTTGTAGAGGCTGTCCTGCTTGCGGATGATGCTTTCCTTGCGACCATCCGGCAGGTTGAAGAAGTAATCGATGTAGTCCGGAGAGATCATCTCCAGCGTCAGCTTGGTGTTCTCCATCTGGAAGAAGCGCGGCGAACGCGTGATCCAGACGAGGCTGTAGTCGTATTTGTCGCGCTCCTTGAGCAGGTCGTAATAGACCTCCGCCGCGCTTTGCCCGCTGCCGACAATGGTGATGGAGCGTTTCTCGCGCAGCGCCTCCCGCACGTCGATGTAGTCGGCGGTGTGCAGATAGCGATGCCCATCGCGAGGCACGCATGCGGGAAATGACGGTGATGATCCAACGCCCAGCACCAGCTTGCGTGCGCGCAGTACGAACGGCTCCCGCTCTGCGCCGCGAAAGCCCGTGACGACGTAGCAATCACGTTGAGCGTCATAAACCAGCGCGTCCACGTCGTGGTGGAAATGCACGCTGCTGAGTTGTGCGATGACCCATTTGCAGTAGCGGTTGTATTCCGCGCGGCTCAGATAGAAGTTCTCGCGGATGTAGTACGAATAGATCTTGCCTTCCTGCTTGCAGTAATTCAGAAAGCTGAAGCGGCTTTTCGGGTCTGCCAGACTCACCAGATCAGCCAGAAAGGGGTTCTGCAATGTGGTGTTATCAATCAGCATGCCAGGGTGCCAATTGAATTCTTCAGCGCGCTCCAGAAATACACCATCCAAACCATCAATCGGCTCTGCCAGACAGGCCAGACTTAAATTGAATGGCCCTAAACCAATCGCAATAAAATCATAAACATCGGACCTCATCACGCTTGAACCTCCCGATTTGCAAAGACTGCATTTACCAAACGACAGCACCAGGAACGCGACTGGGCAAGCGCAGCGAACGCGCACGCCCTCCGTCGGCCGGCGGCTTGAGGCCGTGCCTAGGCCGGGTGAATTCAGGTGGGGGTTTGATCACAGCCGATGCGTGCCGGCCGCTGAATGATCATGAATATCGCAAGCGCGATATCGGGAACATATTCGAAATGCCCGGCGATGCAATGCAAGCAATCGCCGGACAACAAGCTAAGTCACAATACTACACAGAAAATGGAATGCTTGTGTGAAGAAAAGGTAATTACCATTGATAAGAAATAGTGGCCATCACATTGCGCGCATCACCCCAATAACAATAGGCATTGCTCAAGCAGGATGCCACGTAATTCTTATTAAAGAGATTCTTGGCAGACAATTGCAGCTTGGCACCCTTGAGCGACGGATCCCAACGTGCAAGGTCAATGCGCAACATCAGGTCCACCAGCGTATACGGCGGCACCTTGAAGCTGTTGGCGTTGTCGCCCCAGCTTGTGCCGACGTAGCGCAAGCCCATGCCGGCGGTGTAGCCCGGCATGAAGCGCCAGTCCACCCAGGCCGACGCCATATGGCGCGGCACCTGATACGGCGTGTTGCCTACGAAGCCCTCAGCCGACTCGATGAACTTCATGTTGGTGAAGGTGTAGTTGGCCAGCACCGACACGGTGTCCGTCACCTGCGTGCGCGCTTCCAGTTCGACGCCGCGCGTGCGGATCTTGCCGCTGGGCACGTAGTAGATCTGTCCCACCGGCTTGGTCGCCACGTTCTCCTGGTCAAGGTTGAACACAGACGCTGCCAGCAGCGTGCTTGAGCCCTTCGGCTGATAACGCACGCCTGCCTCGAACTGCTGGGCGGTGGCCGGTTGCAGCAGATTGCCCCGCTGGTCTGCGCGCAGGCTCGGGTTGAAACCATCCGAGTAGCTGAAATACGGTGCGATACCGTTGTCAAACAGATAGACCACGCCCGCACGTTTGGTGAACTTCGAGCCGCTCCATTCCGACGGCGTGCCAGTACCGTACAGATTGGACGCCTTGGCGTGGTCCTCGCGCACGCCGAGCGTGAAGCGCCAGCGGTCGATTGCAATCTGATCCTGCAAGTACAGGCCAGTCTGCTCAAGCCAACGGTCGATAGGCGATGCCGTCACGCCGGTCAAGCCGGTCACGCCGGGGCTGCCATACACCGGATTGAAGGCATTGATCGGGTCGGCGCTGCCGGATTCCCAGAAGCCATCGACGTGACGCTTCTGATAATCGAGGCCGAACAGCATCGTGTGTTTCATCGCGCCCGTGGCGAACTTGCCCTCCAACTGGTTATCAACCGTGTATGCGTGCGTGGCTTCCTTGGCGCCCGAATAGTAGCGCGTCAGTTCGTCCGCACTGGCCCAGCCGAAGCCGTAAATCTGGCGCAGGCGCGTATCGCCGAACACGTAGCGGAAGTTCTGGCGCACAGTCAGTTGGTCATTGAACGCATGCTCAAACTGATAGCCGACCATGCGCTCAGTACGACGATATTTTTCGACGGTTGGATCGCCATCGAAAAAGTAGCGGGAGATGTAGCGACCGTTGCGCGGGAAGAGGCTGCCTTCGGCCGGCACACCGCTGTGATAGCCGCCCTCCGGATCGTGCTGCAAATACGCTTGCAGCAGCAGATGCGTATCAGGCGTGAAGTTGATCGCCAGCGACGGCGCAATCGCAAAACGCTGCTCGCGCACGTGGTCGAACTGCGTGTCCATGCCGCGCGCCAGGCCGGTCACGCGGAATGCCATCACGCCGTTCTGGTCGATAGGTCCTGAGATATCGAACGCCCCTTCCAAACGGTTGCGATTGCCCACCGTGAGTTCCACCTCGTGGTACGGCTGGAAGAGCGGCTTCTTGCTCGTCAGCGCCACCACGCCACCCGGCGACGCACGACCGTACAGGATCGAACCCGGCCCCTTAAGCACGTCAATGCGCTGGAGGAAATACGGATCGACCTGGAACGAGCTGTAACTGCCCTGGTCACTCATCAGGCGCAGGCCATCGAGCAAGGTGTTGTCGACACTGCTGTCGCTAAAGCCGCGCAGCGCAACGTAGTCGTAGCGGTTGGATGCGCCCACCAGTGCGGTGAATGCGCCAGACGTGTAATTGAGCGCCTCTGAAATGCCGCGCGGCTTCTGGTCGTCCAGTTGCTGCTGCGTCACCACCGAAATCGATTGCGGCGTTTCGATGATCGGCGTATCGGTCTTCGTGCCCGCCGCGCTCTGCCTGGCAACGAAGCCTTTGCCGGGACTTTGCGCCGTCTCGCCTCGCCCCACTGCTGTGGTCGCGGGCAGCGTGGCACTGATTTCGCCGGTGGTACGCTGCGCCATCACTTGCGTTGGCAGAACCCCCGCCAGCAGCACTGCGCAACTCAGCCGTGCAGCAAGCGCTATCGGGCCCAGCCTCGTATGGCAAATCGTGTCGGATGGAAAAACCGTTGTTGTGTTCGTTTGCTTTGGCATGGTGTGTTGGAAGATGCGTGTGGTCTCCACACCCATCGACGATCCACACTGCGAAAGCGGAACTGGCTCGAGAAATTTCTTTCGATCAGGTCATCGTGCATGTCGCGCAACGCTCCACCGCTTGCACGAGGTACTTACGCACCATGCGCGTTGACTTGCCAAGCTGTTCGGCAATGCACGCATGGGACTCCCCTTCGATGTAGCGCAACCGCACCGCCTCGCGCGCACTGGGCGACAGCGTTTCCAGCATCGCGCTTGTGTGCTGCAACGCCTGCGCCTGCGCCAGGCGTTGCTCTGGCGACGGTGCATGCTCGAACTGCGCAGACCTCAATGTCAATTCGTCCAGGCATGCGCATTCGACGCGTCGATGGCGCGCCCGGTCGATCATCAAATGCTTGGCGGTAGTCGTCAGATACGCGCGCGGCTCGCGTACTTCGTTCAGCTTGTCGGGCGCAGCCAGCACACGCATGAAGGTGTCGTGCATTACGTCCGCCGCTTCTTCCGCGCACGCGAGCTTTTTGCGCAGCCACGCAAAAAGCCAATCGCAGTGCTGCATATAGAGCGCGTCGATGGACGTATTGGTGTCGTACAGCGGCTCTGGCTGAACGGCAGGCATGCGGGCTCCCGGAAATTAACCGGACGCACGCAGAACACGCACGCATCGCGTCCATACAAATGAGAATCATTCTCATTTTATGGGCGCAAAACCCTCTTCGCAAACGGGAATTCGAAAGGCAGTGCTCAGAATCGGCGGCAGGCTGCTACATGACGCTAGGCCACATCCTCCGGGGACCGACGCCTCCAAGCCATCAGCGCAACCGCCAGCGCAGCCACCGACAGGCCGATTGCCAGCCCAGTCAACCGCCCTGCCCGACGGGCTTCATCGGCTTGGTGGCGCGCCTCAATCGCCTGGCGCACGGTTTCCCAGAAGGCCTCGCGATGCTCGTTCTCGTCAAAGATGGACATGGCACGCTTCCCCGTTTCGTATGGCTCGCCTTGCCATCGTAGGGAACGCGCGGCAGGTGCGCCACCGCACATTTCGTGTAGGACACGGTGCCCACCGCAACTCAGACAGCAGCGACCGGCTTGGCCCCAGGGCCCGCGAGCCGCCGAGAGACATCGGCATCACCCTGCCCCAGGTCCATCGCATCTGCGCGTTCGGCGGTGGACAACTCGTCTGCGCGATAGCCCGTGCGGTTGAGCAGCACCAGCGTGCACGCCAGCGACACCAGCGCATACAGCGCCGACGACACCGCCACGCCCACGATATTGCCGCTGCTGTTGAGCATCCACTGCGCGAACACGGGCGTGCCGCCACCCACCACGAGCGAACACAGTTGATACGCCAGCGACAGGCCTGTATAGCGGATGCGCGTCGGGAACACGCGCGCCAGAATGCCGCCGATAGCACCGTAGAACATTGAATGCGGAATCGTTGCCAGGCACATGCCGAGCAGCGCAATCCAATACACCTTGGTCTCGATGGCAAAGAACATCACTGGCATGAGCAGGAACTCAGGCAGCACCATCAGGCAGATGGCTCGACGCATGTCCATGCGCGAAACCAGCCATGCACCGATTGGCTGCGTGATGAACTGGACCACCAACGCAATCGCGATGATGCCGAGGAAAGTGTCCTGCGCGTAGCCGAGTTCCTTCGTCGCCCATGCGAGCGCGAAATTGCTCTTCAGGTACGTCACGTGAATGAGCGGCAGCGTGCCTGCACTCAGCAGCACGAGGCCCCAGTGGTCACGCACCACGTCTTTGAGCGGCAATTTGACGGTCTTCTTCTGCGCCAGCACGCGCTTCATGTCATCCGACTCTTCCAGCTTCAGGCGGATGACCATGCCGACAATCACCAGCAGCGCCGACAGTAGGAACGGCACGCGCCAGCCCCACAGCATGAACTGCGGTGTCGGCAACGCGCTCAGGGCAAAGAACACCAGCGTCGCCAGCAGGTTGCCCGTGGGCGAACCCTGCTGGGCAAACGCCGAGTACAGAATGCTCTTGCGCTTGGGTGCGCTCTCGCTGGCGATCAGCACCGCGCCGCCCCACTCACCGCCCACCGCCACGCCCTGGATCACGCGCAGCACCACCAAGCCCACCGGCGCCCACATGCCAATCTGCGCATAGCCCGGGAGCAGGCCGATTCCCATCGTCGCCAAGCCCATCAGGATGAGCGTGATGATGAGTGTGGTCTTGCGGCCAATCTTGTCGCCCAGATGGCCAAAGATGATCCCGCCGATGGGCCGTGCCGCAAAGCCTGCCCACAGCGTGACGAACGACAGCAGTGTGGCGATGCCCGGGTCCAGCGTCTTGGAGAAGAACACCTTGCCGAAGACAAGTGCGGCAGCAAGGCCGTAGATGTAGAAGTCGTACCACTCGATGGTGGTGCCGATAAACGCGGCCACCGCAGCGCGGCGCGGTTGCAGGTTTGCGGCCGCGTCGGTCTGGGGCGCAGGCTGGTGAAGCATGTTTGTCTCCTTGGTGGTACTGCCGGTTTGGCGCAGCCTCTGCTGGGCTGACTGCCTTGTTGTGGTGAACCTGCTTTATTTCATTTCAGAACACCCGCCTGAAACAAGCGCTGACGGGTGTCTGCGTCAATGCCCAGCGACGCGAGCACGGCATCGGTATCAGCACCGAGTGCGGGCGGAGCGCTGCGATACGTTGCCGGCGTGCGCGACAGCTTGATGGGTGATCCAATCCCACGGTACGTCCCCAACTCGACCACCAGCTGCCGGTGCAGCGTATGCGGATGGCGCGCGACCACATCGACACTCAACACGGGCCCGCACGGTACGCCGCCATGGACCAGGTCTTGCGCAAGCGTCTCGCAGTCGAAGCCCGCCAGTTGTGCTTCCAGCGCGTGCTTCAGCTCCGCCCGATGCGCGCAGCGGCTACGGTTGTCGGCAAAGCGCGCGTCTTGCGCCAGTTCCGCCGCGCCGATATGCGCGCACAGCTTGGCGAACTGGCGATCGTTACCCACCGCCAGAAAGATCGGCTCGGTGCCAGTCTGGTAGCTGTCGTACGGCGCGATGTTCGGGTGCGCATTGCCGCTGCGCTGGGGTACCTTGCCCGAGCCGAAGTAGTTCGGCAGATGAGGATGCAGCAGCGATACGCCGCAGTCATACAACGCGATGTCGATCGATTGCCCGCGCCCGCTCTTCTCGCGCTCGGCCAGCGCAAGCAGGATGCCGGCGAGCGCGTTGAGCCCCGTCACCATGTCGACGATCGGCAAGCCGACGCGCATGGGGCCGCCGTCGCGTTCGCCGTTGACGCTCATCAGGCCGGCCATGGCCTGGATGGCGGCGTCGTAGCCGGGTAGCCCACCGAGCGGGCCGTCAGGGCCGAAGCCGGAAACGGCGCAGTGGATCAAGCGCGGAAAGCGCGGTTGCAGGTCGCGCTCGAAATCCATACCCCAGCGGGCGAGCGTGCCAGGCTTGAAGTTCTCGACCAGCACGTCGGCGTCCTCCAGCAATTGCCAGAGCACGGCGCGGCCCTCTTCGTTCGACAGGTCGACCGAGATACCGAGCTTGTTGCGGTTGACGCCGTTGAAGTACCAGGCGGTATCGCTTTCGTCGAAGGGCGGGCCCCAGGTGCGCGTCTCGTCGCCAACAGGTGGTTCGAGCTTGATAACCTGCGCGCCGTGATCGGCGAGTGCCTGCGTGCAATATGGGCCACCGAGCACGCGGCTCAGGTCGATGACCTTCAGGCCGTGCAATGCGCCGTGGATTGCGCTCATTGCGCGTCTCCTGTCGGCAAGGCCCGCACGGCGAGCGCAAATGACACCTCGCGCTGCTTGACGAGCGCATCGAGCAGCAATGCGTCATCGTTCTCGGGCAAGGCCAGCGGATCGACCGGCAGCAGTTTATGACGCAGCACCAGATGCGCAAGCGCCAGCCGGCGATGGTCCGGCGCCAGACGCACGCCTTCCACCGCCATGAAGATAGCCGTAGTGATGTGATACAGCGCAGAGCCGGCCTGACGCACCAGTTCGTCGCTGCCGTCTTCAGCCACTTTGCCGATTGCGCCGCATACGCGCTCAAGCGTGGCGCGCAGCAACTCATCGCTTTGCGGCGGCAGCGTGACGCCATCGAGCATGCCGATGAGATAAGCGCGCAACGGCTCCAACGCGCCTTCGCGCCTCACAGCGCGTGCAATGTCAAGCGCGACGATGTTGCTTGTACCTTCCCAGATAGAGCCCAGATGGGCGTCACGCACGAGGCGCGCATCGCTCCACTCTTCGATGTAGCCGGTGCCGCCGCGCACTTCCATCGCGTCTCCGGTTACGCGGCGCGCATCGCGGCACGCGCGGAACTTGATGAGCGGCGTCAGGATGCGCACACATTTGGCGGCTTGCGCGTCGCCTGCATCGGCCAGCGGCAGCAGTTGCGCGATCTGCATGAACATCGACCGCGCCTGCTCCGTCGGCAGCAGCATCTTCAAAAGCTGGCGCTGCATCAACGGCATGTCGATCAGCTTGCGGCCAAAGGCTTCACGGTTGCGCGCAATGTGCAACGCTTCGGTGCTGGCGCGGCGCATCAGTCCCGCAGCGCGCACGCCGTTCGACAGGCGCGACATGTTGATCATGTCGGCCATCTGGTGGAAGCCTCGGCCGATCTCGCCGATCAGGTATGCGGTGGCGCCCTCAAGCACGATCTCGCCGCTGGCCATCGAGCGGGTGCCTAGCTTGTCTTTCAGGCGGACGATGCGGTAGTGGTTGCGCGAGCCATCGCGCAGCGTCTTGGGCAACAGGAACAGTGCCAAACCGTTGATGCCGGATGGCGCCCCGTCTGGGCGGGCGAGCACCATGGCGAGATCGGCATCCGCGTTCGAGCAGAACCATTTGTCGCCGTACAGGCGCCACGTTTGCGTGCCGTCGGGTGCGGTTTCCAAGGCGGCACGCGTGGCGATGCGTGCGACGTCTGAACCGGCCGCCTGTTCAGTCATGAACATCGCGCCCTGGTACAGCACATCAAAGTCGCGCGAAGTCAGCATCGGCAGATAACGCGCCACCAACGCCGGATCGCCGAACTTGCGCAACGTGCGCGTGAGCGAATCCGTCATGCTGACGGGGCAGCACAGGCCGAACTCGGCCTGCACGAACAGATATGTGAGCGCGTATTTGACCAGCGGCGGCGGTGCATCGCCGGCATGGCTCATCGATGCGAGACCAAGCTCGGCATAGGCCACGCGTTCGAGCGCAATGTAATCGGGGTGCTTGTCGATGCTTTGCAAGGCTTCGCCGCGGCGGGTGCGGTGGCGAAGCTGCGGCGGATTGTGATCCGCGCTGATGGCCCAGGCGTCGAGTTCGTCCGAAGCGCGCTGGCCGAGCGACTTGAGCTGGGGCTCCAGCTCGCGGTATCGGGCGTCGCCCAGATACAGGCTCAAGAGACGCCCGAGGTCCGGATCGACGTGAAAGAAATTGATGCCCCGGCTGTCGGGGATATTTTGATGGCCGCTGGGATGGGTCGTAAGCGGCTCGCGGGCGATGTCGTTCATGCGGGGGCCTCGCTGTCTCCTGTTTTGTCCGGCCAGCATAGAAACGCCATCGATAATCGTCCAATACAGGTTTTATCCGGTACGATAAATATCTCTTATCGTTCAACTAGGCCGCCATGGACCTGAAACAGCTGCGCTACTTCGTTGCCGTGGCGGAAGAACTGCACTTCGGGCGTGCGGCGCAACGGCTGTTCATCTCGCAACCGGCGCTGAGTTTCGACATCCGCAAGTTCGAGGATCAACTGGGCGTGCAATTGCTCGCGCGCACCAACAAGAGCGTGGCGCTAACCAACGCCGGCCAAGTGCTATTGGACGAGGCCCGCAAGCTGTTGCAGCAAGCGGCGGAAGTCGAGCGCATCACGCAGCGCTCCGCGCACGGGCTGGCGGGCCGGCTTCGTGTCGGCTTTGTCAATTCGATGCTGTATCGCGGCCTGCCACGCGCGGTGGAGCGCTTCGAGGCCGATCACCCCGCCGTGGAGATCATCCTGCGCGAGATGAACACCGGCGAGCAGGTCCAGGCGATTCAGCGCCAGCAGATCGACCTGGGTTGCGCGTACTGGGGCACGTTTCCCGCCGAAGTCGTTTCCACGCCGATCTTCTCGGAACCTTTCGTCGCCTGCTTGCCCGCTGGCCACGCGCTGGCGCGTCGCAAGAGCGTGGGGCTGGACTCGCTTGCGCAAGAGCCGTTCATCCTCTTTCCACGCACCGTGTCGCCGCACTATCACGACCTGATCATCGCGCTGTGCGTAGATGCTGGCTTCAGCCCCGTGATTCGTCACGAGGCACGGCTGTGGCAAACGGTGGTGACGATGGTGGGGTTCAGCATGGGCGTGGCGCTGGTACCCAAGACGCTGCAGCACGCAGGCGACGCGCGCGTCAGCTTTGTTCCGCTGGCTGGCGGCAAAAAAGAATCGCCCGTGCTGTCATTGCGACGCACGGGCGATGCAGAGCCGGTAGCAAGCCGCTTTCTCGAGTACCTCGAAGCCGCTGCGCAAGAGAACGTGAAGCCTTGAGGGCTTAACTCACAGCGTCTTGCAGAGGAAGATCCGGCTCGTACCGGGCGGGTCGCAAGGGACCTCTCCAAACCGTACCCAGCCGTTGCGTTCGTAAAACTGTGGTGCCTGAAAGCTGATCGTATAGACCACCGCCGAGCGGCAACCGCGGCGGCGGCCCTCTTCTTCAAACCTGCGCAACACCTCGGTGCCAATGCCCATGCCGCGCAACGTCTCGGGCAGATGGAACAGATCGAGAAACAGCAACCCCAGCGATGTCCGCCCGCTCGCGCCGCCCACCACGTCGCCGCTCTGCGGATCGCGGACCAGCACCGCTAGCGGTTGCCTGTCGCCATAGCCGACGTGTTGATCGTTGAAGTGGTTCAACCCTTTGCCGATGACCTGGATCGATTCATCATCCGCCGCGTCGGTGACGATGATTTCTGGAGCATGCATACCGGCCCTACTGTGTTCGGGCCGGCAGGCTGACGGGGCTCGACTGCGCTGGCGGACGCATATGCGGCATCATGTTCGCGTTCAGGTGGTACATCACCCAGAGCGAACCGCTGAGCGTAATGACCACAAGCACCAGCGTGAACATCAGCGACAGCATGTTCCAGCCGCCCTCGGACTTGGCGTTCATGTGCAGGAAGTAAATCATGTGCACCACGATCTGCACCGCGCCGATGAGCAGAATCGCCACCGCCGTGGTCGATGATCTGTCGAAGACGTTCCCCATCACCAGCCAGAACGGAATTGCCGTCAGGAAGACGGACAGCACAAAACCCGTCAGGTAGCCGCCCAGCGTGGCGTGAGGCCCGATCTCTTCTTCGTGGTGACGACCATCGTGGGTATCACCGTGGCCGTTCATCGTTTGATCTTGCGCGCTCATGGCAGCGTTCCCATCAGGTAGACGAAGGTAAAGACGCCGATCCAGACAACGTCCAGAAAGTGCCAGAACATCGACAGGCACATCAGCCGGCGCTTGTTGGCTGTGATCAGCCCGTGCTTTGACACCTGCAGCATCAGCACGATCAACCAGATCAGGCCAAACGTTACGTGCAGCCCGTGCGTGCCGACCAGCGAGAAGAACGAGGTCAGGAACGCGCTGCGCGTCGGCCCCGCGCCCTCGTGTATCAGGTGCGCAAATTCGTAAAGTTCCACCGCAAGAAACGCAGCCCCGAAGGCCCACGTGATGGCCAGCCAGATCTGCATGGCGGAGACCTTGTTCTGCTGCATCTGCAACATCGCAAAGCCGTAGGTGATGGACGACAGCAGAAGGAACGATGTGTTGAGCGCCACCAGTGGCAGCTCGAACAGCTCTGCCCCGGTGGGCCCGCCTGCATACTCGCGGCCCAGCACGCCATACGCGGCAAATAGGCACGCAAATATCAGGCAGTCGCTCATCAGGTACAGCCAGAACCCGAGCAGCGTGCCATTTGGCACATGCGGTTCTTCGGTGACGTGGAACTGGTAGCCGCCCGGCGGTACGTCATCTACCGTGGTGGTACCCGTAGGGCCGGTCACATGCAGAGGTGCGGTCGTGTCAGCCATGGCCTGCCATCAGTTGGGTGCGCGATGCTTCGGTCCGGATCACCTCTTCCGTCGGGATGTAGTAATCGCGCTTGTAGTTGAAGGTGTGAATGATTGCCGAGACGATCGTGGCCCCGAATGACAGGATGGCCAGCCACCAGATATGCCAGATCAGCGCAAAGCCGCACACCGTGGACAGCCCCGCGAGCACGATCCCTGCGGCGGTGCCCTTGGGCATGTGAATGGGCTTGAAGCCCTCCTGCGGACGCCGGTAGCCGTACTGCTTCATCTGCCACCAGGCATCGGCGTCATGTACGAGCGGCGTGAACGCGAAGTTGTACTGCGGCGGCGGTGACGAGGTCGACCACTCCAGCGTGCGGCCGTTCCAGGGGTCGCCGGTCGTATCGCGCAGTTCCTCGCGGCGCCGGAAGCTGACCACAAGCTGGATCAGGAAGCAGGCGATGCCGATGGCGATCAGCAGCGCGCCAAAGGCGGCGATCTGGAACCAGATCTGCAACGACGCATCGTCGAAATGGTTCATGCGGCGTGTCACGCCAAGCATGCCAAGCCAGTACAGCGGCATGAACGCGAAATAGAAGCCGACAAACCAAAACCAGAACGAAGCCTTGCCCCACGACGACACGAGGCGGTAGCCAAATGCCTTGGGGAACCAGTAGGTGATGCCTGCCATGAGACCGAACAGCACACCGCCAATGATCACGTTGTGGAAGTGTGCGATCAGGAACAGGCTGTTGTGCAGCGAGAAATCCGCGGGCGGCACCGCCAGCAACACGCCGGTCATGCCGCCCACCACGAAGGTGACCATGAACCCGATAGTCCACAGCATCGGCGGCTCGAAGCGGATCTTGCCGTGATACATCGTGAACAGCCAGTTGAAGATTTTGGCCCCGGTCGGGATCGAGATGATCATCGTCGTGATCCCGAAGAACGAGTTGACGCTGGCGCCCGACCCCATGGTGAAGAAGTGATGGAGCCAGACCAGGTAAGACAGCACGGTGATCACGACCGTTGCGTACACCATCGACGCGTAGCCGAACAGACGCTTTCGGCAGAACGTGGCCACCACTTCCGAGAAGATGCCGAACGCGGGCAGCACCAGGATGTAGACCTCGGGATGGCCCCAGATCCAGATCAGGTTCACATACATCATCGCGCTGCCGCCCTGCTCGACCGTAAAGAAATGGGTGCCGACATAGCGGTCCAATGCGAGCAGCGTCACGGCGGCCGTCAGCACTGGAAACGCTGCAACGATCAGCGCGTTGGTGCACAGCGCCGTCCACGTGAAGATCGGCATGCGCATCAGCGTCATGCCGGGCGCACGCATCTTGACGATGGTGACCAGCAAGTTGATGCCTGATAGCACGGTCCCAACGCCCGCTATCTGCAACGCCCATATGTAGTAATCGACGCCCACGTCGGGGCTTGCAAGGATGCCGGAAAGCGGCGGATAGGCCAGCCAGCCGGTGCGGGCGAATTCGCCCACGAACAACGACATCATCACCAGGACGGCACCGCCCGTGGTCATCCAGAAACTGAAGTTGTTGAGGAACGGAAACGCCACGTCGCGCGCGCCAATCTGCAACGGCATGACAAAGTTCATCAGCCCCGTCACCAGCGGCATGGCCACGAAGAAGATCATGATCACGCCGTGCGCGGTGAAGATCTGGTCGTAGTGATGCGGCGGCAAGTAGCCGAGGTTGTCGCCAAACGCCACCGCTTGCTGGATCCGCATCATGACGGCATCGGCAAAGCCGCGCAGCAGCATCACGATGCCCAGCACGACGTACATGATGCCGATCTTCTTGTGGTCGATGCTGGTGAACCATTCACGCCAGAGGTAGCCCCAGACGCGGAAGTACGTCAGCGCTCCAACCACCACAAGGCCGCCAAGCGCGACGACCGCAAAGGTAGCGAGCAGGATGGGCTCGTGATACGGAATGGCCTCCCACGTCAGGCGGCCAAAGATCATGTTGGCGAGTTCGGAACGCTCGGGCATGGATGTCACCTGGGCCTGTATTGACCAATTCTGGCCGATCAATGTTGGCGAAAAACGTCAAAGGGACTGAAAGAGCTGAAAAGCGCAAAGGGCCGGAACGACTCAGGGCCCTCGGCTACCGCAACAGCCTTCGACCATCGTTGATGGCCGCATCCGGCGCAAACATCGGCATGGCATCGGCCGTATTGCTGGCGGTACAGATTTCCGCCGACGGGTCGAAGCGCCTTACGTTGCGGTTGCTCGCCATGGTGTCTGCCAGGCATGCCTGGCCATCCACACAGCGGTTCAGGATGCGGTCATAAAGGTCTGGCGCCACGCTGGCGTAGCGCTGCACGGGCTCGCTCTCGCTGGGCTTGGCCAGCTTCAGATAAGTGTCCTTCGACAACGGCGTGCCCGACGACTTGACCTGCTGGACCCACCGATCGAATTCTTCGTTAGACAGCCCATGGAACTTGAACCGCATGTGCGAAAAGCCTGCGCCGCTGTAGTTGGAAGAGAACCCGTCATACACGCCGGGCCGGTTGATCACCGCATGAAGCTTCGTTTCCATGCCCGGCATCGCATAGACCATGCCTGCCAGCGACGGCACGAAGAACGCGTTCATGACCGTGGTGGCCGTAATCCGGAACGCAATCGGGCGGTCGACGGGCGCAGCCAGCTCGTTGACAGTGGCAATGCCTTGCTCGGGATAGACGAACAGCCACTTCCAGTCCATTGCCACCACTTCCACGGTGAGTGGCTTGGTCTCGGCAGGCACCGGACGATTCTGATCCAGCCGCGTTAGCGGCCGATACGGATCCAGTTGATGGGTGCTGACCCAGGTGATGGCGCCCAGCGTGATGATGATCAGCAGCGGCGCGGCCCAGATGGCCAGCTCCAGCACGGTGGAATGGTCCCAATCGGGGTTGTAGTTCGCGTTTTCAGCGCTTTCCCGATATCGCCACGCAAACAGCAGCGTGAGAAAGATCACGGGCACGATGATCAGCAACATCAGGCATGTCGCAATGATGATCAAGTCCCGCTGTCGTACCGCCATGTCGCCAGCCGGCGACAACAGCACGGCGTGGCTACAACCTGTAAGGGTCACCAACAAGGCAATTGCTGCACCTCGCCAAAGCGACCTTCCCGTAATTCCAAGGGGTGTCACTACTGCATTGAAGCGTGGCATGGGTCTCGGAAGTGGCGTTTGGTTAACGTCGCGCTGGGATGGCCCAACGATCTTTCGACTTGTCGTTGCAGTTTAGGCGCTATTCTGGTCTTGTGATGACGGACTTTTAGATCGCCGTACGACACCCCCCTCCCCCGAAATCTCGATGGAGACTCCACGATGGCAAGTCTGACCCACCAGCATCGCGCGTCGCCCACTGCACCTCCGGCACCAGGTCACCATGACGTTGCACCGGCAGAGATCGCCATAGGCGTCGTGATCGGGCGAGCGTCGGAGTACTTCGACTTTTTCGTCTATGGCATTGCCTCGGTGCTGGTTTTCCCTACCGTGTACTTTCCGTTTGCGAGTGAACTGGCTGGGCTGTTGTTCAGCTTCACGGTGTTCTCGTTCGCCTTTATCGGCCGCCCATTCGGCACGGCGCTATTCATGCGCATCCAGCGCCGATGGGGGCGCAGCACCAAGCTGACGGCATCGCTGTTCCTGCTTGGCACGGCCACGGTGGGCATTGCGTTCTTGCCGTCGTATGCGTCGATCGGCCATTCGGCAATCTATCTGCTGGCACTGTTCCGCTTCATGCAGGGCATCGCCTTTGGCGGTTCGTGGGACGGCCTGCCATCGCTGCTTGCATTGAACGCACCGGAGAACAAGCGCGGCTGGTACGCCATGGTTGGGCAACTGGGTGCCCCCACCGGCTTCATCATTGCAGGCGCGCTGTTCCTGTTCCTCTACACCAGCCTGAACTTTCAGGAATTTATCGAGTGGGGCTGGCGCTATCCCTTCTACGTCGCCTTCGCCATCAACGTGGTGGCGCTGTTTGCGCGGCTGCGGTTGGTGGTCACGCACGAATACACGCAACTGCTTGAGGAAGAAGATCTGGAACCCATCAGCACTCTGCAGATGGTGAACGCCCAGGGTTTCAATATCTTCCTGGGCGCCTTTGCTGCATTGGCAAGCTACGCGCTATTCCACCTGGTCACCGTGTTTCCGCTGTCATGGGTGTCGCTGCGCAAGACACAGACGGTGCCTGCCGTGCTGACCGTCCAGATCATCGGCGCAGCGATTGCGTTTGTGGGTACGCTGGTCTCCGGCCTGATCGCAGACCGTTTCGGCCGACGCACCACCTTGGCGGCCATGGCCGTGCTGATCGGCATCTTCAGCCTGGCCGCGCCGTGGCTGCTCGATGGCGGTGTTGCTGGGCAGGACATTTTCATTCTGGTCGGCTTTGGCCTGCTGGGGCTGTCCTATGGCCAGGCGGCTGGCGTGGTGACGTCCAACTTCGAAAGTCGATTCCGCTACACCGGTGCTGCGCTGACGACCGATTTTGGATGGCTGTTCGGTGCGGCATTCGCGCCGCTCGTGGCGCTAGGCCTGTCGTCGCTATTCGGGCTCGGTGCGGTGAGCCTGTATCTGCTCTCAGGCGTGGTTGGGACGCTGGTGGCGCTGCGGATCAATAAGGCGCTCGGAACGCCAGACTCGTAGACTCGCCGCCCAGGAACCCGCATGACCGTCAAACGTATGGACAACGTCGGCATCGTTGTCGCCGACGTCGATGCTGCCGTGGAGTTTTTCACCGAACTCGGCCTCGAACTCGAAGGGCGCGCCCCATCGAGGGGGACTGGGCGGATGGCGTCACGGGATTGCCCGGCATGCGCGTTGAGATCGCCATGATGCGCACGCCGGACGGTCATAGCCGCGTGGAGATTTCCCGCTTTCTGAACCCGCCCGTGGTCGCCGATCATCGCGTCGCGCCTGTCAACGCACTCGGTTATCTGCGGATCATGTTCACCGTCGACGACATCGACGGTACGCTCGCCCGGCTCGAGAAACGCGGCGCCACCATTGTCGGGGACGTCGTCCAATATGGCGACGTCTATCGGTTGTGCTACATCAGGGGCCCAGAGGGAATACTTCTCGGGCTCGCCGAGCAACTGGGCACGTAACGCCTGGCCGCCGGGCACGCCAGCTGCTACCAATCCGCAGTGCGCAAGGGCGCATTTTCAAAGGAGCGGATCATGAACAAGGACCAAGTGAAAGGTACTGTCGAGAAAATGAAGGGCAAGGTCAACGAGGCCGTGGGTAAAGCGACGAACAATCCTGCGCGGGAATTGAAGGGCGACCTTCAGCAGGCTGGCGGCCAAGCGCGCAAGGATGAGGGAGACGTCAAGGAAGCAGCGAAGGATATTGCGAAGAAGTCCCGCTAACTGGCGTGCGCGTGGGCGCGGGACGCTGGCGCTGATGCGCATGACCAAGAAAAAAGGGCGACGAGTTGGTCGCCCTTTTTTCTTGGCTCGCAGGGGGCCGGATATGCTGCCCTCGCACGCGCAACGGCTCAAGGTCGCCCCCAAAGATGGGGGCAAATCGAGTGTAAATCTGGCAAGAGAACGGTTAGATTTTTAATGACCTAAAAATCTAAATCGTTGATCTTCAAAGGAGTTTTGGTGCGAGGGAGGGGACTCGAACCCCTACACCATTGCTGGCGTCAGGACCTAAACCTGGTGCGTCTACCAATTTCGCCACCCTCGCCGGATGGATCGCGGCGCCCCTAGCTAGGGCGCCGGAAAGGAAGCCCGCGATTATATCGCAGTCGGCCGGGGGTTTCCATCCCCCACCCCGCATGGCGTGGTAGAGGGGTTGGAGTCCCCTCCCTCGCACCTGCTCCAAGAACGCAAACGTCAGGCTGCGGGCGCCGCCGCCTGCGCCTCGGGCCGCTTGACGCGGAACCACGCCGCATACAGCGCCGGCAGGAACAGCAGCGTCAACACCGTGGCGATGATCAGGCCACCCATGATGGCGGCCGCCATCGGCCCCCAGAACACGCTGCGCGACAGCGGAATCATTGCCAGCACCGCCGCCGCAGCGGTCAGGATGATGGGCCGGAAGCGCCGCACGGCCGCCTCGACAATGGCATTCCACGTCGGCACGCCGGCCGCCACGTCCTGCTCGATCTGGTCCACCAGAATGACCGAGTTGCGAATGATCATCCCGATCAGCGCGGTAATGCCGAGTTGCGCAACAAAGCCCATCGGCGCACGCAGCAGCAGCAACGTGGCTGCCGCGCCAATCAGCCCCAGCGGCCCGGTCAGGAACACCATCACCGAGCGCGAGAAGCTGTGCAGCTGCAGCATCAACAGCGTGAAGATGATGAAGATGCACAGCGGCATCTGCGCAGCGATGGACGCACCCGCGTTGGCACTCTCCTCTTCCGCGCCGGCAATCTTGATCTGATAGTCCGGCGGCAAGTCGGCGCGAATCTTGTCGAGCAGCGGGTTGATCTGCGCTGTCACGGTCGGGCCTTGCACGCCGTCCACCACGTCGGATTGCACGGTGATGCCGTAGTCGCGGTTCTCACGCCAGATCACGCCGGGCTCCCACGCGAAGCCCACACGCGCCACCTGGGTCAGCGGGACCGTACGGCCGCTGCTGGTCGGCACCTGCACGCGCTGCAAGGCGTCGAGCGTATTGCGCTCGTCCTCCTGCGGACGCATCACGATGTCGAGCAGCTTGTCGCCGTCTCGGTACTGGGCGATGGGCGCGCCAGACATCACCGTCTGCGTGACCTGCGAGATGGACCCCGTCGACACACCCAGCGCGCGCGCCTTGTCCTGGTCGATGTCCAGGCGCAGCACCTTGACGTTTTCGTTCCAGTTGTCGTTCACGCCCACCGTATTTGGGTTGGCGCTCATGATGGCCTTGACCTGATCGGCAATCTTGCGCACGCCGCCAATGTCCGGGCCCATCACGCGGAACTGCACCGGATACGGCACCGGCGGCCCATTCGGCAGCAGCTTCACGCGGCCACGCAGATGCGGGAATTGCGACTTCAGCAGCCCGATGACGTGTTGCCGCACACCCTCGCGCGCCTCCAGCGAAGTGGGCATCACGATGGCCTGCGCCACGTTGGTCTGCGGAAGAATCTGGTCCAGCGGCAGATAGAACCGCGGCGCGCCGGAGCCGATGAACAGCGTCACGCTGTCAACGTTCTGCTCCTTGCGCATCAGCGCCTCAAAGCGTTTCGCTTCGGCTTCGGTCTGGTTGAAGCTGGAGCCCTCCGGCAACCACAGCTCCACCATCAGCTCGGGGCGGCTGGAATCGGGGAAGAACTGCTTCTCGACATACTTGAAGCCGAACACGCCAAGACCGAATGCCACCAGCGTGATCACGATCACCGTCTTGCGATACTCCACGCACCAGTTCACCCAGCCGCGGAAGCGGTTGTAGAACGGCGTGTCGAACAGCTCGTGATGGCCACCGCCTTCCACATGCGATTTGGTCCGCAGCAGCAGGAAGCCGAGATACGGCACAAACACCACTGCGGCAAACCACGAGAGCACCAGCGCCAATGCCGTCACGGCAAAGATGCCGAACGTGTATTCACCCACCGTCGAACGCGCGAGTCCCACCGGAAGGAACCCCGTGGCGGTGATCAGCGTGCCGGTCAGCATCGGCATGGCGGTCGAGGTGTACGCGAAGGTGGCCGCCTCCATCTTGGAGAAGCCCTCTTCCAGCTTGCGCACCATCATTTCCACCGCGATGATCGCGTCGTCCACCAGCAGACCCAGGGCGATGATCAGCGCACCGAGCGAAATCTTGTGCAGCCCGATGTCGAAGATGTTCATGAACAGGAACGTCACCGCCAGCACCAGCGGGATCGTCAGGCCCACCACCAGGCCCGGCCACACGTCAATGCGCAGCTTCGGCTTGGTGTGCAGACCCAGCGAGAGGAAACTCACGCCCAGCACGATCACCACGGCCTCGATCAGCACATGCACGAACTCGCCCACCGAACTCTGCACCGATTTCGGCTGGTTCTGCACCTGCTGCATCTCGATGCCCATCGGCAGCTTCGCGCGGATCTTGTCAACCGTCGCGCGCAAGTCCTTGCCAAGCTGAATGATGTCGCCGCCCTTGGTCATCGAGATGCCCAGGCCGATCACCTCCTTGCCGTTGAATCGCATCTTGGCGTGCGGCGGGTCGACGTAGCCGTGCTTGACCGTGGCGATGTCGCCCAGGCGGATGTTTGTCGTGCCGCCAGGGCCGCGCAGCGTCAGGTTCTCCAGATCGCGGATGTCCGAGAACTGGCCCGACAGGCGGATCTGCACGTTGTCGGTCGGCGTGACCAGCACGCCGCTGGGGCCGATGTTGTTCTGCTGGCTGATCTGCGTGGCGATGCTGTTGATGTCCATCCCCATCTGCGCCAGCTTGGCCTGCTGGAACTCGATGTAGATCTTTTCGTCCTGGTCGCCCAGCAATTCGACCTTGGCGACATTGGGCACGCGCAGCAATTGCTGGCGAATCGCATCGGCGTAGTCGTTGAGCTGCCGGTATGTAAAGCCATCGGCGGACAGCGCATAGATCGAGCCATACACGTCGCCGAAATCATCATTGAAGTACGGCCCGCGCACGCCTTGCGGCAACGTGGGCGCGATATCGCCCACTTTCTTGCGCACGGTGTACCAAAGCTGCTGCGTTTCCTTGGCAGGCGACGTGTCGGCCAGTTGGAAGGTCACGAGCGTTTCGCCTGGCTTGGAGTAGCTGCGGATCTTCCAGGCGTACGGCACTTCCTGCAGCGCCTTCTCGATCTTGTCGGTCACCTGGCGCGACATCTGCTCGGCCGTGGCGCCGGGCCAGAAAGCCTGCACGACCATCGCGCGGAAGGTGAAAGGCGGATCTTCATCCTGCCCCAGTTTGGAATACGCAAAGATGCCGCCGAGCAACAGCGCCACCAGCAAGAAGCGCGTGAGCGGTTGATGTTCAAGCGCCCAGCGTGACAGGTTGAAACGGGAATGTTCCATACGCGCGAAGGTTGGCGTGTTGGGGCGGGAGCCGGATGCGGCTTACCGGCGCGGCGTGATGGCGGACTGCGCCGACGGCTGATCGGCCGGCGCCATCGGCATCACCTTCTGGCCGGCCTTGAGCAGGTGCACGCCAGCGGTCACGATGGTCTGGCCGGGCTGGAGCCCACTCGTCACCAGCAGCACGTTGTCGCGCGGCGCGCCCACCGTCACCGGCACGGGCTTTACCGTTTGCGATGCGGCGTCGTACAGCCACACCACGTTCTTGCCTTGATCCTGCAACAGCGCGCTGATCGGCACGCGTACGCCCATGCCGCCGCTGTCTGCGCCACCGCCGGGCCGCACAAACGTGGCCACTGCCGTCATGCCGAGTCTCAGTTCAGGCGGCGGATTCGGTACCGAAATCTTCACGGTGTACGTGCGCGTGAGCGGGTCGGCCGCCGGTGCAATCTCGCGCACCTTGGCCGGAATGCTGCGCGACTGGTCGGCCCACAACTTGACGCTTACCTCGGGCGATTTGCGCAGCGTATCGACCTGATCCTCGGGAATACCGACCACGACTTCCTTCTCGGCCGTCTGAGCCACACGCACGACCGGCTGACCGGCCGACACCACCTGCCCGACTTCGGCATCGACGCCCGTCACCACGCCATCGGCGTCGGCTTCAAGCGTGGCATATCCGGCTTGGTTCACCTGGTTGCGATAGCCGGCCCCGGCTTGCTCGTAGCGAGCCTGGGCGGCGTCATAGTTGGCTTGATGGCGCTGCTGTTCGGCCGCGCTGATGAAGCCCTTGGCGAACAGCTCGGAATAGCGTTTGAGATCCGCCGCAGCCAGATCGCGGTCGGTCTTGGCGGCGGACAACTGCGCCTGCGACGATTGCTGGGCGAGGGCCAGATCAGTCGGGTCGAGCCGCGCGAGCACCTGGCCTTTCTTGACGGTGGCGCCCACATCCACCAGGCGGGCGACGATTTTGCCCGGCACGCGGAAGCCCAGGCGCGATTCAATGCGGGGGCGCACGTCGCCTGAGAACTCCGCCGTGCCGGCGCCCTGCTCGCTGGTGACCGTCATGGTGCGCACAGGGCGCACTTCGGGCGCCTTGGGCGCCTCCTTGCTGCAGCCGGCCAGCAGTGCCGCGCCAATCAACAAGGCGGCCGATGCCGTCATCGGCAATGAACGCGTGCGCGGCCGAGACCGCGTGTCGGAGAAACCGGTGGAGTCGGAATGCGGGTACGGCAAACGCAACGCTGGCATGACACGCTCTCAGTAAATAACTGACCGGTCAGTAATATACCCACGGCAATGCGCAGGGTCAACGACACGGCCGCGTCTGATTGACTTTTCTTGGCACCTGCTCAAGCAAGGCTTTGCGGCATGCTGCGCTGCAACGCGCTGTAGAATGGCCGCCCTGCTTCAAATCTCAACACGACGGCCCTTCCGTGACCCCCGACGACTACTGCGCCGACAAGGCCGCACCGCCCGGCAGCGACGTGTACTACAGCGTATTGTTTCTGGCGCCCGAACGCCGCCGCGCGACCATCGCCCTGGAAGCCGTGCGCCGCGAGCTGGAAGACGCCGTGCGCGATGCGAGCGATCCGGCGGTCGTGCAATCAAAGCTGCAGTGGTGGCGGCAAGAGCTGGCGCGGCTGTTTGACGGCCGCCCCGAGCACCCGGCGGCCAAGGCATTGCTGCCGCATCTGGCCCGCTACGATATCGGCGCCGTGCATCTGGGCGAATTGCTGGCCGGCGTCGAGGCCGATGCCATGCAGAACCGCTATCTGGATTGGCCCAATCTGCGCCGCCACGGCGATCAGGTGGCTGGCGTGGCAGGTCGGCTGACGGCTCGCATTGCCGGACAGGCGCATGCGCGCACGCTTGAATTCGCGCGGCTGATGGCGCTGACCGAACAGCTTGTCCACTTCATCCGGAACCTGGGCGAAGACGTGCGGCACAACCGCATCTACATCCCCGTGGATGAGCTGCAGCGCTTCAACGTCCCGGCCGCCGATCTGTTCAACCGCCGATATGCAGAAGGCTTCAAGCCGTTGATGACCTTTCAGGCCGAGCGCGCCCGGGCAACGTACAAGGAAGCGCTCGCCGCGCTGCCAGCCGAAGATCGCCGCGCCCAGCGCTCGGCACTGATTCGCGGCGTGCTCGCCATGCGCCTGCTTGACGAAGTGGAAGCGGACGGCTTCCAGGTGCTCACGCAGCGCACGGACCTGACGCCGCTGCGCAAGCTGTGGCTGGCCTGGAAGACGCAGATCCGCGGTTGATCAGGCTTTGATGAGATCCAGCGGCGCAAACCGTCCCGCCAGCACCGGCTGCGAATCCATCCCCCACCAGCGCTCCAGCACCGTGGCATAAAGCGAGCGGAAATCGACCGACGGGTCGAGATTGCCACCGCCGTCCAGGCGTTCAAGCACCGGCCCCTGCCCGGCCAGTCCGCCCTTCACGCGGCCGCCGGCCACGAAATGCGCGGCAGCCGTGCCGTGATCCGTCCCGTTGTTCAGGTTCTCGCGCGGGCGGCGGCCAAACTCGGAATACGTGACGATCAGCGTGTCATTCCAGCGGCCCAGCTCCGTCAATGCGCTCTTGAGCGAAGCCACGCCTTCGCCCAACTGCCGCAGCAGGTTCGCCTGCGTGCCCTGCTGGTTGGTATGGGTATCAAAACTGCCGAGCGACAGGCACACCACGGCAACATCCGCACCGCCATGGCCCGGCGCTGCCACCACCTGCATCGCCGCCTTGATCGAGTTGCCGAACCCGCCATCGGGAAAGTGCGTCTGGAACGCAAACTTGCCGGACTTTGGACGCAGCCCGTCGGCGGCTTTGACAATGTCTGCCTCGACTTTCAGCACGTGTGCGAGCGTCGCATTGCCCATCGCGTGCGAAGGCATCGCCAGCTTGGCTTCATTGAGGAACGCATCGGGATTTGCCAGCGCCACGGCACGTGCGCCGCCGTCGAGGGGGCCAAGATCAGCGCTGCCGATGATCACGCCATCGGCACCGAACGATGGCGGCACGGGCTTCGCGGCAAATGCACGCGTCAGCCAGCCTTCGCGCAGGTATTGGTCGGAGCGCGAGGCCGTATCCCAGATCTCGATCGAGCGAAAGTGCGAGAGATTCGGCTGCGGATACGACAACCCCTGCACGACCGACAATTCACCCGCCTGCCACAGCGGCATCATTGCCTGCAAAGACGGATGCAGCCCGTAGCGGTCATCCAGTTGCAGCACCTGCTCCCGCTTGACGGCGATGCGCGGCCGCAGCGCGTAGTACTGCGCGCTTGTGTACGGCACCACGGTGTTCAGCCCGTCGTTGCCGCCCTTGAGTTCGATGAGGATGAGCAGGTTGCCATAGCCCTTGCGCTTGTCCTGCCCTTGCGCAAAGACAATCCCCGGTACTGCGCCACCCATGCCGAGCATGGCGCCTGCCTTCAGAAAATCGCGACGTTCCATGATGTGTGCTCCTGCGGCGGTGGCGTTACTTCAACTGGTAAGCCGGGTCCATCATCAGCGTGCGCAGGTACGCCGTACCGGCCAGCTTGACGGGAATCGGCGCGGTCGGCTCGATCGGCAACACCGCACGCTGGATGGAGATGCGCGGTGCAAGTTGCGGCGGGTCATCTCCATCCGCGCCAAACTGCGCAAGCCACTTGGCTGAGTTGAACGACACCATCGTCTGCGACTGCGCCAGCTTGAAGCGACCTTCCTGCCCCATGCCCTTGAGCGCCTGGCCCAGGCCCTGCACGGTGCCGCCCTGCTTCAGGTCTTCGCGCATGGCGGCCACCATCATGCCTGGCTTCTGCTGTTGCGCCTGTTGCTTGGCCGGGGGCGCCTTCATCTCGGTCGAGCGGAACAGTTGATCAAGAAACTGCTTGCGCCCCAGCAGCGTGGTCGAGTTGATCCAAGCATCGCCGCCGGGCCAGCCCTTCACGTTGGGCGGGGCCAGCAGGTTCTGCCCCAACTGCGCAGACTTGATGGCAAACGGCGTCGGGTCGGTGTACTGCACATTGAACTGCTTCAGCGTGCCGACAATCATCTCCACCGGCGACTTCACCAGCGTCGCGTGCGATTGCGGCGCCCAGAACGCCGGCGTCAGGAACAGCCCGCGCAATGCCACTTTGATGTCGTAGCCGCTTGCCCGGAAGGCATCGGCCACGCGCTGCGCCTGTGCCGCATCAACGTCCGGCGAAACGAACTCATGCCAGAGCTTGGTGACGATGAAGTTGGCCGTCTCGGGGCGCGACAGGAGGATGTCGAGCATCTTGTCACCGTCGTAATCGCCGCTCTGGCCGAACACCGTCTTCACGCCCGTGTCATGAATCTGCGGCCGCCAGATGTAGGCGAAATCGTGCTCGCGGTCGATGCTCCAGCCCGTATAGGTGCGCGCGGCTTCCTTGATGTCCTGCTCGGTGTAATGGCCCTCGCCGAGCGTGAACAGCTCCATCACCTCACGAGCGAAGTTCTCGTTCGGCTTGCCCTTGCGGCTTTCGGCGCCATCCAGGTAAATCAACATCGCCGGGTCTTTACCGATGGCGTGCAGCATCGTGCCGAAGTTGCCCACCGCGTTCTGCCGCAGCAGCACGTTCTGCCGGTACATCAACTGCGCAAACGGCACCTTTTGTGAACTGGAAACGAAATGGTTGTGCCAGAACAGCGTCATGCGCTCGGTCAGCGGTGACGGCGTCTTGATCATCTCGCCCATCCACCACGCGCGCAGCTCCAGCTCGTGCGCAGCGTTCTTTTGGCGTGCCGCCTTGCGGGCGTCTTCGTCCGGCAGCTTGTTGTACGGGATGATCGGCTCGTTCACCCACGCTGGGGGCGCTTGCGTGGCAACGGTGCCCGTCTGGGCAAGGACGCGGTCGACGGCTTCGCGGTGCGTGAGTCCGGCATAGGCGTCGAGTTCGCTTTCGGAAGGCGCAAAGCCAACGCGGGTGAGGAAATAGCGCGCATCGTCTCGGTCTAGGCGCTGCTCGTCGGCGGCGGGCGCCTTGGCTTGCGCGCTGTGGCGATGTGGCTTGTTCTGCGTTGCCGCATACGCGGGCTGCAGTGAAAGCGCGCCGGCTGCGGCCAGCGCCAAGAAGATCGTGGTGCTACAGATTCGCATGTCGGTCCCCCGAAACGACCCTACTGCTTTGCCGGGGCAGCGATTCGTGCGCCTTTCCTCGGCCCCTACCTAGCCGCCACGGTGGTAGATATCCCGCGTGACGTCATAGATGTTCTGACGCAATTGCTTGCGCTCCTCGGGAGACAGCTTGCGTTGCCCAGACCCACGATCAGCATTCTCACCACGGCGGTTTTCCATCGCGGCGGCACGGCGGCTGCGTTCATAGCCGCCATGCCCGCGCGCCGGACCCTGCCCCCCCTTTTTTTCCTGTGCGCCGGCCTGCATCGCATGCCCGCCGCCGAAAAAGCCGCCGAATCCGCCAAAGCCACCGCGATCACCGCGCGCGTGCGCCTGCGAGCCGGCCGCACAGAGGGCAAGAACACAGGTCAACAGCGCCGCGCGCCGCCGAAACATCACTGAGCGATTCGAAAAAGGGAGTTGAGAAGCCACGTCTTTGTTGCTGGAAACCGATGCGCCATGCATCATTGCGCGACAATCGATAACAGGCAACCGCATTGCACGCCAGTCCCCTCCGCGGGGGGAAACAGACCCCAAACCGTTGCGAGGAACTGCCAAGGCAGTGTAGCTGCGCGTCCTACAGACTGTTCGCGTGACTCGGTAAATAATGTAACCGTCTGTTTCAATTGGGCTTTTACTGCCTCCTGTTGTCGATTGGGCCCATGTTTTTGTCGTTACCATAAGCGCCATGGAAAATTCCGGTCAAAAGATTCTCGTCGTCGACGACGACCCCCGCCTGCGTGATCTGCTGCGCCGTTACCTGGGGGAACAGGGCTTCACCGTGCTGGTGGCAGAAAACGCCACGGCCATGAACAAACTCTGGCTGCGCGAGCGCTTCGACCTGCTCGTGCTCGACCTGATGATGCCGGGTGAAGACGGCTTGTCGATCTGCCGTCGCCTGCGCGGCGCAAACGATCAGACGCCGATCATCATGCTCACCGCCAAGGGCGAAGACGTCGACCGCATTGTCGGCCTCGAAATGGGCGCGGACGATTATCTGCCCAAGCCCTTCAACCCCCGCGAGCTGATCGCCCGCATCCACGCCGTGCTGCGCCGCCGCGGTCCGGCTGAAATCCCGGGTGCGCCGTCGGAGACGCCTGAAACCTTCGCCTTTGGCGATTTCGTCCTTAACCTGGCCACGCGCACGCTCAAGAAAAACGACGAAGAGATCACCCTCACGACGGGTGAATTCTCCGTGCTGAAGGTGTTCGCACGCCATCCGCGCCAACCCCTATCGCGCGAAAAACTGATGGAAATGGCGCGCGGCCGCGAATACGAAGTGTTCGACCGCAGCCTTGACGTGCAGATTTCGCGCCTGCGCAAGCTGATCGAACCGGACGCCAGCAACCCCCGCTTCATCCAGACCGTGTGGGGCCTGGGCTACGTGTTCATTCCCGACGGCGCCAAGTAAGCACCCGAGCAACCTTTCTTTTCCGCATCCGACTTGCGCATCCCGCGTCCGGCCGCGTTGCGGCGTCTGCTGATCAGTGTGTTTGGTTCGCTGTTCTGGCGAACCTTCATGCTGATCGCATTGCTCATCGCGATCTCTCTGGGCGTGTGGTTCCAGAGCTTCCGTATTTTCGAGCGCGAACCGCGCGCGCAGCAGATCGCCATGCAGGTGGTCAGCGTGGTCAAGCTCACGCGGGCGGCGCTGCTGTATTCCGATCCGTCGCGACGCCGCTTCCTGCTACTCGATCTCGTGCAGAACGAGGGCATCAAGGTCTACCCGCGCGAGAAGGAAGACGAATACCGCGAGCCTCACACCAATCCGTATCTGACACAGCTCGTCCAGCAGGAAATCCGCAACCGGCTCGGCGCAGATGCGGTAATCGCCACGGCCGTCAATGACATCCCGGGCGTGTGGGTGAGCTTCCAGATCGAGGGCGACGACTACTGGGTTGCCATCAGCCCGGACCGTTTTGAGCACGTGCCTGGGTTGCAATGGCTGTGGTGGTCGATGGCGGCGCTGGTGCTGTCGGTGCTTGGCGCAGCGTTCATTACGTCACGCGTGAACCAGCCGCTCAAGCGCCTGGCCGATACGGCGCGCGCCATCAGCGCGGGGGATGATCCGAAGGCGCTGCCCGAAGGCGGCGGCACCGAAGTGGCGCAGGCGAATCACAGCTTCAACCAGATGGTGCGCGACCTCAAGCAGCTTGAGGCCGATCGCGCAGTCATGCTGGCCGGCATCTCGCATGACCTGCGCACGCCGCTTACGCGCCTGCGCCTGGAAACGGAGATGAGCCCCGTCGACGAGCAAACGCGCGAACTGATGGTGGCCGACATCGAACAGATGGACGCGATCATCGGCCAGTTCCTGGACTACGCGCGCCCGAGCGGCGAGATGCTCGAAGACGTGGACCTGACCGAACTCGTGCGCGACACGGCGCCCGTCTACTCCGCACACGACGATATCGACCTGACGCTCAAGCTCGCGCCCGAGGCCATCGCCCGCTGCAACCGCATGGAAACGCAGCGCATTCTCGACAACCTGATCGAAAACGCACGACGCTACGGCAAGACCCCCGGCACGAATCGCGCCGAGATTACCGTCAGCACCTTCCTGCAAGGCAACGAAGTTGTATTGTGCGTGGCCGATCGCGGTGCGGGTGTGCCGACCGATCAGCTTGCGTTGCTCACCCGGCCGTTCTACCGCCTCGAATCGGCACGCAGCGAAGCCAAGGGCGCCGGGCTGGGCATGTCGATCGTCAATCGCATCTTGCAGCGCAGCGGCGGTCGCCTCGTGCTTGAGAACCGCACGCCGCCCGAAACGGGGCTGCTCGTGAGCGCCTGCTACTCGCGCGCCTGATCCGGCACACCGCCTGGCTGGCGCGTCCCGGCACATCCGGGCACACCCCCTGCTTCCCACCGCTGTCATGCGTCGCCGATCAGGTGCGGCGGCAGGCAGCGCTATGGCTGGCGTTGAGAATATCAATTGGCCGGTTTTGAAATCATCGCCAATACTCCAGCCGCCAGGCTGCACGCCTGCGCGTTCTTCGTCTCCGTCCGAACGCCTCAGCCGGACCGGACGGCCGGTGAGCGTGTGTTTGCAAATCCCCGTTTGGGTTCCGCACCCATTGCCACACAACTCCAGGAGAAGCTCATGAAGACCATTGGTGACAAGCTCGAACCGTTCAAGGTCGTCGGCGTCAAGCCCGGGTTCAACAATCACGAGGAGAACGGCCAGTCGGCGTTCGAAGACATCACCGAGACCTCGTTCCCAGGCAAATGGAAAGTCATCTTCTTCTATCCGAAGGACTTCACCTTTGTCTGCCCGACCGAAATCGTTGCCTTCGCCAAACTGAACGATGACTTTGCCGACCGCGACACCGTCGTGCTCGGCGGCTCGACCGACAATGAATTCGTCAAGCTCGCATGGCGCCGCGAGCACAAAGACTTGAACAAGCTGAATCAGTGGTCGTTTGCGGATTCGACAGGCGCCCTGGTCGACCAGCTTGGCGTACGCGAGCACGAGGCCGGCGTGGCGTTGCGCGCCACCTTCATCGTCGACCCGGACAACGTGATCCAGCATGTGTCGGTCAACAACCTGAACGTGGGCCGCAATCCGGACGAAGTGCTACGCATTCTCGACGGCCTGCAAACGGATGAGCTGTGCCCGTGCAATCGCGCGGTTGGCGGCTCGACGCTGTAACGGCCGCGCAGCGCCCTACTCAGCCGAAGCCCACCCTTGCTGCGGGCTTTCCTTTTCGGTGCTCGCTGACGGGAGGCATTCATGGAATTTTTGCAGACGCTCAAGAGCCGGATTCCGGACTAAGCCAAAGACATCCGCCTGAACCTGGACGGCACGGTCGCGCGCTCCTCGCTGGAGGGCAATGACGCGGTGGGCGTCGCGTTGGCTGCAGCTTTTGCCACGAAGAGCAAAGTGCTGACCGATGCCATCCGCAATGCCGGGGTGCTCTCACCCGAAGAGGTGAACGGCGCGCTGACCGCTGCCGCGCTCATGGGCATGAACAACGTCTGGTATCCGTACGTCGAGATGGCCGACGACTCCGACCTCGCGCAGCAGAAAGCGGAGTTGCGCATGAACGCCTACGCCAACAACGGCGGCGTCGACAAGCGCAGGTTCGAGATGTACGCCCTGGCCGCGTCCATCATCGGCAAATGCCATTTCTGCATCAAATCGCACTACGACTTGCTGAAGAATCACCAGGGCATGAGCGCGCAGCAATTGCGCGATGTCGGCCGCATTGCGGCTGTCATCAACGCGGCGGCGCAGGTCATCGCCGCCGAGTAACGCGCCGATTGCACAAACGAAAAACGGCAGCCCGGTTCGCGCCGGTGCTGTCGTTTGCGTTGCGCGATGCGGCGGGAACTCAGTCCTGCTCGGCGGCTTCTGCGCGATAGATCAACACCACCGCCTGCGCGACGATGCCTTCCTCCTTGCCTTCAAAGCCAAGCTTTTCGTTGGTCTTGGCCTTGACATTGCACCGCTCGGGCGCAATGCCCAAGTCCTCAGCCAGGTTGGCGACCATGCCAGGCACATGTGGCGCGAGTTTCGGCTTCTGCGCGATGACAGTCGCGTCGACATTGCCGACCGCATAGCCGGCCTTGTGCATGCGGCGCACGGCTTCGCGCAGCAGCACGCGGCTGTCGGCGCCGGCAAACGCCGGGTCCGTGTCGGGAAAATGCCGGCCGATATCGCCCAGGCCGGCGGCGCCGAACAGCGCGTCGGTAATCGCATGCAGCAGCGCGTCGGCATCGGAGTGGCCGAGCAGGCCGCGGGTGTGCGGAATCTCCACGCCGCCCAGGATGAGCTTGCGGCCCTCCACCAGCGCGTGCACGTCGTAACCCTGGCCAATGCGGATGTCCATCCAGTTCATGCTTGCGATGCCTCGTCGGGTTGTGCGCTCTGCGCGAGGATGGCCTCGGCGAGCGCGAAATCGTCGGGATACGTCACTTTGAAGTTGCGCAGCGCGCCCGGAACAAGCAGCGGCGGATGGCCGGCGGCTTCAATCGCGCTGGCTTCGTCGGTGACGATGCGATGTTGCAACAGCGCTTCCCGCAAGGCGCGCTCCAGCAGACCAAGCGGAAACATCTGCGGCGTCTGCGCTTGCCACAGTCCATCGCGCGGCACGGTCGCGCCGATGTGCTGTGCTGCATCGGCACGTTTGAGCGTGTCAGCCACGGGCAGTGCAAGGATGCCCCCCGCAGCTTGCGTGCCTTCGGCCTCTACAGCCGCAACCAAACGTGCGATCAGGGCGGGCGTCAAACCGGGGCGCGCCGCGTCGTGAACGAGCACCCAATCGTCATCGCGTGCACCCAGACCTCGCAACGCCGCCAACCCGTGGGCGACGGATGCGTGGCGCGAATCGCCACCGCAATCGACCTCCACCAGCTCGGGCGCGTCAAAACCACCGTCGGGAAATCGCTGCACCAGCGGTTGTGCGCCGGGCGTTGTCACCACAAGCACGGTGTCGATTTCGGGGCTGGCCAGGAACGCCTGCGCCGTGTGCCACAGCATCGGCCGCCCGGCGATCACCTGATATTGCTTGGGCAGGTCACCGCCGGCACGCGAGCCGGTGCCAGCCGAGGGAATCAGCGCAAAACGGCGTCGGCCAGGGAGGGAGATCGACATGACAGGCGGGAAAGTGAACGTGGGCGCAGCATTTGCGTGGGTTTTGGCCTCGCCAAGCGCGCGATTGCCGCGGATTTTATAATAGCGGTCTGCGTCACGACACCCCGCCTGCACATGCCGGCGGGGTGTCGTGCTTTGTCTTGCAGTCGTGCCCCACAAAACCTGACACCTCATGTCCGATTTTTCGCTCTCCGCCCTGCCCGCCGTCAAACCGGGCTCGCGCTTCGTCTTCAGCGGCCTGCAGGGCGCGGCCGACGCCCTGCTGCTTGCGCGCTACATGGAGCAGCATCGCGCCGCCGTGCCGATGCTGGCGGTGGTCTGCTCCAATGCCGTCGATGCCCAGCGCCTGGCGGAAGAGCTGCGCTGGTTTGCCCCGCAGGCGCGCGTGAAGCTGCTACCGGACTGGGAAACGCTGCCGTACGACAATTTCTCGCCGCACCAGGATTTGATCTCCGAGCGGCTGGCGACGCTGCATGACCTGCAGAACGGTGCGTGCGACATCCTGCTGGTGCCGGCCTCCACGGCCCTGCAACGCGTAGCGCCCCCGTCATTCCTGGCCGCCTACACGTTCTTCTTCAAGAAGGGCGAAAAGCTGGACGAGGCCGCGCTGAAAGCGCAATTCACGCTGGCCGGCTATGAGCACGTCAGCGCGGTGATGCGCCCAGGCGAATACTCCGTGCGCGGCGGTCTGATCGACTTGTTCCCGATGGGCTCGCCACTGCCATATCGGCTCGACCTGTTTGGCGACGAAATCGAGACCATCCGTTCGTTCGACCCGGATACGCAGCGCAGTCTCTACCCGGTGAACGAAGTCCGCCTGCTGCCGGGCCGCGAATTTCCGATGGACGAGGCCTCGCGCACCGCCTTCCGTGGACGCTGGCGCGAGGTGTTCGAGGGTGACCCGACGCGCTCGCCCATCTACAAAGACATCGGCAACGGCGTGCCCAGCGCCGGCATCGAGTATTACCTGCCGCTGTTCTTTGAAGAGACCGCGACGCTGTTCGACTACCTGCCCGGCGCCACGCACCTTGCCTTCGTGGGCGACATCGAAGGCGCGGTGCGCCGCTTCTGGGCCGACACCACGCAGCGCTACAACTTCATGCGCCACGATCGTGAACGGCCGCTGCTGCAGCCGTCAGCGCTGTATCTGGACGAAGAAGCGTTCTTCGTCGCGGCCAAGCCGCACGCGCGTCTGGTGTTGCGCGCGGAGCCCGGCGATGCACCGCTTTCGCTGCCGTTGCCGAACGTTGCCGTCAACCGCCGCGCGGAAGACCCGCTGGTCAATCTCGAATCGTTCCTGATGCGCAGCAATTGCCGCGTGATGATCTGCGCCGAATCCGCAGGCCGTCGCGAGACGCTTGCGCAAATGCTTGCCGCCAGCGGTCTGCATCCCGAAGGCGTCGCGGACTTCGCCGACCTGATGAGCGGCGATGCCAAGTTCGTGCTGGGCGTGGCACCGCTGTACCAGGGTTTCATCCTCGGCGACGAACGCATCGCGCTGATCACCGAGACCGAGCTGTACGCCCAGACCGTGCGTCGCACTGGTCGCCGCAAGCAGGAACAGGCCACCGCCGTCGATTCGATGGTGCGCGATCTGGCCGAGCTGAAGATCGGTGACCCAGTGGTGCACAGCGAACACGGCATCGGGCGCTACCAGGGGCTGGTCTCCATCGACATGGGCAACGGCGAGGAAGAGTTCCTGCACCTCGACTACGACAAGGGCAGCAAGCTTTACGTGCCGGTGCATCAACTGCACGTGATTTCGCGGTATTCGGGCGCCGATCCGGAAACCGCGCCGCTGCATTCGCTAGGCTCCGGTCAATGGGAAAAGGCCAAGCGCAAGGCGGCGCAGCAGATTCGCGATACGGCAGCCGAACTGCTGAATCTCTACGCGCGACGCGCGTTGCGCCAGGGCTTCGCCTTCCCGCTCACGCCCGAGGATTACGCCACCTTTGCCGAGAGCTTCGGCTTTGACGAAACACCCGACCAGGCCGCCGCCATCGCTGCCGTAATCGCTGACATGACGTCGGGCAAGCCAATGGACCGCCTCGTCTGCGGCGACGTTGGCTTCGGCAAGACGGAAGTCGCGCTGCGTGCCGCGTTTGTTGCGGTGATGGGCGGCAAGCAGGTTGCCATCCTGGCGCCGACCACGCTGCTGGCCGAACAGCATTACCAGACGCTGGTCGACCGCTTTGCCGACTGGCCAGTGCGCATAGCCGAGATCTCGCGTTTCAAGAACAAGAAAGAGATCGACACCGCGATCGAAGCCATCAACGCCGGCACCATCGATATCGTGATCGGCACGCACAAGCTGCTCTCGCCGGATGTGAAGTTCGACCGGCTGGGGCTCGTCATCATCGATGAAGAGCATCGCTTTGGCGTGCGCCAGAAGGAAGCGCTCAAAACATTACGCGCCGAGGTGGACGTGCTCACGCTCACCGCCACACCGATCCCGCGCACGCTGGGCATGGCGCTGGAAGGCCTGCGCGATTTCTCGGTGATCGCAACCGCGCCGCAAAAGCGTCTGGCCATCAAGACGTTCCTGCGCCGCGAGGAAGACGGCGTGCTGCGCGAGGCCATCCTGCGCGAGTTGAAACGCGGCGGACAGGTCTACTTCCTGCACAACGAAGTCGAGACCATCGAGAACAAACGCGCCAAGCTCGAAGAGCTGATTCCGGAAGCGCGCGTGGTCGTTGCGCACGGCCAGATGCACGAGCGCGAGCTGGAGCGCGTGATGCGCGATTTCGTGGCGCAGCGCGCCAACATCCTGCTGTGCACGACGATCATCGAGACCGGCATCGACGTGCCGACTGCCAACACGATCCTGATCCACCGCGCGGACAAGTTCGGCCTGGCGCAGTTGCACCAGTTGCGCGGCCGCGTCGGGCGCTCGCACCACCAGGCGTATGCGTATCTGCTGGTGCATGACGTAGACGGTCTGACCAAGCAGGCACAACGCCGCCTTGAAGCCATTCAGCAGATGGAAGAATTGGGGGCGGGCTTCTACCTCGCGATGCATGATCTGGAAATCCGCGGCGCCGGCGAGGTGCTGGGCGACAAGCAATCGGGCGAAATTTCCGAGATCGGCTTCCAGCTCTACACCGACATGCTCAACCAGGCGGTGAAGTCGCTCAAAGCCGGCAAGGAACCCGATCTGATGGCGCCGCTTGCGGCGACCACCGAGATCAACCTCGGTACGCCGGCCCTGCTGCCGCAAGACTATTGCGGCGATGTGCAGGAACGCCTGTCGCTGTACAAACGCCTGGCCAACTGCGAAAGCAGCGAGACGATCGACAACATCCAGGAGGAACTGATCGATCGTTTCGGCAAGCTGCCGCCGCAGGCGCAATCGCTCATCGAAACGCACCGGCTGCGCATTGCCGCCGCGCCGCTGGGCATCCGCAAGATCGACACGGGCACGAACGCCGTCACGCTGCAGTTCATACCGAACCCGCCTGTCGACGCCATCAAGATCATCGATCTCGTGCAGAAGAACCGGCAGATCAAGCTGGCAGGGCAGGATCGCCTGCGCATCGAAAACATTCCCGCCGAATTCGCCGCGCTGACGCAGACCATTCGCCACGCCATTCGGCAATTGGCGTGATCCGGTAGCATCCGCCGATCAGAACAAGGAAACCATCATGAGCACCGCCCCCACACCGTTCTCTACCCTCGACTGGACGAACAAGCTCGTCAGCTTCGACACCACGAGCCGTGGCTCGAACCTGGCGCTGATCGAAACCGTGCGCGACTACCTGCGCGGCGTCGGACTCGAATCGCATCTCTCGCACAACGACGATGGCAACAAGGCCAACCTGTTTGCCACGATTCCCGCAGCGGACGGCAGCGTGCAAGGCGGTATCGTGCTGTCGGGCCACACCGATGTGGTGCCGGTGGACGGCCAGAGATGGGACAGCAACCCATTTGCGCCGGAAGTGCGCGACGGCAGGCTCTACGGCCGCGGCACGTGCGACATGAAGGGGTTCATTGCCTCGTCGCTGGCGCTGGTGCCGTCGCTGCTGCAGGCCAAGCTGCGCGAGCCTGTGCACCTTGCGCTCTCATACGACGAGGAAGTCGGCTGCGTGGGCGCCCCGCGCATGATCGAAGACCTGATCGCGCGCGGCATCAAGCCCGCCGGCTGCATCGTCGGCGAGCCCACCTCCATGCGCCCGATCGTCGCCCACAAGGGCATCAACGCCTACCGCTGCCGCGTGCACGGCCGCGCCGCGCATTCGTCGCTCACGCCACAGGGTGTGAACGCCATCGAATACGCCGCGCGCATCATCTGTTTCGTGCGCGACCTGGCCGATGAATTCCGCGCCAAGGGCCCGTTCGACGATGCATTTGACGTGCCGTTCACCACGGCATCGACCGGCCTCATCAACGGCGGTATTGCGCTGAACACGATCCCCGCACTGTGCGAGCTGGTGTTTGAATTCCGCAACCTGCCGGGCGTGGACGCGCCGGCCATCCGCGCGCGCGTCGAGCACTACGTGCGCGAAACCATCGAGCCCACCATGCAGCGTGAGCACCCGGACGCCCGCATCGAACTTGACGAGATTGCCGCTGCGCCGTCGCTGGACGCATCGGAGCAAGCCGCCATCACGCAGCTTGTGCGTGTGCTGACGGAAGACAACGACAAGCGCAAAGTCGCCTACGGCACTGAAGCGGGGCTCTTCCAGCGCGCCGGCATTCCGGCCGTGCTGTGCGGTCCGGGCAACATCGAACAGGCGCACAAAGCCAACGAATACGTCGAACTGGCCCAGCTCGACGCCTGCGACCGCTTCCTCGCCAAGGTGGCGCGCAGCCTGATGGCCGAAACCGCGTCCGCCTAACGCTTACACAGCAACGCCTCACCTTTTGGTGGGGCGCATGCCGCCCGGGGCGTTCGCTACAATAGCGGGCTTCCCCGGCGCCGAACTGCCGCACCCCGCTCCTGTCACTCCATGCCCGTCATTCTGCAAAGCCTGTCGCCGCTGTCGACCGGCGACATTGAATCCATCCGCAGCCTGTTCGGCAGCGCCACCTATGAGATGCGCGCGCCCAACGTCGCGGCCATCGAATGGGTGCACGAACTGCCCAGCGAATTGCGCGTCCAGCTTGATGCCATCTGCGCCAACCTGAAGTTGGACTACGCGTGGATTCCCGACGAATGGACGTTCGGCGATTTCCGTGTGCTGGCGATGGACATGGATTCGACGCTCATCACCATCGAGTGCATCGACGAAATCGCAGATTTCTGCGGGCTCAAGCCGCAGGTGGCCGCCATCACCGAAGCGTCGATGCGCGGCGAGATCAAGGATTTCAACGAGAGCCTGACGCGCCGCGTCGAACTGCTCAAGGGTCTGGATGCGAGCGTGCTGGAGCGCGTCTATGCCGAGCGCCTGCAGCTCTCCCTGGGGGCCGAAAAAATGCTCAAGGCCGTGCAAGCGCTGGGCATCCGCACGCTGCTGGTTTCGGGCGGCTTCGAATTCTTCACCTCACGCCTGCAGGAGCGTCTGGGGTTGGACCGCACGCGCGCCAACACGCTGGAGATCGTCGACGGCAAGCTCACCGGCCGCGTGCTGGGTGAGATCGTCAATGCGGATGTGAAGGCGCAGACGCTCAAGGCGTTCTGCCAGGATCTGGGGGTATCGCCGCACAACGCCATCGCCATGGGCGACGGCTCGAACGATCTGAAGATGATGGGCGTGGCCGGTCTGTCGGTCGCGTTCCGCGCCAAGCCCATCGTGCAGGCGCAGGCCGACGTGGCGTTCAACGTTGTCGGCCTGGATGGGTTGTTGAATTTGTTTCCGCAGCAATAAGCTGCTGCGGAAATTTCCGCCTGCGGAAACGCGTTACGCCGCCCGCAGGTGCGTCTCCATCGCCTGCTTCAAATCCGCAATCAGATCTCGCGGATCTTCCAGCCCGATATACAGCCGCACAAAACCGCCCGCGTTCTCCCAATCGGCTGGCGGCCAGGCAGTCGCCGTGCGCATCGACGGGATGTTGTATGGCAGCGCCAGACTGTGCGCCCCGCCCCACGAAAAGCCGATCGCAAAGTAGCGCAGGCCTTCGATAAAGGCATCGATCTGCGCCTGCGAATAGCGTTCATGCAGCACGATCGAGAACAATCCGCTCGCGCCGGTAAAGTCGCGTTTCCAGTTTTCGTGGCCCGGACAATCGGGCAGCGCCGGATGAAGCACGCGCACGACTTCGGGTCGGTCCGCCAGCCATTCGGCCACTTCGCGGGCATGCGCGTCATGGGCGGCCAGGCGCGTCAGCAGGCTCGGCAGGCCACGCAGCACGAAATAGCAATCGTCTGCCGAAACGCCCCAGCCCATGCGCATTCGCGTGGCAAGCAGCTTGTGGTGCAGCGCTTCGTCGTTCGTGATAGCGGCACCCATCAGCACATCGCTGCCGCCTGATTGGTACTTGGTCAGCGCCTGGACGGAGATGTCGATGCCGTGTTCAAACGGCTGGTAATACACGCCGCCACTCCAGGTGTTGTCGATGGCGGTGACGGCGCCGGCCTTGCGCGCCACCTCCGCGATGGCCCTGCAGTCGGGCACTTCCATCGTCACGGAGCCCGGCGCTTCGAGCCACACGAGCTTGGTGTTGTGACGCATCAGGTCGGCAATGCCGGCACCGATCATCGGATCGTAATAGCGCACGGTAATGCCGAACTGGCGCGCCATCCACTCGCCATGGTCGCGGTTCGGTCCGTAGGCGTTGTCCGGAATCAGGACATCGTCGCCGGATTTGATGAGCGAGAAGTACACCAGCGAAATCGCCGCCAGCCCCGACGGAAGCAGCAGCGCGTGCGAGCCGCCCTCGATCTGCGCCAGCGCTTGGCACAACGTGTCGGATGTCGGCGTGGCATGCAGGCCGTAGCGCCAGTGCACCACACTGCCGCTGCCGAAGGCGCGCATGTCGGCGAGGTTCTTGAACACCACCGTCGACGCACGATGCGTGGCATGCGAGAACGCCGTGAAGCCCGGCGGGATATGCAATTCCGGATGGACAGCCTGGGTCGCGGGAAACATGGGCGGGAGCTTGGTGTCGTCGTTCACGAGGTTTCCTGTTTGATGGCGTATGAGCAATTTCTTGCTGCTTACCAGTGCGCGCTTGATCGCGTTGGGTTGCTGGACGGTGGCGCAATCTGACCCGGTGCGGCGGGAACTAGCGGCGTGATTGGCGTTGCGGGCACTGCGGCATTGCTGTTGGCTGCGGCATCGTAAGGCGGAATCACCACCACCGCGACGGGCCGCAGCACAAAGGGCAACGTGTGGCCGTCGTGTGCCACGTCCGTCCACGTGCCGCGCACAATGCCGTGACCGTCGATGGCGCCTTCCCAGGTGCCCGTGACGTGCATGCCGTCATCGGACTCCTCCATGAGAAAACCGCCGTTTTCATATTCGCCGGTCACCAGGCGCACGCCCGCCGCGCTGCCCGGAACGTATTCGCCGTGGACGCTGTCGATTTCACCGGCCTTGCGTCCGAGACGCATGCGAATCGGCATGTCGCCGATCACGCCGGTATAGACGGGATATTTTGCGTAGTCGGGCTGTGGTTGCAGCACACGGAGCGGCGGAGTCTGCGCCGAGAACCCGTTGTCGCCCTTCCTGGCCTGAGCGCGGCGCTTGTCGCCATCGGCAACGGCGCGGTTCAGGCCCAGGTCACCTGGCTGCACGTTGGTGCTGCCGGTCGATACGTCGTAGCCGTTGTTGGCGGCCGGCGTCTGCGCGGACACCGGCGCCACGCCTGCGGCCAGCACCAGCGCAAGCAGCGCGCCGGTGGGCCAAATCAGGCGTTCAATCGAAAAAATGGGTTCAGATGCGCTCGAACACCGCCGCAATGCCTTGTCCTCCACCAATACACATGGTCACCAGCGCGTAGCGACCACCGATGCGCTGCAGCTCGTGCAGCGCCTTGACCGTGATAAGCGCACCCGTTGCGCCGATCGGGTGGCCGAGCGAGATGCCCGAACCGTTCGGGTTGACCTTGGCCGGGTCCAGGCCGAGTTCCTTCGTCACCGCGCAGGCTTGGGCGGCAAATGCCTCGTTGGCTTCGATCACATCCAGATCCTTGACCGACAGGCCTGCGCGCTCCAGCGCCTTGCGCGTGGCCGGCACCGGGCCGATACCCATGATCTTCGGATCCACGCCAGCGTGGCCGTACGACACCAGCCGCGCCAACGGCTTGAGCCCGCGCTTCTCTGCCTCCGAGCGCTCCATCAGCACCAGCGCGGCAGCCGCGTCATTCAGGCCCGAAGCGTTGCCTGCCGTGACCGTGCCGTTCTCTTTCGTGAAGACCGGCTTGAGCTTGGTCATATCGTCGATGGTCGCGTCGTGGCGGACGTGCTCATCGGTATCGAACCGGATATCGCCCTTGCGCGACTTGATCGTCACCGGAACGATTTGGTCTTTGAAGTAGCCGGCCTGGATGGCGCGCGATGCACGCTGGTGCGATTCCAGCGCCGTCTGGTCTTGCTGCTCGCGGCTGATGCCGAATTCGCGGGCGACGTTCTCCGCCGTCACCCCCATGTGGATCGCGTGGAACGGGTCGTGCAACGCGCCCAGCATCATGTCGACCATCTTGGCGTCGCCCATGCGCGAACCCCAGCGGGCGGCGGGCGCAAGGTACGGCGCACGACTCATGCTTTCCGCACCGCCGGCTATGGCAACGTCGGCGTCGCCCAGCAGAACGGTTTGCGCGGCGCTCACCACAGCCTGCAAGCCCGAGCCGCAAAGGCGGTTCACGTTGAATGCAGGCGTTTCGGCCGACACACCACCGTTCACGGCGGCCACGCGCGAGAGATACATGTCGCGCGGCTCGGTGTTGATCACGTGGCCAAACACCACGTGGCCGACTTCCTCGCCCTTCACGCCGGCGCGGGCCAGTGCCTCGCGCACGACGAGCGCGCCCAGTTCGCACGGCGCCACATCCTTCAGGCTGCCGCCAAACGTCCCGATTGCGGTACGAACGCCACTCACCACCACCACTTCACGTGCCATTGCTGTCTCCTGAGCCATCGAAATTGGATGGCGGCCAGTATAAACGCACGACCGTTCGCAAAATTTAGGTACGACTACCTAAGTGGGTCAGACCTCGCCCCACAGGTCGTGGCCGTCCGCGCCGGTAATCTTGACCGACACGAAATCGCCCGCCTTGTAGCGCTTGTAAGGCTTCGACGGCGGCGCGATATAGACCAGGCCGTCGATCTCCGGGGCATCCGCCGACGAACGGCCAATGCCACCGTCCTGATTCACCTCGTCCACGAGCACACGCAGCGACTTGCCCACCTTGCGCTGCAGACGGCGCGCAGACACGCGCTCGGCGACTTCCATGAAGCGCGCGCGGCGCTCCTCACGCACCTCATCGGGCAGCGCGCCCGGCAGATCGTTGGCGGTGGCACCTTCGACCGGCGAATACGCGAAGCAACCCACGCGGTCCAGCTCTGCCTCGGCGATGAAGTCGAGCAGCGTTTGGAACTCTTCCTCCGTTTCACCCGGGAAGCCTGCGATGAATGTGCTGCGGATAGTCAACTCGGGGCACACCTCGCGCCAGGCACGGATGCGGTCCAGCGTTTTCTCGGCGTTGGCCGGGCGCTTCATGCGCTTGAGCACGTCGGGGTGGGCGTGCTGCAGGGGTACGTCCAGATACGGCAGGACCTTGCCTTCGGCCATCAACGGCATCACCTCATCGACGCTCGGGTACGGGTACACGTAATGCAGGCGCACCCAGGCGCCGTACTGCGACGCCAACTCGCCAAGCGCACCCACCAGTTCGGTCATGCGCGTCTTCAGCGGGCGGCCGTTCCAGAAGCCCATGCGGAATTTGACATCGACGCCATAAGCGCTGGTGTCCTGCGAGATGACGAGCAGCTCCTTTACGCCGGCCTTCAGAAGGTTTTCAGCCTCCAGCATCACTTCGGCCACCGGGCGCGAGACGAGATCGCCACGCATCGACGGGATGATGCAGAAGCTGCAGCGGTGGTTGCAGCCTTCGGAAATTTTCAGATACGCGTAGTGCTTGGGCGTGAGCTTGATGCCCTGCGGCGGCACCAGATCGATGAACGGATCGTGCGGCTTGGGCAGGTGCGTATGCACCGCTTCCATCACCTCGCCCAGCGCATGGGGGCCCGTCACAGCCAGCACCTTCGGGTGCACGCTCGTGATGATGTCCTGGCCAGCGGCGTCCTTCTTGGCACCCAGGCAGCCGGTCACGATCACCTTGCCGTTCTCGGCCAGCGCCTCGCCAATCGCATCCAGGCTTTCCTGCACAGCCTCGTCGATAAAGCCGCAGGTGTTGACGACCACCAGGTCCGCCCCGCCGTACGTGCCGGAGATCTCATACCCCTCCGCGCGCAGTTGGGTGATGATCTGCTCGGAATCGACCAAGGCCTTGGGGCAACCGAGACTGACGAACCCCACCTTGGGGCTCTGGGTACTGACGTCGGACATGGGAACAACCTGATGTGGGAGAGGATTTGCGCTGAGCACGTGGGTGTGCCGCGCGGTTGCGTATTTTAACCGTTCGCCGCGCCGGGGCGGCCAAGCCGAAGCTGCATCTGTTCGATCACGCACTCGATTTCCAGCGCGTCTTGCAGTCTGCGGATCGCATCGTGCAGTTCCGAGGCCTGCGGCCACGTCCGCTTCAGATAGCTGAGCCACAATTTGACGCGGCCATGCTCATGTTTGGCCGAGATGCGCGCATGCAGCTTTTTCAGATAATCGGCGAGGTAGCCCAGCACAACCGGCCATTCCGCCGCAGACGGCGTTTGATCCATCTGCCCGCGAATGCGCTGAGCCAGGAACGGGTCAGACACGGCGCCGCGCCCGATCATCACGTCATTGCAGCCGCTGACGGCCCGGCAGCGCTCCCAATCAGCCACGGTCCAGACTTCGCCGTTGGCCGTCACCGGAATGCTCACGGCGTCGGCGATGCGTGCAATCCAATCCCAATGGGCGGGTGGACGGTAGCCATGGTCGCGCGTGCGGGCATGCACCACGAGCGATTCGGCACCGCCTTCCGCCAGGGCCGTCGCACAGTCAATCGCACGGGAAGTATCGGAAACGCCGAGCCGCATCTTGGCCGTCACCGAAATATTGGCCGGCACGGCGGCCCGCACGGCATGGACGATGTCGTACAGCACTTCCGGCGTAGCGAGCAGCATGGCGCCGCCGCCGTGTCGGTTCACGACCTTGGCCGGGCAACCGAAGTTAAGGTCGATGCCGTGCGGCGTGAGGGACGCCGCGTATGCCGCATTGCGTGCCAGCCATTCCGGATCGCTGCCGAGGAGCTGGATGGTCATCGGTGTGCCGCTGGCGGTATAGCCACCGTTGCGGATCTCGGGCGTCTCACGTTCGTACGTGCGCGCTGGCAGCAGCGAGCCCGTCACCCGGACGAACTCCGAGACGCATCCGTCGTAGCCGCCAGCTTGGGTCAGCACGTCGCGCATGACGTAATCCGCGACCCCTTCCATCGGGGCAAGCAACAGGCGGCTCATGCGAAAACGGAAGACGGCCGGCGCACGGGCCGGGAGCGGACATCGAACATGGGGAGACCGAAGGGGGGAATCGTGATCGTCGGAGAGGCGTATGCCTCACCTGAAAGACACGTATTTTACCTTGCCGCCCTCACCCACGCCCGCCCAACAAAAAAGGCGAACCGCCATGCGATTCGCCTCGTTTTACCAGCCCGCCGAACTTACTTCTTTTCGGGCGGCTGGTTGAACGGGAATGTCCCGAACATGTTCTTGGCTTGGCTCTGCATCTGCTCCTGCATTTGCACGAACAGGTTTTTGCTCTGCTCGATGTAGTTGCTCATCATGCCTTGCATCATCGGCCCCTGCATGTTCATGAATTGCGACCACATGTCAGGGTTGAAGGAGTTGCCGCTGTACAGATCCTTCGAGTTTTCGGCCAGCTTGCTCTGGATGTCGACAAACGCCTGGATGTTCTTTTCCAGGTACGTGCCCATCATGCCCTGCATGGCGTTTCCATAGAAACGGATGATCTGAGCGAGCATCGCGCCGGAGAACATCGGCACGCCGCCGGTTTCCTCTTCCAGGATGATCTGCAGCAGGATGCTGCGGGTCAGGTCTTCACCGGATTTCGCATCGACGACGCGAAACTCTTCGGTTTCCATCACGAGTTGCTTGACGTCTGCCAGCGTGATGTACGTGCTGGTTTGGGTATCGTAGAGCCGGCGGTTGGGATATTTCTTGATCAGCCGTTCGGTGCCCTTCTTGCTGGTGGCCATCGTGCCTTTCCGTGTTGGCGATGCTGCTGCGGTGCAGCCGATGCAGTGCGAAATGACTGCACCGAGCGATGCAGCAAAATACGCGGTTGCCCGGCTGTTCCGATCTGCGCGCAAATGCTGCATTCAAGAGCAGCGCAGATGCATCCGGTTATGATCGGACGCCCCGTGTCTCCCTGCGGAGCGCCTCCGTGACTGGATTCTATGCGGATCGCCCTGCAAAGAAAAGGCGACCTCCCCCGGTAAAAACCCGCAGCATTTTGATGCGGCTCATGCACTCGAACAGTGTCCGGAGGGGACGCAAAAAGCCTGCTGCGATGCAATCGAGCATCGCAGCATGCAGGTAAAGGCAAGGGAAAAATTGCTGCATCCATGCTGCAGCATCGCCGCAGCATGGGCATTGAGCGTCAGCCCATGTGCAGGCCGCCGTTGAGGGAGAAGTCCGCGCCGGTGGAGAAGCCAGACTCTTCAGATGCCAGCCATGCGCAGATCGAGGCGATCTCCGTCGGCTCGCCCAAGCGCTTGACCGGGATGGTGCCAATAATCTTGTCGAGCACATCCTGACGAATCGCTTTCACCATGTCGGTGGCGATATAGCCCGGCGACACGGTATTGACCGTCACACCCTTGGTTGCGACTTCCTGCGCCAGCGCCATCGTGAAGCCATGCAAGCCGGCCTTGGCCGTGGAGTAGTTGGTCTGACCAAACTGCCCCTTCTGGCCATTCACCGACGAGATGTTGACGATACGGCCCCAGCCGCGATCAGCCATGCCGTCGATAACCTGCTTGGTCACGTTGAACAGCGAAGTCAGGTTGGTGTCGATCACCGCATCCCAGTCGGCGCGGGTCATCTTGCGAAACACCACGTCGCGCGTGATGCCGGCGTTGTTGATCAGGACATCCACCTCGCCCACTTCGGCCTTGACCTTGTCGAACGCGGCCTTGGTGGACTCCCAATCGCCGACGTTGCCCTCGGACGGCACGAAATCGAAACCGAGCGCCTTTTGCTGTTCGAGCCATTTCGCCTTGCGCGGCGAGTTCGGGCCACAGCCTGCGACAACGGTGAAGCCGTCGCGCGCCAAGCGCTGGCAAATCGCCGTTCCGATACCGCCCATGCCACCGGTGACGTATGCGATGCGTTTGGTCATGTCCACTCCTAGTCCTTGTTGTTAGAACTGCCAGGCCTCTTGCCGGGCAGCGGATGCTCAGGTTTCTCGGATTGGCGTGTGCGGTATTCGTTCCACCCCACGCCAATCCCACTGCAAAAGACTTACGGACGTTCAACCGCCAGCGCCACGCCCATGCCGCCGCCGATACACAGCGAGGCCAAGCCCTTCTTCGCATCGCGCTTCTGCATTTCGTGCAGCAGCGTGACCAGGATGCGGCAGCCCGACGCGCCGATCGGGTGGCCGATCGCAATCGCACCACCATTGACGTTGACCTTGGACGTATCCCAGCCCATCTGCTGATGCACGGCCAGCGCCTGAGCGGCAAACGCCTCGTTGATCTCCATCAGGTCCAGGTCGGCCACCGACCAGCCGGCGCGCGAAAGGCAGCGCTTCGATGCCGGAACCGGCCCCATACCCATGACCTTCGGATCCAAGCCAGCACTCGCGTACGCACGGATCGTGGCCAGGGGCGTCAGGCCCAGCTCCTTGGCCTTGGCGGCCGACATCACCACAACAGCGGCGGCGCCATCGTTCAGACCCGAGGCATTGGCAGCCGTCACAGTGCCGGCCTTGTCGAAGGCAGGCTTCAGCCCTGCCATCGATTCGAGCGTGGCGCCATGGCGGACGAACTCATCCTGCGTAAAGGCAATCGGATCACCCTTGCGCTGCGGGATCAGGATCGGAACGATTTCGTCATTGAAACGGCCCGACTTCTGCGCAGCTTCAGCCTTGTTCTGCGATGCCACGGCAAACTCGTCCTGCGCTTCACGCGTGATGCCATATTCCTTGGCGACGTTCTCGGCCGTGATGCCCATGTGGTACTGGTTGTAGACGTCCCACAGCCCGTCCACAATCATCGAATCGATCAGCTTGGCATCTCCCATGCGGAAACCATCGCGCGAGCCCGGCAGGACGTGCGGCGCGGCGGACATGTTTTCCTGGCCACCGGCCACGACAATCTCGGCATCGCCCGCGATGATGGCGTTGGCGGCCAGCATTACGGCCTTCAGGCCCGAGCCGCACACCTTGTTGATGGTCAGGCCGGGCACCATGTTCGGCAGCCCAGCCTTGATGACGGCCTGACGCGCCGGATTCTGGCCCGAGCCGGCAGTCAGCACCTGCCCCATGATGACTTCGCTCACCTGGTCGGGTGACACCTTGGCGCGCGCCAGCGCTTCGCGGATAACGGCCGCGCCAAGCTCAGGCGCAGCGATCTTCGCCAACGAGCCACCAAACTTGCCCACGGCGGTGCGTACCGCCGATACGATCACAACATCGGTCATTTGCTTACCTTCCACTGTCGAAAGAGAGGGTCGTTGGACGCCGTCAGCAGCCGAAGCCGCGACGGCAACGGGGTTCATGCGCGCGATCTTACGCTTTCTGTTTGACGTAGCGGCCAGGCGCCGGCTCGATGGCCGGGTAATCCGCATTGCCATAGCTCTTGGGTGCACTCTTCTGCGCACCGGCGTGTGATGCCAGCCATGTTGACCAATCCGGCCACCAACTGCCCGGATGCTCCTTGGCACCCTCGAACCACGCATCGGCGGTATCGGGCAGCTTGGCATTGATCCAATGCGAACGCTTGTTGGCCGCGGGCGGGTTGATCACGCCTGCGATATGTCCCGAGGCGCCCAGCACGAAACGCCGCTTGCCCTTAAGCAGCGGCACAGAGCCATAAGCGGACTTCCACGGCACGATGTGGTCTTCACGCGATCCGTAGATGTAGACCGGCACGTCGATCTTGCCTAAATCCACCGGCGTGCCGTTCACCTTCAGCTTGCCTGGCGTTTTGAGGTCGTTCTGCAGATACGTATGGCGCAGGTACCAGCAGTACCACGGGCCAGGCAGGTTGGTCGAGTCGCCATTCCAATACAGCAGGTCGAACGGCGCGGGCGTCTTGCCCTTTAGATAATTCTCGACAACGTAGTTCCAGACCAGATCGTTCGGACGCAGGAACGAGAACGTGTTTGCCAGCTCCACGCCACGCAGCAGGCCCGGGCCGGTCGGCGCATTGCTGCCGATGGTCTTCTCACGCATTTCCACCTGGGCCTGATCGACGAACACGTCGAGAATGCCGGTGTCCGTAAAGTCGAGCAGCGTGGTCAGCAGCGTCAGGCTTGCGGCCGGATGCTCGCCGCGCTCCGCCAGCACGGCCAGGGCCGTCGACAGGATCGTTCCGCCCACGCAGAAGCCCAGCACATTGATCTGGTCCTGCGCAGAAATTTCGCGCGCTACGCGGATGGCCTCGATCGCGCCGCCTTCGATGTAGTCATCCCACGTGCGGGACGCCATGCTCGCGTCCGGATTGCGCCATGACACCAGGAAAACGGTATTGCCCTGCTCCACCGCATAGCGCACGAGCGAATTGGCCGGCTGCAGGTCCAGGATGTAGAACTTGTTGATGCACGGCGGCACTAGCAGCAGCGGGCGCGCATGCACCTTGGCTGTCAGCGGCTTGTATTGGATGAGCTGGAAATAGTCGTTCTCGAAGACGACGGCGCCTTCGCTGTTGGCGACATTGCGGCCGATCTCGAACGCCGTTTCGTCGGTCTGCGAGATCTTGCCGCGCTCCATGTCCTGCAGCATGTTCAGGATGCCGGTACGCAGGGATTCGCCTCGCGATTCAATCAGATGCTTCTGCGCCTCAGGGTTGGTCGCAAGGAAGTTGGACGGCGACATGGCGGCCGTCCATTGCGACACTGCAAAACGCACGCGCTCGCGGGTCTTGGCGTCAGCTTGCACGGCGTCGGCCATTTCCATCAGGGTGCGGGCGTTGAGCACGTAGAACGCAGCGGCGTAGCCGTACAGCGGGCTCTTGCGCCACGCATCGTTCGAGAAACGGCGATCAGACGGCGCCACGGCCTCGGCGCTTTCGCCGGTGCTCATGTGGCGCCAGATCTGGAGCCACTCTTCGAGATATTTCTGCTGGATTTCGGCCAGCCGATCATGCGGGATCAGCGCGAAGGGAACTGCGCCTTCGCCCATCGCTGCGCCGTTGAACTGGCCAAGACCCTGCGCCGCAGCACCGGGTTGTGCGAAGGCGCCCGCAAAGGCCTGCCATTGCTTGAACTGCTCTGCCCACTGCGTAGGGTCCGACAAGCTCTGCCAGGGAGCTTGAGTGTGGGCGCTAGATGCTTTGGATGATGTCGATTGACGCGATGCCATAGTGCCCTCGATCCGACGATTGCGCCGCTCCGGTTGGAACGGCGGCGCAACTCGTAGTATTGCGGGGCATTGTTGCCTTGCCGTTTCAAGGCTGTCAATCGGAGTTAGTTAATGGTCGGCCGGAAATGCCCAGCCAGCGCGGGTTTTGGCACATTCGCCGAAAATGACTCCGACCGAATGGCTAAGCGCAGAACCGGGGCTATGGTCCAATTTGCGCGATTTCGTGCGAGACTGCCGCATTACGCCAATGCCGGGCACCGCTTTTTCTCATGTATATCGTCGCCATCGCCTGGCTCTACGTCGTACTGATGATGTCCTTGACTGAGCAATCTTGGATTGCAGGCATCGGCACATTTGTCTTCTACGGCGTGGCCCCGTTATCGCTCTTCCTGTGGATTGTCGGCACGCCGGCACGCAGACGACGCCGAAAAGCCCAGGAAGCCGCGCACGACAAAGCGGACACCACCCCCACACTGAGCAGCGACACAGGCGACGGCGCCGCCTGAGCGCTCACTCTGCGCGCCAGATCAGCGTCGCCATGCGGCCGGTGGTGCGCTCCCGGCGGTACGAATAGAAGCGCTCGGCGTCCCTCATTGTGCACAGGCCGCCGCCGTACACGTCGGTACAGCCAACGCGTGCCAGCCGCAGCCGGGCCAGCGCATACAGGTCAGCAAAGAACTTGTCGGCGGATGCGCCTTCCAAGAAAGCCGCCTGGGTGGCTGGTAATTCACCGGGCTGAGCGGCGTCGATAAACGCCTGGCGCACTTCCACACCCACTTCAAAACACGATGGCCCAATGGCCGGCCCCAGCCATGCCAGCCACGTTGGATCAGCTTCCTGGCCGCTGGCGCGCAACCGTTGCAGCATCGCATCCAGCGTGCGCTCGATGACGCCCCCGCATAGACCGCGCCAGCCCGCATGCGCCGCACCCACGGTTACGCCGCGAGCGTCGCTCAGCAAGACAGGCAGGCAATCGGCCGTCATGACCACGCAGACACGATCCCGCCACGACGCCACCGCCGCGTCGGCAACCACAGGCGCAGACGTGCCGACGAGCTGATCAAGATCCGCCACGCCGGTGCCGTGCACTTGCTCCATCCACGTCGGCTCGACGGGTAGCGCTGCACGCAAGATGCGGCGATTCTGTTCAACGGCTTCGGGCGCATCACCGACATGCCGGCCAAGGTTCAGGCCACCGGGCAAGCCACCCGCCAATCCGTAAGGCCCTGCGCTGACGCCACCCAGGCGGGTCGTGGCCAGCGCCTTGACATGCGGATGGGCTGGCCAGTCAGGGACGATCCAATCAGTTGATATCGGCATCGGGATCCAGGTCCAGGGCTTCCAGCAGATCGGCGAAATCATCCGGCACGCCAACTTCCCAGTGCACTGATTTGCCCGATGCAGGATGCACGAGCCCCAGGCGCACCGCGTGCAGCGCCTGCCGTGTAAATGGCACCGGTAGCGGCGCCTTGATCGTCTGCGGCTTGCCACGGCGGAAATTGCGCGTGTACACAGGATCGCCAAGCAGCGGATGCCCCTCCGATTCAAAGTGCACACGGATCTGGTGTGTACGACCGGTCTCAAGCTGGCAGCGCACCAGAGATACCTGCGCCCGCCCGAGGTCCACCACGTCCAGCGTCTTGAAATGCGTGCGCGCCGGCTTGCCGCTGGCCGTCTCGATGATCGCCATGCGCGTGCGGTCACGCGGATCGCGGCCGATCGGAGCGTCAATCGTGGCCTCTTCGGGCGTTTCGCCCCACACGAGTGCGAGATAAGTCCGCTTGACAGTACGTGCCTGAAGTTGGCGGACGAGGTCCGTCTGTGCGGGCAGCGTGCGGGCGACCACCATCAGGCCGGAAGTGTCCTTGTCAAGGCGGTGGACGATACCGGCGCGCGGCAACTCCACCGCGTCGGGATAGCGGTGCAGCAGGCCGTTGAGCACCGTGCCGCTCCAGTTGCCGGCGGCCGGATGCACCACCAGCCCGGCAGGCTTGTTGATGACGAGCAGCGTGTCGTCTTCGTACACCACATCTAGGTCGATGGGCTCGGCAACGAAGGCATTTTCGTCGGCCGCGCGTTGCGGGACGACTTCGATGCGATCACCGCCGGAGATGGCCGCACGCGGGCGCACCACCTCACCACGCAGACGCACCGCGCCGGCATCAATCCATTGCTGGAGGCGGCTGCGCGAATAGTCAGGCAGCAGCTTGGCAAGCGCCTTGTCCAGGCGTTCGCCGTGCATGGCTTCGGGAATCTCGACGATGATCGGTTCGGCAGCCGGTGCCGCATCGGCGGCAGGCAAATCGAGCGCCTCATCATCGAGGGCGTCTTCCGTCTCCGGCGCAGCGAGGGAAACGTCAGCCAGTGCGTCGTCTGACACAGGGCTTGGGCTATAATGCTTGATGCGATTTTTCATTCAGAAAAGGTGCCCATGTCGGTCACGAGCGTAAAGCAGGCGCGTATTGGCAGTCGAATCGGCAGTCGAATCCGCGCACAAATCGGAGCAGTGTTGGTGGCAGGCGTTGCATGTCTGACTATCTCGGCCTGCGGCATCCTGCCGGAACAGCAAGACGAAACTGCTGGCTGGTCAGCCAACAAATTATATTCGGAAGCGAAGGATTCGCTCGACGGCGGCGACTACGCCAAGGCGGTCAAGTACTACGAAAAGCTCGAAAGCCGCTATCCGTTCGGGCCGTACGCCCAGCAAGCCCAGATCGAAACCGCCTACGCCAACTACAAGGATGGCGAGACGGCTGCCGCGCTGGCCGCGGTGGATCGCTTCATCCAGTTGCACCCGAATCACCCGAGCGTCGATTACGCCTATTACCTCAAGGGCCTGATCAACTTCAACGACAACCTGGGCTGGCTCGGCCGCTTCTCGAACCAGGACTTGAGCGAGCGCGACCCGAAGGCGGCACGCGCAGCCTACGACGCGTTCAAGACGCTGATCACGCGTTTCCCGAACAGCAAGTACACGCCGGACGCCACCCAGCGCATGCAGTACATCGTCAACGCGATGGCCGAGCATGAAGTGGGCGCCGCGCGCTACTACTATCGCCGCGGCGCCTACCTGGCTGCCGTCAACCGCGCGCAGGACGCCATCAAGGATTACGACCGCGCCCCAGCAGTGGAAGAAGCGCTGTACATCATGATGAAGTCGTATGAAGCGCTGGGCATGAAAGACATGCGCGACGACACCGAACGCATCATCAAGCAGAACTACCCGAAGAGCGATTTCCTCGCCTACGGCCAGCGCAAGAAAGACAAGCCCTGGTACCAATGGTGGTAAGCAAGGCTTGAACAGCACAACAAAAAGCCCGGTCGATTGGCCGGGCTTTTTGTTTGTGCACGCAGATCAGTCTTCAGACCCGCCGGCAGCCGCCTCTTCCGAATCTGGCCGCAGCGAACGCAGAAAATCGGCAGCCGTCTCGGCCTCGCGCGTACGCTTGAACGGCGGCAGGCTCTGCCAGATCTGGCGACCGTAGTTCTTCTCAACGAGCCGCGGGTCACAGATCATCAGCACACCGCGATCGGTCTCCGAACGAATCAATCGCCCTGCGCCTTGCTTGAGCGTGATGACTGCATGCGGCAGTTGGTGCACGGCAAACGGGCTCAGCCCCTTCTTTTCAAGCGCCTCCATGCGCGCGCTCAGCACCGGATCATCGGGCGGGGCAAACGGCAACTTGTCGATGACGACCAGCGAGAGCGCCTCGCCGCGTACGTCCACGCCTTCCCAAAAGCTCTGGCTGCCGATCAGGACGGCGTTGCCGAGCGCACGAAAACGGTCCAGCAGCTCCGTACGGCTGGCCTGGCCCTGCACTAGCAGCGGGAAATCCCAGCCGCGTTGCACGAATTCATCTGACAACCGCTCGGCGGCGCGATTCACAGCGCGCAGCGTTGTGCACAGCAGGAACGTCTTGCCGCCCGCCGCTTCAATCAGCGGCAAGGTGGCGTCGAGCACCGCATCGGTAAAACGCGGATCGCTCGGCTGCGGCAGATCACGCGGCACATACAGCAAGCCTTGCGATGCGTAGTCGAACGGGCTGTCGAGCGTCATGGAGCGATCACGATCCAAGCCCAACTGTGCAGCGTAGTGTGTGAAGTTGCCGCGCACCGAAAGCGTAGCGGACGTGAAGACCCACGCGCGCGGCTGGCCCGCACGTTGGCGCGAAAAAATCGGCGCGATCGACAACGGTGTCAGGTGCAACTGCACGGAATTGGCGAATACCTCGACCCAGCGCACACGCTCGTCAACGGGGGCCGCACTTTCGCTGTCCGCGCCCGCGTCATCCCCTTCTTTCTTTGGCGCCTTGGGCGGTTTTGGATCGACCCACGCCTCAAGTTTTTCACACAGCGCCACGGCGCGGCGATGACATTGCTCGATGGTTTCGGCGCGCTCAGCCTGGGCTTCCAGCGCGCCGGTAAAGTCGGAAAGTCCCTGCTCCAGCTTCGACAACACCTCGTAGAACGGCTTGGCGAGTGCCGCATCATTGTCGATCTGCTTGATAGACAGGCGAGAACCGTCCTGGCGGAAGACCAGGCGCAGATCACGCGCAGCACGCTCCAGCGGCGCGGCAATCGCAACCCAATCCACCGCATCGCGGGCATGCGAAAGGCCTTCGGCCACGCTGTCACGCGCAAGTTCGAGAATCTGGTTCGTCGAGATGGTCTCGCCAAAGAACAACGTGGCGGTTTCTGGCAGCTGGTGCGCTTCGTCGAAGATGATCGTGTTGGCAGCAGGCAGCAACTCCGCCATGCCGGTGTCCTTCAACATCACGTCCGCGAAGAACAGGTGATGGTTCACCACGACCACGTCGGCCTGCTGCGCCTCCTTGCGGGCGCGCATGACAAAGCAGTCTTTGTAGTAGGCGCAGTCCGAACCGAGGCAGTTATCGCGCGTGGACGTGACGAGGTTCCACACCGGCGCGTTCTCGGGCACGCTGGCAAGTTCGGCCTTGTCGCCAGTTTTCGTTGTCTTCAGGAAGAGGTTGATCTGGCGCAGCCACGCGGCGTCCTGGCGCGAAGAAAGGCGCCCGTTCTGCGACGTGCGCTCCACGTGGTAATGGCAGACGTAGTTGGCGCGCCCCTTGAGCAGCGCCACCGACACCGGCGCATTCAGCGCCTTGCGCACCGTCGGGATGTCGCGCAGGAAGAGCTGGTCCTGCAGGTTCTTCGTCCCGGTGGAGACGATCACCTTGCCACCCCACAGCATCGCGGGAACAAGGTAGGCGTACGTTTTGCCCGTGCCCGTACCGGCCTCGACGATGATCGAATCGGCGGCTTCGATGGCGTTGGCAACGGCCTGCGCCATCGTCAGCTGCGCACTGCGGGGCCGGTAGCCATCGATACCCTTGGCCAGCGTGCCGTCATCGGCAAAGAGCGTCGCCAGTTCAACATGATGGGCATCGGCAGGTAGCGAGGCGGCGGGAGCCGAAGCGTCGCTGGTATCGGCGTCGGAATCAGCCGACGGCTCGGCCAGCGGGGAAAGCGAAGTCAACGCGGAATCCGTGGAGTCAAATGACGGAGGCCGCACGTGATTGCGGCCTCTCGGAATGAAAATCGAACCAACTTTGGGCAGGCGCTAAGCCGGCACGTCCGGCTCAAGCTGCAACTGTAGCAGGGTGATGGTGTCCTTGAGTTTCAGGCGGCGCTTCTTGAGGCGGCGCAGCTGCAACTCGTCGTGATCGGCTGTAGCCGCCAGCCGGTCGATCAGGAAATCGAGATCGCGGTGCTCGATCTGCAATTCAATGATGCGACGCGAGATCGTATTCAGATCGCTGTCCATCGCTTTCCTCCCGGAAACCCGGCCTTGGCTGAAGTTTAGAACCCCAGCGGACTGGTGTTGTTCTGGTTTTGCTCGTTGCGGCGCTTGGTTTGTTCGCGGCGCTCTTCCAGTTCTTTCTGGCGCTTCACGGCGTCTTGCTGCTTTTCCTGGAACTGCTTCGCGCTTTCGGCACGCTTGGCGGCGTTTGCAGCGCCCTGCTCCTGCGCGGCCTTCAGCTTGGCGTCGTAATCCGCCTGCTTCTTGGCTGCAGCTTGCGCATTGGCGGCGCGCTGCGGCGCTTCGGCCTGGCGCTGCACTTCATTCAGGCGCTGCTGCTCTTGCTTGTTCGAGAAATCGGTGCGGTTCTTCTGCTCGGCGGCTTCACGCTGGGGGCGTTCGGCGTTGTACTGAGCCTCGCGGATGGCGCGTTCCTGGTCGCGGCGGGCTGCGCGGTCGGCACGCTCGGCTTCGTCCAGTGCCAACTCGCGTTCGCGGATGGTGTGGAGTTCCGTGCGGCGCACATCCTTGGCCTTGTCGATGCAGCGCGTGACGAGAAATTTGTCGTAGCAGGCGCGCTCAGCCTGGGCATAGCGGTATTCGGCCCAGGATTTGGCGCTGGTGATGCGATCGTGCTCGGCGCCGAAATCGGGCTGTGTGGCGGGCACCGCAGCGGCTGGCGCAGAGGCCTGCTGAGACTGGCTCCATACAGGCGCGGCGAGCAGTGCGGCACTGAGGACGGACGCCGGCAGAACCAAACGGGAAGCGCGGCGCGCAAGAGCGCGGCGACGGGCAGAAAACAGGAGCGTAGGCATAACGCGCATTTTATCACCGCGCCTGTGCGGCAAACGCCGCGCGGCCACGGATTTACGCTCAGGAACAGGGTTCGCGTTGTGGCAAAATGCGCGGCTTTCCATCGCACTCTCTGGAAGCAATGACTGATTCCGTGTTGCAGAAGATCGTCTCCCGCATCGCCACTGAACTGGCGGTCAGGCCGCAGCAGGTTGCCGCCGCCGTGCAACTGCTGGACGAAGGCGCCACCGTGCCCTTTATTGCGCGTTACCGCAAGGAGGTGACGGACAACCTGGACGACACGCAACTGCGCAACCTGGAAGAACGCCTGCTGTACCTGCGCGAACTGGAAGACCGCCGCGCGGCCATCCTGGCTTCCATTGAAGAGCAAGGCAAGCTGACCGATGCCCTGCGTACCGCCATCGAGGCGGCCGAGACCAAGCAGGTGCTGGAAGATCTCTACCTGCCCTACAAGCCGAAGCGCCGCACGCGCGCTCAGATCGCTCGCGAATGCGGCTTGGAGCCGCTGGCCCAGGCACTGCTGGCCGACCCGACACTCGACCCTCAAACCGAAGCCGCCAAGTTCGTCAACGGCAATCCGACTGCCGATGGCGGCGTGCCGGACGTGAAGGCCGCGCTGGACGGCGCGCGCGACATCCTCTCCGAGCAGTTTGGCGAGACGGCGGAGCTGCTGGGCAAGGTGCGCGACCACCTTTGGAATCAGGGCCAGGTTTCGTCGACGGTGGTCGAAGGCAAGGAAAGCGCCGAAGAAGAAAAATTCCGCGATTACTACGCATACAGCGAGCCGATCCGCAACGTACCGTCGCACCGCGCGCTGGCGCTGTTCCGCGGCCGCAACGCGGGCGTGCTGTTCGTCAAGCTCGGGTTGGGCGAAGAACAGGACGCGTTAATCCCCCACCCGTGCGAAGTCATGATCGCGCGCCATGTCGGCATCGAAAACAAAGGCCGCGCGGCGGACAAGTGGCTGTCGGACGTGTGCCGCTGGTGCTGGCGCGTAAAGGTCCAGCCGCATATCGAAACCGAACTGCTCACGCAACTGCGCGAATCCGCTGAGGCCGAGGCCATCAAGATCTTCGGTCGCAATCTGCACGACCTGCTGCTGGCCGCGCCGGCTGGCCCCAAGGCGGTAATGGGCGTCGACCCGGGCATCCGCACGGGCTGCAAGATCGCAGTGGTGGACCACACCGGCAAGCTGCTCGAAACCGCCACGATCTACCCGCACGAACCGCGCCGCGACTGGAACGGTTCGCTCGCAACGATGGCCCGTCTGGCCAAGCAGCACGGCGTGGCACTGGTTTCCATCGGCAACGGCACAGCAAGCCGCGAGACCGACAAGCTGGTGCAAGACCTCATGCGTAACGCTCCGGAGCTGAAGCTGACCAAGATCGTGGTGAGCGAGGCCGGCGCGTCGGTGTATTCAGCGTCGGAACTGGCGGCCAAGGAATTCCCGGAGCTGGATGTGTCGCTGCGTGGCGCGGTGTCGATCGCGCGTCGCCTGCAAGACCCGCTGGCCGAACTTGTGAAGATCGACCCGAAGTCGATCGGCGTCGGCCAGTATCAGCATGACGTGAACCAGCGCGAACTGGCCCGCGCGCTGGACGCCATCGTCGAGGATTGCGTCAACGCGGTGGGCGTGGATGTCAACACGGCCTCTGCCCCGCTGCTGGCGCGTGTGTCGGGGCTGAACTCGATCCTCGCCAAGAACATCGTCGAGTACCGCGATGCGAACGGCGCGTTCCCCAACCGCGACGCGCTCAAGAAAGTACCGCGCCTGGGTGACAAGACGTTCGAGCAGGCCGCCGGCTTCCTGCGCATCAATGATGGCGACAATCCGCTCGATCGCTCCTCGGTGCACCCGGAAGCGTATCCGGTGGTCAAGCGCATCCTGGACAGCATCAAGAAAGGCATCGGCGACGTGCTCGGCAACTGCGAGGCGCTGCGCGGCCTGACCGCGCGCGACTTCACCGACGAGAAGTTCGGCCTGCCGACCGTGGTCGACATCCTCTCGGAACTGGAGAAGCCCGGCCGCGACCCGCGCCCCGAGTTCAAGACGGCGACATTCCAGGACGGCGTAGAAGACATCAAGGATCTGCAGCCCGGCATGGTGCTCGAAGGCGTGGTGACGAACGTGGCAGCGTTTGGCGCGTTCATCGATATCGGCGTGCATCAGGATGGACTGGTACACGTGTCGGCGCTGTCGACCAAGTTCGTGCGCGACCCGCACGAGGTGGTCAAGCCCGGCCAGATCGTCAAGGTCAAGGTGATGGAAGTGGACGTGAAGCGCAACCGTATCGGTCTGACCATGCGCTTATCCGACGAGCCCGGCCAAGCGCCTGCGCGTACCAGCGGCGGCGATCGCCCGAGTAGTGGCGGCAATCGCCACGGCGGCCAGCAGCGTCGCGCGCCGGAACCGTCCGGCGCCATGGCGGAAGCCTTCGCCAAGCTCAAGCGCTAACGCAGATTCTGTTTAGCGGAACCCGCCCGGTTTTCAGACTCGGCGGGTTTTTTCATGGCTGGGCGCGCCCGTTACACATCCTTACGCGCATGGATATTTTCTAACACTCGCGCGTCGGCGCCACGTCTTTTCCGCCCGTTATGGAGACACAGGCACACACCGCCTGGCACCCACGAGGAGAAACTCCATGAAGACGAGCCACACCCTGATCGCTGCCCTGCTTGCTGTTGCCGGTACCGCCGCTTTCGCACAGACCACGCCGCCCGCTCCTGTGTCGCCTGTTACGCAAGTCCAGCAAGACAATCAGAAGATTCATCAGGACAACCGTGACATCCGTCACGATAACCGCGACATTCGCCACGACCGCGCCGATATCGGCAAAGACAAAGCTGCCCTGGCTGACGAACGCACCGAGCGCAATACCGCGCAACGCCGCGAAAACCGCGATCTGGCAAATGGCAACGTCAAGGGTGCCGAATACTGGAGCAAGCAACGCGCTCAAGATCAGCATCAGGTCAACGCCGACCGCCGTGACTTGCACCAGGACCGCAAGGACCTGCACGCCGACGTCAAGGATCGCAACCACGACGTACACGCCCGCAACCACGAAGTGCACAAACGCGACCGCGATGCCTCGAAGATCTAACCCGGACATCGCCTGACATCCAAACAAAACGGCCCGTGCGTCTCTCTCGCACGGGCCGTTTGTTATGCAGCGATACGATCGGTCAGATCTCGACCTTCGTGCCCAACTCCACCACGCGGTTTGCAGGGATGTGGAAGAAGTCCGACGGCTTGGCGCCGTTCTGATGCATCCACGCAAACAGACGCTCGCGCCACATCGACATGCCCGGCAGCTTGGACGGCACCACCGATTCACGCGCAATAAAGAACGACGTATCCATCAGCTCGCAGCGCGTGCCAATCTGCGGTTGACCCAGTTCGAGCACACGGTACACGTCCGGCGTTTCCTTGAAGCCGTACTCCGCCTTGACGATGTAGATGCCGCTGCCCAAGTCGCGCACGGACACGCGGCGCTTGTCGTCCACGTAGGGAATATCGCGCGTGACGAAGCTGATGAAGATCACGCGCTCGTGGAGCACGCGGTTGTGCTTCAGGTTATGCAGCAACGACACCGGCACGAACTCTGTATTGCCGGTGAGGAAAACGGCCGTGCCCTCGACACGATGCGGCGGATGCGCCAGCAATCCGGCCAGGAACGGCTCGAGCGGGATGCCGTCCTCCAGGCTGCGGGCGCGCAAAAGTTTCTTGCCCTTGTACCAGGTCATCAGCAGGAAGAACACACCGGCGCCCAGCGTCAGCGGGAACCAACCGCCATCGCGGATCTTCAAGAGGTTGGCCGAGAAGAACGCCATGTCGACCACCAGGAAACACAGGCTGACAAGCGTCACCAGCACCGGATGCCAACGCCAGACTGAGCGCATCACCACTGCCGCCAGCACTGTCGTGATGACCATCGTTGTGGTCACGGCAATGCCGTAGGCGGCGGCCAGGTTGTCGGACTTTTTGAACGCCAGCACCACGCCCACCACTAGGATCAGCAGCATCCAGTTGACCATCGGCACGTAGATCTGGCCGATCTCGGCTTCCGAGGTGTAGCGAATGCGCATGCGCGGCACAAAGCCAAGCTGAATTGCTTGGCTCGTCAGCGAGAACGCGCCCGAAATCACAGCCTGCGAGGCAATGACGGTTGCCGCTGCAGCAAGCACGACCATGGGGAGTTGCAGCGCTTCTGGCACCGAACGGTAGAACGGGTTTTCGATGGTGCTCGGATCGGTCAAAAGCATCGCGCCTTGGCCGAAGTAGTTCAGCAACAGGCTCGGCGCCACGATGAAGAACCACGCCCAGCGGATCGGGCGGGCGCCGAAGTGGCCCATGTCGGCGTACAGCGCTTCAGCACCGGTCAGTACCAGGAACACCGAACCCAGCACGATGAACGCCTGCAGCGCATGGTCGTGCAGGAACGAAATCGCATACATCGGGTTGACGGCCCCGAGGATCTGCGGCGCCTTCACCAGATTCATCATGCCCAGCGCGGCCAGCGCAGCAAACCACAGCAGCATCACCGGACCGAACAGCTTGCCGACCACCGACGTGCCGCTGCGCTGGATGAGGAACAGCACTGCCAGGATCACGAGCGTGATCGGCAATACGAACGGCGACAAGGCGGGCGCGGCGATTTCAAGACCTTCCATGGCGGAGAGGACCGAGATGGCCGGCGTAATCACCGCATCGCCGTAGAACATGCACGCACCGAAGACGCCCAGCATCATCAGCAGCGACATGCGCTTGGAATTGGTATTGGCCGTACGCAGCGACAGCGCCATCAGCGCGAGGATGCCGCCCTCGCCGTTGTTGTCGGCACGCATGACGAACAGCACGTACTTGAGCGACACCACGATCACCATCGCCCAAAACAGCATGGAGATGATGCCGAGCACCGCCCCGCTGGAAAAGGGAATGCCGTGCTCGGGGCTGAAGCACTCCTTGAGCGAATACAGCGGGCTGGTGCCGATGTCTCCGAACACCACACCCACGGCACCAATCACCATGGCGCGCAGGTTCACGTTGGTCTGGGGCGACCCTGTTGCTGTAAGAGCTTGACTCATGAACTTGGAAATCGGCCGAATTGCTGGCCGCTCAAAAAATCGTGCATTGCACAATGAGGGCGGATTGTACTCCCCGCCTCCATCACGCCAACCCCTCAAACGGGCATTCGTTGCCGCAGTGCATCACGATGCACAGCCATATTGGTAAAGCATTCTGCAAGGCTGAAAGAACGTTGCCCAGGCATGCACATCCCCGAATGAAGCACATTGTGCAGCGCCGGGCGGCCGCCTTGGTGCGCTGGCAACATGTCGTGCTTGCTGTGCTGCACATAGCCGAAAGTAGGACTGCAGCCGACAGAACTTTGTAGGAAAATGCCTGACAAACCTTTATTGCAAAATAACGTTGAGTGGCTAGCACCCGGCTAGCCCAACGCTTCTGACTCGGGGACGGCCTTGCCCCACTCATCTATTCGCATCTTGGGGCGTTCCAAGCCTTCGCTGACCGCACTGATTGTGCTGCTGGTCGTGGCCGCCCTATTGTTTGCGATTCCGCGCATGATCCTGCCCTGGGCGCAATCGGCCTTCGTGCAGCAGCTCGATCCCACGGTGTGGGCCGATTACGCTGGCCCGTACGACCTGGCAGCCGCGGTGGTGGCCGCCAGCGCGATCATCATCTTCCTGCTTCGCCGCTGAGCGCGTCCGTCAACGCGCGAGTGCGCGAGCGCATTCCGCCACAAGCGCCGGGCCGCGATAGATCAATCCCGTATAGAGCTGTACCAACTGCGCGCCAGCGTCGACCTTCTCGCGGGCGTGCTCGCCAGCGAGGATGCCGCCCACGCCGATGATGGGCACTGCATCGCGCAGCAAGCCATGCAATGCGCGAATCACCCGCGTCGAGCCTTCACGCACCGGCTGGCCGGACAGTCCGCCCGCCTCTTCCGCATGCGCCAGGCCGGCGACGGCCTCACGACTGATTGTGGTGTTGGTCGCAATCACGCCATCCATCTTGTGGCGCAACAGCGCGTCGGCAACGTTGGCAATCTGGTCGTCATCCAGGTCCGGCGCAATCTTCAGTGCCACCGGCACGTAGCGCTTATGCAGGTCTGCCAGACGCTGCTGCGCATCGCGCAGCGTACCGAGCAAGCTGTCCAGCTCGCTCGCGCCCTGCAGTTGACGCAGGTTCTTCGTGTTCGGCGATGAAATGTTGACTGTCACGTAGCTCGCATGCGGATACACACGCTCGAGGCAATGCAGGTAATCGTCGACAGCGCGCTCGATGGGCGTGTCGGCGTTCTTGCCGATGTTCAAGCCGAGCACGCCGCCCGCCTCGCGCCACTTTGACGCCTTTACGTTATTGATAAATGCATCGACACCGCCGTTGTTGAAACCCATGCGATTGATGAGCGCGTTAGCCGCCGGCAAGCGGAACATGCGCGGGCGCGGGTTGCCCGGCTGCGCACGCGGCGTGACCGTGCCAACTTCAATGAAGCCGAAGCCGAGCGCGCCGAGCGCATCGATATACGCGCCATCCTTGTCCAGGCCAGCAGCCAGCCCGACTGGATTGGGAAACCTCACGCCCATCACCGTGCGCGGCTGCGGGGCTACGCGTCCGCCAATGCAGCCCGAAAGCCCCATCGCGTGTGCCCGCTTGAGTTGGTGCAGCGTGAAGTGATGCGCGTCTTCAGGATCCATCGAAAACAGCAGCGGGCGGACAAGCGGGTACAGGGCGTTGAGCACGATCAGAATCAAGAGAAGAACGCGAAGGGCCGCATTGTAAACGGCCAGCACGCCGCAATGCACCGTGCGCGCCGCTTTCGAACATGGCCGCGCACGATGTGTTTAAACATCAGTCCGCGCCTGCCTTTGCGGCCCATTAGAGGGGCAACACGCACCATCAAAATGCATACAGCACGAGAAAGGTGTTGCATCGCCGCACGGATCTCGCTATAATTTTTTATTCGACGGACGCGGGGTGGAGCAGTCTGGCAGCTCGTCGGGCTCATAACCCGAAGGTCGCAGGTTCAAATCCTGCCCCCGCAACCAGCCAGAAAGTCGAATGCGTTTCTACGGACGCGGGGTGGAGCAGTCTGGCAGCTCGTCGGGCTCATAACCCGAAGGTCGCAGGTTCAAATCCTGCCCCCGCAACCAACCAAAGTAGAACGGCTCGCTCCAAGACCTGAGCCGAATCATGAAGCCCGCATACAGCGGGCTTTTTGTTTTTCTACGTTCCTGACGCGCCGTTTTGCGTGCAACTCAGTCGATACTCCCGGCCCACCCTGCGCCGCGCAGGGACGCTTCGCCGCGGTGATACACTGAGACACTCCACCCGCGACGATTCCCTATGAAATTCTGTTCCAACTGCGGCCAATCAGTCGTCTCGCGCATTCCTGCCGGTGACAACCGACTGCGCGACGTTTGCGACCATTGCAATACGATTCACTATGTGAATCCACGCAACGTGGTCGGCACCGTGCCCGTTTGGAACGATCAGATCCTCCTGTGCAAGCGCGCGATCGAGCCGCGCTACGGTTTCTGGACCTTGCCCGCAGGCTTCATGGAAATCGGCGAGACGACCGCGCAGGCCGCCAACCGCGAAACGCAGGAAGAAGCCGGCGCCAATGTCGAAATCGGCGAGCTGTACTCAGTGCTCAACGTGCCGCACGTGCATCAAGTGCACTTGTTCTACCTGGCCAAACTGAACGATCTGGATTTCGCGCCGGGGGAAGAAAGCCTGGAAGTCGCGCTCTTTAATGAAGCCGACATCCCCTGGGATGACCTGGCCTTCCCGACTGTCATTCACACGTTGCGTTGCTTCTTCGCCGATCGCGCGGCCGGCAAGCTGGCCGACGGCAGCTTCCGCCTCCACACGCTCGACATCTACAAGCCGATGCGCTCGGCCGCGATCGACACGCCGGCCACGACGCCGTAACACCTAACTCACGTTGTCCGCATCATGATTGCCTGGCTGGATCCGCATGATCCCTTCCCGCCGGTCGATCGCGCGCTCGGGCCAGAGTCTGAAGCGCCGGGGCTGCTGGCCGCCAGCGCAGAGTTATCGCCCCAACGGCTGCTGATCGCGTATCGGCAAGGCATTTTTCCATGGTATGCCCAGGGCCAGCCGGTGCTGTGGTGGAGCACCGACCCGCGTATGGTGCTGCGCCCCGAAGATTTTCGCGTCTCAACTACGTTTCGCAAGACACTGCGCCGCGTGCTTGACGACCCGGCTTGGGAAATCCGCATCGACCACGGCTTCCGTGAAACGATGGTCGCCTGTGCCACCACGGCCCGCCCGGGGCAACATGGCACGTGGATCACCGAAGATGTCATTCAGGCGTATACCGCCCTGCACCGCCGCGGCTATGCGCACAGCGTCGAGACGTGGCACGCCGGGCAACGCGTGGGCGGCCTGTACGGCGTGGCGCTTGGCCGCATGTTCTATGGCGAATCGATGTTCGCCCGCCGCACCGATGCTTCGAAAATCGCGCTGGCGGCGCTGTGCGCCTTCCTCGGCGGTCGGGGCGTCGCGATGATAGACTGCCAGCAGGAGACCGAGCATTTGGCGTCGCTGGGCGGTGCCCCGGTGCCGCGCGAGGCGTTTCTCGCACATGTGCGGGAGGCGGCCAACGCGCCGGCCATTGTGCCGTGGCACTTCGACAAATCGGTGCTCCGCCGGTGGACCGTGCGCAATGAGCAAGCTTAAGGAACTCCCCCTCTCGGCATTGCAGTTCTATGCCACCGCGCCTTACGCATGCAGCTATCTCGATGGCCGCTTGGCGCGCTCGCAGGTCGCCACGCCGGCGCACCTGATCAATGCAGACGTCTATTCGAAGCTCGTGCGCGCTGGCTTCCGGCGTAGCGGCATCTTCACCTACCGTCCACATTGCGACGACTGCCATGCATGTACGCCATGCCGCGTCGTCGTTGATCAATATTCACCGACGAGAGCGCAACGCCGCGCCGCCGAGCGGCATCAAGGGCTGGAAGCGTTGGTGGCACCGCTCACCTATGTCGAAGAGCACTATCAGCTCTATCTGCTGTACCAATCGGTCCGCCATGCGGGCGGTGGTATGGACCACGACAGCCGCGATCAGTACGAGCAGTTCCTGTTGCAGAGCCGGGTGAACTCGCGTTTGGTGGAGTTTCGCGAGCCGCCCGAATCGCCATCGGCGGGCAAGCTGCGCATGGTGAGCATGATCGACGTGCTGGAAGATGGGTTGTCGTCGGTCTACACGTTCTACGACCCGATCGAACAGAAGGCGAGTTACGGGACGTACAACGTCTTGTGGCAGATCGCCCAGGCGCAGGCGCTGGACCTGCCCTACGTCTATCTCGGCTACTGGATCGAACAGAGTCGGAAGATGGCCTATAAAGCGCTGTTCCAGCCGCTGGAACTGCTCGTCAATGGCGAGTGGCGGCGGTTTGAAGACGTGGTGCCACCGGCCACGGAATGATGATCAGCGGGACGTACGCTCGATTCCCACGTCGACCACACCATACGTACTGATATTGGAACTCTGGCTGTATTGATCGCGCGAAGTCGTACAACCTGCCAAGGCGCCGCCCACGCAAGCCAAACCTGCCGCCCACACTGCGGCGCGCTTCCACCAAGTCATTTTGCTCATAGGTCGATTCCTCTCAGGGCGCGGTCGAAAGCCGCTCGGCGAGCACAGTGTTGTATGCGCGGACCATCCCGGGAATCAGGAACATGTCCACCAGCACCCACAGCCCGCCGATGACGGCCAGCACCCAGCCAGCAGTGTTACCCATGTCGCGAAACGCCAACCATGTGCCGCCGATGTTGGCGATGGCCTGTGCGACGCCGCTGCCCGGCCGCTTCAGATAAAAGCGATGCGCTCCGAGGAAGCCCAGCAGAAACCACCACAGGTAAGCCACGCCCGAACTTTTCTTCTGGGCGTCGTACAACATGATTTCGCGGGCGGTCTGGTTCATGGCATGGGCTGACACGGGAATAAGCTGTCAGACACTAGCACGCATCCCGCGTTCCATGTCGCCTCTCGATTACATGCTGGCGAGCTTGGCCTCAGCCTTGTCCGTCCACAAACGCATTTCGGCCAGCAACGACGACGGCGAGAACGAGCAGCTTTCCTCACCAAACGACACCGCCATATCCAGCCGCTGCAGCAAGGAACGCCGCACCTGGTCGTACGCCGGTGGCAAGATCGCCAGCGGCGCGAGTACGGCATCGTCGCGCCACTGCTTGAGCAAGTGCGGCAGGTCGGTCGACTTTGCGTGACGATCGAGCGCGTCGCGCAATGTTTGGAGGGATTCAGCGGTGGTCATGCTCGGGCCTTCTTTTCACGGTACAGCTCGCGGAACGTTTTGCCCGCGGGGGCCGGCATATCACGTGTATCGGTCCAACCTTTGCCGATGGGCAGCGAGTGGATCAGTTTCTTGTCGCCGCCCATCCAGCGCAGCACGCGTGCGGCAACCCAGGTGCCGGCTGAGTACAGTGCCGGTCGCCGTGCCATGAAGCCCCACATGCGCAAGCCAAGGCGCTCCGATTGCGGGCGCAGTTCGCGCTCCATTTGTTTCTCGCGCAGCGTGCGCAGCAAATCCGACAACGGGATGGACGCAGGGCACACGCGGTTGCATTCGCCGCACAGCGTGGCCGCTTGCGGAAGGTCCAACGCGTTCGACAGCCCAACGTAGCTTGGCGTCAGCACGCTGCCCATCGGGCCCGGATACACCCAACCGTACGCATGACCGCCGATCTTCTGATAGACCGGGCAATGGTTCATGCACGCGCCGCATCGGATACAGCGCAGCATCTCCTGGAAGTCGCCGCCGATGAGGCCGCTGCGACCGCCGTCGACGATGACGAAATACATATGCTCCGGGCCATCCTTCTCGCCGGGCGCGCGCGGGCCTGTGAGCAGCGAGAAATAATTCGAGATCGCCTGCCCCGTGGCTGAACGCGGCAGCAGGCGCATGACGGTGGCCAGATCTTCGAGCGTCGGCAGCACCTTCTCGATGCCCGTCACGGCAACATGCACGTGCGGCATGATCGTGCACATGCCTTCGTTGCCTTCGTTCGTGACGATCGCAACGGAACCCGTCTCAGCAATGATGAAGTTGCCGCCCGTCACGCCCATGTCAGCGGACAGAAACTGGGGCCGCAGCACTTCGCGCGCCTCGCGCGTCATCTCCGGAATATCGGTCAAGCGCGGCTTGTTGTGCGTCTTGGCGAAGAGATCGGCGATCTCCTCCTTATCCTTGTGCACCACCGGCGCAATGATGTGCGACGGCGGCTCGCTGTCATTGATCTGCAGGATGTACTCGCCCAGATCGGTCTCGATGCTCTGCACGCCCATCTCGCCGAGCACCTGGTTCAGGCGCATCTCTTCGGTCACCATCGACTTGCTCTTGATGACCTTCTTGACCTCGTGCTTGCGAGCGATTTCTGCGACCAGGCGCGCGGCATCGGCGGTGGTTTCGGCAAACAACACCTTGGCGCCACGACGCGTCGCTTCTGCCTCGAACGTAGCGAGCCAGAGGTCGAGATTTTCTAGCGCGCGGTTGCGGCGCTCCTTCAGCGCTTCACGCGTGGCTGGAAAATCGATGTCCTGGATGGCCGCCGCGCGTGCGGTGACGAACTTGGTTGAGAGCTTGGTGAGGTTCTGCTGCAGGCGCTTGTCGGCGAGCTTCTGCCCGGCGCGCGCCTTGAATTCCATGCTGCGGACTTGCATGCGATTGCGTCTCCGTCGTGTTCTTGGCGTTGCGATTTACGCGTCGCCGGCAAGGACTTGCGCGATGTGCAGCACACGCGTGTGCGTGTCGCCCGTACGGCGCAGCCGGCCTTCGATGTTGAGCATGCAGCCCACATCACCGAGCACCACGGCATCGGCGCCGCTGGCCTTGATGTTGGCGCATTTTTCATCCGCGATGGCGGTGGAGATATCGCCATACTTGATCGAGAACGTGCCGCCGAAACCGCAGCACGCTTCGCAGGCGGGCATCTCGGTCAGTTGCACGCCCGGCAGTTTGCCGAGCAGCTCGCGCGGTTGCGCTTTCACGCCCAGCTCGCGCAGGCCGGAGCACGAATCGTGGTACGTCACGTGGCCGTGAAATTCGGAATCGAGCGTCTCGACACGCGCCACGTTGACGAGAAAGTCCGTCAATTCGTACACGCGCGGCGCCAGGCGCTCATAGCGGCCCGCGAGCTCCGGATCGTCTCGAAAGAGATCGGCGTAGCCCTTGCGAATCATGCCGCCGCACGAACCAGACGGGATGACGACGTAATCGAACTGTTCGAATTCCTTGAGCGTTTTCTCCGCCAGATCGCGCGCCAGTGGCCGATCGCCGGAGTTGTAGGCGGGCTGGCCACAGCAGGTCTGCGCAGGCGGCACAACGACGTCGTAGCCAGCCTTTTCCAGCAGCTTGAGCACCGAAAACCCGATGTCGGGCCGCATCAGATCAATGAGGCAAGTGACGAACAAACCTACGCGCATGGGAGTCTCTTGTGTTCTGCGGGAAGCTGCCATTATGCGCCCGCTGCCCTGTCCGGCGCGGCCCTCAAGGCACAGAACTTCTTCATGTCAGCGGTGAGTGCGCTTCACGAGGCCCTACCAAGCACAGCCGGTGGCCGACTGAGAAAGCCCTCGAAAATACCCGGAATCATGCGTCGGGATGGTGCGAATTTTCACATTGTGGGATAGAATTTTGCATCGCATCCGCAACCCACTGCACCCATGGCAGAAGCAGATAAGGACCCCGGCAAGACGTCCATCCAGGTCATCGAACGCATGATGATGCTGCTCGACGCGCTTGCCGATCACGCCGATCCGGTCAGCCTGAAAGCGCTGTCCGCCAGCACCGGCCTGCATCCCTCCACCGCGCACCGCATCCTCAACGACATGGTGGCTTGCCGCTTCGTCGACCGCTCCGACCCGGGCAGTTACCGTCTCGGCATGCGTTTGCTGGAACTCGGCAACCTCGTCAAGGCACGCCTCTCGGTGCGTGAAGCGGCCCTCGCGCCGATGCGCGCCCTGCATCGCCTGACCGGCCAAACCGTCAACCTCTCGGTGCGCCAGGGTGATGAGATCGTCTACATCGAGCGCGCATATTCCGAGCGATCAGGCATGCAAGTAGTGCGTGCTATCGGTGGCCGCGCGCCGCTGCATTTGACTTCGGTTGGCAAGCTGTTCCTGGCTGCAGACGAACTCGGCCGTGTGCGGGCCTATGCCACGCGTACCGGTTTGTCTGGTCACACTCGCACCTCGATCACGGACTTGCCCAAGCTCGAACGTGAACTCAACTGGGTGCGCACCAACGGCTACGCACGCGACAACGAAGAGTTGGAACTCGGCGTACGCTGCATCGCTGCCGGTATTTATGACGATTCGCGGCGGCTGGTAGCAGGTCTGTCGCTGTCTGCACCGGCAGACCGCTTGCAGGACAGCTGGCTCGACAATCTCAAGGACACCGCGCTACAGATTTCCAAAGGCATGGGTTACACGTACGACGAGGACGCCGTACGAGCAGAGTGAGCCGCCGGTTTAGCCAACAAAAAAAGCGCGTTCGATGACGCGCTTTTTTTGTTGGGTGACGCCGAGGCTCAAGCGCCGTGCTGCTCCGATGCCAGCACGGTTGTGGGCTGCGTCGACACAGGTACATTCCGCAACGGCGCAGCAGCTTGCGTGGCCGGCTCGATGTGCGGATTGCGCTCCAGCCAATTGCGCACGCGTGTGGCATCCGCAAAGCGCGTGAGATTGCCAGCCGAATCCAGGAACACCATCACGACGTTGCGGCCGTGCACGTTGGCCTGCATCACGAGGCAGCGGCCCGCTTCGTTGATGAAACCGGTCTTCTGCAGACCAATATCCCATTCGCCGCCACGCACCAGACGGTTGGTGTTGACGTAGTGCAGCGTGCGGCCGTTGGCGTTGACCGTATGTTCAGGCGTGGTCGTGAATTGGCGAATGGTCGGCACCTTGTAGGCAGCCATCACGATCTTGGCCAGATCCTGTGCGCTCGACACGTTGCTGCTCGATAGGCCGTTCGAATCGACATAGTGCGTGTCGTTCATGCCCAGCTCGTGCGCCTTGCGGTTCATGGCGGCAACGAATGCCGGACGACCACCCGGATAGTTACGGCCCAGCGCTGAGGCTGCGCGGTTTTCCGACGACATCAGCGCCAGCAGCAGCAGATCTTCACGCGTGAGCATCGTGCCGAAGCGCAGACGCGAGCCGGTGTTGCGCTCGTAGTCGCGATCTTCATCGGTGATTTCAAGCAGCTCGTCCATCGGTTGATGAGCGTCGGTCACGACCAGCGCCGTCATCAGCTTCGTGATCGAGGCAATCGGCAGCACGGCCGACGAATTCTTCTGGAACAGCACTTCGCCGTTGTTCTGGTCCATCACCAGCGCGACGGAGGAACGCAGCGCCAACGCGTCGGGCGTCGAGCGCAGACCCATCGCCTCGCCAAGCGTCGGCGACGCCGGCACAAAGGCTGCGCGCACCGGACGTGCACCGCGCTCGACCATGATCACACGGCGCTTGCCTTTGACGGTGACGACCTTGCGGACTTTGGTGGACGCGACGTCATCGCTGCTCGCAGCCGCGACTTTGGCGCTGGCCTTGCGATTGACGACGGTCTTGCCCGTGGATTTGACTTTGGCTTTCTTGCTGGCGGCGGGCTTTTTGTCGGTCGTGGCGGCGTTGGCCACGGTAGCGACGGAGACGGCAGCGAGCGCGACGGTCATCAGCGAAACAAAGCCGAGACGTCGAAAAAATGAGGAAACAGACCGTGACATGGTTCGATCACCCGCGCGTGAGATGGCGCAAGTGTAGGTAAAAACAAAATTCTTAGCAAGATGAAGGACTTAGCTCACGGCCTTAAAGTTTGACCTCTGGAGCCTTATCATTCGGTCATCATTTCGACGCAATTGTCTGCTGTGGCAAAGTTCCAATCGCGAAGAAAGTTGCTTAAGCCGCACATGATGTGCGGTGCGGAATCAGCAACGGACGCTGAAGGTACCCCGTGAGTTCCGTCGCACATGCCGACAATCACGGTTTACAACCAGCCCCAACACTTCCTCACAACACGCGCGCGTCATACGCAGAGTCGCAGATCAAAGTCTAACGATGGATCGGTCGTATCTGTTGACATAATTCGACGACTTTTCACCGCCAATTCTCGCTTTGCGCGAAGATGTGCGCTGTAGCGTGCAGGCTGCGGCGCGATGACAACGTCAGTCGAGGAAGCGAGTGAAGTCGGAGACAGGTGCACGTTCGGTGACGAGGGTGTTCTCGATGGCTGCAGGATTCGCGTAACCCATCGACATGCCGCAGACGACCATTTCGTCATCGGTCAACCGCAGATGCTCGGCGATGATCCGATGGAACTGGGTGAAAGCAGCCTGTGGACACGTATCGATGCCGCGAGCACGCGCACCCACCATCACGGCTTCCAGAAACATGCCGTAATCCAGCCAGCTGCCCTGCTCCATCACCCGGTCGATCGTGAAGATGATGCCGACCGGCGCATCGAAGAAGCGGAAGTTGCGCGCGTGCTGCGCGTGCATGCGCTCCTTGTCGGCGCGCTCGATGCCGAGCAAGCCATAGAGATCCCAGCCGACCTTGCGGCGCCGACTTTGGTACGGATCAATCCATGTGCGCGGGTAGTACGGATACTCCTCGCGATGCAGCGTATCGGCCTCCGGATGTTCATACGCCGCCAACACAGATTCGGACAAGCGCGCCTTCGATTCGCCCGTCAGCACATACACCTTCCATGGCTGCGTGTTGCTGCCTGACGGCGCACGGCGCGCCACATCAAGGATCGCTTCGATATCTTCACGCGCCACCGGCGTAGGCAGGAACGCGCGAACAGACCGACGCGACGTGATGGCCTGATCGACAAGTTCGACTTCTGCGGAGGTGGGCCGTCGGTCGGTCATGGCGATGCGCAAAATTTCAAGCAGTGACATTGGAGACAAGCGGCTCGAGCACGGCACGCAGTGCATCCGGCAGCGCCACCGGCCGACGCGTTTCGCGGTCAACGTAGACATGCACGAAATGGCCCTGCGCTGCGGCCTCTTGCGCGTCGCCGCGGAACAGGCCTACCTCATAGCGCACGCTCGTATTGCCCAGGCGCGCAACGCGCAGGCCCGCCACCACAGGGTCTGGAAACGACAACGGCGCGAAGTAGTTACATTGGGTCTCGATGACGAGGCCGATGGTGTCGCTGCGCTCGGGGTTCAGCACGCCCTGCTCGATCAGGTAGGCGTTCACCACGGTGTCGAAGTAGCTGTAATAGACGACGTTGTTGACGTGGCCGTAGACGTCGTTGTCCATCCAGCGCGTGGTGATGGTTTGGAAGTGGCGATAGTCGTCGCGCGTCTGGCGTGGCGTGCTCATGGGCAGCGGGCAGGTGGCCGTGGAAAGTGATCAGGATACGCCAGCCGCTGAGCCTCGGTCACTTGCGGATGACGAGCGCCACACCGCACGCGGCAATCACCATGCCCAACGCAGCGAGCGGCGGAAATCGCTCGTCAAACAGCGCCCACGCCATCACGGCGGTCGTCGGCGGTGTGAGATACAGGAGCGACGTCACCTTGGTGGCCGCGCCTTGGCGGATCAGCACGAACAGCAGCGAGATCGCCCCGATCGACAGCGCCAGCACCGACCACACCAGCGAGCCGATCATCGGCAGCGTCCAATGCACCTCACGCGTCTCAAACACAAACATGAACGGCAGACACAGCAGCGCCGAGGCCCCGAACTGAATGCACGCGCCCATCCGCAGGTCGAACACCGGGCAATGGCGCTTTTGATACAGCGTGCCGACGGTGATCGACAGCAACGCGCCCACGCAAAGCGCAAGCGTCGTCACGCCGACGCCCGCCAGATGCAGCTTGTTGGCCACGACCAGACCCACGCCCGCGATGCCGCACAGCAGTCCCGCCCATTGTCGGCGCGACACGCGCTCCCCACATATTGATACATACAGCGCAGTCAGAATCGGCTGCATGCCGACGATCAGCGCCGTCATGCCTGCCGGCATGCCGAGCTTGACCGCTGCCCAGACGCCCGCCAGGTAGCCCCATTGCATCAGCAAGCCGGCCACCGCGATGTGGCCGACGGCCGCCCAGTCGGTTTCGCCTGTGCCGGCGTGGCGCGGCAGCGGTACGCGCGCCAGCCAGACCAGCGGCAGCAGGCACACCAGCACGCCCACGAAGCGTAAAAACAGGAACGTGATCGGCTCGGCGTACGGCATCCCGTACTTGGCCACGATAAAGCCAGTGCTCCAGATCAGCACGAACAGCCACGGCATGGCGACAAAAAACAGAGAGCCTCGCGCTGAGGCTGGCGCGACGGAAGACACTTGGGTCATGCGGAAAGCGGAAGAGAGGTCGATGCGCCAGCGGCCTCGTCGCGTGCTGCCCAGCGCTGTGCGTGGCGGGCAGCCAGCGCGATGGTCTGCGCGTGGACGGCCACGGTATCGTCGATATTGTTGCCGTAGCCGCCCGCCATGGTAACGGCAACCGGTATGCGCCGTTGATACGCGAAATCGAAGACTTCCTGGTCGCGCCGGGCCAAGCCATGCAGCGTCAGCTTGAGCCGGCCGAGCCGATCGCCCTCATGCGGATCCGCGCCGGCCAGATAGATGATCAATTGCGGCTTGAAGCGCCCGGCCAGGATGTCGAGTGCGCCGGTCAACGCTTGCAAATAGTCCTCGTCGCCACAGCCATCGTGCAGGCCGATGTCGAGATCCGACGCTTCCTTGCGGAACGGATAGTTCTTCTCGCCGTGCAGCGACAAGGTGAAAACGGTGGCGTCATCGCGCAGGATCGACGCCGTGCCGTTGCCCTGATGTACATCCAGATCAATGATGGCGACCGGAAAATCCGCCGGCGTCCTGCCTGATTGGCGCTGCATCCAGCGCGAGGCAATGGCTGCGTCATTAAATACACAGAATCCGCCGCCCTTGTCCGCGTAGGCGTGGTGCGTCCCGCCCGCCAGGTTGACGGCAATCCCGTCCGCCAGCGCGGCCTCGCTCGCGGCCATCGTCGCGCCGGCCGACCGGCGGCTGCGCTCCACCATTTCCGACGACCAGGGAAACCCGATCTCGCGCTGGCGCGCCGGGTCAAGCCGACCAGCGCTTACCGCCTCAACATATTCGGGCGTGTGCGCCAGCAGCAACGCGTCGTCCTCGGCGCGCGGCGCCTCATGCAGGGACAGCCACGGCACGTCGGCCAAAACCCGTGCCCGCAGGTCGCTGTACTTGCGCATCGGGAACCGATGGCCCGGCGGCAGCGGCAAAACAAAATGGTCGGTGTAGAACGCCCGCATGTGAATAACAAATCGCAACGCAACAAAAATGGCACTCGGGCGCATCCTAACCTACGCTGCACTCGTATGTTTTTTGAGACGGAATTACCGCCGGAAGTGGTCAAATGCATTTCACCTGCACCACGGACGCGCATTTTTCTGCCACAAAAAATTACGCCAAACGGTTGGTCGCGCAATTCCTGTGCACGAAAAATCAACGAATTCTGATTTTTGTGCGATGCACAAATGGCGCTTGACACTGGTTTAACATTCAACAACAATGAAATTGTTGCGATGCACCATCCCTAATTTGATCGCGATGTCGCCTGGAAGGCCCGACGCTGACCGTCATGCTTTGTACATCTGGGCGATCTAAATTTTCATTTTGATTCCCCGACCCACCTTTGTATTTGGAGAGACAACATGCTGACTCAGGAACAGATCGCTGCGGCGCACAAGGCCAACCTGGAAACGTTCTTCGGCCTGACCAACAAGGCATTTGAAGGCGTCGAAAAGCTGGTCGAGCTGAACCTGCAAGTCGTCAAGGCTACCCTGGCCGAAAACGTCGAACACGCCAAGAAGGCACTGACCGCTAAGGATGCTCAAGAGCTGCTGTCGGTGCAAACCGCCGCTGTGCAGCCGCTGGCTGAAAAGGTTCTGGCTTACAGCCGCCACCTGTACGAAATCGCTTCGGACACGCAAACCGAATTCAGCAAGGCTGCTGAAGTGCAAATCGCTGAAAATAGCCGCAAGCTGCAAGCGCTGGTCGACAACGTGTCGAAGAACGCTCCGGCCGGTTCGGAATCGGCAGTTGCCCTGGTGAAGTCGGCTCTGTCGGCTGCCAACAACGCCTACGACTCGGTGCAGAAGGCCACCAAGCAAGCCGTGGAACTGGCTGAAAGCAACTTCCACGCTGCTGCCAACGCTGCCAGCAAGGCAACCGCCCAAGCTTCGGCCCAAGCGCGCGCTGCTACCGGCAAGAAGTCGGCAACGACTGCTGCCTAAGCGCTAGGCTAGCGTAGTTACCCTGTTGTTCAAGCGGGCCTCCCTCGGGAGGCCCGTTTTGTTTTGGCCATCGAGCCACTCCTCCAAACACGTCGTTTGCGCGCATTTGCGCGGAACCGAAACGCACGCCCCGCGGTCCATTCCACCGTGTTCGTTAGATTGTCTCCTCGGTCCCGCTACCGAAACCTGTCCTCAGTGGTGATCAGTGGGTACCTTTAGCCCGGCTTCGGCCGGGTTTTTTATGTGCGCCTGAAACGTCTCTGCCCTTCAAATTGCGAACTTTGCAGGCGGCCAACGCTCCATTCTGTATTGCGGCCCACCGCCCCCTCTCCCCTTCCCAATGTCTCGCGAATCCCTCGCCAAGCGAAGTCTGATCGTCGCGGCTGCGCTCATCCTGCTGTTAGAAGAGTGGATCTGGAACGTCATGCAGCGGGCGACCGCTCGCTTGGTGGCCCACCCCTGGGTCCAAGCAGCGGAGCGAAAGTTGGCACAACTTGAGCCTATCGAAGCTCTCTGCGCATTTGCCCTGCCTATGCTGGCGTTGCTGCCGTTCAAGCTGGCGGCCGTCTACGTGCTCGCGCGGGGCCATCTCATCGCAGGCACCCTAGTTCTGGTCGCAGCGAAAATCGTCAGCACGGGGCTGGGTGTACGCATCTATGCCGCCGTGCGACCGCAATTGCACACGATCGCCTGGTATGCCCGCTGGGAATCCGCCTTCCTGGCTTGGAAGCAGCGCATGGTTGCCACCCTGCAGGCAACGCCGACCTGGCAAGCCCTGCAGGTACGAATTGCCGTCTGGCGTGCCCGTCGGCATGGGTTGTTACAACAGATATGGCGCCGCCTGATCGCGGCCCTGCGTCTGCTACGTCGGCATCGGCGTCCAGCTGAGCCTCGGCACTGACCCGCTGCCACATCGCCCCCCAAAAAAAGGGCCGCCCAATCGAGCGGCCCTTCCTTTTTGCCAGCCAGATTTTAGGGTGGCTCCCAAAACTTGGCGGTTAATTGCATTTTAGCGTTTACGGGTGGGCGGTACGTCCGTGCAAACGCCTTCGTAGATTTCTGCAGCCATCCCCACCGATTCACCCAACGTCGGATGCGGGTGAATGGTCTTGCCGATATCCACGGCATCTGCGCCCATCTCGATGGCCAAGCAAATTTCGCCGATGAGATCGCCTGCATGCGTTCCAACGATGCCGCCACCGATGATGCGGTGGGTTTCCTCGTCGAAGATAAGCTTGGTGAAGCCCTCGTCACGGCCGTTGGCAATCGCGCGGCCCGATGCAGCCCAGGGGAACACGCCCTTGCCATACTTGATGCCCTGCGCCTTGCACTGGTCTTCGGTCAGGCCTGCCCAGGCTACTTCCGGATCGGTATAGGCGACCGACGGAATCTGCTTGGCGTCGAAATACGCCTTCTCGCCGTGCGCAGCTTCGGCCGCCACGTGGCCTTCGTGCACGGCCTTGTGTGCCAGCATCGGTTGACCCACGATGTCGCCGATCGCGAAGATGTGCGGCACATTCGTGCGCTGTTGCTTGTCCACTTCGATGAAGCCGCGGTCGGTCACGGCCACGCCGGCGTTTTCCGCGCCGATGCGCTTGCCGTTCGGAGCGCGGCCCACGGCCACCAGCACCGTGTCATAGCGTTGCGGCTCGGCCGGTGCTGCTTCGCCTTCAAACTTGACGTAGATGCCGTCCGGCTTGGCTTCCACTCCGACCGTCTTGGTCTTGAGCATGACCTTGTCGAAGCGGCTCTTGTTCATCTTGTCCCATACCTTGACGAGGTCGCGATCAGCGCCCTGCATCAGGCCGTCGAGCATTTCCACCACGTCGATGCGGGCGCCCAGCGTGCTGTACACCGTGGCCATTTCCAGGCCAATGATGCCGCCGCCAATGACCAGCATCTTGGCCGGCACTTCGCGCAGCTCCAGCGCGCCAGTCGAATCGACGATGCGCGGATCTTCCGGAATGAACGGCAGCTTCACGGCCTCGCTGCCGGCAGCGATGATCGCCTTGGCAAAACGGATGACCTTCTTCTCGCCCGTCGTTGCCTTGCCGTCGCCGTCCGTCAGCTGCACTTCAAGGTGGTTCGGGTCCAGGAACGCACCGACGCCGCGCACGACCTGCACTTTGCGAGCCTTGGCCATGCCGGCCAGCCCGCCGGTCAGCTTGCCGATGACGGATTCCTTGTGCTTGCGCAGTTGGTTGATATCAACCGTGGGCTCGCTGTAGACAATGCCGTGCGCGGCCATGGCCTTGACTTCGTCCATGACTGCCGCCGTGTGGAGCAGCGCCTTCGACGGGATACACCCCACGTTCAGGCAAACGCCGCCAAGCGTGGAGAAACGCTCCACCAGCACAGTGTTCATGCCCAGGTCCGCACTGCGGAAGGCTGCCGAGTAGCCGCCCGGGCCAGAGCCGAGGACGAGCATGTCACATTCGATGTCGGCGTCGCCAGCGTGCTTGGCCGCTTGCGGCGCGGGTGCCGATGCTGCCGGTGCGGCAGCAGGCGCTGCGGCCGGAGCCGGTGCTTGAGCAGGCGCCGGAGCAGCAGCCGCGCCGGCTTCAGCCGTCGCGATTACCGTGCCCTTGCTGACCTTGTCGCCCACCTTGACCTTCACGTCGACGATCTTGCCGGCCACGTCCGACGGCACTTCCATGCTGGCCTTGTCGGATTCCAGCACGATCAGCGACTGCTCGGGCGCCACGGTATCGCCCGCCTTGATCAGCACTTCGATGACTTCCACCGCATCGAAATCGCCGATGTCCGGCACCTTGATTTCCACCACGCTCATTCCTGACTCCTTGTTCTTGTCGTCGGCACCCGGCATCGCCCGGGCCCGCTGACGCTTTTCAATCCTGCAGACGGACTGTGTGCACCTCGATCGGGCCGCCCGAACTCTTGTCGAACTCCACGCCTGCGGACACGCCCACCTGTGCAACGTCCGCCGCCGACTTGCCCGGCATATCGAACACCGCCGACATGGCACCCAGTGCAAAGTTGCGCCCCGAACCGATGCCCCAAAAACGGTCGAACGCAAACACTTCGCGGTACGAATAGACGCCGTAGATGCCGGTTGCGTTGGCGATCAGACAGGTGATCTGTGACGACTCGTAGGGGTCGTCGTCGTCTTCCTTGGTGTTCACGAAATACTCGTCCTTGAGCTTTTCATGCACCTTGAGGAAGGTCCGGAAGACGTCGTCACGCGTGCCGAGGCGGCACTCATCAGCCAGACCCGCCAGCAGACTCCGCATGACCGGGAAGTGGGCCGTCGTGCCCGCCAGCGCGATCAGAGAATCGCCCACCTGGAAGATCTTCTGGTTCTGCTCGTAGCCACGCGCCAGGCGCGTATCGCCGAACGTCACCAGTGAATCGGCCGCAATCGCCACTTCGCCGTCTTTCTTGACCACCACGCACGTCGTCATGTCGTCCTCGCCATCAGTCCACTGACCAGTCCGCCGACCGCTGCAAACCCAACCGGGCCGGCACGCACAGGCCCGAAGCCAGATGCGTGCCGCGCCCGCGTGGGCTTACAGGCTGACGCGGCGGAAGTCCGCCAGCACGCTGGCCAGATACGCGTTGAAGCGTGCAGCCTCCGCGCCGTCGATCACGCGGTGATCGTACGACAGCGACAGCGGCAGCGTCAGGCGCGGCACGAATTGCTTGCCGTCCCAAACGGGCTTCTGATAACCACGCGACAGGCCAAGGATGGCCACTTCCGGTGCGTTGATGATCGGCGTGAAGTTCGTGCCGCCAATACCACCCAGCGACGAGATCGAGAAGCAGCCGCCCTGCATCTGGTCCGGTTTGAGCTTGCCTTCGCGGGCTGCCTTCGACAGATCGGCCATTTCCTTCGCGATGTCGATCAGGCCCTTCTTGTCCGCATCGCGGATCACCGGCACCACCAGCCCATTCGGCGTATCGGCTGCAAAACCGATGTGGAAGTACTGCTTGAAGACCAGGTTGTCGCCGTCCAGGCTCGCGTTGAACGTCGGGAATTTCTTCAGCGCGCCCACGACCGCCTTGATCACGAACGCCAGCATCGTGAACTTCACGCCGGCCTTTTCGTGGTCCTTGTTCATCTGCACGCGGAAGGCTTCCAGCTCGGTGATGTCCGCTTCGTCGTTGTTGGTGACGTGCGGAATCATGACCCAGTTGCGGTGCAGGTTTGCGCCGGAAATCTTCTTGATACGCGACAGCGGCTTGGGATCGACCGGACCGAACTTGGTGAAGTCGACCTTCGGCCATGGCAGCAGGTTCAGCTCGCCACCGCCGGCCGGTGCACCCGCGGCAGCCTTGCCCGGTGCCGCGGCCTGACCGCTCATCACACCCTTGACGTAGCGCTGCACGTCTTCCTGCGTGATGCGATTCTTCGGACCTGTACCGCCCACGAGATTCACATTGACGCCCAGCTCACGCGCGTACTTGCGCACCGAGGGGCTGGCGTGGGCCGCCTTGCCGACCGTACCGACGGTATCGGCGGTGTACGTAGCGGGCGCTGCGGCCGGAGCAGCTGCGGGCGCAGCCGCGGGGGCCGGGCTCGGTGCAGCGGCAGCCGGTGCGGCTGTGGGTGCCGGTACTGGAGCTTGCGCAGGTGCCGGCGCAGCGGCAGCACCGCCCGCACCCTCCAGCACGACGATCAGCGTGCCTTGCGACACGGCATCGCCCACCTTCACGCGGATTTCCTTGACGGTACCGGCGGCCGGCGACGGCACATCCATCGTGGCCTTGTCGGACTCAAGCGTGATCAGCGACTGCTCGGCTTCCACCTTGTCGCCCACCTTGACGCTGATCTCAATGACCGGTACGTCGGTGTAGTCGCCGATGTCCGGCACCTTCACCTCAACCGTACCGCCACCCGCAGCAGCGGGCGCTGGGGCCGGAGCTTGTGCGGCAGGTGCGGGCGTCGGCGCCGCAGCGGCCGGAGCCGGTGCGGGTGCCGCTTGAGGTGCCGGGGCGGGCGCGGCGGCAGCGCCCTGCTCTTCGAGCAGCAGCACCAGCGAGCCTTCCGACACGGTGTCACCCACCTTGATCTTCACTTCCTTGACGACGCCGCTCTTGGGCGAGGGCACGTCCATGGTCGCCTTGTCCGATTCCAGCGTAACCAGCGAATCTTCGGCGTTGACGGTATCGCCCGCCTTGACCAGCACTTCGATCACCGGGACGTCTTTGTAGTCGCCGATGTCCGGCACCTTGATTTCTACGACTTGACTCATTCTTCTGTCTCCAGAGGGTCTGGCGGCGAGAGCATCCGGCGGCGGACACGCGTTGCCCCGCAGGCTACCGCATCGTGCAGGCAAATGCACGTTGCGGGAAGTCTGTCGGGGCGGTGCCCGGCCGGACGCAACCCGCGCGCCCGGCGGCTCCGTTATACGGTCATCGGGTTGGGCTTGTTCGGATCGAGGTTGTACTTCTTCAGTGCCTCGGCCACCTTTTCGCGCGGCAGCACGCCTTCATCGGCGAGCGCCTTGAGCGACGCGACCGTCACCCAGTAGCGGTCCACCTCGAAGAAGTGACGCAGCTTCTCGCGGGTATCCGAGCGGCCGAAGCCGTCGGTGCCCAGCACCACGTAGCGACGCGGCACAAAGGCGCGGATCTGCTCGGCGAAGGTACGAACGTAGTCGGTCGAAGCGATGACCGGACCGCGTGCGTTCTTGAGCAGCTTCTCAACGTGCGACTCGCGTTGCGGCTCGGTCGGGTTGAGCAGGTTCCAGCGTGCGATGGCGTTACCTTCGCGGGCCAGCTCGGTAAAGCTCGGGCAGCCCCACAGGTCGGATTCGACGCCCCAGTCCTTCTTGAGCAGATCGGCAGCGGCAATCACTTCACGGAAGATCGTGCCCGAACCCAGCAGTTGCACGCGCGGTGCGTTGCTGTTCTCGACGCCCTTCTTGAACTGGTACATGCCCTTGATGATGTCGCCCTCGACACCCGCCGGCATTTCGGGGTGCTCGTAGTTTTCGTTCATCACCGTCAGGTAGTAATAGACGTCTTCCTGCTCGACATACATGCGACGCAGGCCGTCTTGCATCACCACCGCCAGTTCGTACTGGAAGGTCGGGTCATACGAGATGCAGTTCGGGATGGCAGCGTGGTACACGTGCGAATGGCCGTCTTCATGCTGCAGGCCTTCGCCGTTCAGCGTGGTACGGCCAGCGGTACCGCCCAGCAGGAAGCCGCGCGAGCGCATGTCGCCAGCGGCCCAGCAAAGGTCACCGATACGCTGGATGCCGAACATCGAGTAGTAGATGTAGAACGGGATCATCGCCACACCATGCGTCGAATACGACGTGGCGGCAGCAATCCAGTCGCACATGGCACCGGCTTCGTTGATGCCTTCCTGCAGCACCTGACCCGTCTGCGATTCCTTGTAGAACATCAGCTGGTCGTGATCCTGCGGCACGTATTTCTGGCCTTCCTGGTTCCAGATACCGACCTGACGGAACAGACCTTCCATGCCGAACGTACGCGACTCATCCGGCACGATGGGCACGACGTGCTTACCGATGTTCTTGTCCTTCAGCAGGATGTTCAGAATGCGCACGAAGGCCATCGTCGTGGACACTTCGCGGCCTTCGCCGGTGGCCTTGAGCAACGCGTCGAACGCAGCCAGCGCGGGAATCTGCAGCGGGTCAGCCTTCTGACGGCGAGCCGGCAGGTAGCCACCCAGGTCCATGCGAGCCTTGCGCATGTATTCGAGTTCCTTCGAGCCTTCTTCGAACTTGACGTACGGAACGTGCTCGAGCTGGTCGTCGGCAACCGGAATGTTGAAGCGATCACGCAGCTTGCGGATAGCGTCCACCGGCATCTTCTTCTGCTGGTGGGCGATGTTCATCGCTTCGCCCGCCTCACCCATGCCATAGCCCTTGATGGTCTTGGCGAGAATGACGGTCGGCTGGCCCTTGTGATTGCTCGCCGATTGGAACGCCGCGTAGATCTTGTGCGGGTCATGGCCGCCGCGGTTCAGCGCCCAGATGTCGTCGTCGGACCAATCGGCCACCATGGCCTTGAGTTCCGGCGTGTTGAAGAAGAACTCGCGCACATAAGCGCCGCTCTTCGACTTGAAGGTCTGGTATTCGCCGTCGACGCATTCCATCATGCGGCTCATCAGCAGGCCCTTCGTGTCGCGGGCAAGCAGTTGATCCCAGCGGCTGCCCCAGATGACCTTGATGACGTTCCAGCCAGCGCCGCGGAATTCCGATTCCAGCTCTTGAATGATCTTGCCGTTACCGCGCACCGGACCGTCCAGGCGCTGCAGGTTGCAGTTGATCACGAAGACGAGGTTGTCCAGCTTTTCACGGCCGGCCATGCCGATCGCGCCCAGCGATTCCGGCTCGTCGGTTTCACCGTCGCCCAGGAACGCCCAGACCTTGCGGTTTTCCCAGTTCTGGATCAGACCGCGGCTGGCCAGGTACTTGGTGAAGCGCGCCTGGTAGATCGCCATGATCGGGCCCAGGCCCATCGACACGGTCGGGAATTGCCAGAAATCCGGCATCAGCCAGGGGTGCGGGTACGACGAGATGCCCTTGCCGTCCACTTCCTGGCGGAAGCTGTCGAGTTGCTCCTCGCTCAGACGGCCCAGCAGGAAGGCGCGCGAATACACGCCCGGCGCCGAGTGGCCCTGCACGAAGACCATGTCGCCGCCGTGCTTGTCCGACGGGGCGTGCCAGAAGTGGTTGTAGCCGACGTCATACAGCGTGGCCGCCGAAGCGAACGACGAGATGTGGCCGCCGACGTTGGTGTCCTTGTTCGCGCGCAGCACCATCGCCATGGCGTTCCAGCGCGTATACGAGCGGATGCGGTGCTCAATTTCCTGGTTGCCAGGAATGCGGTCCTGGTTCTCGACCGGGATCGTATTGATATAGGGGGTTTCTGCGTGCAGCGGAGACGTCACGCCGTTGATGCGTGCGTATTCGATCTGCTTGTCGAGGAGGAACGCCGCGCGTTGCGGGCCTTCCGCGCCGATGACGCCTTGCAGCGCCTCCAGCCATTCCTTGGTTTCCTGGGGATCAGCGTCGCTGGCGCTCGTGGCACCCAGGACTTGTTCTGGTACGGCCGACATGGCGGTCTCCTTGGTAGCAGTAACGGTAGTTGCGTCTCTTGTGAGGCACCCCACTGCCGCGCGCGTCCGCACGCACGCAGGGAGCCACCCCGACTTTTGCGCTGATTCTATGGGCACCCGCAAACGCAGCACAAGCGGAATTTTCAAATTGCGATATGGTTTTTTATAATGTGGAATATTGCCGCAACGCAAAACAAATCACTTTTGACATTGCGGTGCAGCATTTTCCGAGCGAACGAGACAGCTCACCAATCGGTTTCCCCAAGCGACCCGCAAGTTGATTGCCGTTACACTTGGTTTTGCGCAGTTGCACAGATGCCCACTCCTTTACCTCCGCAGAATTCCGGCGTTCGTCCGCCCATCATGCTTGCCCCCTCCCACGCTTCGCAGGACCCGGCCGCCAAGCCCGAGCCGTCAACGCCTGCTGCGCCTGCGCCCATTTCCGTGAACGCGTCTGAATTGCCTTCAGACGAAATCGTGCGCCCGAACATGCCCCGCCGCCTGTGGCTGACGCGCCTGGGGCGGCTATGGACGACCAATTGGTTCATGTTCATCCCGCTGGTGGCGATCGTCCTGTTTGCCGGCGCGATGATTTTCATCCTGTATCAGTTGCACGCCACCGAGGTGCAGCAGCAGCGCGACGCCCTCTACCGTGATGCCGCCTGGGCCGAGCAGAAGGTGCGCCTGTCGCTGCAAAGCAATCAGGATCAAGTGGCCGCCCTGGCGCGCGATATCGGTGCCGCGCAACTTGACCCAAGTGCCTACCGCGATGCGGCCCGCCAGCTCTTGCGCGAGAACCCTGAACTCGTCTTCATCAACTGGCTCGATGCCACGCGCCGCCCGCGCTGGGCGTTCCCGTCCACTTCCGAATTCACCGCACGCGTGCGCGAAACGCGCGACCATCCGCTCGAACCCGAAATCCAATCCGCCTACGACGCTGCCCGTGAGACGCAGCGCGCCGTCTATTCCCGCCCCATCCAGAACGAGCGCGGCGAGAGCTTCATGCTCATGGAAGTGCCGATCGTGCGGGACAACGAATTCCTAGGCACGGTGGGCGCCATGTATTCGGTCACGGGCATCCTCACGCAGCTGCTGCCGGGCGAGTTGACCGACCGCTATCGGTTCTCGCTGGTCGACAAGAACAACGTGGTCCGCGCGAGCACTTCGTTGCGGCCAGTGCCCAAGGCCGCCGCGTCGTATGAAGTGCTGCTGGATCCGCCGGGGCATTCGCTGTCGCTGCGTGCCGAGGCGTATCCGGCACCGTCCAACCTGCCCAACAACATGCTGATGTGGCTGGTGGCCGGCCTGTCGTGCTTCGTGATCTGGAGCCTGTGGAGCGTGTGGCGCCACACCAGCCGCCGCTCGGAGGCGCAGCGCGCATTGCTGGCGGAAACATCATTCCGCCGCGCCATGGAGAACTCCATGGTGATCGGCATGCGCTCGCTCGATCTCAACGGCCGCATCACCTATGTGAACCCCGCGTTCTGCCGCATGATCGGGTGGACGGAAGCGGAACTGGTCGGCCGCATGCCGCCGTTCCCGTATTGGCCGCCCAACGAGATTGGCGAGATGCAGAAGCACATCGAGCTGACCCTGCGCGGCAAGGCGCCTGCCAACGGCATGGAATTGCGCATGATGCGCCGCGACGGCACGAGCTTCTATGCGCGGATGTACGTCTCGCCGCTCATCGACGCACGCGGCCGGCACACGGGGTGGATGAGTTCCATCACGGACATCACCGAGCCCAAGCGCGCCCGCGAAGACCTGGCTGCCGCGCACGACCGCTTCACCACGGTGCTGGAGAGCCTGGACGCGGCCGTGTCCGTGCTCTCGACCGACAAGGCCGAGCTGCTGTTCGCCAACCGCTACTACCGCCAGCTTTTCGGCTGGGAGGCGTTCGGCCACCTGCAGCTCTCCGGCAACGACGTCAACACGGAAGACGTTTCCAGCGATGCGCTCGACTTGGTGGACGCCTATGCCGGCCTGCCCGCCTCCGAACTGACACCGCACGCGGCGGACGCGCGAGAAATCTACGTGCCATCGATGCAGAAGTGGTTTGAAGTTCGGCGCCGCTACATCCAGTGGGTCGACGGCCACCTCGCGCAGATGCAGATCGCCACCGACATCACCGTGCGCAAGGCCGCTGAAGAAATGACCCGCCAGCACGAAGAACGCATCCAGTTCACCAGCCGTCTGACGACGATGGGAGAGATGGCCTCGTCGCTGGCACACGAACTGAACCAGCCGCTGGCAGCCATCAACAACTACTGCATGGGTGCGGTCGGCCGCCTGAAGTCCGGGCGCAGCACCCCGGAAGAGTTGATCCCGGTGCTGGAAAAGACCTCCGCCCAGGCCGTGCGTGCCGGCACCATCATCCAGCGCATCCGGGGCTTTGTGAAACGCAGTCAGCCGCAGCGGCGCGAATCCGACCTGCGCGATATCGTGGCCGACGCGGTGGGCCTGGCCGAACTCGAAGCCACCCGCCGCGGCATCACCATCCTCACGCGCCTGCCGGGCGACCTGCCGCATCTGTACGTCGATCCGGTGCTCATCGAGCAGGTGCTCGTCAACCTGCTCAAGAACGCCGCCGAAGCCATGGCCGCTCACCCGCGCCTGCGCGCCGCCAGCGTCCTGCGCCTGCACGCCAACCTGATCCACGACCCGGAAAATTCCGTGCTGATCGAGGTGATCGACCAGGGCCCGGGCGTGGACGACAGCACCAAGGAGCGGCTGTTCGAGCCGTTCTTCAGCACCAAATCCGACGGCATGGGGATGGGGCTGAATATCTGCCGCTCCATCATAGAATCCCACCTCGGCAGGCTCTGGGTAGAAAACAATGCCGATGGCATCGGCTGTACGTTTAAAATCATCCTGCCGCTGAATCCGCTGTAATCGTTTTTAAAACATAGAACGTAGACCGAGGACTCCTCCATGAGCACAACGCCCGCCGCAGTTGCGCCGCGCAACGAAACCGTGTTCGTCGTCGATGACGATGAAGCCATGCGTGACTCGTTGACGTGGCTGCTCGAAGGCAACGGCTACACCGTCCGCACCTACCGCAGTGCCGAAGAATTCCTGGTCGACGACAAACGTGGCGAAGGCGTCGGCTGTCTGATCCTCGACGTACGCATGCAAGGCATGAGCGGCCCCGAGCTGCAAGACCGCCTGCTGGCCGAGAACAGCCGCATGCCGATCGTTTTCGTCACGGGCCACGGCGACGTGCCGATGGCGGTGTCGACCATGAAGAAAGGCGCGGTCGACTTCATCGAAAAGCCCTTCGACGAATCCGAACTGCGCGAGCTGGTTGAGCGCATGCTCAGCAAAGCCCGCAGTGAAGACTCGGTCGCGCGCGAGCAAAAGGCCGCCAAGGACCTGCTCGGCCGCCTGACCACGCGTGAGCAGCAGGTCCTGGAGCGCATCGTCGCCGGCCGCCTGAACAAGCAGATCGCCGACGATCTGGGCATTTCCATCAAGACGGTGGAAGCGCACCGCGCCAACATCATGGAAAAGCTCAACGTGAACACCGTGGCGGACCTGCTGCGCCTGGCCCTGTCGCGCAACGCCTGAATCGGCTGCAGAAAATCCAAGCGATCATCCGGGCGGCCGGAAGGGAGGCGGCGATTTATAATCGCGGTTTGCCTTCTCCCTCCTCCGCCCAGCCATGACCGCCCAACTCATTGACGGCAACGCGCTTGCCAAACAACTCCGCGCCGAGGCCGCACAACGCGCCGCCGCCCTGACCGCGCGCGGCCACCAACCCGGCCTGGCCGTCATCCTCGTCGGCGAAGACCCGGCCAGCCAGGTCTATGTGCGCAACAAGATCAAGGCGTGCGAAGACAACGGCTTCCTGTCCAGCTTCGACCGCTACCCTGCTGACCTGTCCGAAGCCGACCTGCTCGGCCGCATCGACGCGCTGAACCGCGACCCGCGCATCCACGGCATCCTGGTCCAACTGCCGCTGCCCAAACACATCGACAGCCACAAGGTGCTCGAAGCCATCGCGCCCGAGAAGGACGTGGACGGTTTCCACGTGGCCAATGCCGGTGCCCTGATGACCGGCGCCCCGCTGTTCCGCCCCTGCACGCCGTACGGTTGCATGAAGATGCTGGAATCGATCAACTACCCGGTGCGCGGCGCCAATGCGGTGGTGGTCGGTGCCTCGAACATCGTCGGTAAGCCGATGGCGATGCTGCTGCTGCAAGCCGGCGCCACCATCACGATCTGCAACAGCAAGACGCGCGACCTGGCCGCGCACACGCGTGAGGCCGACATCATCGTGGCCGCCGTGGGCCGCCGCAACATCATCACTGCCGACATGGTCAAGCCGGGCGCCGTCGTCATCGACGTGGGCATGAACCGCGACGATGCCGGCAAGCTGTGTGGCGACGTCGACTTTGCCGGCGTCAAGGAAGTCGCTGGCTATATCACGCCCGTGCCGGGCGGTGTCGGTCCGATGACGATCACCATGCTGCTGATCAATACCCTGGAAGCCGCCGAGCGCGCTGCTGAAGGAGCCGCGCTGGCGGCGTAAGCTTCACCTTGATCCAGTTGGAAACGGAAAAAGCGTCCCCACCTCTTGGATCGGACGCTTTTTTTGTCCCCCGAATTTCTCTACCGAGCCTGCCATGACCGACATTTCGCCCAAGGTTGCCACCCCGGCCAACAATCCGCTGCTCGATTTTTCTGGTCTGCCGCGCTTTGCGGACATCCGCCCCGAACACATCACGCCGGCCGTCGACGTGCTGCTTGAGCGTGCTGCATCGGCGGTCGCGCAGGTCAAAGACCCCGCCACGCCTGTGAGCTGGAACACCGTCGTCACCGCACTGGAGGACGCGACCGAGCCGCTGGGCCGCGCCTGGGGCATCGTCAGCCACCTGAGCGCCGTCGCCGACACGCCGGAGCTGCGCGAAGCCCATGCCGCCAATCTGCCGCGCGTGACCGAGTTCTGGTCGGGCCTGGGCCAGGATCTGGAACTGTTCGAGAAGTACAAGGCGATTGCCGACAGCGCGGAATACGCCACGCTGTCGCCTGCGCGCAAGAAGCTGCTTGAGAACGAGTTGCGCGGCTTCCGCCTGGGCGGCGCGGAATTGCCCGAAGACCAGAAACCGCGTTTTGCCGCCATTCAGGAACAGCAGGCGCAACTGACCAAGGCCTTCAGCGACCACGTCCTGGATGCGACCAATGCCTACGCGCTCGTCATCGACGATGAAGCGCGCCTCGCCGGCCTGCCCGACGACGCCAAGCAGGCGGCACAGGAAGCGGCACGCCGCGACAATCCCGATGCGACCGGTTGGAAGTTCTCGCTGCATTTCCCGTCGTACTTCCCGGTGCTGCAATACGCAGACGATCGCGCGCTGCGCCGCACACTGTACGAAGCCAACGTCACGCGCGCATCCGAACTTGGCGCCCAGTACGGCGGCGGCAAGGCCCAATGGGACAACACCGCCAACATGGCTGAACAGCTCACGCTGCGCACCGAAGAAGCGCACATGCTGGGCTATCGCAATTTTGGCGAGGTGTCGCTCGTGCCGAAGATGGCCGATTCGCCCGAAGACGTGCTGCGCTTCCTGGGTGAACTGGCCGACCGCGCCCGTCCGTTTGCCGAGAAGGATTGGGAAGAGCTGCAGGCCTTTGCCAAAACCACGCTCGGCATCGACAAGCTCGAACCGTGGGACATGGCCTACGCCTCGGAAAAACTGCGCGAGGCACGCTACGCATTCTCCGAGCAGGAGGTGAAGCAGTACTTCCCGGAACCTGCCGTGCTGGACGGCTTGTTCAACGTCGTGCAGACGCTGTTCTCGGTAAAGATCCAGCCGGAGGCGGCCGAGGTATGGCACCCCGACGTACGCTTCTTTCGCGTCGAATCTGCCCAGGGCGAGTTGCTCGCACAGTTCTACATCGACCTGTACGCGCGCGAAGGCAAGCGTGGCGGTGCGTGGATGGACGACGCACGCGGCCGCAAGCTGCTGGGCGAAGCAGGCGTGCAAACCCCGGTGGCCTACCTCACCTGCAACTTCTCCGGCCCGGTCGGCAACAAGCCAGCGCTGTTCACCCACGACGAGGTCATCACCCTCTTCCACGAGTTTGGTCACGGCCTGCACCACATGCTCACGCAGGTGGATGAGCTGGGCGTGTCGGGCATCAACGGCGTGGAATGGGACGCGGTGGAGCTGCCGTCGCAGTTCATGGAGAACTTCTGCTGGGAATGGGAAGTGCTCTCGCGCATGACGCGTCATGTGAATTCCGGCGAGCCGCTGCCGCGCAAGCTGTACGACAGCATGCTGGCCGCGAAGAATTTCCAGAACGGCATGGCGACGCTGCGCCAGATCGTGTTCTCGACGTTCGACATGCACCTGCATACGGACTTCGACCCAAAGGGCACGACGTCGGTGCTGGAGCTGTCGCGCCAGATCAACAATCGCTTCCACGTGGTGCCGCAGGCCGAGCTGTCGCGCTGGCCGAACACGTTCAGCCACATCTTTGCGGGTGGCTATGCGGCGGGTTACTACAGCTACAAGTGGGCCGAGGTGCTATCGGCAGATGCCTATGCGGCGTTTGAAGAAGCCAGCAAGCTGGGCGGCTCGGTGCTCGATGCGGAAACCGGCGCACGCTATCGCCGTGAAGTGCTGGCCGTGGGTGGCAGCCGCCCGGCCATCGAATCGTTTACGGCCTTCCGCGGTCGCGCCCCTAGCATCGATGCACTGCTGCGTCATGGCGGCATGATGGCGGAAGCCGCGTAACGGACTGCTGCGCCAGCCATGACAACGCCGCTTCGTGCCAACGCCGAAGCGGCGTTTTTCATTCGAGCCCGCTGCGCTTGATGGCACAATATCGCACCCCTGAACGGCGCCGAACTGTGCGCCGTCGCCATTTGCAAGGACCGAGCCCTCATGCGTGTCGCCACCTGGAACGTTAACTCCCTGAAGGTCCGCCTACCGCACGTGCTGCAATGGCTGGGCGAGCGCGAAGCCGACGCCACCCCCATCGATCTGCTCTGCCTGCAGGAACTGAAGCTACCCGATGACCGTTACCCCCTGGCCGAGCTGGACGCCGCCGGCTATGCGTCGTTGTTCACGGGTCAGAAGACGTACAACGGTGTCGCCATCCTCGCGCGCAAGGCGTCGGTGCCTGAAGGCCGCGATGTGGTGAAGAACATCCCTGGTTTTGCCGACGAGCAGCAGCGCATCGTTGCCGCCACGTACGACGTCGACGGCGGCCCGGTGCGCGTGATTTCTGCCTACATTCCGAACGGGCAGGCGCTCGACTCCGACAAATTCGTCTACAAGCTGCGCTGGCTGGAGGCACTGCAGGCGTGGCTGACGAGCGAGATGGCGGCAAACCCGCGACTGATGCTGCTGGGCGATTTCAACATCGCTCCCGAAGACCGCGATGTGCACGACCCCAAAAAGTGGGAGGGTCAGAACCTGGTGTCGCCTGAAGAGCGGGCGGCGTTTCGAGCGATGCAAGGCGCTGGGCTCGTCGATGCGTTTCGCATGTTTGAGCAGGAAGACAAACTGTTCTCGTGGTGGGATTACCGCATGTTCGGCTTCAAGCGCAACGCCGGCCTGCGGATCGACCACATCATGCTTTCGCCTGAACTCGCCAAGCTGTGCGAGTCGTGCCATATCGACCGCGTGCCGCGCACGTGGGAGCAGCCATCAGACCACACGCCCGTGGTCGCTGCCTTGCGTCGCGCATAAGGAGCGCCCCGCATGGCTTCTGCCTTCAAGCACCGCAATCTCCCGCATCTCCTGCTGCGCGCCCGTGAGACCTTCATGGCGCGCTTTCGGCCGATCCTGCGCGAGCACGGCATTACCGAGCAGCAATGGCGCGTGCTGCGTACGCTCAACGATACCGGCGACATGGAGCCCAACCAACTCGCCGATGCATGCCTGATCCTGAGCCCAAGCCTGACGCGCATGCTGGCTGCGATGGAACAGTCCGAGATGATCGTGCGGACAAAGTCGTCGGTGGACCAGCGCCGGCAGGTGATTTCGCTCACCCCCAAGAGCCGCCAGTTCCTGGCCGATGTGGAGCCGCAAGTGGATGCGGAATACGCACGCATCGAAGCGCAGTTGGGTCGCGCACGCCTCGACGCGCTCTACACCACCATCGACGAGTCGATCCACGTCATGGAAACCCATACGCCGATGGGGCGTTTCACAGGCGACGAATAACGCCCGTCAATACACGCTGCCCGCCAGTTGCGCCTTGGCAGCGTCCTCCCCCTTGAACGCCCGCGCCAACTGTTCGGCGCTACGCGCCAGCAGCGTGACATCCGTCCCGACCGCAACGAAGGTCGCTCCGAGCGACAGGTAATGCTTCGCCTGCGCCTGATCCGCTGACAGAATGCCCGCCGCCTTGCGGGACGCGACGATGCGTTGAATTGCGCCGTCGATCGTCTTGCGGACTTCTGGATGCGCCGGTGCGCCCAGGTGCCCCATGGATGCCGCAAGATCGCCAGGGCCAATGAAGACGCCGTCGACGCCTTGCACGGCAAGAATCGCGTCGAGATGCTCCAGGCTCTCTGCCGTTTCGACCTGAATCAGCGTGCACATCTGAGCGTCGGCCTGGTGGAGGTAATCGTCTACGCGGTTCCAGCGCGATGCGCGAGCCAGCGCGCTGCCAACGCCACGAATACCGTTCGGTGGATAGCGCATGGCTTCCACCGCCGCACGCGCCTCGTCGGCGTTCTGGACCATCGGCACGAGCAGCGTCTGCGCGCCGATATCCAGCAGGCGCTTGATCTCGACCGGATCGTTCCAGGCAGGCCGCACGATGGGATGCGACGCGTATGGTGCAACCGCCTGCAATTGCGCGAGTGTCGATTGCAGTTGATTGGGTGCGTGCTCGTTGTCGATCAGCAACCAGTCGAACCCGGCACCCGCCACAATCTCTGCCGGGTACGGATGCGTCATTGCGAGCCACAGGCCGATCTGCGGCCGGCGCTCGGCCAGCGCGCGCTTGAAGCTGTTCACCGGGAGTTGCATCGCGAGGGCATCCTTTGAGCGTTAGACGGTTAGACGGTCAGACGAAATGGCAGGCAATGCTGCCAAGCGGACCATAATCGCAATGGAATGTATCACCGGGCCGGGCTGGCACCGGCCGCGTGAACGATCCGCCAAGAATGACCTGCCCCGGCTCCAGCGCGACGCCGTGCGGCGCCAGCTTGTTGGCCAGCCAGACGACACCGTTGGCCGGGTGGTTCAGCACGCCGGCTGCCACGCCTGTCTCTTCGATGACGGCGTTGCGCGAAAAGATGGCACTGACCCAGCGCAGGTCCACATCGCGCATGCGGATGGGCCGGCCGCCCGTCACGACGCCAGCGTTCGCAGCGTTGTCGGCAATCGTGTCGAACACCTTGCGCGGGCGCCCGCTGTCGGGATCGATCGATTGCGAGCGCGCGTCGATGATCTCGAGCGCCGGTATCACGTGGTCCACCGCGTCGTACACATCGAACAGCGTCACCTCCGGCCCCTCCAGCCGCTTGCCGAGCACGAAGGCAAGTTCCACTTCCACACGCGGCACGATGAAGCGGCTGGTGGGAATCTCGCTACCCTCGGCAAAGAACATGTCGTCGAGCAGCGCGCCGTAGTCCGGCTCGTCGATCTGTGAAGACTGCTGCATAGCGCGTGACGTCAAGCCGATCTTGTGGCCCTTCAGGCGTCGCCCTCCCGCCAGCTTCATCGCGACCCATTCGCGCTGGATGGCGTAGGCGTCATCGATGGTGATGTCGGGGTGCTCAAGCGAAACCTGCCGGATCTGTTTGCGGTCGATCTCGGCCTGGTGCAAGCGGCGCGCGATCGTCTGGATGGTCGTGGTGTCGAGCATGCGTCAAGCCTTGGGAAAACGCGCGTGGATGTTGTTGTGCTTATAGCTGCCGCCCTCGTCAAACTCGGTCAGCTCCATCGACAGCGCTAGATAACGGCGCCCGAAGGCCTCGGTAAAATGTACCTTGACTGCCTCGAACAGCGCATCGCCGGCGGCCTTCTTGACCTCGGGCGTACGGCCCGCTGCAATCTTGAGCGTGACATGAACGAAGGCGTCATCCTCTTTGCCGTCGGCCACGCGGTAGTCGGTCAGCTTCATGGCGCGCGATCGGATCCCGCCGGTCGGAAACACGCCGTTCTGCGCCATCAGCGTCTCGTTCATCGCCTGCAGCAATTCCGGAATGCGGGCGTCGTCGCCCAGGTTGTCGGTGTATTCGACGATGACATGCGGCATGTCGCTCTCCTCAGGCTTCAACTTGTTCACGTTCGGGCAACGGGAAGACCGCGTTGATCTGGCCCGTGCCGGAGCTGGCGAAATAGTCGGTGATGACCTCGACGCCCCTGTCATAGGCATCCCAGCCAAGCAGGCCGAGCAGCATGGCCGTGTCGTGCATGCCGCCCTCGCCTTCGCACAGCGATGCGTACTCGGGCAGCATCGCGCAGAAGGTCTTCCAGTCGCCCTGCTTCCATAGCTCGACCACGCGCAGGTCGACCTGCTTGAAAAACTCGCGGCTGATCTGGTGAATGGATTCTTCGGAGCTTCCGTTGTCGTTGAAACGGTGCGAGAGCGATCCGCTGGCAAGAAATGCGACGTTGCTGTCGCTGGCCTCGATGGCTTCAAGCAGCGCGGCGCCAAAGCGGCGGCTTTCTTCCAGTGTGTGCCACGCGCACCAGCCCGCGATCGACACGACCTTGAAGTCCTGGTCGCTGTTCATGTACCGCATCGGCACGAGCGTGCCGTACTCGAGTTCCAAGCTATTGATTTCGTGCGCACGCGTGAACACACCGCGCGCCGATGCCGTCTCCGCAATCAATCGACCAAGCGCCGGGTTGCCCGGATACGCGTACCGCATGTCCTTGATGAAATGCGGCAGCTCATTGCTCGTGTAGACACCTTCGAAGCGCGCATTGCAATTGACGTGATAGCCGGCGTTAACCAGCCAGTGCACGTCGGACACGACGATGGTGTCCACGCCCAGGTCACGGCAACGCTGTCCGATGATGCGGTGGCCCTCGATGGCCGCCTCACGGCAGCCATGGTGCTTGCCCGGCAGCTCCGACAGGTACATCGACGGCACGTGGGTGATCTTCGCGGCCAAGGCCAGCTTGCCCATGGTGTCTCCTTCCGCCCTTGTTGTGTGGTGTGACCGGCGGCGCGTCAAACGCCCCAGCGCGGGATATGGTGGCTGCCCATCGAGATACAGACGTTCTTGATTTCGGCAAACACCTCCAGACTGTACTCGCCGCCCTCACGCCCCGTACCGGACGCTTTGACACCGCCGAAAGGCTGGCGCAGATCGCGCACGTTCTGGCTATTGACGAACACCATGCCGGCTTCGATACCGCGCGCCACGCGGTGCACCTTACCCACATCCTGCGTCCAGATGTACGAGGCCAGACCGTATTCCACGTCATTGGCGAGTTTCAGGCCATCGGCCTCGTCCTTGAACGGGATCAGGCAAGCCACCGGGCCAAAGATTTCTTCCTGCGCCACCCGCATGCGGTTGTCGACGTTGGCCAGCACCGTGGGCGCCACGAAGTTGCCGTTCTGCAGGTGGCCGGGCAGGCCAGCGGGTTTCTCCGCGCCGCCGGCCAGAATCTTCGCGCCTTCCTGTTCGCCCAGGCGGATGTAGCCGGTGACCTTCTCCCAATGCGCGCGCGTGATCATTGAGCCGACATGGGTAGTCTCATCCGCCGGATCGCCCACCACAAGTCGCTTGGCACGCTCGGCAAACTTGCGTCCGAAATCGTCGTAGACGCTCTCTTGCACGAAGATGCGCGAACCGGCCGTGCAGCGCTCGCCGTTGATCGAGAAGATGGTGAACAGCGACGCATCCAGCGCGCGATCCAGGTCCGCATCGTCGAAGACCAGCACCGGCGATTTACCGCCCAGCTCCATCGAGAATTTCTTCAGGCCGGCGCGCTCCATGATGCGCTTGCCGGTCGTCGTACCCCCGGTGAAGGACACCACGCGCACATCCGGATGACGCACCAGCGCATCGCCAGCCGTTGCGCCATAGCCTTGCACCACGTTCAGCACGCCGGGCGGAATGCCGGCTTCCAGTGCCAGCCGGCCAAGCTGGTCCGCTGTCAGCGGCGACAGCTCCGACATCTTGAGCACCGCCGTATTGCCCAGCGCCAGGCACGGCGCCACCTTCCACGTGGCCGTCATGAAGGGCACATTCCACGGCGAGATCAACGCGCAAACACCCACCGGCTGATACAGCGTGTAGTTCAACATCTGGTCATCAACCGGATACGTGCGGCCGTTGACCTGCGTGCACACCTCGGCGAAGAAATGGAAGTTCTCGGAAGCGCGCGGAATGAGCTGCTTGCTCGTCTGCGCGATCGGCAGGCCGGTGTCCAGCGTTTCCAGCGCGGCAAGGTGCGGCACGTTCTGCTCGATCAACTCGCCCAGGCGGCGCATCAGCTTGGCGCGTTGCTTGGCCGGCGTGTTCGCCCAGGCCGGAAATGCTGCCTTGGCTGCCGCTACCGCCGCGTTGATCTCGGCTTCACCGCCTGACGCCACCTCGACGATGGCCTCGCCCGTTGCCGGGTTAGTCGTGATGAAACGCTCCACGCTGTCGACCTGACGGCCATCGATCCAATGCTTGACAGGGTCCATGTTGACGGCGCTCATGCGGGCTCCTGGTTCGGTTCTTCGGCAACGATGGTGCTCACCAGCCTGCCGATGCCTTCAATTTCTGTGATGACTTCGTCGCCGGGTTGCGTGTCGGCCAAGCCCTCCGGCGTGCCAGTCAAAATCATGTCGCCGGGGCTGAGCGTCATGAAGCTGGAGAACCACGCTATCAAGGCAGGAACGTCGAAGATCATGTCGCGCGTGTTGCCCTCTTGCGTGACTCGGCCGTTGACGGTGGTGCGTAGCGCGAGATTCATCGGGTCTGGCACATCGTCTCGGTCTACCAGCCACGGTCCGATGGGCGTGCAGGTGTCGCGGCTTTTCACGCGCAGATTCGGGCGGTAATAGTTCTCGAGATAGTCGCGGATGGCGTAGTCGTTGGCCATCGTATATCCGGCCACGTAGTCATAGGCATGCTCGCGCGGCACATTACGCGCGGTCTTGCCGATGACCACGACCAACTCGCATTCGTAATGCATGAACGCAACGCCAGCGGGGCGCACGGTATGGGCGCGATGGCCGATCAGCGTATTTGGCCCTTTCAGGAAAGCGAGCGGCTCCTCGGGCGCTTTGAAGGCCAGCTCCTTGGCGTGGTCGGCGTAGTTCAGGCCCAGCGCGAAGACGGTGCGGGGTTCCACCGGCGGCAGCCAGACGCCCTCGGTTTCGCGCAAAACACGGCCGTCGGCCAGTCGCAGGCGGGTGTCGTCGCCGGGCATGGCGGTGGCGTGATGGATTGCGCCGTCATAGGCAATACGCGCGTGTTTCATCGCGAAACCTCCGATTGGCGGATCAACGTCGTCGTCAGCGTGCCAATGTGGGCGATGTCGATATCGATGCGATCCCCTGCGCGCGCCAGCGGCGGATTCTCCGGCATGCCAACGAGCAGCACATCGCCTGCTTCAAGCGTCATGAATGCCGTCACGTCGGCGAGCAGTTGGGCGACGGGCCGCACCAGCGTCGACGTGTTAGCACGCTGTTTGATCTCACCGTTGATGCGCACGGTGATATCGAGTGCATCGGCGTCGAGCACATCTTCGCGGTCGACCATCCATGGTCCCATCGGGCAAAAGCCATCGCGGCACTTGTGGCGGATCGCCGGGCGATAGTAGCTCGCATGCGGCACGGTCAGGTCGTTGACGACGGTGTAGCCGGCGATGAAATTGGCGGCCTGCAGCGCTGGCACGCCCGTGGCGGTACGACCGATCACCACTCCCAGGCAAGCACCGGCCCAAACGCCATCCACGTCTGCCGGCAGAGCAACATCGTGGTCATGACCAATGCGCGTGTTAGCCGGCTTGAGATACAGGATGGGCGCCTTGGGCGGGGCCTGGTAAGGCGGTGCAGATAGCGCGTCGCCCAGCGCATCCAGTTCGCCGCGGTAGTTCAGCAACGCGCCGACGACGGTACCTTCGACCGGCGGCAGCCAACGCAAGGAAACAGCAGGCTCTGCCGCGGATGCGAACACCCGCTCCACGACTTGCCCCTGCGGCAATATCACTCTGCCTCGCAGCATGGTGTCTCCTGCCCTCTCATATAATTAACATGTTAATCATCTGATTGGATTGCGGCCCTGTCAAGTCGGGAAACTGCGGCGCAATGAAAAAGCCGGTCACGCGGACCGGCTTTTCAGGCGGCGGACGATGTGTCCGCCATGCAGAGGCATCGGGCACGCCGATGTCTACGGGGGCAATCGATCAGACTCAGGCCACGGCAATATGCGCGCGCTTGACCACGACCGGTTGCGGCAAATCATCTAATCCATGAGATCGCTGCACGCCGTCTGCAATGAGTACGCGGGCGGCATCCTGGATCCGCTCTTGGCCAGCCTCGAAGGCTGCCTGAAGCGACAACACCTGATCACCTTCCAGGCCTTCCCAAAGCGCCTCACGCGTTGCCACGCAAGTCACCTTTTCACCGTCGACCAGTGCGTCGAACAGCAGGCCTTCGTTGTTGATGTCGTACGCCTCTTTCTTTTCGAACTTGATTTCCATCGTCAAAGCCCTCCGATTGCAATGGACAACAACGCACACGCTGTTGCGTGGAAACTTTGCGGGGGGGCCGGCAAGGTTTCGTCAGACATCGTGTCTGGCTGCATAAATCATTTTAACCACAGCTTGCGATGCACGTGCGAGCGTCATTTGTAGCATCGCAGCCGTTGAATGGTGGCTTGACGCCGCTATCCCAGGCGGCATCAGGCCTCGCGCGCCCCTTCGTCGCAGCTATGCTTTTTTGTCAGGGCCGCGCGCTTGCCAATTTGAGCAAAGCGGAAGCCACACGCAAGGCGCGTGCCGGACGAGCAGCCAAAGTGTGCCTGCCAATGCAACCACATGGTTTGCGACACGTCGATGTCAGCGCGGAATGCGTTGGAACCCTCGCCAAAAAGCGCGCGGGTTGAACGCAATACATCGACGTTGTAATAGTTGCGCGCCGACTGAGGGAAAAACTACTCAAACCCCTCAGTCGGCGATTCGAACGACAATGTTTGACCGCGTCGCAGCCATGTCGTCAGGGAATGGATGCGCCCTTCTTGGTCAGAGCACGGTTTCGGAAACCGGCGCAGCGCCATGTTCCGACGTGTGCAGCAGCGAACGACGACGCGCATACCCGAAGTACACCAGCAAGCCGATCGCAACCCACACCACAAAGGCGATCCAGGTAACGGCCTGCAGGTGGCCCATCAGGAACAGGCACATGCCGATGGCCAGCAGCGGCACCACCGGCACGCCGGGGCAACGGAAGCCACGATGCAAGTCTGGACGCGTGCGACGCAGCACCAACACGGCAACTGCGATCAGCGAGAACGCCGCCAGCGTGCCAATGTTGATCAGTTCTGCCAACACATTCAGCGGCACGAATGCAGCGATCACAGCGAAGACGATGCCCACCACCCAGGTGTTCAGAAACGGCGTCGCATAGCGCGGATGGATGTGCGACAAGCGCTTGGGCAGTAGCCCGTCGCGCGACATGGCGAAGATGATGCGGGTCTGGCCATACGCCATCACCAGAATCACGGTCGTCATGCCGATGATGGCACCCAGATCGACAAAGCCCGCCACCCAGCCTTCACCGGCCATCTGCAACGCCAGCGACACGGGGTGATCCACGCCCGCAAACTTCGCGAACGGCACGATGCCCGTCATGATGGCGGCCACCAGCACATAGAGAATCGTGCAGACCGCCAGCGAACCAATGATGCCGATCGGCAAGTCGCGCTTGGGATTGCGCACCTCTTCGGCCGCGGACGTCACCGCATCGAAACCGATGAAGGCGAAGAACACGATGGCCGCCGCGCCGAACACGCCTTCCATGCCGAACGGCATAAACGGCTGCCAGTTGGCGGGCTGCACATGGCGCACGCCCACGACGATAAACAGCAGCACCACCGTCACCTTGATTGCGACCATGATGTTGTTGGCGCGCGCCGATTCGCGAATGCCGAACGACAGCAGCGCCGTGATCAGCAGCATGATCACCAGCGCCGGCAGGTTGAGCAGCGTCTGCACGCCCGGAATTGCACCCGGTGCAGCGGTGAGCGCCACAGGCAGATGAAGGCCGAAGCCAGACAGCAGCGATTGGAAATAGCCGGACCAACCCACCGAAACAGCGGATGTGGCCAAGCCATATTCGAGCATCAGATCCCAGCCAATGATCCAGGCGACCAACTCGCCCATCGTGGCGTAGGCATACGTATAGATCGAGCCCGACACGGGAATGGTCGAGGCGAATTCGGCGTAGCACAGCGCGGCAAATCCGCAGGCGAGCGCTGCGACGATGAAGGACAACGTGAGCGCCGGTCCTGCGGTCAGCGCGCCAGTGCCGGTAAGCACGAAGATGCCGGTGCCGATGATGGCGCCGACGCCCAGGAACGTCAGGTCCAGGGGCCCGAGGACTTTCTTCAGGCCGGTATTGCTGTGACCCGTGCGGATCATGTGATCCACGTTTTTGGTACGAAACAAACTCATTGACTGCGTCTCCTGTCTGCGTGCTGCCGAATGTGACGGCATGCACTGTCGCGCACGTGTGGTGCGCGGCGGCGGATTATGCAAAAAAGCGGGCATTCTACCCGCTGGAGACATTCCGCCCTTCTATCGCCGTCATGCAGACAGGAAAATAGGACAATTCGTATCCGATTGCCGGCTCGGCCGGTTCAATCTCAGTCAGTGCGGGCCAGGTCTTCGGCAAACAGCGGTTGCTGGCGCGCATGCGCATCCGACTCATATAGCCGCACGCCCACGCCGAGCAGTCGCACGGGAATGCCACGGCGTTCAAACCCCTGAGCCAGCAGCTTGGAGAACACCGGCAAGGACACCTGGGGCGAGATGCATTCCACTGTCGTGCCACGAAAATCGGCAAAACGCAGCTTGACGTAGGTTTTGTGGATCATGTTGCCTGCGCGGGCACGCTCGACGCGGGCGGCAAGCTGCTCGACGAGGACAATCAATTCGCGCTGGCAATCATCAAGTGTGCGCAGATCGGTGGCGTAGGTTTCTTCCACACTGACCGACTTGCGGACTTGCGAGGGTTGCACCTGCCGATGATCGATGCCGCGGCAAAGGTCGTGCAGCCGGAAACCGAATACGCCGAAATGCTGCTGTAAGCGGTCGGTGCCCCAGGCGCGCAAGTCGCCGCAGGTTTCCGCACCCAGGCGGCGCAGCTTGGCAGCGGTCACCTTGCCGACGCCGAACAGGCGGTCGACGGGCAGCTCCGCAACAAACGCATCGATCTGCTCCGGCCGCACGACGAACAGGCCATCGGGCTTGTTCCAGTCACTGGCGATCTTGGCGATGAACTTGTTGGGCGCCACGCCGGCCGACACGGTAATGCCGATATCTTCGCGCACGCGGCGGCGGATGTCTTCTGCGATGCGCGTGCCGCTGCCCGCAAGCATGGGGCTGTCGGTCACATCCAGGTACGCTTCGTCCAGCGAGAGCGGCTCCACCAAGGGCGTGTAGCCGTGATAGATGGCAAAGATCTGGCGCGCGACCTGGCGGTACTTTTCCATCGACGGCGGCACGATCAGCAAGTCCGGACAGCGTTTGACGGCCTGCGCCATGGGCATCGCCGAATGGATGCCAAACTTGCGCGCCTCGTAATTGCAGGTTGCGACCACGCCGCGCCGCTCCGGCCGCCCACCGACGGCCAGCGGCTTGCCAACCAGGCGCGGATCGTCGCGCATTTCGATGGCAGCGTAAAAACAATCGCAGTCGCAGTGGATGATCTTTCGCACGGCACAAGGCCAGAACCGGCCGCGGGAAGCCGCGTCGGTGTCGGGCTTGCTCGTTCAGGAGGAACGCAAGCGTATCAGCTTCCGCCGGCTGCGCACGCAACGCCGCGCAACAATGCATTTCGCCGATATTGCAACGCAACATCGGCGAATGAGGGGACGGGAAGAAGACGGCCTAGCGGCCGATGTCGTGCGAAACGGCGCCGAGTTCGTCGTTCAGCGCGTGCTGCTCGTCGCCAGACAAGCCGCCGCGATGCTGGCTGGCCATGTCGTTGGCTTCCTGGCGGATGCGGCGCAGGCGGTCGCGCAGGCCGTCAGCGCGGTACGGATCGATGTAGCCCTGCGATTGGCGAACGTCGATACGGTGGAATTCTTCCGCAAGACGGCCCTGTACCTGATCAAAGCGCGCACGCGGGTCCACCGGTGCCGCGACGGGGACGGGCTCACGCACCACCACCGTGCGCGTTGGCTGCGGTGGCGCCACGACACAACCGGCCATGGAGGCCGCTAGTACAGCGCACAGGGTCAGACGCGGAAGAATCGACATGATTGGGCTCGTATTGTCGTTGTAGAAACGCGCAGTCGCGCGAGAACTGGCGCTATCTTACGAACCGCTTCACGCAAAGCTGTGACGATTGGTAACAGCAGATTACTTCCGCGACAGCTCCGGTGGTTCGACCGGCGGCGGGGGTTCATCGGGCGATGGCAGATCGGGGGGAATTCCCGGCGGCGAAGGCTCGTCGGGCGGGGGAACGGTATGTGCGGGCAGCACGCAATTGACGGACATGGTTTCCCTCCGGGCAAAACGCATTGACAATCTAGTACGCGATTCCCATGCCAACAAGTCACTCCACCCAACCTATGCACGACCTGCCAACCGCTCGCTTTCAGGATCGCACGCTCATCCGCATCGGCGACTCGCGTGCTGACGGCTCCATGCTGCTGCTCGCGCCGGAAGCCGGCGGCCGGCTGGTGCGCTGGCGCCATCGCGGCGAAGACATCCTCTTCTGGCCCGAACCGGCCGATTGGACAAATCCAGCCAAAGTGCGTGGCGGCAATCCGCTGCTCTTTCCCTTCATCGGCCGGCATTTTGTGGAGGGCAAAGTCGGCCGCTGGCGCGACGCGCGCGGGCAACTTCATGAGCTCCCGCAACACGGCTTTGCACGCGACCTGCCGTTCGAAATGGAAGATGCAAGCGACGCACACATCGTCTTACTGCTGCGCGACAGCCCCCAGACGCACCAAGGCTATCCATTCGCCTTCGAATTTCGCGTGACGTACCGGCTGATTGACGACGGGCTGGAGGCGACCTTCTCCGTCAAGCATCTGGACGAAGGCGACGCGCATGCGCCCATGCCCTTCTACGCCGGCCATCATTTCTACCTGGCGCTACCGCATGCACTGCGCGGCGCGACCGAATTGTTGATGCCGTCAGCGAGGCTGTCACGCCAACTGCCCGATGGCAGCCTCGACAGACCGGAGCCGGGGCGCGGGACCTACCAGCTAGACGACCCAGCCCTGCAAGACCGATATCACTTGCTCGATGACGCCGGCGCAGCCACGCTGGTCATTCCGCCGCATGCGGAAGCGCCGCTCGGGCGGCGTATTCGCTTCGAGGTGGACGGCGCGCCGGTGCCCTGGCACGCCATCACCACCTGGACAGAAAACGCCACGTCGGACTTCTACTGCGTCGAACCATGGATGGGCTTGCCGAATGCGATCCACCACGGCGAAGGCCTGCACCTGCTCGCCCCTGGCGAGACCCGGCAGGCGACCTGCCGGCTGCGGATCGCACGGTAGCCAACGCGGTCAGGCCTTCTCGTAGGCCTGCACTGCGTCCATGACACGCGCCGAGTACACCAACGCTGCCCCGGCATTGAGCGAAATCGCTACGCTCAGCGCGTCGGCAATCTCCTCATGGGTTGCGCCATGCTTGATCGCCTCGGCGGTGTGCACGGTGATACAGCCATCGCAACGTGTGGTCACTGCCACAGCCAGCGCGATCAGTTCGCGCGTCTTTGCATCCAGGCTGCCCGTCGTCGCAGCCGACAGCGTCTTGTAGCCCTTGACCGTATCCGGCGTGATTTGACCGATCTCGCCAATGCGACCCAGCAATTCCTTCCGATACTCGACCCAGTTCAGCATGATGTGCTCCGGTGGTATGGCGCTGGCCCGATGCCGCGCCGTTGGAAAGAGTATTGTCTTTATGTGCGATCCATTGAATACTTAATTCAGGCAATTTTTGTCGCAATCGTCTCAATGGACACACTCAGCCAATTCATTCAACTCACCCGGCCGCAGGCGAGCCTCGATTTGCGGTGCCTGTTCCAAGGGCCCTTCTCGATCCCCCACGATCCGGAGCCAAATGGCCAAGTACTGTTCCATCTCGTGCTGTCGGGCAGTTGCCTGGTCGACACGGGTGGTCACACGCTTACGCTGCATGAAGGCGATTTCGTCCTCTTCCCGCGCGGCGCGGCCCACACGATTCACAACACCGGCGCTGCGGATGTGCCCGCCCGCAAGCCTCGCACATCGCACGACGGTATGTTGCCGCTCCGCCAAACCGGCCGCGGTGCCGCCGAGGTCGACCTCCTCTGCGGCCGCTTCACTCACGAAGCGGGTTCGACCACGCTGCTGGTCCGTACGCTGCCCGATCCACTGCACGTGTCATTGATTGCTAGTGCGTCGTTTCCGGCGCTGCAAGCACTCATTGGACTGATGCGCGACGAAGCCGAAACACGCGCACCTGGCGCGCTGGCGATTGTCACCTCGCTCAGCCAAGCGTTGCTGACGATGGCACTGCGCGTGTACGGCCAGCGCGAAAACGCCAGCTCCGGCACGCTGACGCTGCTGTCGGACGCGCGCCTCGGCCCATCGATACAGGCGATGCTTAGCGCGCCGGAACGCGCATGGACCATCGACGCCCTCGCCGATCTGGCGGCCATGTCGCGCGCCACCTATGCGCGGCACTTCAAGGCGCGCGCCGACATGACGGTGTGGGACTTTCTCACGCGTGTGCGCATGACGCTGGCCTGCGACGCATTGGTCCATACGCAGCTCAGTGCGGGCGAAATCGGCGCGCGCGTCGGTTATCAATCCGAAGCGGCGTTCGGCAAGGCGTTCAAGCAGCAACTGGGAGTGACGCCAGCGCGGTATCGGCGGGCGACGGGTTGATCGTCCGCCATCGCTAGCGCTCGGGCTTGCGGCGAGTGCGCGTGCTCGCGGTGCTTTGCGACACGTTGGGCTGGCGTGCCGGGCGCGTTCCCGTGGCCACCCATTCGCCGTAGAAATCGATCTTGCCGTCGATCAACGCAAGCGAGCGCGTCCACTCTGCAATCGTCTGCACGACCTGCGCGCGATGCGCAACCAGCAACGCATGCCGAGCTTTCAAGGTGCTTCGGCCCTCGCACACCAGCGCCGTGTATTCGCGCATCTGCGCGACCGGCATCCCCGTGTTGCGCAGACGCTCCATCAACTCAAGCCAGTTGACGTGCTGCTCGGTATAAACACGTCGCCCCTTTGCATCGCGTGCAACACCGGGAATCAACCCCTGCGCCTCATACCAACGAATCGTATGAATGCTGCGGCCCGTGCGTTCAGCCAAGGCACCGATCAGCAAACGAGCCGGGTCGCGCTCAGCCATGGGACTCAGTGGAGACGTCCACCGGAGTACCAAGGGCTCGGTTGACGAGATCAGTGTCGAAGTATTCGATCAGTTCGTGCATCTTGCCCTCTTGCATGTGGATGACGAAACAGTACTGATTGTTATAGGCAACGCCATCGCGCGTCGTGTTGCGGCCTTGCGCTTCTACAACCACGGTATCGCCATCGGCTGTGAAGCGGTGGGCAACCGTCGTAATGCGACCAAGCTTCGCTCGCAGCGGAGCGAACAGCTCATCCAGCACCGTCTGCTTGCCTGCATAACGTCGCGACCACTGCGTCGTGCCAGTGCAAACCCAGCTGAAATCATCCGCCATGAGATCAACGAAGGGCTTGGCGTTGCTCACAGCCAGTTCGGCAAAAGCGGCTTGCAGGATCTGCTTGTTCTCGAGTGCGTTCATGGGAGTCTCCTAGTGTGAACGCTCTGATTACAGGTGCTAGAGCGCACTCTAGCGCAAGGACTTTCTTTGCCGCAGCCATGCGGAGCACCATCACACAGCGCCCGATCGAACTGCGAGCGAACTACTAGTCATGGGCGCTAGGCCTCTGTTATACTTTCAGGCTTCGGGGCGTAGCGCAGCCTGGTAGCGTACCTGCATGGGGTGCAGGTGGTCGGAGGTTCAAATCCTCTCGCCCCGACCAAACAAAAGCCAGTGTAATCAAGCGATTACACTGGCTTTTCTATTTCTCCGCGCAGCGCAGTTGGGGCCGAATATTTGACAGTGTCCAATATTCGAGTGCGCCGATCCGTCGCTCCGTGCCGCAAATCCTCCAGTCCGCGCCCGCCTCGCGCTCGTACGAGTCGCAGGTGTAGCTGCCGTTCCGCAGCCCAGGACCGCATCCACAGCACGGCGAAAACCACCTTCGAGGGATGCGCTGCACTCATTGATTCCTCGTCGCAGTGCCAAACGTCCGCGCCTCCAGCTTGGCGCCGACACACGTGTGCTGCAGATAGCAGACGCGCTCTGCCTCGTCCAGCTTGACGCGCTACACTCACCTGCGGCATAGCGGAGATCGGTTTGCCGGGTGGAAGTGGCTGGACATCATCGCGCCGGCGCCCAATTCCTCCAGCCCCGCGGAAAACGCCTAATAAGAAGACGCGAACATGCACATCACCAGCACCCGTAACTCCACCCTCATTGCTGCACTCGTGCTTTGCCTTGCCCAGCCAGTCAACGCTCAAACAGACAAGCCGTCGCCCTATGCCGAGGTTGGAATTCCCGCATCGTCGCGCATATGGTCGAGCGAAGACTACATTAAGACCGCACGTATTCTGGCGACCGGTGCAGTGCCTCTGCCGCGTTTCTCGACCAAGGATGGCGCAGACCTCCTCGCCAGGATGACGGCATTGGAGAACTTGGCGATCTTGCACAACCACAGCGTACCGATCGAGCCTCGTTTTGCGGACTACGACAAGTACTTGGCGGGCGGCAATGCGATTCGCAAGGTGTACACGGACGCAGCATTCAAGGCCAATCCGCCCAAAGATGAGCTTGCTGCGCTGATGGCATTTCTCCTTCACTTGGCGACCACAGGCTTTGAGTTGGCGAATGAATATCTCGCCACCGTGCCAAGGGATGATCAATACCCCAAGCGGCTGGAAGGTCTAGAAAGAATGAAGGTTTTGCTGACCTCGCTAGTCGCCAATGCGCAACGCATGTCAGAGAACGAGAAGGCCGTCGAACCAAGAGGTCGATCGCTTTTGCTCAAAGCGTTGAGCGACACGCTTCCCATTACCAAAAGCGCCTTTTCTTCGGACTACAAGATAGAGCTCTTTCTAAACCTTCGGGCAGATCGTGACTTTTACGACGATCCGGGCGACAAGCAGCTATGCGCCGCGATGTTGGCGGAATTGGGCGAGTCAGTCCTCCTCCCGGAAACCGGAACAAATAGCAGGTAGCCCGCCCAGGTGCGCCCCGCTCCACGTCTGCATTGTCTACGTTGACGCGTAGCATCCGGCCTACGATACTGTATAAACATACAGTACTCGTACCATGCCCTATCCCCTCCGCATCGAATACCCCGCGCTCAGCACCGAGCAACTGAAGGCCATCGGCGACCGCTATGGCCACGACCCCGTCGTACGGCGGCTGGTGATGGAAGTGCAGGCCCTGCGCAACCTCGTCTATCGCGTGCACCAGGTCGCCGAGGCCGCCGGCCCGGGCGGCCGGACAGACGGGTTCGGCATTGCCGTCGCAGCGCTGCACGAAGAGCTGGCGGCGGAGACTTGGTTTCACGAGCACGTTGCAGAGATAGAGGCACGACGCGCGTCCCGCCCGGCCGAGCCCTCCCCCCATGAGCGCCGGGCGATGCGCAACGCTCGCAAATGGTGACGGTGCGCCCATGTCGAACCCTATCCGCGAGCGCTTCCCCGCGCTTACCCTTGCCGAGCTGCACAAGCTGGCCGAAGAGCACCGCGACAACGAAACCGTCATGCGGCTGCTTTGGGAGATCCGCGCGCTGCACGTCGTCGGGTACCACGCTTGGCGCGTAGAAACAGAAGAGTATTTTGTCTACCCGGACAACCCGCTCGGCGCTGCGGTGTTAGCCCTGCGGGCAGCGCTGCAACAAGAGAACTGGCTGTCCGAGATGATCGTCAAGGTCAGAGGGGAGCGACCGCCAGCCGACCGGAGGTGACCGCCTGTAATACACGGCCGGCAGCTACCCCTTCCTGGTGGTTTGGTTTCTGTTCCGTTCGCCGATAATGAAAATACGCAGAATGCTCAATGGCCCGTACTTTTGCGTCTTCTGCGTTTTATGACGCTTCCTTTCGAGGGGGGAGCGCCACGCCCGCGTCGTGTGCAGGGCGTTTTTTTTCGGTTCACAGCAAACGTTTACGCAATTGAGCGAGTCGATAGCCCTTCGGAGCGCCTTCTAATACGCGCCCGTGCTGATGCGGGTTTACCGGCGCGTCTTCACACCACCGCGCACAGTATCATCGGACCACCCCACCCCAAGGGTGCGCCCCCATGTGCTACTCCGCCCAAATCGAAGCCGACTATCGACGGTTCGTACACGAGTACGGCGCCATCATGTCGCTCGACGAATTCACGCGGATGGTGATGGAGTACTTCGCCAACCCCAAGATGCGTGTGCCGCGGGCGATGACCGCGCACTTCCTCGAATCGCCCGAGACCGAAGAAGAAAAGAAGATTGCCGACGTCATCCGCGCGCGCATGGCCGCAGACGAAATCGCGCTGCTGCAGGAGCTGGCCAAGCAGACCGAACGGCTGGAGAAAGCCCAGCAGGCCCTCGCCGCCAAGGCTACCAAGAAAGCCGCTGAAGACGTCCGCATCGCTACCAACAAGATCGCGGCGGCCAAGGGCAAGCTCGAAGAGCTCAAGAGCACCGAGCTCAAGCCGCGCGACTCGCGCATCTACCCCGGCTGGTACGCGCCCGTGATGGTCATGGAGAACGGCCGGCGCGTCGTCAAACCGATGCGCTACCAGTGCCGCCCCGCCGGCAAACCGGCCTTCTACGACGAGCAGTATCCCGGAACCTACAACGCCCGCCGCGACAACCTGCGCGGCTTCTGGAAAGGCCAGTACGGCCACACGCACGGCCTTGTCCTGGTCGATGCGTTCTATGAATACGTGCAGCAGCCAGAGGGCACAAACGCCATCCTCGAATTCCGCCCCGACCCGCCGCAGACGCTGCTCGTAGCCTGCGTGTGGTCACACTGGCGCGCGAGCAAGCCCGGCGAGAAGGATCTGCTGTCGTTCGCGATCATCACCGACGATCCGCCGCCGGAGATTGCTGCGACCGGGCACGACCGTGTGCCGATTCCGATCAAGCCGGAGAACATTGATGCGTGGTTGAACCCGGAGCCGCGCGGCCTCGATGCGGTGGACGCAATTCTTGAGGACAAGCTGCGGCCGAATTACGCGCATCGGCTTGCGACGTGAAGGACTATCGGAAAGGGAGCGTTTTGCTACCCGGCGCCATGGCTGGCGCAATGTTAGGAGGCGCGGCGGGAGCCGTTACTGGAACTTACCTCTATCTCCACTGATTTGACGGGAGAGGCCAAATGAAATTATTTCTTTTAATACTCATAGCAATACTATGGATCCCTTTAACATATTGGACCATTAGTTATTTTAGTAAATACAGAAACCAGCCAAACGGGAGCGCGGTTTACCGGCGAGGCGTCCTTGGATTTGGCATTCCATTTTGGTTGGTTGAAATAACTTTCACTGCCGCAATCATGCCGGATCGCGACATTTATTCCTTGTTTTTATGGGCCACGATTTTTATATACATTTCGTTTCCACTATGCTTGTGGGCTGGTTTTTTTTGGGGAAAAGGAATGGCAGCAGTTTTTCCAGAGGCGCATGATCGGTAAGCCCGCTCACCGCGTGCTCAACAATTGAAGACCTGACCAAGCAAGACGAGTACGCGGGTACCATCTGGGCGTTCGTCGAAATCGACTACCCTGCTGCTTTTCAGCGATATCCGTTCCCCCAGAACACACGAAATGCTCGCGCGACACAAAGCAATCCTGGGTCTGTCCCTGCTGTTCCTTTTGTTGCTGTCTATCTACCCTGCGTTTTTGTTTGCGCGCGATTGCTACGCCCCGTCCCTGTTTCCAAGGTTCTATATCGCGTTGGCCGGAGGGGTGATTGTCGCAACGCTGTTCGCCATACTCGATTTCCCAACGTCGGACACTTCGTCAAAGCGCAAGATCGACCCAGTGGGGCAATTTGTTTGCTTTGCGCTGTTCGGCGCCTTCACGACGTGGACCTGGGCGACTGCAATTCCCCGCTTCACCGCAGACCGGGCGCTAACAACGCAAACGACTTTTGAAAAGGTTCGAGGCGCCAAAAGCTGCCACACGGCCGTCCAGTTTGTCGACCCTGGGGGCGCTGGCACGATCAAGACGTGCGCATCCCTGTGGAACCTTCCTTCTCTGCCCGAACGCGGCACGATCAGCGTTACAGAGAAGGTCAGCACGCTTGGCGTCTACCTCGTCAAAATAGAACTCGTCGCTCCGCAGGCTCCGACAGAACGCCAATAAGTATGCCTCTGGAAACCGTCCGCTTCGATCGCGTCTTCGGCATTACCAAGACCTCCCAGAACCGCATGCCGGTGACGCTGTTCGGTTTCCAAAGCGGGGCCCACATCGAGTATTCCGCCGCTGCGCCCGGCGAGCCCCGCATCGAGGCGGGCATGACAGTCACCGCCTATTGTCGTTGATGACCTCCACGTTCGCAGCGGGCCGCAGGAAGTACAGCGCGGCGCCGCCGGCAAAAACTTCGACGTAGCATTTGTGGGCGGGAAAGCGGGAAAGCAGGAGATCCGCGAGGCGGCGCTTGCCGCCGATCCACGGAATGATCGGTGTTGCCATTGGTATCAATTGAGCCTAAGTGCTTTGCTAGAATTGCCGCGCCTCCTAGGAAGGTAGGCGGGCCTTGGCTTGGCTCACTGACTACGCCAGTGGGTCCGGCGGCCATGATGGTGTTGCTGCACCATCGCGGTCGCCCGTCTTTACGGCTGGATGTGGATGCCAGCCGCTTCAAGCGTGCGCAGGCTGGTTGCTGCGCACGTTTGGGTTCTCTGGGCGCAATGCTGATTACATAGCGGGCGCATCAAAGCACTCACCAAAGGAAATCACGCTATGCGAGTTGCTGACCTGATCCAGGCAGGCGGGAAATTCGAAGGAAAGAAGATCACCATAGAGGGCGTCTTCGTCATGGTTCGGGGCGTTGGCTACTTTGTCCAGGATGCGACCGATCGAGACAATAGAGGCAAGGCCATTTTGGTCGTGTCCCCAGGGCTAGAGAAGGCCCTTCTTTCAAGCGTTCCTGCTTATGGCGGCGGGCCAATTAGCTACCGCGACAACGCAGAGATATCGGGGGTGATCATCCCGTCGCCGTCCAGTGAATTCGCTCTCGCGATCACCGAAATAGAAGACTTCGCAATCTACAAATACAACGAACGAATGCGAGTCAACATCTAGAAACGCCGCCTCAAACCTGACGGGGCACATACCGATAGCGGCCCCGCTCATCTGCCGGCAGAACCTTGGACCGCATCGCCTCGCAGCATGCCCCTATGCGCGCAAAATTGGCCCGCGCTTGCCGCAGGGTGAGACCGTGGTTTGCTCCCGACCACGAATCAAGGTCATCCAATCCGAAGCCGTCATCTTCCCAAAAGCACACAGGACAGATTTCCCAGTCCCCTCTCGCGCCCACGGTGAAGTAGTCACAGCAATTGCATTGGTACTCGAGATCCATTGAGGTCCGCCAGTCGTTGCAAAGCGATGATTCCCGCTCTTTGGGTGCATGGTAGCGGTGATACGTCTACGATTTCCGCGAGCGCTTCCTATTCGAGACAACATCGGATTGTCCCGATGCGTACAAACGGATGTGCGCATCCAGATGTTTTTCCAATTGCTCGTCTGCCGTATCGTATTTCTGAGGGCTTCGGAGCTTCGACAGCATTGCCACCACGAAGCTCGCAGTAATCTTGACAATCATTGACCTATGAAGCTGGTAGAACTCTCGAAATGCATCCAGATCAGCGCCTTTTGAAAGTTCCTTCTGCTTGTCGCGGCATATTATGAAGGCGAAGCGCCCGTACTCATTAACTAGGTATGAATTTGCCTGCCTATATTCGTCTACCCCGAGATGCTCGTAATTCTTAACCTCGAAGACAATTTGGCGTGAGTTATAGTCCTCACGAACCCTCCGCCAGAATCCTTCTGTGGCGTTATTGGTTGCAACGATGTCGCGCCGTGACGAAGCGTTCCCGTTAGGCTTTAGCTGTATGTTGGTTAGCCTACGTGCAGCGATTAGCTCTATTGCACGCTTACACCAGTCTTCGAACTGCGCCGCGTGATCTAATCCTGGTTCAATCTGATTGAGTTCGCTGATCATCCGGCCGATACCTTGATTCCGTTGCTCTTTCACCAAAGAGGATATGGTGATTTCGTACTCATCAAAGATTTCTTCGGCGTTGGCACTATCGGAAACCTCGCCTCGAATCCCCAGCGCATTCCAATAGCAAGGATGAATAAGAAAGTTCGATTTCGAGTCGAAAAGCCGGTCAGCCTTTTTGCCGTCGTGGCTGAAGATGTAGTTTCCAGTCCCATCATCCTCGACGCCAACGAACCCAATGCCGTAAAGCGTCTTCAAGACCTCCATTGACCCACCAATGATCTTGATATGCTGCGCAGTTTCGGCAGCCAGACCGGGTTGTTCCAAAAGGTCGTCAAGAACGCGTAACCCTTCATCCACCGAAAACTTCGGACCGCATTGCGCAATAGCTTTGGTGACCTCACCAATCCCCGGAAATACGGATGAATATTCCTTGCGCAGATCATCATATCGAATCGAAGAGATATGAGTCGCAGACGCTTGAAGGTCAGCAGGAATCAGCGTTTTCCGCTCTTGTTTCTTTGCATTATGGAAAGCTGTATTCAGCAGCGAAATTAAGTCACGCGGACGGTACAGTGTGAGCTTTAAACAGGCCCGAAACCCTTCGCGCCCGTGTAGCTCATTGGATGTGACACTGTTCCACAGCTTGATATCACTCTCAATATCGATATCAAAGGCCGCACGCAAACGCCGACATACGAGATAGAAAAGTTCCTGCGTATCCCAATGTAGCCGCAGGACGTTTCCTTCGACATTGCGAGTGAAATCTTGATCAGAGAACTGAATTGCCCTGAAAATGTTATCCCGAAGAAACAGAACGGACTTTATATTGTTCGTCTTATTTCTAAGGTCGTCGGCGCCGTAGATAATGCCATCAACGATCCCTATGCCGATATCATCGGACTCGTAACCCTCATCAAGGCGGTCAACAATAACCATAGCCTTCCTGCCAAGCTTGGCGAGGATTTGGTCAACCTCGGCAACCACATGGTTAACATCAAGCCTACTGGCCAGCTCGGAGATCGCCTCATCTGGAGAGTCTTCGGCATGCAGCGAGTTTTTCAGGGCGATCTTTGTCCGCGAAACTATATTAGAGCCACTTTTTTCCCACCTCAGAAGAGGAAGCAAGATATCGGAGTCACTAACCGATTTTTTTGTCTTGTAATAGTTATGCAGCTGGAGAGCAATTTCCATTGCCATCGCGTATCGCCAAACTGTCTTTATAGCGGCACGCACTCGCGTTACCGTCGTGCCGAACTTCGACGCCACGGCGCGCAAGCCGAATACGTCCTCCTCATCGGGAGCGACTACAACGACAAAATACTTCTTTTCTCTCCATTCCCTTTGGAGCCGATACGTCAGCGCACTCTTCCCTGTGCCGCGCCGGCCGACTACGACGAACCTGTCGTCAGATTCGAAGAGAATCTTATAGTCCTGCCCCTCGAAGAACGCAGTGTCGAGCATTGCGTGGTCGTTCTCCGCCCGGACATCTCCAAGCGCATTGGCACGATTTTCAAGGTTGGACATCGGCTTCTTCGTTCGAGTTGATTGGGGCGCCCAACGACACACCAAAGCGCTAGCCGATTATAGCGAGGCGCATTGCTACGGCAATACTGCCTCACTGTCTAGGGCTGCATACGAGCATCCGCTCTCTCCAGCGCCCTCTCCCTCCCCTGCAAGTATCTCAGTTTCTCCGCATCCCGCTCTGCCCCGGCGAAGAGATCGACAAGATCCGCCGCATCCTCTCCAGATAGCGCGTTACCTCTCCGAGAAATGGGTACGGTCAAGCGCGTCGAGCTGCTCGGTAAGCCGCTGGTTTGCACGTAACCCCCACCAGCCGTATACTCGGCCGGTCGCCGGAAACACCGGCACACGGGATTGGCGTCCCGGAATACAAAGGCGCAAGCAAGCCGCGCCGTCTTTCTACGCGCGGCTTTATTGTTTGCGTGTGTCTCGTAGTTGCTCCTATGGCGGCTCCGGGCGGGGCCAGCTTCGGCTGGGCCGGTTTCCTTTGTTTCCGGTACGCCAACTCCGTTCGGTAGCCGCCCCCTGATTGGCGTCGGGGGGCGGCCTCAAAGCCAAAAAACAAAGGATTCAACTATGACTAACACGTCTGTTGGCGCGTCCGCGCTCGCCCTTACCCCGAACACCTTCAATTTCGAATCAAACGCCGTCCGTGTTGTTTTGCGAGACGGCGAGCCGTGGTTTGTAGCCACCGACCTTTGCGCGGCGCTGCACTTGGATGCAACGGCAATTCGGAAATTGGATGAGGAGGAAAAGGGTCTGCATTCAATGCAGACCCTTGGCGGAATGCAGTCCGTGGCGGTCATCAGCGAATCCGGCATGTACGCCCTAGTCCTGCGCTGCCGCGACGCAGTGAAGCCGGGCACCGTGCCGCACCGCTTCCGCAAGTGGGTCACGTCCATCGTCCTGCCTGCCATCCGCAAGACCGGCCAGTTCACCGCACAACCGCGCATCGACGCCGCGCCCCGCGCAGCCCTCACGCCGGAAGAGCTCGCCAGCCTCTACCCCGCCGACGTCGAGCGCGCGCTGCAACTGCTCAACAAACACATCTACCAGGCAGACCGCTACACCGGCATGCTCATCGTCCTGCAGCACGACGACGCCAAAGAGCCCGTCGTCATCTCCGCCGGCAGCTATCGGCACAAGCGCGCCCGCGCGCTGACTGACTTTGCGCGGGCGTCGGTGCAGATTTCGGATTTGATTGAGGCGGGGGTGTAGGGGTTGCGGCGTGGCTCGCATCGCTGGCCGATCTGCTGGCGGCGGTGCGAGCCGTGGGGGCTGACCGCTATTGGCCGAAAGCCGCCGGCTCGAAATTCATGGGGCGACGGACGTTGCCGCCCTAGGCGGTCGATGGCAACGGATTCCCGGATGCGTCACGTCGTCTTTCGACTCCGGTTTGCGGGTTACGACCTTGACCCCATGAAAAACGGGTTCGCGATGCGGAACACTCGGACCGGCTCCTCTTTGAAAACTCTCTCTATTGACCACGTGCTCTCGCGCAACTCCCAACAGAGCTGCGTTCCACGTAAGCCCGCAAGAATTTCATCCTTCACGTCGAGTATCTGCAGTGGCCGTCCTGCGATGCCGCCTTTGATAAGGCTCGTCGATACTTCGACCCATTGGACATCCCGAAGCGGGATTGGCCCACCCGGCCCTTCTAGATAGCCCTCCGTTGGCAGAATCAGAAGTTGCCCCCAATGTCCCTCTACGGTCGAAGCGGCTGCTCTCCACGAAACACGAACCCAACAGCGGAGCCGCTGCACCAGTCCACATAGCGGGGACCAATACGACAATGCGTCGTTCATACTCATACGATTTGAACCTCAGTATTCTCTGGCCGCTCCTGGCTGCGGACATTGGGGGGCATACGATTTACTTCTGTCAGCACAAGTCCCAAGCGAACAGCACTTGCCTGCAGTGCCTACACACGAATTTGTACAGAGCGGAGTCACCACCTGGTTGGTAGCCTTCCGTAACCCATTTCCACGCCGCCTCGTCCTGTTTGTACTCAAGCAGCCAAGCTTGTTTGGTGCTGTCGGATGCTGACTCGACGTCCTGAATACTGACATCGCCATGAAACTCGCAAGCGTCACCACAGTGAGAAAGCCACCACTCCTGTTGCCAAGAGACATAGCCCGGGGTCCGAAGATTCACCTCTTCTATAACGTCGGCTGGCACACCCGCACGCGCCAGAGGGTACGAGTCAGCGAAAGATGCGTCCAGCTTGCTGGCTGCAGAACCATCGGCGATGCACCACGGGCACAACGCGTCGTGCAAATCGTTGACTGAATAGACCGGTCCTACATAGATGTAGCCTCGCGCCTGATTGCAGCACGCGCATATCTTTTCGCTAGCAGCGACAGCACCGGTTGCAAGGGGCGCCGGATGGTAGCGAAAGTATGGGAGCGGTTCTGTTCCGTTCATGGCCCTGTACTTGAATGTCCTGTGTTGACCGAATTCAGACATTCCGACTCTACCATCTCGCAAGTGCCACTCGTCAGGGCTGAACACAAACACCAGCCTCCTCAAACACACGTCGCCTCTCCGAGAAATGGGTACGGTCAAGCGCGTTGAGCTGGTAGGTAAGCTGCCGGTTTGCTTCCCGCTGGTTTGCACGTAACTCCGACCAGCCGTATACTCGACCGGTCGCCGGAAACACCGGCACACGGGCTTGGCAGCCCGGTATCCACAGGCGCACATCAGCCGCGCTTAGTTTTTCGCGCGGCTTTTTGTTTGCGCACGTCTGGCACTCCTATGGGCGGGCCGGACAGGAGGGCTTCGGCCCTGCCGGTTCCTGTGGTCCGGTCTGCCAACCTGTTCGGTTCCGCCCCACCCCCGTTTGGCAGCGAGGGCGGCGGCCTACTCACCGCACCACAGGAGTCTGCTATGACTGGAAATCTCAGCAGCGCGTCCGCGCTCGCCCCTACCCCGAACACCTTCAATTTCGAATCGCATTCGGTGCGCGTTGTCATGCGCGACGACGAGCCGTGGTTCGTCGCAGCCGACGTTTGTGCCGCGCTTGAAATCGCCAACAGCCGGGATGCGCTCCTGAAGCTGGATGCCGACGAAAAGGGTGTCGGTTTAACCGACACCCATGGCGGCCGGCAACAAGTCGCCATCGTTTCGGAGTCCGGGATGTACGCCCTAGTCCTGCGCTGCCGCGACGCAGTGAAGCCCGGCACCGTGCCGTACCGCTTCCGCAAGTGGGTCACGTCCATCGTCCTGCCGGCCATCCGCAAGACCGGCCAGTTCACGGCACAACCGTGCATCGACGCGGCGCCCCGCGCTGCCCTCACGCCGGAAGAGCTCGCCAGCCTCTACCCCGCCGACGTCGAGGGCGCGCTGCAGCTGCTCAACAAACACATCTACCAGGCAGACCGCTACACCGGCACGCTCATCGTCCTGCAGGCCGAGGACTCCAAAGACCCGGTCGTCATCTCCGCCGGCAGCTATCGGCACAAGCGCGCCCGCGCCCTGACTGACTTTGCGCGGGCGTCGGTGCAGATTTCGGATTTGATTGAGGCGGGGGTGTAGGGGGATGGGGCTCGCATCGCTGGGCGGGTTGGCGGCGGTTCGGGCGACTGGTGCTGACTGCTGTTGGCCAGTCCCGCCACCTGTCACGTTTCTTTCAGGCGTCGCCGGTGCCGACTAGACTTCTGATAACGTGAATTCGGAACACGGAAGTCCGCACCCGTTTGGGGCCGGCCCTTCTGTTCGGAGAGTCCTCGTCGATGCCGTTTGCCTAGATCGTCGAACTCACGATGGTTCATCGCGCCCCGACTCAAGGTTTGCCTTGATCCACGATGCCACGTCAGTGACCGGAATGGCGTGGCGTTGATTGAACGTCCCGCTCTTGTCCCACGCGACACCCCGCCCTTGAGCAAAAGCCGCGCGATACTTGCGCATCATGTTGTGCGGGTCGCGCGCCAGCTCGTCGAGCAAATACTGCTCGCTCCACTCGGACCGGCTGAAGGGGCGGCCGAGGGCCGCTTGCAACTTGTCGGCGACCTCTCCGTAGGTCACGGTGTCGCCGGCCAGATAGACAATCTCGTTCCGGATACGCGGTTTGGCGAACACAATCTCGGCGGTCAGCGCCCCAATGTCATCGGGCGTCGTCAGCGTTACAGCGGTGTCAAGGCTGCCTAGGGCGTGGACCGCGTCGTTTTGCAGGTCAACAACACCAAAGTCCGGCTCAAACAGATAGCTCATGAACATACCGGTCGAGATGATGACCCATTCAGTCTGGTGCTGACTGCGCAGCAGCTCACGCACGTCCAACTGTGCGTCGAAAATGTCCTGCGGACTGCCGCGACCAATCACATCAAAATCGACCCCGAACTGCCATGGAAAGTACCTCGGGATGCGCGCCTGCAAGGCCGCCCGTGCCAGCTTCATTGGCGTGTCGATGCCCGCTGCATAACCCGCGCAACCGATGACCGTGTCATATTGCGCGAAGACTTCGGCGAGCTCGTCGATGGAGCTTTTCACAAGATCGCCTACGACAATCTCGATCCCAAGACTTCGGATCTCCGCAATATCTTGCCGCTTGCCTGGTGCACTGGACTCAACGGCACTTGCGCGCAGCAGCACGCTGATCTTCGCACCGTCCACGTCCTTCGCGCGGCGTGCAAGATTGCGCAGCACCGGGAGGCCGAGTTCCCCGGCACCGAGCACGAGAATGTTTTGAGACGTAGAGTTAGGATCTGTTTGGTTCATCGTCTAGCCTGCTAAGGAATGAGTTGCAGCAGTCTAGCGATGCACGGGCGGGCGTAAAAGAAGGTACACGCGTGATACTGGGGGCTAGGTAGTTGAATCGAGACGAACTTCTCAAATATTCGCAGACCGTATGTGATGGCCTGAGGGACGATGATGATGGGTTGCGGCGGGAGGTGCTCGCCCATGCTGGGAGCCGTTGGTCGCTCGGCGTCGTCCACACCCTCGGCGTGTACGGCAGGCTGCGCCATGCGGAAATCGGTAGGCGCATGCACGGCGTTACTCAACGTATGTTGACGCGCACATTGCGACAGTTGGAGCGTGACGGCTTGGTGGTCCGTCACGACTTTGAAGAGATCCCGCCCAGGGTGGAGTACGAATTGTCCGACACCGGCATGGAATTGCTCGTTCGCATGGTTCCTCTGTGGACCTGGATCGTCGAGAGTGCGGACCACTTCCGCGAGGCGAGGCTGAATTTCGACAAGCAGCAGCGCGGCACAGACTCGTAGGCTAAAGGGGTTTCGATGCCCTTATCCGTTTGCCAAGCGTTCTACGGTCCACCCGCCCGAAAACGAATGACGGGCTACACATATTCGCCGCCCACCGTACTGCGAATCGGATGACCGCTGGTTTTCTTTGTCAGACTGCATCGGCGCGCTGGTTTGCACGTAGGTCCAACCAGCCGTATACTCGGCCGGTCGCCGGAAACACCGGCACACGGGATTGGCGTCCCGGTATACTTCGGCGCACAAGAGCCGCGCCTGCACATTGGACGCGGCTTTTTGTGTGCGCAGCATGGTTCTCCTTCGGGCGGGCTGTGTGGGAGGGCTTCGGCCCTGCCGGTTCCGAAGTACCGGTACGCCAACCTGCACAGTTCCGCCCACCCGATTGGCGTCGGGTTGGCGGTTCACACACCGCTACTTCGGAGTCATGCCATGACTGGTACGTCTGTTGGCGCGTCCGCGCTCGTCCCTACCCCCAACACCTACAAATTCGAATCCCACTCGGTACGCGTTGTCATGCGTGACGACGAGCCATGGTTCGTCGCGGCCGATGTGTGCCGCGCTCTGCAACTCACGAATCCGACAAAGGCGCTTCTTTCTCTCGACGCTGACGAGAAAGCCCTAACTTCAATTCAGGGCTTATCCCGAGGAAACGATCAGGCCAACGTCATCAGCGAATCCGGCATGTACACCCTAGTCCTGCGCTGCCGAGACGCCATCAACCCCGGCACCGTGCCGTACCGCTTCCGCAAGTGGGTCACGTCCATCGTCCTGCCGGCCATCCGCAAGACCGGCCAGTTCACGGCACAACCGCGCATCGACGCCGCGCCCCGCGCAGCCCTCACACCCGAAGAGCTCGCCAGCCTCTACCCCGCCGACGTCGAGCGCGCGCTGCAACTGCTCAACAAACACATCTACCAGGCAGACCGCTACACCGGCATGCTCATCGTCCTGCAGCACGACGACGCCAAAGAGCCCGTCGTCATCTCCGCCGGCAGCTATCGGCACAAGCGCGCCCGCGCGCTGACGGACTTTGCACGGGCGTCGGTGCAGATTTCGGATTTGATTGAGGCGGGGGTGTAGGGGGTGGGATGGGGCCCTGTCTTTGGCCGTTGTGGCGCCGCTGCGGTCGGCGAATGTCACGATCCTGAACAGGCGCCCTTCACTGCACTTGAGCTAGCATTCAGCCTGAAGGGTAAGACAAACAGACAAACGCGAGACTGGGAACAAACGGGGGGGTCATGCTACATCGCGCGCCGACGCTTGCTTGCATCGTTCTATTGGGTTCGCTTTCTGGATGTGCCAACCAAGCGCCAGCTTCATTGGCGACACGCCCACCTGCTACGGGGTGCACCACCCCGCCGCCCGTATATCCGGCGGAGGCGCGGCGTATGCGCATCCAAGGCACCGTCGTCGTGTCTGGCGCAGTTGAACCGGACGGAACGATCTCTTCCGTACAAGTCACTCAATCGTCTGGCAATGCCTTGCTCGATGATGCAGGCGTGCGGGCTGTACGCTCGACGGCATGCGCACCGTTTAACGATCCGAAGACAGGTAACGCGACCCGCGTGCCTTTTTCAAGACCGTTCACCTTCAGCATTGACGGCCAAGCCCAAACGCTGGTGGCTGCCCAACCAAGTCTACCGCCGGCCACCTTAGCGTACGCCGAAAGAATCAGGCAGCGGGTCAGGCCAAATATCGTCGTTGATGAAGTGCCTCCCGCAAATATCTTTGCGGTTGTGAAGGTACTCCTAGGGCCCGACGGTTCAGTGCTTCGCACAGAGCTTGAGAAATCCAGCGGTGTAAAGTCTTACGACGCGGCCGTTTTGAAAGCAATCGAGCGCTCCGACCCCTTGCCGCTGCCTGAACCTGGGCAAAAAGGCACCCGGACGGTTAGGCTGACATTCACGCCAACGTAGAAAACCTATCCCAACGTCACACGGCGGTTCTTACCCCAAGAACTGAATCCACGTGCCCATGATCCAGATACTGCAAGTAGACACCAGCGGACGAGTCCCTTGCCCAGAGGTAAGCAATCCGACGCGTTCAAAACTGCGCGGGCTGCAGACCATGGGAGGCGTCAGCTTAGCGGGAGAGTTCCCACAGCTCACGCTTGAGATGCAAGACGGCGATGAGGCTCCGCCTGGACTCGTCGATTATTTCAAGGTTGGCCTCTTGCATGTGGTGTCCGAAAAATTGAAGGCCGCGTTCTCGTCCCAGAGCGCCGAGCTAGAGTATTTTCCTGCCGTGGTCATGTACAACGGGTCCGCCACGGTCGTCAAATACTTCGTTGCAAATCCACTCAAACGCATTAAAGCAATTGATCTGGAGAACTCTGACGTCGATCTCGATAGCGAGCTCGGTGATGCACGTTCAGTGAGAAAGCTAGTTCTCGATGAATCCCGCTTTTCTGGCGTCAGGCTTGCCGTGATAGACGAAATTCAACGAGTTGGATTGCAGCACGAGATCGCGCTTGCGGTTGAATCAGCCGGATGCACAGGCTGCTCGTTCGTCAGCCCTGCTACGGTACGGTATGGGTTCAGTTAGCGGGTAGTGCGACTCACAGGGGCCCGCACAGCCGCATTTGCGAACCACTGTCACCAGCATTGCACCCTCCCCGCACCAGCCGTATACTCGGCCGGTCGCCGGAAACACCGGCACACGGGCTTGGCGGCCCGGGATACTCGGGCGCACATCAGCCGCGCTTGCTTTCACGCGCGGCTTTTTGTTTGCGCACGTCTGGCACTCCCATGGGCGGGCCGGATAGGAGGGCTTCGGCCCTGCCGGTTCCTGAGTTCCGGTCCGCCAACCTGTTCGGTTCCGCCCCCCTCGCTTGGCGGCGAGGAGGCGGTCTACTCACCGCAACTCAGGGATCTGCTATGACTGGAAATCTCAGCAGCGCGTCAGCGCTCGCGTCCAATACCTTCAAATTCGAATCGCACGCGGTGCGCGTTGTCATGCGCGACGACGAGCCGTGGTTTGTCGCGACCGACATCTGCGACGCGCTCAATATTCAGAACGCCTCGCAAGTCATTGCCCGGCTTGATCAAGATGAACGGTCTATGTTCAACATAGGTCGTCAGGGCGCAGCGCATATCGTGAACGAATCCGGCATGTACACCCTAGTCCTGCGCTGCCGCGACGCCATCAACCCAGGCACCGTGCCGTACCGCTTCCGCAAGTGGGTCACGTCCATCGTCCTGCCGGCCATCCGCAGGACCGGCCAGTTCACCGCACAACCGTGCATCGACGCCGCGCCCCGCGCAGCCCTCACACCCGAAGAGCTCGCCAGCCTCTACCCCGCCGACGTCGAGCGCGCGCTGCAACTGCTCAACAAACACATCTACCAGGCAGACCGCTACACCGGCATGCTCATCGTCCTGCAGGCCGACGACGCCAAAGAGCCCGTCGTCATCTCCGCCGGCAGCTATCGGCACAAGCGCGCCCGCGCCCTGACTGACTTTGCGCGGGCGTCGGTGCAGATTTCGGATTTGATTGAGGCGGGGGTGTAGGGATTCGCCGATCAGCGTGAGGAAAAGCGGTTGGCCGGGGCCAATCGCTCTAGGACAGAGGAGCTCGGCCAAGACGGGACTTGTCGATAGCGGCAGCCGTCCGTGAACGGGCATGGGGTTAAAAGCTGATGCCCTTCGTCAACGGGTTTAGCCGACGTGACCAGTACCTTGCGCCCATAGGCACCGAGATGCCCATAGCGGCCCGCGGGGCTGAGGTAGCCGACGATGCGCATCTGACGGGGCTTGTTCCCAGGCCGGGCATCACGCAGCCCTACATCGCACCGTGGATCGCCACAAATGGGCGTGACCCACCATTCACCTTCGTCTGAATCGGCCGGTCGGAAAGCATTCACTTCGAAGCCATGTGACCAAACACCCTCCCGCTCTACAGCGATGTACCCGTAGCCCGCAAAGATCTCGTCGCGTTCGGAGGGATGATCACGCCAATACGCTTGACCCAGCGCATACGCGCTATTCCCCAGGGTTGATCTTGTGAGGCTCCCACCAATTGGATTGGTGAAACCTTCAAAGAACCAGGTCGCATACTCCTCGCGCAGCGACAGTTTTGACAATGGCTGCCCCGACTCCCCTTGCGATTGTGCGAAAGCGTCTGCGTATCGGCGGACGACATCGGGCATTTCGCGGGCGGCCGCGTGTCCAGCCAGCACGCCTGCTATCAGAATCGTTGAAATAAATCGAAGCATCCAGCTCTTATCGGCCATACCGCGTGGTCGTACATTGAACATCGACATAGCCTTCGTCCCAGTCCCATGTAGAGGCCCGGCATAGCTCCAGTTCATGGGTCTTCGAGTCCAGGACACGCACGCTTACCTTCGTTAGGAGTCCGTGAAGACAGTCCCAGTTGAACGGCTCTGGACCGCTGAGGCGGGTCACCCCTCCGACTTTCAGGTCTCGAATCTCGACGTATCCCTGCCCCATGCACTCTCCCTTATCCGCAGGCGGATACACAGCAATCCTCGCCGTGACAAGCGCACAGGAAAGCTGACAGTGAGCGCTCGTGACGCCGTGACGCAAAGGCTTAAATCCAGCCGGCGGCTTAACGTCTGCCGGCGGATAACTGGTTTCCAGCGTCGGCGCAATAAAAAACGTGTTGTTCTTTGTATCGCAGCGCGTCGCGGCTCCAATGGCACCCCAGTCTGCTTTAGCAGGCGAGTATGCAAACAAAATTACTAAGAGAAGTCCGAGCCTGACTATTCCGGGCATGGGTTGAGTTGTTGGTTTGAAAATTGACTCTGGGCCGGAAACGGACGGACGCGCCGCCCGACTTGCAGGCCCCCATCAGCGCTGTACACAACCACCCGCCCCCTCAAGCGCACGCTCACGCGCCTGCAAGTATCTCAGTTTCTCCGCATCCCGCTCCGCCCCGGCGAAGAGATCGACAAGATCCGCCGCATCCTCTCCAGATAGCTCACATCGGCCGGTGGCTCCATCGCCCAGGCCGGCGCCGGGCTGATCTTCACCTGCGCCCGCACCGGTGTCGGCGTCGGGCTGGCAACGGGCGCGCACTGACATCCGTACAGTGCCAGCAGCAAGAGCGCGCTGCAGGCGCGTGTTTTCAGCGGTGGCACGTTGCATCTCCGAGAAATGGGTACGGTCGAGTGCGTCGAGCTGGTCGGTAAGCTGCCGGTGTTTGTCGATGGCAGCCTGCAGCGCCGTCACGACGGTATCGACGGCGGCCTGGCGCTCGATGGCGTGGTCGCGCTGCAGTTGCGCGATGGTCTTGTCGTAGCGGTTGGCCTGCCAGCCCCACGCCGCTGCTGCAGCTACCGCCGCCACTGCCACCAGGCGGATCATTGCGAAGTTCATTGGCTTTGCCTTGTCGGATGATGTGGGTGACCCACAGGCCCGCCATCGCCAGCGCGCAATGCAGTTGGACGGTGGCGATGTCGTGATTGGCGCCGAGCGCCGTGGAGGCGCTGCCCAGCGCGCACAGGGCGACTGCGCACAGCAGCAGCGCGCCGCGCAGCCCGTGCGGAATGGCCTGCGTGAGTGCAGACCACGCCGCGCCCGCGCAGATGGCCACAAGCGCCACGATGTCGATGGCGGTGAGCACGTCGTTTTGGCTGATCGTCATTCCTTGCGGCCTCCCATCCAGCGTTGCGCTGCCTGCTGCAGCCAGTCGTGCACCAGGCGCCGCAGCGCTGGAAGTTCGCCGTACGCGTAGCCGACGATGGTCAGCCCGAACACGCCGGCGATGAACTTGATGGCGTCGGACTCAAGCCCGGCCGGCACGTGCCACAAAGCAATGACGCCGTTGCCGAGGTAATGCGCGCAGGCAATGCCCAGCAGCAGCGCTGCCACGCGCTGCGCGGGCGTGCCCGGAATGAACCGCAGCGACACCAGCGCACCGGCCGCGCTCGGCAGAATCGTGTCCACCACGCGCAGCAGCGCGCCCCAACCTGTTTGCTCTGCCATTCATGCTCCCAATGCTTGTTTGGCCACCGCCCAGCGCGCGCGGCGCGGCTCTGTGCCTTCCATGGCTGGGCCGTTGATGCGGCGCGTGATCTCGTCGAACTTGCCGGCGTCGGCCAGCTTGCCGAGCCCGAAGGCCCACCAGTACCAACCGGCGGAGAGCGCGGCGTATTCGTCGCGCTCCAGCAGCTCGGGGTGCGTAACGAGATCCAGATCGAGCGCGTGGCCGCACTCGCGGTAGTTGGCCAGGAAGGTGATTTGCTTGAGGCCGCGGCCCCGGTAGCGCCAGCCGTCGCCGCTGGCGGCGTCGCCATTGCCGTAGCGGTTGGCGTAGGCGATGTTGGCAATGCGCATCTGCCGCTCGAGCGGCACCGCGCGCTCACCGGGCGCGCGGCCCAGCGCGAAGGCCAACGCAGGCGTGATGCGCGAGAACATGGCGGGCAGCGCGGCCACGGCGTAATTGAAGGATTCCGTTACGCGCGTGAAGCCGCCGGACTCGTGCCCGATCTGCGCAATGAAGGCCGCTTGCTGCGCGGGCGTGGAGATGCCGAAGCGCTTGCAGGTGGCCTCGATGTGCGGCCACCAGCGATTGGCGAGCGCGGGCGGCAAGGCTGCAGCCTTGCTGAAGGTGTCTTTGTTCATGGCTTGGAAATGAAAAAAGCCCGCCGGGTGGCGGGCTGATTGGGATGCGGCCGCGGTTGCGAGCGCGTGTGTCGTGTTACTTGGGCGGTGCAGGAATCGCCAGGTTGTTCACCTTGGCCGCCTTCTTGGGCTTGGCGTGGCCGGCCTTGGCCTTGCCGCTGTTGCCGCCGTTCAGGCTCACATTCACCAGCCAGCTTTTGTTGGCGTAGATGTGCGTGACGGTGTCAGCCAGGTAGTCGCCGTCGGCCTGGGCTTTGAAGCCTTCCAGGCGCAGCGTCTTCTCGGCGCTGATATCGCCACGGCCCATCATCTCCAGCTCGCCTTCGGCGGTGCTGCGGTTCATGTGTTGCAGCTTGGCCTTGGCGGCGGCCTTGGCGGCCTGCGGGCTAGCGTGCACGTGCCGATCGGTGTGCGTGGCCTGCGCGGGCCCGCCGTCGGGCGCTTCCGGGTTGGGAATGTGCAGATCGACCTTGCGGCCGGTCTTGGCATCGTGCGCGCGGGTTCTGACACCGCCGACGCTGCTGCGGTCTGGAAACGTCAGGCGGTAGCGCATCAGGTCTTCCGGCCGCAGCACGATGGGCGCGAGCGGCTTGCCGTCTGCGGATTTGCCGCCGCCGCGCGGGGCAACGATCAGCCGCCCGCCCTTGACCGTTGCCGTGCCGCCGTACTGCTTTGCAAGCCGGGTGATGAAATGCAGATCGCTCTCGCCGAACTGGTCTGCGCGCTGCACCTGTGCCTCGATCGTGCAGGCGGGCTTCCACCCGTGCCGCGCGGCCACGCTTGCCACGATGGCCGTCAGCGTGGTGCCGGTGTAGCTGGCATTGCGCTGGGCCTTGGCGGTGGCGCGCATGTCGGCCGGCTTGCCGCGTATCACCACGGTGGCGGGCGGGCCGCTCAGTTCGATCTCGTCAACGGCGTAGGTGCCGCGTGTGGATAGGCCCTTGCCGGCCCAGCCGAACGAGATGCGCAGCTTGGCGCCCTTGGGCGGGAAGGCGATCTTGCCGTCGCGGTCATCAAGCCGGATCTCGCAGCGGTCGGATTCCATGCCGGGCCTGTCGGTGGTGCGGATCTCCAGCACGCGATCGCGCAGCAGCGCGGTGATGTCTTTGCCGTCTGCCAGGACTTCGAATTGGGCTTCCATGGGCTACGTCCAAAGCTGGATGGGCTCGTCACGCGGGGGCGTGAGGTCGGGCAGGAAGATCTCGACGCCGACGGCGTACGGTTGGCGGCGTGCGGCCAAGCCGGGGTTGGCATCAAGCACGGCTTCCACGGTGCCAGCCAGCGTGCCGTATGCGCGGTAGCAGAGCACGTCCAGCACGTCGCCGTCAGATGTTCTGATAGTCATCGCCATAGCGTCGGAACTCCAAGTCGAAACCCTGTTTGCGCGGCGTGCCGTCGGCCAGCAGCGCGTCTTGCTCTTCGCCCACGCGGTCGAGGAAGTAGCGGCCGAGCACGTCGCCCGAGCCGGTGGTGAGCTGCACGGGCTTGAGCGCGGCGCCAATGGCCCGCAGGCGGTCAAGCTGCCCTGCCCCGGCGCCGCCGGCGGTGAAGATGGCGCCCGATACGGTGATGGTGTCGCCGCCCGCGCCCACGGCCTGCAATGCCTCTTGCCGCTGGATGCGCTCTTGCGCGGCGATGTTGTAGCGGGTCTCGCGGCGCAGGCGGTCGTATGCAGCGGTGCTGAGGCCGAACTGGAATTGCTCGCCGTCATCCGTCGACAGCACGAGCAGGCGTTCGGTGGCGCCTGCGGCTTGGCCGGCGCCCAGGATCTTGTCGGGCCCAAGCGCGTAGCTGGGCACCAGACTGCGCACGTTGGACGTGACGGCGGGCAGCACGGCATCGAGGCGGCGGCGTACGGTTGCCAGTGCGTCGCTGGTGGTTTGCGCGGCGCGCAGGACGGATGCGAAGCGCTCGCCCGCGGCGGTGCGCTGGATGCCGGCCAGCGCGGTATCCGTCAGGCCGAGCGCGCGCTGCGCTGCACCTCTGCCTGCAGCCGTTCGGCCTACGCCGCCAATGGCTTCAGCGGCAGAGGCAAGCGCGTTGCTGGCGCTGATCAGGTCGCCCAAGGCCTGTGCCTCGCGGCGATGGGCGTTGGCTTCCCCTGTGCCGTCCGGCTTGTCCAGCAACCGCTCCATCTGCCGGACGTGCTCGGCCGCACGCGCTGCATGCGTGGCCGCTGCGGATGCGTAGTTCAGAAAATCCATGGTGTGTTCCGTTACAGATGCGGGCGATCCGACATGGCGGCGCGGCGTTGCTGCGCGGCGTATTCGTCGAACTGGCGGCGCAGGTGGGGCATCAACTCCTCGGCAAGCTGGCGCGGGTCTTTGACGTCGCCGTGCACTGTCAGGGCGATGCGCGGGGCGAATTCGAAACGTTGGTCGATCTGCGGCGGCGGTGCCGGTGGTGCCTTGGCGAGCGCGCTGGCCGTGCCAAGCGCCTCCACGGCGCCTGCTGGCAGAACGGGCTTACCGGCTTCCATCGCGGTCTTGGGCTTGGTGCTGCCCAGCGCCAACCCTGCTGCGGCGCTACCCGCCGTGCCGCCCAGGTACGAACCCAGCATGCCGCCCAGCAGCCCGCCGACCACCGTGCCGATCGGCCCTGCGATGGCGGTGCCGGCGATTGCACCAATGGCGCGGCCCGCTGCACCGCCAGCAAGCTCGCCGGCCAGGCCTGCGCCGATGCCCGCGATGGCCTTGGCCTTGTCGGCTTTGGAGCCGGGGCCCTCGGCCGCTTGGGCGCTTGCCATGCCGGCCGTGCCCACCAGCGCCAAAACGCCCGCGACAGCGCCGACCTTGCCCCGCTTGGGCGCTGCACCTTTCAGGAACCGGCCCGAAGCGCCCAGCACGCCGGGTGCCTTTGTTGCAGCCGGTGCCACCTTGGCGGCAGAGGCAGCCACCCCGGCCGTGCGACCCACGCCCGCCGCAACGGCGTTGCCACGAGCGATGTCGGCAACGCCCTTGCCGATCTTCCATACGGCGCGCCCGGTCCTGAACGCCAGAATAGACGCCAGCACGCCGCCGATGGCGACGGTGGCCTTGGGCGATTCCGCCGCCAGCTTGCCGACGGAGTTGCCGGCGCCGGCGGCAAGATCCGCCACGCCATCCGTCACGGGCTTGAGCGCATCGCCAATGCGGCGCATGGCCTCATCCCACGCCTGCCCGACCTCGGCCCATTTCTGTTTGGAGCTGGCGCGGCGGTCTTCCAGGTCTTTCTCGATCTCGCCCGCCGCCTTCGCGCCTTCGTTCTTCAAGCGCTGGTACAGATCCGAGTTCTGCATGTAGGCGGTCAGCGCGGCCTTGACCTGCATGTCGTTGAAGAGATCGCCGGTCTTCATGGTCTCTTCAAACGCGCGCATCTGCGCTTCGCGCTTGGCGGGGTCGGATTCGCTGTTGAACTGCTTTGCCGCGGCGGCAAGCTGCTGGGCCTTCTGTGGGTCGGCCTGCTCGATGTACGCGCGGGCCAGCACGAAGGACGCTTCCATCGTGCTCCAGCCCTTGCCGATGGCCTCGCGCATCTTGGCCTGATAGTCGATGCCGGCTTTGGCGTAGTTGCCGGCCGTCTCTGCGCTTCCGATCTTGGAGAACCAGTTTTTGGTGTTGTTGGCGGCCTCGTCTGCGCTGCCGGCGGTTTTCATCTGCACCTGCAGCAGCGCGCCGAGCTGCTCGACCGATGAATTGCCGACAATGCCCAGCTTCTGCATGTCGGCCAGCAGCACCGGGAACCAGCGTGCCATGTCGCTCGATTCGAAAGAGCCTTCCTTGCCCTGAAACGCGATGGTCTCCAGCGCCTGCGCCATCTTGGCCGGGTCGGATATCTTGGCGTTCTGCTCGAGCGCCTGAATCATCCGCGCGGTTTCTTTCGGGTCGGCGCCCTGGCCGACGGAGAACTTGCCCACCAGCGGGGCGAACGACAGCGCGCGGTCAACGTCCATGCCCGCTGACACCATCTGGTTGACGGCATCGGCCAGCACATTGCGGCCGATGCCGCTCTGCTGCGCGGAGGCGGCAATGCCGCTGCTCATCTCGCGCTCTTTGTCGGTGCGCGCCGCGCCCGCCTTGATGGCAATGTCGCGGATGATCGCTTCGTAGTTGGCGGAGATGGCCGTCGGCACTGCGGCGGCAGCGACAAACTTGCCGGTGTCGCCGATGGTGCTGCGCAGGCCGTCTCGGCCACTGGCGACAAGCTGGGTGCCGCGCGCACGCAGTTCCAGCCCGCGCGCGGTACGGCCGAGGCGTTGATACGAGCGGTCGAGCCGGTCGACCTCGAACCCGGCTTCGCGCAGCGCGCGGGTGTTGCGCTCGATCTTGCTGCGCACCTTGTCTGCCGCGCGGTCGCCGGCGGCGTGCAGATCGCGAAACTCGCGCTGCAGGCGTTGCGTCTCGCCGATGGTGGTCTGCCAGACGCGCGCCTCGCCAGCGCGCTTCTTGAGTGCCTCCAGCTTGGTGCCGACTTCGTTGACGGCACGGCCCAAGGTTGAGCTGACCGCGCCACCGATGAGGATGCCGAGCGCAATGTCTTTTGTTGCCATCCGTGCTCCTCTGCGTCAGTCGGTCAACCACCACACCATGTCGTCGACCGTCATGGCGTCAATGTCAGAGGGGCTGACGCCCATCGCCAGCAGGCGCTTGGCCAGGCGCTTCAGGTCCGGCATCGGCAGCCTCGCGGTCGGCCAGCAGCCGAAAGTAGCCGCGCTGCACGCGCTGGTAATCAACGTAGGTCAGGCCCTCGATGTCGTTCTGGCCGGCGGTGGCGAGCGACGCGAACAGCAGGATCTCGCGCAGTTCTTCGTCGCCGCCCGCCTGCTGGCCCGCGACGCGCATGTCGCGCACGGTGGGCTGGCGCAGCGTGAGCGCATCGACCTTGACGCCGTTGACGGTGGCGGGAAACTTCAGCTTGATGGTGGTGGTTTGCATCTTGGTGTGTCTCTTGTGGGGCATTACATGCCGATGGCAGCGCGCACTTCGGCGAGTTGGTCAACGCCATCGATAACGCGCTTGCAGCCGAGCACGTCGATCTCGTGCCAGACGCGCCCGTCGATTTCGAGCTTGTAGTAATCAGCGCTGACGGAGTACTTGGATTCGGACTTCTCGCCCGGCTTCCACGAGCCCGGATCGACCTCGTAGAGCATGCCCCGCAGCACGAGCACGACGCTGCGGGTCTTGCCATCTTTGGTGCGCAGAGCACCGCGGAACGTGCCGTTAAAGGCGTTCTGATCGGCCAGGCCGAAGAGCTTCAGCACGGCGGTGGACAGCGTGACGAGCGAGAACGACGCTTCCATCGCCTCCATGCCCATATCGAGCTTGACGGGCGCATCCATGCCGCCGCCACGGTAGTCCTCAGTCTTGATCTTGAGCTTGGGCGGCGTCAGCTCCGACGCCTGCCCCGCGAGGTTCGTGCCATCCACGAACAGGTTGAAGTTGTAGAGTGTCTCGGGTACCAACTTGCGCCTCCGTTATTTGGTGTCGAGCACTTCGGTCAGCCACTCGTTGGTGACTTCGAAGCGGAAGATCGGGTTTTCTGCCGGGATGACATCGGTGAACCGCACGTTCCACACGACGCGGCCCTGCTCGATCTGGCTGGCGGTGTTGAGCACCGGGTCTGCATAGACCTCGAAATTGATCAGCGCGCCCGCGTTGCGCTGGTCGCGCATGAACGCCTGCAGGCCTTCGGTGACGTCGTGCACGTACGTCTTGGTGATGCCCCGGTCGACCGCCCATTTGTGGCCGGCCTGCGCCGCATCCATGAGGATGTCGAGCGTGCGCACACGGGTGACGAACGACCATTTCGGGTCGGCAGACAACGTACGGTTGCCCCACAGCCGGTAGCCACCGTCGCGGATGATGGTGGCGATGCGGGCCTCGTTCAGCAGGTTGGCGCGGCAGGTCGGATCGTTGTCGAGAAACTCGATGGGCCGGCCGGTGCCGGTGATGCCCACGAATTCCTTGTTGGATGGCGACGCCCAGTAGCCGTACTGCGCATCGGTGTACGCGAACAGGCCCGCAACGAATGCGGATGCCGGTGCGTCGGCCTCTGCGTTGGCGGCGGTGTCCCACGTGCGCACGCCCGGATCGACCATGTACAGGCGCTTCGAACCGAAGTTCTTGGCATACGCGAGCGCAGCTTCGTCGGTGGTGTTCGGCCCATCGATGATGCCGACCGCGCGCAGCTTGGACGCCAGTGCATCCATGGCCGTCGCTACCGGCTGGCGGGCAGAGAACCCGGGCGCGATCAGCAGGCGCGGTTGCACGTTGAAACGCGACTTGGCGTCGAGCAGCGATTGCAGGCCCGTGCGCATGCCTGCGCCCGTGGTGCCGCCGATGACGCTGGAGGTTAGCGCGTCTGCATCGTCAGAATCCGCAACGCCGGTTGCGACGATGACAGCCGAGGTGCGCTCCTGAATGGCCTTGATGGCGCGGGTGATGGCGCTGTTCTGCCCGAAGGCCTGCGCCGCCTCCCGCGCGTTGGTGATCTGCACCGGCACATCGGGCTGCACGAGATCCGGGCCCGGCGTGTACGTGTCGACCAGGCCGATGATGGACGACGACGGCACGGCGATCGGGCGCGGGCCGGTATCGACAATCGTGGTGGTGATGCCGTGGAAGAAAGAAGATGCCATGCGGCTCCTCGATGGAATGTAGAAATGAAAAAGCCCCGCTCGGTGGCGGGGCTTGCTGGGTACGGGGTGAGCGCGCTGACGAGCCAGCGCGCTATGTCGACTTAGTTTTCGATATCGATCTCGATGGGATACCGGCCATCGCGCGGGACGTGAGCGTGTTGTGTGTGGATGACCTTGCCGGCGCTGTACACCGTGACGGTGTAGGTGCCCTCTGCGATCTCCACTTCCTTGCCGAAATCGACTCCGTTATGACCCCACCGCGCCGTGCCAACCGTCACGGCCGGACCGACGAGATTCTCTTTGTTGTGCCCCACAAGGGTGACGACGACTTTTGCCATGATTGCTCCTGAACGGTTGAACGTGTGACGGGTGGTCATGGGCGCCTGTGCGTGACGGGTGCGCCGATGACTCTCGTTACGGTAGGGAGCGGCGCGTCGGTTTCCTATGGGGCTTGCGTCATGTGTCTGAGGTCTGTACCTCTGTGTTGTCGGTGTTCGAGGGCGCCGGGTCCGCTTCAGCGGCCGCAGCTTCCGCAGCGCGCTCTTTCTCAAGCTGTTCTGCCGCCGCCTGTTCGGCGAGTACCTGAGCCTTCACGGCTTCCACGTCGGGCTCATCAGGCCAATCGATGCTCTCAGGAAAAGCCGGCGCAGACAGGACACGCACGAGATCCATCTGATATGCGGCCCACGCTTTGAAGACGGCAATCTCCACATCCGACAGCAACCCTGCGGCGTAAGCATCGGCTTTGCCGGCGTTGGCCTGTCGTGCGATTTCCATCTTTCCATTGAAGGTGGCCATCGCCTCGTCGCGTGCCCGTTTGGCAACCTGCTCGGCGGACAACCGCCACGTGCCGTCCTTCCAGACGTGGTCATTGGAGGGACGGGGGTCAACTGTCAGCCCGATGTCTTGCGGGCGGATACCGGGCGCGACAATCTCTGCCTGCTCGCCAGTGTCGGTTCGATACAGCACCTTGCCTCGAAAGTCCGGCAGCATGACCCACGCGCCGTCACGGAAGAATGGCCATGTTTCGGCAGTGCGCTCCGGTAGCACCTGATCAGTTGCGAAGGCAGGTAGCAGCCAACGCCCCGGGGATCGAGGATCAGCGTCGGCCAGTTGGCTGCCGCAGTATTGGCCGGTCTGGTTGTCGTAATGGTGAATCAGCATGTGAATCCCTCAGAATGCGCGAATCATGGCCAGCAAGGCGACGTTGCGCATGCGCGCCTCCGTGCCGCCGTCTGCATTGATAGTGATGACGTGGCTATGTGAGCCGTTTGCGCCGATGCCAACGTTGTGCCCGTGCGATCCGTTACCGTCGAGATACACGGTGTGGCTGTGGTTGCCGTCGGTCGAGCTTGTGGCCGACCAACTGCCACCCGCATCGCGGTATGACCAATTGCCCACCGGGGCGACGGGTATGCCACCGCCAATGCCGTGCGCATGAGCGCCGCCCACCGACGTGGAACCCGTGTGAGCGTGCCACCCCTGGGCATCTGTCCAGGCCAAGTGCGCGTGATCGCCAGCCGCTGCGCTGGAGCCGGCGTGCGTGTGCTGCCGGTTCTGGCTGTCTTGCCATGTTCCGACGCCGCGCTTGGCATCGATGCCGCGCCCATCGTCCCAGCACCGCAAACCTTCGCCACGAAACTCCGGCAACCGGAAGGTGGACTCCCCGTCTCCAATGGAAAAGCATCCCCAGGCGTTCGCAGACCACTCGCTCTCGGTAACCATGGCACCGGTGCCCTGCGCATAGGCGAACAACTCCGGGTAGTCAGCGCGCATGAGTAACGCCCCATTGAGCCGCAAGCAACCCGCGCGGGGCAGCGTGCGCACTTCAAAGAAAATGCGCCCAACCTCGTTACCAGTGACTGCGGAGGCCACGTAGGCGCGCACGAAAGCGGTGTTTGCCGCCTGCAGGCTGTTGTCGCCAATGGCAGGTGTCGGCACACGGGGTGTACCGGTGAACTCGGGGCTGTCGGTTGCTGCGAGCTTGCGCCACGGCACCCACGCCCCATTCAGCAGGCGGCGGGTGTAGACGTCATTGGTGTCTGCATGCGCGAGCTGATAGACGGTGGTCCCGTGCTCACGCCATACCTTCAGCAGGCCATAGACGGACGGCCCATTGCTGTTCGTCGCGTTGTAGTAGTACTCCCCGGGCTCTGTCACCGCGTTCAGATCGCCAACAATCCCGTTGGTCAGGCTCAGGTCTGCGCCGATACCCGCCGCCAGGCCTTGCGCCACTGTTACGGCGTCGGTAATGCCGAAACCAGCCAGGGTGGTGGCTTTGTCGGCCTTCTCCTCGAGCGTGAGGCGCAGATCCCGCACCTCGTCGTCGACATACTCGCGCGTTGCCACCACAACCGCCGGGTCGATCTTTAGAACGATGTTGCCGGCCGCCTTGTGGATCAACATCATGCGGAAAAACTGTCCACGCCCGGAGCCCTCTGCGAGCACCGGCTTGTAACTGGGCGGCACGTTGGCGACCGCGAACAGCTCGCCATCTTCGTCGTACAGGCCGAGCTCACGCGACCACCATCCGCCCACCTCTTCGGGCAGGTAGACCTCGGCAATCACGATGCTTGCGTTCTTCTCGTCGCGGACGAGGCGATTCAGCGGCCGCCGGTGGCGTTCGCGCACGAGCGCGCGTTGCGCGGCGCTGGGCATGACATCCGCATCCGCGCCGCCATCAATACCTCCATCGCCGACGGCCATTTCGGTGAGCGGGACCATCGTATTGGAGACGAGCGTACGGGCCATCTTGGCCTCGCCGATCTCCGTCAAAGTCGCAAAATACTTAGCCATTCGATACCGTAGTGATTTCAACAACGTGTGCGGCGACCGCGATGTGCGTGGCACCTTCTGTGGCAACTGCAATGGGCATGTATGGGTACACGGTCACCGTATCGCCCTCCAGGCAGGCGGCGTGTATGCCGGTGTGGCCGGCAATCTCTGCGCTGAGCGTGAGCCCCGTCAGATGTCTTGATAGCGGCCGGACGTCGTCAACGATCTGTTCGATCTCTTCGAAGGTTGCCTCTGTGACGCCCGTGTTTTCGATACCAACGTCGAGCGCGAACGTGCCCCGCCGGGCCGGTGGCTGCGCCTGCCACCATTCCTGAATCGTCACTCGATAGCCCAGCGGTTCGAGGGCCCGCCGAAGCGCACCCGCTGTGCCCTTGCGCTGATGCACGCCAAAGGCGTTTCGCACAACGCGGCGCTTGACCTCTTCCGGCCAGTTGGCATTCCAGCGGTCGACCGAGCGGGCGCTTGCCAGGTACGGCAGCAGCCGCACGGGGCAGGTGTCCGCATCCCAAAGCTGATTCAGAGGAACGGGTGTGTCGAGCAGCGTGAGGATGGTCTGCGCCAGGGCGCGCTCCAGCGGCGTTGCATTTGCGGGCAGCAGCGTTTTGTCACTCATCCGCGCCCCCGACAACAACATCGATGCCCGCGCAGTAAGAAGCTTCGGTCAGGTCGACGATGATGTCTTCGGCGGGCTCGGCAACTTCCACACGCTGCACGCCAGCGACGTGCGCCGCGGCAAAGATGGCTGACCGGCGCACGTCTCGGCCGATGCGGCGCTGTTCTTGCGCGTAGGCATTGAGCCGCTCCCACGCAGCGGCAACCATGGGCTCCGCTTCCGGGCCCGGGTAGTGGTACAGCACGATGCGCAGCCGGTACGGGATGATGCGCGCCGCTTGCACGGTCAGCCGGTCGCCCAGCGGGCGGACGTCTTCATCGCTGAGTGCCTGGCGTACCCGCTCGACCAGCGCGTCGGAGGCGGTGCCGTCGCCCTCATTGCTGAGCACCGACACAATGACTTCCGCCGGCGCCGGCGAGATGGCACGTGCGTCTGCCACGCGACCGTCTGCGGCGCGTGCATGCAGCTCGTAGGCGGCGCGCGGGCCGGCGACCGACAACCGCTCGAAGGCGCCCTGTGCGCGCGTGCGCAGACTGGCTTCCGATTCCATGACTGGGGCGACCGGCGGAAACGCATCCGTGTCGCCCGGCACGGCAACAAGTCGCTTTGTATCCAAGCCAGCGGCCAGGTGTTCCAGATCGGCGCCCACGGCAAAGCCGAGCATGGTCGAGCGTGCGGAATCGTTCACGTGCGCGCGCTGCTGCACGTCGACATACGCGAGCAGTTCCAGCAGCTTGACCGCAGGGTCAGATTCCATGGTGGCCGACCATTCCGGACAGAGCCCCATGAAGGTCGAGAGGAGCCGCTGGTAGGACGCCTCGAAGTCGAGTGGTTCGACAACGTCGGGCGGCGGCAATGCGGACAGGTCGATTACGCTCATGACGTCACCTTGAGATCGACGGCCCGCTCGTTGTAGATACCGACGACACGCCAGACCACTCGACCGTCTTCAATGCCCTCCACCCGCACGCGCGAGAGGCGCAGGCGCGGCTCCCACCGTGTGATGGCACGTGCCGCTTCTGCCTGCGCGGCGGCAACCCAGCCGCGCGTGATGGGCAAATCCACCTTGTCGGGTAAATCGCTGCCGTATTCAGGCCGCTCGCGCCGGGTGCCGCGTCGTGTGCTCAGGATGTCGGTCAGGCTTTGCAGGAGGTGGTCCATGCCCGAGAGCAGCGCTCCCGTGCGTCTGTTCATGCCGACGACGGCCACGGTGCCTCCAATGAAAAATGGCGGCACGTGGCCGCCTTGCGATTGATGTGTGCTGCAGCTAGAACGGCTTGCCCACCGGCGCGCCGTCGCCCTGCTCCATGTGCGAGTGACCGCGCAGCGATACATCGCCGGCCACCACATCGTCTGTGGCTTGGATGCCGCCTTGGATGGCGACAGCGGCGCCGCCGGCGGCGCCCTGCCCTGACAGGCCGCCCATGAACGCGAGCGCCTTTTCCACGAGGGCATTGCCCGTGAAGGTGGATGCCGGCACGTCGGCACGCAGTTGCGGCGCTTTCAGCACAGCGCCGTCGGCGCGCAGCGTGAGCGACGTGTCGCCCACCTGCAGGACGATTTGCCCGCCTTCCGGTACGGCAAGCCGGTATTCGTGCGCTGCGTGGTCGTAATGCTCGCGGGCGCCGTCGGGGTAGTCCGTGGCCGTCAAATCTGACGATTGACCATTCGCGCCGCCGTGCTGGTCCGTATAGAAGCCCGCCAGGACAAAGCCGCCTTCAAGGCAGCCGGACGGCGAGACGAGCAAAGCCTGCTCACCCGGCGACGGCGGGCGCCATTCGCGCACGGCGCCGGCGGCACGCGACCACCACGGCAGCCAGTCAGACGTCCAGTCGGCAACGTTGACGGTGCAGCGGGCAGCAGCGAGGTCGACCTGCGCTATCACGCCGGCCTGCACGATGCACGCCAGGCGCCGGTCTGCTTCACCCGCTTCGTAGCCCATGGTCGGCCTCGCTATGGCGCGGCTGGATGTCGAAATCGACCGTCGTGCCGCTGGTGTCTTCAAACGCCCATTCGGGCGTGCCCAGGTCGAACTCATGTCGCCATTCAGCGGCGATGACGCTGTAGCCGTCGAGGTCGGGGCGCATGCCGTCTGGATGGAAGCCGTCGGCCTCCAGCTCAGCCATGGTGACAGGCAGGCCCCACGTCTGGTGGTGCAAGACCTTGATGAGCCGTGCGGCGAGCGCCCACATGGCGCCCTCGGCGTTTGGCTCGGTCGGGTCGCCAACGACGCGCAGCTCGATCACGATGTTGATGGGCGGTTGGCCGGTGCCCGGGTCGGTGCCCGGGCGCAGCGCGCCGACGTACAGCAGGATGGCCGGCAGCGGCATGCTGTCTTCGATTTCAGGTGCCCAGCCGATGAGGGCGACGTCGGGGAATTGCGCTTTGAGGTGCGATTCCACGGCGTCGAACAGTTGCTGCAGATCAGCGAGCATGGCCTGTCGCCTTGAGGATCTCGTATTTCACTTCCTGCTCCAGTAAGACCATGAGGCGCGCCTCGATCTCGGCAGCGGCTTTGCGGAATGCAGCTTCGCCCTTGTCAGCCCAATCGAGCTTGACGCCCTCGATGGGCATGCGCGCCTTGCCAACGCGGCGGAAGACCTTGCCGTCGCTTTTGCTGCCGCGCGTGCTTCGGTAGATCCACGCCTTGTCGAATCGATGCCGGCCGACAGACACGCCGCGCCGCGTTTGGCGGGGGTTGCCGAGCCGGTGCGCCTCAATGGAGTTCAGGCCGAGCCAGACCTTGCCTTTGTCTGCACTGCGCAAGAAGAAGTAGAGACGCTGCCGAACCAGTTTCTGCGCGATGTGCATCTCGGCCGAGACCTGCTTTGCTGTCTGGCCTTTCACCCAGTTGGCGCTCTTCTTCAGCGCGCGGCGCCAGGCGTTGCGCATGGCGTCTTTGCCAAGGCTTGCAAGCGGAGCCAGCGCTGCGGCAATGTCCAGCTCGGCCTTTAACGTGACGGACATGGTTCTGGCCTCAGTATCAGCTTGGTCATGCCGGAGCCGTCCGGCTGTAGCTCCATGACGCTGAACACGTCGCCCAGCGCTTGCACACGCGTGCGCTGGCGAACGCCGGCGGCGTCGGCATCGCGCAAGATCACGAACGGCTCACGCAGGCCCGAGCGCTGGCCGCGCATGGGTTCGACATCCAGCCACGGTGAATAGAACATGCCCATCACCGGGTCGGGCTTGCCGTCGATTTGCACCTCGTCAGAGAGCGCCTCGAAGACTGCCGTGTCGAGATCCGCCACGTGGTCCCGAAACGTCATGTCAGGCTGCCTTGCCCGTCCCGGCCGACAGCTTGATTACCGCGCGCGGGCGGGTGCACAGGTGTAGCGGGTTGGACTGCGCTTCCAGCTCAACGGCCTTGCCGAACTTGCCGGCTTCCTGCTTGGCGTAGTACGGCAGGCCGTTGGTGTTGACGGCCTCCATGTAGTCCGCCGGCGCGAAACGGGTGATGAACAGTTCCGGCACGCCTTCGGGCACGGCGTAGGCTTCGTCGTCGCCGATGTAGCCGACGTTGCCGACGCGCCCGCGATAGCGCTCCCACGTGACGCCACCGAAGTCGAAGGTGTCGCGCGGGTCGCCGCGCAGCGAGGCGGCCATCTGTGTGTTGAGGTAGGTCTCGCGGATGTCCTTGGACGTCATCAGCTGACGCCAGAAATTGCGCCCGCACAGCGCGCGCACGCCGGTGTGCGGGGTGGCGCCCAGCGAATCCTCCACCATGTCGAGTAGTTCCAGCGTGGAGGAACGCACGTCGCCGATGAGGATGGGCAGTTGCTGTTGCTTCAGCCCGAAGCGCTCGAACAGATCGACCAGAACGGACTTGCCGTCCGAGTCGAGGATCTGGCCCTTGATGGCGCCGATGCGGTGGAACTCGTGGGTGGCATCGAGCTGGCGGCGCATTTTCTGCAGGCGCTTGCTCACCACCGTCTGCAGGGCTTCGAGTTCGCTCTCTTCGCCGAAGGCGCGCAGGTTCTGCACTTCGTCCGCCTTGATGGTGGCGATTTCCGGCAGGTGCACGGCGTTGAACGGAATGACCTGACGCTTGCTGCCGACCACAACCTGCCCGGGCGAGCCGCGCTCTGCCGAGGCGACCAGCTGCAGTTGTTCGCCGTCGCGCTCGATCTGCGCGGTGGTGACGGTCATGCCCTCTTCTTCGAACAGGCCGAGAGCGGCCAGCCGCGAGGGCGTCGTTTCCAGCTCGTTGATGCTGGCGGTGAGCGCCGTCATGGAAAAGGCGTCGTCATTGAACAGGGCCATATCAGCCATGGGGTTCTCCTGAATTCCTGAATTCGTGTGGGTGCTTAGCGAACGGCGATGAAGGCCGCGAGCAGGTCGGTGCGGGCTTTGGCGTCAAGACCGGTGAGGCGGGCTTCGGCCACCTCTGCCAGGCGCACGATGGCGGTGGCGCGGCGGACGGTTTCGGACGCGCGCAGCGGTGCGTAAAGGATGGCGGCGGCTTTGCCGTCTTCCGTGGTGCCGTACGGGGCGTAGCCGGTACCGTCGGCGTCCTGCTCGAGCAGTTGGCCGGCGGGAAGCGCATCGCCCGCCGCCACGGTGATCTGCTCGCGCGAGAGGCTGCCCGGCGCTTCGGTCAGCAGGAATTCGGCGGTTTGTACGCCTTGTGTCTGGATCTGCATTTGGTGTGACTCCAATGGATTGCTTCAGGCGAGAGCCGAAGGCGTTTTCTTGCGGCGGGCGCTGTAGATGCTCGGGCCGTGCGGGCCGGCCTTGCGCTCGGTGGTTTCCTGCCCTGCCACCGGCTGACGATTCGACAGCCCCGTCGTGCTGGCTGCCATGACGCGGTCGTACAGCCGGGCGCGAACCTGTTCGGCGTTGAGCCCGTCGGCAACGAATTGCGCGGTCAGCTCTGGCAGGTGTGCCGCCGTGCACAGGCCGGCGATGTCTTTGGCGCGGGCGACAACGGCGTCGATGGCTTCGTTGCTGGCGAGCGCGCTGGCTGACACGACAGCCTCAGCCAGTTGCGGCAGGCCTGCGGCGCGGCACGCTGCGAAGGCGTGTTGCGCGAGCGCGCCGGCGTCGGGCGCCGGCGTGGCAGCGACCGGCGCGGCCGGCGGCGCTGCTGGTGCTTCCGGTGCAGCGGCTTTTGGCGCCTCCGCCGGCGGAGCTTCGAGCGCTTTCAGCAGTGCCTCGGGCGTGTGCTCGAACCGCGCGAGCAGTTCTCCGGTGCGCACAGACGCCTGCAGCTTGACGGGCGCCTCGATCTGGTCGGCGAAGCCGCGATCTTTGGCCTCGGCCGCCGTCATCCACGTCTCTGCGTCCATCATGGCGACAATCTCGTCGTCGGTCAGGCCGCACTTGTTGCGGTAGGCGGCGACGATGCCGTCGCGCGTCTTGTCGAGCAGCTCGGCGGTCTTGCGCATCTGCGCGGCGTCGCCGGCGGCGATGGTCCAGGCGTTGTGGACCATCATCATGGCGTTTTCGGGCATGACGATGGTGTCGCCCGCCATGACGACGAGCGACGCGGCCGAGGCGGCAATGCCATCGACGCGCGCCGTCACCTTGCCGCTGTAGCGGCGCAGTGCGTTGTAGATGGCGAAGCCGTCGAACACATCGCCGCCGCCTGAATTGACGGCCACGAGGATCTCGTCGGCGTCCTTCGCCACGGCGTCCAGCTCGTTGACGAATGCCTTGGCGGTGGTACCCCAAAAGCCGATGTCGTCATAGATGCGCAACTCCGCGACCGTCTTGCCGGCGGCGTTGCGCGCGGCTTTGAGGTCGTACCACTTCCTCTGTTTAGCTTTCATCGTTGGTGTGTTCCTGGTTGTCGGTCACGCTGCCGGCGCTGTTGCGCCTGCGCGCGTCCGAGTCGAAGACGAGGCCGAGCCTGTCGGCGCGTTCGTTGTCGGCAGCGTTTTCGGCATCGGTGGTCTCGGGGTCTTCGCCCTGGGCGAGGATCGTGGCCGAACGACTTGCCAGCCCTGCGCGAATGGCGATGCGCTGGGCCTGCACGTCTTGCACCGGGTTGATGTACGGCCAGCCCTGCGGCACCCAGCGCACGCGCTGATAGAGGCGCCGGTTCCGGTAGTAGTCGGGCATGGGCAGCACGCCGGACAGCGCCACTGCGTCCGTCCAGGCGGCCCACACGGGGCGGCAGTACTGGTGGATGAAGACGTTCCACTGCAGCTGCTCGAGCTGGCGACGGAACTCGCCGAGGATCACGCGCAAGGCGCGGTCGCTGACGTCGCGCAGGTCGCCGGTGAGCACTTCGTACGGCAGGCCGACCGATGCGGCGGCAGCCATGAGCTGCTGGCGCATGAAGGGGCCGTAGTCGGTGCCGGCGCCGGGTGGTTCGGCAAACTGCACCTCCTCGCCGGGAAGCAGTTCTTGCAGGGAGCCGGGCTCCATCGATGTGAGCACTGTGCCGTCGCCATCGAACTGGGCTGGATGGCCCGTCACCATATCCAGCTTCACGCTGGTGGGTGCTGGCCGGGTGATGAAGCCTGCGAACAGGTTCGCCACCTCCTGCCGCACGAGCACCGCGTCGTCGAAGCTGTCGAGCGTGTGCAGGCGCAGCAGCACCGTTGCCAGTACCGAGCAGCCGCGCACCGCGCCCGGTCGTAGCGGCTCGAACACGTGCTGGATCTCCGAGGCCGGCACACGGACCGTTCCCGCCTGTGCCGTCGCGCGCCCTGACTCGCCCGGGTGGCGACGGTACAGGTGATAGGCAACGCGGTCGCCGTCCCGGTCGAACTCGACGCCCGAGACGATCTCGCCGCCATTAGGCAGCATCTGATTCAGATTGGCCGGTAGGTGGTCGGCTTCGAAAAGCTGCACCTGCAGCGGCACGCAGAGCCCACGTTCCGGGCGGCGGGGGCGGACGCGGTTCAGAACCTCCCCATCGGTGAATAGAGCGCGAGCGGCGAGCGTCTGCAAGCCGTAGAAGTCGAGCAGACCATCGGCGTCGGCTTCGAGCACCCAGTCGCTCCACAGCTCTTTGAGCGCGCTGCGTACGGCCAGGTCGGGATGCTCGGGGTGCGGCACGATGCCGGTACCGATGGCGTTGGTCACCAGCCCGGCAATCGCTTTCTTGGCCCATGGGTCATTGCGAACGGCGGCGCGTGCACGCGTGCGGATGGTGCCGAGATTCTGCGTGACCGAGGCGTTTGGCCCTGCGCCCGATGCACGCCACGCGCGGCCCCGGCTGCCGGTGGTGCCACCGGCCTCGTACGCCTGCGCCCGAACCGCCCGCTCCGCCGGCAAGACGAAACCGAGCTGGCCCAGCGCAGGGTATCGGGTCATGTCACCCCCTTGCCCGCCGAGCGCAGCCGGATCACGCGCGATGCCGGTGCGGCGTCTTCGAGGTTGCGGACGATCTCACTGCGGATGCGCAGCATCTCGTCGACCGAGCGGTATCGGGCGCGCCGGTCCTGAAACTGAACCTCGACCTCGCCCTTCACCAGCGCGCTCTCGATGCGCTGGAGATCTTGCTGTGTGTAAGCCATGCGGTTCTCTATCGTCGTTTGAGGTAGCGCGACGCGGCCACGCGGCGGCGTGTGTGCGCTGTGCGCGGCGGCTCTACGGCCGGTGGTGCGGCCGGCTGTGGTGGCGCTTCGTCGTTGACGGGCGCCGCGGCAAACAAGCTGCCTTGATCGAAATGCATGCGCAGCCGACGCCAGTCGGGTTCCTGATACTTGTGAACGCCGAGGTAATACGCGACGGCCAGGTTGTAGACGTTCAGGTCGAGGATCTCGTTACGGTCGCCCCGCGCCTTGACCCACTCGGTGCGCGGGTAGCCCTTCACGTAGCGCACGATCTGCTTCTCTGCGGTGAGCTGCTTGTAGAACTCCAGCGGCAGGTCGTTCGAGAAGTGCAACGCGCCAGGGCCGCTGGTGAGCTTGAAGCGGTTGTAGATCCAGTCCTTGGCGGTGTCGGTGCCGACGATCCAGAGCTCGGCGCCGTCGACTTCCGTGGTGCCTTGCCACGTCACGTCCACGCGGGACGGGCGCTGTGCGATCACGGGCTTGTTCGGTTTGCTGGCGCCTTTGACGGCCAGCACGTGGCGCCACTGCCGCAGACGCGTGAAGTGATAGACGTCTTGCGTGTGGCTGCCGCCTGAGTCGATGGCAACAGCGCGGATCTGCATCTCTTTGCCGGAGGCGTGCAGGAACGTTGCCTGCAGGGCTTCGTCGAGCGTCGCCCACAGCGCGGGGTCGGACGGGTCGCCCATGAAGACCTGGTGATCGATCGTCCAGCGCTCCATGCCTTCGCCCCAGCCCATGACGAGCAGTTCGAGGCGGTCGTCCTGCGTGTCGACGGCGGCGGTCAGCAGCAGCGCGCCGGCGGGCACGGTGCGCAGGCGGTAATCCTCTGCGCGGTCACGCAGTTCGTCTGCGCTGGTGCGCTGCTGGGCGTTGTCCCAGACGCGCGCGAGACGCGTGTTGTAGAACACCTGCATCAGGCCCGGATCGCCTTTCTCTTGCGCCAGCTTGGCCTCGCGGTGTTCCTTGATGAGCGCGCGCCAGGACACCCAACCCAGCGGCGAATACACCGTCGACAGGTGGAAACCTACTGTTTCGCCGTCGCCTTTGGCGTGCGGGATCCAGCGGCCGGTCTTGAAGAGCGCGGGCTTTTCGTGCTCGCGGATGCGGTAGAAGCACGCGGGGCACTCGCAGTAGACGTCGGACAGATCGTCGCTTGCGCGCAGCTGCTCGAATTCGAGGATGTGCTCATGGCCGCAGTGCGGGCAGGACACGTAGTAATGGCGCTGATCGCTCTGCGCGTAGAGCTCGGCGATGCGCGAGGCACCGTCAATCGTCGGCGAACTTGTGTAGTAAAACTTGGCGTTGCGCCCGAAGGTGCTGGCGCGCTTCTCGGCGATGCCGATGGGGTCGCCTTCGTTGTTGAGGTCGCGCACCCAGCGGTCGATTTCGTCGCCGTACACATACCGCGCGGAGACTTCGGCCAGGTTGGCGGCAGAGCCGGCGGTGTTGATGAAGAGCGTGCCCTTGCGGAAGTCTTTGCGCTCGGCGGTGTTGGCGGCGTCACGCGAGCGGGCCGATGCGATGCGCTCGCGCAGGACCGGTACGGCATCGATTGTCTTGGCCACACGTGCGGAGAAGCGGCGTGTGAGGTTCAACGTCGGTTGCAGCGCGAGGAAGTTGGCCGGCGCGCGGTGGATCGTCGCCGAGATCCAGTTCAACGCGACTTGCGTCTTGAACAACTGCGACGCGACCATGGCGACCACGCGCAAGCACGGATGCGCGGGCGACAGGCACTGCATGGGCTCGACGGCGTACGGCGTGCGCGCGGAGCGGTATGGCCCGGTTTCGGCGGCGCCCGACTCGTCGGGGATCACCATGAAGTCTTCGGACCACTGGTCTACCCACAGTTCAGGGTCGGGCTTCAAGCCGGCCAGGAAGGCGCGGGCGAACAGTGCAGCTCCGTCGGGATGGCTCACGATGTGTCGATGGGCTCCATGGAGCCGTACCTCTCTTTCCCCGCGCGTGACAGGTCGGCCAACTTGCCGCGGTCGGGATCGTTGATGGATTCGGAAAGCACTGCGGCGCCGTGGTCGATCATGTCGTCGAGCACTTTGCGCAGTGCGGTTTCGAGATGGCGCTCGACGGCCCATGGGTCGGTCATCGAGGCAAGCTCGGGTGCGATCTGGCGCGGCAGGCCCATGATGCGGTCGCGCAGGTTGGCGCCGATCTTTTCGGCGGCGTCTTCGACGGCAATACGGCTGACCAGCAGGCCGGAGACCCACTGGTATTCGGTGCGGGCTAGCTGTGCCTGGTAGTACTCGCGTTCGGCGCGGGCGGCTTGGAAGTCGTGGCCGAGGGATGGGTCGGCATCGGGCGTTGTGTCTCTGGCGCTGTAGACGTCGCGGTCGATGCGCGCGGCTTCGTGGCGGGCGCGGACGGCTTCTTTGGCTGGGTCGGCGCCGCGCTTGATTTTTGCGAGCGTGGCATCAACGTCGACCAGCTTGCCGTCGGGCGTGGTGACCAGCTTCCCTTCTTTGCCAAGCTTGGTGACGTAGCTGGGCGACCAGTTCTGGCGCGCCGCGAACGCGGAGCGCGTCAGGAGGATCGTTTCACTCATCATTTCACCGTTTCACCTCGTCGGAGGTGAATTTCACTAAGCTGGAAAACTGGCCGCTAACGAAGAGTCGCGGGTGAGCGCCCCCGCAGTACCCCTTGAGCCCAGGGGCCCCCGGCCTATACGGGGGCGACCGACCGCAACTATCACGCCCCCGGGCTTCCGGCCCGCGCTCGCCGACGTTGCGACCTGTGCCGCGTCCCTTCAGAAGAGAAAGAGGTTCATCCTCGATTCGCGCAAGTCAGAAAAACAGGCGCCACCACTTTCTCTTTGGCAGCACAATATTGCGGGCGCGCTCTTCAATCGAAGGCTGGCTCGTTCGAATGCGATCTCTGTGTTGAATGGGTTCGCCGTTCTCATGCCATCCATCAAACGGCATGGTGAACTCGTCAATGTTGACTGCGTCCATCATTGCCTGCCGGAGAACCTCCGCGAACGCTGCTTCGCCCACCCACACCTGTTCGTCTCCGTCCGCCAGATACCAGCCCTGCGATTCGGCTGCCATGGCCCCTAGGATCAACTGCTGGAAAGTTGCGGCGGAAGGGGAACGACCTGATGAGGTGCGTGTGTGGACTGCGATCTCGTATTTGCGGACGCCTCGCGGTGCATAAGAATGGTTTTCCGCCGAGCGAAGCGCTGTCCAGTACTCGAACGCTGTGAGAAATGGTGCGGCCGGCTCTATGCGAGAAATTGATTCTGGACATTCGTGCACGGCAAGCCACAGCGTACCGCTTGCCGGCGTTTGCAAAAGTGTTGCGCCCGGTGGCAACGTCACCTTAAAGCCATGGGCGGCCAGTCGTTGCAGCACACGGCGGTCCAAATCTATTCCGGAGGAGCGCAGATAGGCACTCGTCGACAGGCTCATGCTCAGCTTCTTTTCAGAGGAAGGAGCATTAATGTTGCAACGCGACGCGAATAAAAACAATGTGTGCGCGCCTTGGCGTAGCCGCCAACACCAGTCCACTTCGCTGGACCCAACGCCCGACAAAACAAAAAGCCCGACACAGCAATCCGGTCGGGCTTTCATTTTCTATGGGCGCACGTCGCCCCACGAACCGAACTGTAAGCGACGCCCCTCGCCCCATCAATACTCGACACCGAATTTAACAATCCACGGCCTGATCGCCACCTTAGCCGCCGCATACGCCAGCGGCTGCCGCAGCCCCGCACGCGGGTTCCGCCACACCCCCGGCCCAAGGCGATTGCGACACTCCACCCGAATCGCCAGCGCATGGTCGCCCGAGATCGCCTCCATCGCCGCCGCCACCTGCTGCATCTGCCACGCATCCACGCTTGCCTCGTGAATGTCATCCGTTGACATCCACTGCCGCGAGCTCGCAGACCCACCGCACGTCGCATCCCGGTTCGAATACCACTTCGCGCCCGAATACTGCGCCTCCCAGCGGAACCACTCCAACAGCAGATCATCGAGCGCCTGATCCTCGCTCGTCACCAACGCAGATCGCCTCGTCACCTCACGCGGCTTAACGCAATACATCCGGCCTCCTCGATCCCATGATTTGATACATCCGCCCAAGATGCGTCTCCGCCCGCACCATAGACGGCGGCGCCCCCACCAACGGCGCCTCCGGAATCGGCGGCAGATGCTCAGCCACCGCCACCCGCCACTGCGCCGACCACCGCTCCTCAGCATCACCCCAGCGCGCCGCCTCAACGGCCTTCATCCCAAACCGCACCGCCGACCAGAACACCGCCCGCGACGGCCACTCACCTTTGCCGCGCGCCGCCAGCACCGCCGCGTTGAACGCCTCCTCAGCCGTCATGCCGCACCTCGCGCAACGCTTGCCGCGTGCCGCAACCGGCCCGCATGCCACGGCAACCCAGCCACCGCCTGCTCCGCCTGCGCCTGCAACCGCGCCAGCGCCTCCTCCTGCTGGCGCCGCAGCGCCCTTGCCCGCTCGCGCGACTCCCGCACCGCCGCCGCATACGACGGCACCCATTCCGGATCGCTCGCCCGCTTCGCGTGGTACGCCAGCATCGCAAATGGATCGTCCACACCACCGGCCGCCATACGGCCCCGCCATTCGTCGATCACCACCTGCCTCATGGCCACGGGTGCCCGAGCCACGATCCGTGCAACACGCGCCCGCTCGGGCCCTCTCAGGTCAACCGGCCAGGCAAGGTCTGCTTGCCACGCCACGCTCTGCCCATCCTCACTCTCTGCAAGCCCATCCCCAACCACGCTCGTGTTCTGACCACGTTCCTCTGAGAGCCGGTGCCGCCGCGAGCGACGGTGTTGGGGGCCGTTTCGATCCTCCCGCGCCGCAGGCGTGGGGGGCTCAATCTCCTTCTTCTCACGCGCCCGGCGTGGGGGGTTAGGGGGGTTGGTTTTAAAGGTGTTACCGGAATACGGATGTGTAGCGGCTTTCGCGTTATCCACAGACTCCGGCACATCCTTGAAACCCGCGTCAGCATTGAACTCATAGCCATCCTGCGGGTGTATCGAACCTCGACCGGCTTTCTTTTGGACGCACGAATCCGTATCCGCCAACGGGCACGCAAAAACGAGCTCGTACTGCCCGCCAAGCCGACGCAGCAGCCCCAGCTTCTCCAACTGCGCCAACATCCGCTGCAGCTTCGACTTGTCATGCGCCAGGTAGCGCACGCCACGGCGCGCAGTGCGCTCCGTCCACTCACGCAGCGCCTGATACGAGATCCGCACCACGCGCCCCACCACGCCCGTCCTGAAGTCCATACGCGGGCGCAGCGCCACCAGGTACAGATGCGCGATCTCCGCACCCGCCCCGGCCAGCGCGCTCAACTCAAGATCATTGATGCGATACGCCGACACCCTCGCCTCCATGCGTGCGCGCCAAGCCCATATACCCCGCCAGCCACGTCGCGTGATGCGCGGTGCCAGCCGGATACTCGTTCGCCTCATCCAACGGACGGCCAGACAATGCAGCCGCCCTGCCCTTGGCCCAAACAGCGCCAACGGCCTCGATAGGAATGTCCATGGAATCGCCCTTACAGCCGCAGCGGCGCGGCCTTACACAGCACGTCGAACACCGCCACAAACTCCGGCGACGTCGACGCAACAACGGTGGATCGAAAAGCGAGGCGCTCCGCCTCAGTTGAAATCGCGCGATAACGCGACGCGCAGGCCAACGCCAGCGCAGAAGACTCACCAGCCGCATTGAACGGCCAAAACACATCAGCCAGCGGCCACGCGCAAGCATCCAGCAGATGCTCCGCAAACTTCGACAGCACCGGCAACCCGCGAGGCTTGAACGCCCCCGCAATGCGGTGCCAGGCACAACACATCTGATCGACGCGCTCACACGACAAGCCCACAGCAACACGTCCCGCCTTGCAGCACGTCATGCCGTGTGAAAAGCGTGGCGTGTTGTCCTGCGTTTGTGTCATGCGCGATCTAGCCCTGTCAAAAATCGATACAACGTGGCGCAACAGGTTGCCGCCCGAACTGCTGGCGGCAACACTGCGTCGTCGGATCCGACAACCCGACGAAGACCGCTCACAAACCTCTTCAAGAACCACATGGACTACTTTCAGCCGCGCAAAGACGCTGAGGACTTGCTTGACTACATCCTCAAATATCAGACCACCCTATTCCAGAATCAAATAGGCGCGAGCGGAGAACCCGGCAAAGCTGTGGCCCAATTCTGCGAGCAGTTCATCGAGACTTATTCCGCTTACCTTTCCGGGCGGCCTCGGTAACCTCGGCCAACAGCCTCAGCTCGCGCGTCAGGACCTCACGGGTTTCCTTGAGACGCGCGGGCATCGACGTAGAAAAGCTCGCCCGTTCCTTCGCCGCCAGCCCGCACAGCACATCCGCTATCCGCTTGGCATCGTCGCGCGACAACTTCGCCGCCCCACCGCAATTCGCTTTACAACCTTGCATCACTTCTCCTATGCGCTCTCGCGCTTCAAAAAACAGCCAATCACGCCTTGCCACGCAGCCGCTGCAACCGCTCCGCATCACGCTGCGCACGCACACGCAACAGCTCGCGCAGCACCATCACAGAAGCCGTCGCCTCTTCAAACTCCCGCTCCAGCTTGCGCATCTCACCCTCGGAGAGATGGTTGTCCGCCAGCGCCGCAGACATCGCGCGGCTCACATCGCCCACCTCGGCCAACACCTGGCACAGCGCCTCATACAGATCCGTATTCGGCAGATCCTCGCGGGCTACCTCGGGCAGCGGAATCGCCACCATCCCGTGCCGCCAGCACAGCGCCTGAATCGGCAGCTTCGCGTTCGGCACACCAGCGCCTTCCGCGTGCTCGACAATCACCGACACCTCTTCGAACGACACGTAGTTCGTCTGCACATGCGGCAGCAGCTTGTTCCGCAGCACCGCGGCGGATTTGTCCATCCGCGCGGCCAATCCTTCAACGCCGCCCGGATAACCGCGCGCTACCCAATAGAGCGCATCGTGTTGATTGATTTCGGAATAGTGGTGGCTCAAGAGGTGTCTCCTAAAGTGGGGTCATAGGGCCGCCGGGCGCATCGCACTACCGGCTGTTCTGGCGGGCGCGTACACTCGCCTCATCGTTGGAAAGGCGCGATCCAGCGTGTGGAAGTTGCTCCTTCGACGAATGCGCCGAAGACGGGCCACAGGTGCCGCAGCCGGTATCATTCGAGGCTTGGGCCGCGTTGGCCGCGGGTGTCGCCATGCAGATGGCGCGCGGGCGGAGACAAGCTCGGGCCAGATCAAATGCCAGTCGTCGGGACGAAGGTGTTTGCGCGTAACAAGCGCACGCGTCTCCCTCTCGATGCCGACGCAGAACATCGGCCCTAACCGTATGCGGAGGCTGATTGCCTTGCGCAGGTAGCGGATCGTCGTGCCACACAAGCGCGCGAAATCCGCCTGCTTGTCGGGTGACATTGCGTTTAAGTAAGCCCGCAGGTTTTCCATGCGGCGATGGTACCCATGGGTATTTTTTATCTCAATACCTTGGCGGGGCGTTTCCGCGAAAAACAGGGCCGGAATTTGTAAAGAATGGATAAGTACGAACGACGTCGGCAGCGGCTGGACCAGATTCGCGTCTCTCGCTTCGAGGGCTCGATCGTCAAACTCGCCCAGGCAATCGGCAAGGCGCAGTCATACGTCGGACGCATGCTCTACGAAGAAGGCAAAGCCGGTGGCAAGCGAATCGGTGAAGACGTCGCGCGCGAGATCGAGCAAGCGCTCCACCTGCCGCCTTTCTCTCTCGATGCAGAAGACGAGGCCCCGCCAGCGCCAGACCTGGGCGCACTGGCAATCGGTGCGCTGAATGACCTTTCTGAACGAGATATCGAAGCAGCGATTGCGACTCTTGAAGCAGTGCTTGCGGCAAAGAAGCAGCTTAAAGGTGGCGCGCGGCTTGTCGGCTCAGCTGGACCGAAGGCAAAGCGCTTCGAGGAAGCACCAGCAGAAGTTGCCGAGCCTTCCGACTACGGCTACCCTCCGGTCCCCAAGGCAAAGACGCAGCGCAAGCGCGCCAGTTAAAGAATCCCGCTTCGGCGGGATTTTTTGTTTCCTGTTGAGCAGGAAACGAATAGGAGGATTCTTATTCTATTGTTGGCCGCCCACCAACAACATGACTGCCCGCGCGGGCCGTCAGTCGAATCAACAATGGGCATCCTCATTCCGTTTCCTCAGCCAGGCACGCGTACACGGCCTGGAAGTCCTAATGCTGCAGAGTGCGAAGTACAAGAGGCGCGACTCGCAGCCGCGTACCGGCGCGATCTCGATCGCACGGTGGCTCTGCTGATCGAGCATGTGCAGAGCGATGGATACGACGGCGTTGCGCTCATCCTGAAGCCGACGTCTTCCACTCTCACGCCGGCATTCGTGGTTGGCGGCTTTTACAGACACCGCCTCACCGAGGCATCAGACGCAACGATGCAACTGCACCTCGCGATCAAGCTACGTGCGCGCGAGCAATCGCAAATGCCATAGGTGTTGGCCGTTGTACTGCAAGCGGGCATTGAACAAGACCATTGCGCCCGCCCGCGGCGCCCTAGACGCGCGCGGGGCCAGGCTCCTAGGTACGGCGTCCGACGAGGACCGGTTGAAAAAGAACGTTGTCCAGACGCTGCACTTCATGCAGACCGGCCTCGCGCATCAGTTCTTGCAGGCGGTCGGTGGTCACTGCGTAATAGCGACTTGTAAGGGCCTCCGTCGCGCAGCGGCCATCCGGCTGTTCGGTAGTGAGGTACATGCGCAGGTCGTAGCAATTGCCGTCCCATTCCCAAACCTGGACAGCAAGGAAACGTCGTCCCTCAGAATCGCGATGAAGCCCGTATGGGCGCACGTCGGGTGAGCGCCGCTCGATGATGGCGTAGTCTCTAACGGAGAGCACCAACAGGCCACCCGGCCGCAGAACGCGATAGGCACTGCGTAGCGCCTGCAATATCTCGGCGTCTGTGAGCAGGTGTGGCAAGCTGTTGTCGCAGGCGAGAACGGCAGCACAACTTTCGTCGGCAGCGCCGTGCAACGTGCGAAGATCGTCAACGCGTACGCTCGCCTGTAGATTGCGTGCGTCTAGTTCCTGCTGCAACCTTTCGACTGCACCGGCCGACAGGTCCGAGGCGGTTACTGAATACCCCTCCGCCACCAAGCCCAGCGTCTGAGTGCCAATACCGCAAGCTGCATCAAGAACAGGCTCTCCAGGTCCAACGCCCCATCCCTTTAGAAGCTGCGCTAGTGCCTCGCCTTGGTTGCGAACGGCGGCGTCCCAGTCGCCATAGAGCAAGTGATAAAACGGCGCGAGTCGATCGTAGAAGTTGCTGCTCATTTGTGCTCGTCGTCGGTGGGTTGTAATCAAGATCAGCATAGGTGCCTCAGCGCCGTCTTGCGTCTACAGGACGGTTGATCCACTCACCTTGCTTGGGTTGAATCCATCTCCGGTGACCGACAACATCATCAAGACGGTCGTCCCCTCTGCAATTGATCGACAAAGCGAATGAGCGCTGGATTCCCATCGTCAGCCCTGCAGACGAATGACACCGGATGGGTCATCGTGAGGTCGGGATGGTCGAGCAAGACCACGTCCTTGGGGCAGGTATGTTGAGAGACGTCCGAGACAATCGAATATCCCATCCCTGCCGCAACCAGTCCAAGGATCGTCAACACATCACTGCCAATCTGAACCTTCTTGGGCGAAAAGCCTGCCTGCTGGCACTGGTAAGTAAGGAAATCATCGTACGCGGGCGCAGTCTCCCGCGGAAACCATATGCACGGCTCATCTTTCAACTGCGCGAGTCGCTTAGGCACCTTTTTCGCCAGCGCACTGCCACGCTGCAGTGCGAGCTTGAGGCGGCAATTGAAGAGGTGCGTTTCTCGAAGACCCTGATTGTCCGGCTTATCTTGGGGCAAGTATCGCCAAGTGAGGAAACCCCCATCGAGTTCGCCTGCAATAATTCTCGCAATCTGTCGCGTTGATAGCGTCGGCTCCAGCATGAGCGCAACCTTTGGGACAGCTGCCGAGAACGACCGCAGCGACTCCAGTATCTGAGGGTGCCAGCTGTAATTTGGTGCTATGCCAATCCGCAACGCCCCTTCCACGCCGCTTGCGATGCGCGAGAGCCGCTCCTTGGCCGCATTAAGCTGAGCAAGCACCGCCCGCACGTCAATTGCGAACTGCGCCCCAGCAGTAGTCAGCGCGCTTCCTCTCGCTCCCCGCTCGAACAGCACCACGCCGAGCTCTTCTTCCAGGTCCTTCATCTGCCGGCTTAGCGCGGGTTGAACGACATGCACGTGCCGGGCAGCTTCAGAAACACTCCCGTGGTCCGCAATTGCCAAGAAATATTTGAGCTGACGCAGATCGATCATGATTTACCCATGCCGCAGAGATATGGCCCACATCTCAATTCAGCATTTCTTGTTATAGCTTCCCCATCCTACACTGCCGCGCACTCTCATAACAAATAAGGAGACTGCCATGCACGACAGTGTGCTTGCCCAAGACATGAACAGCCCTAGCGCGCTTGTTCAACGACGTACGGTTGTTGCCGCAACAATCGGGAACGTCCTGGAGATATACGACTTTCTGGCCTTCGCCATCTTCGCGGTACCGATCTCGAAGGCATTCTTCCCATCGGGCGATGAGTACGTCGCGCTCATACTGACGTTCATGACGTTCGCCGCAGGCTTCATAGTGCGTCCGCTGGGCGCGCTGATTCTTGGCCGCTACGCGGACCGTGCCGGCCGCAAGAACGCGCTGAGCCTCACGCTGCTCCTCATGGCGCTGGGCACACTGGTACCGGCAATCTGCCCGACGTACCAAGCCATTGGAATTGCTGCACCCCTTATTCTGGTTCTCGGGCGCCTGGTACAAGGTTTTTCAGCGGGCGGGGAAATCGGCAGCAATGTGGCAATGTTGATTGAGAACGCGTCCCAATCGAACCGCGCGCTTTTCAGCTCATTTCAGCAGGTGGCACAAGGTGGGGGCGTACTTGTAGCCGGGTTGATTGGACTTGGCCTGACTCAGTATTTTGGCGAGCAACAGATCCTTACCGAGTATTGGCGGATCGCCTTCCTTGTCGGCTTGCTCATCGGCCCCGTCGGTTGGTATATCCGCCGCTCAATTCCCGAAACCGCGGAATTCGTGCGCGCTGAGGCGTCCGGCCACACGCACACCTCTTTCATCTCAGGGTTGCGCGCGCACTCCGGCCGCATTTTTCTTGGCATCGCAATCATGGTCTTCTGGACCGTAGCGGCACAAGTATCCAATTACTTCACAACCTATGCTGTGCGCGATCTTCACCTGCCGCTAGTGGCAAGTTACGTTGGGCAGATCGCCTGTGGCATCACGTTGATATTGGTCTGTCCGTTGGTCGGCACTTTTGCAGACAAAGTCGGACCATTCAAGCCAATGGCATGGGGCGCTGGGCTTGCGGGTGTGCTGGCATACCCATTGTTTTCAGTGCTCGCCTCCCACCCGAGCCTTCTGACGTTGGTCGCCGTGCAGTCAATCATTTCGGTTTTCCTTGGTTTGTATGCTGCCTGCGCACCGTTGGTCTTGGCTGACATTTTCCCCACCGAGTACCGCGCAACCGGTGTCGGCACTTCCTACGCGCTGGGTGTGACGATTTTTGGAGGCCTCACTCCGCTTGCAGTCACCACCCTCATCCATATCAGCGGGGACAAATTGATCATTGGCCTCTACCTGTCAGGAGCAGCCCTCGTCAGCCTCGTGCTCATCGGCGTTATGGCGCTCGGCAGGCTGGCTTACGGCACCCGATCGGTCTGAAGCGACTCCACCTCACGCAAGAAGCCGCGCCTGCAGACGCGGCTCAACCTGCAAGCCTAGAAGCATGAAAAGCCCCAAACACGAACACGCTGACTATTCGGAAATCGTTCGCATCCGACGCTGTCTCCACGCACATCCCGAACTCAAATTCGAGGAGGAAAAGACGTCCACCTTCGTTGCCAAGACGCTCCGCGATTGCGGTATTGAAGTCGTAGAGCACGTCGGCGGGTACGGCGTCGTGGGCACGCTCAAGAAGGGACGCTCTGATAAATGCATTGCGCTGCGCGCAGACATGGATGCGCTGCCATTGCAGGAACTGAACACGTTCCCTCATGCCTCGCAGTTGGCCGGGAAAATGCATGCCTGCGGACATGACGGGCATACAGCGATGTTGCTAGGCGCCGCGATGCAGCTCAGCAAAGACATCGACTTTGACGGCACAGTCCAGTTTGTATTTCAACCCGCCGAGGAAGGCGGCGCAGGCGCCCGACGGATGATTGAAGACGGGCTGTTCGAGCGGTTCAGGATCGACGCCATCTTCGGCATCCACAACTGGCCGGGCATGCCGGCCGGCTCATTTGGCGTGCGAGCCGGCCCTCTCATGGCTTCCAGCAGCACCTTCAACGCAAAAATCACCGGCAAGGGTTCGCACGGCGCTCAGCCGCACCACAGCCTAGACCCGGTTGTCGTGGCAGTGCAAATCGCCCAGGCTTGGCAGACAATCGTCTCGCGAAATGTCGATCCAAACCGCCCCGCCGTCCTGTCCGTCACGCAGATCCATGCTGGTACCACGGACAACATTATTCCCGAAGTGGCCACGCTTTCTGGAACGGTCCGCACCTTCGACCCCGCCACACTGGATCTGATCGAGCATCGGATGTCGGCGATTGTGGAGAACATCGCCGCCGCATTTGGAGTCAATGCAAGCTTTGCTCTTGAACGAATCTACCCGGCCTTGTTCAATCACGAAAAAGAGACCGGCGACGCAGCTGAGGCAATGCTATCCGTTGTCGGACACAACAGGCTCGATACGAACGTCGACCGCGCGCTGGCCTCCGAGGACTTCGCATTCTTCCTTGAAAAGAAGCCCGGCTGCTACGCATTCTTGGGCAATGGCGTACTACCTGGCAGTCAGTGCGAAACCGGTCTCACATCGCATCAACTCCACAGCCCCTACTACGATTTCAATGATTCGATCATCGGGACTGGTATCGCCTATTGGATTTCCCTGGTCGAGACACTTCTATCTGTGAAAGTGCCAACTTAACGGCGGAAGCTGCAGAAAGGGCTTCGGATTGCCGATGCCCTCTCCAAGCTAGCCAACTGCAAATCGAAAACAGAGCAGCGATCCTGCAGCGCTTGGTCGGCGCTCTATACAACTGCATCCAGAACCAAACGGCTACATTAAACGGCGGTCACACATCTCTACATCTTTAAGTACCTTCTGGTATTGTTTCTAATATTCCCCATGGGTATCTTTGCTTCAGTTGTCTTGTGGAGCTCAGATGAACACCCTGTCTAGATTCACCGGCGCCCTCGCCTACCTCGCCGCCCTCGGTGCGGTCCTATCCTTCCACGCATACGCCCTCCATCTCGACGAGTCATCCGAGACAGAGCCCACGCGCATCACCCAGCGCCAGGCATGAGGAGGACACGATGCACCGTTCCTTCCTCCACCGCCTCGCGTCCGGCTACTTCAGCCATCACCCCGCCCTCGGCCTCGCCGTCGTGCTGATCGCGTTCGGCCTCGCTGGCGCCATCGCGCCCGATGCCGCAATGGTGCTCGGGGCCTGACATGCCGCCGCGCCCCATCGCGGACGCGGCCGTGCTCGCCGAGCGCAACAAGCTCCGCCTCATCTGCACGGATGCGCAAGCGCTCGCCGCCGGCCCCATCCGCACCGCCATCGAGGCATCCGCGCACGCCCGCACCCATCCGCGCATTCGCACGACCCGCCGAGTGTGGGTCGACCTCAAGAAACTGGCTGCAGGCGACTTCGACGACTGACCAGCCGCAACGGAGACCAATCATGCATCGCATAGTGAACCGTACCCCCGCCACCCTCCGCATCGGCAAGCACGACGTGCAACGCCGCCCCCTGCCCGGCTCGCTGCATTGCAGCTACACCCTGCGCGTCAATGGCGAGGTCGTGTGGGAGAGCATCAGCATCCCCTGCGCACGAGATCTCGACAGCGCCGTCAAGACGCACCGCTCGTGTCAGGAAGTCATCGAGTCCGCGCGCCGCGGTGGGCGTCGGATGGGCATGCAGAAGATCAACGGCGCTGTTCGGCCGAAGCGGGGGGCGTTGTGAGGAGGCTCATTGCCACCCTGAAGAATGCGGGACTGGCAAGTGACAATATGCGCGCTGCGGCAACGGACACTGCGAGCTACCGCTGTGCAACAGTGGCGGCAATGGAAGGAGCTATGGTTCCTCGCTGTCTTGTCGCTTTACTCCGGACCTCTCAGCCATTCGTCGAGCACCTCACTGTCGAGGTGAATACGAATCTGCGGATCGCTGGCCTCACCCAAGTCCACACCGCCCGCGAAGACCCGATTGATAACGTCGATCGAGCGTTGCCCGATTGCGTTTCGGGTCGCCGCGTCACCGCCATCCAGTGCCTCACGTACGTCACGCTCAAGAACCACGAGAAACTCGCGACTCGTACGATGCGGCCGCTCTGCGGTGGGCATTGGCTTGGTGAACAGGCCATTCCCGTTCTGCGTAACAGTCATCTCGAAGTCTCGGAAGACCTGCCCGGGATATGCGCGCATCCATTGCGTGAGATCGAACATCGCTCGCCTCCGAAAGATTGCGGGAATGCTAGCACGCAAGCCGCTACAAAATTGCTGAGGCTAGAGATACATCCCGCAAGCGCCCATGGCGCCAACGCAGACGATGACGATAGTTGCCGCCCACCAGCGCAGCGACTCACGATAGAGGTTTGATCGATACATCGCGCCATCGTAGGTGGCGCATGCCCGCTAGAGTGCGGGCGCAACAGGATTTGACATCATGAACCAACGACTGATGACCGAAGCCGACCTGTACCGAGTGACCAAACTGAAGCAGAACGCGGCGCGCGTGCGCTGGTTCTTGATGAACTTCGGTGTAAGGCCCGTGCAGAGCGCGGATGGCAGCCTGACCCTGACGTGGGGAGCCTACGAGATCATGCAGGCCCGGCGCGCCGGCGGCATGACGCCATCGAATGACGCGCACGCGGCGGCTCGGCCCAAGCTCGTGCGCGTCGGTAGAGCAGCATGAACGCACGCCGTCGCACGAAGCCAGACGGGCTGCCGAGCCGCGTCTACAAGCGCAACGGTAGCTTCCACTGGGTCCGGCCCAACGATCAGAAGTGGATCAAGCTGTGTCGCATCGATGACGGTGAAACGCGCATGTACGAGCGTCTGGCGGACGAGAAGCGCAAGGTGTCGATCGATGTTGGCGAGCGCACCATGCCGCGCCTCGTGCGTATCTACATGGACCAGCACGTGGCCGGCTACGCGACATCGTATCGGGCCGAGTGGGAACGCCGCGGCGAGGTGGTACGCAAGGCTTTTGCGAACTTCGACATCGAGCTGGTGGACGTCGAGGCCTGCGAAGAATTTCTGACCAGCAACTGGGGCAACAAGCTCAACACCCAGAGGGCCATGAAGGCGTGGCTTCAGTCGTTCTTTTCCTGGGCGGTGCGCAAGAGGCACATCCAGATCAACCCGGTCCGGGAGATCAAGGTGAAAAAGCCGAAGGTGCGCAAGGTCTACATCCGGCCTGAGCACTTCGTTGCCATCCGCGACGCGCTTACCGTGGCCGCCGACGGTAAGAAGACGCCGACTGGCCCCATGATGCAGGTGTTCGTCGATCTGTGTTACCTGACGTGCCAGCGCTCGACCGAGATCCGCAACCTCCGCTGGGCAGACATCGACGCCAAGCGAAAGCTGATCCGGTTCGTGCCCACCAAGACGGAAGACAGCAGCGGCGAGGCCGTGGACTGGCCGCTCACGCCCGAGATTGAGGAAGTGCTGAAGCGCGCCAAGAAGATCGAGCCCATCGGCGGCGACTATGTGGTGCGGGACAAGAACGGCAAGCCAAAGACGGCGGCAGCCTGCCGCGATGCGTGGAACGACGCCAAGGCACGCGCCGGCCTGACCGACACGGGCTACACGATCAAGGACATTCGCGCCCAGGCGCTGACCGATGCCAAGCGCGCCGGGTACGACATCGACGAGCTGCAGATCGCGGGCGCGCACACTGATCGGGCAACAACCGAGGGCTACATCAAGCAGCGCGACGTGCCGGTTTCAAACGTTCGTCTCACGCTTCCGGCGGCTTGAAATTCTGTCAAATATGAGCCACCCGACGTGCCGGAAAGCCGCATGGCCACGTGCTTAAGAAATAAGCACAATATTGGACAGTTTTCTTAGAAACCGTTGACCGGCGCGGTTTTGCGACTGATTGCGCACCTACATGGGGTGCAGGTGGTCGGAGGTTCAAATCCTCTCGCCCCGACCAAAACAAAAGCCCGCGTAACGGATCACGTTACGCGGGCTTTTTCGTTTCTATCTGAGCGCTTCTTGTCTGCAATATGGGCTTTATGGCTTGTCGATACGCAGCACTTCCAGCACGGCCGACAGCTCACGCCGCAAGTCCTGAACATCCACCGACGCGCTCGCAGCGACGGACATCGGCGCCGCAACCTCCATTTCCAATTCTTCGGCCTCGACCGGCGACGCTGCGGCCACGCCATGCCGCAACTCGTCCAGCCGGTTCCGCGCGCCATTGATCGTGAAGCCCTGCTCATACAGCAGCTCGCGAATACGCCGGATCAGCAGCACTTCATGATGCTGGTAGTAACGCCGATTGCCGCGTCGCTTGACGGGCTTGAGCTGTGTGAACTCCTGCTCCCAATAGCGCAGCACGTGCGGCTTGACTGCGCACAGGTCGCTCACTTCGCCAATGGTGAAGTAGCGTTTGGCAGGAATCGGCGGCAGGTTGACCCGCTCCGTGTGTTTATCGGCGGCCATACAGGGCTGAACTACAGGGCTGGCGAAAGAAACGGATTGAACGGACAGCTGAACGAGATCACGCAGCAGAGTTACGCGACGTCGACAGGCAGCGGCTCGACGCGCTCTTCAACGAGCGCCTTGAGCTTCTGGCTCGCATGGAACGTAACGACGCGACGCGCGGTAATGGGGATGATCTCCCCCGTCTTTGGGTTTCGGCCCGGGCGCTGCGGCTTGTCGCGCAACTGGAAGTTACCGAAGCCGGACAGCTTGACGCTATCACCCTGTTCGAGCGCCTCGCGAATCACGTCGAAAAATGCCTCGACCATGTCCTTCGACTCACGCTTGTTCAAGCCGACCTGCTCGAACAGCATCTCGGCAAGCTCGGCCTTGGTAAGCGTCGGCACGTCCTGACCGCGCGCATCACGTGCGTCGGCCAATGCTGCCGAAGAAGAACCGAGCGAGTCGCCCAAGGATGCCGCCAACGCTGGCGCGTGTTGATCGTTCATAGGATTCGCTTAGCGTATTCGATCCGAATGCGGAGGTTCGTTCGAGCTGTCTCTAGCGCAGTGCGGACGTCTGAGACGTCAAGCGCGCAGGCGCGCGCCAAATGCATCGCCGGCCGCTCGAATCAGTTGCTGTGTGGCGGCCTCGACAATGTCGTCCTGAAGGGTGCTGTCAGTATCTTGCAACGTAATTCTGAAGGCAAGGCTTTTCTCCTGCGCCCCAATGGCAGCCGTGGCGGCCTTGGGACGGAACTCATCGAACAGCACAACGCCCTGCAGATAACGCTGCCAAGGGGTGCCGACAGCCGTTTTCTCGAACGTGTCGACCAGATCCTGCACCGCCACATCCTGGCGCACAACCAGCGCGATGTCGCGCGTCACGGCCGGCACACGTGGCACTTCACGATACTTCGGCAAGCCTACTGCGGTAATGGCGTCTAGCTCGACTTCCCACGCCACCGGTGCAGTCGCCAGATCGTACTTCTGCAGCCAACGCGGATGCAGTTCACCGATCCAGCCGATGGCGCGGCCATTCAGCACCACGCGCGCGGAGCGCCCCGGATGCAGCGCGGGATGTTCGGCGCGCTCGAAACGCGCCTGCAGCGGCCACAGCAGCGACTCGACATCGCCCTTCACATCGAAGAAATCGATCGGACGGGTCTGCACGCCCCACTGCTCTTCCTTCGACGGACCATATGCAATGCCGCCCGCCATCATCGGTTGCGCGTAGCCGGCGATCGACAGGCCACCGTCGGCGACGCTCGCATCGCGGTGGAACACACGTCCCACCTCGAACATACGCACGCGCGAAGCCTTGCGATTCAGGTTGTAGCGCACCTTGTCCAGCAAACCGCCGATGAGCGTGCTGCGCATCACCGAGTACTGGCTGGCAATCGGATTCAGCAGCGGAATCGGGTTGGTGTTGCCAGCAAAGTCGGCTTCCCATTCGGTCTCGACAAAGGCGAAGTTGACGACCTCGTGGTAATCGCGCGCGGCAACGGCGTGACGCACGTCGTGCATCGTGCGGCGTGCCTCGTCGGTCGGGCGCATCGCGCTCTCGGCCACCGGCGGCTTGGCGGGAATCTGCTCGAAACCGTAGATGCGGGCGACTTCTTCGATCAGGTCTTCCTCGATTTCGAGATCGAAGCGATACGACGGCGGTTCGACGATAAACACGTCGCCGTCCACGCTGAACGTGAGGCCGAGGCGCTTGAACACGTCCGCCACAACGTCGTGCGACAGCGGAATACCGAGCACACGTGCAGCACGTGCGACACGCATGCGCACCGGTTCGCGCTTGGGCAAGTTGACAATCTGATCGTCGATCGGGCCAGCCTGGCCGCCGCAGATTTCGAGGATCAGCGCGCTGATGCGCTCGATGTGTTCAACGGTCGTCGCATAGTCAACGCCGCGCTCGAAGCGATGGCCGGCATCGGTCGAGAAGTTGTAGCGGCGTGCACGGCCCTGGATGGCTTCCGGCCACCAGAATGCGGCCTCGACGTAGATGTTCTGCGTATCGAGCGTGACGGCCGTCTTGTCACCGCCCATGATGCCGGCAAGGCTTTCGATGGCCTGCTCGTCCGATATCACGCCGACCTTCTCGTCGACGGTGATGGTGTCGCCATTGAGCAGCTTCAGCGCTTCGCCGGCCTTGCCCCAACGCACCGTCAGGCCACCGTGGATCTTGTCCAGATCAAATACGTGCGACGGGCGGCCCAGCTCCAGCATCACGTAATTCGAAATATCGACCAGCGCCGACACGCTGCGCATGCCCGCGCGCTCGATGCGCGAGACCATCCAGGCCGGTGTCTTCGCATGCGCATTTACGCCGCGGATAATGCGACCAGAAAAGCGACCGCACAGGTCCGGCGCCTCAACCTTGACGGGCAGCTTGTCAGCCAGCGCTACCGCAACGGGTGCCATCGACGGCATGGTGATCGGTGCGCCCGTCAGAGCGGAAACTTCACGTGCCACGCCGTGGATCGACAGGCAGTCCGCCTTGTTGGGCGTGAGTTTAATGATGAAGATCTGGTCGTCCAGATCGAGTACCTTGCGGATGTCTTCGCCCACCGGCGTGTCTTCCGGCAGCATCAGGAGGCCGCCGTGGTCTTCCGACAGCTTCAGCTCGCGCGCCGAACACAGCATGCCGTAGCTCTCCACGCCACGCAGCTTGCCGATCTTGATCTTGAACGGCTTGCCATCTTCGCCTGGCGGCAGCTCGGCGCCGACCATCGCGCACGGCACCTTGATGCCTACCGACACATTCGGCGCGCCGCAGACGATCTGCAGCAGCTCGCCCGTACCCGCATCGACCTTACACACGTTGAGGCGATCGGCGTCCGGGTGCTTGTTCACCTCGACCACATGGCCGACAACGATCTGCGAGAACGGCGGCGCAACGGGGTCGACCTCTTCCACCTCGAGGCCAGCCATCGTCAGACGATGGGAGAGTTCATCCGTGGTGATCGACGGATTGACGAAACTGCGAAGCCAGGATTCCGGAAATTGCATGGCGCGACAGGAAAGAGAATTCGATTAACGGGGCGATAAAGTACCAGTGCGAGCGCTCGGCGCTTACGCGAACTGGCGCAGGAAACGCACATCGCCCTCGAAGAACAGGCGCAGATCGTCGATGCCATAACGCAGCATCGTCAGGCGCTCCAGGCCGGAGCCGAACGCAAAGCCGATGTAGCGCTCAGGGTCCAGGCCCATGTTGCGAACCACGGTCGGGTGCACCTGGCCGGAACCGGAGATCTCCAGCCATTTACCGTTGCCGAATGCCATGTCGATCTCGGCCGACGGCTCGGTGAACGGGAAATACGACGGGCGGAAACGCACCTGGATGTCGTCGCGCTCGAAGAAATTGCGCAGGAAATCGGTATAGACGCCCTTCAGGTCGGCAAAGCTGATGTTGTCTGCAATCCAGAGGCCTTCGACCTGATGGAACATCGGCGAGTGCGTGGCATCGCTGTCAACGCGGTACGTGCGCCCCGGAGCGATGACCTTGATCGGCGGAATGCGGTCGAGATGCTTGTACTTCTCGACGTGCATGCGGGCATAGCGCACCTGCATCGGGCTGGTGTGCGTGCGCAGCAGCAGAAGCTTGTCTTCGCTATCGCGACCGTCGATGTAGAACGTGTCCTGCATCGAGCGCGCCGGATGGTTGTCCGGATTGTTCAGCGCCGTGAAGTTCATCCAATCCGATTCGATTTCGGGGCCGTCAGCCACATCGAAACCGATCGAACCGAAAATCTTGGCGACCCGCTCCCAGGTATTCATCACCGGGTGCAGACTACCCTCGGCCACATCGCGGCCTGGCAGCGTTACGTCGATCGCCTCGGCTGCAAGGCGGGCGTTCATCAGCGCATCAGCCAGCGCCTGGCGGCGGGCGTTCAGCGCCTCCTCAACACGGCTCTTGGCTTGGTTGATGCGCGCGCCTTCGGACTTGCGCGTCTCCGGATCGAGCTTGCCCAAGCCTTTGAGCAAGTCGGTCAGCACGCCGGACTTGCCGAGAAAGCGCGCCTTCTCGTTTTCCAGCGAGGCGTTGTCCTCCACGGAGGCAAACGCGTTTTGGGCATCGACGACGACTTGATCCAGATCCAGTGACATGGGAAGGCGAGCGAAAAAATTCGGGGTGATTCGGGTCCGCGAAATGCGCGGAATAAAAAACGGGGCTCGGTGAGAGCCCCGTCAGGGTGATCAGCCGGCAAACTTACTGGGCAATTCCAGCGGCCTGCCCGGCCAATCCAATTCAGGCGACGTTGGCTTTCACCTGGTTCACGATGGCAGCAAAAGCCACCTTGTCGTGAATGGCCATGTCCGACAGCACCTTGCGGTCCAGCTCGATGGACGCCTTCTTCAGGCCGTTCATGAACTTGCTGTAGGTCAGACCATGCTCGCGTGCGCCAGCGTTGATACGTGCAATCCAGAGAGCGCGGAACACGCGCTTCTTGTTGCGACGATCGCGGTAAGCGTACTGGCCAGCACGCATGACCGCCTGCTTGGCGATGCGATAGACGTTATTGCGGCGGCCGCGGTAACCCTTGGCTGCGCTGATAACCTTCTTATGACGGGCCCGCGCTGTGACCCCACGTTTTACTCGAGGCATGAAATGCTCCTTTCGTAGTTAGTTAGGGTTAGGCGTACGGCATCATTGCGCGAACGGACTTCAGGTTCGTCTCATGGACGCCCTCGGTACCGCGCAGGTGACGCTTGTTCTTGGTGGTCTTCTTGGTCAGGATGTGACGCTTGAAGGCTTGGCCACGTTTGATCGTGCCACCAGGACGGGCAGTAAAGCGCTTGGAGGCGCTTTTCTTCGTCTTCATCTTCGGCATGGAACAACTCCGTTTTTGACATGAAGCCAGGTGGACGGCTGGCGCCGACACTTGCAAGACCCGGGCTCACTTGTTGTATCGCGGCAGGCTTTGACACCTGCCGCGTCTTCCGACGTTTCCGTCTGGAACCTGCTCAGCGCGGTCGGAATCGCCCGACCGCCACTGCATTACTTTTTCTTCTTGGGCGCCAACATCATCACTGCCTGGCGACCTTCCATCTTCGGCATCTGCTCAACCTGACCGAATTCCTCCAGGTCAGACTTGATACGCTCCAGCACACGCATGCCGAGTTCCTGGTGAGCCATTTCGCGGCCGCGGAAGCGCAAGGTAACCTTTACCCGGTCGCCATCCTCAAGGAAGCGCGTTGCGTTGCGCAGCTTGACGCCGTAGTCGTTGTCGTCGGTACCAGGGCGGAATTTGACTTCCTTCACCTGGATGACCTTCTGCTTCAGCTTGGCCTCGTGAGCCTTCTTCTGCTCCGAATACCTAAACTTGCCATAGTCCATCAGGCGGCAGACTGGCGGCGTTGCAGTCGGCGCGATCTCGACCAAGTCGACGTCCTTCTCTTCTGCCAGACGCAGCGCGTCGAACAGTTTGACGATGCCGAGCGCCTCATTATCAACCCCGGTTAGCCGGACTTCCGGCGCGGTGATCTCGCGGTTGAGGCGGTGAGAAGATTTGTCAGTAGCGATGTTGATGTCCTCGAAGAATCAAAAAAACAGGCCGTGCCCAGCTCATGACTTGTTGGCGAGATCGTTCTGCAGTCGCTCAACGAACGCCGACACCGGCATGGAGCCTAGATCGACGTTGCCACGGGCACGCACGGCCACCTGATTTTCATCCCGCTCTTTGTCGCCAACCACAACCTGGTATGGGACCTTCTGCACGGAATGCTCGCGGATTTTATACCCAATCTTCTCATTCCGCAAATCGACGATCGCCCTAAATCCTTGTTTTTGCAGGGATTGCGCAACGGATTGTGCGTATTCGGCGTGCGCATCGGTGATGCTGAGCACCGCAACCTGCACTGGTGAAAGCCACGTCGGCAGCGCTCCGGCATATTGCTCGATCAAGATACCGATAAAGCGCTCTAGGCTGCCGACAATGGCCCGGTGCAGCATGATGGGGCGATGGCGCGCACCATCTTCGCCAACAAACTCGGCATCCAAGCGTTCAGGCAGGTTCGGGTCGACCTGAATCGTGCCGCATTGCCATTGACGGCCAAGCGCATCCTTAAGCACATATTCGATCTTCGGACCGTAGAACGCACCCTCGCCTGGCAGATACTCGAACTCGCAACCCGAGGCACGCAAACCTTCGGCCAATGCGGCTTCGGCGCGATCCCAGCTTTCTTCGGTGCCGATGCGCTTGTCCGGCCGCGTCGATAGCTTGTAAAGAATCTCGGTAAAGCCGAAATCTTTGTAGACCTTCTGCAGCAGCGTCGTAAATGCGGTCACCTCGGCCTGGATCATGTCTTCCGTACAGAAGATGTGACCATCGTCCTGCGTGAAGCCGCGTACGCGCATGATGCCGTGCAGGCCACCCGAAGGCTCGTTGCGGTGGCAGGCACCGAATTCGCCGAAGCGCAGCGGCAGATCGCGATAGCTCTTGATCCCCTGTTTGTAGATGAGGATGTGGCCCGGGCAGTTCATCGGCTTGAGCGCGTATTCGCGCTTCTCCGATTCCGTGATGAACATGTTCTCGCGGTACTTGTCCCAGTGGCCGGTCTTCTCCCACAACGACTTGTCGAGAATCTGCGGCCCCTTTACTTCCTGGTAGCCGTTCTCGCGGTACACGCGGCGCATGTACTGCTCGATCTCCTGCCACAGCGTCCAGCCCTTCGGGTGCCAGAACACCGTGCCAGGCGAGTACTCGTCGATATGGAAGAGGTCCAGTTCGCGGCCGAGCTTGCGGTGGTCGCGCTTTTCGGCCTCCTCCAGCATGTGCAGGTAGGCTTCCTGGTCCTCCTTCTTGGCCCAGGCCGTGCCATAGATGCGCTGGAGCATCTCGTTGTTGTGGTCGCCGCGCCAGTAGGCACCAGCCACCTTCATCAGCTTGAAGACCTTGAGTTTGCCCGTGGACGGCACGTGCGGGCCGCGGCAGAGATCAACGAAATTGCCTTCGCGGTACAGACCAATTTCCTGATCCTCAGGAATGGAGGCAATGATCTCGGCCTTGTACTTTTCGCCCATGCCCTGGAACAGCTTGACCGCCTCGTCGCGGCTCAGCACTTCACGCGTAACCGTCTCGTCTTTCTTGGCAAGTTCACCCATCTTCTTTTCGATGGCGACGAGATCTTCGGGCGTGAAGGGACGCTTGTAGGCGAAGTCGTAGTAGAAGCCGTTCTCGATGACCGGACCGATGGTGACCTGCGCGTCCGGATACAACTCCTTGACTGCGTAAGCCAGCAAGTGGGCCGTAGAGTGACGGATCACGTCGACGCCGTCGGCGTCCTTGTCTGTGATGATGGCGAGCTTCGCATCGCGGTCAATCGTGTAGCTCGTGTCGACCATCTGGCCGTCCACGCGGCCAGCCAGCGCGGCCTTGGCCAGCCCAGCTCCGATGCTCTGTGCCACTTCGGCCACCGTCACCGGGCCGGGAAACTCACGCCGGGAACCATCCGGCAACGTGATTGCGATCATGCTTGCTCCTGTGGAGTCACCGTTGCGCATTTCAGGTTTCAGAGATGCACAGCGGTCGTTATTCTGTCGTGCGCCACGCCAAATCAGCGCAGCAGGTTGTCGAATCGAATGCTTCGAAGCGCTTTCAGCTTGATCGCCACGCGTGACACGAAACTGCGGACGAAAAAAAACGCGGCCAAGGCCGCGTTTTCATTTGCGCTATCCACCGCTTGGGCAGACCGCAAAGGGCGAAAAACGCACCTTGACTACTGTCGCTCCGAAGCGGTTGTAGTTCGCGGTGCCTGAATCATATTTCGCCTTGTGTTCAGTTGTACGGGACAAGCCCGGGAATTGCGAGGATGACGGCTTGGACACCCTACCCGACGCGTCCTGCTAAATGCGTTGGTAGGCTCGATTGGACTCGAACCAACGACCCCCACCATGTCAAGGTGGTGCTCTAACCAGCTGAGCTACGAGCCTGCCGAAGGACGAAACTATACCGTCACTTCCTTCGGGCTGTCAATACCCCCTGCACTTCTTCGATCAACGTCAGCGCGCGCTGCAGTTGTGTCGCCTCTGACACTTCCGCGGTGAACTGCATTTTTGCGACGCCCTTGCTCGACAGCGTGCGCACCCCGGTCACGTTGATCTTCTCGCGCGAGAGGATTTCCGATATGTCGCGCAACAAGCCCTGCCGGTCCAGTGCCTCGACCTGGATGTCGATCGGGTAGACCGAATCGCTGCGTTGGCCCCATTCCGTCTGGATCACGCGGCCGGGCGCGCGCGCGGCAAGCTGCTGGAACGTCGCACAGCTCTGCCGGTGAATCGATACGCCACGCCCGCGCGTGACAAAGCCCACGATCGGGTCGGGCGGCGCAGGCTTGCAGCAACGCGACATCTGCGTGAGGAGCGAATCGACGCCCACCACCAATACGCCGCTCTTGGCGCCGCGAGCCACGCTGGTGGCGCGGCTCTTCTTGGTAATGGCCGCTTCGTCGTCGACGGGGGCGGGGGGCGGCGCCCCATCCGAGCGCAAAACAGCCTCGATGCGACGCAGGCTCAGCTCGTCCTTGGCGACCACAGCATAGAGATCGTCCGGCGTCTTGTAGCCGAGCTTGGCGGCCAGCTCTTCCAGGTTGACGGCGGTCTTGCCTTCGCGCTGCAGCGTCTTGTCGATGAGCGCACGGCCCTGCGCAAGCGTCTCTTCCAGCTCCATCGCGTTGAACCACGCGCGCACTTTCGTGCGGGCACGCGGGCTGACGAGATAGTGCAGCTCGGTGTTCAGCCAATCGCGCGACGGCCCGCCCTGCTTGACGGTGACGATCTCGACGGTCTGGCCGTTCTTGAGCGGCGTATTCAGCGGCACCATCGTGCCGTCGACGCGCGCGCCGCGGCAGCGGTGGCCGAGATCACTGTGCAGGTAGTAGGCGAAGTCGACCGGCGTTGCACCTTGCGGCAACGCGATCACGCGCGCCTGCGGTGTCAGCACGTAAATGTGATCATCCAGCTCGGTGTGCTTGAGTTGCTCCCACGGGGAATCCTCGTGCGCGACGATGTGCTCGGCGTCGTCCTTCCAGGCGAGCAGCTGGCGAAGCCAGGCGATTTTCTCGTCGTAGCGCTCGCTGGCGGAGAACTGGCCGGCATAGCCCTTGTTGCCCGCCTCCTTGTAGCGCCAGTGCGCGGCCACGCCGTACTCGGCGAAGTGGTGCATCTCCCGCGTACGGATCTGCACCTCCAGCGCGCGGCCGTCGTCTCCGATCACCACCGTATGCAGCGACATGTAGCCGTTGGCCTTCGGACGCGAGATGTAGTCGTCAAACTCCTTCGGGATCGGCTGCCACATGTGGTGCACGAAACCGAGCACCGTATAGCAATCCTTGATGTCGTCGACGATGACGCGGAAGGCTCGCACGTCGTACAGATCGGCAAAGTCGAGTTCCTTGCCGCGCATCTTTTTCCAGATGCTGTAGATGTGCTTGGGCCGGCCGCTTACCTCCGCCTGAATGCCGGCGTCGTGCAACGTCTTTTGCAGTTGCGCGATGGCCTGGCCGATGAACTTCTCGCGCTCGATGCGCTTTTCATCCAGCAGGCGGGCAATGCGCTTGTAAGTGTCGGGATCCTCAAAGCGAAAGCCCAGATCCTCAAGCTCCCACTTGAGCTGCCAGATGCCCAGGCGGTTAGCCAGCGGTGCGTAGATATCCAGCGTTTCGCGCGCCATGCCGTCCGGCGCCGGACGTTTCGTCTGCGCAAGCCAGCGCAGTGATTGCAGCCGCGACGCCAGCCGGATCAGCACCACGCGAATGTCTTGCGCGAACGCGAGCAACATCTTGCGCAATGCCTCGACTTGCGCACGGCGCGCTTCAGCTTCGTTCTTGCGCGTGATGCCAGCATCGGTCGGGCTGGCGAGACCGGCAATCGCGCCAATGCGCAGCAGTTGCCGCACGTCGTGTACGAGCTTGACAACCTCGCCACCGAACGCGGGCTCGAGCGCCTTTTCGTTGTCCATTGCCAGCGTGGGCAACAGAAACAGCGCGGCCGCCTGCAACGACGGCGTATCGACGCGCAGCCCTTCAAGGATGGCGATCGTGCCGCGCGCGTGCGACTCCAGCGGCTCGCCGGTCAGCGTGGCGCTGTCCGCGGCATTGGCCGCAAGATATTCGATCGCACGTGCGACCTGCTCTGCCGCCGATCCGGGCCCCTCGGCCGGCCGTTCGGTCTTGTTCTCCATGATGCGTCCTGCTTGCGTCTGGCCTGTTGCGCGACGGGCTCAGCTTTTCTGTGCGGCCGTCACGACGATTTCGATGCGGTACTTCGGATTGGCCAGCGCAGCCTCAACGGTGGCGCGCGGCGGCGAGTTCTTGGAATCGGCGGCAACCCACTGGTCCCACACCTTATTCATCTCGCCAATCTCGCCGATGTCTTTCAGGAAGATCTGGCACATCAGGATGCGTGTCTTGTCGCTGGCGTTGGCGGCGAGCACGCGGTCGATGATGGCGAGCACTTCTGCGGTCTGCTCGGCAATGCCGGCGTCGAGCGTGGTCTCCGGCACCTGGCCAGCCACATAGACGACGCCGTTGTAGACGGCTGCATCGGAATAGCGATGTTCGACGTTGTAACGCTTCAGTTCAGTGCTCATCTGCAAATCGAATGAGGTCAAGCAACCGGTCATTGACCGAGAAAGAATTTGCGGGCGATCGCCACCTGATCCGGCTGGATGAAGGTCGGCGCATGGCCCACATCGGGAATTTCCACCGTGTTCACATGCTGGCCGCGCTGCATCATGGCTTCGACTGTCTCGCGCGTCAGCAAATCGGAATGCGCGCCGCGCACCACCAGCACCTCGCCGGGAATCGCCTCGAACAGTTTCCACAGCGTGGCTTCGCCAGCGGCGATCATTTCCGGCGTGGTGTTCTTGAATGGCTCGGCCAGGCGCGGATCGTAATGCAGAATCCACTCGCCGCCCTGCGGTTTCAGAATCGCGGCATTCAGTTCACGCCATTGATCCGGCGTGTGGGGGCCGAACGAAGCGCTGATCGTCTTCAGGTACGCCAGCCCTTCATCGAAGGTCTTGAAGCGTACGTTCAGGCCGAGGTAAGCACCGATGCGCGTCAACGACGATTCCGTCACACGCGGGCCCACATCGTTGAGCAGCAGCTTGCGAATCGGCGATTTCGGCAAGCCTGCCAAACCGATGCCGATCAGACCGCCCATCGAGGTCCCGAACCAATCGACGGATTCCGCATTTACGCGCGCGAGCAGCGTGACCATGTCGGACGCGTATTGCGGTAGCACATAGCCCTTCGGATCGGCCAGCCAATCGGAGCGCCCGCGGCCCACCACATCGGGACAGATGACGCGATAGTCATTGCACAGCGCCTGCGCCAGTACGTCGAAATCGCGCCCCGTGCGCGAGAGGCCATGCACGCAAACCAGCACACGCGGATTCTGTGCGTCGCCCCACTCGTGATACGCCATCCGATGCAAGCCGGACGGGCTCAGGCATTGCACGAAGGCAAGGCGCGGCGAAACTGGCATGAACAACTCCTACACGTGAATGACGGAGACAGCGAAGCCTGATTGTACGCGGGCCCGCGAGCATGCGGCGGCGCAGCAGGCATGCGCTGTCCATCAAAAACAAAAAAGCCCCGCCGGAGCGAGGCTTTTTTTGAAACAGATCGGCTTACTGCGCGACCCAGCCACCATCCATGTTCCACGCCACGCCGCGCACCTGCTCGGCCGCATCGCTGCACAGGAAGACCGCCAGCGCGCCGAGCTGATCGGGCGTAACGAACTCGCCCGACGGCTGCTTTTCCATCAGCAGATCCTTCTTGGCCTCGAGCGCGGACAGGCCGTCCTTCTCGGCGCGCGCATCGATCTGCTTCTGCACGAGCGGCGTCAGCACCCAGCCCGGACAGATCGCGTTGGACGTGATGCCCGTCTGTGCCGTCTCCAGCGCCACCGATTTGGTGAACCCGACGATGCCGTGCTTGGCCGCCACATACGCCGATTTCTGCGCCGATGCCACCAACCCATGCGCCGAAGCGATATTGATGATGCGGCCCCAGTTCTTGCGCTTCATGCCCGGCACGGCAAGCCGCGTCGTGTGGAAAGCCGAGGTGAGGTTGATGGCGATGATGGCATCCCAGCGCTCGGTCGGGAAATCCTCCACGTTGGCCACGTACTGGATGCCGGCATTGTTGACGAGGATGTCCACGCCGCCGAATTCTGCATCGGCGTAGGCGAACATCGCTTCGATCTCGGCCGCCTTGCTCATGTCGGCGCCGTGGTATCCGATACGGATGGCGTTCTTGCCTGCCGCCGCGATCTGCGCCTTGGGCGCTTCCACATCGCCAAAGCCGTTCATGATGATGTTGGCGCCCTTCGCGGCCAGCGAACAGGCGATACCCAGACCGATCCCGCTGGTCGAGCCCGTAACGAGGGCAGTTTTTCCTTGCAGCATGCGTGTCTCCGAAGGTCAGCGATTACAGCAGGTTGACGCCAGTCTTGGCTTGGATCTCTTCACGCGAAACGCCCGGCGCGGTTTCAACCAACTTCAGGCCCTGCTCGGTCACGTCGATCACGCCGAGGTCCGTAATGATGCGATCAACCACGCCCACGCCCGTCAGCGGCAGAGTGCACTTGGGCAGCAGCTTCAGGTCTTCGGTGCCGTCCTTCTTCTTGGCGGTGTGCTCCATCAGCACGATCACGCGCTTGACGCCGGCCACGAGGTCCATCGCACCGCCCATACCCTTGACCATCTTGCCGGGGATCATCCAGTTGGCGAGGTCGCCCGTCTCACTCACCTGCATCGCGCCGAGAATCGACAGGTTGATCTTGCCGCCGCGAATCATCGCAAAGCTCTGGTCGCTGCCGAAGATGGCGCTGCCGGGCAGCGTGGTCACGGTCTGCTTGCCCGCGTTGATCAGGTCGGCGTCAACTTCGTCTTCCGTGGGGAACGGGCCGATACCGAGCATGCCATTTTCGCTTTGCAGCCAGACTTCCTTGTCGCCGGTGTGGTTGGCTACCAGCGTCGGGATGCCGATGCCGAGGTTGACGTAGAAACCGTCTTGCAACTCCTGGGCAGCGCGCGCCGCCATTTGGTCTTGTGTCCAGGCCATGTCGGTCTCCTTAGTTGGCTGCTCGGATGGTGCGCTTTTCGATGCGCTTCTCGGGCGTGGCATTAAGCACGATGCGGTGCACGTAAATGCCAGGCAGATGAATGTCGTCCGGTGCCAAATCGCCCACTTCAACAATCTCTTCGACTTCAACGATGCAGATCTTGCCGGCGGTGGCCGCAGCCGGATTGAAGTTGCGTGCGGTCAGGTTGAAACGCAGGTTGCCGGACTTGTCGGCCACCTGCGCCTTCACCAGCGCCACATCGGGCACCAGCGAGCGCTCCATGACGTACGTCTCGCCGTCAAACTCGCGCAGCTCCTTGCCCTCGGCTACCAGCGTACCGACGCCGGTCTTGGTGAAGAATGCCGGGATGCCGGCTCCGCCGGCGCGTAGCTTTTCGGCCAGCGTGCCTTGCGGCGTGAATTCCAGCTCGAGTTCGCCAGCCAGGTACTGGCGCTCAAACTCCTTGTTCTCGCCCACATAGGACGAAATCATTTTCTTGATCTGGCGCGTTTCCAGCAGCAGGCCCAGGCCAAAGCCGTCAACGCCCGCGTTGTTGGAGATGCATGTCAGGCCCTTGACGCCCGAGTCGCGCAGTGCGGCAATCAGCGCTTCCGGAATGCCGCACAGGCCGAAGCCGCCCACGGCAATGGTCTGGCCGTCCTTGACGACGCCCGCGAGCGCCTCGCTCGCGTTGGCGAAGATTTTGTTCATGCGTGCTCCTTCCTTGGTGGTCCAACAAATCCGGCAGGGTTTTGACCGATCACACAGTTGGGGTTTGTGCGATGCAGCGCCGGAAAATAGTAACGATACAATCTGGCGAGAATACGCAAGCGTCGCGCGACGCAGCAATACGTACGAATACATATGCCCGCCCTCGACTACCAAACTGCGTTCCAGCTTGCCCCTGTCGGCATGGTGATGTCCCGCGAGCGGGTGATGCTCGACGTCAACGACGAAGCCGCCCGCATCTTCGGCCACGCGCGCACGACGATGATCGGGCAGTCGTTCGAGCTGCTCTATCCGACGCACGACGAATACGAGCGCACCGGCGCGCGCATCATCCCCGTCATGAACGCACGCGGCAGCTATTCCGACGAACGCATCATGAAGCGCGCCAATGGCGAACTGTTCTGGTGCCACGTCACGGGCCGGGCGCTAGACCGCGCCAAACCGCTGGGCGAAGGCATCTGGACGTTTGAAGATCTGTCAGCACATCGCCCCGTTACCGCAGCGCTCACGCCGCGCGAACGCGACATCGCTGCGCAACTGGTCGAGGGTAAGACCAGCAAGCAAATCGGCAAGCAGTTGGAGATCAGCCCGCGCACGGTGGAAATCTACCGCGCGCGGTTGATGAAGAAGTACGCCGCCAACACCTCGCTCGAACTTGTGCAGCGGCTGATGGGGCACTAAGCCCCAGCGCCTTACACCATGCCGTCGTCGGCGTTGATAACGGCACCGTTGATGAAGTCCGACTGATCCGACGCCAGCAGCAGAATCAGTCCATCCAGGTCTTCCGGCTTGCCCACGCGCTTGCGCGGCAGCATCTGCACCAGCTTCTGGCCGGGCTCGGTTTCCCAATGGTGATGGTTGATCTCGGTATCGATATACCCCGGGCAAATCGCGTTCGTGTTGATGCCGTAACGGCCCCACTCCAGCGCCATGGCCTTGGTCATGTGCACCACGGCCGCCTTGCTCATGCAATACACGCCGATCTGCGACAGCACCTTCAAACCCGCCACGGATGCAATGTTGACGATGCGCGACTGCGGCAGCGGCGAGCCGTTCTTCTCAGCGCCCTTGGCCCGCGCAATCATGCGCTTGGCCGTTTCCTGCGCCACAAAGAAGGCGCCGCGCGTGTTGGTGTCGAATACGAAATCGAAGTCGTCCGGCGTGACGTCCACCATGCGCTGCGTGGTTGAAACGCCCGAATTGTTGACCAGGATGTCGATCGTGCCGGCTTCGGTTTCAGCGTGGGCGATGGCCGATCGGATGCTGTCCGGGTCAGTCACGTCCAGCCGGATGACATGGGCGCTGCCGCCCTTCGATTCGATGTCGGCGCGCAGTTCTTTCAGTCGCTCGACGCGGCGCGAAGCCAGCACGACCTTTGCGCCGGCCGCCGCCAGCGTGTGCGCGAAACGCGCGCCCAGGCCGCTCGACGCGCCCGTGATCAGCGCGACCTTGCCTTCCAGATTGATCGACAGACCCATGATGCGTGTTCCCCGTGTGTTGGTTTGACATGCGCCGGGCTGCGCCGAAGCAACACCGGCATGTGATTTGGGCGCAGCTTAGCAAAAAATCGAACGATCGTTCAGAAATTTCCCTTGCCGCATTCAGGCGTGTCCCGGACAATGCGGAAAATTCTAATGCAGCAATCCGTCATACCAATAAGCAAACGCCCTACAAGCGAAGAGACACTTATGAACCAGCAACAGCTCCTCGAACAATACGGCCCGCGAGAGTCCATGGAGTATGACGTCGTTGTCGTCGGCGGCGGCCCCGCCGGCCTGGCGACAGCGATTCGCATCAAGCAACTGGCTGCCGAGACGGGCAAGGACGTGTCCGTCGTCGTGCTGGAGAAGGGTTCCGAGCCGGGTGCACACATTCTTTCGGGCGCGGTGATGGACCCGCGCGCCATCAACGAACTCCTGCCGAACTGGAAGGCCGACGGCGCACCGCTCAACCAGGCAGTCACCGGCGACGACGTGCTCTTCCTGAGCGAGACCGACGCCAAGCGTACGCCCGACTGGCTCGTGCCGCGTAACTTCCACAACGACGGCTGCTACGTTGTCTCACTGTCGAACGTGGTCAAGTGGATGGCCACGCAGGCCGAAGCCATGGGCGTGGAGATCTTCCCGGGTTTTGCCGCTGCCGAAGTCCTGTACGACGACAAGGGTGCGGTGCGCGGTGTCGCAACGGGCAACATGGGCATCGGCAAAGACGGCGAGCCAACAGAGAACTTCCAGCTCGGCATGGAGTTGCTCGGCAAATACACCATCTTCGCGGAAGGCGCGCGCGGCCATCTCGGCCGACAGCTGCTGGAAAAATTCAAGCTCAACGCCGGCAAGGACCCGCAGACCTTCGCCATCGGCATCAAGGAACTCTGGGAAATCGACCCGGCAAAGGCCAAACCTGGCCTCGTTGTGCACACTGCCGGCTGGCCGATGGAAGACGACACCTTCGGCGGCGGCTTCCTGTATCACCTGGAAGACAACAAGGTCACGCTCGGCTTCGTGATCGGGCTGGACTACAAGAACCCGTGGATGAGCCCATTCGAAGAAATGCAGCGCTGGAAAGCCCACCCGGCCATCCGCGCACACATCGAGGGCGGCAAGCGCATCGGCTACGGAGCCCGCGCCATCAACAACGGCACGCCGCAAGCACTACCGAAAACCGTGTTCCCCGGTGGCGCGCTGGTCGGTTGCGACGCCGGTTACCTGAACGCGGCACGCATCAAGGGCAGCCACGCGGCCATCAAGAGCGGCATGATGTGCGGTGAAGCCGTGTTCGAAGCCGTGACGGCCGGCCGTTCCGCTGACGAGCTGTCTGCCTACCCCGCAGCCTTCGAACAGAGCTGGCTGAAGGAAGAACTGGATCAGTCGCGCAACTTCAAGCTGTGGTTCAAGAAGAGCCCGACGCTGGGGAAGATCATGACCGGCATCGAACAGTGGCTGCTGCCAAAGATTGGCGTCAGCAACCCGCCTTGGACGCTGCACGGCACGAAATCGGACAATCAGTCGCTCAAGCCGGCATCGGAGTGCCCGAAGATTGAGTATCCGAAGCCGGACGGCAAGATCACGTTCGACCGGCTGTCGTCGGTGTTCATCTCGAACACGAACCACGAAGAGAACCAGCCGGCTCACCTGACGCTGAAAGACCCGACCGTTCCGACGCGCATCAACCTGACGCAGTTTGCCGGCCCCGAGCAGCGCTATTGCCCGGCAGGCGTGTATGAGTTCGTCAAGAACGACGAGGGCACCGAGCGCCTGCAGATCAACGCGCAGAACTGCGTGCACTGCAAGACCTGCGATATCAAAGACCCGACACAGAACATCGTGTGGGTCACGCCGGAAGGCGGCGGCGGGCCGAACTACGTCGGCATGTAAGTACCGGGCGAGCACCCAACAAAAAAGACGGCTTGAAGCCGTCTTTTTTGTTGCCTGAGCGAATCGATTCAGGAAGCTTTTGCCGCGATGGCTGGGGTCTGCACCGACACATCTCCGCATTGCGCGCGATGGCGCAGCGCGTGGTCGATCAGCACGAGTGCCAACAGCGCCTCGGCGATTGGCGTAGCACGAATGCCGACGCACGGGTCGTGGCGGCCGAACGTCTCGACCACAGCCGGATCACCCGCCTTGTCGATCGAACGACGCGGCGTGCGAATGCTCGAGGTCGGCTTGATCGCCAGCGACACGGAGATGTCCTGCCCTGTCGAAATCCCACCCAGGATGCCCCCGGCGTTGTTGCCGACGAAGCCTTCCGGCGTCAGCTCATCGCCATGCTCGGAGCCGCGCTGGCTGACTGCGTGGAAACCGGCGCCAATCTCAACGCCCTTCACCGCGTTCAGGCCCATCATCGCGTGTGCAATATCGGCATCCAGACGATCGAACAGCGGTTCACCCCAACCGACGGGCACGCCCGTGGCCACCACCTCAATGCGCGCGCCGACGGAATCGCCGTCCTTGCGCAGTGCATCCATATAGGTTTCCAGCTCGGGAACGATCTCGGCATTGGGCGCGAAGAACGGGTTGTTCGGCACCTCGTTCCAGTCCATGAACGGGATGTGAATATCGCCCAGCTGCGACATGAAGCCGTGGATTTCGATGCCGAACTTTTCACGCAGCCACTTCTTGGCGACGGCACCCGCAGCCACCGTCGGCGCCGTCAAACGTGCGGAAGAACGGCCGCCGCCGCGCGGGTCGCGGACGCCGTATTTGTGCCAGTACGTGTAATCGGCGTGACCGGGACGGAAGGTCTCGGCGATGTTGCTGTAATCCTTGCTGCGCTGATCGGTATTGCGGATCAGCAGGCAAATCGGGGTGCCCGTGGTCTTGCCTTCGTACACGCCGGACAGGATCTCGACGAGGTCCTCTTCCTTGCGCTGCGTGACGTGGCGCGATGTGCCGGGTTTGCGACGGTCCAGATCGGGCTGGATGTCTTCTGCCGACAGCGTCATGCCGGGCGGGCAGCCGTCGATGACAGCGCCGATGGCCGGGCCATGCGACTCGCCGAAGGTGGTGACGGAAAACAGCAGGCCCAGGGTATTGCCAGACATGATCGTGCTCAGGAAGGCGCCGCGACTGCCGCGGCGCAAAACATCAGGAAAACGCTATTGTAAGGCCGATCTATCGGCCCTTTGGTCAGCCGCCGATACCGAGCAGTTCGACCTCAAAGTTCAGCGTGGAATTGGGCGGAATCGTGCCGGGCACGCCGCGTTCGCCGTAAGCGGTGGCTGCCGGGCACGTCAGCTTAGCCTTACCGCCTACCTGGATCTTCTGCACGCCTTCGGTCCAGCACGGAATCACGCGATTCAGCGGGAACGAGATCGGCTGACCGCGCTTGTAGGAGCTGTCGAACTCGGTACCGTTGGTGAGCGTGCCACGGTAGTGCACATTGACCGTGTCGCTGGCCTTGGGCGACGGGCCAGTGCCCTTGGTCAGCGTCTGGACGATCACACCGGAGGGCAGCGTCTCAGATGCCGGCGATGCGGCTTGCGCGGTAGCGGCAGCCAGGGCAAGCAACGAAGCGCACAGCAGCGGGGAAACGTGTTTCATGGCAGGTAACGGGAGAGTTGGAGGTCAGAAAAAACGCATGAAGGCCGATTGCAGGCCGACCGGCAGTGTATCGAAGTCCGGAGGCCCGCCACGCGCTAGAGCCGCTCGCCGCGCAGCGCCAGCACGGCGGCCTGCATCGCTTCCGGCGATACGGCATGCGCCGGCACCGGCGTGCCGATGCACAGCTCCAGCCTGTTGAGGAAACCGCGACGGAACGGGCGCGACATCGCCGCCCCGCCCTTACGGGAGAAAAAGCTGCCCCAGAGGCCACGTAGCGCCATCGGCACCACCGGTACGGGCGTGCGTTCGATGATGCGGCGCATGCCGTCCTTGAACGGGTTCATCTCGCCCGTGGCAGTGATCTTGCCTTCGGGGAAGATGCAGACGACCTCGCCTTCCGCCAGCGCCGCGGCAATCGTGTCGTAGGCGCGCTTGAGCATCTCCGGGTCTTCATGCATCGGCGCAATCGGAATCGCCTTGACCGTGCGGAAGAACCACGACAGCACCGGCACCTTGAAGATGCGGTGGTCCATCACGAAACGCACGGGGCGGCGCACGAACGCGCCCACCACCACGGCATCGACGAAGCTCACGTGGTTGCAGACCAGCAGGCATGGGCCTTCATCGGGAATCTGCTCCGAGCCCTCCACCTTCACGCGGTAAACGGTATGGATCAGCAGCCACATCACAAAGCGGATCAGGAATTCCGGCACCAGCGTGTAGATGTAGATCGCCACCACGGCGTTGAGGATGCCGGTAACGAGGAACAACTGCGGGATCGTGAACCCGGCACGCGTGAGCACCATCGCCAGCACTGCTGAGGCGATCATGAACAGCGCGTTGAGGATGTTGTTGGCGGCAATGATGCGCGCGCGGTGCGTCGGTTCACAGCGGCTCTGGATCAACGCGTACAACGGCACGCTGTAGAAGCCGCCAAACATTGCCAGCAGGAACAGGTCAGCCAGCACACGCCAATGACGGTGGTTCTGCAGGAAGCCGGAAATGCCCGTCAGCACGTCGTGAGCAACCAATGCCTCGGCGTGCGACGCAAAGTACAGATCCACTGCAAACACCGTCATGCCGATCGAGCCAAACGGCACCAAGCCGATTTCCACCCTGCGCCCCGAGAGCTTTTCGCACAGCACCGACCCCAACCCGATGCCGACCGAAAACACGGCCAGCAGCAGCGTCACAACGTTCTGATCGCCGCCAAGCACGTTACGCGCAAAGGCAAAGAACGACGTCAGGAACGTCGCGCCCACGAACCACAGCCACGAAATGCCCATCAGGCTCAGGAACACCGCGCGCTGGTTGCTTGCCAGCTTCAGGTTGCGCCAAGTCTCGGAGATGGGGTTCCAGTTGATGCGCAAGTCCGGCTGCGACGCCGGCGACACCGGCACACCACGCGCCGTCAACCAGCCGGCCACGGCAATGACAATGCATGCGATGCCCGTGAACATCGGGCCGATCAGCTCGCCGTTGCGCGTGTAATTGGCCAGCTCGCCACCGCCGATGGTGCCGATCAGGATGGCAACGAAGGTGCCCATTTCCACCAGCCCGTTGCCGCCCACCAGTTCTGTCGATTGCAGATGCTGCGGCAGATACGCGTACTTCACCGGCCCGAACAGCGTCGAATGCACGCCCATCAGGAACGTGCACAGGTAGAGCAGTTCAACGTGACGCAGCGCGAAACCCGCGCAGCCGATCGCCATGATGGCGATTTCCAACGTCTTCACCAATCGGATCAGCCGCGCCTTGTCCATGCGATCGGCGATCTGTCCGCTGGTGGCCGATAGCAGCACAAAAGGCGCAATGAAGATCGCAGAGATCAGAAACGCTGCCGAAGCCGGGTCAGCATTGCCGAACAGCGCGGCGTGGTACGTGACCAGCGAGGAAAACGCCACCTTGAAAACGTTGTCGTTCATCGCGCCCAGGAACTGGGTCCAGAAAAACGGTGCAAAACGACGCTGCTTCAGCAGGGAAAACTGGCTCGATTGGCTCATCGGCAGGAGGCTGTTGGTTCAACAAAAAAACCCGCTCGCAATGGCGGGCGGGTTTCATGAATGCGGTAAAGAGATCGCGCAGATCAGTCTTCGTTGGCCTTTTCTTCCGGCCAGTCGCGAATGTACGCCTTGAGCATCTTGTTTTCGAAACTTTGATCTTCCAACACGGCTTTGGCCACGTCGTAGAAGGAAATCACGCCCATCAACGTGCGGCTGTCGAGCACAGGCAGGTAGCGCACATGGTGCTCCAGCATGATGCGACGCACTTCGTTGACCTCGGTTTCGGGCGTGCAGGTGACGGGATGATCGTCCATCACCTTGCGGATGGTGGTGCCGTCGCCCACGGAACCGTGGTTCTTGGCGACAACCTTGATGATTTCCCGGAAGGTCAGCATGCCGACCAGTTCACCGTACTCCATGACCACGAGCGAGCCGATGTCTTTTTCCGCCATCGTCTGCACGGCCACCTGGAGCTTGGTTTCAGGTGCCACGGTGTAGAGCGTGTTGCCCTTCACGTGGAGGATGTCGCTGACTTTCATATTGCGTCTCCCAGAGTTCGGGGTGCCGGTCTGCCGGGGGGCGACCGCGCGCGGGTTGTGGTTATGGTTGTGCTCTGATCCTAGCCCAAACCGGATCGCTTCGACAAGCATGCAGCGCAGAAAAAACCTGTCAAAAACCGCGCCCGCTCGGCGTTTGCCCGGAATGCGCTGCAACAGGCAGCAGTGCTAGCATGGCCCGTCCAAACCCGCTCCCGCTCCCTTTCGGGGTGCTTGAATCCATGTCCAAAGCCCGCTTCGACACGCTGGCCCTGCATGCCGGTGCCGCGCCCGACCCGGCCACCGGCGCGCGCGCCACGCCCATTCACCTGAGCACGTCGTTTGTGTTCCGCGACAGCGAACATGCGGCGTCATTGTTCAATATGGAACGCGCGGGCCACGTCTACTCGCGCATCTCCAACCCGACCGTTGCCGTGTTCGAGGAGCGCATGGCAGCGCTGGAAAACGGCGTAGGCGCCATCGCCACGGCTTCGGGCCAGGCGGCACTGCATCTGGCCATCGTCACGCTGATGGGTGCCGGCTCGCATATCGTCGCGTCTTCGGCGCTGTATGGCGGCTCGCACAATCTGCTGCATTACACGCTGCGCCGCTTTGGCATTGAGACGACCTTCGTCAAGCCGGGCGACATCGATGGCTGGCGCGCTGCCATTCGCCCGGACACCCGGCTGCTGTTTGGCGAGACGCTCGGCAACCCAGGGCTGGATGTGCTGGACATCCCGACCATTGCATCGATTGCCCATGACGCGGGCGTTCCGCTGCTGGTCGATTCGACCTTCACCACGCCGTGGCTGCTGCAGCCGTTCGCGCATGGCGCAGACCTCGTCTATCACTCGGCCACCAAGTTCCTGGGTGGGCACGGCACGACCATCGGCGGCGTGCTGGTGGACGGGGGCACATTCGACTATGTGGCCGCCGGCAAGCACCCCGAGCTGACCGAGCCGTACGCGGGGTTCCACGACATGGTGTTTGCCGAGGAAAGCACCGTCGCGCCCTTCCTGCTGCGCGCGCGACGCGAAGGCCTGCGCGACTTCGGTGCCTGCATGAACCCGATGGCCGCGTGGCAACTCCTGCAAGGCATCGAGACACTGCCGCTACGCATGGCGCGGCATGTTGACAATGCCCGCCGGGTCGTCGCCTTCCTGGCCAGCCACCCGATGGTGGCGTCGGTCGCCTACCCTGAGCTGGAATCGCACCCCGATCACGCGCTGGCCAAGCGCCTGCTGCCGCGCGGCAGCGGTGCGGTGTTCAGCTTCGACCTGCGCGGCGACCGGCGTGCCGGCCAGCAATTCATCGAGTCGCTCGGCCTGTTCTCGCACCTCGCCAACGTGGGCGATGCACGCTCGCTGGTCATCCACCCCGCATCGACAACGCACTTCCGCATGGACGCCGACGCGCTGGCCGCAGCCGGTATCAGCGAAGGCACGATCCGCCTTTCCATCGGCCTGGAAGACGCCGACGACCTGATCGACGATCTCAAGCGCGGCCTGAAATCCGCCGAGCGCGCGATGTCCGCCGCGCCGGGCAAAGCCGCCGCCAACGCAACGGGAGCCCGCTGATGGAATGGACCGTACAAGGCGAGCGCGCCTATGCCTACACCGGCGGCAAGCCGTTCAACGCCGAATTGCCGTGCGTCGTGTTCGTGCATGGCGCGCAGAACGATCATTCGGTCTGGGGGCTGCAGACGCGCTGGTTTGCGCACCACGGCTTCAGCGTACTGGCGGTGGATCTGCCCGGACACGGCCGCAGCGCCGGCGCCCCGCTGCAGACGGTGGAAGCCATGGCTGACTGGGTGATGGCGCTGGTGCACGCGGCCGGCGTCGTACAGCCAGTCATCGTCGTCGGCCACAGCATGGGCTCGTTGATTGCACTGGAGTGCGCGTCACGGTACGCAAGTCGCGTGCGCCGCATCGCCCTGGTGGCGACGGCTTGGCCGATGAAGGTGTCGGATGCGCTGCTTGATGCGGCGCTCAACAACACGGCCAGCGCCATTGACATGGTGAATACGTGGTCGCATTCCAGCCTCGCGAACAAGCCATCGTCCCCTGGGCCGGGGTTCTGGATGCATGGCGGCAGTCAGCGGCTGATGGAGCGGATTGCGCACGGTACCGAGGCGCCCGTCTTCCACATAGACTTTGCCGCCTGCAACGCCTACGCACGCGGCGCCAAAGCCATGGCGGCCGTGCAGTGTCCGTCACTCGTCATCGTGGGAGAGAAAGACCAGATGACCCCAGCGAAAGCTGGACGTCAGGTTGCGGCAGGATTGACCGGCAGCCGCGTTGTCGGGCTCCCAGGCGGGCACGCGATCATGGGAGAATGCCCCGACGGCACACTCGACGCGCTGATCGCCTTTGCGCGAGAACGAGACCCGGTCGCCGCATAAGTCGCCTCCTGGAGACGCATCATGGCCACCACTGACACCCGGAGCTTCGGCAGCTTTGCCGAGTTCTATCCGTACTACCTGAGCGAGCACCAGGACCGCACCTGCCGGCGTTTGCACTTTGCCGGCTCGACGGTGGCGCTGGTATGCCTGATCCTGCTTGTCCTTACGGGCAACCTGTGGTGGCTGCTCGGAGCGGCGGTGAGCGGTTACGCGTTCGCGTGGGTCGGGCACTTCGGATTCGAGAAGAACCGGCCCGCCACGTTTCGCCATCCGTTTTACAGCCTGATGGGCGACTGGGTGATGTATCGCGACATCTGGACCGGCAAGATCCCTTTCTGAAGCGTCAGGCGCCGGCGCTGGCGGCGGCCATTGCGGACGCCGCGGGTGCCGTAACCGCCTGCGCTGCCGCCGCCACGCCGCGTTCGCCAGTCGTGAAAATGCTCTCCAACGTGGCATCGAGCGCAGGATTCTGCAGTTGGCTGACCAGCGTGTGCGTGTCCCCCAGATGGCGTGCCAGCGAGGTGCGCGGCAAGCGCGGCAGACTCAGCACCAGCCTTTCATAGAGCGGTCGCAGCGTGGTCGTGTGCGCATCGCAAAGCAGCGCCCAATGGGTCTCACCGCGATCCTGCTGCAGCTTGCCGATCAAATGCAGTGCCTTCAGCTTGGTCAGCAGGTCAGCCAGGTAATCGGCTTCCAATTGCAGGCGCCGGCCGATATCACGCTCGGCCACCGTACGTGGTGCCTGTTCGCGGGCGCGATACAGCAGCAGCAGAACACCCAGCGCATCGAAGAACTCGCTGCCCGGAAACGTGCGCCGTTGCCAGTAGCCCTGGCGGATGATCGGCAGTGTCGACGCGATGGTCGCGCCTAGCAACGTCACCAGCCAGCTCACGTAGATCCACGTCAGGAAGATCGGTAGCGTGGCAAATGCGCCGTAGACGGCCGTGTACGTCGGGATATGCGCAACGTAAGCGCCAAAAACGCGCTTGGCAATTTCAAACGCCGCCGCGGCAATCAGGCCGGCAATGAAGGCATCGCGCCGCTCCACATTGGTGTTCGGCACGAACACGTAGAGCATCGCAAACGCAATCGCCGAAAGCAGGATCGGGACCAAGCCCACAATCACACCCAGGCCGAACGGCAGCTTGTGCACATAACCCGCCGAGATCGACACGAGGTACGAACTAACCGACAGGCTTGCGCCAATCAGCACCGGCGCGAATGTCATCAGAGCCCAGAACACCAGAACGCGCTGCGCGAGCGGCCGTCGATGGCGCACGCGCCAGATGGCGTTCAACGCGTTCTCGATGGTGAGCATGGTCATCACCGAGGTCACGACCAGGCCGATCAGGCCTGCTGCCGTCAGCCCCTTGGCGTTGCTTGAAAACTGGTTGAGATACGTCAGGATCGGCCGGCTGATGTTGCCCGGCACGAGATTGCTGAACATGTAGCCCTCGATGTCCGCCCGGAAGCTCTTGAACATCGGGAATGCCGTGAACAGCGCAAACGCCACCGTCAGAATGGGAACGAGCGACAGCACCGTCGTGAACGTCAGGCTGCTGGCCACTTGCGGAAGGCGATCTTCACCGGCGCGGCGCAAGGCGTAACGCGCCAGCGCACGCAGCTTGGCGGCATTCCATTGACGAAGCGCACGGGTGTCAAAAAGCATGAAAAATGAGGCTGGAGGCGGGGTTGGGGGGCGCAACTATAATACCGCGACGCTCTCAACGCTTTGTTATGAAAGATATCCTGGTCTTGTACTACAGCCGTCACGGCAGCACGCGCGCATTGGCCGAAGCCATTGCGCAAGGCATTGAAAGCGTCGACGGCGCTCAGGCGCGTGTGCGCACAGTGCCCGCCGTCTCCACCGTCTGCGAAGCCACGCAGCCCGACGTGCCCGACAGCGGCCCGCCCTACGTGGAAGTACGCGACCTGGAGGAATGCGTGGGCCTGGCGCTGGGTTCGCCCACGCGCTTTGGCAACATGGCCGCGCCGCTCAAGTACTTCCTGGATGGCACCACACCGCAATGGCTGGCGGGCGCGCTGGCGGGCAAACCGGCATGCGTGTTCACCTCCACGGGCAGCATGCATGGCGGGCAGGAAACCACCCTGCTCTCGATGATGCTGCCGCTGCTGCACCATGGCATGGTCGTGCTCGGTCTGCCGTATCAGCACAGCGAACTGCTTTCCACCGATGCCGGCGGCACACCGTACGGACCGTCACACGTCGCGCATCGCGGCGATACCGCACCGCTTACCGCCCACGAACGCACGCTCGCCACGGCCATGGGCCGGAGGCTGGCGCAGACTGCTCTGAAGCTCGCCGCATGACTCCCGCCGACAACGCCGTCACCGAATCCCGCGCACTGGCTCTGCTGAGTGCAGGCAGCCTCATCGCACTGATCGTGCTGTGCGCCGCGTGGGAGTTGTGGCTCGCGCCCGTGCGCCCGGGCGGCTCGTGGCTGGCGCTGAAGGCGCTGCTGCTGGCGTGGCCACTGCCCGGCGTGCTGCGCAAGAACCGCTACACGATGCAATGGGCGTCGATGTTCATCCTGCTGTTCTTTACCGAAGGCATCGTGCGGGCGACATCGGACGTTGGGCTTTCGCGCTCTCTGGCATGGGGCGAGGTGGCGCTCAGCGTGGTGTTCTTTACCGCAACCATCTTCTACCTGCGCCCGTTCAAGCGCGCTGCAAAAGCCCGCGCCGGCCACAGCACCTGACCCGTCATGACTCACGATGCCTTCCTGCAAGCCTGCGTTGATGCCATCGGCGCAACACACGTCCTGACCGCGCCGGAAGACCTGGCGCCCTACCTTACCGATTGGCGCAAGCGTTTCACGGGGCGCGCACGCGCAGTGTTGCGCCCGGCCAGCCCCGACGAGGTGGCAACACTCGTACGCCTGTGCGGCGAATACGGCGTGCCCATCGTTCCGCAAGGCGGCAACACCGGCCTGTGCGGCGGCGCCACGCCCGACATGGAAGGCAGCGCAGTCGTGATTTCGTTGCAGCGCATGCAGCGCGTGCGCGCCGTCGACCCCATCAACAACACCATCACCGCGGATGCCGGCTGCATCCTGGCCAACGTGCAACAAGCCGCCGCAGATGCTGACCGCCTCTTCCCACTCAGCTTGGCGGCCGAAGGCAGTTGCACGATCGGTGGCAATCTTGCGACCAATGCGGGCGGCACCGCCGTCCTGCGCTACGGCAACGCGCGCGAGCTCTGCCTGGGCATCGAAGCGGTCCTGCCCAACGGCGAACTGTGGAATGGCTTGCGTGGCCTGCGCAAGGACAACACAGGCTATGACCTGCGGGACTTGCTGATCGGCGCGGAAGGCACGCTCGGCATCATCACCGGGGCGATGCTGAAGCTGTTTCCGCAACCGCGCGCCAAGGTGACGGCGCTGGCGGCGCTGCAATCGCCGCGGCAAGCGCTGGAGTTTCTATCGCTGGCGCAAGGCCATGCAGGGACGCTGCTGACGGGCTTCGAGCTGATGTCGGCGTTTTGCCTGGAGCTGGTGCACAAGCATTACCCGCAGCTGCGCGTGCCGTTTACGAAGGCATATCCGCAATATGTGCTGCTGGAATTGTCCGATCTGGAAAGCGAAGCGCACGCGCGCACGCTGTTCGAATCGCTCATGGAAGACGCGCTCGCGCGCGGCGTGATCGACGATGCGGCGGTGGCGGAATCAGTGGCGCAGTCGCGCGACTTCTGGAGCCTGCGCGAACATATTCCGCTGGCGCAGGCCGATGAAGGCAAGAACATCAAGCACGATATTGGCGTGCCCATCTCGCGCATTGCAGACTTCATTGACGTGACCGACCGCGCGCTGGCCGCAGCCTATCCCAGCATCCGCATGGTGACGTTCGGCCACCTTGGCGACGGCAACCTGCACTACAACGTGTCGCCGCCGGAAGGCCATGCGCACGAAGCGTTCCTGGCCAACCAGGACGGCATCAACCGCATCGTGCACGACAGCGTGCATGCGCACAGCGGCTCCATCTCGGCTGAACACGGCATCGGCCAGCTCAAGCGCGAAGACAACGCGCGCTACAAAAGCCCCGTTGAACTGGCGGCCATGCGCGCGATCAAGCAGGCGCTGGACCCGCGCGGCCTGATGAATCCGGGGAAAGTGTTGTAAGGCGATCCGGCCTTGCTTCAGCCGAACAGCTTCAGCGTGTAGTTCGCCACCGCCAAGAGGACCGTTGCCCCCAGCAGCCACAACAGCATGCGTGGTACGCCGCTGGGCGGCAGACGATGATCGCTGGCGTTGGAACGGTCGCCAATGCGCCCGCTCTGGGCGCTACGGATGTAGGTACTGCGGGACGCCCCTGCCGGGCGTCGTGCATGACGCGTGCTCATTGTTGTTTCCTCCCTGCCCCATGGCTAGCGCCTCGCCCCGGCTCCCTGCAGCCATGGCGAAACACAGCAGCCCCATGGATCGCTCCATGGCTGCTCAAACAAGACTCCCTGATTTCCCGTCTGGCCGAACCCAAAAGGCTTCGTCACGCCCGTTTGGCGTGCATAGGCACGGTGTTCCGCGTCATTGCGCGGAATTTCGAATGAAACGTTATTGTTGTATGGCACTACCCGACGCCACGAAATGTATCAAAAATCCCCCCAATTGGGGGGTACGTATTTTAGGTATCACCTTTTGGATGATGCGCAGGAACGACGCTTGCGGGCTTGATCAGGGCAAACCCGAACTCGACCCATGTATGGAGGCAGCCCATGCCCGCTTTGCCCGACCTGACCAAGCGCGCCCACATCACGCCGCCGCAGCCGCCCGAACAGCCCCCGCACCCGCCGCCGGAAATGCCGCCGCCCGACGAACCGGCCCACGACCCGGTGCACGACCCTGAACCCCAAACGCCCCCAATCGAACTGCCGCCCGGGGAGCTACCGCCGGAAATCCCGCCCCAGCATTAGCGCGGCGCAACATCCCATCTGTTAGAATCGCGGCCTCCCAGGCACCCGGAGGCCGCGCGTTTTTGGTATGCCTGGGCAGCCTGCATATCTGCATATCTGCCCATAGCTCAGTTGGATAGAGCATCGGCCTTCTAAGCCGACGGTCGGGGGTTCGAATCCCTCTGGGCAGGCCAATGAAGGGTTACCGCGAATTTCAGCTGCAACCCTTTTTCATTTTCACCGGTGGCGTAGGCGCCATGCAGAGATTTTGAGTCAGCATGATTCCATGTCGATCCACGCACCCGGCGAATGCCCCGCCCCCAATGCATGCGCGGGACATCGAATTGCCGTGACGCGCCAAAACCAAAGGTGACCCCGTCAGGCCGAGTGCGGCGTGACCTCCTCGACTAGGTGCGCAAAGACGGCGATGCACGCAATCTACTGGACGTGCACCTGTCCACTCCGTTACAAACGAGGATCACCACCGAACCGACTTGCTGGAGCAGCGTAGCCCGGCTCGGAAGGCGTGACCAACATGCCCCTCTTTGTAAGCGATCAGCGAGATCGCCCTTGCGATATGCGCCTGATCGTTGTTCCACCTTGAGGTCCGCAATGGGTGCGGCGCGGCGACATCACGGAACTCGCGCCCCGCTTTATCAATATAAAAAGGCAGCCGGTCACTATACACGGTGCGCAGCTCGGCGTAGTTGCCCTTAAAGCGGAAAGGACTGGAGCGCCCGATGTTCATTCGCGCATCCCTGTATATGAGCGATTCACCAGTCTTATAGCGTGGCGCAAATAAGACATGACCAGCATGATCGATAGCGCCCCATCGTCTTTCGGCGTCGGCGACGGCAATCACTCCCTCGCCTGCATCCGATGCGTCGGCGTAACCGCAACCAATGACATGACCATCCAAGCCGAGTACGCATACACCCAAATCTTCAACCCATTCGGTACCGCTTCGAAGCACACGAAGGACGGCGTTTGCCCAGTAGCCAATGATTTCCAAATCCTGGTAGCCGGAGTCTCTGCCAAAGGTGTGTAACACCTGCATGGTGCGCAGATCGATAATGTGTTGCTTATCAAGGTAACCCTTAGGGTACGTGCTCGTTATCGCGTAACCGCCCTTAAGGCGTGGGTATCCCATCGGTCCATTGGGGGGAGCACCCACGCACCGTTGAGGTCGATGATGCCGCCAGTCTTGCCCGCCTGCTGGCGCACTTCCGCGAAGTCGCCCACAAAATCCGACGCCTCGTAGAATTGAGCCGAAATGACTTCCGCACCGCTTTCATCTAGGTAGCCGTATTTGCCATCGCGCTTTACGAGAAAGCGCCCAATCTGGAACCGCCAAGCGTTGGAACGCTCAATAGCCATGTAGGGCTCGATCACATCGTCGAAATAAGGCGCTTGATAAATCATGGAATTGACCTGTTTCCCGCTGGCATCAAAAAAGGCGATGCCACCATCCTTCGGCAACACAAAAAGGGGTGGGACACTGCGCGCGACGTCAAAGACATCACCGTTCATCCATTGACGCAGCGGCTCCGGATAGACACTGGGATCGCGGTCATAGCGGAGCCGGTCGTCGGCAATCTCCGCAGCGTCAATGGGCAGATTTCCTCGCATATTGGTCCAAGCCCGCAGCGTCTTGCCCTCACGGTCGTACTGCTGATATGCATAGTGGCTCATTTTCTTCTTCGATGATCCAAGACCGCATAAGAATGCCGGCACCGGTGCAAACCCACAGCCGCCTTGCGACCCTTCGACCGTGGCGTTATGCGCAATGCCCTTCTTGATCTTTAGCGCCGTGGCAACACCATCACGATAGCGATAAGCCCTATCGAATCGCGGGCTTACGACCAAGCGACCGGCCTCATCTATATAGCCCCAGCGCCCCCAACGGCGGCAGCCGCCCTTCCCTCGCTGAACATGCCTGCTCGCTCGAATCGCGGTGGAATCACCACCTCGCCGTGTTCATCGGCAAAACCGTATTGCCCGTTTGCACTAAGCCAAGGCACCAACGGCTGACCGGCATGGGCGGACGAAATCGTCATGAATAGGGTCAATGATCCGAATACGAAATGCTTAGTTCGTCCGAGCAGATACATGTTTGGCTTATTCTTTCTGGTTAATTGCTGGGTGCCACCACCGCAGACGGTCCCAGCGCTCTGGACCTCCGCCGGGCAACGGATTTGCTACCAAGTATCGCTTTCCCCTCATCCGCAAAACTGCCGGCGCAAGCGGCTACCGACCGCAGTGTCTGGTCTCGCCAAGCGCCCATACGCCGCTATCTCAGCGTGCTAGGCCGCTGATACCGAAGCTGATCGTCTAATGTCAATGCGGCAAATTTTCGAGAACAATTTCCACACGCCGATTCAATGCTCTGCCGGCCGAGGTACGGTTGTCACCAACGGAATCCTTAGCGCCTCGGCCAATGATCAACAACCGGTTCTGGGCAACGCCATGCCCATGCAAACGCCGACCCACAGCCATGGCGCGTGCCGTCGACAGCGCGGAGTTCGACTCAATACGATCTCGCGGGCCAGGTGCATCGTCGGTATGCCCGAGGATGGTGACCTTGCCGCGCGTCTCCGCAAGCACCGTGGCCAGCCGATCAAGCTGGCGCGCAAGCACGGGAGTGAGGTCTGCTCTGCCGGAGGCGAATCCTTCGTCACTGCTGAAAGCCAGATAGATCCGACCGTCTTTGGCACTAATACCAACGGGAGCCGCTCCGGCTTCGGAAGACAGCGCGCGTGAGACGCGCTCCTCCAGTGTCTCTTGTTGCTTTAGTAGCTGGGCAGACAGGGCCTTTACCCGGCTGGCAAGCATCTGCTTTTCGAGATGCTGAAGGTAAGTCACCGCTCCGAACCCGAGTACCAGTGCAATGACAACCAACGCCGCGATAACAGGAAGCCAAGAACGGTGTGGCAGTGCCTCTTGACGAAGGAGCACAATCTCATGGACCTCCGCGCTTAAGGCCATGGCTCGCTCGTGGGTCCAACTGCGGGTTGATGTTGACGCAGCCATAGGCGCGTGCTCGACGACTGCGCGATGCTGCATCTGGATTTCAGGCAACCGCATGCCTCGCTCGTCGCTCAGACCGCGTTTGATCAGGAGGGCAATCACCTCCAGCGCATTGCTGCTGGCGTTCGGCGTTTCCTGCAGCTTCTGAATCCACGCGCGGCAATGCTGTCCGCGGCTGTTCTCTTTGTAGAACTCGGCGAGCAAGCTGTGTTGCACCCAGACGCCCCGCAAACTATCGGCACGCCCTCGCACACGGCTTCCGGCTTGGTCTAATGCGGCACAGAAGCAGTACTGCACCGCCTCAATGACATCGGCCTTGAACGCTGCAGCTTGGGTAGCCTGCTTGAAGGCGTTGAGCCTGGTGCGGACTTCAGACTTGAGCGTGTCCAAGCGAGCTGCGGATTCCAACTCGGGCGACAGTTCGTCCAGGAGCCAGAAAAGCGGCTGCGCCAGTCTAAGGAAATGATTCTTGGGTTGTGTTTGACTCGCCATCAACCCGACCTCCCCGGGCACTGAAACCCTTGCAGCAGCCCGGTCGTCCACGGGTTTGCCAAGCTGCCTGTATTGATGTCGAGCTTGGCCTTGCGCCCATCAAAGTCATACTCGGCGAGGAAATGGCTATTCGACACGGAGCTGGCGAGTTTGCCCTTGGCAATCACGCGCATCATGGCCCACGGGCCATTCGCGGTAAGCGTGGAAGTCTCTGGGCGCACGCGCGGATTGGCCGTGATCTCCGCACCCTGCCCGCCTCGCGGCCCCGGCCATGTCACTTTGAGCGGACTCACCGGCCCGTGAACGTAGCGCTGGCTCTGGCCGTCGAAATCCATGTTCAATTCAACGATTTCCGGGTCAAGCTCGACCACCTTCAGGTCTACCCTCCACGCCATCTTCTTTGCACCTGGGTCGCGGAGGAACACCTCACGAATTTCCTTGGCGCGCTGGAATGGACTAAGGCTTGGCCCTGCCACCGGCGGCACATCGGGGGCACTCAGCTTGTAGCGCCACGGGGAGACGGTTGTATCGACGTAGGGTGCCAGTACCTTCTGGAAGAAATCGTCCAGTACACCGCCGGTCGCAAACACGCGCGCAAAGTCCTCCGTATCCACGTCCTGTGTAGCATTCGGCGTGAAGGGGTACTTGCCGTCGATAGCGCTACGGCAGCTCTCGCCAATCACGGCATTCATCTGGGCGACAAGGATGTCGCCAATCCCCTTATTGACGTCGCGCGTGCCCTGCACCACCAAGTCTGCCAACACCTCCTTGAGCGGGGCGGGCAGTTTGGCAGCTTCCATCTTCAACTGAGCGCCCGCCTCGGCGGGTGGCGGCAGATTGCGGGTCTCCAGCGCATTGCTGGCAACCATCAACGATGTGTAGTAGGCGTTGACCATGCCCGCAATCGCGTCCAGTCGCGGTTTGCCGTTCGCGACTTGCGCGTTGGGGACCGCAACGTCGGCTTGGCCGGTCACGACTTCGCGCAGGGCTGCGAAGCTGTTGTCAACCAGCTCGCGCTCCTGTCGCGCTTCGGCGCGAGCTGCGAAGCCGCTGATCTTGTCGGACTTTCCGTCCAAGGCAGCCAGTGCCTTGTCGGCGAGCGATTTGTCTTTTGGTTCGGTCGGCTGGCTCAGTGTCGTCTCGCGCACCACCACGCGCCCCAGACGCGCCAATGGCGAATCGGGCGCAGCGAAGTTGCGCAGCACTTCCAGGTCAAAGGCGAGGTTGTTGCCCGACAAGGCCCGGACGTCAGACAGAAATTCCGTCCAGCGCTGCGCATATTCGGTCAGATACAAGCGGCGGATTTCCCGAGTCACCGGGTCATCGCCAGCCAGCTTGCCTGCTGCGCTCTCAAGCGTTTTTTTTTGAGCGCTGGCTCCCGCGCGGCCCATCACCCACGCATCGATTGCCTGCGCCTTGTTGACGAACTCGGGCAAACGGGCGTTGAACAGATTGTGGTACCCCGCATAGGTGAACAGTCCCGGAATACCTCGCTCCAGCGGCTCGCCGCTAGCACGGGAGAACACCGTACCCGCTTGCGGACCGATGGCACGCACCAGCGTGAAATCCGCCGGTGCCTCTTCCATCATGGCGGCCTTGGCTCGGTCGTACAAACGTTCGGTCGAGGTATTACCATCTAGGAAGTCCCGCGCGGAACGGATCAGGTCCTCATTCTTGGCATAAGGCGAGTGGACCGGGCGCGTGCCATCGAGCAAGCTGTTGAGGTGCTCGACCACGGCAATCCGGCCACCAAAGGCGTCCGCGCCGCCACCGGTCGCCCAGTCGCTTTGTACCCAACCGCGCACGTCGGAGGCATTGAAAATGTCTTTGTCGTAGAGCATCAGGTAGACGCGCAGTGTGTCGTAGGTGAGCTTGGTGTCCTTGTCGGCGATGGCAGCAGACAACACGGTTTCCATTCGGCGCACCAGGTACGGTACGAGCAGGTTGTCTTCCAGCTTGACGTGCGTGCCCATGGTGGCGGCCAGCACCTGTTGCGGAACATACAGGCCGTAACGCCAGTGAAGCGGCGGAGCTGCCAGGTCCAAGCCAGGAAACGCTGGCAAATCGTGCGCCTCGGCCAGCAACGCCGGCGTGCCCTCGGGCTCGGGCTTCTTGTAGAAGCTTGCCACCTTGGCAGTCAGTGCCTTGGCATTTTCCTGCACCACGTCGAGATAGTGCGTGTTGTGCCCAAAGCTCAGATAAAAACCGGCGACCAGCCACAGGAAGATCACCAGCACCATGGCATGGGCCAGCAGGCGCATCAATCGGAAGCGGAACTCCCAACGCAAGTTCGGGCGAACTAGGTGTGCCTCGGGGAAAACGCCGCGCTTGAAGAGGTCCTGCAGGAAGTAGCTGTCGGTGCTTGAGCTGGCTTGAAACGCCCGCGCCTCGTCGAGCGTCGCGGCATCCAGCACCTGCAGCGTCACCGTGTCGTCAGCAGCGTTCACCGATGCGCCAGTCTGCGCCGCGCTGGTGAAATACACACCACGCAGCATGGCGTTGTGCTGTGTGCTGTCATAGCGGCTTTGCGCAAAGATCTGGTCGACCAGATCAGCCAGCGGGTTCGTCAGCGCATCGAATTCTTCGACCAAGCTCACCAGTGCCTTCTTGCGACCGGCGTCGAACTCTTCGTTGAAACGATCCGACTCCCCTGCGATCAGGCGCGCCTCCAGGGCGGCCATCTCGGTACGGCACAGATCTGCGATGGCGGGCGCCGATTCGCCACGCTTGAGCTTGCGGTCTGCCGGAAGTCCAAAGCCCCACGACTGCGCGCGCCCCTCACTGCCCAGATATTGAAAATACTGAGCGAAGCCAGGCAGCAAGTCGAGCTTGGTTACCACGACATAGATCGGGAACTGGATGCCTAAGTCCTGCCGCAATTCGATCAAGCGGTTACGGATTTTAAGCGCCTCATTCTCACGCTCTTGTGTGGACTGGTGAACTAGGTCAGCCACGCTGACGGCAACTAAGGCACCGTTGATGGGTGCGCGGCCACGATATTTGCGCAGCAAACCGAGGAATCGGCCCCACTCGGCGTGGACGGCCTCCGGTTTGCAGTCTTGGCTGGTGTAATTGCCAACGGAGTCGATCAGCACCGCTTCGTTGGCGAAGCGCCACGCCGGTGCCTTGCGGTCTTCATCCGCGCGCGAGGGCGAACTTCCGCCGCCCGCCAGGGGGAAGCGCAGGCCGGCATTGCTCAGGATGCTGGTTTTGCCAGTCTCGGCGAAACCCAAGGTGAGATACCACGGCAGCTCGTACAGGTAGCGCTTGCCCTCGAACAACCGGGCGAGGCCACTACTGGTGCGCAGTGCCTTCAACTGACGCATGGCGGCATCGACACTGCTGGTGACAGCCTTGACATCAGATTGGGGGGCCAGCGCCTGCTCACCCTCGGTCTTAGCATCCAACCATTTCCGGACCACACCGCCCGAGCGAATGTTGCGCCAGAGCAGGCTGAACAGATAGACGACCGACACGAGGATGATGACGGCGATCAACAAAAGGCGAGGTGTGCTGTCTTGCAGCGGGTGATGTCCGTTCAGGGCGAGCAGCGGGCCAGCGTGCCAGATCAACAAACACAACGCGGTCGCCGCCACAAAGAACACGGGCAGCCCAAACACCAAAAAGAAGTACAGCGCCAGCAGCAAGACGATCACAGCGACACGCACACCGACGCTCGCCAGCGGCACGATGCCATCGAAGCTCAGTAGCGGACCAATCCACCACACGGCCGCCGCGATCAGCAGGACTACCAGCAGAAGCAACATCTGCCAACTAAAGAGCGCGTTGCGCAGTCGTTTCAACAATTCCATACCTAGATCCAATTACTGCGTGACGTCGATCTGCACCCGGCGATTTTTCGCCCGGCCATCCCTTGTCGCGTTATCTGCCACGGGTTCGGTGTCGCCCTTGCCCACGGATTCCAGCCGGCCCTGGGCCACACCTCGCGTGGCGAGATACTCGGCAACGTGCACGGCGCGCTCTTCCGAGAGCATCTGATTCGAAGGGAACCTGGCGGTCTTGATGGGCTGGTTGTCGCTGTGACCAGTGACGGTGACTTTGCCGGGCACTTTGGCAATTTCGGCGGCGACCTTGTCCAGCAGGGGATGGACCTTGGCGTTCACGTCGGCACGGCCGCCGGCAAACATGTCGTCGCCCCGGAAGGTGACGGCGCTGTGCGTCGCATCTTCTTCCACCTGGACTTGGCCACGGGCAATTTCGTCCTTGAGCAATTCGGACAGACGCAGGACCACCTTGGGCGGCGGCGGCGGCGTGATCTGCGCAATAGCCTGGATCTGTTGCTCCAGATCGTGCGTGCGCAACGAGAGTTGGTACTTGTACCAGGCGAAGAGGCCGAAGGCGGCCAAGCCGAGGACTGTGACGCTCAGCCAGATCGGGACGGTGCGGATCATGGAGAACCGCCCTGCCGGTGTCACGGGCAGGTTCGGCGACAGTTCTCGGGGCACGGCGCCGCGGTGTTTGCGAATCAACCCGTGCAGGCTCTGCCGGATGGCGAAATGTTGCCGGTCACCGTCGGTGACGCCACGGTAACGACCTTGGAAATCGAGCGAGAGCAGGTAGTAGATCACCTCGATCACGTCGATGTGTTCTTCGGGGCTGTTGACCAAACGGCCCAGCACTTGGAAGACCTTGGTGCCCCCTTCGTTCTCGCCGTGCAGTGTGACAAGGAGGCTGGACTCTGCCCAGGAACCGCCACCGCCCCAGGACGTGCTTTGGGCGGCTTCGTCCAGGGCGGTACACAGGCTGTAGCGTGCGGCAAGTGCGTGCTCGGGGCGGATGCCAACCCGTTCGCAGACGGTCTGGAAGTCATGCAGCTCTTGCAAGAGCATGTCCTTCAGGAGTGCGGCCTGATCGACACGCAGTGTGCCTGGCATGTCGGCCACGGCACGCAACAAAGGACGAGCAGCGGACAGCAGCGGGTTAACGGCCTGCCGCGCCTTTTCGCCGCGCTGCTCGATCGGCTTGCGTTTGATCTGGCGCGGCTCGTTGGCGGCCTGGGTAGAGGTGGCGTGCGCCTGTTCAGCCCCGGGCGGTGCCTCCGACAGCCGGGCGTGATGATTTGCGGTACCGGCTGTTGCTGGGTTGACCATTAGCGTACCCCCCACAGTTCAAGCCGCAGCTCCGGGAAGCTCCCCGCGACATGTAGTGCCAGCCCGCCGTAGCGTTGGACCTGCTGCCACAGCGGATGGTCTTGTGTGAGCTCGAAGTACACCTGGCCAGCGTTGAAGGGAATCTGGCGCGGCGGTACAGGCATGGCCTGCAACGGAATACCGGGCAGGTGCGAGCGGATGAGTTCGGCCAACCGCTCGGCGGGGCCCACCTTGGCTTGCGCAGGGAATTGCTGCTGCAGCACGTCGCTGGGCAGTTGTGCGCCCACGGCCAGCACAAAGGTGTTGAAGCGCTCGAACTCTGCCGGGTCCAGCACCGCTAGGCGGATGCCGTGCTGCTGGTCGCGCAACTCGATGCGCTGGGCACCGCGCTCCAATACCACATTGAGCAGAAAACGCAGGTCGTCCACCACGGGCTTGATGCAGGTGTGGGGCTCGTCATGGCGGTAAGCGGGGTAGTCCGGATTCGGGCGGCGGGTGGCGGTACGCACGAAGGTGGACAGCTCGCCGGCGAATGCGGTCAGTTGGACATACAGCGCTTCGGGCGAATCCGCTTTGGCTGCCAGCATGTGCTCCAGCACGGGCTCGAAGCGGTTGAACAGTTGCAGGATGAGGTATTCAGAAATCTCGGCAGCGTCTCCACCCCGGGTGCTGGAGGCCGTGAGGCGCTCGGCCATGGAGGTGGCACGCAGGCGCAGCAGGCCGTGGACTTCGGCCAGCCACGTTTGCAGCAAGGTGCTGGCGGTGTAGACGTTGACTGGCGGGATCAGCCCGGCATCCAACCTGGCGCTGCCGTCAGCCCGGATCTCGGTGACCTTGACCAGCGGCATGCCGACCCATGATTCGGTCAATTCTTTCTCCGGCACTAGGCGCAAGCGCAAATCGCCCAACTGCACGAGCTTGGGGCCTTGGCCGATGGAGTTAGCGTCGAGCAGGTCTTCTTCGAAGCTGCGATAGCGTGCCAGCGAGTCGTGGGCATCTTCAAAGCTGGTTTCTTCCGCATTGGGCGTGCGGATGGGCACGGCCAGACAGATGATCTGGTTCAGGTGCTCATGGCGCAGCGCCAGCGGCGCGGGCAGCTTGGCGTGAGCTGGCGCGTCGAACGGTGTGCCGTCCTGATAAATGCCGGCGGCACCGGAGACGACCAGTTTGCCCAGGGCCAGCGCTTCCGCGTCGATGGCAATGTGGTGGAAGCCCCAGAAGAATGGGCTCAGGGCAGCGGCGCGCATGTGGGCGAAATGCTCCAGGTAGCGCTCTTGCTGCTGGAAGAGTTGCGGGCGCAGGAACAGCCCTTCGCTCCAGACGACTTTGTTGTACCAGCTCATGAAAATCAATCAGGTTTGCATACGGTGATGGCTTGCTCGTCCAGGACGATCTGCAGTTTGACCTTGCGGGCGGGGATCGCGACGCGGTACCAAGCAGCTTCGGGCGCAGGCGGCAACTTGTAGACGGTGCGCCAGGTAGCTTTGCCGAGGTCGCGGTAGCCGACCAGCAGGCCGAGCGCATGCGTGTCTGGGTTGAGCTTGCGTTCGATGTCGCGGAACTCGCCCGGGCGCAGAATGAATTCGTCGCGCGCAAGCAGGTCCGAGACGAGCATCGTGCGGTCGGTGGATTCGAGTGCGTAGTAGTCGGCGTTCTCAAAGGTGCTGGCGGTCTTGAGTTCGTACAGGCGCACGAGCACCGGGGACGCCCTGCCCTTGTCGTCGGGGTTGAGGGTGTCCTTGGCTTCGATTGCGAGGTCGAGCTTCATTTGCTCGGGCTGGGCGGGGGCGGTGGAACACCCGGAGAGCACGAGCAAGACACCGAGCGCCAGCATCCACAATCGTTTGCCGCCCAGCGCGGAGGGTCGCTGAACGGGCTTCATGCGCGGGCGGGCGGGCTGCCCATCAGGACACAGCCGCATTCGGTGCCATCACCGGCGCGGGCCATGATCGTGCCGCCGACCTTGGATGTGCCCGACACGCGCACGATGCGGTTGATGCCGTGTGGGCGACCGTCGGGGTACTTAGCGGGGCAGTTGACAAGATCGCCCTCGCGAGCAATGGCGCGGCCACGGATCTTGCTGGTGGGCGAGCCGGTAATGACGACGGCGCCGTGCGTACCGATGTCGCCTACGGTGATGATTTCTGCGGACATGTTGATTTCTGTACGAAAATTGATCGATTGCTGGGCGTTATTGCTGCGGTTTGCCAAACCACGGCCAGTACGCCCGGCTCTCACCGCGCGCGCGGTCCCACTGCGTGATCGGCGGCGACGGCTTCCAGCCCGGCGGCGGGCCAATCAGCACAGCCCAACTATCCTTGGCATCGGCCACGCTGGTGACCACGGCGCTCTTGCCGTTCTGGTTGGCATAGGCTGCAGCAAAGGCGGTGTTGACAGCGAAGCTGGCGGCGCGGGCCGGACCCTCCATCACTTGAGACACGCTGTAGAAGTTGCCGATCTGGTCTAGGTCGGGCCATTGCTGGTGGACAGCGGCGTGCAGCGGCTTCATCAAGGTGGTGATGTTGGCCGTGTGCTTATGCACGTCGTGGTAGACGCGCCCAACGGGGTGGTCTTGCGCGGCCAGCTTCTGAACGGCCTCCATCAACGGGCTCCACGCCCCGCCGGGGTTGGCCGCCTTGGCGTCGATGCCGCCTTCATGGTGCTGGGGCGTGTAGATGGAGGCCAGCGGCGTGTAGCCCCAGTCGGCGCTGGGGTGGCCGAGGATCAGGAGGGCAGTGTTTTCATTAGTCTGCTCGCCCATCGGGTAGTTGGGCGCATCCATGTTCCACACCCACACCAGCTTGTTGGGATTCGCCGCCAAAAACTTGAGGGCTTCTTGCAGATCGTAGAAACCCACGGTTTCATCACCGGCCTTGAGCACCACCTGCGGCAGCTTGCCGTTGGGGTTGAACATCATGCTCCGGGCCTCGGATTCTTCCGCTACCTTGCCATAGATCAAGCGCCGTGCCCCTTTCAACGTCAGCGTTGACTCTCCAATGATCATTTCATCGGTCGCAGGTGCACCACGTACCGTTTCGCCTCGGTCATTCTTGTGCAAGTTGACAAAGTAATCGCGCATGCGCTCTTCGGCGTGCGCTGCGTCGTATGCTCCATAGCTAGGGGCGGGAATGCCCATGTTCTTTTGGTCGCGCAGCAACTCATCGATCCCACTGTCCTTGATCTCAAAGTCATAGTACGTCTGCGTATTGACCCACTCGCGCGGCATCCCGGCAAACACGATCGCGTCCATAAAGTCTGGGCGAGATGTGCCCGTGCGGATGGAGTAGAAGTAGTTCGGGTCGGCCGGATAGGCGCGGAAGCTTCTTAGTGGGGCAGTGACCAAGTCGTTGAAGGCCCCAACGAATCTGTCACGTTTGACCTGGGGGTAGTCCTCCAGCCGTTTGTTACGATCCATGCCACCAGTCAACTCCCCCACCGCATCCCCCAGCTTAAACTTTGGCGCCTGTAAGTCATTCGCGTTGGGCTGCGCCAGCCCCTGCGCCCACAGCAGGTTCCATTGGGTGGGGTAGTCACGCCACATCAGCGGGTTGAGCCACTGCACACCCAGCAATACGGCAGCGGGTGCCTTGGCGGGATCGGTTTGTGCGGCAGCGGTTTGCATCCGTGGCCACGCCACGGGCTTGCGGGAATAGTTGGCAGACATTGAAACTCCAGGGTGACAGGCGGTGAGCAGCAGACAGGCGCTGACCAGTAACTTGGCGGAAGCGAACACGCGCCCGTGCGAACTCAAACGAAACAGGTAAGACATGCAGTTCCTCAGACGTAGGGCGTGTCAGACTTACCTGACTGGTGATGGGCCTGGAACACAGGCAGCCGATTGCGCTTGTGGGCGATCTGGAGAATAGTTAGGGCGCCTTTCTCTGCGACAAATTTGTCCTGTTCCGCTAGCGGCTTACTCTTCAATTTTGCGGTGTCGTAGTACTCAAATTCGTTATCCTGCTCGGGCTTCCTGCCCGGCGGAAAGTCGTCGCCTTTTTCTGGCCTCGGCTTACACCAGCGCCAATCCGCCATCCTCCGCAGTTGGTTCATCTGCACATTGTTGAATTTGCACAGGCCCACATCCACGTCGTAAGCCAGCACGTGCTCGCTGTGGTCGGGGTTGGTCAAGATAGTCGAGTGATTGGTGGCCTGTTGGTTGGCGCCCTTGGCAAGTAAGCCCATGCGCTCGGTTTTCTCGAACGACTCAAAGTTGCTGCCCTTTATGTCGCCGTGGCCCTGCGCGCTCAGCTTGCCCACATCCTCTTCCGTGAAGCCCCATGGGTTCAGCACTCCGGCACGGCCAAGTAATTGGCGATGCCCGCCGTCGGTATAGATGGCGCGCCGGGCACGTTGACGAATGCCCGCGTTCTGGTCGTAGCGCATGGCCGCTTCGCTGGCGGTGTCGCCCTGCCCCAGCTCTTTGCGCTGTTCCGCGTAGGGGTCTTCTCCCTCGAAGGTGTGACGCTTGGGGTTCAACGCATCACTGGCGGATTCCTTGTACCGATTGAACGGGCCTTCGATGCGTGAATCGCCTTCGCGCACCTTTCCAGGCCTGAATGAGGAACCATCACCGCCCGGTAAATAAAGCGACTTGGGCTCGATCCCCTTGCAGGGGACTTCGGGCGCGTTGACACGGACCTTCCAGCCATCGTCTGGGCTGGCATTCAGGTTGGCAAGCTTTGCGCCCACAGCGCTGCTGCCCCACAGGACGACCTGGAAGACAAATCCCCAGAGCGTTGCATTTGCCTTGCCGATGACACTACGGCGCTCGTCGCCCCAGATCTCCTTGACCTGCATGCGCAATTGGTCTGCACGCGGGGCCCAGAACTGTTTCTCGTTCAGATCGGCGCGGTTCGTTTGCTTCCAGTAGTCGAAGTAATCGCCAGCGCCACCGGTGGGGGCAACGCCAACCTTGTACGGCCGCCCGGGCTGGCCCTCGGCCCACACGCGTTGGAATAGCAAGCCGTCGGCACGGGTCTCTTGCACGTCTTTGTCATTCAAGCCCAACCAACCCATGCCTTTGACGGTATCAATGGAGATCACACGGTCGTGCGGGTTGCAGTACAGGAACACGCGTTTTCGTGTTTTGCGGGCTTGCTCGTCTTGCGCGGTGGTATTCGGCTGGCTTCCGCATTTAGGGCGGCGGTTCCAGAGGTGTTCGTCAACAGTAGCGGTGTCGTAGTGCTTCGGCTCGAAGTTGCGCACGATGTCAAAGAAGTTCGCCAACCCTTCATAGCGGGACTCCTGCTTGACGCGCCCCTGCAACTCAGGCCAGTTGTATTGCGCGTAGTTATCAGCCCCACTTTTCTGCACGCTATAGGGCGCATTGGCCAGAATGTAGTTGTCGGCCACGCCGCACCCCTTCAAATCAGGATGATTGGCGCCGAAGTAGGCCGAGCACAGCCCGACCATGTTGCCTTGGCTATGGCAAACCACGGTCACAGGGCAATCTTTTCCGCCGTACTGCGCACGATGAATCTCACGGATGCGCGCGACCAGCTTGGCGAGGCGCCATGCAGCAAAGGCCTGGTAGTGTCGGGCCGGGCAACTGTAGACCTGGCGGTCGCTGGTATTCATGTCCTGCACGGCAAGGCCGAGGAACAATCCAGTGTCCGTACCATTGCCAAACATGTCAGGCAAAGCAGAGCAGCCGTTGGCAAAGGGGCCGCCGCCCCAAGCATCGGCTTCATCAAGCAGGATGCTTCCGCCCACGGTGGCAACTTCTGCTTTGCTGGCCTTGTAACCCCAGCGGAAGCGGATGACCGGACTGTAGCCGTCTTCCTTGATGAAGCTGGTGGACTTTAAGTCACGGTGGATGTAGCCATCCGCCGTGAGCTCGCCCATATAGCTGGCGGGCTGAAGCTGACCACTGCCCTTGATGCGGTGGAGTTGGTCATCCTTGCGCTGCAAGCGTGCGTTGAGCCCGGCCAGCAGGCCAATTTCACCATCGTCAAACCATTCGCCATTGGAATTGACTCCGTGCACGAAAATGATGACGCCGGGCAACGGAAGGGGCGCGTCCACGTCCATGCGTGGTTTGCCGGGAAGACACAGCGCTTCGGCGTAAGGGCCGCTCGGGCGGCCTGCAGTCGTTTCGGTCATTGGATTGTTTTCTGGCTTATTGGGGCCGGCAAGCAACGGTCGCAACTTGATCAGGGCAAGATGGTGTGCAGATATTTCTCACGCGTGAACCTTTTCAGAACAATGTCTGTGAGCTCTTGATCTGCGACTGATCTCGGGGCTTCGAGATAATGGCGTTGATAGGCTTGCGCCTCTGGAAGCGATGCCATGGATGCGGCAACCACACAGTTCAAATTGCTTTCGCAAAGCGCGCCATTCACCTCGTAGGTCCGCACGACGCTGGCATAGCATTCCAATTCCGGCTGGTTGCTTATGCGCTCGCTCAACATGCAGCGCATCATCGAGAACTCGGGCACGTTGCCGCGTATCGCGATCGCCTCTTCAAGCTTGCTCAACGCGCCCGCGTAGTCTTTACGGTTGGCAAGCTCACTCGCTTGTTGTGCCAGCAAGAAGGCGCGCTTCGACTCAGGCGTCGATGCTTGCTTGGCCTGGGAGGCTATTTCACTCGATTGCGCTGACACCCGTTCCACTTGTTGCGGAACGGATCGCGCGCCTGCGCCACTGTCTGTGCAGCCGAGAATCCCCGCACCCGCCAGAAACAGAGACAACAACCAAGCTCGATTTCTAGACATTGATACTCCCGTTCCTTCTTTCTACATAGACACTCTCGATCGGTATGACGATCGATCCCTGGGACGGACCGGGCACGGCACGGCCTTCTTCGCCCTCATAGACATAACCTCCACTGAGTACCAACTCGACCTTGAGTGACTGGTCCGGAGGCGGGAGCGTCAGGGTTGCCGTGCCAATGGGAAGCGAACCATCCTTTGGCCAAAAACCTGCTTCATTGTTTATTCCCAAGGGGGTGGGAGTGCCGTCAATTCCGTTAATTCGCAGCGATGCCTTGGCGAAGAAAACGACCTTACCCTTCTTGCTAGCGCTAGTGAGGCCCATGCCGTTTACCCACAGAGAATCGCCAGGCCCGCTGGATTTCAGGCTGAGATTTCCATAGATAATGAACACGCCAAGGGCACCGACGCCCTCGACAGGCAAGTAGGCGGCTCGCTTAATCTGGTAGGTCGACTGTTTCAGCTTGTATTGGTACCCGTTGTCGCGCATCCGATTGTCGTCGTCCAACGTCAACGAGGTGTGGACCATCCTTGCTTCCTGGCTAGGCTGCTCCTCACCAAAGGAGATCGACAGCGCCTCTGCTGCCTCAGACTCATGCAGGCCGGTTTCGCCCAGACTATTGGTGACGCCCTTTACGACGCTGCCGTCTTGCTTGACGATTTGATAGGGCGTGCCAGCTACCGGCAGGCTATCCGCCGGCCGGATCAGGCGGAACTTACGCCCGGTATCCCCCGAGTCGAACTGAGGCAGTGCCCGTTGGATACCCTCAGGCCCAGGCACATCAAAGTTCCCCGTATGGGCATGCACGCGTGTCGGCCCAAAGATGTCCACACACCCATCGGCAATGCGGATACCCGCGTTGCCGCTCATAAGCGTGATGCCATTCTTGGCATTACCCAGGATGCTGCCCTCGGTAGCAGTTACTACCACGTCGGTCTTGGCGTTGAAGTCCATGCCATCACTCTGTGATTGCAGAATGAGCTTGCCGCGGTGGGCAATACCTTTCCAAAATCCACTATGGGCAAACAGACTGATGCCGGTGCCGCCATTGACGACGTACTGCTGGCCGGCCGTGTACTGCTGGTTGAGCTTGGACACGGTGTCGATATGCTTACCGGCGTAGCTGGTGATGGTTTGCGGGCTGGCGAGGGCCATGCCAGCCGGCGCGTAGGCACCCAGCAGCGGTTGGCCACCATGCCCCGGTGCTTCCTTGTGGTTGTTGGCTCCCGCATCCCATTCCTGAACAGCTTTGGTCAAGCTGCTTTGCGGGTCCGTGTCTGGCTGTGCTGCTTCGTGCTGGCTGCTGTAGTCCCCGAATGACTTGGCGGTTTCGAGCGCGGCTTCCAAGCAGCGGATGAACTCATCGCGCGTGAGGTGACCGCCCACGGCGTTGATCTGGCCTTCTGCGGTGAGGAAGAGGCCCTTGGCACCGCGCACGCTGCCGTGGCCGTCGGTGCGCAGGTCGAAACCCTCACCACGTTGGTCTCTGCGCCCGGGGTTGCCGGGCACGCTGGTCAAGTAGCCGAGGTTGAGCTGACTGGTCTGGTGATCGGAAGACAACTGGGCCTGAATCTGGCCCTGCGTGTCATCCATCAGCAGGTGGTTACGCCGTTGCCCGAAAAGTTCTTTGCTAGCCACACCAGAGAGCGCGTGCTGCGTTGGCAGGCTCCAGGGTGGCGTGTTGAGCTGGTTAGGAACGCGCCCCATCACAACGGGCGTGTTCGGATCGCCGTTCAGGTAGCACACCAACACCTCCTGCCGGATGCGGGGCACGTGCATGGCGCCAAACTGGTCGCCAGACCAACCGTTGGCAACACGGATCCAGGGCGAGGAGTTCTCGTCGTACTTGCCGTAGCGGTCCCATTCGAACTGGACTTTGACGCAGCCGTGGTCATTGGTCCATACCTCTTGGTTCTTGGGGCCGGTGACGATGGCGCGCTGGATGCCTTGAACGCGCGGCTTGTGGGCGGTCAGCGCCGGACGGAAGACTTCGTCGGTGGGGTGGGCTTCCAGCTTGACGCGGCAGGTGTATTGCTGTGTGCTGCCACTATGAATGCCCACGTCTTCCAGCGTGAGTTCAGTGCTGACGATGAGCACCTCGCGGTTCAGGGCGTCGTGGTCGTGGTTGCTAATCTGGTAGGTGCAACCTGCGGCGATACCGCGCAGGTTGCCTGCGCCGTACATACGCCGGCCTTTGGCACGCCGCTCTTCCGCGCGGATGCGCACTCGGAAGTTGCCGACTTCACGGCTGTCGTAAATGCCGGGTTCGTATTCGTAGCGCTCGAATTCTGAGAAGTGGGTGTCGCGTGGCAGGCTGTCGCTGACGGTCAGATCGGCCTTGGGCTGGCGCGGGTCGTAGTCCTTGAGGGTGACGCGGCCGGTGCGCAGGCGATTCTTGGGCTCGAAGCGCGTCAGGTGCTCCTGGTCGACCTTGAAACCTTGCGGGTAGATCGACAGCGCGTGATACGCCTGGCTGGGGAATTTTTTCCAAGCGCCGGATTCGGAGACGAGGACGAGCCGGTGGTGACCACCGTCGTGCTCGAAGAAGTAGGTGATGCCCCATTCTTCTGTGAGACGTTGGATGAAGTGGGCGTCGGTCTCGCCGTGCTGCACTTCCCAAATCAGCTTGGGGAAGACGCGGGTGTCCAGACGCTTGTCCACCGAGTACGGGTAATCGGCCAGCACTTCGTCCAAGATGTCGATGACTGACTTGTTCTGGAACGATTTGAAGTCGGAGGTCTGCGTCGCTAGCCAGAGCCAGGGGCGCAGGGTGTAACGATAGAGACGATTGCTGTCCACACCGCCGATCAGCTCTACGGCGGTGATCAGGCCGGTGATCTGGCGCTCGCCCGCGCCAATGCCGCCCAGTAACCCCTCGCCCATGCCGTCGAGTTCAATCGACAACGTCATCTCTTGGCCGATGGCGGCATCGAGATCGGATTCAAGCATGGACTGATCGGCGGCGAGGGAGACGGGGCGCAGATCCACCGTGTAGGTGAACAGCTCGCTCAGGGCTTCGCGGCCCGAAACGCGCACGAATTCCAACTGCGGCATGCCCAGCAATTCGGGAATCGCGCTGCTTGTCGCTTTGACTGTGCGATGACTGCCCATCAAGTTGGAAATCTCTTCTGCTGCGCCCATCTCTCGACTCCTTATGATTGAGACACCACTGTGATGACTGGTGGCGCTGCCCATCTAATCGTTGTTGCCGTCAGATGGGCTGGACATATCACGCTTTCTGATTGCCCTTGATCCAGCGCTTCCAGCTACCTTGCTAGTTCATAGCTGTTGCAGCGGCCATGCCTGCAATGCCCAGCGGCACCAGCGGAATCGACAGGAGCGTCAACACCCCATCGGCAGCGACCGTCAGCGGTGTGAGCAGCACCAGCGCGGCCTTACCACCGGTCGGCACCTCTTCACGAATCTGCACGCTGTAGGTCTGGTTGAACTTCTTGGCCAGCGCAGAAGGCATCGTGAACCCCTTGGCGCTGTAGCGTTTTCCGCTCAACAGGAACGACTGCGTCATGCGTCCGCTGGCGTTCTTTGAGAAGCCGTAGGACTGTGCCAGCCGCTGTTCCTCGCTGCTCGCATCCGCCGGCAAGGACAGCGTGAAGCCGCCGGTCATGTCCGACTCCGGCGTCACCTTGAACTGCTCCATGCGCGCCGTTACTTTCGGGTGCAGCGGCGAGTCCATGACCTCAACCAGACGCGGCGGCGTGTCGAGGATGTAGTGGTACTGCGATCCAAGCACGACGATCTTCGAGCCATTGGCCGCTACCAGAATCTGGCTCACGTTCTCTGTGTAGTTCTTGTATTCCTTCTGTGAGATTTCCGAATACAGTGACTTGGTAACGGGCGCGCATGCGCCAAGGCCCAACAGCGGCAGGACAGTTGCTGCCAGGATCAGTTTGCCTTTCATTTCTATATTTCCTCTTGGTCTTTTTTGAACAATCAAGGTGGTGCCCACCCGATGTAATCAGCTATCGGATGGGCAAGCCTAGTTAGGCTTCCTTATTGCCCTTGATGTCGTAACCAGCCGTGATCGCACCACCGCTGCCACCCTGGGCGTTCTGCACCATGTACTCCTGCTTGACCTTGGAGAACGACAGCGCCACCTTCTCGCGCACACGCGCCTCGTCGGTCGCGGTACCACGCGGTGCCACCTTGGTCACGATCACATCGCTCATCGTTAGCTTCAGGTACTCCAGCGGGTTGCCGCCGGCCTTTCGCACCACCAGCGTGGCTTGGTCGATGTGCTTACCAGTCAGGCAGTACTTCATCAGGTTGGGCGATGCACGGTCGACGTAGTGCTCGAAGGACAGGTCCGACACGGTGGCTTTGCCGGCACCGCCGCCGCTGCCGGCGTGCATGTTCGACTGTTGCTCGATGTTCCAGTCCCACACCAGCACTTCGATTTCGTTCTTGTGCGACGAGTCTTGCGATTCGCCGTCGATGCCATTGATCTTCAGGAAGATGTCCTGTGCCATTGCAAAGCTCCTTTTGTTGTATTGAGTCTTTCGTCAGGTACTGCTAACAAAGGCCGCAGCAGTTCCCCGCGGGCCTGCCGGTAACAGGTCCGTTGGGAACCACCTTGGATTCAGGGGGTAAAGCTGGGGGTCAGGCTTACGCAGCTTCCTTAACCGACGGCAGGCGCGCCACCAAGCGCAGCGAGACGGTCAGACCTTCCAGTTGGAAGTGCGGGCGCAGGAAAAACTTGGCGCTGTAGTAGCCCGGGTTGCCTTGCTGCTCTTCGACCACGACTTCGGCGGCAGCCAGCGGGCGGCGTGCCTTGGTCTCTTGCGAGGAGTTGGCCGGATCGGCATCCACGTAGTTCATGATCCATTCGTTCAACCAGCGCTGCATGTCTTCGCGCTCCTTGAAAGCACCGATCTTGTCGCGCACGATGCACTTCAGGTAATGCGCAAAGCGCGAGCAGGCAAACAGGTACGGCAGGCGCGCCGACAGGTTGGCGTTGGCCGTGGCATCCGCGTCGTAGTACTCGGCCGGTTTTTGCAGCGACTGCGCGCCGATAAAAGCAGCGTAGTCGGTGTTCTTGCGGTGGACTAGCGAGATGAAACCGTTCTTCGACAGTTCGGCTTCGCGGCGGTCGGAGATGGCGATTTCGGTCGGGCACTTCATGTCGACGCCACCATCGTCGGTCGGGAAGGTGTGGCACGGCAGATTCTCAACCACGCCGCCACTCTCCACGCCGCGAATCAGCGTGCACCAGCCGTATTGCTTGAACGAGCGGTTGATGTTGACGGCCATGGCGTACGCCGCGTTGCTCCACAGGTACTTACGGTGATCGGCGCCGTCGGTGTCCTCTTCAAAGTCGAAGGCATCGACCGGGTTGGTCTTGATGCCGTACGGCAGACGCGAGAGGAAACGCGGCATGGCCAGACCAACGTAACGGGCATCTTCCGAATTGCGCAGGCTATTCCACGGTGCGTATTCCAGGTTCTGGAAGATCTTGGACAGATCGCGCGGGTTGGCCAGCTCTTGCCACGAGTTCATCTGCAGCACGGAGGGCGACGCACCGGCAATGAACGGGGCGTGGGCGGCAGCCGAGATCTTGGCGAGCGAGCCGAGCAGCTCGACATCCGGCGGCGTATGGTCGAAGTAATAATCCGCAACAAGGCAGCCGTACGGCTCGCCGCCGAGCTGGCCGTACTCTTCTTCGTAGACGCGCTTGAAGAACGGGCTTTGATCCCAGCCGATGCCCTTGTAGCGGCGCAGCGTGCGGCGCAGTTCTTCCTTGGAGACGTCCATCACGCGGATGCGCAGCTTCTCGTCGGTCTCGGTGTTGGAGACAAGATGATGCAGGCCACGCCAGGCGGATTCCAGCTTCTGGAAGTCTTCGTTGTGCAGGATCAGGTTGAGCTGCTCGGAGAGCTTGGAGTCGATCGCACCGATGATGGCCTCGATGCTCTTGTAGGCATCGTCGCTCATGGTGAATGTGCTGGCGAGCGCCTGCTCGGCCAGGGTGCGGACGGCCAGATCAACGGCCTCGCGGGCTTGGTCGGTCTTGGGGGAGAACTCGCGGTTCAGTAGCGCCGCAAAGTCGGACTGGTCAGCCGTTGCGACGCTCTGTTGTTTCTGTTGTTGTGCGGAAGCCATGGATTGCTCGCTCAATGGTGGAAGTCAGGAAGGCAAGAAGCTGGGTGGCTCAGGCTTCGGTCTGTTCGGTTTCGGCTTGAACCGGCGTCACCTCAGGCTTCGGTGCCTTGGCCAGTGCCTGCAACAGCGCCGGGTCTTGCAGCAATTGGTTAATGAGCGACTCGGCGCCGGACTTGCCGTCCATGTAGGTCTGAAGGTTGGCAAGCTGCGTGCGGGCCTCGAGCAGTTGCTTAAGCGCGTCGACCTTGCCGGCGACCGCGGCGGGCGAGAAGTCTTCAATGCTCTCGAAGGTCATGTCGACCATCAGTTGGCCTTCGCCGGTGAGCGTGTTCTGCACGGCAAACGCAACGTGCGGCTTCATGGCCTTCATGCGCTCGTCGAAGTTGTCGATGTCGATTTCGAGGAACTTGCGGTCGGCCACCGGCGGCAGTGGTTCAGCTGGCTTGCCGGACAGGTCGGCCAGCACGCCCATGACGAAAGGCAACTCGATGCGTTTTTCCGAGCCGTAAACTTCGACGTCGTACTCGATCTGCACGCGCGGTGCGCGGTTACGCGCAATGAATTTTTGCGAACTGTTCACAACAGACATGAATCTCCCCTGTTGGGTTAGATGAAGAGGAAGTGCTTGAGGAAGGTGCCACCGGCGCTAAGCCCGTTCGGCGGCGGGAATGACCGGTTCTAGGCCGCGTCCGGAAAGGTATTCGGCTTGGTAAGCCAACTCGACGCCATCGCTAACCAACTGTATGTGGATGGTGGCAAGTGGCTGTTTGCTTGCCTGCGCACCCAGCCAAAGCTTGGCCAGTTGTGGCTGGATACGTTGTTCAATGAAACTGATGAGCTGGCGAGCGCCTGTTTCACCGATCGGGCAACGCTCGACGATGTGCGCAACCACGGCGGCGTCATAGGTGAGCGCGATGTCGTGCTGCTCACGCATGCGCTTGACCACGCGGTCTAGGTGCAGGCGGACGATACGGCCGAGGTTATCGGCGGCCAACGGCAGGTACGGCACCACCACCAGACGACCGAGGAATGCGGCGGGGAAAGTCTTGCGCAGCTCGGGCATGAGTGCGTCGCGCAGTGTGGCGGGTTCCGGCAGCAGCGCCGGGTCATCGCACAGGCTGGTCAGCAGGTCAGAGCCAGCGTTGCTGGTCAGCAGCAGGATCGTGTTCTTGAAATCGATGTGGCGCCCTTCCCCGTCCTCCATATAGCCCTTGTCGAAGACTTGGTAGAAGACTTCGTGGACGTCCGGGTGGGCCTTCTCCACCTCGTCGAGCAGCACAACGCTATAGGGGCGTCTGCGTACGGCTTCGGTCAACACGCCGCCCTCGCCATAGCCGATATAGCCCGGCGGCGCGCCCTTGAGCGTGGAGACGGTGTGCGACTCCTGGAATTCGGAGAGGTTAATGGTGATGAGGTTCTGCTCGCCGCCGTAGAGGGCATCGGCCAAGGCTAATGCGGTTTCGGTCTTGCCGACGCCTGAGGGGCCGACCAACAGGAAGACGCCGACGGGCTTATTGGGGTCGGTCAATTGGGCGCGCGCGGTCTGGATGCGCTCGCCAAGCTGGGCAAGCGCGTGGTCCTGGCCGATGACGCGTGTGCCCAGCGTTTGCGGCAGGGCCACTACGGTGGCGATCTCGTCAGCCACCATGCGGGTGACGGGGATGCCAGTCCAATCGGCCACGATGGCGGCGACCACAGCTTCGTCCACCTCGGTGTACACCAACGGTGTCTCGCCTTGGGCGGCCTGCAACTCGGCTTCGAGGTCGGCCAGTGCGGCCGGCGACTGGCTCGCCCCTTCCGGTACGGCGTCGATTGCCTGCCGCTGCTCCAGAATGCAGGTGGCAAGTGCCCGCTCCTGCTGCCAGCGGGCTTCGGCTTGACCGAGTTCGATGTTGATCTCGCGTATCACACTGTCGACCTCGGCGATACGGCGACGATCTGCCTTACCGAACGCGGCTTCCTTGGCAAGCAAGGCCGATTCGGCCTGGGCAGCAGCCAAACGCTGCCGCGCCAACTCAACGGTGGCGGGCGGTGCGTGCAACGACAGGGCGACGCGCGCGCACGCGGTGTCGAGCAGGCTGATGGCCTTGTCGGGCAACTGGCGCGAGGGGATGTAGCGGTGCGAGAGCTTGACGGCAGCACGCACAGCCTCCTCGCGGATCAAGACCTTATGGTGAGCTTCAAAGGTGCCCACCAGGCCACGCACCATGGCGACAGCGTTGGCTTCCTGCGGCTCCATCACTTGCAAAACTTGGAAGCGCCGGGTGAGCGCGGGGTCTTTCTCGATATGGCGTTTGTATTCGCTCCACGTGGTGGCACCGATCGTGCGCAGAGCCCCACGGGCCAGTGCGGGCTTGAGCAGGTTGGCGGCGTCGCCCGTACCGGCTTGGCCACCTGCGCCGACCAGGGTGTGCACTTCGTCCACGAACAGGATGACGGGCTTGGCGGATTTGGTGGCCTCTTCCAGCACCCCTTTCAGGCGCGCTTCGAATTCGCCCTTCATGCTTGCGCCGGCTAGAAGTGCACCAACGTCCAGGCTGAGCAGGCGGACGTCTTTGAGGCTCGGGGGAATGTCGCCAGCAGCGATGGCCTGAGCCAGGCCTTCGATGACGGCCGTTTTGCCGACACCGGCCTCGCCGATTAGCAGCGGGTTGTTTTGGCGACGGCGCAGCAGGATGTCCGTCATGGTGCGGATTTCGTGCTCGCGACCGATGACGGGGTCGAGTTGGCCTGCGCGTGCGGCTTCCGTCAGGTCGCGGCAATACTTGGCGAGTGCGCTCTTGCCCGTACCTCCAGGGGCCATCGCACCGCTCGCCTCGCCTGGAATGGCCGGCGCGAGGCCGCTGCCATCGTAGGCCGCTTCCTGGCTTTCGGGGGATTGCGCGATCAGCGCGGGAATGCTGTCGACCAACTCCTCCGCTCGCACCTTGGCGAACTGATGAGAAATACCGAGAACGGTGCGGCGCAGTTCCGGTGTCTTGAGCAGCGCGGTCAGCAGATAGGCACCGCGCACGCGGTCATCGGCGAATGCAAGCGTGGCATACACCCAAGCGCGCTCGACAGCAGCTTCGATTTGGAAGGAGAAATCGCTGATGGAACTGGCGCCGGCTGGCAGGGAAGATAGTGCGCGTGCAAGATCAGCCTCAAGTGCCTGGAAATCGGCTTCGGCATGCCTCAGCACGCGCTGCAGGTCACTATCGGATGCTTGCAGTAGCTGATGCAACCAGTGCACAAGCTCGACGTATGGGTTGCCACGGAGCTTACAGAAGGCGGTCGCGCTCTCGATCGCCTTGAAAAGGGTGGAATTTAGTCGGCCGAATAGCACCTGACGTGAGATATCCATGACTCTTTTTAACTCCCCAAATGGCCGCCAATAACATGTCTGACGGCCAGATTTCATCCCTCATTTTTGGAGAGAAGCGTATGGTCAAAATCGCACCCAGGCAACTGAAATAAGCCTCTAGATAAATCACAAAAAAACACACTCAACTAAACGCGACATTTGATTTCAAACGAGCCCTTGCTTTTTTAAAAAAAGAGCGGAGAAATCACCGAAGACGTTGATTCCACCACGAAAATTAACAAAAATTCACCTGATACAAGCGACCAACTTAGGGCTATTCCGATTGCTTATTTATTAAACACCTCACTCGCTCAATCTCGATTTTATTAAAACTAAATTCAGACTCCAATAAATAGAAGAACTGGAGATTTCCGAGCATTTCTGGCTAGGAGAAACTCCGATTATGATCTGCGCCATTTATCAAAAATTGGGCGTAGAAATCATGGGCGACCAGCAGTTCCCAGCGGCGCAGCGCAGCATCCTCGATGACCTGGTGCCCAGCGACGACACATCGGGTTGGGTACCCGACGCTGGCGACCCCTTCTCGATTCTTCGACGCACTGGCGGCATGGAGCTCACCCAGTCGCCGCCCACCGCTGCGAGCAATCCTGAAGATGTGCTGATGCAACTCAGCCGCGAGGCCGATGCGGTGCTACGTAACCCCGAGCTGGCCAATGCCTACTACCAGCATCAGGTGCCTCCACGAAGCGATGGTGCAATTGCCAGTTTTGCTGATGCAACGTCTGCCGATCCGCTACAGGTAGGTACGCAGCCAGCAACCGACAGCCTGCTTGACATGCTGATTGGCCAGCCTCGAATTGAGAGCCTCATCGGTGATGCAGACAACTTCACTGACTTGCAACCACTCTTTGCCACCCCGGCGATGCCGGACGTTCTGCATCTTTTTGCGGGCGACATCGTGATCGCGGAGCGACGCGCTATCACGGCGGCGCTGGCCCGCCGCGAGCACCACCTCGTCTCGATGGACAGTGCCTACTTACCGGCTGTCACATATCAACAGGAATCACATAACCATGACAACTGACACCTTGCTTATGGATCCGTCGTCGACATCGGGTCTGGCAGCCGTTCTGCAGCACAACGGCTCGGTTGCTCAAACGCTGCAGAACGCTGAAGTGCGCGTGCGTCAGCAACCTGGCGCGTTTGAAGAGCGCTGGCAGCTCTTTCAATGGTTGTGCGTGACGGGCGACTGGGAGCGCGCGCTCAAGCAATTGCAGGTCGCGACCCAACTGACGCCAGACTTTGCGCAGACCGCACACGCCTATCGCAACCTGATTCGGGCGGAGATTTTTCGTCAGGGCGTGTTCAACGGAGAGCGCGAACCCGGTGCACTGCTAAGCCCGCCGGCCTGGTTGGAGCCGTTGCACAAGGCATTGGCACAGGCGGCATCAGGAGACATTGAAGAAGGGGACCATAGCCGACACCTTGCCCTCGTAGACGCAACTACGGCATGCGGCGCACACAATGCGGGCACCTTTGCCTGGATCAGCGATAGCGATACGCGTCTTGGTCCCACCTGCGAAATCATCTCGGCGGGCCGTTATGCCTGGCTGCCGTATATCCAGACGCGCAGGTTGGAGATGAGCGCAGTGACTGGCCTGCTCGACTTGGTCTGGCGCCCGGCCACCGTAACACTTGCAGACGGCATGGTCTGTCGGGGCTTCATACCAGTGCGTTATCCCGGCTCTGAGCATGGCAACGATGCGACCCGGCTCGCGCGCGAGACCCATTGGACCGAGTTGGGTGAGACGGGTGTCCTGGGCTGGGGCCAAAAAACATGGACAACGGATCAGGGAGACATTGGGCTACTCGATGTGACCCTGCTCGTGCTGGAGAACTAGTGTGTCAGGGCACCGCACACCGATCCGCCCCAATGCACAACTGCTGCCGACACTCTTTGACCGGTTACGGGACGATGCACCACAGCGGCAAACGGAAGCCGCTAACGAATACACGGTCACGCGCACACAGATGCGCGAGATCCTGCAACGCGATCTGACTTACTTGCTGAACACGACCAATCGCGAAGACGAGATCGATCGGACACGCTACCCAGAAGCAGCGAGTTCCACTCTCAACTATGGGGTACCGCCCGTTGCCGGCGGCTATCTGTCGGAACACAAATGGACCGACATCGTCAAGATCGTGCGCCGCGCGATTCTGGATTTCGAGCCACGGCTCATTCCTGGCTCCCTGGAGGTCAAGCCATTGCTCAAGGAAGGTGCGCCAACGCGCTACAACGTGCTCCTGTTCGAGATCAGTGGACTGATCCACATGGACCCATACCCGATGGCATTTACCGCGCAGAGCTCGCTCGACCTGGAAACAGGTCACATGAACGTCCGCTCACTTCATGCCCACTGAAACCATGGACCCACAACTTCTGGATTACTACAACCGGGAACTGGTCTACATGCGGGAGCTGGCCGGTGAATTCGCCCGGCAGCACCCGAAGGTCGCCAAGCGCCTTGGCATGCACGGCATCGAGGTGGCAGACCCTTATGTAGAGCGCCTGATCGAGGCGTTCTGTCTGCTGTCGGCACGCACTCAAATCAAGCTGGATGCGGAGTTCCCACGCTTCACGCAACGGTTGCTGGAGGTGATCTACCCGAACTACGTAGCGCCGACGCCAGCCATTGCGGTGGCGCAGTTCTACCCTAGTCGCACGGAAGGCGATCTGGTGCGCGGGGTTTCAATACAGCGGGATACGGCTTTGCTCGCAAAGGCACCACCTGGCGAATCCACCGAGTGCGAATTCCGCACCACCCAACCGCTGACGCTGTGGCCAATCGAGATTGCGGAAGCGCGGCTTACCGGCATTCCACCGGACATTCAGGGCATGGAGCGCTATTTGCCGGCGCACGTGAGCGTACAAGGCGCACTGCGCCTGCGGTTGCGGCTCACACACGATGTCAGGTTCAGCCAGTTGGCCGGCCTGGATCGCCTGCCCATCTACCTGAGTGGCAATGATCAGATTGCCTCACATTTGTTCGAGCTGATCCACAGTGCTGGCTGCACGACACTCATCGGCAAGCCTGGCGCCATGGATGAACGTCCAACCGCCGTCACGGACAACGCCGTCAGCCATGTCGGCATGGCACCCGACGACAGCGCACTGCCATTAGCCTGGAACAAATTCCACGGGCACAACTTGGTACATGAGTACTTCACATGCCCGCAGCGCTTTTACTTCTTCGGGCTCGATGGCCTTGCGCGGGGCCTCGCAAAGATCGACGGCCGCGAAGCGGAGTTTGTGGTGCTGCTCTCCAAGGCACCGAGTGCAGTGGTGAGCCAAGTCGATGCCAGCCAGTTCGCGCTGTTCTGCACACCGGTCGTCAACCTCTTCCCGATGCGCACCGACCGGATGGAGGTGAGCCCGGGCCGTACAGAATTCCACCTGGTGGCCGACCGGCGACGCCCGCTTGATTACGAGGTGTTCTCGGTACAGAAGCTCTCGGGCCAGGTGACCGAGCACAGTACGCCGATCGACTTCCGGCCGCTGTTTGCTACGCTCAACAGCGATGAGGGCAACCATGGCCGGTACTTTTCTGTGCGTCGGGAGCGGCGGTTGATCTCAGACCAGGCGCGTAAGTACGGCACCCGCACAGCCTACACAGGCACGGAGGTGTTTCTCTCGCTGGTAGACCAGAACGAAGCGCCCTACCCGAACGACCTGCGCTATCTGTCGGTGGAGGCGATGGTGACTAATCGGGATTTGCCGAATCTGGTACCGCGCAATGGATTCAGTGATCTGAGCTCACCCGCTTCGATTCCGGTAGAAGGGATTGGGTTGATCCGCCCGCCATCGGCACCGCATGCGCCGTTTGCCGAAGGCGAGATGGCCTGGCGGCTGATCCGCCAGTTGGGCTTCAACTACCTGTCGCTGATGGATCTCGACCATCGACAGGGTGGCCAGGGGCTGCGCGACATGCTTCGGCTATTCGTGTCGGCCAACGATACCGCCCAGCAGCGGCAGATCGAGAGCCTGATCGGTTCCAAGCTCAAGCCAGTGACACGGCGCATGCCGGGGGCGGGTCCGATTCTGTATGGCCGAGGCGTGCAGTGTCAGTTGACGGTGGATGAGGCCGGCTTCTCTGGCGTCAGCCCGTACCTGTTTGGCGTGGTGCTGGAACACTTCCTGGCGCGCCATGTGTCGGTCAACGCCTTCACGGAAACCGAGCTGCACGCGATGGAGCGCGGACTGATCCACCGCTGGTCGCCCCGCACGGGCGGCCGCAATGTCATCTAGGGTCGTTTAGCCATGTTCCACGGTCAAAATGATCTTGGGCCACCGCCCGCGCCAGCACGGCACGCCCAAAGCCACTACGCAGATCTGCAACCATGGAAGCTGAGCTTTCTCGGGCTATTGCGGGGGCTGTCTGCGCGCCATGCCTCGCTGCCGCCTGTAGGCCGCGCACCCCGCCCGCAGGCGGAACCCTTCCGCATCGGGCAAGTGGCTTCGCTCACCTTTGCGCCACGCGAGATTGCAAAGCTGGAGCAGCGCGCCGATAGCCTGCGTATCCAGTTGTTCGGCCTGGGCATGCTGGGGCCCAATGGCGCGCTGCCGATCCATTTAACGGAAATCGTTCGGGAACGAACCGAGGCGCACCATGACAACACCACGGCCGCATTTCTGGACATCTTCCACCACCGCGCGCTGACGCAGTTCTATCAGGCTTGGGCTGAATCACAGGCAGCCGCTGGACTCGACCGGCGTGACGAGGAGGTGTTCTCGCGCTACATCGGCTGGCTGGCAGGAGCAGAGGCTGACGAGATCGCTCGCAGTGCGCTGCCACCACATGCGCGGCTGGCAGCCAGTGCCCACCATGTGCGGGAGTCGCGTAGCCCGGACGGCATCGTGGCGGCGCTATCGCATTTCTTTGGGGTGCCGGTGCAACTGCAGGAGTTTGTGCTGCATTGGATTGCACTGGATGCTGCCGAGTGCAGCCACCTCGGCCGCCCGGGTGCAACCAGCGTGATGGGGCAAGGCGCCTTGCTCGGCGAGGCTGTGCCCGATCGCCAGCACAAGTTCCGGCTCATTATCGGACCGCTCGACCTGCAGCAGTATTTGAACTTCACCCCCAAGGGACGCGATCTGCCCGTGCTGGTGGAGTGGGTGCGCAGCTTTGTGGGCTTTGAGTTTGAGTGGGAAGTCGAGCTGCAAGTGCAACCACAATCTGCCCCGCCGGCCGTGCTAGGCGCAGATGAGCGTCTGGGATGGTCGACCTGGCTCGGGCGGTCCGATACAAGCTGCGCCATTACAGGCATGGTCTTTCAACCTGAACACTATGTTGCTCAATAAGCTCATGAAGGCAGTCGCTTCCAAGCCGGCCTCCTCGCCTGATATCCGATTTGCTGAGTTGGCGTTGCCGATCAATGCGGATCAGCCATGTGGTCCGGACCTTGAATACGACACGGAATATGTAGTGCTGCAAGCCCGTGCCACCCCGCGCGAGGCAGCCCAGTACGGGGACTTTATGACGCCGACCGATGCGCTGAACTGGCCTGAGCTGGAGCGCGATTGCCAACGGCTGCTGTTGCGCACCAAGGACATCCGGCTACTGACACTCTTTCTACGATGTCGCACTCGACTGGACCAGGCCGAGGGCCTGCGCGATGGCCTCGCGCTACTGCATGCGGTGCTGACGGCCTTTCCCGAGCAAGTCCATCCTCAACTTGAGATCGATGGGGAGATTGACCCTGGCGTTCGGGCAAACGCGCTCGCGACGCTAGTCGATCCACAAGGGTTGTTAGCCGACGTGCGCGAGATTGCCCTGGGCAGGAACGCCATGCGCCTTCAGATACGCGACATCGAGCGTGCGCTTGGCATGTCACGTCCAGCCGATGCGCTTGCACCGGCATCAGTGCATCAGCAACTGGAAGCCCTCCGTAGCCAAGGACTGCCTCAGATTGAGGCTATGCAGGAAGCCTGCGCGCTGGCGCAGTCCATTCAACTGTGGTCCGAAACTTCACTGCCCGATCACGCGCCAGATTTGAAGCCGTTGATACGGCTGCTGCAATTGGCCGGGCGTCCTGACTCGGCGCAGCCCGTGGCGAGTGAATATGCGCCGGCAAGTGAAATACCCCCTGCTGCTGCACCGGCCCCAGCGCCCCCACGCGCCGACAATGCCCCATTGCCGCCAGCAGACGCGCAACCTGCCCCCTCCCAGAACGTCAACGCTATGCCAACCAGCCGTCACGCCGCTTTGACGCAAATCCGCTTCGCTCGGACTTGGTTTGAAGCGCACGAGCCAAGCAGTCCGGTCGCGCTGTTGCTTCGGCAGGCAGAGTCGCTGGTGGGGAAACCGTTTGCGGAGGTGTTTCAGGCGATTCCCGCGGATATCGTTGAAAGGTGGGCGCAGAACGAATAATGGTGCCGTGCGCAGGACGTACAACATCGGACAGCAACTGCCCTCTTCCCCGGCGTTCCTGCGCACGTTGTGCCATCGGCCACACCCTATTGCAAAAATGAGCCTTAAGAGGCGCACAAAACTGCCGATAGCCAGAGGTTGTGGTGAATGCTCTGCACCCAAGCCTCGCCGCTCCAGAAGGCTTCCAGCAGTCGTAGCCACAGGTCGGCCCATCCGGCCTAGGCTCGGTTGCCGAATGCGCGCTTGTCTTGTTCCCATTCCTGTCGCCCGTCCGATCTCATGCTCAGCCCGCTCGCTCTGATAGGTATCGTGATGGTGTCCTGCTTGATGAGCGTCGCCATCCTTGGATCACTGCTTCGGACCGCCGTGCCGGGAATAGGCCGCTGGTGCGTGGCACACGCTCTATTGGCCACGGCTTCGGCGTGTGTGCTGACCGCGGGCAGTCTGCAAGCACGGTTCGTCACCCTGGCGGCTGCACTCATCACGCTGACGGCCGTCCTGTTGCTCATACAGGGGATGCGCCAGTTTTTCGGCAAGCCTTGGGCGGTGACTCAAGAGACGGGGGCGTTTGCCATCGCGTTCGTTGCGTTGGTGTATTTCACGCTCATATCGCCGAACGTCAGCGCAAAGATTGGGATCGTGTCGGTGTTCTTTGCCTATGCCCGGATTGCTGTCGGGACATTGGCCCTGCGTCACGCGCCGCATGCGGGCGCCCGCTATCCCTATCGATTCGTTGCCGCGGCCGCATACCTGGGCGCGTTGTTCCATGTCACCCGGGCGATCGCCGTTGCCTTCGGCCTGCCGCAATCGGCTTTTCCCGAACCGTCAGCGTGGAACGTTCTGTTTCTTGGGCTGGCGATCGTCACGTTCCCATGCATGTCGACCGGCATGGTGATGCTCGCGCACGATCAACTCGCCCGGAGGATGGAGCAGCTCGCGAATATTGACGAACTCACGGGCGTACTGATGCGGCGAGCGTTCATGGCAAGGGCAAGCGTCTTGCTTCACGACGCGGTGGCGAGCGGCAAACCGTTGTCGATTGCTGTTCTGGACATTGATAAGTTCAAAGCCGTCAACGACAGCTTCGGCCATGCCGTCGGCGACCGCATTCTCAGGCATGTCACGTCGGTTGTATCCACGCGGCTCAGGCCGGGCGATCTTGTCGGTCGCCTCGGTGGCGAGGAGTTTGCGATTGTGATGGTCGACGCGGAAAAGACCGCCGCTGCGGCTTTGACGGATGAACTCCGGCTCGCGGTCGAGCATTCGCCAAGAGAAGGCGTGCGTTGCACCTTCAGTGCGGGGGTCGAGTGCGTCATGCCCGGAGACACATTGGCGGCCACCCTCGCCCGAGCGGATGCAGCGCTCTATATGGCGAAAGAGAAAGGGCGCAACCGGGTCATCATTGCCTCAGAGGCTCACGAACGCGGCGTCGAAACGCATGGAGCAACTGCCACGTCAAAACTGGTCTGCTGATGCTGGGTTGGCGAACTTCGGTAGCTGAATAATTGGCCATTTCCTACGAGGCTGCTACGAAAACTCGCCACAGTTCAGCCGCAAATACACCCTCAATCCCCCTGCCCCACATCCCGCACCGGCAGCGCAGTCGAATACTTGATCTGCTCCATCGAGAACGATGAACTCACATCCGACAGCGGCACGGACTTGATGAGGTGCTTGTACACGCGGTCATAGTCTTCGATGCCCGCCACCGCAACACGCAGCAGATAGTCCATCTCGCCGCTCATCCGGTAGACCTCCACCACCTCGGGCATATCGCGCACCACCTGCGTGAAACGCTGCGCCCACTTCTCGGTGTGCTGATCCGTGCGTACGGCAACGAACACAGTGGTGCCGACGCCCAACTTGCGTGCGTCGCACAGCGCCACCTGGGCGCGGATGACGCCCGTGTCCTTGAGCCGCTGCACCCGCTTCCAGCACGGCGTTTGCGAGAGGTTCACGCGCTGCGCAAGCTCGGCGATGGGCAGCGTCGCATCCGCCTGCAACAGCCTCAGTAGTTCGCGGTCAATAGCGTCCATTTCGGCAGAGAAATTTTCTTTTATGGAATCTGAATTTTAGGGAAAATTAATCGCCACATCGAGGAATTCACAGGAAACTTTAAATTATTTTTCCGGGCGGCCCGCCGTATCATTTTCCCTGCCTCCACCGCAGCACAGAAACGAAATGAGCGACAGCAACACCCTCCACTACCTCGACTACGCAGCCACCACGCCGGCCGACCCTCGCGTGATTGCGGCCATGACCGCCTGCCTTGGCATGGAAGGCGCCTTCGGCAACCCAGCGTCAAGTTCGCATGCGACCGGCCGCGTCGCGCGGAACAAGGTGGAGCACGCACGCGAGCAAGTTGCCGCGCTCATCGGCGCTGATGCCGACGAGATCATCTGGACGTCGGGCGCAACCGAGTCCAACAACCTCGCGCTGAAGGGCTACGCAGAGGCCGCCACCGGCAAGCGCCACCTCATCACGAGCCGCATCGAACACAAGGCCATTCTCGACACGATGGCGAACCTGTCGGCGCGTGGCTGTTCGGTGACGTATCTCTCGCCAACACGCGACGGCGAAATTACACCCGAGGCTGTCGCCGCTGCGATGACGCCCGACACCGGCCTCGTCTCGCTCATGCTGGTGAACAACGAACTGGGCACGTTGACTGACGTTGGTGCGATCGCGCAGATCGTGCATGCCGCCGGCGCGCTGTTCCACGTCGACGCCGCACAGGCACTCGGCAAGACGCCGATCGATGTGCGCGCGCTCGGCATCGACATGCTCTCGATGTCCGCCCACAAGGTGTATGGCCCCAAGGGGATCGGGGCGCTGTATGTGCGCCGCGATGTTGCCTCGCGCATTGCGCCGCAAATCCACGGTGGCGGCCATGAGCGTGGTCTGCGGTCGGGCACGCTGGCGACGCATCAGATTGTCGGGATGGGCGTGGCGTGTGAGTTGGCTGCGGAAGAGCTGGAGCACGAAACCACCCGCATTGCTGCGCTGAGCCAGCGGCTGAAGGCAGCGGTGCTCGCCCTCGGCGACGTGGTGCAGAACGCCGACGTGGCCCGACGCATTCCCCACACCCTCAGCTTCACGGTCAACGCGCCCGGCTTCATGCCGATGATGCTGGGCGACGACCTCGCCGTGTCGTCCACATCGGCGTGCAACTCTGCAGCGGGCACGCCCTCGCATGTGCTGACGGCCATCGGCCTGGATGCCGATGCCGCCGGCCGCACCGTGCGCATCAGCCTGGGCCGATTTGCTACCGAGCACGACGTCGATTTTGCCGCTGCGTGCTTCCAGCGCGCGATCGAGCAATGCCGCGCCACCGCATCCAGCGGGTTGACGGCTTCGCGGCAAATCATGCCCGCCGATCTGAAGGCCATCTGCAATGCAGGTTTCCGCTCGGTGATCTGCAATCGCCCAGATGGCGAGAGCAGCGACCAGCCCGCCTTTGAGGACATTGCCGCCGCCGCCCGCGAACTGGGCCTGGAAGCGCGCTACCTGCCGGTCGAGCCGAACGGCATTGGCGATGCAGACGTCGCGGCATTTGGCGAACTGGTCGACACGTTGCCCAAGCCCGTCCTTGCGTATTGCAGAAGCGGCAACCGGGCCGGCATGCTCTGGAACCGCCTGATGGATCAACGCAAGGGCTTAGCCGCTCGCACCGTCGGCTAAGCCACCGGCAGCTCCGTCGTCGACAGCACCTGCTTGAGCACCATGAACGTCCGGATCTGCCGCACGCCCGGCAGATACAGCAACTGTTCGGCATGGAGCCGGTTGTAGCCTTCGTTGTCTTTCGTGCGCACGAGCATGAAGTAGTCGAACTCGCCGGTTACGACGTGGCATTCCAGGCAACCGGGCACCTTCTGCACCGCTTTCTCAAATGCCGTGAATGATTCCGGCGTCGAGCGATCCAGCACGACGCCGATCATCACCAGCGACCCCAGATCCAGCGCACGCGGATCGAGCAGCGCAACAATCCCCTTGATCAGCCCCAGCTCCTTCAGCCGTTCCACGCGGCGAAGGCAGGCCGGCGGGCTGAGGTTCACCTTGGCCGCCAGGGCCACGTTGGAGATGGACGCATCGCGCTGGAGCGTCCTGAGAATCGCGCGATCGGTGCGATCCAAGGCGTGGCGCGCTGAAGCCGCCGACGCGTCAGCATCTTCCTGCAATTTTGTTTCGCTCTTTTTCATATTAAAGAAATAAAGAGATACATAGTTCGATATACGGCCATCTACGTTCCGGATATTAGACGATCTTTGCAACCTCATTTCGTAGCGTTCTGCGTACCATTGGTTTCCGACATCCCGCCATTTGCGGCACTGAAGGAGCCACCTCATGAACCTGCAGCGATTTCCCCGTTATCCCCTGACGTTCGGCCCGACGCCCATCCAGCCGCTGAAACGATTGAGCGCGCACCTGGGCGGCAAGGTCGAGCTGTTTGCCAAGCGCGAGGACTGCAACAGCGGCCTGGCCTTCGGCGGCAACAAGACGCGCAAGCTGGAATACCTGATCCCGGAAGCGCTGGAAGGCGGGTACGACACGCTGGTGTCCATTGGTGGCATTCAGTCGAACCAGACGCGCCAGGTGGCCGCCGTGGCCGCGCACCTCGGCCTCAACTGCGTGCTGGTGCAGGAAAACTGGGTGAACTACTCCGACGCCGTGTACGACCGCGTCGGCAATATCGAGATGTCGCGCATCATGGGCGCCGACGTGCGCCTCGATGCAGCAGGCTTCGACATCGGCATCCGGCCCAGTTGGGAACAGGCCATGGAAGACGTGCGCAAGCGCGGCGGCAAGCCGTTCCCAATTCCGGCCGGCTGCTCCGAACACCCGCTCGGCGGCCTGGGCTTTGTCGGCTTTGCTGAAGAAGTCCGCCAGCAGGAAGCGCAGCTGGGCTTCAAGTTCGACTACATCGTCGTCTGCTCGGTCACGGGCAGTACGCAAGCCGGCATGGTCGTCGGCTTTGCGGCGGATGGCCGGGCCGACAAGGTGATCGGCATCGACGCCTCGGCCAAGCCGGAACAGACGCGTGCGCAGATCCTCCGCATTGCCCAGCACACCGCCGAACTGGTCGACCTCGGCCGAAACATCACAGAGAAGGACGTGGTGCTCGACACGCGCTACGGCGGCCCGGAATACGGCTTGCCCAATGAAGGCACGCTGGAAGCCATTCGCCTGTGCGCACGCCAGGAAGCCATGCTGACGGACCCCGTGTACGAAGGGAAATCCATGCACGGCATGATCGACATGGTGCGCAACGGTGAATTTCCTGAGGGCTCGCGCGTGCTCTACGCCCACCTGGGCGGCGTGCCGGCGCTCAACGCGTACAGCTTCATCTTCCGCAACGGTTGATGCAGCGCCGCCGCGGCGGCGCATCCGGGCGCGGGCGTGCATCGCATGATCACGGCCCGCCTTCCCATCCTTCCTTCAGGCAGGACCCGTCATGACGGATTTATCGACCGGCGCCGCGTCGATGCGCTCCCTCGCGCACCGCATCGAAGACAGCGATCCAGGGGAAACCGCCGAATGGCTCGACGCGCTGGAGGCCGTCGTCCAGCATGCCGGCACCTCGCGCGCGCAGTTCCTGTTCGACCGCTTGGCAGAACGCGCCTCAAAGCTTGGCGTCGGCACCGCCCTCGCCCGCGTCACGCCGTACGTCAACACGATCCCCGTTGAGGCGCAGCCGCCGTATCCCGGTGACATCGATACCGAAGAGCGACTGGCCGCCGCGCTGCGCTGGAACGCGCTCGCCATGGTGGTGCGTGCCAACCAGGCCTACGGCGAGCTGGGCGGACACATCGCCAGCTATGCGTCGGCCGCGGATCTGTTCGAAGTCGGCTTCAATCATTTCTTCCGGGCCGACAACGCGGGGCACGGCGGCGATCTCGTCTATTTCCAGCCGCATTCTTCGCCCGGCGTTTACGCGCGTGCGTATCTCGAAGGCTTCCTGGATGAAGCGCATCTCGAACACTACCGGCGCGAAATCACCGGTCCGGGGTTGTGCTCGTATCCGCATCCGTGGTTGATGCCGGCGTTCTGGCAGTTCCCGACCGGATCGATGGGCATCGGGCCGATCAACGCGATCTACCAGGCGCGTTTCATGCGCTACCTGCACAACCGCGGCCTGCTGCAGACCTCCGAACGCAAGGTGTGGGGCTTCTTCGGCGACGGCGAAATGGACGAGCCCGAATCAATCGGCGCCCTCTCGCTGGCGGCGCGCGAGCGGCTCGACAACATCGTGTTCGTCATCAACTGCAACCTGCAGCGGCTCGACGGTCCCGTGCGCGGCAACGGCCGCGTCGTCGACGAACTCGAAGCGCAGTTCACGGGCGCCGGCTGGAACGTCATCAAGGTGCTGTGGGGTTCGGACTGGGATGCCCTCTTCGCCCGCGACCATTCGGGCGCCTTGCTGCGTGCATTCGCGCAGACCGTGGATGGCCAGTTCCAGACGTTCTCCGCCAACGACGGCGCCTACAACCGTGAGCGCTTCTTTGGCCAGAACCCTGAGCTTGCCGCGCTCGTCTCGCATTTCAGCAACGAAGACATCGACCGCCTGCGCCGCGGCGGCCACGACGTGCGCAAGCTCCACGCCGCCTACGCTCGGGCGCTGCAGCACACCGGCCAGCCCACGGTGATCCTTGCCAAGACGATGAAGGGCTTCGGCATGGGCAGCGTTGGGCAAGGCCGGATGACGACGCACCAGCAGAAGAAGCTCGATGTCGATCAGCTCAAGGCGTTTCGCGACCGCTTCCGCCTGCCGCTGTCGGACACCGATGTCGAGCAATTGAAGTTCTACAAGCCAGCGCCGAACAGCCCGGAGGTGCAATACCTGCATGCGCGCCGGGCTGCCCTCGGAGGCTATCTGCCCAGACGGCGGATGGCGGCAACACAGGCGCTGACCGTGCCTGCGTTGCCATCCTGGGGACAATTCGCGCTGCAGGCCGAAGGCCGCGAGATGTCGACCACGATGGCGATCGTGCGGATGTTCGGCAACCTGCTGAAAGACGACACGCTCGGCCCGCGCGTGGTGCCCGTAGTGGCGGACGAAGCGCGCACGTTCGGCATGGCGAGCATGTTCCGCCAGGTCGGCATCTATTCGCCGCTGGGCCAGCAATACGAACCGGAAGATCTGGGTTCGATGCTGTATTACCGCGAAGACACGAGCGGCCAGATCCTGGAGGAAGGCATCTCGGAGGCCGGCGCCATCTCGTCGTGGATTGCCGCCGCCACCGCCTACAGCACGCACGATCTGCCGATGCTGCCGTTCTACATCTACTACTCGATGTTCGGCTTCCAGCGCATTGGGGATCTGATCTGGGCGGCGGCGGACCAGCGGGCGCGCGGCTTCCTGATCGGCGCCACGGCGGGCAAGACAACGCTCGGCGGTGAAGGCCTCCAGCACCAGGACGGCGCCAGCCACCTTGCCGCATCCACGGTGCCGAACTGCCGCGCGTGGGACCCGGCATTTGCCTACGAGGTTGCCGTCATCCTCGACGAAGGTATGCGCGCGATGCTGGAGCGCCAGGAAGACATGTTCTACTACCTCACGGTGACGAACGAGAACTACGCGCAGCCCTCCATGCCAAGCAGCGACCTGCGTGCGGGCATTCTCAAAGGGATGTATCCGCTGACGCCACAAAGTCTGCCGACCGCACGCGTGCAGTTGCTCGGCTCCGGCGCCATCCTGGGCGAAGTCATGGCCGCCGCGCAGATGCTCAAGGAAGACTGGAACATCGACGCTGCCACCTGGAGCGTGACGAGCTTTTCCGAGCTGCACCGCGAGGCCATCGCTGTGGAGCGCGTTGCCCGCCTGGGCGGTGAAGCCGCGCCTTCGTACGTGGAAACCGTCTTGCGCGAATCGCACGGGCCCGTCATTGCGGCCACCGACTATGTGCGCGCCGTGGCCGAGCTGATCCGTGCGCACGTGCCGCGCCGCTACGTCACGCTCGGCACCGACGGCTTTGGCCGCAGCGATTCGCGCCGGGCGCTGCGCGAGTTCTTCGAAGTGGACCGCGCATCCATCGTCATCGCCGCACTGAAGGCGCTCGCCGACGACGGTGAACTGGATCACGCCGTGGTGCGTGAGGCGGTTGCACGCTACGGCAAACACGCGACGATGGCTGACGCGCCGTGGATGCGCTGAACAACCCGCACTCGCGAGGCTTTTAGCTCGGCTCGCCGAGGTCGAAGCTCCACGTGCCGAGTTATTTGCTCCGCGTGTCGAGCTTTTTGCTCCGCGTGTCGAGCTTTTTGCTCCACGTGTCGAGCTTTTTGCTCGGCGGTTGATGCTCCGAACTCGGCCCACGAGGCTTTTTGCTCGACTGCCCGAGCTTTTTGCCTCGCACGCCGAGGTTTGTCGTTGGGGTGTGGCGCACTGAATCTCGGCCCTGCGTGCGGTCGATGCATCGGCGCAGCGAAATGGGCCAGGGCACGGTCTTCCGAAATCGGTCGTGCGGCGGTTTCAGCCAAGGGCGTCGCGTCAGGGCCCTTTTTCGTTTCCAAATGTTACGACGTGCATTCAGGTCGACTTCGCGTCGGGCAAGCAGCGAGGCCGTGCAGTACAGTCCATGCCATGAAAAAAGCCCTCACCTGCCCGTCTCTCGTCCTGCTGGCCTTGCTCGGTGCGTGCGCATCGCACCCGCAACAGCAGCCCGTTGATTCGACCACCGCCGCTGCGGCCACCACCGACGCCAGCGCAGACAACGGCTGGCAGGTGCTGCGCGCCAACTACATGGCGTGCGTGCAGCGCCAGGCCGATAGCGGCGTGCCGGGCACCACGCAGACGAAGGCCGTGGTCGCCTCCGCGCTCGATGCCTGCGAGGGCGATCTGCGCACCATGCACGACGGTTTCCGCGACCACCTCAGCGCGTCGATGTCTTCATCCGGCGCGCGCAAGGCAGCCGACCGCGTCACCAAAGACACCCGCGAGAAAGCCCGCGTCTACCTGATGGGCTACGTCGACCACGAGCGCTACCTGGCGAAGTCGCGCTGATTTAAAGCATCTCCAACGCGCGCGGCCCCTTGGGCGGCGGGAAGATGCTGTCTAGTGTTGCAAGCTGCTCAGCCGTGAGCGTGTGCGACAGCGCCCCGATGTTCTCGCGCAGGCGGTCAGGATGGCCGGTCTTGGGAATCGCGATGATGTCGTCCCGCGCCAGCAGCCACGCCAGCGCCACCTGTGCCGGCGTCATGCCGCACTCCTGGGCGAAGCGCACCAGCTTCGGATGCCGAACGAGCCGCGCCTGCTCGATGGGCGAATAGGCCATCACCGGCACACGGCGCTCGCGCAGCCAGGACAACAAATCCCATTCGATGCCGCGCCGGCTAAGGTTGTAGAGCAGCTGGTTGACGGCAATCTGATCGCCGCCGGGCGCGTCCCACCATTCCTCCATGTCGGACAGGTCGAGATTGCTCACGCCGTACTGGCGGATCTTGCCTTCGCGCTGCAGGGCCTGCAGGCCTTCCAGCGTGTCTTCGAACGGCACATCGCCACGCCAGTGCAGCAGGTACAGATCGAGGCGGTCGGTGCCGAGGCGGCGCAGGCTGCGCTCGCACGCCGCGGCGATACCGCGCCGGCTGGCGTTGTGCGGATAAACCTTGCTCACGAGAAAGACCTCATCGCGCCGTCCGGCAATGGCCTCGCCAATTAGCGATTCGGAGAGGCCTTCGCCGTACATCTCGGCCGTGTCGATCAGCCGCAAACCCAGGTCGAGGCCCAGACGCAGCGTGGCGATTTCTTCGGCACGGGTGGCGCGGTCGTCGCCGATGTTCCAGGTGCCCATGCCGAGTGCAGGGACGCGTTCGCCGTTGGGCAGAGTGACGTGTTTCATGTCGTGCTTTCCGATCGGTCAGGCAAAACATGAATCTACAAGAGACGCGGCGCACCGTTAAGGTCGCGCCCGTCCGGTCAGAAAATACGGCTAGCGCACCTGACGTTGCGCCGCCCACCGGCGATAGCGCCGCGACTGGCAGGCTGCGGCCAGTTGCTGTTCGATCAGTGCCCGCAGGGGCGACACGCCAGGGGCCGTCGTGCGCCCCTTGCTCAACCGGCCGAGCTGAAACTTGACGACAGCCATGTTGGCGAGTGCGCCCAGCGCCTTGTTCTTCCACGTGATGGGCTGCAGCACCGGCGCGCTGTTCTTGCCGCCCGCCCAGTCGCGCGGCAGGTTGGGATCGATGGACAGCGCCGTCGCAATGCCGACCATGTCGACACCGCTGTCGACCACCTGCTCCGCTACGGCCCGGCGCCGGATGCCGCCTGTGACCATCAGCGGCATGCGGGCAATGGCGGCAATGTCGCGTGCGAATTCCAGGAAATAAGCTTCGCGGGCGAGCGTGCGGCCGTCGCGCGCGTGCCCTTGCATGGCCGGAACTTCGTAGCTGCCGCCGGACAGTTCAACGAGGTCGACACCCAGTGGGTTGAGCAGCTCGACCACCTGCTTCGCATCGTCAGGGCTGAAACCGCCGCGCTGGAAATCGGCCGAGTTCAGCTTGACCGCCACGACGAACTGCGGCGACACGGCGGCGCGCACGCTGCGCACGATATCGAGCAGCAGGCGCGCGCGGTTCTCGATCGGGCCACCCCACTGGTCCTGCCGCCGGTTCGAAATGGGCGAGAGAAACTGGCTTAGCAGATAGCCATGGGCGGCGTGGATCTGCACACCGGTGAAGCCGCTCTGCTCGGCCAGTTGCGCGCTGCGCGTGAAGCGCTGCTGGACCTCGCGGATATCCGCCTCGGTCATCTCGCGCGGCACCGGAAACTGCTTGGACAGCGCGCCGAGCGCGAGCGGAACTGCCGAAGGCGCCACCGTCGGCTGTCCGAGCGATGCAGGCATCTGGCGCCCCGGATGGTTGATCTGCACCCACGCATGCGCACCATGCGCACGCGCCACCTGGGCCCAGCGGCGAAAGCGTTCGAGATGCGCGCCGTCTTCCAGCACGACGCCGTTCGGGCCCGTCATGGCGCGGTGGTCGACCATCACGTTGCCGGTCAGGATCAGGCCGGCGCCGCCTGCGGCCCAGGCCTCATACAGACGCAGCAACGCGTCGGAAGGCGCGTGATCGGCATCGGCCATGTTTTCTTCCATGGCGGCTTTGGCCAGGCGATTCGGGATCACCGCGCCATTGGGCAGGACGAGGGGCGTGAAGAGTTTCATGGTGGCATCCGCGGGGGATTTGACATTTGACGACACCTCAACCCTAAGCTTAAAGTCAACTTGAATGTCAAGCCTGCGGAGCAGCACATGAAGATTGGTGAACTGGCCCGCCTGAGCGGCGTGGCCGCCTCCCGCATTCGGTTCTATGAAGCCAGCGGCCTGTTGCAGCCCGCTGAGCGGCAATCCAATGGGTATCGGGAGTACGCGCCGGAATCGGTGACGCGGCTGCAGATCATCTTGCGCGCGCAAAGTGCGGGGTTCTCGCTGGAAGAGATTCGCGCCTTTTTGCCCGGACACCAAGGCGCGTGGTCACGCGAAGAACTGCTGCAGGCGCTGCGCCGCAAAGTCGCGGAAATCGATGTGCTGGAGCAGCACCTGGCGCAAAACAAGCGCGACTTGCTGGCGCTCATTCGCGAAGTCGACCACGAGGCCGACGGTGAAGACTGCGCCGAACGCGCCCGCCGCGTCTTCGACAAGATGAACCTGCGACCGCTCAAGCAGCCCGCTGCAGAACCTCCGGCGCGCCCGGCGAGAAAGCGCGGCTGAGGCGCGCGGCTATTCCGAGACACGCTCGAACGTGTCGGCGTTGGTCATGACCGCATGCGGCCAGACCCGCTTGCCGTCGCCCTCTGTGGCCCGGTCCGACACCACGTGCCACACGGTCTCCAACCTGCCCGCGCGCAGCACACCGGTGAACGCACACACCATGTCGCCCTTGGGCGTCCCACCGGCAAAGGCGAGTGCGATGCAATCGCCGTGGCAGGTTCCGACCACGTCGTAGTCCCGGCCGAAGAAGCCGCTGTCATCCAGCGCCGTGCGGAATGTGCCCGACAGCCGCTCGCCGTCTTCCTCCAATGTCACAACGGAGCCGTATTGGTTCCGCCAACTGCCCGTCCAGGTTGCCATTTCGCCTCCTCGCATCCTTCTCGTGCTGAACGCATGTCGCTCAGCAGGACACATACCTCTCCGCCAGCACCGCAGCGCTGACTCGGGAATGGCAATTGCGTCCTCCCCCGCGCCCGATGCCGCAAACGCCCGCGTCAGGGCCAAAGGAAACGCACTTCAGATCGCCTGACAGCACATCGCGGAGCGGCTGTTGGCACTTCCGACGCAGGCTATGTGGTAACGCTTACGCACGGTTTTGTACAAAGGCCATCTGCGCGACAGAAGGGCCCTCCCCCTTACAAAATCAAGCTGGAGACAACGATGCTGAGTCCCCATGAAATTGCGACGCTGGTTTTGCTATGCGGCAACTCGCAACCGCGCGATCTGGACACGGTGGATGTTGAAACGCTGCTGGCGCTGCAACTCCTAACACTGGATCGTCCAAGCCCTGGCGTGAGCGAACCGCGCGTGACGCTGCAGGGGCATGCGTTATTGAAATCGCTGGGCGTACTCCGCGTGCGCAAGGGCATGCAGACAGCGGCGGCTTTACGGTAGACGCAATCGAATCAAAGCCCGCCCAGCGCGTGACGCAGCAGCACCGCAGACAGCACCAGCATCGTCACGCCAATCAAGCCGTCCAGCACCTGCCACGCCTTCGGCCGGGCAAACCATGGTGCGAGCCAGCGCGCGCCAAACCCGAGCGACACAAACCACAACAGGCTGGCCGATCCTGCCCCCGCTACAAACCAGCCGCGCAATGCCGAGGCTTGCTGCGCGCCAATGCTGCCCACGAGCAGCACCGTATCCAGATAGACGTGGGGATTGAGCAGCGTAAAGGCCGCCGCCTGCGCCAGCGCCGCGCCCCGGCTGAGGCCATCGCCACCTGCGGCGGCCCGTAACTGGCTGGAATGCCGCGCCCGCCACAGCGCCTGCACGCCATACAGCAACAGGAACGCGGCGCCCGCCAACGCAAGAAAACGCGCCAGGCTGGGTCGTTCACCCAACGCCTGCGCCATGCCAAGCACGCCCGCCAAGACCAGCAGCGCATCTGCCATCGCACAGAACAGCACGACACTCCCCACGTGCTCACGGCGCAGACCCTGACGCAGCACGAAAGCGTTCTGCGCGCCAATGGCCACGATCAGCCCCAGGCTCAGGGCCAAGCCCTGCAGGAAGACGGAAGAGGAAGTCGCAATCGATGTTGTCATGCGCGCAGCTTGCCGGGCCGATGCGATGAAGACAAACTATCTTTTCTTCACCCAATTCAGTTTTACTAACTATCGTGCTCGACTATTCCGCCTTGGCCGCTCTGGCTGCTGTCATCCGAGAAGGCAGCTTCGATCGGGCAGCCCGCGCACTCAATGTCACGCCGTCGGCCATTTCGCAGCGGATCCGGTTGCTGGAAGAACGCGTTGGCTGCGCGCTGGTGGTGCGTGATCAGCCGTGCCGCCCGACTGAAACCGGCCGACGGCTTTGCCAGCACGTAGACCGCGTTCGCCTGCTCGAACAGGAACTGCAAGGTGCGCTGCCAACGCTGGCGCAGGAGGGCGTTGCGCGCGTTGCGCTGCCCATTGCCGTGAATGCCGACAGCCTGGCGACGTGGCTCGCACCGGCAATCGCCACATTCGCAGCGGCGCATCCGGTGTTGATGGAGGTGGCTGTGGATGACCAGGATCACACCAGTGAATGGCTGCGCAGCGGCGCCGTGCTGGCTGCCGTTACCGCCACCGCGCGGCCGGCCACGGGCTGCAACAGCCGCCCACTCGGTGCCATGCGTTATCTGGCTGCGGCCTGCCCGGCATTCGTGCAGGAATATTTCGCAGACGGGGTCGGCGCAGGTGAACTGTCGAAAGCGCCTTGCCTCGTGTTCAACACCAAGGATGCGTTGCAGGCTACCTGGGCAAGGCGCCTGTGCCATCGCCATGTGGAACTGCCGCGCCATCTGCTGCCTTCGTCACAGGCGTTTGTGACTGCGGCCGTGGCCGGCATGGGCTGGGGGCTGCATCCGCATGCGCTGATTGCGCAGCATCTTGAAGACGGTTCGCTGGTCGAGCTGGTGCCTGACACGCCGTTGGACGTGCCGCTGCATTGGCAGCACGCGCGGGCGGCATCGGCGTTGGTGGACGAACTCAGCCGCGAGGTGCTGACTGCCGCGCGTGCCGCGCTGCTCCCGCCCTAGCGGTTACAGCGCGTTCAGCGGAATCTTGAGGTACTGCACACCGTTCGGCTCCGCTGGGGGCAACATGCCCGCGCGAATGTTCACCTGAATAGCCGGCAGGATCAGCGTGGGCATGCTGAGCGTGGCGTCGCGCTTCGTGCGCATCTGCACGAACTCGGCCTCGGTCACGCCATCGCGCACATGGATGTTGGCGCGGCGCTGCTCTGCCACTGTTGTGTGGCAGATGGCTTCGCGGCCGGCGGGCGGATAGTCGTGGCACATGTAGAGCCGGGTGTCCGGCGGCAGATCCAGCAGGCGGCGGATCGACTGGTACAGCGTGCCCGCGTTCCCGCCCGGAAAATCGCAGCGCGCAGTGCCCACGTCCGGCATGAACAGCGTGTCACCCACAAACACCGCATCGCCCACCTGATATGCCATGTCCGCCGGCGTGTGACCCGGCACGGCCAGCGCCTTGGCCTCCAGATTGCCGATATGGAACACTTCGTCGGGCGCGAACAGGTGGTCGAACTGCGAACCATCGAGCAGGAATGAGGGCTCCAGATTGAAGATCGGTTTGAACACGCCCTGCACGACGCGAATACGCTCGCCGATAGCGATGCGCCCACCGAAACGCCCACGCAGATACGGCGCGGCCGACAAGTGATCGGCATGCGCGTGGGTCTCCAGCAGCCATTCGATGCGTAAGTCCTGCGCTTCGATGAAGGCAGCAACGCGGTCGGCTGACCGGGTCGTCGTACGGCCGGATTTCGGGTCGTAGTCGAGTACCGAGTCGATCACGGCGCAAGGCGTGCCGGGGCCTGCGTGCACCACGTAGGTCATGGTGCAGGTTTCGGGGTCAAAGAAGGATTCGATCTGGGCATGCATGGTGGACGTTCCCGAACAATCTATATTTTTATAGAATATCGTCTGACATTCTGTCTGCCAATAGTGCAAACAGCGCGAATAGAACCCCGTGCCACGCCCCATGAGCCATTCCACAGACAATTCCGACGTTGTGCCGCTGCCCGAGGCGGCCATTTCCATGCTGCGCGCCTCGGCGTCGCAGGCGTGTGCCGTGCTCAAGGCCATGGCCCACGAAGACCGTCTGCTGCTGCTCTGCCAACTTACGCAGGGCGAGCGCAATGTCAGCGAGCTCGAGGCGTTGGTGGGCCTACATCAGCCCAGCCTGTCGCAGCAGCTGGGTGTGCTGCGCGACGAGGGCCTTGTCACCACGCGGCGCGAGGGCAAATACATCTACTATCGGCTCGCCAGCTTCGAGGTCATCCAGGTCATGCAGACACTCTCCGAGCTGTACTGCGGCAAGGTCTTGAAAAAGATGGCGGGACATTGACCATGTCGCCAATCGAAGCGGGTTGGATCGTCAGCGCGGGGCTGGGCTCTGTGGTGGGGCTCATTCTGGCGCTCACAGGTGCGGGTGGGGCTATCGTCGCGGTGCCGCTACTGATTTTCGGATTGCATCTGTCGGTGCCACAAGCTGCGCCGATTGCGCTGCTGGCGGTGGGGCTGTCCGCCGGACTGGGCGCGATGCTCGGCTTGCGGGAAGGCAAGGTCCGCTACAAGGCCGCTGGGCTGATGGCGCTGTGCGGCGTGGTGATCTCGCCGTTCGGCATCTGGACTGCGCACCGCGTGCCGAACACGCCGCTCACGCTGCTGTTTGCAGTGGTGCTCGCCTATGTGGCGCTACGCATGTTCCGGCAAGCGCGCGCGGCACCGTCAACCGAGGTCCAGCCGAGGCGAACCGCCCCGCCCTGCCACCTCGACACCACCACGGCCAAGCTGGTCTGGACGCTGCCATGCGCACGCGCATTGGCCGCGTCGGGCGTGGGCGCGGGCTTCCTGTCCGGATTGCTCGGCGTGGGCGGTGGCTTTGTCATCGTGCCCGCATTGCGCCGCGCGACCGATCTGCCGATGCAAACCATCGTCGCCACCTCGTTAGCAGTGATTGCGCTGGTGTCCATGGGGGGTGTGGTCGCCTCGGCCATTGGCGGGCATGTCGATTGGCATATCGCGCTGCCGTTTGCCGCCGGAGCCTTGACCGGCATGCTGGCGGGCCGGCGCTTTGCGCGGCATTTGGCGGGGCCGGCGCTGCAGCAAGGATTTGCTGCTTTTGCGGGCATCGTGGCGCTCGGCATGATCGTTCGAACACTAATTTGACCAGCGTGTTGCGGAAGCGGTACAATCGCGGTCTTCGGGGCGTAGCGTAGTCTGGTAACGCGTCCGGTTTGGGACCGGAAGACCGCGGGTTCAAATCCTGCCGCCCCGACCAGAATTGAGCAGCAAACAAAACGGCTTACGTTCACTACGTAAGCCGTTTTGCTTTGGAGCACGCGTTGCGGCTCGTGGTGTCATCTGACGATGCTATAAAGACAGCGTCCGCATCACGCAATGCCACCGACTTTCCCCCATGAACCTCATCCTGTGGCGCCACGCTGAAGCCGAAGACGTGGCCGCATCCCTGCGCATCCAGCGCAACACCGATCTCCAACGAGAACTCACCAAGCGCGGTCACAAGCAGGCCGAGAAGATGGCCCAATGGCTGCGCCCTCGCCTGCCGGAAGACACGCTCATACTCGCCAGCCCCGCTGTACGTACGCAGCAGACTGCGCGCGCCCTCACCGAACATTTCCACACGCTCACCGCGCTGGCGCCCGGAGCCGATGTCAGCGCGATCCTCGATGCATTGGACTGGCCGTCCAATAAGAATCTGCTGCTGGTCGGGCATCAGCCGTGGCTGGGCCGCCTTGCCAGCTTGCTCATCGCCGGCGTGGAAATGGACTGGAGCGTGAAGAAAGCCGGCGTGTGGTGGCTCTGCCGCCGCATCCGCGAAGACGAAGCGCAGACCGTGCTGCGCGCGGTGGTCAATCCCGATCTGGTGTGACACATCGCCCTCGTCACAGCATCGCCACGCAAAATTCACGCAACGGTCACGATTGACACGCTTTTGTCGCGGATCTGTCACGCAGCGTCTCTAGAATCGCCTCGAAATCCACCCTTGGGGATCCACGAATGCGAGACCTGCCGACGCCGACCCAGCCATTGATTGACGCACTGCCGAGCCTGAACCTGGGCAACGCACGGAGGGGCCTTCCTCGCTCACCCGACGCTGTTCCGGCGCGTGACAAGCCTGTTCTGGCCGTTTCGTGGGCGCGCCATCAGGATGAAGTAACGGAAGCACAGCGCCTGCGCTACAAGGTATTTGCCGAAGAAATGGGCGCCCGCCTGCCCTCGGCCCACACCGAACTGGACGTCGACATGTTCGACGCCGTGTGCGACCACCTGATCGTGCGCGACCAGAAGACGCTGCGCGTGGTGGGCACCTATCGCGTGCTGCGCCCTGACGCCGCCAAGCAGATCGGTTGCCTGTATTCCGAATCCGAATTCGACCTCGTGCGCCTGACGCACCTGCGCCCGAAGATGGTGGAGCTTGGCCGCTCGTGCGTGCACCGCGACTACCGCTCGGGCAGCGTCATCATGGCGCTGTGGGCCGGTCTGGGCGAATACATGCAGCGCTACGGCTTCGAATCGATGTTGGGCTGCGCAAGCGTGTCGATGGGCGATGGCGGTCACTTTGCTGCAAGCCTGTATCGCAGCTTCGTCGACGATGGCTCGCTCGCACCGATCGAGTACCACGCCTTCCCGCGCGTGGCCCTGCCGGTGGACGAACTGAACCAGGATCTCGAAGTCGAGCCGCCTGCGCTCGTGAAGGGCTATCTGCGCCTGGGCGCACGCATCTGCGGCGCACCGGCGTGGGACCCTGACTTCAACGTCGCCGATTTCCTCACGCTGCTGCGTCTGTCGGACATCAACCCGCGCTACGCACGCCACTTCCTGCGCGGCTGAGATCGCTCCGAACGGCACCACGCAAAACAAAACGGCCCGGGTCACTCCGGGCCGTTTTGCTTGGGATGCAGCGAGACGCCTTACACGTACACCACCTTGTAGCGGCGACCGATGCGCTGCCACTCATCGGCTTCTTTCGCCAGGCTGTATTCCACCAGCGGATTCTGCTCGATCCAGCTCTTGGGCAGCTCGACCTCGAAACCACCTTCATTCAGTTCGCCTTCGCTGTGGCGCACGCGCAGGCCGGGCAGTTGGATCGCTCCCCGACGACGGCACAGCACAAACGCCAGACGCAGGCTGAACAGCATCCGCCAATCGAGGAACTTGCCGCCGCCCGAGAGTTTGCCAAGCTTGCCGGCATGGCCCAGCAGCAGCGTCGCGAGGCGCGCCTGATCGGTCTTGGAGAAGCCCGGCATATCGGCATGGCTGGCGATGTACGCCGAGTGCTTGTGGTACCCGCTGTGCGAGATGCTCATGCCGATCTCGTGCAGGTTTGCCGCCCAACCCAGCAGCGCGAGATTGTCTTCGCGGCGCTCATCGGGCGGATCGGGAAACTGCGACAAAAGCGCCGTCGCCGCATCGCGAACGCGGCTCGCCTGCGCGCGGTCGACGCTGTAGCGGCGCATGAACTGTTCAATCGTCACCGTGCGCATGTCTTCGTGATGGGTACGGCCGAGCAGGTCATACAGCACGCCCAGGCGCAAAGCGCCATCGGTCACATCCATACGATCCACATCGAGTTCGGCGAACACGCCGAGCATGATCGACAGGCCGCCCGGCAGCACCGGAATCCGATCTGACTTCAGGCCGTTGAGCTTCAGACGATTGGTGTTCTCCGACTTGACGAGCGCGCGTTTCAGACGCTCGAGCCCTTCGCGCGTGATGCCGTGCTCGTTGCTCTTGTCATTGAAGCCGTTCAGCTCGATCAGCTCAGCCAGCGCACGTGCCGTGCCCGAAGACCCGACGGCCTGGTTCCAGCCAGCCGTGCGGTACTGCTGCACGAGCACCTGGATTTCGCGACGTGCGGCCAACTCGGCCTGCTTCATCGCATATTCGTCTACGTTGCCGTTCGGGAAGAAATGCCGGCTATGCGAAACGCAACCGATATACAGCGACTCCATCAGCTTGGGCTTGTAGCCGTTGCCGATGATGAACTCCGTGGAACCACCGCCGATATCGACGACGAGCCGGTTGCCCTGGCACGCCGGTGCGTCATGCGATGCACCGAGATAGATCAGCCGAGCTTCTTCGCGGCCCGCAATCACCTCAATGGGGAACCCCAGAGCGGCTTCCGCCTCGATCAAGAATTCCTGCGCGTTCTTGGCCACACGCAAAGTGTTGGTCGCCACGGCGCGCACATGCTCGGGGGCAAAATCGCGCAAGCGATCGCCAAAGCGGCGCAAGGCATCGACGCCGCGCCGACGCGCAGGCTGATCCAGGTATTTATCTTGCGTAAGCCCGGCGGCCAAACGGACCGGTTCGCGCAGCGCATCAACCTGGAATATCTGGGTGCCACCAGGGGTTTCGTCGACGCGGCCGATCATCAGCCGAAAGCTGTTGGAGCCCATGTCGACAGCAGCCAGCAGACGGGGGGTGGGACTCATGAATGAAAACGGTTGAGGAGCAGAATCAGGGGCGCGGAGTATTGTCGTTCGAAACAATGCGCAACAAAATATGTCTTTATTGTGTCCCGAACGTGACAAATCCAATGTGTCACAAATTTGACACCGAACTATGAAAAAGTGGCCGGATCGTCATCCGTCTGAACACAACATGTCGACATTGCCCGCGGGCGATCTGCTCAATCGCGAACTGGGCATCCTGGAATTCAACGCCCGTGTGCTCGCCCAGGCCGCTGACACGGGTGTGCCGCTGATGGAGCGGCTGAAATTCATCTGCATCGTGTCGAGCAATCTCGATGAGTTCTTTGAAATCCGCATTGCCGGATTGAAGGAGCAGATGCGCGACAACCCTTCGTCGGTCACGCCCGACGGGCTGTCGGTGCAGCAGGCGTTTGGCGTGGTTTCGGAGCGGGTGCGGCAGCTGGTCGCGCAACAGTATGCCATGTTGCAGGATGAGATCCTGCCCCTGCTGGAGAAGGAAGGCGTCTTCTTCCACATGACTACCAACTGGAATGAAGTCCAGCGCGCCTGGTGCCGCAGCTTCTTCCAGCGCGAACTGGTGCCCATCCTGACACCGATGGCGCTGGACCCGGCACACCCCTTCCCGCGCGTGCTCAACAAGAGCCTGAACTTCATCATCGAGCTGTCGGGCAAGGATGCCTTCGGCCGCGAGGCTGAACTGGCGATCGTGCAGGCGCCGCGCGCCCTGCCCCGGCTTGTGCAGATGCCGCCGGAGCTGTCGGGCTATCAGTATGGGTTCGTGCTGCTCTCGTCGTTCATGCAAGGCTTTGTGCACGAACTGTTTCCGCAGATCGACGTACACGGCTGTTACCAATTCCGCGTAACACGCAACTCCGACCTGTTCGTGTCGGAAGATGAAATCACGGACTTGCGCGAAGCGCTGCAGGGCGAACTTTCAACCCGTCACTTTGGCGACGCGGTACGCCTGGAAATCGCTCATGACACATCGCCGGCATTGGCACTACGCCTGCTGCAGGAGTTCGGTCTAGCCGAAACGGACTGCTACCGCGTCAAGGGCCCGGTGAACCTCGTGCGCCTGCTGCAGGTGCCGGACATGGTCGACAAGCCGGTGCTGAAGTACCCGCCGCATGTGCCAGCAACGGTCAGGCAGGTGGCTAACAGTTCGAACGTGTTCGACGCCATCCGTCAGGGCGACATCCTGCTGCACCATCCGTACGAGAGCTTCACCCCCGTGCTCGAACTGCTGCAGCAAGCTGCGCGCGACCCCGACGTGGTCGCCATCAAGCAGACTGTCTACCGCACCGGTAACGAATCCACGGTAATGGAAGCGCTCATCAAAGCGGCGCACAACGGCAAGGAAGTGACTGTCGTCGTCGAACTGCTCGCGCGCTTTGACGAAGAGACGAACATCAACTGGGCGGACCAGCTTGAATCGGCCGGCGCCCATGTCGTGTATGGCGTGGTGGGCCACAAGTGCCACGCAAAGATGCTGCTGGTGGTGCGCCGCGAGGTGTCCGGCAAGAGCAAGACCGTCAAGCTGCGCCGCTATGCGCACCTCGGCACGGGCAACTACCATCCCAAGACCGCCCGCCTCTACACAGACTTCGGCCTGATGACGGCCAACGAGCAGATCTGCGAAGACGTGCATCACGTGTTCCAGCTGCTGACAGGCACGGGCGCGCAGGTCAAGCTGCATCATTTATGGCACTCGCCGTTCACAATGCACGACAACCTGATCGAGCACATCCGGGCCGAAGCACGTGCCGCTCGTGCAGGCAAACGTGCGCGCATCATCGGCAAAATGAATGCGCTGCTGGAACCGGCCATCATCGACGAGCTGTACAAGGCATCGCGCGCGGGCGTGAAAGTCGACCTGATCGTGCGTGGAGTGTGTGCCCTCAAGCCGGGCGTGCCTGGGCTGTCGGAAAACATCAGCGTGCGCTCCGTCGTCGGGCGCTTCCTGGAGCACCACCGCGTCTATTACTTCCATTCTGGCGGCGAGGAAGTCGTCTATCTTTCCAGCGCCGACTGGATGGACCGCAACCTGTTCCGCCGTGTCGAAGTGGCCTTCCCCGTGCTCGACCGCAAGCTCAAGGCGCGCGTCATCAGGGAAAGTCTGCAGGTGCATCTGCGCGATAACGCGTCGGCGTGGGTCATGCAGCAGGATGGCCGCTACGTGCAGCGTCAGACGCGTGGCAAGCACGTGCGCGTCAGCCAATTGGAACTGCTGAACCACTTCTCGCCGCAGGCCGCTGCAGCGGCGGAGACGGCTGCCGCAGTGGCGGCGGCAACGGCGGCGGAACCGACGGTGCGCGCTCCGGTGGAGATCTCCGCAGGCTGATCCGGCCGCCTGCCAGCAAACGAAAACGCACGCTCAACAGCGTGCGTTTTTCATTGGATCAAGGGATGGAGAAAGCCGGTGATCAGGCGACACGCTCATCGGTAACGCTGGCGCTGCGCACCACCGTACGCTCCGGCGGGAACACGGCGCGGAAGGTGCTGCCCTTGCCGTGCTCGCTGGTCACCTGCAGTTCTCCACCGTGGCGCGATAGCACGTGCTTCACAATAGCCAAGCCCAGCCCGGTACCACCGGTGTCGCGTGAACGGCTGCGGTCCACCCGATAGAAGCGCTCGGTCAGGCGCGGAATATGCTCGGGCGCGATGCCGATCCCCGTGTCAGTGACGGAGTACACCGCGTGGCCGTCCCGCACGCCCCAATCGAGGCGGATCGTGCCGCCATCGGGCGTATAGCGCACTGCGTTGGACGCCAGGTTGCTGAACGCGGAAAGCAATTCAAGCTCGGCGCCACACACGCTCACGGCCGAGTCGCACGTCATGCTGACAGTGTGGCGGCCCGCAGAGAGCGCTTCGATATCGTGCTGAAGCTGCAGCATCATGCGCTGCATCGGCACCGGCGCCAATGACGGCGGCTCGGAATTCCCCTCCAGCGTGGCGAGCGCCAACAAGTCTTCCACCAGGTGCTGCATGCGCATGGCTTGCGTATGCATCATGTCCAGATAGCGCTTCTTGTCTTCTTCCGGCAGGGGAAGGTCGCGCACCGTCTCCAGAAAACCCGAGAGCACGGTCAGCGGCGTCTTCAGCTCGTGCGAGACGTTGGCCACGAAATCGCGGCGCATCGCTTCGGTGTTCTCCAGCTTGGTGATGTCCTGCGACACCAGCAGCTTGCGGTCTTCGCCATACGGCAAGATCTGGGCGGAGATGATGCTTTGCTTGTGCGGGCCCACGTCATGCATGGTGAGCGGCTCCTCGAACTCGCCGCGCGCAAGGTAGCGCACGAACTCCGGTCGGCGGATCAGGTGGGTAATACGTTGGCGCAGATCACGCCTGGCAGAGAGGCCAAAGTGCTCTTCAGCCACCGCGTTGCACCATTCGATCTGGTCTTCGCCGTCAAGCATGAGCACGCCGTTGGGCGAGGCCTGAATAGCCTGAATGAAGCGGCTGTGCTGTTGTTCAACCTGCAGCACCTGCGTGCGCCAGCCCTTCATCAACCGGTGCAGGCGGTAGTAGACCTCGCCCCACAGGCCCAACGCGCTGGGGATCTCGCCATAGGCCGGCGAGTCCAGCACGCGCCACAGGCGTTGGATCTGATAGACGTAATACAGGAGCATCGCCAACAACATTGCACTGAGAACGGCCAGTGCAACGACATGGTCGACGAAGAGATACAGGCATGCCGCGACGATGCCCATGAGGGCGGCAAAGACGGCAAAGCGGGTCCAGAAGACGTTCATGAAGGCATTCTAAGCGCTGGACCGCGACGGGCGTGTGAACGCGCGATCGGAAACCCCGCCTCGCGCGTTTGTCTGACTGCTGCGTTATTGCCCCGGATTGCGCGCCAGGCGATAGCCGCTGCCGCGCACGGTTTCGATCATGTTGCTGTAGCCACCCGGAGCGAGCGCTGCACGCAGACGCTTGATGTGCACATCCACCGTGCGCTCTTCCACGAACACATGGTCGCCCCACACCTGATCAAGCAGCTGCGAGCGGCTGTGCACGCGCTCCGGATGCGTCATCAGGAAATGCAGCAGTCGGAACTCCGTCGGACCGAGGTCCAGCTTGATCGGGTTTTCTGCCTCGAGGTTCGTAGCCGTTACACGGTGCGTGGCCGGGTCCAGCTTCAGGCCGTTGATTGCCACCACGTCATCGGTCAGCTGCGGCGCGCGGCGGCGCAGCACGGCCTTGATGCGGGCCAGCAATTCCTTGGGCGAGAACGGCTTCGTGACGTAATCGTCCGCGCCGCTGTCCAAGCCCATGATCTTGTCCTGCTCTTCGCTGCGGGCCGTCAGCATGATGATCGGGATCTGGCGCGTGCGCTCGTTGGCGCGCAGCTCCTTGGCGAACATCACGCCCGACTTGCCCGGCAGCATCCAATCGAGCAGAACGAGGTCGGGCAACACATCGCTCATCAACGACAACGCCTGCTCGGCGTTGTACGCGCGGATCGGGTAATGCCCTGCGTGCTGCAGGTTGACGGCGATCAGTTCAGCGATCGCCGGTTCGTCTTCTACGACGAGAATACTGCTCGGCATGCTCACGTCTCCAGTCCTGCCTTTTATTCGCCTTCGCCAAGGATCTCGCGTTCCAGCGTTTCGCGTGAAGCGTGCCGGACGTCGGTGCCCTTGACGATGTAGATAATAAACTCGGCGATGTTCTTGGCGTGATCGCCAATACGCTCAATAGCCTTGGCAATGAACAGCAGATCCAGCGCCACCGAAATCGTGCGCGGGTTCTCCATCATGTACGTGATGAGTTCGCGCATGAAGCCGCGGAATTCCTCATCAATGGCCTTGTCTTCCTGCAGGATCGACACGGCGGCAGCGGTATCCAGACGCGCGAAGGCGTCCAGCGCGTGACGCAGAATGGTCGCGGCCATCTCGCCCGAGCGCTCCACACCAGCGTAGTTCAACGCATGTGCCGACGGGTCCTGCATGATGCGCTTGGTGCGCTTGGCGATCTTCTCGGCTTCGTCGCCGGCACGCTCAAGGTTCGTGATGGTCTTCGAGATGGCCATCACCAAACGCAGGTCACGTGCGGTCGGCTGGCGGCGCGCGATGATGTTGTTGCAATCGCTGTCGATCTCGATCTCGAGCGCATTGATTTCCAGCTCCACGGCCATGACTTGATCGCACATGGCGGTGTCGAAGTTGGCCAGTGCGCGCATGGCGCGTGCAATTTGCGCTTCCACCAGCCCGCCCATCTGCAGCACCTTGGTGCTGATCGAGGTCAGGTCGGTATCAAACTGCGATGACAGATGCTTCTCAGACATCGGTTTCTCCTTGTCGCTTCAGCTTCAGCGTTGTTGCAGGTCAGCCGAAGCGGCCGGTAATGTAGTCTTCGGTTTCTTTGCGCTGCGGCTTGATGAAGATCTTTTCGGTATCGCCGAATTCGATCAACTCGCCCAGATACATGTACGCCGTGTAGTCAGAGCAACGCGCTGCCTGCTGCATGTTATGCGTGACGATGACGACCGTGTAGTCGTCCTTCAGTTCAGCGATCAGCTCTTCGATCTTGCCCGTGGAAATCGGGTCGAGCGCCGAGCACGGCTCATCCAGCAGTAGCACTTCGGGGCGGATGGCAATGCCGCGCGCGATACACAGACGCTGCTGCTGACCGCCCGACAGGCCGTAACCCGACTGGTTGAGCTTGTCCTTCACTTCGTTCCACAGCGCGGCCTTGGTCAGCGCCCATTCCACGCGATCGTCCATCTCAGAGCGCGATAGACGCTCGAACAACTTCACACCGAAAGCGATGTTGTCGTAGATCGACATCGGGAACGGCGTCGGCTTCTGAAACACCATGCCGACCTTGGCGCGCAGCAGGGCGATGTCCATGCGCGAGGTCAGCAGGTTCTCGCCGTCCATGTTGATCTGGCCCTCGGCTCGCTGCTCCGGATACAGCGCATACATCTTGTTGAACGTACGCAGCAGCGTCGACTTGCCGCAGCCCGACGGGCCGATGAACGCAGTCACCTGCTTTTCCGGAATCTGCAGGGAGATGTTCTTCAGCGCGTGGAACTTGCCGTAATAGAAGTTCAGGTCGCGAACATCGATCTTCGGGCTTTGCGTGCGCACTTCGAGGGACGTAGCAGTCATGGTCATTTCTTGGTGAACAAGGCACGCGCGAGGACATTCAGCCCCAGCACACCCAACGTAATCAGGAATACCCCGGCCCAGGCCAATTGCTGCCACTCGGGGAACGGGCTCATCGCAAACTTGAAGATCACGGTCGGCAGCGTGGCCACCGGCTGATTCAGATCCAGACTCCAGAACTGGTTGTTCAGCGCGGTGAAGAGCAGCGGTGCGGTTTCGCCGGCAATGCGGGCCACGGCCAGCAGCACACCGGTAATCACGCCGGCATACGACGCCTTCAACGTAATCGACAGGATCATCTTCCACTTGGGCGTGCCAAGCGCCATTGCAGCTTCACGCATCGCGTTGGGCACCAGGTTCAGCATGTTCTCGGTGGTGCGCACCACGATCGGAATCTGCAGCAGCGCCAGCGCAAGCACGCCGGCAATCCCCGAGAAGTGCTGCACGCGGGCCACCACGACGGCATACACGAACAGGCCGATCACGATGGACGGTGCCGACAGCAGGATGTCATTGATAAAGCGCGTGGCGCTCGCCAGCGGCGAAGTCTTGCCGTACTCGGCCAGATAGATGCCGGCCATGATGCCCAGGGGTGTGCCGACCAGCGTAGCCATGCCCACCAGCAGGAGCGACCCTGCGATGGCGTTGGCGAGGCCGCCTCCCGGCGTATTGGGCGCCGGTGTCATCTCCGTGAAGAGCGACATCGACAAGCCGCCCACACCCAGCGAGAGCGTGGTCCACAGAATCCATGCCAGCCACACAAGGCCGAAGGCCATGGCAGCCAGCGACAGCGACAGCGCAATCCCGTTGACGTTGCGGCGGCGGGCCTGCAGGCGTGCCTTGATCTTTTCAGAGTCGGCGCGGACGGCAGGAATGGAAGACGTACGCATGGTGTTGGGTCTCATAGCGTCAGGCAGATCGCGTTGGTTCACTTTTGACCCTCGCTCTTCTGCAAGCGCAGAAGCAGCAACTTGGACGCCGCCAGCACGATGAACGTGATGACGAACAGGATCAAGCCAAGCTCCATGAGCGCCGCGGTGTGCAGACCCTGGCCTGCTTCCGCAAATTCATTGGCCAGCGCCGACGTGATGCTGTTACCCGGCGAGAACAACGACGGATCGGACAGCAGGTTGGTGTTGCCGATCACGAACGTCACGGCCATGGTCTCGCCCAGGGCGCGCCCCAGGCCCAGCATCACACCGCCGATCACACCCGCCTTGGTGTAAGGCAGCACCACGTTCCACATGACTTCCCACGTCGTGCACCCGACGCCGTAGGCGGATTCCTTAAGCAGCGTCGGCGTGATTTCAAACACATCGCGCATCACCGCCGAGATGTACGGGATGATCATGATCGCCAGGATCACCCCAGCGCACAGCAGGCCGATGCCAATCGGCGCACCCTGGAACAGCGCGCCGATGACCGGAATCTTGCCTACGGTCGCTGCCAGCGGTTTTTGAAAATATTCGCCGAAGATCGGCGCAAACACGAGCAGGCCCCACATGCCGTACACGATGGACGGCACTGCAGCAAGCAGCTCGATGGCGGTACCTAGTGGTCGGCGCAGCCACGCTGGCGACAGCTCGGTCAAGAACAGGGCAATGCCGAAGCTGACAGGCACGGCAATGATGAGCGCGATCAGCGACGTGACCAGGGTGCCGTAGACGGGCACCAGCGCGCCATAGATGTCAGAGGGCGGATCCCACTCCGAATTCCACAGGAACGACAGGCCGAACTTCTGAATCGTGGGCCAGGAGCTGATGATGAGCGAGATGATGATGCCGCCCAGCAGTAACAGCGTAACGATTGCGGCAAGGCGGGTCAGACCGCCGAACACCAGGTCGCCGAGGCGGCTGGGTGCTCGCATACGGGAAGCGCCAGAGGAATCAGAGAGCGTGGCCATGAGGGAAACCGGTCAGCCGTGAAAGAAGCATTTGAAATGGTGCGGACAGCCAATTCTCACCGCCCGCCCGCACCTTGTGCCGCACTTACTTACGAGCCTTTATGCAGCAGGCAACGATCAGTGGTTGTAGACAACCTTGCCCGATGCATCCTTCACGCTCGACTTCCACGTCGCACGGATCTGGTTCTTTACAGCGTCCGGCAGCGGCACGTAGTCCAGGCCCTTGGCAGCGTCGTCACCACCCTTATAGGCCCAGTCGAAGAACTTCATGACTTCAGCGCCCTGCTCCGGCTTGGCTTGCGTCTTGTGCAGCAGGATGAACGTTGCACCAGCGATCGGCCATGCATCCTTGCCCGGCTCGTCCGTCAGGATCTGGTAGTACGACTTGCTCCACTCGGCGCCGGCAGCTGCGGCCTTGAACGCTTCAGCGGTCGGTTGCACGGTGGCGCCCGACTTGTTCTGCAGGTTCACGTACGTCATCTTGTTCTGCTTGGCGTAGGCGTACTCAACGTAGCCAACTGCGCCACCCAGACGCTGCACGAAAGCGGCCACGCCTTCGTTGCCCTTGCCGCCCGTACCGGTCGGCCAGTTCACGGTCGTGCCTTCGCCAACCTTGCTCTTCCACTCGGTGTTCACCTTCGACAGGTAATTCGTGAAGATGAACGAGGTGCCCGAACCGTCAGCGCGGCGCACCACGAGGATGTCCTGGTCCGGCAGCTTAGCCTTCGGGTTCAGCTTGGCGATCGCCGGATCATTCCACTTCTTGATCTTGCCCAGGTAGATGTCGCCCAGCAATTGGCCGTTCAGCGTCAACTCACCCGGCTTCACGCCCGGCAGGTTGATCACAGGCACCACGCCGCCAATCACGGTCGGAAACTGGATCAGACCATCCTTGGCCAGCTCTTCGTCCTTCAGCGGCATGTCCGATGCACCGAAGTCGACGGTCTTGGCAGTGATCTGCTTGATGCCACCCGACGAGCCGATACCTTGGTAGTTCACCTTGGTTTGGGTCGCCTTGTTGTAGTCGGCCGCCCACTTGTTGTAGACGGGTGCCGGGAACGTTGCGCCTGCGCCAGTGATGTCAACAGCAAATGCGGCACCAGCGAAAGCCAGCGCGGCCACGCCAGCGATTGCGGTTTTGACCAGTTTCATGAGTTCTCCAGAGGAGCGGTTGAGCGATGACAGATTTTTGACATCCGAACTTTAGGCGGCTTGAATGACAGTTCTGTGACAACACGAAAACTTCTCATAACTGACCTGCAAGGCATGAAAGTCGACCTGTGCGCATAAAAAAAGCGGCCCAGAGGCCGCTTTTTTACTTACATATTTGATCGAGCAAGAACTTACTGCAACGTCGCTGCAAGACGCTCCGCGTGTTGGTTGGCCAGTTCAGCATCCTGCGCTTCCACCATCACGCGAACGACCGGCTCCGTACCCGACGGGCGAATCAACACGCGCCCCTTGCCGTCAAGCTCAGCTTCGCTGGTCTTCAGCGCCGCTTGCAAGCCAGCGTGCGACTTCCAGTCGAAGCCTTTCTCGACGCGCACGTTGATGAGCTTTTGCGGGAACAGGCGCACGCCGTCTAGCATCTGGTCCAGCGTCTGGCCACTGCGACGCAATGCCGCAAGCACCTGCAGCGCCGAGATGATGCCGTCGCCCGTGCTGTGCTTGTCAAGGCAAAGCAAGTGACCCGACCCTTCGCCGCCCAGCAGCCAACCATTCTTCTTCAGCTCCTCCAACACGTAACGGTCACCCACCTTGGCGCGTACGAATTCGACGCCCTGCGCCTTGAGCGCCAGCTCCACGGCGAGATTGGTCATGAGCGTGCCAACCGCACCCGGCACCGCCTGACCAGCCGCACGACGCGCCTGCACCATCACGTAAAGCAGTTCGTCCCCGTTGTAGAGGCGGCCGTTGCGGTCCACCACCTGCAGGCGGTCGGCATCGCCGTCGAAGGCCAGGCCAATGTCGGCACCATGCTCGCGCGTGGCCTCGACCAACTTGCCCGGCGCCGTCGCGCCATAGCCGTCGTTGATATTGCGGCCATTCGGCTGGTTACCGATCGAGACGACATCCGCGCCCAGTTCATGGAAGACGTGCGGTGCGATGTGATAGGCCGCGCCGTGCGCGCTGTCCAGCACGACCTTCATGCCGAACAGGTTCAGATCGCTGGGGAACGTGCTCTTGCAGAACTCGATGTAACGGCCAGCAGCATCCTCGATACGGCGGGCGCGGCCCAGCGCGTCCGAGGCCGCGTACACCATCGGTTTTTCCAACTCGGCCTCGATCTGCAACTCGGTTTCGTCAGGCAGCTTGTCGCCGGTGGCGGAGAAGAACTTGATGCCGTTGTCGTAATACGGGTTATGTGATGCTGAAATCACCACACCCGCCGACAGCCGCAGCGCACGCGTGAGATACGCCACACCCGGCGTGGGCAGCGGCCCGCTCATCAAGACGTCAACACCGGCTGCGGTAAAGCCAGCTTCCAACGCGGCTTCCAGCATGTAGCCTGACAGGCGCGTGTCCTTGCCGATCAGCACGGTGGGACGACCATGGCCATGTGCTTCGCTGCCAAGGGCCAGCACACGCCCCGCTGCGTAGCCGAGGCGCAATACGAAATCCGGCGTGATCGGGCTTTCACCGACACGCCCACGGATGCCGTCGGTGCCGAAATACTTCCTGGACATTGGGAATCTCTCCTGGAGAATGTTTCTTTATTTGTTTGTAAGGCGCCGGCCATCGCCGGGCAATCCTCTGTTCGCTTGATCCCCCAGCCGCGCGAGGCCGGGGCGGCTCTCAGGCCACTGGCGGATTCACCCGTTCGTGGCGCATGGCCCACCAGAGTTGAATCGCTTCCACCGTCGGTTGTACGTCGTGCACACGCACAATGAACGCGCCCCGCTCTGCGGCCAGCAGCGCTGCCGCCACACTGGCGGTCACGCGCTCGGCCGGCGGTTTGCCACCCAGCACAGCGCCAAGCGTCGATTTGCGCGATAAACCGACGAGCAGCGGCAAACCGATCCGATTGAACTCCGCCAAGCGATTGAGCATGGTGAGATTGTGATCCGGCGTTTTGCCAAAGCCAAATCCCGGATCGAGTGAGATACGCTCGGCGGCCACACCTGCGGCCATCAACGCCTCCGTCTGCGAGCGCAGGAAGGTCTCCACCTCGCCCATCAGGTCCGCATAGCTGGGCGCTTCCTGCATCGTTTCCGGATCGCGCTGCATGTGCATGACGCACAGGCCCGCGTTGCCCTTGGCTACTGCCTCGATCGCGCCCGGCCGGCGGAAGCCCCATATGTCGTTGATCAGATCGGCGCCGGCATCCAGCGTGGCCCTCATCACTTCGGGCTTGTAAGTGTCAATGGACAGCGGTTTGCCGCATTCGCGCAGCGCCTCGACGAGGGGCATCACGCGGTCCAACTCGGCCTGCAGGCTCAGCGGCTCGGCACCCGGACGACTCGATTCGCCCCCGATGTCGATCATGTCCACGCCTTCGGCGATCAGCCTCTCAGCGTGGCGCAAGGCTGTATCGCGCGTGGCGTGTTGCCCCCCGTCGGAGAACGAATCGGGCGTGACGTTGAGAATGCCCATGACCAGGGGACGCCGATCGCGCGCGTAACGGAAACGTCCACACTGGAAGTGCGTTGTGGTGGAAATGGAAGCGGACAAGATAGATTGATGGAAATGCTGCGCAGGACCGGAATGCTACGCCAGGCATGCCAGAAAGCGCCAACAAAAAAGCCGGTGCGCTTGCACCGGCTCTTCTGCGTCGCTGCCAGAGCGACAAATCAACGCGTCATCATCAGGCCGTGGCAGGCACGTTGCCCGGGGTCACACCCGCCGGCGTCCCACCACCCGGCGGGGTGCTGCCACCACCAGTCGAGCCGTAGCGCGGCGGGCGCGGCGGCTTGCCGTCCATGATGTCGTTGACCTGATCGGCGTCGATGGTTTCCCACTCGAGCAGCGCGGCGGTCATGGCTTCAACCTTCTCGCGATTCGCTTCCAACAGCCCCTTGGCCAGGGCGTATTGTTCATCCACGATACGGCGAATTTCCGAATCCACCTTCTGCTGCGTCGCTTCGGACACCGTCTTCGATGCCATGCGGCCGAAGAAGCCATCCTGTTCCGTATCAACGTAGACCATGGTGCCGAGCGCGTCGCTCATGCCATAGCGCGTCACCATATCGCGGGCCATCTTGGTGGCGCGCTCGAAGTCGTTGGAGGCACCGGTACTCATCGCGCCCAGGAACACCTCTTCTGCAGCACGGCCACCGAACAAAATCGCGACCTCTTCGAGCATCGTGTCCTTGTAGGCGTAGTGCTTGTCGTGCTCAGGCAGCTGCCAAGTCAGACCGCCCGCCCAACCGCGCGGCATGATCGTGACCTTGTGCACCGGATCAGCCTTCGGCAGCAGCTTGGCCACCACCGCATGACCCGACTCGTGGTACGCCGTAGCGCGGCGTTCCTCTTCGCGGATCACGGCCGACTTGCGCTCCGGACCCATGTAGATCTTGTCCTTAGCGTCTTCGAAGTCCTGCATGTCGACCACGCGCTTGTTACGGCGCGCAGCAAACAGCGCAGCTTCGTTAACCAGGTTGGCCAGATCAGCGCCAGAGAAGCCCGGCGTGCCACGTGCCAGCACCGATGCATCAACGTCGTTGCCGATCGGCACCTTGCGCATGTGCACCTTGAGAATCTGCTCGCGGCCGCGGATGTCGGGCAGCCCAACGTAAACCTGACGATCGAAACGGCCCGGGCGCAACAGCGCCTTGTCGAGCACGTCGGCACGGTTGGTTGCGGCGATCACGATGACGCCCGAGTTGGCCTCGAAACCGTCCATCTCAACCAGCATTTGGTTCAGCGTCTGCTCGCGCTCGTCGTTGCCGCCGCCCATGCCGGCGCCGCGGTGGCGACCGACCGCATCGATTTCATCGATGAACACGATGCAGGGTGCCTGCTTCTTGGCGTTTTCGAACATGTCGCGCACGCGGGCCGCGCCCACGCCAACGAACATTTCAACGAAGTCCGAACCGGAGATGCTGAAGAACGGCACCTTGGCTTCGCCAGCAATGGCGCGAGCCAGCAGCGTCTTACCAGTACCAGGAGGGCCCACCAGCAGTACGCCGCGCGGGATGCGGCCGCCTAGCTTTTGGAACTTCTGCGGGTCTTTCAGGAAGTCGACCAGCTCAACGACTTCCTCCTTCGACTCGTCACAGCCTGCCACGTCAGCAAACGTGACGCTATTGTTGTTCTCGTCAATCAACCGCGCCCGGGACTTGCCGAACGAGAAGGCACCGCCTTTCCCGCCGCCCTGCATCTGCCGCATCATGTAGAACCAGAATACGATGATCAGCAACGTCGGGCCGAGGTAGTAAAGCGCGGTGAGAAGCACACCTTGCTCTTCTTCCGCCTTGCCGGTCACCTGTACGCCGTACTTCATCAGGTCGCCCACCATCCAGATGTCGCCGGGCGAGATGATGGAATATTTGTTGCCCTCGTTGGGCGTGACCAACAAAGTACGGCCCTGGACCTCCACGCGCTTGACCTTGCCGGCCTTCGCGTCGTCCATGAATTGCGAGTACGTCACACCCTCTTGGGCGCGCGGCTTGTCGAACTGCTTGAAGACGGTGAACAGCACCAAGGCAATCACCAGCCAGATGGCCGCCTTCTGAAACCAGTTGTTATTCAAGGCGAGACTCCTTTAGAAATGCCTTGACGGGATGCTTGGCATTGTAATGCACGGACACCGCCGCGGGTTGATTGCCCGCAAGACCGAGGGACCGCCGCGCTAGCCGGGGGCCCTTCCTGAGTATCGTCCGTCAGCCGGGATGCTTGAGCTGGCGGCCCAACAAGAATGTTTCGGACGATTTGTCGCGGGAGGCTTTAGGCTTGCGTGGCGCCACGATCTTGAAATGGCGCTTGAACATCTCGACGATCTGACTATAGCCGCTGCCGTGAAAACATTTGATCAGCAGCGCGCCCTCAGGTTTCAGGTGCGCCATGGCAAATTCCACAGCCAGCTCGGCGATGTGCTCCATGCGCGCGGCGTCCGCCGACGCCACACCTGAGAGATTGGGGGCCATATCGGACAAAACAAGGTCCACTTTGCCCCCGCCCGTGGCTTCCAGCACGATTTCTTCGAGTTGACGGAAAACGTCGTCCTCGCGGAAGTCGCCCTGGATGAAGGTGACGTCGGCGATGGCTTCCATCGGCAGGATGTCGATGGCGACGATTGCCCCATCGATACGGCCGTCCTTGGCGCGTGGCGAGGCGGCCAGCTTGTTGCGCACGTACTGGCTCCAGCTGCCCGGCGCGGCGCCCAGGTCAACGATGACCTGACCCGGCTTGATCAGCTTGTCCTGCTCGTCGATCTCTTTGAGTTTGTAGGCTGCACGTGCACGATAGCCTTCGCGCTGCGCCAACTTTACGTACGGATCGTTGATATGGTCGTGCAGCCACGACTGGTTGAACTTGTTCTTTGCCATCGAATTGGTTGCAATTTCGCCCGAACGTAGCGCCAAACATGGCGGCCGGGACTGGTTTTGGCGGATAATACGCGCCGTTTGTCTCTTTGCGTGATCCCGCCCTTATTTATGCCCGCCCTTATCCTCACCCCTGCCCAACGATCGGAACTGCGCTCCGAAGCGCACGCGTTGAACCCGGTCGTCATCATCGGTGCGGAGGGCCTGACCAAGGCCGTTCTGGCCGAAATCGACCGCTCACTGGCGGCCCACGGGCTGATCAAGATTCGCGTCTTCGGCGATGACCGCGAAGCACGGGTCGAACTCTATGACACCATTTGCGCCCGCCTGCAGGCCGCGCCGGTGCAACACATCGGCAAGCTGCTGGTCATCTGGCGCGAGGGCCCGGCGTACCTGAAGGAAAACCAGCCGCGAGACCTCAAGCCGCCGCGCAAGACTACCGTTGGCGCCGGTCCGCGCTCGGTCACCGTGCGCAAGCCGAACCCGAACAGCGCACGCCGCCCGAAGCCGGTCCGTCTGAGCGTGCTCGGCAACGAGCGCGTCACGGCCGGTGGCAACGTCAAGCGCGCCAAGCCGCGTCAAACCAGCCAGAAAAAGAAAGCGCTGTCCTGATCCAATTCGGGGCTGCACAGAAAACGACCGGCTTTTCAGCCGGTCTTTTTTTTGGCCTCAGGTGGCTTACCGAACGCCAGCCGCCGTCCAGATCAGCGCAAACCCCAGGAGGCTCTGCACCAAATAGAACACGCTCGATACGCCGTGCAGCATGCCGAACTGTGCACGGTACGGAGAATTTCCCACCGCCACGCCAAGCGCATCGGCCTGTTCGCGCAGCGAAGCCATGAACGGCTGCAGGCCGAAATAGCCCACCAGCACACACAGCAGCATCGCCAGCACAAGCCAACGCAGCCGCCGGTAACCGATCTCACCGCGACGCACCAGCGCCGTAGCAGCCAGCAGCAGCAAACACCCCGCCGCCAGACCGATCCACGCTTGCGCATGAAACAACCGGCCGGCAATCGAGCCGGCCAGCTGGCGATCGTCCAGCATCGCAAACAGCGTCGGAGCGACGATGTAGCCGATAGTCCAGAGCGAACCGCACCATACCGTGGCAAGCAACTGGAAGAAGCGCTGCGGCATGGCGGTTGTCTCGGATCGAGTTAGAGGTATTTGACAGCCAGGACTTCGTACTCGCGTTCGCCGCCCGGGGCGACCACGGTGGCGACGTCGCCTTCGAACTTGCCGATCAACGCACGAGCGATCGGCGAGCTGATCGAGATCTTGCCGGTTTCCAGATCGGCTTCATCATCACCAACGATCTGGTACGTGACGGGCTTGCCCGAATCCAGATCTTCCAGGTCAATGGTTGCGCCGAAAACGATGCGACCGTCGGCATCCAGCGAAGCCGGATCGATGATCTGCGCGGCGGACAACTTGCCTTCGATTTCCTGGATGCGGCCTTCGATGAAGCCCTGGCGCTCCTTGGCGGCATCATAGTCGGCGTTTTCGGACAAATCGCCCTGGGCACGTGCCTCGGCGATGGCGTTGACGACGGCCGGACGCTCCTTGGTCTTCAGACGTTGGAGTTCGTCTTTCAGCATCTCGGCACCGCGCTTGGTAATCGGAATGGTGCTCATCGTAAGTCTTTCGGAATCACAAAAAAATCAGCCGCAGCGAAGCGGGAGGGCGCGTAGCGCACACCCGCCTGACGGCGGCTGTCGTTGTTTTGACACGGACGCTCTAGTTTAGGCGAAGCGTCCGGAGGCGGCAACTGCCCCTCTCCGGGCGACTCGCCGCGACGCTATGCCGCGTCGCGGGCCCTGACGATGGGCTTACAGGGTGGCGTGCAGACCCTGCAGATCGTACACATCCAGGTGTTGCATATGCTTCAGGCCCTCCACCGCAGCGCGAGCGCCGGCGATGGTCGTGTAGTACGTCACGCGTTGGGCCAACGCTGCCTGGCGGATGGAACGCGAGTCGGCAATCGCGGCACGCGTCTCGTCGACCGTCGTGAAGACGAGTGCGATCTCGCTGTTCTTGATCATGTCGACAATGTGCGGGCGGCCATCCTTCACCTTGTTCACCACGCGCACGGGAATGCCGGCAGCTTCAATCGCCGAAGCCGTACCACGCGTCGCCACGATCGGGTAGCCCAGCGTATGCAGCGCACGGGCCACTTCCACGGCTTGCGGCTTGTCGCTGTCCTTGACCGTCATCAGCACAGTGCCCTTCTCGGGCAGGCGCGAACCAGCAGCGAGCTGGCTCTTGAAGAGCGCCTCGCCGAAGGTCTTGCCAACGCCCATCACTTCGCCAGTGGAGCGCATTTCCGGTCCAAGCACCGGGTCGACGCCCGGGAACTTGTTGAACGGGAACACGGCTTCCTTGACGCTGTAGTACGCCGGCACGATTTCCTTTTCGATGCCTTGCGAATCCAACGACTGACCTGCCATGCAGCGAGCCGCAACCTTGGCCAACGAGACACCAGTCGCCTTCGAAACGTACGGCACCGTACGCGAAGCACGTGGGTTCACTTCGAGCACGTAGACGATGTCTTCGCCGCCCTTCTGCTGGATGGCGAACTGCACGTTCATCAGACCAACCACGTTCAGCGCCTTCGCCATCGCGGCGGTCTGGCGCTTGAGTTCATCCACGGTGGCCTGCGACAGCGAATACGGCGGCAGCGAGCAAGCCGAGTCGCCCGAGTGCACGCCGGCCTGCTCGATGTGCTCCATCACGCCGCCGATGAACACACGCTTGCCGTCAGACAGGCAATCCACGTCGCATTCGATGGCGTCGTTCAGGAAGCGGTCGAGCAGCACGGGGCTGTCGTTCGACACCTTCACGGCTTCACGCATATAGCGCTCGAGGTCGCGCGGCTCATGCACGATTTCCATCGCACGGCCGCCGAGCACGTACGACGGGCGCACCACCAGGGGGTAGCCGATTTCTTCGGCCAGCTTGAGCGCCTCATCTTCTGCGCGTGCGGTGCGGTTGGGCGGCTGGCGCAGGCCCAGCTCGTGCAGCAGCTTCTGGAAGCGCTCACGGTCTTCGGCCGCATCGATCATGTCCGGCGACGTGCCGATGATGGGCACGCCGTTGGCTTCCAGGTCGAGCGCGAGCTTCAGCGGGGTCTGGCCGCCGTATTGCACGATCACGCCGACCGGCTTCTCCTTGTCCACGATCTCGAGCACGTCTTCCAGCGTCACCGGCTCGAAGTACAGGCGATCGGAGGTGTCGTAATCGGTCGAAACGGTTTCCGGGTTGCAGTTGACCATGATGGTCTCGTACCCGTCTTCGCGCAGCGCCAGCGCAGCGTGCACGCAGCAGTAGTCGAACTCGATGCCTTGGCCGATCCGGTTCGGGCCACCACCCAGAACCATGATCTTCTTGTTGCTGGTCGGCTCGGCTTCGCACTCGCCGTGCTCAGCCTCATAGGTCGAGTACAGATACGCGGTGTTGGTGGCGAATTCGGCAGCGCAGGTGTCCACGCGCTTGTAGACCGGACGGACCTTCTCGGCGATACGCTTCTCACGCACGGCCTTGGAAGTCGTCTTCATCAGCTTGGCAAGGCGGCGGTCGGAGAAGCCCTTCTGCTTGAGCAGACGCAGCTCGGCAGCCGACAGGCTATCCAGTGTGCGAGCCTTGACCAGCGCTTCGGTCTTGACGATGTCTTCGATCTGCGCGAGGAACCACGGGTCAACGGCGGTCTCGGAGTAGACCTCGTCGATCGACAGGCCCAGGCGGAATGCATCGCCCAGATACCAGATGCGGTCCGGACCGGCTTCGCCGATCTCTTCGATGATCTCGTCGCGGTCGGTGGACTTTTCGTCCAGGCCATCTACGCCGACTTCCAGGCCGCGCAGCGCCTTCTGGAACGATTCCTGGAAGGTACGGCCCATGGCCATCACCTCACCGACCGACTTCATCTGCGTGGTCAGGTGGCTGTCGGCCTGCGGGAATTTTTCGAACGCGAAACGCGGCACCTTGGTGACCACGTAGTCGATCGACGGCTCGAACGACGCCGGGGTCGCGCCACCAGTGATTTCGTTCTTCAGCTCGTCCAGCGTGTAACCGACGGCCAGCTTGGCAGCAACCTTGGCGATCGGGAAACCGGTGGCCTTCGAAGCCAGTGCCGACGAACGCGACACACGCGGGTTCATCTCGATGACGATCATGCGACCGTCCTTCGGATTGATCGAGAACTGCACGTTCGAACCACCCGTATCCACACCAATCTCGCGCAGCACAGCCAGCGAGGCGTTACGCAGGATCTGGTATTCCTTGTCGGTCAGCGTCTGTGCCGGGGCCACGGTGATGGAGTCACCGGTGTGGATGCCCATCGGGTCCAGGTTTTCGATCGAGCAGACAATGATGCAGTTGTCGGCCTTGTCGCGCACGACTTCCATCTCGTATTCCTTCCAGCCAAGCAGCGATTCTTCGATCAGCAGCTCGTTGGTCGGCGAGAGGTCGAGACCGCGCTTGCAGATCTCTTCGAATTCTTCGCGGTTGTAGGCGATGCCGCCGCCCGTGCCGCCCAGCGTGAACGACGGACGGATCACGATCGGGTAGCCGCTCGTGCCGGTTTCCTTGGCGATTTGCGACTGCACGGCCACGGCTTCGTCCATCGAATGCGCAATGCCCGACTTGGCCGAGCCCAGACCGATCTTGGTCATCGCGTCTTTGAACTTCTGACGGTCTTCGGCCTTGTCGATCGCCTCGGGCGATGCGCCGATCAGCTCGACGTTGTACTTCTTCAGCACGCCATGGCGATGCAGGTCCAGCGCGCAGTTCAGCGCGGTCTGGCCGCCCATGGTCGGCAGGATCGCATCCGGACGTTCCTTGGCGATGATGCGCTCGACCACTTCCCACGTGATCGGCTCGATGTAGGTCACATCGGCCGTGTTCGGGTCGGTCATGATCGTGGCCGGGTTGCTGTTGACCAGGACCACCTTGAAGCCTTCTTCGCGGAGCGCCTTGCAAGCCTGCGCGCCGGAGTAATCGAATTCACACGCCTGGCCGATGATGATCGGACCCGCGCCGATGATCAGGATGGTTTTGATATCTGTACGTTTTGGCATAACCCGCTCGATTCGATTAATTCAGTGTGGCCGTCGCCAGCTTGGCGGAGAAGCCGATAAACATGGCGCCGACGCCGCTGCTCATACCGGCAGACAAACGTCGTCGCGCGCGGAACGCCGCGGCCAGCCGCGCGCCCACGAAGATGATGGTGGTCAGGTACAGGAAGCTGCAGATCTGGCAGACCAGCCCCAGCACGACGAACGACACCACCGGCAGCGCATAGTGCGGGTCGACGAACTGGATGAAGAACGAGATGAAGAACAGGATCGCCTTCGGGTTCAGCAGGCTGATGATCAGCGCCTTCTTGAACGGGTGCGACTCGTCAGCCGGCGCCGCGTCTTGTGCGACGGATTCGCCGGCCTTGCGCGCGCGCCAATTGCGTACCGCGCCACGCAGCATCTGCAGACCGATCCACGCCAGGTAGGCCGCACCGATGTACTTCACGACGTAGAACAGCGCCGGACTCGCCTTCAACAGCGAAGCCACGCCTGCTGCCGACAACACCATCAGGATGGCATCGCCCAGAAACACGCCGCACGCGCCCTGGTAGCCCGTGCGCACACCGCGGCGGGCGGCCACCGACAGCACGTACATCGAGTTCGGCCCCGGCAGCAGCACGATGAAGATCGTGCCGAGCAGGAAAGTCCAGAACTCGGTGATGCCGAAGTGGGCGAGCATGAAGGCGTTCATGACGATGCGATCTCGTTTGCTTTACTGCTTCGCTGCGTCCATTGCCGCGGTGAAGCGGTCAAACAGATACGCGATGTCGTGCGGACCGGGCGACGCTTCCGGGTGGCCCTGGAAGCAGAACGCCGGGCGGTCGGTCAGCTCGAAGCCCTGCAGCGTGCCGTCGAACAGCGAGACGTGCGTCACGCGCGCGTTGGCCGGCAGCGATTCCGGGTCCACAGCAAAACCGTGGTTCTGCGAGGTGATGACCACACGGCCATCCTGCAGATCCTTGACCGGGTGGTTGGCACCGTGGTGACCGGTTTTCATCTTCAGCGTCTTGGCGCCTACGGCCAGGCCCATGATCTGGTGACCTAGGCAGATGCCGAACGTCGGCAGGCGACGCTCCAGAAATTCCTTTGCGGCAGCGATAGCGTAGTCGCAGGGTTCCGGATCGCCGGGGCCGTTGGAGAGGAATACGCCGTCCGGGTTATGCGCCAGCACCTCGGCCGCGCTGGTTTGTGCCGGCACCACCGTCACGCGGCAGCCACGCTCGGCCAGCATGCGCAGGATGTTGAACTTGACGCCGAAGTCATACGCGACCACGTGGTACTTCGGGGCTTCCTGCTTGCCGTAGCCACGGCCCAGCGCCCATTCGGTCTGGGTCCACTCGTACGGCTCGGTCACGGATACGACCTTCGCCAGGTCCATGCCCGACAGGCCGGGGAACGAGCGCGCCAGGTCGATGGCTTTCTGCACGTTGTCTTCGCCGGCGAGGATGCAACCGTTCTGAGCGCCCTTCTCGCGCAGGATTCGGGTCAGCTTGCGGGTATCGATTCCGGCGATGGCAACGACCTTCTCACCCTTGAGGTAATGCGAGAGCGAGTGCTCCTTGCGGAAGTTGGACGCGAGGATCGGCAGATCCTTGATGATGAGGCCGGCGGCATGGACTTTCGTAGCTTCGACGTCCTCACGGTTCACGCCAACGTTGCCGATATGCGGATACGTGAGCGTGACGATCTGGCGCGAGTAGCTCGGATCGGTAAGGATTTCCTGATAGCCGGTGATGGCAGTGTTGAACACCACTTCGCCGATCGTATGACCGGCCGCACCGATGGAATAGCCACGAAAGACCGTGCCGTCTGCAAGCGCGAGGATGGCGGGCGGGAAAGACGGCAACACGGGTAGCTCCTGCTGGATTCACCCTGTGCCGACCTGATCACCTTGTCGCCAAAGCGGAATTCCGGCTGAGCGGAATCCGGGCCGTTTGCGCGCCGAAAATCGGAACTGGGACAGAACTCACCAGAAATCACCGAGAAACGAGGCAGACGGGGCGGGAGGCGGGAGGTAGGAAGCGGTTGGCGCTAGGGTGATGGGTTTCTGAACTCAAACCTGACAATTATACCCTGGCGCCGCAAAAAACTCAATGAAAGGAAGGACTTAACGGCGTGTGCCACCTCGCGTTGTGACGCTCTTCCATCCCGGCGAACCCAACCTCAAGCTAGCGAGAGCATCACTTTTCTGCCGCCCTACTCACCTCGCATAGCAGCCTGCACCTGAGCCAGGGCCGTCGGGTCTTCGATCGTGGTCAGATCGCCCGGGTCACGCCCTTCCGCTACGGCCTGCATCGCGCGGCGCAGCAGTTTTCCGGAACGCGTCTTGGGCAGCGCTCCGACAAAGAACACCCGCGAAGGCCGCGCCACAGCACCGAGTTGCGCCTCGACCGTGCGCATCAACTCGCCTTCCAGGGCCAAGCGCCCTGCCGCCTCGGTAATGCGCGAGGCGTCACGCACGATGGCAAACCCCATCGCAACCTGTCCCTTGAGTTGATCAGCCACGCCCACCACCGCCACCTCGGCGATGGCGGGATGCGACGACAGGCTTTCTTCGATCTCGCGCGTGCCGAGGCGATGCCCCGCCACGTTGATCACATCGTCGGTGCGGCCGAGGATGGTCACGTAGCCCTCTTCGTCGCGCACGCCCCAGTCGAAGCTCGAATAGATGTGCCGCCCAGGAAACGCCGACCAGTAGGTCTTCAGAAAGCGAGCATCGTCGCCCCAGACGGTGGTCATGCAGCCCGGCGGCAGCGGCGCGGCGACGGCGAGGAGCCCTTTCTCCCCCGGGGCGCATGGCTGCCCCGTAGCCTCGTCCAGGATGTCGAGCTTGTAGCCATAGACCGGAAAGCCCGGCGAGCCGAGCTTTTGCATGGAAGGCTCGACCCCTTGCGGAATGGCCAACATCGGCCAGCCAGTTTCGGTCTGCCAGTAGTTGTCGACGATGGGCTTGTGCAGGGCCTCGCCGATCCAGCTGGCGGTGGGCTCGTCCAGCGGCTCGCCGGCAAGAAACAGGCGGCGCAGACTCGACAGGTCATGTCGCTGCAGCAGCGCTGGATCCTGCTTCTTCAGCACGCGAATGGCGGTCGGCGCGGTGAACATCACATTCACGCGGTATTGCTCGACGATGCGCCACCAGACCGCGCCGTCAGGGCGGATTGGCGTGCCTTCGTACATGACCGTCGTCAGGCCCGCCAGCAGCGGCGCATAAACGATGTAGCTGTGCCCGACCACCCAGCCGACATCCGATGCAGTGAACATCGTGTCGCCGGGCTGCGCGCCAAAAATGAGCGGCATCGACGCCGCCAGTGCCACCGCATAGCCGCCGGTATCGCGCTGGACGCCTTTCGGTTTGCCAGTCGTACCCGAGGTGTAGAGGATGTACGAGGGCTCGCTCGACTCCATCCATTCGCATGGCACATCGGCATTCGCGTGCTCTGCCGCGAGCGTTGCGTAATCAACATCGCGCGGGTTGTGCTGCATGGGCGCGAGTTTGCGATTGACCAGCAGCACGCGCTCAGGCTTGTGCGCCGCCAGGTCAATCGCCGCGTCAAGCAACGGCTTGTATTCGACCACCTTGCCCGCTCGCGAGCCCGCATCCGCACTCACGATCACACGCGGCGTAGCGTCGTCAATGCGCGTGGCGAGGCTGTTGGATGCGAAACCGCCGAACACCACCGAGTGGATCGCGCCGATGCGTGCACAGGCCAGCATGGCGAACGCGGCCTCGGGAATCATCGGCAGGTAAATCAGCACGCGATCGCCGCGCCTGACACCCAGCGCCTGCAGACTCGCCGCCATGCGGTTGACCTCGCGATGGAGCTGGCGATATGTGTAGGTGGTCTCCAGGCCGGTTTCGGTGGAGACGTACACCAGCGCCGCTTGCTCACCGCGCGTGGCGAGATGCCGATCGACGGCGTTGTGGCAGAGGTTGGTGCGCCCGCCCACGAACCACTTTGCGAACGGCAAGCGCGAATCGTCGAGGACTGCCGAATACGGCGTTTGCCACTCGATGTGCTGGGCCTGCTCACCCCAAAAGCCTGTGGGATCGTCAATGGAGCGCTGATACAGCGCGCGATATGCGGCGGACATGGGCATGACGTTGTCTCCTGGCCATCGTGTGCGATGGCTCAATCTTGATTGTGCTTGGATACACTTACTTTGCGGTCGCCAACTTACGCAGGTCTTACCGCCGCCCCAAAACAAAACGGCGCCCCGCAGGACGCCGTTTTTCTTGCCAGCCTCAGCGCTTCTTGCGCTTGGCCGAACTGGATGAAGTTGCCACCGGTTTAGCCTTGACCACCGGCTTGCCGGCCACCTTCGCAGTTGGCACGCGCGTGGTTGCCGCTGTGGCGCGCGCCGTCGTGGCCGACACGCGCATCACGCGCACATGCCCACCACGGCTGCCACCGCGCGCTTGCGGCAGCATCAGCACGACACTGTGCCCCTTGGGGATGGCATCGCCGGGGAGCTGGTTCCACGCACGAATCTGGGCAACGGACACGCCGTAGCGCCGCGACAGACCCGCAACCGTGTCACGCTTGCCCGCGCGCACCACCACCTTTCTGAGATCCGGCATGTCGGGTTCGACTGCCATGGTGGCGTTCTCGGCCAACTCGGGGCTGATGTCGGGTGCGTTTTCCTGGGCGCCGTCGGCGCGCGGCACCACCACGGTGGAGCCGGCCTTCAAACGCATGCCCTTCGGAATACGATTGATCTCGCGAATGGTGTCGGGGTCAACCTTCAGCCGCGCCGCCAACGCCTCCACACGCTCGCGATTGCCGACCGTCACGGCCGTCCAGCTCGAAAGACCGCCGCGGTAGGTGTTCAGGTTGTATTGGAACGTTTCCGCGTTGTCGTACGGCAGAAGAATCTGTGGGTTCGACGCGCCCAGGATCACCGGCCGGTTAAACGATGGGTTCAGCGCCTTGAACTCATCCATCGGCAGATTCGCCAGCTTGGCCGCCAGCGTCACATCAATATCACGTGACGTTGTGACGGTGACGAAGTACGGATGGTTGGGAATCTCCGGCAGCGTGACGCCGTAGCGCTCCGGGTTAGCAATGATGTTCTTCACCGCTTGGAGCTTGGGCACATACATGCGCGTCTCGGCGGGCATGTTCAGGTTGACGTAATCCGTCGACAGGCCAGCTGCCTGATTACGCGCAATCGCCCGTGCAACCGCACCTTCGCCCCAGTTGTAGGCGGCCAGCGCGAGTTGCCAGTCGCCAAACTGATCGTGCAGCTTGGAAAGATAGTCAAGCGCAGCATCGGTCGAGGCAAGCACATCGCGACGCTCGTCCTGGAAGACATTCTGCTTGAGGTTGTACGTTCTGCCGGTGCTCGGGATGAACTGCCACATTCCGGCGGCCTTGGCGCTCGACACAGCCTGTGGGTTGAACGCGCTTTCCACGAACGGCAGCAGGGCCAGCTCGGTGGGCATATTGCGCCGCTCCAGCTCTTCAACGATGTGATACAGGTAGCGGTTGGAGCGATCCACCATGCGGCGGAAAGCGTCTGGGCGCTGCGCATACCAGTCGGTACGATCGTCCACCGCCGAGCTTTGCAGGTCGGGCATGGAGAAACCTTGGCGAATGCGCGCCCAGAGATCCTTGGCCGGCCCTTTCAGGGATGCCACGGGCTGCTGATCGACATTGACGACCGGCGCAGGGGCTTGGCCGGTGGCGGTGGAAGCGCTGGTGCTGGCTGTGTCGGCGTTCGGCCCGGGGGCCGTTGCACAGGCCGCAAGGAGCAGACTGAGCACAGTTGCCGCAAGAAGTCGCACGGATCGCATCAAGTTCTGTGAGGTTAGGGCTAAAAATTGCCCCAGATAGTAAGAAACGCATCCGACCGCGTCAACCCGCGTTCACCCGGCGTCGCGCCTGCTGGATGCTTCACATGTGGCCGCGGCATCGCCGCGCGCCCAGCATTCTCAACGGAAATCGTTCTTCCACTGACGCAACGCGGCGAAGACTGCCACCGGATCATCCGCGTCGATACCGGCATGGCGTGCCACGGCCTGCGTCACATTGACGTCGTCCGATCGCATGAAGGGATTGGTCGCGCGCTCATGGCCAACGGTAGTGGGTACAGTCGAGCGGCCCTCGGCCCGCAACGCCGTTACCTCATCCTCCCAGGCTGCCAAGTCGGCGTTGCCAGGTTCGACTGCACGCGCAAAGCGCACATTCGATGCAGTGTATTCATGCGCGCAGTAGACACGCGTATCGGGCGCCAGCGCCGCCAGCTTGGCCAGCGACGCGCGCATCTGCGCAGGCGTACCCTCAAAAAGCCGGCCGCAACCGGTGGCGAAGAGTGTATCGCCACAAAACAAGCTCGCCGATGCGGCATTACCCTGAAGGTGCGCCACATAGGCGACGTGGCCGCTGGTATGACCTGGCACATCGATCACCCGAAATGTGGCGGCAGGCTGCAAAAGCGTGACGACATCGCCTTCACGCACCGCCTGCGTGCGGCACGGGATCGCTTCACCTGCTGGGCCGATGACCTGCAATGGCGCACCTTCGGGATTCTCCGGATACGCCGCGAGCAGTTCGCGCACGCCGCCGACGTGATCGCCATGATGATGTGTGATTACAATGGCACCGAGCGCGAGCCCGCGTTCCTTCAGGAAGCGCAGCACCGGTTGCGCGTCGCCCGGGTCGACGACAGCAGCCACACGGCCATCGTGTAGTGCCCAAATATAATTGTCGGTAAACGCAGCGATCGCCTCCACCTCAAGCGCTACACCACGCGGCACACCACCCTGGACCATGTCCGACTCCTCTAACGATCGTCGCATTATAGATTGGCACCACTGGCTCGCTTCGCCGCCCGGGCAATACGTCCTGCGCTGGGAACAGGCGCAGTTCGATCGCACGGTGGCCGACATGTTCGGCTATCACGCGCTGCAGCTCGGCCACCCTGGTTTTGGGGCGCTGCGCGAGAACCGCATCCCGCTGATCGCGCGTGTGGTGGATGACATCGACCCGACGGCCCCCACCGAAACGCTCGACCCGATGGACGGCGACCCCGCCGAATCCGCCGACGCGGCTGACACAGAGCCCGACGCCAGCACGCCCCAGCGCCAGGCCACACCGCGCGTCATCTGCCGCTATGACGAACTGCCCTTCGCTTCGCAGAGCATCGACCTCGTCGCGCTGCCCCACGTGCTCGAGTTCACGGATGATCCGCATGAAGTGCTGCGCGAAGTGGCGCGCGTGCTGATGCCCGAGGGGCGCCTGGTCATCACCGGCTTCAACCCGCTGAGCCTTTGGGGTATGCGCCAAGGCATGCGGCGCCTGGGCACGGAATCGTTTCTGCCGGCTCAGAGCCAGATGATTGCGTTCACGCGACTGAAAGACTGGCTCAAGCTGCTCGGATTTGATATCGTGCGCGGCCGTTTCGGCTGCTACTGCCCGCCCAATCGTTCAGACAAATGGCTGCAGCGCACCGCCTTCATGGAAAAGGCCGGCGACCGCTGGTGGCCGATCTTCGGCGCGGTCTACATGCTGCAGGCCGTCAAGCGCGTGCGCACCATGCGTCTGGTCGGCCCGGCATGGAAGACACGCAAATCGCCGGCGCTGGTGCCGGCCGGTACGCCGGTCGCAACACCTTCGGGCTCGCATTCGACCAAGGCGCCATCGGTCACGGCGCGAGACGGCAAATCGGGCGCCTGAGCGCTGCCGTTCCACTCACACGTCACCCACGTTTCTCAATGCAGGAAGTCACCGTTTATTCCGATGGCGCGTGCAAGGGCAACCCCGGCCTCGGCGGCTGGGGCACCGTGCTCGTCTCGGGCAGCCACGAAAAAGAACTCTTTGGCGGCGAAACGCTGACCACCAATAACCGCATGGAGCTGATGGCCGTGATCGAGGCGTTTCGCGCACTCAAGCGGCCGTGCCGGGTGCAGGTGTACACCGATTCGCAATACGTGCAGAAGGGCATCAGCGAATGGTTGGCCGGCTGGAAAGCCCGCGGCTGGAAGACGGCCGACAAGAAACCGGTCAAGAACGACGACCTCTGGCGCACGCTCGACGAACTCGTCACCGGCCACGAGGTGAGCTGGCATTGGGTCAAGGGCCATGCCGGCCATCCCGGCAATGAGCGCGCCGATGCGCTGGCCAACAAGGGCGTCGAGATGGCGCGCCAGGCGAAAGCCTGACGCGCCCGGGCGGTCGCTCACGTGCCCGCGCAGCGCTGCGTGGGGATCTGCGGCGCATTTGCGGCGGTGGTCGTGACGTATTGCGGCTTGCCATCCTGCGCATAAACCAGCCGCAGCGGGCCGCGCTTGGAAAGACCATCGTCGATATCGGCCTGCAACAGACCGGTCTGCGCCCATAAATCACCACCGATGCTGCGCTTCTGCATCATGACGGGGCGATTGGCACCCGGCTCCCAGTTGGCCTGGCGCTCGGGCACGTAGCGGTTGGGCAGCGTGCCGTATGCGTAGAGCTGGCTCAACGCGTCGGCGAGGTAACGCCCAGCTTGGTCATTGAAAATCGGCAGATCCTGGTTTCCGAGTTCGCTGCGGATGCGCTGCGCCTCCGCTGTGCAGGTTGGCGCGACATTGTCGGCCGCGCGGGCATAGGACATGCCGATCGCCACGGCTGCGGCGGCAAGCCAGGTCAGCACGCGATACAGGCGGCGCGGACGGGTGGTGGGAATCACGGACATCGGTTCGGTATGCATGCGAGCTTCTCCGGTGAAGTAACGTGGTGGTGAATCAGGACAGGAACAACTTGCGTTCGGCCTGACGACGCTTCGTCAGCCCCTTGAGCGGCTTGCCGCCGGCCTTGTCCCACAGCAGGAACTGGTTGGCCGCGCCGACGTAATCACCGGCGTTGAGCTTGCGCAGCAGCGTTGACGAGCGCAGCCGCCCCGCCCCCAGGTTGAAGACGAAGGACGCCAGCGCGTCGAACTGACCCTGCGTGATCGACACGCGCACGGCCTTGGCGATGCCTTGCTCGGTGTCGGCGAGGTCTTTGCGCAGCAGCGCTTCGGCCTGCTGCTGCGAGATCGGCCCCTTGAAGGTCTCGCCGGGACGAATCAGGTGGCCATAGCCGATCGTCGGCTTGCCAACCGCATCCAGATACGTCGACAGACGCAGTCCTTCCGATTCCTTGATCAGCGCGAGGCCTCGCTCGCCGGTGGTGCGCGGGTTGTGCTCAGTGCTCATCGCTCTTCTCCTGGGGCGTGCTGGTGGTGTCGGGGCCACCGGAACCGGCTGCATTCGGTTGCACGGGCCTTGGCACCAGCCGATTCGTGTATTCGTCAATCAGCCGCATCACCGCTTCTGGCGGCTGCAGCGCCGTGAACTTCATCTCGATGTCGATGTGCTCGCTATCGCGGCCCGTATCCCGCTTGGAATGCGGCGCAAGCGAGACGTAGAACCGGCCAACGCCGCCGCCGGCAGCGCCGTGTAAAGGCAGGGCCTCGGCGATGTCGCTGCGCACGGTCATGTTCACCGTCATTTCATCGAGCGCGATGCCGCGCGGCATCGCCAACGAGACCAGCGGCAGCGCCAGCCGGTGCTGACTGTCGAGCGCAAGTTCCACCTCGCGGGCGACCAGCGTGCCGCTGTCGTCGGCATCAAAAAACTGGTCGAGCAGCGCGGTGTATTGCTGCGCAAGCATCTGATTGGCGGAGGCTGCGGCATGCTGCATGCCGCGCGTGATGTCGTCGAGCGTCAGGCCATTCAAGCCCGGGTGACCGTGGCTGTTGCTGTTGCTTCCACCGCCGTTGCCACCGCCAGGCGGAGACGAACCCGGTGGCGACGGCGGAGACGCATCGGACGCAGTCTCGGGAAACGGTGCGGCATTGGAAGACACAGGTGGCGCTGGTGGCGCGCTGGCGGGCGGCGCAGGTGGTGTGGCGGGCGCTGACGACGCACGGTCATCATCACGCCCGCGGCGGCTGAAGAGATTGAACATGGTGTCGGGTCGGTCGGATCGATCAGATCAATAGGCGGCGCGCGGCAGGCGCGCACCGATCAGGACACCGGCCGTGGGGAGGCCGGCCGGCGTCCGTCGCCGTGGCGGCTTACGGATTTGCCGGGGCCGGGGCCGGCGCGTTGCCGCCAGCCGGCACCTTTTCGCCGACCATCGTGCCGTCGGTCGGCGTGGCCGGCAGCGGCTTGACGTCGTTCTCCTTGCCCTTGACGACCACCGGCTTGGTTGCCGCGTCAGTCAAGAACTCCATCACGCGCATCAGCGCTTCCGGCGGGTTCTGACGCTTGACCTGGGTGTGGAAGGAGTACTTGGCACGCGTGTCGGTACTACGGGTCTGCTCCGACTTATGCGAGGCGCGTCCCGACACCGACACGCTGAACGGGCCCCAGCCGAGCTTGGCCTGGAACGACCCTTCGGCCTCGGTGCTGGACGACGATTTCTCCGACTGCGAAATCTCCAGCTCGAAGTCGATCGTGCCTTCCTCGATGGCGATCACCGGATGCACGACCGCGCACAGCAGCGGAATGCGCATCGTCTTCTGGATCGTGCCCTGCGACACCCCCTTCTCGTCGACGATGGTTTCGTCGTAGTCAAATTGCACCGCAACGGCTTTGCCGTTCTGAATACACACCTGCAGCAGAAAATCCGCATAGGATTTTGCCGCCGTGGTTTGCGCTGCGATCATGGCCTGCAGCGGCGCAGAGATCATCTTGTCGATCGGCAGCGCATTGATAACCGACCCGATAAGTCCGTTGTCCATTTAAAACTCCTCACATTGAATTATTTGGACGCACAGGTTTGTGTGCCCGAATCCAAAGTAAGAGTTTTTCCTACGGGGTTCGATGCCTCGAAAGTCCCAGCCAAGGCCACGGAACAGCGGCCCAGTACGTATCGACAGGCGGCCCGTGACTTTCGGCACTGAACTTCCGTTTCAATGCATCCGGATCGATCCCGCCCTACAAAATAATCGGTTTCGCCGAAAATAATTAACTGAAGTACGAGGGGTCGATGAATATTCTGGTAATCGATAGCTTGCCTCTTTTTGCGGCAGGTGTGTCCAATGTATTGAATGCACTCGACGCGCAGGGTGTGTTTATCGATACTCACTACGTTGAGCAAATCGGACCGGCTTGCAGGCAAGCCGAACCCAGCGCCGTTGTGATGGAATGGAGCGCACAGGACGACGACGCACGGCAGCGCCTGTCGGAGTTGAAAGCGGTGTTGCCGGAAGTGCCCGTGCTGCTGACGGTGCAAGCGGTCGGCCGGCACGTGGTGGGCGATGCGCTGCGCTTTGGCGCGGCCGGCGTGGTCGACCGGCAAGCCACGGCCGACGTTCTGCTCGAAGCCCTGCTGCGCATTACCTCAGGCGCGGTCTACTTGCCGCCCATCAGTAATCTGTTTCCCGACGATCCGCGCCAAAGCTCAGGAGAAAGCCCGGCCGAACTCTGGCGCCGACTCACGCCGCGGCAACATGAGGTGCTGCAACTGCTTGCAGAGGGCAAATCCAACAAGCAGATTTGCCGCGTGCTCAACGTAGCTGAAGGCACCATCAAAAACCATCTGTACGCGCTGTTCCGGCAAATTGGCGTCAACAACCGGACCGAGGCCGCGCTCTGGCTCTCGCGCTGCAAGGCCAGCCTCGTCCGCCTGCAGATGTGTGCGATGTAGCGCCGCGACATGCACCTGCCCGTGGCCTCCCCTGCCTTTTTCGGACGTCACGGGCCCCAGGGTTCACCGCGGGGTGAAAACACTGAGCCGACCACATTGCATTCACGCAATCGCGCCATACACTGGTTGGAAGGCGGCGCACGGTGCATCGCCGTTTTTTCATGGAGGCCGCCCATGGAAACCATTGAATTCCACGCCAGCCCGCCACGCTATTGCGCTGCGGACCTCACGCTTACCTGCACGGCAAGCGTCGACGGCGTCCCGGCCCGCTATGCGGTGACGGCAGAAGCGCTGGAAGAACATTTCGGCGCCCGCTCGTGGCGGCAGGAGGATCTGCTGCAAGCTATGGAAAGCCACCGCGGCACCATTGAAGACATGGCGCGTTCGCTGTTCAAGCTGACGGATTCGCACAACATCGTGCTGCGTAGCGGTCATTTCCGCTTCGGCATGTAGCGAAGCGACGGGCAGCATGGCCGACATCCGCGCCTGCGGCGGACAAAAAGAAGGCCAGCGCGAAGCTGGCCTTGTGGAAACGAATGTGGGCTAGTCAGGCTTGCACTCGTGTTTCATCTCGCGTCGCCCGTCTTCGTAGACCACCTCCAGCCGGCACGTAAAGCCCCATAGGCGTACGACGTGCCGCAGCATCTCTTCGTAGTTCGGCCCAAGCGGGCGTCGGTTGCTCTGTAAATGGCGCAGCGTCAATGAGCGATCTCCGCCCACATCAACGTTGGTCACCTGGATGTTGGGCTCGATGTTCGAGAGGTCGTACTGCCCTGCCAACAACTCGCGGATCTTGCGATAGCCATCGTCGTCGTGGATCGCGGTGACGCGCAACTTGGCGTCGCGATCGTCATCGAGCACAGAGAACAGCTTCAACTCGCGGATCACGCGCGGGGAGAGGAATTGCAACAGGAAGCTCTCGTCCTTGAAGTTGCGCATGGCGAAATCGAGTGTCTTCTGCCAATCGCTGCCGGCAATCTCGGGCGCCCAGCGGTAATCCTCTTCTTCTGGCGATTCGCAAATGCGCCGGATGTCCTGGAACATCAGAAAGCCGAGCGTGTATGGGTTCAGGCCGCTGTAGTACGGGCTATTGAATGGCGGCTGATAGATCACGTTGGTATGCGCCTGCAGCAGCTCGAGCATGAAGGCGTCGTTGACGAGTTTCTCGTCGTACAGCTTGTGCAGGATGGTGTAGTGCCAGAAGGTGGCCCAGCCTTCGTTCATCACCTTGGTCTGGCGCTGCGGATAAAAGTACTGCGCGATCTTGCGCACGATGCGCACGATTTCTCGTTGCCACGGCTGCAACTTGGGCGCGTTCTTCTCGATGAAGTACAGCAGGTTCTCTTCCGGCTCGGGCGGAAACTGCGGATCAGGTTCCGGCACGTCGTCTGCGGTTGCCAGCGCACGTGCCCGGTGCGTGGGCAGCGTACGCCACAGGTCGTTCACCTGTGCTTCAAGGTATTTCTCGCGTTCAGCCTGGCGAGCCTGCTCTTCGTTGATCGACAGCTTCTTCGGTCGTCGATAACGATCGACACCGTAGTTCTGCAACGCGTGACAGGAGTCGAGCAGCAGTTCCACCTCCTGCTCGCCGTAGCGCTGCTCGCATTCGGCCACGTAGTTCTTTGCGAAGAGCAGGTAATCGACGATGGCGTCCGCGTTCGTCCACGTCCGGAACAGGTAATTGCCCTTGAAGAAGGAGTTGTGGCCGTAGCAGGCATGCGCGATGGTCAGCGCCTGCATCGGCATCGTGTTCTCCTCCATCAGATAAGCGATGCAGGGGTTCGAGTTGATGACGATCTCGTACGCCAACCCCATGAGGCCGCGCTGGTAGCCGCGCTCCGATGCGAGGAAATGCTTGCCGTATGACCAATGGTTGTAGCCCAGTGGCAGGCCGGACGACGCATAGGCGTCGAGCATCTGCTCGGCGGTGATGATCTCGATCTGGTTCGGATAGGTGTCCAGGCCGAAATCTGCGGCAATCTGGGCGATGCTTTGGTCGTAGCGCCTGATCAGCTCGAAGGTCCACTCCGAGCCCGTAGATAGGTAGGCCATGCTCGTTCCCGTTGGTCCATCACACAGGGTCACAGGTGGCGTGCTCGCCATGGCACACGCTGCCATTGCGCGGCGGCAGTGCCGGGCTGGCAGCAACTCCTGCGGCCCGATCAGCGATCAGGCGGCGCGCTTCTGAAACAGCTCGTGCAACACCGGATAGATTTCGTCCGCCTTGAGGATGCGCTGCATCGCGAAGTTCTCGTGCCCAGCCTTCAACGTAAGATACTCCTCCCACAGGTTCTGCGGCTCCGTGGAGACCACCTCAACATAGGCGTAATACTGCGTCAGCGGCAGGATCGTTTCGCGCAGTATCTTGGCGCACAGCTCCGAGTCCCCTGCCCAGTTGTCGCCATCCGAAGCCTGCGCGCAGTAGATGTTCCATTGGCTTGGTGAATAGCGCTCCTGAATCACTTCCGCCATCAACTTGAGTGCGCTCGACACAACAGTGCCGCCCGACTCCCGTGAGTGAAAGAAATCCTCTTCATCCACTTCCTTGGCCACGGTGTGGTGGCGGATGAAGACGACGTCGATGCGTTCGTAGTTCCGCTTGAGGAACAGGTAGAGCAGCATGAAGAAGCGCTTGGCCAAGTCCTTGCGCGACTCGTCCATCGAGCCGGATACGTCCATCACGCAGAACATCACTGCCTGCGCCTGCGGACGCTTGCGCAGCACGCGGTTGTTGTAGCGCAGGTCGAGCTTTTCAATGAACGGCACGCGATCCAGGCACGAGCGCAGATGTCGCATCTCCTTCATCAGCTCTTGCGCGCGCACGCTGTAAGGGCCGTCGTTTTCCAGCTCCTCGTTGTACTCGCCTTCCAGCTCATGCAGACGGCGCTGATACGGGCTGGACAACGCAATGCGGCGACCGAGCGAGCTGCGCATCGTACGCAGAATCGACAGGTTGGACGGCGTGCCATCGAGCGAAAAACCCGCGCGCACCTTGCGCACCTCCGCGATCTTGGCCAGGCTGCGCTTGGCAAGATCGGGCAACGCCATGTCTTCGAAAAAGAAGTTGAGAAAGTCCTCGCGCGAGAGCGTGAAGATGAAATCGTCTTCGCCCTCGCCCGAGTCGCTGGCCTGCGAACCGGAGCCGCCGCTGCCCTGCTGCGGGCGGTCGAAGCTGTCGCCGCGAATGAACTCTTTGTTGCCCGGGTGAACGCCTTCTCGGCGCCCGCCCGAGCCGTGGTGGAACATGGGCTCGGAGATGTCCTTGACGGGAATGGACACCTGACCGCTCTGCTCGATGTCCATGATCTTGCGACCCGTCACCGCCTTGGCCACCGCACGGCGGATCTGGTCTCGGTAACGCTTGATAAAGCGTTGCTTGTTGACGGTGCTTTTGCCGCCACCGTTCTCCCGCCGATCAATGATCGTGCCCATGTGACTGCCCTCGATTGGAAGTTCGCTGGGTGTCCTTGCCCTCTCCTTACCTCCTTAAGATGACTTCCTGACGCGCAGATACCACTCCACCAGCAAGCGCACCTGCTTCTGGGTATAGCCCTTCTCCACCATGCGGTTCACGAAGTTCTCGTGCTTCTCCTTGTCGTCATGCGACGACTTGGCATTGAACGAGATCACGGGCAGCAGATCCTCCGTGGTCGAGAACATCCGCTTCTCGATCACCGCGCGCAACTTCTCGTAGCTCGTCCAGACCGGGTTCTTGCCTCCGTTCTTGGCCCGCGCCCGCAGCACGAAATTGACGATCTCGTTGCGGAAATCCTTCGGGTTGGAAATGCCCGCCGGTTTTTCCACCTTCTCCAACTCATCGTTCAACGCGCTGCGATCGAGAATCTCGCCCGTGTTCGGATCGCGATATTCCTGATCCTGAATCCAGAGGTCGGCAAACACCACGTAGCGGTCGAAGATGTTCTGCCCGTACTCCGAATAGGACTCCAGATACGAGGTCTGAATCTCCTTGCCGATGAACTCCACGTACGGCGACGTGAGGTATTCCTTGATATAGGACATCAGCTTGGATTCCGTCTCCGGCGGGAACTGCTCGCGCTCGATCTGCTGCTCGAGCACATACAGCAAGTGCACCGGATTGGCCGCCACTTCCGTCCCATCGAAGTTGAAGACCTTCGAGAGCACCTTGAAGGCAAAGCGCGTCGACAAGCCCGTCATGCCCTCGTCGATGCCGGCAAAGTCGCGGTACTCCTGATACGACTTTGCTTTCGGGTCGACATCTTTCAGGCTCTCGCCGTCGTACACGCGCATCTTCGAGAAGATGTTGGAATTCTCGGGCTCCTTGATGCGTGTGAGCACCGCGAACTGCGCCATCATTTTCAGCGTGTTCGGCGCGCACGGCGCCGCGGCCAGCGAGCTGTTGCGCAGCAGCTTGTCGTAGATCTTCACCTCGTCCGACACGCGCAGGCAATACGGCACCTTGACGATGTAAATGCGATCAAGGAACGCCTCGTTGTTGCGATCGGACTTGAAGCTCTGCCACTCCGCCTCGTTCGAGTGCGCCAGGATGACGCCATCAAACGGGATCGCGCCAAAGCCCTCCGTGCCCTTGTAATTGCCTTCCTGCGTGGCCGTCAGCAGCGGGTGCAAGACCTTGATCGGCGCCTTGAACATCTCGACGAACTCGAGCAAGCCCCGATTGGCCAGGCATAGCCCGCCCGAATACGAATACGCATCGGGGTCGTCTTGCGGATAGTCCTCCAGCTTGCGAATGTCGACCTTGCCCACCAGAGACGAAATGTCCTGATTGTTTTCGTCGCCCGGCTCCGTCTTGGAAATCGCAATCTGCGACAGCACCGACGGATGCAGCTTCACCACGCGGAAACGCGTGATGTCGCCATTGAACTCATGCAGCCGCTTGACCGCCCAGGGCGAGGCAATCGTGTTCAGATAGCGTCTCGGGATGCCGTAGTCTTCCTCCAGAATCTTGCCGTCTTCGTCGGGCGAGAACAGCCCGAGCGGGGACTCGTGAATAGGCGAGCCCTGGAGCGCGTAGATGGGAATCTGCTCCATCAGCGCCTTCAACTTCTCGGCAAGCGAGGATTTGCCGCCGCCCGGAGGCCCGAGCAGGTAAAGAATCTGTTTGCGTTCCTCAAGGCCCTGCGCGGCATGTTTGAAGAAGGAAACGATCTGTTCGATCGTGTCCTCCATGCCATAGAACTCCCGGAAAGCCGGGTAGATCTTGATGACCTTGTTGAAGAACAATCGTGACAGCCGAGGATCGTGGTGAGTGTCCACCAGTTCAGGCTGACCAATCGCGGTGAGCATGCGCTCCGCGGCAGTCGCATAGGCGGTCGAGTCTTTTTTGCAGATATCCAGATACTCCTGGATGCTGTACTCGTCCTCTTTGCGAGCTTCAAAACGCGTTGCGTAGTGGCGGAAAATATCCATATCTCCCCCGTAGATTTCTTCCCTACTCCACACCAACAAGCGAGAGCCAGGCTAGTTCTTGCGTGCGTTGCTGATTCCACTGTAGACGAATCACCGATGATCACAAGAACGGTTGAGAGCCTGGAATGGTGCACAACCGTCGCAATTGCGTTAGCGCTCGACAGCATCAAGTGCTAAACGGACCTTGCACGATGCATCAACACGCATGCACCACGACGATCGGCTATCCCGAGCACAGCAGAAAGCGTACCCATGCCACCCGCCCGCGCTCGCAGGTTGGTACGTAACCGATCTGTGCGAGTTCCCGCGCGCACGCTGAATCCAGGAGGGGGATATCCCTGCGTTTTCGTGTCTCGCCAACTGTGGTACTGCACGTGGCGCTTACCAGCAGACCTACGCTTGTAGTGGCAGCTTTTCTTTTTGGCGCGCAACACAGCATTGTGCAAAGCATGGGGCAAAACGGCCTTTGTCGCCCCGACGCGTGCCCACAGCCCGTGGTCGAAAGACCGAAACGGATCGACCAAAGGTGTCTCTTTTTTGCGCCAAGGGAGGTTTGTGCCGGGCGCGACGGTGAATCGGCCGGAAAAGCCCGCACGGAGAACGCGGACAAAAGAAAAAGGCCCTCGGCATTTGCCTGAGGGCCTTTTAAGCGATTTCTCGCTTGTTTGGTGGGTGGTACAGGGATTGAACCTGTGACCCCTGCCGTGTGAAGGCAGTGCTCTACCGCTGAGCTAACCACCCGAATGCGGTGAAAACGAGATTATGGCGAAAAGGCGCAGCCGTGTAAATACCCTGGCCGCACATTTTTTTGATCAGGCAACCGGCGGCGCAGATTCCACAGCTTCGCGCGTCCAGACGGTCTTGCCGCCGCTGGCCTTGTCGATTTCCTTGAGCACGCCGGCATGCGCTTCGGCCTCGGCTTCGGTTGCCAGCAGCACCGGCAGTTGCAGCGCGCTCAGATCGACAGAGACGGCTTCGGCCAATGCGCCTTCGCCTGACTCCAGCATGTCGATCACCAGCGTGTTCTGGCCGCGCGTCATGGCGAGGTAGACCTCGGCCAGCAGTTCCGCATCCAGCAATGCGCCGTGCAGCGTACGGTGCGCGTTGCTCACGCCCAGACGGTCGCACAGCGCGTCCAGGGAGTTGCGCTTGCCCGGGAACATCTGGCGAGCCTCGCGCAGCGTGTCGATGTGGCCCGACAGGTGTTCACGGAATGCCGGCAAGCCGAGGCGCTGGAATTCCATGTCCAGGAAGCCCAAGTCGAACGCCGCGTTGTGAATAATCGCCTCGGCGCCCTGCACGTAGTCGCGGATCTCGTTAACGATCTCGGCGAACTTCGGTTTGTCGGCCACGAACTCGTTGGTGATGCCGTGCACGGCCATCGCGCCGGCGTCGATCTCACGCTCGGGGTTGATGTAGAAATGCAGGTTGCGGCCGGTCAGGCGGCGGTTGACCATCTCCACGCAGCCGATTTCGATCACGCGGTCGCCGGTGGCGGCATTCAGGCCGGTGGTTTCGGTATCGAGAATGATCTGTCGCATCGCGCGCTCCCCTACTCTGACTGGATTACTTGAAGACGACGGTCTTGTGGCCGTTGAGCAGGATGCGGTGTTCCGCATGCCATTTCACCGCGCGGGCCAGCGCCACGCATTCCACGTCGCGGCCGACTGCGGTGAGCTGCTCCGGGTCCATGCTGTGATCCACGCGCTCGATTTCCTGTTCGATGATCGGGCCTTCGTCCAAATCAGCCGTCACGTAGTGCGCCGTTGCGCCGATCAGCTTCACACCACGCTCATGCGCCTGGTAATACGGCTTGGCGCCCTTGAAGCTCGGCAGGAACGAGTGGTGGATGTTGATGGCGCGGCCTTCAAGCTTGCGGCACAGATCGTCGGAAAGAATCTGCATATAGCGCGCAAGCACGACCAGGTCGATCTGCTGCTCCTGCGCGATCTCCCAGATGCGGGCTTCCTGCTGCGCCTTCTGCGCGTCCGTCGCCTGCAGCAACGGCAGGTGCATGAATGGCACGTCGTACGACGCAGCCAGTTGGTAGAAATCGCGGTGATTCGAGACGATGGCCGCAATCTCGATCGGCAGTTGGCCGGCGCGGGCACGGAACAGCAGGTCGTTCAGGCAATGGCCGATCTTCGAAACCAGGATCATCACGCGCGGCTTGATTGCGGCGTCGAACATGCCCCACTGCATGGAGAAACGGTCGCCGATGGGCGCAAAGCGGTCACGCAGTGCGGCAAGGTCCAGCGGCTGGCCCTGCGGAACAAAATGCACGCGCATGAAGAAACGGCCCGTGAATTCGTCGCCAAACTGGTCCGAATCGAGAATGTTGCAGCCCTGCTCGAAAAGCAGGCCCGACACGGCGTGGACGATGCCCGGTTGGTCCGGGCATGACAGGGTAAGAATGAAACCGGAGTGACTCATGAAGCGTTTTATGTATTGTTGCCGGACGCAAACCGCTACGGCGCCCGGGGCAAACTCAGGCGCGCCAGGGCGTCGAGAGTGACGAGCGTCGCGTCGACCGTCATCGCGAAGTCCGCCATGATATCAAGCGCCGCGTCGGGGCTGGCACGCAAATGGCCGGCGACCTCCCCGTCCTGATTGGCGGGGATGAAGCTGTCCGGCAGCGTCAGGTTGAAGGCGAACAGCGTTTCGCACTGGATGCCCTCGGGCACTTCGCGCAGCACATCCAGCGTGCCGCACGGCACCAGTTGCGCCGCCAGATCGGCGCCGATGCCCGCCTCTTCCCAGCATTCCTTTTCCAGCGCGCCGCGTGCATCGAAGCCATGGCCGATGCCGCCGGCGACGAGGTTGTCCCACATGCCGGGGTCGATCGGCTTGGTTTCGGCGCGACGGGCCAGCCAGAGCGCCGGCTCGGCACCCTCACCGCCGTCGATCAGGCCGTTCATGTGCGCAGCGTAGGTTCGGATGCCGAAGAAACGCGCGGCGGCGCGCTCGATCAGCGCCAGCGCGGGCGTGCCCCAGCCGGTGTTGACGGCGAAACGCTCGTCGCGCCAGCCGAGCACGTGGCCGTCTTCCGCCAGGCGCATGATGACTTCGGCCAGCGCCGCGGTGCGCTCGGCCTCGTTGTCGAGCGTCTCCCGCAAATCGACCCGCTGCGTCGACACGTCGAACCACTGCGGCCAGCGCGCAAGCAGTGACGCTCTCTCTCGGCTCAGCCAGCCGACACGTTGTCCGGCAACAATCCAAGGAACGAGCGCATCAACGTCGAACGCCAGCCGCGCGGCCAGGCCGTCCCGAATGCGCTGCATACGCTGGTCGGTCATATCAGCGCCCCACCACATCGGGCGTGCATTGTGCTTTCCGTGCAGCACGGGTCGCGCGATAATGCGCCGTTAATACAAGCCGTCATCAGACTGGAGAAACAAGGATGGATGAAATCGACGAGCTGTCGGATCTGCCGACCCCGCGCTTTATCTGGGGCTTCGCTATTGCCGTCACACCGTCCGGCGAAGTGTCGCACGATGAATTCGAATATCTGACGCACACTCGCACACCGCGCTTCACCTGCCGCGTGGTCGAACTCGAAGACGCACCGGCCGAACCGGAAGACGAAGGCGACATCGACGGCCGCATCGTCCACTTCGACAACCCGAAGCGGATGTTCTACATCACAGACTTGGGCCTGGCGTTGATGAACTTCACGCTGTTCGACAAGGTAGACAACAAGTCCAAGCTAAAGGACGCCTGCGACCAAGCCATCGCCGACTGGCTCACCCGCCGCGAATTCCTCGACTCCGAACCGGACGACGACGAAGATTGATCGCCTAGCCCTGACCGGCGGCGCTGCCATCCTCGGCAAAGCGCAGGTCGGTCAGGCGCACATCGGCGTAGGAACGCCCGGCATCCAGCAGGGCCGAAACCTGCGCCTTCACCCGCTCTTTCTGAGCGCGCAGCGCACGCGGCGGCACGGTCGAATCCTGACCGGTGTGGTGCAGATACAGCATCTTGTAGGTGAGTTGACTCACCATCCACTGCCGCAGCACGCGGCGCCGGCCGGCATGGTCGGCTTCCAATCCATCGATCTGCCCAAGCAACGCGGAAAACGCCCGCGCCAGGCTTGCCGGCTCCGTTGCCTCGCCGGCAATGCAACGTTCGGCCAGGGCGCGCGCTTCTGCTGAGGACATGGTGTCGTCAGTTTCAACGAAGCGATCTGTCGCCGGGTCCGGACGCGGCGGCGCAGGCCGGCTTGCCAGTCGAGCAGACACCCCGGATAGCGCTTCCTGGGCACGGCGGATGGACGCTTCCAGCGCTTCCGCACTGCTCGGCACGATGCCAATGGTGGTCGGCATGTCGCTCGATTCTTCGTCGCGTTTATTGACGTCCATCACTCCCTCCGGTGATCGCCCTCGGCCATGGTGCCTGGCAGGCGAAGCGGAATTGTAGAACGCGACGCACATTTCGCGACAAATCAACGCAGATGTTCTTTATTGCCAAGGCAGCGCAAACGGTAACGTGGCATCACAAAACCACGTTGCACTGTTGGCAGCGACCCACGCGGCGCGGCCTCGCCACGGGTAAAATGCCGGATTGCGCTGCCAGCGCATGCACTCAATTGCTGACCGCCACCGTGCGGCAAGGAAATCGCCTTGATCAAGTGGATTATCGTGGCTCTCTATTTGGGCTCCATTCTGTACGTGCACTTTCGCGGCAAGGTGCGCCTGAAATTCTGGCGCCAGATGTTTGATCACTCGGCGGTGGTCGCGCCGGTCAACTGCTTCATGTACGCGTTTTCGGGCGTGCCGCAGACGCCGTATGTGCCTGTCGAGCGTTTTCCGGATCTGGAAAAGCTGCAGGCCGCGTGGCCGCAGATTCGCGACGAAGGTCTGGCGCTCGTCAACCTGCGCAAAATCAAGGCTGCCGAGAAGAACGACGACGCCGGTTTCAACTCGTTCTTCAAGAATGGCTGGAAACGCTTCTACCTCAAGTGGTATGAGGCACATCACCCCTCTGCCGAACAGCTCTGCCCACAGACCGTCGCGCTGCTGCGCGACCTGCCAAGCGTGAAGGCGGCGATGTTTGCCGAGCTGCCGCCGGGCGGCAAGCTGAATCCGCACCGTGACCCGTTTGCCGGCTCGCTGCGCTATCACCTGGGCCTGTCCACGCCCAACGACGACCGCTGTTTCATCGAAGTCGATGGCGAGCGCCACAGCTGGCGGGACGGCCAGGGCGTCGTCTTTGACGAGACTTATCTGCACTGGGCCGAAAACGCCTCCGACAAAGATCGTCTGATCCTCTTCTGCGATATCGAACGCCCGATGAAATTCGGCTGGGCGCAGCGCATCAACAAATGGCTGGGCCGCAAGGTCATGACCGCCGCCAGCTCGCCCAACGATGAGGGCGACCAGACCGGCGGCATCAACAAACTGTTCCGCTACGTGTGGGTGATGGGCCAGTACCGCCGCCGCTTCAAGGCATGGAACCGCAAGGTCTACTACGTGGTGAAGTTCGGCCTGATCATTGGCGTGGCAGCGTTGATCATTTGGATCTGACGGCCAACCCTCCACGCCTCCTGCATCGCACAAAGAACCGGCCTGAAGCGCCGGTTTTTTGTTGCGCGTGAAAAAGCTACCTGCATTGCGGTCGGCTTGCGTTTTTACAAAGCAGTGAAGCAAAAGCGCCACATGGGGCACAAATCTCGCCTAATGTCAGGAATTGAGCGCTCCAGCGCTTATGCGATATGGCGGGCACGCCGCTTGCTCCTCCTTGGTCGACACCCTTGCTCAGCGCATGGGACCGAGTCAGAGCCGGGATGCGCGTATGCCTGTGTCCCTCGTCAACAACAAAGACAGTGAGATCAATCGCCATGAAAAAGAACCTCATCAGCCGCCAGACCATCGTCACCCGCGCCGCCGCGCTTGCTGCTGTCGCACTGCTCGGTACCCAGATCGCGGCCTGTACCACCACCAGCCCCAATGCCCAGGGCTCCGACGTGATGTCGTCCACCAACAAGCACGCCACCACCAACTCGCAGGCCGATTCAGTGCTCTCGCGCCTGTACACCACGGCCAGCGGCTCGCGTGAGCTGGTCGGACGCGCCAAGGGCGTACTCGTGTTCCCGTCGGTGCTGAACGCCGGCTTTGTGGTGGGCGGCCAATACGGCGAAGGCGTGCTGCGCACCGGCGGTGGCCGTCCGCTGGGCTACTACAACATCGCCTCCGCGTCGGTGGGCTTCCAGGCTGGCGCGCAGTCGCGTGCGCTCATCATCCTGTTCATGACGGACGAAGCGCTGCAGAAATTCCAGAACAGTCAAGGTTGGACGGCTGGCGTGGATGCCACCGTGGCACTGGCAAAGATCGGCGCGAACGGCGCGGTCGATACCAACACCGCTCAGCAACCAATCATCGGCTTCAACCTGACCAACGCGGGCCTGATGGCCGGCGCATCGATCGAAGGCACGAAGATCACGAAGCAGAACAACTGATCAGCGCTTCGTTTTCCAGCCATACCGCCGTCTCGTACGGCGGTTTTTTTTGCACGGAACCCGCATGAAGCGTTGCGGCAATGTTGCAGCCCTAGGGAAATCCGGAGGGAGCGGCATGGGGCTTCTCGGCTAGCATCGTCCGGCCGATGTTGCAGTGCGCGCTGCCGTATCGGCATACGACAAAACAATCACCCAGGAAGAGGGGGGGAGACATGACAGGTTGCAACGCTGCCTTGCGCAGCGCCATTGCATGCGCGTGGCTGTCTGGGTTGCTGTTGGCGTCTGGCCCGACGCTGGCCGAACCGGGCATCACCGACACCAAGATCGTCATCGGCCAAACGGCGGGCTTCACCGGCCCCGCCGGCGAGCAGGTCAAAGAGATGACACAGGGCGCCAAGCTCTACCTCGATGCCGTGAACCGTGCGGGCGGCGTGAATGGACGCAAGATCGAGTTGATCTCGGAAGACGACGGCTTTGATGCGGCCGCTTCCAAGAAACACGCACACACGCTGCTGGTCGATAAACAGGTCTTCGCCCTCTTCCTCCCGCGCGGCACCCCGAATACCGAGGCCATCATGACCGAAGCCCGGCCGTTGGGCGCGCCGGTGGTGGCGCCTTCAACCGGCGCTTCAACGTTCTTCGATCAGCCTGACCCGCTGCTTTTTGTGGTGCGCGCGAAATACCAGGCGGAGATTGCCGAGCTGGTGCATTACTTCGACACGCTCGGCTTGCGCCGTCTGGCGCTCGTCAACGTGAACGACACCTTCGGCAAAGACACCGAAATCGGATTCAACAACGCCACGAAAAAACTGCCCGCCGACGCGCACAGCATCTTCACCGTCGACCGCCTGAAACCAGACATCGCCAAGGCGGCAGCAGATGTCGGCAAGTTCGCGCCGCAAGCGGTGATTCTGGCCTGCCCGGGCACGACGGCGCGCGCCATGATCGAGGCGCTCAACAAGCAAGGCACGGTGACGCAGATTGCGGCGCTGTCCAACAACGCCGGTCTGGCGTTTGCGAAATCGCTCGGGGCGCTAGGGCGCGGTGTGGTGGTCTCGCAGGTGATGCCGTCGCCAGTGCGTTCAACTTCGTTGCTGGGTCGGGAGCTGGCATCCAGCGCGAAATCTGCCGGTGTGGCGCCGTCGTACGCCATGATGGAAGGCTATGCTGCCGCGCGCGTGCTGGTCGAAGGGCTCAAGCGCGCGGGCAAGTCGCCAACGCGGGCCAGCTTTGTCTCGGGGCTCGAAGCCGCCGGCACGATCGACCTGGGCGGGTTGGAAGTCCGCTACGGCCCAAACCTGCGCAAAGGATCGAATTATGTCGAGCTGACGGTGATCGGGCCAAACGGCACCTTCGTCAAATAAAGGCGGATGCGCGCCGCGTGCAACCTGCCTCGGCAGTGGTTGCACCGCAGGAAATAGCGGTTGCCAGCGCAAAACGCATGAGTACATAAGAAAATACTATTTGGAATTCGCATACTGCCTCTACCAGAATGCATGAACCACATGCATGACTGAGATCAAACAGGCGGATGGAACTCCGACAACTCGAAGCATTTGCCGCGGTCATGTCGACCGGCAGCGTCACCGCGGCGGGCAAGCTGCTGGGACGCTCGCAACCCGCCATCAGCCGGCTCATCCAGGATCTGGAAGCTGAAATCGGCTATGCCCTGTTCACACGCGCGGGGCCGCGCGTCTCGCCGACGGAGCAGGGTTTCTTGCTGTACGAAGACGTTGAGCATACCCTGATCAGCTTACGTCAGATACGAACGCGTGCCGAAGAAATCGCGCGCGGCGAGGCACGCCCGCTGCGCCTGGCAGCGACGTCCGCATTGGCGGCCGGCTTGCTGCCCGCTGCCTTGGCTGATGAGCCTGAGCTCGCGCAGCACATCCAGATTCGCAGCGCCTCGCCCGAGCAGGTGGTGCACGCCGTGCTGACCGGCGCGGCCGACCTTGGCCTCAGCAGCCTGCCGCTGGAGCATCGTGGCGTCACCGTGCATTGGATCGGCGAAGCCGCGTGCGTGGCTGCCGTGCAGACACACGACCCGCTGGCCGCTGGCAAGCGCGTGGCGTTGGCCGATTGCGCGGGACAGCGGATCATCACGATGCACAACCCATATCGATTGCGCCGCCGTCTGGACCAAGCGCTGGCGAAGGCCGGCGTGGAACCAGCCTCGCTCATCGAGACGAATGCCTCGCTGAATGCGCTGGCCGCCGTGCGTGCGGGCCTGGGCGTCGCATTGCTCGAGCCGGTGACGGCGTACGGCGTGCCAATCGACGGCGTGACCGTGCGCCCGATCGACGCCGACATCCCCTTCTTCTTTGGCGTGATCACGCCCGAGGCCAAGCGGCCGTCGGCGGCGGTGACCTCACTGACCGACGCCCTCGCGCGCGCGGCGCAGCGTCTTCTGCCGGACTGCAAGCTGCACGATCCGGCGCGCCACGCCAGCATGCTGCAGGTGCTGTATGGCGAATCCATCAACGAAACCGAAGGCGCGTCCGCATGACCGCTGCACAACACGACAACGCGCCGCAAGTCACCGGGCTCGCAGCGCTGGAAGCCCGTTTGCACCAGGACCTGTCCTGGCTTGAACTCCCCGCGAAAAATTGGACGCTGCCACACACCTTAGAGGGTCAACCTGTGCTGGATGTGGCCGTCATCGGTGGCGGCATGGCCGGCCTGGCGGCGGCAGCGTCGCTCAAACATCTCGGTATCGGCGTGGTGGTGTTCGACCGCTCGCCCGCCGGCTTCGAAGGCCCCTGGGCGACGACGGCGCGCATGGAAACGCTGCGCTCGCCCAAGCAATTGACCGGCCCTGCGCTCGGCCTGCCGGCGTTGACGTTTCGCGCATGGTTTGAAGCGCAGTTCGGCACTGATGCGTGGGAGGTGCTCGACAAGATTCCGCGCCTGCAATGGATGGACTATCTGCGCTGGTACCGCCGCGTGTTGCAGCTGGACGTGCGCAACGAACACCACGTAAAGGCGATCCACCCGCGCGTGGATGGCGCCGTCGAACTGCTGATCGACATGCCGGGCCAACCGACCCAGCGAGTGTTTGCACGGCGCGTGGTGTTGGCCACCGGGCGTGACGGGCTAGGCGGTGCATCCGTGCCGGACTTTGCGCACCGGCTGCCGCGCCGATGGTGGGCGCATTCGTCCGACGAGATGGACTACGGCACGCTGGCCGGCAAGCGCGTGGGCGTGATCGGTGCAGGCGCATCCGCAATGGATTCGGCCGCGACGGCGCTGGAGGCCGGCGCTGCCAGCGTCGACATGCTGATCCGCCGTCCCGACCTACCGCGTGTGAACAAGGGCAAAGGCGCCGGCAGCCCGGGCCTGGTACACGGCCACCTGCATCTGCCCGACGCATGGAAATGGCGCATTCGCCATTACATCAACGTCGAACAGGTACCCCCACCGCGCGGCAGCACGCTGCGCGTATCGCGGCACCCGAACGCGCGCTTCAACCTCGGCTGCGGCATCCTGGGCGTGGACGAGCACGACGGCGTGCTGCACGTGGCCACCACCAAGGGCGTATTCCAACTGGACTTTCTGATCTTCTCGACGGGCTTTCGCACCGATTGGGCCTCACGCCCCGAGTTCAGCGCACTGGCACCGCATATCCGCCAATGGCGCGACCGCTATACGCCGCGCCCCGGTGAGGAAGACGCGGAACTCGCCGATTCGCCCGACCTCGGCCACGCGTTCGAATTTCGCGAGAAGACGCCCGGCACGCTGCCCGGCCTGTCGCGCGTGCATTGCTTCTGCTATCCGGCATCCGTCACGCACGGCAGCGTCTCGGGCGACATCCCGGCCATCAGCGAAGGCGCGAAACGCCTGGCGCAAGGCATTGCCGGCTTGCTGTACCAGGAAGACATCGACGCGCACTACGCGGCTATCCAGGCCTACGCCGAGCCGGAGATCTTTGGCGACGAATGGACGCCCGCCCCGCCCCCCGGCGTGGAAGCGAATGCCACTTCCAGCCAGGAGGCTGCACGATGACAGGTTGGCTCATCCGCCGCATCGGCCAGGCGCTGCTGGTCGTGCTGGTGATGACAGTGATCGTCTTCATCGGCCTGCATGCCATCGGCAACCCGGTCGACATACTGATCGGTCAGGACGTGGACCAGATCGACCGTGCACGCATCATTGCCGAACTGGGTCTGGACAAGCCGTTGTGGGAGCAGTACCTGGCTTTCCTGAACGGTGCCCTGCACGGCAATCTGGGCAAGAGCTTCGTCTACAACGAACCGGCCATCCAACTGATCCTGCAACGCCTGCCGGCCACGCTGGAGCTGGCATTTTCGGCGCTGATCATCGCGGTGGTGATCGGCGTGCCGCTGGGGCTGTTCGCGGGGCTGTATCCGCGTCATCCGGTGTCGCGCCTGCTCATGACGGGCAGCGTGGTGGGCTTTTCGCTGCCGACGTTCTGGGTGGGCCTGATGCTGATCATGGCGTTCAGCGTGAGCCTCGGTTGGCTGCCCGCGAGCGGGCGCGGCGAAACGGCACGCCTGTTCGGCATCGAATGGTCGTGGCTGACAGTGGATGGACTGCGACACCTCGTGCTGCCGGCGGTCAACCTGTCGCTGTTCAAGCTCTCGCTGGTGCTGCGGCTGACGTCTGCTGGCGTGCGCGAGGTGCTGCCGCTGGACTTCGTGAAGTTCGCGCGTGCCAAGGGCCTGTCGCCGTTGCGCGTGGTGCTGGCGCATGTGCTGCGCAATACGCTGATCCCGCTGGTGACGGTGCTGGGCCTGGAGCTGGGCTCGACCATCGCCTTTGCGGTGGTGACGGAAAGCATCTTCGCGTGGCCCGGCGCGGGCAAGCTGATCCTGGATAGCATCAACTCACTGGACCGGCCGGTCATCGTGTCCTACCTCATCGTCGTGGTGTGCCTGTTTGTGTCGCTCAACCTGATCGTCGACATCCTGTATCGAATGCTGGACCCGCGCGTGCGTGCGGCTGATAGCGCGGAGGCTGCATGATGAATACGACTTCGCAATCCACGACGGCGACAGCGGCGTCCGCCCCGCGCAGGCAATCGCCCTGGCGGCGCGTGGCATCGGATTTCCTCGCCTCCAAGGCGGCCATCTTCGGCCTGGTGGTCGTCGTGGTGCTGATTCTGGCCGCGCTGGCCGCACCCTGGATCACGCCGCAGAATCCGTACGACCTGATGCAGCTCGACGTGCTCGACTCGCGTCTGCCACCGGGATCGCCGGCCGGCACGGGCACGTTCACATACTGGCTCGGAACGGATGGCCAGGGGCGCGATCTCTACTCCGGCATCCTCTATGGCTTGCGCATCAGCCTGGGCGTGGGGATTGGTTCGGCAGCCGTGGCGGCGGTGATCGGCACGCTGCTCGGCCTGATTGCGGCGTATGCCGGCGGCCGCGTCGACAGCCTCATCATGCGCACGGTCGACCTGCTGCTGTCGTTCCCGTCGGTGCTGGTGGCGATGATGATCCTCGCCTATCTCGGCAAGAGCATCACGAATGTCGTGCTGACCCTCGTGCTGCTGGAGTGGGCGTATTACGCGCGGACGGTGCGCGGGCAAGCGCTGGTCGAGCGTCGCCGCGAATACGTGGAAGCCGCGCGCTCGCTCGCCCTGCCCGGCTGGCGCATCGCGCTCAGGCACATCCTGCCGAACTGCCTGCCGCCGCTGATCGTCGTGGGCACGCTGCAGGTGGCGCGCGCGATCACGCTGGAAGCCACGCTGTCGTTCCTGGGCCTAGGCGTGCCGATTACCGAGCCGTCTCTGGGCCTGCTGATTTCCAACGGATACCAATACATGCTGTCTGGCCAGTACTGGATCAGTTTCTATCCGGGCATCGCGCTGTTGCTGGCGCTGGTGGCCATCAACCTGGTGGGCGACCGCCTGCGTGAAGTCCTGAACCCGAGGGCGCAACGATGACGGCGTCCACCAACGCGACCACACTCGAAGTCCGCAACCTGCGCACGCATTTCTTCACGCGTGAAGGCGTGCTGCCGGCGGTGGATGATGTGTCGTTCTCGCTCGCGCGCGGACGCATCCTCGGGCTGGTGGGCGAATCGGGCTCAGGCAAGTCCGTCACCGGCTTCTCGATCATGGGCTTGGTCGACCCGCCCGGCCGCGTCGTCGGCGGCGAGATCCTCTATCAGGGCCGCGACCTCACCAAGCTCGCCCCGCGCGAGTTGCGCAAGCTGCAGGGCAACCGCATCGCCATGGTCTTCCAAGACCCGATGATGACGCTCAACCCCGTGCTGCGCATCGATGCCCAGATGATCGAGGCCGTGCGCGCGCACAGCAGCATGACCCACAAGCAAGCCCGTGAGCACGCGCGCGACACGCTCGGCCTGATGGGCATTCCGAGCCCCGAAGAACGGCTGCGCGCGTATCCGCATCAGCTTTCCGGCGGCATGCGCCAGCGCGTGGCGATTGCCATTGCGATGCTGCATCGGCCCGACCTGATCATTGCCGACGAACCGACCACGGCGCTGGACGTGACCATCCAGGCGCAGATCTTGTCTGAAGTGCAGAAGCTCGCGCGCATGCACGGCACGGCGCTGATCTGGATCACGCATGACCTGTCTGTCGTCGCCGGCCTGGCCGACGAAGTGGCCGTGATGTATGCCGGGCGCATCGTCGAACACGGCCCGGTTGATGCCGTGCTCGATGCGCCGCTGCACCCCTACACCATGGGCCTGATCGACAGCCTGCCCAGCGAGAACCGCCGCGGCCAACGCCTGCGCCAGATTCCCGGGATGACACCGAACCTGCTGTCGCTGCCGGCAGGCTGCGCGTTTGCGGCACGCTGCCCGCGTGCCACCGATGTCTGCAGCGTCCCCCCGGAGATCACGCAACCGATCGTTGGTCGCCTCGTGCGCTGTTTCCATCCGGGCGCGCAGCACGCTTCCTCGCGGGAGGTCGCATGAGCACGCCGCTTGTCGAACTCAAACAGGTCAGCAAACGCTTTGGCGATCGCAAAGTCGGCGCGGGTGATCGCGTCTTGCAACGCTTCGGCCTGGCACATCCGCCGGCAATCGTTCGTGCGGTCGACGGCGTCGACCTCGCGATCCAGCCCGGTGAAGTCGTCGGCCTCGTCGGCGAATCGGGCTGCGGCAAATCCACGCTCGGCCGGATTGCTGCCGGCTTGATGCCTCCATCGGACGGCGAGGTGCGCGTGGACGGCAAGGCTGTCGACACGCTCTCCGCAGACGAAGCCCGCGCGGCCCGCCTGAAGATCCAGATGATCTTTCAGGACCCGTATGCGAGCCTCAACCCGCGCCTGCGCGTGGAAGAGATCGTTGGCGAAGCGGCCCGCGTGCACGGCCTGACCGACCGCGCCAACTTTGCCGATTATGTGGCTGCGCAGATGCAGCGCGCCGGCCTGGACCCTGCCTTGCGCGACCGCTATCCGCATCAGTTCAGCGGCGGCCAGCGGCAGCGCATCGGCATTGCGCGCGCGCTGGCGGTGCAGCCGTCGATGCTCGTCTGCGACGAAGCGGTTGCGGCACTGGACGTGTCGATCCAGGCGCAGATCCTGAACCTGTTCATGGACCTGCGCGAGCAGCTCAACCTGACCTACCTGTTCATCAGCCACGACCTGGGCGTGGTGGAGCACCTCTCAGACCGCGTGGTGATCATGTATCTCGGGCGCGTGGTGGAATCGGCCCCGGCGGAGGAAGTCTTCCGCCGCCCGAATCACCCTTACACGCAGACCTTGCTGGCGGAGATTCCGCGCCTGTCGGCCCGGCACAAGACGTTTACCGCCATTCAAGGCGAGATGCCCAGCCCGCTGCACCCGCCGACCGGCTGCCATTTCCACCCGCGCTGCCCGCACGCCATGCCCCGCTGCAAGACCGAAACGCCAACGCTGCGCGGCATTGCGGTCAACCACGTCAGCGCGTGCCATCTGAACGACGTGACCTGAACGACATTCAATAAGCCAACGATTCCAAAAACAGGAAAAGGGAACCCACGTGAAACGCCTCCTAGCCTCGTCGCTTGCTGTAGCGCTGTTTGCCGCTGCCGGCGCTGTCAGCGCGCAGACGCTGAACATCGCCTTTGCCGATCCGCTGTCGTCGCTCGACCCGCAGTTGAACAACCACGCCGGCGACCGCTCCGTCGATGTGCATTTCTGGGATCTGCTGGTCGAAAACAAGTGGAACAAGCTGCAGCCCGGCCTGGCGCTGTCGTGGAAGACGCTGGATCCGAAGACGTGGGAATTCAAGCTGCGCCCGAACGTGAAATGGCACGACGGCCAGCCGTTCACGGCCGATGACGTCATCTTCTCGTACCAGCGCGCGCGCAGCGTGCCGGGCAGCGTGGCAACGTTCGCGGGCTATCTGCGCACGGTGGAGTCGGTCACGGCCAAAGACCCGTTGACGCTGATCATCAAGACGAACATCCCGAACCCGGACCTGCCGCTGAATCTGGCGTCCGTGCACATCGTCAGCAAGCATGTGGGCGAGAAATCGTCCACCGAGGACTACAACGCCGGCCGTGCCGTGGTGGGCACGGGCCCCTACAAGTTCGTCTCGTATGTGCCGGGCGACCGCGTGGTGATGGCGCGCAACGACAACTACTGGGGCGGCAAGCAGCTCTGGGAGAAGGTCAACTACCGCTACATCAACAATGCTGCCGCACGTACGGCCAACCTGCTCTCAGGCGAGGTCGATGTCATCGACAAGGTGTCAGTGTCGGACCTGGCGCGCCTGCGCCAGTCGCCCAACGTGAAGGTCTTTGCCTACCCCGGCCTGCGCGTGATGCTGCTGCAGCCGAGCTTCCGCAAAGGCGAGAATCAATACATCACCGGCAACGACGGCAAACCGCTGCCGAACAACCCGCTGCTGGATGTGCGCGTGCGCCGCGCGCTGTCGCTGGCGATCGACCGCAAGGCGATCGTCGACCGCATCCTGCAAGGCGCCGCCACCGTCGCCAACCAGTGGATGCCGTCGGACACGTACGGCTACAACCCCGACGTGAAGGACATCGCTTACGACCCGGCGCAGGCCAAGAAGCTGCTGGCCGATGCAGGCTTTCCGCAAGGCTTCAACCTGGTGATGCACGTGCCGAACGACCGCTACCCGCAAGGCCCCGAGACGGCGCAGGCGGTGGCACAGTTCTGGACGCGCATCGGCGTGAAGGCGCGCGTGGAAGTGGTGCCCTGGTCGGTCTACTCGGGCCGCGCCAACAAGAATGAATATGCGATGAGCATGCTGGCGTGGGGCAACGGCACGGGCGAAGCAAGCTACGCGCTGGTCAACGTGCTGGCCACCGTCGATACCAAGAAGGGTCTGGGTGCGTCCAACTGGGGCCACTACAGCAATGCGGCTGTCGACAACGCGCTGAACGCCTCCACTGAAGAATTCAACGTGGAAAAGCGCGCGGCCATCCTGCGCCACTCGGTCAAGCTGGTGTCGGATGACGTAGGCGTAATGCCGCTGTACCACTACCAGAACGTATGGGCCGCCAAGAAGGGGCTGAAGGTGACGCCGATGACGAGCGATCGCACGGCCGCCCAAATGGTCACCAAGGACGGCAAGTAAGCGCCATGGGAACGTTCGCGCTCAGCGTGACGCCGGCGGATGACCTGATCGATGTCTCGCGCAGCATCGTTGTGACGGGGCTTGCGCCCGGCGCGCAGGTCGGCATCGTGGCGCAAACGCGTCGCGGCAATGGCGTGCTGTGGCACAGCCGCGCCGTGTTCGTTGCCGACGCGCAAGGCACTGTCGACCTGACACGCGACGCGCCCGTCTCCGGTGATTACACCGGCGTCAGCGCGATGGGCATCATCTGGAGCCAGCGCCCGGATGACGGAAAAGCACGCGAGGTGTTTCCGCAGCCAGCCACGGAGCCGTTGACGACCACGCTGACGGCCACGGCCAACGGCGAGTCGGTCCATGCGAGCTTCGTGCAACGGCTGGCCGCACCGGGCGTGACGCGCCACGACGTGCGTGACGAAGGTCTTGTCGGCACGCTTTACCTCCCCGATCCGTATGCGCACCCGGGCCCGCGCCCTGCCGTGCTCATCCTCAACGGCTCGGGCGGCGGCATCAATGAGCCACGCGCGGCACTGTTTGCCTCGCACGGTTATGCCGCCTTTGCGCTGGCGTACTTCAAAGCGCCGGGGCTGTCGGACTACATCTCGAACACGCCGCTGGAATACTTCGAGCGCGCGCTCGCCTGGCTGCGCAAACGCGTGGAGCCGCTGCACGACTTCGTTGCCGTGAGCGGCCAGTCGCGCGGGGGTGAACTGGCATTGCTGCTGGGCGCGACATTCCCTGAAGCGGTGTCTGCGGTCATCGGCTACGTGCCAGGCGCCGTCGTGCACAGCGGGCAGAATGCTGCCGACCCCGCTATCGGCCGCGAGGGCCCGACGTGGCTGTATCGCGGTCAGCCGCTGCCGCATCTGTGGGAAGGCAACCGCACCGCGACCTGGGCACCGTTTGACGAAGGTCCCGCGCCGCATCGGCATGAACGCGCCATCCGCACGGCACTGCAAGATGCAGACGCGGTGGCACGCGCGCGTATACGCATCGAGCGCGCACGCGGGCCGGTGCTGCTGCTATCCGCCACGGATGACGGCTCCTGGCCCTCGAGCGATTACTCACGCCTGGTCACCGGCAAGCTGGCCGAGGTACGCCACCCCTACCCTGTCCAGCACTTCGATTACGAAGGCGCGGGCCACGCCATCGTCTTCCCTTACGTGCCAACCACGCAGCTCGTCTATGCACATCCGGTGTCTGGGCGCATCAGCACCGGCGGCGGCGAGCCACGCGCCAACGCGCGCGCCGATGCCCAATCGTGGGCAGCGGTGCGGCGCTTCCTCGCCAGCGCAGTGGCTGCGCGTGGCGCCTCCCGGAGCCTTTCATCAATGGACTTCACGCCCACACAAGACGTGGTCGACCAGGTTGCCGACCTCGGCGACGGTAGCCCCACGCATGCGCTGCGCCACGCCCGCGAAAAAGTCGCAACGGCCACGCAAGGCAGCTACGAAGCGCTGTTCGACGCCGCCCTGCCCGGCCTCACGCTGGGCGAACGCCTGCTCGTGGCGCTGTACGCCTGCAGCCTGACGCCCGCGCCGGAACTGGCCGAGCACTACCGCGCGCGCCTCGCGAACGCGCCTGTCAACACAGATGCCCTGCAAGCGGTCGACCACGGCGATATAGACACGCTGACCGACGCACGCCTGTGCGCCATCCTCACCTTTACGCGCACGCTCGTCGAGCGCCCCATCGAGGGCGACCGCGACGCGCTGTTGCGCTTGCCCGCGGCTGGCCTTGCCACGGCCGACGTCGTGACGCTCGCGCAACTCATTGCCTTCCTGTCGTATCAGACGCGGCTCGTCGCCGGCCTGCGCGCGCTTCGCGAAGCTGCCGGCACCTGCAGCGCCAACGCCTCCACGGAGACCGCAGCATGACCGAGATCATCCGCGCCCACGGCTTCACCAACGAATCGCTTGAGTGGCAGGCGTGGCTCGATGTGGTGGACCTCGACCGCGCCACGCCCGAGCAGATCGCCGTGCTGGAAGAAAGCCACCCCAAGGCGAAAACCTCGGATTACTACCGCTTTCTCGTTCACCAGCCCGAGATCCTGCGACAGCGCTCGGCGGCGTTCAACGCGATCATGTATGCGCCGGGCGGCCTGTCGCGTGCTGAACGTGAACTCGCCAGCGCCGTGGTGTCGCGCGTGAACGGCTGCGTGTATTGCGCGTCTGTCCACGCGCAACGCTTCGAGCAGCTTGCCAAGCGCAACGACGTCATCAAGCAGGTCTTCGAAGATCCGCACATCGCAGGCACGAATGCGCGTGAGCGTGCCATCGTGCTGTTCTCGATCGACCTGACACTGCGCCCTGGAGATGTGCGTGGCGAAGACCTGAAGCCGCTCAAGGATGCTGGCCTGACGGATGCGGAGATTCTCGACCTGATACATGCCGTGGCCATCTTTGCGTGGGCGAATCGCCTGATGCTGAATCTGGGCGAGCCCGTGTTTCCGGACGCGGCCTGAGCCGGGCGGCATCGCCCCAAAGAAAAAAAGCCGCAGGCACAAACCTGCGGCTTTTTCTTTGCAGACAGACTAGCGCACGCCGTCCGTCGTGGGTACACGCATGCCTTCGGTATAGGAATCGAATTTTCCAGCCCTTGCGCCATCCGCATAGACGTCGAACCTCGTGGCCAGACCGCCATCGGTGTAAGGATTGCGCGCCTCCATGGAGGCGCTGCCATCCGTGTACACATCCCGTGTGGCGCTCGCATACGTCACGGTTGCACCTAACGCCGCAATAATTGCCGTGACGACGACCCACAGTCTCTTGTCCATTTCACACCTCCTTTCCTGCAGGATGGGTGTCCTGCAACCAACTGATCAAAATGAGCATGCTCACGACGCGGGCCTCACGTTCTGGTTGACACGGAACAGGTTGCCGGGATCGTATCTGGCCTTGATCGCTGCCAACCTGGCGTAGTTGTCGCGGTAGGTGGCCTGCACCCGCTCCTGCCCTTCGTCCATCATGAAATTCACATAGGCGCCGCCTGCCGAATAGGGATGCAGTGCGTCCCAGTACCCCTTGCACCAATTCGTGATGCGCTCGCGCTGGCCAGGGTCGGGGTCAACGCCCACGATGACGGCCGCCCATTTCGAATCGCGGTAGGCGAACGGCGTCTCCTTGCGCCCCATGCGATGCACGGCAGCGTCGATCGGATACAGGTGCATCGTGGAATGCATGGTCGGCAGTTTCGAACCATGTTCCACATGCAGTGCAATAGCCTCTTCCGGCAGGTCGTTGACGAAGTCGGCCCGCCAATACCACTGCAGGCCGGGCGGGTATAACGCATCAAAGGCGGTTTGCAACATCGGATAGGGCATGGCCCCTACGCCGTACAGCGCGGGCTGTTGCGCTCGAACTGGCGCGAATGCCTCTTCCGCCGCTGCAGGGTCGCCCGTGTAGCACCACACAACGCCGCACATCTTCTGCAGATGCAGCGCGGGCGGGAACGGTGGTGCTGGCGGCACCGTAAGAAAAGCGAAGAAGCCGTTGAGTTCGGGCGGTGCCTTCGGCAGGAAGTCGCGATACCAGCGCAGAACGTCGGCGGCTTTATCAAGCGGCCACAGCGTGGGACCCGCGACCACGCTACTCACCGCATGCAGGCGGAACTCGAATGAGGTTACGACACCGAAGTTGCCACCGCCGCCGCGCACCGCCCAAAACAGATCGTCATTAGCATGCGCATTGGCAGTGACGAAGCTGCCGTCGGCCAGCACGATATCGACCGACAGCAGATTGTCGATCGTCAGGCCAAAGCGCCGTGCCAGATGACCGATCCCTCCTCCCAGGGTTAGCCCGCCAACCCCGGTGGTGCTGATGATGCCCGCCGGCGTTGCGAAACCGAATGCGTGCGTCGCATGATCGACGTCTCCCCATGTGCAGCCGCCTTCGGCGCGCACCGTGTGGGCGACAGGATCGACACGAATGCCGCGCAGACGGGCCAGATCGATCACCAAACCGTCGTCACACACGCCCAGACCGCCGCCATTGTGAGCGCCACCGCGCACGGCCAGCAGCAAGCCGTTGTTGCGCGCAAAGTTGACTGACGCAATCACGTCGGCTACGTCCGAGCACTGCGCGATGAGGCGCGGCCGTTTGTCGATCATCGCGTTGTAGACACGGCGTGCCGCGTCGTAATGCGGATCGTCCGGTTCGACGAGCGGCCCCCGCAATTGCGCACGGAAGGCCTGCACCGTGGTGTCTTCGAGCATGTTGATCTCCTGGGCAAGCGCCACGGAACCGATCTGGCTGGGTCTGCAGAGCGGAACATCAGGCGTGGGGGATGGTGAAGGAAGTCTAGAAGCGGGACATCGCCAGTTCTATCCGCTGCCTTGATCATTCTTGTGTGGCGGTCGGTCTGCCCTGGGATAGTCAATACTGACTATTTGTTTTGCCCCATCTTCGGCCTTCAATAAAACGCAATGGCGGCATGGCCCGTCGAAGCGTCAGGAGGGAAGAAAAATGCCGCTGTTTCTCATCGAACGCCAGTTTGCGGAACAGTTGGAGATCGGCGCCGCAAGCGTTGCGAACATCCAGCACATCAATGCAGATGTTGGTGTGAACTGGGTCTTCTCTTTCCTCTCTGCCGACCGCAAGAAAACCTATTGTCTTTACGAGGCCCCAAGCGCGGATGCCATCCGACAGGCGGCACACCTGGCAAGCCTGCCTGCTGACGTCGTGATCGAGGTGACCCAAGTGCGTCCGGAGAGCTTCGTGTGACGCTCTGCAACCATGCATTGCGCTCGCTGCCACCGATTGTGCCGGCCCGACGCGAGGTTTTGCGACGGCTGCGGCATGCCGCTACCGGCTGAATCTGCAGCGCTAAGCGACAGCACCCGCAACACCGCCAGTGCGCCAGCGACGGTGCGCTTCGTTGGCCGCGAGCGTGAGCTCGAGGTACTGGGCCACCTGCTGGCGCGAGCGCAAGACGGTACTGGCGGCATTGCTGCGTTGGCGGGGGAACCCGGCATCGGCAAAACACGCACCGCCGAAATTGTTGCCCAACAGGCCGAGCAACGCGGCATGCAAGTGCTCTGGGGCCGCTGTAACGAGGAGCCCGGCGCACCGCCCTACTGGCCTTGGCAACAACTGGTACGAAGTTGGATTGCCTCACACGACGAAGACAGCATCCACGAGGCATTGGCCTGTGGGGTAGCGCCGCTCGCGGAAATCGTGCCCGACCTTGCAGATCGGCTGCCCGATCCGGTGCGTGATCGCGCAGTTGCCACGCCAAGTACCGAAGTCGCGCAGGCGCGCTTCCGACTCTTCGACGCAGTGAACACCTTCTGGCAGCGCGCGGCACAACAGCATCCGCTGCTGCTCATCCTCGACAACCTGCACTGGGCCGACGCGTCGTCCCTGCGACTGCTCGAGTTTCTTGCACCTGACGTGTGCAGCAATCGCATTCTTCTCCTTGTGACGTACCGTGATGTCGAGCTATCGAGACAGCACCCGCTGTCGGCCACGCTAGGCGAACTGGCGCGCCAACCACGCTTCGAACGGTTGCGACTGAGGGGGCTGACCCATGCGGAAACAGCGCACATGATGGAACTGGCTGACGACACGACCGTCGCCCCCGCGCTGGTCGATGCGGTCCATGCGCAAACGGAAGGCAACCCCTTGTTCGTGGGAGAAATGACCCGTCTGCTGGCACAGGAAAATTCGTCCACCAGCACGGGCCATGTACTGCGCATTCCGGAGGGCATCAAGGAAGTCATCGGGCGCCGCTTGAGTCGTCTGTCCGCGAATGCGAATAAGGTGCTTACCGCGGCAGCGGTCATCGGCCGCGCATTCGAATTCCGTCTGCTGACCGCGCTGGCCGGCGATGTCGACGAAGAGACCTGCAGCGCAGCCATCGACGAAGCCCTGCAGGCGCGTGTGGTCGAGGCCTTGCGCGACCCCGGCCACTATCACTTTGCCCATGCCTTGTTCCGCGAGACCCTCTACGACGAGATTCCCATCCCTCGACGCAGCCGGCTCCATCTGAAGCTGGCGCGTGCCATCGAGATGATTCACGGCGACGACCCCGAGCAGCATCTGCCAGCACTGGCCTATCACCACTGGGCCGCCCTGCCCGGAGGGGACGCCGCACTCGCGGTGGATTACGCACAACGTGCGGCGCGGCGTGCCGACCGCCAGCTCGCGCACGAAGAATCGGCACGCTACTGCCAGATGGCACTGCAGGCCATGGACGCTGGCAGCGGCCTTGCGCGCGAGGCACGCTGCGGCCTGCTCAATGCGCTAGGTGCCGCGCACAGCCATGCCGGTGATTGGCTCCAGGCCATGCAGACGTTCAAGGAGGCGGCTCGCTTGAGCGCCGAGTACGGCAATACAAGGGAACTCGCTCACGCCGCGCTTGGCTTCGAAACCGCGAGTTGGGCGCCAGGACTGCCAGGCGGCCCCGCGGCCGAACTCCTGCGCGAGGCCCTCGCAGCTCAGGGCAGCGACGAGCCCGTGATGAGCGCCCGCCTGCTGAGCGCCCTGGCGCGCGCCCTCATCTTCAGCGGCGAGGAGGCACAAGCAAGCCGGGTGCATGAGCAGGCCATCGCAGTGGCGCGCCGGGCCGCCGACCCCGCAACACTGGCCGACACCCTGGTTGCGACCGTGTCGCTGCGCTGGCAGCAGGAGCACATTGCCGAGCGCATCGCCGCCTCCGATGAAGCGTACGAACTGGCCCGGCAGGCCGGCGACCGCACGCTGATGTGTGCAACACGTGCGTGGCGCTTCTTCGATGACTTTGAACTCGGCGACATGGCAGCCTGGCGAGCAAATCTTGAGGAATACGAGCGCGGTGGAGAGACGCTGCGCCAGCCCTTCATCCATTACACCGCTAGCATGTCGCGCGCCATGCATGCGCTGTTCGAAGGGCGCTTTGCCGATGCAGAGCGCTTGATCCCCAACGCTTACGAGATCGCGCGGCGCATGCCCGGCATGGATGCCGCCGGCGTCTATGGTGTCCAGATGTTCATGCTGCGCCGCGAACAAGGCCGACTGCACGAGGTGGCGCCTCTGGTCGAACATTTCGTTGAGCACACCAGCGCGATGGGCATCTGGCAACCGGGCATCGCCTTGATGCACGCAGAGCTTGGTCAGTTGGAGGCAGCACGCAAGACGTTTGACACGCTGGCCAACGCCGACTTTCTCACGATCGCGCGCGATGGTGTCTGGGTAGCCAATCTCACGTATCTGGCCATCGTGTGCCATGCGCTTGGCGACGCCGCCAGGGCGACGGCGCTGTACCAACTACTTGCCCCGTTCAGTAGGCGCAACCTGGTGTTCGGCACCGCGATCGCCTCGTTTGGCGCAGCCGATGCGATCCTGGGCGCATTGGCCACAACAATGGGCAACTGGCCGCAAGCGCAACAACATTTTCAGGCCGCCCTGGAGATGAACGAACGCCAAGGTGCAAGGCCAGCGCTCGCACGCACGCGGCTGGACTTTGCGCAGATGCTCTTACGTCGCGCCGACCCGAGCGATCTCGATCGCGCCGATACCTTGTTGAGCGCCGCAGAAGACGAAGCGGCAACGCTCGGGATGGCCAGTCTGCTGGCGCGCATCGAGGCCGCCAGAGCGTCGGTCAAGACTGCTCCGGTGGAGCACTATCCTGCGGGGTTGAGTCGACGCGAAGCCCAGGTGCTCCGCTTGGTCGCGCAGGGCAAGGGCAACCGCCAGATTGCCCGTGAGTTGTTCGTCAGCCCCAACACAGTGGCAAACCACGTGAGCAGCATCCTGAGCAAGACGCACAGCGCCAACCGGGCGGAGGCGGCTGCGTTTGCCATCCGCCATGCGCTGCTGTGAGTTCAACGCCGCGGCAGCAGACCGTCAGACGATGGGCAACTGCCTCACCGGTTTGCCCGTCAACTGCGCCACGGCATGGGCCACGGCCGGCGCAATTGGCGGCACACCCACCTCGCCCATGCCGCTGGGTTCTGCGGTGCTCGGCACGATGTGCGTTTCAATAACGGGCGCCTCGGCCATCTTGAGCGCCGGATAGTCCGGAAAGTTCGACTGCACGACCTGGCCGTCCTTGATGTCGATCCGACCATATAGTGCCGCCGTCAGGCCAAAGATGACCGCGCTTTCCATCTGCTGCGCAACGATGCCCGGGTTGACCACCGTGCCGCAATCGACCGCGCAGACGACGCGATGCACGCGCGGCTTGCCGTCCTTCATCGACACCTCGACCACCTGCGCGACCACGGAGCCGAAGCTCGGATGCAGCGCAATGCCGCGCGCGCGTGGGGCACCGTCGGCCGCCGGGGCGAGCGGTTGCCCCCAGCCGGCTGCCTGTGCGGCTGTATCCAGCACCTTCAGCTCACGCGGATGGGCCTTCAGCAAATCACGCCGCATCGCCAGCGGGTCAAGCTTGGCAGCGGCCGCCACGTCGTTGAGAAAGCCCTCCATGAAGAACCCGTTATACGAGTGGCCAACGCTGCGCCAGAACCCCACGGGAATCGGCAGATCGACTGCCAGGTGCGCGACGTGCTCGTGCTCGATTTCGTACGGCAAGTCGAACAAACCTTCAGCGGTGTAGCGGTCGATACCCGCCGACGGCGCACCAAACAGGCGATCCAGCTCGCCTGCCAGAATCGATTGGCCGGCGCTGCGCGACGCGATCGCTGTGACCTTGCCGTTCTCGACACGCGCCTTGAGCCGGGCGATGGCTTGCGGGCGATAGAAGTCGTGGCGAACGTCCTCTTCGCGCGACCAGATGACCTGCACGGGCTTGCCATCGGTCTTGGTGGCGATGGTGACGGCTTGGCCGATGAAATCGGACTCCAGCCGTCGCCCGAAACCGCCGCCGATGAGCGGGATGTCGATATGCACCTTGTCGCCGCTCACACCTGCCGCGCGTGCCGCCACCAGCTGTGCCAGCGTGGCAACCTGCGTGGGCGCCCAGAGATGCACGCCGTCTTGCGTCACCTGCGCGGTGCAGTTGATCGGCTCCATCGTGGTATGCGCAAGATACGGCGCGGTGTATTCGGCCTCGACGAGGGTGGCTCCATCGGCCTTGTCGAAGGCTTTCAGGCCATCGCCCATGGATCGATACGTGAAGCCACCCTTGTCGCTGTCGAGCGCGCTCACGAGCTGCTGCCGAATGCCTGCCGAATCGAGCTTGGCATGCGGGCCGTTGTCCCACACGGGCTCGATCGTTGCCAGCGCCTGACGCGCCTGCCAGTAATGATCAGCCACCACCGCCACGCCGGGTGCGCCGCCGGCAGTGCCCTCAAACGGCACCACGTAACGCACGCCCGGCATGCCAAGCGCCGCTTTCGATTGAAACGTCTTGAGCTTGCCGCCAAACACCGGGCACATCACGACGGCGGCATACAGCATGCCGGGCAGGCGCGTGTCGATGGAGAAGCGCGCGCTGCCATCTGTCTTCGCAGCAAGATCATTGCGCGGCGCCGGCTTGCCGATCAACTGGTATTGCGAAGCCGGCTTGAGCGTGACGTTGGACGGCGCAGCAATACCGCGCGCCGACTTGGCCATGCCGCCAAACGTGGATTGTTTGCCGCCAGGGCCAATCAACTGGCCATCACGGATGCTGACTTCCGCAGCCGACACATTCCATTCGCGTGCTGCAGCTTGCACCAGCGCCGCCCGCGCCGTGGCGGCAGCCTCGCGCACCGGCTGCCAGCCATCGGCGGTGCTGCTGCTACCGCCGGTAATGATGAGACCGATCTCGCGCGCGCTCTTGGCCATGATCCAGTGCAGTGCGCGGGCCCATGTCTTGTCGGCGCTATCAGGATGCAGCGGCAGCGAGCTGTCGCCCATGGCCACGACGTTGCCGTAGATGCGCTCCACGGGCGAGCTTTCGATGCTCACGCGCGAGAGCGGAATGTCCAGCTCTTCCGCCGCCAGCATCGACAGTGCGGTGTGAATGCCCTGCCCCATCTCCACACGCGGCATGGCGAGCACGACGTTGCCTTCGGGCGTGATCTTGATCCACCCGTTCAGCGCAATCTCGCCGTTGTGCTCGGGGAAGATGCTCGCGTCGCCCACGCGGCTGCGCGGTGGCATCACGCCCCAACCCACCACCAGTGCGCCGCCAATACCGAGCGCACCCAGCAGGAAACGGCGGCGTCCGCTGCGCGGTTTCGTTGATTTCGCGTTCATGCGCGGCCCTCCCGCAACGCCTTGGCGGCGCGCTTGATGGCAGCGCGCATGCGCGGATACGTGCCGCAGCGGCAGATGTTGGTCATGGCCGCGTCGATGTCGGCATCAGTCGGATCGGGGTGTTGGGCCAGCAAGTCCGCCGCGGCCATCAGCATGCCGGATTGGCAGTAACCGCACTGGGGCACCTGTTCGTCAATCCAGGCTTGTTGCAGTGCGTGGCGTTTGCCCTCGCCGCCGGCAAGTCCCTCGATGGTGGTGATGTGCTTGCCGGCCACAGCAGCCACCGGCAGCACGCAGGACCGCACGGCCGCGCCGTCCACGTGCACCGTGCAGGCGCCGCACGCCGCAACGCCGCAGCCGAACTTCGTACCGGTCAGGTTCAGGTGATCACGCAGCACCCACAACAGGGGCGTGGCCGGGTCGCAATCAACGCTGACCGGCTTGTGGTTGACGTCCAAATCCATGGGGCGGTGGTCTCCTTGGCTCTTGTGATTTTTTTGCTGGCCAAGCGTACGTTCAAACGGCTGATGTCAGCAATAGTGGTCCACCTCGACATGGCAACCGCCCGGAATGCAAAAAGGCCCGAGCACTTGCGCGCTCGGGCCTTGGATTCTTGGCGGAGAGAGGGGGATTCGAACCCCCGATAGGTTATTAACCTATACACGCTTTCCAGGCGTGCGACTTAAACCACTCATCCATCTCTCCGAAGCCCGCGATTGTAGCACACCGTACGGGCTCGCCAAGGTCCGCTCAAACAAAAGGCCCGGTCTCCCGACAAGGCCTTTTGCATCCCACCGCCGCCGACGCGTCTGCGCGGTCGGCATCCCCTCGCGTAACTCAATGCAGCGTAGCTTGCGTCTCGCTCGTCAGCAGGGTCTGTGTAATCTGATCGCGAATCGACTGCGCTTTGAGCAACAGGCGCAGGGCAATATCGGCACCGCGGCTATTGGCCACGTGCTCGATAAACGCAGCGCGTGCGCGCTCATTCAATGTGGCAACGTGCGCGGCTTCTGACCACACCCGCCAGGCGGCGGGCTGACCGGCAAACTGCTCGCGGCGGCGGAGCAGGTCCGAGTCGATGGCAGCGGCAATCTCGACGTCTTGAATGGTGCGATTCATGATGGCCCCCTTGCTGTCTGTGCTGTTGTTGCGCTCTTCGTGTGGCGCCCTGTGCCCGGCGTGCAGCCTAAATATGCAACGTCCATGCCAACGCCACTGAGCCGGTCAATGCGCGCTTTTGCATGCACGCATTGTCGTTTTGATGTGTTTGAAACACCCTGTTGACGCGGCTTCGCGGGCAGCACCCCTCCATTGGTGGGGTGCGGATTCCTCATCTGAAAACGGCTGTATCAGGCCCTTGTTACGCGGAACGTTACGTAACGCCGGTAGCGTTCCGAGCCCCGAAACACATGCCACACCGCCGTACAGCGCCATCTGCGGGTGTCGTGGCGTGGGCATGCTTGGTGCTTTATCCGTGCGCCCAAGCCCGCTGGCGCGCGGTCGGTCGTGTCACCCACCCCTCTTCTGCGCCGGCCTCTTCGCTTGCTTCGCTTCCCCACCGGGAGCGACCGGCCGCATGCCGCCACCCTCGGCGTGCCGGCCATCCCCCCCCCCCACAACAAAAGCATTCAAGAGGAGACACCCCATGCAAATGGGCAACCCACGCGTGCGGCACGGCCGCATGCTGATGTCGGCGCTGCTGTGCGCGGCGCTTTCGCTGCCGGGCTGCGGCGGCGGTGACAGCTCAGCCGTCGCCAACAGCATCCCCGCAGATTCAAACACCGCGCAGCCAACACAACCGGCGCAGCCCGCCGCAGTCAACTGGACCACGCTTGGTACGCGCGCCACACCGGCGCAGCCAGGCACGTCCATTACGAGCAACGCTGGCGCCAAGTGGGTCGACTACAACCCGCCCGCTCTGTATGCGGGCGTCGCGCGGCAGGCCATGCAGTACATCACCATGCCCGACGGCACGAAGCTCGCGGCGTATGTGACGTTGCCCGCCGACGCATCGGGCAAGGCCGCTGCGGGGACGTTCCCCACGGTGCTGGTGCAGACGTCGTACAACGGCGGCAACGCGCAATACGAAGCATCGATCGGTGCAGCGCTGGGCGCGGCCGATCCGTACATCGTCCAGCATGGCTATGCGACGGTGGTGGTGGATGTGCGCGGCACCGGTCAGTCGCAGGGGGCGTGGGATGCCTTTGGCGCCGACGAACAAAGCGACTACGGCCATGTGGTCGACTGGGTGACGCAGCAATCGTGGAGCAACGGCGCGATCGGCCTTTACGGCGTGTCATACCTCGGCATCACGACGGTCATCACGGCGGCGCAGAACCACCCTGCGGTCAAGGCGGCGTTCCCGATCGTGCCGATTGGCGATGGCTACCGCGACATCGTCTTCACGGGTGGGCAGACGAATCTCACGTTCATACCGGCGTGGTTCGGTTTGGTATCGGTACTGAGCCTGACCGATCCGACGCTGGTGACGGACCCGACCATCGGGTTGCCGGCTGTTCTGCAGCATCTGGTGTCTGCCGTCACGACCTTCCAGTTGCCGACCATGCTCCAGGCGCTGCTGGGCAGCACGGCCACGGCCTACGACGGCGCGTTCTGGGCGACACGCTCGCCGCTGGAGAACGACGGCAAGATCAAGGTGCCGACCTTCGCGGTGGGCGGCCTGCACGATCTTTTCCAGCGCAGTGAACCGCTCACGTACGAGAGCATCAAGACGCAGGCGCCGGCCAAGCTGCTGATCGGCCCATGGACACATCTGCAGGCCGCGTTGGGCAGCGGGTTACCCGTCGACGGCGTGCCGCCGCTGAACCACATTCAACTGCAATGGTTCGACCAATACGTCAAAGGACTGAACGTGGGCGCCGATGCGCTTCCCAACGTCACGCAATACGTGACCGGCCTCGGCCACTACGCAACGGCCACGGACTGGCCGCATCCACAGGCGCAGGCGCAGCAGCTCTTTCTGCGTGGCGATAAGAGCCTGTCGGCCACCGCGCCTGCGGCAAACGAAGCGTCCAACACGGTCGCACAGCTGCCGCTGAACGGCGCATGTTCGATCAGCCTGTCGCAATGGACCGCCGGCTTGACGGGTTTCCTCCCGCTGCCGTGCCAGACCGACGACACCATCGCCGAAGCCGCCGATGTGAAGTTCGAGACGCCGCCCATGCCGGCCGATGTCTACCTCAACGGGCCGATCGAAGCGGATGTGTGGATCTCGACCACTGCGCTGGACGCCGGCGTCTCGGTACGCATTGACGACGTGGACGGGGCGGGCAATGTCACGCCGCTCACCGATGGCCTCCAGACGGCCTCGTTGCGTGCGGTGGACGCCAGCCGTTCGCGCACGATGAACGGCCTGATGATCCAGCCATGGCATCCGTTCACGCCCGGCTCCGTCCAGCCGCTCATGCCGGGTCAAGCCGTGATGGTGCCGGTCGAGGTATTCCCGACCAGCGCGCTCATCGCCAAGGGCCACAAGCTGCGGGTAGCCGTGGGTGCAAGCAACCTGCCGCAAGGCGTGCCGCCGCTGCCCACGCTGCTCAACTCGTTGTTCGGCGTGCTGACGGTCTACAGCGATGCGGCCCATCCCTCGAAGGTTGTGCTGCCCGTGGTGCCGGCCACGGTGCTGTAGCAAGCGCCCGTCCGCGGTGATCTGACGGCCCGCTTCGCGGGCCGTTTTCTTTAGATACCAGGCACCACCAAAATACGTAATCCGGCAATTACATCCGCAAAACCACGCATCGCGAATACTGTAGTGAAAATATCGATATCTGAATATAAATAACGCAAATAGAGTAGGAAAACGTTGGCGCCATCCAGCCTGCATAATCCATCCCACGATTCGAAACGATGGCGCCCCAGCCCTTGGCAGGCAAGGTTTCATCAGCAAAACAACCGCCCTAATCCGCATTAAGTGAAAACGCTCAGAAGAATGTTATTCAGGATTTTCTTTTCAATGCCGATAACCCCGTGGAGACCGGAAAATCCAACCAGGGAAAATCGGTCACACCGTGACACAACCTGTCCCTTTCTTAACTACGCAGCCCTTGCGCATAACTAACGTGGTCCTCGACCGTCTTTCTCAAGCCGCTCCGGTGCGCGACCACATCTCAATTCATTCAGCAAACCGGAGGACGCTGTGAACCTTTTTCAGATGACCATCAAAGCCAAGCTCACAACGGGCTTTGGCGTGCTGGCAGCCATTGTTGTCGTGGTATCGGGCATGTCGTTGCGGGCGCTGTCCGAATCGACCGAAGGATTCTCGAACTACGTGCACGGCATCAGCGCCCGCGCAGACGTCGCCAACGACGTGCGCACGGCGGTGGATCGCCGCGCCATCGCCGCACGCAACCTGGTCCTCGTGGTCACGCCAAAAGATCTGGATCTGGAGAAGGCTGACGTCTTTCGTGCGCACGACGATGTGAAGAGCAAGCTCAAGCAGCTCAACGACATGATTGCGGGCGCCAAGGACGTCAACGACCGCGCCCGTACGCTGGTGGAAGACATCAATCGCGTGGAAGCCCAGTACGGCCCCGTGGCGACCGACATCGTCGGGCTGGCACTGGCCGGCAAACACGACGAAGCCATCCAGAAGATGGACAACGAATGCCGCCCGTTGCTGGCCGCCCTAATCAAGGCCACCGACGCGTATGCCACTTACACGCACGAGCGCCAGGAACAGCTCGTACAGGCGTATGAGGCGCAGTACGTCATGCAGCGCAATCTGCTGGCCGGCCTGTCGATCGGCGCGGTGCTGCTGGCAGTGATCGCGGGCATCATCATCACACGCTCGATCACGCAGCCGATCCGCACGGCGGTGGATGTCGCCCAGACGGTGGCCCGCGGTGATCTGAGCAGCCGCATCGATGTACAAGGCAAGGATGAGACGAGCCACCTGCTCTCTGCCCTGCGCGACATGAACGGCCGCCTGACCGAGATCGTCGACAAGGTGCGCGACAGCAGCAGCAGCGTGGCCGGCGCAGCCAAACAGATTGCGGCGGGCAATGCCGACCTGAGCCAGCGCACGGAAGCACAGGCATCGTCGCTGCAGGAAACGGCAGCCAGCATGGAAGAGCTGACTTCCACCGTGAAGCAGAACGCCGAGAATGCACAGCACGCCACCGCGCTCGCCTCCACCGCCTCGGAAGTGGCGCTCAAAGGCAGCACGGTCGTTGGTCAAGTCGTATCGACCATGCACGACATCAGCGAGCGCTCGAGCAAGATTGCAGACATCACCGGCATCATCGAAGGCATCGCGTTCCAGACCAACATCCTCGCGCTGAATGCCGCCGTGGAAGCCGCACGTGCGGGCGAGCAAGGCCGCGGCTTTGCGGTCGTCGCCAGCGAGGTGCGCAGCTTGGCGCAGCGCTCGTCAACGGCGGCCAAGGAGATCAAGGAACTGATCGCCTCGTCGGTGGAACGCATTCACGACGGCTCCACGCTGGCGGGCGAGGCCGGCGAGACGATGACGGAGGTCACGCAAGCGGTGGCCCGCGTCACGCACATCATGGAAGAGATTGCCGCCGCATCGGTCGAGCAGAAGCGCGGCATCGAACAGGTCAACCAGGCGATCTCGCAAATGGATGAAGTCACGCAGCGCAATGCGGCGCTGGTGGAAGAAGCCGCAGCCGCATCGCAATCGCTGCAGGACCAGGGGCAAGAGCTCAACGCTATGATGTCCTTCTTCCGGGTCGATCCGCACGCCGCACGCGCCTGACCGGAGCACGGTCACCGTAGCAGTTGTCGTCTCCAAGCTGTCATTGCGCCCGCCGCCGAAAGGCCGCGGGCGTTTTCTCTTTTCTGTCCTGTGTCTTTCGTTAGGCCGTCGTTCGTGACTTCCGTTGCATTGGCGGGCTCGCACGCGCGACGCAAAGTGGATTGGCCCCGCGTGAGACAAGCGACGGGGCAAGCCGGGGCCGTGCACGGCCCGCCCTGCCGACGAAAGCCACCATGCGACACAACAGCCCACACCTGCAACGCGGCTCGCTTTCTACCTTCCTGCCGAGCATGCCATCCAACGACGGGAGGCTCGCATGATCCCGCTCGGCTTCGCGCATTGGCTACGCCCGCGTGCGGCTCCGCAGCCACAACCAATCCCGCCCCTCGTTGAACAACTGCGTGAAGAATGTGAAGCGATGGCCCGCTACGCCCTGCACCACGGCTTGCCAGTCGCGCCAGAACTCATCGCCCAGCTCGGCCCGCTCATCGACCGCCAGATGCCGCCGCAGGCCACACCGCACCACGCGCTGGCAGCCATCCACCGCAAGCTTGCAGCCGCCATTGCACCAGCCACGCCGCAGGCCGTCACGCTGCTCGACACGCAGCATCGCAGCGATCATCCATTCCCATGGCTCGGTCCTGTGCCGTTGATCCGGCTGCTGACCAGCGCTGCGATCGTCTTCCTGATCGCCGTGATTGCCACCGGCATGTCGCCCGACGTATCGAGCGCAAACATCGACCGGGGCTTCCTCGATTCGGACGGCGCGCCCCTGTTATGGAACACGCTGTTCCTGCTGTTCTGCGCGGGGTTGGGCGCGTCGTTTGCCACGCTGTTTCAGGCGCATCGCTATGTGGCGGCAGCCACCTACGACCCGAAGTACGACGCGTCCTACTGCGCACGGTTGATCCTCGGCGTGATTGCCGGATTGATTCTGGTCGAGATGCTGCCGGCGCATCTGTTCGATGGCGGCAGCATGCACAACTTCGGGAAACCGACGCTGGCGATGCTGGGCGGCTTCTCTGCCACCGCCGTGCACCGGCTATTGCAGCGGCTGGTGGATGCGCTCGAAACACTCGTACGCGGTGACCGCTGGGCCGATGCCGACGCTGCCATGCAGACCTATCGCGCCCGCGCTGCCAGTGAGCGTACGCAGTGGCAAAGCGAACTCGCCGCAAACCTGATCGATCTGCAACAGTCGTTCGACAGCAACGCCTCACCCGAAGCGATGCGCCAACGCCTGGCCGACTTCACGCGCGCCATGCTCGCCGCCAGCGACCCGCCGGCTTCTGCGCCCCCCTCTGCCTCCAACCGGCCATCCAAGGAGTGACCTCATGCTGTTCCTCTACAACATCCCCGCATGGGCGATGGGCGCGATCATCGTCTTCGCCACGCTATTCGTGGCATTGGGCGGCTACGTGCTAGTCCGCCGTGTTCTTCCAGTCACGCTCGACGCCGAACAGCGCAACATGACCATCGCCATGATGACGGCCGTCACGACCATCAACTCACTGCTGGTCGCCTTCTCGGCCATCTCGGTATGGGGTGCGTATCAAGCCGCCGCCGACATCGTCGCCGCCGAAGCTGCGTGTGCCACGGAACTTGCCCGCGATCTCTCTGCGTTCTCGCACCCGAGCGCCACCACCGCGCGGCGCGAGCTGATCACGTATCTGGAGCATGTCGTCCACGACGAATGGCCGAGCATGCAGCAGCAAGCGCGTCCTGATGCCGACACGGAGGCTGCGTTCAACAACATGTTCGCCACGGCCAACCGCATCACGCCCCATGACGACCGTGAGCGCGTGCTGCTGATTGAAGTGCTCGCCCGCGTCAACGAGATGGTGAAGTACCGGGAGAAACGCCTGCAGAATCTGGAAGCCGCCATGCCCGGCACGCTTTGGGGCGTGATGCTGATCGCAAGCGGCCTTTCGCTGTTGCTGCTCTATGCGCTGCCAGCCACGCGCTTTCACATGGCGCTGGTGGCGGTGTGGGCGACCACGCTGGGCCTGGCGTTCTTTTTTGTGCTGGCCGTGGACCGGCCCTTTGCAGGCGAAGTCAGCGTCAGCGCGGCGCCGCTGGAGCGGTCTATCCAGACGCTATCGAACGACAAGCCGCAGGCGCATCCCTTGCCCGACTGAGCGCGCCGCCTCGCCGCGCTGCCCCCACTCGTGTTGTGGGCTGGCGGGAGAGGTCAGCCCAAGGGTCGGAGTTCCCACGCTTCGACCCTGCCCTTTGCCGGCTCGTCGGGAGCCGGCTTTTTTACTGCGGATCGCGAATATAGCCGACGAGTTTGTCGATCACCGGCCGGTTCGGCTTGGTCACGAGGCTCACGACAATCGCAGCAACAAAACCGGCCGGCACGCCGAACGCACCGGAGGCGATCGGGTCGACGCCAAACCACGGCTGGCCAAGCACGCCCGTCATGCGCGTGAAGAACGGGTAGTTGGCGATGATGTAGTACACGCTCACCGCCAGCCCCGTCAGCATGCCCGCGATGGCACCGGCACGATTGGTGCGTTTCCAGAACACGCCCAGCACCAATACCGGAAAGAAGCAGGACGCCGCCAACGAGAAAGCCGCCCCAACCAGAAAGAGAATGTTGCCCGGCTTCAGTGACGTCACATAAGCGGCCAAGAGCGCCACGCCCAACAACACCACCTTGGCGCTCGTCACGCGCCGCTGGTGGCTGGCCGTGTTGTCGATCATGTGGAAGTACACGTCGTGCGACAGGGCGTTGGCGATGGTCAGCAGCAGGCCATCGGCCGTCGACAGCGCCGCTGCCAACGCGCCCGCTGCAATCAACCCGGACAACACGTACGGCAGCCCCGCAATTTCGGGCGCGGCCAGCACAATCATGTCTGGCTGCATCATCACCTCTGCCCACTGCACGATGCCGTCGCCGTTGATGTCATGCAGAGCGAACACGGGTGGGTCGACCTTGCGCCACGGCACGATCCACTGCGGCAGGTCAGCAAACGGCGCCCCGACCAGATGCTGCAGCAAATCAAGCTTGACGAGCGCCGCCAGCGCCGGCGCCGACACATACAGCAGCGCCACGAAAACCAGCGTCCAACTCACGGAATTGCGTGTCTCTCGCACTGACGGCGTGGTGTGAAAGCGCGTGAGGATGTGCGGCAGGCTGGCCGTGCCGACCATCAGGCAAAACACCAGGAGCACAAAATTCAGCCGCTCGGTGCCACGCTCGTTTTGCGACGCCGACGGAAATGGCTCAGTGGATGGCGGCGCCATGCGGCTACGCGCCAGCGCGTCTTCACGCTGCTGGTTCCACAGGATCGACGCGGCGGCCGCATCCGGCGGAAATTCTTCGCGCTGGCGCTCCAGAGACTTGATCTCGCGCAGCGGCGCATTGCGTTCGCGTGCAAGCCTGAGCTGCGTATTCAGCGTTTCCCGCGCATGCTCGAACGACTGCGGCAGTTGCGAGATGCGCTCCTGCAGCGCCTGCGCCTCGCTCAGGAATTGGTCGCGCACGTGCTGCTCGGCAGGGTCGTGCGCGATGCGCCGTTCCTCTTTCTCGATCTGCAGCAGCAGGCGGCCCGTCGAAAGCTGCGGTACCGGATCGTGATACCGATGCCAACCGATGATCGACACCACCCCCAAGAACGACACGATCATGATGATGTACTGCGCCACCTGGGTCCAGGTCACAGCACGCATGCCGCCCAGGAACGAACAGACCAGAATGCCTGCCAGCCCGAAGAACACGCCCACCGAAAACTCGACGCCGATAAAACGCGTGACCACCAGTCCCACACCCTGGATCTGCGCGACGAGGTAGACGAACGAACACAGCGTCGCACCCAGCACCGCGATGCCGCGCACGACAGAACTGCCGCCGCGCTCGCCATTGCCGTAGCGATTGGCCAGGAAATCCGGCACCGTGTAGCCACCGAACTTGCGCAGGTACGGCGCCAAAAGGAAAGCGACCAGGCAGTAGCCGCCCGTCCAGCCCATCACGTAAGCGAGGCCCTCGTAGCCCGAGGCGAACACGATGCCCGCCAGGCCGATGAATGAGGCGGCGCTCATCCAGTCAGCCGCCGTGGCCATGCCGTTGAAGAACGCCGGCACGCGGCGCCCTGCCACGTAATACTCGGTCAGATCGGCCGTGCGGCAGATCAGCCCGATGCACGCATAGATGGCGATGGTGACGAACAGGAACACGTAGCCGAGCCACACGCCCGGCCCGCGCACACGCTCGATCGCGCCCATCATCACGATGAAGAGCAGCAGCCCTACGGTATAGAGCCCGTAATAGAGAAACAGCCGCTTGCGAAAGCGGCTGTCTTGTTGGGAGTCGGCGGCCAAGGTTGGCGACCAGCGCTGGCGGTTAGCGCGTTTCCTTCAGTTGATCGAGGATGGCCGGATTCTCGAGGGTGGACGTGTCCTGCGTAATGTCCTCGCCCTTGGCCAGCGAACGCAACAAGCGGCGCATGATTTTGCCCGAGCGCGTCTTGGGGAGGTTGTCGCCAAAACGGATGTCCTTTGGCTTGGCAATCGGGCCGATCTCCTTGCCGACCCAGTTGCGCAGCTCGTTGGCGATCTGCTTGGCTTCCTCGCCATCGGGGCGCGAGCGCTTGAGCACCACGAACGCGCAGATGGCTTCGCCCGTCATGTCGTCGGGGCGGCCCACCACGGCGGCCTCCGCAACAATCGGGTTCGCCACCAGCGCCGATTCGATCTCCATCGTGCCCATGCGGTGGCCCGAGACGTTCAGCACGTCATCAATGCGGCCCATGATGGTGAAGTAGCCGGTGTCCTTGTCGCGGATGGAGCCATCGCCCGCCAGATACAGCTTGCCCCCCAGCTCTTCTGGGAAGTAGCTCTTCTTGAAGCGCTCCGGGTCGCCCCAGATGTTGCGGATCATCGACGGCCACGGACGCTTGATGACCAGGATGCCGCCCTGCCCGTTCGGCACGTCGTGCCCGGTTTCATCGACGATGGCAGCCATGATGCCCGGCAGCGGCAGCGTGCATGAGCCCGGCACCAGGGGCGTGGCCCCCGGCAGCGGCGTCATCATGTGGCCGCCGGTCTCGGTCTGCCAGAACGTATCGACGATCGGGCAACGGCCGCCGCCAATGTTCGTGTGGTACCACATCCAGGCTTCCGGGTTGATCGGCTCGCCCACGGTGCCGAGCAGGCGCAGGCTTGAGAGATCGTACTGCTTGGGGTGGACCTTCTCGTCGGCTTCGGCAGCCTTGATCAACGAGCGGATTGCCGTCGGTGCGGTGTAGAACGTGTTGACCTTGTGACGCTGGATCATGTCCCAGAAGCGGCCGGCGTTCGGATACGTCGGCACACCTTCAAACACGACTTGCGTGGCGCCGGCCGCGAGCGGGCCGTACGCGATGTAGCTGTGACCCGTCACCCAGCCGATGTCGGCCGTGCACCAGAAGATGTCGTCGGGTTTCAGATCGAACGTCCACTGCATGGTGAGCAACGTCCACAGCAGGTAGCCACCCGTGCTGTGCTGCACGCCCTTCGGCTTGCCGGTCGAACCCGAGGTGTAGAGGATGAACAGCGGATGCTCCGCGCCCACCGGCGTCACTTCGCAGGTGTCGGGCTGACCCGCCTCGACTTCGTCCATCGCGCGGTCGCGACCTTCCACCCAGTTCACATTGCCGTTGGTGCGGCGGTAGACGATGACGTGCTTGACGGCGTCGGTGCCTTCCATGGCGAGCGCTTCATCGGCGATGGCCTTGAGCGGCAGCGCCTTGCCGCCGCGCATCTGCTCGTCGGCCGTGATGAGCGCCACGGCGCCCACGTCGACGATGCGTTCCTGCAGCGACTTGGCCGAGAACCCGCCGAACACTACCGAGTGCGTTGCACCGATGCGCGCGCACGCCTGCATGGCGACGATGCCTTCGATCGACATCGGCATGTAGATCACGACGCGGTCGCCCTTCTTGATGCCCAGGGCCTTCAGGCCATTGGCGAAGCGGCAGACGCGGGCGTGAAGTTCGCGGTAAGTGACGCGCGATACCTTGCCGTCGTCGGTCTCGAAAATGATGGCGACCTTGTCGGCGTTGCCGTTCTCAAGGTTGCGTTCGAGGCAGTTGTACGAAGCGTTGAGCTCGCCGTCTTCAAACCACTTGTAGAACGGTGCGTTGGACTCATCCAGCACCTTGCTGAAGGGCTTGTGCCACAGCAGATGCTCGTGTGCGAGGCGCGCCCAGAAGCCTTCGTAATCGTGCTCGGCTTCGGCACACAGCGCACGGTACGCATCCATGCCGGCGATGTTTGCCTGTTTGACAAAGGATTCGGGCGGGTCGAACACGCGCGTTTCCTGCAGGACAGATTCAATGCCAGCCATGGTGTCTCCTGATAGCGATGTCTGTAGTCGTTTTGCGGCGAATCTAAGGGGCTGACCTGACTCCAGCCTTACGCATTTCTGCACCGCAAACCGACGTGAAGGGCATTACTATAATGCGTCACTTCATGTTACGGCACGCATCGCAACGCAACATAGCCGGCCAGAGAGCCGCGTCCCGTGCCGGTTTCCACTGATTCCTCATCGTGCCCATCCACGCCCTTTTCCTGATTGCTGCCATGGCATTGGTCGGCAGCAACGTCGGTTTCGGCAAGTCAATCGTCGCCGTCATGCCGGTGATGTTGTTTGCACTGCTGCGTTTTCTGATTGCCATCGTCTGCATGGCGCCGTGGTACAAGCCGTCGCGCATGCGCCGCGTGACGCGCAGCGAGTGGACCAACCTCTTCCTCCAAGCGTTCTTCGGTACCTTCGGATTCACGCTGCTGATGCTCAACGGCGTGCGGCTGACCTCGGCGCTGGCCGCCGGCATCATTACCAGCACGATCCCGGCCGCGGTGGCGCTGCTGTCATGGCTCGTGCTGCGCGAGAAACCGTCGGGGCGCACGCTGGTGTCGGTGGCGCTCGCAGTGGCGGGTGTCGCCATTCTCAACGCCTATCGCGGAGGCGAGTCTTCGGGCGCGGCGCCTGCCGATTCGGGACAGGCGCTGCTGGGCAATGCGCTGGTGATGGGCGCGGTGTTATGCGAGTCGATCTACGTCATTCTGTCGCGGCGCCTGACGCAAACGTTGCCCGCCATCGAGATCTGCGCGTACACGCACCTGATCGGCGGCCTGCTGATGCTGCCCCTGGGGCTGATGCCGCTGCTCAGCTTCAATGTGTCGAGCGTGCCGTTGCCTATTTGGGGCCTTGTGCTCTGGTATGCGCTGTCGGCCAGCATCTTCTCGTTCTGGCTGTGGATGAAAGGCATCCGGCACGTGCCGGCGCATCTGGCGGGCGTGTTCACCTCGGTGCTGCCGATTGCGGCAGCCACCTACGGCATCGTCGCTCTGGGCGAGACGCCGGGCTGGCCGCATGGCATTGCGCTGGTTTGCGTGGTGGCGGGCATCCTCATTGCAAGCTGGCCTGCACGGCCACGCTATCCGGCGCGCCGCTCGCGTGTGGCGGACCCGCTGGACCCGCTCGATCCGTCACTGGACCGCGAATAGCGCAAGGGGCGGCAGCCGTCTTCCAGTCAGCGGTTCGGCAAACTTGGGACGCTACAATCACGCGTTTTTCACCCGGCCCCGTTTCCCATGAAGTCGCCCATCGCTCCGCTGCGCCCGATTCCGCGCCTGATTTTCTTTTCCCGCTGGCTGCAACTGCCGCTTTACCTGGGGCTGATCATCGCCCAGGCAGCGTATGTGTACCTCTTCGTCGTCGAGGTGTGGCACCTGGTTTCGCACCTGGGCGACCTGGACGAAACCAAGATCATGCTGGCCGTGCTGGGCCTGATTGACGTGGTGATGATCTCCAACCTGCTGATCATGGTGATCATCGGCGGGTACGACATCTTCGTGTCCAAGCTCGGCATTGAGGGCCATGAAGATGAGCCCGAATGGCTGGATCATGTCAACGCGGGCGTGCTGAAGGTGAAGCTGTCGATGGCGCTGATCAGCATCTCGTCGATCCACCTGCTCAAGACGTTCATCGACGCGGCGCAGAAAGACACGCACACGATCCTGTGGCAGGTTGTCATCCACGTGGCGTTCCTGGTTTCTGCACTGGTGATGGCGTGGGTAGACCGCATCGTTTCGCATGCGCATCCGGACGGCGGGGCTGCCGACGCACATTGACGCCGTGCCCCTGTCCGCGCGGCGAGTCCGATGAAACCGGTCGGACAATCCGTGGCCGACATTGGGTGTATGATCGCAGGCTATTCTGAACCGGCAGCGCCCGCTGCCGGTGCGCAGTGCAGATCACTGCCCTGCCGCATCCCCGGTTTCTCATTCCTACACGTTGGTCCCCACCATGACCGTCATTCGTCAAGAAGACCTCATCCAGAGCGTCGCCGACGCCCTGCAGTACATCAGCTACTACCACCCGATGGACTACATCACTGCTCTGGGCCGCGCCTATGAGCAGGAGCAGAGCCCGGCCGCCAAGGATGCCATCGCGCAGATCCTGACCAACAGCCGCATGTGCGCTGAAGGCAAGCGTCCGATCTGCCAGGACACCGGCATCGTCACCGTCTTCCTGAAGGTCGGCATGAACGTGCGCTGGGACGGCGCCACGATGAGCCTCGAAGACATGGTCAACGAAGGCGTGCGCCGCGCGTACAACGACGTCGACAACAAGCTGCGTGCAAGCGTGCTGGCCGACCCGGCCGGCAAGCGCACCAACACGAAGGACAACACCCCGGCTGTGATCAACATGTCGATCGTGCCGGGCGACACAGTGGACGTGATCGTCGCAGCCAAGGGCGGTGGCTCCGAAGCCAAGTCGAAGTTCGTGATGCTGAATCCGTCGGACTCGATCGTCGACTGGGTGCTCAAGACCGTGCCGACCATGGGCGCCGGCTGGTGCCCGCCGGGCATGCTGGGCATCGGCATCGGCGGCACGGCTGAAAAGGCCATGCTGCTGGCCAAGGAAGCCCTGATGGAGCCGATCGACATTCAAGACCTGATCGCCCGCGGCCCGAGCAACCGCGCAGAAGAACTGCGCATCGAGCTGTACGAGAAGGTCAACGCGCTGGGCATTGGCGCGCAAGGCCTGGGCGGCTTGGCCACCGTGCTCGACGTGAAGATCCTGGACTACCCGACGCACGCGGCCAACCTGCCGGTCGCCATGATCCCGAACTGCGCCGCAACGCGTCACGCGCACTTCACGCTGGACGGCAGCGGCGTTGCCAAGCTGGAAGCGCCGGACCTGTCGCAATGGCCGAAGGTCGAGTGGGCACCGAATACGGAAACGTCGAAGCGCGTCGACCTGAATACGCTTACGCCGGAAGAAGTTGCTTCGTGGAAACCGGGCCAAACGCTGCTGCTCAACGGCAAGATGCTGACCGGCCGCGATGCCGCACACAAGCGCATCGCCGACATGCTCGCCAAGGGCGAAAAGCTGCCCATCGACTTCACCAACCGCGTGATCTACTACGTCGGCCCGGTCGACCCGGTGCGCGATGAGGTTGTCGGCCCGGCAGGCCCGACCACGGCCACGCGCATGGACAAGTTCACCGAGACGATGCTCGCCCAGACGGGCCTGATCGCCATGGTGGGCAAGGCCGAGCGCGGCCCGGTCGCCATCGAGTCCATCAAGAAGCACAAGTCCGCTTACCTGATGGCCGTGGGCGGCGCGGCGTACCTGGTGTCGAAGGCCATTCGCGGCTCGAAGGTGCTGGCGTTCGAAGACCTGGGCATGGAAGCCATCTACGAATTCGACGTGAAAGACATGCCGGTCACCGTGGCCGTGGACAGCTCGGGCACATCGGTCCACAAGACCGGCCCGGCGGAATGGCAAGCGAAGATCGGCAAGATTCCCGTCGCAGCAGGCTGAACCGTTCACGCGATATGACGACACGCGCGCAGGCACCGGTCGGGGTCTTTGATTCCGGCCTCGGAGGGCTCTCCGTCCTGCGCGCGATTCGTGCCGAACTGCCGGCCGAATCGCTTCTCTACCTGGCGGATTCCCGCCATGCCCCGTACGGGGAAAAATCTCCCGAATACATTGCCGAGCGCACGCTGCAAGTGTGCGAATGGCTGGTCAATCAAGGCTGCAAGGCACTGGTGATCGCGTGCAATACCGCCACGGCGCAGGCCGTGCACGTGCTGCGCGAAAAACTCGCGGTGCCGGTGATTGGCGTCGAGCCGGGTGTAAAGCCAGCGGTTGCCACGTCGAAGAGCCGTGTGGTTGGCGTGCTCGCCACCGAAAGCACGCTGCGCAGCGAGAAATTTGCACGCCTGCTGGCGGCGGCCTCCGGCGATTGCAAGGTGCTGAGCCAACCCGGCTACGGCCTCGTCCCCCTGATCGAGCGCGGCGATACCCACTCGCCTGCGGTGCTTGAGCTGCTGCAGGCCTATCTGCAGCCGATGCTGGACGCGCATGCCGACACGTTGGTGCTCGGCTGCACGCACTACCCGTTCCTGGAAGACGCCATCCGCGAGATTGCGGGCGACCGGCTGACATTGATCGACACCGGTCACGCCGTCGCGCGCCATCTGGGCCGCACACTGGCAGCAGCGGGATTGCAGGCATCAGGCCAAGCCGCGTCGCCACGCTTCATGAGCACCGGCGACGTGCTTCCGCTGCAAGCCATGGTGGCTGCATTGTTGGGAGAGGCGCCGATGGCACAGCGCGTCGATATTGGCGATACGCCCCTGAACCCGGCCGTGGCATCGCTCGCTTCTCAACCGGAATAACGCCGCTCAGATACAACAACGCCGCCCTGAAAGGCGGCGCTGTCATCTTGGCCTAAGGTCAGCCGACGGTCGGCTGCACTGCGGGTTCTGCGGCCTCTTCCGCCGCTTCCTCTTCTGCCGGCTCATACTTCGCCACCACGGCGGTGGCCAGGCTGTTGCCGATCACGTTGGTGGCCGTGCGGCCCATGTCGAAGAACTGGTCGATGCCGATAATCAGCAGCAGACCCGCTTCCGGCAGGTGGAACATCGGCAGCGTGGCCGCCACCACCACCAGCGAGGCACGCGCCACGCCGGCCATCCCCTTGCTTGTTAGCATCAGCACCAGCAGCAGGGTGACCTGTTGGGTGAAGCTCATCTCGATGTTGTAAGCCTGTGCGATGAACAGCACCGCAAACGCCTGGTACATCATCGAGCCATCCAGGTTGAACGAATACCCCAGCGGCAGCACGAAGCTGGAGATGCGCTTGGGCACACCAAAGCGGTCCAGCGCCTCGATCGTCTTCGGGTAAGCGGATTCGCTGCTCGCCGTGGCAAACGCCAGCAGCGTCGGCTCACGAATCAGCCCCAGCAAGCGGCCCAGCGAACGACCCAGCAGCACGTAGCCAACGAAGAACAGGATCGCCCACAGCAGCGCCAGGCCCAGGTAGAACTCGCCGATCAGCTTGCCGTAGGTCCAGAGCACGCCTACGCCTTCCACCGTGATGGCAGCGGCCATGGCGGCAAATACGCCCAGCGGCGCAAAGCGCATCACGTAGTCGGTAATGCGGAACATCAGCTTGGTCAACTCTTCCAGGCCACGGCCGATCACGCTGTCCATCGGGTTCTTCATCGTCGACAGCGCGGCGCCGAAGAACAGCGAGAACACCAGGATCTGCAGGATCTCGTTGGTGGCCATGGCCTCCACGATGCTGCGCGGGAACACGTGCGTGATGAAGGCCTTGAGCGTGAAGTCGCCGGTCTTCAAGGCTGCCGTGGCGGTAGCTTCCGGCAGCGGCAGGTTCATGTACACACCCGGCTGGAAGAAGTTGACCAGCAGCATGCCCAGCGCCAACGACGTGGCCGACGCGCACACAAACCAGATCATCGCGCGCAAGCCCACGCGGCCGACCGAGCGGCCGCCGCTCATGCTTGCCAGGCCCGTCACCAGCGTCGAGAACACCAGCGGCGCGATGATCATCTTGATCATGCGCAGGAAGATGTCGGTGATGATGCTGAAGTACGAAGCGATGTTCTTGGCCGCGGCAGCGTCCTTGGCGTATTCGTGGCAACCCCAGCCGACGGCAATGCCCAGCAGCATTGCCAGCCCGATATGGGAGGTCAGACGTTTGGTGTTCAAGACTTTCTCCAAGGAATACCGTGGCCGGAGGGACGGCGCGCGGCAGACGCGGATCTCATGGGGCCAAGGGCCGGCCCAAGTTCGTCACGCTTTGTAAAAAGCGACGATATTAGAGAAGCGCATGCCGATCGTTATGTCGATGTTGCATGGCACCATGCAATTTCTGCATACATTGATATGACGCCGTCGACACCTTGCTGCGATGCCGCACGGGCAGTGGAATCAGCCGGTCAGAAGCGGATTATTGAGCCGCACGCAATGCCGTCGCGGCGTACTAACAAGCGACTTTTTGGGCACATGGAATGCGACGCCTGCGCCACGAAGCCGCTGATACCATCATGGGCTTACGTCACCCACCGGAGTCCCGCGATGAAAATGGCGCCCTTCGCCTTTGGCACGACCGACTGGTCCGCCGTTGAACCTACCGAACACACCGGCGAGACCGGCATGGCGATCTGGCGCACCCGTTACTTTGGCGACGAGCCGGACCGCATCCGCGTGCGCATGGTCGAGTACACGCCCGGCTACCTGGCTGACCATTGGTGTAAGAAGGGCCATATCCTGTTCTGTCTGGATGGCGAGCTGGAAACCACGCTGGAAGACGGCCGCAAATTCACCCTCACGCCCGGCATGAGCTACCAAGTGGGCGACAACGCTGAAGCCCATCAGTCGTACACCAAGAACGGCGCCCGGCTGTTCATCGTCGACTGACGGCGACACGACCTTTCTGCGTCGCAAATGGCCCCGGTTGACCGGGGTCAAGCGATTTAAAAATCAAGGTCTTTAGGGCTCATCGACCACAATATGTAGTGCTAGTCTCACTCCATACCACTAGATGGAGTACCTCATGACGGGCACACAGGTCACCAGGCAAGTCACCAAGCGCGACGGTTCATTGGCCCCGTTTGACGCGCAAAATATCCGCCAAGCCATCGCGGCAGCCGGACAGGCCACTGGCGAATTCGACACCGCCGAAGCGCAGCGCCTGACCACGGGCGTGCTCGAACGTCTCGCCCCGCTCCCCTGCCCCGGTATCGAAATCATCCAGAACTGGGTGGAAGAAGTGCTGGTCGACGCCGGTTATTGGCGCACCGCGCGTGCCTACATCGTCTATCGAGAGCAGCACGCCCGGCTGCGTTCGCTCAAGCACACGCTGGTCGATGTCGAGAGCACGATGGACGAATACCTTGAGCAGCGCGATTGGCGTGTCAATGCCAACGCCAATCAGGGCTACAGCCTTGGGGGTCTGATCCTGAACGTGGCAGGCAAGGTCACGGCCAATTACTGGCTTTCGCATGTCTACAGCCCCGAGGCGGGCACAGCGCACCGCGAGGGCGACATCCACATCCACGATCTAGACATGCTGTCGGGCTACTGCGCAGGCTGGTCGTTGCGGCAGTTGCTGACGGAAGGCTTCAACGGCGTGCCGGGCAAGGTGGAAGCGACGCCACCGCGGCATATGTCCGCGGCCATCGGGCAGATCGTCAACTTTCTCGGCACGCTGCAAAACGAATGGGCCGGCGCGCAGGCGTTCAGCTCGTTCGATACGTACATGGCGCCGTTCATCCGCCGCGACGCTATGTCGTATGCGGCTGTCAAGCAGTCCATGCAGGAGCTGATCTACAACCTGAACGTGCCCAGCCGCTGGGGGACGCAAACGCCGTTCACCAACCTCACGTTCGACTGGACGTGCCCAGCCGACCTGCGCGAGCAGATTCCGTACATCGGCGGCGAAGAGATGCCCTTCACCTACGGCGATCTCCAGCCCGAGATGGACATGATCAACCGCGCGTACATCGAGGTCATGATGGCGGGCGATGCAAAGGACCGCGCGTTCACGTTTCCGATTCCCACCTACAACATCACGCCGGATTTCGATTGGGAGCACCCCAACACCACGCTGCTGTTTGAGATGACAGCACGCTACGGGCTGCCCTACTTCCAGAACTTCCTGAATTCCGATCTAGAGCCACACATGGTGCGCTCGATGTGCTGCCGCCTGCAGCTCGACCTGCGTGAACTGCTCAAGCGCGGCAACGGGTTGTTTGGCTCGGCTGAACAGACCGGTTCCATTGGGGTGGTGACGGTGAATTGCGCGCGATTGGGCCATCTCTACGCGGGCGATGAGGCGGCGCTGCTAGCGCGGCTTGATACGCTGCTCGCTCTCGGCCGCGACGTGCTGGAAGTCAAACGCAAGTTCGTCCAACGGCTGATCGACCAGGGGCTGTATCCGTACACGCGCCGCTACCTGGGCACGCTGCGCAACCACTTCAGCACGCTCGGCGTGAACGGCATCAACGAAATGGTGCGCAACTTCACCCACGATGCCGACGACATCACCACACCATTCGGTCACGCCATGGCGGTGCGCCTGCTCGACCACGTGCGCCAGCGCATGACCGAATTCCAGGAGGCGACCGGCCATCTGTACAACCTCGAAGCCACACCCGCAGAGGGCACGACCTACCGCTTCGCCCGCGAAGACAGCAAGCGCTGGCCAGGCATCCTGCAGGCTGGTACGACAGAACAGCCGTACTACACCAACTCCAGCCAGTTACCCGTCGGCTACACCGATGATCCGTTCGAAGCTCTGGCGCGCCAGGAAGCGCTGCAGAGCAAGTACACGGGCGGCACGGTGTTGCACCTGTACATGAACGAAGCGATCTCCTCGCCACAGGCTTGCAAGGAACTCGTGCGGCGCGCGCTGGCGAACTTCCGCCTGCCGTACATCACCATCACCCCGACGTTTTCAATCTGCCCGAAGCACGGTTACCTGTCCGGCCATCACGCGTTCTGTCCGAAATGCGATGCAGAACTGCTGGCACAGCAGCCTAGCGGCAAGTGCAACTGCACAACGGCGGGCACTCCAGGTTCTTCCACCCACCTCCATCACGAAGGAGCCTCCGTATGAACACCGTTGCACACACCGCCAACCTCACGACTGCACTCGACGACAACCAGCGCACGCGCTGCGAAGTCTGGACACGCGTGATGGGCTATCACCGGCCCGTCAGCTCGTTCAACATCGGCAAGCAAGGGGAATTCCGTGAACGCCGCTTCTTTGTTGAAGACCGCGCCCGCTGAGCCACCGCACTGCCCGCCGCCGGCCATCGGCGGCCTGGCACCGTTTTCCAGCGTCGACTGGCCGGGGCAGCTTGCGGCAGTAGTGTTCGTGGCCGGCTGCCCGTGGCGCTGTCATTACTGCCACAACCCGCACCTGCAAACGCGAGCACGCACGCTGGACTGGGACGACGTCTTTGCGTTTCTTCAGCGTCGCTCGGGCCTGCTCGACGCGGTTGTCTTCTCCGGCGGTGAACCGCTGAGCGAACCGCAGTTGCCGCAACTGATGCGCGACGTGCGCGCCCTGGGCTACAAGATTGGCCTGCACACCGGCGGCATTTATCCGGCGCGCCTGGCCGACGTACTGCCGCGGGTGGACTGGGTGGGGCTCGACATCAAGACCAGCGCACCGCGCTACGATGCACTCACGGGCCGCCGCGGCAGCGCCGCACCGGTCGACGCGTCCCTGGACCTTCTGCTGCAGAACGGCGGCGCATTCGAGTGCCGCACCACGTGGCACCCCGACTGGTTGCCCGAACCGCAGCTTCTTGCGCTGGCGCAAAACCTCAGCCAGCGCGGCGTGAAACACTACGCATTACAAGCCTACCGAAGTGCCCCCGGAACCCCCGCCATCACGCTGCCCAGCGAGGGCACCCAGCGCGCATTGGCCGCCTGCTTTTCTTCTTTCTGTTGCCGGTGACACCATGCAAGACCCCTTCAATGTGGGCGATCTGCTCAAGCACAGCCCGCTGTTCCTGGACTTCGACGACGATGACATGGCTGTGCTCACGCGCGACAGCCATGCAGTGCGCGTGTTGCGGCACGACTTCGCGTTTCACCGTGGCGATCGGGCAGATGGTTTCTATGTCGTGGTGGTCGGCGCGATCAAACTCGTATTGCCGGGGGCGCACGGCCAATGCAAGGTCATCGAATTCTTCGGGCCCGGCGAGTGCTTTGGCGAGCCCTTCATGTTCCTGAACCGCCCTTACGCGGCAGATGCACAAGCCATGGAAGACAGCCTGCTGGTCTGGATCGACAAGCGCGCCATCGACGATGCACTGCACGTGCATCCGCGCCTTGCGCGGCAGATGCTCGCGGGGCTGTCCGCGCGCTTGCACACGTTGATGTGCGACATCGAAACCGTGAACCTGCAAAGCGCCAACGAACGGTTGATCGGGTATTTACTCTCGCTGCCGCGCAAGTTTGACCGCACGCGGTTTCCATGCAGCAAGAGTCTGGTCGCGTCCAAGCTGGGGCTGGCGCCGGCCACGCTTTCCCGCACGCTGCGTCAATTGATTCGCGACGGGCTGATCCGGGTGGAAGGCCGTGAGGTCGTCATCCCGAACACCACGGCGTTGCAGCGGCAGCTAATCGCGGGATAAAAGCAGGCAGTCGACGCAGATCAACCGCCTGCGGTGTCGAGGCGATGCTGGAGCGTGTTGACGGCGTCATCCACCAGCGCGGCGGCGGCAGTCAATTCATCGTCGCTGCAATCGGCGTGATAACGCTTCTTGGCGCCGCACTGATTGAGCACGAGGTGAATGTCCGGCGCCACGCCCGCCGTTGCCAGGCAGGCCTTGACACACGCCAGCGCGCAACCGTCGAGCGCGAGAATGGGCCGCCCGCTGCGTGCTGTCTTGACGAGCGCGCGCACCCCACCGCCGACACCGCTGATGCAGGACATCTCTGCCCTGCCTGCGCGGTCCAGATCGACGGCCAGGCGGTTTGCCGCTTGCGCCACGCTTGAACAACCCGAGCATGCATAGACGAGCGGCAATGCACGTGATGACATGGCACCCCTCGCTACCGCGATTGCCAGCGTGCAAGCCACGCCGGGCGTGCAGCCGCATCGAGCCAGTTCTTGACGATCAGCCCAAGCTCCGTGTCGCCCGCAATCTTGAGGCGGCGTTGGAAAAACAGCGTATCTGCGTCGGCAGTGCCGCGAATGAGCGCAACGAAATCGCCCACGCCGGCACGCAACTCCAGTTCGGGTTCGGGGCTTGAAACGGAGAGCGTGTGGAACGCTCCACCGCGGCAGCAAAAGCAGGCGCGCAGGCCGAGGTCTTCCACGGTGATGGCAAAGCGCCGCCCCTCCAGTTCCGGGGGCGGCGTCAGCCAAGACAGGCGCCGGGCCAGATCGAGGCCCAGCACAAACGGGAACGATGTCAGCGGCACCGGCAGGCTGCGCGCCATGCGGACGAGCATTTCGGGTGGGCGGAGTCGCGTCATTGCGGCGCCTCCAGCCATTCAATGCCTGACTGGCCGTGCCAATAGCCGTTGCAGCGTCCCATGCCCTCGGGCGGCTGCACGTCTTGCACGGACTGACCTAAGCGCAGGGCATCCAGTGCAGCCACGGCGTCCAGCGTGCCTTGCGATTGCGGGCTGACACGCAGCACCTTCACGCCCAGCGCAGACAGCGCGGGCGCCTGATCGAGAATGTCGAGACATTGCCCCGATTGCGTCTGGATACCATTGATGGCGAGAAACTCCTGCCCTTCGCGCGTGCGCACGGCCAGGCCATCCGGATGCTCGATGCAGCGGAAGCCGCAGTCGTCCTTGTTGAGGCGAAAGTGCCGCGCCGTAAAGCAGCGTGCAGAAAATGCCAGCGGCAAGCGTCCCCACACCATTGCTTCGATTGCCAAGTCGGCAGGCTTCTCATGCATCAGATCGGCCAGTGTGGCCTGGCTCATCTCCAGCGGCATGACCGCACGCACGGCACCCAGCCCGGCCAGCCATGCCAGTGTCGCGCCGTGATACGCGTTGCAATGCGGCCCTGCAACGAATGGCCGGCCGTTCAGCAACCGCACAGCGCCAAGCTCGCCGGCTTCGACCATCCAGTCGTCCTGCTGACATTGCTTGCGCAACGCCTGCGCCTCGGCACTCGTTTCGATGAGCGTGCGCGTCGACAGCACCACCGACTTGCCGGCCTCGCGCAGCATGGCCGCGATATCGAGCCAGTCGTCCGCTCGCAATTCGTGGCGGCGGCTGCAGACCGTCTCGCCCACGTAGACGATGTCGACAGGGCTGGCGGCGACTTCTGCGTAGAAGTCAAACGTCTGTAGCCGCGGCCAGTAATACAGCAGCGGACCAAGCGAAATTTCGTAGGACATGATGTGCCTTTCTATTTCCAGGGCCGGTCAAACGCGCCTTGCGTGACATGCGCGCCTTCTGCGTGACGCACGAGTGCGGCCTGCCAGTCGGGCTTGACGGAGAAGCGCGCCGGATCCGCCTCTGCCGTGTCCAATGCGTCGCGCAATGTGGCCACCACCTGCGCAACGTACGCCGGACTGCGCTGGCGCCCCTCGATCTTGATTGCCGACACGCCCATGGCGAGCAGCCTGGGCAGCAAGCTGAGCGCATTGAGGCTCGTGGGCTCTTCCAGCACGTGGTCGATCTCGCCGTCGACGAGGAAGCGCCCCTTGCACAGCGTCGGATACCCAGCAGGTTCGCCCGGTGCGTATTGATCGATCATGATGTTGTTCAGGCGGGCATCCAGGCTGCCGTCGCGCTCCACCCAGCGCACCGCATGCGCGGGTGAACACACGCCCTTGTTGTTGGGCGAATCGCCCGTGGCATACGACGACAACAGGCAACGCCCCTCGGCCATCACGCACAGGCTGCCAAAGCCGAACACCTCGATCTGCACCGACGTCTGCTGGATTACGCGTTCGACTTCGGTCAAGGTCAGCACGCGCGGGAGCACAGCGCGGTGAATGCCGAACTGCTCGCGCATCAGCTCGATGGCGCCGGCATGCGTGGCCGAACCCTGCACGGATAGATGCAACCGAAGGTTTGGATAGCGGTCGCGCGCATAGGCCATCAAGCCGGGGTCGGCCAGGATGACGGCATCGGCGCCGAGCATGTAGGCAGCATCGATTGCCATGCGCCACTCAATGGCGCGGCCGGGCTGCGGAAACGTGTTGATGGCAAACAGCACCTGGCGACCTTTCCGATGCGCATATTCAACGCCAGCACGGATGTCACTCTCGGTAAAGTTCAGGCCCGCGAAGTTGCGCGCGTTGGTCGCATTCTTCAAGCCGAGGTAGACGGTGTCGGCCCCGGCCTCCACGGCCGCCTTGAGTGCGGCCAGGCTGCCTGCTGGCGCCACCAGTTCAATGGGGGAAACGTTCTGTGTCATGGTGGCCAGTCTGCAACTTGTCCGCCAATGTGGTTTTGCGTTCCGTCAACCGGGTGCAAACGCTCGCGAGACACGGCGAAACGTCAGCAGCGCCCGGCACAGCATCGCACCCAGCCACACGTGCGACAACGCGAACAGCACGCCAGCAATCACCACCATTCGTTGAGGCTGTAACGGCACCAGCAACAACGCCAGCAACACGAGCAGCAGCAGGCGGGCATGCCAATGCTGTCGGCGCTCGCCGATCAACGTTTGCATAGCCGGCAGCCGCACATGCCGCGGCACCCGCCTACGCAGATGCATCCAGATCATGAACGGGATGATCTTGCCGAGCATCGCATTGACAGGCAGCACGCCGCCACCCACGAGGGCCAGCACGCCCATCTCCCACGCGACGGGCCAGTCTGCTGGCAGCCAAGACGTGGTCAGACCCAGCACGGCAACCACCAGCCAGGCGACGGAAGCGGCCAGCCACAGCCGCCAGCCCGGATCGTGCCGACGACGCGCGCTGCGCAGTGCATGCATGCCCGCCATCGCCAGCGTTGCCAGGGCGAGCCATCCCCATGTCTGCCAAAGCACCGCGCCGCGCCCGACGCTCCACAGAGTGCCAATGATCAGCGGCGCCCACAGCCACCACGGCATCAGCCGATGCCAGCGCTCCGGCAAACGCCGCGTCTGCCAGAACATCGGCAACACTGTCGACGCCACACCCGCGACCAACGTGGCCAGCCAGCCGCCGAGGCCCCAGCCGACATGCAGAGCCAGCAGCCTGGGGGATAGCGCAAACCATCCGCTGGCCAAGGCCGTGGCAAGCGTCGCGCCGCTCACCAGCGTTGCCAACACGGCCCAGCCGATGCAGCGCAGTGTTCGCACCGTCGCATGCGTGCTAGGCGTCTGCACCACGCGCATGCCGGCAAGAATGATCAACGCGGCGGGCACGGCCAGCAGCGGCGACCCCATCCATGCAGCCAGCACGAACGCGCGATGATTTGCGCCCAGGAAACCGGTCGCCAGTGCAGATGCCGTTGCCACGCACGAGAGCGACACCCATGGCGACACCCATCTCGCGCCACGCACAGGCACGCCGGCCACCACGGGAAGCAATTGAAATAGCGCACCGAGCATCGCCGGCAAAAGCACGCCCACGGCCAAGGCATGAACCAGCGCGAGCGACAGCGGCGCGAATCGGTCAGGCAAACCCGCGGATGGCCCCAGCGCTAATAGAAGACCCGCCGCGGCGCCTATCCACGGCACCGGCAGCAGGCAGCCGAACACCACGCCGGCGGGCGGCATGCGTTCGTAGAAAAGCGTGGGTGCAGTTGACATCGGGCCGACCGGATATCTATCCAGCCGACCACGTTAGCGCAGCCGCGTCTGCATGCGCTTGATATGCGTTAAGCGTCAGCGCAGTGTGAATCCGATGGAGCGCCGCTCGCGCAGTTCCGGCTTGATGGAATGCTCCTGTCGCAATTGTGCGAGGAAGGATTCCGGGTCAAGCGTCTCGCCCAACAGCAAAGACTGCTGCTTGACCACCGCAAAATCGCCCGGCGTGAGCATGTCGAGCGACGCCAGCATCTCGCGCCACACAGGCTTGAGCGCCTCAGCTTTGCCGCCCAGCGCTTCCGCAATGAACATCTGCTCGCGCTGCGCACGCACCAGCGGCTTGAAGCGGATCTTGAACGCAAACCGCCGCAGCGCCGCTTCGTCAATCCGATCAAACAAGTTGGTCGTACAGACGAAGATGCCGTCAAAGCGCTCCATGCCCTGCAGCATCTCGTTGACTTCCGACACTTCGTAATTGCGCACCGCACCCTGGCGGCTCTGCATGAAACTGTCCGCCTCGTCGAGCAGGAGCAGTGCACGCTCCTCTTCGGCTCGCGAAAACATCGCTGCAATCTGCTGCTCGGTTTCGCCGACGTACTTGCTCATCAAGTCCGACGCACGGCGAATCATCAACGGCATGTCGAGCTGCGCAGCAATGTGTTCGGCCAGCACCGTCTTGCCCGTGCCCGGCGGCCCGTAGAAGCACAGCGTGCCGCGTCGCCGCACGCGCAGCGCTTCGATGATGCGCTCGACGGAAAACCGCGTCTCCAGGTTCAGATAATCCAGCTTGTATTCAGTCACGACGCGATGCGCCTGCACGTCTGGCCGCAAGCCCATCGCCTGATCCGCGTGGTCGAGCTGACGCTCGATCAGTGATTCGGCGGACTCTTCCATTGCCGGCTGCGTCAGGCGCGCAAAGCGTGCGGCAGAATCGATTTGCGCAGGTGTGAGCGTCTTGCGCGCCGCCAGCTTGGCCATGAACGCGTCCGACACCTCCAGCCCCTCCAGGTGCTTGCGGATGATGCTCTCGCGCACCGTCGCCGGCGGCACCTTCAGCTCAAGATGGAACTGGAAACGGCGCAGGTATGCCGGGTCGATCTGGCGGATGGAATTCGACACCCAGATCACCGGCACGGGGTTCTGCTCCAGCGTCTGGTTCACCCACGCCTTGCCGTTGACGGAGCACCGCGGCTCTTCGTGGCCGAAGAGGCTCATCAGCTCACGCGTCGGGCCGGGGAATACGTCTTCCACCTCGTCGAACAGCAGTACCGCGCCGGGCCGCCCGCGCAGGAACGCCTGCGACACCTGCAGCGAGCGGTAGCGGTCTTTGCCCGTGAGGCTGTTGCCATCCTTGTCGAGGCAATCCACTTCGTACAGTTCGCAACCGGCGTCACGCGCCAGCACTCGGGCCAGTTCCGTCTTGCCGGTACCAGGCGCGCCGTACAGCAGGATGTTGACGCCCGAGGCGCGCTGCTGCGACGCGTTCTCCAACAGCGCGGTCAGGTAGCGCGCGTCGGTTTCCACATGCGGGTAATCGGACTGCGACAGCGTGGTCGGCGGTGCCGGGCGCGTGAAGACGGCCATCATGTCCGCCTCGCTAGCGTAGTCGCCCAGCAGCACGTGCAGCAGGCGGTCGGAGATGCGCATCAGATCGCCCAGGTCGGTGACGCTGTTCTCCGGCAGCGGCGGTTCGATGAGACCCAGCGTCTCCAGCCGCGAACCGGGCCGCAATGACGCAGCAACTTCGGACGTGCTTGCGCCCGCCAGGCTGGCGAGCAGCTGGAACGCTTCCTGGCTGTGCGCGACCTTGCAATCGACCATCACTGCGCGCAGATCGCGCTTGTATTTCACCAGGGAGGCAAACAGCAGCAGCGCGCGTTCGTGCGGCGGCAGGCCGAGCACGCGGGCCAGCATGTCGATGTTGCCGACCAGCAGGACACGTTCACCGGAGAGCCGCTCGCCCAGCGCATCGCACGACGCGCCGAACACGGTGAACATGTCCTTGGCGTGATGCTTGACGTACTCGTCGAGGTAATAGAAGAGCGAGCCTTCATCGAAGGCGCTGCTCCACTGGCCGTGGCGGTCCATAAAGGTGGGCAGGTCGAGCTTGCCGACCGCGCGCCAGCCCGGCATGTCGGCGCAGCGTGCAGAGAGAAAGCGCTGCAGCCGCTGGATGACCGTCACGGGCCAGATCAGCTCCGGCGCACACACGGTGAGGATGTCATTGATATTGGTGCGCAGGTTGAAGCGCAGGCCCATCGCGCAGACCGTGCGCAGCGCAAATTGCGCGCACATGGAATCCAGCGACGACAACAGCAGCGCCTGCGGCTGCCTGCCGCCCGTGGGGACGAACGTGCCATCGTCGTCAGCGTCGTCCATGTTGAGGTTGGCTTCATCCATGGTCGCCCCCTTCTTCCCCGTTTCACGGTTGGCCGGCCGGTCACCGTGTTTGAATGATTTTCATCCTAGCGCGTTTGCGCACACAGCGTACCCCGGGTGGACCCGTGTCTTTGCAAGTTGCGAGCCCGCAGCGCCTCGAATGGCCAACCGCCTGCACAGGCAGTTTCTCGCCATCAGCCGTCTGGACGTGAGCCTCACCCCACGAAAGAGAGGGAATTTGCGCGCAAATAGGAATCATTATCGTTTATACTTTGCCTATCGACCCAATAGGCTGAACGCAAACTGTGCTCGGTTGTCGCAACACTGTTGCAGTTGCGGGCCTACAATACCTGTCACGCTGGCGGCGACCCCGCCGGCTTCAACGCTAGGCGCCATGGAATTGCTCCTGAGTCTGCTCATCAGCATTGGGGTTTCATTGATTGTTTTCGGCAAGCGCTGACGCTGCGCCGCTTTCGTTGTTCATCCCACCACCATCGCATTGCATTCCTTTTTTCTGCTTTCGATTCCCGGTCGTTGATGATTCACCCTCGTACTCTCAAGATTCTGGTGGTCGTGCTGTTGCTGCACGCGGGCGTGCTGATGCTGATCCAGCTTGGCTTGATCGCCCCGCGCCCGCCTGTCGAAGAACCGCTCGAAATCCAGGCGCACATCATTCCGGCCGCGCCTGAGCCGATCAAGCAACCGGAGCCGCCCAAGCAGCAGCCGGTCAAGCAAGAGGCGCCCAAGCCCGTCAACATCGTCAAGCCGGTCGCGCAACCCAAGCCCACGCCGATGCCGACGCCCACGCTGCCGCCGTCGGACAACGCGCCCGTGGTGCCTGCCGCACCGCCCACGCCGCCGGCACCGGCTCCAGAACCTGCTCCCGCACCGGCACCGGTTTCATCTGGCCCGATCAGCGTCGGTATCAACGACATCCAATGCAGCGATCCGCCGCTCGTCTATCCCAGCATGTCGCAGAAAATGGGCGAGGAAGGCCGCGCCATGGTCAAGATCTCCATCGGCACGGCCGGTGAAGTCACCAACGTGGCGGTCATCTCGTCGTCCGGCTCGCCGCGCCTTGACCGTGCTGCCACCGACGCCGCGCGTGCCATCAAGTGCAGCCCTTACAAGCAGAACGGCCATGCCGTGCCCGTGGTGGCCAGCAAGCCGTTCGTCTTCAAGCTCGATAACTAATTCGATCCCGCTTCTCGCTTAGCCTCTCGCTCAATTCAGGACATTCATCATGCAGGAACTCGGTCTTTCCCACCTCTGGACACAAGGCGATATCGTCACCCGCGCCACGGCGATTCTGCTGCTCATCATGTCGCTCGCCTCGTGGATCGTCATCTTCACCAAGGCGTGGGACATCGTGCGTCTGAAGTCGATGGCGCAAGGCGCTGAAAAGCGTTTCTGGCACTCGGACGATTTCGATCACGCCATGCAGACGCTGGGCTCGGCCAAGGACAACCCGTTCCACACGCTGGCGCAGACCGGCCGCGAGGCCGCGCAGCATCACCGCGCGAGCCAGCCGCAGCTGCACGATGTGATGGACATCTCCGACTGGATCACGCGCTCGCTCAAGAGCGCCATCGATGAGGCCGTGGGCCAGATGCAATCGGGCTTGGCTGTGCTGGCATCGGTCGGCTCAACTGCACCGTTCGTCGGCCTCTTCGGCACGGTGTGGGGCATCTATCACGCCCTGCTCGGCATCGGCGCCGTGGGCGTGCCGACCATCGACAAGGTGGCTGGCCCTGTGGGTGAATCGCTCATCATGACGGCCTTCGGTCTGGCCGTCGCCATTCCGGCGGTGCTCGGCTACAACGCGCTCACGCGCGGCAACAAAGCCATCATCGCCAAGCTCAACCGCTTCGCGCACGATCTGCACGCCTACTTCGTGACAGGCGCGCGCCTGCGCCCGGGCGCTTCGCGTGATGAAGCCGGCGTGCGTCTGGCGGCAGTCAAGCAGCAGTAAGGAGCGGCCATGTCCTTCGGATCTTTCGACAGCGACGACGAGGTGATGAGCGAGATCAACATGACGCCGCTGGTCGACGTCATGCTGGTGCTGCTGATCATCTTCATCATCACCATTCCGGTAATCAACCACGCGGTGAAGATCGACCTGCCGCGCGCATCCAACAAACCCGACGACGCCAAGCCGCAAAGCGTGAACGTCGAGATCAACGCAGACGGCCAGGTGTTCTGGAACAACCAGCCCGTTGACGAAGCGACGCTGCAGGCCGACATCGCGCAGGCCGCGCAGCAGCAGCCGCAGCCGGAAATGCACCTGCGCGCTGACCGCAACGTGCGCTACGAGCGCGTGGCGCAGGTGATGGCCTCCATCCAGCGGGGCGGCCTGTCGCGCATTGGTTTCGTGACGGAGCCGCAGCACTAAGGCGGCATCACCACGTTGCCCGACCGCCGTTCTCGCAGAACGTCCGGCGTCGCGGCACGGCTGGCTCACAGCACATCTACACGACCGGGCCTCGCGCCCGGTTTTGTTTTTTCAGGCGTGGATCAGCACATCGTCAGTCCACGCTTGTAATGATAACGATTCTCATTTAATCTATTTGGCATTCGCTGGAGACCCTTTGCCAGCCAACGTCTCAGCCCATGCTTCCGCCCGCCAGGACATCGCCATGAACGCTTCCGAACACCAAGACGCAGGACGTACCGTGACCCGCCGTCGTCACGTCATCGTCGCCCGTAAGCAGCCCGCTGACCTGAACACCGCTGCCGCAACGCCCGCGGCCCAGACCGTTCGCGATATGCCAGTCGCCACCATCGGCGACACGCGGACGATGACTTCTGAACAACTCTTTGCCGGTCAGAACGCCGTGGCCATACGCCACAACGGCGCAATCTACACGCTGCGCGTGACGCGCTTCGGCAAGCTGATTCTGACCAAGTAACACTGCAACACGCACCGGCTTTTGTGGGGACGTCTCTCTCAGGAGACATTCGGCCGTAGCCAGCCGTCGTCATTCCGCATTGCCGGACGACTGCCAGCCAAGCCCTTCTTTCTCCCCACCGCGCCCAAAGAGAAAGGGCGCGACCTCCGCCGCGCCCTTCCCTTTAAATCTGTTGCGTGATCGCGTATCAGCAAATCACGTTCACAGCGGCGATACCCGCCTTGGCGATCACGACATCCTCGGTCGACTTCACGCCCGACACACCGACCGCACCGGCGCAGACGCCTTCCACCATCACCGGCACGCCACCTTCGAGCATGCCCTGCAGATGCGGCGCCGACAGGAACGAGATGCGACCGTTGTTGATGATGTCTTCGTAGATCTTCGACTCGCGACGGCCCAGCGCTGCGGTACGCGCCTTTTCCGGAGCGATGTATGCCGAGATGGTGGCGCAGCCGTCCATGCGGCGCAGGCCCATCAGATGGCCGCCATCGTCTACCACGGCGATCGTCACGTTCCATTGGTGCACACGCGCTTCTTTCTCGGCAGCGTCCAGGATCTTGGTGACATCGTCCTGGCACAGGCACGGTTTCGTTTTCATGACGTTCTCCTTGGTGGTTGTAATGCAATGGCGCAAGGGCTGCACAGAGCCCGTATTAGGCGAAAGTATGCCACTGGCATCGACCGCTTCCACGACTCTTCCTGAACCAATGACGCAAAAGAGCCGATACATTCCTGCGCTTCAGTATGGTTGAGGATCGTTCCGCTTGCGCCGTACGCCAGCGTTTCGCGGGACGTTGCGGGCCGACGTTAACACGAGGCTTCGTCAGAAAGATGCACAAAGAAAAAGCCCGGGTATCGCCCGGGCTTGATGTTGCGATGCGACAGCGCCTGCCGCTCTTCCTTTACGGCTGGCGATCGGTGCAGGCGCCATCGGTGTACGGGTCGGCGCGTTCCATTTTCGCGCCATCGGTGTACGGATCAGCGCGACTTACCTTGGCACCGTCGGTGTACGGATCGGCGCGGCTCACCTTGTGGTTGGTCTGATACGGATCGATCGACCCGGCGTGTGCGACCGCCGCGCCTAGCGCCAGGGCCAAGCCGCTTGCGGCCGCAACCAGGGTGCGCGTTGCAAAGCGTTGCGTGGTGACTTGCATGAGGACTCCTTTGGTCATGACACTGCGAACATGACGTGCGCCGCTGCGGCACACGTGTCCGCGTCGTTCACGCGGACGTCATATCGACCGGGTAGCGGGCGCCCAGTTCTGCACCGCGCTGCTTTGTCACGGGGCGGTGGCGCGCTTACCCGTCATCCAAATCCACGCACATGCCGTGCCACACGGGCACCTGCCGTCTAAGAAAAAAGGCTCCCGAAGGAGCCTTTCTCTTGGCGGGTGCGCCGCTTAGCGCCAGTGGCCCCAGTGACGGCCATCGTACCAGCGATAACGCGGGCCCCAACGGTACCAGCCTGCGCCCACCACAACAGGTGCCGGGCCGTAAGCGGGCGGACCGTAATACACGGGCGCCGGGGCGTAATACGCCGGCGGCGGTGGCGCGTAGTAGACCGGAGGCGGAGGCGGCGGTGGGTAGTACACCGGTGCAGGGGCCACATACACAGGGGCCACCGGCACGCCAAACCCGATGCCGACGCTCACGTGCGCCGACGCCATCTGCGGCACGGCCAGCACTGCCAGTGCGGCTGCACCTGCAATCCACAGCACATTGCGTCGAATCATCTTCATCACCTGCAGCTGAAGCGCCGGGCGAATCCGTAGCCGGCGCGAAATACGGTATCTGTATTGTATTCAGAGCCGCTGACACAGGTGATACGGTGCTGGCGAATTAGTAACAGAACGTAACGCCACACCACCCACAAGGGACGCTCCGTCAGTCAAGCACGGGGCTGCAGTCGAACTCGCCGGAGGCGATCATCGCCTCGGCATACGCTCGCGCGGCTTCCAGCGCGCTCGCCGCACTCGGATACGTATTCGCCGATTCGCGCACGGTTGTACGGGCTAAGAGGGTCTCACCGTTGCTGGCGCGCAGGATGCTCACTTCGGCGCGCCAGGCTTGCGGCGAGAGTTCATAGGCAGATACCTCGATTTTGCAGTCGTCTCGGAAAGTCATGTGTCCTCCGGTTTGTATTGGATAGGCCTAGCTTCGTGTCAATGCACGAAAAGCCAGATCACCAGCAACACAAGCGCGGGAACACCCAAGAGCCACGCAACGAGATAGGGCATGACAACCTCCTACATGTTGATAGGCATGTAGGAAGTGTAAAGACGCGCGCACGGACAGAGTGTCGACCTCCGCCCGCGCCCTTTTGTAGGACTGTACCGAAATGACTGTCGGCCCACGCCGACGCTTCTCACCCGTACAGAGGAGCCTTAATGTGCCGCACCGTCCTTGACGGCTACGTCACTTGGCCTCAGGAATCGGCTCGCACCGCGTCTTCCGCCGCCTCTGCGGCGGCTACTTCCAGGCCGACCGATGCTTTGAAGAAATTCACGGCTGCCTCGGCGCCAGGAGGCGCAGCGTCCACTAGGTTCTCCGCGACGAAGCCCCATTGGCGACGGACTTCATCACCGTGACGCTGCAAGGCGCGGGCGATCCCATTTTGGGTCTCCACGCCGATCTCAACAAAGTTGCGCGTATAGCCGGAGACGCGTTCGCCGGCAGGTTGCAGATAACGCGCTTGTGCGTTCCACCATTGGCCGGCGTCCTGCGCACCCGCAGCGTCGTGCAGGCAGTGCTCCGTCTCGCCAAGACCGGTCTTGAGGGCCTGCAGATTGAGCCCGATCAGGCGATTGACGCCGTTCACGGCCTCTTCCGTGACGGCCATCCAGGTTTCGAGCTGTGATCGTTGCAGAACGCCGAGTTGCTCCAGAGTCATCATGTCGGTTACTCCCTCGTGAGATCGGTAAATACGTCCAGCATGTGCCGGGCGTTTCAGTGTAGCTGCGCGCGACGCCGATTTCCTTGACCTCACCCGTTTGTCCTACATACGTTTCGGACGTCTTCGCCTGCGGTGCCGGCCATGTGCGCGTTAGAGTCGAACGCCTCATTCACCAAACCACGGAGTCACGATGAAACGTCTCGCCGCTGCCCTGATCGCTAGCGCCACCATTGCCGCCACACCGCAGGCTTTCGCGCAGGTCGCGGGCCACGCTGCGCTAGGGGTATCCGTTACCGAACTCGATGCCGTCATCAAAGGCGTGAGTGTGAAGAAGCAGGTGCTCGGCAAGCCGGTCTACAACGAGGGCAAGGAGAAGGTCGGCAATGTGCAGGACTTGATCGTGACGCCCGAGAATGCCGTCTCGTTCGCTATCGTTGGTGCGGGCGGCTTCGTGGGCGTGGGCCGTCATGACGTGGCCATTCCCGTGAATCAGTTCCAGTACGACCAAGGCAGGATTGTGCTGCCGGGCGCGACCAAAGACGCCATCAAGGCGCTGCCCGAATTCAAGTACGAGCGTCAGCCAAAGCCTGCCAAGGCCTGATGCCCGGGGGAACTTTGTCCTCCGCAGCCGCGCTGAAGGTGTGGGAATCGGCTGACACGCCTTTCAGGCAACCTGACCTGCACATACTGGCCTGCGTGTTCTTGAATGAAGATACACAGACGACAAAAGGAGTTTGTTATGCGTGCCTTCGTATCCTTGATTCTGGCGGCCGCATTGGCATCCGTCAGCGGATGCGCGGACATGACGCCAAAGCAGCGCAATACTGCGCTAGGCGCAGCCGCAGGTGGTGTCGCCGGGGCGGCCATCTGGGGCGGTCCGGGCGCCACGCTGGGTGGTGCGGCACTGGGTGGCGTTGTCGGTAACGCCGTCACCAAGTAGCCCCCAGGCGCGCAGCGATGCGCGCGCTGCAAGCTCGGGCCAGGCCATATCGCCTGGCCCTTTTTGTTGCCTGAGAGCGGCGCACTGCCATTGCACATTCCCCTCATACGCATATGCGAATGCCGGCGCATAATCGGCGTTTTGCAACGGAGGCAATGTGCGATACGAGCAAGAGGGTTTTGGCGTGAGCAGCACACCGATCCTGCGCGTCGAGGGCCTGCGCAAACGTTACGGTGACCAGACGGTCGTCGACAACCTGAGCTTTAGCGTCCGGCGCGGCCAGTGCTTCGGCCTGCTCGGCCCCAACGGCGCCGGCAAGACCACCACGCTGCGCATGCTGCTCGGCATGACGATGCCCGATGCGGGCAGTCTGAGACTGTGCGACGAGCCCGTTCCCGAAGCCGCGCACCGTGCGCGCATGCGCGTAGGCGTGGTGCCGCAGTTCGACAACCTCGATCCTGATTTCTCCGTCTCGGAAAACCTGCGCATCTTCGGACGCTACTTTGGCCTGTCGTCCGCCACCATCCGCGAGCGCATTCCTACCCTGCTGGAGTTCGCGCGGCTCGAACAGAAAGCCGATGCGCCTGTACGCGCGCTCTCGGGCGGCATGAAGCGGCGGCTGACGGTCGCGCGCGCGCTGATCAACGATCCCGACATCCTCGTCATGGACGAGCCCACCACGGGGCTCGACCCGCAAGCGCGGCACCTGATCTGGGAGCGCCTGCGCTCATTGCTCGCCGCCGGCAAGACCATCTTGCTGACCACGCATTTCATGGAAGAAGCCGAGCGCCTGTGCGATGAGCTCTGCGTGATCGACAACGGCCGGAAGATCGCGCAAGGCAAGCCTCAAGAACTCATCGCGCGCGAAATCGGCTGCGACGTCGTTGAAGTCTATGGTGACGACCTCAACGCCCTGCGCACGCTGCTCACACCGCTCGCTGACCGCGTCGAAACCAGCGGCGAGACACTCTTCTGCTATGCACGCGATCCGCAGCCGCTGGTGGCCGCGCTGCGCACGCAGGCAGAAACGCACACCATGCCTGGGCTGCGCTACCTGCACCGCCGGGCCAATCTCGAAGATGTGTTCCTGCGCCTGACCGGCCGCGAAATGCGTGATTGAGAGAACCGCCCATGTCCACTGAAACCGCACTCACTCCAACGCAGAAACAGGCCTTTCCGCAGCCGCTGCTGCCACTGAACTTCCGCAACTGGCAGTACGTCTGGCTGCGCAACTTCATGGTGTGGCGCAAGCTGGCCATTCCATCGATGGCCGGCAACCTGGCCGACCCAATGATCTACCTGTTCGGTCTGGGTCTCGGGCTCGGCCTGCTCGTCGGGCGCGTTGACGGCGTGTCGTATATCGCCTTCCTGGCGGCCGGCACCGTGGCGTCCAGCACGATGATGTCGGCGAGCTTTGAGGCGATGTACTCCGCGTTTTCGCGCATGCATGTGCAACGCACGTGGGAGGCGATTCTGTACGCGCCGCTCAGCCTGGGCGACGTCGTCCTCGGCGAGCTGTTCTGGGCTGCCAGCAAGTCCGTGCTCTCAGGCCTGGCGATCATGTTGGTCGCGGGGGCGCTCGGGTATGCGTCGATGCCGCAGGCGCTGCTGGCTCTGCCCGTCATCGTGCTGACCGGCTTCACCTTTGCCTGCTTGGCGATGAACATGACGGCGCTTGCGCCCAACTACGACTTCTTCATGTTCTACCAAACGCTGGTGATCACGCCGATGATGCTGCTCTCGGGCGTGTTCTTCCCGCTGTCGCAACTGCCGGCGCCCGTGCGCGCGGCGACGAGCGTGCTGCCATTGCCGCACGCGGTGGACCTGATCCGCCCGCTGATGCTGGGTCGCACGCCCGACAACATCCTGCTGCACCTTGGCGTGCTGGTGCTGTACGCCGTGGCCGCGCTGCTGCTTTGTCTGTGGCTGCTCCGCCGTCGCATGCTCAAGTAAGGCACGATCGCAACGCCCAACAAAAAAGCCCGTCGCAATGACGGGCTTTTCTTTTGCTGCGTTCGAGATTTACTCGTTCACGGCAGAGCGCTGCAGGTGCAGCTGCGTACGCGGATCATCGTTCTGCGCATTCTCACGGTCGGCTTTGGCCGAGCTGTTGCGCGCGGCCTCCAGACGATCGAGGTAAGCCTCATCAATGTCGCCCGTCACGTACTTGCCGTCAAAGCACGAGGCGTCGAAATCCTTCAGCGCAGGATTGACGTCGCGTACGGCACGCTTCATGTCTTCCACGTCCTGGTACACCAGCTGGTCTGCGCCGATGATCTTGGCGATCTCTTCGTGCGTGCGGCCATAAGCGACCAGTTCGCCGCGCGTCGGCATGTCGATACCGTACACGTTCGGGAACTTCACCGGCGGCGCAGCCGAAGCGAAGATCACCTTCTTCGCACCGGCATCGCGCGCCATCTGCACGATCTCCGACGACGTCGTACCCCGCACGATGGAGTCGTCGACGATCAGCACGTTCTTGTCCTTGAACTCGATCGCCATGGCGTTGAGTTTCTGGCGCACGGACTTCTTGCGCACCGCCTGGCCCGGCATGATGAAGGTGCGGCCCACGTAGCGGTTCTTGAAGAAGCCTTCGCGATACGGCACGCCCAGGTGGTTGGCCACTTGCATGGCGGCCGGACGCGACGAATCCGGAATCGGCATCACCACGTCGATCTTGTCGGTCACCTCGCGCTTGATCTTCTCGGCGAGGTAATCGCCCATGCGCAGGCGTGCGTCGTACACCGACACGCCGTCCATGCGGGAATCCGGACGGGCGAGGTACACGTATTCAAAAATGCATGGTGAAAGCACCGGGTTCGCGGCGCACTGCTTGGTGTGCAGCTTGCCCTCGAGATCGATGAAGATGGCTTCGCCGGGGGCCACATCGCGCTCGAACTTGAAGCCGATGCCTTCCAGCGCCACCGATTCCGAGGCAACCATGTATTCGATGTCGCCATCCGGCGTTTCCTGGCTTCCCAGTGCAAGCGGGCGGATGCCGAACGGGTCACGCACAGCCAGCACGCCGTAGCCGGAAATCTCGGCAGCGATGGCATACGAACCGCGCACACGACGGTGCAGGCCTTCCACCGCCGTGAAGATGGAATCGCGATTCAGCGGGATGTCGTTGCTGGCGCGTTGCAGCTCGTCGGCCAGCACGTTGAGCAGCACTTCGGAGTCGGACTGCGTGTTGATGTGGCGGCGGTCACGCCGGAACATCTCGTCGCGCAGTTGATCCGAGTTCGTCAGGTTGCCGTTGTGTGCCAGCACGATGCCGAACGGCGCGTTGACATAGAACGGTTGGGCCTCTTCCTCGCTGGAGGAACCTGCGGTCGGATAGCGCACTTGACCGATGCCGCTCGTACCCGGCAGACCGCGCATGTTGCGCGTGCGGAACACGTCACGCACCATGCCGTTGGCCTTGTGCATGTGGAAAGTGCTGCCTGAAGCGGTGGCAATGCCCGCCGCGTCTTGCCCGCGATGTTGCAGGAGCAACAGACTGTCGTAGATCAGCTGATTGACGGGCGTGGCTGAAACCACCCCAACGATACCGCACATGTCGAACTCCAGCGAGAACGTATTTGGTGGCGCCCACACCCGTTGCGGGCGCCGAAAAAGCTTCCCGGATTGCCTAGCTTGTGGCCAGACGCTCCAGATCAATAGTGAACATACTTCGCGACATCCGGTGGCAACAACGGCTTGGCTGCCTGTGCTGCCTGCTCCGCGTAAGGCCTTGTCATCGCATCGCGCCAGAACGGCTGCTCAGGCAGGCTGGTAAAACCGGCCACCGTCATCAGTACGAGGATGATCACGCCACCGCGTGCCAACCCGAACACCATACCCAGACCGCGATCCGCCGGCTTGAGCCCCGCGCTCGCCAGGGCCGCCGAGAGCAGCGCACCCACCAGCGAAGATGCAATCACCGTCACGATAAACAGTAGGACGAAACCGAGAACGGTGCGTGCGACCGGGCCGCCCGGCAGCGATTCCGGCATCCAGCCGGCCGCCACGCCTGAAAACGTGTATGCCACCCACGCCGCAAACAACCACCCGAGCAGCGCCAGCACTTCGCGGATCAGCCCCCGAAACAACCCAATCAGCGCCGACGTGACGATGATGAACAGCACGCCGTAGTCAAAGAAAGTCGGTTGCATCTGGCAGCGGCTCGGATTGACTGGCGTGGAATGCAGCGGGGTGAATCAGCAAACTTGGCGAGCGCGCTATGTACACGTTCGACCGCATTGTCATTGCTGCACGAGCTTCGGCGTCAGGCCGATCTGCTCGGCACGCTTCTGCGCCGCCTCGGCGGATGCACGATCGTTGAACGGACCCGCTCGCAGCAAGGCCAGATCGCCCTTCTCAGGCACCTTCTTGTGTTCGATGTAACCCGGAATCTTCTCGCTCTTGAGCTTGCCCAGCCAATTTCGGGCGCGGTCTTCGGAAGCGAACGCGCCAATCAGGAGAATGAACTTGCCGCCGTTGGCATCGGTGCTCGCTGCGGCCGTTTGCTGTGTGGGCTGGGCTGCCGGTTGGGCAGGTTTCGCTGTGGGCTTCGATTCAGCAGGTGGCGTCAGACTGGCGACAGGCTTGGGCGGTGTCGTCGGTTTGGTTGCAGCCGGCGGGTTCTGAGCCTCCGACGGCGCGTCGTCGCTCGCAACCACCTCTTCGCCTTGGTCAAGCGCCTGCGCCTGATCGGTCGACGAGGCTGCCGGACGCGACGCGGAACGCCGGCTGGCGACCTTCGGCTCATCGGTCGAGGCCTTGGCGCCACGATCAACCGGCTGATCCTGGATCTGCACGGCCACGGCATCGGTCACGGGGCGCGGCTTGGCATCAAACACGAGGGGCAACACGATGACGGCAGCGCCAACCAGCACCAAGGCGCCGATCAGCCGACGGCGAGCGCGTTGCTTTTGCGGGAGTTCGGGATCAAGGCCGTCGTCGTCATCGTCGGTGCGACGGGAGGCGCGGCTGCGAGCAGTGGACGATGTGCGCGAACCACGCACCGCATCGCGAGCGACATCGGCAGCACTGCCGGCGGCTGCGCCGCGTGTGCGTTCGCCTTCAGCGTTCTTGCGGGAGGAAAAGATGGAAAACAGTCCCATGAGGGCCCCGGTTTTAGTGCGCGCGACTCTTGCGCTCCGCCAGCACGCCGGCAACGGTGTAGAACGATCCGAAGACCACGATTCTATCATCCTCGGTCGCCCGCTCCATGGCGTTGCGATAGGCTGTGGCGGGATCGCTGAATGTGCTCACGCTCGATTCCTTGCCTGCGCGGAAACCGCAGTCGGCCAGCGCCTGCGCCAGGCTTGCAGCGCTCGCGGCGCGCGGCGTCGGCAAGTCGGTCAGGCACCAGTGATCGACCTTGTCGAGCATGTGCCCGAGCACACCCGCGATGTCCTTGTCCTGCATCGCACCGAACACCGCGTAGGTGTAGCGGTAAAAACCCATGTTCTCGAGGTTCTGGCCCAGCGCAGCCGACGCGTGCGGGTTATGCGCAACGTCCAGGACGACGGACGGACGGCCCGGCAAGACCTGGAAGCGCCCCGGCAACACCACCTGCGACAACCCCAGACGCACGTCCTGCGCCGAGATCGGCAACCGGTCGCGCACTGATTCCAAAGCCGCCAGCGCGGCCGAAGCGTTCAGCAACTGGTTTGCCCCGCGCAATGCCGGATACCCGAGGCTAGGCCAACGGCGCCCGCGGCCGCTAAAGCCCCACTGCTGCTTGTCACCTTGGAAATTGAAATCGCGGCCGATCAGCCAAAGATCTGCGCCAATGGCCTCGGCGTGCTCCACCAGGGAAATTGGCGGCACCGGGTCAGCGCAGATCGCCGGCTTGCCCGCGCGAAAGATGCCGGCTTTCTCAAAGCCGATCGCCTCGCGGGTATCGCCCAGGTAGGCCATGTGATCGAGATCGACGCTGGTAATGATGGCGCAATCGGTATCGATGATGTTAACCGCATCCAACCGGCCGCCCAGGCCGACTTCCAGGATCACCGCATCAAGGCCTGCATTGGCGAACAGATGCATGATCGCCAGCGTGGTGAATTCGAAATAGGTCAGGCTGACGGGCTCGGGGAAGCTGCAGCGCGCACGCTCCACCGCGTCAAAGTGCGGCAGCAACATCGCGTCTGTGGCGATCTCCCCATTCACGCGAGCACGCTCGTTAAAGTCGATCAGGTGCGGCGAAGTATGGCAACCCACCTTGTAGCCGGCCGCCAGCAGGATCGCCTCCAGCATCGCGCAGGTCGAGCCCTTGCCATTGGTGCCGCCCACCGTGAAGACGACTGACTTCAATTCCAGCCCGAGCGCCTCGCGCACGCGACTGATGCGGGCCAAGCCCATGTCGATGCCGACCGGGTGTGCGGTTTCCAGGTGGGCCAGCCAGTCGGGCAACGTGTCGAATGTAGGCATGCGAAATAGGTGGCGCGGCTTCAGGAAATGGGCCGCGCAAAAACAAGAAGCGCGGACTCACGCCCGCGCTTCGGTTCAACAGATGTGCTGCATCAGGCCAGTGCGTCGGCCGGTTGCTTCTGCAGGAGCGCCAGGAGCTCGGCGATCTCGCGGCGCATGTTGCGGCGGTCGACAATCATGTCGATGGCGCCCTTCGTCAGAAGGAACTCAGCGCGCTGGAAGCCTTCCGGCAGCTTTTCCCGAACGGTCTGCTCGATCACGCGCGGGCCGGCAAAGCCGATCATTGCCTTGGGCTCGGCGATCACCACGTCGCCCATGAAGGCGAAGCTGGCAGACACACCGCCCGTGGTCGGGTCGGTCAGCACGCTGATGAACGGCAGCTTGGCTTCCGCCAGCTTCTGGACCATCGCAGTGGTCTTGGCCATTTGCATGAGCGACAGCAGGCTTTCCTGCATGCGCGCACCGCCCGACGCCGTCACACAGATGAACGGAACCTTCTGTTCCAGCGCCATCTGTGCACCACGCGCGAAACGCTCGCCCACTACAGAGCCCATCGAGCCCGTCATGAACTCGAACTCGAAGCAAGCTACCACCACCGGCAGCGCATGGATTGCGCCGCCCAGCACGACCATGGCATCGGTCTCGCCGGTGTTGTCCATGGCCGCCTTGATGCGGTCGGGGTACTTTTTGCTGTCCTTGAACTTGAGCGCGTCGACCGGAAGGATCTCCTGGCCCAACTCATAGCGGCCCTCGGCGTCCAACAGCGCGTCCAGACGGGCACGCGCGCCAATGCGCATGTGATGATCGCACTTGGGGCAGACGTGCAGATTGGCTTCGACGTCGGTACGGTACAACACCGACTCGCAGGCCGGGCATTTGACCCAGAGGCCTTCCGGAATGCCCTTGCGTTGCGACGGATCGGTCTGTTGGATCTTGGGCGGAAGCAGTTTGTCCAGCCAGCTCATGCGTGCTCCTTGAATGCAGTGTCGCCGAGATCAGGCGTCGAGCGCCTGGCGAATCTCTGCGATGAAATCAGTCAAGTATTGTACCGCTTGTTCGCGAGGTGCTTCTTCAAGCAATTGCACAATGCGGGATCCGATGACTACCGCATCCGCCACACCGCTGATCGCGCGTGCTGTTGCCGCATCACGGATACCAAACCCGACACCCACCGGCAACCGCGCGTGCTGGCGAATTTGCGGAATGCGCGCGGCGACCGCGTCCAGGTCGATGGTGGCCGCGCCTGTCACGCCTTTAAGCGACACGTAGTAGATGTAGCCGCTCGCCACGCGGGCAATCTGGGCGATGCGCGCCTCGGTGGACGTGGGCGCCAACAGGAAGATTGGATCGATGCCGGCGGCGCGCATGGTCTTGGCAAAGGCCTCGCACTCTTCGGGCGGATAGTCGACCACCAGCACGCCGTCGACACCCGCTTCGGATGCGGCCTTGGCAAAGGCATCCACGCCCATGCGTTCGATCGGGTTGGCGTAGCCCATGAGCACCACGGGCGTCGTTGAATCCGTGGTGCGGAATATGCGCACATAGTCCAGCACCGTGCGCAGGCCCACCTTCTTGGCCAATGCGCGCTCCGACGCACGCTGGATGACAGGGCCGTCGGCCATCGGGTCTGAGAACGGCACGCCCAGTTCGATGACGTTGGAGCCGCCCTTGACCAGCGCGTGCATCAGGTCGACGGTCATCTCGGGGTACGGATCGCCGGCCGTGATGAACGGAATCAGGCCTTTGCGGCCCTGCGCAGAGAGTTGTGAGAAGGTTTGAGCAATGCGGGACATAGCGGGATCAGTGTGTCAGGCGACCTTGATGGTGGCGGGCGCCGGAGATTCAGTCGGTTGGGCGGCAAATTCGGCGGCGGCATGCACAGCAGCCACGCGCTCGCGTGCCACGCGGCAATAGTCGGCGTTGATCTCGAAGCCGGCGAAGCGGCGGCTGAGCCTTGCACACGCGGCAGCCGTCGTGCCACTGCCCAGGAACGGGTCCAACACCAGGCCGCCCGGCGGGCAGCTTGCCAGGATCATGCGCTCCACCAGTTCCAGTGGCTTCTGTGTCGGATGCTCAGCGCGCTCCGGGTCTTGCCGGTGCAGGCGCGACACGCTCCACACGTCTTTCGGGTTGTAGCCGACTTCCAGCCACTTCTTGCCCTCGAAACGCTTGCGGCTGCGCGCCTTCTTCGTCTCGGCATCGTACGGAATGCGCACGGCGTCGACATCGAAGTAGTAATCGCGCGAAGCAGCAAAGAAACCGATGTTGTCGTGCACCGACGAGAACTTGCGCGTGCTGCCGCCCATGCTGGGCACGCGGCGATCCCAGATGATCTCGTTGACCATCGTGAGGCGCCGCTTAAGCATGACGAACAGTTCCGGCGCGTATTGCCACGTGCAGAACAGGTAGAGCGATCCGTTGCGCGCCAGCTTCGGCCGCACCGCATCGATCCAGCGCTCGGACCAGGCGAGGTACGCGTCGCCCGACAGCTTGTCGGAGTCGTTGCCGTAATCCTTGCCCAGCCCGTACGGCGGATCGGCGATGACGAGGTCCACGCTGCCGTCGGCCAGATGCCCGACCCCGGTAATGCAGTCCTCGTTGAAGATGCCGTCGATGGCGCGCTCGGTCATGCGTGTGCCAGTGCCGTTAGAGTTTGATGCCGGAGAATTCGGCGACGGTATGCATGTCCTTGTCGCCACGGCCGGACAGGTTCACCAGCAGGATCTTGTCCTTGGGTAGCGTCGGCGCCAGCTTGCACGCATACGCCAGCGCATGGCTCGATTCCAGCGCCGGGATGATGCCCTCCATGCGGCACAGGTCGTGGAAGGACTGCAGCGCTTCCTTGTCGGTAATGCCGACGTATTCCGCGCGCTTCACATCTTTCAACCACGCGTGTTCCGGACCGACGCCCGGATAATCGAGCCCGGCCGAGATCGAATGCGTCTCGATGATCTGGCCGTCTTCATCCTGCAGCAGATAGGTGCGGTTGCCGTGCAGCACGCCCGGCGAGCCACCCGTGAGCGACGCGGCGTGGCGACCAGTCTCGATGCCCTCGCCTGCTGCTTCCACCCCGATCAGCTTCACGTCGGCATGGTCAATGTACGGGTAGAAGATGCCCATGGCGTTGGAGCCGCCGCCCACGCAGGCGATGACGGCATCGGGCTGACGCCCGGTCATCTCCGGCATCTGCACTTTGCATTCCTCGCCGATCACAGCCTGGAAGTCGCGCACCATCATCGGATACGGGTGCGGGCCTGCCACCGTGCCGATGATGTAGAAGGTGTCGGCCACGTTGGTCACCCAGTCGCGCATCGCTTCGTTCAGTGCGTCCTTGAGCGTACGCGAGCCGGACTCCACCGGCACCACGGTCGCGCCCAGCAGCTTCATGCGATACACATTGGCGGCCTGGCGGCGCACGTCTTCGCTGCCCATGTAGACGACGCATTCCATGCCGTAGCGCGCAGCGATCGTGGCGGTGGCCACGCCGTGCTGGCCGGCACCGGTTTCAGCAATCACGCGTGGCTTGCCCATGCGGCGTGCCAGCAGCGCTTGGCCGATCACGTTGTTCACCTTGTGCGCGCCGGTGTGGTTCAAGTCTTCGCGCTTGAGGTAGATCTGCGCGCCGCCGCAGTGTTCGGTCAGGCGGCGTGCGTGATAGATGGGCGACGGACGGCCAACGAAATGCTTCAGCTCGTATTCGTATTCCTTGACGAATTCGGGATCGTGCTGGTAACGCGCGTAGGCGTCGCGCAATTCATCGAGCGCGTGAGACAGCGTTTCCGCAACGAAGGTACCGCCGTAGGGGCCGAAATGGCCGTGGGCGTCGGGCAGGTTGTACATGGCAATCTCTCGAGGCATCCGCCGAGGTCAGGTTGAAGACCTGTCGGCGGAGATGTTCAGGAAGGCGTACGTCGCGAGAAACCGGCCAGATCGGCTCAGGCCTGCACCGATGCGTCCTGGGCTGCATCGGCCTCGCGGACCGCACGCACAAATTCGGTCATCCGGGCGTGGTCTTTCACGCCCCGTGCGGCTTCGATTCCGCTGCTGACGTCAACAGCGTACGGCCGCACGCGTTCAATCGCGCCAGCGACGTTTTGCGCGCTCAACCCACCACTCAAAACGAGCCGAGGAGCGGCGCTTGTGGTTGGCAAGGATGGCGATTGCGGGAGCCATTGCGGAGGAATGAGGGTCCAGTCGAAGACATGGCCGCCACCGCCATAACCCTCAACAAATGCGTCGAGCAGCAGACCTTGGGCAGCGGCAAACCGATCGGCGAATTCTACCAAATCGGCCCCGGGCTGAACACGCAGGGCGCGCAGCCAGGGCAGCCCCACCTTCCCCGCAATCTCGGCGCACAGCTCTGCCGGCTCGTCACCGTGGAACTGAAGCAACGTAAGCGGCACTTGGTCAAGCACCCGCGCCACGTCATCCGCGCTGGCGTTGACGAACAGGCCGGTCACGGTGACGAATGGACCAGCGCGGCGTGCCAGCTCTGCCGCACGTTCGATGGTGACGTAACGCGGGCTGGGCGGATAGAAAACGAGCCCGATCGCATCGGCGCCGAGCGTGACGGCGTGGTCGACGTCGGCCGGCTGGGTCAGGCCACACAGCTTGATACGGGTACGGTGCAACGGCATGGCGGAAGCGGAATTCACGGACCGGCGTATTCGTCGAACACGCCACGAAACAGGCTGGACGATGCCGGAGAGGCCGGCAACGAGAAAGCATCAGGATAGCCGACCTCGGCCAGATACAAGCCGTCGGGCATGAAAGTCGGGGCGGCGGCTACGCGGCTGCGGGCAGCCAGCACATCGCGCATCCACGACGCGGGCTGCCGGCCGCGCCCGATCGCCACCAAGCACCCCATGATGTTGCGCACCATGTGGTGCAGGAAGGCGCTGCCGCGAATGCGCACGAATACCCATTCACCCTCGCCTCGCACCTCGATGGAGTACATCGTTTTGACGGGCGACTTGGCTTGGCATTCGGCCGCGCGGAACGACGAGAAATCGTGCTCGCCGACAAGCGCCTGTGCAGCCTCGTTCATGGCTGCCACGTCAAGGGATTGGCCAGGCGGCAGCATCACGTAGCCGGCCTTGTCTTCGAGCAGCGGTGCGCGCGTCGGGCCGAAGGTCAGCGCGTAGTAATACGTGCGGCGATGGGCGGAGAAGCGCGCGTGGAAATCCTCCGGCATCTCCTGCGCCCATCGCACGGCCACCGTGGGCGGCAGAAAGGCGTTGGTGCCACGCACCCACGAGAACGGCTCGCGCACGAGGTCGGTATCCAGGTGGACGACCTGGCCCAGCGCGTGCACTCCTGCATCGGTGCGGCCGGCCACCGTGGTCGGCAACGCCACGCCGGCAAACTGCCGCAGCGCCTCCTCCAGCGCATCCTGCACAGTGTTGCCGTGCGGCTGTGATTGCCAACCCGAAAACGCGGCACCGTCGTACTGGATGCCAAGCGCGATGCGCGTCATGCCGTGTGAATCCTCATGCGGAAAGAAAAACGCCGGCAGGATACCACCCTGCCGGCGCTGTCGATGGCGTAAAACGCGTTGCGTCAGCCGATCTGGCGCATCAAGGCTTGCGCCTCGGCGTGGAACGACGGATCGCCCAAGTCCAGCACTTCCTGCAGAAGTTCGCGGGCGCCTTCCTTGTCGCCGATCTCGATGTAGGCCTTGGCCAGGTCGAACTTGATCTGCAGATCGCGCACGCCGTCGGCACCGTGCTCGCCGGACAGCGTGTGCGGCAGGTTGGTGTCCAGACGGATGGCAGATTGCGGTTCGTCGTTCGCGACCTCGGCGTGATGCGGCTCGGATTCGAAATGCATCGGGGCCTGCGACAGGTCGGTCGGCTGAGCCCAGCTCGGCAGGCTTTCCTCCGCGGCAACCGAGGCTGCCGGAGCCGCCGTTTCTGCGGCGGGCGGCGTCGGGTTCAGATCCAGCGACAAATCCGACAGATCCATATGCAGCGGGGGCGCAGCGACGGGCTGATAAGCCTCGCCAGCGTGCGCGTTGAACTGCGGCAGATCCGCCTCGGGTTCGGCGTGCACCTTGAAGATGTCCGATGCTTCTTCCGGCGCGGTGATCGGCTCGCCTGCTGCCGGCGCCGGGAACGACTCCAGCGGCAGATCGAAATCGGCCAGTTGCGGCGCCTTGGTCGACGGCGCGGACGGGTCCAGATCCGGAGACAGCGTAGTCCAGTCGTCCCCACGACGGGTGGTCTGCCCCGTTACCGTCGGGCTGAAGGCCTCGGCAGCCACCGCAGCGCCCACACCGGCCAGCGCAGCGGCACCTGCCACTGCGGCGCCAGCGTGGCTCGGCTCCGCATGCGCTTCGGCACCAACATGGCTTCCATCACCCTGCACCGTCAGGTACAGCGGGTTAGCTGGGTCGAACTTGCGGCCCATCGCAGCAGCCTCTGCCCATTCCGAAGAGGCCGCGCCAACTTGCGCCAGCATCTCTTCAGCAATGGTCTGGAAGCCATGGGCGTCCTGACGATTGGCGTAAATTTCCATCAACTTCAGGCGAATGGCTTGGCGCTCCGGATGCTGCTCCAGAGCCTCGCGCAGGATTTCTTCGGCTTGTACGTCGCGACCGTAGGCGATATAGACATCGGCCTCGGCAATCGGGTCGACTTCATTGCTCTCGTTGCCGCCGCCAATGCGGAAATCCGCACCGAACACGCTGTGCTGCGAGGTGTCGACGCTTTGACCACCGGCCGCGCCAAACAGCGAGTTGGCACCCGCCATCACGGTACTTTCCTGCGACAACAGACTGTCCTGGAAGCCATGTGCCTGCTCAGGCTTCTGCTGGCGGCGGCGATACACCACCAGACCACCCAGCAAGGCGACCACCAAGCCGCCCAGACCCAAAGCCATCGGGTTGCCCAGCAGCGACGAGAGGAACGATTCCTCTTGAATCGGGGGCGGCGGGGCCACCACGACCGGCGCCTTCTTCGGCGCGGCAGCGGGTGCCGAGGCAGCCGCCATCGGGGCGCTGGCCGCCTGCGGTGCCGAGGCTGCAGCCACCGGCGCCGATGCCGCTTCCGGTGCCGAAGCTGCCGCCGTGGCCGTTGTCGAGGAGGCCGGTGCGGCGGCTGCCGTTTCTGCAAGAGCAGCGGCAGCAGGAGCCGGCGCTGACGATGCGGCTGCCACCGGCGCGGGAGCCGGCGCATTGGCTGCCGCCACTGCCGGAGCAGCCGTCGACGGTGCAGCACCAGCGGCCGGCTTGGCAGCGCTGGCAGCCTTGGCCAGTTCAGCGTTCTTCAATTCAACCAGGCGCTGCATGTCAGAGAGATTCTTCTCCAACTGTGCAACGCGTGATTCCATTTCCTTGAGCGCCCGTTCCTTGGCGACGAGTTCCTCATCGCGGGCCGCAGCCGCCCCGGCCTTACCGGTGCGGTCGGCCTTGGACAGACGCAATTCATCACGGCCGCTGGCAGCAGGCGTGGCTTGATCCTGCACACGGGCCGACACGCTGCCGCTCTGCTGGCGGGCGGAGTCGGTATCCGTGGCCGCGTTGGCTTCAGCCGCCGTTGCGAGGCGGTTCCGGTAGCCTGCGAAGCCGGACGTTTGCGCAATGACTTCGCGGCGCGCCTCGCGCGCAGGCGTTTTCTGCGCTTCGGCCTGCGACGGCACTTTCAGCACCGAGCCGGTACGCAGCCGGTTGATATTGCCGCCAATGAAAGCGTTGGGATTGTTCCGATACAGGGCCAGCAGCATCTGGTCGAGCGACACGGCGTCTTGGCCTTGCGCGGCGGTCGATGCCACGTCGTACAGGCTATCGCCGCGCTGCACGGTGTACGAGCCACCGGGCGTAGCGTCCGGGGTGGCAGCAGCAGGAGCAGCTTGCTGGGCACGCGCGGCTTGGCGAGCAGCACGGGGCTGGCGTGCCGGTGCGGGCGCTGCGGCAGCCGGCGCCGCAGCTTGCGGTTGGGCGGTCGAAGCAGCCGGCGCCGACTCAACGGTGCCGGGCGTGGTGGCCTGCACCACCGGTGTCGGCGCAAAATTCTGTGCGGTATTGCTGGAACCCACCGGGTCAAGCAGGAACGTATAAGCGCGCGAAACGTGGCCGCTTGCCCAGTTCAGGTCAACCAGGACATCAACGAACGGCTCAGCGACGGGCTGGGTCGAGCGCAGACGCACCACGTAGTTGCCATTCGACTGGCGCTCCAGCGAGGCACGCAGCGAGGAGACGATCGGGTTGTAGGTCAGCCCGGCGCGCGAATAGGCATCCGGCGCAGCCAATTTGGCGACCAGGTTTTGCGCCTCTTCGGGCGTCACGCCGGTCAGATCGATTTCGGCCTGCAGCGGCTGGCCGAGGCTGGAACGCACGTGCAGCGCGCCGAAACCGGCCGCTTGCGCTGCGGGCTGAATCAGCAGCAGGCTCGCCGCAGCAAACGCGACGGCCGACCAGCGAGGACTGCGATGGGACGATTCTCTCCGGCGGTATTGGCTCACCCTCACCTTCGACTCCGTTATCTTTTAATGTGCAAACGAACTTAACATCAACGAGTTAGCGCAGCAAGTTCACCCAAAAAGTGAAGTGCTGGATAAGAACCGCCGTCAATCTTTATGAAAACGACACAATTGGCGAGATTCTGAAGCACCCGACGTACCCCCCGGAATGCGCGTGCTTCATGTGGCGCTAACCCTTCCCCGTGCCCCGTCCACCCCACGAATGGGCGGACAGCGTTCCGGCCGCTATTGTGTACCAACGTTACAGACCGTGGGCATCCAGATGGCACAACGCCGCGCAGGCCGCGCGGCGTTGGTAGAAAAAGCGTACTTTCTGTTGTCAGGCCGCAACGACAGCTGCCGACGGCCAGCCTGACAAGGAAAGCAAAGCTCGAATCACTTGTCCAGCAGGATACGCAGCGTGCGGCGCAGCGGCTCGGCAGCACCCCACAGAAGTTGGTCGCCAATCACGAAGGCGCTCACATACTCGGGCCCCATGTTCAGCTTGCGCACACGGCCCACACCGATTTCCAGACCACCAGTGATGGATGCCGGCGTCAGCTCCTTCTCGGTGATGCTGCGGTCGTTCGGCACCCACTTCACCCAGGGGTTGCCCGAGCGGATGATCTGCTCGATTTCTTCGAGCGGCAGGTCGCGCTTAAGCTTGAGCGTCAGGCCCAGGCTGTGGCAGCGCATTGCGCCAATCCGCACACACAGGCCGTCGACCGGAATCGTCTGCGCCGTGCCCAGGATCTTGTTGACCTCGGCCTGGCCCTTCCACTCTTCCTTCGACTGACCGTTGTCGAGCTGCTTGTCGATCCAGGGGATCAAACCGCCCGCCAGCGGGGCCGGGAAGAATTCGGTCGGCACGTCCTCGCGGATGGTCTTGGCAACCTTGCGATCGATGTCCAGGATGGCGGACGCCGGATTGGCCAGTTCATCGGCCACGGCGCTATGGATCACGCCCATGCCCTTGAGCAGTTCGCGCATGTGGTTTGCGCCACCGCCCGAAGCTGCCTGATAGGTCATCGAGCTGACCCATTCGACCAGGCCTTCGCGGAACAGGCCGCCCACGCCCATCAGCAGAATCGAGTTGGTACAGTTGCCGCCGATGAAATTCTTGGTGCCGGCCGCCACCGCATTCTTGATGAGCGACAGGTTGACCGGGTCCAGCACGATCACGGCGTCATCTTCCATGCGGAGCGTCGAAGCGGCGTCGATCCAGTAGCCGTTCCAGCCGGCAGCGCGCAGCTTCGGGAAGACTTCGGTGGTGTAGTCGCCACCCTGGCACGTGATGATCGTGTCGCATGCCTTGAGCGCTTCGATGTCGTTGGCGTCAGCCAGGGGCGCATCCGTCTTGGCGAATGCGGGCGCCTTACCGCCGGCGTTGCTGGTGCTAAAAAACACCGTGTCGATCAGGTCGAAATCCTTTTCTTCCTGCATGCGCTGCATCAGCACGCTGCCAACCATGCCGCGCCAACCGACGAGACCTACCTTCATGATTGTGAACCTCTAGTGATTTTCCCCGCCTCGGTCGCCCGGCGTGACCGCGCGGGGAAGGCGAACGGACACGACGGACGATCTACGAGATCGTTTTTTTGGTAATGATTTTCGTGGTCGTGCGAATCTCGACAGGCGTCATGCGAGCGCGCGCGGCGGTGCCCTTGGCGACGATAGCCAGGGTGCCCAGAATGCCCAGTACGAGGACGGGGAGCGCGATCGAGATCATCTGCAAAAATATACACGATTTGGCGGTCGCACAATGCACTGCAACATGTGTCCGCCGAAAAAATGACGATTGCGGCGCCGCATGTGACGGCACCGCAACGCACGTTTTGATTTACAAGGCAGCGACCACCGCGTCGCCCATCTCCACAGTGCCGACTTGCTTGCAGCCCGGCGTCAGGATGTCGCCGGTCCGGTAGCCCTGTGCCAGCACCTTCTTGACAGCCGTTTCGATGCGATCAGCCTGCTCGGCCTTGTTCAGCGAATAGCGCAGCATCATCGCCGCCGACAGGATCGTCGCCAGCGGGTTGGCAACGCCCTTGCCCGCGATGTCCGGCGCAGAACCGTGCGACGGCTCATACAAGCCTTTGTTGTTCGCGTCGAGCGACGCCGACGGCAGCATGCCGATCGAGCCGGTCAGCATGGCTGCCTCATCCGAGAGGATGTCGCCGAACATGTTGCCGGTGACGATCACGTCGAAGTTCTTCGGCGCCTTGACGAGCTGCATGGCCGCGTTGTCGACATACATGTGCGACAGCTCGACTTCCGGATACTCCTTGTGCACATCGGTGACGATGTCCTTCCAGAACTGGAACGTCTCGAGCACGTTGGCCTTGTCGACGCTGCACAGTTTCTTGCCGCGCTTGGCGGCAGCCTGGAAGGCGACGTGCGCGATGCGGCGGATTTCTGGCTCGGCGTAGCGCATGGTGTCGAATCCTTCGCGTGCACCGGCGAACGCGCCGTCCGGGGCCGAACGCACGCCGCGCGGCTGGCCGAAGTAGATGTCGCCGGTCAGTTCGCGCACGATCAGGATGTCGAGGCCGGAGACGATCTCGGGCTTCAGGCTCGATGCACCGGCCAGCTCCGGATAGCAGATCGCAGGACGGAAATTGGCGAACAGCTGCAAATGCTTGCGCAAGCCGAGGATAGCCTGCTCGGGGCGCAGTTCGCGCGCCAGCGTGTCGTACTTCCAGTCGCCCACGGCACCGAACAGGATGGCATCAGCCTCCTTGGCAAGCTTGAGCGTGTCTTCGGGCAGCGGATGGCCCTTGGCTTCGTAGCCTGCGCCGCCCACGGGGGCGAATTCCATCTCGAACGGCTCGCCCAGTACCTTGAGCACCTTCACGGCCTCGGCGACGATTTCCTTGCCAATGCCGTCACCCGGCAACACTGCAATCTTGGTCATGTGTTTGGTTGTCCTTGTTGTTCTAGCGTCAGCTCAGCCGACGAGCTTGTGCGCGAGCCACGGCATCTTGGCCAGGCGCTGCGCTTCGTAAGCCTTGATCTGGTCGGCGTAGCGCAGGGTCAGACCGATGTCGTCGAAGCCGTTCAGCAGGCAGTATTTGCGGAACGCCGTGATGTCGAACGGATACGCCGTACCGCCCGGCGTGACGACGACCTGCTTGTCCAGATCGACGGTCAGCTGGTAGCCCGTAAAGGCTTGCGTTTCGTTGAACAGATGGTCGACTTGCGACTCCGTCAGCACGATCGGCAGCAGGCCGTTCTTGAAGCAGTTGTTGAAGAAAATGTCGGCAAAGCTCGGCGCGATGATGGCGCGAAAGCCGTACTGCTGCAGCGCCCACGGCGCGTGTTCACGCGAGCTGCCGCAACCGAAGTTCTTGCGCGCCAGCAACACGGAGGCGCCCTTGTAACGCGGCTGGTTCAGCACGAAGTCCGGGTTCAGCGGACGCTTGCTGTTGTCCTGACCAGGCTCGCCGACGTCCTTGTAGCGCCACTCGTCGAACAGGTTCGGGCCGAAACCCGTGCGCTTGATCGACTTGAGGAATTGCTTCGGGATGATGGCGTCGGTGTCGACGTTCTCGCGGTCAAGCGGGGCAACGAGGCCGGTGTGGATGGTGAATTGTTCCATGATTGCTCTCTCTATCCTGCCGCTCAAGCGAGCTTGCGCACGTCAACGAAGTGGCCTTCCAGCGCGGCCGCTGCAGCCATCGCCGGGCTTACCAGATGGGTGCGGCCACCCGCGCCCTGACGGCCTTCGAAGTTGCGGTTGGACGTGGATGCGCAGCGCTCGCCCGGGTCGAGGCGGTCGGCGTTCATTGCGAGACACATCGAGCAGCCCGGCTCGCGCCATTCAAAGCCAGCCGCCTTGAAGATCTTGTCGAGCCCTTCGCGCTCGGCCTGCTCCTTCACGAGGCCCGAGCCCGGCACGACCATCGCCAGCTTCACGTTCGAGGCAATGCGCTTGCCGAGCTTCTGCACGACCCACGCGGCAGCGCGCATGTCTTCGATGCGGCTGTTGGTGCAGGAGCCGATGAACACCTTGTCGATGTTGATGTCGCTGATGGCGACGTTCGGCTGCAGACCCATATATTCGAGCGCGCGCTCCATGGCGTTGCGCTTGTTCGGGTCTTTCTCCTTGTCGGGATCCGGCACGCGGTCTTCAATGCTGACCACCATTTCCGGTGACGTGCCCCAGCTCACCTGCGGACGGATCTCTTCAGCACGCAACTCGACCACGTGATCGAAATGCGCACCTTCATCGGAATGCAGCGTGCGCCAGTACGTCACGGCCTGATCCCATTCCACGCCCTGTGGCGCGAACGGACGACCCTTGATGTATTCCAGCGTGACATCATCCACGGCGACCATACCAGCGCGAGCGCCGCCTTCGATTGCCATGTTGCACACCGTCATGCGGCCTTCCATCGACAGCGCGCGAATCGCCGAACCGCCGAACTCCATGGCGTAGCCCGTACCGCCTGCGGTGCCGATCTTGCCGATGATGGCGAGCACGATGTCCTTGGCCGTGCAGCCACGCGGCAGCGTGCCTTCCACCTTCACGAGCATGTTCTTGCTCTTCTTGGCGAGCAGCGTTTGCGTGGCCAGCACATGCTCGACTTCCGACGTGCCGATGCCGTGCGCGAGCGCGCCGAATGCGCCGTGCGTGCTGGTGTGCGAATCACCGCAGACCACTGTCATGCCCGGCAGCGTCGCGCCCTGCTCCGGCCCGATCACGTGCACGATGCCCTGACGCTTGTCGTTCATCTTGAATTGTGTGATGCCATAGCTGTCGCAGTTGGCGTCAAGCGTATCGACCTGGAGCTTGGAAACCGGATCGGCAATGCCGTGCGAGCGGTCGGTGGTCGGCACGTTGTGGTCCGACACAGCCAGGTTGGCGCTGATGCGCCACACCGGGCGCTCGGCCAACTTCAGGCCCTCGAAGGCCTGCGGGCTCGTCACTTCGTGCAGCAGTTGACGATCGATGTAGAGGACAGTCGTGCCGTCTTCTTCGGTATGAACGACGTGATCGTCCCAAAGTTTGTCGTAGAGCGTCTTGGCCATGATGCGATCCGTGCACAACGCACCCATTTTGAAATTCTGGGCCGCTGCGCGAGCAGTTTCGTGGGGAGTGATCGATTATGCCACCCGGTGCATTGGGCACCGGACGTGACTGACGAAAGGGGGTTTCGCCATTTCGCGAAGGCCCTTTCCGGGCACCTCAAGCGGCGCGCAACAAAAAACCCCGCCGGTTTCCCGGGCGGGGTTTCTGCAAGGCGAACAACTTGGCTTAGCGCTTGTCGATCGACGGCACTTCGCGGGTGGCGGCGCCGTTGAACAGTTGGCGCGGGCGGCCGATCTTGTATTCCGGATCGGTGATCATCTCTTCCCATTGCGAAATCCAGCCCACCGATCGAGCCAGCGCGAAAATGCAAGTGAACATCGAGGTGGGGATGCCCAGCGCGCGCTGAACGATGCCCGAGTAGAAGTCGACGTTCGGGTACAGCTTGCGGCTGACGAAGTACTCGTCTTCCAGGGCGATCTTTTCCAGCTCCATGGCCAGCTTGAACAGCGGGTCATTGTGCAGGCCCAGCTCTTCGAGCACTTCGTGGCAGGTTTCGCGCATCAGCTTCGCGCGCGGATCGTAGTTCTTGTACACGCGGTGGCCAAAGCCCATCAGGCGCACGCCGCTGTTCTTGTCCTTCACCTGCTTGATGAACTCGGGCACCTTGTCGACGGTACCGATTTCTTCCAGCATGTTCAGCGCAGCTTCGTTCGCGCCGCCGTGCGCCGGGCCCCACAGGCAAGCGATACCGGCGGCAATGGCAGCGATCGGGTTGGTACCCGACGAACCCGCCAGACGCACCGTCGACGTCGACGCATTCTGTTCGTGATCCGCGTGCAGGATGAAGATGCGGTCCAGTGCCTTTTCCAGCACCGGATTCACCTTGTAGTCTTCGCACGGTGTGGCAAACATCATGCGCATGAAGTTGCCGGTGTACGACAGGTTGTTCTGCGGATAGATGAGCGGCTGGCCGATGTTGTACTTGTATGCCATGGCCACCAGCGTCGGCAGCTTGGCGATCAGGCGAATCTGCGAGATTTCGCGCTCGCGCGGGTCGTTGATGTTGGCAGCGTCCGGATAGAACGCGCTCATGGCGCCAACCAGGCCCGTCAGCACGGCCATCGGATGAGCGTCACGACGGAAACCGCGCAGGAAGAACTGCATCTGTTCGTGCACCATGGTGTGATTCGTCACCACATGGTTGAACTCTTCCTTCTGCTTGGCGTTGGGCAGCTCGCCCTTCAACAGCAGGTAGCAAATTTCCATGAAATCGCACTTGCTGGCCAGATCGTCGATGGCGTAGCCGCGATACAGCAGCTCACCTTTGTCACCATCGATGTAGGTGATCTTGGAATTGCACGACGCGGTCGACATGAAGCCGGGGTCGTACGTGAACTTGCCCGTCTGACCGTACAGCTTGCGAATGTCGATCACGTCCGGGCCAACCGTGCCCTTATAGATCGGCAGCTCGACGCTGGGCGAGCCATCGGAAAACGATAGGGTGGCTTTCACTTCGGACGGCGTCATGTCGGTTTCCTTCTCTGCTGTTTATAAAAATGAAGTCGGGAGACTCCCGCCAGACGGATCGAGGGGCGCCGGCCGGGGGCGGCTGGAACGATTCGTCTTGCGGCAACCTCTCGCGCGCCGGTTCAGACCGAGCGCAGCAAGGTCAGGACGTGCTGGATATGAGGCACGTCGAGTTCGCCCTCCGGCTCCTTGCGCGCAAGCAGGAGATCCATCAGGTCGTTGTCGGGTAGCTCGAACAACTGCGAGAGTGCGGCAACGTCGTCATCCGACAGCTCCGTCTCGTAGCGGTTGAAAAAGCGCTCGACGATGATGTCGTTCTCAAGCAGGCCGCGTCGGGCACGCCAGCGCAAACGGGCACGCTTGTGCGGATCGGACTGATGGGAGAACGTTGGAGTGTTCACAGCAACCATACTTCCTGAAAATGTGTCGCCGGAGAAACCGCTCCGGCGACACACAATGCCAAAGTGCGCTGACTCGCGGCTTACACCGCGCGCCGCACCATCAATTCCTTGATCTTGCCGATGGCCTTGGTCGGGTTGAGACCCTTCGGGCACACATCGACGCAGTTCATGATGGTGTGGCAGCGGAACAGGCGATACGGATCTTCCAGATTGTCCAGACGCTCGCTGGTAGCCTGGTCGCGGCTGTCGGCGATGAAACGATACGCCTGCAGCAGACCGGCCGGGCCGACGAACTTGTCCGGATTCCACCAGAACGACGGGCACGACGTCGAGCAGCTCGCGCACAGAATGCACTCGTACAGGCCGTCGAGCTCTTCGCGCTCTTCCGGCGATTGCAGGCGCTCCTTCTCGGGCGGCGGCTCGTCGTTGATCAGGTACGGCTTGATCGAGTGGTACTGGTTGAAGAACTGCGTCATGTCGACGATCAGGTCGCGCACCACGGGCAGCCCCGGCAGCGGGCGCAGCACGATCTTCTCGGGCAGCTCGCGCATGTTGGTCAGGCAGGCCAGACCATTCTTGCCGTTGATGTTCATGGCGTCGGAGCCGCACACGCCTTCACGGCACGAGCGACGGAACGCGATCGACTCGTCGAGCTTCTTCAGCTTGACCAGCGCGTCGAGCAGCATGCGCTCGTGACCGTCGAGCTCAACCTCGTAGGTCTGCATGCGGGGCGCTGCGTCCTTGTCCGGATCGTAGCGATAGACTTCAAAAATACGCTTCATTTTTGTGGGCCCTTCTTATCCGTTAGAACGTACGCGCCTTGGGCGGCACCGATTCCACCGACAGCGGCTTCAACTGCACGGGCTTGTAGTCGAGGCGGTTGCCTTCGCTGTACCACAGCGAGTGCTTCATCCAGTTTTCGTCGTCGCGGTTCGGGAAGTCGCTGTGTGCGTGGGCACCGCGCGATTCCTTGCGGGCGGCGGCCGACACCATCGTCGCCTTTGCCACTTCCACCAGGTTGGCCACTTCCAGCGCTTCGACGCGCGCGGTGTTGAACACCTTGGACTTGTCCTTCAGGTGGATGCTGCCAGCGCGCTCGGCCACTTCCAGGATGCGCTCGACGCCTTCATCCATCAGCTTTTGCGTGCGGAACACGCCGGCGTGCGACTGCATGTTGCGGCGGATGTCGTTGGCGACGTCCTGCGCGTACTCGCCCGAGCTGGACGAATCGAGCTTGGCCAGGCGCGACAGTGCGCGGTCCGCTGCATCGGCCGGCAACGGCTTGTGCTCACGGTTCTTCAGGTTCTGCGCAATGATGTGGTTGCCCGCCGACCGGCCGAACACCACCAGGTCGAGCAGCGAGTTCGTGCCCAGGCGGTTGGCGCCGTGCACCGACACGCACGAGCATTCGCCAATCGCGTAGAAGCCGTTGATGACCTCGTTCGGGTTGCCGTTCTTCGGCACCACGACCTGGCCGTGATAGTTCGTCGGAATGCCACCCATCTGGTAGTGGATGGTCGGCACCACCGGGATCGGTTCCTTGATGGCGTCGACGTTGGCGAACTTCAGGCCGATCTCGCGGATCGACGGCAGGCGCTTCATGATGGTCTCGGCACCGACGTGGGTCAGGTCGAGCAGCACGTAGTCGCCGTTCGGGCCGCAGCCGCGGCCTTCCTTGATCTCCTGATCCATCGAGCGCGACACGAAGTCACGCGGCGCCAGATCCTTCAGCGTCGGGGCATAGCGCTCCATGAAGCGCTCGCCATCCTTGTTACGCAGGATGCCGCCCTCGCCACGCACGCCTTCCGTGATCAGCACGCCCGCGCCGGCCACGCCGGTCGGGTGGAACTGCCAGAACTCCATGTCTTCCAGCGGGACGCCTGCGCGCGCTGCCATGCCCAGGCCGTCACCGGTGTTGATGAAGGCGTTGGTCGAGGCTGCGTAGATCCGGCCTGCACCGCCCGTGGCGAACAGCGTCGTCTTCGCTTCGAGGATGTAGACCTCGCCGGTTTCCATTTCCAGCGCGGTCACGCCCAGCACGTCGCCGTCCTGGTCGCGGATCAGATCCAGCGCCATCCATTCGACGAAGAAGTGGGTCTTGGCCTTGACGTTACGCTGGTACAGCGTGTGCAGCAGCGCGTGGCCAGTACGGTCAGCCGCGGCGCAGGCACGCTGCACGGGCTTCTCACCGTAATTCGACGTGTGACCGCCGAACGGACGCTGATAGATGGTGCCGTCGGCGTTGCGGTCGAACGGCATGCCGAAGTGTTCCAGCTCATAGACCACGTTCGGCGCCTGGCGGCACATGAACTCGATCGCGTCCTGGTCGCCGAGCCAGTCGGAGCCCTTGACGGTGTCGTAGAAGTGATAGTGCCAGTTGTCTTCGCTCATGTTACCCAGCGAAGCGCCGATACCACCCTGCGCCGCAACGGTGTGCGAGCGGGTGGGGAAAACCTTGGACAGCACGGCCACGGAGAGGCCGGCCTCTGCCAGCTGCAGCGATGCGCGCATGCCCGAACCGCCCGCACCGACGATCACGACGTCGAATTTGCGGCGCGGCAGCCCAGTCTTGACTGCGACCATGTCTTAAACCCTCCAGAGAATCTGAGCTGCGTAGCCCGCACAACCGACGAGCCACAGAATCGTCAACACTTGCAGCGTCAAACGCACTGCCACGGGCTTCACGTAGTCCATCCAGATGTCACGGACACCGATCCAGGCGTGATACGTGAGCGACACGAACGCCAGGAACGTCAGCATCTTCATCCACTGGTTGGAGAACAGCCCCGCCCAGCTTTGGTAAGACGTGTCTTTGGAGAGCAGGAACGCAGCCAGCAGCACGACGGTATAGACCGCCATGATCACGGCGGTGACGCGCTGCGCGAGGAAGTCCTTCAGGCCGTAGTGCGCGCCGACAACGAGGCGCTTGGGACCGATATTGTTATTTGCCATCAGGGGCTCCTCAGAACAGGCCGAACAGCTTGGCGCCGAACACGACGGTCAGCAGCAGGCTGACGATCAGCACGCTCACAGCCGACTTGGAGGCCGAAGCCTTGTCGATGCCGATATGCAGATCGAGGATCAGGTAACGGACACCTGCGCAGAAGTGGTGCAGGTATGCCCAGATGAGGGCAAGGACAACAACCTTGGCAAAGCCGTTGGACAGAAGCGCCGAGAACTTGGCGAAACTGATTTCCGACGTGAGACTTTGCTCGAACAAGTACAGCACGAACGGAAGAAGAAGGAACATCAGCGCACCGCTGGCACGGTGCAAGATGGACACCTTACCGGCCCAGGGCAAGCGGTAACGGGCGATATCGCCCAAACCGATGTTCCTGTATACCGGCCTGGCTTTCTTGATGGCTTCTGCCATGGTCAGACCCCAATTGGCTAATCAACAAACAAAACAGCTTTGCACAAATCCGCGAGATTCTAGCGCGCTTTTGTTGCGCAGCGCACCATTAATTCCATGCGACGCGCTCCACTTTTGTGCTTCCTGCCCTCGCCTGCCAGTGGCGTGATACGGGGGCCGATTGTCCTCTCTACATTGCCTTCATGACGCGCAATACGCCGTTGCGCGACGCACAAACCGCGATGCCACCGAAGTGGCAACGGCCCGCACGAATCGGGCCCGGCAACGCGTCGTCAATTCAATTCGTTCTGGTAGTAGTGCCGCGTCGTGACGTACAGGCCACGACGTATCTCCACCGGTTTGTCGCCGAACGTGTGCGACACACGCTCCACCGAGAGCAGCGGCGATTCAACTGCAACTGATAGCAGCTCAGCCGTGGTCGCGTCAGCCGCTACCGCACGGAGGCGCTCGGTAGCACGCAACATGCGGACACCGAATTCCGCCTCGAAAAACGCGTACATCGGGCCCTTCCACTCGGTCAGCTTTTCAGCCGTCAGCCCTTTGAAACTCGCCCCCGGCAGCCAGATTTCTTCCAGCACGGTCGGTTCGCCCGAAAAAAACAGGATGCGGCGGATCTGCACGACGCTGTCGCCAGCCTTGAGTTCGAGCAGGCGTGCGATCTCGGCCGGGGCGCGCATACGCTTGCACTCCAGCACGCGACTGCTCGGATAGTGCTGCTCACCCTGCTCCGGCATCAGACGCAAGAAACGGAATTGCACCCCTTCTTCGTAGTGCGTGGTAACGAAGGTGCCTTTGCCCTGGCGCCGGGCGACCAAGTTTTCGGCCGCCAGCTCGTCGATCGCCTTGCGCACGGTCCCTTGGCTGACCTTGTAGCGGGCGGCCAATTCCATCTCACTCGGGATCATCTCGCCCGGCTTCCATTCGCCGGCCTGCAAGCTTTGCAGGATCAGGGTCTTGATCTGCTGATACAGCGGGCTGAAGGTGGGAGAGCCGCCCCCGCCTCCCGCAGAAGCGGGCGATGCGCCGCCTTCGCCGCCCGGAGGAGGCATCGCAGCGGATAGAGGGCTGGGTGTGCTCGACATAACTGCCGATTTCACCACAAAAGCGACAAGGGCGTCCAGCCCGTTTATAGAATGTCTTATGTCTTATATAAGACAGAAGATTCATTGACTTTCCCACGGGCACCGACCTACACTCGCGCCTGTTCCGGGCGACGGCCCACACACACGCCACGATGGCTCAAAGGTCAATCGCAAGTGTGTTTCCACATCGTCATGCGGACGCAGTAAACTGCGAGGCTCTTGCCGTTCCCGAGCCGACCGCCCACGAGGCGCCGACCGTTGCCGGCAACGCCTGCGAGGCTGCACCGACATCCTGCCGGGATGCGCGCCGCGCGCAGTGCGATCCGCTTTCACTACCGTTTGGAGAGTTCTCATGGCAAAAGCACCCATGCGCGTCGCAGTGACCGGCGCTGCTGGACAGATCGGTTACGCCCTGCTGTTCCGCATCGCCGCCGGCGAAATGCTGGGCAAGGATCAACCCGTCATCCTGCAACTGCTGGAAATCCCCGATGAGAAGGCCCAAAAGGCGCTCAAGGGCGTGATGATGGAGATCGAAGACTGCGCATTCCCGCTGCTGGCTGGCATGGAAGCGCATTCCGACCCGATGACCGCATTCAAGGACGCCGATGTGGCTCTGCTGGTGGGCGCCCGCCCCCGTGGCCCGGGCATGGAACGTGCGGATCTGCTGTCGGCCAATGCCCAGATCTTCACGGCACAAGGCAAGGCACTGAACGCCGTGGCTTCGCGCAACGTCAAGGTGCTGGTGGTCGGCAACCCGGCCAACACGAACGCCTACATCGCCATGAAGTCGGCGCCGGATCTGCCGCGCGAGAACTTCACCGCCATGCTGCGCCTGGACCACAACCGCGCCCTGTCGCAGATCGCCGCCAAGACCGGCAAGCCGGTGTCGAGCATTGAGAAGCTGTTCGTGTGGGGCAACCACAGCCCGACGATGTACGCCGACTACCGCTACGCCACGATCGACGGCAAGAGCGTCAAGGACATGATCAACGACCCGGTGTGGAACAACGACGTGTTCCTGCCGACCGTTGGCAAGCGCGGCGCCGCGATCATCGAAGCCCGTGGCCTGTCGTCGGCTGCTTCGGCTGCCAACGCCGCCATCGACCACGTGCGCGACTGGGTACTCGGCACCAACGGCAAGATTGTCACGATGGGCATCCCGTCGAACGGCGAGTACGGCATTCCGAAGGACGTGATGTTCGGCTTCCCGGTCACCACCGAGAATGGCAAGTACAAGATCGTCGAAGGCCTGGAAATCGACGAGTACAGCCAAGGCAAGATCAAGATCACGCTCGACGAGCTGGAAGGCGAGCGTGCGGGCGTGCAGCATCTGCTGTGATCCGCATGATCTAAAAGAAGAAACCGGAGCGGATCGGCAGCGAACCCTCCGGTTTTTTTACACCTGCATTTCGAACAAAACGCAGGCGTTACCCGCGCCGCCCAACCGATACCAACCCGTGCACCCCACCGAGGTTTTGTTCCAGGACGATGCCCTGCCGGCCCAATTGCCGGTCTGCGACCACTACGCGGGCGCAGAAAAACTGATGCGCAAGTCGCTCGCCCTGCAACAAGCCCTTGGCCCCGTTTTCGATATCACGTTTGACTGCGAAGACGGCGCTGCCGTCGGCCAGGAACGTGCGCACGCCGAAATGGCCGCCGCACTCATCAACGGTGACGACAACCGCTTCAACCGCGTTGGCGTGCGCATCCACGATCCGAACCACGATGCGTGGACGCAGGACGTCGACATCCTAGTAGGCCTTGCCGGCCGCCGACTCGCCTACGTGACCGTGCCCAAGGTACGTGACGTGGTGGAAGCGGCGCGCGTGACCGATCGCATCAACCAGGCCGCCAAGGCTGCGGGCATTGCGCGACACCTGCCGATCCACGTGCTGATCGAAACGCATGGCGCGCTGGCGCAGGTGTTCGATATCGCTTCGTTGGTGCAGGTGGAATGCCTGAGCTTCGGCCTGATGGATTTTGTTTCGGCGCACAACGGTGCGATTCCGGGCGCGGCGATGGGCTCGCCCGAGCAGTTCGAGCATCCGCTGATCCGCCGCGCGCTGACCGATATTTCCGCCGCGTGCCACGCGCACGGCAAGGTGCCATCGCACAACGTCAGCACCGACATCAAGCACCCGGAGCGGGCCGGCGCCGATGCCGCCCGTGCCCGCAACGAGTTCGGCTATCTGCGCAAGTGGAGCATCCATCCGGATCAGATCGCGCCAATCGTTTCCGCCTTCCGCCCATCGCACGAAGAAGTGACACACGCGAGCGCCATTCTTGCGGCTGCGCAGGATGCCGCGTGGGGCCCGATCCAGCATGAAGGCCGGCTGCATGACCGCGCAAGCTATCGCTATTGGTGGGCCGTGCTGCAACGCGCGCACACCACCGGCGTGGAAATGCCAGCCGACGCCGTAGCGCGCTTCTTTGCGTGACGAGCATAAAGAGGAGATTCGCCATGACGGCAAACACCCAAACCAGCGCAGGTGCGCGCTTCCGCCAGGCGCTGGTCGAAGAATCGCCGTTGCAGATCGTCGGCGCCATCAACGCCAACCACGCGCTGCTGGCCAAGCGCGCCGGCTATCGCGCAATTTATCTGTCGGGCGGCGGTGTGGCTGCGGGCTCGCTGGGCTTGCCTGACCTCGGCATATCGGGCCTGGACGACGTTCTGACCGACGTCCGCCGCATCACCGATGTGTGTGACGTGCCGCTACTGGTGGACGTCGACACGGGTTTCGGCGCTTCCGCCTTCAACGTGGCGCGCACGACCAAGTCGCTCATCAAGTTTGGCGCTGCAGCCATGCATATCGAAGACCAGGTCGGCGCCAAGCGCTGTGGCCATCGACCCAACAAAGAGATCGTCTCGAAGGACGAGATGGTCGATCGCATCAAGGCGGCCGTCGACGCGCGCACCGACGCCAGCTTTGTCGTCATGGCCCGCACCGATGCGCTGGCCGTCGAGGGATTCGACCGCGCCCTTGAACGCGCCGTGGCCTGCGTGGAAGCCGGCGCCGACGCGATCTTTCCCGAGGCGATGACGGAACTGTCGATGTACCGCAGGTTTGTCGACGCGGTGAAGGTACCGGTGCTGGCCAACATCACCGAATTTGGCCAGACGCCGCTTTTCACGCGCGATGAGCTGGCCTCCGCAGGCGTGTCGATGATCCTGTACCCGCTGTCGGCATTCCGCGCGATGAACAAGGCCGCAGAGAACGTCTACGCCGCTATTCGTCGCGATGGCACGCAACAAAATGTGGTCGACACCATGCAGACGCGCATGGAACTGTACGACAGCATCGGTTACCACGACTACGAGGCCAAGCTGGACGCGCTGTTCGCACAGAATCGCAGTTGAGCCGGGCCAAGATCCACACCAACGCAAACAAGGAGAACGGAAGGCAAAACTGCGGGGGTAAGTTGCCCGGGAACGCCCCGAAAAACGACGCTGATGCTAGCGCGACACCTCCGTTTGGCGGAGATGCCGGGCAAGCATGTAACAGAACGTTGGGCACGGCGGGCAAATCGGTCAAAATACCGGCCGGTGTGCGAAATGCCGTGGCATTCCGTGGCCTGGCAGCCGCCTCCCCCACTCTGTCTTACCGAAGGAAACCCTATGAACAAATTCATCGTGGGCGCCTGTGCTGGCGTTCTTTCGCTGGCTGCATCGCAATATGCAACCGCCCAGGCCCCGGCCAAGCCGGCTGCCAAGAAGGCTCCGGCCAAGAAGCGCGCCGCCAAGAAGGCCGCGCCTGTTGCCGCCGTCAAGCCGGAAGGCGTCGAATGGAAGTGTGAGCTTGGCAACGAGCTGTATCTCAAGGGCGACATGGCCCGCGACCAGATCATCACGATGTACTGGAAGGGCAAGAACTACCAGCTGCCGCGCCAGATGACCCGCACCGGCGCCGACCGTTACTTCGACCAGAAGACCGGCATGGACCTGGTGGTGATCCCGTCCAAGGCCATGCTGTTCGATCGCAACGAAGGCCACCGCCTGGCCGACGAGTGCCAGACCGCCGAGATGGCTGCCGGCGCACCGGCCCCGACGCAAGCCGGCGCCCTGCGCGCCCCGGCCGGCCTGCCGCTGATGACGCCGGACAGCCCGGCTCCAGCTCCGGCCCCGGCGCCGGGCACGGCCCAACCGGCCCAGCAGTAATCCGCCATCGCGCAAGAGGCCCAGAGGAACCGCCCATGTCCGCGCCGGTTGCGAACACACGCACGAATCCAGACAAGGTCATCGTCGACGATATGACCTTGCCCGGATGCGCCGGGCGCCTTGGGCCCACCGTATCCGGGACCGTCGAGCCAACTGGCACGATGGCTCCCGGTACCGCCCTCTTCGCCTATCAGGCCATCGAGGGGCACCAGGATACCGTCGCCCGCGGCGCTCGCAGCACTGTGCTGCGGATGAAAAACGCCCGCGTGGACGACAAGCCTTTCACCACGAATGACCACGACGCCAAGAAGCGTCCGATCGCCCATGGCATCACCGCCCGCATCAACGGCGGCAAGACGTTCAGCGGGGTCGTGGCGAAGTACCAGACCGGTCAGAAGCCAGGCCGGTCAACGCGTTTGTCGGTTTGTACCTGATTTGATTTTGTCGATTTGATGTATCCGCAAGGGGCGCCCCGGCACCCCGCGCAATCCTCAAGCCTTGGAGTCATGCCATGCCCCACAATCTGAAAAAAACACTCAAGGAATTTAAGATCAACGGCGGCCAGACCGGCAAGTTCCACTCCCTGCCGCAACTGGGCAAGGAACTGGGCGTGGCGATCGAGCGCCTGCCGGTGTCGATCCGCATCGTGCTGGAGTCCGTGCTGCGCAACTGCGACGGCAAGAAGGTGACCGAAGAGCACGTTGCGCAACTGGCTAACTGGAAGCCGAACGCCGAGCGCGTCGACGAAATCCCGTTCGTGGTTGCCCGCGTGGTGCTACAGGACTTTACCGGCGTGCCGCTGCTGGCCGACCTGGCCGCCATGCGCAACGTGGCCGAGCGCATGGGCAAGAACCCAAAGAAGATCGAGCCGCTGGTGCCGGTCGACCTCGTGGTGGATCACTCGGTGCAGGTCGACCACTTCCGCGAGAAGAAAGCCCTGGACCTGAACATGCAACTGGAGTTCTCGCGCAACAACGAGCGCTACCAGTTCATGAAGTGGGGCATGCAGGCATTCGACACGTTTGGCGTGGTGCAGCCGGGCTTCGGCATCGTCCACCAGGTGAACCTGGAATACCTGGCACGCGGCGTCCATAAGAAAGACGGCGTGTTCTACCCGGATACGCTGGTCGGCACCGACAGCCACACCACCATGATCAACGGTATTGGCGTGGTGGGCTGGGGCGTGGGCGGCATCGAGGCCGAGGCCGGCATGCTGGGCCAGCCGGTGTATTTCCTGACGCCGGACGTCGTGGGTGTGGAGCTGAAGGGCCGCCTGCGCGAAGGCTGCACGGCAACGGACCTTGTGCTCACGATTACCGAAATGCTGCGCAAGGAGAAGGTCGTCGGCAAGTTCGTCGAGTTCTTCGGCGAAGGCACGGCCAGCCTGTCGCTGCCGGACCGCGCGACCATCGGCAACATGGCTCCGGAATACGGCGCCACGATGGGCTTCTTCCCGGTGGACGACAAGACCATCGATTATTTCAAGGGCACGGGCCGCACGAAGGAAGAAATCGCTGCGTTCGAAGGCTACTTCAAGGCGCAGAAGCTGTTCGGCGTACCGAAGGCCGGCGAAATCGACTACACCAAGACGCTGACGCTGGATCTGGGCACGGTGGCCCCGTCGCTCGCCGGCCCGAAGCGTCCGCAAGACCGTATCGAAATCGGCAACGTGAAGTCGACGTTCTCGTCGCTGTTCTCGAAGCCGGTCGCGGAAAACGGGTTCAACAAGAAGTCGGAAGACCTCGACAAGACCTTCACGACCACCAACGGCGTCGACGTGAAGAGCGGCGACGTGCTGATCGCTGCGATCACCTCGTGCACGAACACGTCCAACCCGAGCGTGCTGCTGGCGGCAGGCCTGCTGGCCAAGAAGGCCGTCGAAGCCGGCTTGGAAGTGGCTCCGCACATCAAGACGTCGCTCGCCCCGGGAAGCCGCGTGGTGACGAAGTATCTGGAAGCCGCCGGCCTGCTGCCGTACCTTGAGAAGCTGGGCTTTGGCGTGACCGCATACGGCTGCACGACCTGTATCGGCAACGCCGGCGACCTGACGCCGGAACTGAACGAAGCCATCGTGAAGAACGACATCGTTGCTGCCGCTGTGCTGTCGGGCAACCGCAACTTTGAAGCGCGTATCCACCCGAACATCCGTGCCAACTTCCTGGCCTCGCCGCCGCTGGTCGTTGCTTACGCCATCGCGGGCAACGTGACGCGAGACCTGATGACCGAGCCGGTCGGCAAGGGCAAGAACGGCAAGGACGTGTATCTGGGTGACATTTGGCCGACCTCGGATGAGATCGCCAAGCTGATGAAGTTCGCGATGAACGCCGACACGTTCCGCACGAACTACGAGCAGGTCAAGAAGCCGTCCAAGCTGTGGGCCAACGTCAAGGGCACGAAGGGCCAGGTCTACGACTGGCCGAAGTCGACGTACATCGCCGAGCCCCCGTTCTTCGAAGGCTTTGGCATGACGCCGGCTGCTGCCTCGGCATCGGTCAAGGGCGCACGCGCACTCGGCGTGTTTGGGGATTCCGTGACGACTGACCACATCTCCCCGGCCGGTTCGATCAAGGAAACGTCGCCCGCCGGTAAATACCTGCTGGCCAACGGCGTGCTCAAGGCCGACTTCAACAGCTACGGCTCCCGCCGCGGCAACCATGAGGTGATGATGCGCGGCACGTTCGCCAACGTGCGCATCAAGAACCTGATGATCCCGGCCCAGGCCGACGGTTCGCGCGTGGAAGGCGGCGAGACGCTGTTCCAGCCGAGCGGCGAACAAATGTCGATCTACGACGCTGCCATGAAGTACATCGCCGAAGGCACGCCGACGGTCGTGTTTGGTGGCGAAGAGTACGGCACGGGCAGCTCGCGCGACTGGGCCGCCAAGGGCACGCAGCTCCTGGGCGTGAAGGCCGTGATCGCACGCAGCTTCGAGCGTATCCACCGATCGAACCTGGTCGGCATGGGCGTGTTGCCGCTGCAGTTCAAGGGCAGCGACTCGGCACAATCGCTGGGCATCGTGGGCGACGAGACCTTCGACATCGAAGGCCTGGACGGCGAAATCAAGCCGCAACAGGACGTCACACTGGTCATCCATCGCGCCAACGGCGAGACCACGCGTGCGCAAGTGCTGCTGCGCATCGACACCCCGATCGAAGTCGACTACTACAAGCACGGCGGCATCCTGCCGTTCGTGCTGCGTCAGCTGCTGGCGGCTTAAGCTTCACGCATTGCGCTGCCCCGGTGCAGAACGGAAACCGGCTCTTCGGAGCCGGTTTTTTATTGCCTGCCGAATCAAACAAGGTGACGATGCTCCAATCCGCACGCAGGCTTTGATACAGTGTGCCGAATCGGCCGCGTGATGTGCTCGTCCCCCCTCGGCGGCGAAATTGCCATCCGCCCTTGCCTGACCGTTTCATTGCTGGAGTCCCGCACCCATGGCCCAAGTAGTACTAGCCTTCATCGTCGTGGCGGCTGCCGTGTTCTACATCCTGGTCAAGGCACCCCAGACCGACGCCCAGACGCCAGCCTCCGCCGCGCCCGCTGTAGCGGCTGCGCCCGTGCCCCCGCCTCCACCGCTGGCTGCCTCCGCGCCCGTTGCCGAGGCTCAGGTGGCACCAGCCAGCACGCCGGCCGCATCAGAACCCACAGCGGCTTCCGTACCTGCGGCCGCAAGCAGCGTGGCCTCGGGAGCATCGATACCCGTAGCCAAGCCTTAACGTTTTCGCCCTATGGGTTTCGCTATGGGCGTCGCGCAGCAGCGTACAAGGGTAAAATAATGCCCCTTCATTCTTCCAACGAACGGTACGGCACAGCATGGCAGGATTCCGCTCCAAGGCTCCCCAACGTCTTTCCCCCGATGCAGAACGGCTGGTGGCCGATGCGCTGGCGCTCGACGCGTCGGGCAGCCGCATCGAAGACGTCTATTGGGAACAAAGGCTGTCCGAACGTCTTTCCCGGCTGCTCAAGAACGGCAGCCAGACCGCGCTCGACGCCGCGCTAGACCATCTTTTCAAACACAACGAGGAAGCTTCCGACGTGCTGGCCGAACAGGCCGAGACACTGGCCGAATCGGCCATCCTCAGCTCGGGCGGCGTCGAATATGACGCGTTGCTGATCGCAGCGCCGATCCTGGCACACACGCGCTACATGATCCCGTCGGGCACGATCAAGCCCGAGATGGCGCAGACGCTACAGGTGCACCTGCAGGCCCACGTGATGGCTTCAAACGCTCGCGTGGCGCTCGCGCCGTATCTGTACAGCATCGACCAGCTGCCGCGCACCCATTCCGACACCTTTGCGCTTACGCACAAGCTGGCAGCCTATGCGCTGTCGGGCCAGCCTGCCAAGGTCGAATTGCGCGATATGCCCGAGACGGCACCGATCCTGGCCGATCCGCGCTATCTGGTGGCAATCGTCGTGGCGCAGCACGGCCAGGCGCTGTTCCGCTGGCAGGAGGACGCCAAGGAGCACCACGCAGAGCGCTCCGCCTGCCTGGAGCAATGGCGCGAACAGGTCACGCCGACCATCTCAACGCTGATGCCCGGCTGCGAGTTCGATCTGCTGCTGCCGGACGCCTTCTTCCTGTCCTGCCGCGAGTCCGACAAGCAGATCCGCCCGCTGACCGTCCGCGCTGCCGTCAATTACCTGCAGGGCGCGCTCGATATGCCGGCCAACCGGTTCGGCGCCATCATCGGCGCATTCGGTGAAGAGCAGATCGAGGAGTACCGCGTGGCTTTCACAGTGCGCGGCGAAAAAGATCTCATCTACGGCATCGTCTGGCCAGTCTACGGCCGCGACGGCGGCGCCACGGATGTCGCCGCGGAAGGCGAACCCGGCAGCCCCCTGGAGCAGATCTGCGACGAGTTGCGCGCCTGCGGCATCGAAGACATCTTCCGCCACGGCCAGCTCTTCGAACCGGAGTACTGCGAAGACTGCGGCGCCCCGCTCTATGCAGACCGCTCGGCCGAAATCGTCCACGCAGAAATGCCGGAAGACGCGCCGACCCAGCAGCCGCTGTTCCACTGACGGGCAACGCGCGTGATCAAAGCCACCTCCGGGTGGCTTTTTTATTGCTCCGCGATCGTTCATATTGATTGTCGGTTTGCGTCGCACGCGCCCCGCCGGGCTGCGGCACAATGACGGTCTTCCGCCACATGGCATCACCGCCGAACCCCAGGAGCCTCCCGATGACAACCCGTGCCCTCTTGTGTGTTCCCATCCGCGCCCTGATCCGCAACCTCGCAGCCTGTGCGCTGGCAGCGGCTGCCGCGGCGCCGTTCGCCGCGCACGCCGACGACCTGCGCATCGGCCTATCCGCCGACGTCACGTCGATGGACCCGCAGTGGAACAACGCCGGCCCCAACAACGCCATGGCGCTGCACATTTTCGAGTCGCTGGTCTTTCTCGACAAGAACGGCCGCTACACGCCTGGCTTGGCCACGTCTTGGAAACCCGTCGACGCCAACACCTGGGAGATCAAGCTCCGCCCCAACGTGAAGTGGAGCGACGGCACGCCGTTCACCGGCGAAGACGTGAAGGCATCGATCGAGCGGCCCGCGCGCCTGACCAACAGCCCGGGCCCGTTCACGAGCTATACGAAGTCGATTACCGACGTACAGATCGTCGATCCGCTCACAGTGCGACTGAAGTTGTCGACGCCCAATTACGCGAGCATCCCGAACGATCTGAACAGCCTGCCCATCATCCCGAAGAAAGTGGCCAACGCGGCGCAGGCGGACTTTGATGCGGGCCGCGCCATGATCGGCACCGGGCCGTTCCTGTTCGACCACTTCACGCGCGGGCAGGAAATCGTTCTGAAGAAGAATCCGCACTACTGGGGCCGCGTGCCGCAGTGGGACAAGGTGACGTTCAAGATCATCACCGATAATGCCGCGCGCACTGCCGCGCTGCTCTCGGGCGATGTGGATGTCGTCGAGGCCGTGCCAGCCGCGGACGTGCCGCGCATCAAGCAGGACCCGAAGTTCCACCTCGAACAGCAGGTGTCGTGGCGCACGATTTTCTGGCAGATGGACCAGAGCCGCGATATGTCGCCGTTCGTGACCGACAAGGCCGGCAAGCCGCTGGCCAAAAACCCCTTGAAGGACCATCGCGTGCGTGAGGCCATCGCACTGGCCATCAACCGCGATGCCATCGTCAGCCGCGTGCTTGAGGGCCAGGGCGTGGTCGCATCGAGCATCGTGTCGCCGCAGATCTTTGGGCATCCGGGCGGTAAGCCAATTCCATATGACCCTGCTCGCGCGAAGAAACTGCTTGCCGAGGCGGGCTATCCGGACGGCTTCGGACTCACGCTGCACGCCACCAACAACCGCTATCTGAATGATGCGCAGGTCGCGCAAACCACCGCACAGCTGCTCACGCGCATCGGCATTCAGACGAAGGTGGAAACGCTGCCGGTGGCGGCGTATTTCTCGCGTGCGCGTCAGGGCGAGTTCTCGTTCATGATGCTCGGCTGGGGCTCGGTGGCGGCCGATGTGGCGCTGCGCAGCATTCTCGGCACGCCCAACGCCCAAACGGGCTACGGCTCGTGGAACTGGGGCCGCTATAGCAACCCGGAGCTGGACAAGCTGGTGCAGACGTCGCTATCGACGGTCTCGAGCGAACAGGCACACGAGCAGGCCGCCAAGACTGCAGCGCGCTTTGCACAGACCGATTACGCGATCATCCCGTCGCATCACCAACTGGCCACGTGGGCCATGCGCAAGGGCATCCGCTACGAAGCGCGCACCGACGAATGGTCGCTCGCGTGGTTGTTCACCAAGCAATGATGATCACTTGGTAACCAACACCTTGCCGTAACGCGCTGTTACAGCAAATTCGTCGGAAGTGCCGCGTTGGGGACGCATTGGGGTAACTAGCAGGAACTTTCATCCTTGGCTTTCCTCTATCATGGCGATTTCCACGCCGACACCCTGTAACACTCGTGATGTTGCGACCCAAACTACTCTGTCTCGGCGTCGTCGCTTTGCTGGCCGCCTGCTCCAACCTGCAGACTGAACCGACCGATGCGTCGGCCCAGGCCACCAAAGCCACGCCGAGTACCCCGGCCGCGCCAGCCAAGCCGGCCACTCAGCCCGTCCCGACCACGCCGCCCATCGTCTTCGACTCGACCGATAGCAGCGGCACAACGACGGTCAATCTCCCCTCCAAGGACAAGATGAGCTTGTCCGAATACCGCGCACAAACCCGTGACCGCCTGATTCAATCGGAAGGTGCCCGCCCCGACGTGGCCGACTGCGCTGCGCATGCGAGCTGGATCATTCCGCGCTCGACCAATTTCGACCAGTTCCGCCTCCCGACGGGCGCGCTTTCCAGCGACCAAGCCAAGGTCGAGCCATGGGACTCCCGCTTCTCGTCCAGCAAGCAAGGCGCGATCAAGGTGTCGAGCGTGGTCAGCTTCAATGCCGCCGTGCACAAGCGCGGCACGGGCAATGACCAGTGGGAGCCCGTGCGCGTGCGCTGCGGGTATGACGAAGGGATGATGCTGGCGTATGAGTTGCTCGACGCCAATGGCCAGCCGTTCGCTGCCCCAGCCGCTGCGCCCTCGTCGTCGACAGCACGCACGCACTGCCGCCGCGGCCATCGCTGCACGACCAGTGCGGCTGTACGCGGCAAGAGCACGGCCAAGGGCAAGGCGTCGACAAGAGCGACGGCCAAGTCTGCCAAGGGCAGCGGCACCGCCAAGACCAAGTCGACCACGGCAAGCAAATCTACCGCCAAGTCGACGGCAAAGAAGACGACGAAGAAGTCGTCCTCCAACTAAGCGCAATGCGCCGCCGACCCAGGCGGCGCAGCGTTTATCTTCAGCCGAGATACTCCAGGATCGCCTGCAGCATGGCCGCGCCCAACGCGGCACTGCGGGCGCCATCCCAGCCCACGCGTGCGTCCGGCAGGTCGGCGTTGTCCTTGAACGGCATTTCCAGCGTCAACGACAAGCACCCATAGGTATGGCCGATGTACTTGGAGGCGAGCTTCAGCGCGTCTTCGTTGTACTTGCTAGCCTCGTAGCCGTACCGCGTCTGGAAATCCGGTGATGCACGCAGGAAGGCCGCGACAAAGCGGTCCTGATCAGCGCGCTGAGCATCGGTAAAGCCGGGCAGCATTTCACTGCCGGCCACGAACACATAGGGCAGCGCCTCGTCGCCGTGGATGTCGAAGAACAGGTCGACACCGGTTTGCTCGATGGCCTGACGCACCGCCAGGACTTCGGGACTGCGCTGGGCGTCAGGCTCCATCCACTCGCGGTTCAGGTTGGCGCCTGCGGCATTGGTGCGCAAGTTGCCCAGCGCCGAACCGTCCGGGTTCATGTTCGGCACGATATGGAAGACGGCGCGCTCGGCAAGCACACGGCCGATGGGATCGCCGCTCCAGACACCTTGGCGCGTCAGACGTGCGAGCAGGCCTTCAACGAACCACTCAGCCATCGTCTCGCCCGGATGCTGACGCGCGATGATCCACACGTTCTTCTTGCCGCGACCCGGTTCGCCGACGGTGATGCTGGTCATATCGCGGCCCTGCACCGTTTGCCCCAGGCGTTGCGTGCGCACGCCCGCCTTCGTTTGCGCAGCGGCCACGAGCGAGAGGTGGCGCTCATCCGAGTACGGCTCGAAGTATGCAAACCAGATGCTGTCATGCTCCGGCGTCACCTCGATGGTCATGGTCTTGCCGTCATAGCGTGTAGGCACCCGAAACCAGTGCTCGCGGTCGTACGAGGCGACGGCGCGGTAGTCTTTCCAGCCGGCGGCGTAGGTGCATTCACCGGCGTTTTCCAGCGCGAGCCTGCAGGCTTGGCCCTGCACGCCTTGCAGCCGGAAGTGGAACCACTGCATGAAGTCTGCGTGCGAATCGCGGCGAATGCGCAGGCGGATGGCATCGGCGCGGGCGGCATCGATGATTTCGATGGCGCCGCTGTCGAACGCGCTGGAGATGTGCGGTTGATTGGCGGTCATGTCGGATCCTGTCATCAGGTGAGCTTGCGGCGGAAGACCCAGCGCTCGTCGTCGGAATCGGCAGCGGCAAAGGCATAGCCGTCGACATCGAACGCCTTGAGCTTGCGCGGATCGGTGAGGCGGTGCTCGATCGCGTAGCGCGCCATCAGACCGCGGGCACGCTTCGCGTAGAACGAAATGATCTTGTACTGGCCGTTCTTCCAGTCTTCAAAAACCGGCGTGACGATGCGCGCCTTGAGCACCTTGGGCCGCACCACCTTGAAATACTCTTCCGACGCGAGATTGACGAGCACGGGATCGTCGTCCTGCTTGAAGAGCTTGTTCAGCGCCAGCGTCACCTCGTCGCCCCAGAAGGCGTACAGGTCCTTGCCGCGCGGATTGGCAAGGCGCGTGCCCATTTCCAGCCGATACGGCTGCATCCAGTCGAGCGGGCGCAGCACGCCGTACAGCCCCGACAGAATCCGCAGATGCTTCTGCGCGAACTGCAGATCGTCGACGGCCAGCGAATTGGCGTCGAGCCCGCCGTAGACATCACCGTCGAAGGCCAGCGCGGCCTGCTTGCTGTTCTCGGCCGTGAATTCGGACGACCAATCCGCATAGCGCGTGGCATTAAGCGCCGCCAGCGGGTCGGAAATGTGCATCAGCGTGCCGATCTGGGCCGGCGACAGCTTGCGAAGCACTTCAATGAGTTCTGCGGAGCGCGCGATGAAATCGGGCAGCGTGTGGGTCTTGGTGCGCGGCGGTGTGTCGTAGTCGAGCGACTTGGCCGGCGAGAGGACGATGATCATGTCAGAATCGCGGTTCACAAGTTTGGAATTGTATCGAATGGCAGACGCTGCCGCCCTCGCCCACTCCACCCAGGCTCCGGCCCCGCGCGTGGTGCTGGACTCCAACATCTGGGTCGACATCCTGATCTTCGACGATGCGGTGGCGCGACCGATCCGCGCCGCGCTGGAAGCCGGCCGGCTGGACGCCATCATCAGCCCGGCCTGTCGCGAAGAACTGCGCCGCGTGCTCGACTACCCGCAATTCGCGCATTACGCCGTCGACGCGCAAGCCGCTCTGGCGTGGGTCGATCGCGTGACACGGTCCGTTGCAGATCCTGAAGAAGCCGCCCGGACGCAAGGCGAGGCGTTCGTCCCGCGTTGCAAGGATCGCGACGACCAGAAATTCCTCGCGCTGGCCGATGCCGCCGACGTTGCCTATCTCGTTTCCAAGGATCGCGCCGTACTCAAGCTCAAGCGCCGCATGGCCAAGTACTGCGACGTGGCGGTGCTGCCGCCCAAGCAGTTCGTCGCAGCGGTCCAGTTGGAAAGCGCTCCCCTCGCTGAAACCCAAAATCAAGCCTGAAGCCGTATTGCCATGACCACCGTTGAATCGCTCGCGCCCATCGCACCGCCGCCGTCGCGGCTGCCGAATGTCGGTACCACCATCTTCACCGTGATGTCGGCGCTGGCCGTGGAAAAGCAGGCCGTCAACCTGGGCCAGGGCTTTCCGGATTTCGATTGCGACCCGCGCATCGTCGATGCGGTGTCCGACGCCATGCGCGCCGGCCTGAACCAATACCCGCCGATGACGGGCGTGCCCGCCCTGCGCCAGGCCATCGCCGCGAAGGTCGCTAATCTGTACGGCCACGCTTACGATGCCGACCGCGAGATCACCGTCACCGCCGGCGCCACGCAGGCGCTGCTGACGACCGTGCTGTGCTGCGTGCATCCGGGCGATGAAGTCATCGTCTTCGAGCCGACGTACGACAGCTACATTCCGTCGATTGAACTGGCGGGCGGCAAGGTCGTGCCAATCACACTGAATGCGCCGGACTTCCGCATCCCGTTCGACACGCTGGCGGCGGCCATCACACCGCGCACGCGCCTGATCATGCTCAACACACCGCACAACCCGACCGGCACGGTCTGGCATGCGGACGACATGCGCAGGCTCGCCGAGATCCTGGCGCCGACCAACGTGCTGCTGCTCTCCGATGAGGTGTACGAGCACATGGTGTACGACGGCGTGCCGCACGCCTCCGTCGCACGCATTCCCGAGCTGGCGCGGCGCGCCTTCGTGGTGTCGAGCTTCGGCAAGACGTATCACGTGACGGGCTGGAAGGTCGGCTACGTGGCCGCCCCCGCCGCACTCATGGCGGAATTCCGCAAGGTGCACCAGTTCAACGTGTTCACCGTCAACACGCCAATGCAGCACGGCCTGGCGAGCTACATGGCGGATCCGCGTCCGTATCTGGAGTTGCCGGCGTTCTACCAGCACAAGCGCGACCTGTTCCGCGCCGGGCTGGAGAAGACGCGCTTCAAGCTGCTGCCCTGCCAGGGCACGTACTTCCAGTGCGTGGATTACAGCGCCATCTCCGATCTGCCCGAGGCCGAGTTCGCCAAGTGGCTGACGAGCGAGATTGGTGTGGCGGCGATCCCCGTATCGGCGTTCTACTCCCAGCCGCACGAATCGGGCGTGGTGCGCTTCTGCTTCGCCAAGAAAGACGAAACGCTCCAGGTTGCCCTGGAGCGCTTGTCGAAGGTGTAAGACCGTAAGGCCGAGGCCGATCAGCGCTTGCTGGCGTAGTGCGCCAGCATCTGCTCCAGATTGGCCTTGCTGTCTGCCCGAACTTTCTGCACGTTCGGGTTTTCCGCCATCTGGGCCAGGTAGGGCTTGACGCCCTCGACCTGCGCCAGCAGGTCTTCACCGTAGATGATCTTGGTGGCCTGGCTGACCAGCGGGAAGTGCACAATGGCCGCGCAGTCCGCAATGGTGAACGTGTCGCCCGCGACGTAAGGCGAGAACTTGAACAGCTTGGCCGCCGCCGGAATGTTCTTCTGCAGTTGTTCGCGCACCTTGACCTTCAGGTTGTCGCTGATCTTGCCGCCGAAGAACGCTTCGGGAAACAGCTGGCGCGCCACCAATTCCAGGTGCAGCTCCAGGAAAGTCACGACCTCTCGCACCTTGGCTGCCTGAAACGGATCGGCCGGAATCAGCGGATGTTCCGGATAGCCCGCTTCCAGATAGTCGACAATGACCTGCGATTCGCACATGCCGCGATCGCCATCTTTCAGATACGGCACCTTGTGCAGCGGCGAGATTTCGCCGTCGGTCTGGTCCGGCCAGCGCAGTGATTCCTCAAAAGGGATGCCCTTTTCCAGCAGGGCGAGCTTGACCTTGTTGTAGTAGTTGCTCGCAGAAAAGCCGTAAAGCGTCAGCATGAACCCGTCTCCTTGGTAATTTGGCCGCTGGTTATGGTCGGTGCGGATGCCAGAAATCGCACGCTCGTGCTATTTTAGCCAGACTTCTTTCGATCGCAGCGGATTTCATATGCAGACTATCGGGATTGTGGGCACGGGCGCCATGGGGCGCGGCATTGCGCAGATCGCGGCCCAGGCAGGTTTGCGCGTCAAGCTGTTCGACGCCAACCCGCAAGCCGTGGAAGCGGCGCGCACTGCACTAGCCGATACGCTCGCCAAGTTGGCCGCCAAGGGCAAGATGACGGCGGAGGAAGCCGACGCCACCGTCGCGCGGCTCGTTCCTGCAGGCGCGCTCACCGATCTGGCGGACTGCGATCTCGTGGTCGAGGCCATCGTCGAGAAGCTGGACGTCAAACGCGACCTCTTCCGTCAGCTCGAAAACATCGTCCGCGCGGATGCGATCCTGGCGTCGAATACATCGTCGCTGTCGATCACTGCGATTGCCGCGACATGCAAGCACCCCGAACGCGTCGCGGGTTTCCACTTCTTCAACCCGGTGCCGCTGATGAAGGTGGTCGAAGTCATCGACGGCCTGCGCAGCGCGCCCGCCACCGGTGACGCCCTGGCCGCACTCGCCAAGCGCATGGGGCACAGCGCCGTGCGCTGCATCGACATGCCGGGCTTCATCGTCAACCACGCCGGGCGCGGCATGAATACCGAGGGCCTGCGCGTGGCCCAGGAAAGTGTGGCGGCGTATGCGGACATCGACGCCATCATGCGCGAGCAGGCGGGCTTCCGCATGGGGCCGTTCGAGTTGATGGACCTCACAGGGCTGGATGTCTCGCATCCGGTAATGGAATCGGTCTACCGCCAGTTCTACGACGAGCCGCGCTATCGTCCGTCGCAGATCACGGCGGTGCGCTTTGCGGGCGGCATCCTGGGCCGCAAGACGGGCGAAGGTTTCTACCGCTATCCGGAAGGACAGAAGCAGATCCCCGCTGAGGCGCCAGTACCGTCTGCGCGCCCATCTTCGGTGTGGATCAGCCGCGCGCATGACGCCGGCCACGCCGCGGCGCAGCGCCTGTTGCTCGATCTGGGCATCACGCCCGAAGCCGGTTCCAAACCGTCCGCCGATGCACTGATCATCGTCACGCCGCGCGGGCTTGATGCCACGGCCTGCGTGGCCGCCGAGGGCCTTGACGCACGCCGCACAGTCGCGCTCGACACGCTCTATCCGTTTGCCGCCACCAAGCGCCGCACGCTGATGACGACACCCGCCACAGATGCGGCCTACCGCGATGCCGCACACGGCTTGCTCGCGTCCGACGGCGTACCCGTCACGGTGATCCGCGATTCCGGTGGGTTTGTCGCGCAACGCATCGTGGCCTGCATCGTCAACATCGCGTGCGACATCGCTCAGCAGCGCATTGCCACGCCCACGGACATCGATCTGGCCGTCACGCTGGGGCTCGGTTACCCGCAAGGGCCATTGGCACTCGGCGATACGCTAGGCGCGAACGCCATTCTGGAAGTCCTGCAAAACCTCTACACGCTCTATGGCGACCCGCGTTATCGCCCGAGCCCGTGGCTGCTGCGCCGTGCCCGTCTGGGCATGTCGCTGCTCACGCTTGATGCCTGATTGCCGCTTACCCTGACGAGGCCGCCATGACCGCGCAATTGCTCTCCAAACGCATCGGTTCGACGCTGGTGCTGACGCTGTCCAACCCTGACGCGCGCAACGCGCTGGACCCCGTGATGTACACCGCGTCGATGGAAGCGCTAGACCGCGCCGTCACCGACAACGAGATCCGCGCCGTCATCTTCACGGGCGCAGGCAATGCCTTCTGTGCGGGCGGCAACCTGAACCGCCTGCTGGAAAACCGGAGCAAACCGAGAAGCGTTCAGGAAGAAGGCATCGACGCGCTCAACCACTGGATCGAGACGATCCGCACGTTTCCCAAGCCGGTGATTGCCGCAGTGGAAGGCCCGGCAGCCGGCGCAGGTTTCTCGCTGGTGCTGGCGTGCGACTTTGCGATTGCCGCGTCGGATGCGAAGTTCGTGATGGCGTACGTGAACGTGGCGCTCACGCCGGACGGCGGCGGCTCCTGGCACATCGCGCGCTTCCTGCCGCGCCCGCTGGCGAGCGAAATCATCATGCTCGGCAAGCCCGTTGGCGCGGAGCGGCTGGCGCACTTCGGCCTCGTCAACGAAGTGGTCAAACCCGGCGAGGCGCTGGACCAGGCGTTGGCGCTGGCGGAAAAACTCGCAGCGCAATCACCGCATGCGGTAGGCCGGATCAAGGGTCTGATCACCCACGCTGAAGACGCCTCGCTGCACGATCACCTCAAGGCCGAGCAGCTCAGCTTTGTCGAAGCGCTGCACCACGCCGACGGCAACGAAGGCATCTCGGCGTTCCTGCAAAAGCGCAAACCTCAATATCGCTAATTTCCGGCTCGCATGGTTCCCTTCCCGACACCCCAGCGTCGCCGCATCTATCTGATGCGTCATGGCGCCGTGACGTACTTCGACGAAACCGGCCGCCCCGTTCCGTCGCCCGAAGCCGTACCGCTGAACGAACTCGGCCGCAGCCAAACCACCGCTGCAGGCAAAATCTTCGCCGCAGAAAACATCGTCTTCGACCGCGTGATCGTCAGCGGCCTACCGCGCACGGTGGAAACCGCGCAGCGTGTGCTGGCCGAGATGCCCGCGATGCAGGAACGCGGCATCGCGCTTGAACACTGGCCCGAGCTGCAGGAAATCCGCGGCGGCAAGCTGGCGGAGATTCCCGAGCATGAACTCGCGCAAGCGTTCATCGGCGCGTTTGAAGGCACGGTGTCGGAAGACCGGCGCTTCCTCAACGGTGAGAGCATCGGCGAATTTCTTGACCGGGTGATTCCGCCAATCGCCCAGTTGCGCGCGCAAACCGACTGGGACACCGTACTGCTGGTGCTGCATGGCGGCACCAACCGCGCGATCCTCTCGCACGCCATCACCGGCGGCGAGCGCGTGTTCTTCGGCAGCCTCGCGCAAACCGCCGGCTGCATCAACGTGCTCGATGTTGGCGAGGCCCCGACCGACTGGGTGCTGCGCATGAGCAATTTTTCGGCGCCTTCGCCAACGCATGTCGGCTCACGACTCACGACGATGGAAGTGCTGCTGCAGCAATACCTTCGCCATCGCCAACCGACCTGAACTTTCCTCGATACACAACAAGATTCGGAGACACACCCATGGCACAAACGGACCAGCAGGATTTCTCGGCGTTCGAGGGCACGCGCCCGGTAGCGGATCAGCAGAAGTTCGACATCGGCGCGCTAGAGGCGTGGATGCGCGAACACGTTGAAGGCTTTGCCGGCCCGCTCACCGTTGAGCAATTCAAGGGCGGCCAGTCGAACCCGACGTTCAAGCTGATCACGCCGTCGCGCACGTACGTGATGCGCGCGAAGCCCGGTCCGAAGGCGAAGCTGCTGCCGTCCGCACACGCGATCGAACGCGAGTACCGGGTGATGGATGCACTGGCCAAGACCGACGTGCCCGTCGCCAAGATGTTCGCGTTGTGCGAAGACGAAGCCGTGATCGGCCGCGCCTTCTACATCATGGAATTCGTCCAGGGCCGCGTGCTGTGGGATCAGGCCCTGCCCGGCATGGAGCCCGCCGAGCGCACCGCCATCTATGACGAGATGAACCGCGTCATCTCAGCACTGCACACCGTCGACTACGCCGCCATCGGCCTGGCCGATTACGGCAAACCCGGCAACTATTTCGCGCGTCAGATCGAGCGCTGGAGCAAGCAGTACAAGCTGTCGGAAACCGAGTCGATTCCGGCCATGGACAACCTGATCGAATGGCTGCCCAAGCACGTGCCGCAGGAAGCCGAGGAAATCACCAGCATCGTCCACGGCGACTACCGGCTCGACAACCTGATCTTCCACCCGACCGAGCCGCGCGTGCTGGCCATCCTCGACTGGGAGCTGTCAACGCTCGGCCATCCGCTGGCCGATTTCAGCTACCACTGCATGAGCTGGCACATCGAGCCGGGGCAGTTCCGCGGCGTGGCGGGTCTGGACTTCGCGGCACTGGGCATTCCCACCGAAGCCGAGTACATCCGCCAATACGAAGAACGCACCGGCCGCCGCATCACGGGCGACTGGAACTTCTACCTCGCCTACAACATGTTCCGCATTGCCGGCATCCTGCAGGGGATCATGAAGCGCGTGGTGGATGGCACGGCGTCTTCGGCACAGGCGCTGGAGGCAGGCAAACGCGCCCGCCCGATGGCCGAACTGGGCTGGAAGTACGCGCAGCAGGCCGGCGCCTGACGCCGCGGCTTTACTCGTACTCGCGCGCCGCTTCCAGCGGACCGGACATTGGCGCTTCCAGCTCCAGCACCACCCCGCCCGGCAACTGCACGAAGATCTGTGCGGCAGGCCGCGCGGGGTGTTTTCTGACCTGGTGCGGCACGCCACTCTCGCGCACGGCGGCCAGCACATCGGCCGCGTCCTTCCCGGTGCGGAACGCGATGTGCGAGAACACCAGTTCCGGCGTGTCGCCCTCCTGCGTCACGAGGTGGACCAGCGCATCGTCGTTCTGGTACAGCCACGTGCCGGGAAACGGAAACGCCGGGCGCGGCCCCGGTTTCCAGCCAAGCACATCGGCGAAGAATTTCAGGATGGGCGCATCTCCTGCCACGTGAAAGTTCACGTGGTCGAAGGTCCAATCACTGTCAGTCGTCATAGCAAACCACCTCCTTCAATGTCGATGATGGCGCCGGTCATGAAGCCGTTGGTCAAGGCCAGCAGATAGCCTTGGGCAAGGTCTTCCGGCGTGCCGACACGGCCGACCGGCAAGCCGCTGCCGATGCGTGCGAGCATGGCCTGCCGATCGGCTGGCGCGCCCCACACTTCCGTATCCACCACGCCCGGGCTGATCACGTTGACGCGGCGCGGTGCGAGTTCCTTCGCCAGGTTCTTGGCGGCGGCTTCCACTGCAGCATTGATCGAGCCACGCAGCAAGCCGGTTGCCGTTGCCTTGCGCGAGAGCAGACCCGAGGTGAGCGTAATCGATGCGCGTTCCGCCAGATACGGCAACGCAGCCTGCACCGCCATCAGTGCGGCAAACAACTTGGTGCCGAAGGCCTGCTCAAGATCGGCACGCTGCAGCGAAGCAAACGGCGGCGGGCTCGTGCGCGAGCCGATGGTGATGACAAGGTGATCGATCTTGCCACTGGGCGACAACTGGGCTGCCTGCGCCAGCGCGCTGCCCAGCGACGCCGTGTCGTTCGCGTCGACAGCAATGCCGTGCGTGCCGTCCGTCGCTTTGGCCGAGCGCCCCAGCACCGTCACGCGCGCCCCCTCGGCTGCCGCCGCGTGCGCCACCGCCTGGCCAATACCGGCCGTACCGCCCAACACCACCACGGACTGATCCTGCAAGGTCTTCGAAGTCATGCCAATGCTCCTTTGAGAAGAGAAACAAAAAAACCGTCAATCGACTGGGGCCATTTTTTCATCAAACAAAAGCAAGATAATCTGGCTATGCTTTGATGATTCTCCAAATCTGCTTTGACAATGATCGCCCTCGACGACCTCCGCCTGCTGGTGCGCATTGCTGACGCCGGCAACCTCTCCGCCGCCGCGCGTCAGCTCGGCTGGCTGCCCGCCACCGCCAGCGCGGCGCTCAAGCGCGTGGAGACCGAACTCGGCGCCCGCCTGTTCGAGCGCACCACACGCAGCATGCGGCCGACTGAAGCCGGTCAGCGCTATCTAGGCTATGCAAGACAGGCGCTGGAGGCGCTGGACGAAGGTGCAGAAAGCCTGGGGCAGGATCGCACCGAGCTGTCTGGCCCCATCCGCATTGCAGCCACATCCGACCTAGGGCGACACATCCTGCGCCCATGGCTCGATGCCTTCTGCGATGAGCACCCCGGTGTGCGCATCACGCTGGTGCTCGGTGACCGGCTGGCCGATCTGATGCGCGAAGACCTCGACTTCGCGCTGCGCTACGGGCATCTGCAGGATTCGGCGCTCGTGCGGCGGCCGTTGGCGTCGCATCCACGCGTGATCGTGGGCGCGCCGTCGTATTTCAAACAGCATGGCCGGCCCGCACACCCGAGCGACCTTGCCGACCACCGCTGCCTGATCCTCCTGCGCAACGGCGAGCCCGTCACGCGCTGGCAACTCACGCACGCCAGCGGCCCCGCCCCGATCGACGTGCGCGGCGATTTCCAATGCGACGACGGCGCCGTGGTGCGCGACTGGGCGATCGCGGGGCGTGGCCTAGCGTTCAAATCATGGTTGGATGTAGCGCAAGACGTGAGCGCCGGCCGGTTGGAGGTGGCATTGCCGGCATGGAGCCATGCACCCACGCCGCTGCAGCTTGTCGCCCTTGCGCGCCGCCATCGACCAGCGCGGCTGACGGCCTGCTCGGACTTTCTTGCCGCACGCTTTGCGGAGTTCAGCGCGCGTTACCCGTTCCCGTCGGCAACGGCGGCAACGGCGGCAACGGCGGCAACGACATCGCCCAAGCCGGTCAAGGCCACCAAAGCCAAGTCGGCCGTCGCGGTGAATACGTAGGCATTCTTATTGGATGTTGCGGCGGCGCTGATTGCGTCCGCTTCTGCGTTCGTCAACGCCCATCGGCGAATGCGGCCACCGCGTCATCCAGCGCCACCTCCGCCATTGCGGCGAATACGTGATCGCGCAGCCAGCGGCTGGCGGCGTCCTGGTCGCTGTTGGTGTGCCAGTACAGGTACAGCTCCAGCGGCTGCACGTTGAACGGCAGCGGCAGCATCACGTTGCCATACGGCTCATTGGCGATGCGCGCGTAGCGGATCGGCAATGTGGCGAGCAGATCCGTGCAGCTCACCACGCGGCAGGCGGCCGGGTAATGCTGGCAACGCAGCCGCACGCGCCGCTCATGGCCGAGCCGGCGCAACTCCACATCTTCCAGCCCTGCCCCGCGACGCCGGGACGACACATGCACGTGTTCGCACGCCAGATAGCGCTCCAGCGTCAACGGCGCATTTGCGATGGGGTGGCCCGGGCGCGCCAGCACCACCATCGGGTCGGTCAGCAGCGGCGCATGCCGAATGGCCGGAGATGCCGGCAGCAGAATGTCCGCAGCCGCATCAATGGTGCCCGCCAGCAACTCGGTTTCGAGCTGGCGGCGGTCTCCACGCACGGTCGTCACGTCGATGCGCGGCGCCTCCTTGGCAATGGCGGCCATGAGCGGCGGCAGCAGTGTGGCTTCCAGCGCATCGCGCATCGACAACGTGAAGCGGCGCTCGCTCGTGGCGGGGTCGAAACGCGTGCCTTCGCGCAAAGTGCGCTCGAAGCCCTGCAGTGCGCTGCGCACCTCGGCGATGAGCGTGCGCGCCAGCGGCGTCGGCACCATGCCTTGCCCGCGCCGCTCGAACAGCGGGTCGTCAAACAGCTCGCGCAATCGCCCCAGCGCGTGGCTTACGGCGGGCTGCGTCAGGTTGAGCGTGCGTGCGGCCGCCGTGATGCCGCCCTCCGTGTAGATCGCATCGAAGACGACAAACAGGTTCAGGTCGACCCGGGAAATATGCATGGTATTGATGGACTGTAATCTACTAAATTCATTTCTCTTATTGTAGGCGAAGGCTTATTCTGCGGACACCACTTGGGAGTTGCGCCACGCGCCATGACCACACCCCCCGATCTCGCCATTCCCCCGGGCTTTGTTCTGCTGAACAAGCCGAGCCCTTTCCTGACGATGCTGGGGCCGGTGTATGCCAAGGGGATGGGCGCGTCGATGGTGATGGGTTTTCACATACAGCATCACCACCTGAACCGGCGCGGCATTCTGCATGGCGGCGTGGTGGCATCGCTGGCCGATGCGGCGCTCGGTTATTGCCTGGCCGAACCCGGCGAAGGCACCGGCGGCGCGCTGGCCATGTCGACCGCCAGCCTGACGGTGGATTTCATCGCCTCTGCCGGAGAAGGCGACTGGATCGAGATCACCCCGGAAGGATTGCGCACGGGCAGCAAGCTGGCCTTTGCGCAGGCGCTCTTCCATCGCGGCGACCGGTTGATTGCGCGCGCGAGTGCCGTATTTGCCGTGCTAGGCGGACGTATTTGACGGATGGCCGAGCCCGTCTGAACTGAGTTGCTGGTTGCCCGTTCGAGGCGCTTGTTCGATGTACTGAGGAGACACCATGAATTTCGATTACACGCCCAAGGTCAAGGAAATGCAGGCACGCCTGCTCGAATTCTTTGATCAGCACATCTATCCGAACGAGCACCGCTTCCACGAAGAAGTCGAAGCCAACCGCCGTGCCGGCAACGCGTGGATTCCCACCAAGGTCATCGAAGAACTCAAGCCGCTGGCACGCAAGGCCGGGCTCTGGAACCTGTTCCTGCCGCGTTCGCCGCGCGCCCCCGAAGGGCTGTCGAACCTCGAATACGCGCCGCTGTGCGAGATCATGGGCCGCGTGCCCTGGGCGCCCGAGGTGTTCAACTGCTCCGCGCCCGACACCGGCAACATGGAAACGCTGGAGCGCTACGCCTCGGAAGAACTGAAAGACCGCTGGCTGGAGCCGCTGCTGCGCGGTGAGATCCGCTCGGCCTTCCTGATGACCGAGCCGGCCGTGGCCTCGTCGGACGCCACCAACATCGAATGCCGCATCGAGCGCCAGGGCGACGAATACGTCATCAACGGCCGCAAGTGGTGGTCGTCGGGCGCTGGCGACCCGCGCTGCGCCGTCTACATCGTCATGGGCAAGACCAACCCCGATGCCGGCCGCCACGAGCAGCAATCGATGATCGTGGTGCCGGCCAATGCGCCGGGCATCACCGTCATGCGTCCGCTGTCGGTGTTCGGTTACGACGATGCGCCGCACGGCCACATGGAAGTCGACCTGAAAGACGTACGCGTGCCGGTAGGCAACATCCTGCTGGGCGAAGGCCGCGGTTTCGAGATCGCACAAGGCCGCCTGGGCCCGGGCCGCATCCACCACTGCATGCGTAGCATCGGCGTCGCCGAGCGCGCGCTCGAACTGATGTGCAAGCGCTTGAGTTCGCGCATCGCATTCGGCAAGGCCATCGCGCAGCACAGCGTCTGGCACGAACGCATTGCCGAAGCCCGCTGCATGATCGAACAGGCCCGCCTGCTGACGCTCAAGGCCGCGTACATGATGGACACCGTCGGCAACAAGGTCGCCAAGGCCGAGATCGCGATGATCAAGGTCGTGGCTCCGAACATCGCCTGCCAGATCGTCGACTGGGCGATCCAGGCACACGGCGGCGGCGGCGTGTCGGGTGATTTCCCGCTGGCTTCGGCCTACGCACACCAGCGCACGCTGCGCCTGGCCGACGGCCCGGACGAAGTGCACCGCGCAGCCATCGCCAAGCTCGAACTGGCCAAGCATCTGCACCTGAAGGACGTTGCCGACATGCCGGTCACACGCGGCTCCTGACCTGCGGCACGGCTGTACCGTTCACTCCTTAACCCCGCCTTGAGCGGGGATTTTTTTCGCCTCGGCGCGGCGTCTGCGCGCTTTTCGGTTCTGTGCTGGAATGGAACACTTTGCAGGCTGCTGGTGGCCTGCAAATCTCTTCCCGGCCAGAAGCCAAGGAGCCACCTCGATGATCGACGTCTATAGCTGGGCCACACCCAACGGCCACAAAGTGCACATCATGCTGGAAGAATGCGGGCTGCCTTACCGCGTTCACGGCATCAACATCGGCGCCGGCGACCAGTTCAAGCCCGACTTCCTCAAGATCAGCCCCAACAACAAGATCCCGGCGATCGTCGATCAGGACGGCCCGGACGGCAAACCGATCTCGCTGTTCGAATCGGGCGCGATCCTGCTGTACCTCGCGGGCAAGACGGGCAAGTTCATGCCCGACGACGTGCGCGGCAAATACGAAGTGCTGCAATGGGTGATGTTCCAGATGGGCGGTGTCGGCCCGATGCTCGGCCAGGCGCACCACTTCCGCATCTATGCGCCCGAGAAGATCGAGTACGCGATCAACCGCTACACGAACGAAGCCAGGCGCCTGTACGGCGTGATCGACAAGCGCCTGAGCGAATCGAAATTCCTCGGTGGCGCGGATTACTCCATCGCCGATATGGCGACGTGGCCCTGGCTGCGCAGCTGGAAGAACCAGGGGATCGAGCTGTCGGATTTCCCGAAGCTGCAGCGCTGGTTCGAAGCCATTGAAGAACGCCCCGCCGTGCAGCGCGCGGTGAAGGTGCTGGCCAACGAACGGCCGGCTGTGCAGGACGACAAGGCGAAGGAAATCCTCTTCGGCGCGACGCAGTACGAGCGGCGCTGATTCCGCTTCTTCGCATCGGAAAACAGGCCGTGTGATGCGGCCTTTTTCTTTTGGAGGTCGTCAATGCGGCGCGCTGGCGAGCGGCCTACACTGGCTTCACCTCACTCACGCGTTCGTGCACAAACGCTATGGCAGCCTCACTCAAAATGGGCCTCGCGGCTGCGGTGTCCATCGTGGTTTATCTCGGCCTTGCCGCGCTCGGTTGGGGTGGCGTGGGCGCGTTCCTTGCCCACCCCGCGCGGGTCGCACTTGTGGTGATCACCGTGTTGCTGGCCATCGCCGCGCTGCTTGCCGGCGGCAACCTCAGCCCCGGAGAACGTGAAGATCGATCCAACCGCTGGGTGCTGCCGGTGTTTGGCGTGATCGGCTTCGCCAGTGCATGGCTGCCGGCGTACACGGACCGGCTCAACCTCTGGTGCATCGATGGCGATGCCGTACGTTGGCTGGGCGTGGTGCTCTACGCCGCAGGTGGCGCGTTGCGTGTGTGGCCGGTGGTCGTGCTGGGCAATCGATTCAGCGGACTGGTCGCGATCCAGCCCGGCCATACGCTCGTGACCGGCGGCATCTACCAATACGTGCGCAACCCGAGCTACCTGGGGTTGCTGATCGGCACGCTGGGCTGGGGGCTAGCCTTCCGGGCAGTAGCCGGTGTGGTGCTGACGCTCCTGCTGATCCCACCCCTGGGGGCGCGCATGCGTGCCGAAGAAGCCCTGCTGCAATCGCAGTTCGGCGCGGAGTACGACGCGTACCGCGCCCGGACGTGGCGCCTCATTCCCGGACTCTACTGACGCCGTCCACCACCAGGCTCGACATCGTTGCCGCGCGATTGCGTGCGCGCCCGGTTGGCCCGGTGGCGCAGGCGCTCTGACGCGACCTCACGGAAGACGCCTGATCGCATTACCGGGGCAATGCGAAGCACTGCACGTCCGGCGCGGTGTAGACCGTCGGATACGGCGACCGCGGCCCCGTCTGCAACCGCAGCGGCTGCGTCGCCAGCACTTCGGCCTCGTTACGCTCGCGCGCTGTCAGCGGCTCCGGCGGCGGGCTCGGCAAGCGCACCGGTTGATTGACCGCACACCGCACGGGTTTCCCGTCCGCCAGCCGCACATCCATCGTGTAATACGGCCCGACGATGGTCGGCGCGCAGGCGGCTGCGCCCAAGACCACCGTCATCAGCACCGCAGCATGCAGCGTCTTCATCACTCACCTCCGCAACGCGCGCGTCAGTGTTTTTGACTCAGTGCAGTCTCTGCAAGTGCCCTGCATCAGGCAGCCGCCGTCAGCATCCCCTGCTTCTCAATAAAGCGGATCACTTCATCCAACCCGCCCTGCGCCCGCAGATTGCACATCACGAACGGCCGATCGCCGCGCATCTTGCGGGTGTCGCTTTCCATCACTTCCAGCGACGCCCCCACATACGGCGCCAGGTCCGTCTTGTTGATGATGAGCAGGTCCGACTTGGTGATGCCCGGGCCGCCCTTGCGCGGGATCTTCTCCCCACCCGCCACATCGATCACGTAGATCGTCAGGTCCGACAGCTCGGGGCTGAAGGTCGCCGCGAGGTTGTCACCGCCCGACTCGATGAAGACCACATCCGCATCTGGAAACTTGGACAGCATGCGATCCACCGCTTCGAGGTTGATCGACGCATCTTCGCGGATGGCCGTGTGCGGGCAGCCGCCCGTTTCGACGCCCATGATCCGTTCGGCCGGCAACGCGCCGGAGATGGTCAGCAGCCGCTGGTCTTCCTTCGTGTAGATGTCGTTGGTGATGGCCACCAGGTCATAGCGCTCTCGCATGGCCTTGCAGAGCATTTCGAGCAGCGTGGTCTTGCCGGAGCCCACCGGGCCGCCCACGCCAACGCGCAGGGCAGGAAGTTTCTTGGTTCGCATGTTGATCAGGTTCAGGATCGAAAGAGTCGTGAGTATTGTGTTTCATGCCGCGCAGACAACACGCCCAGCCCTGGCGAAAACGTAGACAGTTCAGGCGGATGACAGGCCGCACGCCGCGTAGCCTCTTCCACCGCACGCGCTACCGCTGCGTGCAGGCCAAAGAGAATCCGTTGCCCCGCAGCCTGCCCGAGCGGCACGGCCTTCACTGCCGCCGCCATCTGGTTTTCCACCCAGGCAAAGCAATACGCCGTCACGCCGTCGCGCGGGTCGACATTCAGTGCGGCAGCGGCGGCGGCAAAGGCCGTCGGAAACGTCACTGAAGCGCGCGCGGCCAAGGCACCGCGCAGTGCGTCATCGCCCCATTCCATCTGCTGGATGAGCCGATTGAGCGACCAGCCCATCTGCGACGTTTCGAGCCGCAGCTCGCGTGTCTCGCGGGTGGCGAGAAACCACGCATCGCGCTCGGCCACGGCATCGAAGCGGCCTGCCTGCCAATCAGCGAACTGCAACAGCCACAGCGGTGCCTCGCAGGCGGCCAGCACGTCGAGGCCCTCGGCAATCCACGCCGCAGCCGACGCTTCATCCGCCACGTGCCGTACGTCCACCGCCGCTTCCAGCCCCTGCGAATAGCTGAACGCGCCCACCGGCAGCGCGGGGGACGCGAGATGCAGCAAGGCGGTGAGCTGCGCCGCGTTAGTCATGGTGAGGGTGGTGATGGCCGCAACCGGGCCCGTGGACATGGCCGTCGTCGTGACCGTCGTCGTGACCATGCGCGTGGTCGTGCGCGTGGTCGTGGCTATGCGCGTGGGCATGGTCATGATCATGCGAGTGCCCGTGATCGTGCCCGTGATGCTCGTGGTACAGCGCCTGCGCGGCCGCGTAGTCCTCTTCGAACGTCGCATCGTGGCCGTGACGATGGCCGCCGCCATAGGCGCCTGCCTCGGGCTCGAACGGCGCCTCCACATGCGCGACGGTCACACCCAGGCGGACCAGCATGTCTTCGAGCACCGGATCGGCTTCGAGCTGCAGTGCATCTGCACTGACCTGCACGGGCGTGTGGCGATTGCCGAGGTGGTAGGCAGCGCGCATCAAGGCGAGGCGGTTGTCGCCCGTCACGCGCAGGACTTGCTCAGGTGCGGCCTGCACTTCGACCAGCGTGCCGTCTTCAGCAACCAGCACGTCACCGCCACGCATGACAGTGCCGCGCGGCAGTACGACGGCCACGTCACGGCCATCGTCGAGGGTGACGCGCAGGCGGCTGCGGCTGCGCTCCAGGAATGGCAGCACCAGCTTGGGCGCACGCTTGACCAGCACGGAGGCCAGGCCATGTGGCGCGGGGAGGTGTTTGTTGATGGAAAGCATCTTTAGGACCTAATTCGTCATCCAACTATGAAGCTCGGGGTTCTGGACTCCACGCGCTGAGTTCTGAACTGCAAGCACCGGGTTCGGAGCTTCAAGCGTGGAGTTCTGAACTGCAAACGTCGGGTTCTGAACTCCAAACTCCGGGCTCGGAACTCCAAACGTGGAGTTCAGAACCTCAAGCGTCGGGTTCCTGGACTCCAAGCACCGGGTTCGGAACTTCAAGTGTCGAGTTCTGATCTCCAAACGGCGAGTTCTGATCCCCAAGCGTGGAGTTTTGATCTCGGCGCGACAGCGCATCGCTTATTTCACCCCCTGCCGGGGGCGACTCACTTTCTTTGTCTTGCCAAAGAAAGTAAGCAAAGAAAGGCGCGCCCGAGATGGCGACCCATCCCTTGAATTTTCGTAACCGGGCGGAGACGGGAAAAACTCGCTTCGCTCAGACAGTTTCCCGTCTTTTTTCCGCCCGCTTACGAAAATTCAAGGCGCCATCTAGGGCAGGGGTCAAGCACACAATCTTCTGCCTGCGCGCTACTCCGTTTTACGTTTCGAAGCGTCCCACGCACTTGCACTTGCACTTGCACTTGCACTTGCACTCGCCGAGCCCCGGCGCCCACCTCCGTTCCCCGCCGGTGTGTCCTTTGACGTTCCTGCCCTAGATGGCGCCTTGGATTTTTGTTGCGGGGAGGATCAAGAAGGGAGGCCTGTCTGAGCGCAGCGAGTTTGCCTCCCTTCCCTCCCCGCGACACAAATCCAAGGAGTCTTTCGCCATCTCGGGCGCGCCTTTCTTTTGCCTACTTTTCTTTGGCAAGACAAAGAAAAGTAGGTCGTGCCCGGCAGGGTACGAAACAGGGATGGACCAACAACAAAAGAATAGAGCCCAACCCCACCCCACCAGCTAGAACAAAAAATACCTCTGCGCCATCGGCAACACCTCCGCCGGCTCACAAGTCAACACCGTCCCATCCGCCACCACCTGATACGTCTCCGGATCCACAGTAATGTCAGGCCGCCAGTCGTTATGAATCATGTCCGCCTTGCTCACAGTACGCGTGCCTTTGACCACCGCCGTGGTCTTGGCCAACCCATACTGCTCCGCCACGCCAGCCGCAGCAGCCGATTGCGACAGGAACGTCAACGACGTCCGCCCCAACGCCCCACCCGCCGCCCCAAACATCGGCCGATAGTGCACCGGCTGCGGCGTCGGGATCGACGCATTCGCATCGCCCATCGCCGCAGAGGCAATCATCCCGCCCTTCAGGATCAGGCTCGGCTTCACGCCAAAGAACGCCGGTTTCCACAGCACGAGGTCGGCCCACTTGCCGACTTCAACCGAGCCCACTTCATGTGCGATGCCGTGCGTGAGCGCGGGGTTGATCGTGTACTTGGCCACGTACCGCTTGACGCGGAAGTTGTCATGCCCGCCGCGCGCATCGTTCGGGTCTCCGGCCAGCTTGCCGCGCTGCACCTTCATCTTGTGAGCGGTCTGCCAGGTGCGCAGCACGACTTCGCCCACGCGCCCCATGGCCTGCGAGTCGCTGGAGATCATCGAGAACGCGCCCAGGTCGTGCAGGATGTCTTCGGCGGCAATCGTCTCGCGGCGGATGCGGCTCTCGGCAAAGGCGATGTCTTCGGCGATGGACGCGTCGAGGTGATGGCACACCATCAGCATGTCCAGATGCTCGTCCAGCGTGTTGACGGTGAACGGCCGCGTCGGGTTGGTGGACGACGGCAGCACGTTGGATTCACCGCACACGCGGATGATGTCGGGCGCGTGCCCGCCGCCCGCGCCTTCGGTGTGATACGTATGGATCGTGCGGCCCTTGAACGCGGCGACGGTGGCCTCGACAAAGCCCGACTCGTTCAACGTATCGGTGTGGATGGCGACCTGCGTGTCGGTGTCGTCGGCCACGCCCAAACAGCAATCGATGGCGGCTGGCGTGGAGCCCCAGTCTTCGTGCAGCTTCAGGCCGATGGCGCCCGCGTCGATCTGCTCGCGCAGCGCGCCCGGGAGGCTGCCGTTGCCCTTGCCCAGAAAGCCGATGTTCATCGGGTAGGCATCGGCGGCCTGCAGCATGCGCTGCATATACCACGGGCCCGGCGTGCAGGTGGTCGCATAGGTGCCGGTGGCGGGGCCGGTGCCGCCGCCGATCATCGTGGTCACGCCGCTGTTCAGCGCTTCGTCGATCTGCTGCGGGCAGATGAAGTGGATGTGCGAGTCGACGCCGCCGGCGGTGACGATCATGCCCTCGCCCGCGATGATCTCGGTGCCGGGGCCGATGACGATCGTCACGCCGGGCTGGATGTCCGGATTGCCCGCCTTGCCGATCGCCGAGATGCGGCCGTGCTTCAGGCCGATGTCGGCCTTGACGATGCCCCAGTGGTCGATGATCAGCGCGTTGGTGATGACGGTGTCGGCGCAGTCTTTCGATTCGCGCTGGCTCTGGCCCATGCCATCGCGGATGACCTTGCCGCCGCCGAATTTCACTTCCTCGCCGTAGAGGGTGAAGTCGCGTTCGACTTCGACGATGAGGTCGGTGTCGGCCAGGCGAAGGCGGTCACCGGTCGTGGGGCCAAACATTTCCGCATAGGCGCGGCGATTGATCTTCAATGTCATGTCCGTGTCTCGCTCAAAGCTTGCCCATCACGCGTCCAGCAAAGCCGTAGACCACGCGGTCGCCGGCCAGCGCCACGAGTTCGACCGTGCGCTCCTGCCCCGGCTCGAAGCGCACGGCGGTTCCGGCGGCGATGTTCAGCCGAAAGCCGCGCGCAGCTTCGCGGTCAAAGCGCAGCGCATCATTGACTTCATAGAAGTGGTAATGCGAGCCGATCTGCACCGGGCGGTCGCCCGTGTTGGCCACCGTGACTGTCACCGTGGGGCGGCCTGCGTTGAGTTCCAGATCGCCGTCTTGCGGCAGGAGTTCACCGGGGATCATGTCGCGCCCCTTCAGACAGCCGCCGCCAGCAGGCCGGCACCGTACAGCGCCACGCCCACACCCGACAGACGCGCCAGCCATGCCAGACGCGGCTTCAGTGCAAAGCCCGCGCCGATACCGGCGGTATGCAGCAGCGCCGTCGCCACGGCAAAGCCGCCAACGAAGTACGGGAACATGGCTTGCGCGCCTGCGGGGAATTCCGTGCCGTGCGCATAGCCGTGGAACAGCGCGAACGCGCCGCACAGCAGTGCACCTTCCCAGGTCGGCAGCTGGGCGCGTGCGGCAATCAGCAGGCCGAACACCAGCAGCGATGCGGCGATCATCGGCTCGGCCATCGGCACCGCCACGCCGCCCGCGCCGAGCAGCGCACCCAGGATCATCAACGCGACAAAGGCGATCGGCGCCCACAATGCGTCGCGCACCGAGCGCGAGGCGAGCGCGCTCCATACACCCACGGCCACCATGGCCAGGAGGTGATCTGCGCCGGTGAGCGGATGCAGGAACCCCGCAAGCAGGCTGCCCTCGGCGGTATGGCCCGGATGCCCCGGGTGAGCGAAGGCAACGGAGGCGCCAAACGTGAGCGCAATGGCCGCAGCGGGCCGGACGAAGCGAGACAGAGTAGGCGTCATGGCAGGACTCGTAGTGGTGAGTGGCGTGCGGACTTCAAACAATCGGATGATGGACGGTGACGAGCTTCGTGCCGTCCGGAAACGTGGCTTCGACCTGGATGTCGGGAATCATCTCGGCCACCCCGTCCATCACGTCATTGCGGGTGAGGAGCGTGGTGCCGTAGTGCATCAGCTCGGCGACGGTCTTGCCGTCGCGTGCGCCTTCCATGATGGCGGCGCTGATGAAGGCGACGGCTTCCGGGTAGTTGAGCTTGAGGCCGCGGCCCTTGCGGCGCTCGGCCAGCAAGGCGGCGGTGAAGATCAGCAGCTTGTCTTTTTCGCGCGGGGTCAGTTCCACGAGGGGCTCTCTTCGGTGAGGGTCAATTCAGTTCAGTTCGGATCGGACGATGCGAGGTCACGTCGCCATCATGTGGCCGTCATGTAGACCAGAGGCGCAGCGGACGGCCCGCCACGCCATGCATCGGTTCGCGCAGCGCCAGCCACGTCTGGGCCAACAAGGCGCGTGCATCTTCGGGCCGGCGTGCAAGGACGCGCAGCAACAAAACGTTTGGCAGGCCGGGCGCATCTTGCGTGAGGCAGGTGACGCCCGCGCGCAGGTCGTCGTTGTACGGCAGGTGCTCGGCCATCGATTCGGCCAGGGCTTCGGTGGCGCCCTCGCCCACGGCCCAGAGCGTGCCGACAACGTGGAAGCCGGCCATGCCCGTCGTCGCGTTCAGCATGGGCGACTGCGTGTCGAAGGCGGCCGATTCAATCCACAGCGGCTGGCCGTTGCAGCGCAAGGCGGTGCGCATGACGATGCGGCCTTCGGCCCACGATTCACCGGCGGCGTGGCGGCCGAGCATGGTGGTGTCCCAGCCGATGGCCGTCGCGCCCGGTGCCAGGTCCAGCGCCAGGTCGATGATCGGGCAGGCCTGGTTGAAGACGATGTTCTCTTGCGGCAGCCAGTCGAGCCGCGCGCCTGCATCCATGCGGATGGCAACACGCTGCGTGGCCGTGCGGCCGAGCGACTTGTACCACTTGGTGGCGCCGGGCGTGGTCAGGACCGCATGCGCATCGGCACCGAGTTCGATGTCGATATCGAGCACATCGCCGCCGGCAATGCCTGCGGGCGGATGCAGCATGACGGCGTGGCAGACGCCCTCGCCTTCCGGATACAGCGCCTTCTGCACCCGCAGCGGCCCCTGATGCCGGCATGTGGCCAGCACGGTGCGCTCACCGCGCCGTGCAAACGCCAGGCGCAGCGAGGCTTCCCAGGACGCGAACGAATCGGTCTGCGGCGGGACAGGAAAATCGGGATGGCGCATCAGGAAGGCAGCACGGCGGCTAGGAATTTTCTCATCATAGCCAGATGCCACAGATTTGGCATTCGACTTTTTCCCCGGAACGCCGGGGCATCAAACGGCCACGAGATCACGCACGCCATCGGCTTCCATATTGGCGCCGTCGCCCTGGGCGATGACTTCGCCGCGGCTCATGACGACGTAGCGGTCGGCAATGCTGCGGGCAAAGTCGTAGTACTGCTCGACCAGCAGCACCGACATGCCGAACTCATCGACGAGGCGGCGCAGCGTGCGGCCGATCTCCTGGATGATCGACGGTTGGATACCTTCGGTCGGCTCATCCAGGATCAGCAGGCGCGGCTCGCTCATCAGCGCGCGGCCGATGGCAAGTTGCTGCTGCTGGCCGCCGGACAGGTCGCCGCCGCGTCGGCCCTTCATCTCTTTGAGCACCGGAAACAGCTCGTAGATCGAATCGGGCACCTTGGAGGGCGCGCGCTTGGCGGCCGCACCAATCAGCAGGTTCTCTTCCACCGTCAGGCGCGGGAAGATCTCGCGGCCCTGCGGCACATAGGCGAGCCCCTGCGAGACACGCTCATACGCGGGCAGCTTCTGGATGGTGCGCCCTTCCCAATCGATCGCACCGCTGGCGGTGGGCACCACCCCCATCAAGCATTTGAGCAGCGTCGTCTTGCCCACGCCGTTACGGCCAAGCAGCGTGGTGAGCTTGCCCGTGGGGACGTCAAAGCTGACGTTGCGCAGGATGTGGCTGCCGCCGTAGTACTGGTTCAGTTGTTGGACCTGCAACATATCAACGCCCCAGATAGGATTCGATCACCCGCTCATCGCGCTTGACGGCATCGAGCGTGCCTTCGGCCAGGACGCTGCCTTCAGCCAGCACGGTCACGCGCCCTTCTGCTCCCGCCAGCGCGGCGACAAACTCCATGTCGTGCTCCACGACCATGATCGAGCACGTGCCGCGCAAGCCATTGAGCAACGTTGCAAGCTGCATCGTCTCCTCATCCGTCATGCCGGCGACCGGTTCGTCAAGCAGCAGCAGTTGCGGTTGCTGCATCAGCAGCATGCCGATCTCCAGCCGCTGCTTCTGGCCGTGCGAGAGCAGCCCGGCGGGCCGATAGGCCTCCGCTTCCAGGTGGATGCGGCCGAGCGTTTCTTCGATGCGCTGGCGGCCGTCGTTCAGCAGACGCGCGCGCAGCGACACCCACCAGCGCTTGTCGGCCTTCATGGCCAGTTCCAGGTTTTCCCACACGGTGTGCTGCTCGAACACGGTCGGCTTCTGGAACTTGCGGCCGATGCCGATCTGCGCGATGCGCGGCTCGGTCAGGCGCAGCAGGTCGATGGTCTGGCCCAGGAAGACGCGGCCGGTGACGTCTGCATTGCGCGGCCCGGTCTTGCCGGTAATCACGTCCATCATCGTGGTCTTGCCCGCGCCGTTGGGCCCGATGATGCAGCGCAGTTCGCCGTGGTCGATCGACAGCGTGAGCGCGTTCAATGCGCGAAAGCCGCCGAAGCGCACCGTCACGTCTTCGAGATACAGGATGGCGCCGTGCGAGACGTCGATCGTGTCCGGCTCGACCAGGTGGCCCATGCCGGTGGCGGTGCCGGTCTCCGCGCGGTCGGGGAGTTCAGTGAACGTGCTCATGCGTGGTCTCCGGTGACGGTCGCGGCTTCATGCGCCTCGGCTGGCGTGGGCGCGCGCTTTTTCATGCGCAGCTTGCCCAGCAGCCCCAGCACGCCGTTCGGCAGATACAGCGTCACCAGCACGAAGATCGCACCGAGCACAAACAGCCAGTACTCCGGCACCCATGCGGTGAGCAACGTCTTGGCGCCGTTGACGAGGAACGCGCCGATGATCGGGCCGATCAACGTGCCGCGCCCGCCCACGGCCACCCACACGGCCATCTCGATGGAGTTGCCCGGCGACATCTCGCCTGGGTTGATGATGCCGACCTGCGGCACGTAGAGCGCGCCCGCAATGCCGCACAGCACGGCGGAGAACGTCCAGACGAACAGCTTGTAGCCGAGCGGGTTGTAGCCGGAGAACATCACGCGCGCTTCGGCATCGCGAATGGCGGTGACCACGCGGCCGAACTTGGACGTGACGATGGCGCGGCAGGCGATGAACGCCACCACGAGCGCCACGAACGTCGCCACGAACAGCACGGTGCGCGTTGGCAATGCGGAGATCGGGAAGCCCAGGATGCGCTTGAAATCCGTAAAGCCGTTGTTGCCACCGAAGCCCGTCTCGTTACGGAAGAACAGCAGCATGGCCGCGTACGTCATCGCCTGCGTGATGATCGACAGGTACACGCCCTTGACGCGTGAGCGGAACGCGAAGAAACCGAACAGCCACGCGAGCACGCCGGGCACCAGCACCACCAGCAGCGCGGCCCACGCAAAGTGCTCGGTGCCGTGCCAGAACCAGGGCAGCTCCTTCCAGTCGAGGAAGACCATGAAGTCCGGCAGATCGCTCTTGTACACGCCTTCGCGGCCGATGGAGCGCATCAGGTACATGCCCATCCCATAGCCACCCAATGCGAAGAACAGGCCGTGACCGAGGCTGAGGATGCCGCAATAGCCCCACACCAGATCGAGCGCCAGCGCCGCAAGGGCGTAGCACATGATCTTGCCGACGAGCGTGAGCGCATACGCCGACAGATGCAGCGGGCTGCCCTCCGGCACGAGCAGCGCGCACACCGGCGCGCCAATGCACACGATGAGCGACACGAGCACCAGCGCAGACCACCCGCGCCGCGACAGCAGCGGCATACGCGCCGGAATATCGAGAGAGAACTTGGTCGTCGTCATATCAGGCCTCGGCGCTGCGGCCCTTGAGGGCGAACAGGCCCTGCGGACGCTTCTGGATGAACAGCACGATCAGCACCAGCACGATGATCTTCGCCAGCACCGCGCCATAGAACGGCTCGATGAACTTGTTGATGAGGCCCAGCCCGAACGCACCGATGATCGTGCCGGCCAGCTGCCCCACCCCGCCCAGCACCACGGCCATGAACGAATCGATGATGTAGCTCTGGCCGAGGTCCGGCCCGACGTTGCCGATCTGCGAAAGCGCGCAGCCGCCCAGTCCGGCAATACCGGCACCGAATGCAAACGCGTAGCTGTCGACCTTCCAGGTGCGCACGCCAACGCAGGCGGCCATCGTGCGGTTCTGCGTGGTAGCACGCACGAACAGGCCCAGGCGCGTTCGGTTGAGCACCGCCCATGCAATCGCGACCACGGCCAACGCAAACAGCAGGATGACGAGCCGGTTATACGGCAGCACAAGGCCCTGCGTAAGCGCAACGCCACCGCTCATCCAACTCGGGTTGGCTACCTCCACGTTCTGCGCACCGAAGATCGAGCGCACTGCCTGCATCAGCAGCAGGCTGATCCCGAACGTGGCGAGCAGCGTTTCGAGCGGACGGCCATACAGGTGACGCAGCACCAGCCGCTCCAGCGCAAAGCCGACGACGGCTGCGGCCAGGAACGCTGCAGGCAGCGCTGCCGGGAGATACCAGTCAAACGCGTTCGGAAAGTAATTGCGGAAGATCGTTTGCACCACATACGTGGCATACGCGCCGATCATCAGGAACTCGCCATGCGCCATGTTGATGACGCCGATCAGGCCATAGGTGATGGCCAGCCCGAGGGCCGCGAGCAGCAGCACGGAGCCCAGGCTCAGGCCGGCAAACAGGTTGCCGATCAGTTCAGATTTGCGTTCCTGTGCGGCCAGACTATCGAGCGCTTGCTGTGCGGCGGCGCGCAGCTCGCCATCCGCCCCGCTGTCTTTCGCGAGCAGCGGTGCAATGCGTTGCCGGGTCTGCGGATTGGTGTCGCCGGCAAGCAGCTTCAGCGCTTCCAGCTTCTCGGCATGTGTGCCGTCGTCGAGTGCGAGATTGGCCCACAGCAGATGCAGCTTGCCGCGCAACTCCGGATCGGTTTCATGCTTGCGTGCGGCGTCGACAATGGGGCGCGACGCCGTCTCCGGATGTGCGAGCAGCGTATCGACGGCCTGCGCGCGCACGGCGCGATCGGGCGATTGCAGCACAAAGCCGCTCGCCGCGCTGTCCACCTGGGCACGCAAGGCATTGTTCAACGTGAGGGATTGCAGGTCATCGGCCTTGACGGTCACGGGCTGGCCAGTGATCGCATCGAGGTAGCGCTCGCCGTCCTGGCGCACCATGCCGGCGGCAGGCGCAAAGAACAGCGCGTCGTTCTGCAACGCTTGCAGAATCGGGCCGGCCTGTTCGGCAGGCGCTGCGGTGAGCGCGTTGAGCGTCTTTACCTTGGCGTCGAAATCGTCTTCGGCCAGGGGCTTGAGATCCGCCTGGGTCAAAGGTTGTCCGGCCGCCCACGCAGATACCGCGGGCATCGCAGCCAGACAGACCGCGCACAGCAGCGCGGCAAAGAATCGGGACAAGCGCATCATGGCAATCCGATACGTGGCGGCCGATGTCGAAACCGGTCCGCCACGTCGTACAGCGTCGTTCAAAGGACCGGCTACGTCAGACACATGGCCGGCCCGCCTGACCACATCACTTGCTTGCAACCATGTCAGGCTTGCCCTCGTTGCCGGGGATGTACGGGCTCCACGGCTTGGCGCGGATCACCGTCGGCGTTTTCCACACGACGTTGAACTGACCATCGCCGCGCACTTCGCCGATCATCACGGGCTTGCTCAGGTGGTGGTTGTTGTTCATCACCAGCGTGAAGCCGGACGGCGCCTTGAACTGCTGGCCGTACATCGCCTTGCGGACCTTGTCCACGTCGGTGGAACCAGCCTTTTCCACGGCCTGCTTCCACATCATGATGCCGACGTAAGTGGCTTCCATCGGGTCGTTGGTGACGCGCTTGTCACCACCCGGCAGGTTGTTGGACTTCACCCACGCAGCCCACTTCTTCTTGAAGTCATCGTTGACGGGGTTCTTGACCGACATGAAGTAGTTCCACGCTGCCAATTGGCCGGCCAGCGGCTTGGTGTCGATGCCGCGCAGTTCTTCTTCACCCACCGAGAAGGCCACCACCGGTACATCCTTAGCCTTCAGGCCAGCGTTGCCGAGTTCCTTGTAGAACGGCACGTTCGAATCGCCGTTGATGGTGGAAATGACAGCGGTTTTGCCGCCCTGCGAGAACTTCTTGATGTTGGCGACGATGGTCTGATAGTCGGAGTGACCAAACGGGGTGTAGACCTCTTCGATGTCGCTGTCTTTCACGCCTTTGCTGTGCAGGAACGCGCGCAGGATCTTGTTGGTCGTGCGCGGATAGACGTAATCGGTACCGAGCAGGAAGAAGCGCTTGGCGCCGCCGCCTTCCTTGCTCATCAGGTATTCCACCGCCGGAATGGCTTGCTGGTTGGGCGCCGCGCCGGTGTAGAAGACGTTCTTCGACATCTCTTCGCCTTCGTACTGCACCGGGTAGAACAGCAGGCCGTTCAACTCTTCATAGACCGGCAGCACCGACTTGCGCGACACCGACGTCCAGCAACCGAACGTGACGGCCACCTTGTCCTGCGTCAGCAGCCCGCGCGCCTTCTCGGCAAACAGCGGCCAGTTCGATGCCGGGTCCACCACCACCGGTTCCAGCTTGCGGCCCAGCACGCCGCCGCTCTTGTTGATCTCGTCGATCGTCATCAGCGCCACGTCTTTCAGCGACGTTTCGGAGATGGCCATGGTGCCCGACAGCGAATGCAGGATACCGACCTTGATCGGGTCCTTTGCCTGAGCAAACGCGAGGCTCGACACGGACAACAGCGTTGCGGCGGCGACGGCAGACAGCTTCAACAGCTCACGACGTTTCATTGCGGCTCCTTGGGTTTATTGGTGGCGAGAACGACTCCCCGGGGCCCAAAAGTGCAACTACCGTGCCATCGCATTTGGCTCATTCGAAGGGAAATCCGCGCCAAAACGGTGCCAAAGCCGCGCCAAGAACGCGCATTTGGCCCGCAGGATGCGCCCGCTTGGGGCGCGCGCAGACAAGCACAAAACAAGCTGAACGCAAGGGAAAGCCAAGGCAAAAGAAAGGCCGGCATTGCGCCGGCCTGGTGAACCTACGAAAAGCGAGACTCAGGAATAGCGGCGCGAAATCGATTCGGCCACGCACACCGGGCGCTCCTGCCCTTCGCGTTCGATGGTCACAGCCCAGGTCATTTGCGCGCCGGTCAAGGTGGGAGCATTGGGCAACGGCGGCAGCGCTTCCATTTCCACCAGCTTCACGCGGGCGCGCACACGGCTGCCCACCGGCACAGGTGCGGTGAATCGGACCTTGTTCAGGCCGTAGTTCACGCCCATCTTCACGTCGGACATCTCGATCGCGTTCGCCATCAGCATCGGCAGCAGCGACAGCGTCAGGAAGCCGTGCGCCACCGGCGCTCCGAACGGCGACTCGCGCTTGGCGCGCTCAACGTCCACGTGAATCCACTGGTGATCGCCCGTGGCCTCGGCAAAGAGGTTCACCTGCTGCTGCGTGATCTCTGTCCAGTCGCTCACGGCCACTTCCTGACCGATCAAGCCTTTGAGCTCGTCGAGCGATTCGATGATGCGCATCTGGGTTGTCTCCTTGTTGTGATGCGATGACGTGGAATCAAGCCTTTGGGCGACGGCCAAACAGGCCCATGCCCGTTACCGTGCAGACGAGTTCGCCGCGCTGATTGTGTGCCTCCCAGCGGTTGACGGCCACGCCGCGGTCCGGCTTCGACTGCGACGGACGCACTTCCATGCACGTGCTCGACACTGACAGCGTGTCGCCTGGATACACCGGCTTCATCCAGCGGATTTCATCCACGCCGGGCGAACCCATGCTGGCCGCCTTGCCGAGGAAGCCGGTCACCATCAACCGCATCATGATCGAGCACGTCATCCAGCCGCTCGAGATGATGCCCCCGTAGATGCTGTGCTTGGCGGCTTCCGCATCGATGTGGAACGGCTGCGGATCGTACTGCCGCGCGAAGGTCAGGATCTCTTCTTCGGTGACGGTGTAGGTACCCATCTGCAGCGTCCGGCCGACCTCGAAATCGTCGAAGTAGAACTCGTACGATCGTGGTGCTGCTGCCTTTTCGTTCTCCGCCATATCGTCTCCTCCAAATGACAACGCCCCGCACGAATGCGGGGCGTTCAGGTTTGCCGTTACGCCGCCTGCTGGAAGCCGGGCAGCGATGCGAAGCGTGCCAGGTGATGATCCACGTCACCCAGCGTCGTGTTGATCATCGTCAGCCGCTTGAACATGTGTGCGGCCGGCAGTTCGTTCGTGACGCCCATGCCGCCGTGCAACTGCACCGCTTCCTGGCCAACATCGCGCGCAGCCTGGCCGACACGTGCCTTGGCCGCCGACACATACCGCCGGCGTGCCTCGACATCGCCATCTTCAAAGTGCGCAGCGGCCAAGTACGTGATCGAACGCGCCTGCTCGCCATGGATGAACATGTCGACCATGCGATGCTGCAGCGCTTGGAAGCGCGCGATGGGCACGCCAAACTGCTGGCGGGTCTTGGTGTACTCCAGCGTTGCAGCGTTCAGCGCATCGATCAGACCGATCGCTTCAGCGCACAACAGCACGCAGCCGAGATCGGCGACGGCGTCGATGGTCTCCCACGCTTCACCGGCCTTGCCCAGCAGCGTTGCCGGCGCGTTGTCGAAGCGGATGTCCGCAGCGTGCAGGTTGTCGATCGTGCGGTAGTCCTTGACCGTCACGCCAGCGGCATCGCGGTCGACGACGAAGAGCGACAGGCCCGACGTATCACGCGCTTCGCCACCGGTGCGCGCCGAGACGATCAGCTTGTCTGCCTGCGCGCCATGCACCACAACCGCCTTCTCCCCCGTGAGCGTCCAGCCACTGCCCTGCTGCGCGGCACGCGTGGTGACATTGAAAAGCTCGTAACGCGATTGGGGCTCGCCGAATGCAATGGCCAGCTTCACGGCGCCGCCTGCGACTTCTTCAAGCAAGGCATCCTGCCCGCCTGCAAGCTTGAGCGCCTGCGCGCCAAGCACAGTCGCCTGATACGGCTCCACGACCAAGCCTCGGCCGAGCTCCTGCATCACCACCAGCAAATCCATTGCGCGGCCGTCAAAACCACCTTGTGCTTCCGGCACCGGCAACGCGGTCAAGCCAAGTTCAGCCAGCGCATCCCAATGACCCTGTGACACGCCCTCCGGCGAGTACACCACCTTGTTGCGCGCCTCAAAGCCGTAGTCCTTGTCGATGAAGCGGCGCACTGCATCAGCCAGTTGCTTCTGTTCGTCGGTGAACGAGAAATCCATGTTTATCTCCGCTATGTGTTTTGTCGCCGTTCTGCTCAGACGCCAAGGATCATCTGCGAGATGATGTTGCGCTGGATCTCGTTCGACCCGCCGTAGATCGAGGTCTTACGATAGTTGAAGTAGTACGGCGCAAGCGGCGCGGCATCGTTGTCGCCCGTCACGGCCTGCAAGGTGTCGCCTTCCAGGTAGCTCGGATCGAACGGCTGGGCATACGGCCCAACGGCCTCGACCATCAGCTCGGTCAACATCTGTTGGATCTGCGTGCCCTTGATCTTGAGCAGCGACGCCTCGGGGCCGGGGCCCTTGCCGGCGTTCTCGCTCGATACTACGCGCAGCACCGTCATCTCCAATGCCAGCAGTTCGATTTCCAGCGAGGCCACCTTGGCGCCGAATACCGGATCCTGCAGCAGCGGCTTGCCGTTCTTCTGGTGTTGCAGAGCAACGCGCTTGAGAAACGCCAGTTCGCGCTTGGAATTGCCCACACGTGCAATGCCCGTGCGCTCGTGGCCGAGCAGGTATTTGGCGTAAGTCCACCCGCGGTTCTCATCACCGATCAGGTTCTGGACGGGCACCTTGACGTTGTCGAAGAAGACTTCGTTCACCTCGTGCTCTTCGTCCAGCATGATGATCGGCCGCACGGTAATGCCCGGCGTCTTCATGTCGATCAGCAAGAACGAGATGCCTTCTTGCTTCTTCGCATCGGGGTCGGTGCGAACGAGGCAGAAGATCATGTCGGCGTGTTGGCCGAGCGTGGTCCAGGTCTTCTGACCGTTGACGATGTAGTGATCGCCTTCGCGCACGGCACGCGTCTTCACCGAGGCCAGATCAGAACCGGAACCCGGCTCCGAATAGCCCTGGCACCACCAGTCGGTGCAATCAACGATGCGCGGGAGGAAGTAGCGTTTCTGCGCTTCATTGCCGTACTTCATGATCACGGGCGCGACCATGCTAACGCCGAACGGCAGCACGCCAGGCGCGCCGACCTGCGCGCACTCTTCGTCCCAGATGTGCTTTTGGATGGGCGACCAGCCGGTGCCGCCCCACTCGACCGGCCAGTGCGGCACCGACCAGCCCTTGGCCGCGAGCGCCTTGTGCCAGCGCACAAAATCGTCGCGGTTCAGGCGGCGGTGGTTCAACACCTTGTCTTGGATGTCCTTGGGCAGATTGGCTTCCAGCCAGCCGCGGACTTCCTGGCGGAATGCTTCATCGGCCGCCGAGTAGTTCAGATCCATGCCTGTCTCCTGTGGTTGGCTCCCCACCGTGGCAAATCGGTGGAGAACGTTCTGTCGGACCGGCGCGGACCTGAATCGAGGCTGCTAGTGCACGGGCTGCTTGAGCGCGTCGGGCACCAACAGCGGCATCACGTCGATGCCTTCCTCCGCCAGTTCCTGCGCTTCCTCCCGAGACGTCGTCCCGCGAATGCCCCGCTCCGGCGCCTCGTTGTAATGCATGCGGCGCGCCTCTTCTGCAAACCGCTCGCCGACGTCCTCGGTATTGGCAAGGACATGGCGCACAGCTTTCAGGTAGAGCTGTTGCAGGGCCGCGGGCGCTCCGCCATCGCTTTCGCCCGTCTTGTCGGCACCGCTTTTCCGGGCGGTCTCCGCACGAGACGACGACAGATTCAGGCGCGGCGCACTCGGCAAGCGCTCAACCTCGTTATGGCCACAAACTGGGCACGTCAATAGCCCGCGCTCCCGCTGCGATTGCAGGTCGGCATCGGAGCCGAACCAGCCTTCGAAACGGTGGTCATTGGCACAGCGGAGGTCCAGCACTTTCATGATCGGTCCAGCGCATGGGGATGAGTGTATCCCCGATTCGAAAATTTGTGAACGGTCGTGCTAATTTTTTCGCACGACCGTTCGCCATGGTAGCGAAGACAGCAAAATCGTGTGATCAAGCGACGGCAGCAAGCGCCTCAGGCTGCACTTGGCGTCCACGTCCCAGACAGGATCTTCTCGAGCCAGAACGTGCCGATGATGGTCTTCACGTCCGAAATCTTGCCATCGCGCACCCAATCGATGAGCTGGCCAGCCGACGTGACAAAAGTCTCGAGAAATTCGCCTTCATCGAGCATCGCCTTGCCTTGCTTCAGATCCCGCGCAAGATAAATGTCGATGAATTCGGTGGAATACGAAATGACCGGGTGGATGCGTGTGAGGTAGTCCCAGCGCTCGGCCGTGTAGCCGGTTTCCTCCCGCAGTTCGCGCTTGCCGCATGCGAGCGCGCCTTCCTGCGGGTCGAGCTTGCCGGCTGGAAACTCGATCATCACCCTGTCGACTGGATAGCGAAACTGGCGCTCCATGAGCACGGTGCCATCGTCGAACAGCGGAATCATCATCACCGCACCGGGATGAACCAGATATTCGCGGCTGGCATTTCGGCCGTCAGGCAGACGGACGATGTCCTGCTTGAGCGTGAGGAATTTACCCTGGTGCATCAGCGCAGAGGCCACCCGCGTCTCGCGCAGGCCGGCATCCGAGTCCTGCGCAGTCTCAGAGGTTTCGTTCGGCGGGGTGTGATCGGACATGGCGCTCTCTCATGCCGAGACAGCGGGAACCTGCCCGGCGGGAATTAACGGGAATCGCGGGGATGGCGAACCAGGTATTGCCAAGTGAAGCCGGGAAACGCGAACACCAGCATCAGGCAAGCGGTGATCGCATAAAACTGCCAGCCTTGCGGGAACGCATTGCCCTGGCTCGATTCGATACCAAAGCCGATCAGCCCCACCACAACATACATGGCAATCAGCTCGGTGCCGCGCAGCCAGAACGGCTTGCGCGGCCAGCGTGCCGGCACCAGCGCCAGCACGCGTTGGTTGACGAACGGCAGGTTGGCACAGATCAGTGCCAACACGATGACAAACAGACCGCCCGTCGAAGTGCTCACGGTGCTCAGCTTATGAAGCCAGCGTCAGGCGGATTGCCTGATAGCACACGGCCATCAGACCGGCCGGGAAGATACCCAGCAACAACACCAACAGGCCATTGACCGACAGCAGCGAGCGCAGGCCAAAGGTGGCCTCCACGGGGCCATCGTCTGCCGGCGCATCAAAGTACATAACCTTGATGACGCGCAGGTAGTAAAACGCACCGACCAGCGAGAACAGCACGGCCACGACGGCCAGCCACGGCATACCGGCATCGACCACCGCACCCAGGACCGACAGCTTGGCGTAGAAGCCAACCGTCGGCGGCAAGCCGGCCAGCGACATCATGATGAACAGCATCAGCAGCGCAAACCACGGACTCTTTTTCGACAAGCCTTTGAGGTCGGCAATCTCTTCTGCCTCATAGCCCTTGCGTGCAAGCAGCAGGATCATGCCGAAGCCACCCAATGCGGTCAGCACGTAGGTGATCGCATAGAACATCGACGCGCTGTAGGCCTGGGCCGTCAAGTCCGGTTTGGCGGAGCTGACGCCCGACACCAAGCCCAGCAGCAGAAAGCCCATGTGCGAGACTGTGGAATAGCCCAGCAGACGCTTGAAATTGGTCTGAACAACGCCCGTGATATTGCCGATAGCCAGCGACACGACGGCCAGCACGATCAGCATGTTCTGCCAGTCAAATGCCAGCGGCAGCAAGCCTTCCACCAGAATGCGAAACGTCATTGCAAACGCAGCGACCTTCGGTGCGCCGGCAATCAGCAGCGTCACAGCCGTCGGCGAGCCTTGGTACACGTCGGGCACCCACATGTGGAACGGCGCCACACCCAGCTTGAAGCCCAGGCCAGCAACGATGAACACCACGCCGAACACGAGGATCGTCTTGTTGATCTCGCCGTTCTTGATCGCGTCAAACACCTTGCCCAGCTCCAGCGAGCCGGTCGCGCCGTACAGCATCGACATGCCGTACAGCAACAGGCCCGATGCGAGTGCGCCCAGAATGAAATACTTCATGGCCGATTCGGACGACACGTTCGAACGGCGACGCAGCGCTACCAGCGTGTACGACGCCAGCGACAGCAGTTCCAGGCCCAGATAGAGCACGAGGAAATTGTTGCCGGTGATCATCACCACCTGACCACCCAGCGTAAACAAGGCGAACATGTAGAACTCGCCTGCATACATGTCGCGGTCGGCGAGATAGCGGCGGGTGTACACCAGTGTGGCAAACAGCGTCAGCGCACAGAACGACGCCAGCACGTTGGCCATAGGATCGATCACGGCCATGTTGCCGAAGACGTAGTGGGTCTCACCGTTCGCAGCGTTCAACGCGAACCAAACGGCCAGCACCAGCGTAATCACCAACGAAACCGGATACGCCACGCTGCTTCGTTTCTGGCCGCGTGCCAAGTCAATCCAGTTGACGGCACCGATGCCTAGCGCGAGAAAAACGATTGGGGCAAAAGCCGCAATAGAGGAGGACGATTGCATAGTTTCTTCTCGCTGCTTACAGCTTCGACTGAGCCACGTGGGTCAGCAGGTTGACCACGGACGCATGCATGACATCGGTGAAGGGCTTCGGATACAGGCCCATGTACAGGGTGGCGATCGCGAGCACGCCCAACATGAAGAACTCGCGGCAATTCAGGTCCTTCAGCTCGGCCACATGCTTGTGGGTCACATCACCGAAGATCACGCGCTTGACCATCCACAGCGAATACGCTGCGCCAAAGATCAGCGCCGTGGCGGCCAACAGGCCAATCCAGAAGTTGAACTTGACCGAACCCAGGATCACCATGAATTCGCCGACGAAGCCCGAGGTTGCCGGCAGGCCGCAGTTGGCCATCGCAAAGAAGACCGACAGCGCCGCGAACTTCGGCATGGTGTTCACCACACCGCCGTAATCGGCAATCTGACGCGAGTGCACGCGGTCATACAACACGCCAATGCACAGGAACATTGCGCCTGAAATGAAGCCGTGCGAGATCATCTGAACGATACCGCCCTCGACACCGATCTCGTTGAAGATGAAGAAGCCCAGCGTGACGAAGCCCATGTGCGCGATCGACGAATATGCGACCAGCTTCTTCATGTCGGCCTGCACCAGCGCGACCAAGCCGATGTAGATCACGGCGACCAGCGAAATCGCAATGATGAATGCAGACAGGCTATGGCTGGCATCCGGGGCGATCGGCAGCGAGAACCGCAGGAAACCGTAGGCGCCCAGCTTCAGCATGATGGCGGCCAGCACCACGGAACCACCGGTCGGCGCCTCCACGTGAGCGTCCGGCAGCCACGTGTGCACCGGCCACATCGGCACCTTCACGGCGAAGGCCATGAAGAACGCGAGGAAGATCAGGATCTGCTCGTTCATCGACAGCTTGACCTGATGCCATTGCAGGATCTCGAACGTGCCGCTGTGGAAGTACAGATAAAGCAGCGCAACCAGCGTCAACAACGAGCCAAGCAGCGTGTACAGGAAGAACTTGAATGCCGCATAGACGCGGTTCGGACCGCCCCACACGCCGATGATGATGTACATCGGGATCAGCGTGGCTTCGAAGAACACGTAGAACAGCAGACCGTCGAGCGACGCAAACACGCCGATCATCAGGCCCGACAGGATCAGGAACGCGGCCATGTACTGCGCCACGCGCTCGGTGATCACTTCCCACGCGGCAATCACCACGATGACGGTGATGAATGCGGTCAGCACCACGAACCACATCGAGATGCCGTCGACACCTAGGTAGTAGCTGATGTGGAAGCGCTCGATCCACGACGATTTCTCGACGAACTGCATTGCAGCCGTCGTCTTATCGAAACGCGTGATCAGCGGCAGCGTCATCACAAAGCTGATCAGCGAGCCGATCAGCGACATCCAGCGGACATAACCGGGATTGCGGTCTGAGCCCGAGGCCAGCACCAGCACGCCGAAGAAGATCGGCAGCCAGATCGCAAAAGACAGAACCATTTTTGTAATCCCTTATTTGCCTGCCAGGAACACGAAATACGTCAGCAGCCCAACCGTGCCGATGATCATCGCGAACGCATAGTCATAGATGAAGCCGGACTGGAGCAGGCGCACGACAGTCGCGAACCAGCCCACCAGACGTGCGCTGCCATTGACGACAACACCGTCGATCACGCCCTGATCGCCGCCCTTCCACAGGCCACGGCCAAACTTGACCGCACCGTTGGCGAAGACGATCTCGTTGATCTTGTCCATGTAGTACTTGTTGTCCAGCAGCTTGTAGACACCGGAGAAGCGCTGGGCAATTGCTGCCGGAATATCCGGACGCTTGAGGTAGAAGAACCACGACAACACGACACCGGCCAGCAGCAGGATGAACGGGGCCGACGTGAAGCCGTGCAGCGCCATCTCGACCCAGCCGTGGAAGTCTTCGGCCAACACCTTCATTGCTTCGTGGTTGTCAGCATTGAAGATGACTTCCGAAAACACCACACCGTGCTTGAAGAACTCGCCGAACAGCATCGGCTGGATTGCCATTGCACCGATGATGACCGACGGAATCGCCAGCAGGACCAGCGGCACCGTCACCACCCACGGCGACTCGTGCGGCTTCTGCCCCGGGGCCAAACCGTGGTGATGGTCGGCGGTCTCTTCTTCATCCACGTGATTGCCTTCGTGATGCGAGTCTTCCTTGCCGAACCGCTCTTCACCGTGAAACACCAGGAAGTACATGCGGAACGAGTAGAACGCGGTCACGAACACACCGGCCAGTACCGCCCAGTAAGCGAAACCAGCGCCCGGCAGGTGCGATTCACGCACCGCTTCGATGATCGAGTCCTTCGAATAGAAACCTGCAAAGAACGGCGTGCCGATCAACGCCAGCGACCCCACCAGCGACGTCAGCCATGTGATCGGCATGTACTTGCGCAGGCCGCCCATGTTGCGCATGTCCTGATCGTGATGCATGCCGATAATGACCGAGCCCGCGCCGAGGAACAGCAGCGCCTTGAAAAACGCGTGCGTCATCAGGTGGAACACGGCCACTTGATAAGCCGATGCGCCCAGCGCGACGGTCATGTAGCCCAGCTGGGACAGCGTGGAGTACGCCACCACCCGCTTGATGTCGGTCTGGATGATGCCCAGGAAACCCATGAACAGCGCAGTGATGGCGCCGATGATCAGCACGAATGACAGCGCGGTGTCCGACAACTCGAACAGCGGCGACATGCGCGCGACCATGAAAATACCGGCAGTCACCATAGTGGCCGCGTGAATCAGTGCGGAAATCGGGGTCGGACCTTCCATCGAGTCCGGCAGCCATACGTGCAGCGGGAACTGCGCCGATTTACCCATCGCACCAATGAACAGGCAGATACAGGCGACCGTCAGCATGTGCCAATCGGTGCCGGGGAAGCCGACCGTGGCCAGGTTGTCGCGGGCGGCAAACACGTCGGCGTAGCTCAGGCTGCCGCTGTAGGCAAGCAGCAAGCCGATGCCGAGCACGAAGCCGAAGTCACCCACGCGGTTAACCAGGAACGCCTTCATGTTGGCGTAGATGGCCGTCGGGCGCTTGAACCAGAAGCCGATCAGCAGGTACGACACCAGACCCACCGCTTCCCAACCAAAGAACAGCTGCAGGAAGTTGTTGCTCATCACGAGCATCAACATCGAGAAGGTGAACAGAGAGATGTACGCGAAGAAACGGTTGTAGCCGTCGTCTTCCGCCATGTAGCCGATGGTGTAGATGTGCACCATCAGCGAGACGAAGGTCACCACGCACATCATCATCGCCGTAAGCGAATCGATGAGGAAGCCGACTTCCATCTTCAGCGAGCCCACCGTCATCCATTCATAGACGGTGCCGTTGTAACCGGCGCCATTGATGACGTCGGACAGCGTCAGCGCCGACAGAATGAAGGCGATCGCAACACCAAGGATGGTGACGCTGTGGGATGCCGTGCGGCCGATCTTCTCGCCAAAGAACTTGGTGCCGAACAGCCCGGCGATCGCCGCGCCGGCCAGCGGCGCGAGCGGGATCGCCAGCAGCAGGTTGGGATTGAGCGTGGTAGCCATGGAACGCTTCTTATAGGTGGATGCGGAGGTCAGCCCTTCAGGCTGTCCAGATCGTCGACGTTGATGGTGTCCAGATTACGGAACAGCACCACCAGAATGGCGAGACCAATCGCGGATTCCGCCGCGGCCACCGTCAGGATGAAAAATACGAACACCTGCCCCGCCAGATCGCCCAAGTAATGGGAGAACGCGACGAAGTTCAGGTTAACCGCCAGCAACATCAGTTCGATCGCCATCAACAGCACGATGACGTTCTTGCGGTTCAGGAAAATGCCGACGATGCTGATGGCAAACAGCACCGCGCCGAGCACGAGGTAATGGGCAAGGGATAGCGAAGACATATGAGTTCTCCCGGGGCTCAGCTCTTGGATTCAGCCGAAGCTGCGCCAGCCGACTTCTCAGACGGCATCGAGACCAGACGCACGCGGTCCTTGCGCTTCACGCGGATTTGATCGGACACGTTCTGGGCCTTGGTGTCCTTGCGGCGGCGGGCAGTCAGAGCCACTGCCGCAACAATAGCCAGCAGCAGCACTGCGCCAGCCACTTCAAAGGCATAGATGTAATCGGTATAGATAAGCTTCCCGAGCGCCTGCGTATTCGGACCGTTAAAGCCCTTCGGCAGCTCCTGCACGGGCTGTACGCGACCCATGAAGGTCTTGGTCAGCACGACGGCCATTTCCAGGATGATGACCACGCCCACGAAGGCTGCCATCGGCACGTAGGTCCAGAAATCGCGCCGCAGGTGCTCGATGTCGATATCGATCATCATCACCACGAACAGGAACAGCACCATCACTGCCCCCACGTAGACCAGCACCAGCGTGATGGCGAGGAACTCCGCCTTGAGCAGCATCCAGATCGCCGCCGCGGTAAAGAACGAGAGCACGAGGAACAGCGCCGCGTGCACCGGGTTCTTCGCGGTGATGACCTTCAGCGCTGCGAGCACCAGCACGAGCGCGAAACAGTAGAAGATGATCGTCGTGATTTCCATGATCCTGGCACGGGCCGTTTTGCGGCACGCGCTTGTCCAAAGCCGCGATGGCGTGATGCCATCGCAACTGGTTGGCTCTCGAAGAGCCGTTGTCCAACCGGGATGTCAACTGCACCGCCCGCCAACCGCACGGCGGACGTTCTGAATCAGCGGTACTTTGCGTCGGCCGCCTTGTTGGCCGCAATTTCCGGCTCGAAGCGATCACCCACGGCCAGCAGCATGTCTTTGGTGAAATACAGATCGCCGCGCTTTTCACCGTGGTATTCCAGGATGTGCGTCTCGACGATGGCGTCCACCGGGCAAGCCTCTTCACAGAAGCCGCAGAAAATACATTTGGTCAGGTCGATGTCGTAGCGCGTGGTGCGGCGAGTGCCATCGTCGCGCTGGTCCGACTCGATCGTGATGGCCAGAGCCGGGCAAACGGCTTCGCACAGCTTGCAAGCGATGCATCGTTCTTCGCCGTTCGGATAGCGACGCAGTGCATGCAGACCGCGGAAACGCGGCGACAGCGGCGTCTTCTCTTCCGGAAAGAGAACAGTGATCTTGCGCGCAAACAGGTAGCGCCCGGTCAGCGCCAGCCCCTTGAAGAGTTCCTTCAGGAGCAGGCTGTTAAAAAATTCCTTGATGGCAAGCAACATGGTGCCTTCCTATTGTCCCGTTACTTCCAGATATTCCACGGCGACACCAACCAGATGGCGACGACGACAAGCCAGCCCACAGTGAGCGGAATGAAGATCTTCCAGCCCAGACGCATGATCTGGTCATAGCGATAACGCGGGAACGATGCACGCAGCCAGATAAAGACCGACAGCAGCAGGAAAACCTTGATCAGCAGCCAGAAGAAGCCCGGAATCCAGTTCAGGACCGGTGCATCGATGGGCGAAGCCCAGCCGCCCAGGAACAGCGTCGCCGTCAGCGCCGAGATCACGATCATGTTGATGTACTCGGCCAGGAAAAACAGCGCGAACGCCATGCCCGAGTACTCGATCATGTGGCCGGCCACGATTTCGGATTCACCCTCAACCACATCGAACGGGTGGCGGTTCGTTTCAGCCACACCCGAGATGAAATAGACGCCGAACATCGGCAGCAGCGGCAGCCAGTTCCACGAAAGGATGTTGATACCGTGACCCGCAAAGAAACCGCGGTTCTGGGAGTTAACGATGTCCGACAGATTCAAGCTGCCCGTTACCATCAGCACCGTCACGAGCGCGAAGCCCATGGCGATTTCATACGAAATCATCTGCGCCGAGGCGCGCATCGCACCCAGGAACGCGTACTTGGAGTTCGAAGCCCAGCCGGCCAGAATCACGCCATACACACCCACCGAGCTGATCGCCATCACGTACAGCAGGCCGGCATTGATGTTCGACACCATGGCTTCAGCCTGGAACGGAATCACCGCCCAGATCGCCACAGCGGGCATCAGCACCATCAGCGGCGCAATGATGTACATGCCACGGCTGACCGCGCTCGGCACCATGACTTCCTTGAGCAGCAGCTTGAGCACGTCGGCAATCGGCTGCAACAGGCCCATTGGGCCCACGCGGTTCGGGCCCAGACGCACGTGCATCCAGCCGATCAGCTTGCGCTCCCACAGGATCAGGTAAGCCACGCACAGCAGCAACGGCAGAATGATGCAGACCGCGCGGACCAGCGTCCAGATCAGCGGCCACCACCCACCGAAGGTGGCGGTACCGAAAGAAGTAATCGACTCGATCATGTTGACCCTTACACCGTAGCCGCCAGCGCGGACGATTCAACCTTCTCAACGCTTACCGCGCCGAACATGGCACCCAGCTGAGCCGAAGCTTCGGTGGCAGCGGGCACCCGGATCACGCCGGAAGCCAGCGACTTGTCCAGCACGGCCGGCAGCACCACACTGCTCTGCCCTTGCGTCACGCGCACGGCGTCACCATTGGTCAGGCCCAGTTGCGCGTAAAGATCAGCCGGCAAGCCAGCACGCACGGCAGCGCGTGCTGCAGCCGTCAGTTGCAGCGAACCAGCGCGGCGGACGATCGGATCGGCGTGGTAGATCGGCACATCAGCCAGACGCTCGACGCCGGCGGTGGTGGCAGCGGGAGCAACGGTCTGCGCGATCGTCATATTCGACAAGCGGTCGGCGACCGGCTTGGCCAGAACTTCATCGCGCACCACTTCCGAGCTGTCGTATTCAAAGCCCGACACGTTCAGCAGATTGCCCAGCACGCGCAGGACCTTCCAAGCCGGACGAGAATCGCCCAGGCTACGCACAACGCCATTGAAGCTTTGCGGCAGACCTTCGCAGTTGACGAACGTGCCCGAAGTTTCCGTAAACGGTGCCGTCGGCAGCAGCACGTCGGCGTACTCGAGTGCAGCGCGGGAGGCAAACGGCGCCAGCACGATCACAGTGTCAGCTTGGTCTAGTGCTGCACGGGCCTGCACGGGATTCGCGGTATCGAACTCAGGTTCAGCGCCCAGGAGTACGTAAGCACGACGCGGCTGCGCCAGCATGGCGGCAGCGTCGAGGCCGTTGCCTTGCGGCAACGCACCGGCAATGTAGCCGCCAACGGTGTTGGCCGCTTCCGTCAGGAAGCCGAGCGTCGCGCCGGTCTGCTGCGCAACCCACTGAGCCAGCGCGTGCAGTTGCGAGAATTGCGGATGCGCCACAGCAGCGTTGCCGAGGAACACAGCCTTGCGCTCGCCCGAAGCGAGACTTGCGGCGATGCGCTTGGCAACGTCACCGGCTTCGATACCATCGGTGCCGCCCGGACGGGCAGCGTTGTTGGCAGCAGCCACGGCCACCGCCACTTGCGACAGCAGCGACAGCCATTGCGACGGTGCACCCAACAGTTGCGTGGCGGGCATCAGCAGATCTTCGCCGCCGGCACCGATCACGTTCAGTTGCGCACCCTTCTTGCCAGCCTGCCGCAAACGCGCAGCCAGCAGCGGATGATCCTTGCGCAGGAAGGCGCCCACCACCAGCGTGCGCTGCAGCAGCGACACATCGGCGATAGGCAGGCCCAGCCACGGAGCGCCCGTCGGCTTGACGGAGAAATCGGATTGGCGCAGACGGAAATCGACGTTGTCGCTGCCAATGCCACGTACCAGCTTTTGCAGCAAGAACAGCTCTTCCAGCGTGCTGTGCGGGCTGGCCAATGCACCGATCTGCTCAGCGCCGTGGTCGCGCTTGATTTCGTTCAGGCCGTTAGCAACGTATTCCAGCGCGGTGGTCCAGTCGACAGCCTTCCATTGACCGCCTTGCTTGAGCATCGGCTGCGTCAGACGGTCGTCGCTGTTCACGCCTTCATAGGCAAAGCGGTCCTTGTCGGAAAGCCAGCATTCGTTGATGGCTTCGTTGTCCAGCGGCAGAACGCGCATGACGCGCTGGTTCTTCGTCTGGACGATCACGTTCGCGCCCAGGCCGTCGTGGGGCGACACCGACTTGCGGCGTGCCAGTTCCCACGTACGGGCCGAATAGCGGAACGGCTTGCTGGTCAGCGCGCCGACCGGGCACAGGTCGATCATGTTGCCCGACAACTCGGAGTCAACGGTCTGCCCAACGAACGTCGTGATCTCGGAATGCTCGCCGCGGTTGAGCATGCCCAACTCCATCACGCCGGCAATTTCCTGACCAAAGCGGACGCAACGCGTGCAATGAATGCACCGCGTCATCTCTTCCATGGAGATCAGCGGGCCCACGTTCTTGTGGAACACCACACGCTTCTCTTCCTGGTAGCGCGATTCAGACTTGCCATAGCCCACGGCCAGATCCTGCAGTTGGCACTCGCCACCCTGGTCACAGATCGGGCAATCCAGAGGGTGGTTAATCAGCAGGAATTCCATCACGGACTTCTGCGCCTTCACGGCCTTCTCGGAGTTTGTGAAGACCTTCATGCCCGCGGTGACTGGCGTGGCGCAGGCGGGCAGCGCCTTGGGCGCCTTCTCGACTTCGACCAAGCACATCCGGCAGTTGGCCGCGACCGACAGTTTGCGGTGATAGCAAAAGTGAGGAATGTAGGTGCCCGTCTGGCGAGCCGCCTCCATCACCAGGCTGCCTTCGGCAACCTCGACTTTCTTGCCATCGATTTCGATTTCAACCATGTTCTGCCACGCTTAAATGTAGGTGGGCACCATGCACTGCTTGTGTTCGACGTGATACGCGAACTCATCCCAGTAGTGCTTGAGCATGCCGCGGACCGGCATCGCAGCGGCATCGCCGAGCGCACAGATAGTCCGGCCCATGATGTTTTCGGCCACGTTGTTCAGCAGGTCCAGGTCTTCCTGGCGGCCCTTGCCGTGCTCGATGCGGTCGACCACGCGATACAGCCAGCCGGTGCCTTCGCGGCACGGCGTGCACTGGCCGCACGACTCTTCGAAATAGAAGTACGACAGGCGCAGCAGCGACTTCACCATGCAGCGCGTTTCGTCCATCACGATCACAGCGCCCGAGCCCAGCATCGAGCCAGCCTTGGCGATCGAGTCGTAGTCCATGTCGGAGGCCATCATCAGGTCGGCCGGCACTACCGGCGCCGACGAACCACCCGGGATGACCGCCTTGAGTTTCTTGCCGCCGCGCATGCCACCGGCCAGTTCCAGCAGCTTGGAGAACGGTGTGCCGAGCGGAATCTCGTAGTTGCCCGGACGCTCCACGTCGCCGGACACAGAGAAGATCTTCGAGCCGCCGTTGTTCGGCTTGCCCATCTTCAAGTAGTTGTCCGGACCGATGGCCAGCAGGAACGGCACTGCGGCAAAGGTTTCGGTGTTGTTGATGGTGGTCGGCTTGCCGTACAGACCAAAGCTTGCCGGGAACGGCGGTTTGAAACGCGGCTGGCCCTTCTTGCCTTCCAGCGACTCAAGCAACGCGGTCTCTTCGCCGCAGATGTACGCGCCATAGCCATGGTGCGCATGCAGCTGGAAGTTGAAACCAGAACCCAGGATGTTGTCGCCCAGGAAGCCCGCAGCACGCGCTTCTTCAAGCGCCTGCTCGAAGATCTTGTATTCGTTCCAGATTTCGCCGTGGATGTAGTTGTAACCCACGGTGATGCCCATCGCGTAACCGCCGATGGCCATGCCCTCGATCAACGCGTGCGGGTTGTAACGGATGATGTCGCGATCCTTGAACGTACCCGGCTCGCCTTCGTCCGTGTTGCAGACAAGATACTTCTGGCCCGGGAACTGGCGCGGCATGAAGCTCCACTTCAGCCCAGTCGGGAAGCCTGCACCGCCACGACCGCGCAGGCCCGACGCTTTCACGTCAGCAATGACCTGTTCGGGGGTGATCTTCTCGGTAAGGATGCGCTTGAGCTGCTGATAGCCGCCACGCTTGACGTAATCTTCGAGGTGCCAGTTGTCGCCGTTCAGGCCAGCGAGAATCAACGGCTGGATATGTCGATCGTGCAGGGAGGTCATTTACTTGCCTGCTCCGTTGGTCGGCGCCTTCGACTGGAGGTCGGCGATCAGCGCGTCGAGCTTCTCGTTGCTCATGAAGCTGCACATGTGGGTATTGTTGACGATCATGACCGGCGCATCACCGCACGCGCCCATGCACTCGCCTTCCTTCAGCGTGAAGTTGCCGTCGGCCGTGGTTTCGTTGAAACCGATGCCGAGCTTCTTCTTCAGGTAATCGGCCGCGCGCTCCCCGCCCGACAGCGCGCACGGCAAGTTCGTGCACACCGACAGCTTGAAGCGGCCCACCGGCTTGGTGTCGTACATGTTGTAGAACGTCGCCACTTCCTCGACCCACACCGGCGGCATTTCGAGGTACTCGGCCACGAACTGCATGACTTCGGGCGAGACCCAGCCTTTCTCGCTCTGCGCGACCGCCAGCGCCGCCATCACGGCGGACTGCTTCTGGTCGGCGGGATATTTCGCGACCGCCCGGTCGATTTCCTTGAGAGCTTCTGCTGATAGCATGTTCGTTGCGATTGGTGCGGGACGCGGGGCGTGTTACCTAGCAGCCTTGCCCCGGCGTGCGTCCTCGTTTCACAGCCGCGCTTGCCTGCGCGTCAAACCGTTGTTTCCTGGGCGTTCAGCGGTCAATCTCGCCAAACACGATGTCCTGCGTACCGATGATCGTCACCGCATCGGCAATCATGTGACCCTTCGCCATTTCGTCGAGCGCGGCCAGATGAACGAAGCCCGGTGCGCGAATCTTCAGACGGTACGGCTTGTTGGCGCCATCGGAGATTGCATAGATGCCGAACTCACCTTTCGGGTGCTCAACGGCGGCATATGCTTCGCCTTCGGGCACGTGCATACCTTCGGTGAAGAGCTTGAAGTGGTGAATCAGCTCTTCCATGTTGGTCTTCATGTCCACGCGCGACGGCGGCGCCACCTTGTGGTTATCGGTGATCACCGGACCCGGATTCTTGCGCAGCCACTCGATGCACTGACGGATGATGCGATTGCTCTGGCGCATTTCTTCCACGCGTACCAGATAACGGTCGTAGCAATCGCCGTTCACGCCGACTGGGATATCGAAATCGATGCGGTCGTACACCTCGTACGGCTGCTTCTTGCGCACATCCCATTCGATGCCCGAACCACGCAGCATCGCACCGGAGAAACCCTTGTTCAGTGCGCGCTCCGGGCTTACCACGCCGATACCCACCAGACGTTGCTTCCAAATCCGGTTATCGGTCAGCAGCGTTTCGTACTCATCAACGTACTTCGGGAAGCGGTGGGTGAAGTCTTCAATGAAGTCCAGCAGCGAACCCGAACGCGTTTCGTTCAGGGCGGCCAGGGCCTTCTCGTTGCGCACCTTGGATGCCTTGTATTGCGGCATCGTGTCAGGCAGGTCGCGGTAGACCCCGCCCGGGCGGTAGTAGGCTGCGTGCATGCGCGCGCCCGAAACCGCCTCGTACATATCGAACAGGTCTTCGCGTTCGCGGAAGGCGTACAGGAACACCGCCATGGCACCCACGTCCAGCGCGTGCGAACCGATCCACATCAGGTGGTTCATGATCCGCGTGATTTCGTCGAACATGACGCGGATGTACTGCGCACGCAGCGGCACTTCGAGACCCAGCAGGCGCTCGATTGCCATCACATAGGCGTGCTCGTTGACCATCATCGACACGTAGTCGAGGCGGTCCATGTACGGCACGCTCTGAATCCAGGTCTTTTGCTCGGCGAGCTTTTCAGTCGCGCGGTGCAGCAGGCCGATGTGCGGGTCGGCACGTTGAATGACTTCGCCGTCCAGCTCAAGCACAAGGCGCAGCACGCCGTGCGCGGCCGGATGTTGCGGACCGAAGTTCAGGGTGTAGTTCTTGATATCTGCCATGATCGGGCGCCCTTCAGTGCTTCAGACCACCGTATTGATCCTCGCGGATCACACGCGGCGTAATCTCGCGCGGCTCGATGGTTACCGGCTGATAGACCACGCGGCGCTGCACCGGGTCGTAACGCATTTCAACGTAACCCGACACGGGGAAGTCCTTGCGGAACGGGTGGCCGATGAAGCCATAGTCGGTCAGGATGCGACGCAGATCCGGATGGCCTTCGAAGACCAGACCATAGAGGTCGAACGCCTCACGCTCGAACCAGTCAGCGGAACTCCAGATCGTGGTCACAGACGACACCACCGGCAGGTCGTCGTCCGGCGCAAACACGCGAACGCGAACGCGCCAGTTGTGCGTGATCGATAGCAGATGGGACACAGCGGCAAAACGCGGGCCGTTCCAGGCACCGTCACCGTAGTCTGCGTAATCGACGCCACACAAGTCCATGAGCTGTTCGAACTTGAGCGAAGCGTCATCGCGCAAGGTGCGCATGACCTCGTGGTAATCGGCAGCCTTCACCACGAGGGTGAGTTCTCCGACCGATTCGGTCAGGCTTTGAACGCGACTGCCCAGCGCCTTTTCCAGCGCGGCCTTCAGGGTGGCAAGCTTGTCGGTCATGTCAGGCCTTGCGCGCGATGGTATTGGTGCGGCGGATCTTAGCCTGCAGCTGGATGATGCCGTAGATCAGTGCTTCAGCCGTGGGCGGGCAGCCCGGCACGTACACGTCGACCGGCACGATGCGATCGCAGCCACGCACAACGGAATACGAGTAGTGGTAATAACCGCCGCCGTTCGCGCAGGAACCCATCGAGATGACCCACCGAGGTTCGGCCATCTGGTCGTACACCTTGCGCAGCGCAGGCGCCATCTTGTTGCACAGCGTGCCGGCCACGATCATGACGTCAGACTGACGCGGCGACGGGCGAAACACCACGCCGAAACGGTCCAGGTCATAACGCGATGCGCCGGCGTGCATCATTTCCACAGCACAGCAGGCCAAGCCGAACGTCATCGGCCAGAGTGACCCGGTACGGGTCCAGTTGATCAGCTTGTCAGCGGTGGTCGTGACAAAGCCTTCGTTGAGTACGCCTTCGATCGCCATTTCACATCACTCCCAATCGAGCGCGCCTTTTTTCCAGATGTAGACGAAGCCCACGAGAAACTCGAGAAGAAACACGCCCATCGCAAAGAACCCCGGCCAACCAATCTCACGCAGCGCCACGCCCCAAGGAAAGAGGAACGCAGTCTCCAGATCGAACAGGATGAACAGGATGGCGATGAGGTAATAGCGCACGTCGAACTTCATGCGCGCATCTTCGAATGCTTCGAAGCCGCACTCGTACGGCGAGAGCTTGTCAGGATCGGGATTGTTCGGACCGAGGACTCGGCCGATGGTCATCAGAGCAAGGCCGAGGCCAACGCCGACAACGATGAACAACAGTACGGGGAAATAGGCTTCGAGGTTCAAGGGACGCCCGCCTTTTTGAATGGTTGCAACAGCACAGCCCGCAGGCGGCGCCTTGTCGCCCCATCGAAGGCGCCGGGTCCGCAGCCTTACGACGCTTCAACTGCGCGTCGTCTTGCGGAGGGGCCTGCGCGGAACATCCCGTTGAACAGACCCCGAATTTGATTGGTGCCGACGGCGAGACTCGAACTCGCACAGCTTTCGCCACTACCCCCTCAAGATAGCGTGTCTACCAATTTCACCACGTCGGCTGGGGGAAGAAACTCTATCAGGAACCCGGTTGAGACTTAACGCCCTTGCCGTTCCCCGTGTTGTTTCAAGCCTTGCATTCTACCGCAAAGCAACGCTTTTGTTCAATGCACAAACAAAAATCTTATGCCTCGCGACGCACCGGAAAACGTCAACGGCACGCCGCGATCGTTACATCAAATTACTTGGGCACAGCCGGCGCCGAAGCCGCGCCCGGAGCGGCAGCAGGAGCCGAAGCCGCAGGAGCGGAGGCCGTAGACGTGACAGGCGCGACTGAACCCATCACACCCGCTGACACGCTGCCCTTGCTGGTGCCGATCAACGTCAACGCCAGCGTGGCAATGAAGAATACAGTGGCCAGCACAGCAGTCGTGCGCGACAGGAAGTTTGCTGAACCGGTGGCGCCAAACAGGCTACCCGATGCGCCGGAGCCGAACGCCGCTCCCACGTCCGCGCCCTTGCCGTGCTGCAAGAGCACCAGGCCGATCACGCCGAGCGCGCTCAGAATTTGCGCCACCAGCAGCAGAGTCTTCAGAATTGCCATTTCGTTTCTCTCAATAATATGTTGCAGTCGCACATGGGGGACATGGCAACTCGATCCGTCGCTTATGCGCGACCGATCGCCAAGAAATCTTCGGCCTTCAGCGATGCGCCGCCAATCAAGCCGCCATCGATGTCCGCCATTGCAAACAACTCGCCGGCATTGTCCGGCTTGACGCTGCCGCCGTACAGAATCGCCAGGCGCTGCGCCACGCCAGCGTCGCGGGCAGCAACACGTGCGCGTAGGAATGCGTGCACAGCCTGCGCCTGCTCGCTGCTGGCAGTCTTGCCCGTGCCGATCGCCCAAACCGGTTCATACGCCACGACGATACGACCCAGTTGCTCGACCGACAGCGCTTCCAGCACCGCATCCAGTTGGCGGCCGACCACCTGCTCGGTCTCACCAGCCTCGCGCTGTGCGAGCGTTTCGCCCACACAGACGATCGGCGTGATGCCATGTTCCAATGCGCGCAGCGCCTTGGTCGCCACTTGCGCGTCAGTTTCGCCGTGGTACGAGCGACGCTCGGAGTGACCGACAATCACGTAGCCGCAGCCGAATTCCGACAGCATCGACGCCGCGACTTCGCCGGTGAAAGCGCCTCGCGTTTCAGCCGACACATCCTGCGCACCCCAGCCCACCACAGAACCCATGAGCAAGGACTGGCACTGCGCCAAGTATGGGAATGGCGCACATACGGCCAGCGTGGCGTTGGTTTTACCTGCCGCCTTGATCTGCTCAAGCAGCGCGGCGTTCGCGCTCAGGCTGCCATGTAGTTTCCAGTTGCCCACCACCAGCTTCGGTCTTGCGTTCACGTTTTGCCCGGTCGACTGTCAAATAAACCCGGCATTCTACCGCGGTGGCAAAAACAGGGTCAATTTCGACGTCTTGGAATCAATCCCAAACCAACATGATCTTGCCGATATGGGCGCTTGATTCCATCAACGCATGCGCCTGCCCCGCTTGTGCGGCTGGCATGACCTCGTGGACGACCGGCTTGATGCGCCCGGACGTCAACAAAGGCCAGACCGTTTTATACAGATTGGCCGCGATGGCCGCCTTGAACGCGACCGGACGCGGGCGCAGCGTCGAACCGGTGAGCGTAATGCGACGGCGAAGGATGTCGCCAAGGGGCACCTCGGCTTTGGCACCACCCAGCAACGCAATCAATACGATGCGGCCGTCATCAGCAGTGCAGGCAATTTCGCGCGCGACATAGCTGCCGCCGACCATGTCGAGCACCACGTCGGCGCCACGCCCTGTCTCAGCCTTGACGATCTCGACGAAATCTTCGGTCTTGTAGTTGATGGCGCGCGTGGCCCCGAGGTCGACACAGGCCTTGCACTTGTCGGCGCTGCCCGCGGTGGCGAACACGCGGTGACCCAATGCAGACGCGATCTGAATCGCAGTCGTGCCGATGCCGCTGGAGCCACCCTGCACGAGTAGCGTTTCGTCGGCGCCGTGCGCGCCCTGCCCCAGCAAGCCGCGGTCGAACACGTTTGACCATACGGTGAAATAGTTCTCGGGCAATGCTGCGGCCTCGACATCGGACAAGCCGGCCGGCACGGGCAGCACTTGGCCCAGCGGCGCTGTGCAGAACTCCGCATAGCCGCCGCCTTGCACCAGCGCACAAACGCGATCGCCCACCTTCAAGCCGAAGCGATTGTCGGCGTGCGCCAGATCGCCACTGACAATCTCGCCAGCAACTTCAAGCCCCGGAATATCGGAGGCACCTGGCGGTACCGGATAGTTGCCCGTGCGCTGGAACACATCGGGCCGGTTCACACCCGCCGCACGCACGCGGATCAGCACCTCGCCAGCCTTTACCTCCGGCGTCGGGCGCTCGCCAAGCTTCAAGACTTCGGGGCCACCGTATTGGGTGATTTCAATCGCTTTCATGGGAATCGGATCGATGGGGGTTAAGACGCTGTGCGCGCGTTACGAGACGCTACGCTTCGGTTCGACAAAGTGCTGCGGAATGCCGCGCGTGGTCTCGCGCATGATTTCTTGTTTGCCGTGGACGATGCCGTCGGCGATCTTGCCGATATGCAACTTGAGCCACATCTCCGTCGGCGAGCCGGCGCGATAATCGGCCGGGCCGAGCATGTCGACGCGGTCATCGGCACGCAAGTTGTCGGCCTGCTCGAACGAGCGAGGGCTCTCCGGGTTGTAGACCGCATAGGTGCGCCCCCCGCCCTTGCGGGCGACCGAAAACGCCGGAATATCGCTCGGCCCGTCAGCCACGTAGATCATGTTGGCGAACGGCACGCGGCGTTCGTCCTCGGCAATCGACGAATTCACACTCACTGCTTCCGGGTGTTTGTTGACGCCCTTGTTGATCTCAAACAGTGCGCGCGTCTTGGTGGTGTTGTCGATGGCGTAGATGATTTCCGAGACGACCGCCCGGCCATCCGCGTTGGCGTCGGGCGCCTCCAGGAATTCGCAGCCCCACACGCCATCGATGTATGGGGCGATGGGCGAGCCCTTGATCATCTCCGTCAGACCTGTGCTGACGATGTAGTGCTCAAGCTTGATGTCGAACGCTTGGTAGGTTGCGTTGTCGCGCACCCACGCCTTGCTGCGCTCGAAGAAATCGGTCACGCCGGGGAAGAACTCGAGTTCGGCGCCCAGTTCGCGCAGCGTGGCGTTGTCGAGCCCCCCTATGCGGCCGTCGCGCACATGGCGCAGCAGCACATTGAGGTAGAACGTTTCGTGGTTGACCTTCTGGCCGCGCGATTCAATTTCGCGCGAGCCTGCAGCCACTTCGTCCCAGAAAGCCTGCTCGGAGATGTTGAAACGATCGAACAGCGGCACTTGCATGTAGCGCGGAATCAGCGTCTTGTCGAAATCCCAGACGATGGCGATGCGGTTTTGCTCGAACAGGCGGCTCATGATGGGGCGCGAAGAGGCAGTGGGAGGAACTCGCGACGCAGTGTAAACAAAAAAACGGCTGGACATCGTCCAGCCGTTTTTCATAGCGAAAACCCCTCGCTTACTGCTGTTGTTGCTGCTGTTGCTGCGAGGCAGCGTCGCCAGCACCCGGTGCTTGCGGTGCGGCGGCCGGCACGTCACCCTCTTCAGCCTTGGCAGCCTTGATCGACAGACGCATGCGGCCCTTCTCGTCGGTGCTCAGCAGCTTCACGCGCACAGCCTGGCCTTCCTTCACATAGTCGGAAACCTGGTTCACGCGCTCGTTGGCGATTTCCGAGATGTGCAGCAGACCGTCCTTGCCCGGCAGAATGTTCACAATTGCGCCGAAATCCAGCAGCTTGAGCACAGTGCCGTTGTAGATCTTGCCCACTTCGGCTTCTGCCGTGATGCCCTCGATGCGGCGCTTGGCTTCTGCCATGCCTTCCGACGACGTCGACGCGATGGTGATCGTGCCGTCTTCCTGAATGTCGATCGTGCAGCCGGTTTCCTTGGTCAGCGCCTGGATGGTCGAACCGCCCTTGCCGATCACGTCGCGGATCTTCTCCGGGTTGATCTTGACCGTGATCATGCGCGGAGCGTGTTCCGACAGTTCGGTACGTGCGCCGCCCATGGCAGCCTGCATCTTGCCCAGGATGTGCAGACGGCCTTCCTTGGCTTGTGCCAGTGCCACCTGCATGATTTCCTTGGTGATGCCTTGCACCTTGATGTCCATCTGCAGCGCGGTGATACCAGCGTCGGTACCAGCAACCTTGAAGTCCATGTCACCCAGGTGATCTTCATCACCCAGGATGTCGGTCAGCACAGCGAACTTGTTGCCTTCCAGGATCAGGCCCATGGCCACGCCAGCCACGTGCGCCTTGATGGGCACGCCAGCATCCATCAGCGACAGCGAGCCACCGCACACCGAAGCCATCGAGGACGAACCGTTCGACTCGGTGATTTCGGACACCAGACGGATCGTGTAAGCGAATTCGTCATCCTTCGGCAGCACCGGGATCAGCGCGCGCTTGGCCAGACGACCGTGGCCGACTTCGCGGCGCTTCGGGCTGCCCACGCGACCCGTTTCGCCCGTGGCGAACGGCGGCATGTTGTAGTGAAGCATGAAGCGGTCACGGTACTCGCCTTGCAGCGCATCGATGATCTGCTCGTCGCTCTTGGTGCCCAGAGTGGCCACCACCAGCGCTTGCGTTTCACCACGCGTGAACAGGGCCGAACCGTGCGCACGCGGCAGCACCGACGAACGGATCTCGATCGGGCGCACCGTGCGGGTGTCGCGGCCGTCGATACGCGGTTCGCCGTTCAGGATCTGGCCGCGCACGATCTTCGATTCGAGCTCGAACAGAATGTTGTCGACTTCCACGCCGTCGGCTTCCACGCCGGCTTCGGCCAGCTTGGCGGCGACCGACTTGTAGACTTCCTTCAGCTTCTGGCTGCGGGCCGACTTCTGGCGCAGTTGGTAAGCGGCTTGCAGATCGGCCAGGCCCAGCTCCGACACCTTGGCGGTCAGCGTTTCGTTCTTCGGAGCAGCTTGCCAATCCCACTCAGGCTTGCCGCCATCGCGCACCAGCTCATGGATCGCGTTGATGGCGATCTGCATCTGCTCGTGGCCGTACACCACGGCGCCCAGCATGACTTCTTCCGACAGTTGCTGAGCTTCGGATTCGACCATCAGCACGGCACGCTCGGTACCGGCCACAACCAGATCCAGATCCGAGTGCGCCAGTTGCGCACGGTTCGGGTTCAGCAGGTATTGGCCATCCTTGTAACCCACGCGGGCAGCACCCACCGGGCCGTTGAACGGCAAACCCGACACAGCCAGCGCAGCCGAAGCAGCGACCAGCGCCGGGATATCGGCCGGCACTTCCGGGTTGATCGACAGCACGTGGATGACGACCTGGACTTCGTTGTAGAAGCCTTCCGGGAACAGCGGACGCAGCGGGCGATCGATCAGGCGCGAGGTCAGCGTTTCGTTTTCTGACGGACGGCCTTCACGCTTGAAGAAGCCACCCGGAATCTTGCCGGCAGCGTAGGTCTTCTCGAGGTAATCGACGGTCAGCGGGAAGAAGTCTTGACCCGGCTTCGGGTTCTTGGCGCCCACCACGGTAGCGAGCACGACGGTGTCGTCCATGTCGAGCAGCACAGCGCCGCTCGCTTGGCGGGCGATCTCACCCGTTTCCATGCGGACCTTATGGCCGCCCCACTGGAATTCTTTGACGATCTTGTTGAACATGTTTTCTCCTGTTCGGTATTCGCAGCACCGACGATTCAAAGTCGATTTCATTACGCCGCGACAAACACGTTCCGGAAGACGGTGCGGTTGCAGAGGTGTGTTTTATGCCATTCCAGCGCAGCGCTGGCACCAACGCCGCGCTGGAATGACACAAGGCCCCGCTCCCTGCCGTCTCCGGTCCATGGCAGCCGCTTCATCTTGAAGTGGCCGGCTGCCATCACTCACCGGTTGCCCGGCGCGGCCACAAACACGGCCGCCAAAAACAAAATGCCTGCATCAGCACGCTGACGCAGGCACTTTTCATCACGCGCAGTGCGTGATACCCACCATTACTTACGCAGACCCAGCTTCGCAACCAGCGCGGTGTAACGGTCAGCGTCCTTGCTCTTGAGGTAGTCCAGCAGACGGCGGCGACGGCTCACCATGCGGAGCAGGCCGCGACGGCTGTGGTGATCCTTCATGTGCGCCTTGAAGTGCGGCTGCAGTTCGTTGATGCGGGCGGTCAGCAGTGCAACCTGCACTTCCGGGCTACCCGTGTCGTTGGCGCTGCGGCCGTTATCTTTGACGATGTCTTGCTTCTTGATGTCAGCGACGGACATTTTGATTCCTTTGACTTGCGGACACTGCAGCGCCTGAACAGCCGCCGTTGGTGCCGTGTTGAACAATGATCTTGCCGCCCCATCCAAAAGCGGGCTGGACAGCAAGACCGCGATTATAGCCCAGAACCCCGCCATGACGACAGTTCTGTGTCACCGCTGCTCAGTGGCGCTCCATTTTGCACGTGGTCGGCAAAGCGGTTTGCGACGCTGGAATCACTTTAAGCGTGCGAAAGCCGTAGCCTGAGCCCTCAATATCAAAGGGCACACCGGGCGTGCCCGCCCGCTCCATCTGCGTGACGATAAGCGGCTGGATGGCCTGGTGATCCTCGGCCCGCAGCGTGATGCGGTGGAAGCCGTTGTCGAGTGATGCGCCTTCCAGCGCACGTGCCACGGCCGCAGCTTCCGTAGAGCCGGCCCGCTCGATGGCCGCGGCCAGCATGGTCACCATCATCTGGTCGCGCAGTAGCGGATAATCGTCGGCGGGCGCCGGGTAACGAGCGCGGAAGGCCTTGTAGAACGCATCGGACTTCACTCCACCCAGGTTCGGATGCCACTCCGCCACAGCCACCACACGACCGACGCCGGCTTCGCCCATCGCGCCTGGTGCGCCGAGCGAGTTGCCGTAGAACGTAAAGAAGCGCGCTTTTAGCCCGACATCCCGTGCGGCCTTGACGAGCAGCGTCAGATCGTTACCCCAGTTGCCGGTGACGACCGTATCCGCACTCGATGCGGCGATGCGCGCCACATATGGCGCAAAATCTTTCACTTTACCGATCGGGTGCAGCACCTCACCAACGATCGCTATGTCCGGCCGCTTCTCGCTCAACTGCTGACGCGCCGATTGCGCCACTTGGCGACCGAACGCGTAGTCTTGCCCAATCAGGTAGACCTTTTTGATGGTCTTGTCCGCACGGATCACTTCGGTCAGCGCGTGCATGCGCATGTCGGCCGACGCGTCGAAGCGGAAATGCCAGAAGCTGCATGCCTCGTTGGTCAGCGCCGGATCGACGGCGGCGTAGTTCAGGAACAGCACGCGCGCGTCCGGATGACGGTCGTTGTAGCGCGAAATCGACGTCGACAACGCCGCCGCGGCCGCTGAACTGTTGCCCTGCAGAACGAAACGGATACCCGCATCCGTTGCGGCCTGCAATTGCAGCAACGATTCGTCGACGGTGTTCTTGCTATCGAAGCGCACGAGCGCAAGCGGATGACGGCCATCGGGCAGCTTCACACCGCCGCGCGCATTGACGTTCTCAATGGCCATGCGCAGATTGCGATCCACTGCCTCGCCCGCATTGGCAAACGGGCCTGACAGCCCTTCAATCAGCGCCAGCCGGATTGGCGCGGCTTCAGGTTGGGCAGTTGCCCCGCCACACAATCCTACAGCCGCCAGCGCGGCCAAAAACCAACGAAACACCATGGCAAATCTCCGTGAACCGCGGATGGTAAAGCGCCGTTGCATGTCGGCACAAGCCAGCACCACTCGCATGGGCTCCTACACTGAAAGCCCCGGGAGAATCATTGTGAGCATTCGATCGATGTGGCGGAGCGCGACGCTCCTCGCTGTAGCGCTCATATCCATGTGCGCGTGTACCGTGCTGGCGCCCGTGCAAACGGGCGAAGCGCTGCTCGGCCAACCCGCTTCGGCCGTGGAAGCCCGCTTTGGCAAACCACCCGAACGGTATCCGCGTGCGGATGGCGGCACGCGCTGGCTATATCCGACGCAGCCCTATGGACAATTCACGTATGCCGCTGACTTCGATGCGAGCGGCAAGCTCATCTCGTTCCGGCAGATTCTGACCACGATGGATTTTGCGCAGATCCGCGTCGGCACAGCGACGCAGAATGATGTGTTGCAGACGTTCGGCAAGCCGGAGGAGACCGCCTATTTCCGGCTCATGCATCGGCAGGTGTGGTCGTATCGCTTTAGGCACGAGGGCGTGTGGCCATCGCTAATGAACTTCTATTTCGATCGCGACGGCACTGTGCGCCTCACGCAGATCAGCCCAGATCCAATGTACGACCACGATCACGATGCCAGCCGGTAAGCCAGCGCTCAACGCCAGAACGGCAACATCCACGCGAGGCGCATCGCCTGGCGTGGACATTCGGGTCGGCTATGCCGTGGATCGCACAGACATCGCTCTCAAAGACGGCTGGCATGGCGCACGCTCCTGACGTGCCCGGTGCCGCCGCACCCGCTTCGCGTTCCGGTGGATAACCGGGTGCGCGCTCAGTGGTGATCGTGTTGGGGTCTGGGCTGACTCCTGCGTGTGTTGGTAGAACCCGCGATCAGATCTGCGGGTTGAGTTTTTCGCTGCTCTTGTCCTGCAGCTTGTTCAGTGCAGCAAGGTAAGCCTTGGCCGAAGCCGCAACGATGTCCGGATCGGTACCCACACCGTTGACGATGCGACCCGACTTGGACAGCCGCACCGTCACTTCGCCCTGCGCCTGAGTGCCTGTCGTGATGGCGTTAACCGAATACAGCAGCTGCTCGGCGCCACTGGCGACCTTGCTCTCAATCGCATTGAGCGTCGCGTCAACCGGGCCATTGCCCTCCGCTTCGCCCGTCACTTCCTTGCCGTCTGCAACGAAGACGATGCGCGCGTGCGGACGCTCACCAGTTTCCGAACGTTGGGCCAGCGACACGAACCGGAAATGCTCGCCCTCGCTGTGCTGTGCTTCGTTCGAAACGATGGCGACGATGTCCTCGTCAAAGATCTCAGCCTTCTGATCAGCCAGTTCCTTGAAACGGGTGAAGGCCGCATTCAGCTCGGCTTCTGAATCGAGCTCAATGCCCAGCTCCTGCAGACGCTGCTTGAACGCATTGCGACCCGAGAGTTTGCCCAGGACGATCTTGTTGGCTGTCCAGCCCACGTCTTCGGCACGCATGATTTCGTATGTGTCGCGTGCCTTGAGCACGCCATCCTGGTGGATGCCCGAAGCGTGCGCAAACGCGTTGGCGCCCACGACCGCCTTGTTCGGCTGCACGACGAAACCGGTGATCTGCGAAACCAGCTTGGACGCCGGCACGATCTGCGTGGTATCGACACCGACGTCGAGATTGAAGTAGTCGCGACGCGTCTTCACTGCCATCACCACCTCTTCGAGGCTGGTGTTGCCGGCACGCTCACCCAGGCCGTTGATCGTGCATTCGATCTGGCGTGCCCCGCCCAGTTTGACAGCGGCCAGGGAGTTGGCGACCGCCATGCCCAGGTCGTTATGGCAGTGCACCGACCAGACCGCCTTGTCGGAATTCGGGATGCGCTCGCGCACCGAGCGGATCAGCGCGGCATAACCTTCCGGCACCGCGTAGCCCACCGTATCTGGCAGGTTGATGGTCGTGGCGCCCTCGGCGATCACGCCTTCCAAGACGCGGCACAGGAAATCCATGTCGGAGCGGCTACCATCTTCCGGCGAGAATTCGATGTCGTCGGTGAATTGGCGCGCGAAGCGCACCGCCAGGCGCGCCTGCTCGTACACCTGATCCGGCGACATGCGCAGCTTCTTCTCCATGTGCAACGCCGACGTGGCGATAAACGTATGGATACGGAACTGGCCGGCCGGCTTGAGCGCCTCCGCAGCGCGGGAGATATCGCGATCGTTCGCACGGGCCAGCGAGCAAATGCGCGAATCCTTGACCGACTGCGCAATCGCGCGGATCGCCTCGAAGTCACCATTGGAGCTGGCCGCGAAGCCGGCTTCGATCACGTCCACCTTGAGCCGCTCAAGCTGCTTGGCAATGCGGATCTTCTCTTCCTTGGTCATCGACGCCCCAGGGGACTGTTCGCCGTCGCGCAAGGTGGTATCGAAAATGATGAGTTTGTCGCTCATGGCGGCTCCTTGGTGGGGGTGACGTTTTTGGCGTCGGTCTTAGTGGGTGTCTCGAATGTTTTTTTGCGGCGCAGAATGCAAAACGCCCCGGCGTGCATGGTTGCAGGCCGGGGCGCCGGGAATTCTGGTTCGCGAAAACTTGGCGGTTTCTGCTTGCCTTGTCTTGCGATTTCCTATGCGCGTGTCCCGACCTGACGACCTAGTAGGCCATCAATCGAGACTAGCGTAATCAGAATGGAAATCGGGTGCGAAAGCATGCGAATGACTATAGACGAAATCAAAAATCGGCGCAAGCGCACATTGGTGCAGCGCATCGGTCACTCATGTGCGTCGCCGGACGCCTGTTTCGGCAAGCGCGGGCTCCCTTGTTGCCCATGCAGAGCACGCCAGCCCCAGAGCAGATAGCCCGATACCGCGTAACCAACAAACAGGCCGAAAAGCGCGACTGGCGGATCGCTCGATATCACAACGAACAGCACCAAGACGAGCACCATCACGCCAAATGGCACGCGGTGACGAACGTCGAGCGCCTTGCCGCTGTAGAACGGCGCGTTCGACACCATCGAGAGCCCCGCATATAGCGTCAGCCCGAAGGCCACCCACGGCATCCACAGTTCTTTGACCGGCAGCTTGTTGTCGATCGCCAGCCAGACAAAACCCGCGATGAGCGCTGCGGCTGCTGGGCTCGGCATGCCTTGGAAGAAGCGCTTGTCGACCGACCCGATGTTCGTATTGAAGCGCGCGAGGCGCAGCGCAGCGCCAGCGCAATACACGAACGCCGCAAGCCAACCCCACTTGCCCAGGTCGCGCAGAATCCATTCGTACATGACCAATGCCGGCGCAACGCCAAATGACACCATGTCCGACAGCGAATCGTATTGCTCGCCGAACGCGCTTTGCGTATTGGTGATGCGAGCGACACGGCCGTCCATGCCGTCGAGCACCATCGCCGCGAAGATCGCGATCGCAGCCGTCTCAAAGTTCAGGTTCATCGCCTGCACGATGGCGAAGAAGCCGGCGAAGAGCGCCGCGGTCGTGAACGCGTTGGGCAACAGATAGATGCCGCGACGGCGCGGACGCACGATCTCAAGATCGTCGTCATCCGAGCGCGGCTGATTGTGCCGCAGCGGACGCAAGTGCGTCACGTTGCCGGCGGTAAAACGCTTCTTGCGTCGGTTGAACGCGGGCATGGCGGCCTCCGGATCAGTCCAGCTCTGCAAGCACCGTAAGCGTGGCGGATACTTTCTCGCCGATGGTCACGCGCGGGCGCGCCGTCAGCGGCAAGTACACGTCAACGCGCGAGCCAAAGCGGATGAAGCCATAACGCTGGCCGCGCGTGAGCGCTTCGCCTGCCTTGGTATAGCAAAGGATGCGTCGCGCGATCAATCCGGCCACCTGCACCGAAGTGACGAGCTGGCCATCAGCGCGGCGTAGCACAATGGCGTTGCGCTCGTTCTCAAGCGACGCCTTGTCCAGGTCCGCATTGACGAACCTGCCCGGGAAGTACTGCACCTGCTGCACAGTGCCGTCGACCGGCGCACGGTTCGAGTGCACGTTGAACACATTCATGAACACGCTGATCTTCAGCGAGTCGCGATCGGCATACGGGTCACGCACCTGCTCGACGGCGACGATGCGACCATCAGCCGGCGACAGAATCGCATTGGCCTGCGTTGGCACGACGCGGGCCGGATCTCGAAAAAACTGCAGCACAAACAGCGTCAGCACCCAGAACGGCCAAGCCCAGCCGAAGCCGGCGGCGGCCTGCACGATGAGCGTGACGATGAAAATCCCGCCCAGGTACGGCCAACCCTCGCGGGCAATGATGGGATGCGGATACGTGTTGTTCAAATCAGACCTCGACAGCGTCTTGAAGGAAATGCGGCATTCTAGCCGACACGGGGCCGCGCCAGCACTTGAAACAATGTTTGGCGCCCTGGAATCAGCATAAAAAAAAGCCAGCCCGAAGGCCGGCTTTCTTGCACAGGATGCAACCGATCAGTTCTTCGTCTGGTCAACCAGCTTGTTCTTGGCGATCCAGGGCATCATCGCGCGCAGCTTGGCGCCAACTTGCTCGATCTGGTGCTCTTCGGTCAGGCGGCGGCGCGAGATCAGCGTCGGCTGGCCTGCCTTGTACTCCAGCAGGAAGCTCTTGGCGTATTCGCCGGTCTGGATGTCCTTCAGGCATTGCTTCATGGCCTTCTTGGTCTCTTCCGTCACGACGCGCGGGCCAGTGACGTACTCGCCGTATTCGGCGTTGTTCGAGATCGAGTAGTTCATGTTGGCGATGCCGCCTTCATAGATCAGGTCGACGATCAGCTTCAGCTCGTGCAGGCACTCGAAGTACGCCATTTCCGGAGCGTAACCAGCCTCGACCAGCGTCTCGAAACCAGCCTTGATCAGTTCGACGGTACCGCCGCACAGCACGGCCTGTTCGCCGAACAGGTCGGTTTCGGTTTCTTCGCGGAAGTTCGTCTCGATGATGCCGGCACGGCCGCCGCCGTTGGCGGTAGCGTACGACAGAGCGATATCACGCGCAGCGCCCGACTTGTCCTGGTGCACGGCAATCAGATGCGGCACGCCGCCGCCTTGCGTGTACGTGCCACGCACGGTGTGGCCCGGAGCCTTCGGGGCGATCATGATGACGTCCAGGTCGGCGCGCGGGATCACGGCACCGTAGTGCACGTTGAAACCGTGGGCGAATGCCAGTGCGGCGCCCTGCTTGATGTTGCCGTGCACTTCGTTCTTGTACACGTCGGCGATCTGCTCGTCCGGCAGCAGGATCATGACAACGTCGGCTTCCTTCACAGCTTCGGCCACTTCCTTGACCTGCAGGCCGGCGTTGACGGCCTTGTTCCACGACGCGCCGTTCTTGCGCAGACCGACCGTCACCTTCACACCCGAGTCGTTCAGGTTCAGGGCGTGGGCGTGGCCTTGCGAGCCGTAGCCGATGATGGTGACGTTCTTGCCCTTGATCAGGGAGAGGTCGGCGTCCTTGTCGTAAAACACTTTCATGGTGATGTCCTAATTTTCAAATATCGATGGAGTCCGGCAGCACGCACGCGCCGGTTCAAACCTTCAGAATGCGCTCGCCGCGGCCGATGCCCGAGCCGCCCGTACGGACGGTCTCAAGAATGGCAGTGCGATCGATGGCATCGAGAAACGCGTCGAGCTTGCTGCCGTTGCCGGTCAGCTCGATCGTGTAGGTCTTCTCGGTCACGTCGATGATGCGGCCGCGGAAGATGTCCGCGGTACGCTTCATCTCCTCGCGTTCCTTGCCGACTGCGCGCACCTTCACGAGCATCAGCTCGCGCTCGATGTGCGCACCCTCGGTCAGGTCGACGACCTTGACGACTTCCACCAAGCGGTTCAGGTGCTTGGTGATCTGCTCGATGATGTCGTCAGAGCCGGTCGTGACGATCGTCATGCGCGACAGCGAAGCGTCTTCAGTCGGGGCGACCGTCAGCGTCTCGATGTTGTAGCCGCGTGCAGAGAACAGGCCGACCACGCGTGACAACGCGCCCGGTTCGTTTTCCAGCAGGACGGAAATGATGTGGCGCATTAGAGGTCCTCCGCGCCGAGCAGCATTTCAGAAATACCCTTGCCTGCCTGGACCATCGGCCAGACGTTTTCTGTCGGGTCGGTCTGGAAGTCGAGGAACACGGTGCGGTCCTTGAGTCGGAAGGCTTCGCGCAACGCGGGTTCGACGTCGGACGTCTTCTCGATGCGCATGCCAACGTGGCCATACGATTCGGCCAGCTTCACGAAGTCAGGCAGCGCTTGCATGTAGGAATGCGAGTAACGGTTGTCGTACTCGATTTCCTGCCACTGGCGCACCATGCCCAGATAGCCGTTGTTGAGCGAGCAGATTTTCACCGGCGTGTCGTACTGCAGGCACGTCGACAGCTCCTGGATGCACATCTGGATCGAGCCCTCACCGGTGATGGTGACGACCTCCTTGTCCGGGAATGCCTTCTTGATGCCCATTGCGTACGGCAAGCCCACGCCCATCGTGCCGAGCCCGCCGGAGTTGATCCAGCGGCGCGGCTCGTTGAACTTGTAGAACTGCGCGGCCCACATCTGGTGCTGACCGACGTCGGAGCAGACGAAGGCGTCACCATTGGTCAGTTCCCAGATTTTCTCGACCACGTACTGGGGCTTGATGATCTCGGACGTGCGGTCGTACTTCAGGCAATCGACGCTGCGCCACTGCTCGATCTGTTCCCACCACTTGGCCAGCGCCGCCTTGTTGGGCTTGGCTTCGCCAGATTGGATCTGGGCGATCATCTCTTGCAGCACGTCCTTGACGTTGCCGACGATGGGGATGTCGACCTTCACGCGCTTGGAGATGGACGACGGATCGATGTCGATGTGGATGATCTTGCGCGGCTGCGACGAGAAGTGTGCCGGGCTGCCAATCACGCGATCATCAAAACGCGCGCCGATGGCAATCAGAACGTCACAGTTCTGCATTGCCATATTGGCTTCGTACGTGCCGTGCATGCCCAGCATGCCCACGAACTGCTTGCTGGTACCCGGGAAAGCGCCCAGACCCATCAGCGTGTTCGTCACGGGATAACCCGTCAGCGCAGCCAGTTGGCGCAGTTCTTCGCTGGCCTCGGCAAGCACAACGCCGCCACCCGAATAGATGTACGGACGCTCGGCCTGCAGCAGCAGACTTACCGCCTTGCGGATCTGGCCCGAATGGCCCTTGTTGACCGGGCTGTACGAGCGCATCTCGATGGTCTTCGGATACTCGTACTTGCAAAGTTCACGCGAGACATCCTTGGGGATATCCACCACCACCGGGCCCGGACGGCCCGTTGCGGCGATGTAGAACGCCTTCTTGATGGTCGAGGCGAGATTGCGCACGTCCTTGACCAGGAAGTTGTGCTTGACGATCGGGCGGGTAATGCCGACGGTGTCGCACTCCTGGAAGGCATCCTGGCCGATGGCGTGCGTTGGCACGTTGCCAGTGATGATCACCATCGGGATCGAATCCAGGTAAGCGGTGGCGATGCCGGTCACGGCATTGGTCACGCCCGGGCCGGAGGTCACCAGGGCGACACCGACCTTGCCCGTGGCACGCGCATAGCCGTCAGCCGCATGGACTGCCGCCTGTTCATGGCGCACCAGGATGTGTTCGATCTTGTTTTGCTTGTAGAACGCGTCGTAGATATAGAGCACCGCGCCGCCGGGGTAACCCCAGACGAACTCGACGCCCTCTGCCGCGAGCGCATTGACGAGGATGTCAGCCCCCATCATGTCGGCAGATGAACCGCTATTGGCGTGGGAAAATTCCGCGCTTGGCATATTCATGTCAGTCCTTTGCAATTTTCGGCAAAAAATTGTTTGGATGCTCTCTACCGGGCTTGTGGCGCGGATTTGAGCGGTGCGCGTCTGCATGGATGGTCCGCCTGATGGGCGGCCAGATGAGACAAACCACAGATGTTGTGAACCGGGGATAATACTGCAATGCCGCATGGCGGTCCAGCACCGGCGCGATTCCCAGTTCTTGGCGGCCCGCCCGCCAGTCGGACTGTCCGTAGAGCCGCATTTTTGCTAGCATCGCAACATTTTTCACGGCCAAGGCCGTTGACGCCACGCGGCGTGATCATCACATCTTGAGTATGTGAATTTTCGCGCGGCTGCCTCACAGGATTCGCACCCGCCGTTGTATGGCCTCTGAACAGGAATTGTCGGCCTTTCTTCTAAGCGTCGAGAAACGCGCCTTCAAGCAGGCGGTCTTCGCGGTGCGCGACGACGATGCCGCGCTCGACGTCGTGCAGGACGCCATGATCAAGCTGGCCGAGAAATACGGCGACAAGCCAAGCGCCGAGCTGCCTCTGCTGTTTCAGCGCATTCTGCAGAACACGATTCACGACTGGTTTCGCCGCTCCAAGGTACGCAACACGTGGGTGAGCCTGTTCTCAAGCTTTCGCGCGGACGCTGAGGGTGACGACACGGACCCGCTTGAACTCATAGAAAGCGAAGCCGGCACCACAGCGGCGGAGAGCAGCGCCGACAAAGTCGAGCGCTCGCAGATGCTGGAAATCCTGGAGCGCGAAATTGAGAAGCTGCCCACGCGTCAACGGGAGGCCTTCCTGATGCGTTACTGGGAGGACATGGATGTTGCCGAGACAGCTCAGGCGATGGGCTGTTCCGAGGGCAGCGTAAAAACGCACTGCTCGCGGGCAACACACGCCCTGGCCCAAGCGCTGCGGGCGCGAGGGATCCGACTATGAACAAGGTAGAACTCCGAGAACGCCGTTTTGTGCATGCCGTCCGAACCGCTCTGAACGAGTCGGCAGGACAGTTGCCGCCCGACGTGCGCGACCGCCTTGCAGCGGCGCGCCGGACGGCGCTTGCGCACAAGAAAGCGGAAGTGCCGAGCACGGTGCGCTCGCCTGCCTTGGCAATGCCGGGCGTCGGCTCGGTGTCCTTCGACACGGAAGGCGAAGCACCGTCGCCGCTGCAGCGCGCCGCCGCAGTCCTGCGCCGCCTTGGCCTGTTGTGGCCGACCATCGCGCTGGTGGCGGGGCTCGCGGGCATCTATCAGTGGCAACAGCAGCAACGCGTGGACGAACTCGCCGAGGTCGACGCCGCGATGCTGCTCGACGATCTGCCGCTGGCCGCTTACGCCGATCAAGGCTTCCATCAGTACCTCAAGCACGATCAGTGAAAGGCTGATCGATGAGCAACTTCCAGCACACCCACGGCCAATCACCGCGAGGCGCAAAGACCGTGTGCCTACGCGCCAGCATCGTTGCGTTGGTCGGCGCAGCCGGTCTGATGGCGGGACTTGCGATCGCGCAGGTTCCTACCGCTTCGGCACCTGCCGCGGCACCGGCCGTGACAGTCAATGCGCCGGTTGATCTGCCGACACCGCCCGCGACCAATCCGCTGCCCGCTGTCCACCCGAACTGGGCCGAATTGACCATCGTGCAGCAGCGCATCTTCGCGCCGCTGGCGCCGGAATGGAATGGCCTGCCGGAACTGGCCCGCAAAAAATGGCTGCAGATCGCCCGGGCGTATCCGAAGTACACACCGGCTCAGCAGCAGCGCCTGCAAACGCGCATGGCGGATTGGGTCAAGCTCACCCCGGAGCAACGTCACCGCGCGCGTGAAAATTTCCAGACCACCAAGTCGCTCCCGGTGCAGAAGAAGAGCGAGGCTTGGCAGAGTTACCAGCAGCTGACGGAAGAGCAGAAAAAAGCGCTGGCGGCCGCGGCCAAGGCGCAAAAGCACCCGTCTGCAGTGACGGCGCTGCCGGGCGGCGCAGGCTTGGCGAAAGACGCGGCCAAATCGATCCATCACGGTGCGCGCACCAAGCCCGGCACGACCAAATCGACGCCGACGGGCAAGCCGACCGCCACCGCATCCGCACCGGCCGCAACTCCCGCGCCCGAATCCGCCACTGCCGCACCTGCACCTGCAAGCGCGCCAGTCACTCCCGCGCACCCCGTTGCACCGCCCACCACCAGCGGCGGGGAATCGGGCAATCCGCCGCCCTCCACGGTGCTGGGCGGCTGAGGCCGGCAAACCGTTTGGCATAATCCGAACCACGTGCCGCGCGACCCTGTGCGCCGGCACATGATGGACTGCGCCGACGGCGCTCACACTCTGTTCGATGGCCACCTCCGTTTCCTCGCCTTCCCCCGCTGCGGCGCCTGATCCGCGTGCTGCGCCCACGCTGCGCCGCCGTCTTGCTGCGATGCTCTACGAGGGCCTGCTGCTGTTTGGCGTGATGTTTGGCGCCACGGCTGTCTTTCTGCTGCTGCGCCTGATCGTGCCACCGCTGGCGCGCACAGGCGATGTAGGGCTGCAGGTGTGGGGTTTTCTGGCACTTGGTCTGTACTTCGTCTGGTTTTGGCGCAAACGCGGCCAGACGCTAGCGATGCAGACCTGGCGCATGCGCGTAGTCAACGCCGATGGATCACGTATTTCGTTGGGCCGCGCCGTTGCGCGCTATGTGCTGGCGTGGGTATGGGTGGTCGCGGCAGTCGGCGTGATCCACCTGAGCGGGGCGTCCCGTTGGGCCGGCGCGGGAGTCGCTTTGGCGTGCCTGCTGGCCTGGGGCGCGCTGGCGTGGCTCGATCCGCAGCGCCAATTCCTGCACGATCGCCTGGCCGGCACCCGGCTGGTGCGCGACTGATCGGCTGCACGCTCGGCGGCGACCTCCACCATGACGCGCGCCGATCTTCCCTCCTCCCCTGTTCCCTTCGCCTCCCTGACCGCGGCCACAGCGCGCCGCATTGCCGTGGTGCTGCAATGTGCGGCGACGCTGGCGGTTGGCTGGGCGGCACATCGGTGGGGCAGATGGAGTTGGCCGGCGGCGAGTGGGCTCGCGGGCGTGGCGTTGGTGCTCGGGTATCTCGTTTCGATCGGGTGGGCGTTCCTGGTGTCGCTGAAGAGCCTGGGCACGGCGGTACCGGACGACCCCATGTGGGACCGCATGCCCGTGCCGTGCGAACAGCGCGTCGGCATCGCCGGCTTTATCGCATGCTGGTTCCGCGAGTGCGTATCCGTCGCTTGGATGTTCAACGTGCTGCAACCCTTCCAGGCGCATGCCACGTTCGATGCGCCCGCCGATGAGGGCAAGCGCGTGCCTGTGCTGATGATTCACGGCTACGGGTGCAATCGCGCCGTGTGGCTGCCGATGCAGCGCCATTTGGCCGCCGCCGGACACCCGACCGATGCCATCGATCTCATGCCGCTGCTGGGCGATATCGACGACTACGCCCGCGACATTGCGGCCGCCGTCGCGCGCCTGACGCGCATGCATGGCCGTGCGCCCGTCCTGCTCTGCCACAGCATGGGTGGGCTCGCCGCCCGAGCTCTGCTGCGCCAATCGGAGCCCTGCCTTGTTGCCCACGTCATCACACTCGGCACGCCGCATCGGGGCACGGCAATGGCGCGGACGGGACGCGGTCACAACGTGCGCCAGATGGCCTGGGCGAGCCCTTGGCTGCGCCAGCTTGCCGCGTCCGAAACGCCAGCCGTGCGAGCGCGCATCACGTCGATTTTTTCGTGGCACGACTCCATCGTCGGCCCGGCTGGTGCCTCCTGCCTGCAAGGCGCGCGTCACATCTCGTTCGCGGGCATCGGCCATGTGTCGCTGCTATGCGACGCACGCGTGCGCGACGCTGTGCTGACGGAACTCGCACACATTGAAGGCATCTCCGCGATCCCATCAGCCTGAAATGCGCGCCCGGCGCAGGTCTTGGGCGCACGCCTGCCCCTTTCTCGGCAATCACGTCATGTGACGGTCATGTTTCTGACACGGCTTTTTCATGCAGCGATGGCGAAATCCGTCCAACGCAGCCTCTGTTGCCGACATGGTCCTGCCAAATCTGCCATCGCGCCCTGGTTTCCTCCGCCGCCTCGCGCAACGCTTTCGCGCTGCTCCCCTCACCGGTTCCGACTGGAACGCTCCACCGCCGCTGATGCAAATGGCCGCCGGACTCGCCGCCGCGGGTGCGCTGGGCTCGGCTGTACCGGCAGGTCGGGGCGATGTGCGCGAACACGAAGCACCGGTCGCCACGCCGGCGTCGACGTTGGCGCCCGATCGATCGGCCGACACGGACACTGATCCGCCTGCCGAAAAAATCCAGCGTTACCGCACGATCTGGCTGTCGGACATCCACCTCGGCACGCCGGGCTGCCAGGCCGACTACCTGCTCGACTTTCTCAAGCACCACGAATCGGACACGCTGTACCTGGTGGGCGACATCGTTGACGGCTGGCAACTGCGCAAGGGCTGGTACTGGCCGCAGGCACACAACGATGTGGTGCAGAAGGTGCTGCGCCGCGCGCGCAAAGGCACACGCGTCGTCTTCATCCCGGGCAACCACGACGAGATGGCGCGCCAGTTCCACGGGCTGAACTTTGGCGATATCGAAGTCGCTGAAGACGCGGTGCACGTGACGGCCACGGGCAAGCGCCTGTGGGTCGTGCACGGCGACCTGTTCGACGGCGTGATGCAGCACGCCCGCTGGCTGGCCTACGTCGGCGACTCGCTCTACACCTTCATCCTGGCGATGAACCGGCACTTCAACCGGATCCGCGTGCGGTTGGGTTTTCCGTACTGGTCTTTGTCGCAATACCTGAAGCATCAGGTCAAGAACGCAGTCAACTTCATCAATTCGTTCGAGCGCGTGATGACGGACGAAGCGCGGCGCCGCGGCTGCGACGGCGTGGTCTGCGGTCATATCCACAAAGCCGAGATCCGCGAGATCGACGGCCAGCTCTACTGCAACGACGGCGACTGGGTGGAGAGTCTCTCTGCCCTGGTCGAAACCATGGAAGGCGAACTGCAGATCGTCTACTGGACGCATCTGCTCGATGCGCCGCGCACCTCCCGCCGCGCACGCCGTGCCGCTGCGACCGCCGCCTGATGGAAGCCTCTATGACCCACCCCAGCATCGACCTCGTGCAGCCCGCTGCCGCCCAACCTACCCCCCAAGGAGAGCCCGTGAAAGTCATGATCGTCACCGATGCCTGGGAACCGCAGGTCAACGGCGTCGTCCGCACCCTCACCCAGACGCGTCGCGAGCTGGAGGCCATGGGGCACATCGTCGACATGATCACGCCGCTGGAATTCAAGACGGTGCCGTGCCCGACGTATCCGGAAATCCGCCTGTCGATCCTGCCGGCCAAGCGCGTGCGCGAGCGCATCGAGAAGTTCGCCCCGCAGGCGCTGCACATCGCCACCGAAGGCCCGCTGGGCCTGGCCGCACGCGCCTATGCGCTGCGCCACAAGCTGCCCTATACGACTGCGTACCACACCCGTTTTCCGGAGTATGTGCAGGCGCGCTTCGGCATTCCGCTGGCGTGGACGTATCGCTTTCTGCGCTGGTTCCACAGCCCTGCGCAGGCCGTGATGGCGCCGACGCCCGTGGTGCTTAAAGACCTTGCCGACTACGGCATCACCAACGGCGTGCTGTGGACGCGCGGCGTCGATCTGGACATCTTCACCGCCCAGCGCAGCAACGTGCTCAACACGGCGCACCCGATCTTCCTGTATGTCGGCCGTGTGGCGGTGGAGAAGAACGTCGAAGCTTTCCTGGAGCTGGATCTGCCGGGGTCCAAGTGGGTGGTCGGTGAGGGCCCCGCGCTGGCCGGGTTGAAAGCGAAGTACCCGAATGCCAGCTACCTCGGCGTGCTCAAGCAGCCGGAGCTGGCCAAGGTGTATGCCTCGGCCGATGTGTTCGTCTTCCCGAGCCGCACCGACACGTTCGGCTTGGTATTGCTGGAAGCACTTGCCAGCGGCCTGCCGGTGGCAGCGTATCCGGTGACGGGCCCGATCGACGTGCTGGGCGATTCACCGGCCGGTGCGTTGCGCGAAGACCTGCGGGAAGCCTGCCTGGAAGCGCTGCGCATCGACCGCGTCACGGCGCGTGCGCATGCCGAGAAGTTCTCGTGGCGCGCCGCCTCGGAGCAATTCCTCGCGCACCTGCGTCCGATGCCCGTAGCCTCCGCCGACAACACCAAGGCCGCCGAGCCGTCCACCGCCGCGGGTGCCTGAGTCTTGCGTTCCATGAAGCCCACCACCCCGCCGGATCGGCGACTGGAAGATCCGCCTGCACCGCCAGCAGCAGGCGCGTACTCGCCTGCCGACAACCCGCATAAAGGCAATCGCGGCATCACGCGGGCGTGGTTTGCGCTCAAGAACTCCATCAGCGGCATCCGCTTCGCCATCGACGAGGAAAGCGCGTTCCGCCAGGAATTGACGCTGTGCGCGATCCTGCTACCGTGCGCGTTCGTCATTCCCGCCACGGTGGTCGAGCGCATTCTGATGCTGGGCACGCTGGTCCTGGTGCTCATCGTCGAGCTGCTCAATTCGAGCGTGGAAGCGGCGGTCGACCGCATCTCGCTCGAGCAGCACGGGCTTTCCAAGCGTGCCAAGGATTTCGGCAGCGCGGCCGTCATGCTGGCCCTGCTGCTGTGCGTGGGGACGTGGGTAGCGATCACCTGGCCGTGGGTGGCGTCGCTGTTGCATTAGGAACACCAGCGAAAAGCCGGCGACAACGTTTGGCAATGTCTGCCCCGCAGCATGTGGGGGTCGTTGCACAAGCACGATCTCTTATAATCCGGGCACCAATACGCCACGGAGACAGGGCCACCGGCCTTGGCAGTCAATGGAAACCAAGCAGCATTCCACCGGCCCGCGCCGCACGCGCGATCGCATCCTCGAAGTGTCGCTGCGCCTGTTCAACGAACTGGGCGAGCCCAACGTCACCACCACGACGATCGCCGAAGAGCTGGAGATCAGCCCGGGCAACCTGTACTACCACTTCCGCAACAAGGACGACATCATCAACTCGATCTTCGTGCAGTTCGAGCAGGAGATCGCGCGTCGCCTGAAGCTGCCGGACGACCACAAGGCCACACTCGACGAGACGTGGGGCTACCTGCAGTACATGTCGGAGTTCCTGTGGAACTACCGCTTCCTGTACCGCGACATCAACGATCTGCTCGCGCGCAACCGCATGCTTGAACTGAACTTCAAGCGCATCGTCGAGCAAAAGCGCCACTTCGCTATGGACATCTGCCACCAGTTCATCGAAGACGGCGAAATGGAAGCCACGGCCGAGCAAGTCGATGTCATCTGCACCAACATCGTCGTGATTGCCACCTACTGGCTGTCGTTCCAGTTCGTGCAGCACCCGCGCCAGTACAACGACCAGAACGCGATCCGTGACCACCTGCACGGCGCGAGCTACCACATCCTGTCGATCCTCGCGCCTTACCTGCGCGGCAAGCCGCGGCGGGCGTTTGATTTGCTGGCGGTGAGCCGCAGCAACGATCCGCCTATCGGCACCGGCACCCCCAGCAACAACATGCCTGCTCAATGAAATCGATCTGCGTCTATTGCGGTTCCAGCCCGGGCGACCGCCCGGAATACAAAGCCAACGCCATCGCGCTGGGCAACGAGATGGTCAAGCGCGACCTGACGCTCGTCTACGGCGGCGGCAACGTTGGCTTGATGGGCATAGTGGCCGACGCCGTGCTGCAAGGCGGCACCCCGGTGATCGGCATCATCCCGAAATCGCTCGTGCGCAAGGAGGTCGGGCATAAAGACCTGACCGAGCTGCACATCGTCGACAGCATGCACCAGCGCAAGCAGATGATGGCTGACCGTGCAGATGCCTTCATCGCCATGCCTGGCGGCGTCGGGACGTACGAAGAACTCTTCGAGACCTTCACGTGGCTGCAGCTCGGCTATCACAACAAGCCGATCGGCCTGCTGAACGTGGCGGGCTTCTACGACAAGCTCCTCGCCTTCATCGACCACGCCGTGCAGGAAGGCTTCCTCAAGCGCCACCACGCTGACCTGCTGCACGTGAGCGACGACCCTGCCGCGTTGATCGACATGCTGGCGCGTGCCCCGCGCGAGACGGTCGACAAGTGGTCGGAACGTCGCGAGCGCACGTAGGGCGACATGCAAGATTCGTTGCTTACGATGGCGCTGTGCGCGTCGCTGGTGCTGATCATGCCGGGGCCGACGAACACGCTGCTGCTCTCGTCCGGCCTCAAGGTGGGCGTGCGGCGGACGAGCCCGCTCATTGCCGCTGAGGCGCTGGGCTATGTCACTTCAATCTCGCTGTGGGGATTCTTTCTGACCGCGCTGTCGGTCAGTCAGCCGTGGCTGGTAGCCGTCGTCAAGCTGCTGAGTTCCGTGTACATCCTCTACTTGGCCGCAAAGATCTGGCGACAAAGCGGGGCGCTGCAGCACGTTGCGGCGAATCCTGTCAGCTTGCGCGACATGTTCGTCACCACGTTGATGAACCCGAAGGCGCTGCTGTTTGCAAGCACGCTCTTTCCGCTCGCAGCATTCCAGTCCGCAGCCGATTTTGGGCGGACCATCGCCACGTTCCTGGTTGTCTTGGTGCCCATTGCCATCGGCTGGTCGTATCTGGGCATGCTGCTCACGGCACGGCGCACGTGGGCGTCTCACACGCCCAAACTGTTGCGCGGCGCAGCGCTGGTACTGCTCACCTTCTCGGGAACGCTGATGTATTCGGTGCTGAGCCGTTGAGCGGAAAGGCGCCGTTGGCCTAAAACGACGACCCTGGCTGGGTCAGAAACGCAACTTCCTCGGGTGTGGAAACGCGCCCGAGGGCTTCGTTGCGATGTGGAAAACGCCCGAAGCGCGCCACGATCTCGCGGTGCTTCTCCGCCCAGATGAGCGGGTCCGCATCGCCTTCCTGATCGCGCAGGCGTGTGTAGAGGCGAATCGATTCGTTCTGCGCAGACATCGCCTCGCTGTGCTCGAAAGGCAGGTAGCAGAACACACGGTGATGGCGCGTCGGCAATTGCGCATCCCACCCTGCGGCCACGACGATCTGCGCGGTGTGCAACGCTGCCGCGTCGCTCGCAAAAGCGCGCGCACTGCCGCGAAACATGTTGCGCGAGAACTGATCTAGCACGACGATGCGCGCGATGGCTTCGAGCGGCGTATCCATCCAGGTGTCGGCGTCGCCCGTGGAAAGCGCTTCCCACAACGGCAAGAAGCGCGCGCGGATCTCGGCATCGAACGCGTCGGATTTGGTGAACCACTCCGGCCGTGCGTCGACCAGCGGCGCGTTGCCGAACCAGAACGCGAGCACGTCGTCGGCGGTGGGCAAACCGATCATCGGGGTCTCCTCAAATTTATTCTTGAAGGTGCGCTTTAGCGCGGCACCTTAGCGCTGCACGTTCCGCATCCAGTCGGCGGTCTGCCAGAAGGCCTGCATCAAGCGCATCTGCAGTGCTTCGTCCAAGCCGATGTCTTGCATGGCGAGTGCCATGCAGCGCATCCACTGATCACGCTCCTGCGTGCCGATCTCGAACGGCATATGGCGCGCGCGCAAGCGCGGATGGCCAAAGCGCTCGATGAAATGATTCGGGCCGCCCAGCCAGCCGCACAGGAACCAGAACAGCTTGTCGCGCGATCCATCCAGACTTTGCGGGTGCAGCGAGCGCAGCACGGCAAACTCAGGCTCCAGATCCATCTGGTCGTAGAAACGGTCAACGAGTTCGCGCACACGCGCTTCGCCGCCAATGAGGTCAAACGCCAGGGGTTCCTGGCCGGAAGTTGCGTCAGTCATACAGCGTCAGTCACATCAAAAAATTCGGGCGTCGTCATGCGTCACGAAGCGTTGCCATGGCCGGGCGACGCAGCACGTCGCGCAAGCCCAGCCAGCCGCCGATGAAGGCGCACGCCATGCCGCTCACGATGCCCACCGGCAGGATCGCCGGGTTGAAACGATACGGAAAATCGAACACGTGCGCCGAGAGCACCCAGCCGATGGCGATTGCACCCACGCCGGCCATCAGCCCGGCCAGGCCGCCAACGATCAGCACTTCTGCATATTGCGTCTGGCGTACCACCCCGGAGCCCGCGCCAAGCGCGCGCAGCACGCCGGCGTCGCGCAAGCGCTCGTCGCGCGAGCCGGAGAGCGCGGCATAGAGGACCAGCACACCCGCCGCCAACGTAAAGACGAAGAGGAATTCCACCGCCGCCGTTACCTGATCCAGCACGCCCTGCACCTGCTGCAAGATCAGTTCGGTATCGACCACCGTGAGGTTCGGAAACTCACGCACGAGCTTGGCCGGCAGATCAGCTTGGCCGGCGGGAATGCGGAACGCGGTCACATACGTCTGCGGCATGTCGTGCAGCGCCACGGGCGGCAGGATCACGAAGAAATTCACGCGCATCGAGCTCCAGTCGAGCTTGCGCAATGACGTGATGGGCGCATCCACCGTCTGCCCGGCGATGTCGAAACGCAGTACGTCGCCCAGGTGCAGGTTGAGCGTCTTGGCGATGCCCTCTTCCACTGAGGCCTCAGGCTTCTGCCCGCTGAACCATTGGCCGGAAACGATGCGATTTTCAGGCGGCTGCCCGGTGGCGTACGACAGGTTGAATTCGCGTTCGACTAGATTGCGGGCGCGCGATTCGGCATAGGTCTGGCGATCGATCACCTGGCCATTCACTTGCGTCAGGCGCCCCCGCACCATCGGGTAGAGCTTCGGATCCGCCACGCCAGCTTGGGCGAGCGCCTGCGCCACCGCCTGCATCTGGTCAGGCTGGATATTGATGATGAAACGGTTGGGCGCATCGGCCGGAGTGGCGTTGTGCCAGGAGCGGATCAGGTCATTGCGCGTCATGGCAAGCAACAGCAGCGCCATCAGGCCGACCGCAAGCGCTACGGTCTGCAGCACACTGACGCCGCGACGGCGCTCCAGCACGGCCAGCGCAAAGCGCCAGCCCACACTCAAGGCACGGCCTCGGCCCAGCGACACCGCCAGCGCGCGCAATCCGCCTGCAGCAAGCAGCGCAAATACGACGATGGCGGCGGCAAACCCGGCGGCGGTCAGCGCCCCAAGCTTCACGTCGCGCGCAGACACGACCAGCAGGGCAAAGAACGCCGCAGCACCCAGCGCGTAGCCGATCCATGCGGCAACCGCGCGCTCTGCCACATCGCGCCGCAGTACGCGAAGCGGCGCCACGCGCACGAGGCTCAGCAACGGCGGCACGGCAAAACCAATGAGCAACACCAGCCCCGCCGTTACACCCACGACCGCAGGCCAGATGGATGGCGCGGGCAATGTCACCGTGACCAGGTCGCCGAGCGACGCCAGCAATAGCCAGTGCGCGCCATAACCCAGCGCCACGCCGACGGCCGAACCCAGCACGCCGATCAGCAAGAACTCCAGCGCGAACGTGCCGAGAATCTGTCCCTGCTTGAGACCCAGGCATTTGATGACGGCCACCGCATCCGTATGCCGCGCGGTGTAGCGGCGCGCGGCCATGGTGATTGCCACGGCGGCAATCATCGCGGCCAGCAAGGCGACGAGCGAGAGAAAGCGCTCAGCGCGGTCCAGCGTTTCGCGCATCTGCGGCTGGCCGTTTTGCAACGATTCAACGCGCACGCCACGCAGCTGGCGCGTTTTCGCTTCGTTCTCGGCCCAGGTGTGGAACGCGTTGGCAGCGGCGTCAGGGCCCGCCACCAGCAAGCGATACGTGACCCGGCTGCCGTAGGTGACTAGGCCCGTCGAACCCAGGTCCGACATCGGCAGCATCACCCGAGGGGCGAAATTCATGAAGCCGGCGCCGCGATCGAGTTCCTGGGTGATGACATGGGCGACCTTGAAGGTACGCGTGCCCAGGCGCATCGCATCGCCCACGCGAATGCCGAGCGCTTCGAGCAGCGGTGCGTCCACCCACACCGTGCCTGCGGCAGGAATGCCCTGGAAGGGCGCGCCCACGGTATCGCGCCCGTCATCGCTCACTTTGAGGGTGCCGCGCAGCGGGTAGCCGACGTCGACGGCTTTGATGGCGGCGAGTTGCGATACCGGTTCGCCCGAGGCGCCCTTGGCCAACGTGCTCGCCATGCTGGGGAAGGTGGCGGTATGCGTGACCTGTAGGCCGCTCGCGCGCGCATGCGCCTCGATGTCGGGCGGCAGCGGCTGGTCGGACACGACAAGCACATCCGCGCCGATCAACTGGCGCGCGTCGCGCTCCAGGCCGGCGTGCATGCGATCGGCGAGGAAACTGACCGACGCCAGCGCGGCCACAGCCAGCACCAGCGCGACGAGCAGAAGGTTCAGTTCACCGGCGCGCCAGTCGCGGCGCAGCATGCGCAGGGCTTGGGTCCAGACGGAGAAACGTGACATGGGGGGAACATGGACGAGGCGCGCAACGGCGCAAACCCCGCCATGTTCGCACGACTTCAGCGGGCCAGCGCGCGGGCCTCGTCAGCGTGCCAGGGCAGTGCCTGCTCTGCGGTGAGCAGCGAAACGTGCTCGGTCGGCCGGTAGCCGGCGAGATGGCCCAGACCTTCGCGGAAGGCCGGCTGCCCGATGCGCTCGATCAGCTCGCGCACCCATGGCGACAGCGCGTCATTGCGGCGCACCGCCAGGTAGTACGTTTCGCGCGTCAGCGGCACAAAATGCAGGCCATGGGCTTCTGCGCCAGGGCGCAGGCCGAAGCCGACGTCCGCCCGCCCTTCCTGCACGGCCACGGCGATCTTATCGCTAGAGAATTCCTGCTCGTCATACCCGTTGATCTGATCGGGATACAGCCCGGCCGCCACCAACAACTGATCGAACAGCAAACGCGTGCCCGAACTGCGCTGGCGATTGATGAAGCGCGCCTGCGTGCGCGCAAGATCGCCCAATGACTGCACCCGCCCGGCCCATTCGCCCGACATCATCAACCCCTGCTCGCGATCGGCCAGGGCGATCAGGCGCACGGCGGTCGGTCGCAACCACTTACGCAAGGTCTGGTGCGCGATCGAGCCTGCACCCTGCTGCGGTGCCACATAGAAGCCGGCCACCTCGCATTGCTTTTCCTGCAGGCAAATCAGCCCTTCAACAGCGCTGCAGAACACGGTATCGATGTGGGCGCCGTGGCTTTGTCGCGCGAACGTCTCGGCCAGCACTTCCACGGCCGGGTCGTGGCTGCCCGAGAAACGGATGCGCGCCTGCGACTGGGATGCATCTTCCAGCTCGGAGAGGAACTGCCCCATGGCTTGGTGCAGCGCCGGATCGAGTTGCTCACGCAAGCGCATCTCGGCGCGCAGCATGCGCTCACCAAAGAGCGTGAGCGACGCCCCCCGGCCGCGCTCCATGTCGAGCAGCGAGCGGCCAAGCATCTCTTCCCACGACCGCATCACCCCCCAGGCATGCCGGTACGACAACCCCACCTGTTTGGCCGCGCGGTGCAGCGACCCCGTCTCGCGCACCGCCCGCAGCAACTGAAACACCTTGCCGTTGGCACGCGGGTTGTCGTCCGGCCCCACTACCGGAAACACTTCGAACTGGAATGTCATTATGTTTATGGTTTCCTATTTACTTCTGCCGTGACCCGGGAGAACAATCGTGCTCATCCCCGGGGGGCGGGCACATCGTGGCCGCTGTCCGCCCCGACGTTGCCGCCATCATGCAGCATCCGACATAAAGCGTCCACGCCTTCCCGCCAACCCCACAACATGCCCGGATTGTCCCTAACCCTTCGGCTGCCCGCTGTCATCTGTATGACACTCGCGGTCGCCACCGCTGCATATGCTGGCGATCTCCGCATGGCTACCACCACCAGCACAGAAAATTCAGGCCTGCTGAAAGTCCTGCTACCGAAGTTCGAAGCAGCCACCGGCATCCATGTGCACGTGATTGCCGTTGGCACCGGCAAGGCAGTCAAGCTGGGGGAATCGGGGGATGTGGACGTAGTGCTCGTTCACGCGCGCCCACTGGAAGACGCCTTCGTCGCCTCGGGCGGCGGCATCGACCGCCGCGACGTGATGTACAACGATTTCATCCTCGTGGGCCCTGAGGCAGACCCCGCCCGCGTGCGCGGCCAGAGGAACGTCATCCAAGGGATGGAGACCATCGCCGCGGCAGGCGAAAAAGCCGGCGCCAAGTTCATCTCGCGCGGTGACAACTCCGGCACCGACGTCATGGAAAAGGCTTACTGGAAAACAGCCAACATCGATCCGAAGGGCAAGCCGTGGTACGTCAGCGCGGGGCTCGGAATGGGCGAAGTGCTGAACATGGCCGCGCAGATGAACGCCTACACGCTCTCGGACCGCGCAACCTACGGCGCCTACCGCGCCAAGACGGGTCTCGACATCGTGCTGGCCGGAGACCCGCGCATGTTCAATCCCTACGGCATCATCGCGGTCAACCCGAAGAAATACCCCAGCGTCAACTACACCGATGCGACCAAGTTGATCGAATGGATCACGTCAACGGCCGGTCAGCAGGTGATCGCGGACTTCAAGGTCAACGGGGAACAGGTGTTTTTCCCTGATTACGGGAAGGCCGTCGCAAGCGGAAAGTAACGCCGCCCGGCGGCATGGCAAAGCAGCGGCGGTGCAGCTTCAGGCCACCGCCGATTCCAACTGCGAATGCTGCGGCAGCTCGGCCGCCACCTCGCCGATCATGCGGCGCAGCCACATCACATCGGGCGCGGCATGGCTGCGTTCATGCCAGAGCTGGTAGAAGCGCATCTTCGGGAACGCCATGGGCGTCGGCAGGATGCGGATCGGCAAATACTGGGCGCAGTGCGCCGCAAACTGGCGCCCCGTGGTGAAAACCAGATCGGTGCGCATCAGCACATACGGCACCAGCCCGAAATACGGTAGCGACACCTGGATCTGTCGCTTCAGCCCTTGCTCTGCAAGTGCCTGATCGATCATGCTGCGCTGCATGACGGCGTACGGCGCGGGTGCAAGATGCGGCATCTCCACATAGTGCTTGAGCGAGATTCCCTTGCGCGCCAGCGGGTGCTGTGCGCCCAGCATGCAGACGACTTCATCGTCGAACAGCGGCGAAATGTGCAGATGTTCGGGCGGCGACAGCCAGTTGCCGATCACCAGGTCCATGCCGCCCTGCTCCAGTGCGGCAAGGTAATCGACGCCGGCATTGAGCGGATGCACTACGAGTTTGGCCTGCGGCGCCTGCTTGCGCAGACGCTCAACGATGTTGGGCAGGAAAAAGGCATCGAGATAATCCGGCGCACCGAGGTGAAACGTGCGGGTCGTGTTGCCGGGGTCGAACTCCTGCGACGGGCGCGCGATGCGCTCCATCGCCTCCAGGCTCTGCTGCGCGAGCGCCAGCAAATCATGGCCGCGCTCGGTTGGCACCATGCCGTTCTTGCCGCGCACCAGGATGGCGTCGCCGGTGATTTCGCGCAGGCGCTTGAGCGTATTGCTGATGGCCGGCTGCGACTGGCCGAGCTTGACCGCCGTACGCGTGACGCTCTGCTCGGTGAGCAGCGTATAGAGAACGCGCAGGAGGTAGGTATCGAGGTGATCTTTGCCGTGCATCTGGAGGCGGGTATCGGCTGCGCCGACCCTTCTAAAAAACGTGCTTGGGGACGCTGCCAGTGTATGTCACTTGCACACCGCGCCGCCAGACCGCTACTGGCGGGTATACCCCGGATTTTGGCTTTCCGATGCGGGTTATCACATGGGCCAAATATTGCATTCCTGGCCCGGTGCTATGGTTCCGTTACACACACAAACAGGCGTAGAACCCCCATGGAGACTCAGCCCATCCGCTTCTTCCACCGCGGTCAGGTCCGCACCGTCACGGATGCCCCGATCACCCGGACGGTGCTTCAATACCTGCGTGAAGACGCACACTGCACAGGCACCAAGGAAGGGTGCGCCGAGGGCGATTGCGGTGCGTGTACCGTCGTGCTCGGCGAACTGCAGGAAGACGGCAGCGTTGGCCTGAAGGCCGTCAACGCGTGCATCCAGTTCCTGCCCACGCTGGACGGCAAGGCGCTGTTCACCGTGGAAGACGTGCGCGGCAAGGATGGCACCCTGCACCCCGTGCAAGAGGCCATGGTGGAGTGCCACGGGTCGCAGTGCGGCTTCTGCACGCCAGGCTTCGTGATGTCGCTCTACGCCTTGTACGAGAACACCGACAATCAGGCGCCCATTCCTTCGCGCCAGACCATCTGCGATTCGCTCACCGGCAACCTCTGCCGCTGCACTGGCTACCGCCCGATCATCGACGCCGGCGAACGCATGTTCGAACTCCCCGCGCCGGCAGGCATCGACCGCACGCAGTTGGCTGAAACGCTGCGCAAGCTGCAGCGCAACGACACCTTCAGCTACGCCCCCGTCGGCACCGAGAATGCGCCACGCTTCTACGCACCGCGTACCGCATCCGCCTTTGCCGCTATCAAGGCCGCGCATCCGAGCATCCGCATCCTGGCCGGCAGCACCGACGTCGGCCTGTGGGTCACGAAGCAGTTCCGCGACCTGGGCGACATCCTGTACATCGGCCAGGTGGCCGATCTCTACGCCCTGGAAAAACGCGACGGCTGGATCGAGATCGGCGCCGCCGTCTCGCTGGAAAAGGCCTACGAATTCCTGGCCGCGGACTACCCCGAAGTAACCGAATTGTGGAAGCGCTTTGCCTCGCTGCCGATCCGCAATGCCGGCACGCTGGGCGGCAACGTCGCAAACGGCTCGCCGATTGGTGACTCGGCGCCCGCGCTCATCGCTATCGGCACGCGCGTCGTACTGCAGCGTGGAGAAGTGCGCCGCGAGTTGCCGCTCGAAGACCTCTACCTCGCCTACCAGAAGAACGCGATGGAAGAAGGCGAATTCGTTGCGGGCCTGCGCATCCCCGCACGTGAGGGCCGCGATGCCTTGCGCTTCCGTACGTACAAGCTATCCAAGCGCTTTGACGAGGACATCTCCGCCGTGTGCGCGGCGCTGGCCATCGAGCTGGACGGTGACATGGTGCGTAGCGCACGCATCGCCTACGGCGGCATGGCGGCAACGTCCAAGCGCGCGACGGAGACGGAAAACGCCATCGTCGGCCAGCCGTGGAACGAAGCGACCGTGCGCGCTGCCATGGCAGCCATGTCGCGCGACTACACCCCGCTGACCGACATGCGCGCGACCGACAACTACCGTCGCATATCGGCTGCCAACACGGTGTACCGCTTCTGGCTGGAAACCCGCACCGATGCGCCGCTCGCGCCCGAACAGATCAATGTGCGCGCGGTCGAATTGAATACCCTCACGGCAGCGTAAGAACATGAACAAGCAAACCGAAGCCTTCCTGCTGGCGGAAGCCGATATTGCTGCCGCCATGCCCGGCCAGCGCGGCGCTGTGGTGGGCATTTCGCGCCCGCACGAATCTGCGCACCTGCATGTTGCGGGCACCGCCACGTACACCGACGACATTCCTGAGCTGGCCGGCACGCTGCACGCAGCGCTCGGCATGAGCACGCAGGCGCACGCGCGCATCGTCAACATGGATCTGGACCGCGTGAAGGCCGCGCCCGGCGTGGTGGCGGTGTTTACATCTGCCGACATTCCCGGCACGAACGATTGCGGCCCGATCATCCACGACGACCCGATTCTCGCAACCGACACGGTGCACTTCATCGGCCAGCCGATGTTCATCGTGGTGGCGACGTCGCACGATGCGGCGCGCCGCGCGGCGCGTCTGGGCAATATCGAATACGAAGTGCTGCCCCCCCTTCTGACGCCCGAAGAAGCGCGCGCCGCCGGCAAGTCCGTGCTGCCCCCGATGCACCTCAAGCGCGGCGAACCGGCCGAGCGCATCGCTGCCGCTCCGCATTCCGAAGCCGGCAAGATGTCGTTGGGCGGGCAGGAGCAGTTCTATCTCGAAAGCCAGATCTCGTACGCCGTGCCGAAGGAAGACAACGGCATGCACGTGTGGTGCTCGACGCAGCATCCGACCGAGATGCAACACATGGTGTCGCACATGCTGGGCTGGCACGCCAACCAGGTGCTGGTCGAATGCCGCCGCATGGGCGGTGGTTTTGGCGGGAAGGAATCGCAGTCGGGCCTGTTCGCCTGCTGCGCTTCGCTGGCGGCGTGGAAACTCGCCTGTCCCGTCAAGCTGCGTCCGGACCGCGACGACGACATGATGATTACCGGCAAGCGGCACGACTTCCGCTTTGCCTACGAAGCCGGCTACGACGACGACGGGCGCATCCAGGGCGTCAAGGTCGACATGACCTCGCGCGCCGGTTTTTCGGCCGACCTGTCGGGCCCGGTGATGACGCGCGCCATCTGCCACTTCGACAATGCCTACTGGCTGCCTGAGGTCGAAATCGACGGCTTCTGCGCACGCACCAACACGCAGTCGAACACTGCCTTCCGCGGCTTCGGCGGCCCGCAGGGCGCGTTTGCCATCGAATACATCATGGACAACATCGCGCGCTCGGTCGGCAAGGACGCGCTCGATGTACGCCGCGCCAATCTGTACGGCAAGGACAAGAACAACATCACACCGTACGGGCAGACCGTGGAAGACAACGTCATCCACGAACTGCTCGACGAGTTGGAGGCGACATCCGATTACCGCGCCCGCCGCGAAGCGATTCGCGCATTCAATGCGACAAGCCCAGTGCTCAAGCGCGGCCTGGCGCTGACGCCGGTGAAGTTCGGCATCTCGTTCAACGTGAAGCACTTCAACCAGGCCGGCGCGCTGGTGCACGTGTACAACGACGGCTCGATCCTCGTGAACCACGGCGGCACCGAAATGGGCCAGGGCCTGAACACCAAGGTTGCGCAGGTCGTGGCGCACGAACTGGGCGTGTCGTTCGCGCGCATCCGCGTGACGGCAACGGACACCAGCAAGGTGGCCAACACCTCGGCCACGGCGGCATCCACAGGCAGCGACCTGAACGGCAAGGCTGCACAAGACGCCGCACGCCAGATCCGCCAGCGCCTGATCGCGTTTGCCGCAGAGCATTACGAAGTGCCCATCGAGACGGTAGCAATCTTGGGCGACCACCTGGAAATCGGCGCACGCCGCGTGCCGTTCGATGAGCTGATCGGCAAGGCCTACGTTGCCCGGGTGCAATTGTGGTCCGACGGCTTCTACGCCACGCCCAAGCTGCACTGGGATCAAGCCAAGCTCAAGGGCCGTCCGTTCTACTACTACGCCTATGGTGCCGCGGTGTCGGAAGTTGTGGTCGACACACTCACCGGCGAATGGCGTCTGCTGCGCGCCGATGTGCTGCACGACGCTGGCCGCTCGATCAACCCCGCCATCGACATCGGCCAGGTGGAAGGCGCATTCATCCAGGGCATGGGCTGGCTGACGACCGAAGAGCTGTGGTGGAACAAGAACGGCAAGCTGATGACGCACGCGCCGTCCACCTACAAGATTCCGACGGTCAACGACTGCCCGCCGGATTTCCGTGTGAACCTGTTCAACAACGCCAACGTGGAAGACAGCATCCACCGCTCCAAGGCGCTGGGTGAGCCGCCGCTGCTGCTGCCGTTCTCGGTCTTCTTCGCCATTCGCGATGCGGTGGCTGCGGTTGGCGATGGCCGCACGAACCCGCCGCTGAATGCGCCGGCCACCAGCGAGGAAATCCTCAAGGCCGTGGACGCCATCCGCAGCGCCCCGCTCTCGGCCTAAGTTCGGAGACCACATCATGGACCACACGCAACTGCGCCCATTCCGCTTCGCCGACGTGCTTGCCACCGTGCAGGCCGGGCAGCCGTGCGTGCTGGTCACAGTGACCGACGTGCAGGGCTCCGCGCCGCGCGAGCCGGGCACGCTCATGCTGGTAGGCACCGACGGCTTCTTCGGCACCATTGGCGGCGGCCATCTGGAATGGCGTGCGATGGAAATCGCCCAAGCGATGATGGACGCGTCCGAGGCCTCCGGCGAAGCACGCCGCCAGTTCGTGCGCATCCCGCTCGGCCCCGCCCTCGGCCAATGCTGCGGCGGCGTAGTCCGCCTGTCGTTGGAGCGCCTCGATGCGCGCGACGTTGAATGGATCAGGCTTGCGGATGACGCCATGCGTCAACGCCGCAGCCTGCGTCGGTTTGTGCCGACCGATGTGGGAGCACCCGTCGAAGCGAGCATCGGCGATGCCGCCGCAGCCGGCGTGACGCTCGACGCCGGCGGTTTCACCCAAACCGTGCTGCCGCCCGACATGTCGATCGTGCTGTGCGGCGCGGGCCATGTCGGCCACGCAATCGTGCGTGCGCTGGCCCATCTGCCGTGCCGCGTGACGTGGGTGGATGAACGCGATGCGATGTTCCCGTTCCCTGCTGAAGTGCCGCCGAACGTCGTCATCGAATCCACCGATACGCCGGAAGCCGTGATCGATCACGCGCCCGCCGGCAGCTACTTCCTGGTCATGACGCACAACCATGCGTTGGACCTCATGCTGTGCGAACACATCATGCGCCGCACGGACTTTGCTTACTTCGGCCTGATCGGTTCCAAGACCAAGCGCGCGCGCTTCGAACATCGCATGGTCGAGCACGGCGTGGACCCAGCCCGCCTGCCGGAAATGGTGTGCCCGATTGGCGTGGCAGGCATTGTGGACAAGGCGCCGGATATCATTGCGGTATCCGTCGTCGCGCAACTGCTGCAGGTGCGAGAGCTGCAACAGCACGCGCTCACCAGCGCCAGCAGCGGCGCGGCGGTCCCTTACCGAGTCCCCACGCCTGTCTAATCATGCCGATCTCTTCCGCGCTTGCAGAACGCATCGCCACCAGCCCCAAAGCTGAACTGCACATCCACATCGAAGGCTCGCTCGAACCCGAACTGATGTTTGCGCTGGCTGAGCGCAACGGCGTGAAGCTGCCGTATGCGTCGGTGGAAGAAGTACGTGCCGCCTACGCCTTCGACGATCTGCAATCGTTTCTCGACCTGTATTACGCGGGCGCCAGCGTGCTGCTCACCGAGCAGGATTTCTACGACATGACGGCCGCTTATGTGGCGCGCGCGCTTGCCGACAACGTCCATCACGCCGAGATATTCTTCGACCCGCAGACACATACCGCGCGCAACGTGCCCATGCATGTGGTCATTCACGGTATCGTCCGCGCCCTGGATGACGCCGAGCGCGAGCATGGTTTTTCCAGCGCCCTAATCCTCTGCTTCCTGCGCCATCTGAGCGAGGAAGACGCATTCGACACGCTCGAAGCTGCGCTGCCCTATATCCAGGACCCGGCCAACCGCATCATCGGTGTGGGGCTGGATTCATCCGAGCGCGGCAACCCGCCGGAAAAATTCGCACGCGTATTCGCACGCTGCAAGGAACTCGGCCTGCGCCTCGTCGCCCACGCCGGTGAAGAAGGCCCGGCGCAATACGTGATCGACGCCCTCGACATCCTCAAGGTGGAGCGCATCGACCACGGCGTACGCGCCATCGACGATGCCGCGCTCGTCAAGCGCCTCGCCGCCGAACGCATCGCGCTGACGGTCTGCCCGCTGTCGAACGAAAAACTGAAGGTCTACCCCGACCTGCGCGACCACTCGCTCAAGCAACTGCTGGACGCTGGCTGCGCTGTGACGCTGCATTCCGACGATCCAGCCTACTTTGGCGGCTACATGAACACCAACTGGCTCGCCACGTTCAACGCCCTTGACCTGTCTGCGGCCGATGCGCACACGCTCGCGCGCAACAGCTTCGAGGCGTCCTTCCTGCCCGAACAGGACAAAGCCCTGTGGCTTGCCAAGGTTGACGACCACTGGAAAGCCACACACTAAAAATCCACGAGACGACATGACCACGATGCCTCCGACTTCCAACACCGTTCACGCTTACCGCGGCCGCGTGCTGCATTTCCTGCACGATCCGCAGTATCGGGAGCGCGATGCCTATGAATACTGGGAAGACGGCCTGCTCGTGGTCTCGGGCGGCAAGGTGGTCAAGGCCGGCGACTATGCCACGCTGCGCGAAGACCTGCCCGCCGGCACGCAATTGCACGACTACAGCGGCAAGCTGATCGTCCCGGGCTTCATCGACACGCATATCCATTTTCCGCAGACGGACATGATCGCGTCGCCCTCGCCGGGCCTGCTGCACTGGCTGGAGACGTACACGTTCCCGGAAGAGCGCCGCTTCGAAAGCGAGCAGTACGCCGCCGGCGTCGCCTCGTTCTTCCTCGACGAACTGCTGCGCAACGGCACGACCAGCGCGATGGTGTGGAGCACCGTGCATCGCGGCTCGACCGAGACGCTGTTCACGCAAGCACAGCAACGCGGCATGCGCATGATCACCGGCAAAGTGATGATGGATCGCAACTGCCCGGAATACCTGCGCGACACGGCTGAATCCGGCGCGCGTGACACGGCTGACCTGATCTCCCGCTGGCACGGCAAGGATCGTCTGGCCTACGCCATCACACCGCGGTTCGCGCCCACCTCGAGCGAAGCGCAGTTGCAGGCCTGCGCAGAACTCGCCAAGCAATACAAGGACGTCTTCATCCAGACGCACGTCGCAGAAAACCCCGACGAAGTGAAATGGGTGGCTGACCTGTTCCCCAACGCACGCAGCTATCTGGACGTCTACGACCGCTACGGCCTGCTGCGCAAAGGCGCCTTCTACGGCCACGCCATCTGGCTGGACGACGGCGACCGCCAGCGCATGGCCGAATCCGGCGCGGCCGTGGCGCACTGCCCCACGTCCAACCTGTTCCTGGGCAGCGGCCTGTACAACTTCCACAAGAACGACGCGTACCGCCTGGCGCTCACGCTGGCCACTGACGTTGGCGGCGGCAGCTCTTTCTCGATGCTGCGCACGATGGGCACGGCGCACAAGGTCGCGCGCATGGGCGGTTATCACCTGACTGCGCTGCGCATGTTCTACCTGGCCACGCGCGGCGCCGCTGAAGCACTCGGTTGGGAAGACCGCATCGGCAGCTTCGTGCCGGGCGCGGAAGCCGACTTCATCGTGCTGGACCCGGCTGCCACGCCGCTGCTGGCCCGCCGCAATGCGCGCTCGGAAACACTGGAAGAGCTGCTGTTCTCGTTGGCGTTGCTGGGCGAGGATCGTGCGGTATCCGCCACTTACGTGCAGGGCGAACCCGCGAAATTTGCGGTTGGCGCCAACGCTTGATGCACTTATAATCGCGGCTTCCATTGGGGAGTAGCCGCTCGAAGTCGTCACTTCGAGGGCCACGTCAACAGACTTGACCGCCGTCGCAACGACAGGTGGTTATGGCGTGGTCAGCCGCACTCAGGGTGCCACCCCGGCACCCGGTGACGCGCCTGGCGAGACCGATGACAACCCACTGCGGACAGGGCCGGCAGTGGCGCGTCATTGGTTCGCATACGGCCCGGACACCACAACAACATGGAAGCCTTTCTCGTCTCCACCGGCATCGTCGCACTCGCTGAAATCGGCGACAAGACGCAATTGCTGTCGATCTTGCTGGCTGCGCGTTTCCGCAAACCAGTACCGATCATTCTCGGCATCTTCATCTCCACCCTCGTCAACCATGCCCTGGCCGGCGCCGTCGGCGGTTGGATCACGCACGTGCTTGGCGAGAACGTGCTCCGGTGGATCCTGGGCGTGGGCTTCATCGCCATGGCTGGGTGGATGCTGATTCCGGACAAGCTCGACGACGAAGAGGCGCCTTCAACTGCGCAGCGCGGGCTGGGCATTCTCGGCACCACCATCGTCGCGTTCTTCTTTGCCGAGATGGGCGACAAAACACAGATCGCGACGGTGGCACTGGCAGCGCGCTTTAACGACGTGTTCTCGGTCGTGGCAGGCACGACCGTCGGCATGTTGCTGGCGAACGTGCCGGCTGTGCTAATGGGCAACAAGTTTGCTGCGCGCATGCCGATCACGCTGGTGCATCGGATTGCGGCGCTGGTCTTCCTGGTGCTGGGTGTACTGGCGTTGCTGGGCGTCGGGAAGTAAGTCGTCAATCCGAGGCTCTGGGGCTGCCCTGCCGGCGCCCCTTGCGGCCGGTGAGGCAGAGGCGAATCGAGCCCAGCCAAGGACACATCGCTGCAGACGCTTCAGGCGAAACGAAAAAAAACGGGGCCGTAGCCCCGTTCAACCCTCACCGGTCATGCCACCCGCTAGGGAACGAATGGCATGCTCCGATAAACCTTTCCGTTGTTGCTCAGCGTGCGCCTCAGTTCGTCTTGGCGCCGCCTTCGAACCACTTGGCGATGATCGTGCGCTCGTCGTCGGTGATTTGCGTCACGTTGCCCAGCGGCATCAGCTTCTGCTGCACGACCTGCTGGTAGACGAGCTGCGCATGCTTGCCCAGTTCTTCCGGCGTATCGAGCAGCACGCCCTTAGCCGGCGAAGGCATCAGGGTAGGATGAGCCGAGTGACATTGGTAGCACCGTGCGGTAACGACTGCCTGTACTTTGGCGAAGTCCGAACCGCCAGCGGCTGTCGGAGTGGCCGCTGCGGCCATACCCGTCGCTGCCGCAGCAGACGTGCTTTCGGCGGCAGGCGCTGCCGGACGCGACACCGGAGCAAGCCACAGCGCAACACCCAGCAGCACGGCCACGCCTGCTGCCGGATAGCCCCAGTTCACGACGCCCTTGTGCTTCAGGATGAAGAACTGGCGGATCAGTACGCCAGCCAGCATGATCAGCACCAGCACAGCCCAGTTGTACTTGGCGGCGTACGTCATGCTGTAGTGGTTCGACAGCATCGCAAACAGCACCGGCAGGGTGAAGTACGTGTTGTGCACGCTGCGTTGCTTGCCGCGCTTGCCGTGGATCGGGTCCGGCTTCTCGCCTGCCTTGAGCGAGGCCACCACCTTGCGCTGGCCCGGGATGATCCAGAAGAACACGTTGGCGCTCATGATGGTCGCGATCATCGCGCCGATCAGCAGGAACGCTGCACGGCCCGAGAACAGGTGGCACGCCGCAAACGCCGCAATCACCACGTAGATCGCCACCAGAATGCCCACCACGCGGTCGTTCTTGCCGAACACACGGCAGATCGTGTCGTACACCAGCCAGCCGACCACCAGGAAGCCCAGTGCTAGCAGCACGGCCGTCGTCGCCGTCATGTCGAACACGCTGCGATCGATCATGTAGACGTTGGCGTTGAACAGATACACCACCGTCAGCAGGGCAAAGCCCGACATCCACGTCGAGTACGACTCCCAGTAGAACCAGTGCAGATGATCGGGCAGTTGCTTCGGTGCCAGCAGGTACTTCTGCGGGTTGTAGAACCCGCCGCCGTGCACGGCCCAAAGCTCGCCGTCGACGCCCTTGTCCTTCAGGTCCGGTGCGCTCGGCTTGGTCAGGCTGTTATCGAGCCAGACGAAGTAGAACGACGAACCGATCCACGCGATCGCGACGATCACATGCAACCAACGCAAGAGCAAGTTGGCCCAGTCGAGGATATAGCCTTCCATGATGACTCCCTGCCCTGTTAGCTGCCGCGATAGGTCGAATACGACCACGGCGATACCAGCAGCGGCACGTGGTAGTGCGCGCTGGTATCGGCCACGCCAAAGCGCAGCGTCACCACGTCCAGGAACGCGGGCTCGGGGAGTTTGACGCCAGCGGCGCGGTAATACTCGCCAACGCCGAAGTCCAGTTCATACACGCCAGCCTGCAGCGCGTCGCCTTCCAGCAGCGGCGCATCGCAACGACCATCGTGATTGGTGCGAACCAATTTGATCGGTTGCCGTTGATTGTCGACAATTTTGAACAGTGCGATCGCCAGGTTTTGGCCCGGCGTGCCTGCGGCGGTGTCGAGCACATGGGTGGTCAAGCGTCCCATTTGTCTTCCTCTGTAGTTCGAATTTTCAGAAGCGCCGCTGCCTCCACTTGCACCTCGCGCCAAACCCTTGTGTGACAAGGGCTAGCGTCGGGGCCCGCTCGGTACGTGCTATGCACGCATCCCGGCGCGCGTCCAGCCGGTTTACGCCTGCCCTCCATATGGGGAGGGGCATGCCAAACCGGCAAAGCCGTCGCTCGTTCTGGGTCCGACGCCGTGTCTCTGCCGTGTCCCTAGACCAGGCTCGAAACAGGGATTTCCCTAGTTTGTCGGATTCCCGAACGCATTTTGTTGACAATATTGAAGGCGGCTATGAATAATTGTCAACAGGTTTTCGCAGTGGCCTATGCCGCGGCGCACTAATGAAAGGCAGGTCTGCCATGTCCAAGAATCTCAAGCTGGTCTCCACGGAAGTGGCGTCGAAATCGGGCGTCAAGGCATCGGGAGCAACACGCATGTCGGTCGAAGAACGGATGTATCACGAGATCTACGACGCGATCATGGAACACCGCCTGCCCCCGCGCACCAAGCTGACGGAACATGCGCTGTGCGAAATCTATGCCACCGCGCGTCATACGGTGCGCAAGGTCTTCTCCCAACTGGCCGCTGACGGCCTGGTCGACCTGGAGCCGAATCGCGGCGCGTTCATCGCAGCGCCCTCCATCGACGAAGCCCACGCCATGTTCGAGTTGCGTCAGATCCTCGAGCGTGCGGTGCTCGACAAGGTCGGCCGCAGCAGCAATCCCAAGGCAGCCATCGCCCCGCTGCTCGAACTCGTCAAGCAGGAACGCCAGGCGTTTGTCACGCAGGATCGCCCGCGCTGGATTCGCCTGTCTGCGGAGTTTCACGTGGCGCTGGCCGAGCAGTCTGGTAACCCGCTGGTGGTCGAGATGATGCGCCGGCTGGTGTCGCGCACCACCCTGATGATCGCCAGCGTCGAGGCCCCAGGCAACAACGCCTGCTCGTTCGACGAACACCTCGACATCCTCAATGCACTGGAGCGCGGCGACGCCAGCGCTGCCCAGGCCCACATGGCCCAGCACTTGCAATGTTGCGCCGATCGCGTACGCCCCGAAGCGCCCGCTGATTTCGATCTGCGTTCGGTATTGGGCCCGCGCGGCGGGAAGGACAAAGTCTAGGACCGGTTTAGCTGTATGGGCGAGCCGGCACGACAGAGGCCGGCCGCCCAAGAACCTGTTCACGATCCGCAGCAATCAGCCCAAGGTTGGCCCGGGAAACACAGCCCTACACGAGTACGGCGAGTGTCACAGGGCAAGCCCGCAGCGCGCAGCAGGAACGTGGTCAGGCTCAAAGCTGGACGCCGTCCGGCTTACCACCCAAAGGAGACCTTTATGGCAAGCAGCACCATCGCCGCCCCCACGGCGGACCTGACCAATGAGCGTGTGGCGTACGGACGCCTGCTCGCATTGGGCCTGCAACATGTATTGGTGATGTATGCAGGCACCGTGGCAGTGCCTCTGATTGTGGGCGGTGCACTGCATCTGCCCAAGGAACAGCTCGCTTTCCTGATCAACGCAGATCTTTTTGCCGCCGGCCTTGCCACGCTCATCCAGGCCTTCGGTGTGTGGAAGTTCGGCATCCGCATGCCGGTCATGATGGGCGTGACGTTCGCGTCGGTGGGCCCGATGATTGCCATCGGCACCGACCCGAGCATCGGCCTGCTCGGCATCTACGGCGCCGTGATCGCGGCGGGGTTGTTCGGCATCATCGTCGCGCCGCTCATGGGGCGCGTGCTTGGGCTCTTTCCGCCGGTCGTGACGGGCACCGTCATCACGCTGATCGGCATGTCGCTGATGGGCGTGGGGATCAACTGGGCAGCGGGCGGCCAGCCGACCATGAAGACCATGGTCGACGGCGTGCTCAAGACCGTGCCCAACCCGGCCTACGGCGATCTGAGCGGCCTGGGCATTGCGCTGGCAGTGCTCGTCATCATCCTGTTGCTGACGAAGTACGGCCGCGGCCTGATCGGCAACATTGCCGTGCTGCTGGGCATCGTGATCGGCACGTTCATCGCCATGGCGTTCGGCAAGGTCAGCTTTGCCGGCATCACCGAGGCCGACTGGGTGGCCGTGATCACGCCGCTGCACTTCGGCATGCCGACCTTCCACTTCGGCGCCATCGCTTCGATGTGCATCGTGATGATGATCACGCTGGTGGAATCGACCGGCATGTTCCTGGCGCTGGCAGAAATCACCGGCAAGAAGCTCTCCACCGATGACCTCACGCGCGGCCTGCGCGCTGATGGCCTGGGCACCGTGATCGGCGGCCTGTTCAACACGTTCCCGTACACCTCGTTCTCGCAGAACGTGGGGCTGGTGACGGTCACGGGTGTGCGTTCGCGCTTCGTGGCAGCCATGGGCGGCCTGATCCTGATCGCGCTGGGCCTGTTCCCGAAGATGGCGCACATCGTGGCGTCGGTTCCCTCCTTCGTGCTGGGCGGCGCGGGCATCGTGATGTTCGGCATGGTGGCCGCCACGGGTGTGCGCATTCTCGGCTCGATCGATTTCAACAAGTATCGCCACAACCTGTTCATCGTGGCGATCTCGATCGGCTTCGGCATGATCCCGACGCTGGCACCGACCTTCTTCCAGTACCTGCCGCATTGGCTGGAGCCGGTCACGCATAGCGGCATCGTGCTGGGCACGCTGGTCGCGGTCATCCTGAACCTTTACTACAACGGCATGCAGTCGGCCGAGCACGCAATGCGCGACGCTGCCGCCAACACCCACGGCACGGAGTAATTGCATGAACGCCACTGTCGCGCACAACGACCCGCTTTTGATCGCCCGCCATGCCGACGTGCTGGTCACCATGGATGCGCAACGCCGCGAGATCCCCGACGGCGCCCTGGTTGCGCGCGGTGGCGTGATCGAATGGGTCGGCGCCACGGCGGATCTTCCGTCGCAGTATCGCGAGGCTATCGGTCAGCCCAACGTGCGCGTGATGGAGTTGCGCGACCAGGTGGTCACGCCGGGCTTCGTCAACACGCACCATCACATGTATCAGAGCCTGACGCGCGCCCTACCCGCCGCGCAGGACGCGGAACTGTTCGGCTGGCTGACGAACCTGTATCCGGTGTGGGCAGGCCTCACGCCAGAGATGGTGCGCGTGTCCACGCTCACGGCGATGGCGGAACTGCTGCTCTCGGGTTGCACGACCTCGAGCGACCACCTGTATCTGTATCCGAACGGCAGCCGGCTCGACGATTCCATCGAAGCAGCGCAGCAGATTGGCATGCGCTTTCACGCGGCGCGCGGCAGCATGAGCGTCGGCCGCAGCCAGGGCGGTTTGCCGCCGGACCGCGTGGTCGAAGGCGAAGAGGCGATCCTCAAGGAAACGCAGCGCCTGATCGAAACCTGGCACAACGCCGATCGCCATTCGATGCTGCGTGTTGTGGTGGCACCGTGCTCGCCTTTCTCCGTCTCGCGCGACCTGATGCGCGAATCGGCCAAGCTCGCGCGCAGCTACGGCGTATCGATGCACACGCACCTGGCCGAGAACGACAACGACATCGCATATTCGCGCGAGAAGTTCGGCATGACGCCGGCCGAGTACGCGGAAGACCTCGGTTGGGTCGGCCGCGACGTCTGGCATGCGCACTGCGTGAAGCTCGACGCCCACGGCATCGACGTATTCGCACGCACCGGCACCGGCGTCGCGCATTGCCCGTGCTCGAACATGCGGCTGGCGTCGGGCATTGCGCCCATCCGCACCATGCGCGATGCCGGCGTGCCGGTCGGCCTAGGCGTGGATGGCAGTGCATCGAACGATGGCGCGCACATGCTCGGCGAAACACGCCAGGCCATGCTGCTCGCACGCGTCGGCTTTGGCCCCGCGGCGATGAGCGCGCGCGAGGCGCTGGAGATCGCCACGCTCGGCGGGGCGCGTGTGCTCAACCGCGACGACATCGGCGCGCTCGCACCCGGTATGTCGGCCGACTTTGTCAGCTTCGATCGCCACCAAGTCAGCTTTGCCGGCGCCGACCACGACCCGGTCGCGGCGCTGGTGTTCTGTGCCCCGTCCAACGTGGCGCACAGCGTGATCAACGGGCGCGTGGTCGTCGAAGACGGCCGCCTGACCACGCTTGAACTCGACGCCCATCTCACGGTTCACCGGAGGCTCGCGCTGGAACTGGCGCAGGCTGCCCGGGCAGTCCCGGCCTGACGCGATGGCGCTTTGTCTTGTTCATGACGCCGCTGTGATGTCGTGAATTTGGAAAGCCGCATTCCACTGTCTGACCGGTGTTGTATGAAGTCTCCTCGACATGAAAAAACCATGACAAACAATAACTATCCGCGCGATCTCATCGGTTACGGCAAGAACCCGCCCAACGCCAATTGGCCGGGCGGTGCACGCGTAGCCCTGCAGTTCGTCCTCAACTACGAAGAGGGCGGTGAAAACTGCGTCTTGCACGGCGACGCCGGCTCCGAGCAGTTCCTCTCCGAAATCATTGGCGCTGCGGCCTACCCCGACCGCCACATGAGCATGGAGGGCATCTACGAATACGGCTCGCGGGCGGGCGTGTGGCGCATCCTGCGCGAGTTTGAAAAGCGCGGCCTGCCGCTGACGATCTTCGGTGTGTCGATGGCCCTGCAGCGCCATCCGGACGTGACGCAAGCCTTCGTTGACCTGGGCCACGAAATCGCCTGCCACGGCTGGCGCTGGATCCATTACCAGAACGTCGACGAAGCGACCGAGCGCGAGCACATGCGCATCGGCGTCGAGATCATCCGCGAGCTGACTGGCAACGCACCGCTGGGCTGGTACACCGGCCGCGACAGCCCCAACACGCGCCGCCTCGTGGTCGAGCACGGCGGCTTCGCCTACGACGCCGACTATTACGGCGATGACCTGCCCTTCTGGACCGAAGTCCAAACCTCGTCCGGCGAGCACAAGCCGCACCTGGTGGTGCCGTACACGCTCGACACCAACGACATGCGCTTCGCCAGCCCACAAGGCTTCAACACGGCCGACCACTTCTACCAGTACCTGAAGGACGCATTCGACGTGCTGTACGAAGAAGGCGATCCCAGCGGGCTCGCGCAGCCGAAGATGCTCTCGATCGGCATGCACTGCCGCCTGCTGGGCCGCCCGGCGCGCTTCCGTGCGCTGCAGCGCTTCCTTGACTACGTGCAATCGCACGACAAGGTGTGGATCTGCCGCCGTATCGACATCGCGCGGCACTGGATCCAGAACCATCCGTATGCCAAGCAACCCGTTTTGAGCACCACAGCATGAGCCAGACCACCTATACCCTCTCGCAACTCAACGGCATGGACGCACCGCAGTTCATGCAAGTCCTGGGTGGCATCTACGAGCACTCGCCGTGGGTTGCCGAACAGGCCGCCACGCAGCGTCCGTTCGCCTCGGCGGAGGCACTCGCAGCCGCCATGCGCAATGCAGTGGATACCGCAGGCATTGAGCCTCAGCTCAAGCTGGTGCGCGCCCACCCGGAGCTGGCCGGCAAGGCTGCCGTGCGCGGTGAACTGACTGCCGAGTCGACGCGCGAACAAAGCGGCGCGGGCTTGAACCTGTGCACGCCGGAAGAGTTTGCGCGCCTGCAGGCGCTCAACGCCCAGTACAACGAGAAGTTCGGCTTCCCATACATCCTGGCAGTGCGCGGCTATGACCGCCACGGAATCATCGAGAACTTCAGCAAGCGCGTGGAGAACGACCGCGATACCGAGCTGCGTACGTCGCTCGAACAGATTCATCGCATCGCAGGTTTTCGCCTGGCCGACTTGATTTCAGCGAACTGATTTTTCAGGTTCATCAGCAAAAACAACGCTGTGGGCGCGGTGTCATGGGGCATGGGACGCCGATCGGCATGGAGCCTGACCAGCCGACCTGCGACCGCATCAAAGAATGCGGCGCAACCCGCAGTGATCTTCAACAACAAAGGAGGTAGCAATGCAGTCGAAATTCAAGCGTGGCGTAGCCGCGCTGGCAGTGGCATCGGCACTGGGGGCAGCAAGTGCCGGTGCGCAAGCGCAATCGTCCGTCACGTTGTACGGCCAGGTGGATGCCTGGGCCGGCGCCACCAAGAGCCTGGGCGCACCGGATCGCGCCTGGGGCGTCAACTCGGGCGGTATGTCGACCTCGTACTGGGGCATGAAGGGCAGCGAAGACCTCGGCAACGGCCTGAAGGCGATCTTCACGCTGGAAGCGTTCTTCCGCCCCGACACCGGCAAGTACGGCCGCTTTGACGGCGACACGTTCTTCGCCCGCAACTCGTTCGTCGGCCTGCAATCGAGCACGTGGGGCTCGATCAAGCTCGGCCGCCTGACGCCGCCGTACTTTGTCTCGACGATCCTGTTCAACCCGTTCATCGATTCGTACACGTTCTCGCCGATGGTGTTCCACACGTACCTCGGCAACGGCCTGAGCGGCCCCGGCGGCATCTCGGGCCTCGTCGGCGATTCGGGCTGGAACAACTCGATCATGTACTCGACGCCGGACTTCAACGGTCTGACGGCCAACTTCATCTACGGCGCGGGCGAGCAAGCTGGCCACAATGGCCAGAACAAGTGGGGCGGCAACTTCCTGTACTTCCATGGCAACTTCGCGGCCACGGCAGCCTTCCAGCAAGTGCGCTTCGACTCCGCTCCGGGTGACCTGAACGCGCTGGTGGCAGGCTTCTCGCGCCAGACGGCCGCGCAACTGGGCGCCACGTACGACTTTGGCGTGGCCAAGGTGTACGGCCAATACCAGTACATCAAGAACGCCATCAACTCGGGCGACGCGAAGAGCAACGGCGGCCAACTGGGCGTGTCGGTGCCGGTGGGCCCGGGCAGCATCCTGGCGTCGTACGCGTACACGAAGACCTCGGGTGCGGCTGACGTGAAGCGCAACACGTGGGCAGTCGGCTACGACTACTCGCTGTCCAAGCGCACCGATGTGTACGCCGCGTACATGCGCGACAAGGTGACGAACCTCAGCTCCGCAGACACCTTCGGCGTGGGCATCCGCGCGAAGTTCTAAGCGGTCGGCAGCAAAGAAAAACGGCGCCTGGACTTTCCCCAGGCGCCGTTTTCTTTTGGACCGCCAACCTTCAGCGGCCCAACATTCGGATCAACCGATCAGCGCGTAGCCGACACGTCTGCCACCGCCAGTGCCGTCATGTTGACGATGCGGCGCGATGTGGCCGACGGGTTCAGGATGTGCACCGGCTTGGCCGCGCCCAGCAGGATCGGGCCCACCGTCACGCCCTGCCCGCCCGTGATCTTGAGCAGGTTGAAGGCAATGTTGGCGGCGTCGAGCGACGGCATCACCAGCAGGTTTGCGCTGCCCGAGAACGCGCTCTTGGGCAGGAAGTGGTGGCGGATGTCTTCCGACAACGCTGCGTCGCCCTGGATCTCACCTTCCACCTGCAGATCTGGCGCTTCGGCCTTCAACAGGTCATACGCGGCGCGCATGCGGCGGGCCGATGCGTTCTTCGACGAGCCGAACATCGAGTGCGACAGCATCGCCACTTTCGGTTCCTGGCCGAAACGGCGCACTTCTTCTGCTGCCAGCTTGGTGATGTCGGCCAGCTCTTCTGCGCTCGGCATTTCATTGACGAACGTGTCGGTGATGAACAGCGTGTGCTTCTCCAGCATCAGGCCGTTCATGGCGGCGAACACCTTGGCGTTCGGCGCCAGACCGATCACGTCGCGCACGTGTTCCAGGTGGGCATCAAAACGGCCAACCGTGCCGCACAGCAGCGCATCGGCATCACCCAGACGCACCAGCAGTGCGCCGATCAGCGTGTTCGAACGGCGCAGTGCCGACTTCGCCATATCCGGCGTCACGCCGTTGCGGCCCATCAGCTCGTGGTAAGCGGTGTGGTACTGGTGATAGCGGCGGTCGTCTTCCGGATCCACCAGCTCGAAATGCACGCCCGGCTTCAGGCGCAGGCCCGCCTTCTGGATACGCATTTCAATCACGTGCGGGCGGCCGATCAGGATCGGCTTGGCCAAGCCTTCGTCGACCACCGTCTGCACCGCACGCAGCACACGCTCTTCTTCACCTTCGGCGTACACGACGCGCTTCGGGTTGGCCTTGGCGGCCGAGAACACCGGGCGCATGGTCAGGCCCGTGTGGTACACGAAGTCGCTCAGCTGGGCGCGATAGGCATCCAGATCCTTGATCGGGCGCGTAGCCACGCCGGACTCTTCCGCGGCCTTGGCGACGGCGGGTGCGATCTTCTCGATCAGGCGCGAATCGAACGGCTTCGGGATGATGTAATCCGGGCCGAAGGTCAGGTCCTGGCCGGCATAAGCCTGAGCCACTGCGTCGTTCGTTTCGGCTTCGGTCAGTTCCGCGATGGCCTTCACGCACGCAAGCTTCATCTCTTCCGTGATCTTGGTGGCGCCACAGTCGAGCGCACCGCGGAAGATGTAGGGGAAGCACAGCACGTTGTTGACCTGGTTCGGGTAATCCGAGCGGCCGGTGGCAATGATGCAGTCCGGGCGCGCCGCTTTGGCCACTTCCGGGCGGATTTCCGGCTCGGGGTTGGCCAGCGCCAGGATGATCGGCTTCGGAGCCATGGTCTTGACCATGTCGGCGGTCAGCACGCCTGCGGCCGAGCAACCGAGGAACACGTCTGCGTCGCGCACGATGTCGGCCAGCGTACGGGCCGACGTGTCTTGCGCATAGCGTGCCTTGTTCGGCTCCATCTTGGCGTCGCGGCCAACATAGATCACGCCCTTCGAATCGACCACGTAGACGTTTTCACGCTTGACGCCCAGGCCCACCATCACGTCCAGGCAGGCGATGGCCGCGGCACCCGCGCCCGACACGGCCACCTTTACGCTGCCGATGTCCTTGCCGACAACCTTCAGGCCGTTGAGCAGCGCCGCCGACGAGATGATCGCCGTGCCGTGCTGGTCATCGTGGAAAACGGGAATGTTCAGGCGGTCGCGCAGCTTCTGCTCGATGTAGAAGCACTCGGGGGCCTTGATGTCTTCGAGGTTGATCCCGCCGAGCGTCGGCTCCAGCGAGGCAATGATGTCGACCAGCTTGTCCGGATCGCGCTCTGCCAGTTCGATATCGAACACATCGACGCCGGCAAACTTCTTGAACAGGCAGCCCTTGCCTTCCATGACGGGCTTGCTGGCCAGCGGCCCAATGTCGCCCAGGCCCAGCACCGCGGTGCCGTTGGTGATCACGCCGACAAGGTTGCCGCGCGAAGTGTACTCCGCCGCCAGCGACGGGTCTTGCTCGATCGCGGTACACGGATACGCCACGCCCGGCGAATACGCCAGCGAGAGGTCACGCTGGTTGATCAGCGCCTTGGTCGGGCGCACCTCAATCTTGCCGCGCGTCGGGGAGCGGTGGTATTCAAACGCCGCGCGGCGCAGTTCGGCCTCGGCGCCTTGGTCTTGGGAATCCGGCGAGGCGTCGTGAAGCTTGTCGTTCATAGCAATGAATCCTGATGGGGAGTTCCGCAGATGGCGCACATGCGCTCAGGCAGAAACTCCCTGAGACGAAGTGGCAAAAAACAGTGGGAACAGAGAGAAACCGGGGGTGAGGCCGCACGCGTTGCACAGCACCGTCAAGAGGGTAGCGACGGGGCGGAGGCGGCGCCGGCCAGGGGTGGCGGTCGACGCGAGACGGGATGAATTGACAACGCTCAAGCGGGATACGGCTGGCGGCCTACAGATTAGGTCATGCATTCTAACGTAGACCGCCAGCCAAAACCCACCCTGGCGCACTACTTGGGTGTCGGCCCGGATGCGGGTTTCGCCGCCGGTTTCACCGATGGATCAACGGGCAATTCTATGAGGATGGGCTGCGCGTTCGGTGCCGGAAAATTGGCAAAGGCGCTGCGTACCAGATAGGGCATCACAGCCGTCAGCGATCCATCCCCTCCCTGCGTTTGCGCCGTCACCTGATACACGCGCTTGCCGGTGGCTGCCTCGTCAATTTCCACGTGATAGGCATAGAACGGCACCTGCACGTTGGTATCCACATATTGTGGCCCCCATGGGCCCCAGGGCCCCCAAGGGCTGCGCCACGGCCCCCAGGGCCCCGGACCCCAATATGGGTCCGGATACACGGGCTGGCGCACCTGCACGAGGCGCGTGGCGGTCGAGTAGTCCAGGCGAACCAGATAGCGTGCGCTGGCACGCGGCACGCTGGTAAAACCGTGGGAAGCTAGTTGGTCAGATGTCCACGCCTCGTAGGTCTGGCGTTCCAGATCATTTTGCTGCGGTGCGGTGTGCTCGAAGGCATAGGTGCGCGGCGGGTTGTCGGTCCAGCCGGGTTGCCGGAACGCGGTCACCTGGCTGGTAACCGTGCTCGCGCAGCTGGCCAGCAGGCTGGCCGCCATCAGCGCGCCGACCATCGGCCAGACGCCCGATGTCTTGATCCATTTCCACATAGAAAATCCCCCTACTCTCAATCAGACAGATGGTCGCGGGCCCCGGAAGCGGGGCTGCGCGCGCTCTGTTACTCAGAGTGACGCCCCGCGCGGAAGATTCCCGCCAAGGGCCTGAGTACAATGGCCTTTTGCGTACCGCTACGAGGATGTTACCGATGTTGCGCACCGATACCGCCGTCACGATTTACCGCAAGGACTACTCCGCGCCCGCTTTCCGCATTGACGAAGTGGCCCTGGAGATCGATCTCGTGCCCGAGCGCACCCGCGTCATCAACCGCATGCGCATGACGCGCACGGATGCCGGCAAGCCCCTCGTGCTGGCGGGTGAAGGGCTGGAACTGGCGGGCGCAACCGTTGACGGCAAAGCGCTGTCCGGCCTGCAGGCCTCCGGCGACACGCTCACCATCGATGCCGTGCCGGCCGATGTCGGCACCAGCTTCACGCTGGAACTCACGACGTACTGCAATCCCGCAGCGAACTCCTCGCTGATGGGTCTGTACGTTTCCAATGGCAATTTCTTCACGCAGTGCGAGGCAGAGGGCTTTCGCAAGATCACCTACTTCCTCGACCGCCCGGACGTGATGACGGTCTACACCGTCACGCTGCGCGCATCGAAAGCGGACTACCCGGTGCTGCTGTCCAACGGCAACCTTATGTCGGAGCGCGACCTGCCGGACGGCCGCCACGAAGCGGTGTGGCACGACCCGTTCAAGAAACCGTCGTACCTGTTCGCGCTGGTGGCGGGCAAGCTCGAGTGCATTGAAGAACGCATCCAGTCAGCTTCGGGCAAAGAGAAGCTGCTGCAGGTGTGGGTGGAAGCGCAAGACCTCGGCAAGACCCGCCACGCGATGGATTCGCTCATCCACTCGATCCATTGGGACGAACGCCGCTTCGGCCTGGAACTGGATCTCGACCGCTTCATGATCGTCGCCGTGGGCGACTTCAACATGGGCGCGATGGAGAACAAGGGCCTGAACATCTTCAATACGAAGTACGTGCTGGCCAATGCCGAGACGGCGACCGATGTGGACTTCGCCAACATCGAATCGGTGGTCGGCCACGAATACTTCCACAATTGGACGGGCAACCGCGTCACCTGCCGCGACTGGTTCCAGCTGAGCCTGAAGGAAGGCTTGACGGTGTTCCGCGATCAGGAATTCTCCGCCGATATGGCGGCACAAGCGGCCGCGCAAGCCGGCAATGAAGCCGCCGCTGCCAGCGCCCGCGCCGTCAAGCGCATCGAAGACGTTCGACTGCTGCGCCAGGCGCAGTTTCCGGAAGATGCGGGGCCGATGGCGCACCCGGTGCGGCCCGACAGCTACGAAGAAATCAACAACTTCTACACCGTCACGGTGTACGAAAAAGGCGCGGAAGTCGTGCGCATGTACCAGACGCTGCTCGACCGCGACGGCTTCCGCAAGGGCATGGACCTGTACTTCCAGCGTCACGATGGCCACGCTGTCACCTGCGACGACTTCCGCGCCGCCATGGCCGATGCCAACAGCCGGGACCTCACGCAATTCGGCCGCTGGTATAGCCAGGCCGGCACGCCGGTCGTGGCAGTCGAAGGCCACCACGATGCCGCCACGCATACCTACACGCTCACGCTGCGCCAGCGCTGCGAGCCGGTCGGTATCGAAGTGAACAGCGGCATCCAGAAGCAACCGTTCCACATTCCGTTTGCGATCGGCCTGATCGACAAGAACGGCCGCGACTTGCCGCTGCGTTTGCGCGGTGAAGCCGCATCGCCCTCGCCCGTGACCACGCGCGTGCTGGACTTCACTGAAACCAAGCAGACCTTCGTCTTCGAAGATGTGGCCGAAGCGCCGTTGCCCTCGCTGCTGCGCAATTTCTCGGCGCCGGTCATCGTGGAATACGGCTACACGACCGAGCAGCTCACCTTCCAGCTCGCGCACGATTCCGATCCGTTCAATCGCTGGGAAGCTGGTCAGCGTCTGGCCACCGATACGCTGCTGCGCATGGTGACGGACATCCAGTATGGCCGCACGCCGGTGGTTGATCCGGCGCTGGTTGAAGCCCTGCGTGCCGTGGTCGCCGACACCTCGCTTGATCCGGCCTTCCGCGAGCAGATGCTGATCCTGCCAGCCGAAGGCTATCTGGCCGAGCGCATGGACGTGGCCGATCCAGCTGCCATCCACACGGCCCGCCGCACGCTGCGCCGCACGCTGGCAGAAAAGCTCAACGCAGAGTTGCTGCGCGCCCATCAGGACAACCAGACCGACGGCCCCTACTCGCCCGACGCGGTATCTGCAGGCAAGCGCGCCCTCAAGAACATCGCTCTGGGCTACTTGGTGGAAACCGAAGCCCCCGAAGCACTGGCCCTGGCCGAACAGCAATATGCCCGCGCGACCAACATGACCGACCGCATGGGCGCCCTCTCCGCAATGGTCACCAGCTATGCCCCGGGACGCGAAGCGGCGCTGGCTGATTTCTACACGCGCTTTGCCGACGATGCCCTCGTCATCGACAAGTGGTTCTCACTGCAAGCCATGCAACCGGGCGCCGCCGGTAAACCGACGCTGGCCACCGTGCGCGCGTTGATGGCCCATCCGGCCTTCACGCTGCGCAACCCGAACCGCGCGCGCTCCCTGATCTTCAGCTTCTGCTCGGGCAACCCGGCGCAGTTCCACGCCGCCGATGGTTCGGGCTATGCCTATTGGGCCGAGCAGGTGCTCGCGCTCGACGCCATCAACCCGCAGGTCTCTGCCCGCCTGGCACGCGCGCTGGACCGCTGGCGCAAATACGTACCCACGCTGCGCGACGCCATGCAGGACGCGCTCAAGCGCGTGGCGGCGCATCCGAGCCTCTCGCGCGATGTGCGCGAGATCGTCGGCAAGGCGCTGGCCTGAATGTCACCGCTTGTATCGTAAAATCGCGCCCGTCTCAGGAGAACCCATGAAGCGCATCAACCTCACCCGCTACCTGATCGAAGAGCAGCGCGAGCACAACACCATCCCGGCCGAGCTGCGTCTGCTGCTCGAAGTCGTGGCGCGCGCCTGCAAGGCGATCTCGCACAGCGTCAACAAGGGGGCCCTTGCCGGCGTGCTCGGCTCGGCCGGCACCGGCAACGTGCAAGGCGAAACCCAGCAGAAGCTGGACGTGATCGCCAACGAAGTCCTGCTTGAAGCCAACGAATACGGCGGCAACCTGGCCGCCATGGCCTCGGAAGAAATGGAATCGTTCTATGAGATTCCGCACCGCTATCCGAAGGGCGAATACCTGCTGCTGTTCGATCCGCTCGACGGCTCGTCCAACATCGACGTGAACGTATCGATCGGCACGATCTTCTCGGTGCTGCACATGCCCCAAGCAGGCCAAGCTGTGACCGAAGCCGATTTCATGCAGCCGGGTGCAAAGCAAGTCGCTGCCGGTTACGCCGTGTACGGCCCGCAGACCACGCTGGTGCTGACCGTCGGTAATGGCGTGCACATGTTCACGCTGGACCGTGAAGTCGGCAGCTTCGTCCTCACCAGCCGCGACGTGAAGATTCCGGTCGACACGAAGGAATTCGCCATCAACATGTCGAACATGCGCCACTGGGCCCCGCCCGTGCGCCGCTACATCGACGAGTGCCTGGCCGGCACCGAAGGCCCGCGCGGCAAGGATTTCAACATGCGCTGGATCGCCTCGATGGTGGCCGACGTGCATCGCATCCTCACGCGCGGCGGCGTCTTCATGTACCCGTGGGACAAGCGCGAGCCGGGTAAGGCCGGCAAGCTGCGTCTGATGTACGAAGCCAACCCGATGGCTTTCCTTGTGGAACAAGCTGGCGGCGCAGCCACCAACGGCGAGCAACGCATTCTGGATATCCAGCCCGAACAGCTGCACCAGCGTGTGGCCGTCGTCCTGGGATCGAAGAACGAGGTGGATCGCGTCACGCAATATCACCTCGACGCCAAGAAAACTGCGTAACGACGCCCCGTAAGACTGTTGTTCCAGCGGTTCTTGCAGAGCGACAAAAAGTTCTGTTAGAATCGCTGTTTCCGACGCCGCTGTAGCTCAGTCGGTAGAGCAGCGCATTCGTAATGCGAAGGTCACCAGTTCGATTCCGGTCAGCGGCACCAGGACATCATTCAAAACCCAAGCCAGTGCTTGGGTTTTGTCTTTTTTGGCGTAATTTTGGCGTACTGCGAGTCCACCACAGCGGACATCGACCGCTAGCGCGATAGCCTCCATCAGGCGCGACACGCCTCCCGCCCCCTCCTACCTTCCCGGCCGCCATCGGAAAAAGGTAATCTCAGTAATCCCTCAAATCGTTTCCGCCGCAAACCTTTGTGGCACAAGGCTTTGCAGGTCATCGAGCAAAGGTAATTTCTTGGTAACCTATAGGTAATCTCATTACCTTTGTAGAGAGTTACCTCTCGCCTTGCTCGGATCTATAAGAATCAAGGGCTTACGAGGCGATTACCTTTTCGATTACCCAGCATTACCATGTAGAGGTAACCAGAAAAGCGGTGTTAGATCAAATAGATACGTTGCTTTTGGGGGTGGGATTACGGAAATTACCTTTTTCCGATACCAGATCCAAAACTACGACAACGACCAGGGCATCGGGTGTCGACGAAATCATTCCTCGCGACAGTAGAGTTTGGCGCTCACCATGAGCTTTCCGTTTTGGCCGCTCGCCTCAGTGAGACAACGGGGGTTGCGATGTCGAACGATGAATCCGGCCGATACGACGAGGCTCCGGCCTTCATTGGTGAGCATGGTGAACGCGAATTGACCGTCTTCGGTGTGCCAGAGGGACACACAGCCCATGCCCTCCCACGCTATTGGGACCCAGGCTCGGAAATCGTCATCGGCGAAAAGCATCACGTCTGTTCCGCTGGATGTTCGCCGCTCTCGCTGCACTATTTGCGATCTCCGAATGCCGCTTTGACGTAATCAGCAGCTTTCTCGCTTGTCCGAGTGACATATACAACAACACAACGTCGAACGCATACATTGCTACCAGCGACCACATTGAAAACTGACTGGGATGCGAAGATGTCTGAATCCCACCCATCAAGCCAATGACCGACTGGGCTCCAAACATAACGACGGCAAGGACACCCAACAATAAATACCGATCCGCGGCGGCGGCTGCCATTCGGCTCCGGTGGAGCGCCAAGTCGAAGTCGCGGTCGCTCTTGATGGCTCGCTCCAAAAGAACCGCATAGTACCTAGCCTCTTTCTCCGTTTTGACGAGACGTGAACGCGTATACCGATGGGAGAGCTTACCAAACCCAACTTGGAGCCACGAGCTGGCAAAGTTAATTAAAACGCCAACGAGTACGACGCTTAGCCAAAAGCTGCTTTTCGTGAGGTTTTGAATAAAATCACTCATCCCCAATCCCATTCATTGAAATTTGCTTGCGCGGGGCAGTTTACCGGATGGCGACGATTCTCAATCACACAAAAATTTACGGCGATGGCCCTGCTGCATCAATCATTTTCTTAAAAAACAAGCAATAAAAAAAACCCGCCTAAAGGCGGGTTTTTTGCGGCATGGTTTTAGGCAGCCTTTCGGTGTTCATCTGGCGGCGTTTCCTTTTGCTCGGCCTGTTCTTGCGCAAGCCTTTCTGCGTACTGAATCAGTAGCACCTTCTTTTCACCTTCCGCAAAACGCACCAGTGCTTCACGCATCAGCGGCTGATAGCCCATGTCGTGGATCTTCGCGATGAGCTTGAAGTCATCGATCAACGCCTTGGGGAGGCGAATCGATACAGCTTGCAGGCCAAGCGTCTTGTCGACCGCTTCACGCATTTCTGCGCTTACTGCCTTGGCATGCTGCTCATCGTTGCCCAGCACACCGGCATCCCAAGCTTCCTCGGTACCTGTGATCTTGTGGGCTTTGGTCATGGCGACTCCTTCCTGTGAGGTTTTTGTTACTTTCCGTGCCGATCGTAGATCCCCTGCACTTGGGGGGATGCGTCGTACGCGGACTTCAGCATGATGTTTCCATCGACTGGAACGAATATGATCTTGAGCTTCCGCCCTCGGTCCGTCTCTGCAACAAACCACAGGGTGGGCGGGTCGGTTCGATGATCCTCTCGATCATCGACAAGGTAGGTCCCGCAGAGGTTTAGAAAGCACTGACGAACCTCCAACTCGGTCACGCCGTGCCTGACTTCCAGCTTGTGTTTGATGCTGGGGGTGATAACTAAGTTCAGCATGCCGCCCCTTTTGTATATACGGACCACCCAGGGCAAAGCAAGGCTACATGCCTAAAAAGTAACCAAACTCCCCAAACGGATGACCCGGCAAGTGCTTTTTTATGCACATCTTTGGTGTTCAACAACTTGTTGAACGGATCATACGTATATACACGCGTTCTGGGAAGGATATCCTGCCGAACAAGTAGGGTCGTTGACGAACTCCTGTCGCGCGAACAACACGCCCCTTCTCCCGCGCGTAGAAGACATGGGGGTCCGGTGAAGCACTCACACAGAAGCTTTCTCAGGCCTGCATGCCGGTCTGCAACAGCCATGCGCATAAATGTGCATAGCTCCGCTGCAATTTGCCCCGGGGTCCACGCACCGTCGAATCACCGCTTTGAGGCCTATGCGCGTGCATAAAAACCGCTCGATGAAGCGCGCAGGTGAGGCGGGGTCCCAACGGCGCGCGCCGGGTCGCGGCACCAGCCTCGCCGGCCTCCTCACCGGTCGCATCAGAACCCCACCGGCATGCGCACAGCGCACGTAGCGACCCAATCAACACGGGATGACGCCACGGGCAACCCGTGCGCAAAGAAGCGCTCCAGCGCCCCGCTAGGTGCCTCACTGTCCACGTCTGCATTGTCTACGTTGACTCGTAGGATCGTGCCTCGGATACTGTATATCCATACAGTATTTTGCAATCATGGCAACGCCCTCTCCGTCCCGCTTCATCCACCGCTATCGCTACATGGAAGCGGGGAAAAAGAACTGGAAATCCACTCGCCACCACATGAGCGAGGAAGATGCCGCGAAGTTTTTTGCCCCAGGACCTGGGCGATACCGCGTTGTAGAAAAATGGGAGCCCATCGAGCAGTCCCGGATGGAGATTCCCGGCACGCCGCTAGAGATCGGACCGGGTGTTGGCGGTGGCCGGCGCAAAGAACCGCCTCGGCTCACGGTTGAAGAGATCAAAGAGATCTGGAAGCGCAACCGAACCCCAGACGTGCATCGGCTTGTCTGGGAGATTTGGTATCTACGGCAAGATATTCATTGGGCTCGCTATGTCGCTACAGTGCTTGAGGTGACTGGCATCGAGCGGCCATTCGAATACCGTCTCACGACCCTGCTGCAGTCGCTACGGCAACACCCTTCGCCCAACGCGCCGCCATTGCGATGGTTTCCCGATGAAGAAGCCGCGTTAGAGCGAATTGCGAAGTCTCGCCGCTGATCTATGATGGCCTGAGTCTATGGGAGCCGCCCATGTGCTACTCCGCCCAAATCGAAGCCGACTATCGACGGTTCGTACACGAGTACGGCGCCATCATGTCGCTCGACGACTTCACGCGGATGGTGATGGAGTACTTCGCCAACCCCAAGATGCGCGTGCCGAGGGCGATGACCGTGCACTTCCTCGAATCGCCCGAGACAGAAGAAGAAAAGAAAATCGCCGAGGTCATCCGCGCGCGCATGGCCGCAGACGAAATCGCGCTGCTGCAGGAGCTGGCCAAGCAGACCGAACGGCTCGAGAAAGCCCAGCAGGCCCTCGCCGCCAAGGCCACCAAGAAAGCCGCTGAAGACGTCCGCATTGCCACCAACAAGATCGCGGCGGCCAAGGGCAAGCTCGAAGAACTCAAGAGCACCGAGCTCAAGCCGCGCGACTCGCGCATCTACCCCGGCTGGTACGCGCCCGTGATGGTCATGGAGAACGGCCGACGCGTCGTCAAACCGATGCGCTACCAGTGCCGCCCCGCCGGCAAACCTGCCTTCTACGACGAGCAGTATCCCGGCACCTACAACGCCCGCCGCGACAACCTGCGCGGCTTCTGGAAAGGCCAGTACGGCCACACGCACGGCCTTGTCCTGGTCGACGCGTTCTATGAATACGTTGCCCAGCCAGACGGCACAAACGCCATCGTCGAATTCCGCCCCGACCCGCCGCAGACGCTGCTCGTCGCCTGCGTGTGGTCACACTGGCGCGCGACCAAGCCCGGCGAGAAGGATCTGCTGTCGTTCGCCATCATCACCGACGAACCGCCGCCGGAGATTTCGGAGGCTGGCCACGATCGGTGTCCGGTCCCTATCAAGCCGGAGAACATCGATGCCTGGCTGAATCCGCAACCGCGCAACCTGGATGCGCTGGACGCCATCCTGGACGATAAATTGCAGCCGTTCTACAGCCACCGCAAAACGACATCCATGTGACGCAGGGCTGCCTGCCCCTCAAATCAGATTTCAAATCTTTTCAGCACCCGTGCCCCCCAAAGCTCGCTAGCATGGCGCCGCCCCCACCAGGTGCACCAGGTAAAGCGTAGCAACGGAGGAATCCCGTGCCCTCAGGACAGAAGCCCTTCATCGTCGTGGGCGACAAAACCACCCACGGTGGCACCGTCATTACTGGCGACATGACGTCCACCATGCAGGGCAAGCCCATTGCCCGCTCTGGCGACATGACAGTGTGTCCAAAATGCAAGGGCACCTTCCCCATACTTAAGAGCGACAGCATCGTCGTTGACGGCGGTGGTAACACGTATGCCCGCCACTTGGACAAGACCGCGTGCGGTGCCAACCTGCTCGCCAGTCAGGCGACTGGTACCGCATCCGCGATGGTTTCCGGTACCGGCAGTCCCACCGGCGCACTGGCAGCACAGGCGGCAACAATTGCAGCACCGACAACGTCCGGCGTTTGCCTGTCATGCCTCATTAAAGCCGCCGCAAGTGGTAGCTCCACTGTCGTTCGGAGCTGATCATGGCGCTTGATGTAGCCGAGCGGTTGGCCGACCTGCAGACAGCCTTTCCCGCACTCCGTCTCTACGCGCTGGTCGACGGCATCCAGTACGAGAATCATCGCGGCGAACGATTGGACTACAGCCCCGGCTTTACATCACTGTTCCACGGCACACCGGATGGAGCGCTAGCGCACGCTGGCCCTTGGCTGGTCGACATCGAAGAGGCCGGCGAGGCCATGGCAAACGACCTCGCAGGCTTGGAGCGCGAAGCCCCGTCCGTGACATGGCTGATCACCGAAGCCGACTTGCATGGTCTCGCGCAACTGCTACGGCTCCACCTCGACGTGCGCATACCAGACGGCCGCGTCGCTCTCCTTCGCTTCTGGGATCCGCGCGTGCTTGCCAGCCTGGCCAACGTACTAGACCCAAAGCAGCGCAAAACCTTCTTCGCCCACATCCACGAATGGCATCTGCTGCGCGACGGCCAGCGCGCTCACATCGGGAGAAAGCATGCTGAGGCTTGACGAGCGCCAGTGGCAAGCACTACAGGCCTGCGACGCCAATCAGTTCGTTGCTACGGTGTGCGACCAGTTTCTGGCAAATCGCCCTGAGCTGCTGCAAGAGCCTGGACGCGAAGTGATTCTCGGGCGCATGCAGGCGGCCCATGACTACGCACAGCGCATCGGCTTCACCTCCACGCCCCATATTGTCTGGCTCATGTACATGGCTGCGGATGCACCAACGCTCGTGACTGATCCTGTCATCGAAACCTACCTTCGGAAGCCCGGCGCCACGCCAGAACAGCGACTAGACGATCTGGAGGCCGTGTTGCAAAAGAAACTTGAAGGGGGCCTTTGATGGCAGCTGCAGCCGCACCACTCATTGAAGGAGCGCTCGCGCGCCTACTGGTCGCCCTCGGCATAGGTGTCGTCGCCGACGGTGCGACCAAAGAAGTGCTCAAGCGGAAAGAGGAAGCCGATAACGCCCGCACCGCGCCCATTGCGAAGACCGAAGCACAAACTAAAACCAAGGAAAAGTGCAAAGACTGCACCCCCGACAAAGGGACCTTGGTAACGCGCAACTGGAATATGTCGGATGTGTCGCGCGCCTACCAGGCACGCATCACGGGCTTTGCGCCGTTCACTGAGTGGAACTTTGCGGGCGTTGATTTTGATGGTTTCCAATCCGCGCCGTGCCTGCTGCTAGAAGCCAAGGCAAAGTACGACCAGTTCTTCGATGATTTCGGACCGTTTGAGTGGTGGAAAGGTGACCAGCCCCTCATGGCAGAAGCCACCAAGCAGGCTCTGGTAGCGAAGCCGATGCCGCCAGTTCAGCTACATTGGCACTTTATGGAGCCACTCAGCTACGCCTATTTCACCCGGATTTTTGCCGCCATGCGGCTCACGATCGAAACGCATTACACACCATGAAGCGTCCCTACGAGCTAACCGCTGTCTTTCGTCATCAAGGCTCCCTGGAAGCCATTGCCTTGCTGCAGGAACTGGCTACGTTTTGCCGCGTGCTGGGTGACCAATCGCCCGAGCTGTCCACGTGGTACCTGAAAGGCGAGTCCAGAGAAGAGGCCACACGGTACGAGGTTTTCGACGCCAACGGCCCGACGACAGCCGCAACTGCGGTTGTTACCGAAGAACTCCGGAAAGAAGTGGATCCGCGCATCATCGGCATTTGGAATGGCAAGACCGACGCCAACGGCGCGTCCCTCCAAATCATCGCGCGGCCTGGCCCCGAGACATCGACTGCCATTTTGCGGGTCAAGCCTGGTGCCTTTCCCCAAGCCTACGAGGGCGCTGTAGCAGTCGTGCAAGCGGCAGCTCTGCAATGGCAAGCAAGCGCCATCACGCTGGAATCTGGCGGGTACTTTCCACTGAAGGTGTTCAAAGACCGCCCGGGCGTAGGCTGGATGATCTATTTGCCGAAGACGCTGACGGTGCAGCAAGTGCCCGAAGCCGGCGCCTTGATTCCTGTCATCGACGACAAAAAGCAGATTGGCACCATTGTCGTGAGCGTCACGGATGCGGCGTTCTCGGACGCTGACCCCGAGCACGTGCGCATCGCAAACAAAATCGAGGTCCGCCTGGTCGACCAAGATTTGCTGCCGCGCGTGGCAGACCTTTGAACGTTGTATGCCTCAGGCCTCGGCGAGCAGGTAAGGCTCAAACCTAACCACCTCCTCCCCCACCCACTCATTAATCGCCAACAGCCGATCCTGCAGCGGCTTAACCTCATTCCGCGCGAACACCAGAGCGGCCTTCTCCACATCCCCAAAGCCCCCGGTGTTCGACGGAATGATCCCCATAAGCTGGGGCGGCACCCGGTGCGAAGCGAGCTGGTCATCGCGCGTCACGCTCTTGATGTTCCAGAATTCATCCTTCGCCGCCACCTCTGACACTGGCAGCAACTGAATCCCGTCCTTCTTCCCCTCCGGCGCGTACACAAACAGGTTGCGGAAGTTGCCCGGCCCCTTCGAGTTCTTCAACGCCTCGCGCAGCGCATCCACGTCTTCCATCTTCTGCGCCGCGTCGGTCATGTACAAAATGAATCCCGCATGCGATCCGTTCTTGTAATACCGCCGGCGGAACAGCGTCGCCGACTCGTTCAGCCACGTCGCATTCAGCGACGATAGGTATTCCGGCAACCCATACACCTCCTGATTGATGTCAGGCTCCTGCAGGTGGAACACCGTGCCCCGCGCAAACTGGTGCGGCTCGGCGGCGCCTTGCACGAAGTAATACGTCGACAGATCGACACCCCGCCGCATGTACTTAGCCATCGCTGGCGCCAATCCCATGCTGGAGCCGGCCCAGCTCAATCGGTTCTCCAGATACGCATTCCCAAACACCTGCCAGTCGAGCACAAAACGCTCAAACGCCGCACGCGAGAACAGCGGATGCGGAATGAACGTGCTGACCAGGATGTTGCGCTTCACATAGATCGCCGAGCTGTGGTGCGCAGCGGCACGAAACGACCGCGCCAACCCTTCCCACGGCAGCGGCGGCTCGAACCACTTCTCCATCCGCATGCACTCCAGGTAGTCGAGCAGCTCGCGCCGATCGAGCACCTCCATCGGGTCACCAAACGAAAACGCCTCCGCACTTGGCGCGTGGCTGCTGTGCTGTTTGACGGACATGGCTGCGCCAGCGGCGCGGCGGTTCTTCCTGCGGCTCATGAAAACTCCAGAATGCTTGAATTGGTCGATGTCGCGCCTTCGAGCGGTTCGTGCGAAAGCGCATGCATGCAGGCCCACGCCAGATCGGCGTGGCTGGTGTCCTCCGAGCGCCCCGCCTGATAGGTGACGCGCGCGCCGGAGGCGGTAACGGTTTTCTTGATGGACATGAACGACGCGGCAAAGTCGGTCCAGCCCGCGTCGAACTCCAGCCGACCCTTGCTGATGACGTCGAACGCCTTCAGCACTAGGCTCGTCTTCACCTCTACGGAATACGAGAAGCCGCGCGCATCCGGCCGCGACTTCGTCACGAGCTGGTAGACGGCGTCTCCAACGCCCGTGCGGTCGATGCCGATGAAGGTGACGTTGTAGCGGCCGCAGACGCGCAGGATCGCGCGCGCTTGCTCCTCAAAATCGATGCCCTTGAACTGGTGCTTCTCCAGCACGCGGAACTTGCCGCCCGGCACCGCCGGGGGCGCCAGCACCACAATGGCCGCACTATCGCCGGTCGGCCCGCCGCCGTTGGGGTCATACCCGAGCCACACCTCCCGCGCCCCAAACGGACGCGGTGCAAACGGCCTAAAGTCCGGCCAAAGCTCCCAGCTATCCACCATCCCGCGCATCAGCATCGACAGCGGGAACACAGACGCCGTGTCATCCACGAACTGGCACATCAACAGGTTCGCGTAATCCGGCTCGCTGTACTCCAGGCGCAGTTGGTCCAGGTCGAACAGATTGCAGCCACCGCGCAGCGCATCCTCCACCGTCACGATCTGCCGCCACTGGCCATCGGCACAGCGCAGCCCGTCGCGCAGCGCGGCATGGCTCACATCAATCTTGACCTGGCTGTCCTTCGCCTTGCCCCGGTTGAAGAGCGCACCCGACCAGAACGGATACGCCTCATGTGCCAGACTGGAAGGCGTCGAGAAATACGTCTGCCGCCAGTGCTTGTGGATCGCCATCCCGGAGGCGACCTTGCGCAGCTCCTGGAAGCGCGGCACCCAGAAGTACTCGTCGAAATACAGGTTGCCGTGATAGCTCTGCGCCGTGCGCGCGTTCGTTCCCAGGAAGTACAGCGTTGCCCCGTTCGGCAGCACGATGGGGTCGCCCTTCAGCTCCACGCCGGCCGCGTCCTTCGCAAACTGCACCATGTATTGCTTGAACACGTGCGCCTGCGCCTTGCTGGCCGACAGAAAGATCTGATTCCGCCCCGTCGTCAGCGCATCGATAAACGCCTCGCGCGCGAAGTACCAGGTCGCCCCAATCTGGCGTGACTTCAGGATGTTGCGAATCCGCTCCGCCTCACCCGCGCGGTGCCACACCTCCTGATACCCAAACAGCGAATCGCGGAACGCATCGAGCAACTGCTCCTGCTCCTCCGGGCTGATCGCGTTGCGCTCCGCCTTCTTGCGCGGCCCCGCATTGCGGTTGGCCACCTTCGGGTTGAGGTCCGTCTCGTTGCCGCCATCGCGGTACCGCTCGCGCCGCGCCACGTTGTTGAGCTGCCGGTTCAACAGGTCAATCTCTTTGAAGTCTCGCCCTTCCTTCTGCTCCTTCGCCACCAGGCGCATCAAGCGCTCTTCAATCGTCAGCGCCACGCGCTCATCCGGCGTCGTGTCCGCCCATCCGTCACGGCGCTTCCAGCTATGCACCGTCACCGGCTTCACCTTGAGCATTTCCGCAATGCGCGCAACGCGGTAGCCCTGCCAGTAGAGCGATCTCGCCACGCGGCGCGGGTCCATTTCCGGATCGATTGAGAGAGAAGCGATAGGCGGCAACGTAGTCATGCCGCCACGCTACCGGCCGCGCGCGCGCGTGCCACGCGCTGCCTGTTGTGGCGCGGGTTCGCACAACACCAACGCGTTGCCCGCGCGATGCACGGCGCTGAAGATGACAGCACCAACGAACCACAGACCACCGAGGACAACATGGGCACCAAGGCCACCAAGTTCTTCCGCATCGCCACCGAAGGCGCCACCAGCGACGGCCGCGTCATTGAACGCGCAGACCTGCTCCAGATGGCGAAGAACTACGACCCGAAGGTCTACAGCGCTCGCATCAACATGGAACACATCCGTGGGTACGTACCGGAGGGGCCGTTCAAGGCATACGGCGACGTCATTGCGCTCAAGACTGAAGAAATCGAACTCGGCGGCAAGAAGAAGCTCGCCCTGTTCGCGCAGATCGACCCTACCGACGAACTCATCGCACTCACCAAGGCCCGCCAAAAAATATTTGCGTCGATGGAAGTGCGGCCGAGCTTCGCCGACACCAAAGAGGCCTACCTGGTCGGCCTGGCCGTGACGGACAACCCGGCAAGCCTCGGCTGCGAAGTGCTGCAGTTCAGCGCCACCGCCAAGATCAACCCACTGGCCGCGCGCAAGCAAGACCCCGACAACCTCTTCACCGAAGCCGTGGAAGTCGACCTCGACTTCACACCCGAGCAGCCCAGCGCCACTGCAGGCCTGGCCGACAGCATCAAGCGCCTCTTCTCGCGCCAGGCCAAAGCCGAGACCGGCACCGACGCCCGCTTCTCCGACGTGCAGGACGCCGTCCAGATCATTGCCACGCAGGTGCAGTCGATGGGCGATCAGTTCACCGCAGGCCTCAAGACCATCAACGATCAGTTGGTCGAATTCAAGGCCCAGGCAGATGAGCGCAGCAAGGCCTTCGACACGTTGAAGCACGGCTTGGAAAACACCCCGGCCTTCACCGCGCGCCCGCCCGCGACCGGCGGCGACGGCACCGCCGACATCAAGACCGACTGCTGACCCTGCCACGGCACAACACAGACCCACACCCGGAGCACTCAATGCGCAACGATACCCGCCGCCTCTACGACGCCTACACGGCCGAAATCGCCAAACTGAATGGCGTCAGCCGCGTCGACACCAAGTTCTCGGTCAACCCGAGCATCCAGCAGCGCCTGGAAACGAAGATTCAAGAGTCGAGCCAGTTCCTGTCCAAGGTGAACATCCACGGCGTCTCTGAACAGGAAGGCGAAAAGATCGGCCTGGGTGTGTCCGGCCCAATCGCCAGCACGACAGACACCACCAAGCAAGATCGCGAAACGGCGGACCTGTCGACGTTCGACGCCATCGGCTACCGCTGCGAGCAGACCAACTCGGACACGCACATCACGTACCGAAAGCTCGACGCCTGGGCCAAGTTCTCGGACTTCCAGACGCGCATTCGCGACGCCATCATCAAACGCCAGGCGCTGGACCGCATGGTGATCGGCTTCCACGGCATCAAGCGCGTGCCCACGTCCGACCGCGTGGCCAACCCGCTGCTGGAGGACGTCAACAAAGGCTGGCTGCAGCACATCCGTGAAAGCGCCCCGCAGCGCGTGATGACGCACGACGGCAAGAACGCCGACAGGATCGTGATTGGCGGTAGCGACTCCGCATACGAGAACCTGGATGCGCTGGTCTTCGACATGGCGGGCAACCTCATGGAGCCGTGGTACGCAGAAGACCCGGAGCTGGTTGTCGTGTGCGGCCGCGAGCTGCTGGCCGACAAGTACTTCCCGATCATCAACCAGCCCAACCGGCCGACCGACACGCTGGCGCTGGACATGATCGTGAGCCAGAAACGCATCGGCAACCTACCGGCCGTGCGCGTGCCCTATTTCCCGGCCAACGGCCTGCTGGTGACGCGGCTCGACAACCTCTCCATCTACTACCAGGAAGGCACCCGCCGCCGCACCATCGTCGACAACGCCAAGCGCGACCGCATCGAGAACTACGAGTCGAGCAACGACGCGTATGTCGTGGAAGAGCTCGGCTGCGTCGCAATGGCCGAGAACGTCCACATCACCGGCGCCGCGCCAAAGGTGGGCGAGAAATGACCAGCCCCGCCCGCAATCACTTCCTGCGGGTCTCCGCCGCCCAGGCGGCGCAGGCCGAGCTGGAAGCCAACCCGCTGCGCCACGCCACCGGCTACGAGCTCATGCTCGCGCAGCTCGCCGAGCATAAGCGCCAGCTCAAACAGGTGCAGTCCGTCGAGCGCAAGGCCGAAACCAAGCGCCGCATGCTCCCCGAATACGCGGCGTGGGTGGAAGGCGTCCTGCAGGCCGACAGCGGCACGCAAGACGACATCTTCATGACCGTGCTCGTCTGGCGCATCGACGTGGGCGACTTCGCCGGCGCCCTGCCCCTGGCCGACTACGCCATCCGTCACAAGCTGGCGATGCCCGACCAGTACCAGCGCACCACCGCCTGCCTCATCGCAGAAGAGTTCGCCAACATGGTCCTGAAGGCGCCCGAGGCCATCAAGGCCGAAGACGCCGAAGCGCTGGCGGAGGTAGAGAAGCTCGTAAGCGACCAGGACATGCCCGACGAGGTGCGCGCCAAGTTGCACAAGGCGCTCGGCTACGTCACCGACGCGCTGGCGACCGGGCAAGACCCGGCTACCGCCGCCGCGTGCCGCGAAGAAGCCCTTACGCATCTGCGCCGCGCGCTGGAGCTGCACGACAAATCCGGCGTGAAAAAAGACATCGAGCGCATCGAGCGCGAGATCAAGAACGCAGCCGCTGCCGGCGCCAAAGATCGCACCGGCAAAAGCTGACACCGAGCGTGACCCCGCGCATCAGGCGGCACGGGGCAGTCTTCCGGCGTGCCGCGAAGCCTCGCCCCGTCCACCGCCTCCCAGCCACTGAACCATGTCTTCCTTCATCGCAGCCGCATCCGTACCGCAGCCGGCCACGCCCGGCGGCCCACCCATCGCCAACGACGGCTTCTTCCCCGATGTCGATGTCGTCAACGCCTACGCCGCCATGCGCCTGGACGGCACCGTCACGCAGCAGCGCATGCGCGCCGCCCTGGTGGAAGCCATGCTCTCCGTCAACGAAGAGCTGGAGCCATGGAAGGCCGCGCAAATGTCCTTCGGCCGAAACACGCTGGCCACCGTGCCTGCACCCAAGATCGACGGCGAAAGCGCGCACCTGCACCGCTACCTGCGCGCCGTCCACTGCCTGGCTGCCGCCTGGCTCATCGAGCGCTACCGCACCATCGACGCCACCGCCGCCGGCGACCGCAAGGCCGAAGCGGAAAACCTCGGCGTAGAAGACCTGCGCCGCGACGCCCGCTGGGCCATCAGCGACATCCAGGGCGCCGCCCGCACCACCGTCGAGCTCATCTGATGCGCGTACGGGCCATCCAGGGCGACACCGTTGACGCCATCTGCCACCGCGTCTACGGCCGTACCGCAGGCGTCACAGAAGCCGTCCTGGCCGCCAACCCGGGCGTTGCCGACCTTGGCCCCGTCCTGCCCCACGGCACCGAGCTCGACATGCCCGACATCTCCCCGCAGCCGGCCATGCAAATGGTCCAGCTCTGGGATTGACCTCCAAGGAACCCAATGGCTGAACCCATCTCCACCGGCTCCACCGCCACCCTCGCCGTCACGGGCGTGGGCGCGTTGTCCCTGCTGCCAGGCGTCGACCCCGGCACCGTGCTGGGCGCCTTCGCCGGCGCCGCAGTGTTCGTGCTCAACAGCGGCGAGCTCGGCACCGTCAAGAAGCTGGGCTTCCTGGCTGCATCCATCGTCGCGGGCCTGCTGTCCGCGCCGCTGGCCGCAGCGCTCATCGCCAAGGCCCTGCCCACCAACACCGAAGTCAGCCACGCCGTGGGCGCCCTGGTCGCCTCCACCGTCGTGGTCAAGCTGCTCCTGGCGCTCATCCGCCTGGCAGACAACAGCGACCGCCTCTTCGCCTCACTCAAGGGCGGCGCAGACAAAGGAGGCAAGCAACCATGAAGACCCTGTTCATCGTGCAAGCCGCGTTGTGCGCGCTCATCGCGCTGCGGCTGCTGCTGTTCAAGCGCGGCGGTGCAGCGCACCGGCCGTGGGCCTCACGCCTCGCGTATGGCCTGGTCGTGCTCGCCGGCGCCGTCACCATCGGCGTGCTGTTCGGCCGGTATGACTGGGCGCTTGCCGCACAGAACGGCATCACCGCAGTGCTCTGCGTCGCTGTCTATGCTGTGCGCGGCAATGTGGTCGAGCTCTTCCGCATGGGCGGCGCGCGGCAATGCTGGTTCGTTCGCATCCTGCGGAGGTCCGCATGACCATCCTGCGTGAAGGCATGGTCGGCGCCGCAGTGCTGGAGCTGCAGCGGCTGCTGATCGCCAACGGCTTCAATGCCCCCGATACCTGCGTGTACTGCTCAGACACCGTCGCCGCCGTGCGCGCGGCACAGATCCGCTTCGGCCTGGTCGTCGACGGCATTGCCGGCCCCAAGACCATGGCCGCACTGCAGTCTGGTGCGCGCAACGTTCGGCACCTCTCCGCCGCAGACCTGCAGGCGGCTGCAGAAGCGCTCGACGTATCGCCGGCGGCCGTGCGCGCGGTGAACGAGGTGGAAAGCCTGGGCAACGGCTTCCTGCCCGACGGCCGCCCGGTCATCCTGTTCGAGCGGCACATCATGCATCGCCAGCTCCAGCGCGCCGGCAAAGATGCAGACGCCCTGGCCCGCCAATTCCCCAACCTGGTCAACCCCAAGCGCGGCGGCTACGTCGGCAACGCCGGCGAGCACATGCGCCTGGCGCGCGCCGTCCAGATCGATGAAGACTGTGCCCTCGCGTCGGCAAGCTGGGGCGCCTTCCAGGTCATGGGCTTCCACTGGAAGCTGCTCGACTACCCCAGCGTGCAGCACTTCGTGTCAGCCATGCGCACCAGCGAAGCCGCGCAGCTCGATGCGTTCGTGCGGTTTGTAAAGGCCGACCCCACCATGCTCAAGGCGCTGCGGGCCAGCAAGTGGGCCACCTTCGCCCAGCTCTACAACGGCCCTGCGTACAAAGCCAACCTGTACGACGTCAAGCTGGCCCGCGCCTTTGACCGCTACCAGGCCGAAGACGAGGTCGCGGCATGAAGCGCGCCGCCGTCATCGTCGCGCTGCTGGCAATCGTCGCAGGCCTCGCCTGGTGGGCCACCGCCAGCTACCACGCCGCAGTCCAGCGCGCCGACCAGGCCGAAACCACCGCCGCCACCCTGCGCAAGCAGCTCGACCACGCCCAGCGCGCCACCGTGACCGTCACCCAATACGTCGACCGCGAGCGCGTCATCCGCCTCAAAGGCGACACCATCATCAAGGAAGTCCCTCGCTATGTCCCCGTTCAAGCTGACGCTGCCTGCGTTGTCCCTCGCGGCTTTGTCCGCCTGCACGACGCAGCCGCCGCCGGCGCCGTGCCAGATGCAAATCCCGGAGATGCTGATGCGGCCCCCGCAGGCGTTGCGCTCTCTGCCGTCGCCGGCACCGTCGCAGCCAACTACACCGGCTGCCACGTCGACGCCGCGCGACTGAGCAGCCTGCAGCAGACGTTGCGCGACCAGGGCGTGACGATCATTGGGGAGGGCACCGCACCATGATGAAGGCCACCAGTCTGCGCGAGGCGCTGACGGCCGCAGTTCCCTACTTGGCCGCGCACCCTGAAGCGCTGCACGTCTTTGTCGATGAAGGAAACGTGGTGGCCACCGGCGCGCGGTCGCTCGGCTTCGAATACCGGTACACGCTCACCTTGATCGTGACCGACTACCCAGACAGCTCTGACACAGTCGTCGTGCCCGTCCTGGCATGGCTGCGCACCAACCAGCCCGACGCCTTCACCAACCCCGACAAGCGGGAAGACGCCTTCAAGTTCGAGGCCGAGATCCTCACGCACGACACCGTCGACATCTCTATCAAGCTGCAGCTCACAGAGCGCGTGACGGTCAGGGTGGATGGCAACGGCTACCAGGTCGAGCACCACCCGGAGCCGATCAACGAAAACGATGACCCGGCCACCTGGAGGCCTGCGTGAGCGACCTGCACGAGCTCGACGCCTACCTGGTCGGCCTGCTGGGAAGATTGGAAGCACCACAGCGGCGGGCGCTGGCCCGCGCCATCGCGGTGGAGCTGCGGCGCCGGCAGTCAGCGCGCATCGCCGCGCAGCGCAATCCGGACGGCTCGGCCTACGAGCCGCGCAAGCCGCAGCTACGGCACAAGCGCGGCGGCATCCGGCGCTCGATGTTCACGCGGCTGCGGATGGCGAAGTACATGCACATTGAAGCGAACCCAAACGCGGCTGTTGTCACGTTTGCAGGCAAGGTGCGGCGCATTGCGGCAGTGCATCATTTTGGCCTGCGGGATCGTGTCAACAAGAACGGGCTGGTGGCTAAATACCCTTCGCGCGCGTTGCTCGGGATTACGCATGAGGACATCGACCAACTTACAGAGCTCATCTCCTCCCATATAACAAACTAGATGAGATATGCCGCCAACAAAGCATTCGTTTTAGTTTGCGGCCGCAGGAGCCGTAGGAGCCGTAGGAGCCGTAGGAGCCGCAGGAGCCGCAGCGGCGAGCATCGCGTCACAAACCTTCTGTGCGTCCTCGTCGGTGAGACCAAGCAAGCCCTTAAGTTCATCGGTCTTGGCATTGACTGCCAATAGATGCGACTCCAACTCTGCGGAGGTGAAAGACACTCTAACGCTATGGCTGCCAACATGATTCACGAATGTAAGCTGGTCTGGGACGCCGACGATCACCATTCCATGAACAATGTTGTTCCTCTGACTGAACGAGATAAGGCCATTCAGCAAGTCAATAGCATCTTTGTGTGCGTTTCCGTGGCGCTTCAGCAAACTAACCAGCTTCCTTACGCGAGGTGCGAAAGTTGTTTTAGCTGTCTCCTCCACCGTCTTTTTTGCATCACCTCCGAGCTCCTTCATGATTCCCGCCAAGACAATGGACTCCAACGTAGCCCACATGATCATGAATAGGCCAAAGTTGTGAGTAACGAGGGTGTGGGGTTTCAATTGCAAGATTTGCTGCGAGTTTTGTGTTTGCATTTTTAATTCAAACTTCGGAGGATGGAGGACCTATCCTTCCACAGCATCAGCCCCCCCGGCAACCCATCTTTTGGTGGGCAAGAAGACGGTGTGTGCAGCCCGCTTGCCACGCTCGAATGCAGGCTACTATCCTCTCCATTCGAAACCGCGCAGATGGAGGGGAGAATGGCCACGGGTATGCTTGATGCACACATGAGCGCAATAGAAAATGCGCTGCTGCAAAACTCGCGGATTCCCGCGAATGCTGGACACACTTTGCACAGGGGCACGCCCAGAGAAAATCTGATCGCCACCTTCCTTAGCTCACATCTGAGTGCCAATGTCGCCATCGGAACAGGTGAAGTCATCGATCACAGGTCGAAACCCCGGGAGCAACGAAACCAGTACGATATTGTTATCTATCGCAGAAACTACCCAAAACTCGATTTCGGTGGTGTGAGCGGATTTCTAGTGGAGTCAGTAGTGGCGACCATTGAGGTGAAGTCGCTTCTCGACTACGGCGCGTTACGGGATGCCATGTCGGCGGCGGCTAACCTCAAGCGGCTCGAGCCAAACTATGGCCGGTCCGCTTCGTTTGGGTGGTTTCCGCCAAAACCTCTGTCATTCGCTATTGCTTACAGCGGGCCAGCAAGCATGGGCACAGTAGGGGACTGGATAGAAAAAGCTCGAACGGAGCTGGATATCGCCCCCGATAAGTGGGAACACGAGAATAGGCTGAAGAGCGCCGGAACGAGTCTAGACGGTATCAGTGTGCTAGGTCGTGGCGTTCACTACCTCTGCAATACCCCATTGTTTGGCGATCAGATAGACCCTCGAGCGAAGTGCTTCTTCTGCGACTGCGATAGTGGTGCTCTACTTCTATTCTTTCTAGCGCTCCAACAGGCATGCATGGGCACAGAGAGCGCACACCTTGTGACGCAGCCGTACCTCGCTGGACACTCGTTCAACGGCTCATTCGGCGTGTGACGCCGCAGGGCGTGCAGCATGCCGAAGCAGCCGCGCGGACGTGTGCAAGCGAAACAGCTAATCGCAACGAGCATATAGTCGATGCTAGCGGCGGACTGTTGTGGAGCCCGTGCATACAACTTTCATGACGTGACCCCCACGCGCGCGCACGGCACTCTGCAGGCATGGACCTCGCAGAACTCGCCCGCCTCATTGAAAACCTGATCCGCATCGGCACCGTGGCCGACGTGCGCCACGGCCGCCCACCGGCCGTGCGCGTGCGCACCGGCGGCGTCACCACCACCTGGCGCCCGTGGTGCGAACGTCGAGCCGGCGCCACCCGCACGTGGAGCCCGCCCACCAAGGGCGAGCAAGTCGTATTGCTCTGCCCCAGCGGTGACCCATCCAACGGCATCGTCTTGTGCGCAATCCCATCGGCCGCCAACGATGTGCCAAGCCATTCGCCCAATGAAACCGTCACGCTTTACCCGGACGGCGCGCTGACCAAATACGACCACGCCGCAGGCTTGCTCACCGTCCAGGGCGTCAAAACCGTCTTCCTGGAAGCCGCCACCAGCGTGCTGGTGAAGTGCCCGGATACCACCTTCGACGGCAACGTCAACGTCAAAGGCCTGCTGTCCTTCATGAACGGCATTGCCGGCCAGGGCGGCGACAACGGCAACGTCATCACCGGCGACCTGGCGCACCAAGACGGCAAGCTGTCGTCCAACGGCGTCGTGCTCGATGACCACGGGCACGGCGGCGTAAAGCAAGGCGGAAGCTGGACGGACGGCACGCGATGACTGGCATGAACAACACCACCGGCCGCGCCGTCAGCGACGTAGCCCACATCCGCCAATCCGTGTGCGACATCCTCACCACGCCCATTGGCTCGCGGGCCATGCGGCGCGAATACGGTTCTTGGGTCCCCGAGCTGCTCGACCAACCGATGAACCCGGCCACCCGCTTGCGCGTCATGTCGGCCTCGGTGTCTGCCTTGGTGAAATGGGAGCCCCGCATCCGCGTCGCGTCGATCCGGCTGGTTGTAGACGCAAAGGGCACCACTGTCGTCGACATCGAGGGCGACCGCGTCGACGGCCCGCGTCGTGAATCACTAGGCCCGATCTCCGTAGCACTTAGGGGCTAAACATGGGCGCAATCGACCTCTCACTCCTGCCCGCGCCCACCGTTGTGGAAGCGCTGGACTATGAAGCCATCCTGGCCGAGCGCAAGGCGTATTTCGTCTCGTTGCATCCGGCCGACGAGCAGGACAGCGTGCGCGCCACGCTGGAGCTCGAATCCGAGCCCATCAACAAGCTGTTACAGGAGAACGCATACCGGGAGCTTGTTTGGCGACGGCGGGTGAACGACGCCGCCTTGGCCGTCATGCTGCCCTTTGCAAAACGCAAAGACCTCGACAACCTAGTCGCCAACTTCAACGTCAAGCGGCTCACTGTCATGCCCGCTGACGACACGACCGTCCCACCCACCCCTCCCGTCACGGAGAGCGACGAGGCGCTGCGCGAGCGCGCCCAAGACGCGTGGGAAGGACTATCCGTGGCCGGCCCCACCAAGGCGTACGAGTTCTATGCGCGCTCGGCTGATGGCCGCGTTGCAGACGCTCGCGCTACCAGCCCGGCCGGCGCAGAAGTCGTGGTCTCAGTTCTTTCCCACCTAGGCGACGGCAGTGCCGATGAAAGCCTGCTGCGGATCGTGTACGCGGCCCTTTCAGGGGAGGACACCCGTCCGGTGGCGGACCGCCTCAAGGTGCAATCGGCAACAATCGTCCCGTATCGCATTCGCGCCATCCTGTACCTGGCACCCGGTCCTGCGGCAGAGCCGATTCTCGATACAGCGGAGAAGCAAGCAACCCGCTACACCACCGCCCGGCGTCGTATCGGCCGCGACATCAATCGCTCTGCCATTACCGCTGCGCTACACGTGGAAGGCGTGGAAAAGCTCGTTCTGGCTGAACCCGTTACCGACATTCCGCTCGATCTCACCCAGGCGAGCTACTGCACGGGCGTGGAGATCATCAACGGGGGCACCAGTGAGTAACGCCACGCTTCTGCCGCCCAACGCTACACCGCTTGAGCGCAGAGCCGCATCTGCCGGCCAGCGCATTGAGTACGTACCGGTGCCGCTGCGCGACCTCTGGAACCCGGCCACCTGCCCCGCCGAACTGCTTCCGTTCCTGGCGTGGTCTTTCTCCGTCGACAGATGGAACCCAGACTGGCCGACGTCCACCAAGCGCGCCGTCACATCCGCGTCGTACCTGGTGCATCGTCGCAAAGGGACCATCGGCGCCATCCGCCGCGCGGTGGAACCGCTCGGGTTCGAGATCCACGTCACCGAGTGGTGGCAGACGGAGCCGCCTGGCCCCCGTGGGTCATTCCAGCTCGATGTGCAGGTCGGAGATTTCGGCATTGACGAAAGCACCCACATCGAGCTGGAGCGCCTGGTCAACGATGCAAAGCCATGCTCGCGCCCGATGTTGGGCCTGCAAATCAGCCTCGTCACGCGCGGCGCAGACAGCGCCAGTGCAGCCGCCTATCTCGGCGACACATTGACCGTCTACCCCTATGCACCACCAGACATTGTCGTCGCGGGAACCACCCGGTTCTCCGGCGCGACGCATCACATCGACACCCTCACCGTCACTCAATAACCGCTATGTCGCAGACATTCTTTGTCGTCCCAACTGCCGCAGGTGAAGCACGCGATGCCAACGCCAAGGCGCTCGGCCTGCCACGTCGCTACACCCACATGGCCATCGGCGACGGCGGCGGCGCGCTTCCCACGCCGGACAGCTACCGCACAAGCCTCGTGCGTGAACACCACCGCGCTCCACTCAACGCCCTATGGCAAGACCCGGGCAACCCCAGCCAATTTGTCGCCGAGCTGGTCATTCCTGAAACGGTGGGCGGCTGGTGGATCCGTGAGCTCGGTCTGTATGACGAAGACGGCACGCTTTGCTACTACGGCAACTGCCCCGAGACCTACAAGCCTCAGATGGCCGAAGGCTCCGGCCGGACACAGGTCGTGCGCATGGCCGTGCTGTCCGCCTCCGGGGCCACCGTGGAATTGAAGATCGACCCCGCGCTGGTCCTGGCCACTCGGCAGTACGTCGATGAAGCCGCAGTCAGGCCGATTGCACAGCTCGCAAGCAACCAGTTGCTGCACATGACCACGGTATTGCGATCGCTCTGCGACACAAACAGGCTCGTCCTGAAGAACCACTATCTATGAAAGGTGAAGCATGACTCTTGAACAACAACTGGCAGACGCCATCGCCGCGCAAAATGCCCTGACACAGGTGGTCGCCGGTAAGCAGGCGCAGATCGATGGGGCGACTGGAGCACAGCAAGCTGCGTTTGCCGCATGGATGGACAACGCGAAGCATCAGTTCGCATCGAACAATCTCCGCGCCCTATTTGTAGGCGGCTCGGAGAGCAAGTGGTACCCGGTCGTTTTTTCCCTACCGGCCCGCGTGCTTGGCCGCGTCAACATCGGCCGCGGCGTGCACAACGATGCAGACAAGTACGGCAAGTTCAACGGTTCAATGAACTTCAGCCTCGATGTCGTCAGCGGTGAATGGGGCGGCGCGCCGGGGCGAGTCATCCCGATCAGTTACCAGTATTCCTTGGGCACGAACGCCGTGAATCCCTATGTCGCCGACTTTGCAGCAGATGTGTACGGCATGGCGCTCGTCGTTTATCTGTTGGGCCAGCGCACATACGACATCTCAACGTCCTGGCAAGGGGACGTGACGGCCTACACGGCAGACAAAAACAATCTGATCTTTTCCGCCGAAGGCGATGAATACGCGATCTTTCGAGACGCCAGAACGGAAGTCGCTGCGTCCATGCTGCCCAACAATTATCTTCGAGGAGGTTAATCATGCAGGCACCGAACGATTCCGTTGGCTTCACAGATCTGAGCGCCGCTCAGAAGGCCGAGCTCCTGAAACAATGGGAGTCTCAGCAGACTCAAATTGCCAAAGAGCGTTTGCGCATGCAAATCGAAGGCGTGGCCGACACAAAGACCCGTGAAGGCGTCATGTCGGACGTCGTCGGCATGATGTTTGTTGGGCTGGCCGAGCTCGTGGTTGCGCTGTCTAAGGCGAAGAGCCTTGCAGACATTAATTCGGCAGTCGAGCCGCTCTTCACGATCGGCAGTGCCGTCGATTCGGCAGTCAAGTCAGGCGCATTGAAACTGCCCTACATGGTCAAGGATGGCGGCGCACAGGGCGTGCTCGCTGACATGACGAAACTGTCGAATGGCATCGCCGCAGTCATTGCAGCGTCTGAGCCCGCCGCCAAATAGCAGCGCTGCCCCCGGGGGCTGGGCGCGTTCTTGTTGTAGCCCCCAGTCCCACAACACCCAGCGCGCGACACACTCGCGCGCGCGCCGCATCCTACCGGGACGATTCAACGTCGGCCCCATCCCGGAGGAATGCATGCCCACCGACTACCACCACGGCGTCCGTGTCATCGAGATCAACGAAGGCACACGCCCCATCCGCACCATTGAAACCGCCGTCGCCGGCGTGGTGTGCACGGCCAATGACGCGGATGCGTCCGCCTTCCCGCTCGACACGCCCGTGCTGCTCACCGACGTGCAAGGCGCCGTTGGCAAAGCCGGCGACAAGGGCACGCTCGCGCGCACGCTGCAGGCCATTGCCGACCAGACCAGCCCGCTCACCGTCGTCGTGCGCGTGGCTGAAGGCAAGGCCGAAGGCGAGACCACCAGCAACCTGATCGGCACCACCAACGACCAGGGCCGCTACACCGGCATGAAAGCGCTGCTGGCCGCGCGCAACCGCTTTGGCATCACGCCGCGCATCCTCGCCGCGCCCGGGCTCGACTCGCTGCCCGTCGCCTCCGAGCTGGCCAGCATCGCGCAAAAGCTGCGCGCCTTCGCCTACGTGAGCGCCGCCGGCTGCAACACCAAGGAAGACGTCGTCGCCTACCGCCAAAACTTCGGCGCGCGAGAGCTCATGGTGCTGTGGCCTGACTTTGTCGGTTGGGACAGCGCCGCCAACGCCGAGCGCACGCTGTGGGCCACGGCCCGCGCTGTCGGCCTGCGCGCCAAGATCGACAACGAGACCGGCTGGCACAAGACGCTGTCCAACGTGCCCGTCAACGGCGTCACGGGCCTCTCGCGCGACGTGTACTGGGACCTGCAGAACCCCGCCACCGACGCCGGCTACCTCAACTCGCACGACGTCACCACGCTCGTCCACCAGAACGGCTTCCGCTTCTGGGGCTCGCGCACCTGCAGCGCGGACAAGCTCTTCGCCTTCGAGAACTACACCCGCACCGCGCAGGTGCTGGCCGACACGATGGCCGAAGCGCACATGTGGGCCAATGACCTGCCAATGACCCCGTCTTTGGTGCGCGACATCCTGGCCGGCGTCAACGCCAAGCTGCGCAACCTGGTACGCAACGGCTACCTGCTCGGCGGCGAAGCGTGGTTCGACCCGGCCGCCAACGCCAAAGAGACGCTCAAAGCCGGCCAGCTCGCCATCGACTACGACTACACCCCCGTCCCGCCGCTGGAAGACCTCACCTTCCGCCAGCGCATTACAGACCGCTACCTCATGCAGTTCGCCGACGCCGTCAACGCGGCTTGAGCGGCGCCACCACCCTGACAAGGACCAACGATGGCACTCCCTCGCATCCTCAAACATTTCAACGTCTTCGCAGACGGTATCTCCCACGCCGGCGCGGTGGAAGAAATCACCCTGCCCAAGCTCACCCGCAAGCTGGAGGAATACCGCGCCGGCGGCATGAACGGCCCGATCGACATCGACCTCGGCAATGAAAAGCTGGAGCTGGAAACCACCTACGGCGGCCTGATGCGCGACATCCTGAAGCAGTACGGCACCACCACCGTGGACGGTGCCCTGGTGCGCTTCTCGGGCGGCTACCAGTGTGAAGACACCGGCGAGGTCGACGCCGTAGACATCATCGCGCGCGGCCGCCACACCGAAATCGACTTCGGCAACGCCAAGGCCGGCAGCAAAGACCCGTTCAAGGTTAAGTCGTCGCTCTCTTACTACAAGCTCTCCGTCAACGGCGAAGACTGGATCGAGATCGACCACGTGAACTTCATCGAGCGCGTATTCGGCGTCGACCGCCTGGCCGAGCAGCGCAAGGCCATCGGCCTCTGATCCCTCACCCGCCGCACAACGCGGCACCCCTCCACTTTCTGAGCCTTCACCACCATGGAACAACTCACCACCAACATCACCCTCGACACCCCCATCAAGCGCGGCGACCAGGTCATCAGCGTGCTGACGCTGCGCAAGCCCGGCAGCGGCGAGCTGCGCGGCGTCAGCCTGATGGACCTGATGCGCATGGACGTGACGGCTCTGCATACCGTTCTGCCGCGCATCACCGCGCCCACGCTCACCACCGCAGACGTGAGCAAGCTCGACCTGGCCGACCTGGTCAAGATCGCTACTGAAGTGACAGGTTTTTTGCTCTCGAAGCAGGACCGGGAAGAAGCCTTCCTGACCGAGTCGAAAACGCCGCCGCAGACGTTGCAGTGATTTTTTGCTTCCGCCTGGAGGAGCTGTACGCGATGAGCATTACCGACCTGATGGAGTGGCGCGAGCGCGCCCGTGAGCGCAGCGAGGCGCAGGAATGAGCGACGCTCGCCGCCTGCGCCTGGAGGTTGTGCTGCAGGCCGTGGACAAGGCCACGCGGCCAGTCCAGAGGCTGCTCGATGCCAACAAGGATCTCGCCCGCGCTGTGAAGCAAGGGCGGGATCAGCTCACGGCGCTCAATCGGGAGCAAAAGCGCCTGGACGGCTTCCGCGAGCTCAAGAGCGGCATCAAGGAAAGCGGCATCGAAATGCGCAATGCCACCGCAAAGGCGGAAGCACTGCGCAAGCAGCTCGATGCTGTCCAAGGCGGCGCCACCCGCAAGAAGGCCATCGACGATCAGATCAAGAGCCTGCAGGCGGTGGAAGCGCAGTTGGATAAGGCCACCATCGCGATGAACAAGCGTGCGCGGCTGGCGGGAAAGACCGCCTATGTCGACGCCGAGCGCGACGCTTTCCTGAAGCTCCAGGAACAGACAGCCAGCACGCTCCGGCAGATCAATCGGCTCAAAGCGGAACAGAAGGCTCTGGCCGCACAGACGCCTGTCAACACAGCGCAGGTCAGAAAACTCAGCCGGCAGTACAAGGACGCCCAAAGCACAGCCGACAAGCTGACGCAGGCCCACAGGAACAAACTGACCACGTTCCGCCAGATGCGAAGCGAGCTGCTTGAGGCAGGTATCCGAACCAAGGAATTCAGCCGCCACGAAGCCGAGCTGAAAACCCGGATCGACGCCACCAAGCAGGCATTGCGCGAGAAAGAGGCAGCGCTCGCCCGCCTTGCCGAAAAAGAGCGCCACCTGGCAGCCGCACAAGCGCAGTACCAAAAGGGCATGGCATCACGCAACGCCATGCTCGGCACAGGCGTTTCGCTCATGGGTGCCGGCACCGTTACGCTCGCGCCGGTCGCCAAAACCGTGAAGGACTACGTCGCGTTTGAGAACGCCATGCTGGGCATCGCTCGGCAGGTAGACGGCGCGCGCGATGCGGGCGGCAAGCTCACCCCTGTCTATTACGACATGGCCCGGCAGATCAAGCAGCTCGGCGCGGAGCTGCCAATCCCCGTCACGCAGATCGCCGAAATGGTGACCGCTGGCGCGCGCATGGAAGTCCCGCGCGAGGAGTTGATCGAGTACACCCGCACGGTGTCGATGATGGCCACCGCCTTTGACGCCATGCCCGACGAGATTGCCGAGAGCATGGGCAAGGTTGCCAAGAACTTCCGCATCCCCACCAACGCCATCATGGGGCTGGCGGACTCCATCAACTACCTGGACGACAACGCCATCAGCAAGGGCAACGACATCATCGACGTGCTCAACCGCACGTCTGGCGTTGTCTCTACCGTTGCCATGTCGGCCCGGGATGCCGCCGCTCTCGGCTCTACGCTGCTCACCTTGGGCGAGCGCACGGAAACCGCTGGCACTGCCATCAACGCCATCGTCCAGAAGTTCGCCGCTGCCGACAAAGGCACAAAGAAGTTCCGGTCTGCGCTCGACGAGATTGGCCTGAGTTCGGCACACGTCCAGCGCGGCATGGCAACCGATGCGACCGGCACGCTGTTTCGCATCATTGAAGCCGTCAAACGCCTGCCGGAAGACAAGCGCATCGGCGTCATGGTCGAGCTGGTGGGCCTGGAGCACTCAGACACGCTGGCCAAGCTGGTCGACAAGCCAGACGAGCTGCAGCGCCAGATCGGGCTGGCCAACGGCAGCCAGGCGAAGGGCTCCATGTCGCGCGAGTTCTCTGCGCGGCAAGACACCATGTCTGCGCACTGGCAGCGCCTGCAGAACCGCATCTTCAACACCAGCAGTGAAAGCGGCGGCGGGCTGCGCGCCACCGTCATCGACCTGATCGACAGCACTGGCCGTCTGCTGGAGCGGTTTGACACCTTTGCAAAGAACAACCCTGGCCTCGTGTCCGGCCTGCTCAAGGCGGCGGCTGCAGCAGGCGCCCTACTGCTGGCCGCCGGCGGCCTCACGCTTTCCATGGCGGCTATGCAGGGGCCATTGGTGATCGCACGTTACGGGTTGCGCCTGCTGAACATCCGCGCGGGCGGGCTTTCGGGCGGATTCAAGCTACTCAAAGCGGGTATCGGGAAAGTCGGCACCGCCTTGAAGTGGATAGGCCGCCTTGCGCTCGCCAACCCCATACTCGCCATCATCGCGGTCATTGCCACCGCCGCGTTTCTCATCTGGGACAACTGGGAAACGCTCGGGCCAAAAATTGAAGGCCTGTGGCAAAGCATCAAGGGCACCTGCTCCTCCGCTTGGAACGGGATAAGGAACACCTGGAACGAGTTCTGGCAGGACATGGACGCCCTCGCCAACGGCGGTACCGTCAACATTAATGCAACGTTGCTGAAGTGGTCGCCCATCACGCCCATCAAGGCTGTCTTTGTTGCCGTATGGGACTTCTTCGTCCCGGAGCAATTTCAGCAGTTCGGCAGCAACATCATCCAGGGCATCATCGACGGGCTGTTCAGCAAGTTCCCGGCGCTCAAAGACGCTGTGGGGAAAATCGCGGCGTGGTTCAAGGGCGTATTCGGAGACGACACCGCAGGGGCGCAGGCCGTTGCCAAAGCCACCCAGATCGAAGCCTCGCTGCCCAAGCCGGCAAAAGCGGGAGCCACCAAGCTGGCGGCCATTGGCACCGGTATCGCCATCGGTACCGCGCCCGCAATGGCGGCGCCCGTGTCGTTCGACACACGCCCTGCGATGACGGTGCGTAGCGCAGCGTCCACACCTGCGCCCGCGCCCATCACCATCAACATCAATGCGCCCGCCGGCGCCGATCCGCAGGCCATCGCGCGCCTAGTGCGCGACGAGCTGCGCCAGATCGACAACCAGCGAGCCGCCCGTCAGCGCTCGCGCCTTGCAGACAGGGATTGACCATGATGATGGCCCTGGGCCTGTTCGTGTTCAGCCTAGACACGGCGCCCTATACGGAATTCCAACGCCAGGTCGCCTGGCGCCACCCGGGCAACAACCGCGTGGGCCGGCGGCCGTCGCACCAGTACGTCGGGCCGGATGAGGAAACCATCACACTCACCGGCAAGCTCTTCCCGGATTTCACCGGCGGCGAATGGTCGCTCTCAGCCCTGGAGCTGATGGCCGACAGCGGCGACGCCTACACCCTCATCGAGGGCACCGGCCGCTACTACGGCCAGTTCGTCATCAACAACCTGGACACCACCCGTACCTACTTCTTCCAGGACGGCGCCGCCCGCGCGTGCGACTTCACCCTCAAGCTGACCCGCGTGGATGACGGCCTGCTATCCAAGGTGGCCAGCGTTGCTACCGGCCTGCTGCAATGACGAGCGCGACCACCGACGCCCTGTCACCCCGCCCAGCCTACCGCATCAAGGTGGGCAACAAAGACATCACCGGCCGCTTCCAGGGGCGGCTCATCAGCCTCACCCTCACAGACAACAGCGGCTTCGAGGCAGACCAGCTCGACATCGAGCTCGACGACAGCGACGGCAAGCTCGACCTGCCCGAGAAAGGCGTACGCCTGTCGCTCTCGCTCGGCTGGGAAGGCGCCGGTCTGGTCGACAAGGGCACGTACAAGGTGGACGAGCTGGAGCACAGCGGCCCGCCCGACCGGCTCATCATTCGCGCCCGCAGCGCCGACATGGACGGCGGCCTCACCACCCGCCGCGAGGGCTCCTACGCCGGCAAGACCGTCGCGCAGATCGTCCAGTCCATCGCCCTGCGCAACAAGTTCACCTGGCTGGTGGGCAAGAAGCTGGCCGATCAGGTCATCGCCCACGTCGACCAGACCGGCGAGTCAGATGCCAACTTCCTCTCGCGCCTGGCGAAGGAATTCGACGCCATTGCGACCGTCAAGAACGGCACGCTGCTTTTCATTCCCGCCGGCGAGCCGACCTGCGGGTCGGGCCTGCCGCTGCCCACCGTCAACATCACCCGCGCGTCTGGCGACACGCACACGTTCAGCATTGCCGATCGGGAGAACTACAACGGTGTGAAGGCGTACTACCAGGACACGCGCGCCGGCGTGCGCGGCGAGGTTGTTATCGATGCTTCCAATGCCGTAGCGACGAAGGAGGAGCGCGCCGCCAAGGGAAAAAAGAAGAAGCGGGAGACGGTACAGGCCGATCCGAACCCGGACAACGTGAAGGTGTTGCGGCACACGTACGCGTCACGCTCCAACGCCGAGCGTGCGGCGCGGGCCGAGTGGCAGAAGATTCAGCGCGGCGTTGCTACGTTCAATATCACATTGGCGCGTGGGCGGGCTGAGTTGTTTCCGTCGCTGCATGCCAAAGTGAGCGGGTGGAAGCCCCAGATTGATGGGACGGGCTGGTCAGTCGGCCGCGTCGTTCACAGTCTGAATGACGGTGGCTTTACGACGGCGCTCGAGCTGGAGATCAAGCCAGATAAGCTCGACACGTGAGACGCGATACCATGTGAGCCCTCACGAGGGAGCGCTCATGACGCACTTAGCTCAGGTTTGCAAGGCAGTTTTCGACGGGTACGGCAATTCCGATGCTGTAGGGATTGCCTACTTCGACCAACATGCCGCGGCTCTCGCCAATCTTGACTATGCCTTGCTGCTGAGTCACCAGGCGGCACACTATCCCCATCGTTACGTCCTGGACTTCATTCTAGGAACGGCAGCGCTGTGGCAGCCATTGGGCGCCAGCTTCTGGGAACGCTACCTGTTGTCGGCCCAGCGGCCTCATACCAGCGACACACTCGACCAAGTTGCGGCGTTCGCAGACATTGAGTTCCTTTCGCGATACGTCGGTGTTGATGCACTAGGCTACCTTTGGCAAAGCGCCGACCATTCCAAACGCCTTGCCCTCTCCGTCTATTTCGCAAAGCACCCCTATGCGCTAGTGCCCAGCGCGCTTGATGAGGCGGACCTAGATGGCATCTATTTTGTTTGCAAGACTGATTTGGAACTGCTGCGGGACAAGCTGACGGGAGCGATGGGCTTCCAGCGAGCGGTGTTTGACGACGCTGGTGCTGAAGCGTACCTCTCGCATCTTGCGGGCCAACTGGAGTTGCCTTAACAAGGCCGCTGTCGAATGCTGTTGTAGTTCTCGCTTACAGGAGCACGTCAACATGCTCGTCACAAAGATCGACGCGGCCCGACGGCAACTCATTACTGCCATTCGCCTTTTTTTCGATGGTGGCGATCCCGTTTCCGTGTACTCGCTCGCGTCGAACGCATGGGAGGTCATTGACGTGCTCTGCACGAGCGCGGGCGTGGATAGCTTCTCCAAACAGGCCCGCGAAAGTCTGCCTGCCGGACATACTCTTAAGCACTACATTAACGAGCCGTGTCGGAACTTCTTCAAGCACGCTCAGCAAGACCCGAACCCAAGTAGCTCGGTCGAACTGCTGGACGCCAACGTCACGGCCATCCTGTTTCTTGCCGTGGAGGACTACATACGGCTACGGCAGGGCGGTCCTGTAGAGGCTCAGGTCTTTCAAGCGTGGTTTATCGCAGTCTTCCCCGAAAAGGTCACCGAAGATGACCCTGTAGCGCAGTCAAAATTGGAAAGCGCCGCACTCGCTTTTCCCGGCATTGCGACGCTTGCTCCGTCAGACCAGGTCAAGATGGGCCGGCGAGTACTGGACGCCGCGAGTAAAGATGCCGAACTCGCGGCCGACACGAAGACCGAGCCAAGCCTCTGACTGCCCCTTTTTCCTTGACACCTGCGTATCGGGCGCGCCGCTGACAGTGCACCGCGTACATGCTCGTTCCAAAAGGCCATCCATGCGCCCACTCCTCCTCGTTACCGCTTGCTTGACGGCATCCCCCTCCTACGCCGCCGTCGCGTGGAAATGCACTTACAACGGCGAGACCTTTTCCGTAGGCATGCCGTGTGACGAGGCTATCAAGCGGGGCATCACGCCACCGTTCAAAGAGCGGCCGGACCCGCCCGAATGCGCAGACCTCAAGGATCAGAAAGACGTTTTGCGGGCAAAATTGAAAGATGCAGTTTCACCGCCCGGCAAAGTTCGTGACGAGGAGGTTGCTCGGCTGGATCGGAGCATTGCTGACTTGGGGAAGGAGCAGCATCGGCATGGATGCAAAGCTGCGCCTCCGGTGCCGTAGGGCATCAATCGAAATGCAAATGGTCGGATTGGCGTTCGTGTCGATCCACGAAGATCGTTGAGAACAAGGGCCACTGTGAGCTACGTATATTCGGCGGAAAACCATGACTGGGACCTGACCTTGCACGCGGCGTCTGAGCTGGTAAGGGCGGGCATACACATGGATCAAAAACCACGAGAGGGGACGCTTTCGATGGGGTTCTCCTACTTCACAGGTGGAATGGTGTTGTGCTTCTCAGCAATCGAGAGCTTCTCAGCTTCAGTGGCGTTCTGCATGGCGTCTGACCCACGCTACCCTAGCTTTGACTTTGAGAGCTACCGAAAGACATTTCGATTCGATGCAAAGATGAAGATGCTGATGGAGGCTGCAGGCATCGAAGTTGATTGGGGCCACGGCCTGTTTCAGCGCATCGCAACTATGCAGCGGTGGAGGAATCTAGTGACTCACGCCACCCCGTATCAAATTACGCCCACGCAGATCGATGATCCTTTGCACTCGCCTGCCTTACACACCGCCAAGCATCACGCCCTTGAGTACGCGCGTAGCTGTGACATCGAGACCGCAAAGGATTTCTACACAACCGCTTTCGACTTCATAAACCTGGTGACTGAAAAAACGGGAATCAATCCTCGTGCTTCCGCGACCTATGTGGCGGCTTGAGGTATCGGTCCTTATTCCGTGCCCCTCCAGATGAGGGAGCAGTAGTTAGTGGCATGTATCCGATACAGCCCCAGATCGCATGCTTCCTACCAAAGGTCCCCAACCAATCGCAAACCATCGTTACACCGCCTCCCTCGCCCTTCAAGTTCGACCACCCCCGCACTAAGCTCAACGTCTAACGCGTTGCCACACTCGTTGACCCACAGCCCCGCCACCGCGCCGTAGCCTCCCCAAGCGGCCCGCGCGCCGCTGTGGGAGATACGTAAGTGAGCAACAAGACAAACATCAAGCAGAGCATTTCCGCCGGCAATGGCAACGTGCAAATCGGCCAGGTCATCCTATGCGGGTCGGCCGCCCGCTCACGCTGCCCCACCCCGCCGGCGCCAGCCAAAGAACGCATGACCATCGAGCAGCGGGCAGAACTCACTCACATCGCATTGCAAATCGAATTGGCAGAGGAAGGCGCCATAGACGCCGGCACGGTTTGGAAGGCCCTTTGCAACCACCTCAACGGGCGCGGCCTGGAGGAGGTGCGAGACAACACCGAGTTGTCGCACGAGCAGTATTGGGCAGCTCGGTCTTACCTGGACGGCTGGTTAGCCTGCGCCCGTGGTGACAGCCTGCCGCGTACCGGCATGATTAGGGAATTAATGCGAATGTGGGGTATTCGCGGCGGGCTGCGTGAGGCCACAATCGGGTTCTGCTCAGCGCAGTTTCAGAAAACCACTTTGCAGAAGCTGACCGATGCCCAACTGAGAGCAGCGTTGTGGGTGACCGTGGCTGATTGGCGTCAGTTTTGGGAGCACAACGAAGCAAACCGCTTCGACTCCAGAAATCTAGGCAGTTGAACACTGTGCAAGCGGAGCATGTATGCGCATCCAACACCTGCGGCTACGCAACTTTCGGTCGATTGTCGATTCAGGACATCTCGCACTCGGTCCTATGAACGTGCTCGTCGGTGCCAACAATGCGGGCAAATCATCGGTTCTGCGCGGCCTGTATCTTTTGCAAGAAGGTTCAGGTCAGACCTTTGCGGACATACGCCTTGGCACGAATGAGTCGATCATCGACATTACGTTCGCGGAAAACACCCTGCCGTATCTGTTCAGCAATTTGCATCAGCCGGAGGGGTTGGTAAGAATTGTGATGCGGACTCAGGACCGTCGCAATGGCAACTTTGCGCTTGCAACGTCGAACACAAACGGCGACGGCGAGCGAGGTATCAATGTCATTCCTGGTGTTGATCCGCACCACCTTATTGTTCCATATCTGTCCAAACGCAAAACGGCGACCTTCAGCGAGGACGTGCGACTTGGTACCACTATGCAAGTCTCACATCAAATGGTGAACTTAGCTGCCAAGTTGTCGAGACTGTCAAATCGCTCTTTTCCAGGAAGCGACGAGTACGCCGAGGCATGCGAGGCAATACTTGGCTTTGTCGTCACAGCCACCCCTTCCGACAATGGGCAACGCGCAGGGGTGTACCTGAAGAGTCGGGAAGTGATCCCGATTGAGCAAATGGGCGAAGGCGTGCCAAACATCGTCGCGCTCTTGGCCGACCTGACGCTCTCCAGCGGAAAACTGTTCCTCGTGGAGGAACCGGAAAACGATCTGCATCCGGAGGCGCTGAAGGCCCTTCTTGACCTTATCGTCGAGAGCTCACAGCGGAATCAGTTCGTGGTCTCAACACATTCGAACATCGTTCTTCGGCACTTGGGTGCAGTAGAGGGAAGCAAAGTGTTTCACGTGAGCGCCCCGAAGGGGGAGCCGCCAACAACCGCGCGCATTGAAGAGGTCGAAAACTCACCCCAAGCCCGCCTTAACGTTCTCCGCGAGCTCGGCTACTCCTTCACCGACTTCGACCTATGGAGCGGCTGGCTAATCGTCGAAGAATCGTCTGCGGAACGCATCATCCGCGACTATTTGATCCCATGGTTCGCCCCAAAACTCTCACGTGTGCGGACACTATCAGCGAACGGGACAGGAAACGTAGAAGCAACGTTTGCAGACTTTGATCGCTTGATGCGTTTTGCTCACCTGGAGCCGATCTATTCGAAAGCGGCTTGGGTAAGAGTCGATGCGGACCCCTCTGGCAAGGAAGTCGTCGAGAAGCTGCGAAACAGCTACAAGACCTGGGATGCAGCCCACTTTGACTGTTTCTCCAAAGAACAGTTTGAGCACTACTATCCTGCGCACTTTGCGGAGAAGGTGGACCAAGTGTTAGCCATCCGAGAGCGTCAACCGAAGAGAGTGGCAAAACGCGAATTGCTCGATGAAGTACGACACTGGCTGGACGAAGACGAAGAGCGTGGCCGCACAGCGCTGGCGGCCTCTGCGAAGGACGTGATTGAAGAGCTGCAGCGTATCGAGGCTCAACTGCAGTAGAGGTCGCCCCGCCTGACGGGGCGCCTTGTTCCTACCCCTTCGGCCCACACCCCTTCAACATCGGGCTCCCCACAATCCTGCCATCCCCTTGGCACACCCAAGCAACCTTCGCCCCCTTCTTGAGCGAGGCGACCATCGCCGCATGCTGATCATCCAGATACGCATGCACGGGCATAAACGGATTGCCGGCAGCGAGCTTCACCACAATGCTGTCTGTGAAGTCCTTGTCGATGCTCTGCACCGTGCCGGTCACCAGTAGGCTCTTGCCCTTGTACTTCTGATCGGCCGCGACCTCGTTGTCCTCGTACGCGCGGAACAGCTCTTGCGCCTTGACCGGCAACGGTGGTTCGGCTGCGTCTGCGGCCTCTATTGCGCTGCCCGCTGTGGCGGCGCTCCCAGACTTCGGCTTCGGGTTCGTCAAGTCACTGAGCACACCAATCACGATGGCAGCGATCGCCAGGCCAAACAGCCACTTCACTACTTTCATTACTGCTCCTTTCTACCTTCCCGTCTGTGTGGATTGATAAAAAGGCTGTATGCCGCGCCCCCGCGTGGCTACTGCTCTATTGGAATTGACTCAATTGCCTCGCGGCTCAAAACAAAGCAGAACCGCGTCCGGCACGCGCATGCCGGCGACCGTAATGTGAAAGCGGTCCTTGTCGTATTCAGATACGACCCAGTTCCGGCCCGTGCTCACGAACTGCTGCGTCATTGCATCGAGCACTGTCACAAACCACGCGCCCGCCCGCTGAATGTCCTCCTGTGTGCGAGCTCCAAATGCTCGCGCCACAATAAACATGGCAGTTGCGGCGGCCTTCTGCGTGTCGTCCTCGTCCGGCGACCAGCCCATGCTGATGCTGAAGCGCGACAGGTTTGTCTCGTCGCCCTCCGCGATGATGCTCATGGAATGGGTGAAGGTGACTTCCGTGAACAATCCACCAGCGTCGTCTGGAGAAGTCTCACGCTTCCGCGCTTTCATGCCGTGAATCAGGTCTTCAAGACTGAGGCCGAGGACCCCTGGCCTCGCCGCGTCCTTCTCCGGAATCGCAGACTTTGTGACGATGCACGCCGCAGAACTAGGCGATGCCACAAACAGCGCGACGGCCGCAACGACACAAGCCCCCAGATTCTTTGCTTTCACTGTTTCGCCCTTTTTCCAGCTGTGCGCCGCGGCCCTCTGACCATTCCTGCGTTAGGCGGCACCTTGGGATAGATATTTCTCATAGAAGGAAAAGCACCGCACCAAACGCGAGAAGCACGCACCCGGAAACAAGTTGGGATTGGAGAATGGTCTGCCACCCCGGATAGCCATACGGCACGGGCGTCGAGAAGCGGATCGGGACAGGCAAGCGCAACAGCCAGATTCGCCATGCATGTGCCACCGCCATGAAGCCACAATCCAGCACGCCGAACCTAGCCAACCGAAGCGGATCCAGTTCAATAGGCAGTCTGAAAAGTTGCATCACGGGGAATACCAGCGCAGCGAGGGCCAATAGCACCGCGGAGGCACGGTAGGCCAGTGTGACGGCTGTCTTGAGCCACTGCGGTGCACCGCTATCGCCTTGCGGTGAGGGAGTCCATGTCATGTTCGTTCGGGGGCCGTTGCGTCTACCCTTGGTGTCAGTACTCAACCCACAAACCGCCGGACCGCAGCGCAGCTTCAATCGTATCGAAGTACTCCACAACAAAATCGTAATACGCCTGTGCTTCTGGCTTGCCAGAGGGGAATTCCTGCATGTGCTTCCGACCGCGCGGAATCAGCAGAGGCATTGGCTCGAAATTCTCACTGAGCCAACAGCCGACAAGATGGTTGACCGTCGACGAAAGGAAGTAGATCGTCGCGTCACGCCGATAAATGCGAGCGGCCATAAACTCCACCTTGTTCGCATCACGGCTCATAGCAGCGGCCTTCTGAACCAACTCCTGCGCCATGTTCTTTTTTGCCGCCGTCAGCAGGCTGTCACGCCGCGCCCTCGCCGCAGCCCGCCGGTCGAGAAGCCAGCGAAAGCGCCTGTACCAAAGCCCGGTCCGGAAAAGAAACGCGGCGCATCCAAGGGCAAAAATGCCCGCGATGTACCACTCAACCATGCGAAGTGTGTCGTCCATAGTCAGTAAAACCATTCCGGTGCATCGTCGGGCAGCTCACCCATCACAAGAGTACTGGCGGCGACACCACACCGCGTAGAGAGGGATGGGCCGACCGAGATTGTGCGGCCCATAGAGGCTCAACGCTGCGAGCGCAAACCTTGTGCGTAGGCTTGCAGCGCTTGACGCCGTGCTTTCGCAGCCGCCCGTCTGGCGAAAAAGCTGCGAAGGCGACGAGACCATAGCCACGCCCACGCCGCAAAAGCCAAACCGGCGACTACGTACATGCCGACAACCAACCAAGAGATGATGCTGAGGTCGTTGCCCATGATCAGAGGCGGCCCGCGACAGTACGCACAGCCAACACCCTGCCGGCTACCGGGTCATAGTCGCACTGGTAACTGACATTCTGATAAGCGCCAAATCCATTTTGGAATTGCACCTTGTCGCCGAGGAAAGTCAGTACGGAGTGTTCCTTGTTGGCCCACCGGAATCGTTCAAACTTCGGTTCAAGCGTGCCATCAACCCACTTGTGGCTGTACTTGGCGTGGCGCTCGACTTCCGGTACACAGGCGAATGTCGCGCGTATCAGGTTTTTGTCACCCCAGCATTGCAAGTCCGCCTTGCAAGCTGCTTCCTCTGCTGCCAACTGTTCGGGCGTTTTCTCAGACGCACCTGGCTTGGATTCGCCACCCATGCAGCTCACGACAGCCGCGATGCCGACGGCCAAGGCTCCCAAGCCAACCAACACCTGCCACGTTCCTACTCCAGGATTCTTGACGCCGCAGTGAGGACACGTCGGGGCAGAACTGGAAACTTCCTTCTTACACTCTTTGCACTTCGTGAGCGCCACGGCTCATCTCCTGCTCCATCCCGCTTCTCTGTTGATCGAATGGCGATATACCACGTCCCCGCGCGGCTATAGCTCTGTGCTTATTTCTTCGTCTTCTTGGCGACCGGCGTTTTCGTCCGGACGCTACCGACCTGGACGTTATTCGATCCGCCAACAATGATTTGGGAGCGCTTGCCAGCCCTCACCGGCTGCGCTTCTGTCGCAGCGCCCGAAAGCCCACCAATCAACGCCAGCACACCTGCGCGCCCGCGCGCATCGAGCTCTCGATAACCAGCAACCACCGCGTCTTCCTCTGGTGACATCAGGGAAGTCGTGTGCTTGCCCGTCACGATGTAAAGAACATCGGCGCCGTTCGCACCCCACCCGGCCAGGGACAAAATCCCGGGCTCTCGTTCCCCAGATTCGTAGTTTGCGTAGGTCCGCAAGGCCACACCGCCGAGCTGGGCCATTTGACCTTGGGACAACCCCAGCCGTATCCGCTCTCGCGCAAGGCGGACCCCGAATTGCAACATTGTGCTGTCCATAGCCAATCTATGTACGTTCGTGCATATCATTAGCTTTCATATGCAAGATTCCCTTTCACGAGTATATCGACCATGCCCCGTGGAAATGTCGCTAAACGTCGCGCGCCAATTGGCGTCGTGACTGACAAGCCCGTCTATATCCGCCTTCGGCCCGAGGAGCTCCAGAAGTTCAAAGCACGCGCCGCCACTGAAGGCCGGTCCCTCGGCAACATGGGCCGCGTTCTCATCCTCAGCGCGCTGGCCCAGCCGAGCCCCAACAAGCATATGCAAGCCGTGCCGCAACGGCACGCAACTTCCGTTGTGGAGGATTAACCATGCACACCCAACACCGAATAGAACACGCCCTGCGCCGCAAGCTCTCTGGCCCCACCCGCCAAGACGTGCAGCACACCATGGGCTGGGACAAAGGCGCCATGAGCCGCTTCCTGAGCGGCGAGCAAGGCGTGCTGATCGACAAGCTGGATACGCTGGTTGGCGTGTGCGGCTACGTGCTGGTCACGCGCAAGTACATGGATGCCGTGGCCACGCTGGGCGAGGTCGGCATGTTCTGTGAGTGCGCCCGCCAAGGCCACGGCGAGTGCGGCCGGCCGCAAGGGGGTGGGAAATGAAACACCTCTGCCCACACTGCGGCACCCGCCTGCATATCCGCACGAGCCGCGCTGTTTCGCTCACGTCCCGCGAGCTCTATGTGCGCTGCCCTGAAGAGCACTGCGCATATACCGGCAAGGCCATCTTGTCGATCATCAGCACCATCGCGCCCAGCATCAACCCCAACCCTCTGGCCTACCTGCCCGTTGGCCGCACGCGTGTGCTGCCCAACGGCACCGGCCAATTGAGCCTGCTGCCCGAATAGGCGCCAGCGGCTCCAGTTACCCCCTTCCCCTCGCATCCGCTTTGGCACGCTCCCCGCCCGGGGTGCGGGGGGCTTTTTTTGCCCATTTTTTCGAGGCCCGTATGCAAACCAACACAGTCCTGACCTTCGAGAACGTCGAATTCGATGTGGTCGATATCCACAACACGCCGTGGCTAAGGGTCTTCCAGATTGGAAGTGCCTTGGGCTACCGGAACCCCAGCTCCGACATGGCGAAGCTGTATGAAAGAAACGCGGACGAGTTCACCGAGAAAATGACCCGACTCTTTGAGGTCGACACAGTTGGCGGTCGACAGCAAGTACGCATTTTCAGCCCGCGCGGCGCCTACCTGTTAGCCATGCTGGCACGCACAGAGCGGGCCAAGGCTTTCCGCCACTGGGTGCTCGACGTGCTGGAAGGCCGGCTGGTGCCGCAAGAGACCGGCCGCATGACGGTGCCGCAGCGGCTTGCAGCGCTCCGATATCGCGGCTCGCTGGTCAAAGAGCTTGCCAATGCCCGCACGGCATCGCTGGCGGTGGAGCTGTACGCCAACCTGCAGCAGGTTTCCCGGCTGCTCGGCATGCAAGCGCAGTCCATCGGCGTACTCGCCCCCGTCGCACGGCAGAACAGCCTGCAGGGCATTGAGTAAGGGGGCGGGCATGAAAACCTACCTCGTCCGTGTCGCCGCCGGCGGCCGTCGGCTTTCATTCCACACCATCGCCGCATCGAGCACCGATGCACTGATGGCCGTCATGCGCACAGCAGAAGTGCTGGGCCTGTCCGCACGCGCCGGCTCGGCCCGCCTGGTCGGGGGGCACGCATGACCGCCCTGCAGCTCATTGCCATGCTCACCACGCTCGCTGTGCAGGCCGCTGCCGTGGGCGTGCTCTTCGCCTGGCGCAGCAAGAACGACCCCACCGTCACGGGCTACCGCGTGCCGCCGAAGCGCTTCAACGACGTCGTGCGGGTGCTGCTCTGGCTGGCCGTGGCGTGCATCGGCGCCGGCGTGGTCACCACGGGCGTGATGGCCTACGGCGTGTTGGTGGAGGCCGCGTAATGCTCGCCCTCGTCAATCTCTGGATGCTGCTCACGGCCTTCGTTTCCGTGGCGCTGCTCAACTACAGCGCCAACACGCAGCGCTGGGGCGCGCTGGTCGGCCTGCTTGGCCAGCCGGCGTGGCTGTACCTCACGCACGTGACTGGCGAGGCGGGCATGTTCACCGCGTCGGTGTTCTTTGTCGTCTGCTACGGGCGGGGCGTGTGGCTGGGCTTCGTCATGCAGAGGCCCCGGCATGGATAAGCCCGCCATCACTGAAGACGACGTGCGCTGGATGCACGGCTTCCTGTGTCTGACAACGCCGTATGAAGCCATGCAGCCGCTGTTGCGCACGGCCGTCATCGCGGCTGCAACGGCGCTGGTGCCGCGCCTGCGCAGGCGCGCTGCGCTCCCTCCTGTCGACTTCAAGCGCCGCGCCGCCGGCGACGTCGACGACTGACCCACTTCCCTGATCGCAATGAACCTCGACCTCTCCTCCGCCATTGCGTCGCGCCTGGTGCACGACTACGGCTTCAAGGAACGATCGAACAAGCTGGAGAAGGGCACATGCCCCTCCTGCGGCAAACGCTCGCTGTGGGCCTTTGCAGACGCGCCCTGGGTCATCCGCTGCAACCGGCTGAACAACTGCGCTGTCGAGTACCACGCCAAAGAGCTGTACCCCGATCTTTTCGCCTCCTGGAGCGACCGCTACGTCAAAACACCCGAAGCGCCCCACGCTGCAGCCGATGCCTACATGCGCGATGCCCGCGGCTTTGACCTGGCACGCGTCGCCGGCTGGTACACGCAAGAGAGCTACTACAGTCACGACCTGAAGATCGGCAGCGCCACCGTCCGCTTCCCCTTGAGCGAAGGCCGCTACTGGGAACGCATCATCGACCAGCCCGAGCGCTTTGGCGACCGCAAGGCCACCTTCAGCGGCTCATACGCGGGCACCTGGTGGCAGCCGCCCACCCTGCCGGCGCAACCAAAGGAGCTCTGGCTGGTGGAAGGCATCTTTGATGCCATCGCCCTGATGCATCACGACGTGGCCGCTGTGGCCACGTTCTCCTGCTCGCACTACCCGACCGCCGCACTGGCGGCGCTGGCCGAGCAATGCGCTGCCGGCGGCCATCGGCGCCCGCACCTGGTGTTCGCCCTGGACAACGACCCAGCCGGCCGGCGCTACGCACTCAAGCACATCGAGCGCGCCGAAGCGGACGGCTGGTCGGCATCCGCCGCGCTGCCCAAGCAGACCGGCCGCGCCAAGCTCGACTGGAACGAGCTGCATATGCGCGACCGCCTGTCGGCCGCAGACCTGAAGGAATACCGCTACCTGGGCGACCTGTTCACCGCGCCCACGCCGTCTGACAAGGCGCGGCTGATGTACAACCGTACCGGCGATGCGCAGTTCCCCTTCGAGCATCGCAGCCGCCTGTACTGGTTCAAGCTGGAGCTGGAGGCCTTCCAGCGCGAAACGACGGCTGTACGCGAGGCCAACATCTGCGAGAACGACGACCAGGTACGCGAGCAAGCCCTGCTGCGCGCCGGCGTCGTGCAGCCCATCGCCAACTGTCTGCCCACCGCGCTCTACTACCAGGCCAGCCCGCAGACCGATGAGTCCTGGTACTACTTCCGCATCGCCTTCCCGCACGATGGCCAGCCTATCAAGGCGACCTTCACCAGCGCGCAAATCGCCAGTAGCAGCGAGTTCAAGAAGCGGCTGCTGGGCGTTGCGCCTGGTGCGATGTACACCGGCAGCGGCCACCAGCTCGACGGCTACCTCGCGCGCCAGCTCGCCCGCATCCCGACCGTGCAGACCATCGACTTTGTGGGCTACACCAAGGAACACGGCTGCTATGTCTACGGCGACGTGGCGGTCAAAGGCGGCAAGCTCTTCCGCCTGAACGACGAAGACTTCTTCGACATCGGCAAGCTCTCGGTCAAAACCATCAGCCAGGCCGCAACGCTGTCCCTCTCCACCGACGTGCAGGGCATGCAAACGACCTGGTTGCCGTTGCTCTGGCAGGCCTTCGGCGCCAAAGGCCTGGCCGCGCTGGCGTTCTGGTTCGGCAGCCTGTTCGCAGAACAGATCCGCCAGGAACACAAGAGCTACCCCTTCCTGGAGCTGGTGGGCGAGCCTGGCGCCGGCAAGACCACGCTCATTGAGTTCTTGTGGAAGCTCTGCGGCCGGCGTGACTACGAAGGCTTCGACCCGAGCAAGTCATCGCTCGCCGCCCGGGCCCGCAACTTCGCCCAGGTGGCCAACCTGCCCGTGGTGCTCATCGAGGGCGACCGCGGCGACGAAGGCGCCAAGCAACGCGGCTTCGATTGGGACGAGCTGAAGACCGCCTACAACGGCCGCAGCACCCGTGCACGCGGCATGAAGAACGGCGGCAACGAAACGTATGAGCCGCCCTTCCGTGGCGCCATCGTCATCAGCCAAAACGCCGAAGTCAGCGCCAGCGACGCCGTGCTGCAGCGGATCGTCCACATCTACTGCGACCGCTCCGCACAGACCCCAGCAACGCGGGCTGCAGCCGAAGCGCTCGAGCGCATTCCCGTGGAGGATGTGTCGGCGTTCCTGCTGGCCACCGTCATGGCCGAATCGAAAGTGCTGGAAACCTTCGCCGCCCGCGTGGGCGTTCACGAGCAGGCCCTGATGGCCCGCCCCGACATCAAGACCGTGCGTATCGCCAAGAACCACGCGCAAATCATGGCCATGGTCGACAGCATGCGCCACGTGCTGCCGCTCACCGACGAGCAGCACGCCGCCGCCCTGGACGAGCTGGGCCGCATGGCCGCAGCGCGACAGCAGGCGATCAGCGCCGATCACAAGCACGTGCAGCAGTTCTGGGAGGTCTACGAGTACATCGAGTCAGCCGACGACGACCGCCCGATCCTCAACCACGCGCGCGGCGACGGCCTCATCGCCATCAACCTGCAGCACATGGAACAAGTCGCCGGCGAGCGCCGCATCGAGCTGCCCCCGATCGCGGACCTCAAGCGCGTGCTCAAGACCTCGCGCCAACGCAAGTTTGTCGATATCCGCGCCGTCAACAGCGCGATCAATGCCCACTTCAACCGTGAATACCTGACTCAGCCCAAGCGGCCGGAGACGGTGAAGTGTTGGGTGTTTGAATGCAATACGAAGGGAGCCAAAGCATGACCACCATGACCCCATTTGCAGTAAGCAACGTCACGCCGGAAGATTTTGCCCGCCTGCTGTCAGACCTACGCAACGTCCTGCAGGCCGTACCGGTATCGGATCAACTGTGGGATGCCGCTGCCATTGGCAACTGGATGGGCCTGTCGCCCGACACCGTCACGGACGCGGTGGTGGTGCGCGAGGGCTTCCCAGCGCCTGTGCAGCCGACCGACGCCCGCCATGGCAAACGGCTGTGGTTTGCCGATGAGGTCATCCAGTGGGCGCGAGCCAATCGCGGCCGGCTACCCAAAGGACGAGGCCGCCCGCGCCGCGCTTAAGCCGACTTCACAACGCCGTCGAGCTGGTCCGCCAGCTCTTCGGCGGTCGGGTTGTAGTACACCATCAAGCTCTTCAGATCCCGATGCCCAATGATGCGCGCCAGCGAAAGCACGTCGACGCGCTTCGACAACTGCGTGCACGCCTCGTGCCGCGTGTCATGAAAATGTAGGTCTTTGAGGCCGGCTTTGACCACGGCGCGGCGGAACAACGTGTCGGCTGTGCCGGTGCTCAACCGGAAGAGCCGCCCAGCCTCATCGCCAGGCAGCAGCTTCAGCAGTTCAATCGCACGCGCAGTAAGCGGCACCTCGCGCCGGTCTCCGTTCTTCGTCCGAGGCAAAATGACGTGCCGCTCACCCAAGCGCGCCGTCGTCTTCGTCAGGCCCAGGATCTCGCCCTTTCGCATCCCGGTCTCCAGCGCCACCAGAAACGCAATCGCAAGCTCCTGCTGCATGGACGTGGGCGCCGCGCCATCGTGAAAATCAAGCGCCTTCACCATTGCGGCCTGCTCTTTCGGAGATACGCGCCGGTTCCGTGGTGGCGGGTCGATTGGCCTGCGCAGGCCATGGGTGGGGTTGTCACGGATCCACTTCCACTCGGTCCGCGCAACCTCGAAGACGGCCGAAAGAAGGTTCAGCTCGCGATTGACCGTGCTGGCCCCGACAGGCTTGCCCATGCGACCGGCCACCTTGCCCGCCAGGCGCGCATCGCGCCACTTCCCCATATCGTCGCTGGTAATATCGCCGACCAGCAGGTCAGCCAGATCAACGGTGTCCCTCAGAAACGCCGTGAGCCGGATCGCCTCCCAGCGCGCGCCTGGCTTGGTGGGCGCCACCTCCTCGATGTAGCGTTCGACAACCTGGCGCAGCGTGCGCTTGGCCGGCTTGCCGCCGCGCCCTTGGTTGGCCAAGATGTCAGCCTCGCGCTCCGTTGCCCACGCAGCGGCCTCGGCCTTGGTGTCAAACGTGCGGCTGTCACGCACGCCCAGGCGAGCGACCTCCGCTTTCCAGACAGTGCCGTCTTTGGTCTTGCGCTTCGTGAATGTAGCCATGGTAGCGGGCGTAAATTTGGCGTAATTGCTACTGGCTTTTTACACCAGAACGCCTAATTTGAGCCCCTTGCCAGGCCATCCAAACAGTCACAAATGGCTACGCGGTGCGGCTTTGCGGGAGATCGCCCCTTTTTCTGGATGTTCGCCGAAAGGCCGGCATTTCCGGTCAGCGGCACCAGAATTAAAAAAAGCCCAGTCTTCATCGACTGGGCTTTTTGCTTTGCGCCTTCCGAAGCCAATCACACCGCCGGAATGCGCAGCTTCTGCCCCGGATAGATCTTGTCCGGATTCGACAGCATCGGCTTGTTGGCTTCGAAGATGGCCGGGTACTTGTTGGCATCGCCGTAGAACTTCTTGGCGATGGCCGAAAGCGTATCGCCGCGCTCCACCGTGTGCCATTGCGATTCTTCCGACTCGGTATTGACCGACATCTGGTCATCCACCGACTTGATGCCCTCGACGTTGCCGCAGCACAGGATGATCTTTTCGCGCGTGGCTTGATCGGGCGCTACACCAAACACCTTGGCAACATCGCCTTCAACCTGCACTGAAAGCGCCGTGGCGCTCAGGCCCTGCTGCGCGATGTAGTCCTGGATGGCTTGGCCCTTGGCATCGTCGGCTGCCTTGGCGGCGCCGGCATCCGCCGATGCATCGGCCGGCGCGGCCGCTGCGCTGCCGTGGAAAAGCTTCTCGCCAGCCTCTTTGATGAAGTCAAAAAAACCCATAACGACCTCCATAAGTACACAACGGGGAACGGGAAAGCTGAAGGGCATGCCCTGGGGGCCTGACCCGTCGCGGCAGTGTAGCCGCTCACCCGCGGTGTCTCCATGACAGTCTCAGGCGCAATTGCAAACTTTGAGCCCCGATGAGGCGTTCAAGAGGCGCTTCACCCACTTTGAATGCTGCGTCGCAACAAAATCACTGGCACACTGTCTTACCAACATCGAAACCACTTGCGGCCCTTCGGAGAGCACGGGCACCATCGTCCTCATCCGCGCCCATTTCCGCCGCCATGCACCGTACTTGGATGAAATCCATCACCCGGCTAGTCGACGCCCTGACCACGCCGGGCTTTGGCCGCCAGTCATGGCCGCCCAAACCGGTTAAGCCGCTCAAGCCAACCGCACGCCGCGATAGCCCACGCCGCGTACGCCCAACGCCCACCCAGGGTACCTTCGTGCGCGAACAGTTCATCTACGAACCCGAGTCGCCCGCCGTGGTGGCGCGCCGCCCTGAATACTGGCTCTACACGCCGCCCACACGCGGCAGCAAACCTCCTGCACTGATGGTGATGCTGCATGGCTGCAAGCAATCGGCAGAAGTGCTCGCGCATGGCACGCGCATGAACGCACTGGCAGACCGCGAGGGCTTTATCGTGCTGTATCCGGAGCAGCCGCGCCGCGCGCATCCGCAATGCTGCTGGCACTGGTATGACCCGGAGCACGCCGGCGCGCGCGAGGCCGACGGCATTGCTCAACTGATCGAACAAACCCTGGCACAAACCGGCGCAGACCCCTCGCGCGTGTACCTGGCAGGCTTGTCAGCCGGCGCGGGATTGGCCGGCCTGATGGCATTGCGCCATCCAAGGCTGTTCGCCGCGCTGGCGCTGCATTCGGGGCCAGCCCTGGGTGTCGCACGCTCGCCAGCGTCTGCATTGAACCTGATGCGTCGCGGGGCACGCGTCGACGCCGTCGATGCGCTCTCAAGCGTGGTGAACGTGGCCTCCTACCCCGGCATGCCGACGATGCTTCTGCACGGCCTGCGCGATGAGGCCGTCAACCCGGCCAACCAGGCGCAGTTGGCCGCGCAATTCCGCGCACTGAACCATCTGGGCGAGGGGGCCAACGTCTTACGCGAAACCACGCGAGGCGAGGGTTATGTCCTGCGCAACGACATACGCGACGGCGAATGCGTCGTCAGCCTGTGCCAACTCACTACCATGGGCCACGCCTGGAGCGGCGGCGACCCGCGCTACGCATTCCACGCGCCGGGTCCCGACTCGACGTGGCTATGGTGGCAATTCGCGCGCCGGCACGTTCGCGACACAGCGCTGGCGGCGTAACCCACGTCAGAGATCGATCGACTGCTGGACGGGGTTGCGTCCCAGCAATTCATCGATCAAGCCATAGCCGCGCGCGAGCCCGGCATCTTCGGCGGCTTCCCGCGTGGGCAGCGGGCGATCGTCATGCGAATGGGCGACAAGCGTTTCGACGGCCGTCGGGTCCGCGCCAGACTCGCAGATGCGCACGACAAAATCCCACTGCGTCGATCCCTGCCCACCCTTGTCCGATTTGCGCTCAGCACGGGGAATGGCCAGTACGTAGACATCGAAGTCCTTGTACAGCTCGGTGCGCCAGTTCGATTCCATTGTCATGTTGCCTCCCGGAAAGCGCCGCGGCCTCTTATCCGGCGGCTGCGCCGTCGACAGACCTGCCCGCAAAAAACAGGCCGGTACATGACCGGCCCGTCGCTACATCATCAGCATTCGCCCTTGCGCGCGTGGCCCGGGGGGCAGTGGTAACGGTCGTCGCGATCGCGGCGACCGTGATCCCAGTCGCGATCGCGGCCACGCCAGCGGCCGTCGTCGCCGCGATCCCAACCACCGTCACGCATTTGCCAACCGTGCGGACCCTGCTCCCAACGCGGCTCGCGCCAGTGGTAACCCGGCCGGCCATGTTCGCGATAGCCGCGACGCCATACATAGCGGCCATCGCGCCATTGCCAGTAACCCGGCACCCATACGTAGCCCGGCTGCAAGACCGGCACAGGCTCGTACTGAGGCGCCGGTGGCGCGTAGGTCGGGCCGATCTGCACACCGATCGACACTTGTGCCTGTGCAGGCAAAGCGATCGAACCGGCCGCCCCAGCGGCCGCCAAGCATGCAGCGAGAATCCATGCGTTCTTCTTCATGTGAGGACCTCCTTCTCAAACCAATCGAACTTGAATGGATCGTAGCATCGGGTTCCGCCGTCGCCTCTAGGGTGTTACGCGGCGTTACCTCCGTTACCGGAGGGCGGAAATGTGTTCACGTTTGCGTGACGTTGCGGTCGTTCCTCGCCCAGCCACGCGCAAAACGCCTGCACCACTTCGTCACCAAGATTGCGCGCAGGGCTGTACCAGTAGTAACTGCGTGCGACCAGCGCGAGATTCGGGAACGGCGCCACAAGACGCCCCTCCTCCAGATCATCCGTGATGAGTGCAGATGGACCCATCGCGACACCCAACCCATCGATCGCGGCTTGAATCGACAGATAGAAATGCTCAAACGTAAGCGCATGTGCGGGCCGCAGATTTGGCACGCCTGCCAGCACCAGCCAGCTTGGCCACACCGAGGGCAGCGTATCCGAATGCAGCAGCGTGTGATGCCGCAAGTCGGACGGCGTCGATAGCGGTAAGCGCTCCAGCAATACCGGGCTGCACACCGGAAAGCGACTCTCGTCCAGAAAGCGTTCCGACTGAAAGCCCGCATGAACCTCCGGCCCGCCGCGAATGATCACGTCGAAATGATCGGGCAAGTCTTCGATCTCTTCGATGGACGTGGTCAGCCGAACCTCCACGCGCGGAAAGCGCATCTGAAACGTCGAGAGCCGTGGAATCAGCCAGCGCATCGTGAACGTCGGGATGCTGTTCACGCGCAGGATGCGCACAGCGTCGCGGTCGCGCAGTGCCTGGCTGGCCGTGCTGATGCGGTCAAGTGCTACGCCAATCTCTGCCAGGTAACGTTGCCCTGCATCGGTCAGATCCACCCGCCGATTCAGCCTGCGAAACAGCGACACACCCAGCCACGCCTCCAGTGCCTGAACCTGGCGACTGACCGCGCCATGCGTGACGTTCAGTTCCTCGCCCGCACGCGTAAAACTCAGATGGCGCGCCGCCGATTCGAAGGCGCGCACGGCATTCAGAGGTGGCAGTTTTCGCATATCGCGTGAGTTTTTTGCACAGATCGAGTCAGTATATATCGATTGTTGAGTGCACTTTGCGGCGCTACGCTGGCACCTTCTTGCTCTCGCTGACACAGCATCGAGTGAGAAAAATCGACCCGACTCTCACTTCACGCACATCGTCACCGTGACCCCCGCCGTCATCGCCTTGGTTCTCTGCGCCGCCCTGCTCCATGCCTCATGGAATGCGTTGCTGAAAAGCGGCTCTGACCGCCTGCGCGCCATCACGTTGATGACGCTGGCCTCAGGCGCGGCAGCAATACCGATGGCGATTGCGTTGCCGTTGCCCGCGCCGGCCGCTTGGCCGTATGTGGCGCTGTCCGCGGTACTGCACGTCGGCTACAACGTGTTCCTCGCGCGCGCGTATCGGTTTGGCGAGTTCGGGCAGGTGTATCCGATTGCGCGCGGATCATCGCCGCTGCTGGTAACGATGGGCGCCGCGCTGTTTGCGGGCGAAATGCCGGGTGTGATTGCGCTGGCGGGCGTGGTGCTGGTGAGCGGCGGCATTCTCAGTTTGGCGCGGGGCCGGAAGGCCGACCTTGGCTCGACCCTGGCGGCGCTCAGCACGGGCGTATTCATCGCGTGCTACACGGTGTGCGACGGCATCGGCGCACGGGCAGCCGGCAATGCGAATGCGTACTCGGCATGGTTGTTCATGCTCGACGGACTGCCGATGGTGCTGCTCTATCGCGTGTGGAAGGGCTCATTGAACATCGACCTGCGCGACGCCAACACGCTCAAGACGTTTGGTGGCGGCGTGGTCTCGCTCATCGCCTACGGCATCGTCATCTGGGCTGTGACGCTCGCGCCGATGGGGCCCGTGTCCGCCTTGCGCGAAACGTCGGTGGTATTTGCCGCGTTGCTCGGTCGACTGTTCCTGAAGGAGTCACTCACAGCACGGCGCCTGTCGGCGTGCTCGGTGATCGCCTTCGGTGCTTACTGCCTGGGGCACCCGGCCTGAGTCCACACTCAAGCTGCGCGCGGCGGATATTTGACTTCGAGGATGTCGATCTGCTCGACGCCCGTCGGCGTGCGCAGCGGCACAGTGTCCCCCTCGCGCGCCTTGATGAGCGCACGCGCAATCGGCGAAATCCAGCTCACGTGCCCGATATCCAGATCGACCTCGTCCATGCCGACGATGGTGACGGTGGTCTCATCACCACGCTGGTTGACGTAGGTGACCGTCGCACCAAAGAAGATCTGATCGTTGTTACCTTGCAAGCTGGCGTCGACAACCTCGGCCTTCTCGATACGGCGCGTGAGAAAGCGGATACGACGATCAATCTCGCGCAGGCGTTTCTTACCGTAAAGGTAGTCGCCATTCTCAGAGCGATCGCCATTGGATGCGGCCCACGACACGATGCCGACCACTTCAGGTCGCTCCGTGTCGATCAGGTGCATCAGCTCAGTACGCAGGCGCTCGTAGCCCGCTGGCGTGATGTAGTTCTTGGAACCCGGCGGCAAGGACGCAGCGCCTTCGGGCAGATCGTCTTCGTCATCGCCGGAATCTTCCCGGACGAAAGCCTTGTTCATGATGGAAGCCACGGTGGATCAAGGCTCTATTATAGAAAGTTGGCCCTCTCGAAGAAAAAGTGAAGAAGGGGGTTCACAAGACGGAAAATCTCTGTATAATCTCATTTCTCGGTTGCGGCTGTAGCTCAGTTGGATAGAGTACTTGGCTACGAACCAAGGGGTCGTGGGTTCGAATCCTGCCAGCCGCGCCAACCTAATACGAGAACGAAAAGGGCTTCCAGAAATGGAAGCCCTTTTCTTTTGTCCGTGCCGAACTCGCATGCAGCGCTGCGTCAAAGCGCTCTAGTGTGTGCGCGGCAAGCGGACCACAAACAAAAAAGCGAAGCCCTCTGGCCTCGCCTTTTGTTTTTGCGTGGAGCATCAATCTCCGCCGCGATCTCGCGCAATGCGAATCACATCCGGGTTGCGCCGCAGCGCGCGCATCACATCGGCCAAGTGCACGCGGTCGTGCACTTGAATCAGGAACGTCATATACGTCGCTTCCTGATCGCCCTCCTGCTCCATCGATACGTGGGCCACGTTGGCGTCAGCCGAAGTCAAATCCGCTGCCACGCGCGCAAGAATGCCCTTCGTATTGCGCACCAGCACCTTGATCGACACGTCGAACGCACGCGTCGTATGTTCAGCCCACATGACGTCAATCCAGTGCTCCGGATCCTTGCCATGCAGGCGCTTGGCCACGCGGCATTCCTGCACGTGGATCTGCAAGCCTTCGCCCTTGCCGATATAGCCGACGATCGGGTCACCGGGGATCGGGCGGCAGCACGACGAGAACACCATCGCCATGCCTTCGTCGCCGCTGACAGTGACGGCGGGGGCTTCTTCGCCAGCAAAGGTGTGTACGGCCGCCATCAACGCCTCGTCGCCGTCGTGGCCACCTTCCTGCAGAAGGATTTCGAGGCGGCGCGCAACCACGGCGGCCACTCGCCGGCCGAGTGCGAGATCAGCGAAGACGTCTTCACGCGCCTTGTTGCCTGTCCATTGCACGATGCGTTCCCACACCTGGGCAGACACGGCCTTCATGTCGATGCCGATCTGACGCAGCGCCTGTTCGAGCAAGCGCTCGCCAAGTTGAATCGCCTCGTCAAGCTTGGCCGTCTTCAGAAAATGTCGGATTGCCGCACGCGCCTTGCCGGTGCGTACGAATGTGAGCCACGCCGGGTTCGGCTTCGAGTACGGCGCCGTCACCACCTCGACGATGTCGCCGTTCTTCAGCTCCGTGCGCAGCGGCAGCAGCTCATTGTTGATCTTGACCGCCACGCACTGGTTGCCCAGGTCACTGTGCACCGCGTAGGCAAAGTCCAGCGCCGTGGCGCCGCGCGGCAGTGCACGGATCTCGCCCTTGGGCGTGAACACGTAGACGGCATCCGGAAACAGGTCGATCTTGACGTGCTCCAGAAACTCCTGCGAATCCCCCGTCTGGCTTTGAATGTCGAGCAGCGATTGCAGCCACTGATGCGCTTGTTGCTGCGCCCGATCGGGCTCGTCGTGGTGCTGCTTGTACATCCAGTGCGCGGCCACGCCGGCTTCCGCAATCTGATTCATCTCGCGCGTGCGGATCTGGAACTCGACCGGCGTGCCGAACGGGCCCACCAGCGTCGTATGCAGCGACTGATAACCGTTGATCTTGGGGATGGCGATGTAATCCTTGAACTTGCCGGGCATCGGCTTGTACAGGCTGTGCAGCGCACCCATCGTCATGTAGCACTGCATCTGCGTGTCGACCACCACGCGGAAGCCATACACATCCAGCACCTGCGAGAACGACAACTGCTTGTCGTGCATCTTGCGGTAAATGCTGTACAGCGTTTTTTCGCGCCCGGTCATTTCGGCCGGGATGCCCGCGTCGGTCAGCGCACGCTGGGCCGTTTCAAGAATACGGCTCACGACCTCGCGTCGATTGCCGCGCGCGGCCTTCACCGCCTTCTCGAGCGTGGCATACCGGAACGGCGAACCGATACGGAAGCTCAATTCCTGCAGCTCCCGGTATGTCGTATTCAGGCCAAGGCGGTGCGCGATCGGCGCGTAAATCTCCATCGTCTCGCCGGCAATGCGGCGCCGCTTTTCCGGCGGCACGTGGTCGAGCGTGCGCATGTTGTGCGTGCGGTCGGCGAGCTTGACGAGAATCACGCGCACATCGCGCGCCATCGCGAGCAGCATCTTGCGGAAGCTCTCGGCTTGCGCCTGCTCGCGGCTCTGGAATTCGAGCTTGTCCAACTTGGTCAGGCCGTCGACCAGCTCCGCGACCTTGGGGCCGAACTTCTCGGCCAGCTCGCTCTTGGTCACGCCCTGGTCTTCGATCACGTCATGCAGCAGCGCCGCCATGATCGACTGCACATCCAGCTTCCAGCCTGCGCAGATCTCCGCCACGGCCACGGGATGCGTGATGTAAGGCTCGCCGCTCTGGCGGTACTGCCCGAGGTGCGCCTCATCGGAGAAGTGGAACGCTTCCTTCACCAGCTTGAGATCAGCCGGCTTCAGATACGAGAGCTTTTCGGTCAGCCCCGAAATGGAAACGACCTGCTGGCGAGGCGGTGCCGCAGGCTGCGAGGTCGGACCAAACAGATGCCGATAGGTCTGCTCCAACACCGCATCGATAAAGAGCGTGTCGGCACCCTCGGGCGTCGCTGCCTGCTCGGGCGCGTCGGCGCTTGCGCCCTTGTGCGATTTTGGCGGCAGGGCTGCCCGCTCCCCTACCAGGTCGGCACCACGCGGATCAGGCAAGTTCGGCGCGCCCGTACGAGGCGACGCAGGGCCGGAGCCGGAAGCGGAGGACGGCATGGAAACGATGGAAACGGTGGAAGACCCGGAAGGAACCGTGGAGACGCCCGGCGCAGAACCGGACGACCTCGCGGACGATTCCACCGACGGCACGTTGTGTTCGTGCGTGGCGGAATGTTTGGTCCTGGGCGAAGAAGCGGGCGAGGTAGGCATGCCGGGGTCTAGTGCGTTCGCGGCTTTCACATCCATGAAAGATCGCCAGAACGATCAATGACCGAGGCAGCGTACCACGCCAGGTAATGCCAGGTAACGCGCCTCAGCTCAGGACGGAACCTTCTTGAGCATCTCGATACCAACTTGGCCCGATGCGATTTCGCGCAATGCGGTCACGGTCGGCTTGTCCTTGGCATCGACCTTGGGCGTGTGGCCCTGCACCAACTGACGGGCGCGGTACGTTGCGGCCAATGCCAGTTCGAAGCGATTCGGAATCTGTTTCAAGCAATCTTCGACGGTAATACGCGCCATGAAAACTCCACCTGGTGGCAAATCTTGTTGATCTCGATATTTTAGCAGCAGCGCAGCACTCACTTCGGACAACACTGGAGCGCAGGCGCTACCACACTTTCGCAATCGCGCTGAAAAACGCGAATGCGCTGCTTGCTCAATGAATGCCCAGCTCGACGAACAGCTCGCCGTGGCGCGCCTTTTGAGCACCGAAGCGCAGACGCGTGGCCTGCACCACGGTGCGCAGCTCGGCCAATGCGGTATCGAACACTTCGTTGATGATCACGTAGTCGGCTTCGGGTGCGTGCGCCATCTCGGAGCCGGCCGCAAGGAGGCGGCGCACGATCACGTTGGGCTCGTCCTGGCCGCGTTTCTTCAGACGCTCCTCCAGCGCCGTAAGCGATGGCGGCAGGATGAAGATTTCGACAGCATTGGAAAAACGCTGGTGCACCTGTTGAGCGCCCTGCCAGTCGATCTCGAGCAGTACGTCGGTGCCGGCACGCATCTGCTCTTCGATCCACACGCGTGAAGTGGCGTAGTAATTGCCGTGCACTTCGGCCCATTCGAGAAACTCGCCGCGATCACGGCAAGCCTTGAACTCCTCGACGGTCATGAAGTTGTATTCACGGCCGTGCTGCTCGCCCGGACGCGGCTTGCGCGTGGTGGCGGAGACTGACAGGCGGATCGAAGAATCCTGCGCCAGCAGCGCATTCACCAGCGTCGACTTACCGGCGCCGGACGGTGCCACGACCATGAACAGGCTGCCCGGAAAATGATTCTCGATGGGCGTATCGACGGCAGAGTGCGCTTGAGAGGATGGCATGTTCTAGTTCTATCGTTTCGAGTTATTCGAGGTTCTGGACCTGCTCGCGCATCTGCTCGATGAGCAGCTTGAGTTCCATCGATGCGTCGGCCAGCTCCTTGGCGGCGGCCTTCGAGCCGAGCGTATTCGCCTCGCGGTTCAGCTCTTGCATCATGAAGTCCAGACGCTTGCCGATCTGGCCGCCCTTTTCCAGAATGTGGCGCGTCTCGCGCAGATGCGCCTGGAGGCGCGAGAGCTCTTCGGCGATGTCGATGCGGATGCCATAAACAGTGGCTTCCTGGCGGATGCGCTCGGACAGTTCGTCGCGCGTCAGTGCCGGCGTGCCTTCCGGCGCAGCCAGGCCAAACGCCTCGCGCAGGCGCTCGGTCAGCTTGTCCTGATGCTGCTGGATCAGGACCGGCACCATCGGCGTGAGTTTGTCGACGATGGCGAGCATTGCGTCAGCGCGGTCTAGCAGCACGGCCTTGAGCGCATCGCCTTCGCGGCGGCGCGATTCCAGAAGTTGCCTGAGCGCCTCTTTGGCAGCCTCGATTACGGCATCGCGCAGCGCGTCCTGTGTCAGTTGTGGCTCGGCCAGGACGCCGGGCCAGCGCAGGATTTCGCCCATGCGCAGCGAACCCGATGCCGGCAGGTGGCGCGTGACCGCCTGCTCCAGCTTGGCGAGTTGTTGCAGCAGGTCCACATTGAGCGCCGCGACATCGCTGGCGGCTTCCTGTCGCTGGAGGTTAATCCGGCACTCCAGCTTGCCGCGCGACAGTGCGCTCATCAGCATTTCGCGCAGGGCCGGCTCGAAGGCGCGGCACTCTTCCGGCGCCCGGAACAGCAGATCGAGAAAGCGCGAGTTGACGGTGCGGAATTCGACCGAGACGGTGGCGACGCTCCCGCTGGGTGCGCCATGGGCATCGGTAAAGGCTGCCTGGCGTGTCGCAACGCCGTAGCCGGTCATGCTGTAGATCATGGAATCGTGGTGTGTTGTTCTTGGTCGAATCAGGAAATCCGGCGGCGGTTATTTAACGCCCGGAATTGGCGGGGAATCCCCCACCTTTTGTCGCTTTACAACGTGTGGACTGGTCAGGGAGAATCCGACAGCCATTTCGCCACACAAACCCATGACAGAGTCAAAAGGCTCAGGACAGCCACGCAGTGCCCCGTTGCCGGTCGGCACCTTGCTGTCCAATTATCGTATTGTAAAGAAGTTGGCCAGCGGGGGGTTCAGCTTCGTCTATCTTGCGACCGACGAACATGGGACGCCGGTGGCCGTGAAGGAATATCTGCCATCTTCGCTGGCGCGTCGTGCGCCGGGCGAATTGATTCCTGTCGTGCCCGAAGAAAGCGCGAGTGCATTCCGGCTCGGGCTCAAATACTTCTTTGAAGAAGGCCGGTCGCTGGCCAAGATTTCCCACCCTGCCATCGTGCGCGTGCTCAATTTCTTCCGGGAAAATGGCACCGTCTACATGGTGATGACGTATGAGCAGGGAAAAACGCTGCAGGAGCACATCCTCACCGCGCGTCAGCAAGGCAAGCTGAAGATGCTGCGTGAACGCTTCATTCGCCAGGTCTTCCATGACCTGATGAGCGGGCTGCGCGAGGTCCACATCCACAAGCTGCTACACCTCGACATCAAGCCCGGCAACATCTACCTGCGCGAAGACTTTTCGCCGATCCTGCTCGACTTTGGCGCCGCACGGCAGACACTCACCGCCGAGGCCTCGCGCTTCCAGCCGATGTACACGCCGGGCTTTGCCGCGCCAGAGCTGTACCGCAAGCACAACGAGCTGGGCCCGTGGACGGACATCTACAGCATCGGCGCCACCATCTATGCCTGCATGGCCGGCACGCCGCCCCAGGAAGCCACGCAGCGCGAGAAAGACGACAAGCTGGAAGAAGGCCTGGAGCGCCTGCGCAAGGTCTATACGGCCAGCCTGATCGATCTAGTTGGCTGGTGCCTGAAGATGAAGCCGGAAGAGCGCCCCCAGAGCGTGTTCCGCCTGCAAAAAGTGCTGCGTGAAGAAAGCAACGCGCTGACCGAGCTGCAGGCGCTGACCGCCATCACCCAGGGTGGCCCGGTGCCTGAAGAAAAAGAGGCGTTGACGACACGTTTCATGAGCCGCCTGTTGCGCCGCCGGGACAGTTGACAGCCAAGTCGCCGCCGATAGGCGGAGTATGATTTCAAAACGGTGCAACACTAGGCAGGACTTGCCGCTGCACCGCATCTCCACATCGAATACTCATCTAGCCGCAATGCGATTCTCGGTTTATCAAGAAAGCAAAAAAGGCGCGCGACGCGTCAACCAGGACCGCATGGGCTACTGCTTCACGCGCGATGCCATGTTGATGGTGCTGTGCGACGGCCTGGGCGGGCATTCCCTGGGCGAAGTTGCCGCCCAGCAAGCGCTGCAGACCATGGCGCGCCAGTTCCAGCGCCACGCACGTCCGTCGATTCGCAATCCGCGTGATTTTCTACACGAGAGCATCATGCTCGCGCACCGCGACATTCACCGCTATGCCGAGACGAACGGCCTGCCCGATGCGCCGCGCACGACCATCGTCTGCGCGCTGGCCCAGCGTGGCTCGCTGCACTGGGCGCACGCCGGCGATTCGCGCATGTATCTGATGCGCAAGGGCGAACTGGTGACGCGCACGCGCGATCACTCCAAAATCGAAAACCTGCTGCAACAGGACCGTGTGCTGCCGATGCAGGTCGCGCACCACCCGGAGCGCAACAAGATCTACAACTGCCTGGGCTCGCCCAATCTGCCCCTGATCGACATCGGCGGGCCGGTCAACCTGGAGCCGGGCGACGTTGCCATGCTGTGCTCCGACGGCCTGTGGGGCAGTGTGCAGGAAGACGAACTGGTCGACACCTGCACCAGCTTCTCGGTCACGCAGGCGATTCCTGAACTGATTGCCCGCGCGCTGCGCAATGCCGGCGACACCGCCGACAACACCACCGCCATCTCCATGATGTGGGAGCTGGACGCGGTGACCACCACGCAGGATTCGGTGCAGACCGATACCCTCCCGCTGAACGCCTTCACCACGTCCATCCTGGACGCGCCGCAAAGCGAATCAGGGCTGATGTCGGAAGAGGAAATCGAGCGCTCCATCGCGGAAATCCGCGCCGCCATCGACAAGACCAGCAATCTGACACGCTAAACGCCGTCACACCGCCTCCATCCGGCCCGCCCTGCTAAGCGCAGCGCGGGCCGGTATCATGTCGGGCTATCCGTTTTCTTCAGCGAGACCCCACATGCGACCCAGCGGCCGCCAGCCCGACCAACTCCGCCCCGTCACCCTCACCCGCAACTTCACCCGCCACGCCGAAGGCTCGGTGCTGGTGTGCTTTGGCGACACGCAAGTGCTCTGCACGGCCAGCGTGTTGCCCAAGGTGCCGCCTCACAAGAAAGGCAGCGGCGAGGGCTGGGTGACGGCCGAATACGGCATGCTGCCGCGCTCGACGCACACGCGCTCCGACCGCGAGGCCGCACGCGGCAAGCAGACCGGCCGCACGCAGGAAATCCAGCGCCTGATCGGCCGCGCGATGCGCACGGTGTTCGATCTGCGCGCGCTGGGCGAGCACACACTGCATCTCGACTGCGACGTGCTGCAGGCCGATGGCGGCACACGCACGGCCAGCATTACCGGCGCGTTCGTCGCGGCATATGACGCTGTCTCTGTCATGCGTGAAAAGGGTCAGCTGGTGGGCAACCCGGTCCGCGACTTCGTGGCCGCCGTATCGGTGGGCGTGGTGGATGGCGTACCGGTGCTCGACCTGGACTACCCCGAAGACTCCGCCTGCGATACCGATATGAACGTCGTCATGACCGGCAGCGGCGGCTTCGTGGAAGTGCAAGGCACTGCGGAAGGCACACCATTCTCGCGCGCCGAAATGGATGCACTGCTGAACCTGGCAGACCAAGGCATCCGCACGCTGATCGGCCTGCAGAAACAAGCGCTGGGCCTGTGATCGTCACTGCCATGCGCAAGATCGTTCTCGCCTCAAACAACGCCGGTAAGCTGGCCGAGTTCAACGCGCTGCTGGGCACCCTCGGGTTTGACGTGACGCCGCAAGGCGCGCTCGGCATTCCCGAGGCGGAAGAGCCTTATGCGACGTTCGTTGAAAACGCGCTCACCAAGGCGCGCCATGCGAGCCGCGAGTCCGGCCTCCCTGCCCTGGCAGACGACTCCGGCATCTGCGTGCATGCGCTGGGCGGCGCGCCGGGCGTGTATTCCGCGCGCTATGCGCAATTGGTGGGTGGGCCGAAATCGGATGCCGCCAACAACACCCGCCTCGTCCGCGAACTGGCCGGCAAGGCCGACCGCGGCGCGCATTATGTTTGCGTTCTCGTCTACGTGCGCCATACCGATGACCCACAGCCGATCATTGCCGAAGGCAACTGGTTTGGCGAGGTGATCGACACACCGCGCGGCGACGGCGGCTTCGGTTACGACCCACACTTCCTGCTGCCCGATCTCGGCAAGACCGCCGCCGAGCTGACCAAGGCTGAGAAGAACAGCGTGAGCCATCGTGCGCAAGCCCTCGCGCAGCTCGTCGAACGGCTGCGCACCTTTGAGAAAGCCTGAAGTTCCGATGATCCCGATTCACCCCGCCGGCGCAGCCAAGACGCCTTCCGTGACCGCCGCTGAAACCGGTGACAAGGTCACCTCCGTCTTTCTGCAGCCGGGCAAGATCAGCCTGCCCGCTTCGCCGCCGCTGTCCTTGTACGTGCACGTGCCGTGGTGCGTGCGCAAGTGCCCGTACTGCGATTTCAACTCGCATGCGGAGCCGGAACAGGGCATCCCGGAAGAGCGCTTTCTCGCTGCCGTGCGGCAAGATTTGGAAGCTGCGCTGCCGATGGTGTGGGGCCGGCATGTGCATACGATCTTCATCGGGGGCGGCACGCCCAGTTTGTTATCGGCGCAAGGGCTGGACCGCCTGCTGTCGGACATCCGCATGCTGCTGCCGGTTGACGCCGATGCCGAGATCACGATGGAAGCCAACCCGGGCACGTTTGAGGCAGAACGCTTCCGCAGCAACCGCGCCAGCGGCGTGAACCGCCTGTCGATCGGCATCCAGAGCTTCAACGACGCGCACCTGCAGGCGCTTGGCCGCATCCACAGTGCCGCCGAAGCGCGCGCCGCGATCGACATCGCCCGCGCGCATTTCGACAACATCAACCTCGACCTGATGTTCGCCCTGCCGGGCCAGACACTCGCCGAATGCGAGGCTGATGTGGAGGCCGCGTTGTCGTTCGATACGAACCATGTGTCGCTGTACCACCTGACACTGGAGCCGAACACGTACTTCGCCAAATACCCGCCCGCGCTGCCGGATGACGACACGGCGTTTGCAATGCAGGACTGGATTCACGCACGGCTGGCGGCAGCAGGCTATGAGCACTACGAGGTATCGGCGTATGCCAAGGCGGGCAAGCGCTGCAAGCACAACCTGAACTACTGGCAATTCGGTGATTACCTCGGCATCGGGCCAGGCGCGCACGGCAAGCTGAGCTTTCCGCACCGGGTCATCCGCGAGATGCGGCACAAGCATCCCGACACGTATCTGCGTCAGGCTGAGACGACCGGCGGTGCGGCGGTCATGCAGGAGCAGCGCGAAGTCGACGTCGCCGACCTGCCGTTCGAATTCATGCTCAATGCGCTGCGTCTGACCGACGGTTTCCCGGTCACGCTGTTCCAGGAACGCACCGGTCTGCCGCTGCGCTCCATTGAGCGTGAACTCGACGCCGCCGAGCAGCGCGGCCTGCTGACGCGCGACCATGTCGCCATCCGGCCCACCGAGCTGGGTCAGCGATTCCTCAACGATTTGCAGGAATTGTTCTTGGCCGACGACGAAAACTGACGGTAACCGGTGCCAAGTTGCGCCAGGTACCGTTACAATGGCGCCCTTGCTCGCAACGAGCAGCGCAGCACGAAGGAAGCGTGGCCGAGTGGTTTAAGGCAGCAGTCTTGAAAACTGCCGATGGGGTGACCCATCCGTGAGTTCGAATCTCACCGCTTCCGCCAGTCCTTGTTCCAAGGCACTCCCAATTTCTCCCGCACTCCCCCGCCGCGTCGAATAACAACGCCGTTCCGCGAGCATTTCCGCTTTTGCCAGTTCCAGGTCTTCAACAGCGCATGCCGTGTTAGTGCCGCGCCATTGGCCAAAGCGCATCAGGATCTTCTCCAAGCGCCTTTGCAATGGCCAGCCGAACGCGCTTTGCCCCATTGCCCGCGATGGAAGAGGACAGCAATTGCGGAGTGACGTCGTCCAGGCCCAGCTTTTCTGAGAGTTCGCGCAAGGTGGCCTTGCCGAAACGCTCGTTGAGTAGGCGTTTTACGGTGGGTACGGTGCGGGGAAATTCGCGCGGATGGGGCGTGGGGCCTGCTACCGGATTTTTCGTCTTGCCCTCCTTCGGCTCTACCGAGAAATCGGCAGACTGAGGGAGAGGATTCTCGGCCATTGACCGGCCTAGGTTTGTCAAAGCTTCGGCTGCGTCTCGCCCTGTGCTGGAGCACATCGTGTCCGGTGCGACCAACACCGCGAAATAGCGTCCGCGATCTTGATACAACCTTACCTTGCAAATCAAATCCATATTATTCGGACGCTAAATCGAAACCGGCTTATTGATTATTCTTTTCTCGAATGGAATAACCTGACAGCCTCTGCTGGGCGTCGCTTCCCAAGCCAAGGAAGCAAGCGCCGCCCCAAGCCCCCCGGGCTTGGGGTTGGTCGAGCGCATGAAGACTCTTTCCCGTTCTTCAAAAAAGTACGACTCGTTTGTATGTTGTTCCCTCACCGATCTTATTGGTGAGGGCCTGCGCATCAACGCCGAAGCAATGTCGCGGAACGCCGACTCGCAAGGGCCAGGGAGAATCCGCTCACCCCGTGTCTACGAATCGGGTTTGGCCAGAGACGGCCAGACGACTTGCTGTTTTCCCCGTTACTCGCCCCGCGCCAGCCCCATGGGACCGCACAGGTGCTGAACATTCTTATTAGGCATGATGCTGACACCGCATATTGTCGGGAACGATAGCAGACGCTATTCTGACTGGCACCCTGCTAATTAGAGGTATGAACCCGCCAGCAGACGCCATTCGTGCAGGCTGCCTTTTAGTGCAGCGGGCTCGGATCAACATATCCGCGGGCGCGGCAAGTTGCTGGCAGCATTGTCATGATCACAACCGTGTGCAACCGTTCGTCGCAATCTGGGATTGCGACCAAGCATCGGTAATGCGCGTGCGGCGCCTGGCCACCGGGTCTTTTGTATTGCAACTAAACGCGGCAGACCATGGAAGTCCTCAATGATGTGAGCGCGATCGCTTTGGCCAATAGTCTTCCAGATGGCGTCTTTCTGGTCGACGAGCGTGGGCGGATCCGTCACGCCAATGCAGCGTGGGAAGACATTCTCGGTTATCGGCCATCCGAGCTGCTGGGGCAATCCATGCTCGAACTCGTGGCGCCGGACGACCGCGACAGAACGCAAAGGCAAGCGGGTCGCGTTCAGGCAGGTGGAAAGTGCACCGGCTTCGAGAATCGCTATCGGCACCAGCTTGGCAGCGATGTGCATTTGTCATGGTCGGCACAGTGGAGCGTCGAGCACCGATTGCGCATCGGCGTGGCACGTAACGTCACCGCAACAAGAACGGCGGCCGAGCGCAGTCCCTTGGCGCAGCTGCAGGCGCGCTTGGCGCCTCACGAATCCAGGGTATTGCAGTTGCTGTTGACTGAAGCTGCAGAAAAGCAGATTGCGGAACAGCTCGGTCTGGCCACGTCGACCACGCACTCTTACATCACGAGCGTCTATCGCAAGTTCGGCGTGCGTGGCCGCGCGGGGCTGATGAGCCTGTGGCTCAAAGAGATGCAAAGCCGCTGATATCCGTTCTGCATCACAGCACCGTCGCATCACCATCTGCCACAAATAGCACGCTCCCCCTGCGCTATACTGCCGCCCGTCGCGCACACAACGTGACCTCGGATTGGCGTCCGAGAGCAGATACAGGCGGGTAACCGCCGGCTGGCGGTTTTTTTACGCCCGTTCATCAAGCGCCTCCTATGGCCGGGCCTTGGTGAGGGAGCGCTCGCGCTCGCCGGTTTCCTGTATCGCCGGTACGCCAACCTTGCCTTGTGCCCGGCCACCCCGATTGGCGTCGGGGGTCGGGTAGCTAAACCCGATACAGGAGCATCGACATGCGCCACGCCTTCGGTCGCCTCGAGGACACGCAATCTCCTTTCCCAGATACCGTTGGTAGTCGCAACGACGCGACTGAATCGCTTCAGCAGCAACGCGCCGACCTCGTGCGAGCGCTGGCAGCGGCCGAAGCATCCGTAAAAACATTCCCCATCGGCTCATTGCAACAGGCCAAGGCGCGGGCCCGTGTCACGCGTTTGCAGAGAGAATTGCGACGCTTGAAAGCCGCGCTTGGCACGTCGAAGCGGCATCGGGACGTCGGCGATTTTTTGATCGAGATGTTCCGCGAGCGCGTTTCTTTCAGCGAATGGCAGTGCATCGTGGCCGAGGCGCGACGCCGCCATGATTCAAAGGCGACGGAAGGTCAAATCGGTACGCTCGCTGCGGGGGCGGGCGCACAAAGCTGATATAGTCGCGTCGCCTCCGATTTCTGAACTTTGCGATGTCTCTCGTACTCCGCCGAACCGTCCTCACGTTCGTTGCCGCAGCCTCGGTTGCGGGCGCCGGCCTCGTCCACGCGCAAGCCAGTGCGCCGCAAGCCCCTGCAGTGTCCACGGCTGTATCGGGCGGCACCGTAGCTGAACTGCAGCAATTGCTGGCGCAGAAGCGCCTGACCGAACTGCGCACGACCTACAACAGCGACTACGGCACGAGCCTGCTGCTGGTCAACGAAGACACCACGGCCTACGTCGCGCTGTCGTATCGCAAAGAATTGTGGCGTGTGTACAAGTTTGCGTCGGTCGCTCCAGCCGAAGGCGCATACGAGACACTGGCCAGCCAGACCCGGACGTGGGCCGAAGATGATCTGCGCCGCGCCGTCACGGCGGGCCAGAAGGCGCAATTGGAGCGCGAAGCCCAGGCAGCTCAGCAGCGCGCCGCATCGCTCAGCCAGGAAGTGCGCATCATGCAGGCGCAGCGCCAGAAAATGCTGACCGAACAGCAGACCATGCGCCAGGAGACGAAGGCGCTGGACATCGAGCGCCGCGCGTATCAGACCCAGGTCGAATCGCTGCAGCAGCAGATCCGCCTGCTGGAAAAGCAGCTCAACGATCCGCACTGGTCGCCGGCACCGTAAAAGTCCGCGACATTCACCTTCCTGGCCTGGCGCAAAAGCGGCAGGCCAGCGACCTTCCTGCCTTCGATGCAGCCCGCTTCGGCTTAAGAGCAATCTGATCGACCACCGTCCATCCACCGCTTAGCATGGCGCCTGCTTGCGCAGCCGGCTTGGATGCGCGCTGCGGCCATCAGCGGAGACGGACTTGGAATCCCCCAACTTCATCATCGACGGACACCTGCGCCTACCGGGCTTGGTGCGCATGCCGCCGCCCTTCGGGCCTGCGCTCGACAGCGCGCAGCCCAGCGCCGCGACACAGGTGAGCGCATCGTCCGATCCGGTAGCTCACACGTGCGGTGACGCCGGTACAGCCCGTCATGGGCAGTGGCGTCAACGCATGACAGCGCTCTCGGTTGGCATGGCATGTACGTTGGCGGCCGCGCTGCTTGGCTGGCAGACCGGGCAGCATCGGCAGCCAGCCGCAGAGTGGGATCAAGCAACCGTGGCCGCCATCGCCCCGCAGACCGTACCACCCCTTCCACTCGAACACGCCCCTGCGTCACCGGCGGCGTCGGCGGAACCAAACGAAGCCACGGAATCCGAGGTGGTTGCCACAGCCGTAGCCAACGTGGTCCAGGCACCCGACATGGCGCTCGACGAAACGGAAGTTGCCACGCCGGTCATCGCTGCAGCAGCGCCGGCCGTAACGCAATTGCCGGCGAGACCGGGGCGACCGCGCCCCGTGGGGCAGGCCGCCGTGCCCGCGTCGACGCCGCCGAAGTTGCAGGGCTCGCCCGTATTGCACGACGAAGCGCCAGCGGCCATCGAAGTCGAGTGGGCAACGGCCGAGACGGCGCCGATCACCTCAGCCTATGCGGCCCCGGGCACGCCGGTGCGCATCGAGCTGCAACGGCATACGCGCTTCACGGACTGACCAGAGCGCGTGTCGCCACGCCGGCTCAGTGCAACTGGCCGCCCGTCTCGCGTACGTCGTGCAACGTGCGCAACGTTGTCTCGATGGCGATGCGCAGGCCGGTGACGATGGTGTCGTGCGCCATGCTCGGTTGCCCCGGGTGCTTGGCGGCCTGCGACGGGAGATATGGGATGTGGATGAAACCGCCGCGCGTCGGCAGCTTGTGACGGGCGATGGCATGCATCAACCCATAGAAGACGTGGTTGCAGACAAAGGTGCCCGCTGTCTGCGAGACGGACGCAGGAACACCGCCCGCACGCAGTTCGCGCACAATCGTCTTGATCGGCAGCGTTGAAAAATACGCGGCCGGCCCGTCACTTGCGATGGCGATATCGATCGGCTGCTTGCCGGCGTTGTCGGCAATGCGTGCGTCGTCGACGTTGATGGCGATGCGCTCGATGGCCATCTCGGCACGGCCACCGGCCTGCCCCACGGCGATCACCACATCCGGCTTCAACGTCTGCAGCAACTTGCCGAGCACTTTGTTGGATTCACCAAAGATGGTCGGCAACTGGCGCGCGACGATGTCGGCGCCTGCGATTCCCTGCCCGTCGAGGGTGCGCACGGCTTCCCACGACGGATTGATGGGTTCGTTCTCGAACGGATCGAAACCGGTGACGAGGACGGTAGGCATGACGTTCTCCTGCTTGCTGCGTAAGACAAAAACGATGATAAACGTCCGTCGAACATCATGCCCAAGCGCGTTGCGGCGTCAGTTTGCCTTGCTGCGCTTGTTCTCGAAGTTCAACAGGATGTCGACTTCTTCCGTGCCTGCGGTGTGCAGCCATTCGCGCGTCAGACGCTCGCCCAGGCGGCGCATATCGCCCTGCAGCGTCACGTCCGGATTGAGCACGCGCACGCCGGTCTTGGCGAGTTCGGCTTCATCGCGCTCGTAGGTCTGGCGGCTCGAATCCCAGCCGCGCGTCTCGTAATCCTTGGCGAGCTTGAGCACCGTCTGCTGCATCGCCGGCGGGAGCTTGGCAAAGCGCGCCTCGTTGATGAACACGGCGTTCTTCGGGATCCACGCGTTGACCTTGTAGTAATAGGTCATGCGCTGGCCAGCCTTCGTCTCCAGACCGGTGGACGGCGAGGTGACCATCGTGTCGATCCGGCCGCCGGCAATCGCCGCGGTCAGATCGGCGGCTTCCACCTGCACGGCCTGGGCACCGTACAACTCGGCAATGCGCTTTTGCGCCGCGTTATACGTGCGCAAACGATGTCCCTTCAGGTCGGACAAACGGGCGATCGGTGTTTCGGAATACAGGTTCTGCGGCGGCCAGGGCACGGCGTACAGCAGACGCAATCCGTTAGCCTTCATCAGCGCTTCGATGTGGCTGCGCGAGGCGTCCCACAGCAGGCGCGCATCGTTGTAGCCCGACACCACGAAGGGAATCGAATCCACGCCGAACAGCGGATCGCGCTGGGCCAGCGTCGAAAGCATCACTTCGCCCGCTTCGGCCTTGCCGTCTTTAACGCCGTCAAAGATGGCGGCCGGCTTGAGCAACGTGCCGTTCGGATAGACCTCGAGCTTGAGCCCGCCATTGGTGGCGCTGCTGACGGCGCTGGCGAAGGCCTGCAGGTTTTGCGTATGGAAATTGAGGGCCGGATACGGCGTGGCCACTCGGAGCGTTTCCGCGCTGGCTTGCGCGGCGGAAATCAACGACAGCGCGCTGGCTGCGAGAACACAAAAAAAGCGGCGTCCCGACATGGAACGGCCGCTCGTCATCTGGCTGCTCATGAATCCCCCCGGAGAAGAGCACGATGCGAGGTCAACGACCGCACACCCTGACTACCCCCTCGGGCGGCGATCACGTCTGGCGGCGTACGCCGGCTGTATTCCGCCAGCGTGACGCGCGCCGCACGCGACGCATTAAACACGATTAGTGCAGCATCAGGAAGTACAAGAGCACGATATTGGCTGTAAGCAACAGCAGCGCGGTGGGGACTTGCGCTTTGATCACAGCGTTCTTATCGGACAACTCCAGCAGCGCAGCCGGCACGATATTGAAGTTGGCCGCCATCGGGGTCATCAGCGTGCCGCAGTAGCCTGAGAACATGCCGATAGCCGCCATCACCGCCGGGTTGGCATGGAACACGCCCACCAGAATCGGCACCCCCACGCCGCCCGTCATGACCGGGAAGGCCGCAAAGCCGTTGCCCATGATGACGGTGAACAGCGCCATGCCCACGCAATAGACGACGACCGCAACGAGGCGATAGTCCATGTTGATGTAAGCGGTAGTCAGGTGCGCCACGGCCTTGCCCACACCGGCATCGGCAAAGACGAGACCCAGCATGGCCAGCATCTGCGGCAGCACCAGCGCCCAGCCGAGCGACTCCGTCAGTCGACGCGACTCACGCATGGCCTGCACCGGCGTGTCGCGCGTCAACCAGCACGCCAGCGCCAGCGAGATGATGCAGCCCAGGCCCAGCGAGACGAACGTCTGGTTCTTCGGATCCAGCAGCAGATCGCCACCGATCTTGATGTCCTTCAGGAACACGCTGCCGATGACGGTGACCAGCGGAATGGTCAGCGCTGGGATGAACAGGCGGTTGCCCAGGCGCTTGGCGGATGCGCGGCGCTCTTCTGCCGGCAGTTCGCCATGCTTGCCCAGCGTCACGCCACCCGTGCCGGCCAGCAGCGCCATCACCACGGCCCCGATGCCCACCACGATCGGCGGGATCTTGTCGCCAACGAGAAAGATGACGGCGAAGATCGCCCAGAACAGGCCCGTGGTCCAGCGGCGCGGATGGTTCTTGTCGGCAAAGGTCATCAGCGCGGTGATCGTCAGGATGATCCCGGCCAGCCAGTACAGATAGTTGATCGACAGAATCATGGCTTACCCCTGCTTGGCCGCAGCCGTGTTGGTATTGCCGGCGGCGCCCCGCTGGTTACCCATTTCACGGGCAAGCCAGCCGTCCAGGCGCTTGAGACGCACCGAGTGGATCAGGAACGCGCAGACCGCCGTCGGGATGCCCCACACCGCGATGTGCAGCGGTTCCACGTCGATGCCCGAGCCGAGCAGGAACGTGTGCATCAGCGCGATGGCGCCGAAGGCCACGAAGATGTCTTCGCCGAAGAACAGGCCGACGTTGTCGGTGGCGGCGCAGAAAGCCAGCAGGCGTTCACGCACCGGCGCCGGCAGCTTGCCGAAGCGGTTTTCAGCGGCGCCTTCGGCCATCGGGGCCAACAGCGGACGCACCATCTGCGGATGACCGCCGAGGCTCGTCAGACCGGCAGCTGCCGTCAGCTCGCGCACGGCGAGGTAGACGATCAGCAGCCGGCCAACGGTGGCCGATTGAATGCGCGCGATCCAGTTCTGCGCGTGCTCACGCAGGCCGTGGCGCTCGAGCAGGCCCACCACCGCGAGCGGCAGCAGGATGATCAGCGGCAACGTCCGCGTCTTGATGATGCCCGTCCCGATCGCCGTCAGGATTTGGTCGATGGACATCGATGCCGCAAAGCCGGTGGCGATGGCGGCCACAGCCACCACCAGCATCGGATTGAATCGCAGGATGAACCCCGCGATGATGACGACCACCCCGATCAGCGGCCATAGATTCACTGCCGTACCCATGTGGTGCTTCCCCCCAAGTTAATAAAAAGCCCCGCTGGAAAACGGGGCCGTGGCTCAGGCGCCGGCGCGAACAGCGATGCCCTCGCTGCCAAGCCGTTCCCGAATGCGTCGCGCGAACGCCAGCGCGTGCGCGCCGTCGCCGTGCAGACAAACCGTTTCCGCGCGGATCGGAACCCACGTGCCGTCGATGGCCTTCACGCGTTGCTCGCGCACCATCGTCAGCGTCTGGTCGAGCGCAGCCTCCTCGCTGTCGATCAGGGCTCCCGGGGTGCCGCGTTTGACGAGCGAGCCGTCAGCGTTGTAGCCGCGATCGGCAAACACCTCTTCCTTGGCCTGCAGACCAAGTTCGCGCGCTGCCTTGACCAGTTCACCGCCGGCCAGGCCGAACACGACCAGCGAAGGATCGAAATCACGGATCGCGCGCACGATGGCGACCGCCAGAGGCCGGTCACGCGAAGCCTGGTTGTACAGCGCGCCGTGCGCTTTCACGTGGGCCAGCTTGCCGCCCTGCGCCCGCACGATGGCAGACAGGCCGCCGATCTGGAACAGCACGCCCGCGTAGATTTCGTCCGGCGGAAGGTGCATCTCCGTGCGGCCGAAGTTTTCGCGATCGGGAAAGCTCGGATGCGCGCCGATCGACACGCCCTGGCGCAGCGCCCAGCCGACGGTCTGGCGCATCGTGTTGACGTCGCCAGCGTGCCAGCCGCAGGCGATGTTGGCGGAACTCACCAGCGTGAGGAGCGCCTCGTCGGTATCGCAGCCTTCGCCAAGGTCGGCGTTCAGATCAATTGCAGTCATGATGTTGTCTTCCGGTGCATCAGGCGTTCAGTCGCGTCTTGGCGGTGCGGTGCGCGCTCGACAGAATGCCCTGGCGCTGCCAGTCCAGCGCGGTTTCGATTTGCTGCAGATACCGTGCCACGTCGGCGCGGGCGGCTTCGGCTTCTTCCAGCGTCACACGCTCGAAGCGCACGCGCGTGCCGAGCGGAATCTGCGCCAGGCGCCATTGGTCAGCCAGGATGACAGAGCCGATCTTCGGATAGCCGCCGGTGGTTTGCGCATCGGCCATCAGCACAATGGGCTGTCCGGACGGCGGCACCTGGATCACGCCCGGCACCACGCCGTGCGAGAGCAGATCGCCGCTGCGCTGCTTCTTGCGCTGGAGTTCCGGCCCCTGAAGGCGAAAGCCCATCCGGTTGCTGTTGGGCGTAAGCGTCCAGTCGGATTCCCAGAACGCGGCTTGTGCGTCGGCAACGAAATCGTCGTATTCGGGACCAGGCAGCACGCGCATGACGGGCGTGTCCTTCTGCGCGCGGTCGAACGTCCAGCGGGCTGCCTTCACGGCAACGGTATCGCCGCTGATGTCGGGGGCGTACGTCGTGTCTGCAGGCAACACCGGCAACCTGTCGCCGTCCTTCAGCGGGCGCCCCTCGAGGCCGCCGAAGCCGGCTTTCAGATCGGTGCTGCGCGAGCCCATCATCTCGGGCACATCGATGCCGCCGGCCACGCAAAGATATGCACGCACACCGCCCTGCGCCACACGCAAGGTCAGCGTCTGACCGCGCTGCACGGGGATGGCACGCCATGCATGCACCGGCGCGCCGTCAAGCGTGGCGCGGCAATCGGCGCCCGTCAGCGCGATCAAGCCATTGGCGTGGAAGCGCAGCGTGGCATTGCCCAGCGTGAACTCGATGCCCGCGGCATCGCTGCGGTTGCCGACCAGGCGGTTGCCCACATACAGCGACAGCGGATCGAGCGCACCGGACGTGCACACGCCAAAGCGGCGATAGCCGGTCCGGCCCAGGTCCTGCACGGAGGCCAGCACGCCGGCCCGCACAATCTCGATCATGGGTTGGGGTTTCGAGCTCATGCGCGCACCTTCGAGGCAACAAATCGGATGCGGTCTCCAGGCGAGAGCAGCGTGGGGGGATTGCGCTGCGGCATGAAGAGCGCCGCGTCTGTGCGGCCAAGCAGTTGCCAGCCACCGGGGGATGCGGCCGGGTAGATGCCAGTCTGCTCGCCGCCGATGCCAACCGAGCCGGCCGGCACGGCCATGCGGGGCTCAGCGCGACGCGGCGTGGCGAGCGACTTGTCGAGCCCGCCCATGTAGGCAAAACCGGGCTGGAAGCCTAAGAAATAGACGATGTATTCGGGCGCGGTGTGACGACGCACGACTTCGGCCGTGCTCAGGCCGGTGTGCTTGGCAACTTCGCGCAGATCGGGACCTTCGTCACCGCCATAGGCGACTTCGATATCGACGAGTTTGCCGTCGGCCACCAGCGCCTGGCTTTCTTCCCAGGCCTCGCGCAGTTGGGTGGTCAATCGCTGCGCATCGGCCAGCGGGCCAAACACGAGCGTGAGGTTGTTCATGCCGGGCACCACGTCGACCACGCCCGCCCAGTTGGACGCGCGCGAAGCCATCGCCCAGATGCGCTGCTGGCAATTCAGGGTGGCCGGCGGCGGCACTTCGCACAACAGCGCCAGTTCGCCCAGCCGGTGAATCGTGCACTGCAACTTAACCCCCGTCTCGTGTGCGCCGTTGGCAGGAAGATCCCAGCAAAACGACGCGCGTTTGAAAACGAAAGCGATACGTTAATAAATTGTCGATAAATTCTGTATAAGAAGTAACCCTTAGTCGCTCAGGGCCAAGTCGCTGCTGAACGCGGTCCGACTGCACCCATCATAGGTGCCGGACACGATCAGCGTGACAGGCATGTTATGCCAAAGTCATATGAAAGGATGAAGACGCCCCTAGAACAAGAGGCGTAGATCGAGACCGGAAGGGAGGGTCAGGCGGCGGGCTCTTCGCGCGTGATGCGCAGACCCAGAAGGAGCGCGAGGATGGCGCATACAGCCATCATGCCCAGCAGCGGCAGCGCGGTCTGGCCGACGGCGGCGACCACCGTGCCGGTCACCATGCCGAGGCCGAATTGCATGGCGCCCATAAGCGCCGAGCCCGTACCCGCACGCGCGCCCTGCCCCGCCATTGCCAGCGCGCCGGTGTTGGGCGAGATGCAGCCGATCGACGCGACGTAGCAGAACAGCGCCGCCAGTACGAGTGGCAGCGGCGTAAAGCCAGCCGCGGCGGCGCCAGCTGCCAGCACGCTGGTGATGGCCGGCACCCACAGCGCCCGCCGCAGCACGCGCGCCGGCGAGTACTTGCGCACCAGCCGCACATTCACGCGCGAGGCGGCGATCATCCCCGCTGCGTTGCTGCCGAACACCCAGGCGTACTGCGACGGCGTCAGCCCATAACCGTCGATCAGCACGAACGACGACACGGTGATGTACGCAAACATGCCTGACAGAAACACCGCCCCGCACCCCATATAGGCGGCGTAATGGTGATCGCGCAGCAGTTCCCAGTAGTCGCGCAGCACGTGGCCGACTGCCAGCTTGCGCGCCTGCTCGGGCGCCAGCGACTCGCGCATCAGGTAATGCACCGCCACCAGCGACAGCACGCCAAATGCCGTCAGCAAGGCAAAGATGACCCGCCAAGTCGCGAACTGCAGCACCGCGCCGCCAATCATCGGCGCGAGGATGGGCGCCACCCCCATCACCAGCATCAGCGTGGAATACGCCTGTGCGGCGCCGGCCGGGTCCATGCGATCACGCACGGCAGCGCGAGCGATGACCATGCCCGCGCAGCCGCCAAACCCTTGCACGCCACGCAGCACGGTCAACATCGTGGCGTCCTTGGCGAAGGCGCAGCCGATGGAAGCGGCGACGTACATTGCGAGGCCGATATAGAGCGGCGGCTTGCGGCCGAAGCGATCGCTGGCGGGGCCGTAGATCAGCTGGCCGATCGCCAAGCTAATCAGAAAGACGGTCAGCGTGAGCCCCGCCGCGGCCGACGACGTATTCAGATCGCGCGCGATGGTCGGCAGGCTGGGCAGATACATGTCGACCGACAGCGGGCCGATGGCCGTAAGCGCGCCAAGCAGCAGGAGCCAACCGGGAATCGGACCGGGCATGCGGGATCGTGCGGGAGCGGGAGCAGTCATGAAGGGAGAACGAGACGCGGCGGACGGTAACCCCGCGCCGGAGCAAACCGAGAACTTTAGCGCAAAGCGACGCGCCACGTGCGCGCACCGGCCAGGTGCAAGACTGCATGAGCGCCCCACCCAAGGGCTGCGCGTGCCACCTGCATACGTCGGCATGACAAGCTGGAACCGGCAAATGGCCCCGATAGGCCCGGCACGGGATTTGCACTCCGCCACCCCTCGTACGAGGCAATCGCCAGCGGGCCGAAATCGCGGTTTGGCACGATGTCGAACGATATAATTCCCGTTTGATGGCGAGCATCAGCCAACCATGATGATTGCTGCGATGCGTCGGCGCGAATCTGCGTCGGCGTCACCTGCTGTGAAGTGTCGTCAACACCCAAAAAGAGACCGCCTCCGCTGCATACCCTGCACGGTGAGCGGCACGGAAACCACGAGCCAACTGTTGTGACACCACTCCCACCACGCCTGTCGCTGACGGGCATGACCAAGCGCTACCCGAGCGTGGTCGCCAACGACGGCGTCAGCCTGACTGTCGCGCCGGGCGAGATCCATGCCGTGCTGGGCGAAAACGGCGCGGGCAAGTCGACGCTGATGAAGATCATCTTCGGCGCCGTGCAGCCCGACGCCGGCGAGATGCTGCTCGACGGCCAGCGCGTCGAGATCGCCAATCCGCACCAGGCGCGCGCCCTGGGCATCGCCATGGTGTTCCAGCACTTCTCGCTCTTCGACACGCTCACCGTGGCCGAGAACATTCTGCTCGGCCTGCCCGCAGGCACCGATCTGCGCGACGTGGCTGATCAGGTGCGCAGCACGGGCGAGAAGTATGGCCTGCCGCTGGAGCCCCATCGCCATGTACATACGCTTTCCGTGGGCGAGCGCCAGCGCGTGGAAATCGTGCGTGCGCTGCTCACCAAGCCGCGCCTGCTGATCCTTGACGAACCGACCTCGGTGCTGACACCGCAGGCCGTCGAAAAGCTCTTCGTGACACTGCGCAAGCTGGCGGCAGAAGGCACGAGCATCCTCTACATCAGCCACAAGCTCGACGAGATCCAGGCCCTGTGCCACACCGCTACGGTGATGCGCATGGGCAAGGTCACGGGCGTGTGCGACCCGCGTCAGGAAACGGCGACGTCGCTGTCGCGCATGATGATCGGCGGCGAGCCTCCGCGCGAGTTGCGCCCGCAGACCACACCGGGCGAAGTGCGCATGGAAGTGGCCGGCCTGTCGCTGCCCAAGGCCCACGCGTTTGCGACAGAGCTGCGTGACATCGCGCTGCAATTGCGCAGCGGCGAAATCGTCGGCATTGCAGGCGTGTCAGGCAACGGGCAGCAGGAACTGCTGGCGGCGCTGTCTGGCGAAGACACCCGCGCCCCGGCACAAACCATCAGCATCGGCAACGAGCCGGTCGCCAAGCTCGACCCGCGTGCACGCCGCAAGCGAGGGTTGTCTTTCGTGCCGGAAGAGCGCCTCGGGCGCGGCGCTGTGCCATCGCTGTCGCTGGCCGCCAATACGCTGCTGACGCATCAGCGTGCGCCGCAAGTGCGTGGCGGGCTCATCGACAAGAAGGCTGCGGCCAAACTGGCCACCAGCATCATCAGCCGATTTGGCGTGAAGGCCGGCGGCCCGGATGCATTGGCCAAGAGCCTGTCGGGCGGCAACCTGCAGAAATTCATCGTCGGCCGCGAAATCGAATGCGCGCCGCGCGTGCTCATCGTCGCGCAACCGACCTGGGGCGTAGACGTGGGCGCGGCGGCACAGATCCACAACGAAATCCTCGCGCTCAAGGCGGGGGGCTGCGCCATCCTCATCGTGTCGGAAGAACTCGACGAACTCTTTGCGCTGTGCGATCGCCTGCACGTGATCGCCAACGGGCGCCTCTCCCCCTCCACGCCCACGCACGCCACCGACCGCGAACAGATCGGCCTGTGGATGAGCGGCATGTGGGACAAAGCAACGGCTTCGGCAGCAGCAACCTCGGAGGTGCCACATGGCTGACGTCATGCATGGCAGCCGACTGGCGCTGCCGGTTTCGCTGGAGCTGCGCGCGATTCCGTCGCGCACCATGGCCTATGCCTCGCCGCTGATCGCACTCGTGCTGACGATGGTGTTTGGCCTGCTGCTGTTCGCGTTGCTGGGCAAAGACCCCGTGGCAGGCCTGCGCGTGTTTCTGGTCGAGCCGCTGGCCAGCAAACGTGCGATTGGTGAAGTGCTGCTCAAGACCGTGCCGCTGGTGCTGTGCGCGCTCGGCTTGTCGGTGTGCTATCGCGCCAACGTGTGGAACATCGGCGCGGAGGGGCAACTGATCGTGGGCGGCATTTTCGCGGCGGCCACGATCATCTACTTCGATACGCCCACGCCCGCCATCCCCGGCGGCTTTGCGTTGGTGCTGGCCGTCGTCGCCGGCGTCATCGGCGGTGCGCTTTGGGCGGCGATTACGGCGCTGCTGCGCGATCGCTTTCATGCCAACGAGATCCTCGTCTCGCTCATGCTCACGTACATCGCGCAGTTGCTGCTGCTGTACGTGGTCAACGGGCCGTTGAAGGACCCGAACGGCATGAACTTCCCGCAGTCGATCGTCTTCGACAGCGCATTTGTTCTGCCGACGCTCGTGGCCGGCACGCGTCTGCACGTCGGCTTTCTGTTCATGCTCGTGATGACGGCGGCGATGACGTTGTTCGTCTTCCGCAGCTTCGCCGGCTACCGCCTGCAAGTGGGTGGGCTGGCGCCGCAAGCGGCCCGTTACGCAGGTTTCTCGTCGCGGGCGGCGCTGTGGACGGCGCTGCTGGTGTCGGGCGGCCTCGCAGGCATTGCCGGCGCCTTCGAAGTCACCGGGCCGATCGGGCAACTGCTGCCATCCATTTCCCCCGGCTACGGCTTTGCCGCCATCGTGGTGGCATTCGTCGGGCGTTTGAATCCGGTCGGCACCGTGCTGGGTGCGATCGTGATGTCGCTGTTCTACATCGGCGGCGAGCTTGCGCAATCGCGCCTGGGCCTGCCGTCGGCCATTACCGGAGTGTTCCAGGGCATGCTGCTGTTCTTCCTGCTCGCCTGCGACACGCTCATCGAATACCGCCTGCGCTGGCGCGCGCATCACTGATCAGGCCGCACACATGGAAAGTCTCGCTCCCCTGATCGCCGCGTCGATCAACGCCGGCACCCCGCTATTGCTGGCCGCCCTGGGCCTCTTGATGAACGAGCGCTCCGGCGTGCTCAACCTTGGCGCCGAGGGCATGATGCTGGTGGCCGCCGTGGTCGGCTTCATGGTTGGCTACCAGACGCAGATTCCGCTGCTGGGTTTTGCCGCCGGCGCAATTGCCGGCATGGTAATGGCTGCGCTGTTTGCCTGGCTCGCGCTGGTGCTCGTGACCAACCAGGTCGCCACCGGTCTTGCTTTGTCGATCTTCGGCACCGGGCTGTCCGCCTTCATGGGGCAGCGCTTTGTCGGCATGTCGCTGCCTGCGCAGGCGCACGGCATCCCGGGGCTGGAGTCGATTCCGTTCGTCGGCCCCGCCTTGTTCGCGCACCACTGGATGGTTTATTTCAGCCTGCTGCTGTGCGGCGCGATTGCCTGGTTTCTGTTCAAGACGCGCGCGGGCCTCACGCTGCGCGCGATCGGTGAATCGCCGGAATCGGCGCACGCGCTTGGCTACCCGGTGCGCACCATTCGCTTTGGCGCGCTGCTGTTTGGCGGCGCATGCTGCGGGCTGGCGGGCGCGTACCTGTCGCTGGTCTATACGCCGATGTGGGTCGAAAACATGGTCGCGGGCCGCGGCTGGATTGCCCTCGCGCTGACCACCTTTGCCACCTGGCGCCCGCTGCGCATCCTGTTCGGTGCGCTGCTGTTCGGCGGCGTGACGATCCTGCAATTCCACCTGCAGGGGATGGGCGTGTCGGTGCCGTCGCAGATTCTGTCGATGGCGCCGTTTGCGGCCACCATCGTCGTGCTGGCCATCATCTCGCGCAATCCGGATTGGATTCGCCTGAACATGCCCGCATCGCTTGGCAAGCCGTTCCGCCCCGGGGCTGCCTAAACTGCAGCGTGAGCCTTCTGCATTTCCGTCTTTTGCTTCAAGCTTCAAAACAGTCAACGAGCCACACAACAGGAGAAATCGATGAACGTTACCCGCAGGATCACGCTGGCCGCCCTGGCCGCCGGCGCTGCCCTGACCCTCTGGGGTTGCGGCAAGTCCAACGACAACGCTGGCGGCAGTGCCGCGCCGGCCGCATCCTCGGCCCCCGCCGCTGCCGCACCGGCTCCGGCCAATGAGCCGCTGAAGATCGCGTTCGTCTACGTCGGCCCCGTGGGCGACGCAGGCTGGACCCACGCTCACGACGACGGCCGCAAGGAAGTCGAAGCCAAGTTCGGCGACAAGGTGAAGACCAGCTTCGTTGAAAGCGTTCCCGAAAGCGCCGCGGATGCCGAACGCGTGTTCCGCGACCTGGCCACCCAAGGCAACAAGGTCATCTTCGGCACGAGCTTCGGTTTCATGGAATCGATGCTCAAGGTCGCGAAGGAATTCCCGGACGTGAAGTTCGAGCACGCCACGGGTTTCAAGACCGCCGACAACCTCGGCCAGTACGACGTTCGCACGTATGAAGGCGCGTATCTGGCGGGCGTGGTGGCCGGCAAGATGAGCAAGTCGGGCAAGCTTGGCGTGGTGGGTTCGGTGCCCATCCCCGAAGTGATCCGCAACATCGACTCGTTCACACTGGGCGCGCGCAGCGTCAACCCGAAGGCCACCACCCGCGTGGTGTGGGTCAACAAGTGGTTCGATCCGGGCAAGGAGCGCGAGGCTGCCACTACCCTTATCGGTCAAGGCGTTGACGTGCTGATGCAGAACACCGACTCCGCAGCCGTCGTGCAAACCGCGCAAGAGAAAGGCGTTTACGCAATCGGCTGGGACAGCGACATGACCAAGTTTGGCGAGAAGGCCCACCTGGCTGCCTCGATCAACAAATGGGGCGTGTATTACACCAAGGTCATCGGCGACGTGCTTGAAAACAAGTGGAAGCCGGAAACCGTGTGGTGGGGCCTGAAGGAAGGCGCGATCGATCTGGGCGCGTACAACACCGTGGTGCCGGAAGACGTGAAGACCCTGGTCGAGACCCGCAAGAAGGGCATCATCGACGGCTCGGCCCCGATCTGGAAGGGTCCGCTCAAGGACAACACCGGCAAGGAAGTTCTGCCCGCCGACAAGGTCGCCGACGACGGCTTCCTGCACGGCATCAAGTTCTACGTAGAAGGCGTCGACGGCAAGATTCCGGGTTAAGTTCACCCCGCCTCGGCAAAAAGCCGGCACGTCGCAAGAGGGCCGGCTTTTTTCATGGACGATGGCGCCAAATCTTGAAAATCGGGCGGTTTCCCCAAGCTGATACGATGCTTTGCCGGTCAACCGCTTTCATGTGACGCCGGCTTTTCATCAAGGAGCCCACGATGTTCGGACGACTCGTCCGCCTGCGGAGCGTGGTGCGCAACGACGCGCGCCTGCTGTGGTTTGCGCTGCGCCATCCGGACAAGCCGTGGTGGCTCGCGCCGGCGGCGCTGCTGCTGGTGGGCTATGTGGTATCGCCGATCGATCTGATTCCGGATGTCATCCCGGTGATCGGCTGGATGGACGACATCGTGCTGGTGCCGCTTGCGCTGCACATGCTGCTGCGCGGCCTGCCCGACCGCGTGCGCGAGGATGCACGCTTTGCCGCCGACCGGCGTGTGAAGCCCACCGGGCAGTAACTTCCTGTCCTACGGCAAGAGGATCGTCGATCCGGTCGTCTTGCGCGATTCCAGATCGCGGTGCGCCTGCGCTGCGTTCTGCAGTTCGTAGCGTTGGTGAATTTCGATTTTCACCTTGCCGCTGCTCACCACATCAAACAACTCAGCCGCCATCGGTTCAAGCAGTTCGCGCCGCGCCGTGTAGGTCATCAGCGTCGGGCGCGTGATCTTGAGCGAGCCTTTTGCGCTCAGCACGCCGAGGTCAACCGGCGGCACCGGGCCCGATGCGTTGCCGTAGGTGACCATCATCCCGCGCGGTGCGAGGCAATCCAGCGAGCCCGTGAACGTGTCTTTGCCAATGCCGTCGTAGACCACCGGCACGCCCTTGCCGCCCGTGATTTCGCGCACGCGTTCGGTAAAGTTCTCGCGCGTGTAGACGATGGTGTGATCGCAGCCGTGCGCGCGGGCAAGTTCAGCCTTGGCATCGCTGCCGACGGTGCCAATCACCGTGGCGCCGAGCGCCTTCAGCCACTGGCACGCAATCAGCCCCACACCACCAGCGGCTGCGTGAAACAGCACCGTATCGCCGGGCTGCACGCGATAGCTGTCGCGAAGCAGGTATTGCGCGGTCATGCCCTGCAGCATCATCGCGGCACCGGTCTCAAAGTCGATCGCATCCGGCAGGCGTACGAGAATGTCGGCCGGCATCGTGCGCACCGCAGCGTAAGCGCCGGTGGGGCGGCCGGCATAGGCCACGCGGTCGCCGGGCTTAACGTGCGTCACCGCCTCGCCCACCGCTTCCACCACACCCGACGCTTCCATGCCGATGCCGCCCGGCAGCGGCTGTGGATACAACCCCGTGCGGAAATACACGTCGATGTAATTGAGACCGATGGCGTGCTGCTTGACCGTCACCTCGCCGGGGCCGGGCGCGGGCACGTCGACATCGACGTACTGCATCACTTCCGGACCGCCGGTCTCGAAGATGCGGATGGCTTTCGCTTGTGTCATGCGTGGATCTCCTTCGGATCGGGCGCCACCCGTTGCAGGGCCGACATCACCAGGTCTGCCGTTGCGAGGTTGGTGGCGCAGGGAATGTTGTGGACGTCGCAGGCACGGACCAGCGCGTTGATGTCGGGTTCGTGCGGCTGCGGCGTCATCGGGTCGCGCAGGAAGATGACGGCGTCGACACGGCCTTCGGCCAACTGCGCGCCAATCTGCAAGTCGCCGCCCCACGGGCCGGACAGCATGCGCTGCACGGTCAGGCCGACTTCCTTCTCGAGCCGGCCGCCGGTGGTGCCGGTCGCCAGCAGGTCGCATTGCGACAGGAAGGCCTGGTGCGTTTGTGCGAAAGCGACCATGTCGTCTTTCTTGTGGTCGTGTGCGATCAGGGCGACGCGGCGTTTGCGAACTGCGCTTTCGGGCGTAATTGGCGTAAGGGTGGTCATGTCGATTGGCTTAAAAGGTGCCAGGGAAGCTGCCGCCATCCAGCAGGATGTTTTGGGCGTTCAGGTAGCCGGCGTGCTGGCTGCACAGGAAGGCACACACGGCGCCAAACTCGGCCGGTTGACCGAAGCGTCGAGCCGGATTGCCCTGGCGCTTGCGGTCGAAATTCTCTTCTGCGCTGATGCCGGCAGCCTTGGCGCCCGCTTCCAGCGTCTTGGTCAGGCGATCGGTCTCGAACTGGCCCGGCAGCAGATTGTTGATGGTCACGCCGTGCTTGGCGACTTCACGCGCCAGGCCGGCCACGAAGCCGGTCAGGCCGGAGCGCGCGCCATTGGACAAACCCAGCACGTCGATCGGCGCCTTGACCGCACCGCTGGTGATATTGACGATGCGGCCCCAGCGGCGCTCGATCATCTTGTCGACGGTGGCTTTGATGAGGTCGATGGGCGTGAGCATGTTGGCGTTGAGCGCGGCATTCCATGCGTCGCGGTCCCAATCGCGGAAGTTGCCCGGCGGCGGGCCGCCTGCGTTGTTGATGAGGATGTCGGGCGAGCCGCCCAGGCGCTCGCACGCGAGCAGCGCTTCGGCGCGGCCTTCCGGCGTGGTGATGTCGGTCGCCACGGCTTCCACGCGCACGCCGTGCGCCGCGCGGATGCGCTCTGCGGCTGCCGACAACGCTTCGGCACCGCGCGCGACGATCACCACGTCCACGCCTTCGGCAGCCAGCGCGTCGGCGCACGCAAAGCCCAATCCCTTGCTTGCGCCGCACACCAGCGCACGCTTGCCTTTCAGGCCCAAGTCCATCTGTCTGACTCCTTGTGATTGTTATTTGGATTATTTCGATCGGCCGCCCGTCAGCCGCGACGGCGTGACAGCAGCGCCATACCGGCAAGCACCAGCGCACTGCCGGCAATCTGCCAAATCGTGATCGGCTCGCCCAGCAGCCACCAGCCCAGCAGCAGCGTCGACACCGGCCCGATCATGCCCGCCTGCGACGCCACCGGCGCACCCACGCGCGCCACCGCCATCATCGTCATCGTGACCGGCGCCACCGTACAGAACACCGAGTTGATGGCCGACAGCCCATACACCTGCCAGGGCAACACCAGCGCCGACATCGGCCGCAACACGAGAAACTGGACGATACAGGCCGCAGTCGACACGCACATCGCATAGGCGACGAGCCGCATCGAACCCACGCGCTTGACCAGCTCACCGCTGGCCAGCAGATAGATACCGTAGCTGACGGCGCTGGCAAGCACCAACCCGCCGCCCAGCCAGACGTTGTTGCCGCCCAGGTTCAGGTCGTGCGCGAACACCAGCACGATGCCGGCATAGGCCAGCGCCAGCGACACCCACTGCAAGCCGGTAATGCGCCGCTTGAATACCGTCGACGTGATCAGCAGCACGAATGACGGCGTCAGAAAGAGGATCAGCCGCTCCAGCCCGGCCGTGATGTACTGCAGGCCGAGGAAGTCGAGAAAGCTGGAGAGGTAATAGCCGATCAGCCCCAAGCCGACGATGCGCCAGCGGTCGGGCACGGTCAGAGGCTCCGCACGGCGCGACTGCCACCACCCCATCGCCATGAACAGCGGCGCGGCCAGCAGCATGCGCAGGGTGATGACCATGACGGCGTCCACCTGGTAGCGATACATCAGCTTGGCGACGATGGCCTTGGCGGAAAACAGCACGGCGCCCGCGGAGGCAAGCAGCAGCCCGCCGGTGTCGGTGGTTCTTGCGGGAGTGGTGGACGCAGAAGACGCGGTGTTCACAGCGGAACGCGGAAGAACCGCGGGCGGTGTTGGAGAGCGTCGTCGATTGTATTGGAATTCAACAAAACGTTCCGGCGCGGGGTGCGCTGCACTTGGCACAGCTTTCGCTTGAGCACGCCGGGGAGCGCCGTACAATCGCGCCTGCATTCCGAATATCTACAACGACAACGGATCCCACATCGACATGAGCCAAACCACCTCTTCCGCCTTCTCCGCGGATGCCGCCGGGGCACCCGACCCGACTCTCTGGAACGAAGACCTCAACCCCACGCCGCCCGCAGCCCGCACCTGGACGGCGACCAATTACGCCGCGCTGTGGGTATCGATGGTGGTGTCGGTGCCGGCCTACATGCTGGCTTCGGGGCTGATGAGCGAGGGCATGAACTGGTGGCAGGCGGTGCTGACGGTGTTCCTCGGCAACCTGATCGTGCTGGTGCCGATGGTGCTGGTGGGCCACGCGGGTACCAAGTACGGCATTCCCTTCCCCGTGCTGGTGCGGGCCTCGTTCGGCGTGCGCGGCGCGCAGTTGCCGGCCATTCTGCGGGCCATCGTGGCGTGCGGCTGGTTCGGCATCCAGACGTGGCTGGGCAGTCAGGCGATCTACACGATCCTCAACGTCGTCACCGACAACATGCTGGTGGGCAGCAACATTCCGGGGCTGGGCATCAACCCGGGCCAGGGCTTCTGCTTCCTGCTGTTCTGGGCGCTGCACATCTGGCTGATCACCAAGGGGCTGGAATCGATCAAGCGCTTCCAGGCGCTGGCCACCCCGCTGCTGATCCTGGCCGCGCTGGGCCTGGTCTGGTGGGCGTATATCAATGCGGGCGGTTTTGGACCGATGCTGTCGGCGCCGTCGGCTTTCTCGGCGGGCGGCAAGCGCGCCGGCGAGTTCTGGGGCTTCTTCTGGCCGTCGCTCACCGCCATGGTCGGCTACTGGGCCACGCTCGCCCTGAACATTCCCGACTTCACCCGCTTCGCGCGCAGCCAGCGCGATCAGCTCGTCGGGCAGGCGATCGGCCTGCCGCTGCCGATGGGGCTGCTGGCGTTGGTGGCCGTGCTGGTCACGTCGTCGACGGTGGTCATCTACGGCCAGGCCATCTGGGATCCGGTCACGCTGGCCGGCAAGATGACCGGCCCGTCGGTCATCGTGGCCTTGCTGGCGCTGATCACCGCCACGCTGATGACGAACATCGCCGCCAACGTGGTCTCGCCGGCGTATGACTTCTCGAACCTGGCACCGCACCGCATCTCGTTCCGTATCGGCGGCTACATCACGGCGGGCATCGGCCTGGCGATGATGCCGTGGAAGATCCTGGAAACCACCAAGGGCTACATCTTCACGTGGCTGGTTGGTTACGGCGCGCTGCTGGGCCCGGTGGCCGGCATCATGATGGTCGATTACTTCCTGGTGCGCCGCACGGTGCTCAAGACCGGTGAACTGTTCCGCGTAGACGGCCCGTACGGTTACGGCAACGGCTGGAACGGCCGCGCCATCGTCGCGCTCATCATCGGCGTGCTGCCCAATCTACCGGGCTTCTTCAAGCAGGCCGGGTTCGTCGCCAGCGTGCCAGGCGTGTTCGAAGCGCTGTACACGTATGCGTGGTTCGTGGGCCTCGCGATCTCCGCCGTGGTGTATGTGCTCCTGATGCGCGGCCGCCGCTGAGCGCTTCCAAAATCGACACGGGGCGCGCCGGTACAATGCGCCCCATCTGAGAATCCCTTGCCGCCATGAAACAAGATCCGCGCTTTCCGAACCTGTTCATCCTCAATCACCCGCTGATTCAGCACAAGCTCACGCACATGCGCGACAAGGACACGTCCACGCGCACGTTCCGCGAGCTGCTGCGTGAGATCACGCTGCTGATGGGCTACGAGATCACGCGCAACCTGCCGCTGACCAGCCGCCACATCGACACGCCGATGGGCCCGATGGAAGCGCCCGTCATCGCCGGCCGCAAGCTGGCCGTGGTGCCGGTGCTGCGCGCGGGCGTGGGCATGAGCGACGGACTGGTGGAGCTGATTCCGTCGGCGCGTATCGGCCACATCGGCGTGTACCGCGATGACCAACACCGCCCGGTGGAATACCTCGTGCGGCTGCCGGATTTGGAAGACCGCACCTTCATCCTGTGCGATCCGATGGTCGCCACCGGTTACTCGGCCGTCCACGCGGTCGACGTGATGAAGAAGCGCGGTGTGCCAGACGAGAACATCCTCTTCCTGGCGCTCGTGGCGGCGCCCGAAGGTGTGGAGGTTTTCCAGCAGGCGCATCCGGGCGTGAAGCTGTTCGTCGCATCGCTCGATTCGCACCTGGATGAAAACGCCTACATCATCCCGGGCCTGGGCGACGCGGGCGACCGCCTGTTCGGCACGAAAAACTGATCGCGCATTCCCAGCGCAAACAAAAACAGCCGGCAATGCCGGCTGTTGTCTTTGGTACGTCAGGCGCTCAGCGTTTCTTCGACCCGCCCAGAATGCTGCCCAGCACGCCGCGCACGATTTCGCGCCCGACGGTGGAACCGATGGTGCGCATCGTCGACTTGGCCAACGTTTCGACAATCGAATCGCCACGGCCGCTGCGGCCCGTGCCCTTCGTGAGGATCGAGCCGACATCGCCCAGCCAACCGCCGCTGCTCTCCTGTTGCGCCGGCGCAGGTGCAGGCGTGGGCACTGAGCCCGTCGATGCCCCGAAGTCCGTGCCGATGGAACCCGGAGTCGGCACCGATGCCGCCCCGCCCTTCGCCACGCGACCACTCAGGATTTCGTACGCCGATTCGCGGTCGATTGCCGTGTCGTAGCGGCCGGCCACCAGCGAATTGCTCATCAGCTCGCGGCGCTCGTCATCCGAGATCGGGCCGATGCGCGACGCGGGCGGGACGACAAACGCACGCTGCGTGATCTCCGGGCGACCGCCCTCGTCAAGCATGGAAATCAGCGCCTCGCCCACGGCAAGTTCGCCGATGGCTTCTTCGATGCTGAACTCCTGGTTCGCGCGCATCGTTGTCGCGGCCGCCTTCACGGCCTTCTGGTCGCGCGGGGTGAAGGCGCGCAACGCGTGCTGCACGCGGTTGCCGAGCTGGCCGAGCACCGTGTCCGGCACGTCGGCAGGGTTCTGCGTCACAAAGTAAACGCCCACGCCCTTGGAGCGGATCAGCCGCACCACCTGTTCCACCTTCTGCAGCAGCGACGGTGGCGCATCGTTGAACAGCAGGTGCGCCTCGTCAAAGAAGAAAGCGAGCTTGGGCTTGTCCACGTCGCCCACCTCGGGCAGATGCTCGAACAGCTCGGAGAGCATCCACAGCAGGAACGTCGCGTACAACTTGGGCGCATTGAGCAGCTTGTCGGCCGCCAGGATGTTGATCACGCCCTGGCCGCGCACGGTCTGCATCAGGTCGTTGATGTCGAGCATCGGCTCGCCGAAGAACTGGTCGGCGCCCTGCTCTTCCAGGGCGATCAGGTTGCGCTGTATGGCCCCGATGCTGGCCGACGAGATGTTCCCATACTTGTTCGTGTAGTCCGACGAATGCTCGCCAACGTGCTGGAGCATCGCGCGCAGATCTTTCATGTCGAGCAGCGCGAGGCCCGAGTCGTCCGCAATCTTGAAGACGAGGTTCAGTACGCCGGTCTGGATGTCATTCAACTCAAGCATGCGCGAGAGCATCAGCGGGCCCATGTCGGACACGGTGGCGCGCACGGGGTGGCCGCGTTCGCCATACACATCCCACAACGTGACGGGGCAACCAGCCCATTGCGGCTCTTCCAGGCCGCGCTCCTGCAGGCGGGCCTTGAGCTTGTCGTTCGACTGGCCGGCTTGCGAAATGCCGGTCAGATCACCTTTTACGTCGGCCAGAAAGACTGGCACACCAATCTTCGACAAGCCCTGGGCGATCGTTTGCAGGGTGACGGTCTTGCCGGTGCCAGTGGCGCCGGTGATCAAGCCATGCCGGTTGGCGAGCTGGGGCAACAGCACCAACTCCGCTTTGGCGTTCTTGGCAATCAGGATGGGATCGGTCATGGCGTTTGGACAAGGATCAATCTGGGGGGATGACACACCAGCAAGTCGACCGGATGGACGGGGCGGCGGGCGTGTGCAGCATGCTAAAATCCGCGACCGATTATAGAGCGTGCAGGTGGCGTCAAACCGCCATCTGGGCGCCAGATTCCACTGCATTCCGCTCGGAGAGTTTCATGGCCGGTCATTCCAAATGGGCCAACATCAAGCATAAGAAAGCCGCTGCCGACGCCAAGCGCGGCAAAGTTTGGACGCGCCTGATCAAGGAAATCACCGTGGCGGCCCGCCTGGGCGGCGGCGATGCCGACTCCAACCCGCGCCTGCGCCTGGCCATGGACAAGGCCACCGACGCGAACATGCCCAAGGACAACATCAACCGCGCCATCCAGCGCGGTGTGGGCGGCCTGGAAGGCGCGAACTACGAAGAAATCCGCTACGAAGGCTACGGCATCAACGGCGCAGCCATAATCGTCGACTGCCTGACCGACAACCGCACGCGCACCGTGGCTGAAGTCCGGCACGGCTTCGACAAGTACGGCGGCAACATGGGCACATCGGGCTCCGTCGCGTTCCTGTTCGACCACATCGGCCAGTTCATCTTTGCCCCCGGCACGCCGGAAGACAAGCTGATGGACGCCGCGCTGGAAGCCGGCGCCGACGATGTCGTCACGCATGAAGACGGCTCGCTCGAAGTCATCTGCCCGCCCCACGATTTCGCCAAGGTCAAGACCGCGCTGGAAGCCGCCGGCTTCAAGGCGGAACTGGCCGAAGTCATCATGAAGCCGCAGACTGAAGTCGAGTTCACCGGCGAAGACGCGGTCAAGATGCAGAAGCTGCTCGACGTCCTGGAAAACCTGGACGACGTGCAGGAAGTCTTCACCAACGCGGTCATCGGGGAGTAAGCCCCGGACACGCGCATAACGGCGATCGACCTCACGATCGCCGTTTTTGTTTTCCAGATTTCGAATCGGATTTTGCAATTTCAGGTAGGTACAGCATGAAAGTGATGGTGGTCGGTTCGGGCGGTCGAGAGCACGCCCTGGCATGGAAGCTGGCACGCTCGCCCAAGGTGCAGGTGGTATACGTAGCCCCCGGCAACGGCGGCACGGCGCTCGACAAGCGCCTGCAGAACCTCCCGATCACGGATCCGGAAGTGCTGGCCGCCTTTGCTGAGCGCGAAGGCATCCACTTCACGGTGGTGGGGCCAGAGGCACCGCTGGCCGCCGGCATCGTCGACCTGTTCCGCGCCAAGGGCCTGCGCATCTTCGGGCCGACCAAGGCCGCCGCACAGCTCGAATCGTCGAAGGATTTCGCCAAGGCGTTCATGCACCGCCACGGCATTCCGACCGCCAAGTACCAGACCTTCGGCGATGCTGCGCAGGCACATGCGTACGTTGACCAGGAAGGCGCCCCGATCGTCATCAAGGCCGATGGTCTGGCCGCCGGCAAGGGCGTGGTCGTGGCGATGACGGCCGAAGAAGCGCACAGCGCCATCGACATGATGCTGGCCGACAACCGCCTGGGCGACGCTGGGGCGCGCGTGGTGATCGAAGAATTCCTGGCCGGCGAAGAAGCGAGCTTCATCGTCGTGTGCGACGGCAAGAACGTCGTGGCACTGGCCACCAGCCAAGACCACAAGCGCCTGCTCGACGGCGACGCCGGCCCCAACACGGGCGGCATGGGCGCCTACTCGCCTGCGCCAGTCGTTACGCCGACGCTGCACGCCCGGGCGCTGCGCGAGATCATCCTGCCGACCATCCGCGGCATGGAGAAGGACGGTATCCCGTACACCGGCTTCCTGTATGCCGGCCTGATGATCGATGCAGAGGGCAACCCCAAGACGCTCGAATTCAACTGCCGCATGGGCGACCCGGAAACGCAGCCCATCATGGCGCGCATGAAGACGGACCTGTACGACGTGCTCGACCGCGCCATCGACGGCAAGCTCGACGGCATGGAGCTGGACTGGGACCGCCGCACCGCGCTGGGCGTGGTGATGGCCGCCCACAACTATCCGGACACGCCGCGCAAGGGCGACGTCATCACCGGCATCCCGAAGGAAACCGAAGACAGCGTCACGTTCCACGCCGGCACCACGCTCAAGGACGGCGTGCTGACCACCAACGGCGGCCGGGTGCTGTGCGTGGTCGGCCTTGCCGATACCGTCAAGGCGGCGCAGCGTGCGGCGTACAACGCCATCGAGCAGATCCACTTTGACGGCGCCCAGTACCGGACCGATATCGGACATCGCGCCATCCGCCATTGAGCGACAGCCCGCCGCGCCAATGCCCCACGATGGGGCAGGCGCGGCATCCGTCACCCCGGGTGATCCCCAACTTGCCCGCGCGGCCCGCCCGCTACAATGGTGACACCCGTATGACTCGGCCCGACTCGCCCCTACGAGCGGCCTCCTCCTGATCGCATGGATACCCAAGCCGTCCGCGCCTACCTGCTGGACCTGCAGGACCGCATCACCACTGCCGCCAGCGCGCTGGACGGCGGCACATTCAGCACCGACGCGTGGGAAAAACCGCCCACCGAGCGCCTGCGCGGCAGCGGCCGCACCCGCATCCTCGAAGACGGCGCAATACTTGAGCGCGGCGGCGTCGGTTTTTCGCACGTGATGGGCGACACCCTGCCCCCCTCCGCGACCGCCAACCGGCCCGAATTGGCCGGGCGCGGGTTCGAGGCGATGGGCGTGTCGCTGGTCTTCCATCCGCGCAACCCGTACGTGCCGACGGTGCATATGAATGTGCGCTGCTTCGTCGCCGTGCGCCCCGATGCCGAGCCCGTCTGGTGGTTCGGCGGCGGCATGGATCTCACGCCTTACTACGGCTTCGCCGAAGACGCCTCTCACTTCCACCGTACCTGCCAGGGCGCCCTGGCCCCCTACGGCGATGAGCTGTACCCCCGCTTCAAGCAATGGTGCGACGACTATTTCTATCTGAAACACCGAAAGGAAGCGCGCGGCGTCGGCGGCATCTTCTTCGACGACTTTGCCGAGCTGGGCTTCGAGCGCAGCTTCGAGATGATGCGCTCGGTGGGTGACGCCTTCCTGCCGGCCTGGCTGCCCATCGCCGAGCAACGCCACGCCACCCCCTACGGTGAGCGCGAGCGCGCATTCCAGGCCTATCGCCGTGGCCGCTACGTCGAGTTCAACCTGGTATTCGACCGCGGCACACTGTTTGGCCTGCAAAGCGGCGGCCGCGCGGAATCGATCCTGATGTCGATGCCGCCGGTGGCCAATTGGCGTTACGACTGGCAGCCGGAACCGGGTTCGCCGGAGGCCGCGCTGTACACCGATTTCCTGCCGGCGCGCGATTGGGTATGACGCTGCCCTCATTCGTGCGCCCCGATCTCGATCGCCCCTACCGGCTTGGCTTGCTGGGCGGCACGTTCGATCCGCCGCACGTCGGCCACATCGCCCTGGCTGAGCTGTGCATTGCCCGCCTCGACCTGGATGAGCTGCTGTGGATTCCGACCGGCGTGTCTTGGCAGAAGGCCGCTGACATCACACCCGCACCGCTGCGCTTTGCCATGACCGAACTGGCCGCCAAAGCGGTACGCAGTGGCCGCGCGCGCGTCCACGTGAGCAGCATGGAAGTCGACCGCCACGGGCCCAGCTACACCATCGACACCGTACGTGAATTGCGCGGTGTTTACGGCCCGGATACCTCCATGGCATGGCTCATGGGCGCCGACCAGCTCGTCGGCCTGGACACCTGGCACGGCTGGCAGGACCTGTTCGAATACGTTCACTTGTGCGTCGCCACACGCCCCGGTTTCGACCTTCAGGCGCTACATGCGCCGGTGCAGGGCGAACTCGATGTGCGCCGGGCCGACACGGCATTGATACAATGCGCACCCGCAGGCCATATGTGGATCGACCAGACCCTGGCTGTCGACCTGTCATCCACCCGCCTGCGCCGGCAGCTTGCCACCGGCGCGCGCTGCGACACCGACCTGCCCGCCGGGGTGGCCGACCTGATCCAATCGCATTCGCTGTACCGCCGTGCCAATGGCACGGTCAGTGCTTGACCGCGTGATTGACCACATTCACGCGTTTTTTCTGACCTTTTTCTCGCCCTTTAAACGTTCTTCTCACTCAGTATGGATATTCGCAAACTACAACGCGTGATCGTCGACGCGCTCGAAGACGTCAAGGCGCAAGACATCAAGGTCTTCAATACGACCCACCTGACCGAACTGTTCGATCGCACGGTCATCGCCAGCGGCACGTCCAATCGCCAGACCAAGGCGCTGGCCGCATCGGTGCGTGACGCCGTCAAGGAAGCCGGCGGCCACGTCATCGCCGTGGAAGGCGAAGACGTGGGCGAATGGGTGCTGGTCGACTGCGGCGACGCCGTGGTCCACATCATGCAGCCGCAGCTGCGCCAGTACTACAACCTCGAAGAAATTTGGGGCGACAAGCCGATGCGCATCGAACTGGGCGGCACCGGCAAGCGCGGCCTGCCCAAGGCCAGCGAAGGTTACGACGACGAGGAAGACGAGGCCGAAGAGGTCACGCCGGCCAAGCGCCGCACCACCAAGCCGAAGCTGGCAGGCGAACGCCCGACCAAGGCCGCCGCACCGGCCAAGAAGGCGCCCGCCAAAACCGCCGCCAAGAAGCCGGCCACCAAGCGGGCAACCGGTGCTGGCAAGACCGCCACCAAGACCGCCGCAAAAACGGCAACCAAGACGGCAGCCAAGCGCGCTCCGGCCAAGAAGCGCGCAGCGTAACGTCGAGCGCGCAGTCTCGCCATGCAGTTGCTGATCGTTGCCGTGGGGCACAAGATGCCGTCCTGGATCGAGGACGGCTTCTCTGAATATGCCAAGCGCATGCCGCCCGAACTGCGCATCGAACTGCGCGAAATCAAGCCTGAGCAGCGCTCCGGCAGCCGCACGGCCGCCACCGTCATGCAGCTTGAAGCAGCGCGCATTGAAGCCGCGCTGCCCAAGGGCTGTCGCATGATCGCGCTGGATGAGCGCGGCAAAGACCTCACCACAGTCGCACTCGCAGAATCCCTCGCCGGATGGCAACAGGAAGGCGGCGACATCGCCTTCGTGATCGGCGGCGCGGATGGGCTGGACCCGGCGCTCAAGGCCAAGGCTCGTATGCTGATCCGCCTATCGAGCCTGACGCTGCCGCACGGCATGGTGCGCGTGCTGCTGGCCGAACAGCTCTACCGCGCGTGGAGCATCACGCAAAACCACCCATACCACCGCGTATGACCATGGATGCACCCGGCGCGCCACACCTCTATCTCGCCTCGCAGAGCCCGCGCCGGCAGGAACTATTGCGCCAGATCGGCGCGCGTTTCGAGCTGCTGCTGGCCAACGACGATGAAGATGCCGAAGCGCTGGAAGCCGTGCTCCCCGGCGAGACGCCCGACGACTACGTCCAACGTGTCTGCGCATTGAAGGCACAGGCCGCGGTGCGCCGCCGCATCGCGCGCAACCTGGCCGCCCTGCCGATCCTCACGTCGGACACCACGGTATGCCTGGGCGGCGAGATCCTCGGGAAACCGACCGACGCAGCCGATGCCCACCGCATGCTGCGCGCGATGTCCGGCCGCAAGCACCGTGTGCTGACCGCCGTAACGGTCGTCACCACCAGCGGCACGCCGATGCACGCGCTGTCCATTTCCGACGTGCGCTTTGCGGTGCTGACAGACAACGACATCGCCCGCTACATCGGCAGCGGCGAGCCCTTCGGCAAGGCCGGCGCGTACGGCATCCAGGGCCGCGCAGCCGCCTTTGTGGCCCATATCTCGGGAAGCTATTCGGGTATCATGGGTCTACCCTTGTTCGAGACCGCAGCACTGCTCGCACAGGCGGGCATCACGCTGTAACTCGCCCCTGACCGGCCGCTGAAGCACGCACCGGACAGCGTGCGAGGGCCGGTTTCAAGACACGCTTCGGGCGCATACGATCAAGCCTGGAGGCGGGTGCTGAAACCCGCTCTCCTGGTACCTCTCCATGTCCGAAGACATCCTCGTCAATATCACGCCGCAAGAAACGCGCGTGGCCATCGTCCAGCAAGCCGCCGTTCAAGAGCTGCACATCGAGCGTACGCTGACGCGCGGCCTGGTCGGCAACATTTACCTTGGCAAGGTGGTGCGCGTGCTGCCCGGCATGCAATCGGCCTTTATCGATATCGGGCTGGAGCGCGCCGCGTTCTTGCACGTTGCCGACATCTGGCACCCGCGCGACGCCAAGGACGCGCCGCCCACCCCGCAGGTCGCCATCGAGAAGACGCTCTTCGAAGGCCAGGCGCTGATGGTGCAGGTCATCAAGGATCCGATCGGCACCAAGGGCGCTCGGCTGTCCACGCAAGTCAGCATTGCCGGCCGCACGCTGGTGTATCTGCCGCAAGACCCGCACATCGGGATCTCGCAGAAGATCGGCAACGAGGCCGAGCGTGAGGCGCTGCGTGCGCGCGTGACTGCCATGGTGCCTGCTGAGGAACGCGGTGGCTTCATCGTGCGCACCATCGCCGAAGAGTCGACCGACGAAGAACTGGCCAACGACGTCGCTTACCTGCGCAAGATCTGGGCGACCATCCGTCACAACGCGACCACCCTGCCCGCGCCGTCGATCCTGTATCAGGACCTGAACCTCGCCCAGCGCGTGCTGCGCGATTTCGTGACGGACGAAACCCGCAGCATCCAGGTCGATTCGCGCGAGAACCACCAGAAGCTCGTCGAGTTTGCGCAGGAATACACGCCGGCCGTGGTCGAGCGCCTGACGCATTACACCGGCGAACGGCCGATCTTCGACCTGTACAACATCGAGGCGGAGGTTGAGCGCGCGCTGTCGCGCCGGGTCGACCTGAAATCGGGTGGCTACCTGATGATCGACCAGACCGAGGCGATGACGACCATCGACGTCAATACCGGCGGTTACGTGGGCGCGCGCAACTTCGACGACACGATCTTCAAGACGAACCTGGAAGCAGCGCACACCATCGCGCGGCAACTTCGGCTGCGCAACCTGGGCGGCATCATCATCATCGACTTCATCGACATGGAGTCGGCCGAGCATCGCGACGCGGTGCTGGCGGAACTGCGCAAGGCGCTGTCGCGCGACCGCACCCGCATCACCGTCAACAGTTTCTCGCAGCTTGGGCTGGTGGAGATGACGCGCAAGCGCACGCGGGAGTCGCTCGCGCATGTGCTGTGCGAGCAGTGCCCGGTGTGCCAGGGCAAGGGTCAGGTGAAGACGCCGCGCACCGTGTGCTACGACATCCTGCGCGAGATCATGCGTGAGTCGCGGCAGTTCAATCCGCGCGAATTCCGCATCCTTGCTTCGCAGTCGGTCATCGACCTGTTCTTGGAAGAAGAAAGCCAGCACCTTGCGATGCTGGGCGACTTCATCGGCAAGCCGATTTCGCTGCAGGTGGAATCGTCGGCGGCCAGCCAGGAGCAGTACGACATCATTCTGATGTAGCACTGCGCCCAGCGCGGCAGCTACGGTTTGACCGGGCTGCCGTGCGAAACCGGCGCAGCTGCCATGGATGCTCGGGCACGCTCCGTTAGACGCGGAATCTGCTCGCGCATGGCGAGCAGCGCGGCCAACACCACCAACATCACGATTCCGAGCATGGCCAGATAGGCCACGGAGCCGCCAGCGGTGATGACGATTGCGCCGGCAAACGCGCTGAGAATTGCGCCCAGCCGCCCAAATGCCACCGCCGATGCCGTGCCTGTCGCGCGCACGGCCGTCGGATAAACGTAGGCGCACAGCGCATACATCGTCGATTGCACAGCATTGACGAACAGCCCATGCAGCCCCAGGCCGACGATCAGCAAGTTCGTGTTGAGCTTTGCATCGACACCCTGCAACGCAAAGGCGCTCACGGCCGCGCCCACGCAACACAGCGCCATTGGCCAACGCGATCCCCACCGTGCGATCGTCACCGCGCAGACCAACGCGCCGATCACCCCGCCCAGGTTGTACGCCGTCAGTCCCGAGCCCGCCACGCTCACGCTCAAACCTTCTGAAGCCAGCATCGTCGGCAGCCAGCTGAACGCTGCGTACACGGCGAGCAGACACATGAAGAAGGCCGCCCACAGCGCCACCGTGTCGCGTGCCTGCCCCGGCGCGAAAAGCGAGCGGAAACTGGCGTGCTGAATGACCTTCTGACCCGCCACATCGGCAAACGCCGTATTGGCGGGTACATCGCGCCCCATCTTCGACAGCAGATGCGCCAGTTGCGGCCAGTGCGATTGGCGACGCGCCAGGAAGCGCGGCGATTCAGGCAGCGCGACCACCAGCACAAATCCGAGCACGAGCGGTAGCGCACCGCCAATCCAGAACAGCCCGCGCCAGCCATAAAGTGGCAGCACGTGGCCGGCAAACAAGCCCGCCAGCATCCCGCCCAGCGGCACGCATACGATCGTGGCCGTCACGGCCAGCGTGCGACGACGCGCAGGCGTGAACTCCGCCGTCATCGTCGTGGAGCTTGGGAGCGCGCCGCCAATGCCCAGGCCTGCGATAAATCGCAGCGCGGCAATCGTCGCCACATTGGGTGCGAAACCGATCGAGCACGTCGCTATGCCAAACACGAACACGCTGCCGATCAACGCCCAGCGTCGCCCAAAGCGATCGGCAAACAGGCCCGCCAACGCGCTGCCCAGCCCCATGCCGATCAGGCCGGCCGCCACCGCTGGGGCGAACGCATTGCGCGTGATGCCCCACTCCTTGATGAGTACGGGGATGGCGAAGCCGATCAACTGGCCGTCGAAGCCGTCCATGACGATAGCGAAGGCCGCAAGCAGCACCGCCAACTTCTGTGCAAGGGAAAACGGCCCGTCATCAAGGACCGTACCGATATCGACCGTGGTGGAGTTCTGACTCATGCCGGCCTCCGCTGGGATGCCAAACATGCGAAAGCGCAATGCAATACCACCGCCGCGCTCACCAATCTGGAACTGCTCATCATGTGGTTGTCTCCGTTGATGTGGCGTCTGCGCGCCATCGAATGAAAGCTTGGGTCGCTCGGCCCGCTAATGCTCCTGCTGGTGTGCGGCCTGCGCCTGCACCTGCACCAACCGCACAAGCTGCATCAACGTCTCTGTGTGCGGCACAGGCACGCCATGCCGGCGGGCTGTCGCCACAACGGCGCCGTTGATGGATTCGATCTCGGTCGGCCGCCCGGCCAGCACGTCCTGCAGCATCGACGGCTTGTGCCCGCGATGCGCAACGATGGCGTGCCGCACGTTGTCGTTCACCTTGGCGGCGTCAACCGTAACGCCGCTGGCACGGGCCACGGTCAGCACTTCGCCCACAATGGTCAACGCCAAGGCTGGGCCGTCTTCTATCGCGCCCAGCGCGTCGACGGGCCGATTCAGCACGGTGCACAGCGGATTCAGCGCGGCGTTGAAGGCGACTTTCTCCCACACCGCGCCCCACACGTTGGCATCGGCCTGGCAGTTCAGCCCGGCGGCGCAGAGCGCATCGACCACGCGGGCCAGCATCGGATGCGGCGCGCCGTCTGCGGTCATCAGCCGGATCGCGCCCGCGCCGTGGGAGCGCACGTGGCCCGGCCCGGCAAGGTCAGCCGGCCACGTCGTCACGCCAACGAAGATCCGCTCCCCCGGCACGACCGACGCCAGCGCCTCTACATTGCCGAGCCCGTTCTGCAGCGTCAGGACATGCGTCGATGCGCCGATGAGATGACGCACGCTCGCCAATGCGGCCCGTGTGTGCATCGCCTTGGTGAAGACGATCAGCAAATCCGGCACGTCTGTCGCATCGCCGGGACGCAGGGCCTGCAGATTGCGGACGTGCCGGTCGCCGGTGGCGGTTTCCAGCCGCAAACCGTGTGCGGCAATCGCGTGCAGATGCGCATCGTTGATGTCGAGCAGCGTGACGTGTTGATCAGCTTCGGCCAGCAGCCCGCCAAACAACGAGCCCATCGCGCCCGCCCCCAGAATTGCGATCTTCATCGGCATCTCAGCTCAGAACGGGTAATGGCGCGGCGTGGTCTGCACCGTCATCCAACGCAGCTCGGTGAACTCCGCCACGCCAGCGCGGCCGCCGAAGCGCCCGAAGCCGCTTGCCTTGACGCCACCAAACGGCATCTGCGCCTCATCGTGGACGGTCGGTCCATTGATGTGGCAGATGCCAGATTCGATGCGGCGAGCGACGTTCATCGCGCGTGCTACATCGCGGCTGAACACGGCGGACGACAGACCATATGCGTTGTCATTCGCACAGGCAACGGCGGCATCGTCGCCGCTTACGCGCACGATGCCCTTGACGGGGCCGAACGATTCTTCCGCATAGATCAGCATGTCGGGCGTGACGTGGTCGAGCAGCGTGGCGGGCATCAACGTGCTGGTGGCCTTGCCGCCGCACAGCAGTTTCGCGCCTTTGGCGAGGGCGTCGTCGATGAGGTGATTGCAGCGATCGACAGTGCTCATGTCGACCACCGAGCCCAGCACCGCCGGCCCTTTGCGCGGATCGCCCAGCGGCAGCGCTGCAGCCTTGGCCGCCAGCTTGGCAACGAACGCATCGGCGATGGACTCGTCCACGATGATGCGCTCGGTGGACATACAGATCTGGCCAGAATTGGCGAATGCGCCAAACGCCGCACCATCGACCGCGGCATCGATATCCGCATCCGACAGCACCAGCAGCGGCGCCTTGCCGCCCAACTCCAGCACCACAGGTTTCAGATACGTCACGCAGGTCTGCGCGATGATCCGACCCACGCGCGTGGAGCCAGTAAAGTTGACGCGCCGCACGGCCGGGTGCGCGATCATCGCTTCCACCACCGCGCCCGCATCGGCCGGAGCATTCGTCACAAAATTGACGACGCCGTTTGGCAAGCCCGCCTCTTGCAAGGCTTCAATGATGAGCCCGTGCGTGGCGGGCGAAACTTCCGAGCCCTTGAGCACGACGGTGTTACCGCACGCCAGCGGCAACGCAATCGCGCGCACGGCGAGGATGACCGGCGCATTCCACGGCGCGATGCCCAGCACGACGCCTGCCGGTTGGCGCACGCCCATGGCGAGGCTGCCGGGCACGTCGGACGGAATGATCTCGCCCGCAATCTGCGTGACCATGGCGGCGGCTTCCTGCAAGCCGCTCGCGGCCAGATGCACGTTGAATCCGGCCCACAGTGCGGAGGCGCCTGTTTCGGCAGCCATCGCTGCGGCAAATGCCTCGCCCTTGGCTTCAAGCGCTTGTGCAGCACGCATCAGCAACGCACGGCGCTCGGTCGGGCCCATCGCCGCCCAGGCCGGGATTGCGGCTGCAGCGGCATCGACGGCGCGGCGCGCGTCGTCCACCGTGGCGGCGGGTGCACGCGTGGCCACGGTGCCGTCGAGCGGGTTACGCCGCTCGAAGACGGCGCCACTGGCAGCTTGCACTCGCTCGCCGTTGATCAGCATCGAGATGTTCTGCGCCGCGTCCAGCGGGGCGACATTCGTGTTCGTCATCAGTCGATCTCCACTTCAATCAAGGTTGGTCCGGTCGATTGCAGCGCGGTGCGCAGCACGGCCTCCAGCGCATGCGGGTCACTCACGCGCTGGCCGGTGCAGCCCATGGCGCGGGCCAGGCCGACAAAATCGATGCCGTGCAGATCCGTGCCCTGCACAGCGTCGGTCGGCGCAAAGCCGAACACCGGCGCGAAATCCTGCAGGGCCGCATAGCGGCGGTTGTTCAGGATCACGAATGTCATGGGCAACTTGAGCAGCGCTGCGCTCCACAGCGCCTGGATGGAATACATGCTCGATCCGTCGCCAATCAGACCAATCACGCGTGTGCCCGGTTTGGCGAGTGCCACGCCAACTGCGGCCGGCATGCCGTAGCCCAAGCCGCCGCTGTCCATCGTGTAGAACGCTCCCGAACGTCGCATCGGCAAGTAAGCCTGCATGGTTGAGCGCGCACTCGGAGCCTCTTCGACGACGATGTCTGCCGGGCCGCGCACCGTATCGAGCGTCTGCAGAACAAAGGCGACCGACATGGGCGAGCCCGGCTCGGCTCGCGGCGATTTGACGCGTGGCGCAGGCAGCGGCCGTGCCGGTGGCGCTGGGCGGGCGAGCAGATCCAGCACACCCAAGCGGATGTTGCCGACGGCGGAAATGCCCTCAGGCGTCCACGCAGCGGTCGCTGGATCGTCGATCAACTGCACGAGCTTCGCACCGACCGGCACATGCGGCCCATGGCCTTCCACGTGATACGTAAACGCCGGGGCGCCGAGTGCAAACACCACGTCGTGCCCCTGCAACAGGCTGACGATCTTTTCACGCATCGCGGGCAGGAAACCGGCGAACAGGCGGTGGTCTTCGGGAAACGCGCCACGCCCGGCCATTGGTGCGGTGAACACGCGCGCGTTGTGCCTCTCGGCGAGTTGCACGACGGCGTCCCACGCGCCAGCGCGGTCAATTGCTGCCCCCACCACGAACGCCGGCCGCTGCGCCGCGTCAAGCAGGTCGCCGATACGCGCTAACGTGGCAGGATCGGGCCGCACCGCGGTGGCAACTTCGTGCACGGCAACGGGCTCCGTCGGCTGATCCCAGTCATCCACCGGAATCGACACCAGAACGGGGCCTCGCGGCTCCTGCATGGCGATGTGATATGCACGGGCCAGCGCCAGCGGCACGTCCTGCGCACGCGCGGGCTCGATGCTCCATTTGACGTACGGCTTGGCCAACTCGGTCGCCTGGTTGGAAGCGAGGAACGGGTCGAACGGCAGGATCGACCTCGCCTGCTGTCCGGCGGTGATCACCAGCGGCGTGCGATTCTTGAAGGCCGTAAAGATGTTGCCCATGGCGTTGCCAACACCGGCCGCCGAGTGCAGGTTCACCAGCGCGGCATTGCCTGTGGCCTGTGCGAATCCGTCCGCCATGCCCACCACCACGGCTTCCTGTAACCCAAGGATGTAGCGAAAATCCTCCGGAAAATCGCGAAACATCGGCAGCTCGGTCGAGCCCGGATTGCCGAACACGTGGGTCATGCCGAGCCGGCGCAGCAGCTCGATGGTGGCGTCGCGCACGGTGGTCAGCGCGAGCGAAGTGCGGGTCATACTGGCAGCCTCCTTGGAACAGGCTGCCAGTATGGAACCCGTAGTTCTTAACGCGATATTGAATTATTTCGCCAAAGTCATTACCTTTTGGCATGACTTTCGATCTGCGCCAGTTACGCGCCTTTACCACCATCGTTTCTGCGGGCAGCCTTGGGCGTGCGGCAGAGGTTCTCCACGTCACGCAGCCGGCGCTCAGCCGCATCATCAAGCGGCTGGAAGACGAGATCGGCGCACCGCTATTCGAGCGGCATTCCAAGGGAATGCAACTGACCGCCATCGGGCAGGCGCTCCTGCCGCACGCGTCGCTGCTGCAGCACGAGGCCGATTACGCACGCGAAGAAATCGACGCGATGCGCGGCCTCGCCAAGGGCACCATCCGCGTGGGCGCGGTCGGGAGCATTGCGAGCTATGTGTTGCCGCTGGCCGTCGGCACGTTGGTCGCACGGTGGCCGAACCTGCGCGTGGAAATTCTCGAAGGCGTGTGGGATCGCTTGGCCGAAGGACTGGTCAAGCACGAAATCGATCTCGCGTTGTCGATGGCGATGCCGGATACCGACGAAATCATCGCTATCGCGGATTGCCGCTGGGAGGATGCGAGTTTCGTGGTCGCATCGCCGGAGCATTCGCTACGCCATCGCCCTGGCCTGACATTGGCCGATACGCTGGATGCATTCTGGGCCGTTCCGCCGCGCGGTACCGGCCCGTACGAGCACATGCGTCAGGTATTCGAGGCAGCCGGACTTGGCTTGCCGAACATCGTGGTGGAAACGCGCTCGGTGACGGCACTCAAGAGCCTCGTGGCGCGCTCCGGATTCCTGAGCTGGATGGCAGAACCGATGATCGATGCGGAGCGCCGCGCCGGCGTGATCGAGCCGCTGCCGATTCCCGGCTTGGTGGCGCGCCGCACCCTCACGGCGTTCCGGCGTCGACACGGCATCCTGCCGAGCCCCGCCGTCAAGCTGCTCGAAGCGCTGCGCGAGCTGACGGCGTAGGCCCGTTGCGCCCTATTTCTTCTCGCGCGGCAAGCGGCCGAGCAGGAAGAACTCGTCATTGGGCCGCATCGAAATTACATTCGCCATGCGGTTCGACAGGCCAAAGAACGCGGTGATGCCGGTGATGTCCCAGATGTCCTCGTCATCGAAACCGTGCGCGCGCAACGCTTCATAGTCGGCGTCATTGACGGTGTGCGAAGCGGTGCAGACCTTCATCGCAAAGTCGAGCATGGCGCGCTGGCGCGGCGTGATGTCGGCCTTGCGGTAATTGACGGCAACCTGGTCGGCCACCAGCGGATTCTTCTCGTAGATGCGCAGGATGGCACCGTGCGCGACCACGCAATACAGGCATTGGTTGGCGGCGGAAGTGGCGACCACGATCATCTCGCGCTCGCCCTTCGTGAGGCTGCTGCCTTCGCGCAGCATCAGCGCATCGTGGTACGCGAAGAAGGCGCGGCATTCGTCGGGCCGATGCGACAGCGCCAGGAAGACGTTCGGCACAAAGCCTCTCTTCTCCTGCACTTCCAGGATGCGCGCACGGATGTCTTCGGGAATGTCGGCCAGTTCAGGAACAGGGAACCGGCTAATGGGCGGCGTGGTGGTCGTCACGATGTCTCCTTTGATTTGAGCATCCTGAGCACGCCGCCCGAAAGGCAAGGCTTACTGGGTAGCGAACTGGATGCGATGGAGTCCAGCATACAACCCATCGCGCTCGATGAGTTCGCGGTGCGTTCCGGCTTCGGCGATCTTGCCGTGCTCCAGCACGATGATGCGGTCGGCGTTTTCGATGGTCGACAGACGGTGCGCGATCACCAGCGTCGTACGCCCTTCCATCAGGCGTTCGAGCGCGGCCTGCACTTGGCGCTCAGACTCCGAATCCAGCGCGGAAGTCGCTTCGTCCAGGATCAGGATTGGCGCGTCTTTGTAGATCGCGCGGGCAATCGCCAGGCGCTGGCGCTGGCCACCGGACAGCTTCGAACCGTTGTCGCCGACATTGGTATCGATGCCCTCGGGCAGGTTGTCGACCACATCGGTCAGATAAGCCGCTTCCAGCGCACGGCGCACGCGGGCCATGTCGATCTCAGAGGCGTCGCGCGCGCCATAGGCCACGTTGGCAGCGATGGTGTCATTGAACAGCACCACATCTTGGCTCACAAAAGCGATCTGGCGGCGCAGGTCATACAGCGCCAGATCCGCCAGCGCATCACCATCGAGCGAGATCGTGCCCGAGGTCGGATCGAAGAAGCGCGGGAGCAGGTTCACCAGCGTGGTCTTGCCGCTGCCCGACGGCCCGACCAGCGCGACGACCTCGCCCGGCTTGACGTGCAGATTCACGTTGTCGAGCGCTGCCCGACCATCTTCGCCGTAACGGAAGGTGACGTTGTCGAAGCGGACATCGCCGCGGGCGCGATCGATCTTCTTGCCGCCTTCTTGCGGTTCGATCGGCGTGTCGATCAGGCCGAAAATAAACTCGGCGGCGGTCAGGCCCCGCTGCAGCGGCTGATTCACGTCGGTCAGGTGCTTGAGCGGCGAAATCAGCAACAGCATCGCCATCACAAAGCCGGTAAAGCCGCCGACCGTGGTCTGATTGGCCTGCGCCTGCATCATGGCAATGGCCAGGATGATCGACAGCGCCAGCGCGGCCAGAAACTGCGTCACCGGCTGGTTCAGGCCACCGGCCACGGCCACGCGCATGGCGTAACCACGCAGACGATTCGTCATGGCATTGAAGCGCAGCGATTCATACGCCTCGCCACCGTGCAGCTTGACGACCTTGTAACCGCCCACGGCCTCTTCCACCACATAGGCGGCCTGGTTGGTCAGGTTTTGGCTCTCGCGGTTGAGCGAGCGCAGGCGGCGGTTGATACGCGACATCAGCAGCCCGATGATCGGCAGGATCACTGCCACCACCAGCGTCAGGCGCCAGTTGGTATAGAACAGGAAAATCAGCAGCGCCAGCACCGTCATTGAATCGCGCACCAGCGTGATGAACACACCGGTCAGCACCTGCAGCACCTGGTTGACCTCAAAGATGACCGCGTTGATGATCGACGCCGCCGTATTGCGCTGATAGTACGAAGCCGGCGCCTGCAGCAGGCGCTCGAACATCTTCATCCGCAGATTCAGCAGCACCTTGTTCGACACGAGGCTCAACAGATACGTCGATGCAAATTGCGCGATGCCGCGCACCACGGCAATACCCACCAACATGGCAGGCACCTGCCACAGCTTGCCGGCGTATTCACCGCCGAAGCCCTGATCCAGCAAATCCTTCACGACTTTGGGGATGATCCCCTCCGTGGCTGCCACCACGCCCATGGCAACCATTGCCAGGATGAAAGCGGTCAATTCGGGGCGCAGGTAGCCCCACAACCGCTTGAGCATCGGCTTGGCGGGCGCTGGGTGATCAGACTTTGCTTGTATACTCACGGCGTTTTCAAATGAGGGTGGGCAGCTTGCGTCGCATGGCGATCGGCTCTGCCGACATCAAGTGCGTTGCAGCGGCTGTCATCCGACAGACGGGCGACCCGGCATTTTAGCGGCAATCCACCACCCGGCCCATCCTGCTGCGCAATCCCCGGTCAAGACGGACCGACGCATCATCTGACGCTTCCGCAATGAGTTCGCGCGTTCCCACGTTTTTCATCAATCTTGACCACGACGCCGGTCGCCGCGAGGCACTGGAACGCCAGCTCGATGCGTTTGGCCTGCCGCATAGCCGCTTCCCCGGTGTGTACGGCAAGACACTTCCCGCCGACGAACTTGCGCGCCACTATGACCACGCACGCGCTACGAGCCAAAGCCGAGAGTTGACCGTCGGTGAAGTCGGCTGCGCGCTGAGCCACCTTGGCGTTTACCAAGCAATGATCGAGCAGGACTTGCCCTACGCGCTCATTCTGGAAGACGACGCGAAACTCGGGCCAGATGTGCCCGCCGTGCTCGACGCGCTGGCACAGAGCGTGTCACCCGACGAACCGGTCGTCACGCTACTCACGCACATCGACCGTTATTACAAACGTAGCGCCCGGCAACTGACAGCTGAGCACCGCACGGTCAAACTTGCCAACTACCAGTGGCTCGCGCATGGTTATTTCGTCACGCACGCCGCAGCCAAACGGATGGTCGAGCAGCTCTATCCCGTGTGGCTGGCCGCAGACTATTGGTACAAGTTCGAGCGTGAAGGCATCGTGCAGATGCGTGCAGTCGTACCTTATGTGATTGGCGTGCAGAACTTCGATAGCGGCTCAAACCTGGAAGCCGATCGCGCCATCAAAAGCCGCGAAGCCGACAACCGGCTCGGTGTCGGCCACCATCTGCACCAGATCTTTGTACGCAAGTTCCTCTATCAGATCTTCGTGCGGCCATTCCTCGGCATCGCCAAGCAGCAGAAGACTTGGTGAGCATGACGGCGCCCGCTCAGGCGCCTTGCTCTCGTAACTCTGTAAGCCCGGTTTCTGCTCGGATGGTGTCGGTATTGCGGCGAGCCATCATGCGCTGATAGTTGGGGCTCTCCTGCTCGCGCGATTGCTCGCGATGCCATAGGTGGAAGACTTCAGTCGCGCAGAAGCCGCGCTTGCGCCGCACGCCGGCGTTGTACAGGCGCACAACAAGGTCGGCGTCTTCATGGCCCCACCCGACGAAGCTCTGATCGAAGCCGTTCACGTGCTCGAAATCGCTGCGCCACACGCCAAGGTTGCAGCTCTTGATGCCGCGCAGGCTGGTGTCCTTGAACGTACGCGGCGCCCGCAAACCTGGCACCAATAGCGGCAGGAACTTGTTGATGCGCCCCGCACGCCAGGCGGCAAACCAATACGCGCGGTCCTTCAGGTGGATATCGATCTGCCGGGTAATGACTTCATGCGTCATCGCTTCATCGAGCAGGATGCGGCTGCCAGACACCAGGCGCCCCTGCTCGGCCAACGCGCGGTGCCGGGCCACAAAATCCGGACGCGGCACGCAATCGCCATCGAGAAAAACAAGGTAATCGGCATCCGTCGCCAGCACGCCTCGGTTGCGTATCTCACCAGCACGAAAGCCGTCGTCTGGGTGCCAGACATGGCGCAGCGGATACGGCGCGACCTTGGCAGCGGCTTCGACCGCCACGCGTGTGTCATCGCGCGAACCGTCGTCGGCGACGACGACGTCGAATGCGCGGTCGGTCTGGGCGCCACACCCTGCCAGCACGCGGGCAAGCGCGTCCGGGCGGTTATACGTCGTAACGATGAGGGCGATGCGACGCGGCGGCTCAGCGCTTGCCATGACGATGCAGCATCATCAGCTTGATGTAGCGGTAATAGGTGCCTTCGGCGTTCGACACGGCGAGCATGAAGCCCTCCGCGCCATCGAGAAAGCCGCGCTGGATGATGTACGTACGGATGAACGCCCAGAGCCCGTGGCCTATCGCGCTACCGAGCGACGCGCGCTTGCCCTTGGCATAGGCTGCGGCTGCACCGGCGGTCGAATAATCGTTGGCCTTATCGAGCGCAGCCCGCAGGTCCGGAATCGAGTAGTGAATGATCGGCGCGCGGAAGTCGCCCACCGTCCCCTCGAAGACCAGGTGCGAGTGCACCGGTGCGTCGAAGAACGTCACCTGCTCGCGCTTAAAAAAACGACGAATGCGGTCCGGCCACCAGCCCGAGTGTTTCATGAAGCGGCCACAAAAACTGGAACTGCGCGGCATGGAGTAGACAGTGTGCGAGCTGCCCGATTCCAGTACGGCGATCATCTCGGCCCGCAATTCGGGGCTGATGCGCTCGTCGGCATCCAGCGAGAGCACCCAGTCGGTGCGCGCCTCGCGCAGAGCGCGGTTGGACTGTTCGCCGTAGCCGGGCCAGTCGGTCTCGAACACGCGCGCACCGAGTTGGCGGCAGATGTCCTGCGTGCCGTCCGTGCTACCGGAATCGAAGACGATGACATCGTCCGCCCAGTCGCGCACGGAACGGATGCAGTCGCCGATATCAGCGGCTTCGTTCTTGGCGACGATGATGACAGCGAGCGTGGCTCGATTGGATGCGGACATGCGAAAGCGATCTTAGAGAACAGGAGCGGCGCCAAGCTGCTGCCGGCGTCGATGAATATGCGCGGTGAATACGGCCACCATCACGCTGTAGAACACGACCGTCTGCGCGATGATCAGCATCACCTCGGTCAGTCCGAACAGTACGAAGCCGACGCATAACGTGAGGCCCATCGCCCCCGTGGTACGGAGAACACGATCGTCGCACAAGGCGGCTCGCAGAAAGTACACGGCAGGCACCAGATACAGCGCCAGCAACGCGCCTATGCCCAGCACGCCAAGCGTGGCGCCATTGTATAGAAACTCGTTGTGGGCATGCTCGAAGGCAGTCGCTTCCTGTGTGATCAGGCCTTCCGCGTGAATCGCCTTGAGAGCGGGCTCAAATTGGCCTCTTCCCACCCCGGCTAGTGGATGGCGCGTCAACATCAGCGTCGCCGCCTTCCAAAGTTGGAAGCGGATGCCGACCGAGGTGTTGGTTTGCCCCGCCTGATAGGCATGGATGTCCTCCATCGCCTGACCAAAGCGGGTGCGCACCATACTCGACGACACGCATACGGTCACCAACAGCGCGAAGAACACCAGCAAGGCAGTCGCTCGCTTCTTCCAGCTCACATGCCGTAGCGTCGCCACGGCGATCAGCAGCAGTATGGGGATTGCAATCCAGCCACCCCGCGACTGCGACAGATACGACGCATAGAGCCCAGCGCCACCTGCAAACACGCGCAAAAGGATAAGCGGCCAGCCGTCACGATTGGACCAACCAATGGAAATCAGCGAGAACAAGCCCATCAACAGCGATAGATTGCCGAAGGGGATTGCATTGGCAAATGCGCCAATCTTGTCTGGCCGTCCGATACGCAGTTCGAGATAAGCCCACACTACCGAGGCCAGCGCGCCCGCAACACAACCCCATTGCACACTCTCCAACTGTTTAGGACGCAATTGCAACAGAGCAAACAGCGCCAAGCCGAACAACCAGAGCCTCCCATAGGCAAAAGGCACATTGCGCGGCGCGGCAGGATTCAATAGCGCACTGATCAGCATGGCAGTCGGCATGGCGGCCATTGCCAGAATCAGCCAGCGATATTCGCGCCACATCGCTCGCAGTCGGTTCATGGCCTCTGCAGGCGCTGCCAGCATCGACCAGATCGCAGCAATAAGTAGCAGCAAGAACGACAGGAACGCTGCGCCGCGCACCGACAGCATGAAGGCCGGGAGGATGGCAATTCCAAACACGGCCAGGGCCGCCGGCGCACTGGATATCAGCGTCCGGCCACGTTGCATCAAGCCGCTCATCGCAATGTCCCCGCGCCGGGTGCGAGCGCCAGCAGTGCATCGATGTGCGCAGCGATGCTCGGGTCATAGCGCAGGTGTTCACGCGGATTCGCGAGGCGCGCCTGGCCGGCCTGCGCGCGGGCAACAGCCGCCTCGATCGTGCGCGCCAGCGTAGCTGGATCGCTCAGATCAAAGGTGGGCGCACCTTCTTCCGAGATCACCTCGGTGCAGGCGATATTGGCTGCCAGTACGGCAGGCGTGCCGCACAGCACAGACTCCACCCCGATCAGCCCGAACGGCTCGTAGTGCGAAGCGAGAATCGTGTAGTCCGCCGCGCGGTAGACATTCTCGATGTCCTTGCGGTATCCCAGGTAGCGGATGTTGGGCGAGGACGACGACACCGGCCGTCCGATCACCGCCAGCTGCACAGGCAAATCCGTCTTCGAGAAAAACGCCTCCAGCAGCGGATAGCCCTTGCGCTTGTGGCTCGACGATGGGAACACAAACGTGACGCGATCCTTCGCAAAGCCCAGCTCATCGCGCAGGCGCTGACGCTCGGCCTCGCCCACCGGCGAGAACTTCGTCTCGCTCACCGGCGGGTACACCGTCTTCACCTTGGCCGCCGGAATGTCGTAATAGTCCAGCACTTCCTGCGCCATCAACCGCGAGTGCGCAACGACAACGTGCGAGCGCACATAGTCTCGGCGCTCCAGCGCGATCTGCTGGCGGTCCCAGAAGGCAGCCTCTTTGGAAAAGCTCTTGAGATAGCCAACGTGCGTACCGCCACAAATGGCGATATCCGATGCCCCCGTGCGGTTGCAGCCGATCATCAAATCGATGTGCTCACGCTTGGCCAGATAGCGCACCAGCCAGCCGAACGCGTGGTCATTCAATTTGCCGGGCAGCTTGCGCGTGGGCAATGCAACTGCCTTGACCTGGCGGTATTCGGGAAGCGCCTTGTCCACCATCTTGGCGAAGAACACAGGACGGATGGCGCGCTCATGCAGACCGCGCACCAGGTCCATCGCGTAGCGCTCGCTGCCGCCGCTGTAGCCCAGCGCGTTGCACGAGATTCCGACGTTCATGGATGCTCTAGTAATAATCGTATTGAGACTGCAGTCGTGCCGAGCGCCCGCCCGGCAATGGCGCCCCCCGCGCCATCTTCGAACTACTCGTACACCGTTGCCACGTTCTCGGCGTCCAGCGCCTGACGCAGCGCGGCGATTGCCGCTTCGCTCGGGACAATGCGCCAGGCGTCGCCGAGCACGGCTTCGCAGCGGGCCTGCTCGCAGACGTAGCTGATACGCACCGAGACGCCATTGCCATCCGCCGCCACATGCGGAGAGAGCAGGTCGCGCAGCCTGGCCGCCGTTGAATCGCCATTCATCGACAGACGGATCGCCCGCGCAAACTTGGCGCGCGCCTGCGTCATGTCCATGACCGACTCGGCTGTCACGCGCACGCCGCCAGTGAACATGTCGTGCCGGGCACTGCCCTGCACAATCAGCACTTCGTCTTCCTTGAACAGCGCGCGGTTGGCTTCAAACACTTCGTTGAAGACCGTCACTTCGGTGGCTTCGCTGGCAGAGCCGTCGTCGAGCATGACGATCAGCATCTTGCCGCGCTGCGTCATCTGGGTGCGCTGGCCGACGATCACGCCCGCCACCGTCTTGTTACGCGCGTCGCGATTGCCGTAGCCGCCGCCATTGCCCTTGTCGGTCACTTCGCGAGCCAGGTCGGCCAGCGTCGTACGCGCAAAGCGGCGCACCTCGTCACGGCATTCATCGAACAGGTGGCCAGAAAGGTAGAAACCCAGCGCCTGCTTTTCTTCCTGCAGCTTGCGCTTGGTCGACCATGCCGGCTCGTCGACGAGTTCGGGGCGATGCTGCTCGGCATCGTCGCCGCTCATCAGATCGAACAGCGACACCTGGTTGGCAGCCGCTGCCTTCTGCTCGGCGGCTTCCATGGCCAAGCCGATCGAGGCAAGCAGCTGAGCACGGTTGTCGTTGAGGCTGTCGAAGGCGCCAGCCCGCACCAGCGCTTCGATTGTGCGGCGATTGACCTGGCGGCGGTCAACACGCTCGCAGAAGTCGAACAAGTCCTTGAAGGGGCCATCCTCGCGTGCCCGCAGGATGTCTTCGATCGCACCCTGACCGCTGCCCTTCACGCCACCCAGGCCGTAGCGGATGGTCTTGGCGTCGGTTGGCGCAAAGCGATACTGGCTCGCGTTGATATCCGGCGGCAGCACGGTCAGGCCGTTCTTGCCTCGGGCATCGTCGTAGAGGATCTTCACCTTGTCGGTGTCGTCCATGGCGAGCGACATGTTGGCTGCCATGAATTCGGCCGGGTGATGCGCCTTGAGCCAAGCCGTGTAGTACGCCAGCAGCGCATAGGCAGCCGCGTGCGACTTGTTGAAGCCGTAGCCCGCGAACTTCTCCATCAGGTCGAAGATTTCGTCGGCCTTTTCGGTGGAGAGCCCGTCCTTGGCCGCGCCCGCACGGAACAACGCGCGGTGCTCGGCCATTTCTTCGGCTTTCTTCTTACCCATCGCGCGGCGCAGCAAGTCAGCGCCGCCGAGCGAGTACCCGCCCACGATCTGCGCCATCTGCATCACCTGCTCCTGGTAGACCATGATGCCGTAGGTCTCCTTGAGCACCGGCTCGACGCGCGGATCGGGGTACTCCACCTTCTCGCGGCCGTGCTTACGGGCGCAGAAGCTAGGGATCAGGTCCATCGGGCCCGGGCGATACAGCGCCACCAGGGCGATGATGTCCTCAAAGCGGTCGGGCTTGGCGTCCTTCAGCATGCCCTGCATGCCGCGGCTTTCCAGCTGGAACACGGCGACCGTGTTGGCCGTCTTGAGGATGTCGAACGCTTTCTTGTCCGTCAGCGGAATATGACTGCAGTTCCAGTCCGCCTTGGACGGATCGAGCATACGGATGTAGCGCTCGGCCCAGTCGAGGATTGTGAGCGTGGTCAGGCCCAAGAAGTCGAACTTGACCAGGCCGACGGCTTCCACGTCGTCCTTGTCGTACTGACTGACGACGCCGGCATCTTCGCCGCCCTGCGTGTAAAGCGGGCAGAAGTCGGTCAGCTTTCCTGGGGCGATCAGCACACCGCCCGCGTGCATGCCGACGTTACGCGTCATGCCTTCTACGCGTTGGGCGAGTTCCAGGAGCTGCTTGACCTCTTCTTCGTTGGCTTCGCGCTCGGCCAGCAGCGGCTCTTCCTTCTTGGCTTCTTCCAGTGTGACGAGCTTGCCCGGCTTGAACGGGATCAGCTTGGCCACGCCATCAACGAAGTTGTAGCCGAGGTCCAGCACACGGCCCACGTCACGCACAGCGGCCTTGGCAGCCATGGTGCCGAAGGTGGCAATCTGCGAGACGGCGTCCTTGCCGTACTTCTCTTTCACGTACTGGATGACGCGGTCGCGGCCGTGCTGGCAGAAGTCGATGTCGAAGTCGGGCATCGACACCCGCTCCGGGTTCAGGAAACGCTCGAACAGCAGGTTGTATTTGAGCGGATCCAGATCGGTAATGCCCAGCGCGTATGCCACCAGCGATCCGGCACCGGAACCCCGGCCCGGCCCCACCGGCACGCCATTGTTCTTGGCCCAGTTGATGAAGTCCGCAACGATCAGGAAGTAGCCCGGGAAGCCCATCTTGATGATGGTGCCGGTCTCGAATTCCAGGCGGGCGTAATACTCGGCGCGTTTGGATTCGCGCACGGCCTCGTCGGGGAACAGCACTTCCATGCGCTTTTCCAGCCCTTCCTTGGCAAGCTGGACGAGATAGTCATCCAGCGACATGCCATCGGGCGTCGGGAACAGCGGCAGCTTGGGCTTGCCCAGTTCCAGCTTGAGGTTGCAGCGCTGCGCAATCTGCACCGCGTTGGCCAGCGCGGACGGGATGTCGGCAAACAGCGCGCACATCTCGTCCTGCGTCTTGAAATACTGTTCGGTCGTGAAACGGCGGGCGCGACGCGGATTGGCGAGCAGTTCGCCCTCCGCAATGCAGGTGCGCGCTTCGTGGGCCGTGAAATCGTCCGGCGTCATGAACTGCACCGGATGCGTGGCAACCACGGGCAACTGCATGGCCGATGCGAGCTTCACGGCTTGCTGGATGTAGGCCTCGGTACCAGTCTGCCCGGCGCGTTGCAGTTCGATGTAGAAGGCGCCCGGAAACACGCGCGACCAGTTCGTCGCCAGCTTGCGCGCCAGCGCCTCGTTTCCGTTGGCCAGCGCCATGCCGATATCGCCGCCCATGGCGCCTGAAAGCGCCAGCAGGCCCGTGGCCAATGGGGCATTCTCCACGCCCGGCTCGTCGAACCATTCGGGGGCGATTTCCGCGCGGCCGCGATGTTGGTTGGAGAGCCAAGCACGGGCCAGCAACTGGCACAGGTTCAGGTAACCCTGCTTGTCACGGACCAACAACAGAAGACGTGCCGGCTTGTCGCGCTCGTCGTGATTGGTGATCCACACGTCGGCGCCGACGATCGGCTTGACGCCCTTGCCGCGCGCCTCCTTGTAGAAGCGCACCAGCCCGAAGGCGTTGGCGAGATCGGTCAGCGCCAAGGCGCCCATGCCGTCTTTGGCTGCGGCCTTGACGGCATCGTCCAGACGGACGTTGCCATCGACGACGGAATATTCGGAGTGGAGACGGAGGTGGACGAAGCGCGGCGAATTCATCCGCGTATTGTACCGGGTGACACCTGCCGTAAAGCATTCCGAGCGCGTCCGGTTGACCATCGACAACTCCGCGCGGCTGCTCGGGCGGCTATAATTTCGGCTTACGAATCAACGGGTTACCCAAGGCGCCAAAAACGGCGCGGCAGCACATGCAGATCGTCAATATTTCCGCTTACAAATTCGTCACCCTCGATGACCGCGAGACCCTGCGCCCCGCCCTGCTGGCCGAGTGCCAGGCGCGCGAGCTGAAGGGCACCGTGCTGCTGGCACCAGAGGGCATCAACATCTTCCTGGCCGGCTCGCGTGAAGCCATTGATGGCATCGTCGGGTGGCTGCGTGCCGACCCCCGTTTTGCTGACCTGGCACCGAAGGAAAGCCTGTCAGACCACCAGCCATTCCGCCGCTTGCTGGTGCGCATGAAGAAAGAAATCATCACCATGCGCCACCCGCTGATCCGCCCGGAAGACGGCCGCGCGCCGTCGGTTGCGCCGCCGGACCTCAAGCGCTGGCTCGATCAGGGCCACGACGACGAGGGCCGCCCCGTGGTGATGCTTGACACGCGCAATGACTATGAAGTTGCCGTCGGCACATTCAAGAACGTCGTCGAATACACCCTCAAGAAATTCACCGAATTTCCACCCGCCATTGCTGCGCACAAGGACGACTTTGCCGGTAAGACGGTCGTGTCGTTCTGTACCGGCGGCATCCGCTGCGAAAAGGCGGCGATCCACATGCAGGAGATCGGCGTCGAGCGCGTCTATCAGCTCGAAGGCGGCATCCTCAAATATTTCGAGGAAGTGGGCGGAGCCCATTACGACGGGGATTGCTTCGTGTTCGACCACCGCACAGCGCTCAACCCCGAACTGCTGCCGGCGGGACCGAAGCAGTGCTTTGCATGCCGCGCTGTGGTAACCCCGGAAGAACAGCAGTCCGCCGACTACATCCCTGGCCAGCGCTGCCCACATTGCGCCGACAGCCAAACGCGCGCCGCCGCATGAAGCGCCTTGCGGCCGCCGTCCTCGTCGGCACGCTATGCCTTGTCGCATTGGCGGCTTGCTCGACGAGCTGCGAGGGTGGCTCGAACCGCGGCGTCTTCTGCGGAGCAGGCATGCGCTTCTGAGCCTTAACAGCGCACCAACAAAAAAACGCCGGACATGCCGGCGTTTTTCTTTGACCGACTCGCTTTACTGACGGCCGCGCACGAACTGATTGGTGATGTCAACAATGCGCTCGCCGAACAGCTTGGCGGTTTCCAGGTCGCCCGGCAACGGGCCCTCTTCAGGGCTCGCATCAGACGGCGATTGCGCCAGCGCGCCGCCAAAGCCCGCCAGGTAATTCACGTCGTTGCGCGTAGCAGCCTTGCTGTTGGCCGGCATCATGCCCGTGCCGACCCAGATCATTCCGTGCTGCTGCGACAGCGTCCACAGGTACTGGATCGACGCGTACTTGTCTCCATTCATCGATGCGGAATTCGTGAACCCCGCGGCGATCTTGTCCTTCCACGCGCCGGTGAACCATGCTTTGGACGATGCATCGGCAAATTTCTTGAAGTCGCCCGAAACGCCGCCCATGTAGGTCGGCGCGCCAAAGACGATTGTGTCGACGCCGGCCAGCAGCGCCCACGTGTCATCGTTGACGTCTGTGACCGAAATCAGGTGTGCTTCGGCGCCGGCGCCTTGCACGCCTGCAAACACGGCCTCAGCCTGCTTCTTGGTGTGGCCATAACCGCTGTGATAAACGACTGCAACTCGTGCCATGGGAATCCTCTTGGGGTTGGGGTACCGCGGGGAACAACGGAAAAGAAAAATGGCGCACACAGCGTGCGCCACGAACATTACGGCAGATCGAACACCAGCACTTCGCTGTCTTCGCCGCCAGAGAGCGTCACCGCCTCTTCTTGCGTCAGCTTGGCTGCGTCGCCGCCGACCAGCGTGCGACCGTTGATGCTCACCTTGCCGCGAACCACGTGCACATAAGCACGGCGGCCTGCGGCGATAGGCAAGGACGCAGTTTCTGCGCCATCAAACTTGCCGGCATAGAGCGCCATGTCCTGGTGCACCTTCACCGAACCGTCGCGACCATCGGTGCTGGCGATCAGGGCGAGCTTTCCGCGCTTGGCAGCCTCGTCGAAATGACGCTCCTCATAGCCCGGCGTGAGATTCAACTGCGCGGGGAGCACCCAGATCTGCAGGAAATGCGTGGTCTGGTCCTGCGCGTGGTTGAACTCGGAGTGACGCACACCTGTCCCAGCCGTCATGCGCTGCACGTCGCCCGGGCGCAGCACGCTGCCGTTGCCCATGCTGTCCTTGTGCGCCAGTTCGCCATCCAGCACGTAGCTGATGATTTCCATGTCGCGGTGGCCATGGGTGCCAAAACCCATACCAGCGGCGACGCGGTCTTCATTGATGACACGCAACGGCCCGAACTGAACGTGTTCCGGGTCCATGTAATCGGCAAACGAAAAGCTGTGATACGACTTGAGCCAGCCGTGGTCTGCGTAGCCGCGATCTTGAGAAGGGCGGATTTCAATCATTTTGATGAATCTCCTATCCAAATTACTGCGTCGATGTGTGAATGGTACGCAGATTGGCTATAGTTTCGGGGTACAGCTTTGACTCAATACATCAAAAATTCTGAATATGGCGCTATCGCTGGAATCTCTCGAAGTGCTGGACGCGATTGAACGCAAGGGCAGCTTTGCCGCCGCGGCGCACGAACTCGGCAAAGTGCCGTCGGCGCTCACATACGTGGTGCGCAAGCTGGAAGACGATCTCGATGTCCTGCTGTTTGACCGCCGCCGCCATCGAGCGGAACTCACGCCCGCCGGCCGCGCATTGCTTGACGAAGGCCGTCACCTGCTGCAGGCCGCCGACGAACTCGCGCGCCGCGTCAAGCGCCTCGCCACCGGGTGGGAAGCCACGCTGACCATCGTAGTTGACGATCTCGTGCACTTTCGCGCACTCATGCCCGTCATCCAGGATTTCTACGCCGAAAACTCCGCCACGCGACTACGCTTTTGCCGCGAAGTACTGGCCGGCACGTGGGATGCACTGCTCTCCGGCCGCGCGGATCTCCTGATCGGGCCCGCGCAGGTGATGCAGGTGCAGGGCATTCAGACGCGCACGGTGGGCAGCATTCCCTTTGTATTTGCGGTGGCGGCACATCATCCGTTGGCGCAAATGGAGGAGCCATTGCCTGCAACCGCCATCACGCGACATCGCATCGTTGCTGTGGGAGATACGTCCCGCAATCTGCCCGCACGCACCATCGGCGTGATGGCCGGGCAGGACACGCTGGTGGTGCCGTCCATGGCTGACAAGGTGCAGGCGCAGATTCGAGGCTTGGGCTGCGGCTGGTTGCCCGTGCCACTGGCGCAGCCGTATCTGGATTCCGGCGTGCTGATCGCCAAGGAAACCACCGAAGACAAGCGCGCCGGCACGTTTCAGGTTGCCTGGCGCAACAACATGCGCGGCAAGGCGTTGCAATGGTGGGTCGACAAGTTGGAAGACCCGCGTCTGGGGCAGGCGCTGATGATGCAGTAGGCGTCCTGGGGCAGATAAATCGCGCACAATAGCGCCATCGACCTCTGCGCCTGGAGCGTTGCGTTGTCCCAAGCCAATCTCGATTTTCCGGAATCCACTACGTCATCGCGCGGCCAATACCGCGGCCGCTTTGCGCCCTCGCCAACGGGGCCGCTGCATATCGGCTCGCTGGTCACTGCGCTGGCGAGCTGGCTGGATGCGCGCGTGCACGGCGGCACATGGCTCGTGCGCATTGAAGACATCGATTTCCAGCGCAACGTGCCCGGCGCCGACCGCGATATCCTCGCCACACTTGATGTGCTCGGACTCATTCCCGACGAGGCGCCGCAGTGGCAAAGCACGCACCTGTCACTCTTTGAACAGGCGCTGGAGCAACTGCAGGCGAACGGCAGCCTCTACCCGTGCGGCTGCACGCGCCGCGAGATTGCGGACTCCGTCACCAGCATCGACGCAAATGGGCATGTGCGTCACCAGACCCTGATCTATCCCGGCACGTGCCGCAACGGGCTGCACGGCCGCCCCCCGCGCGCTTGGCGCGTGCGTGTGCCGGATGCCGATGCCGCCACCATCTGCTTCAGCGATCGCTGGCAAGGCACACAATGCCAGAACCTGGCTGAAGCCGTAGGCGACTTCGTGCTCAAGCGCGCGGACGGCATGTGGGCGTACCAGATTGCGGTGGTGGTAGACGATGCCACGCAAGGCATCACGGACATCGTGCGGGGCGCCGACCTGCTCGACTCGACGCCGCGCCAGATCTATCTGCAGCAGTTGCTCGGGCTGCCCGCGTTGCGCTACCTGCACGTGCCCGTGGTGGTGAACCCCGAGGGCGAGAAACTGAGCAAGCAGACAGGCGCGCGCGCCATCAACCGCAGTCAACCGCTGGCCGCGCTAACGGAAGCGGCACGGCACCTCGGGTTGGACATTCGTGCGGGCGATGTAGATGGGTTCTACCGAGACGCAGTCCCGGCCTGGGCCAATCGTCTTGCACGATTGACCACGGCGGCATAGTGGCCGCCGTTTTCAACAGACTGACTTAACGCTTGCGCGGCACGCCGCCGAGCAGCGCCGCAATCGGGCGCTTGGCGGTACGCGGATGCCCGGTCGCTTGCGCTGGCTTGGCAGCTTCCGCCGATTCCGCTGGCAGAGAGGATTCGTACGGGCGATTGAAGAACGGGTCGTCCGATGGGCGGAAAGGCGGGCGCACGATCGTGTGATCCAACACGCGGGCGCCGTTGCGGTCGTCCCGCTCACGGGCGCGGCGGACTTCACCGCGGGCACGCTTTTCGTCGCGCTCACGGCGCTCACGGTCACGCGCCTGTTCGCCAGTCGGATCGAAATCAGCCAATTGCTCGCGCGGCAGGTTTCGCTTGATCAGCTTTTCGATGTCGGCCAGGAAACGCTCATCACCCGGAGCGAACAGCGACAATGCGTCACCGGAAGCACCGGCACGGCCCGTGCGGCCGATGCGGTGCACGTAATCTTCCGCGTTGAACGGCAGGTCGAAGTTGATCACGCATGGCATCTGCGAGATATCGAGACCGCGCGCCGCCACGTCGGTGGCGACCAGCACATCGACGGTACCTTGCTTGAACGCTTCGAGCGTTTGCATGCGCTCGGTCTGCGTCTTGTCGCCGTGGATGGCGTTGGCGTTGATGCCTTCGCGTTCCAGCGCGCGCGCCAGGCGCGAGCAGCCGATCTTGCTGTTCGAGAAAACAATGCACTGACGCGGCAAGCCTTGCTCTGCGCGCTGCCGCAGCAGGTGCACGAGCGCCGCTTGCTTGTGGTTGTCCGGCACGGTGTAGATGACCTGGCGGACGTTTTCTGCCGTGGCGTTGCTGCGCGCCACTTCAATCGTCTGCGGATGACGCAGGTAGCTCGCGGCCAGCTTCTTGATCTCGGGCGAGAAGGTCGCCGAAAACAGCAGCGTCTGGCGGTGCGCCGGCAGCAGGTTGATGATGCGCTGCAGGTCGGGCAGGAAGCCCATGTCGAGCATGCGGTCGGCTTCGTCCAGCACCAGCATGCGCACCTGCGACAGATTCACGCTGCGCTGCTGCACGTGATCGAGCAGACGGCCCGGCGTGGCAACGAGGATTTCCACGCCGCGGCGCAGTTGCTCCGTCTGCGGGTTCATGTCGACACCGCCGAACACGACGGCGCTGCGCAGCGCCGTGTATTTCGCGTACTTGGCAACGTTGTCGTACACCTGGTCCGCAAGCTCGCGCGTGGGCGTGAGGATCAGCGCTCGCACCGGGTGGCGCGCCGGCGACGCGCTCGTGTTGGCGTCGGGCAGCAGGTTATGGATGATCGGCAGCGAGAAACCGGCGGTCTTGCCGGTGCCGGTTTGTGCGGCGCCCATGACGTCGCGGCCGGCGGTCACCACCGGAATGGCGGCAGCCTGAATGGGTGTGGGCTTGGTGTAACCGCTTTCGGTCAGCGCGCGGAGGACGTCCGGATGCAGGCCGAAGCTGTCGAATGTCACCGATTCATTGGCCGGCGCTTCTGACGCTTCAGACATCGTTGCAGTATTCATAGGGGGAGATGCGGCATGCCGGTTGGCATGGCGGCGCGCCAGACCCAAGCGGAAAACCCGCATGCGGCTCGCGCAAAGCGTTAAAAATCAAAAGTTTATCACGTGAGACTCAGCCTAGGACGGATGTTCGGGCCGCCCCGCTCAATGCCGGCACTACAACGGCCTTGACACGGATCAAGTGGGACGGGCACGCGCTGCGCCACCATCCAGGCATTCCAACCTGCGCCCTGCCCTCTCACATGGTCACCACGCTCTATGAAACGCCCGAGCATGTCTGCCTGATGTTTTCCGACCTGGTCGACGATCACGACGACCTGCCGGTGCAGACCAACCAGTTCCTCATCGTTGACCACGGCCACGGCGCGCTGATTGATCCGGGCGGTCAGATGACCTACAACGCGCTGTTTTTGGCGATGAACCGGTATTTTCCGCCCAAGCAGCTCGACTACGTGCTGGCCTCGCATGCAGACCCAGATATCGTCGCCTCGGCGGGCAGGTGGCTGACGAGCTCGAGCTGCGACATCTTGATCTCGCGCGTGTGGGAGCGCTTTCTGCCGCATTTCTGCAGCGTCGGCAAAACCGAAGGCCGCATCGTGCCGATTCCGGATACGGGCATGGCGATTCCGCTGGGGCAATCGCATCTGCTGGCGGTGCCGGCGCATTTCCTGCATTCGGAAGGCAATTTCCAGTTCTACGATCCGGTGTCGCGCATCCTGTTCTCGGGCGATCTGGGAGCGTCGATGGTGCATGCCAATGTGGCCGCCAAGCCCGTGGAAGATTTTGATGCGCACCTGCCGCTCATGGCGCCCTTCCACCGTCGCTACATGAGCGGCAACCGGGTATGCCGGCTGTGGGCGCAGATGGTGCGGGGGCTCGATATTGAATGGATCGTGCCGCAGCATGGCCAAGCCTTCCATGGCAAAGCCATGGTCAACCGGTTCATCGATTGGGTGGAAACGCTCGACTGCGGCATCGACCTGATGACGCCCGAGGTTTTCCGCCTTCCTGCGTTGCCGAAGGCGCCGGCCGGCGCGACGCTCAAGACGCGCGTGTAGCGCCCGATGCCGGGGCGGCCGGCAGAATGATCTTCATCATGGCGCTCGACAGCTCGTGCGCCAGCACGCCGGCGTCGATGCGCGACGGATCGTGCCACGTATACATAAACCCCATCACGCCGCCCATCGAGTGCGCCGCGACGCGCGCATCGCCAAAGTCGAACACGCCGGCGCGTTTGCCCTCGTCGAGCAGCGCATAGAGATCACGGTAATACGCCCGCGACATGCCATGCAGCCATTCCACCGTTTCGGGGCGCAGGTATTGCCGATCGCGATACGTCAGCGCCGCGGCGTAATGGCAGTCGATGCAACGACGCGCCATTTCCAGCAGACACGCCTGCAGACGCTCCCGCACGGGTAGGGCCAGGTCGGCGGTCTCACGGATGGCCGACAGACACACCTGTGCGGCCTCGCGACACAGAATGTCGAAGATCTCGTACTTGTCGGTGAAGTAGTAGTACACCGCCGGTTTGGTCACGCCGAGCGCGTTGCACAGGTCGCTCATCGTCATGCCGGCATAGCCCTTGGTGAAGAAGAGCTGCGCGGCTGTGTCGAGAATCTGCCGGCGGCGGGCCTCCTGCCGCTCGGCGATGTGCGGGCGCGTGGCCGGCGGTGTGACGCCGGGAGCTTCGGGCGCCTCGGTTTCAGCAGGCGGTTGCACGTCGGGAACGGCAGGTTTGCGGACGGTGGACATGGCGCATATTTTCGCATGTCGCCCGCGTATGCGCCGTCGCATACGCGCATCTTGGCGACATCACTGTCTCAAATGCTTGACGCATCAAAGAACGCTTTCTATATTCATACCCATTGGTATAAAAAATTACTTTCCAGTATAGATAGTGCGGCGCCGCAGTGCGTACGCACTGCACAACCCAACGGAGACAAGCTTTGGCGATGGACGAGTCCGAGTATCTCGGCCGCGTTCGCGCGCTCTGGGCGCGCGCATGGCCGGTCGATACCCCCCGCGAGCCGCATTACCCGATCGGGCGCGTTGCCCTCACCGACTATCTGCGGCACTGGGCGCGCACCACGCCAGACAAACCGGCCATCCACTTTTACGGGCACGACACGACGTTCGCCCAGCTCGACGATCTCTCCGACCGCTTCGCCGCGCTGCTCGCGCAACACGGCATTGGCGCGGGCGACCGCGTTGCGGTGTTCCTTTCGAACTGCCCGCAATTCAATGCGGTGTTTTTCGGCATTCTCAAGCTGGGCGCAGTGTATGTGCCGATCAGCCCGCTATCACAGCGGGCAGAATTGATGCATGCGCTGAGCGACGCGACACCGCGCGCCATCGTCACGCTTGATCGCCTCATGCCGCTGGTGCGCGACGTGCGGCCCGAAACATCGATCGAGCACATCTTCGTCACCCGTTACGCAGACGTGCTGCCCGCACAGCCGACGCTGCCGCTCCCGGCAATGCTGACCGAGCCGCCGCTGGCCTGCGACGATGCAATCGACTTGTTGCCCGCATTGGCACAGACCACGCCGATCCCCCTGCCGCCCGGCTCGCTTGATGCGGTTGCCGCGCTCAACTACACCGGCGGCACGACGGGGCTGCCCAAGGGCTCCATCCACACGCAGGGCGACATGGTGGATATGGCTGCCGCGTTCTCAGCCGTGTCGCTGCGCGCGGATGCCGACACCGTCATGCTCAGCTTCTATCCGCAATTCTGGATTGCCGGTGAGAACACCGGCCTGATCTTCCCTGCCTTCCTTGGCGTGCCGCTGGTGTTGCTCGCTCGATGGGATGCGGAGGCATTCATGGCTGGCGTGCAGCGCTACCGCGTGACCAACGGCTCGATGCTTGTCGACAGCGCGGCCGAGGTGATGGCACATCCGCGTGTGCATGCCTACAACTTACGCTCGCTGCGGCATACGGGCGTGTCGTCGTTCGTGAAAAAGCTCAACCCCGAATACCGCCGAGCGTGGCGTGAACTGACCGGCTCGATGATGGCCGAGAGCGCCTGGGGCATGACGGAAACGCAGACCTGCAACAGCTTCACGGTCGGCATGCAGGACGACGATTTCGACCTGCGATCGCAACCGATTTTCGTCGGGTTGCCGGTGCCGGGCACCGACTTCAAGATCTGCGATTTCGACACGCACGAACTGATGCCGATCGGCGCCGAAGGCGAACTCTGCGTGCGCACGCCGACGCTGCTCAAAGGCTACTGGAACAAGCCGGACGCCACCGCGCAAACCCTGCGCAACGGCTGGTTCCACACCGGCGACATCGGCTGCATCGACGAACACGGCTACGTCCACTACCTCGGCCGCCGCAAGGAGATGCTCAAGGTCAATGGCATGAGCGTATTCCCGGCCGAGATCGAAGCCATGCTCGGCAAGCATCCAGCCATCCTCGGTTCTGCCGTGGTAGGCCGCACCGATGAACAACGCGGCCAGCTTCCCGTTGCCTTCGTGATGCTGCGGCCCGAGGCCGTCGGCACATTGGATGACGCCGCGCTCACCAACTGGTGCCGCGAGAACATGGCCGTCTACAAGGTGCCCGTCGTACGCATCGTCGACGCATTGCCGCTCACGGCCACTGGCAAGGTGCGCAAGCAGGACCTCGCACCACTCGCTGAACAGCTCTAACCCACGCCCGCTCCATGACGTTTCGCAAACTGCTGATCGCCAATCGCGGCGAGATCGCCATTCGCATTGCCCGCGCAGCCGCCACGATAGGCTTGCCGTCCGTCGCTGTTTATTCCGAAGACGATCGCGACGCGCTGCATCCACTGCGCGCCGATGAAGCTGTGCCCTTGCCCGGCACCGGTCCGCGCGCATATCTCGACGGTGCGGCCATCCTCGCAGCCGCACGCGCCGTCGACGCCGATGCGGTGCATCCCGGCTATGGCTTCCTGAGCGAGAACGCTGCCTTCGCACGCCAGTGCGCGCAGGCAGGCGTGCAGTTCATCGGACCGTCACCGCGCGTGCTCGATCTCTTCGGCGACAAGGCACGCGCGCGGGCACTTGCGCACGAGGCCGGCATTCCCATCGTCAGCGGCACGCAAGGCGCGACCACGCTTGAAGATGCGCGCGCCTTCTTCGCCGCGCTGCCGCCCTCGCACGGCATGATGATCAAGGCCGTGGCCGGCGGCGGCGGACGCGGCATGCGCGCCGTGCACGATGCGCAAGCGATTGCCGACGCGTATGCGCGCTGTGTTTCTGAAGCCACCGCCGCGGGTGGTGTCGGCGACGTCTATGTCGAAGCGCTCGTGCCCGCACCGCGCCATATCGAAATCCAGATCGTTGCCGATGCACATGGCCACGTCATGCATCTCGGCGAGCGTGAATGCAGCCTGCAACGCCGTCACCAGAAGCTGATCGAGATCGCGCCCAGCCCCGCGTTGGACGACGCCCTGCGCACGCGCATCGCTGACGCTGCCGTCACGCTCGCCAAAGCGGCGGGTTACACCGGCATTGGCACATTCGAGTTCCTCGTGGAAGGGGCAGGCACGCCGCACGCCACGTTCTACTTCATGGAAGCCAACCCGCGCGTGCAAGTCGAACACACCGTCACGGAGATGGTGACGGGCGTCGACCTGGTGATGACGCAACTGGCCCTGGCGCAAGGTGCTTCGCTCGCCGACCTGGGGCTTGCCCGGCCGATCGCCCCTCGCGGCCACGCTGTGCAAGTGCGGATCAATGCCGAGACGATTGATGCATCCGGACAACCGCACCCGTCCACCGGCATGCTCACCGCCTTCGAGCCGCCCAACGGCCCCGGTGTGCGCGTCGACACCTGCGGCTACGCGGGCTACCGTCCGAACCCGCGCTTCGATTCGCTGCTGGCCAAACTGATCGTCCACGCGCCGCACGGCACATATGCGCAGACGCTGACACAGACGTACCGCGCGCTGTGTGAGTTCCGCATCGAAGGACTGGCCACCAACAAGCAGCTGCTGCAAGACCTGCTGCAAGATGCCGACGTGCAGGCCAATGCCGTGCACACGCAGTTTCTCGATGCGAAGCTCGCCGACTTGGCCGCCGGCAACGGCGAAACCCATCCCGCCCTGCATGCCACGTCGGTCGCCACCACCGATCTGACACCCGCGACCTCATTTGTCGATGAGCTTCCTGACGACGCTGAAGTCCTCACCGCGCCGATGGATGGCGCGCTCATCCAGATCCATGCAGAAGCCGGCGCCACGGTCGCGCGCGGCGAGGTGCTCGCTGTGATTGAAGCGATGAAGATGGAGCACGTCGTCATCGCGCCCGCGGCCGGACGCGTGCTACAAGTCTGCGCTCGGTCAGGCGCAACGGTGCGCGAAGGCCAACCGCTGGCCGTGCTGCAGCCCGGTGATGCGCAGCATGACACCGCTGCGGCCAATGCCAAGATCGACCTCGACCACATTCGCCCCGACCTGCAGGCCGTCATCGACCGCCATGCATTCGGCCTCGATGCAAACCGCCCGGACGCCGTTGCCCGCCGCCGCAAGACCGGCCAGCGCACCGCGCGCGAGAACATCGATCACTTGTGCGACGCCGGCTCATTCATCGAGTACGGCGCGCTCGCCATCGCCGCGCAACGTCAACGGCGCGCGCTCGATGACTTGATTCGCGCCACACCGGCTGACGGCATCATCACCGGTATTGGCACCGTCAACGGCACGCACTTCCCGGATCAGGACGCGCGCTGCATGGTGCTCGCGTACGACTACACCGTGCTGGCCGGCACGCAAGGCACCTTCAACCACAAGAAGACCGACCGCGCGCTGGAGCTGGCGCAGCAATGGAAGCTGCCCGTTGTGCTGTTTGCCGAAGGCGGCGGCGGCCGGCCGGGCGACACTGAAAAGCGCGGCGTCAGCGGCCTGGACTGCCCGACCTTCATTCATTTCGCGCGCCTCTCGGGGCTGGTGCCAACCGTCGGCATCGTGTCGGGCCGCTGCTTTGCAGGCAATGCCGCGCTGCTGGGCTGCGCTGACGTGATCATCGCGACGCGTGACGCCACCATCGGCATGGGCGGTCCGGCCATGATTGAAGGCGGCGGCCTTGGCATCTACGCGCCCGAAGAGGTCGGCCCCGTGAGCGTGCAGGCGCCCAATGGCGTGATCGATGTCCTGGTCGAAAACGAAACCGAAGCCGTGGATGTCGCGCGCCGTTACCTGAGCTATTTCCAGGGTCCGCTCGCCAACTGGGAGGCCGGCGACGTGCGCCACCTGCGCCACGCGATTCCCGAAAACCGCATGCGCAGCTACGACATGCACGCCGTGATCGACGCGCTGGCCGACACAGGCTCCGTACTGGAGCTGCGGCAGGCCTTTGGCGTGGGCATCATCACCGCGCTGATCCGTATCGAGGGTCGCGCCTTCGGTTGCATTGCCAACAACCCGCGCCACCTGGGCGGCGCTATCGATTCTGCAGCGGCGGACAAGGCGTCACGCTTCATGCAGTTGTGCAACGCGTTCGATCTGCCCATCGTCTCGCTGTGCGACACACCGGGTTTCATGGTCGGGCCGGACGCGGAGAAGACCGCCACAGTGCGCCACGTCAGCCGCATGTTCGTGACGGCGGGCAACCTGCGCGTGCCCTTCTTCACCGTCGTGCTGCGCAAAGGCTACGGCCTGGGGGCGATGGCCATGGCGGCAGGCGGTTTCCACGCGCCGTTCTTCACCGCGTCGTGGCCGAGCGGCGAATTTGGCGGCATGGGCATCGAAGGCGCCATCCGCCTGGGTTACCGCAAAGAGCTGGAAGCGGTGGAAGACCTAGCCGAGCGCGAGGCGCTGTTCCGCAAGATGGTCGATGCCGCCTACGAGGAAGGCCGTGCGCTCAACATCGCAAGCTATCTCGAAATCGACGCCGTAATCGATCCGGCCGATACGCGTCGCTGGCTGTTGCGCGGGCTGCAATCGACGCCGCCTGCGCAGCCGCGGCACGCGCGCGACCCAGCCACGCGCCGCTTCATCGACACTTGGTAGACGAGAACACACACAAGGAGGAGACATGCCCGCAGTGATCCGCTTTGCCCGTCCCTTGTCCGCATTGACTTGTGCCGGGGCGCTGTTGTGGGCACCACTGACCTACGCCGCCGACCCAGCCCCGATCAAGGTGGCGTTCATCGATCAACTGAGCGGGCCGCTCTCGAATGTGGGCGAGCAGTTTCTGGCAAATCTGAAACTCGGCATCGACGACGCCAACGGGCAACCGCAGGGCGTGCTGAACGGCGCCCGCTACGAGCTGACGACCTATGACAACAAGCTGTCGGCACAAGACAGTCTGTCGGCCCTGCAAAGCGCCATCGACGCCGGGGCGAAGATCGTCTTCACTGGCGGCTCGGGCTCATCCGTGGTGGCCGCCATGGTGGATGCCGCCACCAAGCACAACGAGCGCAATCCGACCAAGCGCGTGCTGATCATCAACTACGCGTCGATCGATCCCGATCTGACCGGCGCGCATTGCAGCTTCTGGCACTTCGCCACCGAAGCCAACACCGCGATGAAGATGCGCGCACTGGCCAATTTTGTGAAAACGCAGCCCGATATCCGCAAGGTCTACTCGCTGAACCAGGACTACGCGCACGGGCGGCTGTGGGCATCCTTGGGCAAGCAGATGATCTCGGCTGCGCGGCCCGATGTGCAGTTCACCGGAGAGACGCTGCACCCGATCGGCAAGGTGAAGGACTTCGCGCCCTACGTCTCGAAGGCCAAGGCGACGGGCGCTGACACGCTGCTCACCGGCAACTGGGGGCAAGACCTGAACCTGCTTATCAAGGCTGCGGGTGACATGAGCTACGACGTGCGCTATCTGAACCACAGCGGCGCAGGCGCCCCCGGCACCGTGCTAGCCGTGTCGCAGGCCAAGATCGGCAAGGTGACCTGGGTATCGGAATGGACGCCCGGCAACGGCAACGCGCAACTGATGCAGATGGATGCCCGCGTGCGCCAGACGCCCGCCAGCGAACACTTCGCCCCGCGCACCGTGTTGTCCGTCGAACTCGTGACGGACGCCATCCGCAAAGCCAATTCCACCGATCCGCTGAAGATTGCGCTGGCGCTGGAAAGCATGCAGAAGCAGAGCTTCCTGGGTGACGTCACGATGCGCAAGGTCGATCACCAGTTGCTGCTCCCGCAGGTGGTATCAACGATCGCCCCGGTGGACGGGAAGACCGTCAAGGTCGGCTACGACGGCACCCAATGGGGCCACAAGACCGAGAGCACGACCCCGGCCAAAGACTTGGACCTGCCGACCACCTGCAAGATGAAGCGGCCGGCGGGCGCTTAACCGATCAATCCAAAATCAATCAGCGCGGTCCGTGCGCAGCGGGCCGTACTCGATCGGCACCCATGCGAAGGCGTTGCCGTCCCGGCGCACGTGCCCCAGGCCCGGGAACGGCAGATGTGCGCCGGCCACCCAGAGCTTGTCCCGCGCGGCTTCCGCAAACAGCTTGCGGCGCGAGGCAACGGCCGCCTTCTTGTCGACGTCGTATTCGAATGCGACCTCTGGATGCTGGAATTGCACCGCGTGGCTGTGCACGATATCGCCCCACACCAGTAGGCTATGTCCCTTTGATGCAAACAGGTAACCGCTGTGCCCCGGCGTATGCCCGTTGGCGACGACCGACCGCACGCCCGGCACCACCTCATCGCCCGGCTTGAACTGCTTGAGCTTGCCTGCGGCCGCGTACGGGGCCACCGAGTCGCGTGCCATCTTGAAGAACGGTTGCATGTCGCTCGGCTTGGAAGCGGCGATCGTTTCGCTCAACCAGAAATCGGCTTCCGGCGCGGCCACATACACCTGCGCATTCGGAAAGGCCGGCTGGCCTTGCGGCGTCAACAGGCCGCAAGCGTGGTCCGGATGCAGGTGCGTCAACAGTACGGCGTCGATCTGCTCGGGCTGGTAGCCGGACGCACGAACGTTGCCGGCCAGGCCGCCCATCGTCGGGCCGAAACACGTGCCCGAACCCGTGTCGACGAGGATGCGTTTGGCACCCGTGTCGATGAGAAAACCGTTCACCGCCGTCTGCATGCCCGGCGTGTTCGATACAAACATCCGCGCCAGCAGGCTCTGCACCGATTGCGCGTTCATGCCAAGCAGGGTCTTGGCAGGCAGATCGGTGTAGCCGTCGTAGAGCGCGGTCACCACATCGTCGCCGAGCGCCATGCGGTAATAGCCTGGCACTTGGGTGCGTTGTTGCGTTGGTGCGGTGGCGGCAGATGCCGGCGTCTGGGCATAGGTGGATCCGATGGACGCCACCATCGCGGCGGCCACGGCGACTGAAGTAAGCAAACGCATGTCTTGGCTCCCGGAAAAGACCGCTGCCCCGGTGCAGCGGCAAAAGCCGGATCATGCCACCGCCGCAGCACTTTGCATTGCCGCCATTGGCGACAGGGGTATTGCCCAGAGAGAAATACGCGCCCCAAAAGAAACAAGGCCCGACATGCCGGGCCCATGCTTCAGACCAATCGACGGCGGCTGCGCAACCGCGCGTCAACCGGGTACGTGCTTATTGCACGTGGAACTTCGGCGTCGATACCACCGTGCCGCTCACCGTGCAGTCCGGCGTGAGCAGCGCGTTGGTGAACGTGAGCGACGAGTTCGGGTCATTCCAGGCGGTCACGACCTTGCTGGGGCCACAGCTGCCCAGCAGGAACACGCTGACCCCTGCGTTGTTGATCGACAGCTGGGTGGTGCTGTCGGCCTGGCCGGTCCACGGGGTCGTTCCCGAGATGAGGCCGCACGTCCCACCGCCGGTAAACGATGTGGACGTGATGTTGACGATGCCCGAAGGCGTGATCGTACCGGTGAAGGTCGCTGTGCAATTGGCGCTGATGGAGCCTTTGGACAGCGTGGTCTGGCCGGTGACCGAGAATGGCTCGCCATTCGGGTTCATCGGTTGACCATCGACACGCGATACGGTGACGGCAAGTGCGGGTGTGGCTGCTACGGTGGCAAGTGCGAGTGCAACTGCAAGAGATACGACTTTACGTGTGCTCATTTATTGCCTCACTAGAACTGACGGTAGAAACCGCCTTAAGAATGCGGCGCAAACCGGTTCCCGCTCGATTCACGCCGCGCCAATTAGCCAGGCGCAGACAGCCGACACCCGGCTAAAACTTGTACGACACCCCAACGAACGTGATGATCGGATTGGCCTTCAGCGTGGTCTTGGTGGTGGCAAGCGTGGTGCCGTCCGACGCCTTGATGACAGTTGCCGCTTCGGTCTTGAGCGGCAGGTACGACACCGTCGCCGTCAAGGCCCATTGCTTGTTGATCGCGTAGCTCGCCCCGAGGTTGAAGATCGGCGCCCACGAGGAGGACGATTTCCCTTCGACATACGTCGGCCCGGGCTTGCCCGCACCCGCTGCCAACACGCTGCCCAGTTCGCGATTCACCGCCGCCGCAAAGTACGGATTCAGCTCGATGTTGGTGAAGAAGCTGTAGACCACGCCCACACCCACGAACGGACGGAACGTCGACTGCGCGTGCCCGAAGTACCACTGCAGGATGACCCCGGGACTCCACTGGCGCGCCTTGCGCACGGCCGGCTGATTGGATGGATCGTCCAGATCGACGTGGCCCAGTGCGCCTGCAGGCCCGGGCGCGCGGATCACGCCATGCCCGGTCAGCTTGAATTCGGGCGGCACGCCGGCAATCGTGGTCAGCGCGATGTTGTCGGTAAAGAAATGCGTGAGCGTCAGGCCCAGCGTGTTGGCGTTGCTCACGCGCAGCCCGCTGTTGGGCGAGGTGAAGCTACCCGGCAAGCGCAGCGGATCATTGATCGGCGCATTGATCACGCTGGTGGTCAGGTTATTGCTCGAGTCCTGCGGCATGATGTGGAACCAGCCCACCGTCGCCACGTTGTCACCGGCCTGCTGCGCCATGGCGCCTGCGGAAGCGCAGGCCGCCATCAATGCGACAGTCAGTTTCTTCATGATGCTTCCTCCTGTTGTTCTGAGCGGAGCGCGGTTGTCTGTGCCGCGCCCCGTGGCGTGTTATTCCGGAAACGTCACTGCACGAAGGCGCCCACCGTGAAGTACGGGTTCTTCGTATCGCTCATATCCAGGAAGCCGAAGGTCTTGCCGGTGAAGATCAGCTTGCCCGTCGGGGCCGAGCCGGCAGGTGCGCTGGTCTGCGTGGTGCGGATCACGCCCGGGACGGCTTGTGTGAAGTCGAGGTTCAACGGTCGCGCCAGCGCTGCCTGCGACGCATTGAACGGATCGAGCATCGTGGCCTGCGCACCCACCAGCGCCGTGGCACGGTAGTTGAACGTGCTGTCTACACCCGTGTATTCGCCGTCTTGCGAGCCCTGCGCGATGTTGCCGACCGGCGCCATCATCGAAATGCCGGACTCGTCATCTGCCACAGGCGGGCCCGCTGTCAGATCGGAGTTGGCCGCACCCACGCGAATGAAGATCGGCACGAGCTGGCCATACAGCTTGCCCACAATCATCACGCCCTTGCCCGCCTTGGCCGGATCCAGCGACGACACCGTGGCCGGCACTTGCGGCTGATAGTTCAGCGTGGTGAAGGCCGGTGCATCGCCGCGCAGCGTCAGCTTCTGGTTGACCGTCGCGCTTGATGTCAGGCAGGCCCCGCCGTTCTTCACGCCCAAGTTGTCGCACTCGGTGTAGGTGCCGTCCGCGTTGATGGTGAAACGCGCGTCGACCGCCTGCTGCGAGAAGTTCTGCGACGGCACCTGGTGGTAACCCAGCTGGTTGTAGTTGCCCGCGATCTTGTTCAGATCGGTCTCGGTGTTCGAGAAGCTGATGAACGGGTAATACGGGAACGTGGTCTGCGGAATCTTGCCCACGCCAACGATGCCGTCGAACTGGATCGTCGCGCCCGGAATCGTGCCGCCCAGCACGCCCTGCCCAAGGAAGAACCGCGCCGGACGGCTCGGATCGAGGCTTGCGTTATTCAGGCGGAATGCGCACTGGTTCAGCTTCTCGGTCGGCAGCGCCGTTTCCTGCGTGAGCGTGCCGGTCTGCACGTTGTTGGGGGCCGTATCGCGCGTGGGCGCGACGGTGCCCGTCTTGACCGGAATCGGCGAGGCCAGATACGTGATCTGGTACGTCATCTTCGTCGTGTCGAGCTGCACCTTCACGAGTTCGCCCGAGCCCGACCCGCCGGTGAATACGGTGTTGTAGTCGATGGCCTGCGGACACAGGCGCTGGATCACCGGAGCCGGAGAATCATCTCCGCCACCTCCGCAAGCTGTCACCATCGGCGCGCACGCGAGCACGACCAACCATTTACGCCATTGCATTTGCGTCTCCTCCATGTTGTTGTTCAGCCGCGGCAGCGCAGCGCGCACACGTCACGCACGCCGCCGCATGTGGTTTCGTTGCTGCGCGCTTCACTGGACGAATGCACCGACCGTGAAGAACGGGTTGTACTTGTTGTTGTTCATGAGCATTGCGTACACGTTGCCCACCTTGACGGCCACGCCGGTGTCGCCCGCCTTGAACAACGCGACGTTGCCGCTGGCGCCTTGCGCGTTGAAGTCGTTCTGCGCGGTCACGATCAGCTTGCCTGGCGAGGTTTGCGTGTAGTCCAGGCCGAACTGCGCTGTCACACGCGAAGTGAGCGGGTTGATGAAGGCCGCGGTGCCGTTCTGGAACAGCGTGGAGGTGTAGTTGGCGGCCAGCGTCGATACGGCCGTGCCATCGCTGCAGTTGCCGGCATTGGCGTGGAAGAAACCGCCGCTAAAGGAGCCCGACAGTTCCGGGTGATCGATCGTCGCGTTCAAGCCGTTGCCGCTGGCAGGCGCACCGCTCGGGCCGTTGTTGGTGACCACGCCGCATGCCGAGCCGCTGGTCGCCCCGACATAGCCACCCTTGAGTGCATTGGCCGGGATCGCGGTTGCGGGCGAGAGGATCGAGATACCGATCTGGTCATCCGCCACCGAAGCCAACAGGTTCGTCGCATCGCTATGCGAGTAGCCGACACGGATCACCACCGGCACCACCTGCCCGTTCAGCTTGCCTGCGATGAGAATGCCCTTGGCCTGGCTTGGCGCCAGCAGCACCAGCGGCGAGACCTGGCCCACATACGGATACGGCACGCTGCTGCTGGTTGGGTTGCTGACGAACACATTGTCTTGCGAGCCATCGGCGTTCTGACGCAGCGTCCAGGGCGTACCCGTCGTGTGGCACGAATAGTCGATGCCTTCCGCGGTACACGTGCCGTCGGCATTCAACGTTTGCGTCCAGTTGACAGCGTCGGGCTGCCAGCCTTGCGGTGCGGAGGTCTGGCTGCCCGAGCCCGTGGGCGTGACGTGCACACCCACCTGGTTGTAGCGTCCCGCGACCTGCGAGAAGTCCGTCACGGTCTCGGAGAAGCCCAGGAACGGATAGAAATCGAACGTTCGCGAAGGCACTGCGCCAATCACGACGCCGGGAATCGGCTGGATGCCAGCAAATTGGATCGTCGCTCCCGGAATGCCGCCCCCCACGATACCCTGGCCGACAAACAACATCGGCGGGTCTTGCGGATTGACGGTGATGGCGTAGCTACTGTCCGCCGTCTTGCCGGACTGCAGCACGAAAGCGCAGCGGTTCTGCTCGGGGGTCGGCAAGTTGGTCGGATGAACGAACGTGCCGTCGATGGTCAACCCCTTGCGGGTCGTATTGATCTGCCCCGCCGAAGTCGGCACCGACGATTCCAGAAACTGCATCTGGTACGTGTTCTTGCTCGTATCGAACTTGACTTTGATGTACTCGCCGCTGCCAGAGCCACCGGTGTACGTGGTCGTGTAATCCAGCGCCGCCGGGCACAGGCTAGTCGGCGTGCTGGGTGTGGTGACCGCTCCGCTAGGAGGGCAGGAACTGCCCGAACACTGCGCAACATCCGACGAGCCGGGGTCGTCCGCCCCACCGCACCCGCCAATGAACGGCATGGCCACAATGCAACTGGTTGCCATGACAACAAAAAGATGACGTCGACTACCCATGGTTGTCTCCTCACGTTTTGGAACTTGTTGTGTTTTGGGCCGGCGAATGTGTGCAACGGCCGGTCAATACCCCCGCCTGCCGGCAAATGGCAGCCGACAGCGCACGACCTGCCCCGTCGGCAGATCGACCCGCAAACTACAAAAACGACGGACGAGCTTTGGTTGCGTTACCCGCTGGTTTGCCGGGTATCACGCAGATCGGCTGGGTGCCGATCCCAAGAAATCGAGCTAACGCTGCTAGCGTGGACGAGCCGCGCCACCGCTGCTGCAGTGACGACGATGGCGATGACGCGCGGGGGCACGCGCAGAAGCGGAATGCTGGAATGGCCCGTTTTGAATGCGTAACATCCTGTGTCTCCGAAGGATACGCCACTGGCTATTTACTTATCGTTATGGCCGAAACTATGGTCCGCTCAGAGTATGAAGTAAATAGAGATTTCATTCAAAACAGCGGCTGCAATCCCCCGCGCAAGTAGGCGCGGCGCGGTTTGACGGTTTTTCAAACGAGGGAATGAAACGGTTTCGTTTGAAGCGTTTTAAACTCCCCCCTCCATTTGGGGGGAATGACGGCGCAATACGGCGTTATTCAATTATTTCGAAATGAATATATTTCGCCAACACCCATCTGGGTAGCAAAATACGATCCCGCGACGATAGCGCGCGCAAAGGCGAGAGAAAGCCGCCGGATAAAAACGGCACGCAAACGCGGAGAAGGGAAAAAGCGGGAGAAGAAAGATGGTGGGCCGGGTGGGATTCGAACCCACGGTGTCCTTTCGGAGGCGGATTATGAGTCCGCTGCCTGCAACCAGCACGGCGTCCGGCCCCGTGAAACGGGAAAAAAAGAGACCCGGCGCTTAGGCCGGGCCTGGTGCGGGATTTTACCTGAAAGTGGGCGCAAGCCCACTCGGAAAATCGCCTGCTTCGCTACAGAATCAGCTGCCTTCCAGGAAGCTCTTCAGCTTGTCGGAACGGCTCGGATGGCGCAGCTTGCGCAGTGCCTTCGCTTCGATCTGACGGATACGCTCGCGGGTCACGTCGAACTGCTTGCCGACTTCTTCCAGCGTGTGGTCGGTGCTCATTTCGATACCGAAGCGCATGCGCAGCACCTTGGCTTCGCGCGGCGTCAGCGAATCGAGCACGTCCTTCACCACGCCGCGCATGGAGCCATGCAGCGCCGCTTCGGCGGGAGCCAGCGTGTTCGTGTCCTCGATGAAATCGCCCAGATGGGAGTCGTCGTCGTCACCGATCGGCGTTTCCATGGAGATCGGCTCCTTCGCGATCTTCATGATCTTGCGGATCTTGTCTTCCGGCATCTCCATCTTCTCGGCCAGCGTTGCCGGATCCGGCTCGTTGCCGGTTTCCTGCAGGATCTGACGCGAGATGCGGTTCATCTTGTTGATCGTCTCGATCATGTGCACCGGAATACGGATGGTGCGCGCCTGGTCGGCGATCGAACGCGTGATGGCCTGACGGATCCACCACGTGGCGTACGTCGAGAACTTGTAGCCGCGACGGTATTCGAACTTGTCCACCGCCTTCATCAGGCCGATGTTGCCTTCCTGGATCAGGTCGAGGAACTGCAGACCGCGGTTCGTGTACTTCTTGGCGATCGAGATCACCAGACGCAGGTTGGCCTCGGTCATTTCACGCTTGGCCTCACGGGCGCGGCGCTCGCCTTCCGACATCTTGCGGTTGACGTCCTTCAGCTCGGTCAGCGGCAGCACCACGCGCGCCTGCAGGTCGATCAGCTTTTGCTGCAGTTCGTGCACGGCCGGCACGTTACGCTCGACGATGGTGCTGTACGGCTTGCCGTCAGCCACCACGGTCTCGATCCACTTCAGGTTCGTCTCGTTGCCCGGGAAGCGCGCAACGAAGTCGCCGCGCGGCATACCGCACTTGTCGACCACGATGTTCAGGATGGCGCGCTCGAGTTTGCGCACTTCGTCCACCTGGCCGCGCAGCGTGTCGCACAGGCGCTCGACGTTGCGTGCGGTAAAGCGGATCGTCATCAGCTCGGCCTGGATGGCTTCCTGCGCCTTCACGTAAGGCTTGGATTTGTAGCCTTCCTTCTCGAAAGCACGACGCATCTTGTCGAACTGCTCGCCGATCACACCAAACTTGATCAACGCGGCCTGCTTGAGCTCTTCGAGTTGACGGGCCGAGGCTGCGGCAGCGCCGGCGCCTTCATCGTCCTCGTCCTCCTCTTCGTCGCCCTCTTCTGCGGCTTCCTCTTCCTCGAATTCCTCTTCTTCCTCAGCAGCAGCGGCTGCATCGGCTTCAGCGTTCGGGTCGATCAAGCCATCGATGTACTCGTCGATCTTGGCTTCGTCGTTGGCCACGCGCTCGCCCATGGCGAGGATTTCGGAAATGGTGACCGGGCACGCCGAGATCGCCATGACCATGTCCTTCAGGCCGGCTTCGATGCGCTTGGCGATCACGATTTCGCCTTCGCGCGTCAGCAGCTCGACCGTGCCCATTTCGCGCATGTACATGCGGACCGGGTCGGTGGTGCGGCCGAATTCGGAATCAACCGTCGACAGCGCGGCTTCAGCTTCTTCTTCAGCCTCTTCTTCCGTGGTCACGGAAGGTGCGTTGTCGTTCAGGAGCAGCGTTTCAGCGTCCGGCGCCTGCTCGTACACGGCAACGCCGATGTCGTTGAGCGTGGCAACCAACGTTTCCAGCGACTCCACGTCGACCATGTCGTCGGGAAGGTGGTCGTTGATTTCAGCATAGGTCAGGTAGCCGCGCGATTTGCCCAGCTTGATCAGCGCCTTGAGCTTCTGGCGGCGGGCCTCGAGCTCTTCTTCCGAACCGCCTTGCTGCGAGGCAGCGAATTCCTTGAGCAGGGCTTTTTCCTTGGCCTTGCGGTCACGGGCCTTCAGCTTTTCGGTTTTCGGTGCCGGAGCGGCGGGGGTGTCAAATTCTTCAGTCACGTCCGTGCTGCTGTCGTCGTCTGCCTGCGTCTCTGCCTTGGGCTTGCGGCCGCGCTTCTTGGGCTCGGCTGCTGCCTCGGCGCGGGGCGCAGGAGGAGTTGTAGGGGTGGCCTCTGCCTGGGCGGTGCGCTTGGTGTCTTCCGCAGTTGCCTTAGCTGGCTTGGCTGCGGTGCTGGTACGAGCGGTACCCGTCTTGGTTGCGCTTGCGCTGGCAGTGGTCTGCTTGCTCTCGACTTCGGTAACTTTCGATTTCGCCACGGTGGTTGTCTTGCCCTTGAGTGCGACGGAAGCGGCTGTGCCGCCAGGTCTGGCGCTCGTGCTCATCGACGTCGAGACCTTGCCTGAGGTTGAAGATTGGATCGCGCCCTTTGTGCGCGCTGTCGGTTTGACAGTCTTGGCAGCGACGGCGATATCGGCGGTCTGGCGCGGCTGGGTTTTCCCCGTCTTTGCCGGCGCAGTGGCCTTCACCCCTGTCGATCCTGCCTGCCCTATATGGGTCCGACCATTCGCGACTTTCGCCGTTCCCGCTGGTGTCTTTCCTCCTCCGGAGCCGCGCGCCGATGAGGATCGCTTGGCAGAAACAGAAGCAGGACTGGCCTTGGAACCGGCCTTCGCGGAGGTCTTCACCTTCACCATGGGCACGCTCACTCCCCCAAAAATGGGAAAAAGGACTTGCAATCCAAACCGGCTATTCTAGCACGCCAGACCAAGCCGGTCTAAACGAAAATCGGGTTTTCGCCTGAAAAATCAAGGGGCTACCCGCAATTGCCCGCCCCGCTTGGAGCTTGGCGCTGCGGCTTATGCGCTACACGAGCTGCCGACGGCGGCTGATTTCGCCCACCAGCCAGCGCATGCGCTCCTTGTCGTCATCGCCGGCATGGCCGGCTTCCATCTTCCGCTGCAACATCTCCAGCTCGCGCTTAAGTGGCTCGGCCAGCATCTTTTGTACGGCGGTATCGAATTCGGAAATGGCTGGCTCCAGCTCGATATCATCCTGGAGCACGGCGGTGCGCAGCCCGGCAAAAGCTTCGGCATAGGGCGTCTGTCCCAGACGCTCGACAAAGGCTCCGAAGTGCACTTCCGGACCCACGGCGTCGCATTCTGCCAGCAGCCCCGCCAATACCTCACCTTGGGGCAATTGAGGCGCAGTCAACTGGGTGCGGGCATCAGCGTCGAGCCGTGCGGCCAGTGCGGGATAGCGCATCAGGAGGCGCAGCACCTTCTGCTCCAGCGCAGTGGGTGCAGTGCGCGCCACGCGGGGTCGCTTCTGCGTCATGCGGCCTGCTTGGGCCGGGTCGCTGCGAAGGCCACATAGCGCCTCGATGTCGGCGGGCGTGGTGCCGGTCATGTCGGCCAGGCCACGCACGATCTGCAGGCGCAGGCCGCCGGCGGGCATGGCGCTCAGCAGCGGCTTGGCTTCGTATTGGGCGCGAGCACGACCCTCGGGTTGACGCAGGTCGAGGTCTTCGGTCACGGCCTGCAGCAGGAAGCGCGACAGCGGCATGGCGTTGTGCACTTCACGGGCAAAGGCTTCGGTGCCCTCTTCGCGCACGAAACTGTCCGGATCGTGCTCGGAGGGCAAAAAGAGGAACTTGATCGTCTTGTTGTCGGTGGCGTGCGGCAGGCAGGCTTCGAGCGCACGGCGTGCAGCCCGGCGCCCCGCGCTGTCCCCGTCAAACGAGAAGATGACGGTATCGACCTGCCGCAACAGCTTCTGCACGTGGATCGGCGTACAAGCCGTGCCCAGCGTCGCCACTGCATTGGCAAACCCGAGCTGCGCCAGCGCGACCACGTCCATGTAGCCTTCCACGACCAGCACATAGTCGAACTCGCGGATGGCGTTGCGCGCCTCGAACAGGCCGTACAGCTCGGTTCCCTTGCTGAACAGCGGCGTTTCGGGAGAGTTGAGATATTTCGGTTCGCCCTGCCCCAGCACCCGGCCACCGAAGCCGATCACCACACCCTTGGTATTGCGGATGGGGAACATGATGCGATCGCGAAAGCGGTCGTACCGGCGGTGCGAGCCATCGGCGCTGGTCTTTTCGCTTTCGATGACGAGCCCGGCCTCAATGAGCGGTGCAGCGGTGGCGTCTTCGCGATACGGACCGAACACGGCTTCGAGCGATTGCCAGTCGTCCGGCGCATAGCCGAGGCCAAAGTGCGCGGCAATCTCGCCGGTCAGGCCGCGGCCTTTGAGGTATTGGATGGCGTTGGGGGCGCCGCGCAATTGCTTGCGGTAGTGATCGCAGGCGCGCGCCATGACGTCGCCGAGTGCGACCGTCTTGGCTTGCTGTTCGGCACGCGCGGCAGGCGGCAATCCACCGCGTTCTTCGGGCACAACCATGCCGACGGACTGCGCGAGGTCCTTGATGGCCTCGACGTACGACTGCCCGGAAAACTCCATCAGGAAGCCGATGGCCGAGCCGTGCGCGCCGCAGCCGAAGCAGTGATAGAACTGCTTGGTGGGCGACACCGAGAACGACGGCGACTTCTCGTTATGGAAGGGGCACAGCCCCATGAAGTTGGCGCCGCCCTTCTTCAACTGCACGTAGCGGCCCACCACGTCGACGATATCGACGCGGTTGAGCAGGTCGTCAATGAACGGCTGCGGGATCACGCGGGGTGCGCCCCTTGGATGCTGCGACTGTGGAGGGGATTCAGGCGCCTGCCAGAGCGGCCTTTACGCGTGCCGAGACTTGCGTCATGTCGGCGCGGCCGGCCAGGGCCGGCTTGAGGATGCCCATCACCTTGCCCATGTCTTGCGGGCCAGCGGCACCCGCCTTGGCCACGGCGTCACGCACCGCGGCGTCGACTTCGGCTTCCGACAGTTGTGCGGGCATATAGACCTGTAGCACGGCCACCTCTGCCGCTTCCTTGGCGACGAGATCGTCACGGCCCGCTTGCTCGAATGCGGTGATGGAATCCTTGCGCTGCTTGAGCATCTTGTCGATCACGGCCAGCACGGCGGCGTCATCCAGTTCAATGCGCTCATCCACCTCGCGCTGCTTGATGGCAGCCTGCAACAGGCGGATCGTGCCCAGACGATCTGTTTCCTTGGCACGCATGGCGGCCTTCATGTCTTCCGTGATCTGTGCCTTGAGGGACAACTGCGACATTCCGAACTCCGATAAACGGCAAAACCCGCTTGGACGGTGGGCCCAGCGGGTTGCAAACTTTGAAAAATGGATCACTGATCGTAGCACAGAACCCAAACAGTTCCAGGACCGATCCGTGGGGGATCAGCGGGCGGAGGCAGCCTCGCCTGCCGCCACGGCAGACACCCACGCCCACTGGAAGTTGTAGCCGCCAAGCCAGCCCGTCACGTCTACCACCTCGCCGATGAAGTACAGGCCCGGCGCAGATTGCGCCTCCATGGTGGCCGATGACAGCGCGCGCGTGTCGACCCCGCCGCGCGTCACTTCAGCCTTGCGATAGCCCTCACTGCCGGAAGGCGTCAGCTCCCAGCGGTTGAGCGCGCCGCCCAGCACGCGCAGCACCTTGTCCGGCAACTCGGCAATCGGCGCCTGCGGGTTGGCATCGTGCGTGGCGCACCACGCCTGCGCGACGCGTTCCGGCAAGCGCTGCGCCAGCACCGTCCCGAGCTGTTTGCGTGATCCCGACTTCTCATCGCACAGCCACTGCGCGGCGTCAGCGTCCGGCAGCAGATCGATGACAAGCGGCTGACCTGCATTCCAGAAGCTAGAGATCTGCAGCACGGCTGGGCCGGACAACCCGCGATGGGTCAGCAGCAAGTCTTCGCGGAACGTCGTCGCGCTCCCCTTGCGACCACCTTTGCCCGAGGGCTGCGCAACGGTCACGTCCACTTCCATCGACACGCCGGACAGCGCCGAGAACGGCGCCCAATGCTCGGCATGGAAGGTGAGCGGCACCAGTGCCGGATGTGTCTCAACGATCTTCAACCCGAACTGCCGCGCAATGCGATACCCGAAATCCGTCGCGCCGATCTTGGGGATGGACAGGCCACCCGTGGCGATCACCACCTTATTGGCCGCGATTTCGCCCGCGCTGGTCGACAGGCGATAGGCCTCGCCGTCCTTGCCAACTTCAGCGATCGAGCAGCCGGTTCGCCAGATCACGTTGCCGCGCTCGCATTCCGTTTCGAGCATGCGGATGATGTCTTCGGCGCTGTCGTCGCAGAAAAGCTGGCCCTTGTGCTTCTCGTGATACGGAATGCGGTAGCTGGAAACGAGGCTGATGAAATCCTGGGCCGTGTACCGCGCCAGCGCCGAGCGGCTGAAATGCGGGTTGTTCGACAGGTAGTTGGCTGGCCCTGCGTTGACGTTGGTGAAGTTGCAGCGCCCACCGCCGGAGATCCGAATCTTCTCCGCCAGCTTCGTCGCGTGATCGATCAGCACAACGCGGGCGCCGCGCTGCCCGGCCACAGCCGCGCACATCATGCCGGCCGCGCCTGCGCCGATCACCGCTACATCGCACCGCATCATGATGGCTGCGCCGCCCTATTCTTGAAGAAACCGCGCATTTTAACTTGTGCTATCTTCGGCGGCCTTTCCATTGCAATTCCTCACTCCCGCTTGCCATGCTGGTCCTCGGCATCGAATCCTCCTGTGACGAAACCGGCGTCGCCCTATACGACACGGCAGTTGGCCTGCGCGCCCATGCGCTGTATTCGCAGATCGCCATGCACCGCGAATACGGCGGTGTGGTGCCCGAGCTGGCCTCGCGCGATCACATCCGTCGCGTGATTCCGCTGCTGGAAGAGGTGCTCGGCAAGGCCGGCGCCACACGCGCGGCCATCGACGCCGTTGCCTATACAAAAGGGCCAGGACTTGCCGGCGCGCTGCTGGTGGGCGCTTCCGTGGCGAATGCGCTGGCGTTTGCGCTCGGCAAACCGCTGGTAGGCGTGCATCACCTGGAGGGGCATCTGCTTTCGCCCCTGCTGGAGGCAGAGCGGCCCGAGTTTCCGTTCCTGGCGCTGCTCGTCTCGGGCGGGCATACGCAGTTGATGCGCGTCGATGCCGTCGGCCAGTACACGCTGCTCGGCGAGACACTCGACGATGCCGCCGGCGAAGCCTTCGACAAGACCGCCAAGCTGCTCGGCCTCGGCTACCCGGGCGGCCCTGCCGTTTCGCGGCTGGCCGAGTTCGGTAACCCGGGCGTGTTCGATCTGCCCCGCCCGATGCTGCATTCCGGCAATTTCGATTTCTCATTCGCCGGCCTCAAGACCGCGGTGCTGACCCAGGTGCGCAAGCTCAACCTTACCGATAGCGAAACCTGTTACCAGCCACGCGCGGATCTTGCCCGTGCGTTTGTCGACGCCATCGTCGAAGTGCTCGTCAAGAAAACGCTGCGCGCCGCACGCGAGCATGGCCTCAAGCGCATCGTCGTGGCCGGTGGCGTGGGCGCCAATCGCCAATTGCGCGAAGGGCTGAACACCGAGGGCAAAAAACGTGGCCTGCGCGTTTATTACCCCGACCTGCAGTTCTGCACCGACAACGGCGCGATGATCGCCTTTGCCGGCGCGATGCGGCTGCAGGCTGACCCCGCCCAAGTGCAGGACGGCTACGGCTACGGTGTCACGCCCCGCTGGGACCTCGAAGACATCCGCATCCACCAGGCATGAAAAAAGCCGCTCAACCGGGCGGCTTTTTCTTGGGGCGGCGCGTCGATTACTTATCGGTGCGCTTGTCGCGCTCGATCAGAGCATAGGCGCTGTGGTTGTGAATCGACTCGAAGTTTTCCGCTTCCAGCGTGTAGGCGACGATGCGGTCGTCCTGGTTCAGGCGCATGGCGATATCGCGCACCAGGTCTTCCACGAACTTCGGGTTTTCGTACGCACGCTCGGTCACGAACTTCTCGTCCGGGCGCTTGAGCAGGCCCCACAGTTCGCACGAGGCCTCTTCTTCGGCCATGCGGATCAGCGATTCAACCGGCGTATCGGCTGCCAGCTCGGCATCGATCGTGATGTGCGAGCGCTGATTGTGCGCGCCGTACTGCGAGATCTTCTTCGAGCACGGGCACAGGCTCGTCACGGGCACCAGCGCCTTGACGCGGACCTTGGTGTGGCCATCGCGCACTTCGCCGATCATCGTCACCTCATAGTCCATCAGCGATTGCACGCCCGACACCGGAGCGGTCTTGCTGACGAAATACGGGAAGTGGACTTCGATACGGCCGGCGTCGGCTTCGAGCTTCTCCAGCATCTTTTCCAGCAGCAACTGGAACTGCGCCAGATTCAACGGCTCGCGCTCCTCTTCGAGCAGCGCGACGAAGCGCGACATGTGCGTGCCCTTCTGGTCGGCCGGAAGATGCACATCGAGGTTGTACGTGCCAACGGTGTTCTGCACGCCCGAGGGGGTCTGCAGCGACATCGGGTAACGCACGCCGCGCACGCCAACGCGCTGAATAGGAATCTGACGGGTATCGTGGCTGGACTGCACGTCCGGCATCGCGAAAGCCGGGTTCATATCGTTCATGATCGGTTTCCTTTACGGTCGCCCGGCCATCGCAGTCGGCCGGTACGCAACGAGTGTGAAACCGCGGAACCTGGCTGACGGTGACCACCCCTCAAGTGATCGAATCGGCCCATCCCGCGACTGCGCACACAATTCACAAATAAGACTGGCGGAGTGTAAAAGAAATTTCCTACCTCTGCAGTCAACTACTCATACCCGCGGATGCAATACGGGTGATTGATTCTGCCTATGGCCCGAAGCCACAGGTGACTCAGGCGACGCGCGGGGCTGCAGCGCGCGGCTGTACGGCAAACCGCTCGCGGATGGAGGCGAGGATGCCGTTGGCATCGAGCCCGCATTGCGCCAGCAGCGCAGCGTGATCGCCGTGATCGACAAAGCGGTCGGGCAGACCGAGCTGCAGCACCGGCGTTGCGACACCAGCGGCAGCCAGAGCTTCCAAACAAGCGCTGCCGGCACCGCCCATCACGCAGCCTTCCTCGACCGTGACCACGTAATCGTGCGTGCGAGCCATTTCCAGCACGCAGGCCACGTCGAGCGGCTTGACGAAGCGCATGTTGACGACGGTCGCGTCCAAACGCTCAGCCGCTGCCGAAGCCGGGGCAACCATCGAACCAAACGCCAGAATCGCGACGCGCTGACCTGCTGGCGCTGTGGACGCGCGACGCACTTCGGCCTTACCCACCGGCAGCGGCTCCAGCGTCGGCTGCACCGCGACGCCCGTGCCGGCTCCACGTGGATAGCGCACCGCTGTCGGGCAATCCTGCGCGAACGCGGTACTCAGCAGCTGGCGGCATTCGTTCTCGTCGGCCGGCGTCATCACCATCATGTTGGGGATGCAGCGCAGGTAGGCAATGTCGTAGGCACCGGCGTGCGTGGCGCCGTCCGCACCGACCAGACCCGCACGGTCCAGCGCGAACACCACCGGCAGGTTCTGCAGCGCCACGTCATGAATCAGCTGGTCATAGCCGCGCTGCAGGAACGTCGAATAGATGGCGACAACCGGCTTCAGCCCCTCGCATGCCAAGCCGCCGGCAAAGGTGACGGCGTGCTGCTCGGCGATGCCGACGTCGTAATAACGATCGGGAAAGCGCTGTTCGAACTCCACCATCCCCGAGCCTTCGCGCATGGCGGGCGTGATACCCACCAGCCGCTTGTCGGCCGCCGCCATATCGCACAGCCATTGGCCGAACACCTGCGTGTACGTGACCTTTGCTGGGCGCCCAGAAGGTTTGATGCCCTCTTGCGGATTGAACTTGCCCGGGCCGTGATAAAGGATCGGATCAGCCTCGGCCAGCTTGTAACCCTGGCCCTTCTTGGTGACGACGTGGAGGAACTGCGGGCCACCGCCTTCGCGCGCGCGCTGGCGGATGTTCAGCAGCGTCGGCACGAGCGATTCGAGATCATGTCCGTCGATCGGGCCGATATAGTTGAAGCCGAACTCTTCGAACATCGTGGCCGGCACGAACATGCCTTTGGTGTGTTCTTCGAAGCGCTTGGCAAACTCGAGCACCGGCGGCGCCACCGACAGCAGCTTCTCAACGCCTTTCTTGGTGGCTGCGTAGAACTGCCCGCTCATCAGCCGCGCAAGGTAGCGGTTCAGCGCCCCCACCGGCGGCGAGATCGACATGTCGTTGTCGTTCAGCACGACAACCAGCGGCAGGTCTTTATAGACGCCCGCATTGTTCATTGCCTCGAAGGCCATGCCGGCGCTCATCGCGCCGTCGCCGATCACGGCAATGGCGACGCGGTCTTCACCGTTGGTCTTGGCGCCCAGGGCCATCCCCAGGGCAGCCGAAATCGACGTGGACGAGTGCGCGGTGCCAAAGGTGTCATACGGGCTCTCGCTGCGGCGCGGGAAGCCGGAGATCCCGTCCAACTGGCGCAGCGAACCCATCTGGTCGCGGCGCCCGGTCAGGATCTTGTGCGGATAGCTTTGGTGGCCGACGTCCCACACGATGCGGTCTTCCGGCGTGTTGAAGACGTAATGCAGCGCGATGGTCAGTTCGACCGTACCCAGGTTCGACGACAGGTGGCCACCCGTCTGAGAGACGGAATCGAGCACAAAAGCGCGCAGCTCGTTGGCCAGCGGCCCGAGTTGGCGGCGGTCCAGTCGGCGCAGGTCGGCCGGATCGTCGATGGTGTTCAGAAGTTCGTACGTCATGTGGGACCGCCGCTCAGGCGTTTTGGCAAAGACTTCTACCGTCTATGCAATGTTGTTCAGTGGCCACGCCGCACGATCAGGTCGGCCATCTCGGCCAATCGCACGGTACGGGCCTTGCCCAGTTCGCGGGCCAGTTCTGCGACTGCCGCTCCCGCCGCAGCATGCAGCTCGTCGGCCAGCGCCCGGGCCTTGTCCAACCCAAGGATGGAGACGTAAGTCGGCTTGTCGTTGGCCTCGTCCTTGCCGGCGGTTTTGCCCAGCGTTGCAGTATCGGCCGTCACGTCGAGGATGTCGTCGACCACCTGGAACGCGAGGCCGACAGCACCCGCATACGCGTCAACATGCTCCAAGGCAGCGGCATTCACGCCAGCACACTGCGCGCCCATCCGCAGGCTCGCCCGCAGCAAGGCCCCGGTCTTCATGCGGTGCATCGCTTCCAGCTCGTCCTGCGACAGCGCAATGCCGACGCTTTGCAGATCGATGGCTTGACCACCCGCCATCCCGAGCGAACCGGAGGCACGCGCCAATTCACCGACCAGGACGGCCCGCGTTGCGGGGCTTACCGCGCCCAACTCAGCCAGCACGATGAACGCCTGCGTCTGCAAGGCGTCACCTACCAGCAGTGCCGTCGCTTCATCATAGGCGCGATGCACGGTGGGGCGGCCGCGGCGCAAGTCGTCGTCGTCCATGCACGGCATGTCGTCATGGACCAGTGAATAGGCGTGGATCATCTCCACCGCGCAGCTCACGCCGTCGAGCGCCTCACCCGAGGCGTCACCCAGCGCACCGGCGGCGTGCGCCAGCAATGGGCGCACACGCTTGCCCGCACCCAGCGTGGCATAGCGCATCGCGGCATGCAGACGTTGTGGCAAGACGGTATCGGCAGGCAGCGCGCGCTCGAGCGCGCTTTCCGTCCGCGTGACGACGGACGCCATCCACTGGGCGAAATCACTCATGCGTCGCCCTGCTCGTTCGCGTTGGAGTCGTCGCCCAGCGGTTTCAGAGCATCGCCGTCCAGCACGCGCACTTGCTGCTCGACGCGTTCCAGCACTTGCTGGCAGTACTTGACCAACTCAGCCCCGCGTCGATACGCCGCAAGCGAGGCCTCCAGCGGCAATTCACCTGATTCCATGCTGGCGACGAGGGTTTCGAGTTCCGCCATGGCCGCTTCATAGGAAGCCGGCGTGGCAGAGGGAGTGGCGGACGCGCTGCTGGAGGCGTCGTTTGAGGCACGGGGCATGCCGGTTGCGGTCAGAAAAGGACAATCTGGCATTTTACGGCAATTCCGCGTGCGTTCTGCGCACATCCCGCAAGCTGTCGGGTAGCGGTGCGCGGCCGCCGGGCCGGGCATCATCCGCTCGGAGGCCCCATGGAAGGCGGCGGAAAGGGTTCGAAAATCAGGGACTTATCAATTCCCCTGGGGTACAATCCCCCCCTTTCCTCCAAAGGCCGGGCCGGCTTACGCCGCTCCGCACGATGGTTTGGGTCTGTTGGCCCATTGAACGTATGGTCGTTGGCCCAAGCGGGGGCCAGCAAGCGCTCGTTTCCTACCTCAACAGACCCTAGGCCACCTGCCGATGGCGTCCTTTCCCAAATCGATCTTGTCGATGGTTGGGTTGTTCACTGCTTTCACCGTTATTGGGAGTGGGGATAATGTCCAATCTCAGCGCCGCACTGAATCTAGTGCCGTCTGAAACCCAGTTGCCCGTCTCTGCTTACTTCGACGAGGCGCTGTATCAAACTGAAATCGAACGTCTGTTCAAACATGGTCCCGGTTACGTCGGCCATGAGCTGATGGTCGCGGAAGTTGGCGACTATCACACGCTTGCTGCCGAGGCCGAAGGCCGCGTGCTGGTGCGCAATCCGAACGGCGTCGAACTGCTCTCCAATGTGTGCCGACACCGGCAGGCAATCATGCTCAATGGGCGCGGCAATGCCCAGAACATCGTCTGCCCGCTGCATCGCTGGACATACGACCTGCAGGGCGACCTGCTGGGCGCACCGCACTTCGAAAAGCAGCCATGCGTGCATCTGTCGCGCTCGCCGCTGCAGAACTGGAATGGTCTGCTGTTCGAGGGCAAGCGCGACGTGCGCGAAGACCTCGCCCGCCTAGGCGTGGCGCGCGATCTCGATTTCTCCGGCTACATGCTCGACCACGTCGAGGTGCACGACTGCAACTACAACTGGAAGACGTTCATCGAGGTGTACCTCGAGGACTACCACGTCGTGCCCTTCCACCCAGGCCTGGGCCAATTCGTCTCGTGCGACGACCTGGAATGGGAGTTTGGTGAGTGGCACAGCGTGCAGACGGTCGGCATTCACGCCAATTTGCGCAAACCCGGCACGCCGGCTTACCAGAAGTGGCATGACGCCGTGCTCCGCTTCAACAACGGCGAGATGCCGAAGTACGGCGCAGTGTGGCTCACGTACTACCCGAACGTAATGGTCGAGTGGTATCCGAACGTGCTGGTAGTCTCGACACTGCATCCGCTCAGCCCGACCAAGACGCGCAACGTGGTCGAGTTCTACTATCCGGAAGAAATCGTGCTATTTGAGCGCGAATTCGTTGAAGCCGAGCGCGCTGCCTACATGGAAACGTGCATCGAGGACGACGAGATTGCCGAGCGCATGGATGCCGGGCGCCTGGCCCTGCTCAAGCGCGGCACGAGCGAAGTCGGGCCGTACCAGTCGCCCATGGAAGACGGCATGCAGCATTTCCACGAGTGGTATCGGCGCGTGATGGACTACTAGGCGACGACTGAAGGTAGGCATCCGCCGCCTTCCGCGTCACAATAGGAACGGTGCAGCCCTCACAGGCCGCACCGTTTTTTTTGCCCTCGCCCCTCCCTCTCCATGCCTGCCGATACTGCAACCGCTGCTCAGACTGCCGCCCAGACGGCCGACAGCTCTTCCCGCCAATCGCTGTGGATGATCCTCGCTGCCTTTGCCTTCTCGGCGATGGGCGTCTGCGTAAAACTGGCCTCGGCGCATTACAGCACCGGCGAGATCGTGTTCTACCGCAGCGTGATCGGCATGACGCTGATGGGCGCCATCCTGGCCAAGACCGGCGCGGGCATCCGCACGCCCTACCTCATGGCGCACATCAAGCGCAGCGTGTTCGGGGTGACGTCTCTCCTGCTGTGGTTCACGTCGATCAGCCTGCTGCCGCTGGCGACCGCCATGACGCTGAACTACATGTCACCGGTGTGGATTGCGCTGATCATCGGCGCGGGTGCTGCAATGGCCGGCAAGGCAGCGGGTGCCGACAAGAAGATGGTGGCGGCGATCCTGATGTCGTTTGTCGGCGTGCTGTGCCTGCTGCAGCCCAGCGTGGGTAGCGGGCCATCTCAGCTGGCTGGAGGCATGGTCGGGCTGGTCTCCGGCGTGTTCACCGCCCTCGCCTATGTGGAGGTCCGCCAACTGGGCGACCTGGGCGAGAACGAGGCACGTATCGTGTTCTATTTTTCTTTGGTGAGCGCAATTGCCGGCGGCGTCTGGATGCTGATCGGCGGCGCGCAGCCGCATACGTGGCACAGCGCTGGCCTGTTGCTGGCGGTCGGGCTTCTGGCCACGCTGGGCCAGACCGCCATGACGCGCGCCTACAAGCGGGGTAACACGCTACTGACTGCTAACCTGCAATACACCGGCATCGTCTTTGCGAGCGGGTGGGGTATGTTGCTGTGGAATGACCACCTGAACGCGCTGTCGTGGGCGGGCATGGCGCTCATTATCGGCAGCGGCATCGTGACTACCGTCATGCGCGCCCGTCAGTCGGGCACCGAGCATCCGACGCCGCAGACAGCCGTGTCCGGCCCGGAAGCCGAGATTCACCCAGAAGTTTGATCGACCCTGGAGATTGCCGCCATGAGCGAACACGCTCACTACGCCACCCTCATCACCGCACCGCAACTGGCCGCATTGCAGCAGAGCGCGCCCGATGCGGTGGTCGTCATTGACTGCAGTTTTGACCTTGCCAACCCTGCCGCTGGGCGCGATGCGTATCACGCCAGCCATGTGCCCGGCGCGTTCTACATGCATCTCGACAACGAGCTATCGGGCCCGAAAACCGGCACGAACGGCCGCCACCCGCTGCCCGATGCAGAGGCCTTGATCGCACGCCTGCAGGCACTGGGCGTCAACGACGACACGCAAGTCGTCGCGTATGACCGGCAGGGCAGCATGTATGCCGCGCGCCTGTGGTGGCTGCTGCGCTGGGTCGGCCATGCCGATGCGGCCGTGCTCGATGGCGGCCTGCAGGCGTGGGAAGCCGCGCACTTCCCCGTCGAACAGGTCGTGCCCGAAGAACCGCAGCTCAACGCCACGCCCGGCAACATCACGCGCAAGCCTTCGCTTGTGCAGATGGTGACTGCGGATATCGTGCAGAAATACCTGGGCCACGCCGACAAGCCCGTCGTCGATGCCCGCGCCCCCGACCGCTACCGTGGCGAGAACGAAACGCTCGATCCCGTTGGCGGCCACATCCCAGGCGCGCGCAACCGGTTCTTCCGCGACAACCTGCAGGCTGACGGCACTTTCAAGCCTGCGAAACAGTTGCGCGCCGAGTTTGATGGCGTGCTGGCCGGTGCCCGACCGCAAGACGCGACGCTGCAATGTGGCTCTGGCGTAACCGCCTGCCACAACGCATTGGCCATGGAGATCGCCGGCCTGACGGGCGCCGCGCTCTACGCCGGCTCATGGAGCGAGTGGTGCAGCGACCCATCGCGCCCCGTGGCGACGGGGCCGAATCCGTAATCCGCGAATCTGACGCACAGCAAAAAGCCCGGCATCGACCGGGCTTTTTTCTTGAAGCGGATGCGGCGCCTCAGTGGGCGTGACCGTGCAAACCTTCGGTCAGCAAAAAGATCATCGCGATGCCCGCTGCAATCAACGCGACCTGCACCGCCGATTCCTGCCAGCGCGGCCGGCGCTTCATCTGCGGCATCAGATCGCACACGGCGATGTAGATGAAGCTGCTCGACGCCACCACCAGCACGTACGGAATCCACGACGTCAGGCGGTCCAGCAGGTAATAGCCGAGCACCGCGCCCACCAGCGCACAAACACTGCAGAGCAGGTTGTAGACAAAGGCTCGGGTCTTGGAGAACCCGGCGTTGAGCAGCACCATAAAGTCGCCAATCTCTTGCGGAATCTCGTGAGCGGCAATCGCCAGCGCAGTGACGATGCCTACCTTGGTGTCCGCCAGGAACGCCGCGGCAATGACGATGCCGTCCGAGAAGTTATGCAGGCCGTCACCCACAAGGATCATCAGGCCGCTACGGCCCGCTTCCTGTCGGTCATGGCCGTGGTGATGGCCATGACCGTCGCCCTCGTGGTGGTGCGAATGGCGGATCAGCGAGATCTTTTCCAGCAGGAAGAAACCCAGCAACCCGGCCAGCAACGTGGCGAACAGCGCATGCGTATTGGGCTCGATGCCGCGATGCGCTTCGAACGCCTCCGGCAATGAATGCAGCAGTGACGTGGCCAGCAGCACGCCCACAGAGAAACTGACCATCCGATCGACCATGCGCGACAGCACCGTCAATGACAGCACGGCGGCGCCTGCCATGCTGCCGATGCCGGACAGCGCGGTGGCGAGAAGGATGCCTAACAAGGTGGTATCGAAGGTCATGCGGAGGTGACGCAGCGGAGGCCGACAAACGCAACAGAGTTGCAAGAAGGGCGAATTGTATGCCGCTTTATCAACCTTTGCCAGTGCAGGCAAAAAGAAAAGGCCCGAGGTCATGACTGGGGCCTTTTGTGTTCCACGCGTTGAGGCGCTACACCACGCCGTGGTCTTTCAACCAGGCGAGGCACTTCTTCCAGCCGTCTTCCGCGTCAGCCTTCACATAGCTCGGGCGGTAATCGGCGTGAAACGCGTGGCCGGAATTCGGGTACACGATGATGCGCGATGCGTGCGCCTTGGGGTTCTTGGATTTCTCCAACGCGGTTTTCATCGTGTCGCGCACGTCCTCCGTAATCACGGTGTCCTTCGCGCCGTAGAGGCCCAGCACGGGCGCCTTCAGTTCTTCAACCTTGTCGATTGGCGAAACCGGTTGCAAGAGATTCGGACTGCCTTTCAGTGGCCCGTACCACGCCACTGCAGCCTTGATGCTGGGATTGCGCTCCGCAGCCAGCCAGACCTGACGCCCGCCCCAGCAGAAACCGGTGATGCCAATGCGCGCCGCATCTCCACCGTTCTCCTTGGCCCACGCGATCGTGGCGTCGATATCGCCCGCCACCTGGGAATCCGGCACCTTGGAGACCACGTTGGCGACGGTTTCCTGAACCGTGCCGTAAGCACGCGGATCGCCCTGGCGCACAAACAACTCAGGCGCGATCGCCAGATACCCGAGCTTGGCAAAGCGCCGGCAGATATCGGCAATGTATTCGTGTACGCCAAAGATCTCGCTGACGACGATCACCACCGGCAGCTTCGTCTTGCCCTCCGGCTGGGCGCGATAGGCCGGCATCTTAAAATCGCCCACGGGCACCGTTACCTCGCCAGCCGTCAGCCCATTGAAATCGGTATGGATGGTCTGCGCCGACACCGGTAGCACCGCCGCCGCAAAGGCCGAGCCCAGTGCCGTCTTCATGAAGCCGCGACGGTCAAAGCTGCGGCCGGGTACCAGGCTCTCCACTTCTGCATCAAGCTGCATCGCACTCTCCTCGCGCCCACGGGCGGTTACGGTGAACGAAGCGGCTAGTCTACCGAAGCGGATGCATTGCTGCCGAGCCAGGCGTCCGGCGCAAGTACGAGGAACCGCCTAGTGCAGCTTGACTCGCGGATTCGTCTTGCTGCGCAACCAGTGCATGACCGTATCCACCGACATGCGCACCCAACCGTGCAACGCCAGCACGTGCATGCGATACAGCGACGTGTACATCAGCCGTGCCATCAGGCCTTCGATGAACATCGATCCGCCGATCAGCCCGCCCATCAGGCTGCCGACCGCGCTGAAATGGCCGAGCGACACCAGCGAACCGAGATCCTTGAACGCAAACGGCTGGACCGGCTTGCCATCCATGCGCTTGCGCAACGCATCGAACAGATACGTGGCTTGCTGATGCGCGGCCTGGGCACGCGGCGGCACGCTGGACGACGCCTCCGGCCAGGGGCAGCTCGCGCAATCGCCAAAGGCGTAGATCGAATCGTCGCCTTCCACCTGCAGCGTGCGCGAGACGACAATCTGACCCAGCTTGTTCACCGGCAGCCCCAACTCGCCCAGCACCGACGGTGCACGGATGCCTGCAGCCCACACGGTCAGATCCGCCGGAATGGACTTGCCGCTGGCCGTGTTGACGGCGCTGGCGGTGACTTCCGTCACACGTTCGCTGGTGATGACGTCGACGTCGAGCTTGTGCAGCAGCTCGGTGGTCGCAGCCGAAATGCGCTCCTTGAGCACCGGCAAAATGCGCGGGCCGCCCTCGATCAAATGGATACGGATGTCGTGGCGCGGGTCCAACTTGTGCAGCCCATAAGCGGCCAACACGTGGGCGGTATTGCGCAACTCTGCTGAGAGCTCCACGCCCGTGGCACCCGCACCAACGATGGCGATATCCACCTGCGGACGCGCATCGCCCATACCGTTCTGTGCGCGCATGCACGCTGCGATGAGCTTGCGGCGGAAGCGCTCGGCCTGCCATGCAGTGTCGAGGGCGATGGCGTGCTCGGCCGTGCCCGGCACGCCGAAGAAATGCGTCACGCTTCCAATTGACAGCACCAGCGTGTCGTACGCAATGGCGCGCTCGGGCAGCACCTCGGTGCCGTCGGCGTCAACGCATCCGGACACAACGATGGATTTGGCGACGCGATCGAGGCCCTTCAGCTCGCCCTGCTGGAATTCGAAGCCGTGCCAGCGCGCCTGTGCAGCGTATTCGAGCTGATGGGTGTTCGGATCCATGCTGCCGGCGGCGACTTCATGCAGCAGCGGTTTCCAGATGTGTGTGGGGTTACGGTCGACCAGAATGACCTGCGCTGCGCCGCGCTTGCCGAGCTTGTCGCCCAGCCGCGTTGCAAGTTCCAACCCGCCGGCGCCCCCGCCGACCACCACAATGCGCGGCCCGTTCGCCCCGCCTGCGCCATCCGTCTGCCCTGCCATGTGCCTCTCCTGGAGCCGTTGAATCTTTTCGATCACGTGATCTGTCAGGTGCAGTCTGCTGCAACGCAAAATTCACCGCAACCCCGCACGCATGGATATGGCGAATCATGACAGCCGCATGCCAAGGCCGTCCGCAGGCTGCCTCGGCAGGCAACTGGGCGCCGCGCCTTGCTTTGCGGGGTGGCGCTCTGCGGCAAGCGATTGCGTTAGTGGGCTTCTTCCCAGTTGGCGCCTACACCAACTTCGGCCACCAGAGGCACGCGCAGCGTTGCGACGCTGCACATCAGCTCCGGCAGGCGCTCGCGCACCACGGCCAGTTCGTCCTGCGGAACTTCCAGCACCAGTTCATCGTGTACCTGCATGACCAGGCGCGAGCGCATCGCTTCGGCTTCGAGCCAGCCTTGCACAGCCAGCATCGACAGCTTGATCAGGTCAGCCGCCGTGCCTTGCATCGGCGCGTTAATGGCGGCGCGCTCGGCAGCCTGACGGCGCGGGCCGTTGCCGCCATTGATGTCGGGCAGCCACAGGCGACGGCCAAAGACGGTCTCCACATAGCCTTGCTCGCGCGCGCTCTGGCGGGTTTCGTCCATGTAGCTCGCGGCGCCGGGGTAGCGTGCGAAGTAGCGATCGATATAGAGCTTGGCGGCGTCACGCCCAATGCCCAGATTGCTGGCCAGCCCGAACGCGCTCATGCCGTAGATCAGACCAAAGTTGATGACCTTCGCCACGCGGCGCTGGTCGGGTGAGACCTCCAGCGGCGTCACGTTGAACACTTCGGCGGCTGTTGCGCGGTGCACGTCCTGGCCTTCACGGAATGCACGCATCAGCCCTTCGTCCTGCGACAGATGCGCCATGATGCGCAGTTCGATCTGCGAATAGTCGGCCGACACGATCACGCTGCCCGCCGGCGCGATGAACGCTTCGCGGATGCGCCGCCCTTCTTCCGTGCGCACCGGAATGTTCTGCAGGTTCGGATCGGTCGAGGCCAGACGTCCCGTCACTGCCGTCGCCTGACCGTAAGTGGTGTGGACCCGGCCAGTGCGCGGGTTGACCATCTTCGACAGCTTGTCGGTGTAGGTGGACTTAAGCTTGGCCAGGCCCCGGTAATCGAGCAGCAGCTTCGGCAGGGGGTAGTCTTCGGCCAGCTTCTGCAGCACTTCTTCGTCGGTCGACGGCGCGCCGCTCGCGGTCTTCTTGATGACCGGCAGCTTCATCTGGTTGAAGAAGATGTCACCGATCTGCTTGGGTGAGCCAAGATTGAACGGCTGCCCCGCAAGCTTGTGCGCCTCGGCTTCCAGATCGATCAGACGCAGGCCCAGCTCGTTGCTCTGCTTGGCTAGGCGGTCCGCATCGATCAGCACGCCGTTGCGTTCCATCTTCTGCAGCACGATGGACGTCGGCATTTCGATCTGCTCGTAGACGTAGCGCAGCTTGTCATCTTCGGCCACCTTCGGGAACAGCGTGCGATGCAGACGCAGCGTGATATCGGCGTCCTCCGCCGCGTATTCGGTCGCGCGATCGAGCGGCACCTCGTCAAAGCCGATCTGCGACGCACCCTTGCCGCACACGGCTTCGTAGGTGATCGTCTTCAAGTGCAGCACGCGCTCAGCCAGTGCGTCCATGCCGTGATTGCGGTGGGATTCGAGCACGTACGATTCGAGCATCGTGTCGTGCTCGATGCCGCGCAGCGCGATGCCGTGGTTGGCAAACACATGCGCGTCGTACTTCAGATGCTGGCCGACCTTCTTGCGCGATTCATCTTCAAGCCACAACTTCATGCGCGCGAGCACGGTGTCCCTTGAGAGCTGCGCCGCTGCATCAAACCCGGCCACATCGGGGCCCCGATGCGCCACCGGAATGTAGCAAGCCTCGCCCGGCTTGACCGACAGCGAAATGCCAACCAATTGCGCAAGCATCGGGTCGATGGACGTCGTCTCGGTATCGATGCAGACGAGGTCCACTTCATCCAGGCGCTGCATCCATGATTCGAGCTGCGCTTCGGTCGTCACCGTCTCATACTTGATCTCGTCGGGCGGCGCTTCCACGTCGAACAGGTTGGCCTGGGCTTGCAGTTGCGCAGCCTCGCCGGCGTAATTCTTCACTGGCGTCGCGGCCTTGCGCGCGGCGCCCACGCTGCGCGTGTCGGGCAACGCTTCCCCGGAAGCCTCGCGCAGCCATGTCTTGAAGCCGTAGCGCGAGAAGAAATCGACGAGCTTGGATTTGTCTTCGCCGCCGTCGATCAGCGCATCGAATGTCGGCACTTCTTTGCTGAGGTCGCAGTCGAGCTTCACGGTCAGCAGTTCGCGGCCCTTGGGTAGCCACTCAAGCGTGTTGCGCAGGTTGTCGCCCACCACGCCTTTGATCTCGCCTGCACGCGCGATGACGTTGTCGAGCGAGCCGAATTCGGTGAGCCATTTCACCGCGGTTTTCGGGCCGACCTTCGGCACCCCCGGCACGTTGTCCACGGTGTCGCCAATCAGCGAAAGATAGTCGACGATGCGTTCGGGCGGCACACCAAACTTGGCTTGCACGCCTGCCGGATCAAGCGTTTCATTGGTCATGGTGTTGACCAGCGTGACGTGGTCATTCACCAGTTGGGCGAGGTCCTTATCACCCGTTGAGACGATGGTCCGAACGCCTTCGCGAGCAGCCCGTTCAGCCAGGGTGCCGATCACATCGTCGGCCTCGACACCCTCGATCACCAGAATGGGCCAGCCCAATGCCCGCACGGCTTCGTGGATCGGTTCGATCTGCGCGCGCAGGTCGTCGGGCATGGGCGCGCGGTGCTCCTTATAGGCCGGATAGAGGTCGTCGCGAAAGGTCTTGCCTTTGGCGTCGAAAATGCAAGCGCTATACTTGGCCGGGTAGTCGTTGCGCAGTTTGCGCAGCATGTTCACGATGCCGTAGATGGCCCCCGTAGGAAACCCTTCTCCGTTTCGCAAGTCGGGCAGTGCGTGATAGGCACGGTACAGATAACTCGAGCCATCGACGAGCAACAGCGTTTCTTGACTTTCCGACATTCCCATGGACTCTAAAGTGACTGGAACGCCAAAAGGCGTTTCCGATAATGGCGCTTCTGCTGAAGACGGCGTGGCAAAGCAGGCTGCTAGTGCTTCCGCGACGGAGGTTTCGGCGGCTGAACTGACCGGAGTGAGCCCCTCGCGCCAGGCCACCACGGCCGACATGGACGTCAACGTGACGGTGGGCGTTGAACACGAGCCCAAAGCTGACGCGGCACACGGCCGTACCGATCGCAAGATGATCCCCAGCCTGCGGGCACTCGCCGACGAAGAACGCGCCACCGCAAAGAAAGCGCGCGCCTCCTGGCAGATGTTCACGATTATGGCAGAGTTCATCGAGGCGACGGAGTACCTTTCGGAGATCCGTCCGGCCGTCTCGATCTACGGCAGCGCGCGCCTGCGCGAGGATTCGCCGTACTACGAACGCACCATCGAAATCGCCCGGCTGTTCTCGGATGCGGGCTTCGCCGTCATCTCCGGCGGCGGCCCCGGCATCATGGAAGCGGCCAACAAGGGGGCGCACGCCGGCAAGTCGGCCAGCGTCGGCCTGAACATCGAACTGCCACACGAACAGCAAGGCAATCGATACCAGGACATATCGATGCGCTTCCGCCATTTCTTCACGCGTAAGGTCACCTTCGTGAAGAACTCGGATGCGTTCATCGTCATGCCCGGCGGTTTCGGCACGCTCGATGAACTGGCTGAAGTGCTCACGCTCGTCCAGACGGGCAAGTCGCGCAGTGTGCCGGTGGTCATGTTCGGCAGCCATTTCTGGAAGGGCCTGCTGGATTGGTTCCGCTTTACGCTGCTGCCGATGGGCCTGATTGCCGAGCACGACCTGGACATCATGCGCATCGTCGACGAACCCAAGGATGCGCTCGACGCCGTCTACGAGTTCTACGAAAAGCGCGAAGGCACCTCGCCGATTCCGCCCAAGGAAGAAATGTTCTATCTGTAATCTCGGGTGTGGCATTTGGCGCCACGCGAACGGACGATGGCGGGAGGCTGGACTGCTAGAATGTAGGGTCCCAGATCACCCGCCGGAGTCCATGATGGATTCGCTGCTTCACCCGTCCGCCCCCGTCCACTCCGGCTTTGCCAATGCCGCGCGCCTGATGCGCCACGCTGGGCTGCTGGCAGGCGCCGTTTTCTGCCTCGCCCTGCCCGCGCACGCCGAGGTGACCTCCGACAGCGCCGGACTGGACCTGCCCGACGTCAAGGCGATCAACAATCAGCCGATTTCCAAGCCGACCCGCGGCGCGATCCACAACGAGCGCGTCAAGCCGAGCTTCGACTACCGCGACAACGACGGTACGCAGGTCGAGGAATACCGGTTCCAGAAGGGCCAGGCGCCGGATATCCATGTCAAGTCCGGCATGGGCACGTCCTACAACCTGAGCAAGCCGGAAGACAGCTCGCCCCGTATCCGCGAGCGTGGCGATATCGACCGTGTTCCCTCGGTCAACGTCCTGAAGTTCTAAGCCTGTGCCGCAACCGCGGCGCCTGCAGACCGGCCCCTCGGTGGGCTGGCCCGCTTTCCCTCCACCCGTTTCCCGTTCCTGAAGCATGGCTGTTTTCACCCCGGTCTCCGACGCAGAGATCGCTCTCTGGCTGGATCAATACGATGTGGGCGCCGTGCGCGCATTTCGCGGCATCCCGTCTGGGATCGAAAACTCCAACTTCTTCCTGACCACGGAGAAGGATGGGCAGACGCACGAATACGTCGTCACCCTGTTCGAGCGCCTGACGCTCGAGCAACTGCCGTTCTACCTGTACCTGATGCAGCATCTGGCGCAACACGACATCAGCGTGCCGGCGCCAATTCCGGGACGCGACGGCGAGATTCTGCGCACGCTCAACGGCAAGCCGGCGACCATCGTGACGCGTCTGGCGGGTCGCTCAAACCTAGCGCCCACGGTGTCGGAATGTGGCATCGTCGGCGACATGCTCGCGCGCATGCATCTGGCGGGGCGCGACTATCCACGCCATCAACCAAACCTGCGCAGCCTGCCATGGTGGAACGAAGTCGTGCCAGACGTCGTGCCCTTCGTGTACGGCGACACGCGCGCGCTGCTGGAAAACGAACTCGCGCACCAGCAACGCTTCTTCGCCAGCGCCGACTACGCCGCGCTGCCCGAAGGCCCGTGCCATTGCGACCTCTTCCGCGACAACGTGCTGTTCGAGCCGGCCGCCGAAGGTCTGCCGGAACGCCTGGGCGGCTTCTTCGACTTTTACTTTGCCGGCGACGACAAATGGCTCTTCGACGTGGCCGTCACCGTGAACGACTGGTGCATCGACCTGGCCACGGGCGCGCTGGATGCCGAGCGGGCACGGGCCATGCTCCACGCCTATCACACCGTGCGTCCGTTCACAGACGCCGAATCGCGGCACTGGCAAGACATGCTGCGTGCAGCAGCCTATCGTTTCTGGGTCTCGCGCCTGTGGGATTTCTATCTGCCGCGCGACGCCGAACTGCTCAAGCCGCATGACCCCACCCACTTCGAGCGCGTGCTCCGTGAACGGGTTGGCGCGGGCGCCCTGACTCTGGATCTTCCCCAACCATGCAACTGATTGAAGTACCGGCCAAGCAAGGCTACGTCTGGCTGCGCCAGGGTGCGTGGCTGTTTCGCAAGAACCCGATTGGTTTCCTGCTGCTGCTGTTCATCTATCTGTTCGCGGTCAACCTGCTGATGCTGCTGGTGCCGCCGATTGGCGTGTTCGCCATCCTGCTGGTGAATCCGGCCATCTTCGTGGGCTTCATGTCGGCCTGCCGCGATACGGTAGCGGGCAAGCGCGTCGGCCCGGCATCGCTCATCGCGGGTTTTCGCGCCTACGGCAAGGACGCAATGCGCAGCCTGCTCAAGCTCGGCGGCATCTATGGCGCGCTGGTACTGGTGGTCAGCGGCGTGCTGATGACGATGGTGGACGTTGATACGCTCATGACCGTGGTCAGCGACAAGCCGCTCACGACTGAGGCCATCCGCGAGTTCTACCTTGCCATGGTGATGGGCTCAGTGCTGTACATCCCAGTGGCAGTGCTGTTCTGGTTTGCGCCGTTGCTGGTGGCATGGCACAGCGTCCCGGTGGGCAAGGCGCTGTTCTTCAGCTGGATGGTCGTGTGGCGCAACCGGGCGGCCTTCATCGTGTATGGCGTGCTGGTCGCAATCCTGCTGATCGCCGTGCCGCTTTTCATCGATGCGCTGTTCGCGTCGAGCGGCGCCAACAACATCGCCCCGATCATCGCCACGCCGTACCGGATTCTGGTGATGGCGGTGCTGTACTGCTCGTTCTACGCCACGTACCGCGGCTGCTTCAACGTGACGCAAGCCGCCGGCCAGACGACTGACACGACGGCCTGATCGGTCCGATGGCCCGATCGACGCTCAGTTGATCGGGTCGAGCTTGGCGATACCCAACGCCAGCGTCTTCACCCCGTGGCGGTTGAACTTGATCTGGGCGCGCGCCTCGGCGCCCTCGCCTTCCAGCGTCGTGATGACGCCTTCCCCGAACTTGTTGTGGAACACCGACTGGCCGACGCGGAAGCCCGTGGCCTCCGCGCGCTTGGCATCGGCGTAGTTCTTGCCGGTGTCCATGCCGCCAGTCGGGCGGCCGGTGTAGGCGTCGTCATCACCGCGCTCGGGGCGCTTGAACCAGTCCTTGCCCCAGGCGGAATCGCCTTGCACACGGCGCGTCGCCTGGTAGCCCGAGTGCTGCGGCGTCAGCCACTTCAGCGTCTCTTCGGGCAGTTCATCAAAGAAGCGTGAGCGAATGTGGTAGCGGATCTGGCCGTGGAGCACGCGGCTTTGCGCAAACGACAGATACAGCCGTTCGCGCGCACGGGTGATCGCCACATACATCAGGCGGCGCTCTTCCTCCAGGCCGTCTTTCTCCATCTGGCTGTTTTCGTGCGGGAACAGGCCCTCTTCCAGCCCGGTGATGAAGACGACGTGGAATTCCAGCCCCTTGGCAGCATGCACGGTCATCATCTGCACGGCATCCTGGCCGGCCTGGGCCTGGTTGTCGCCTGCTTCCAGCGAGGCGTGCGTAAGAAACGCGACCAGCGGCGTCATCTCCGCGGGCGTCTCGTCGGTCACGAGCTCAGAGGCGGTATCGATCTCGCCGCCTTCGATGCGCAGCATGGCGTCGTGGCGCACAGGCAGCGCGGTTGCAATCGCGTCGATGCCGTAACCTTCTTCGGCAACGAAGGCTTGGGCAGCGGTTACCAGTTCCTGCAAGTTCTCGATGCGGTCCTGGCCTTCCTTCTCGCCCTGGTAATGCGTGATCAGGCCGCTGGCATGAATGACGTGCTGGACGATTTCGGGCAGCGTCATCTGGCGCGTGTCGGCACGCATCTGTTCGATCAGGCGCACAAACGCCGACAACTTGGTGCCCGCCGCGCCCGTGAGATACGGCACCGCCGCCGCGAGCGAAATGCCGTATAGCCGCGCCGCATCCTGCAGTTGCTCCAGTGAACGCGCTCCCACGCCACGCGCCGGGAAATTCACCACGCGACCAAACGCGGCGTCATTGTCAGGATTCTCAAGAAGCTGGAGATACGCCAGCGCGTGCTTGATTTCCGCGCGCTCGAAGAAGCGCAGGCCACCGTACACCTTGTAGGCGATGCCGGCCGAAAACAGCGCGTGCTCGATCACCCGCGACTGCGCGTTGCTGCGATACAGGATGGCGATTTCCGACCGCGACATGCCGGTGGCAATGCGGTCGCGGATCTCATCGACGATCCAACCGGCCTCCTGCCCGTCCGTCGCGGCCTGGTAGACACGCACCGGCTCGCCATGGCCGGCATCGGTACGCAGGTTCTTGCCCAGCCGACGCGTGTTGTGCGAAATCAGGTGATTGGCAGTATCGAGGATGTGGCCGTGCGAACGATAGTTCTGCTCCAGCTTGATCCGGTGCTCGACGCGGAATTCGCGTTCAAAGTCGACCATATTGCCAACGTTGGCACCACGAAACGCGTAGATGCTCTGATCATCGTCGCCCACGGCAAAGATGGCGTTGGGCGTGACGCCAGGCTCGCCGAGGCCGGCCAGAATCTTCAGCCAGGCGTATTGCAGCTTGTTCGTATCCTGGAACTCATCAACCAGGATGTGCTTGAAGCGCCGTTGGTAGTGCGCGCGGATAGCGTCGTTGTAGCGCAGCAGTTCGTAGCACCGCAGGAGCAGTTCGGCAAAATCGACCACGCCTTCGCGCTGGCATTGCGCGTCGTAAGCGGCGTAGAGGTCGGCCATGCGGCGGTCGTACTCGTTGGCGATTTCCAGATCGCCCGCGCGCAGGCCCTGCTCCTTGGCGCCGTTGATGAAGTATTGGACGTTCTTTGGTGGGAATTTCTCGTCGTCGATATTGAGCGACTTGAGCAGACGCTTGACGGCGGACAGCTGGTCTTGCGTATCGAGAATCTGGAACGTCTGCGGCAAGCCGGCATCGCGGAAATGCGCGCGCAGCAACCGGTTGCACAGGCCGTGGAACGTGCCGATCCACATGGCGCGCGTGTTGATCGGCAGCATGGCCTGCAGGCGGGCCGTCATTTCCTTGGCCGCCTTGTTTGTAAACGTGACGGCCAGCACACCTGTCGGCGAGACCCGCGCACTCTGGATGAGCCACGCGATGCGGGTGGTCAACACGCGCGTCTTGCCGCTGCCTGCCCCCGCCAGGATCAGCGCCGATTCATCGGGAAGGGTGATGGCAGCGCGTTGTTCGGGGTTCAGATTGGCGAGCAGGTCGGACATGCGGGAGGAGCCTCGGCAGAATCCTGAAATTATACCGGCCGCATTCGCCGCTTCGCCCGTGCCGGACATCGACACGCCGTATAATTCCAAGCTTTCGCCCGCCATTTTCCTGGGCCAAACGTCTTTTTGCGCCCATTGCGCCCCGTCAGCATGACCGATCAAAACCAGTCCCTCGCCAAGAGTTTCGAACCCGCCACCATCGAGCAGAAGTGGAGCGCGGCTTGGGAAGCGATGGGCGTCTCCCGCGCGACGCTCGAAGCCGGCAAGCCCGACTTCTGTATCCAGCTCCCGCCGCCGAACGTGACGGGCACGCTGCACATGGGCCACGCGTTCAACCAGACCATCATGGACGGCCTGACGCGCCACGCGCGCATGGCCGGCGCCAATACGCTGTGGGTTCCGGGCACCGACCACGCTGGCATCGCCACGCAGATCGTTGTCGAGCGCCAGCTGGATGCCCAGGGCGTGTCGCGCCATGACATGGGCCGCGAAAAGTTTGTCGAGAAGGTTTGGGAATGGAAGGAGCAATCGGGCTCGACCATCACACGCCAGGTACGCCGCATGGGCGCCTCGATCGACTGGGAGCGCGAATATTTCACGATGGACCCGAAGATGTCGCGCGCCGTCAGCGACGTCTTCGTGCGTTTGTATGAGCAGGGCCTGATCTATCGCGGCAAGCGCCTCGTCAACTGGGATCCGGTGCTCGGCACCGCCGTATCCGACCTGGAAGTGGTGAGCGAAGAGGAAGAAGGCTCGCTGTGGCACATCCGCTATCCGCTGGCCGAACCGGACACCGTGCGCGGCCTGACACACTTGACGGTGGCCACCACCCGTCCGGAAACGATGCTCGGCGACACGGCCGTGATGGTGCACCCCGAGGACGAGCGCTACGCCCACCTCATCGGCAAGTTCGTTCACCTGCCGCTGACCGATCGCAAGATCCCGGTGATTGCCGACGAATACGTCGACCGCGAATTCGGCACCGGCGTCGTCAAGGTCACTCCGGGCCACGACTTCAACGACTACGCGGTAGGCCAGCGCCACAAGCTGCCCCAGTTGTCGATCCTGACGCTCGACGCGAAGATCGTTGCCGATGCCCCCGCCGCCTATGCCGGCCTGGATCGCTTCGACGCGCGCAAGAAGATGGTCGAAGACCTCGAAGCGCAGGGCCTGCTGGCTGAAGTCAAGAAGCACACGCTGATGGTGCCGCGCGGCGACCGTACTGGCGTCGTCATCGAGCCGATGCTGACGGATCAGTGGTTTGTCGCCATGAGCAAACCGGCGCCGGAAGGCACGCGCTTCCCGGGCCGCTCCATCGCTGAAGTCGCGCTCGATGCCGTACAGAGCGGCAAGATCAAGCTCGTGCCCGAGCAGTGGGTCAACACGTACAACCAGTGGCTGAACAATATCCAGGACTGGTGCATCTCGCGCCAACTGTGGTGGGGTCACCAGATTCCGGCGTGGTACGACGAAGCGGGCAACGTGTACGTCGGGCGCACGGAAGAAGAAGCGAAAGCGCAAGCAGCCGCCAAGGGCTATACCGGCGCGCTCACGCGTGACGACGACGTGCTCGACACGTGGTTTTCGTCGGCGCTGGTGCCGTTCTCGTCGCTGGGCTGGCCGGCCGATACGCCGGAACTGAAACATTTCCTGCCGTCGACCGTGCTGGTCACGGGCTACGACATCATCTTCTTCTGGGTGGCGCGCATGGTCATGATGACCCTGCACTTCACCGGTGAAGTGCCCTTCCACACCGTCTACGTGCACGGCCTCGTGCGTGATTCGGAAGGCAAGAAGATGAGCAAGTCCGAGGGCAACACGCTCGACCCGGTGGACCTGATTGACGGCATCGCGCTGGAGCCGCTGCTGGCCAAGCGCACCACGGGCCTACGCCGCCCGAAGGACGCACCCAAGGTCGAAAAGCGAACGCGCAAGGAATTCCCCGAAGGCATTCCCGCGTTCGGCGCCGATGCGCTGCGCTTCACGTTCGCCTCGCTCGCCACGCTGGGCCGCAGCATCAACTTTGACCCGGGCCGCTGCGAGGGCTATCGCAACTTCTGCAACAAGCTCTGGAACGCCACGCGCTTCGTGCTGATGAACACCGAAGGCCAGGACTGCGGCATGCAGGAATGCGTCGGTGATTGCGGCCCCGAAGGCTACCTGCACTTCTCGCAGGCTGACCGCTGGATCGTCTCGCTGCTGCAGCGCGTGGAAACCGAAGTGGAAAAAGGCTTTGCCGACTACCGCTTCGACAACATCGCCAACGCCATCTACAAGTTCGTCTGGGACGAATACTGCGACTGGTATCTGGAACTGGCCAAGGTGCAAATCCAGACCGGCACACCGGCTCAGCAGCGCGCCACGCGCCGCACGCTGCTGCGTGTGCTGGAAACCGTGCTGCGCCTGGCCCATCCGATCATTCCGTTCATTACCGAAGAACTCTGGCAGAAGGTCGCGCCGATGGCCGGCCGCGCCAAGGGCGACGGCACCGAAAGCCTCGCGCTGCAGGAATACCCGCGCGCGGTGCTGGCAAAGATCGACGAGCAGGCCGAGCAGTGGGTCCAGCAGTTGAAGGCGCTGGTCGACGCCTGCCGCAATCTGCGCGGCGAGATGAACATCTCCCCGGCCCAACGCGTGCCGCTGTATGTCAATGGCGACGCCGAATTCCTGCAGGTGGCCGCGCCGTACGTGCAAGCGCTGGGCAAGCTGTCTGAGGTGAAGGTCTACACGGACGCGGCCGCCATGGAACAGGACGGCGCCGGCGCACCGGTCGCGATCGTCGGCGAGAACAAGCTGCTGCTGAAGATCGAGATCGACGTGGCTGCCGAGCATGCGCGCCTGTCGAAGGAAATCGACCGCCTGCGCGGCGAGATCACCAAGTGCGAAGCCAAGCTCAGCAACGAATCGTTCGTCGCCCGCGCGCCGGCTGCCGTGGTGGAACAGGAACAAAAGCGCGTGACCGATTTCAAAGCCACGCTGGCCAAACTGGAAGCCCAAATTGCACGGCTGCCGGTACAGGCTGCCTGAGCGCCCAGAACAATCGATATCAAGGAAACCACGATGCAACGCGTCACCAAAGCCGTTTTCCCCGTCGCGGGGCTCGGAACCCGCTTTCTGCCGGCCACCAAGGCCAGCCCGAAGGAAATGCTGCCGGTCGTGGACAAACCGCTGATCCAGTACGCCGTGGAAGAAGCCATGGCCGCCGGCATCACGGAGATGATCTTCGTGACCGGCCGCAGCAAGCGCGCAATTGAAGACCACTTTGACAAAGCCTACGAGCTGGAAGCCGAACTCGAAGCCAAGCAGAAGACCGCGCTGCTCGAAGTCGTGCGCTCGATCAAGCCGTCGCACGTGGATTGCTTCTACGTGCGCCAGCCTGAAGCGCTGGGTCTGGGCCACGCCGTGCAATGCGCTGAAAAGCTCGTCGGCGATGCACCTTTCGCCGTCATCCTGGCTGACGACCTGCTGGACGGCGAGCCGCCCGTGATGAAGCAGATGGTCGACCTATACGACCACTACAACTGCTCGGTGATCGGCGTGGAAGAGATCGACCGCGAGCAGAGCCGTTCATACGGCGTGGTCGACGGCCGCCCGTGGGAAGAAGACGGCAGCGTGATCAAGATGTCGGCCATCGTAGAGAAGCCGGCGCCGGAGAACGCGCCGTCCAACCTCGGCGTGGTCGGCCGCTACATCCTGACGCCGCGCATTTTTGATCACATCCGCAACCTCAAACCGGGCGCGGGCGGCGAGCTGCAACTGACGGACGCCATCCAATCGCTGTTGTCTGCCGAACAAGTCCTGGCCTACCGCTACAAGGGCGTGCGCTACGACTGCGGCAGCAAGCTGGGCTACCTGAAGGCAACGGTGGAGTTGGCGCTCAAGCACAAGGAAGTCGCTGACGACTTCCGAGCCTATCTGGCTGCACGCGGCTGAGCCAATAGGCGCGTCGCCATAGAAAAAACCCGCGCAGCGTGAGCTGACGCGGGTTTTTTGTTGCCGGATCGTGTCCCGTCCGTCCGGCGCGGAGTCCCACCCTTTTGCGAGGAGAGGCTGCGGCCTCTTCTTATTGCGGAGCTGCCAACGGCTTGATGGTGTTGTTCAGCAGGCTCCAGTACGAGCTCGTGCTGTACGGCAGCATCTGCTCAACGTAATTCCACCAGAAGTAACCCCCGATGAACCGCGGATCCGCTGCCATCGAGGTGGTACCCATGGGGTAGTACGACTTGATCAGATTCTGCTGCACCGACAGCGGCGCCGACGTACTGGACGTGCCGATCTCACCAAAGCCCACCTTCGCGACCGGGAAGATGCTTTCCAGCAACTTGAAATCGTTTGCCCACGACGGATTCAAACCGGGGCAGTCCTGGTACGGGTAGTAGCTGAACAACGCGTAGTCCGCACCCTGGCGCACACGCGAGGGCAGGAAGTTGGTCGCCCAGGTACGCCAAGAATCCATCGGCAACTCGTAGCAGTTGGTGCCCTTGCCGTCGTCGTTGTAGTACATCGTCACCGACACAAGACCGCCCGCGCCCTTCACGATGTCGTAGGCGTTGCCCACCATCTGACCGATCTGCTGTTCCTGCGACGTCGCCGTCGTAGTCGGACCGCTCGGATTGGCACGCAACCATTCGCCGTTGATTTCATTGGCGATTTCCCATACGTCCACGACATTCTTCAGCGTGCTCACCAACTCGTTGGTGCGTGCGCTGTAGGTCGTCGAGTCGACCGGGAAATAGTATGAATCCATCACTTCGCCCATCACGTAGGCGACTTGATGAAGCTTGACCAGTGGTGCGTAATAGTCGGCTGCCGATGTACCCGGGTCAAAGACCACGCGCACGGTCGGCTTGTACGGCAGGTGCGTAAGCGAGGCCACGATCGCGTTGATGCTGCTGACGTCGTCAAGCGTGACGCCGTAGATAGGTGCCTTCGGGCGCGTGGCCTGCGCCGAGGCGGTTTGTATTCCCAGGCCTGTCAGCGTTGCCGCCGCCGTCAGACCCACCAAAGCGCGCAGGCTCATGCGCGCCGCCCTCTGTGCTGCTTTTTTGGTTTCCAACATTGTGGTTTTCTATTCCCTCGGACGCAAAACGTTACGCCCAGTACTTCGATGGACAAGCGCCGTCCTACCTGTGCGGTATCCCGATGTGGTGTGACTCCTGTAGCACACTGAACACCGAACGGGTGCGAGCGTCAGATGACGCCCCGGTCGGCGAATGGATGCGCGATTAGAGGTCCTGCCGAGTCGATGGATTGATCGGCGGCCGTGCGCTTATGAGTGGACTGGTACAGCTGGCGCGAGCTCACCCGAGGGCAGCTCGCGGCTTGAAAACATGACAAGCCCTGCACTTCAGTTGACTGCCAACCGCGTTCCCCCCGCTGGCAGCCAAGCGGCATGATACCGGATGTTGCCGGGAGATCAACGAAATTTAATGCTGCTTACGCAGCAATAATAAAAAAACCGCGGGTCGGGCAGACACGCGGTTTCTTCGAAACGCCCACGGGATGGACGTCTTGGCGGCACAGCCGTTTTTACTTGTGCCGGTAGTTGATGCGACCCTTCGTGAGGTCGTACGGCGACATTTCCAGCTTCACACGGTCGCCCGCGAGAATACGGATGCGGTGCTTTTGCATCTTGCCCGATGCGTAAGCCCAGATTTCCACGCCGTTTTCCAACTGCACGCGAAAACGATTGTCGGGTAGTGCTTCAGACACCACCCCTTCAAATTCAATCAGTTCTTCCTTGGCCAAACTCGTTCCTTTGTATGCAGCACGCGGCTGCGCCGATGGTTGCAATGATGTGATGACCCACCCGAACCACGCCACACGCCTTGAGCGGCATGCAGCAGTACGCCGCGATCATCTGCCCGGACAGCGGGCCTGGGGGGTACCGAGTTGCACGAAACACAAATCGCGCCCGCCAAAGGCGCGCGCCGTTTCGTGCAAGCGAGAGCGAGGATGGGTGGCGGTCGCAGATGCGCGCCGCCCGACTCGGCGCGGGGTATTCCCCGGTGCTGGACTCAGCCGCCACCGGCCATGATTGGCGCGGCGGCGAGCCGGATTCGCCCGCTATTCTACCACGGGCAGATTCCGCGGTTTCAGGCGCCGTCGGCAGGAAGCGACAGTTCAGGCACGTCGCCATCGATGATGCTCTCAGCGAAGCGCAGGGCTGCTATGCGCGCAGCACCCACATTGCTGAACTGGCGGTCCCCCGAGAGGCGGAAGACCTGAGTCTGCCCCGGCTCGGGCGACTCCCCCGCCCGACAGATCATCACGGCCGCGTTGTAGCTGCGATCCTCCCTGGCCTCGGGCCAGCGTGCCGTGCGTTCATGTTGGAAAGCCAACGGATAAATGTCGAAGCCTTTGTATTGGCCCGCCGGCGAAGTGTCCATCTGAAATGCCCCCTTCTTGAACGTCGAGTGCTGTCTGACTATACACCCGTGTGTTTTGCATGGCGATGAAAGCGACGGCAACGTTTGACTTCGGGCACGGCACAGCGGGCGCGGGCATGTCGCCGCCGCAAAGACTTCCGGAGCAGCGGCGAAAGCTGGTCTACAGAAGTTTCAGAACGTCACCCCTCCTCGGCAGGGTGAAGCGCAATCCGATTGTGCTAGCTTGGATTGGTGCTTGCCGTGGCATCGAAACCGAAGCGTACGCGCTGAGCAAGGCACCCAATCCCAACCCTTTCAAGAATGACAATGCGCCTGATCTCTCCGATTGCCCTGGCGTGTGCCGGGCTGATGCTGTCTGCCTGTGGCGGTGGCGATGGCGGTCCCTTATTGAGCCCGCAAGTCGGCGCTGCTTCCGATACCGCGATTGCGTCGAAAACGGTAGCTACTACTGCCGGGGCCACCACACCTGCTTGCGGAGTCAACGGCACCTCGCCGCTGGCAGGAGTGCAGACGTGGATGTATCAGTTGCAAGGGATGACCACCGGCGCGCAGATTGACGCGCTGGACGCGCAGCCGTACGACATGCTGGTGATTGAGGCCAACAACACCATCAAGGGGCTGGAGAACTTCAACACCGTCGACATGGTGGCGCGCCTGCGCACCAAGCCCGACGGCTCCGCGCGCAAAGTGCTCGCCTACATTGACATTGGCGAGGCCGAAGACTTCCGCACCTATTGGGTGTCGAGCTGGAAGGCACCGACAGCAGACGGCCCCGGCACGCCCGACTTCATCATCAAGGCCGACCCCGATGGCTGGGCGGGCGACTACCCCGTCGCGTTCTGGGACCCCCGCTGGCAAGCGCTCTGGCTCGGGCCGAACGGTGCCGTTGCGCAACTGGCGCGCGAAGGGTTCGATGGCGTCTATCTGGATTGGGTCGAGGCGTACGCTGAACCTTCCGTGGCAGACGCGGCCCAGGCGGCTGGCATCGATCCGGCCAAGGCCATGGTGGATTTCATCACCAGGATCCGCGCGGCGGGCCGCGCCATCAACCCGCAGTTCGCGGTGATCCAGCAAAACGCACCCTCGTTGATCGACGACGGCGGTGGATCAACGTTGCTGGCAACGATCGATGGCATCTCGCAGGAAGACACGTGGTTCGGCGGCAGTTCCGGCGCCGCTTGGGGTAGCGCCTCCGGCGGCGACAAGGCCGCCAGTGCAGATGACACGCAATGGACGATCGACCAACTGCAGAAATACTGTGCCGGGAACGTGCCCGTCTTTACGATCGACTACGCGTTGAAGACCGCCAACGCGCAGAAGGTCTACACGGCCTCGCGCGGGCTGGGCTTCCACCCGCTGGTCTCGCGCATTGCGCTGTCCAAGCCGACGACTACGCCGCCTTGGAGTTACTGACCACGCTCAACGACGCACCGGCCGACGCATCGGCAAAAGGCAGGCCAACGTAGTTTTCGGCCAGCACGCGGGCGCCGGCTGGGGAGCTGGTCACGTAGTCCAGCTCGGCGCGCTGCAGCTTTTGCATGAACGGCGTGTGGTCGTCAAAACGATGCAGCATCGACGTCATCCACCACGAGAAATGCTCGGCGCGCCAGACGCGTTGCAGGCAGCGTTCGGAGTAGCTCGCAAGTTGGTCAGTGTTGTCCTGCTTGTAGCGGGCGGTGAGCGCCTGGGCCAGCACGCGAACGTCAGCCACAGCCAGGTTCATGCCTTTCGCACCGGTGGGCGGCACGATGTGCGCGGCGTCCCCCGCCAGGAACAGGCGGCCATACTGCATCGTTTCGCAGACAAAGCTGCGCATCGGCGTAACGCTCTTCTGTAGGATCGTGCCTTCCTTCAGGCGCCAGCCGTCGTTGTTCTCCAGTCGCGTGTGGAGTTCATCCCAGATGCGCGCATCGGACCATTCGGCCAGGTTCTCATCGGGCTTGCATTGCAGGTAAAGCCGCGTGATCTTGGGTGAGCGCATGCTGAACAACGCAAAGCCGCGATCGTGGTTTGCGTAGATCAGCTCTTCCGCTGCCGGTTCGGCTTTTGCCAGGATGCCAAGCCAGGCAAACGGATACACGCGCTCGAACACCGCTTGCCGCTGTGCCGGAATCGCCTGCCGGCAGATGCCGTGAAAGCCATCGCACCCGGCGATGTAATCGCATTGCAATGTCTGCGGCACGCCGTCGTGGACGAACTGCACCGACGGCGTGGCGGACTCGATGTCGTGCACCGACACCTCGCTCACATCGAACAGCAGCGGCGCGCCCTGCTCCACGCGCGCCGCAATCAGATCCTTGACCACCTCGTGCTGCCCATACACGGTGATCGAGCGGCCGCCCGACATCGCCGTCAGGTCAATACGATGGCGCTTGCCGCCAAACAGCAGGTCGATGCCGTGGTGCACGAGCCCTTCGCGGCGCATCCGCTCGCCCACACCCGCTTCGTTGAGCACGTCGACCGTGCCTTGCTCCAGCACGCCGGCGCGGATGCGCTCTTCAACGTACGCACGGCTCTTGGTTTCGAGGATGACGGCATCGATGCCGTTGCGGTGCAGAAGCTGCCCGAGCAGAAGGCCTGCCGGGCCTGCACCAATGATGGCGACCTGGGTGCGCATGGTGGTTGTCTCCAGATGATTTGGAATCGTTCTGGCAACCATTGTTGGCGGGCAACTTGATATCGCACAATGCAATATTGGCGATAAACTTTATCGCTAATTCAGATAGTGCGTTTGCCATGACTACCCTGCCCGACTTTGACCTGAACCTGTTGCCGATCCTGCTGGCGCTGCATGACGCGCGCAGCGTAAGCATGGCCGCGCAACAGCTTGGTATGAGCCAGCCGGGCGTGAGCACCGCGCTGGGAAAGCTGCGTGCCGCGTTGGACGACCCGCTGTTCGTACGCACCTCGCGCGGCATGGAGCCGACGCCACGGGCGCTGGCGCTGATTCCGGCGGCGCGCGACGTCCTGGCCCGCGTGCAGGAAGGCATTCTCGAGACCGGCGCGTTCGATCCGGCCACCACCACGCACAGGTTCTCGATCTCGTTGTCGGACGTGGGTGAGATGGTCTTCCTGCCGCGCATTGTCGAGGCGATGGCACGGGAGGCGCCGCGGGCGTCGGTGCAGTCCGTGTCGCTGCCGCCGGCCCAGCTCGAACGCGCGCTGGAGACCGGTTCGCTCGACCTGGCCGTCGGTTACTTCCCCGACCTGAAGAAGAACAATTTCTTCCAGCAGCGGCTGTTTACCCACTACTTCACATGCATCGTGCGCGCCGATCATCCCGTCACGCACGGCGGCAACACAAAGCTGTCGATGGCGCAGTTTCTGGAATACGGGCACGCCGTGGTGCGCGCGGAGGGACGCAGCCAGGAACTGTACGAGCGGTTTCTGGAGCGCAAGCGTATCCGACGTACGCCGACGCTGCTCACGCCACATTTCATGAGCATTCCATTCATCCTCGCACGCACGGACTTGATTGCGACGGTGCCACACGCGGTGGGCCTGTCGTTCATGCAATCGCACGCCAACATCTGCGTGATGGAGCCGCCGCTGGAACTGCCAAGCTTCGATCTCAAGCAGCACTGGCATCGCAAGTTCCATAACGACACGCGCAGCCAGTGGTTCCGGGCGCTGGTGTCGTCGCTGTTCAACGACGAGGCGGATGAATGGCGCGAGCCTGGCCATCGGCCCGCGAAACGCAAGAACACGAAGTAGTCGATCCATCCCGAATGTTCACAATCCGAACACTCGATTGCAATGCGAACACGGAGCCTTTAGGATCGTCGGCACGCGCAGGCGACGCCGTTGCGGTGTCTTTCGGCTCACGCTTGCCGATCAACCTTTGGAGACCTTCATGAAACGTCGTGTGCTGCTGCTGACTGCCGTTGCTGGTGCGCTGATGACCGGCCTGCCCGCCTTTGCGGACGAGCCGATCAAGATCGGCCTGATCGCGCCCTTCTCCGGCCCCTTTGCCGACTACGGCAAGCAGATGGAAGACGGCATCAAGGCGTATCAGAAGCTGCACGGCACAACCGCCGGCGGGCGCCAGGTGCAGATCATCGTGAAGGACACGACTGGCCCCGTGCCGGACGTCGCCAAGCGTCTCGCACAGGAACTGGTGGTGCGAGACAAGGTGGATTTCCTGGCGGGCTTCGGCCTCACGCCAGAAGCGCTGGCGGTGGCGCCCATCGCGCAGCAGGCCAAGAAGCCATTGGTGATCTTCAATGCAGCATCGTCGTCAATCACCACCAAGTCGGACTATGTAACGCGCGTATCGATGACGCTGCCGCAGGTCTCCACGCCCATCGCCTCGTGGGCCCTGAAGAACGGCATCAAGCAGGTGGCGACCGTGGTGGCCGATTACGCGCCCGGCCTCGATGCAGAAAACGCGTTCAAGCAGACGTTCACTGCCGGCGGCGGCCAGGTGGTCGAAGCCGTGCGCGTGCCACTGCGCAATCCTGAATTCGCACCGTTCATCCAGCGCGTGAAAGACAGCAAGCCGCAAGCCGTGTTCGTCTTCCTGCCGGCTGGCGAGCAAGGCGTGGCGTTCATGAAGGGTTTCCGCGAGCGCGGTCTGGCGCAGGCCGGGATCAAGGTCATCGCGACGGGCGACCTGACAGACGACCACGTGCTGCCGGCCATGGGCGACTCGACGCTGGGTGTCATCACGTCGTTCCACTACTCGGCCGCGCACGACTCGCCGCAGAACAAGGCCTTCCTGAAAGCCTTTGCCGAGGCCAACCCCGGTGCAGGCCGCCCGAACTTCATGGCGGTTGCCGCGTATGACGGCATCGGTGCGATCTACAACGTGATCAACAAGCTCGGCGGCAAGATCGACGGGGAAAAAGCCATGGCGGCCTTCAAGGGCATGAAGATCGACAGCCCGCGCGGACCGATCACCATCGACCCGGCCACGCGTGATGTGGTGCAGACGGTCTACATCCGCAAGGTGGAGAAGGTTGGCAACGAGCTTTACAACGTCGAGTTCGACAAATTTGCCGACGTGAAGGACCCGGGCAAGTAAGCCCTACGCAACGGCCACGAGCCGTTGCAGCAACGACGCATCGGCCAGCAGATCGGCGCTGGCCGATGCATGCACGATCCGGCCGCGATCGAGCACCAGCGCGCGCTGCGTGAGTTGCAGCGCCAGACGCGCATGCTGCTCCACCACGATCACGGCCATGCCGCCTTCATCAACGAGCGCGCGGATGGCTCGGCCAAGCTCCTGCACGATGATCGGCGCGAGGCCTTCCATCGGTTCATCCAACAGCAGCAGCGCGGGGTTCGTCATCAGCGCGCGCGCGATGGCGACCATCTGCTGCTCCCCACCCGACAGCTGATTACCAAGGTTGCGGCGCCGCTCCTGCAGGCGCGGAAACGTCTTGTAGACGCGCGCCACATCCCAGGGGCCGGGTCGCGCCACGGCGCTCAGGTGTTCCTGCACCGTCAGCGAGGGAAACATCCACCGCTCCTGCGGCACCCAGCCAAGCCCAGCCCTCGCCCGTCGATGCGGCGGCACCTTCGCGATGTCTGCGCCCTGCCAGCGGATACGCCCGGCATGCAAGCGCGTAAAGCCCATCAGCGTGGTCAGGAGCGTGGTCTTGCCAACGCCGTTGCGCCCCAACAGCGCGAGGCTGCCACCTGCCTCCAGTGCGAACGACACGTCGTCCAGCACCACGGCGTTGCCGTAGCCGGCCGTGACGTTCTCGAACGACAACAGTTCAGGCATGCTCCGTCTCTCCGAGGTAGACCTCGCGTACGCGTGGGTCAGTCGCGATCTCCTGTGGCGTACCTTCGGTCAGAACGCGGCCAGCCACCAGCACGCTGATCCGCTCGGCAAAGCGAAAGACGAGGTTCATGTCGTGCTCGATGAAAAGGATGGTGATATCGCGCGGCAGGCTGGCGATCACCTCGAACAGCTCGGTGCTTTCTCCGCTCGGGATACCGGCGGCTGGCTCGTCGAGCAGCAGGATGCGAGGCTGCGTAGCCAGCGCCAAGGCGATCTCCACCAGCCGTTGTTTGCCGTACGGCAACGCATGCGTCGGCAACAGCGCGTCGTCGCCGAGCTGCAAGCGGCACAGTAACGCCATCGCCTCGTCGCGTGCATCCTTGTGCGATGCGACGGTGCGGTGCCAATGCCACGACGCGCCGATGCGTTCGAAGATCGCGAGCATCACCGATTCCAGCGCCGTCAATCCCGGAAACAACGTGTTGATCTGGAATGTGCGTGTGATGCCTCGCTTGACGCGCTGGTGTGCGGGCAGCCGCGTGATGTCTTCCTCGTCCAGCAGCACCTGGCCCGCAGTGGGCGCCAGCGTGCCGGTGAGCAAGTTGATGAAGGTGGTCTTGCCCGCGCCGTTGGGGCCGATCAATGCATGGCGCGCACCGGGCGCAAAAGACAGCGAGATATCGGAATTGGCGTGAAAGCTGCCCCAGCGCCTGGACAGGCCTCGCGTGCTCAATGTGGGCGCCGGATGCATCGTCGGCACAGTCATGCCCTACCTCCCTTGCGAGCACCGCGCGCTCTGACCGCGGATACGGCAGCTTCCACCCCACCGAGAATTCCGCCACGCGCAAACAGCACGATCACCATCAGCAACAGGCCGATCCAAAACTGCCAGTAGACGGGATTGATGCCGGCCAACACGTCCTGCGCCACCATGAATACCGCCGCGCCGATCAGCGCACCGTACAGCCGGCCTGCTCCGCCCAGCACCAGCATGATCAATAGCTCTGCAGAGCGCGAAAAACCCAGCGAATCCAACCCGACAAACTGCGTGGTCTGCGCGAGCAATCCGCCTGCAACCCCGGCAATCGCTGCGCTCACCGTGAACGCCGCCACCAGCCGCATGCGGACATCCGCACCGATGGCCGGCATGCGTTTCGGCCCCTGCTGAATGCCGCGCAGCGACAGCCCGAACGGCGAGCGCACCAGACGACGCAGCGCCACAAACACCAGGAAGAGCACGACCAAGCTGTAAACGTACGCGGTGCGCCCCTCCAGATCGAACTCAAAGGTGCCGAGCAGGTTGTGCATCGTCACACCGGAGAGGCCATCGACACCGCCCGTAAGAAACGCCATCTTGTTGGCCGCTTCATACAGCATCAGGCCGATGCCGAGCGTGACCATCAATCGCGTCAGGTCTTGCCCGCGCACGACGAGGAAGCTCACACAAAAACCGCCCAGCGCCGCGACGATGGCGCCTGCCGCCAAGCCGGTGAGCGGCTCACCCCAGCCATGCGCCGCGAGCAGTCCGGCGGTATAAGCGCCAAGCCCAAAGAAACCTGCATGCCCGAGCGACACGATGCCCGCATAGCCCAGCACCAGATCCAGCGACAACGCAAACAGCCCGACGATCAGCACCTGGCTGCCAAAGACGAGGTAATCGGGAAGAAGAAAGAACACCGCGATCGGCACGCACCAGAACACGATCTCGAACGGCGACCAGCGCGCGCCCGGCAAGCCATGCGCGGGCGAGCGCTCGACCGGTTGCGCAGCCCGCCTCAGTTGCTGCAGCACACTCATGCGCGCCTCCCCAGCAGACCGCTCGGGAAAAACACGAGCAGCACCACCATCAACCCGTAGATGACGAACGCGCCCACGTCCGGCACGTAGTACTTGCCCGCCACGTCGAACACTCCCAACACAAGCGCGGCCAGCAACGCGCCCTTGATGGAGCCCGCGCCGCCGACTGCCACCACCAGCAGGAAGTACACCATGTACTTGATCGGAAACGCAGGATCGAGCCCGAGCACATCGATGCCCAATCCGCCGCCCAATCCTGCCAGCCCTGAACCCAGCGCAAACGTTACGGAGAACACCAGACTTACGTTGATGCCCAGGCCCGCCGACGCCTGCTGGTGATCCACCGACGCGCGCACCTGGGCGCCAAAGCGCGTGCGCTCGATCAGCCACGCCAGCAGCGCCGTCAGCGCAATCACCACGCCGATCAGGAACAGCCGGTAGCGCCCAACTTCCAACGCACTATCGAACACCCGCCATTGCCCGCGCAGCATCTCCGGCAGTTCAACGGGTTGCTGCGACGGCCCCCACACGTAAGTCGCACCCGCCATCGCCATGAAAACGAGCGCGATGGAGAACAGCACCTGATCGAGCGGGCTCGCGCGATAGAGCCGCCGGTACAGCGTGCGCTCCAGCACAAAGCCAATACCCGCGGTGACGATGAAAGCGATGGGCAGCGTCGCCAGAAACGGCACGCCGAAGCGGTTCATCAGCACCACGCACACATAGCCGCCCGCCATGGCGAACGCGCCGTGCGCGAGGTTGATGAAGTTCATCAGGCCCATCGTGACCGACAGGCCGATGCTGATCAGGAACAACAGACTGCCGTAGGCCAGCCCGTCGAACAACACACCCAATGCGCTGAGCATGGGTCTCCTCCTTGGGCTTTTTCCAGCTCGGCGGCCGGTTTGCCCGGTGTGTTGCGTGGCGTCTCTCCGGAGACGGCGGTGTTACTTCTTCGCAGCGCCCTCCGCATCCATCTCGGCAAACACCGTCTGCGCGAGATGGAAGGCATGGTTGGCAGCCGGCACGCCGCAGTAGATGGCCGTCTGCAGCAGCGTTTCCTGAATCTCGTCGCGCGTGACACCGTTGTTGGCCGCGGCACGCAGATGCAGACGCAACTCACCGTCGCGGCCGAGGGCGACCATCATGGCGATCGTCAGCAGACTGCGCGTGTGGCGCGGCAAGCCGGGGCGTGTCCAGATTTCGCCCCAGGCGTAGCGCGTGATGAGATCCTGGAACGGTGCGGTCAGCTCGGTCTGCGCGGCGTTGGCACGGTCGACGTGGGCATCGCCCAGCACCGCGCGGCGCACTTCCATGCCCGCGGCGTAGCGTTCGCGATCATCCATGGGCAACCTCGCGCACCACGCCGGTCGTCAAGAAGCTGACCAGCGCTTCGGTGTAGCCATCGGCCTGCTCCCAGTTGGCGAGGTGGCCGGCGGAGAGTTCGATGTATTGCGCACCGGGCACGCCGTCTGCAATGAGCTTGGTCTGCGCGGCGGGCGTGGAGATATCGTGCGTGCCGCCGATCACCAGCATCGGCACGCGGATGTCCGGCAGCTGCGCGCGTAAATCCGCATCGCGAATCGCGCCGCAGTTGCCGTTGTAGCCCGCGTCCGGCGTCGACAGCAACATCGCCTTGACGATGTCGACGCGGCTTGCGTTGGCATCGCGGTAGCCCTGCGTGAACCAGCGCTCCAGAACCGTTTCCGTAATGCTCGCCATCCCGCCCTGTTCGACCTGCGCGATGCGGGTGTTCCAGCTTTGCTGCGTGCCGATCAGCGCGGCGGTGTTCGTCACCACCATGCGCGGGAAGCGCTCGCCGTGATACGCGGCCAGCCACAGGCCAGTCAGGCCGCCCATCGACAGGCCGCAGAACAGCGCAAGCTCAATGTCGTAGTGATCGAGCAGTGCAAGCCCATCCCCGCCGAGCTGTGCGACGCCAAACGGCGCGTCGGGCACGCTCGACTGGCCGTGGCCACGCTGGTCATAGCGCAACAGGCGGAAGTGCTGACGCAGCGCTTCGAGCTGCGGCTCCCACATGCCCAGGTTCGTGCCCAGGGAATTCGACAGCACCAGCACCGGCTTACCCGTGGCGGGCCCATCATCGAATTCGTGATACAGGCGGACATTGTCGTGTTCAAGCCAGGGCATGGTGTCTCCGTGGAATGTGTGTTCAGGGATGATGGCGGCGAGCGTGTTCCGCGAGCACGCGGTCGACAGCGGCGCCCGCATCGCCAAGGTAATGGGTGGGATCGAGCAGCGCGCTCAGCCGTTGCGACGTGGCGGTGCCCCAGATGCGCAGGACGTCGGCGTCTTGGGCCAGCACGTCATGCAGCGTTTTGCTCTCTTGTACGGCTTTGCGGCTGGCCGCTTCGACCACATGGTGCGCTTGCAGGCGACCAAGATTTGCGCCGAGCGCCAGCATCACGGCTTCACCGAGGATCAGGCCGTGCGTAACGTCGAGATTTGCGCGCATGCGAGCCGAATCGACCTGCAGGCCTTCAACGATCTCGCACATGCGATCGAGCGCGCCCGCCGCAAGGCAGGCCATCTCGCGCAACGTCGCCCACTGCGCCTGCCAACCGCCGAGCGCGCGTTCGTGCTCCTGCGGCAGCGCGGCCAGCAGCGTGCTCGCCAGGCCAGGCATGCGCGTGGCCGCAGCCAACACCGTCGCGCAGCCAACCGGGTTGCGCTTATGCGGCATGGTGGAAGAACCGCCCTTGCCGGCACCGGACGGCTCGGCAACCTCGCCGACCTCGGTCTGCATCATCAGCGAGAGATCGCGCGCGAAGTGACCCAGCGCGCCGGTCAGCAGTGCAAGCGTGGTCCCAATATCGGCGATTCGATCTTGCTCGCCGTGCCACGACAGAGCAGGCAGCGGCAGATCAAGCGCGTGCGCCAGCGTTTGAGCGACGGCGCATGCATGTACGCCCAGGCTGGCAAGCGTGCCTGCCGCCCCGCCAAACTGCAGCGCGGGCACATGCGCGCGCAACGCGGCAAAACGATCCTGCGCACGATGCACCGCTTCCAGCCAGCCCGCAACCTTGCGCCCGAACGTGGACGGCAGGGCTTGCTGCAACCATGTACGCGCCACCATCGGTGTGTTGCGATGACGTTGCGCCAGCGCGGCCAGACCGTCCGCCAACTTCTGCAAATCCGCTTCGATCAACTCCGCCGATTGCCGCCACTGCAGCATCAAACCGGTATCGATGATGTCCTGGCTGGTCGCGCCCCAATGCACGTAGCGCGCGGCGTTTTCATCGTGCTGCGCGACGGCGGCGGTCAGTTGCTTGACTAGCGGGATCGCCAGGTTGCCAGCGCTGGCAGCGGCGGTGCCCAGCGCATCCAAGTCCAACGTTACGTTGGCGCACACCGCGCGGATCGGCGCGACGGCTTGCGCCGGAATCACGCCAACCGCGCCCTCGGCCTGGGCGAGAGCGGCCTCCACATCGAGCATCGCGCGCACGGTGGCCGCATCGGACCACACCGCCAACATGGCCGGTGTGGAAAATGCGCGATCGAGCAGTCCGCTGGTCACGGCCGTATCAAACGCGTTCGATCACCAGCGCAATGCCCTGCCCCACGCCGATGCACATCGTGCACAGTGCATAGCGTCCGCCCGTGCGTTGCAGCTGATACATCGCCGTCGTCACCAAGCGCGCGCCGCTCATGCCGAGCGGGTGGCCCAGTGCGATGGCGCCGCCATTCGGGTTGACGCGCGGGTCGTCATCACGCAGGCCCAGTTGACGCGTCACTGCCAAACCCTGCGCAGCAAACGCCTCGTTCAGCTCGATCACGTCCATCTGATCAATCGTCAGGCCCAGTTGCTTGAGCAGCTTCTGCGACGCCGGTGCCGGGCCAATGCCCATCACGCGCGGTGGCACACCCGCGGTAGCCATGCCGACGATGCGCGCACGCGGGGTCAGGCCAAAGCGCTTGGCGGAGTCTTCATTGGCAAGGAGCAGCGCGCAGGCGCCATCGTTCACACCCGACGCATTGCCGGCGGTCACGGTGCCGTCCGGACGCACCACGCCCTTGAGCTTGGCGAGCGCTTCCATGCTCGTGGCGCGGGGATGCTCATCCCGGTCCACCACAATGGCATCGCCTTTCTTCTGTGGGATCGTTACCGGAGTAATTTCCTGAGCGAGCGTGCCGTCTTCTTGCGCACGCGCGGCGCTGGCTTGGCTGCGCAGCGCGAAGCGGTCTTGGTCTTCGCGGTTGATCTTGTAGTCGGTGGCGACGTTCTCGGCGGTCTCGGGCATCGAGTCGACACCATATTGCGCCTTCATCAGCGGGTTGACGAAGCGCCAGCCGATGGTGGTGTCGTAGATGGCGGCATCGCGCGAGAAGGCGCTCGCGGCCTTGCCCATCACGAACGGCGCTCGACTCATGCTCTCCACGCCGCCCGCGATCATCAGCGCGGTTTCACCCGAGCGGATGGCGCGCGCGGCGGTACCGGTCGCGTCCATGCCCGAGCCGCACAGGCGGTTGATGGTGGAGCCCGGCACGCTGTCCGGCAAGCCGGCCAGCAGCGACGACATGCGCGCCACGTTGCGGTTGTCTTCCCCTGCTTGGTTGGCGCAGCCGAAGATCACGTCGTCGATGGCCGACCAGTCGACCTGCGGGTTGCGCGCCATCAGCGCCTTGAGCGGCACGGCACCCAGATCATCCGCGCGCACGGCAGACAGGCTGCCGCCGTATCGGCCGATGGGGGTCCGGATGGCGTCGCAGATAAAGGCTTCGGTCATGATGGTTCTGTCTCCAATGGTTCTAGGCACGACGCAACGGCGCCGCCGTCATCGTCTGCAGCGTATCGAAATCGAGGCCGACGGCCATCTCGCGCACCACCAGCCCTTCTGGCGTGATGTCGATCACCGCGAGGTCGGTGTAGATGGTATCGACACAGCCGATCCCCGTCAGCGGATACGTGCACGACGGCACGATCTTGCTTTCGCCCTGCTTGGTCTGGTGCTCCATCATGACGAAAACACGCTTGGCACCGATGGCCAGATCCATCGCACCGCCCACGGCTGGAATTGCATCGGGTGCACCGGTGTGCCAGTTGGCAAGGTCACCCGTGGCCGACACCTGGAAGGCGCCGAGCACGCAATAGTCGAGATGGCCGCCTCGCATCATGGCAAACGAATCGGCATGATGGAAGAACGATGCGCCAGGCTTGACTGTGACCGGCTGCTTGCCGGCATTGATGAGGTCTTCGTCTTCTTGCCCGGGCGCGGGCGCGGGGCCCATGCCCAGCAGGCCGTTTTCGGTGTGCAGGATGATTTCGCGATCGGCCGGCAACTGGTTCGCCACCAGCGTCGGCAAGCCGATGCCCAGGTTGACGACCGAGCCATCGGGAATATCACGCGCCACACGCGTAGCGATCTGGTCGCGCGTCCAGCGTTGAATCTTGGCGGTGGTTTCGGCGCTCATGCGGCCTCCTTCGCTTGCGCAGCGTTGCCGAGTTGCACGACGCGCTTCACAAAAATGCCCGGCGTGACGATGTGCTCCGGGTCCAGCTCGCCAAGCTCCACCGTCTCGCTGACCTGCGCAATAGTGCACTTGGCCGCCATTGCCATCACCGGCCCGAAGTTGCGCGCCGTCTTGCGATAAACGAGGTTGCCCCAGCGGTCGGCGCGCAGGGCCTTGATGAGGGCGTAGTCGGCGGTCAGCGGCAACTCGAACACGTACGGCTTGCCGTCGATGATGCGCGTTTCTTTGCCTTCGGCCAATTGCGTGCCATAGGCAGTCGGGCAGAAGAAGCCGCCAATGCCAGCACCTGCGGCGCGGATGCGCTCGGCCAGGTTGCCTTGCGGCACCAGTTCCAGCTCGATCTCGCCGGCGCGATACAGCGCATCGAACACATATGAATCGGCCTGGCGCGGGAACGAGCAAACGATCTTGCGCACGCGGCGCGCCTTGAGCAGCGCGGCCAGGCCCATCTCGCCATTGCCGGCGTTGTTGTTGATGATGGTCAGCTCACGCGCGCCATGCGCGATGAGCCCGTCGATGAGTTCCGATGGCATGCCGGCAGTACCGAACCCGCCAATCATGATGGTGGCACCGTCCGGGATATCGGCCAGGGCGGCCTCCACAGACGAACAAAGCTTGTTGATCACGTGCATTCTCCGGCAAGGGCGCCGCACATTCTCGATGGCTAGCGCGGTTCGGAGCATCGCGGGGGCCGGACATGGCCGAGCCGCAACCGGGCGGCGTGCGAGTCTCCTGTTTGACGATCGGATCGACACAGGCCTTTGCTGTCCGGCCCACGCTTATCTTCCTACATTTGTTCGCTATACGAACTCAAGTTCGATCCAAGAACTAATCTACGCCTGCCTTCCTGAGCGTGTCAAGGCGTACGCATACCGATCAACCGTTCGAGTAGCGAAACCGGGGTAATGCCAGTAGGCTTGAGGCCACTGCACCGCTTCCATCTTTTTTTGCATGTCTGCTGCCGAACTGCCCACCGAAAAACCCAGCGATTCCTACGTCCAGTCCTTTGCCCGGGGCCTGTCGGTCATCCGCGCGTTCAATGCTGAGCGTCCCGAGCAAACGCTCTCCGAAGTCGCCGAGGCCACAGGGCTGACCCGCGCCGGCGCCCGCCGCATCCTTCTCACGCTGCTCAGCCTGGGTTATGTCAGCTTTGAGGGCCGCCTCTTCCGCCTCACGCCCAAGATCCTCGATCTCGGGTTCGCCTATCTCACCTCGATGCCGTTCTGGAACCTGGCCGAGCCGGTGATGGAAGAACTCGTGCAGACGGTGCACGAAAGTTGCTCCGCCTCGGTCCTGGATGGGACGGAGATCGTTTATGTTTTGCGTGTGCCCACGCAGAAGATCATCGCGCTGAACCTGTCTGTCGGCAGCCGCCTGCCGGCGTTCTGTACGTCGATGGGTCGCGTACTGCTGTCGGGCCTTCCCGAGGACCAGCTCGACATTGCACTGCGCGAGTCCGACCGGCGGGCGCGCACGCAACGCACCATCACAGATGTCGACGCACTGAAGGAGATCATTGCCGGCGTGCGCCAACAGGGTTGGGCGCTGGTCGACCAGGAGCTTGAGGAAGGGCTGATTTCGCTGTCGGCGCCGATCCGCAATCGCGCGGGGGATATCATCGCCGCCATGAACATCAGCGGCCAGGCCAACCGGACTTCAGGCAAACAGATGACGAAGCAGTTTCTCGGCCCGCTGCAGCAGGCGGCCGAGCGTATTTCTGCCATGGTGCGGGTACGGACCTGACCTGAGTTAAAGGCGGCAGCGCCCAGTGCGCTGCGCGCCTCGCATCCCGACAGTTTTTTCAATAAAATTGTGGCTCCGTGGGCAAAGAGGATGTCTGTGACTCAACACACCGCCATTCACACCGGTCTGGATGTGAAAGGCCGCCAACGCCGGGCGCGTGCTTCGTGCATCCTGGCGCTTGCCCTGCCGTTGCTGTCCAGCCCTGTGTGGGCCCAATCGACGTCGCTGGCGACGGCCATGCAGGAATTGACGCCGCTGGCCCGCATGCTGGTGGGCGCCGCCACGGGTCGCAGCACGGCCGCCGCCGGCGTGCCGGCCCTCACGGGCCCTGCCCGCAATGCAGACCGAGCCCTCGCTCAGGCCTGCGCTGAAATCAATCGCTTCACCCCCGTCCCGCTCGACCGCGAAACCTCCCTGGCGCAATGCTCGCTGGCCCAGAAGAAGAACCTCGTCTTCGTCATCACGCTGACCAACTACGCGGCGCACTCGGCCGCATCGCAAGGCTTTCGGCTGAATTTCGTGCCGATCCTGCAGAAGAACATCTGCAATAACGGCGACGTGCGCATCCTCACGCGCCTGGGCCTGAGCTTGGTCTACCGCTATCGCGGTAACGATCACGAGACCGTGGGCGACGTGCCCATCAACGAATCGATCTGCGGAACGCTCTAAGCCCACCCTCTGCCCCGGGAATCCCCTGATGGAGCGCGGTCGGCTGCCATGTCATTAATGGCAGACAAAGTCTCATTTGATCCAACATCTGCCGGGCCCCTGCCTTGCTGCGCCAGCCTTACCGGGCTGCACGCGCGCAACCCGGCAACCCCAACACCCGCCTGTGCATTGCACCCCGCCCCGCTTGCCATCCGCCATCTCTGCCGAGTCGGCATGGACTATAGTTGGGCGTTCCGCGCGGGCCTGGCGTGGGCATTCTGCTCGCCGTCATATGGTTATCCGAAGTCCGCGCATGCAAATCGCGCATACGCCGGTATGCTCGCGGGCGATCCCCGATCCGATCTCGATTCGCACACTGTTCACCACCCAAGTCGTCAAGGAGGAAATCCGATGAAAACAAACCGACGTCTGACGCAATTTGCGGGTGCCGCCATCCTGGCTGCGGCCACCCTGGTCGCCGCCACTGCGCACGCTGATCAAATTTCCGATATCAAAAAGAAAGGCGAGCTCGTCTGCGGCGTGCTCGGCACCGACGAGCCATTCAGCTTCCTGAAAGACCCGATGAGCCGCGAGATCGTCGGCTACGACGTCGACATGTGCGACGCCATCGCGAAGAGCCTGGGCGTCAAGCCCGTGCTCAAGCAACTGGCCGTGGCCGCACGCCTGCCCGAACTGCAGCAAGGCCGCGTGGACCTGCTGGCCGCCTCGCTCACGCACAACAAGGAGCGCGAGGCACAGATCGACTTCTCGGTGTCGACCTTCATCACCGGCCAGAAGGCCATGGTGAAGAAGAGCAGCGGCATCACGTCGCTCGCCCAGCTTGATGGCAAGAAGCTCCTGACGGTCAAGGGTTCGACCATGGAAGCCAACATTGCCAAAGCCATCAAGAACGCCGACGTTGTCTCGTTCGACAACAGCCCGCAGGCGCTGCTGGCCCTGCAGCAAGGCAAGGGCGTCGCCTACGTGAACGACGAAACCACGCTGATCGGCAACATGGCCAAGATGGGTCCGGCAGCCAAGGATTACGCGCTCCTGCCGCAAAACCTGTCGACCGAACACCTCGCACTGGGCATCCGCAAAGGCGAGCCGGCCTTCAAGAAGCAGGTCGACGACGTGCTGCTTGGCATGGAAAAGAGCGGCGAGGCGCAGAAGCTGTTCGACAAGTGGTTCGGCCCGAACACCAAGATGGCCTTCCCGCAGCGCACCTTCAAGATTTCTACCGACAAGATCGATTAATCGTTAAAGGTCGGGCCGCCCGGACGCCGTTCTGGGCGGTGAATCTCCATGCCCCATTTTGATTTGTCGATGCTGCTCTCGGGGCAGTATCACCAGTGGCTCGTCAGCGGTTTCTTCCTGTCGATCAAGCTCTCAGTGCTGGCCTTCGTGCTGGCGCTGCCGCTTGCCATCGTCGTGGCGCTGCTGCGCCTGGCGCCGGCCGCGCCGCTGCGCGGCATCGGCCAGACCTTCGTCGAAGCCATCCGCAACGTGCCGCTGCTCGCCCATATGCTGTTCTGGTATTTCGGCGCGCCGCAGATCCTGCCGGAGTTCATCCGGGACTGGCTCTACAGCATGAACTACGAGGCCGCGAGCGCCGTCATTGCGCTCGTGCTCTACACCGCCGCGTATATGGCGGAAGACATCCGCAGCGGCATCCGCTCGATCCCGAAGGAACAGCTTGAGGCCAGCCGCGCGCTCGGGCTCTCGTTCCTGCAGGCCATGCGCCTGGTGGTGCTGCCGCAATCGCTGCGGGTGACGGTTCCACCGCTGGTTAGCCAAACGTTGAACCTGTGGAAGAACTCGAGCATCGCCATGGTCATCGGCGTGGCCGAGCTGATGTACCAGGCACAGCAGGTGGAGTCCGCCACCTTCCGCGGCTTTGAAGCGTTTGCGTTTGCCACCGCCGCCTATCTGACCATCTCGATTGCGATCACGGTGTTCTCTGCCTGGTATCAGCATCGCTACCCCGTCCGGACGCTGTAGCCATGCTCGATCTCATTCAAACCTACGGTATCTATTACCTGATCGGCCAGTACCCGAACGGGCCGCTGGGCGGGTTGGCGCTGACGTTCCTGCTGGCGTCCGCCGGCCTCGTGCTGGCGCTGCCGATGGGCATCATCCTGGGCCTGTGCCGTGTGAGCCCGATCGCCGCGCTGCGCTGGCCAGCCACCGCGCTCGTCTACGTGGTGCGCGGCACGCCGCTGCTGATGGTGATCTTCTGGGCGTATTTCCTGCTGCCCTCCGTCACCGGCCAGCGCACGGATCAATTCAGCACCATGCTGACCGCGCTGGTGATTTTCGACGGCGCGTATCTGGCGGAGATCGTGCGCGCGGGCATCCAGGCGTTGCCGCGCGGGCAGATGGAGAGTGCCCGCTCGCTCGGTCTGTCGTACATGCAGGCAATGCGGCGGGTGATCCTGCCGCAGGCGCTGCGCAACATGCTGCCGTCGCTCGTCAATCAGCTCGTCTCGACCATCAAGGAAACCTCGCTCGGCTACATCATCAGCCTGCCCGAGGTGTCGTTCGTGGCGGGGCAGATCAGCACCGCCGTGATGGTCAAGTCCGCCGAGGTGTACGGCCTGCTCGGTATCAGCTACTTCATCATGTGCTTCAGCCTCACGCGCGTGGCGTTCTACCTTGAGCGCCGCCTTGCAGCTAGCGCCCCGACCAAACCATGAACATGATCACGATCGAACACGTCGACAAGTGGTACGGCGATTACCACGCGCTGGTCGACATCAACGAAACCGTTGCCAAGGGCGAAGTGGTGGTCGTGTGCGGGCCGTCGGGTTCGGGCAAATCGACGCTCATCCGCACGTTGAACCGGCTCGAAGCCATTCAGAAAGGCCGCATCGTCGTCAACGGGCATGAAGTGCATGCGCCCGGCGTGGACGTCAACGTGTTGCGCAGCGGCATCGGCTTCGTGTTCCAGCAGTTCAACCTGTTCCCGCACCTGACCGTCATGCAGAACTGCGCGCTGGCGCCGGTGCAGCTCAAGCGCATGCAAGCGCAGGAAGCCAAGGATTTTGCGATGAGCCTGCTTGAACGCGTAGGGCTGCCGCACAAAGCAGGCGCCTACCCCGGCGAGCTGTCGGGCGGCCAGCAACAGCGCGTGGCCATCGCGCGTGCCCTGGCCATGAAGCCGCCCGTCATGCTGTTCGACGAGCCGACCTCCGCGCTGGACCCGGAGATGGTGAACGAGGTGTTGCTGGTGATGAAGGACCTCGCCCGCGATGGCATGACCATGGTCTGCGTCACACACGAGATGGGCTTTGCCCGCGACGTAGCCGACCGCGTCCTGTTCATGGATCAGGGACAGGTGCTGGAGCGCGCCACGCCGGAAAACTTCTTCCAGCGCCCGCAACACCCGCGCGCGCAACGCTTCCTGGCCGACATCCGCTCGCCCTGGAGCGAGCCCGCCTGAACCTTCAGGCAGCAGGCGAATAAAAAACGGGGAACACTGTTCCCCGTTTGCTTCGCATGCCGCGACAACGCGGCTTATTGAATGGCCTTGTCGTTCGGGTGTGCGTACAGCTCCTTCATGCCGGCCGTCATCGGGTAGTTCAGGTTCAGGCCCTTCGGCGGAATCGGCGACAGGAACCACTTCTTGTACAGATCGTTTGCCTTGCCCGACTTCATCAGGTCGGCAATCACGTCGTCGGCCACTTTCTTGAACGCCGGATCGTCCTTGCGCATCATGCAAGCGTAGGTTTCGGTCTGCAGCGGCTTGCCCGTGACGACCCAGTCGGCCTGGTTCTTGGCCTTGGTGCGCTCGCCATACAGCGGCGGCTCGTCCATCACAAAGGCCACAGCGCGGCCCGATTCCAGCGTCAGGAACGCCTGGCCGTGATCCTTCGCGAGGATCAGGTTCATCTTGTCAGCGTCCTTGGCTTCGCCGTTCATCTTTTGCAGGATGCGATCTTCGGTCGTGCCGGCGGTAGTCACCACGGTCTTGCCCTTCAGGTCGGGAAAGTCCTTGATGCCCGAGTCCTTCTTCACCAGCATCAGCATGCCGTAGATGAAGATGTTGTTCGAGAACGCCACCTGCTTCTGGCGCTCAAGGTTGTTGGTGGTCGAGCCGCACTCGAAGTCGATCGTGCCGTTCTGCAACAGCGAGATGCGGTTCTGCGATGTGATCGGCGTGAGCTTGACCTGCAGCTTCTTGCCCACCGTCTTTTCCACACCCGCGACGATCATGTTGGAGATCTCTTGCGAGTAGCCCGTGATCGTATTGGCGTCAGCCTGGTACGAGAACGGAATCGACGACTCGCGATAGCCCACCGAGATCACGCCCGATTGCTTGATCTTGGCCAGCGTGTCGTTCGACTGCGCCTGCGCACCGGTCGACAGCACTGCCAGCGCACCGGCCGCAGCCAGCGTCAGGCCACACAGAATACGTTTGGTCGAATGCAAGGTCTTCATGCTTCCCCTCCTATGGGTGTGTTCGCTCCAGACTACTTTGGTTACCAATTGGCGCGGGCCAGACGCACATCGTCAAGCCTGCACGCTCGGTCTTTGAATCTCGTTCTGAATCTCGTTCTTGTGTCATGCAGCCAGCGCATACGGCACTGGGGAAATCGCGGGCTTGCGGCCGGCAATCAGATCGGTCAGCAAGCCTGCGCTGCCGAGCGCCAGCGTAAAGCCCAACGCTCCGTGACCAACGTTCAACCACAATCCCTCCACCGGCGATGTGCCCACCACGGGCACGCCCGTTGGCGTCGCAGGGCGCATGCCAGCCCAGGGTGCGGCATCGGCGCCCGCATCATTCGCCCGCATGGCACCCGGAAACAGCGCGCGCGTTTCGTCATACAGCGTCTGGGCGCGGCGTGTGTCCAGCGCCGTCGACCAGCCCACCAGATCGGCCATGCCCGCCACACGCAACGTCTGCCCAATGCGGGCGTAGACGATCTTGCGCGCGGCATCCGTCACGCTGATCACCGGGGCAACATCGCCCTCCCCGAGCGGCAGGCTGATGCTGTAACCCTTCAGCGGATACAGCCCTGCGTCGATGCGCAATGGACTGAGCAGCCTGGCGCTCGTCACGCCCGCGGCCATCACCACGGCATCAGCGGCAACCTGCTCACCACCGGCCAGTTTGAGACCCCGCACACGGCGACCTTCGGTCCACAACGCATCGACACCGGTATTGAAGCGCAGCGTCACGTTCGGCATCGCGCGCAACCGGTTGAACAGGCCGACGCAGAGTTGGTGGCAATCGGCCACATCTTCGTCGGGCGTGTAGATGGCGCCGACGATCCGGTCACGCACGCCGGCAAGCGCGGGCTCGTGGGCCACGGTTTCGTCGGCGGACAACGCACGCTGCTCGCAGCCGAGCGTCGCCTGATAGCCGACCTGTGCGCGTGCCGATTCAAACGCCGCAGCATCGCGATGGACCACCAGCTTGCCACGGCGCGCAAAGCTGAACGCCAAGTCGGGCGACGCCTCCCGCAACGCTTCCATGCGTGCGCGGCTGTAGAACGACAGCGCGAGCAGCTCACGCGTGGTGCGATCAGCCCGATCACGATTACAGGCCGCGATGAAGCGCAGCCCCCAACGCAGCAACGCCGGGTCCAGCGAAGGCTTCAGGCGCAGCGGCGAATCGCGGCGCAGCAGCCAGCCCGGCACATGCGACAGCACACCGGGGCCCGCCAGCGGCGCCACATAGCTGTAGCTCAACTGGCCGCCGTTGGCGTAACTGGTGCCCTCGCCCGGGCCTGGATGGCGCTCGACCAAGGTGACCTGATGGCCTTCCTGAGCCAGCGCATAGGCCGTGCTGATGCCGATGATGCCGGCGCCGACTACTGCTATTTGCATGAAGAAGCTGCGTATTTTGGAATGTCGGTGCAGCTTAAGGAGCCCGGCAGGGGTTGGGCAAATGCGGAGTTGTTGGGGGGGATGTTGTGGGGCTATGGGTTTTTTGTTGGTTCTTTTGGACTGGTGGTCCATCCCTTGTTTCATCCCCTGCCGGGGCTGACTCACTTTCTTTGTCTTGCCAAAGAAAGTAAGCAAAGAAAGGCGCGCCCGAGATGGCGACTTCCCCTTGAATTTATGTCGCAGAGAGGGGAAGGGAAAAACTCGCTGCGCTCAGACAGTTTCCCTTCCTTTTTCCTCTCTGCAACAGAAATTCAAGGCGCCATCTAGGGCAGGAACGTCAAAGGCCAAACCGGCGCTGGGCTGGGGTCTGCGTGCTAGGGAATGCACGCCGGATGCGGGGATTGAGTGATCCGCGGGGGCGAAATTCCGTGCGTGAGCGGCGGGTGACGCAGCGCCGCTTGCTTGCCGCTAGCTCGCCCCGAGCCTGAAGACGCTCACTGCGCGGCGCAGGTTCCCGGACTGCTCCTGCATCGCTTGCGCTGCGGCGGCGGACTCTTCCACCAGCGCTGCATTCTGCTGCGTCACCTGGTCAATCTGACTGATTGCCTGGCTCACCTGCTCGAGGTTTTGGCTTTGCTCGTCCGACGCCACCGCAATTTCAGCAATGATGCTCGACACGCCTTCAATGGCCACACTCACGCGGGCCATCGCGGCATTCACGCCCGACGCCTGCTCGGAGCTGAGTTCAACTTTTCCGGTGGATGCCTCGATCAGCTCCTTCACTTCCTTCGCAGCCCCTGATGCGCGTTGCGCCAGCGATCGCACCTCGCCTGCCACCACGGCAAACCCTCTGCCCTGTTCGCCGGCTCGCGCGGCCTCCACGGCGGCATTGAGTGCCAGGATGTTGGTCTGGAACGCGATACCCTCGATCAAGCCGGTGATCTCGGCAATCTTCTTGGAGGCCGTGCTGACCTCGCTAACCGTTTGCACCATCGCGGTGACTTCAGCGCGTCCGGCTTCCGTCATCTCCCTCGCACTGGCTGCGAGCGATGTGGCTTGACGCGCGTTATCGGCGTTCCGCTTGACTGCCTCGGTCAGCTCCGTCGTGCTGGCTGCCGTCTCCTCGATCGAAGCGGCCTGTTGCTCGGTGCGCGTGGACAGATCCATGTTGCCCGCCGCAATCTGGCCTGCGGCGCCGGCCACCGACTCGGTTGCAACGCGGATACTTCCGACCGTACCCACCAATTGCTGCGTCATGTCAGCCAGGGCTTGCAACAGCTTGCCGGTCTCATCCTTCGAGTTGGCAGCTTCCACACTCGACAGATCCCCTGCTGCCACACGGCTTGCGATCCCGACCGCCACATGCAATGGCCGCGTGATGCTCACTGTCAGGAAGTAGGCAAAGACAAGGCCAAGCGCCAAGATCAGCCCTTCCAGCACCATCAGCAACGTGCGGCTCTTTGCGGCGCTGGCGTCGATGTCCTTCGCGATATCGTCGATCGACCGGCGCTGCACCTCCAGCAGTTGACGCATGATGTCCTGATACGCATTGGCACCTGGCACGAAGACCTGGTCGAGCACCCGCTGCGCTTCGTCTGGATTGCCCGCAGCCTTGGCCGCGTTGATGGCATCCCGCGCGCTCAAATAGCCTTTGCGCAGCTCGCCGATCTTGGCGAACAGCGTCTTCTCTTCTTCGGTGGACAGCAGCGCTTCCACCTTCTTCTGGTACTCGCCCGAGGCCTTTGATGAAGCCGCTGCCTCTTGTGAAAAATACGGCCCCAGCGTGGGGTCAGCGCTCTTGGCGACCGCAATGGTGCGGCGGATGCCGACGACCAGATTGGCATACCAGTCGCCAATCAGACGCTCCTTGAGCAGCGGCTCATTCATCATGGCCCGCGTCGCCGTCGCGGCATTGTCGAGACGCCAGATTGCAAGGGCGGTGATGACGACAGAAAACGCCAGCACAACGGCAAATCCGAAGGCAAGACGCTTGCCGATTCCCATGTTCCTGATGAGCTGCATTCTGTTCCGTTCCCTTCGCCACCCGCGTGGCCCTAGTCTGCTGATGCTCTCCGCCGATGCTTCGTCGGCTGTAAAGCAGTCCGGAGCGGGAGTTCAGCGCCGGAGCAGCAGCCAAGCGATGTGCAATAGCGAAAGCGAATCGGCCAAGAAATCTTGATTGGGCTGAGGGATGCGAAAAACCCTCCACTCAAAGAGGCCCTTCTTCCCTATCGGATCGAAGTGGAGAATCTGAACCCGCGTCTCGCGGGCAGTTTTCGCTCAGCCAACTCGGTGGGGGGCGGAAGCCAGCAGGCCACCCTCCGTCAGGGCTGCTCTTTACGCGGGACGGGCGGGGCCAGCAGCATGCTGGCCGTGAAACACGGCGCGTTTTCGTCTCTGGCCACTGCAAGCAGGCGTGCCGCAATGCCTTTTCCCTGCCCCAGCGCGGCTGCCATGGCAGCGTCCGTCGAATCGAAATCGGCCGAGGGGTTATGGAAACGCTCCAGGCGCGGATACATCATCACGTCGTCTTCTCGCGTGCAGACGAAGCCTGTGTACGAATAGCCGCGCCGCCGCCTGGTGCCCGGCACAACGAGCACGTGTATCGCACAGCCGTAGAAATGCTGAATCTGCCAGCCCGGCATCATTCCCTCCCCGTTTCTCTTTCCATCTCGTTGTTGCTGCAATATCGCTGGCCGCGCCTGAACGCCGCATCCCACGCCGCGTCTCCCGTCGCATCACGTTTCGAATGGCCTGGCAGCGGGAGCGCGGAGCAACACGAACGCGCTTTGGGCGCGCGCGTGCTATGCCACCTGGAAGTGCTTCACAGATTCCGCCAGCAGATTGCCTTGCTCTTCCAGCGCCTGCGACGCCGCGGCCGCCTCTTCAACCAGCGCGGCATTGCGTTGCGTCATCTCGTCCATTTCGGAAACCGCCGTATGGATCTGCGCAATGCCCTGGCTCTGCTCCGCGCTGGCAGACGCAATGTCCTCAATCAGGCACGTTACGTTGGCCACTGCAGTGGTGACAGATCGCATGGTGTGTCCCGCGCGCCCTACGGCAACATCGCCTTCGCGCACATGCTCGAGCGACGACTCGATCAGCTCTTTGATTTCCTTGGCCGCAGAAGACGAGCGCTGCGCGAGCGTGCGCACCTCGCTGGCCACCACCGCAAAGCCGCGACCCTGTTCACCGGCACGGGCAGCCTCCACCGCAGCGTTGAGCGCGAGGATGTTGGTCTGGAAAGCAATCCCTTCGATGAGCGCGGTGATCTCGTTGATGCGCACCGACCCTGCGCTGATCTTGCCCATGGTCTCGACCATGTTGTCCACCTCGTTACTGCCTTGCCGGGCAACGTCCGATGCGTTGACCGCCAGCGTGGCCGCCTCCCGCGCGTTGGCGGCGTTCTGCTGCACCGTGGTGGTCAGCTCTTCCACGCTGGAGGCCACCTCCTCCAGTGCCGACGCCTGTTCTTCCGTGCGGCTCGACAAATCCACGTTGCCACTGGCGATCTGGCTGGAGCCGGCAGAAACCGACTGTGCCGAATCGCTCACCCGACCGATGAGCGTGCCCAGCCCGTCGCAGATCTGCTTCATTGACGACAGCACGCTTCCATTGGATGCAACCTTGAAGTCTTCCTGCGCACGGAAATCGCCATCTGCAATGCTCGAGGCAATGGCCGCCAGCCTCAAAGGCTCCGCGCCCAGGGCACCCAGCACGCTTCGTGCAATGGCAACGCCCAGCACGCCGGCGGCTGCAAAGGCAAACAACCCGACCACGACGGCAATCCACATCGCAGTGGCTGCGTACGCCCGCGCTGCGTCCACGGCATCGCCCGACCGCTGGGATACGACCGTCTCATACGCTGCAACAGCGTCATCCAGTGCGGCAAGCAGCGGCACGCATTCTCGGTTGATCTTGTCGATTGCGGCGTCGCGATGCCCTGTCTCGCCCAACTTCGCGATGGCTAGCGCAACAGGGCCGTACTTATTCTCAACCGCGCGAATGGCGCCCACCAAGGCGCGCGTCTGGTCATTTGTGTCGGGGCCATTCTTGGCTTCTTCTTCCAGGCGTGTCAGTTGGCTTTGCACCGCTGCATGGGCTTTGGCGATGGCGTCTGACGCGGCGCGCCGGTCTGCATCCGTATCCGCAAGCACCAAGTTGCGTGCAGCAACGGCCCTTCGTTCGACATCCACCTGCACCGCGGCCACCAGCTTTGACCTGAGATAAAGCCCGCGCTCGAAATTCCCGAACCTCGTGCTGAGTGCGTTCAACTGAAAGCACGTCATGGTGGCGACGATGGCCACCAGAACAGCGAGTGCCGTGAACGCGGAAAAGAGTTGTGTCTTGATCTTCATGCTGCTCCCCATTGCAAAAAAACAAGTCTTTCTCTGAAGACGTTTATTCAAGCCACCGTGCGGCCTGTACCGTTCAAACTGCGCTGCCCGACAACGTTGCGTCGTGGTGCCGATGCCCTCCTGGTTTCATTGCTGAGTCACGCGCTGGACTGCGCGGCTTGCGTGGCCCTACCGCGCGAGTCGCTCTCCGGCATGAAGACCGCAAAGACGAGGACTGCCGCAACGGCCACTGCCGCAAGTGCGAGGAACGCGGCCGCAAAGCCGAAACGGTCGACCAACAGGCCGCTGGTGAGATTGCTGAGTGCCGCACCGATGCCCAGGCCCAACGAGACGGCGCCTTGCGCCAGGTTGAAGCGGCCGGTGCCGCGCATGACGTCGGAAAGCATGACGGTGATCACAACGCCGAAGATGCCGGCGCTCACACCATCCAGAAGCTGGATGGCAATGACGGCGTAAGGACTGCTCGTGAGTGCAAACAGAACGCCGCGCACCGGCAGGACCGCCAGCGCAACAAGAAACAGCTTCTTCCGGCCGACACCAGCCTTGATTGCACGACCGACACCGGCAGCAACCACCACCATCACCAACTGCGCCGCAATCACGCAGGCGCCCAGCCAGAGAACGCCCTTATGCGGCGCTTCTGCGGCAATCATCTGGCCGGCAAGCGGCAGCATGGCCGCATTGCTCAAATGGAACAGCACGACTGTGGCGAGCAGTGCCAGCAGATCGCGCCGTTTGAACACGTCCAGAATGGGCTGCGGTTGCCCGGTCCCGCCTTGCAGGTGCAGCGCTTCGCTGCCACGCGCAACCTCATAGTCGATGTCGGCCGGCCGGATGAGCGCCACTGCAAAGGCACTGGCCACAGAGAACGCGCAGACGATATAGAAGAGCCACAGCGTGCCCGCGTAGTGCGTGACGGTGGCCGCCAGGACCGCGCCGCTGAAGTTGCCCGCGTGGTTGAAGACCTCGTTGCGGCTCACGCGTGCGGGCAACCGGCGGTGGCCGACGATCCCAAGACTCAATGACGCGAGGCACGGCCCGATGACCGCGGAGACCAACGCCAGCGCAATCTGCGCGTACAGGATGACGGACCAGGTGGGCGACCATGCGATCAGCATGCAACCGAGTCCGATCACACCGGCCGAGATGGCTATCATGGCGCGCTTGGCGCGCACGGCGTCTACCAGCATGCCAGCCGGTATCTGGGCAACGGCACCAGCGAGGCCGCTCGCGCCCACGACAAGACCGATGTCTGACGAAGACCACTGTTGCGTCCCCTTCAGGAACACCGCCAGAAACGGTCCGACGCCGTCCCGGACATCGGCCATCAAGAAGCTCAGTGCGTCGAGGCCCCGCAGGCTGCGTGTGGAAGCGGTACGGCCGCCGTGCAGATCCAGGTTGGTGTTGGCGGCGACGGAATGCATCGTCATCAGGCGGCACTCGCCCGGTCTGTCCGGGTAGCTGGAGGGGCAATACCGTCGCTGGCCAGCGCGATCTTGTCCACATCGAGCGTACTGGCCAGCGCGCTCGCGACGAGTTCTCCCCACGCATGCACCCGGGTGCCCGGTGTGAAATAGCTCGACGCGTCTTCAGCGGCGCGCACGGCCATGCGCAGCGAAGTACCGCCGCCTAGCAGCGCGCCGCACAGTTCGCCCCCGGGGCCATAGAGCGGCAGCACCACCGTACCGATCATGTCGACCGGTACCCGTTCAACGTCTCGCTCGTCATCGTTATGGCGGCCCCGATTGCGCTCGCGTCCGTCGTCGACGATGGTCTTGCCGTCTTCGGCTTCAATCGCAACCACCGACATCACGTCGAGCCTGAGTGGCGCGACGCCTTTCACACGTACCGTGTCGCCTTGCATGACATGTGCCGCAACGCTTACCGACAAGTGCGGCGGGAAATACACCTGCCAGATACCGTCGAGAATGAAGCCGTCCAGGTCCCCGTGTTCGTTCATCAGGAATTGCGTGACAGAGCCTTGTGCTTCAGTCGGTCGTGCCGGGTCGATCGGATGCATCAGTCGTGCTTCAATCAAGTGGGAGGTGGAAAAGCGGCCGTGAAGTTGCGCCGTCTCGCAGACCCGACCAGGAGCGACGGCCTGCAGAACGATGCGGTATCGGGCGCGCCCGTTCTTGCAGGACAGGCGCTATGGGAGGGGGCAGGACCGACGGGCACAGCACGACATGCGCGTTGCGAAGCGCACGCGGGGGACGCGCAGCATGTCGAGCTTGAGGGGTGGACTGGATTCGTTGCATGGTTCACTCCCGTCGCGGGGCAGTGGATCCATTGCAAACGCTGTGCCATCCCAAAGGCCTTGATAGGACAAGGCCCCGGTGGCCAGTCGCCCCCGGGGCTGTCCGTTTGCTTGACACCCAGATGTCTGTTTTCTTGACGGGCTAGCTCAACCCGAGCGCCGCCATCTTGGTGTAGAGGGATTGACGGCTGATGCCCAGCCGGCGCGCGGCATCGGCCCGATTGCCGTTCGCCAGCGCGAGCGCATGCGTGATGAGCGCCCGCTCCACGCGTTCCACTGCCTCCGCAAGCGGGAGTTCGACAAGCTCGGCAGGCAGTGCGCGCCCGGGCACTGCAGGTGGCTTGCGCAGGAACAGCAGATCGTCTGCCGTGATGGCAGGCCCAGGCGCCAGCGAACAGACGCGCTCCATCGCGTTCTTCAGCTCGCGCACGTTGCCGTGCCACGCGTGCTCGACAAGCAGGCGCTGTGCCTCGGCGGAAAGATGCATGGGGCGCTCCGTCGCGCGCACTGCTGAAGCAAGGAAATACTCGGCCAGGGGCAAGATATCAGCCACGCGCTCGCGCAGGGGCGGCAGATGGAGCGCGACAACATTGAGCCGGTAGAGCAGATCCTGGCGGAACTGGCCCGCTGCCACCATCGCATCGAGATCGCGATGCGTGGCGGCCACCACTCGCAAGTCGATGGGTACGGCCCGGTTGGTGCCCAGCGGCGTCACCTGACGCTCCTGCAGCGTGCGCAGCAGCTTCGCCTGCATGGCGGTCGGCATGTCGCCGATTTCATCGAGCAGCAGCGTACCGCCATTGGCGGCCACCAGCCTGCCGATGCGGTCCGAGGTGGCATTGGTAAATGCGCCCTTGCGATGCCCGAACAGTTCACTTTCGAGCAGGTCGTGTGGAATGGCGGCGCAATTGACGGCAACGAACGGACCGCCCCGCCGATTGGAACAAGCGTGGAGCACGCGCGCCGCCACTTCCTTGCCTGTTCCTGTCTCGCCGGTAATGAGCACCGTCGCGTCGGTCATGGCAGCCCGGCCGACCATCTTCTGCACGGTACGCATCGCGGCGCTGATACCGAGCAGTTGAGGTCGGTCGGCTTCGGGCGCGTCCACGAACGGCGCGCCGCTGTCCGGAGTCATGGCGCACGGCTGATTGGCCGAGAAGATCCGCTCCAGCAGCACTGCGATGTCGCGGCGTCCGACCGGTTTCGTCAGATGCTCGAAGGCGCCCAGGCGCATCGCACCGATGGTGTTGTCGCAACTGGCATATGCAGTGAGCATGACGACCGGAAGCGCCTTCAGCGCGGGCTTTTCGCGCAGCGCCTCGAGCACATCGAGGCCATTCAGATCGGGCAAGCGGAAATCGAGAAACACGCAATCGGCGCACAGCCCGTCGCCCAGCATCTGAAGGGCGCCCTTTCCGGACCCGGCTTCCACAACACGATGCCCGAGATCGGTCAGCGTTTCGGTCAGGCCCTCCCGGAATGCGTCGTCGTCATCGACTACGAGGATGGTTGCCATGGCACTTCCATTACAAATGAGGTGAGGTCGGAGGTCTCGTCCAGCCATGCGCGGCCCCCATGGGCAGCCGCGACCTCGCTGACCACCGCGAGGCCGAGCCCCGAGCCCTCCGGACGGCCGGTTACGAAGGGCTCAAAGATGTGCTGGCGCTGCTCGGGCGGCACGCCGGGGCCACTGTCCGATACGGTGATCCTGAGGCTCGGCCGTGCGCCGGTCTCGATGCGGGTAGCGTGGGCCGTCACCGCGCCACCTTGTCCCGCATGGCGGATGGCATTGATCAGCAAGTTGTCGAGCGCTCGCCGCAATTGTTCCTGATCGAACCGGGGCGGACCGGGCAGTGCGTCGCCATCGGCGCCTCGAACGTCGCACGTTGACACCAGGTTCACGCGCCGCTGCTGGGCAAGCTCCCGGTGCGCATCGACCACGCCGTCCAGCCACTGCGCCACATCGGCTTCTTGCACATGCAGGCGCACCGGCTGTGTCAGCGCCAGCAGGCTGGTCAATTGTGTTTCGATGCGGCCAATCTGCTCGAGGATGACGCGCAGCGCTTCCTGCTGGCGTGTGCTGTCCCCTGCCAGTGCGTTCTCCGCCTTGAGCCGCATGGCCCCGGTCGGGTTACGTATCTCGTGTGCGACCTGCGCGGCCAGCTTGCCCAGCACGCTGAACCGCTCAGCCTGCGCCAGCCGCTGCCCGAGTCTGGCCGTCTCTTGCTGCAGCGCTTCCGCGCGCGCCACATAACCATTGAACGCATCGACGATGCGATCGAGATCCGGTTCCCCCACCAGCGGCAGGCGTGTGCCGTCTCCACGGGGCGGCAAGGCCATTTCGAGTTGCCCGAGTTGACGCTTCCAGCGGCGCAGCACAACCCCAAAGGCCACCGCTGTCACGAGAATCCCGGCAAGCACGATGGCAAGGCCGGTCACCAGTTCTCTGCCGGTTTGCCCCAGCGCGGGCTGGGCTCGCATCATGGTCCAGACGAACACGTCTTGGTGACCCGGGATCGGGCACGCGGCCACAACCACGGCATCGTGCCCGGTCACCACAGCGTCTGTGGCGACCTGCTGCCCTTGAAGGCCAGTTTGCAACGTGCGGAGGATCAGCGGAATTTCCGCCTCCGGAATGTCCCGCTTGATACCGCTGCCCTGGTAGGTCGGGAATGAATAAGCGAGAAAGCCGTTCTGGCTGGGCGCCGCGCGCGATGACCAGAACCCGCCCTCCACGCCCGGCGCCGACGCCAGAACGACGTCGAGAATGCCGCGCATCAGGTCGGCACTGGCAACCGCATCCGAGGGCAGTATCGATTGGCGATAGCGCGACGCAACGGCTTCACAGGTTGCCGTGGCCTGCACCTTTGCGCTTGCCACGTGCCTGTCTGCCGCAGAGCGAGCCATCACCCAGACGACCACGAGCAGCGTGGCACAGATGATGGCGACAAGCCCCCACAGGACGGCGAGCTGGGCGGAGAACGACGGACGTTTCATCGGGACGACCATGACGGCGCAACAGAACAACTGAACCGGTTCTTGGCCGTGAACAGGCGGGAAGCAATGCGAGCGGGGTCGAGCATCGACACCTTGAAGGATGCGAATCGGTAGGCCAGCTCAATGCGAGTTGGATGTAGGTGTGTCCTGGCGTTCATTGAACCGCGCTCAAAGGAGAGTTTCTCTCGGCAGGCCTTTCATCCGCCTTGCAGCATGCCCGTATCTCGACCCGGCACAGTGCGCGTGCGCTCATCCCGCTGTCATGACAGACACGCGGCTGGCGCAGAGGATTCCATCAAGGCCTCCAATCTAGCCCACGGCACCACGCACGGGAGTTTGCGCAAATGCAATCAACACGGGGCCAAGCCAATTCGATCGAATCTGCCGATTCACCTTCCATAGCAGCGTTTTCTAGCAAACGTGCTGATTTAAACGCCATCGTTGTGAGGCATCCGACAGCTCGGCATACACGTCTGCCGAGTAAAAAGCTCGGGGCGCGGAGTTCGGAACCCCATCCGTGGAGCAAAAAGCTCGGGCCGCCGAGCTCAGAGCTCCATCCGCCGAGCAAAAAGCTCGGCCAGTCGAGCTCAGAGCCCCATCCGCCGAGTAAAAAGCTTGGCCAGTCGAGCTCGGAGCTCCATCTGCCGAGCAAAAAGCTCGGGCCGTCGAGCTCAGAGCTCCATCCGCCGAGCAAAAAGCTCGGGCCGCCGAGTTCAGAGCTCCATCTGTCGAGTTCGGAACGCCATCCATGGGGTGCAAAGCTCCGCCCACCGAGTTCAGAGCTCAAAATTTCCGAGCAAAACGTGCCGATGGCCGAGTTCGAACCCCCAAGCGTGGACCACAAAGCCCGGCGCGCCAGCCTCCAGGCCCCGATTACGGAGCAAAAAGCGTCATGGTGTTGCTGCAAAAAGCAGCACGCGCAGAGCAAAAAGCCTCGCGGCTGGCGCTTGAAGCGCCGTGCACGAGGCTTGAAGGGTCGTGAACGGGGGTTGAAGTGTTGCGGGCGGGGTTCCGGACGGCAGCGGAGGCTGTCGGGCATCCTTACTGCAACATGAACGTCTCGTATTCCAGCCGATCCAGCTTGCGGTCCAGGATCACGAGGCTGGCCATCACCACCAACAGCAGCGAGACGGCAAATCCGTATCCGTACCAGGCGGGACCCAGCTGCAGCGTCATCCAGGTCAGCGCGCCGTTGAGCACCACAAACGCCGCCGTCAGCGCCAGCACCACGCGGCGCCGGTCGAGGTAGAAGAAGATGTTCACCACGCCCAGAAACACCACCTGCAAGCTCGCGGCAATGGTGTCGACATACAGCAGCGGCAGGTACAGCTCGGAAATCTGCAGCGCGCGCAGCACCGCGGCGCCCACGGCAAACAGCACCAGCGCGGCCATTGCCTGGATCTTCACGATCTCGTACAGGCCCGCGCGGATGGTCTGCACCATCGTGTTGCGCATGTCTTCGATGTGCTCGAGCGATGCGCCGCCGCGCACGGCGTCGTAGAAGGCGTCGTAGTACTCGACGAAATCCGTCTCGATGCGCACCAGGAACACGGCCATGCCGGGAATGATGCCGAGGTAGGCCAGGAACACCGGAATGTCATAGATGACCGACGCATTCAGCGGGCCGATCACCTGCTGCCCCGTGCCCGGCGCATACCAGAACATGAACTTGTCGAGCCAGATGCCGAGGTTGTACAGCAGCCCGATCAGCATGAGCGACGGGTATGCGAACCGCCGGTCGAACACCTCGAACGACAGGAAGCGCCGGCCGCTGAAATTGCGGTAGATGAGCGCGGCCATGCCGATCAGCAGGCACAGCTGCCCCGTGACGAAGCCCAGCAACAGCCCTTCGAGCCCGAGCCGGTTGAACAGCAGCGCCAGCAGCACGGTGAGCGTGTAGCCGATCAGGAAGATCCACACGATCGCCTTGTACTGCTTCATGCCCGACAGGAAGATCACCGCGATCCAGATGTTAGCCATGACCACGAAACCGGCCAGCATCAGCAGCCGGTAGATGGCCGATTGCTGCGGGAACGCAAAGAGGATGACAAGCAGCCCCAGGCCACCGGCGACCAGCGTCATCACAAGCGACACGGCGTGGTAGTTGGGCAGGATCAGGTCGTCGCGCTTCTCGAACAGGCGGTCGGACGTAAACCGCGTGAAGGCAAGCTGCAGCGGCCCGGTCAGGATCAGGCTGATCGCAATCAGGTAGGTAACCGACACCTGGAACTGCGTGATGAGCGAGCCGGGAATGACAAACGGCAGGCTGAGGATACCGATCAGCAGAATCCCGACGATGGAGAGAATCCACGGCCCGGAACTGATGATGCCGGCGTAGGTGTAGGCCCGCAGCAGCCCGAGCAGGCTGTCGCGCTTGAGCATCTTGCGCAGCTCAAAACCAATGCCGGCCATCAGCGGGCTCCCTCATGTGGCTTGTTCTGCTGGGCGTGGTACGGGCAGGCCGCCGCAGCGGCAGAGCCGGCCTTGGTGCCGTGCTCGGTACTCAGGTCGGGCAAGGTCTGCAGGCGCGTGTACAGCTCGCGGTAGCTGCCGACCATCATCTCTTGCGTGTAGTAACGCTCGACGCGGGCGATGCCGGCGGCCTGCGCGGCATGCCAGCGCGTTTCGTCGCGCAGCAGCGTCAGCACTTCGGCAGCCAGGGCGGCCGGGTCGGCAATGCGCACCACGGCGCCGGCCGCGCCCAGCGCCGCGTCTTCGCCGTCCAGGCCGAACAGCAACTGCCGGCACGAACCCACATCCGTGGTGACGGACGGCACGCCCGCGGCAAACCCTTCCAGCACCACGAGCGGCAGCGCCTCGCTGATCGAACTCAGCACGAGCACGCCCACTTTCGGCAGGATGTCGTCGATCTTCTGGAAGCCCAGGAACTTGATGCGGTCGCCCAGGCCCAGGCTTTCGGCCAGGCTGTGGCATTCCTGCGCGTATTCCGGATCTTCGTCTTCCGGCCCGGCAATCCAGCCTTCCGCGTCGGGCATCTCGCGCGTGATGGTCAGCATGGCGCGAATGAATGTCTTCACGTCCTTGATGGGCACCACCCGGCCGATCAGGCACATCACGCGCGGCACGCTGGCCTGCCGCTTTTCGCGCAGCGCAGCCAGACGCGGCAGGTTGATGCCGTTGGGAATGCTGCGCGTCTTCTCGGCGGGCGCGCCGTCGATGACCTGTCGCTGCCGGTTGCCTTCATACAGCGCGACGATGTCTTCGGCGGCGTCATAGCAGACCCGGCCCATGGTCTCGAAAAAGCGCACCCACAGGTCACGGAAGTAGCTGATCTGCGCGATGTCCTTTTCGAAGATGCTGCGGTTGTCGCGAATCCACTGGCTCTGGAACAGGTCGATCTTGCGTTCCTTCGTGTAGATGCCGTGCTCCGACACCAGCAGCGGCCGCCCGCGCCTGTAGCGCAGCAGCGCGCCCAGGAACCCCGCATAGCCGGTCGAGATGGTGTGGAACACCTTCACCGGGATGAGGTTTTCTGCAATGCGCACAAGCTGCCACAGCGGCTTGTGCATGATGCGCACGGTCCAGAAATAATCGGTGAACGACGGGTCGGTGCAATAGCGCCGGTAGTAGTCCGTCATCATGTCCCACGCGCGGTGGCTGTAGAGGAACTGTTCCTCGGCCAGCGGGCCATCGTCGCGCAGGTCGGCGATCGAGGCGCGGATCAGCTCGGCCGTCTCGCCCTTGTTGGCCGGATTGCGCAGCGCCTCGTGCAGCTTGCGCGAGCGCTCGAAAGCGGCGGCATCGCCACCACTGGCCTGCACCAGCGGCGGCGGCGGAAAGTCGTACAGGTAGTGGCACTCCAGGTGCACCACGTTGTCGGGAATGGCGTAGACGGGCTTGCCGTAATCCTCCCGGCGGCTGCCGATGAAGACGATGGCAAAGCGGATGTCCGGAAACGCCCGGATCATCTGGTTGACCCAGCTCGACACCCCGCCGCTCACATAGGGAAAGGTCCCTTCGAGCAGCAGCGCGACGTCGGCCGACTGGGCGCGAGGAAATTGGTCGTTGCTCATGATGTCCAGTAGCGCAACAGCGGGCGCAGCAACGGCAGCGGAGACCGGCTGGAGAACTGCGCCAGCGCGGCGCGCGCGCCGGCATAGTCGCGGCGCAGGTAGCAGGCTTCGGCCAGCGGCGGCAGCAGGCGGTCCCGCGGGAAGCCGAGGGACTCGGCGCGGCGCAGGTGGGACTCGGCCACATCCGGCTCGCGGCGCGACAGGGCAAGCCGGCCGCGCATGTACCACAGCGCGGCGTTGTCGGGCTGGATGTCGAGCGCGGCGCTGGCATAGCGTTCGACCTGCTCGGCGGTGTAGCGGTACACGTCGCCCTGCACCAGGTTCTGGTAGATCAGCTCCCAGTACAGGTCGGCCAGGCGCTTGTTGATCTCGTAGCGCGCCTCGGGCGTGGTGGCTTCTTCCAGGCGCGGCAGCTCGGCCAGGATCTTCTGCGTGAGCACCTTCTCGGCGTTGTCGAGCATGCCGTAGGCCAGCAGGCGGATATCGTCCACGGGGTCGGCCAGCAGGTCGCGCAGCACGGGGCTGGCCGTGCGCGTGGGCATCGACTGCATGGCCACCAGCGCGGTCATGCGGCTTTGCACCGGCGCGCGCTCGTTGCTCAGCTGCGCACGCAGCCGCGCCCCGCCCCCGTGCGTCACGCGCGAGATCAAATGCGCCACAAAAACCGGCAGGCCGATCTCGGCGATGTCCTTGTCGTCTTCGGGCTTGGGGAAGAGCTTGCCGAGCAGCAGGCTGCCGAGCACCAGCAGGCCACCGGCCACCGGCACGAAAAAGCACAGCGCCGTCAGGTAGCCATACGTCCACACGAACGGCACGCGATAACGGCGCGGCAGCAAGCGCCACGCAGCCAGCCCGATGAGCGCCGCGGCAGTGCCCTGCAGCATCAGGCACGACAGCAGCAGCGCAAGGCTGTTGCCGGCATGCAGCGCCATCGCCACTGCCGCAATCTGGGCCGAGATGCCGCCGAGCGTGAGCTTAAACATGGTCAACCTGCATGGCCGTCCGCCCCCTACCCCTCGAGATGGCAGCGCGCGAGGAAGCGCTGCAGCGCTTCGCCCGGATGCTCGCCGGTCACATGCAACGTCTGCACGCTGATGCGCCCGCCCTCGAAATCGACACCGAACTGCGCGCGCAAGCTGTCTTCAATACGCACCAGATATGCCGACACGGCACCCGCGCCCGACAGCGGCATCAGCGTGATGATGGCGCGGCGGTTCTTGCCGTTGGCCTGCCACACCACATCCAGCGCGCGGCGGCTGCGCACCACGCTCTCGAACAGCGCGTCGCTGGTCTCGTCCTTGTCGAAAATGAGCGCCACCACCGACGAATCGATGCCGGTATCGCGATGCAGCCGCGCCAGCCGGCCGAGATCGAGCGCGAACTCGTACGGCGCGTCGGGCACAAGATCCAGGATCTCGGAGCTGACGGTGAGGTGGCGCACGCCGTCGGCGTAGTAGCCAAGCAGCACAAGCAGGAACTGCAGGTTTTCGTACGACAGCGAGAGGAACGGCATCTGCTGCACGACCACCAGGCCGATCAGCTCATCCGCGCCCGAGAGCACCGGCGCGCACGCCACGTAGCGTGAGCCGTCTTCGGGGTTGTTCACATTCCGCAGCTCGGGCGCCTGTGGGTGGCCCAGCGTGTGGGTGTCGATGCAATGGCGGATCAACGGGTCATCGGCAACGATGTCGAACGGCGTGCCCACGCGGGCCACCGGTTCGGTGTCGATGCGGTTGCCCGTTACGCGCACCATGGCCGCCACTTCCAGCTGGCAGGCCTGCGCCGTCCATTGCAGGAACGGCTCGGCGCCGGGCAGTTGCGCCACGTCAGGCGCGTTGTCGCCCGTGCCGTGCTCGCGCGCGGCCAGCGCGATATTGCGCAGCTGCGTGAGCGTGTCGCGCAGCGTGGTCGGCTTGGCCAGCAGGTCGTTCTCCAGACGCTCGTGCGAGAGGCGCAACAGGAAGTGGTTCTTGGTGAGCGCCGACAGCCGGTCGTTCAGGTAACCGTTGACGGTGCGAGCGCGCGACAACCTCGCACCCCAGATGTCACCGTACTGCCCGCCGATCAGCACGAGCATCAGCCCGCCCAGGAAGTACATGCGCGGGAAACTGCCGGCAGCGGCCGTCTGTCCGTAGAACACGGCCCAGGCGCCCAGCACTACCAGCGCTGCGAGCGCACCGAGGAGCGTGCCGTAGCGCAGCGCCAGGATGAGCGGCACCAGCCAGATCCACGGAAAGCCATGGCCGAGCAGCAGCGGGTTGTCCGGCACGAACAACCAGACGACGCCAATGGCCACCACCACCGCGCCCAGCGTTTCAAGCACCGCGCTCGGGCTGGACACGGCAGGCGCAATCAGGCGCCCATACCAGGTCGACGCGCCAATGCCCTGCGCGTTACGCCGGCGCTCGGTTCGCCCACCCTGGCCGCGCGTATCGGCGGCGGCGCGGCCGGCCGATTGAGCGGATCCTGCCGACCCGGTTTTCATCAGCCTCGGCCCAGCGGCGAAAGCAGCTCGCGCAGCAGCTTCTGCGCCACCGCCGACACGGCATCGCGGCTCCAGCCGGTGCGGCTGCCCGCTGCGCTCCAGATCACGTTGCCGGTCTGCACGTCGATCACCTGCAGCGTAATGCCCACAGCGGGCTCGCCATCCACGCCTACCTTGTAGCGCCATTCATCCACGGCGCCGGTCAGGGCATAGCGGGCTTTCTCGCCGCGCGCCCAATCCAGCGCACGTGCCACGGCCTCGCGCTCGGCCGGCTCGAACAGCGACTCGCTGTTCAGGTTGGCCGGATACTGCTTCAGGTTGGAGAAACCACGCGCCTTGAGGATGCTCGCGGCAATCGTCTCCGCACGCAGGCCGGCCTGCGGCGTTTCGGTGTAGTTGACGATGGGCAGCACCACCCACGCATCCGACGCGCTGGTCGCCGGCGCACGTGCGCTGTCGACCACCGCGCAGGCGGACAACGCAAGTGCGGCACCAACGCCCGCTGCCATGGCCAGCCAACGCCGGCGGCCGGCCTTCATCTTGTTGATCAAGGGTGTCATCGCGTTCTCCCTGGAGTCTTCCGTTGTGTGCTTCATGTCGTTTCTTCCCCGTTGTCTTTGTCTTGTTCTTGCTTGTTGCTAGTACAGCCAGCGGTAGCGCAGGCCGATTTCCGTCATCGGCGCGGTACCGGCGCGCGTGATGGAGGCATGGCTGAACACCAGCGCCAGATGGTCGTTGCCAAACACGCTGCCGGCCACCCCCAACTGGAGTTGCGTGCCCCACCCTTCGCGGTTGTCATGCAGCAGCCCCACATCCATGAACGGGCGCCACGCACGCGTATAGCGATCAAGATAGTCCGTGCCAAAGCCGAACAGCAGCCCGAACTGCGTGAACGACTGCGGCATGAAGGCGGTGGCATCGGGCGCCGTATCGCCCGTGGCCGCTGCAGGCAAGAGCCGCCCCAGCAACGCGCTTGGCGAGCCCGAGGCGCTGTAGTTTGCACGCGTGCCGACCACGCGGATCGTGTAATCGGGGTACTCCACGCGGAAGCGGTAGCCGGCTTCGGCGTCGAACACCATGCCGCTGCCGAGGAACGAACGGTCCTGACCGTAGAAGCGGTTGCCCTCGATGCGCGCGCGAATGTATTCACGCTGCGTCAGGCGCCAGTTGCCGCCAATCGACACCAGATCCTTCACGCCGCCCACGCGCAGTTGCGTGGTTTCTTCGGCCGGCTGGTTGCGACCGACCGACAGCTCGGTGCCGAACGGGCCGGTCTGCCCCAGCAAGCCATCCAGCCGGAACGCGTAGAACGACGCCAGCCCCTGGCGCCAGCCCACCGTGCCCTTCCACTGGCTGTCTTGCGTCTGGTACTGCGAGATCCAGTCGACGCGGCGGTCCTGCGCGGGCACGCCGGTCAGTTGCGTCTCATCGGTTGAGCGCTGGTTCCGCTGCGTGGCGCGCACCAGCATGCTGTAGTGATCGGTCAGGCGAATACCGGCGGCAGCGCTGCTTTCAAAGTACGTGAGCGGCGCCTGCTTGAACCACGTTTCGCGCGGCTCCAGCGCCTGCGCGTTCGTCAGCAGGGTTTCCTGCAGCCGCTGGTGAATCTGCTCGTCGTCGGGTGCGGTGGTCAGGCCCTCGAACGACAGGCGCTGCGCCTCGCCCAGGCGGTCGGTGAGCGTGTTTGCATCGATGCGGTTGTAGAGCGGGATGCGATCAGGCGTGTCGTCCAGCAGGCGGTTGAGCGTTTGCAGGTCGCGCTCGGCCAGGGCGATGGAGATTTCGGCATAGGCCGGCCGCGTCATGCGGCGTGTGTATTGCTGCAGCAGCCACGCGCGCGCCAGATCGTTCGCCTCCCGCGACAGCGCCCAGCCGAGCGCGGCCTCCTTGGCCACGGCAGAGACAAGCTGGTCGCTCACGCGGGCGTTCTTGCGCTTGTCTGCGGGGGCTTCGGGCGGCTCCGGCGGCAACGTATCGATGTCGCCCAGCTCCGATTTCTGCACGGTGGCGCTGCCGCCTTCGCGGGCCTGCCGCGTGGCGCGGCGGTCATCGCGCAGCAGCTCGATCAGCAAGCGCTGAGCAAGATCGCCGGAGCCAAACGTCTGCGCCAGCGCGATGCGGCGGGCGCGCAGTTCAGTGCGAGCGCCCTCTTCAAGCGGTACGGCATCGTTGCGTGCGCCGTTACTGCCCACGACGACACGCGTACCAACGCGGCGATTGGCGGGGCCCTTGTCCTTACCGGTTGCGGCATCCACACCGCCGGCACCGTCAGCGCCCTCGGCACGCCACAGCAGCCACCACGCCTCGCGGCGCAGGCGCCAGGCGGCGTCGGCTTGTCCGGCCATTTCACGCGCATCGGCAAAGGCGAGCAGCCAGAGCGGATCGTTGCGCATCGAGTTGCCCTGGCGGCCGAGGAAGCGCAACGCAAGATTGGCATCGAAGAGTTGCAGACCGGCGGCAGCATACGCGCCCCAGTACGCGGAATCGTTTTCGGCTTCGCCACGCCACAGGGTCAGCGCGCGCTTGAGTTCATCGTTCTGGCCGGAATCGAGCAGGCCCCACAGGAAGGCGGCTTTCACGTCGCTGCCGGCATCGGGCAACGAGACGGCGCGGCGCAGATCGCGCATGGCGATATCCCACTGGCCGCTCTGGCGGTAGTACTCGGCGCGGGCGCCGAGCACGCCGGGCGATTGCTCGGCGGCACGGCGTTGTTCCAGCGTCAGCGAGGCCAGCAGCCCGTCGATGCGACGGAAGGCACGGGCGCGCGTGTAGTAGTAGATGGCCTGCTGCAACGAGGCCATCGTGCCGCTCTTGCGGAAGGCCAGTTCGGCCAGGCGGCCGGCGTCGATCGGGCTGGCATCGTAGAAATCGATCATCGCCGACAGATCGTCCGGCTGGGCGTTGCCGCCAATCAGCAACTGGCGATAAGCCTCGCGCGACAGGTCATCGCGCTGGTTCAAACGCGCGAGCTGGGCGAACGTGCGCCAGTAGAGATCGTCCGTGGGCGACGCCACCTTGCTGGCGACTTCCATGGCGGACAGCGCCTGCTCGAACTGCGCCCGCACGTACAGCATGTTGGCGAGCTTGAGCGCGTAGCGCGCGTTCGGGCCGAACTCCTTCTGCAGGCGCACGTAGGTGTCGTAAGCCTGGTCGTCCTTGCCGGCGCGCTCGGCCAGCATGGCGTAGCGCTCCAGAATCGCCTGACGATGCGGGCCCCGCGCAATGCTGTTCAGATAGGCCAGGCCTTCCACCGGCTCGCCCAACCGCTCATACGCGGCAATCACCTGATCGAGCAGCTTCATGTCGCCGGGCTGGCGGCTGGCCTGATAGCGCAGGCCGGCCAGATAGGCGTGGTCTTCGTTGAGCGCAGGCGCCAGGCGCAGCACGTTCTGCCAAGCCGCATCGTCGCCGGTTGACTGCGCGTAGGCCAGCCAGTACTTCAGCGCAGACATCGGCTGGCGGTTCCACTCCGATACCTGCGCGGCGCGTTCGGTCCAGATCTTCAGGTCCGGGCGCTGGCGCACGGCGGCCTCGGCCACGCGCATGGCGTCGTTCAGGTTGCCGCTGCTCATGAAGACGCGGTATGCGAGATCGTAATCGTCCGCATTGAACGGCGCGATCCCGCGTGCGATGGCCTCAGTGCCGGTGGGCTGCGTGGCGGGAGCGGCGGGTGCAGCGGGTGCGGCCGAATCGTTCACCTTGTCCGCTACGCGCCGGATGCGTGCGGCGTGGCGCTGACGCCGAGCGAGCCCTTCCGGCCCATCCATGAATACCGCATCCGTAGGGGATGGCAACGGCTCCGGCCGGCCCGCGAATGTCCAGTCATGACGGGTTGCGCCTGCGGCCAGGGCAATGCCCTCCTCTATTTGCCGCCACGACAGATGCAGCAGGCGGCGCGCGTACTGATCGGCCAGATCGGGCCGGTTGCACGCCAGGGCCAGGCGCGTGAGGAAACGCAGCGTTTCGGTGTCGTCGAGGAGCGGACCCGCGCGGCGCTGCGCTTCGGTCATGGCGTCGTCGAGCAGGTTGCCGCCTTGCAGCGCCTTGAGCCCGGCGATGAAGTAGCGGCGTTGTTCGTCGAGCGATTTGGCGCTGGCCTGCGCGGCAAAGTTGGCCGCGGCCGCAGCGCGGTATTCGCCCACGCCCAGCGCAATCTCGGCGGTGCGCGCCTGCCATTGCGCGGCGCGTGCCACGTCCTGCCTGGCCAGGCGTTGATAGAACTGCACGGCAATCGCACCCTGGTCCAACGCACGCGCCTTGCCGGCCAGGATCTCCAGCTCGGCGGCGGTCCAGCGGTAGTCGAGCGCCTGCTTGAGCAAGCCGCGCAAGTCATTCAGGATCGACGCGCGCCGCGGGTCGTTCGGCTGCAACGCATAGGCGCGCTGCTCGCGAATCGCAATATCAAGCAGCAGCGCTTCGCGTTCGAGCGACTTGTCGTGCAGCGCGCGCATGCGGTTGAGCATGGTCTCGGCTTCTTCCAGGCGGCCGGTGCGCACGTATTGCGCGGCCAGCACGCTCAGGAATTCGCCGTCGTTGGGGCGTACGCGCAGCCAGGCTTCCAGGTACGCCACCGACAGGGCATCGACCTTGCCGCCTTCCAGCAGGCGTGCTTCCAGCCGCTCGCGCGGGAACATCAAGGCGAGCGCCAGCCCGATCAGCGCGCCAAGCGTGCCGATCAGCCAGGGCGGAAGCAGCCGTTCGCGCGGTGTCAGGTCAGCAGACCACATCGATACGTTGGTAGGTCACGGATTGGGCGGCGGCGCCGTTCAAGTCCACGCGCACCGTATCGCCTTGTGCACGGGTGGTGTGGGCCGGCGCGCCGTTGACCTTCACGCGGCAGGCGCCCACGTTGGCCAGACGGACAAACGGCTTGTAATAGCCACCGGCTTCGAACGACAGGCCCTTGCCGCTACGCGTGAAATCGCGCACAAAGGCCGCGGCTTCAGCAATGTAGGCAGACTTGGCGGGCTCGCCGGCGGGCGCCATGGCAAAGCGTGCGGCGCCATCGTCCAGGTGGATGTAGATGCCGCCTGGTGCCTTGTCGTAGCCGACCACGCCCTGGGCGTCGGCCACGCGGGGCGTGCCGTGTGTCATCCAGCGCAGTTCGCGCAAGTCGCCGTTGCCACGAACGATCCAGTTGTCGTCATCGCGGGCGATGGCCATGTCGCGAAAGTCCATCACCTTCGCGACGTATTCCGTGGAGTAGATGGGAAACACCGGTTGCGAGAGCGCGTAGTCGTAGTCCTTCTTCAAGGCCTTGAGCGACGCAAGCTTGGTGCCCGAATACATGTGGTAGTAGATGTTGATGGGCTTGAATCGGTACGGAGCGTCCGTCATCTGCATCGTTTCAATCAGGCGTTCAAAGCCGTAGTAAGGCCCGGTCCAGTCATTGGTATAGACGTTTTCATTCTGATTGGGCGCAAACACCTGGTAAGCGCCGGGGCCCTTGTCAATGCCGATGGAGGCAATGTCCGTCCATGATGGCGAGCTGCGCGTGATGACGGTATCGCCGCCGTTGATGTTGACCACACCGGCCTGCCACGCCATGCGCACGGCCACTTCGGGCGGGCGGCAGTCGCCCGACCACTGCAGAACCTTCACGCGCTTGCCGGGGGGCGCCAGGCGCTCGTCGATGTAGCGGATGGAGCCGGCGATCTCGCGGTCGAGGCTGAACTTGTAGCCGGGAATGGTCAGCGCGAAGGCGGTATCGCCGCCGCCCGCGTCCTTGCCGGGGCCGGCCGTCGAGCTTTGCACCGTGCGGCTCCAGTCGAACGGGTGCGAATACGTATGGGAGCCCAGCTCGACATACGGCAGCGCAAACATCCTGCGGGCAATGCCTTCCAGCCGCGGCGAAATCTCCGGATACAGGCCCGTCGGGCCCACTTCGCCTTCAATGACGGAAAGCGTGGTCGGAATACGGTATTTGTCCCACACCTCCTGCAGCAGCACCTCGCCCGAATACTCGGGGCCCGGGAATTCCGCACGCGAGGCAAACCCGTCGCCATCCACATGCACGAGCATCAGGCGGCGGCCGTTTTCACTGGTCACGTCGGGAATAGGCATATCGGGCAGCGCCAGCGCGCGGCGCAGGAACTCGATGGGCTGCACCACCCAGCGCGCCTGGTCGATGGTCTCCAGCGCGAACACCGCGAACGGATACATCACGTAGCCGCCCCAGTCAGTGATGGCGGCGGCGTCAAACTCCTGATTGCCGGACTTCAACCGCAGCAGCGATTGCGCGGTGGCGCCGGCCCGGATGGGCACCGTCTCGCGGGCCAGCGGCCGGGGCGGCATCTCGAAGCCCATGATCCTGTCTTGCGACACCACCGACACCGGCCCGCCGCTGCTGGTACCGGCATTGGCCATGCCGCGCACGTATTGCAGGTGCAGCATGTCGGCCAGGCTGCCGTCCACCGGCAGGCCGAAGCGGTTCATGAAGGCAATGCGCACGCCGTCGCGCATGCGGGCGCGCACCCACGCATTGAGCGCCGCGACCTGCTTGACCGGGCTCGTATTCACCCACACCACCACCCCGGCATAGCGGTCGGGCGGCACGTCGGCAGGCAGCGGTTGATTGATGTCGGCGTATTCGACGTCGTAGCCAAGAAAATTGAGCGGCATGGCAACAAAGCGCACGCCCTCGCTGGTCTCGATGGTGGTGCGCGGGGCACGCTCCTGCAGGATCAGCACCTTGCGCGGCAGCACCTCGATCCGGCCCACGCCGATGGTCGACAACGCCGGATCGGTCACGTAGGGGATCAGGCCCTGCGCCTTGATGCGCTTGGCGGTGTCGCGTGCGCAGGCGCGGTCAGCCGGCGGGCAGTAGTCGATCGAGATGACCGGCAGGTGGTATTCGTCGCGAATCTTGCGCGCCTGCCCCATCAGCCAGTCGCGGTCGGCGTCGCTCACTTCTTTGTATTGCTTGGCGCCCTGGTCCCAGCCGCGATACAGCGATTCAAACGCCACTGCATACGCCTGTTCATGCACCTGCGGCAGGATCTCAAACCCGCGGTTGAAAATCAGCTTGGCGTCCGGATAGCGCGCCTTGATTGCGCGAATCACGCGCACCATGCCGCCTTCCTGGGCCGTGCGCGAGGCGTCGTCCTTGGCCACCAACTGATATGAGTCGAGCGTATCGAGGAAAAAGCCGCGGTAGCCCTTGTCCCACAGCGGCTTGATAACGTGATCGACATAAAACGCCGGCCACTCGGGCTGGGCCTGGTCGACCACGCGGGAGGCCCACGCGGCGTTGTCGCCAAGCAACCATGCCTTGGGCAATTCCTTGAACCAGCTACGGTCGGGCGTGACCTCGCCCAGGCTCACGTAGGCGAGCCATTGCGTCCTAGGCGTTTTGAATTGCAACGGGTCGAAGCCGTGGCCCGGCTCCACGACGACGGCATCGAAGGCGCGCAACTGCGCCACGGGCGGTTTGTCGCCGTAGTACCACGCGATGTTCGGCGCGCTGGCCGAGACCGAAGATGCAACCGCAGACACACCGGACCCGGTGGTGGCAGACGTCTGCTGCGCAAACGTCATACAAGGCATCGATACGATGGCAGCGACAAGAAGCCCTGCCAACCGTGTGATCGTCCCTGCCGTATTCCCCCGTTTCCCCCCGGTGCGCCGCTGTAAACGGCTGAGAACCCACATGAACTGGCACTCCGCTATGCAACTATGTGCATTAATTGGGCCGATCTGCGCCGGCACTGAAGATCGGCGCCTCTCATCACGCCGTACGGAACCGCTGTTTTTCTTCCCGGTCGCCGCCCGCAAACGCAGGCCCCGCAAGGCATACCGAGAAAATGTGTCCGAAGGTGAAGTATCGCCGATGCCATGGGTACACGGCAAACCACATTTTTGATGGCCGCCCATCCTCCTCGGACATAAACAATTGTTTGAGATCAGCCGCGCACGCCGTGGTTTGACAAAGCGATTGGGGCTGCACCATGATCAGTTGAAGCCACATTTCACGCGACCGGGCAGTTGTCGCTGCGCAACGCCGCGACTTGTCCGGGCGGCCCCGCCACCATGTCCGCCCTCATCCTTGCCCTGCTGATCCTGATCAGCGCCTTTTTTTCCGCCTCCGAAATTGCCCTCACGGCGTCGCGGCGCACGCGCCTGCAAACCTTGGCCGACGACGGGGACACTCGCGCCATGCGCGTGCTGCAACTCAAGGACATGCCCGGCAACTTCTTTACCGTGGTGCAGATCGGGGTGAATGCAGTCGCCATCCTGGCCGGCGTCATCGGCGACAGCCAGATCTCGGGGCCGTTGGCCGCGGCGCTGAGCGATTGGCTGCCGGCTGCCCGCGCGGAACGGATCGCCAGCATCGTCGGCTTCATCATCGTGACGGGGCTATTCATTCTTTTTGCCGACCTGCTGCCCAAGCGCCTGGCCGTGCTTTATCCCGAGCGCTGCGCGATGTCGATCATCGGCCCGATGCAGTCGTGCCTGCGTGCGCTGCGGCCGGTGGTGTGGCTGTTCAATGGGGCGGCCGACATGTTCCTCAAGCTGTTTGGCGTGCCGACGCACCGCGTCGACCAGATCACCACCGAAGACATCGCCGCCATGGTGGGCGCAGGTGCGCAAGCCGGCGTGCTGCGCAAGCACGAACTGGCCATGATCGAAAACGTATTCGAGCTGGAATCACGCACCATCACCTCAGTGATGACCGTGCGCGACGAGGTGATCTACTTCACGGTGGACGAGCCGGTGGAGTCGATCAAGATGAAGATCATTGCGCAGCCGCACGCGGAATACCTCGTCTGCCGCGAAGACATCGACTCAGTGCTCGGCTTCATCGCGTCCAAGGACATCCTGCAGCAGATCCTGTCGGAAGAGTCCTCCGCCGTGATCCGCAACATCAGCAAGCATTACGACAAGAATCTGCTGGTGCTGCCGGACACGCTCAACCTGTCTCAGGCGCTCACGCGCTTTCGCGAGATGCACGAACGCTTTGGCGCGGTGGTCAACGAATATGGGCTGGTGGTGGGTGTTGTGACGCTCGACGACATTGTCGGCGCGGTGATGGGCGACATCCTGTATCTGGGCGAAGACGAGCAGATCGTGCGCCGCGATGACGGCTCATGCCTGATCGACGGTGTCACACCGCTGGGCGACGTCAAACGCGCCTTCGACCTCGACGACCTGCCCGGCGAACACCACGTCGAAACGCTTGCCGGGCTGGTCATCTACGCGCTCAAGCGCATTCCCAAGAAAAGTGAAACCGTCGACATCGGGCCGCTGCATATTGAAGTGCTCGATATCGACAACCACCGGATCGATCAGTTGCTGGTTTCGCGGCGCATCGATCCGCCGGCCGGGGCCACGCTCTCGGCGTCGTGAGCGGCAAAGACTTCCTTGGCGGCAAACATGCCGTTGAGCGCCGCCGGAAAGCCCGCGTATAGCGCCATCTGCAGGATCGTCTCGGTGATCTCCGTGCGCGTGAGCCCGACGTTGAGCCCGGCCGCAATGTGCACCTTCAACTGCGGTGCCGCGTTGCCCAGCGCCGTGAGCGCGGCAATGGTGGCGATCTCGCGCTCGCGCAGCGTCAGGCCCGGGCGGCTGTAGACATCCCCAAACCCGAATTCGACGATGTAGCGGCCGAGGTCGGGCGAGATGTCGGCCATGGCCTCGACCACGCGTTCGCCAGCTACATCATCGACTTCCTTCAGCTTTTGCCAGCCCCGTACGTAGCGGTCGTCCTGCAGGTTGGCGTGGTTTGCGGCTTGTGCGGTGTGCGTGTTCGGTGTCATGCGCGTCCTCGTTCGGTTGGCGTTTTGGCTGGCGTTTCGATTTGGAAGATGAGGAAGCGGAGCCTGACGCGTTTTCCACGGCTTCAATGCGAGCCCGGATGCCGTCGTAGACGACGAGTTTGACGCGCAGCACGGCCAGCGTTTCGGCCCGCGCGCGCAGCTCCGCTTCCAGCGCCGCAGCATGCAATTCCAGCAGGCGTTGGCGCGCCGACACACTTTCCAGACTGTCGCCCTGCCGCCGCAGCGCGGCGTACGCCTGCATCTGCGCGATCGGCATGCCGGTATCGCGCAGGCGCAGCAGGAACTCAAGCCACGTCATGTCTTCGGCACGGAAGACACGATGGCCGTTATCGCGCCGCTGCACGCTGTCGAGCAGGCCGATGCGCTCGTAATAGCGCAGCGTATGCGTCGACAGGCCGGTGGCTTCTGCAACTTGGGCGATGGTCAGGAATGTGGTCATGAACGGAGCTTAGAAGTTAGAGTGCACTCTAAGTCAAGCGACTTTACGCGACTTTTTCCGGACCGCACAAAACAAAGCGCCGACCCCCTGTGAGAGGCCGGCGCCGTGGTGTGCAGAAAAACTGGCGGACCGCCGTGGATCAGCCGCCCACACCGTACGCGCTCTTGTCCTGATGCTTCGGACGATGGTCGCGTTTCTTTTTCTTCTTGTGGTGCTGTGCCTTCTTCTCGCCTGCGGCCGGTGCCGATGCTGCAGGTGCCGGCGCAGCGGCGGCCGGCGCAGCGGGTGCCGCCGGAGCGGAAGCCTGCGCAAATGCGCCGGCGCTGAAGACTGTAGCCACGAGGGCTGCCAGGAGCTTGTTCATCGTGTTGTCCTTATAGAAGAGACTGGTTTGTGGCGCGTTCCGGTATCGGGTGGAGCGTGACCCAATGCGCTCCCACGCCTGCTGTGCAATGCGCGGCCCGACATCGGAATGACCCGCGCATCACCACGCAGTGTGGTGTAGGCGCCATCGGTTGTCCACCTGAAGCCTGACGGTACGCCGATGCGCGGGGCCGGGCCTTGATGTGTCTCAACCCATCGCGACAGACATCGGAAGTAGCGAAACCCCACCTTGTTACGCGCGCTTACACCGTGGGCAGAACGCTTACAAACGGCGGTCAGCGCGTGCGCAATGTCAGGCGTTTTTGGAGGCATGGATCGCAAATGGGACGAGATCCATGTATCTGGAGTCCCAACATCCCGCTTGTATCTGATTAAGGAGTCTCACATGAAAGTCGCTCAATCCCTGGCCGCTCTGATCGTTGCTGGTGCCTTCGCAGCCCCCGTGTTCGCAGCTGGCACCGCCTCCGCACCGGCCGCCGCACCTGCACCGGCAGCGACCGCTGCAGCGACGACCACCGATGCCGCTTCGGCACCGAAGGCTGAAGCCAAGCACGAGAAGAAGCACGCTCACAAGAAGGCCCACAAGGCTGCAGCCAAGTCGGAAGCGAAGACCGACGCCGCTTCGGCACCGAAGGCCGCCGCGCCCGCCAAGCAATAAGGCAGTCGCCCCATGAAAGACGCCGGGATATTCCCGGCGTTTTTTTTTGCCTGTTTCCCATTGCATCCATGTAGATGCCTCAGAGGCTTCCCCTCTTCGATCGGGGTCCAGCGCTCCGACGGTTCCACTAGAATGGCGTGCCCGCCGTTTCCGTCGCTCACATTCCTTTCGAATTTCCGCCCACCCATGCCGCTGTCCTCGCGTGCCCTGCCCCGCTTTGCGTTCTTCCTTCTGATGACCATCGGCGCATTGAGCACTACCGCGACGGCACAGACAGCAGCCGCCGCCAACGCGGAAAACAGCGCCGACGCCAGCGACTGGAGCATTGCTGTCGGCCCAGCGATCTACATGTCGCCCAAGTACCCAGGCGCGAAATCGAGCTTCGTGTTTCCGTGGATCGATCAGGAGATCGAATACAAGCGCCGGTTCTTTTCCAAGGGGATGGACTTTGCCGGCGTGTACCTCGCCAACAACGACACGTGGCAGGTGGGCGGCAACTTCCAGTTCGACCCGACGTGGCGCCATGCGCATGACGACGCGCGCCTGAATGGCCTCGGCAATGTCAACGCCACGGTGCGCGCGAAGGCGTTCGCGCAGTACACGGTGTCATTCCTCACGCTGTCCACCGATGCGGAGCAGGACATTCTTGGCAATCGCCAAGGTTTGATCGCCAATGCCGATGCCTACGCGAGCGCGCCGGTCGGCCGCTGGCTGTTCAGCCTCGGGACCGGCGTGTCGTGGACGAACGGTCAGTACATGCGTACGTTCTTTGGCGTGGACGATGGGCAAAGCGCCCGTTCGGGCCTGCCGGTATTTGCCACGCATGCGGGGCTGCGCGACATCCACTTCAACGCCATCGTCACCTGCAAGCTCGACGACCGGTGGACGGCCAATGGCTCGCTCACGGTTGCGCGGTTGCACGCAGATGCGGCCGACAGCCCGATCACGCAGCGCCGCCAGCAGACCACAGCCATGGCCTCGCTCACGTACCGGTTCCGCTGACATCGCGCCCAAGACTGGGCGCCGCAGTGTGCGCAATCGCTTGCGCGGGTGGGTGACGTTTGCCTCGCACACTGTGCACACGAGGCAATCTGCCTATGAGACCAGAACTTGGCCCGCGCGCCTCTCAGCCAAACGGACCATGCTTCCTTTTCACAACAGGCATGCACGTGGACTAGCGCAATCGCCCTGCTTTTTTTGCTAGTCTGTTTGGCAAGCGGCGATCACTTCCGATCAATGCGCGGGCAGTGAACGGTGTCTTCCCACCGACGGCGGACACCGCAAGACAGGAGGGCTTGACCATGTTGCGGTGGATTGCAAACTGGGCCTTGAGCCACGCACCCTCTCCCGAGAAGCAGGCCGAACGCGCGCTAAGCGAATTGCGCATGGAGCTGTACCAGGCAGAGCAGCGCGTGATGGATGCACAAATGCACGCGGACTATTACCGCGCCCGTCTCACATTCCTGGAAGACGTCGTCAAGAAGGGCATCGAGCGCGTCTCCGACCAGCGCAAGGGCAAGCAGGAAAGCGCCCACGCATTGCGCGCCGGTCTCAAGTTCACGGCCGAGCTGTGGCGCGAATCGCAATCGCGCGACTCACACCTGCTCAAGCGCCGCACGGCGATGTCCTTCATCGACCCGCACGACGCACAGGCCGACGACTCGCATGCGCCAAAAATCCACCACTTCTCGAAGATCCCCGTGGATTCGCCGTTCGACGATAACGTGAGTGCACTGCCCTCCAAGCACGCCGCAGCGGAGAAGGCGTAGCACGTGAGCTGGCCGGGGCGGCCAGCCCACACGGCCAGCGCGTCAGGTACGTCGACACGTTCGGCTCCGTGTGCAGACGGTGGCGCCTACGGTGCCACCATCGACACGCCGTATTGTGCAAAGATGCGCTGCAGCTCGCCGCTGGCGCGCAGCGCATTGAGCGCGCTCTCCAGCGCCTGCGCCAGTTCACGCTGATCCGCCTTGACAGCCATGCCGATTGCCCAGCCACGTGCTGGCAGCAGCGGCGACTGCAGTTCGGTCGCCACAAAGCGTGTGGCAGATTGGTTCTGCGCCTTCAGCGCACTTTCATATTGCGCCCGCGTCACCATTGCCGCGGCAATCTGGCCGGAGAACAGCGCGCGCAGGGCTTCGTTGGCCTCCGGATAGATCTTCACCTTGTCGCGCAGGGCACCGTTGGCGCTGGAAAGCAGCGCACTCGCACCACCCGATCCCTGCTCGGCGCCGGTCGCCTGGCCGGCGAGATCTTCGAAACTGCTGACCCTGTGGACGCGCTCGCTGTCATACACCAGCACATAGCCTTCGCGAAGGTACGGCGCGACGATCAGCACCTGGCCATTCTGGCGAATGAAATTCGGGTCGACCGGCACATGCAGCATCACGTCGGCCGGGCCGTACCCGAGGTAATGCCCCTTCCAGACCATGTTGCGCAGGTCGCCCGACATACCGTCGTCATCCGCATCAAAGGGCAGCAGCGATGCCGACAGCCCCATCTGCTTGCCGAGCGCATTGGCGAGCGCCACGTCGATGCCGCTGAACTGCCCACCGACGTTGTCGGAGAACGGCGGCAGGCCCTTGTACAGCGCGACCTTCAGGGCGCCACTCTGGCGGATCTTCGCCATGTCGGCGTGTGCGGGCACGGCGCTCACCATCATGGCAGCCGTGGCAAGCAGGAGGGTGGCAAGGCGGCGAAAAGCGCCGGCCGCAGCCAACCGAAAACGGGCGTTCATGAGACATCTCCAGGCGGAAGAAAAATGAGCGAGCCGATGCACGCGAAGGCAGGGACAGCACCGGCTCGCCAAGCTGCCAACTGTGGCAGGCCGACCTACTCCTGTACGCGGCGCGATTCCAAGTACGTCTTGATTGACCAGACCGCTTCCTGGGTCAGCACGCCTTCAAACGGCGGCATGTAGACGCGGCCGTCGCGGGTGCGCCCGTGGCGGACCGTGGCGGTGAAGTACTGCGACACCTCGCCATAGCAGGCTTCCTTCTTCTTGGCGTCGGCCAACGACATGCAGTCGGTGTCGAGCTTGCGCAGGTCGGGCGCGATCCCGCCGGAGATGGCCTCCAGCCCGTGGCAGCGGGCGCAGTTCTGGTTGAACGCGGAGGAGCCGATGCGCAGCGCTTCGTCGTGTGCGGAGCCCGTCCGGTATGGATTGTCCTGACGCCAATCGGCACCGAGTTGCGGTAAGGTGTGCGTGTCTACGGCCTGAGGCGTGACATCGCCGTGAGCGGATGCGGCTGTGGGCAATCCCCCGGCCAGAAGTGCGCAGGCAGAAAGCAGCGCGAGCAAGTTGCGAGGCGTTTTCAAGAGTGTCTCCTTGTTGTCGTTGAAACGATTTTTGGGAGGCATTTCTGCAAGAGCCATACCAAGGCGCAAACCTGCCGGAGGACACGGCCAACATCCGCCAAACGCTCCGGATCTCGGATGCATCGGTTGGCACAGGTGCTCAGGAATGCAACACCCTGGCAAGGGTCTTGCTTCATGGCGCAACACTTCCGGTTCGCATCCTGCTCAAATGAGGCGATCCGGGCGACCCGCACACAGATTGCGGGCGAGGTTTTAGGAGACACACCATGACCCCTCACGCGGCAGCCGACCCGCGCGCTTCCGAGAACGCCCCAGCCGCGCTCGGTGATGCCCCGAACGATCAGCCCGAACTGATCGCGCAGTCCCACGAGCGATCCAAGTCGTACGGCCTGCGGCCCTATGAGTCGCCCGACTTTTGCCCGGTGCTGCACAACGAGCTGAAAACCGAGATCGAGCGCAGCCAGTCGCTGTTCACGCATGCGCTGCCCGTGATGGAGACGCTCTACAGCCAGATCGTCAACACGCAGAGTATGGTGATCCTGACCGACACGTCAGGCCTGATCCTGCATTCGATGGGGGACGACGATTTCCTCGCTCAGGCCAGCAAGGTGGCGCTGCAGCCCGGCGCGCTGTGGTCGGAAGCGAGCCGCGGCACCAACGCCATCGGCACGGCGTTGGCCGAGAGCAAACCCACGCTGGTCCACGGCTCCGAGCATTACTTGCAGGCCAACCAGTTCCTCACCTGCTCGTGTGCGCCGATCTTCGATCCGTACGGCGCCACCGTGGGTGCGCTCGATGTGACGGGTGATCATCGTGGCTTCCACAAGCACACCATGGCGCTGGTGCGCATGTCGGCGCAGATGATCGAGAATCAGTTGTTTGCCAACACGTTCCAGGACGTGGTCTGCATCCACTTCCACTCACGCCCGGAATTCATCGGCACGCTGGTCGAGGGCATTGCGGCGTTCACGCCAGCGGGGCGCTTCCTGTCGGCCAACCGTAGCGGCGAATTCCAGCTTGGCCTGTCGATCCGCGCGCTGCATGCACATACCTTTTCCTCGCTGTTCGGGCTGTCGATGTCGCAGTTGATCGACCGGGAACGCACCGCAGCGGCAGGCATCGTGCAGTTGCAGTTGCCCAGCGGCGTGAAGGTGTTTGCGCGCGTCGAATGGAAACGGCCGGCCAGCCACATGGTGGGCGGCGCGATGGGCGCAGATCTTTCGATCGACCGCGACACGGCACCGCGCCGGGCCTACATCGAGCCATCCCGGCAACCGGCCAGCCTGGAGGCGCTGGATACCGGCGACGCGCAGATCCAGACCGTGATCGGCAAGCTGCGCAAGGTCATCGGCAAGGACATCCCTGTCATGGTCCTGGGCGAAACGGGCACCGGCAAGGAACTGCTCGCGCGCGCCATCCACGCCGACAGCCCGCGCCACGCCGGCCCCTTCATCGCCGTGAATTGCGCGTCGATTCCGGAAGCGCTGATTGAATCCGAACTGTTCGGCTACGAAGAAGGCGCCTTTACGGGCGCGCGCAAGAAGGGCGGCATCGGCAAGATGGTGCTGGCCAACGGCGGCACGCTCTTCCTCGACGAAATCGGCGACATGCCGCTGCACCTGCAAGCCCGCCTGCTGCGCGCGCTGCAAGAGCGTGCGGTTTCGCCGCTGGGGAGCAACAAGCTGATCCAGGTGGATGTGGCGGTCGTGTGCGCGACCCACCGCAACATGCGCGAGATGGTGGCCAGCGGGCAGTTCCGCGAAGACCTGTATTACCGCCTGAACGGGCTGGTCGTGCGCCTGCCTGCATTGCGCGAGCGCACCGACCTGGGCGTCGTAGCCGACAAGCTGCTGAAGCTCGAACAGGCCGACGCGCCCCCCATCAGCGAAGCCGTGATGCAAATGTTCCGCAGCTACCACTGGCCCGGCAACATCCGCCAGCTCGGCAATCTGCTGCGCACCGCCCGGCTGATGGCGGAAGGCGCGCCGGAGATCACCGAGGACCATCTGCCCGACGATTTTCTTGAAGACTGGCAGGCGCGGCATGGTGACCAGCCGGCTGCGAACGTGGCAGGGGCAGGCGCGGTGGCAGCGGCTGCGCCGCCTGTCGCTCAAACCGTTGGCGGCACGCAGCCCAAGCGGCTGGCCGATGTGGAGAGCATGGCCATCATGGCGGCCGTGAAGGCGCACAACGGCAACATCTCCGCTGCTGCCAAGGCGCTCGGCATTTCGCGCAACACGATCTACCGCAGGATCGACGAAGCCGGCGGCCTGCCCTCAGATACCGACTGACCACGCCGACGCACGGATGGCAGCGCCCAGCGCTTTCGCCATCTCGCCCACCGCGAGGTGCCCGCCAGGCACCCACACCAGCCGCGCATGCGGATTCGCTGCAGACAACCGCAGCGCATTGCCGGGTCGGCAAACGTTGTCTTTGCGCCCATGCAGCAGCGTGACGGGCAATCCCCTCGCACCGATGCGCGCAGCCGCCAGCAGCAACGCAGATTTCCCGAGCCCCGCCCGCCGATACAGGTAATGCGCCTGCAGCTGGTACTTGCGCACCAACGCCAGCTGCTCCGGCCACGTCTGGCGACGTGCCTGCGGACGCAATCCCAACAGCCGCTGTTCCGCGCGCTGCCACGCCCGGGCGATGTTCAATTTCTGAACAGTTGTACCAAGCTGCAACATGTCTGTTGCAACGAGAAGGCGACCACGGGCTGCGGGAAAACCCTCGCCTCGCCCATCGATGCTTCGCAAGAGATCACGGCCGGCGCCGCGCGCGTTGAACAGCGCCTGCACATCGTCGAAACCGGTCAGGAAAGCGCCGCGCAGCACGAGTGCCGATACGGCATCGGGAAAGCGATCGGCGTAGGCCAGTGCCAGCGCTGCGCCCCATGACCCACCGACCACGCCCCAACGCTCAATGCCAAGTGCGACGCGCAGTTGCTCAAGATCGGCCAGCAGCGCGGTCACCGTATTGCGCCGTAGCGTGCCCGCCGGCCGTGAACGCCCGGCGCCGCGCTGGTCCGGCAGCACGGCGCGATGCAGCAGCGGATCGAACCACGCGGCCATTGAAGGTGTGCAGCCGCTGCCGGGGCCGCCATGCAGCACCAGCCATGGTTCGCCGCTGTCGGGCCCGCATTGGCGCACATGCAGGCAATGGCCGTCCGGCGTGCGCAGATTGAAGCGGGCGGATGTGGTTGGCCAGTCGAAAGTGGGCATGGATGTTGCCTTGATGGCGATGCGGCTGTGTTCGGCAAACGCCTGCGTCAGCCGCTGAACAACGCAGTGCACTCACTAACTATGCCAACCCTCAAGGAGGAGACATGAACTGGACAACGCCCGCCTACACCGAACTGCGACTCGGGTTCGAGATCACCATGTACATCGCCAACCGCTGATGCTGCGCGGCTGAGCACGCAAGGCTCCACAAGCCCGCCGGTTCTTCACGGCGGGTTTTTTTTCGGCTCGCGGCTCGCACGCTTTCTCGCCATCCCCTGGCCGACTTCTTGCTCAATCCGCCCGACACGTTGGATCTGCATCATGACAATACTCAGGGTTCTCGGCTCGGCCGCCGGCGGCGGTTTTCCACAGTGGAACTGCAACTGTCGCAATTGCGATGGCGTGCGGCGCGGCACCGTGCGTGCCACCCCCCGCACGCAGTCGTCCATCGCACTCGGCGATGGCCAACACAACTGGATCGTGGTGAACGCCTCGCCGGACATCCTCGCGCAGCTGCGCAATTCACCGGCGCTGCAACCCGCGCGCACGCCGCGTGATACGGGCATCGTTGGCGTCGTGCTGATCGATGCGCAGATCGACCACGTGACCGGCCTGCTGATGCTGCGCGAGCATCGGCAAGCGCTGCCCGTCTATGCCAGCGCGGCGGTCATCAGCGATCTGTCCACCGCTTTCCCGCTCACACGCATGTTGTCGCACTACTGCGGTCTCGACACGCGCGCGCTCGCGTTGGACGGCACGGCGTTCTCAGTGCCTCCGCTTGACGACGTAGCGTTGACGGCGATCCCGCTGGAGAGCAAGGCGCCGCCCTATTCGCCCAGCCGCAATGCCCGCCGCGTGGGCGACAACATCGGCGTGCGCATCGTCGACAGAAAGAGCGGCCGGCGTGCGTTCTACGCGCCCGGCCTTGCCCGCGTCGAACCGCATGTGTTCGACGAACTGGGGGCGGCCGACGTGGTGCTGGTGGACGGCACCTGCTGGCAGGACGACGAGATGCTCGCCCTTGGTTTTTCAACCAAGACGGCAGGCGACATGGGCCACCTCGCGCAATCGGGCCCGGGCGGCATGATTGAAGTGCTCGACCAGTTGCCGGCAACGCGCAAGGTGCTCATCCACATCAACAACACCAACCCGATCCTCGATGAAGATTCGCCGCAGCGCCGCGAGTTGGAGGTGCACGGCATCGAGGTGGCTTACGACGGCATGGAAATCTCGCTATGACACATCCTGTTGCGTGGACGGCCGAAGACTTCGAAGCGCGGTTGCGCGCGAAGCAGGCGGGCTATCACATCCATCATCCGTTCAACCTGCGCATGCGCGCTGGCGAATGCACGCCGGAGGAAATCCGCACCTGGGTTGCAAACCGCTTCTACTACCAGGTCAACATCCCGCTCAAGGATGCGGCCATCCTGTCCAACTGCCCTGACCGGGCAACGCGGCGCGAGTGGATCGTCCGCATTCATGATCACGACGGTGACGAGACACGCCCCGGCGGCATCGAGAGTTGGGTGCGGCTGGGCGAAGCCGTGGGGCTCACGCGCGACGCACTGTGGTCTCACCGGTATCTGCTGCCGGGGGTGCGCTTTGCGGTGGATGCGTATGTGAACTTTGCGCGCCGTGCGCCGTGGCAGGAGGCGGTGTGCTCCTCGCTCACGGAGATGTTCGCGCCGGACATCCACAAGGAGCGGCTGGCCGGCTGGCCCGATCACTATCCGTGGGTGCAGCCGGAGGGACTGGCGTACTTCCGCTCGCGCATTCCGCTGGCCTCGCGCGATGTCGAGCACGGCCTGCGCGTGACCCTCGACTACTTCCGCACGCCCGAGCAGCAACAGCGTGCGTTGGACATCCTGCAGTTCAAGCTCGACATCCTCTGGTCGATGCTCGATGCCATCCAACAGGCCCACGCACATGAGCCCTCCCTTGCCTGATCCAGCCCACCCCATGCTGCACCGGACCTTCCGGCTGCAATGGGAAGACATGCAGCAGAGCTGGGTGCTGCTGTACCCCGAGGGCATGGTCACGCTCAATGACAGCGCGGCCGCAATCCTGCAGCGCTGCGACGGCGCCCATACCCTCGACATGCTGATCGACGACCTGCAATCCGCCTTTGGCGTGCAGGGCATCGCTCCGGAGGTCCACGCCTTTGTCAAACATGCATTTGAACGCGGCTGGCTCGTTTGAAGCCGAATCGCTGCTGGCGCCGGCAGCTGCGCCGATGCCTGGTCCGCCGCTCTGGCTGCTGGCCGAGCTGACCTACCGTTGCCCGCTGCATTGCGCCTTCTGCTCCAACCCGGTCGACTACACACGGCACGATCAGGAACTCACCACGGAGCAGTGGTGCGACGTATTCACTCAGGCGCGCGCGCTGGGCGCGGTGCAGCTTGGCCTGTCGGGCGGCGAGCCGCTATTGCGCAAGGATCTCGAAACGCTGGTGGCGCATGCGCATGGGCTCGGGTTCTACGTGAATCTTGTGACGTCCGGGGTGGGCTTGACCGACGCGCGTCTTGGTGCATTGCGCGCTGCGGGGCTCGACCATATTCAGTTGTCGTTCCAGGACTCCACGCGCGAGATGAACGACTTTCTGTCGAGCACGCGCACCTTCGATCTGAAGCGCCGCGTGGCCGATCTCATCAAGGCTCATGGTTATCCGATGGTGATGAACTGCGTGATGCACCGGCATAACCTGCCGCACGTGGGCGCCATCATCGACATGGCGCTGGAGATCGGCGCCGAGTACCTGGAACTTGCCAACACGCAGTACTACGGCTGGGCATGGGAGAACCGCCTCGCGCTGATGCCCACCCTGGAGCAACTGCGCGACGCCGAGGCCGTCGTAAACGACTACCGGACCCGCATTGGCAACCAATGCCAATTGCTTTACGTCGTGCCGGATTACTTCGAGCAGCGCCCGAAGAAGTGCATGAACGGCTGGGGCACAACATTCCTGGGCATTGCGCCGGATGGCGTTGCGCTGCCCTGCCATTCCGCGCGCATGTTGCCGGGGCTGGAGCTGCCCAATGTGCTCAGCCAGCCGCTGCGCGACATCTGGCGAAGCAGCGACGCCTTTCAGCGCTTTCGCGGCACGCACTGGATGCCGGAGCCGTGCCAGTCATGCGAATCGCGCGAGGACGATGCGGGCGGCTGCCGCTGTCAGGCGTATCTGCTGACGGGCGATGCGACGCGCACCGACCCGGTGTGCGGAAAGTCTGCAGATCACGGCGCGCTGCAGAAGGTGGTGCTGCAAGGCCGGATGGCTGCGATGAACGGCTTCGGGCAGATGCGGGACACCCGTACCGGTGAAGTGCCGATCATGTTCCGGACCGATGCCAATTCACGCCGGCTCACACAGCCGTAAAGCGCGGTCATAGAAGAAAAGAAAGGGCCGGACAATGCCGGCCCTCCTCCCTTGCAAGCAACGTAGAGACTTACGAGCCCGAACTTAGCACCCAGGCCACCAATTGCTTCGCCTCGTCTTCCTTGAGGTTGGGATGCGGAGGCATTGGAATGCGGCCCCACGTGCCCTTGCCGCCGTCTCGTACCTTCTGCGCCAGTCTGGTCGGCGCATCAGCATCGCCCTTGTACTTCGCGGCCACGTCGGCAAAGGCTGGGCCGACGATCTTGGCATGCATGCTGTGGCACGAGAAACAGCCGCTCCTGTCGGCCAGGGCCTGCATGTCAGGGGCGGCGTGGGCGGGTGCCGCGCCAATTGCTGCGCACGCTACCGCCAGCAACGAAAACACTCCATTACGCATGATCACGATCTGAAACTCCATGAAGCTGTGCGAGAGGCTGCGCGCCACACAGGGCGCACAGCGCTCAACTCAGCACGTCAGTTCTTGTGCAGCTTGAACACCCAAACCGAACCGCCCTGCTCCAGGAAGTTCACGCGCTTGGCCACTTCACCGCCCCACAGCGGCACTGCACCACCCCAGCCCGACACCACGGCCACGAATTGCTCGCCGTTGTCTTCCCAGGTGACGGGGGGCGCAACGATGCCGCTGCCGGTCTGGAATTCCCAAAGCTCCTTGCCGGTCTTGGCATCAGCCGCCTTCAGGTAGCCCTCGGGCGTGCCCCAGAACACCAGGCCGCCGGCAGTCGTCATCACACCACCCCACAGCGGCGCGTTGTTCTTGATCTGCCATTCGATCTTGCCGGTCTTCGGGTTGATCGCGCGCAGTGCGCCGATGTAATCCTCATTGAGTGGCTTGATGGTGAAGCCGGCACCCAGGTAGGCCGCGCCCTTCTTGTAGCTGACGGGCTCGTTCCAGATGTCCATGCCCCACTCGTTGGCGGGCACGTAGAACAGGCCGGTTTGCGGGCTGTATGCCATCGGCATCTGGTTCTTGCCGCCCAGGAAGCCGGGCTCGGCAAACACGGCCTTGCCCTTCTTCTCTTCACCCGTGGCCTGCGACGGATCGCCTGGGCGGTGGTCCGGTGCGTAGTTCGGGCGGCCGGTCTTGAGGTCGATGCTGGTGGCCCAGTTGACCTTCACGAACGGGAACGCGTTGAGCAGCTTGCCGGTCTTGGCGTCGTTCACATAGAAGAAGCCGTTGCGATCGGCCTTGCCGCCGACGCGCTTGCCGTCCATATCGAACGTCACGAACTCGTTCACGCCGTCGAAATCCCAGCCGTCGTTGGGGGTGTTCTGGTAGTGCCAGACGATCTTGCCGGTGTCCGGGTTGATGGCCAGCGTCGACGATGAATACAGGTTGTCGCCCTTGCGCAGGTGGCTGTTCCACGGCCCCGGGTTGCCGGTGCCGAAGTAGACGAGGTTGGTCTGCGCGTCATACGTGCCGCCCAGCCACGTCGATGCGCCACCGGTCTTCCACGTCTCGCCAGGCCAGCTCGCGTTGAGCGTGCCTGTCATGCCATTCTCGGTCTTGTTGCCGTCCTTGTCGTACTTGTAGCCCATGTGGCCTTCGACGGTCGGACGCGACCAGATCAATTGGCCGGTCTTGGCGTCGCGCGCTTCCACGCGACCTACCACGCCAAACTCGCCACCCGACACGCCCGTCAGCACCATGCCCTTCACGATCAGCGGTGCGGCGGTCGTCGAGTAGCCGGCGGCGTAGTCTTCGATCTTCTCTTTCCAGACGATCTTGCCGGTGTCCTGATTGAGCGCGATCAGTTGCGCATCCAGCGTAGAGAAGATGACGAGATTGTCGTACAGCGCGGCACCACGGTTGACGACGTCGCAGCAAGGCATGATGCCTTCCGGCAAACGCTGCTCGTACTTCCACAGCTTCTTGCCGGTCTTCAGGTCGATCGCGTAGATGCGCGAGTACGACGCCGTGACGAACATCTTGCCGTTGTAGATCAGCGGCTGGGCTTCCTGCCCGCGCTGCTTCTCACCACCAAACGAGAACGACCATGCCGGCACGAGCTGGCCGACATTTTTTGTGTTGATCTTGGTGAGTGTCGAGAAGCGCTGCCCTTGCGTACCCATGCCCCAGGTCAGCACGTCGTTCGACGATTTCGCGTCGTTCTCGATCATGGCATCGGTAACGGGGGGCGTTGCCGCGTGCACGGCAACGCTTGCAGCCGCCATGGCAGCTGCAAGTGCAATCACTCGTAGTGTCCTCATTCTTGTCTCCTCTACCTCTATTTATGGTCCAGGTCCGGCAGTGTGATGTCACACCGGTCGGACTCAGGGCAAATCCCGTGCCATCGAAAAACACCGGGAAATCGCGGTTTCAACCAGCTTGCAGTGCGGTGTTGCGTGCCATACCGCAACACATCGTGTGTTCTGTTGCGAAATGGAGCAGGGCAATGAACGCAGCACGCGACGACCGCGGCTTACAGCGCCCGCGAGCGCCCGCCCGGCAACATGCGCTGCACGCACCGCTGTGCGTCGAGCCATTGGTGCTTGATCACCCCGGCAACGTGGAAGGCAACCAGGCAGAGCAGCAGGTCGGCCGTCGTGCTGTGAACCGTGTAGAACATGTGCTGCAGTGCGCTGTCGACCCAACCCCAGCGGGGCAATGGCACGCCCCAGAAGCGCGTTCCGTATTGATTGAAAGAAGACCCGAGGTAGCCCGACAGCGGCATGACGACCATGCACATGTAGAGCAGGCGGTGGGTGATGCGCGCAAGCTCCGCCTCCCAGCAATGCAGCCCCGGAATTGACGGGGGCGCAGCACGGCGTATGCGCACGGCCACGCGCCACGCAATCACCAGCGCCGCCGTCAGGCCGAGCGATTTATGCAGATTCACCCAGGCAGCCTTGCCGGGCACGCCCTTGGCCAGACCCGTCATGTAGTAGCCCAGCCCAAACAGCCCGCATAGCAGCAAGGCGCTGACCCAATGCAAAGCGATCGGCAGGCCCGCGTAGGCCGGCGCGGGTGCGACGGAGGAGCGATCAGCGCGGCGCATCAAGACTGCCCACCGAGGTTGGATAGGTCACCACACCCCAGGGCAGCTTGTAGCCCGGGAGCGTATCGACGACCTCGCGCTTCTGCGCATCGATCACCTGCACACTGTTCGACCGGCCACAGGCGAGCAGCAGCTTCTGCCCTCCGGGCATGAAGCTGAAATGCCAGCAACGCTTGCCGACCGGAATGGCGGCCACCGGCGCGAAGGTGCGGGCATCGAACACCTGCAGCTGATCTGCGCGGCTGGCGGCCACCCAGAGGTATCGGCCGTCGCGGTCAAACGCGATGCCGTATGGTCCCTGCCCTGTGGGCACAGTCTTGATCGGCTTGAAAGCGGGGTCGAGCAATAACAGGTTGTTCGAGTTTTCCAGCGTCACCACATAGGTCTTGCCATCCGGCGCGATCTTGATGCCGCGCGGCCGATTGCCGAACGGCGCAACATCCACACGACGGATCTGCTTGAGTGTGGACAACTCATAGACACCGACCGTGTTGTCACCCTCGTTCGCCACCAGCAGCAACTTGCCCTCCGGTGAAAATTCGATGGCTTCGGTCTCGCGTGCAGCCTTGATGCGGCCAACCACGGCCCACTGGCTGAGATCGATGATTGCGACTTCGGCGGGGGCTTCGTCCTTCTCGCCTTCGTCTTTCCGGGCACCGTCGTTCTTGGCCGGCGGCCCACCTTCAGACGACGGCTCGTAGGTGACGAATGCCCGGCGGCCGTCGGGCGAGATGCGCATGAATTCGACATTCCTGCCGACTGCGATGCGTTTGATCTCCTTGCGTGTGGCCGTATCAACCACCGACACATCGGCGCTGCCCTGGTTGGCCGTCAGCAGCCAGCGGCCATCGGGGGTGACTGCAAGGCCGCGCGGGTCCTTGCCCACGGCAATCTCGTCAACCCGTTTGAGCGTGCGTGCATTCAGCACGGTCACGCCGCCGCCTTGATTCGTGACATAGGCGACGGGGTCCGGCACCTCTGCTACCGCCTGGAGGGTGGATACCAAACCCACGCTGATCAACGTGGCAATCCGGATGTAGTAGGTCAATGCATTCATGATCGTCTCTTCTACGGGGGCTCAGTCCTTGTCGGCACTGGAGGCTTTGCCTCCAAACGAATACGTCAGGCCAATCCAGATTGCGCGTGGCGGCGCTGGCGTCATGAACTGCTGCGTCGCCAGCGTGTAGATGCTCCGCATGCCCGACAGGCCGTACGTGGAATAGCGCTTGTTGAACAGGTTGCTGATGTACGCCGAGATTTCGAGGTTGCTTGTCGGCTTGTAGTGCAGGTTCAGATTGACGAGGCCGTAGCCGGCCACCTGGCCGTTTGGGTCGGCATTGCTTTCGTTACCGTGCGCGATCTGCTTGCTGACCAGGATCACGTTCCCGCCCATCGACAGGTTCGGGCTGAAGGTGTACGACGCGCCAAGCTTGAGCGTCTTCGCGGGTATGCCGGGGATCTTGTTGCCGCTGACCACGTTCTGCCCGCTGGCCGTGGTGAATGCCGACTTGTAGATCGCATCGACATAACCAAAGTTGGCCGACAACGACCACTTGTCGATCTTCGTGCTTGCGCCCAGCTCAAAGCCACGCCGCTCCGTCTTGCCGACGTTGGCGAAGTAGCCGTACGTGTTTGACGTGGCGATGAACTGGATGTCATTGCTGAGGCGCGAGTCATAGACAGACGCACTCCAGTAGGTGGACTTGCCCAGCTTTCCGCGACCGCCGAACTCGACGGTTTTGGCCACCACGGCTTTCAGGTCTGGATCGCCGTTGAACCCGGTCGGCAGCGAGCACGGGCTGTTCGGATCGGCGCACGACAACTCGATCGATGTCGGCGCGCGCATCGATTCGCTATAGCTGCCGAAGATGCCCTGCCCGGCCCCGAGGTCGTAGTTGAATCCCAATGCCGGGTTGAACCGGTGATAGTGATGCGAGCCGGCCAGACTATTGGTTTCCGGCCCGGCCACTGCGCCTGCCGGGATCCCGTTCGGGGCGGACGCGGCGCCCGATCCGGCGTTCGAATACCGGTAGGCGTTCGCATAGCCGGGGTTGTAGTACGACACGCCCGATACGTCGTCCGTCCACGAGTAACCGCCGTCACCGTTCAGGTATTTGTTGTTGGCGCCGCCCTGGTTGAGGGTGGTGTAGTTGAAGCTTCCGGATGCCGTCACGCTCAGCTTGTCCGTCACGCTCAACGTATCGGTGAAGTACGCGCTGAAGTTGTTTACGTTGGACGACAGGTTGACCGCACCGATCACGTTGTTGCCTGTGAACAAAGCGGGGTTCGATGTCGACGGTGCCGATCCATTGGCGGTGAATCCGTACTCCTGATTGGGAATCACCACGGCCTGATAGTTGATCAACCGAGCCAGGTAAGTGGTCTGGTCGTAGGTGATGCGCGAATGGTCAAACGCACCACCGAACGTGAACGTATTGTTGTGCCCCGCCAGCTGGCTGAAATTCGACCACTGCAGGGACGAGCCCACCGTGTGTTCATGCGTGGCGGAATCGACGACGCTCGTGTTGATGGCGTTCGTCCAGCGGCCGTAGCCCAGCGCGAGCGCATTGGCGCCGGTCACGGCATTTACTGCCGTGCCGTTCGGCGCCTTGTTCGCGCATTTGTAGCCGGTGATGCCACCTGCGGTGGTCGTCGCCAACGAACCGTCGTCATTGAAGCAGCCGTCGTCCAGCTGCGCGTTGCTGTTGACGTTGTGCAGGTTCGCCTTGCGGTAGTAAACGCTGCCGGCCAGTTGATTGGTGTCGTTCAACCAATGGCTGCCCTTCAGGTTCAGCATCGCCATCCGGTTTGAGATGTTGTCGGGCCACGTATAGGCCGCGCTGCGGTTCGCCATCATGTCCATCGGCAACGACTGCGTGCCGCTCAGCGAGGTATCTGCCAGCGCAGCCGACAGCTCCAGTTGAGTAGCGCCGTCGTTGCCGTGCCACCGCGCTTTCCCATAAAGCTGTTTGACGTTCGAACCCGAGTGGTCGCGAAAGCCGTCTTGCCGGTCGATGTTGCCGGCGACGAAGTAATCGGTGCCGTGGGCCTTGTCGACGACGCCCGTCTCGAAGCTCAGCGCCCGGCGGCCAAACGACCCGCCGAGCGCCTCGATCGACGTGCCGGCGTTGTCCTTTCCGTTCTTGGTGTTGACGACAAGCGCGCCACCCAAGGTGTTGAGGCCGAACATCGGATTGGAGCCCGGCAGGATGTTGACGCTGGACATCGCGTTCATGGGAATGAGGTCCCAGTTCACGATGGAGCCGAAGGGCTCGTTCATCCGCACGCCATCAAAGTAGACCGATACGCCAATGGGCACGCCCAGCAGCGAAGACACCTGGAACCCGCGGTAGTTGATGTCGTTCTGGTACGGATTGCCCGATCCATTGCTGATGCTGACCTGGCCGAGGTTGTCGTTCAGCAGGTCCGCCAGATTCGAGCTGCGTTGCTCGCGCGCATCCTTTGCGCTAATGCGCTGCGCATTGGCAGGGAACTGCGACAGCGGGACGCCAATGCTGTCGATCGGGGTTGAGCCGACAACCTGGGCGGTGGGCAACGCCACCGCAATGATCTGGTCCTCGGCAAACGCCGGCGAGTACAGGCCTGCGGCAGCGAGCGCCGCCACCCCGCCTGCCAGACGTGGCGCGGCGTTGCGCAGACGGCTGGCGTCCTTGCCCGAACGGCTGGTATTCGAATGCACGGAGTGTCTCCCTGGTGTTTCTCGTTCGCCGAGCCCGGGCGCGCCAACGGCACATCCCAAAGTGGAAGCGTGGCGAGGGCTATTCCCGACCGGGAATCAGCGGCAATGGGGGGACACCTGCGCGCGCTGCGGCAGTGCAAATGGTTGGCACACGGCCATGTCTCCTCTTCTTTTTTCGCCGGCGAGGTCTTTGCCTCGCAGGTCAGCGGCTGGCGCACGGGTGTCGATGACCATGCGCCAGCCGTCCTGCTACACCATCAGAAGAAGCCCAGCGGCTTGGTGTCGTAGCTCACCAGCAGGTTCTTGGTCTGCTGATAGTGGTCGAGCATCATCTTGTGGGTCTCGCGGCCCACGCCCGACTTCTTGTAGCCACCAAACGCCGCGTGCGCCGGATACAGGTGGTAGCAGTTCGTCCACACGCGTCCCGCCTTGATGGCGCGGCCCACGCGGTACGCGCGGTTGATGTCGCGCGTCCACAGACCGGCGCCCAGGCCGAAATCGGTGTCGTTGGCGATCTGCAGAGCCTGCGCTTCGTCCTTGAAGGTCGTCACGGCAATCACCGGGCCGAAGATCTCTTCCTGGAACACGCGCATGCTGTTGTCGCCCTTGAGCAGCGTCGGCTTGATGTAGTAGCCCTTTGACAGATTGCCGGGCAGCACTTCCACATCGCCGCCGACGAGGCATTCGGCACCTTCCTCCTGCGCGATCTCCAGGTAGCTGCGGATCTTGTAGAACTGCTGCTCCGAAGCCTGCGCGCCAACCATGGTCTCGGTGTCGAGCGGGTCACCGCGCTTGATGGCGGCCACCTTGGTCATCACCGCATCCATGAAGCGGCTGTAGATGGATTCCTGCACCAGCGCGCGCGACGGGCACGTGCACACCTCGCCCTGGTTGAAGAAGCCCAGCACCAGGCCTTCAGCGGCCTTCTCGATGAAGCTCGGCTCGGCCTGCATGATGTCTTCGAAGTAGATGTTGGGCGACTTGCCGCCCAGCTCCACCGTCGACGGGATGATGTTTTCGGCCGCGCACTTCATGATGTGCGAACCCACCGGCGTCGAGCCCGTAAAGGCGATCTTGGCGATGCGCTTGCTGGTGGCCAGTGCCTCGCCGGCTTCCTTGCCGTAGCCGTGCACGACGTTGAGCACGCCCGCGGGCAGCAGATCGCCAATCAGTTCCATCAGCACGCAGATGCCCAGCGGCGTCTGCTCGGCCGGCTTGAGCACCACGCAGTTGCCGGCAGCCAGCGCAGGTGCCAGCTTCCATGCAGCCATCAGCAGCGGAAAGTTCCACGGGATGATCTGGCCGACCACGCCCAGCGGCTCGTGGATGTGATACGCCACGGTGTGCTCGTTGATTTCGGCAGCAGAGCCTTCCTGCGCGCGGATGCAGCCCGCGAAGTAGCGGAAGTGGTCGACAGCCAGCGGGATGTCGGCATTCAGCGTTTCGCGCACGGGCTTGCCGTTGTCCCACGTTTCGGTCACGGCCAGCAGTTCGAGGTTCTGTTCGATGCGGTCGGCAATCTTCAGCAGGATCAGCGAGCGGTCCTGCACCGAGGTACGACCCCAGGCGTCAGCGGCAGCATGGGCGGCGTCAAGCGCGCGGTCGATGTCTTCAGCGGTCGAGCGCGGGAACTCGCCGATCACCTCGCCCGTCACCGGCGTGGTGTTGGTGAAGTACTGGCCCTTGACCGGCGACACGAATTCGCCACCGATGAAATTGCCATAGCGCGGCTTGAACGAAACGATGGCGCCGGGAGTGCCGGGATGAGCGTAACGCATGGGTTGTCTCCTGATGTTTGAGTGATGACCGCAGCGTCGTTGTCTGCGCTGTGTCCGGTCGTCATCTGCAAAACCCGGGCCATCCCCTGCGGCGGATGCTGCATGCCCTTCGAATCAACTGTTCACGCCATTCCGCTTGTGAGACTGCTCCAGAATGGAACACTGGGTGTTGCAAAGCTCAACGCCCCATCGCCTGAACAGCCGATGGACGCGCGTGCGGACACCAAGCACGCATGGCATGACTTTCGCAACACGGGGCTTTCATCTGAACCTGCCAAGGCACACGATGAGAACGGCTTCACTCCATGCTGCCGCTGCCGCGCTGGCCGTCGCGTGCCTGTCTTGGCCGGCCTGCGCCGATACGAATATCGACCCGGCGGCCTCGCCGCTCTGGCCGACGATTCAGCAGGAGGTGTTTGGCGCGGCGCGGACAACGTTCGACAGCCGCATCAGGATCACCGGGCCGGCATTTGCGGAAGACCCGATGCAGGTGCCAATTGCGTTTGACGCGTCAGCGCTCGGCAAGGTCGAACGCATTGTCGTCGTGGTCGACCGCAACCCGATCCGCAAGGTGCTGGAATTCGCGCCCATGCACGTGCGCCCGGCGCTGTCGTTCCGTTTCAAACTGCAGGAGGCCTCTCCGGTGCGCGTGGCCGCACGCACGCCGGACGGTGTCTGGCATGTCGGCACCCTTCAGGTGGATGCCACCGGCGGCGGCTGCACGCTGCCCGGCGCCACACGCCAGGACGCCACGTGGAGCGCCACGCTGAACCAGGTCGAGTGGCGCGTGTTTCCGGGCTTCAACGGCGCGGGCAGCCGCATCCGCCTGCGCGTGATGCATCCGATGGACACGGGCTTGGTGGCGGGCATTCCGTCCTTCCATATCGAGCAGCTCAATCTGCTCGATGCCCGGCGTCAGCCCATGCTTGAACTGGCGCTGTACGAGCCCGTGGCCGAGAACCCGATCTTCTCGTTCGATCTGGATGGCCCTGTTGAACGCGGCATCAGCGTGGCCGGCGTCGACAACAACGGCAACCGCATCCGCGCACAGGTGACACGATGAGCCGACGGCATCCACGGTTGGGCTTCCTTCTGCTATGCCTGGCAATGTTGACTGCCATCGCACGCGCAGAAAGCCCCGATTACCACCTCGTACCGCACGCAATTGCGCCCGGCGTCTGGGTGCTGGAAGGCGCCAACGCAGATTTTTCGGCGCGCAATGGCTGCAACATCATCAACACCGGCTTTATTGATACCGGCGACGGCGTGCTCGTCATCAACACAGGGCCGTCACTGCTGTACGGTGAACAGCAGCGCCAGGCCATCCGCACGGTCACATCGGCGCCGGTGCGCTGGGTGTTCAACCTCAACCTACATCCCGACTATTTCTTCGGCAACCAGGCCTATGCGGATGTCGGTGCCCAGGCGCTGCCCGGCACCATTGCCGGTGCGCAACGCGAAGGCGCGGCCTATGCCGACAATCTCTACCGCATCTGCGGCGCGTGGATGCAGAACACGGTATCGACACCGCCCGGCACGTCATTGAGCCCCGGAGCACGCACCATGGGGCGCCATCGCATCGACCTCATCCGCCTCCACGGACATACCGACGACGATCTCGTCCTGGTGGACCGGACCAGCGGCGTAGTCTTCGCTGGCGGCATTGCTTTTCGCGACCGGATTCCCACCACGCCGCACGCCAACATTGCGCATTGGCTGACGAGTCTCGATCGGCTGCAGAAGATCGTTGCCGACAGCGGCGCGCGCGTGTTGATCCCCAGCCACGGGCCCGCGCTGGGCAACGCCGACGCCATTGCGCAGACACGTCAGTACCTGCAGTGGCTCGATGCCCGCATGCGCCGCGCGGCAACCGAAGGACGCGACCTGGCCGAGGTGATTGCGATGCCGGTAGACGCGCCCTACGCGCAGTGGGGTGGCATGCCCGCGGAGTACACGCGCAACGTGACCCGCTTCTACCCCGGCTACGAGCGCGCCGCGCTGGCGCCCTGACATGGCGCCAGACCCCGTGCGGCGACGTTGGATGCACATGATGCTCGCAACCTTGATCGCTCCGACTCCGGCAGTGTCTGCGGTACCCGCACGCGTCACGCTGTTGCGTCTGCAGGATGGCCTGTACGCTGCGCGCGCCGTCAACGCAGAAGCCTCGCGCGGGAATGCCGGCGAGGTTGTGCCCACGCTGGTGCACACGACCGGCAACGGCGTTCTCGTGGTGGACCCTGGCCCGCACGCGCGATGGGGAAACCATCTGATCGCGGCCATCCGGCACATCACGGCCGAACCCATCCGCTGGGTGGTCAACACGCACGCGCACCCGGAACACGTGCTCGCCAATGCGGCGTTCGCGCAACTGCAACCACGCCCTGCCTTCCTGGCATCGGCGGCCACCACCGACCTGATGCGCCGGCGTTGCCAGACCTGCCTGACGCGGCAAACCGCCCTGCTCGGTGCGCGCGTCATGCAGGAAACGCACATCGTCTATCCCGAGCCCGCATTGCGCGACGGCGATTGGCTGCACACCGGCAAGACAGCGTGGCAGGTCCACGTCCACACAGCAGCACACAGCGCATCTGACACGGTGCTGTACGCGCCGCAGCGCGGGGTGCTGTGCACGGGCGGCCTGGCATATCGGCAGCGCATTCCGGACCTGCAGGAGGGCTCGCTGGTTGGGTGGCAGCGCGCGCTGCATGCGCTCGAGCAACTGCCCGCCGGCATCGTGGTCGGCACCGCCATCGGCACGCCGGCGCAGATGCTGCAACCGACGCTGGCCTATCTCGACATGCTCGACAGCGCGATCACGCGCGCCATTGAAGCCGGTGGCGACGCAGCGCGAGCGCTCGCGTACGTCCCGGGCGACGCCTATCGCGACTGGCGCAACTTCCACCCCCGCCATGCGCTGAACGTCGGACGTGCGTGGCGCGAGCTCGAAGATCGCTGGATGCAAAGCGCGCCGAGCGCCTGATCGCGGCTGCTCCATTGCTGAACAGACGGCGGACATGTGTTGCATCAACTGTCCCGCCTCGCCACATCGCCGGCACAGGTGCCCGCGTCCGCAAACGTTAATCAACTGCTTGCAACTGCGTGCAATGCGCCGCGAACGCCGTGGTATGCATATTGCAAAGTCCCGCCGACGTTGAGCGCGCGCCCTGCGTGTTTAGCGCCAACACCGCATGCGTCCGAGCCAATTCAATGGACGCATCACACAACGACAATACGGAGACAACATGCAGAACACACGCCTTCGACCCTGCGTCCTGACCGCCATTGCGGCCGCCCTCGGCTGCGCAGCGAGCGGCGCCATCGCACAATCGTCGGTCACGATCTACGGCACAGTCGATGCCGGACTCCAGTATCAAAACCGCAGCTCAGCCGGCGGCAGCATCACGGAAATGCATTCGGGTGGCATCAGCCCAAGCATCTGGGGCCTCAAAGGATCGGAAGACCTGGGCAGCGGCCTGAAGGCCAACTTCAACCTCGAAGGGCATTTCAGCAGCGACACCGGCACGCTCACCACCGGCCCGGGCTTCAGCTCGGAGCTGTTCCGCCGGCAGGCGAACGTCGGGCTCAGCGGCAACTGGGGCGCGGTCACGCTGGGGCGCCAGTACAGCCCGGCGCTCATCGGCACGATCGGCACGGAAGCGCGCGGCTTCAAGGAGCAGTTCTCGAATCTGTACGGCTGGGCTTACAACCAACTGCCCGCACCGGGCAACGCGATGGGCGCCGGCACCAACCCCGGCAACGACGTGGGCGTGTTCATTGGCAATGCGCTGCAATACTCCAACAATTTCGGGCCCGTGTGGCTGGGCGTGGCGTACTCATTTGGCGAGACCGCCGGCAGCTTCAAACGCGGCAATGAACTCTCGCTGGGTGCGACGTACACGGGGCCGGTCACAGTTGGCCTCGGCTATCAGTCAACGGCCGACAGCGGCACGGGCGAGACCCTCAGCCGCTTGTGGAGCGCAGGTGTGGCCGTACCGTTCGGCGCCTTCACGGGCCGGGTCAACTACATTGGCGTGACCAACAACGCGCCGAGTGGCCAACGCGTGTCGGACGTCAAATCGATCGGCGCCGGGCTCGACTACAAGTGGAGCCCCGCCAATACCGCCACGCTGGCCGGCTATTACAGCAAGTACGAAAGCAGCGCGCACGACAGCTCCACCAAGTCGATCGTGCTGAGCAACGACTACGCATTCTCCAAACGCACCACGCTGTATGCGCAGCTCGTGTACGTCAATGCGGGCGCGGTGGGCACGGCCGATCCGCTGGAAAGTCTCAAGACTTCCATCGTTGCGGGCGGCACCGCGCCAGGCGCGAAAACGGTGCTGGCAGGTGTGGGGCTGAAGCATTCGTTCTGAGCCGGACCTGTGCAGAAAGAACCCTTGGCCAACACCAAGGGTTTTTTTTTCGCTTCTCAGAAGCGAAGCATGAATCCTGACGCAACGCATGGTCTGGACGGCCGATCCGCGCTACGCTCGCGTATCGTCAACATCACGATTTCTGCCTGCCGGGCCACCCGCGGGCGCTCATTGGAGGAGCCTTGATTCGCGTCCTGCCTGCCTTTGTACTGGGCACGCTTAGCTCAATCCTGCTGGCCCTGAACACACTGTTCTGGAGCGTGCCGCTGTTCACGCTCTCGGCGTTCAAGCTGCTGGTGCCGGCAGCGGCAGTCCGCCGCCGGATCGATCCCATACTCAACTGGGTCGCCACGTGCTGGATCGGTTGCAACAACGCCTGGATCGGCCTGCTGCAACGCCAGCCCTGGAGCATAGAAGGCGCCGACAGCCTGCGTTACGCGGGCTGGTACCTCGTCAATTGCAACCATCGGTCTTGGGTGGACATTTTTGTGTTGCAGCGGGTGTTGAACCGGCGCATCCCTCTGCTCAAGTTCTTCCTCAAGCAACAGTTGATCTACGTGCCGGTCATCGGCCTGGCCTGGTGGGCGCTGGATTTTCCGTTCATGCGGCGGCACTCCAAGGCAGCGTTGCGCAAGCACCCCGAGCTGCGCAATCAAGACCGCGAAACCACGCGTCGCGCGTGCGCCAAGTTCGCCCACGTGCCGACCAGCGTCATGAACTTTGCCGAAGGCACGCGGTACACCCCCGCAAAACACCGGAAGCAGTCGTCGCCCTATCGCCATCTGCTCAAGCCAAAGGCCGGCGCGCTGGCCTTGACGCTCAATGCCATGGGTGGGCGGTTCCAATCGCTGCTCGATATCAGCATTGCCTACCCAGACGGCACACCAAGCTTCTGGCAGTTGGCCAGCGGCCAAGCCGGCCGGGTGATGGTGCATATTCGCGAGCTGCCGATCCCGCCGGGCTTCTGCACGCACGACTACAGCACCGATGCCGCCTTCCGCAGCGACTTCCACCGCTGGCTTGCCCAGCTGTGGGAGGAGAAAGATCAGCAGATCGAAAACATGTTGGCGCGGGCTGCCAGCCGCGCGGCGTGACCGCCGGTGTCGACGCTTTTTCGCCAGACGAAATCTAAGCGCCAAACAAAAAGCCCCTTGGTGGTAAAACCAAGGGGCTTTTGCTACTGCTGGCGGAGAGGGTGGGATTCGAACCCACGGTACCGTCGCCGGTACGCCTGATTTCGAGTCAGGTACATTCGACCACTCTGCCACCTCTCCGGTAACTGGGTCGCTGAATCGCGAAACCGCGAGTATAGCAAAACTTTTCCGACCCGATCAAGGGGGTCTGCGCAACGCATCAAACTGCCGGTTTCAGCACTTCCTGGCCGCCCAGATACGGACGGAGCACCGTGGGCACCGTGACCGAGCCATCCGCGTTCTGGTAGTTCTCCAGCACGGCGACCAGGGTACGGCCCACGGCGAGGCCCGAGCCGTTGAGCGTGTGCACCAGTTCCGGCTTGCCCTGCGCGTTGCGGAAGCGCGCCTGCATGCGACGCGCCTGGAAGTCGCCCATGTTCGAGCAGGAGCTGATCTCGCGGTACGTGTTCTGCGCCGGGATCCACACCTCAATGTCGTACGTCTTGGTGCTGCCGAAGCCCATGTCGCCCGTGCACAGCACGACGGTGCGGAACGGCAGTTCGAGCTTGCGCAGGATGTTCTCTGCGCAGTTGGTCATGGCGTCGAGCGCGGCGGCTGAGGTCTCGGGATGCACGATCTGCACCATCTCAACCTTGTCGAACTGGTGCTGGCGGATCATGCCGCGCGTGTCCTTGCCGTACGACCCCGCTTCGGAACGGAAGCACGGCGAATGCGCAGCAAACATCATCGGCAGCGCATCGGCGGCAACGATCTCATCGCGCACGAGGTTTGTGAGCGGCACTTCGGCAGTCGGGATCAGGTAGAAGTTTTCGACGCGCTCACCGCCTTCCTCTTCTGCGCTGTGCCCCATCTTGCGCGGCACGCGGAACAGGTCTTCCTCAAACTTCGGCAACTGGCCTGTGCCACGCATCGACGCGGCGTTGACGATGTACGGCACGTAAGCCTCGGTGTAGCCGTGCTCCAGCGTGTGCGTGTCGAGCATGAATTGCGCGAGTGCGCGATGCAGACGCGCCACCTGCCCTTTCAGGACGGTGAATCGCGCGCCCGACAGCTTGGCGCCCGCATCGAAATCCAGCCCCAGCGCGGCGCCCAGGTCCACGTGATCCTTGACGGGGAAGTCGAACGTACGCGGCGTGCCTTCGCGGCGCACTTCCACGTTCTGCGTTTCGTCGCGGCCGGCCGGCACGCTTTCGTGCGGCAGGTTCGGGATCGACAGCATCAACTCCTGCACCTTGGCCTGCACCACGTCGAGTTGCGCGGCAGACGCCTTCAGCTCGTCACCGATACCCGACACCTCAGCCATCACGCCCGATGCATCCTCGCCCTTGCCCTTGAGCATGCCGATCTGCTTGGACAGGCTGTTGCGGCGTGCCTGCAACTCTTCCGTGCGGGTCTGGATGGCCTTGCGTTCCGCTTCGAGCGCGGCAAAGCCGGCCACGTCGAGCACGTAGCCGCGATCTTTGAGGCGCGTGGCGACGGCGTCGATGTCTTTGCGCAGCAGTTGGATATCAAGCATGGTGGGAAAAAAAGGAAACCGAAGATTGCGAGCGATCTGAACGATCGAAAAGGCCGATTTTATCGCACCGGCCCGGGGGATTATTTGTTGCGAGAGGATTTGTCCCGCTCGGCATGCCACTGCGCATCCAGCTCGCGCAGGTGCCGCAGTTTCTCGCCAATCTTGCCTTCCAGGCCGCGTGGCGTTGGCACGTACCAGTTCTGCGCGGGCAGATCGTCGGGGAAGTAGGTTTCGCCAGCGGCGTAGGCCTCGGGCTCGTCATGCGCGTAGCGATAGGCGTGGCCGTAGCCAAGTTCTTTCATCAGCTTGGTCGGCGCATTGCGCAGATGCACGGGCACGTTGCGCGACTTGTCCTGGCTGACGAAGGCGCGCGCTGCGTTGTACGCGTTGTAGCCGGCATTCGACTTGGGCGCGATGGCGAGGTAGATCACGGCTTGGGCCAACGCCAGCTCGCCTTCCGGCGAGCCCAAGCGCTCGTACGTTTCCGCTGCATCCAGCGTGATGCGTCCGGCACGCGGGTCGGCCAGCCCAATGTCTTCCCACGCCATGCGGACAATGCGGCGCGCGAGATAGCGCGGGTCGGCGCCCCCGTCGAGCATGCGGCAGAACCAGTACAGCGCGCCGTCGGGATCGGAACCGCGCACGGATTTATGCAGTGCGCTGATCTGATCGTAGAACGCGTCCCCGCCCTTATCGAAGCGGCGCAGGTTTTCCGACAACGCCGATGCCAACAGCGCCTCGTCGACCACGGGAACGGTATCGCCCTCAGCCTGCGAACGCGCGGCGCGGGTGACGATTTCAATGTTGTTGAGCAACTTGCGGCCATCGCCATCGGCGGAGGCGACGATGGCGTCGACTGCGGCGGGCTTCCACTCCAGCCCGCCCAGCTCTTGGCGTGCGCGTTCGGCAAGCTGCTTCAGCTCGTCATCCGACAGGCTCTTGAGCACGTACACCGCGGCACGCGACAGCAATGCGCCGTTCACTTCGAACGAGGGGTTTTCCGTCGTCGCGCCGATAAAGGTGAACAGCCCGCTTTCCACGTGCGGCAGGAAGGCGTCCTGCTGGCTTTTGTTGAAGCGATGGACCTCGTCGACGAAGACGAGCGTGCGTCGGCCATTGGCGCGAAACTGCTCCGCACGCTCCACGGCCTCGCGGATGTCCTTGACGCCAGAGAGCACGGCGGACAGCGCGATGAATTCTGCGTCGAACGCATTGGCCATCAGCCGCGCCAGCGTGGTCTTCCCAACGCCTGGCGGCCCCCAGAGGATCATCGAATGCGGTTCGCCGGAGGCGAAGGCGACGCGCAGCGGCTTGCCCGGCCCCAGCAGATGCTGCTGGCCGATCACATCGTCGGCGGAATGGGGGCGGAGGCGCTCGGCCAGTGGCATGTGGGCGGGCGCGTCCGGGAAGAGAGATGCGGAAGCGTTCATCCGGGGATTGTCGCAGAAACCGGGCGCAACCCCGGCGCCCCTTCGCGCGACGCGCGGTCAGTTTGACGCGCGCTGCACGAGCCCCATGAACGCCTTGGCCGGCAACGGCCCATGGCACGACTGCGGGCCGTTGGCCGCGCGGAGCAGCAACCAGACGTTCTCGCTGGCCGGCGGCTGAATCACGAACGGCTGACGCGCGGAAGCCTCGGGCAGACGCGGATCAACCGGCGCCTGGATCGGCACAACCTGCCCGGCGTGGCCTTTCACCAATGCGCTGCACTCGGCGCCAGGCAGCTCGGTCGCGTGCAGAAAATCCTTGTTGACCAAGGCTTCGGCGAGCACGGTGTCGGGCGCGGTGAGGAAGGAATCAACGTCAAAACGGGACGCCCCGGTGGAAGCGCATCCCGTAAAGACGGCTGCCGCTGACGCTGCGACAGCAAGAGCGGCCGCTCGGTGCAGCGACGTGGTGAACGGCAAAGGCATGGTCGGTCTCCTTGTCGAAAACCGGCCTGCACGCGTCATTGCTTGATTACGTCGGCCCCTTTGGGCGGCGTAAAGCGGAACACGTTGGCCGGCAGTTGCGGATTCTTCTGGATGTTCGAGAACGTCAGCAAGGTGGTGTTCCCGAAGGCGTCGCGCAACTCCATCCCCTGCAGCTCACCGCTGCGAAAACCGATGGCGATGCGCTCGAACTGGGTGTCCTTTGCCTTGGGGGTGAGTTCGGCCCAGTCGATGCCGTCTTTGGCCCCGCCTTCCTTGAGCGTGAAGTTCTTGGCCAGATCGTTGCTGCCGAACAGGATGGCGGCCGGGCTGGAGCCCAGCGACGCATCGAGCTTGCGCTCCGTGATCTGGTTCAGGTCCTTGTCGAAGATGTAGAGCGTCTGGCCATCGGCCGAGAGCTGCTGTTCGTAAGGCTTCACATAGCGCCAGACGAAGCGGCCCGGGCGCGAGAAAACGAAATCGCCGCTGGAGGTACCGGCCACGCGCAACGGGCTGCCGTTGGTGCCGCCCTTCACTTGTCGCTGGACGAACTCGCCGCGCGCGGTGCTGACGTTGCTCACGAAGGCGTTGAGCTGCTCGACGGCGCCCGCATAGGCGCCGGCAGACCACGCCGCCAGCGAGACCAGCCCGGCGGCCATCAGGTGACGTGCTTTCAACACAAACATAGGAATCCCGGTTTCAGTTGATCTTGTTATTAGTGGCCGGCCACGCCCGAACATTCCGCCCGCGAGGTAACGCGATGTAACTGCAAATGCGGGCAAATACGCGCGCCATGCAGGCAGCGTCATTCCTCTTCGACGACGTTGCCGTTGCGATTGGGCGCCAGGATTTCGCGGTTGCCGTTGCCGGACATGGCGGACACAAGTCCCGCCTTTTCCATGTCTTCGAGCAGGCGCGCGGCGCGGTTGTAACCGATGCGCAGGTGACGCTGCACCAGCGAGATCGACGCGCGGCGGTTCTTGAGCACCACGTCGACAGCTTGGTCGTACAGCGGATCGGCCTCGCCGCCGCCGGCACCCACAAGGCCCGCGCCGCCACCAAAGCCATCGCCGCTGCCCTCGCCATCGGCCACACCGCCTTCGAGAATGCCTTCGATGTAGTTCGGCTCGCCCTGGGCCTTGAGGTTATCGACGATGCGGTGGACTTCCTCGTCCGACACGAACGCGCCGTGCACGCGCACTGGCAAGCCGGTGCCCGGCGCCAGATACAGCATGTCGCCCATGCCCAGCAGCGCTTCGGCGCCCTGCTGGTCAAGGATGGTGCGCGAGTCGATCTTGCTGCTGACCTGGAACGCGATCCGCGTCGGCACGTTGGCTTTGATCAGGCCCGTAATCACGTCGACCGACGGGCGCTGCGTCGCCAGCACCAAGTGGATGCCGGCCGCACGCGCCTTCTGCGCGATCCGTGCGATCAGCTCTTCGACCTTCTTGCCGACCACCATCATCAGGTCGGCAAGCTCGTCGATCACGATAACGATCATCGGCAGCTTGTCGAGCGGCTCCGGCGCGTCAGGCGTCAGGCTGAACGGGTTGGGAATCTTCTCTTCACGCGCGGCGGCTTCTTCGATCTTCTTGTTGAAGCCCGCCAGGTTCCGCACGCCCATCTTGCTCATGAGCTTGTAGCGGCGTTCCATCTCGCCCACGGCCCAGTTCAACGCGTGGCCAGCCTGGCGCATGTCGGTCACGACGGGGCACAGCAAGTGCGGAATGCCTTCGTAGATGCTCAGTTCCAGCATCTTCGGGTCGATCAGAATCAGGCGCACAGCGTCGGCCTTCGCCTTGTACAGCAGCGACAGGATCATCGCATTGATCCCGACCGACTTACCGGAACCCGTGGTGCCAGCCACCATGCAGTGCGGCATCTTGGCCAGGTCGGCCACGACCGGCTTGCCGGCGATGTCCTTGCCCAGCGCCAGCGTCAACTGCGATGCGCTCTCGTTGTAGACCTGCGAGCCGAGAATCTCCGACAGGCGCACGGCCTGGCGCTTCGGGTTCGGCAGCTCCAGACCCATGCAGTTTTTGCCCGGAATCGTCTCCACCACGCGGATGGACACCAGCGACAGCGAACGCGCCAGGTCCTTGGCGAGGTTGACGATCTGGCTGCCCTTCACGCCCGTGGCGGGCTCGATTTCGTAACGCGTGATGACCGGCCCCGGATAGGCCGCCACCACCTGCACTTCCACGCCGAAGTCCTTCAGCTTCTTCTCGATCAGGCGCGAGGTGAATTCCAGCGTCTCGGCGCTCACGGTTTCCACAACCGGCGGAATCGGATCGAGCAGCGCGAGCGGCGGCAGGTCGGAATCGTGAATGTCGACAAACAGCGGCTGCTGCTTCTCGCGCTCCACGCGCTCGCTCTTGACCACGGCGGTCGGGCGCACGATCTGCACAGGCGGCGATTCTTCAATACGCACACGGCGGGTTTCGACCACCTCCTCGCGCTCGACCTTGGCGGCCTCGCCAATGGCCCGGTCCTGCTTGCTCTCGCGGCGCGTCTTGAAGCCGACAAACAGCATCTCGACGCCCGCGCCAATCTGCTCGGCCAGATTCAGCCACGAAAAATGGAAGAACAGCGACAGCCCGACCAGGAACGTGAACAGCAGCGCCAGCGTGCCGCCGGTAAAGCCCAGCGAATGCTGCATCGCCCCGCCGATCACGTCGCCCAGCACGCCGCCCGGCGCACGCGGCAGCTTCATGTGCAGCGAGTACATGCGGATGGCTTCCAGACCCATGCTGGAAGCCAGGATGAGTGCAAAGCCGATCCACGTGACACTGGCATCAACGCGCGGCATGGAGGTGCGCGGCAGGCGCTCGTCCGACATCAGCTCGCGCCAGCCGCGCCAGACCCTGCGCACCAGCAGCACCGCCCACCAGTAGGCGGACGCGCCAAAGACAAACAGCAGCAGATCGGCCAGCCACGCGCCCACGCGGCCGCCCAGATTGCGGATTTCGTCGACCTGGCTGGCGTGGGTGAAACCGGGGTCGGCCCGGTTGTATGACAGAAGAATGATCAGGAAGGCGATGGTCACCGCCAGCAACAGGAACCAGCGGACCTCCCCCAGCAGCCGGCCAATGCGGGACGGCAGTGCGGAGGGATCGGTACGGGTTGTCGGAGTGGTGGAAGCTCGAGCCATGCGGGGAGACGGGTGCGCCGCTTGGGCAAGGCCGCGCGGCTTGGGACAGCACAAATACGATGCCGAGGATTGTAACGCGGCCCTATCATCGCCATTGGAATTTACAACCGGGCGGACGAGGGGGTGCCACTTTATAATGGCGCCCATCACCCTCACCTAGCCTGCACGGCGGCGCTCCACCCCTCGTGCCGCGCACACACAGAACGCATCATGGCAAAACACGCAAAAGTGCTGATCCTTGGCTCCGGCCCCGCCGGCTACACGGCCGCGATTTACGCTGCCCGGGCCAACCTGAACCCCGTGCTGGTCACCGGTCTGGCGCAGGGCGGCCAGCTCATGACCACCACCGACGTGGAAAACTGGCCGGCTGACAAGGAGCACCTGCAAGGCCCCGAGTTGATGCAGCGCTTCCTGGAGCACGCCGAGCGTTTCAAGACCGAAGTGCTGTTCGACCACATCCACACCGCGCATCTGAATGAAAAGCCGATCCGCCTCGTGGGCGATTCGGGTGAATATACCTGCGATGCGCTGATCGTCTCCACCGGCGCTTCGGCCCAATATCTGGGCCTGCCGTCGGAAGAAGCCTTCGCGGGCCGCGGCGTGTCTGCCTGCGCCACGTGCGACGGCTTCTTCTACAAGGGCCAGGAAGTGGCCGTGGTGGGCGGCGGCAACACCGCCGTGGAAGAGGCGCTGTACCTGGCCAACATCGCGAGCAAGGTCACGCTCATCCACCGCCGCGACAAGTTCCGCGCCGAGCCGATCCTGATCGACCGCCTGCATGAGCAGGAGAAGAAAGGCAAGATCGAGATCAAGACGAACATGGTTCTCGACGAGATCCTCGGCGATGACTCCGGCGTAACGGGCGCCCGCCTGAAAGGCACGAACGAGAACGAAGGCAAGACCGAAGAGTTCAAGGTGGCGGGCGTGTTCATCGCCATCGGCCACAAGCCGAACACCGACATCTTCCGCGGCCAGCTCGACATGAACGACACGGGCTACATCCGCACGAAGAGCGGCCTGGACGGTATGGCCACCGCCACCAACATCCCGGGCGTGTTCGCCGCGGGCGACGTGCAGGACCACATCTACCGCCAGGCCATCACCAGCGCCGGCACGGGCTGCATGGCCGCGCTGGACGCCCAGCGCTACCTGGAAAGCCTGGAATAAGCGTCATCGCGCCGGAGCTTCCGGGCGCAAACAACACGGCCGATGGGTGACCATCGGCCGTTTTGCCATGGGCGGCACCTTCGTATAATCGACACACGCTCCACCTCGATGTGCTCGCCTGCCCTTCACCATGAAACGCGCCCCCTCCCCCGCCAACAAGCTCAGCCTGACCGACTTGGCCAGCCTGCGTGACCAGCTCAAGCACGAGACAGAAGCACGCGAAGCCGAACGGCAGCGCGCCGAAGCCGCCGCACGCAAGGCCGCAGAAGAAGCCAACGTGTTTCGTGCCAGCATCGGCGAGGTAAGCGCGCTGCGCCAGAACAAGCGCGTCGAGCATCCGCGCAATCCGCCCGCGCCCGACCCCGTGCATTCGCGTGCCGAAGAGCAAACCGTGCTGCGCGATTCGCTGTCGGATGAATTCGACGTAGACAACTTGCTGGAAACCGACGACACGCTTTCCTACCGTCGCCCCGGCATTGGCGACGACGTGCTCAAGAAACTGCGCCGCGGCGAGTGGGCCACGCAAGACCAGATTGACCTGCACGGCATGCGCCGCGAAGAAGCCCGCGAGGCACTGGCTGCCTTCCTGCGCCGTGCCGTGCAGCGTGGCATCCGCTGCGTGCGCGTGGTCCACGGAAAAGGCCTAGGCTCGCCCGACAAAACGCCCGTGCTCAAGGGCAAGGTGCGCTCGTGGCTGGTGCAGAAGGAAGAAGTGATCGCTTTTGTCGAGCCGCGCAACACGGCCGGGGGCGCTGGCGCGGTGCTGGTGCTGCTGCGCCAGCCACACGGTTCCTGAAGCGCTGTCCTTCCATTCACCCGCTTATCACAAGAACAACACGCATATGCACGTGACCCGCCTGCAGCTGGTGATGCACTGGGTGGAGATCCTCGCGGTCTTCTCATTTGCCATCTCAGGGCTGGCGGAGGCCAAACGGCGTCGGCTCGATGCCGTGGGCGCGTTCATCGTCGCGTTCCTGACCGCGTTCGGCGGCGGCACGCTGCGCGATCTGCTCCTGGATCGACGGCCCTTCTACTGGATCGAGCACGAGCAATACCTGCTCGCGCTGTTCGTAATGAGCCTGTTCGCCAACTGGGTGATCCGGCTGGTGAGCCAACTGGTGTCCGATCGCGTGCTGATCGTGGCCGACGCCATCGGCATGGGGCTCTTTGGCGTGCTCGGCACGCAACTAGCGCTCGATGCGGGCGTGCCGATCTTCGTATCGGTGATGATGGGCGTGATCACGTCGGCCTTTGGCGGCCTGCTGCGCGATGTGGTCTGTAATGAAGTGCCCATGCTGCTGCGGGACAATCACCCGTACGCAACGTGCGCGTTTCTCGGGTGCTTCCTTTACGTCGGGCTAACGCACACGGACTTGCTGCCGAGCGTGTCCGTGGTGATCGCCACGCTGGCGATCGTGATCGGGCGGCTGGCAACGCTGCGCTGGAACATCACCCTGCCGCGTTGATCAGCGCTGACCGGCGCGAGCGCGCCGGCCGCAGACAACGGCTTCAGACCGCTGCTTCGTCCTTCTCGCCGGTGCGGATGCGGATCACCTGCTCCACCGGCATCACGAAGATCTTGCCGTCGCCGATCTTGCCCGTCTTGGCGGCCTTGACGATGGTGTCGATCACGTTTTCGACCTGGCTCTCGGCCACCACCACCTCGATCTTGATCTTCGGCAGGAAGTCGACCACGTATTCCGCACCGCGATACAGCTCGGTGTGGCCCTTCTGACGGCCAAAACCTTTGACCTCGGTGACGGTCAGGCCGGTCACCCCCACGTCGGCGAGCGACTCGCGCACTTCGTCCAGTTTGAAGGGCTTGATGATGGCGGTGATCTGTTTCATGGGTGTCTCGCTCACTAGTTGGTGAAGTATTCAAGCGTCCAATAATACTGGAGCCGGTTAATGCGCACATCCTGGGCGATGCCGGCCACCGTTTGCAGCAGCGTCGGATCGTCCGGAAAGTTCTTCAGCACATCGTGCTCACTGCCGTCGCGCAGGGGGCGGCGCTGCCACGTATTGCCATGTTCGTCGTTGTAGGCGATGGGCGTGCTTGAGCCGAACACATACTGGTTATCGAACCACAGGATACGCACGCCGGGCCCGAGCGCGCGGTGCAGACCTTCGACGTGCTGGCGCAAGTCCTGCAGCGGCACATGCGACCACCAGCAGCCTGCCGTCATCACGTCGAATGTGCCCGGCGCGAACGGCAGCGCGTCATTGTCGGCACGCACAAACGATGCTCCGGGGATGCCCTTGTCGCGCGCGATGCGCAGCACGGTGTCGTTGAAATCCGCGCCGACAACGCTGCGCGCGTCCGTCATCGTTTCGGTCCAGAAACCGGTGCCGCACGCCAAATCCAGCACTCGCGCGCCGCGCGTCAGCTCGCGCACACGCGCCTTCAACCACGCCAGATCGCCCTGCCGCTCAGGCTTCGTATAAATGCGCTCGTATTCGGGGGCGCGCTTGGCGTAGTAGTCGAGCATGGCGGCGGCTTACTCTTTGAAGCGCGACGTAATCGGATACCGCCAGTCGCGCCCGAACGCACGCTGCGTCACGCGAATGCCCACTGGCGCCTGACGCCGCTTGTATTCGTTGATCTTGATAAGACGCACGATCTTCTGCACATCGGCCTCGGCAAACCCTGCAGCAATGATGTCAGCCACCGGCTGGTTCTGCTCCATGTAGCGCTGCACGATGGCGTCGAGCGCATCGTATTCGGGCAGGCTGTCCTGATCAGTCTGGTTTTCACGCAGCTCGGCCGACGGCGCGCGGGTCAGGATGCGTTCGGGAATCACTTCCGACAACGTATTGCGATAGCGGCACAGCCGGTATACCAACGTCTTGAAGATGTCCTTGATGACGGCAAAACCACCGGCCATGTCACCGTACAACGTGCAGTAGCCGACCGCCATTTCGCTCTTGTTGCCGGTCGTCAGCACGATGCGGCCGCTCTTGTTGGACAACGCCATCAGCAACGTGCCGCGAATGCGCGCCTGGATGTTTTCTTCCGTCGCATCTTCCGGCAGCCCGCGGAACTCCTCCGCCAACGCGCCCTTGAATGCGTCGAACATCGGGCTGATAGCGATTTCGTCGTACTGCACGCCCAGGCGGGCCGCCATGTCGCGGGCGTCCACCCACGAAATGTCGGCCGTGTAACGCGAGGGCATCATCACTGCGCGCACGCGATCCGCGCCCAGCGCGTCGACGGCAATCGCCAGCACCAATGCTGAGTCGACACCGCCCGACAAGCCGATGATCGCGCCCGGAAAGCCGTTCTTGCCGAGGTAATCGCGCACGCCCAGCTTGAGCGCCTCATACACCTGGGCTTCCAGCGAAGGCTCCGGCACGATCGCGCCCGGCAGCGCGCGTCCACCGTCGAACTGCACGTAGCCGACGCCCTCGACAAACTGCCCCATCCGCACGACAACGTTGCCTTCGGCATCGAGCACGAACGAGCCACCATCGAACACGAGCTCATCCTGCCCGCCGACCAGGTTCGCATACACATGCGGCAAGCCCGATTCCTTCACGCGGTCACCGATGATCCGCTCACGCAGGTCTTCCTTGTCGATGTGATATGGCGAGGCGTTGGGGATCAGCACCACCTGCGCGCCGGCCGCCTTGGCGTAAGCCGTCGCGGTGGCATACCAGGCGTCTTCGCAGATGATCACGCCGAAGCGCGTGCCGTCCACCTCGAACACGAAGGGCTCGGTACCGGGCTGGAAGTAGCGCTTCTCATCAAAGACTTCGTTGTTGGGCAGCTCCAGCTTGTTGTACCGGCCGACCACGCGGCCGTCCGCGGCCACTGTGGCGCTGTTCGTGGGCTTGGGCAACAGGCCGGGCGCCGGGGCTTCCAGCGAGAGTTGCGGGTGCCCGATCAGGACGTGCAAACCCGGGAAGGCCGCCAGCTCGGCAATAAGCGCGTCGAGCGCGCGCGCGCTGGCATCAATAAAGGCCGGGCGCAGCAACAGATCTTCGGGCGGATAGCCGGTGAGCGACAGTTCCGGCGTAAGCAGAATGCGCGCACCAGCCTGGTGCGCTTCGCGCGCGGCGGCGACGATGCGGGCAGCATTGCCGGCGAAATCGCCGACGGTGCAGTTGATCTGGGCGAGAGCGACAGAGACGGTCATGGGGGCAATGTGGATTGCAAGCGCGGCATCCGAAGCTGGAATTAGAATCGGCGGCATGACCTCTCGCCCCCTTGTTCCCGAGCCCCAAGCGCGCGCTGGTTCGCGACACGAATTGGCCGATTATCGCACGCGACTTGTGACCGATCTGCGCGACATCGGCCGCGAGGCGTGGGACGCCCTGCTCGCCCTGCAGCCCGAGGCGACGCCCTTCCTACGCTTCGATTTCCTGCACGCCCTGCATGAGAGCGGCAGCGCATCGCCCGACACCGGCTGGACGCCGCAATACCTGACGCTGTGGGAAGACGGCCCCGATGGCGAAGTGCTCGCTGCGGCCGTACCGCTGTATGTGAAGGGCCACTCCTATGGCGAGTACGTCTTCGACTGGGCATGGGCCAATGCGTACGCCCAGCACGGGCTCGAGTACTACCCGAAATGGCTGTCGGCTATCCCTTTTACGCCGGTGCAGGGCTCGCGGTTGCTGGCGCGGGATGCCGTTTCGCGCGCAGCACTTGTCGACACGTTGCTGGCGGTTGCGCGGCAGAGCGAGTTGTCCTCGCTGCATGTGCTCTTTCCCACCGCCGGCGAGGCCGAACAAATGCGTGCGGCCGGCATGCTGCTGCGGCAAGGGGTGCAATTCCACTGGTGCAATCCGGGCTTTGCCAGCTTCGACGACTTTCTGGCCGCGCTGGAACAGAAGAAGCGCAAGAATATCCGCGCCGAGCGCCGCCGCGTGCACGACGCTGGCATCACCTTCCGCCACGTGCGCGGCGCAGCGGCGACGGACGCGGACTGGCGCTTCTTCCACCGCTGCTATCGCACCACCTACCGCGAGCATCATTCGTCGCCGTATCTGAACCTGGAGTTCTTCCGCCAGATCGGCCAGACGATGCCGGAAAACCTGCTGCTGGTGATCGCCTCGCGCGAGGGCAACGACATCGCCAGCGCGCTGCTGGTCATCGACACGCGGCCTGAAGCGTCCGTGATGTACGGCCGATACTGGGGCGCGATCGAGCATCATCCATGCCTGCACTTTGAGACGGCGTATTACCAGCCGCTGACGTACTGCATCACGCAGGGCATCCGCACGTTCGAAGGCGGCGCGCAAGGCGAACACAAGATGGCCCGCGGCTTCGAGCCCGTTGCGACGCTGTCGGCACACTGGCTCGCGCACCCGGCATTTGCCGATGCGGTAGGCAGGTTTCTCGATCGGGAAACGGCCGGCATGGAAGCGTATCTCGACGAACTGACAGAGCGCTCGCCGTTCAGGCAACGACCCGAATCGGATTAGCAGGGGGAAGCAGCGGAGGCGGGAAAGACAGCGTCCGCACGACCGGCGGACGCGGGGGTGAAGCTTAGTGCGCGGGAGGCTTCTGCTGGGCGATCACGCAGTGTGCGGCGCTCGAATCGACGGCCATGGCGGTCGATGCGACGGCACGCTCGCCAGCGTGAGCTGCGTCCGGCGGCCCCACCAGCAGCGCCCACACGGTGAATGCAGCCATGGCCACAGCGGAAAGCACGGGAACGACAACGGTCTTGTTCAACATCGCAGTACCAAGGGGTGGAGTCAAACTTGACGGGGAGTCTAGAGGGGTCGTTTCCGGTGGGCAAATGAGCGTTTCTTAAATCTCTGTGTAGCAGAACTACCGGGCGGTAAGTATGCGGAATTCATGAAAAACATCATAAAACGCATACAACAGAGCAGATGGCGTTCTGACGCGTGTCGACAAATCCGCGCGCATGACGCTGATGACCTGTCCGCAAAGAAAAAATCCCGGCGCTCCATCCGGAGGCCGGGATTTGTCAGACATGCCGTACGGCAAAATCCTGAAATTGCTTACTTCTTATAGTTGGCAACGCCGTCGGCGATTTCCTTGTGGGCTTCTTCAATGCCGCCCCAGCCTTCGACCTTGACCCACTTGCCGGCTTCCAGCGCCTTGTAGTGCTCGAAGAAGTGCTTGATCTGATCCAGCAGGTTCTGGCCGATGTCCGACAGGTCGGTCATATGAGCCGTGGCCGGGCTCAGCTTGTTGACAGGCACGGCAACCAGCTTGGCATCCACGCCGGATTCGTCCGTCATCTTCAGCATGCCCAGAGCACGGCAGCGCACCACGCAGCCGTGGATGAGCGGGAACGGCGTGACGACCAGCACGTCGACCGGGTCACCGTCGCCCGAGAGCGTCTGCGGGATGAAGCCGTAGTTGGCCGGATAGCGCATGCCGGTGCCAACGAAGCGGTCCACGAACAGCAGCCCGGTTTCCTTGTCGGCTTCGTACTTGACCGGGTCGCTCTGCGCCGGGATCTCGATGATGACGTTGAAGTCGTTGGGGATGTCCTTGCCCGGCGAGACGTTGTTGAAGCTCATGGAAATGCTCCGGAATGCGCGAAGTGCGTAAAAACGCGACGCAAATGGTTAGAAAGAAGCGTGAAAAACTGTCGGCGGGCATTATAGCCCCTCATACCAGGCCGCTTGCTCTACCCGCCCCGCAGCCGTGCGAAAATCGCGCGTTGCCGATCTTTTGCAGGACCCCCCCATGCATGCCCAGCACTTCATCGCCAACCGTCTGATGTCGCCCGATTCGGGGATGCGCATCAAGGTGTTCGATCCGTCCGACGGCCAATCCTTTGCCGAGATTGCGCGCGGCAACGCCACCGACATCAGCGTGGCCGTGCACGCAGCCCGGCGTGCGTTCGAGGGCGTCTGGGGACAGTTGCCGCCAGCCGAGCGCGGCCGTGTGCTGATGCGTGTGGCCCTGCGCCTGGCCGATCACGAAGAAGAGCTCGCCCGCCTGGAAGCCCGCGACACCGGCAAGCCCATGCGTCAGGCGCGCGCCGACGCCCGCGCCGTGGCCCGCTACTTCGAGTTCTACGCTGGTGCGGCCGACAAGCTGCACGGGCAGACCATCCCCTACCCGGCCGACACCACCGTGCTGACCGTGCGCGAGCCGCATGGCGTGACTGCGCACATCATCCCGTGGAACTACCCGATGCAGATCTTCGGGCGCAGCGTGGGGGCTGCATTGGCAGCGGGCAACGCGTGCGTGGTCAAGCCGGCGGAAGACGCGTGCCTGTCTGTCCTGCGCGTGGCCGAACTGGCCGCCGAGGCGGGCCTGCCTGATGGCGCACTCAACATCGTGACCGGCTATGGCCACGAAGCGGGTGCCGCACTGGCGGCGCATCCCGGGATCAATCATGTGTCGTTCACCGGGTCACCGGAAACGGGCAAGGCCATCGTGCGAGCGGCCGCGGAAAACCATGTGCCCGTGACGCTGGAACTGGGCGGCAAATCTCCGCAGATCGTGTTTGCCGATGCCGATCTGGAAGCGGCCATTCCGTCCGTGGTGAACGGCATCATCCAGAACGCCGGACAGACGTGCTCCGCCGGCAGCCGCGTACTGATCGAGCGCAGCGTGTACGAGGCGATGCTGGACCGGCTGGCCACGGTGTTCGAATCCATCCGGGTCGGCCCCTCGTCGCTGGATCTGGATTGCGGCCCGCTCATCAACCCCAAGCAGCAGCAGCGCGTATGGGATTTCGTCTCAGATGCGCAGCACGCCAACATTCCGGTGATGGCGCAGGGCCAGGTGGTGCCCGAGGCGCCCGAGACCGGCTACTACCAGGCACCGATGCTGTTGCGTGACGTGCCGCACACGCATCGCCTCGCACAGCAGGAAGTGTTCGGCCCGCTGCTGGCCGCCATGCCATTCGATACCGAAGCCGAGGCGCTGGCCTTGGCCAACGGCACACCGTACGGCCTGGTGGCCGGCGTGTGGACGAACGACGGTGGCCGCCAGATGCGTCTCGCGCGCAAGCTCAAGGCCGGCCAGGTCTTCATCAACAATTACGGCGCGGGCGGCGGTGTTGAACTGCCCTTCGGTGGGACGGGCCAATCGGGCCACGGGCGTGAAAAAGGCTTTGAAGCGCTCTACGGCTTCACCACGCTCAAGACCATCGCCATCCGTCACGGTTAAGGCACAACGCAACATCCACCCACGACACGAGGAGACACCATGCGGCTTGCCGGCAAAATTGCCATCGTCACGGGCGCGGGTTCGGGTTTTGGAGAAGGCATCGCCAATACCTTTGCCCGCGAAGGCGCGCGCGTCGTCGTCAATGACTTGAATGCGGAGGCCGGCGAACGCGTGGCCAGCGCCATTCGCGTGGCCGGCGGCGATGCGCATTTCGTGCACGCCGACGTGTCGAATGGGGACTCCGTCGCCAAGTTGTTGGGCGCCACGCTGGCGCGCTACGGCGATCTGCACATCGTCGTGAACAACGCCGGCACCACGCACAAGAACAAGCCGCTGCTGCAGATCACCGAGGACGAGTTCGACCGCGTGATGGCCGTCAACGTGAAGAGCATTTACTGGACGGCGCATCACATCGTCCCGCACTTCCGGGAGCGCGGCGGCGGCGTGTTCGTCAATGTGGCGTCCACCGCAGGCATCCGGCCGCGGCCGGGCCTCGTCTGGTACAACGCCAGCAAGGGCGCCGTCATCACGGCCAGCAAGGCAATGGCGGCCGAACTGGGCCCCGACAAGATCCGCGTGAACTGCGTGAACCCGGTGATGGGCGCCACGGGCCTCATCGAGCAGTTCATGGGCGTACCTGACACCCCCGAGAACCGCGCGCGCTTCCTGGCGACGATCCCGATGGGGCGGCTCTCCACGCCGCAGGATGTGGCCAACGCATGCCTGTATCTGGCGTCGGACGAAGCGGAGTTCATTACCGGCACGTGTTTGGAAGTGGACGGCGGGCGCTGCGTATAAACCCTGCCGGCGGGCGTCTTGGCGCATTCGCCCGAGAAGCGCAGAATGCTGTGGCGGTTTTCCAGGCCGAGGTAGGTAACGAGGAGCACTCGGCCTGAACTCACAATAACTCTGGAGACCCGATGGCCATCACCACCCCTCCCACCTCACCGGTTGGCGGCGCAGGCACGCTGCCGCCACAGTCCACAAGCGCATTTGAAGAAGCTACTTACCGCAAGGTGACGTGGCGTCTCGTTCCGTTCCTGCTGCTGTGTTACGTGGTCGCGTATCTCGATCGCGTCAACGTGGGCTTTGCCAAGCTGCAGATGCTCAACGATCTCAAGTTCAGCGAGACCATCTACGGCCTTGGCGCCGGCATCTTTTTCATCGGCTACTTCCTTTTTGAAGTGCCGAGCAATGTGATCCTGCACCGCGTGGGCGCGCGCATCTGGATCGCGCGGATCATGATCTCGTGGGGCATCATCTCGGCGGCCATGATGTTCGTGACCACGCCGGCCATGTTCTACGTGATGCGCTTTCTGCTGGGCCTGGCAGAGGCCGGCTTCTTCCCGGGCATCATCCTGTACCTCACGTACTGGTATCCGGCGCAGCGGCGCGGGCGCACCACCACCTTTTTCATGACGGCGATTGCGCTGTCGGGCGTGATCGGCGGCCCCATCTCGGGTTGGGCGATGAAGGCATTTGCCGGCGTCTATGGCCTGGCCGGTTGGCAGTGGATGTTCCTGATCGAAGGCATTCCGTCGATCATCGTCGGCATCTTCGTGCTGGCTTATCTGGACGACCGCATCAGCCACGCGAAGTGGCTGACCGAAGAAGAGAAGGCGCTTCTCGCCCGCAACATCGCCGCGGAAGACGCCGAGAAGGAGGACCCGCCCATCCGCACCGTCATGGCCAGCCCGCGCGTGTGGCTGATGAGCCTGATCTACTTCACCTTCGTGATGGGCCTGTATGGCGTGAGCTTCTGGCTGCCGACCCTGATCAAGCAGACCGGTGTGGCCGATCCGTTCTCGGTAGGCTTGCTGACGGCGATCCCGTACGGCGCGGCAGTCGTCGCCATGGTCCTGGTGGCCCGCAGCGCAGACCGTCTGCGCGAGCGCCGCTGGCACATCGCGATTCCCGCGGTGGTGGGCGCGGTCGGGCTTGTCCTGTCGGCCGTGTGGCACACCGACACCACGCTGGCCATGGCCGCCCTCACGCTCGGCACCATGGGCATCCTGACCACGTTGCCGCTGTTCTGGAGCCTGCCGACTGCATTCCTGGCCGGCACTGGCGCCGCCGCTGGCATTGCGCTCATCAATTCGCTGGGCAACCTCGCGGGCTTCCTGAGCCCCTACGCCGTCGGCTGGCTGAAAGACGCCACGCAGAGCACCGATTCGGGCATGTACATGCTGGCCGCGTCGATGGTGCTGGGTGCGATCCTCACGCTTTCCGTGCCGGCACGGATGGTGAACAAATAGGTGCCGTCACCGCCAAGAAAAAAGGCCGGGATCATCCCGGCCTTTTTCATTTCACGGCAAGCAATGCGCTTTGCCGGTAGTGGCGCTGCGCGTCTTCCATGCGCTCCGTCTGCTCGAACATCTGTGCAAGCGCCAGATGCGCATGGGCGCGGAGGTTGCCGGAGTGATCGGCATCGGCGTACTTCAATGCCGACTCCAGGTTCGACTGCGCCTTGCCCCAGAGCTGCTCCTTGAAGCACAGCATGCCGAGCGTGTAGAACAGGTCGGCATCCACCGGATGCTGGGCGAGCCATTTCTCGGCCTGCTGGATCAGCGGCAGCGCCTTGCCCGGCACTGCGCAATCGGCGTAGCGGCGGATCAGGCGGCTATCCCAATGCGTCTTCAGGCCATCTTCAACGATGCGCTTGGCGTCATCGGTGCGGCCAAGCTGTGCGAAATACAGCGCTGCCTGCGAGGCAATGCGCGGCGAGCGGCGTTCTTCCGTGGTCAGCTCGCGCCAGAAGCTGTTCAGCGCATCGGCATCGTGGCGGCGCTCGGCCAGCAGCGTTTCACACGCCATCTGCTTAAGACGCGCGGCCAGCACAGAATGGATGGCGTTGCGCTTTTCCAGGGCGCGCGTGAGGCGCAACACCTCGCTCCAGTTCTTCAGATGCTGATGCGCACGCAGGGCAATGCGTTGCGCCTGAATCTGCCGCGAGCCCTGCGATTGCAGCTGCGCGATCTTCTCCAGCGCACCTTCCGCATCGCGGGCGTCGACCAGCAACTCGGCCATCGACACGAGTTTCGCCTGCTCACGATCGGGCGAAGACACTTCGGCCATCCAGGCGTCGCGGCGCTCGGTTTCCTGCATGCGGTGTGCGGCACGGGCGCCGATCAGCGCGGCCGTCTCACGCTGCGGCTCCCAGGCCTGGGCTTCGCGCGCCTGGCGTTCCGCATGGCCGAAGCGGCCGGCAAACAGGCTTTCCATCGCTTCGCGCAACGCGGCCGATGCCTTCAGGATGCGGTTGCGCTCGCGATACGCCGCAGCACGCGCCGGCATGCCGGCCACGTGGTGGAAAAGGCGCATCACAAGATGCAGCACCACGAACGTCGCCAGCAGCGCAGCCAGCACGAAATTGAGCGACATCTCGACCCGGTACGGCGGGTAGAACAGCACGACGTTGCTCAGGTTAAGTTCAGTGAACAGCGCCAGCCCAACGGCGGCGGCAAACAGGAGCGCGACCCAGAATACCCAGCGCATGCTCACTCCTTGCCCGAACCGCGCACGGCGGCAAGGCTGTCAGCCAGCGTCGGCACCTGCAGCGTGCCGGCCGTCGCGCGCACCTGAGACAGTTGATTCTGCACCGTGGTCACGCGCGAAGACTGCGTATCGAAGTAGCGTGCGAGCAGCGTATCGGCGCGCCCCAGGTCGGCACGGAACACAGCGTCATTGCGCGAGAGCAATGCCAGGCGCGCATTCATCAAGCGCAGCTTGAGGTTTTCGCGCAGGAACCACGCTTGGTCGGAAGATAGCAGCAGCGCTTCGGTCTGATCGACGCGGCGCACCTGTACGATCTGGCCGAGCTCGTCGCGAACGTCGTTCCACAGGCGGGCCCACCAGGCGCGCACACCCACCGACCATCCGGCGTTTGGCGGCGTCGCCGCAACCGGCGCCGACGCGGCCGCAGCGTGCGCCTTGGCATTCTTCGTGGGTTTCGCGGCCGCATGCGGCGCCTGTGCAGCCTGTTCCGCCTCCAGCGGCTGGGCCGACGAGATGAGCGGCAGCGTGTCGACAGCGTTGATTGCGTCATCCAGCCGCAGCGTCGCACCCGCCAGATCAAACGACGGCATCGCCTTGAGCTTGGCCATGTCGCGCGATACGGCCCGGCGCACGGCGTTGAACTGCGGCTTGTCGAGCGTGGCCAGGCGTGCATCGACCGTTTGCAGCGCAGCCAGCGCACCGGCGACATTACCGGTCAGTTGCAATTGCTCGGCCGTGACCTCCAGCGAGCGCTGAATCTCGGCGCGCTGCCAGTCATCACGGTTGCGCAGAAGGTCTTGGTTGGCCTGCTCCAGCGCGGCTTGGCGATCGCGCGTTTCAGCGGTGCGGGCGTCCAGCGCCCCGAATTTCTGTTGCAGTTGGGAAACCGAATCCCGGTCTGCACGGGACAGCACGCGCATCTCCTGCGCCAGCGCTTCATTTGTCTGGGCATGCTGACGGATCTCGCGTGCGAGGCGCTCATTGCGCACCTGCAGCGCGGCCACCGCTGCCACGACCGCAACCAGCACCACCCAGATCACCCAACCGCCACGGCGTTGCGCTTGGTTGACCGTCATGGTGGGCGCAAACGCAGCCGGCGGAGCAGCAGGCGCAGGGGCCGGGCTCGGCTTGGTTGCCGCGGATGCGGGCGCTGGTGTCGAAGCGGGGGCAGAAGCGGGAGCCGCCAAGGGAACGGGAGTCTGCGTCACAGTCGAAGAAGAAGTAGACGATTTTGATTCAGCCGACACCGCTGCCGGGGCATGCTCGGACGCCGATACCGGCCCGGCCCAGGCGAGCACGCTGGCGAGCAGCCGGTCGTCGCCGGCGCCGGTCAGCGTCACGTCGCGAAAGCCCAGCGATTTGGCCTGTTCGACGATGCGGGCGTGCGAAGCAAAGCACGGCGCGCCATGCAGCGTGTCGAGATCGGCCGGCGAAAGATTCGCGCGAGCCAGCTCATCGAGATTGCGGACAGCTTCCGAACTGGTGAGCGTCCAGGCATGGCGGGCCGGAAGCACGGCACGCAACGCGAGCCACGCCGCAGCATCGGGCACCGGGACGCTGCGGCGATACGCCTCCACCGTACGGACCGATGCGCCGGCTTCGCGCAGTTGATCGGCCAGCCATTCGCGGCCGCCATTGCCGCGCACGATCAGAACTTCACGACCGCTCAACGACGGCACATCCAGCCTCGCGTACAGCGCTTCGGAATCCTGGCGAGCGTCGTCGGCATGCGTGTCAGGCTGGATCACACGGTGCGCGGGCGGCGCAACGCCGTGCTGGGCGAGCGCCAGTGCGCTCGCGGGGCCCACCACCGCTACAGGCACTTCCTGCGGCCAGCGGAAGCCTTCCGGCATGGCGGCAAACGCCTGCTGCACGGCGTTAGGGCTGACGAACACGACCAGCACATAGCGCGAAGGATCGCCCAACGCGGCGCGCAAGTCGTCGAGATTGGGCGTCGGCGCAATGTCGAGCAGCGGAAACTGGTGCGTGCGCAGGCCGTGGCGCTCAAGCGCCGCCACCAGCATGGGCGCCTGCGCGCGCGGACGCGTAACCACCACCACGGGCGGGGTTGCCGGTTGAGCAGGCGGCGTGCTGGATGCGGGCGACGATGGTGACAAGCGCGGTGGCAAGTGGTCGTCCATGGCGAGCCGTGGGAGTTAGGTAGCGGGTGGGGCGTCGGCGCCCAGCATGGCAAGGATGTCGCGTGCGCCGCCAGTCAGCATCTGCTGGGCGACGTGCACGCCCAGTGCGTCGGCTTCGGCCAGCGTGGATGGCGTGGCCTCGCCATCTGCGGCAAGTTTGCGGGTGCCGTCCTGCGAAGCGACAAAGGCGCGCAGGCGCAGCGTGCCGGTATCCGACCACTGCGCAAACGAAGCCAGTGGCACCTGGCAGGAACCGCCGAGGATGCGCGAAACGGCGCGTTCAGCCGTCACGGCCAGCGCGGTGGGGTCATCGTGCAGCGGCGCGAGACACGCTCGTACGTCTGCACGATCGGCGCGAATCTCGATGCCGAGCGCACCCTGCCCTGCTGCCGGCAGCGATTCTTCCGGCGTGATGGTCGAGCGGATACGATCAGCCAGGCCAAGGCGTTTAAGCCCGGCAGCAGCCAGGATGATGGCGGCGTAGTCGCCACGATCGAGCTTGCCGAGGCGCGTATCGAGGTTGCCCCGCAGCGGCTGGATGACCAGATGCGGGAAGCGCGCCCGCAGCGAAGCCTCGCGGCGCAGGCTGGACGTGCCCACGATGGCGCCGGCCGGCAGCGAGGCCAAATCGGCGTAGTCGTTGGAAACAAAGGCGTCGCGCGGATCTTCGCGTTCGAGGATGGCCGAAAGCGCAAAGCCTTCCGGCAATTCCATCGGCACATCCTTGAGCGAATGCACGGCGAGATCGGCGCGCCCCTCGGCCAGCGCGACTTCCAGCTCCTTTACGAACAAACCTTTGCCCCCCACCTTTGCGAGGGAGCGGTCGAGAATCTGGTCGCCGCGCGTGGTCATTCCAAGGATGGACACGTCGCACGCGGGATAGTATTTTTGCAATGCAGCACGCACGTGTTCGGCCTGCCAGAGGGCAAGCCGGCTTTCGCGCGAGGCAATGACCAGCTTGGTCGGCGCCTGGGCTGCAGGAGTCGTTGCAAGCTGGGATTGACGGGAGGTCGGGCGGGCGTTGGAAGGCATGCGGCAATGGTAGCACGCAGCATTTTCGCGACAGTCCGGCTATCACGTTGAAGTGATGCAGAAAAGAGGGCCGTTCAGGCACCTTACCTACCCAATCTAGGAGACACCATGACGCAGCCCGCCGCGCGCCGCGCTTCCTCGCGCGCGACCCCCGCCCGCAAGGCTTCAGCCGCCCCCGCCAAGACCAGCAAGACCTCGAAAGCAGTCAAGACTGCCAAGCCCGCCGCCAAACCGGTGGTCAAGGCCAATGGGGCGGACGAAGCCAACGGCGCATCACTCGGCCCCACTTCCCGACGCTCGTCGGGCAGCGCCGCGGCCAAGGATCAGCCGCTGAAGGAAGACATCCGCTTCCTCGGGCGCCTGCTGGGCGACGTGCTGCGTGACCAGGAAGGCGGCACCGTCTTCGAAACGGTCGAGACCATCCGCCAGACCGCCGTGCGCTTCCGCCGCGACGGCGACCGCCAGGCCGAGCAGGATCTCGACCGGCTGCTGAAAACCCTCTCGCGCGACCAAACCACGTCGGTGGTGCGCGCCTTCAGCTATTTCTCGCACCTGGCGAACATCGCTGAAGACCAGCACCACAATCGCCGCCGCCGCGTGCATGCGCTGGCCGGATCGCCGCCGCAGCCGGGCAGCCTGATGCGCGCGCTGCTGTCGGCCGCCGATGAAGGCATGTCGGGCGACGTGCTGCGCCGATTCTTCGAAACCGCGCTGATCGTGCCGGTGCTGACCGCCCACCCGACCGAGGTGCAGCGCAAGAGCACGCTCGACGCACAACGTGAAATCGCCCGCCTGCTGGCCGAGCGCGACGCGCCGCTCACCACGCGCGAGCGCGAGCGCAACACTGCGCTGCTGCGTGCCCATGTCACCAAGCTGTGGCAAACGCGCATGCTGCGCACCACGCGTCTGATGGTGGCGGACGAGATCGAGAACGCGCTGTCGTATTACAAAACCACCTTCCTGCGCGAAATTCCCGCGCTGTACCGCGAGCTTGAAGAAGACATCGCGACGGTCTTCCCGCGTCGCGGCGCACGCGGCGAATCGGCACCGTTGCCACCCTTTTTCCAGATGGGCTCCTGGATCGGCGGCGACCGTGACGGCAACCCGTTCGTCACCGCGACGACGTTGCTCGACGCTGCACGGAAGCAGGCGAGCGTGATCCTCGCGTGGTACCTGGAAGAGATCCACGCGCTGGGTGCGGAACTGTCGATGTCGACGTCGCTGGTGGATGTGAGTGCCGAGCTGCAAGCGCTGGCCGAGCGCTCACCCGACCACTCCGAACACCGCGTGGACGAGCCGTACCGCCGTGCGCTGATTGGCGTGTATGCACGCTTGGCTGCCACCTGCCGCGAGCTGACCGGTGAAGACGCCGGCCGCCACGCCGTCGGGCCCGCTCCGGCTTACAGCAACGCAGAAGAACTGCGCGCCGATATCCAGATCGTGATCGATTCGCTGGCGGCGCACCACGGCGAGGTGCTGGCCGACGCGCGGCTGGCATCGCTGGCGCGCGCAATTGATGTGTTCGGCTTCCACCTGTCATCGATCGACCTGCGGCAGGTGTCGGACGTGCACGAAGCGACCGTCGCCGAGCTGCTGAATGTAGCGGGCGTGGAAGGGGCGTACGCCGCGATGTCCGAGGCCGACAAGCGCACGCTGCTGCTGCGCGAGTTGCAACAACCGCGCGTGCTGACGCTGCCGTTCCACGCATACAGCGAGCAGACCACGTCGGAGATCGACATCTTCCGCGCCGCGCGTGAGGTGCGTGCCCGCTACGGCAACCGCATCGTGCGCAACTACATCATTTCGCACACCGAGACGCTGTCCGACCTGCTGGAAGTGATGCTGCTGCAGAAGGAAGCCGGCATGTTCCGCACGGGCGCCAATGGCAGCGGCAGCGCCGCGCTGGACGTCATGGTGATCCCGCTGTTCGAAACCATTGAGGACTTGCGCAACGCCCCCGAGATCATGGGCGACCTGCTTGCCCTGCCCGGCTTCGATGCCGTGCTCGCAGCGCAGGGCAACGAGCAGGAAGTGATGCTCGGCTATTCGGATTCCAACAAGGACGGCGGTTTCCTCACCTCCAACTGGGAGCTGTACAAGGCCGAGTTGGCGCTGGTGGAGCTGTTCGAGCGCAAGGGCGTGCGCCTGCGCCTCTTCCACGGCCGCGGCGGCACGGTGGGCCGAGGCGGCGGCCCGACCTATCAGGCCATCCTGTCGCAGCCGCCGGGCACGGTGAACGGGCAGATCCGCCTGACCGAGCAGGGCGAAATCATCTCCAGCAAGTTCGCCAACCCCGAGATCGGCCGGCGCAATCTGGAAACCATCGTCGCCGCCACGCTGGAAGCGACGCTGCTGCCCACGCGCAACCGTCCGAAGGGCCTGGAAGATTTCGAAGCCGCCATGCAGGCGCTGTCGGACAACGCCTTTGCCGCGTACCGCAATCTCGTCTACGAAACCCCGGGCTTCAAGGATTACTTCTTCGCCACCACGCCGATCACCGAGATTGCCGATCTGAACCTGGGTTCACGCCCGGCCTCGCGCAAGCTGATGGATAAGAAACACCGCCGCATTGAAGACCTGCGCGCGATTCCGTGGGGCTTCTCGTGGGGCCAATGCCGTCTGCTGCTGCCGGGCTGGTTCGGCTTCGGCAGCGCGGTGCAGCGCTGGCTCGACGATGCGGGCAACGCCAAGGCCCGCGCCGCGCGCCTGGCCACGCTCAAGCGCATGCACAAGCAATGGCCGTTCTTTGCGAACTTGCTCTCGAACATGGACATGGTGCTGTCCAAGGCCGATCTGAACGTGGCCTCGCGCTACGCGCAGCTCTGCGACGACCGCAAACTGCGTAACGCGGTGTTCTCGCGCATCTCGGCGGAGTTCACATTGACCGAGCAGATGCTGGCCGCCATCACGGGGCAGTCGGAGCGCTTGGCCGACAACCCGCTGCTGGCGCGTTCCATCAAGAACCGCTTCCCGTATCTCGACCCGCTGAATCACCTGCAGGTCGAACTGCTCAAGCGCTTCCGCTCGGGCAAGGCCGGCAGTGACGATGCGCGCGTGCGACGCGGCATCCATCTGTCGATCAACGGGATTGCTGCAGGCCTTCGCAATAGCGGCTGATCAGGCAACCAGCGCGGTGGCGGCCGGGCGACGGCTGATCCACGCCATCGCCATCGCGCCGGCGTACGACAGCGTCATCAGGCCAAACACCAGCGGCGAGGCATGCGCCAGACCGGGCACCACCGTAACGACCGCGCCCGCCGCTGCGACGCCCAGCAAACTGCCCGTCTGCCGGGCGGCGTTGAGCAAGCCCGACGCCGTGCCGGCCAATTCGCCCGGTGCCGCAGACAGGATGGTCGACGTCATGGGCGCAATCGCCAGCGCGGTACCGCCGCCGTAAGCCATCATCGTTGCACTGACCACCCAGATGTGCACATGGCCCGTCAGCGCAGCCGACGTTGCCAGCAAACCCGCAGCGCCGATCAAGAGACCACTCAGCATCATCGTCGGCGTAGAAAAATGTGCCATCAGCTTGCCCGCGAAGATGTTGCCCGCCGACAGGCTCACCGCCATTGGCAGCATGACCAGGCCGGTCTGGCGTGCGCTCAGCTGTTCGACATTTTGTAAATGCAGGCTTAGCACGAACAACGCGCCGTAATAGCCGAAGTTCAGCAGAAACCCCACGCCGTTGACCGCGCCCAGCGTGCGATGCCCCAGCCAGGCCAGCGGCACCAGCGGTGCCCGCGCCCGGCGTTCGGCCAAGACGAACAGCACCCCGGCCACCACCGTCAACAGCGCGGTACCCCACACCCACGGCGATTGCGCGCCGCGCACCGGCCATTCAATCGCGGCAAAACACAGCGCTGCGAGCATCACCGCGCTCGTCACCTGCCCCGCCCAGTCGAACGGCTTGGCGCGTGCAGGCTGCACGTGACGCACGATGACCCACGTGCCCAGCATGCCGACCACGCCCAGCGGCACGTTGATCAGGAAGGCACTGCGCCAGCCATATGTGTCAACCAGGACGCCACCCAGCGCAGGGCCCACGGCCGCGGCTGTCGCGACGATTGCACCCCACAGGCCAATGGCCCAGGCCCGCTCACGGGGGTCTTCAAACGTGCTGCGAATGAGCGATAGCGAACTCGGCAGAAACATCGCCGCGCCCACGCCCTGCAGGATGCGCGCGGCAATCAGCGTGGTCACTGAAGGCGCCAGCCCACAGCCGGCGGAGGCCACGATGAACACCGCCATCCCCGCCATGAACACGGTGCGAGCGCCAATGCGGTCGCTCAGCAAACCGCCTGTGAGGATGAAAGCGGCAAAGGCCAGCGTGTAAGCGTCAACAATCCAGGCGAGTTCTGCGACGCTGCTGTGCAGGCTGTCGCGCATAGCGATGAGCGCCACGTTGACCACGGTCGTATCGAGCACCGCCATGAACACACCCGACGTGAGAATGCCCAGCGTGGCGTTGCGGCGCCACCGGCTGAGATCGGGTTGCAAGTCAGCTCGGGGACCGGCGCCCAAGGTATTGGCGTGGCATGAAGACATGGCGGAACCGTTTGGCAATTTCATGCAGCCAAGTGTAGGCTGGAGAACGCATGCAAAAAAGCAGCGTTTTTGCATTGCAACGCTGCAAATTTGCATCACTCATCTACAAATATTCGGAGCCCGATGTGAACTGGGACAACGGACGCTTCTTCCTGGCCGTGGCGCGCACCTGCACGCTGCGCGGTGCGGCACAGCGCCTGGGCGTGGATCAGGCCACGGTGGGCCGCCGCATCGCCGCGCTGGAAGACGAGCTATCGGCCAAGCTCTTCCTGCGCACGTCGACCGCACTGGTGCTCACACCTGCCGGCGAAGCGCTGATCGGCCCGGCCGAAGCGATGGAGCAGGCGGCACACACCATCGAGCGCCGCGTGGCCGGCATCGACGAGCAACTCGCCGGCACGATACGCCTGGCCACGACCGACACCATGGCGGCCACCTTTGTGTTGCCGGCTATTGCGACGCTGCGGCACCGGCATCCTGGCATCGACGTCGTCTGCATAGCGTCCAAGAGCATTGCCAACCTGACCAAGCGCGAAGCCGATGTGGCCGTGCGCACGCTGCGGCCGGATTCGCCGGACCTCATCGCGCGGCGCATCGGACAAATGGAAACCGGCATCTATGCGAGCCGCAGCTACGTTGCGGCCCGCGGCGAGCCGGAGGAAGGGACGGCCTTTGCGGGGCACGACCTGGTGCTTTATCCGCGCAACGAAGTGCCGTGGATGTGGGAAGACCTTTGCGGAGAGCCCATTACGCGCGGGCGCGTCGTCTTGCAGAGCAACTCGGCGCTGGCGCTGTTCGAGGCGGTGGCCGCAGGCATTGGGATCACCGAACTGGTTTGCCGCCGCGCGCAAGCGTATCCACAACTGGTGCGCGTGCTGCCAAACCGCCGGAGCATGCAGGACGTCTGGCTCGTCACGCACGCCGATCTGCACAAGACCGCACGCGTGCGGGCCTTGCTCGATTGCATCGTCGAAGCGTTCGACGCGCACAAAAAAACCGCCACACCGTAAACGAGCGGCCGGCGTGGCGGCCCAACAAACCCTTCAGCTGATGAATGCCACCGGCACCGGGTCTTCACCCAACACCGAAAGCAGCACTGCCCAATGCATTGCCTCGTCGCCCAGGATGCTGGCGGCGGCCTTGGTCAGGTCGCGCGTGTAGAAATTCGGCAGCACGCCCAAGTAGGCCGAAGTGGCGCCCTTTTCCAGGCCGGCGGCAAAACGCAGCACGTCGGCCTGCGTCTTGAGCTGGCTGACCGGGAAGTTGTATTCCGCCACCTTCTTTTCCATGACCGGCGTACCACCCAGCTTGGACACCGTGCCCGCCAGCACCGACGCGTGTGCCTTGTGGTGGCCCTGGAACTTCACGGCCGTCGCGAGCACGGGCTTTTGCAACAAGCCGCTTTCTGCCCCCACCTGATAGGCGGCGATGGCCTGGTACTCCAGCCCGAGCGCCACGTTCAGGATGTTGATGTCGTCTTTCACGCTGCCCGACTGGGTCTGCGCCCAGGCAGGCATCGACTGGCCCAGCGACACCGCCGCCAGCGAACCCAGCGCCATCAGCCCCGGCGCGCGCAGCAGCACGCGGCGACGCGCGTCGATGCGCGGGCTGTCACTCTCCAACTGATCCATCTCTTTGGTTGTGTCCATCGTCAGTCTCCTTGCATATGTGGGGAAAAGCGCGATCCGTGCGGTGCGTGATGCGAATCGCGGGCGTTTGTTCAGCGCCTGACCACTTATACGAAGGGCGCATCCAACTGGATGCAAATACCTCAGCACCTTTCACGTGAATTCCCCCGGCAACCACGGTTTCTACCTACACTTTGGGCAGAACCGTCCACAAAAAACTGCCCACGTGCTCACCTTCCAGCGCACCGCCGACGACCACGCCGCGCAAGACACCGATCCACCGACGGCGGCCGCGGCAGCGCGCCCCCAAAGCGCCGACGCGGAAGAGCTGGCGGCGTTGCTGCAGCGCATCGGCCTGGGCGACCGCGACGCCCTGCGCGCGCTATATTCGCGCTGTGCACCGAAACTGTTTGGGCTCGCGCTGCGTATCTTGGTCAGGAAGGACTGGGCCGAGGACGTCTTGCAAGAAAGCTTCGTCAACATCTGGCGCCATGCCGGCGATTACCGCCCCCACATGGCCGCCCCCATGACGTGGATGACCACGATCGTGCGCAACCGTGCACTCGATTGCCTGCGCCGGCAACATGCCGAGCGCGCGCAGGAATCCGTGCCGCTGGATGACAGCTACGCCGATGTCCTGGCCGACCACGCCCCTGGTCCCGCCGACCTCGCGCTGGCCGGCCAGCAAGCCCGCGCGCTGGCCGAATGCCTCAAGCGCCTGGACCCGAAGCAGCGCGAAGTCGTGTCGCTCGCCTATCTGCGAGACCTGTCGCACAGCGAGCTGGCACAAGCGCTGTCACTACCGCTGGGCACCGTCAAATCCTGGATGCGGCGCGGATTGGACCGCCTGCGCGAATGCCTCGGAGCACCCTGATGGACCCGCGCCGCCACCCCGATCTCGTCGACAAGCTGGCCGCCGAATACGCGGTCGGCACATTGCGCGACGGCGCACGCCGCCGGTTCGAGCAGATCCTTCGCCACGACGACGCCGTGCGTGCCACGGTCGAACGCTGGCAACGCTATCTGGCCGACCTGCCCGCGCTTCAGCCGGCGACGGCGCCGCTGCCGGAGATTTTGTGCCGCGTTGAAGTGCAACTAGGCTGGCGCGAGCCGGCGCCACCACGAAAAGCGCTCTGGCAACGGCTTTGGCAAGGCACCGGCTTCTGGCGCGGCGCCACCGCAGTCGCCGCGGTGATTGCGGCGGTGGCGATCGGGCTGAACCTGCGGCTGGCGCAGCAATTGCGCGAGGCGCCTGTCGCCAACGCCGTGGCCGTGCTGCAGGATGCGAAGGCACAAGCGGCCGTCCTCGTCACCTGGGATGCGCGCACCGGCACGCTATCGCTCAAGCGGCTGGACGCAACGCCGCTCAACACTGAACAGGCCTTGCAGCTCTGGGCACTGCCGCCCGGCGGGCATCCTCAGTCACTTGGGGTGATCGGGCACCAGCGCGCCGTGCGGCTGACGGTGGCGCAGCCGTTGCGGCAGGTGCCGGCGCTGGCCATCAGCGTGGAACCGCGTGGCGGCTCGCCCAACCCGGAGGGGCCGACCGGGCCCGTCGTCTTCAAGGGCGCGCTGATCGACAGCACGTTGTAGCCAGCCCCGGCGCGGGGGCTGAAAGGCCCGGCGGGCGATATAATCGCGGTTTCCTGAATTTGCGGCTGGCCCTTCTCGCTGGCCGCACTCCTCCAGCTGTCCGCCCATGACCTCCCAACTCGCCAAGAAGGCCGAAGCGTGGTCCGCCCGCTTTAACGAGCCGGTATCCGATCTCGTCAAGCGCTATACCGCATCGGTGTTCTTCGACAAGCGCCTCGCACTGTTCGACATCCAGGGCTCGCTAGCGCACGCCGCCATGCTCGCCAAGCAGGGCATCATCGCCGAGGCAGACCGCGCCGCCATCGAAAAGGGCATGGCGCAGATCCGCCAGGAGATCGAGGCCGGCACGTTCGAGTGGAAGCTGGACCTGGAAGACGTGCACCTGAACATCGAAGCGCGTCTGACCGCCATGGCGGGCGACGCCGGCAAGCGCCTGCACACGGGCCGCTCGCGCAACGACCAGGTTGCCACCGACATCCGCCTATGGCTGCGCAGCGAGATCGACAACATCGTCGGTCTGCTCAAGGCCCTGCGCAGCGCGCTGCTGGACTTGGCCGAGCAGCACACCAACACCATCGTCCCGGGCTTCACGCACTTGCAGGTCGCGCAACCGGTGGTGTTCGGCCATCACCTGCTGGCCTACGTCGAGATGTTCACTCGCGACACCGAGCGCATGCTGGACGCCCGCAAGCGCGTCAACCGCCTGCCGCTGGGCGCCGCCGCGCTGGCCGGCACGAGCTACCCGATCGACCGTGAATTCGTCGCGCAGCAACTGGGCTTTGATGGCGTGTGCCGCAACTCGCTGGACGCCGTGTCCGATCGCGACTTCGCCATCGAATTCTGCGCAGCGGCCGCACTCGTCATGACGCACATCTCGCGCTTCTCCGAAGAGCTGGTGCTCTGGATGAGCCCGCGCGTGGGCTTTATCGACATTGCCGACCGCTTCTGCACCGGCAGCTCGATCATGCCGCAGAAGAAGAACCCCGACGTGCCGGAACTCGCGCGCGGCAAGACCGGTCGCGTCAACGGCCACCTGATCGGCCTGCTCACGCTGATGAAGGGTCAGCCGCTGGCCTACAACAAGGACAACCAGGAAGACAAGGAACCGCTGTTCGACACCGTGGATACCGTGGTCGACACGCTGCGCATCTTTGCCGACATGGTGCCGGGCATCACCGTCAAGGCCGACGCCATGCGCGCCGCTGCGCTGCAAGGCTACGCCACCGCCACCGATCTGGCCGACTACCTGGTCAAGCGCGGCCTGCCCTTCCGCGATGCACACGAAGCCGTTGCCCACGCCGTGCGCGCGTGCGACGACCTGCGCTGTGATTTGGCAGACCTGTCCGTGGCACAACTGCGTGACATCTGCGGCCTGGGCGACAAGTCCGATCTCATTAGCGACGATGTGCACGCCGTGCTGACGCTGGAAGGCTCGGTCGCCTCGCGCAACCACATTGGCGGAACGGCGCCGGAGCAGGTGAAGCAAGCCATTGCGTTTGCGCGCGCGGCGCTGGCTGAATAATCGGCCGCACGCACCAAACAAAAACGCCGCGCTGACTAGATCAGCGCGGCGTTTTTGTTTGTGCAGCTGAACCTCAGCGCACGCAGTCGACGAAATACCCCATCTTGCCGTCGACTTCTTCCTCGACCAGACCGTGAATGTCAGTCTCGAAGCCCGGGAACAGCTTGTTGAACTCGCGAGCGAATTGCAGGTACTGCACGATCGTCTTGTTGAAGCGTTCGCCAGGAATCAGCAGCGGAATGCCCGGAGGATACGGCGTCAGCAGGATAGCGGTGATGCGGCCCTCCAGGTCGTCGATCGCCACACGCTCGGTTTCACGGTGGGCCATCTTGGCCCAGGCGTCCGACGGCTTCATCGCTGGTTCCATGTTCGACAGGTACATCTCCGTCGTCACGCGGGCCACGTCGTTGGCCTGGTAGACGCTGTGGATGCTGTCGCACAGCTCCCGCAGCCCGATGCGCTCGTACTGCGGATACTGGCGCACGAACTCCGGCAACACGCGCCACAGCGGCTGGTTGTTGTCGTAGTCGTCCTTGAACTGCTGCAGCTCGGTCACCATCGAGTTCCAGCGGCCCTTGGTGATGCCGATGGTGAACATGATGAAGAACGAGTACAAACCGGTCTTCTCGACGATGATGCCGTGCTCAGCCAGGTAACGCGTCACGATGGCGGCCGGGATGCCCGAGTCGCTGAACTTGCCGTCGACGTCCAGGCCCGGGGTGATGATGGTGGCCTTGATCGGGTCGAGCAGGTTGAAGTCTTCCGCCAGGTTGCCGAAGCCGTGCCAGCGCTCGTTGGCCTTGAGCATCCATGCTTCGCGGTCTTCGATGCCCTCGTCGGACAGGTCGTTCGGGCCCCAGACCTTGAACCACCAGTCGTCGCCGCGGCCGTTGCCACCGTTCGTGCCCAGGTATTCGTGCTCCACCTTGCGCATGGCGCGGCGGAAGTCCAGCGCTTCGGCAATGCTCTCCTCCACCAGCGCAGTGCCGCCCGGCGCTTCCATCATCGCCGCGGCCACGTCGCATGAAGCGATGATCGAGTATTGCGGGCTCGTCGACGTGTGCATCAGATACGCCTCATTGAAGCGGTACGTATCGAGCTTGCGCGTCTCGGAATCCTGCACAAGGATCTGCGAGGCCTGCGACAGGCCTGCCAGCAGCTTGTGCGTGCTCTGCGTGGCAAACACCAGCGCGTCCTTGCTGCGCGGGCGGCCATGACCAATGGCGTGCATGTCCTCGTAGAACGGGTGGAACGACGCGTGCGGCAGCCACGCTTCATCAAAGTGCAGCGTGTCGATTTCGGTCGACAGCATGTTCTTGATCATCTCGGCGTTGTACAGCACGCCGTCGTACGTGCCCTGCGTGATGGTCAGGATGCGCGGCTTCTTGTTCTTGGCCTGGCTGGCGAACGGGTGATCGGCGATCTTCTTGGCGATCGTTTCGGGCTCGAACTCGCTCTTCGGGATCGGGCCGATGATGCCGAAATGGTTGCGCGTCGGCATCAGGAACACAGGGATCGCGCCCGTCATCATGATCGCGTGCAGGATCGACTTGTGGCAGTTGCGGTCCACCACCACGATGTCGCCGGGCGCCACGTTGGCGTGCCACACCATCTTGTTCGACGTCGACGTGCCGTTGGTCACAAAGAACATGTGATCGGAGCCGAAGATGCGTGCGGCGTTGCGCTCAGACGCGGCCACCGGGCCCGTGTGGTCAAGCAACTGGCCCAGTTCTTCCACAGCGTTGCAGACGTCGGCGCGCAGCATGTTCTCGCCGAAGAACTGGTGGAACACCTGTCCCACCGGGCTCTTCAGGAACGCCACGCCGCCCGAGTGCCCCGGGCAATGCCACGAATACGAGCTGTCCTGCGCGTAGTCGATCAGCGCCTTGAAGAACGGCGGCGGCAGTGAATCCAGATAGTTGCGCGCTTCACGGATGATGTGTCGGGCCACGAACTCGGGCGTGTCCTCGAACATGTGGATGAAGCCGTGCAGCTCGCGCAGCACGTCGTTCGGCAGATGGCGCGAGGTGCGCGTTTCGCCGTACAGGAAGATGGGAATGTCGGCGTTGCGGCGACGCACCTCGGCCACGAAGGCGCGCAGGTTTTCAACCGCTTCCGGTTCCGGCTTGTCGTTGTCCGGGTTGATGAATTCATCGTCGTCGATCGAGACGATGAAGGTGGAGGCGCGGCTCGACTGTTGAGCGAACGAGGTCAGGTCACCATAGCTGGTGAGACCAGTCACCTCCATCCCCTCCTGCTCGATGGCTTGGGCCAGCGCGCGAATGCCCGACCCGGAGATGTTCTCGGAGCGGAAGTCCTCGTCGATGATGATGACGGGAAAACGGAATTTCATCGTGGTTCCTTATGGATGAAGCTAAAGGCACCGCTCCGGATACGCCTGAACGCGCGGAAACGGACTACAAAAACTAGGTCTTGGGCAGCGTCACACCGTGCTGGCCCTGATACTTGCCACCACGATCCTTGTACGAGGTTTCGCATTCCTCGTCGCTCTCGAAGAACAGCACCTGCGCGCAGCCTTCGCCGGCGTAGATCTTGGCGGGCAGCGGCGTGGTGTTGGAGAACTCCAGCGTCACGTAGCCTTCCCATTCGGGCTCGAACGGCGTGACGTTCACGATGATCCCGCAGCGCGCGTACGTGCTCTTGCCTAGACACACCGTCAGCACCGTGCGCGGGATGCGGAAATACTCCATCGTGCGGGCCAGCGCGAACGAGTTCGGCGGGATGATGCACACATCGCCCTTGAAGTCGACAAACGACTTCTCGTCGAAGTTCTTCGGATCGACGATGGTGCTGTTGATGTTGGTGAAGATCTTGAATTCGTCGGCGCAGCGGATGTCGTAGCCGTAGCTCGACGTGCCGTAGGAGACGATGCGGCGCCCTTCGGATTCACGCACCTGGCCGGGCTCGAACGGCTCGATCATGCCGTGCTGCTCGGCCATGCGGCGGATCCACTTGTCGGATTTGATGCTCATGGAGCGTCCAGATACCTTGGATGAACAAATGGGGGCAGGCTTCGCGGTGCGAAAACTGTCCCCATTTGGTCACGCCAGCAGGCCGGCCCGCGGCTGGGGCCGGTTTGGAACGCGGATTGTACTCCCAAACCTGTGACGGAAAACCCCGTAGCGGCCGATGGCTTGCGCGGGCCTTATCCGAACAAACGCCGGCAGATCAGCGGCCGGATTCCGCCGGCTGGGGAAGCTCCCCGCGCGGCCCGACCGTGCCGGCCACCTCCAGCTCGGCCACAAAACGATCCCGCCCCGTATAGAGCAGAAAGTGCCGCCCAGTGCACCGCGCGAACAGCGTCAGGTTGACCCGCTGTGCCATCTGGTGGCCCATCTGCGTGACGCCTGAGCGCGACAGCAGAAACGGAATGCCCATCTGCGCGCCCTTGATGACCATCTCGGAGGTCAGGCGGCCGGTGGTATAGAAGATCTTGTCGCCGCCGCTCAGTCCTTCAAGCCACATGAGGCCGGCAATGGCATCCACGGCATTGTGGCGGCCCACGTCTTCGATGAAGTGCAGCAGTCCGCCCTGCGCATCGAACAGCGCGCAGCCATGCACCGAGCCCGCTTGCTTGTAGATCGACTGCTGCAGGCGGATGGTGTCGACCACCCGGTACAGCGTGGTCTGCGTCATGCGCGCGTCGGGGGGCAAATGGATGGCGTCGATTTCGTCCATCAGCGAGCCGAACACGGTGCCCTGCCCGCAACCGGTGGTCACGGTGCGGCGGGCGGTCTTCTCATCCAGGTCTGCAATGCCGCCGCGCGTGGTGACGGCAGCCGATTCGGTTTCCCAGTCGACCTGGATGGAGGCGATGTCGTCGATGCTGCTGACCAGGCGCTGGTTACGCAGATAACCGAGTACGAGCGCTTCAGGCGCGCCGCCCAGCGTCATCAGGGTGACCAGTTCGCGCTTGTCGAGGTAGACGGTGAGCGGGCGTTCACCGGGGATGTAGACATTGCGTGCGCGGCCCAGCTCGTCGAGCACTTCAACCTCGTCGAGCAGTGGAACGGAAGCGTTGGTCAGTTCGGGGCGCAGCGGCATCAATGTCTTCGTTCAAATAAAAATGCGCACGGCAAGCGTGCGCATGGTGCGGCTGGTACCTGCGCGGGAGCAGGTACCGCGTGCGGGCGATCAGTTCGCCACGATCACGCCGCAGGCGATGCGCCCGCCGGAATTGCCGGTGGGCTGGGTCATGTAGTCGTCCTTGCCTGCGTGGACGATCAGCGCATGGCCGACCAGGCTGGTGGGCCCAGGCGACAGCGTCACGCCGGAAAGAACGATCGAGCCGACGGCCTTGCCGTTGGCATCAGATTGCAGCATCGGGATATCGCCAGCATGGTGCGCGCCGCTACGCGGATCGCCATGCTGCTGGCCTGTCGGGTTGAAGTGGCCGCCGGCGCTATTGCCATCCGCCGACGAGCAATCGCCCTTCTCGTGCACGTGGAAACCGAACATACCGTTGGCCGGCAGGCCCGAAATATCCACAGCCATGGCAACCCGATTGTCGCCCTGCTGCGCCAGCTTCACGCTGCCCTGCACGGTGCTGCCGCTCTTGGGCGCCAGCACGGCCGAGGCCGCCATGCCCGAATCGGCCGCCTTGGCCGTCGATGCGGTATTCGATGCGCAGCCAGCCATCAGGCCGATCGCGGCGAGTGCAATCACGAGTTGCTTCATGTGTCACCTCCAGTCAGGGTTCACTCGGGGAGCGGACGATTGTACTGCCGGATGATGAACACGCAACATTGGCAACAACGGTTCACCCTTTGGCCGCCGGTGCAGATGCTGGAGGCACCGGCGCAACAAACGGCCCCGGATCAACGCACGGCGCGCCCGGTTGCGTATGCGCAGCCTTGCCGCCAGCCTGGTAGGACGCCGCCACCTTGTCCTGGGCCTTGCACGTCTGGAACGCGGCTACCTTGTCGCCCCAGGCTGCCTTGGCCTTCGCCGCATCCGCCTGTGCCTTCTGTTCTTCCGTCGGTGCCGGCAGCTTGGCGCCGGCCAGTCCGCTTGTCAGGCTCAGCATGGCGGCAGCAAGTGCCATACCTGCGGCGCGGCTCGGAGCGGATGCATGCATGGTGAGATTCCTTGAATCGGTTGAGGTCGATGGCGTCATGACTTGGCGGGCTGCTCGCTCGGCGCTGGCGGCACAGGCGGTTGCGACCGCTGCGCGGGGATCTTGCCGGCTTTGACGTCGTCGTACCAGAGCTCGTGGTGCTCCTTCGCCCAGGCCTCATCGACATAGCCATCACGCATGGCGCGGTAAGCGCCTTCCATGCCGATCGTGCCCATGTAGATGTGGCCCAGCGACATGCAGATCATGCCAACCGCCGCGATCGCGTGAATGACCTCGGCGAGTTGCATCGTGCTGCGGTAGTAATCCACGCCCGGGACAATGCGATCGAGCATCCAGCCCGAGGCCGACAGGACCAGCCCGAACACGACGAGGCCGCCCCAGAACCAGAGTTTCTCGCCGGCATTGAAGCGGTGCGACGGCACTTCGGCGCCATGCTCTCCGGCAAACATGCCGCCCAGGCTCAGCAGCCATTTCAAATCACCGCTGCGCGGCAGGTTGTCCCGCACCCACATCACGAAGGCCACGATGATGCTGACCGTGAAGAGCGGCCCCACCAGGTTGTGCAGGTTTTTCAGCACATATGTCAGCCAGCCGAACAACTGGTGGCCGAGGACCGGCAACAGGAAATGCTTGCCCCACAGCATGACGATGCCCGACACGCCGAGCGTGACGAACGAGATGGCCATCGTCCAGTGCACGTAGCGTTCGGTGGGTGTGAAGCGCTCGATCTTGCGGCCGGTGGGCGCCTCCTTCAGTGGAATCGTGCCGCGCCAGAGGAAAAAACCCAGGATAAGCAGCGGCACCAGCACCACGAGCCAACCGCCCCACACGGTGATCACGCCATTGCGGAACAACCGCCATTTTTGCCCTGTGCGCTGGATCAGCACGCCGGCTTCGAGCCCGGGAATGCTGGCGTAATGCGCCTTATCAGAGTTCACCTCACGCCAGACAGGCGCGTTGTTGCCGGGTTGCGTGGTGCGGCGGCCGGTCTGGTCGTGCGCCTCCTTGGCGAGATCGCGCTTTTGCAGATCAAACACGTTCTCCGAGACGATGTTGGAGAACGGCTGCGCCGGTTGTACGGCCGGATTGACGGGCGCGTTGTTGGCTACCGGCGCACTGGCCGGCTGCTGCGCGCTCGCCAATGCTGCTGCGCCGCCGAGCAACACGGCCATCACGAGATGTTTCCAGGAAGTGCCCATGGACGAACCTCCGCTCGTACGTGTCATGGCGTCACGGCGTCTTGTTGTACTCGTTCTGGTACTGGCCGCGCGCGCGGATCTGGTTTTCCCAGCTCGTGCGGTCACCGGGTGTCCAGTTCTTGGCCATGAACGGATCGCCTTCTGCACCCTTGTAGGCTGGCGCGTCGTCCTTGCGGTGCGAGGCAAATGCGGTTTGCGAGCGTTCACCGCAGGCACCGAGCAACAGCGCAGCGCCAAGGGCGATCAGCAGACTGGTCGATCGGGCTCGGGCGGTCATGATTGCGCTCCCGGCGTTGAAGCAGGCGCGGCGGGCGCGGCAGGGGTAGCCGGCGTTGCTTGGCTGCCCTTACCTTGCGCACCGCCGTAAGCCGTGCCCCACCCGAACAACTCCGCGCCCTTCCCGCGTTTCATGACGCGATTGCGCAGGATGTCGGAAATCACATCGCCATCTCCGCCCAGCAGCGCCTTCGTCGAGCACATTTCCGCGCAAAGCGGCAGCTTGCCTTCGGCAAGGCGGTTGCGCCCGTACTTCTCGAACTCCTCCTCGCTGCCGTTCTTCTCGGGGCCGCCGGCACAGAACGTACACTTGTCCATCTTGCCGCGCACGCCAAATGTGCCCTGGCTCGGGAACTGCGGCGCACCGAACGGGCACGCATACGAGCAATAGCCGCATCCGATGCAGACGTCCTTGTCGTGCAGCACCACGCCGTCTTCGGTGCGGTAGAAGCAGTCGACCGGGCAGACCGCCATGCACGGCGCATCGGAGCAATGCATGCACGCCACGGAGATGGATTTCTCCGCGCCGATCATGCCGTCGTTGATGGTGACCACGCGGCGCCGGTTCACGCCCCAGGGCACCTCGTGTTCGTTCTTGCAGGCCGTGGCGCAGGCGTTGCATTCGATGCAGCGCTCGCTGTCACAGATGAATTTCATGCGTGCCATGTTGATCTCCCCGTCCTTATGCGAACCGCTCGATCTGGCAGACCGTCGTTTTCGTTTCCTGCATCATCGTTACCGAGTCGTAGCCGTAGGTCGTGGCCGTGTTGACGGCCTCGCCACGCACGATCGGGTGGGCGCCCTCCGGGTAGTAATCGAGCAGGTCCTTGCCCTGCCACCAACCCGAGAAGTGGAACGGGATGAAGGCGTGGTCGACGCCCACGCGCTCCGTCACCAGCGCGCGCACCTTGATCTGGGCGCCGGTCGGCGTCTTGACCCAGACAAAGTCGTTGTGACGGATACCGCGGTCGGCTGCAGCCTTTGGGTTGATCTCGACAAAGTTCTCCTGCTGCAGCTCGGCGAGCCACGGGTTGGAGCGCGTCTCCTCGCCGCCGCCCTCGTATTCGACAAGTCGGCCGGACGTGAGGATGATCGGGAATTTCTCGTAGACCTTGTTTTCGATATTGCGCTGCTGCACTGTCTTGTACAGCGTGGGCAGGCGCCAGAAGGCCTTCTTGTCGTCGTGCGTGGGGTACTTGGCGACCATGTCGGGCCGCGTCGAATACAGCGGCTCGCGATGCTGCGGAATGCCGTCGGGGAAGTTCCACACGATCGCGCGGGCCTTGGCGTTGCCGAACGGGTGGCAGCCGTGCTTCATCGTCACGCGCTGGATGCCGCCGGACAAATCGGTCTTCCAGTTCTTGCTTTCAGCGGCCTTCTTCTCTGCGTCGGTCAGGTCGTCCCACCAGCCGAGTTTCTTGAGGAACACGTGATCGAACTCGGGGTAGCCTGTCGTCAACTCCGAACCCAGCGAGAACGAGCCATCTTCGGCCAGCAGGTTGACGCCGTCGCGTTCCACGCCAAAGTTGGCGCGGAAGTTGCCGCCGCCTTCCATCACATGCTTGCTGGTGTCGTACAGGTTGGGCGAGCCGGGATGCTTGAGTTCCGGCGTGCCGTAGCACGGCCAAGGCAGGCCGAAGTAATCGCCGGTGAGGTCGTAGCCGGTTTCGGCATCCTTTCCGCCCTTGCAGCGCAGCGTACGCACATCAAACAGATGCATGTTGCGCATGTGGGCCTTCAGGCGTTCCGGCGATTGCCCGGTGTAGCCGATCGTCCAGTTGCCGCGATTGATTTCACGCAGGATCGACTCGATCTCCGGCTCACGCCACGTCATGCCGGCGCGCTTGTATTCAGTGATCTTGTAGTTCTTCGACAGCTCCTTGCCGAAGCCGAGGCGATCGGCAAACGCCTGCATGATCACGTGGTCGGGCTGCGATTCGAACAGCGGCTCGATCACCTTCTCGCGCCATTGCAGCGAGCGGTTCGATGCCGTGCATGAGCCCGACGTTTCGAACTGTGTTGCGGCCGGCAGCAGGTAGACGGCACGGTTCGGATTGGGCGGCGTGCCGTCGGCGGCGGGCATGTTGGCCATGGCCGCCGTGGCCGACGGGTATGGGTCGATCACCACGAGCAGGTCGATCTTGTCGAGCGCACGCTTGATGTCCATCCCGCGCGTTTGCGAGTTCGGTGCGTGGCCCCAGTAAAAGACGGCGCGAACGTTGTTGTCCTGATCGATCAGGTCATTCTTCTCGAGCACCGCATCGGCCCACCGCGAAACCGTGGTGCCCGATTTTTCCATCATCGCCTGCGAGGCGAAGCGGCCTTTGATCCAGTCGTAATCGAGCCCCCACACGGAGGCGAAATGCTTCCACGCGCCCGCAGCGAGGCCGTAATAGCCTGGCAGCGAATCCGGATTGGGCCCGACGTCGGTCGCGCCCTGCACGTTGTCGTGGCCGCGGAAGATGTTTGCGCCGCCGCCCGACTTGCCGATATTGCCCAGCGCCAGCTGCACGATGCACGATGCGCGCACGATGGCGTTGCCGATGGTGTGCTGCGTCTGGCCCATGCACCACACCAGCGTGCTGGGGCGGTTCATCGCCATCATCTCGGCGACCTTGTGGACCTGCGCTTCCGGCACCCCGCACACCTCTTCGACCTTGTCCGGCGTCCACTTGGCGAGCACTTCCTCGCGCACCTTGTCCATGCCGTAGACTCGGTCGTGGATGTACTGCTTGTCTTCCCAGCCGTTCTTGAAGATGTGATACAGCACGCCGAAGAGGAACGCGATATCGGTGCCCGAACGAATCCGCACGTATTCATCGGACTTGGCCGCTGTGCGTGTGTAACGCGGGTCGACGACGATGACCTTGCAGCCCGTTTCCTTGGCATGCAGCAGATGCAGCATCGATACCGGATGCGCCTCGGCCGCGTTCGAACCGATGTACAACGCGCACTTGGCGTTCTGCATGTCGTTGTACGAGTTCGTCATCGCACCGTAGCCCCACGTGTTGGCCACGCCGGCGACGGTGGTGCTGTGGCAGATGCGTGCCTGATGGTCGCAGTTGTTGGTGCCGAAGAACGACACCCACTTGCGCAGCAGATACGACTGCTCGTTGCTGTGCTTGGATGAACCCACGAAGAAAAACGAATCCGGCCCGGTTTCCTGGCGGATCGTGTTCATCTTGGCGACGATCTCGTTCAGCGCCTGCTCCCAGCTGATGCGCTGGTAACGGCCATCGACGAGCTTCATCGGCGTCTTCAGGCGGTATTCGCCGTGACCATGCTCACGCAGGGCGGCGCCTTTGGCGCAGTGCGCGCCCAGGTTGATCGGCGAGTCGAATACCGGTTCCTGCCGCACCCACACGCCGTTCTGCACGACGGCATCCACCGAGCAGCCGACCGAGCAGTGCGAGCACACCGTGCGGCGCACAACGATGTCGCCCTTGCCTTCGGCGGCGTGTGCCTCACCCACCACCGATTTCTTCACCAGCGAAAGCTGCGTCGCGGCCAGCCCAGCGCCAACGCCGATGCCGGAGCGCTTGAGGAAGGTGCGGCGGTCCATGGTCGGCAGTGCGCCGGCCAGGCTGCGGGCCAGACTGCCGGCAAGCGATGCGGCGCCCTGGCCGTTTGAACGCCGCGCCGGTGCGGCTTTGGTGTCCTGTACCGCCGGTTTGCGGGTCAGAAGCATGAGGTCACCTGAGGATGTGGGATGCGTGCAATGACGATGGAGCAGGAGCGGCGCGCATGCGACCGCGTCAGATCCACGTCGTCTTGTAGTACTTGCGGATGTGTTCGCTCAGACGGTAACCGGTGGCGCCGTCATCAGCGGCGTCAGCCGGTGGCGAGGCGGAGGCGGCGGGCGCTTGCACCAGATGGCTGGCCGTAGCGGCCGTGCCTGCGGCGGCAGCGGCCAACGCGGTGCCCATCAGGAAGCGGCGGCGCGTGGGGCCGGATTCAGCGGAATCCGCCTCGGGGCGGGCGTGAGGGACGGTGTTCGGACCTGGCATTTCGATGCTCCCCGGCTCATTCAAACCGATGACCGAATGTAATAGGAATTTTCGAACACATTTTAGGAGTAACGGCATGAGAAAACCATGCCCAAAACCCCTCACCCCGGGATTTTCCTGACGATTTACCGATGAATTTTTTCAATGAGTACGGTTTGAACCGGTCCGCCGTGACGCGGACGGGGCGCGACTCTTGGCCGACCTCTCAATTTTTAGGCAGTCGGCCGCATTGCGGTCACGCCAATTCCAGCGCGAGCCGCTCGACGTCGAAAAACGCCTTTGCCAATCCCGCCACGTCGGCATAAAACGCGGCGCGCGGATGCTGCGATACAGCATCACAAGCCGTATCGACCCACGGGGCCAGATGGCGCTGGAAAAAAGCGCGCTGCTCTTCGATGCGCGCAACGGCAACATCGTCGCCGGCGATGAGGTAACGCATGACCTCGCACAGCGTAGCGAGGTGATCTTCCGTCTCCGTGACGCCCTCGGCGCGCTCCAGGCCATAGCGGCGCAAATCATCGCGCAGCACCACGAGCGGCTTTTCGTTCATGAAACCGGCCTGGTAGTACGAGCCGTACAGGAACACCTCCGGCTTGCCGATGCCGATGAAGAGCTCGGTGTATTCGTCGTCGGCCTGCACGGCGGTCGTCTTGCCGGCGCGGGCGACAAGCTTTCGCCACGCCTGGGTGAGTGCGCTGCTGGCGGCAGCTTCCGCATCGGCCGGGGCGATATCGCCATCGCCGACCGGGTCCAGCGGTGCGGCGGCAATGCGCTGCAGCAAATCGGCGTCTGCCGCTTGGAAGAACAGCGTGGCCAGCAGGCCGTACAGGTCCGCACGAGCGAGATCCTCGGCGCTGTCGGCAGGGGTGGCGGCGGGCTGGAATTGCAGGGGCTGGGCGTCGGTCATGGAATCAGAGATCGGCTTGAATGCGCGGCTTCAATGCGCGGTTTTCAGTGCGGGGCGCCGGGGCGTTCGCCGTGCTGCATCATGTCGATCACGCGGCAGTCGCTGCACATCTTGAGGCGCTCGGCGGCGGCGCCCGAAAACGCCGGGTGCGCGCCCAGCTTGGCCAGCATCGTCGTGACCATCTGCGCGGTGCCGAACGGCTTGTTGCAGCGGATGCAGTGGAACGGCTGGGCCTCGTTGAGCGTGACCGATTGGCGGGCTTCGGCCGACAGGTTCAGACGCGGAACGAGGGCGATGGCGCTTTCCGGGCACGTGGTTTCGCACAGGCCGCACTGGACGCAGTTGCGCTCGATCATGGCCAGCACGGGGCGCTCGGCCTGATCGCGCAGCGCCTGCGACGGGCACGCGCCCACACAGGCCATGCACAGCGTGCAGCTTTCGCGATTCACGGTGATGGCGCCAAACGGTGCCCCTGCCGGCAGCGGGATGACGGCCTCGGTGGCCTTGGCGTGGCGCGCAAGATGGTCGAGCGCGAAATCCAGCGTCTCGCGCTTGGCGGCGGCCACCGCAAACGTGGCGGCCGGCATGTCACGGCGAAAGCCGCGCAGCGGGCCCGAAACGTCAGCGCGGCCCAAGCGCGCGTCGAGCGCAGTCGCATCCGCCACGTCGATCAGCACTACGCCCACCTCATCCGCCGGCTCGCCAAGCCCTTGCATCAGGGCCTGCGCCACGGCAACCTGCTCGGCGAGCATCGCGCGGTACTGCGGTGTGTCGTCTTCCGTCAGCAGGATAGCGATGCGCGCGGCGCCGTAAGTCAACGCTGCAAGCCACAGGTCCAATCCCGTCGATGCCGCGTGGAAGACCTCGACCGGCAGCACATTCACCGGCACGCCCTGCGCCTTGCCGATACGCGCGGCCCGGCCAAGTTGCTCGATCAGCGTGCGGCCGCGCCCACCGTTATGCAGCAGAACCACAGCATCACGCCCACCCGCCGATGCATACGTGCTCAGCAGGGTCTTGAGCTTGCGCCCCTGGTAAGGCGCGCTGGGATAGGCATAGGTGATGGCGCCGGTCGGGCACGCGGTCGTACACGCGCCGCAGCCCACGCACAGATTGGGCGTGACGTGCACGCTGCCGCGGCCGTCCTTCCACTGCGACGCAATGGCCGACGCAGAACACACCTGCACGCAAGCGTCGCAGCCCACCTGGCCGTTACGCCCGTGCGCGCAGATGGATTCCTTGTATTGGAAGAATTTGGGCTTCTCGAACTCACCCACCATTTGCAGCAGTGCCAGCGATGCCGTCAATTGACGGCCTGCGTCTGCGCCGGCGTGGAAATAGCCCTGCGGCGGCTGATGCTGCGCAAACGCTGGCGCATCGTTCAAATCGAAGATCAGGTCGAACTGGCCCGAGAGCGCCTGCGGTGCATCCACGCGGCTGAAATCGATGGCCATCGCATCGCCGCATGCTTTTACACACGCGCGATGGTCTCGGCATGCGTCCAGATCGATCTGGTAAAGCGCGTCGATGGCGCCTTCGGGGCAGACATCAATGCAGGCGTTGCAGCGGGTGCAGCGGTCCAGGTCGATCGGATTGCGGTTGCGCCACTGCACTTCGAACGTGCCAAGCCAGCCCTTCACCTCCTGCAGCTCGCCTGCTTGGACGGGCCAGCGGCGCTCCATCGGCGGGACAAGCAGACCCTTTGCGCGATCACGCCCGGTGACGAGCACCGTCACGCTCAGTTGGTCGGCCAGGCGTTCGGCCCACGGCATCGCCCGCTCGGCAGGGCCGACGATCAACACGTTGCCGTCGGAGTGGTAGTCGACCACGGGCACCGGGTCCGGCGCCGGCAACCCTGCCACGGCCAGCAGCGCCGCAGTCTTGGCACGGAAACCGCGCGCATCGCGCTTGGCTCCCGCTGACCACCCGCCCGTTTCGCGCACGTTGACGAAATGGATTGGCGCCGTCACGCCCTCGTGCTGTGCGGCCACTTCTGCAAACAGTGCCTTTTCCTGCGTGCACGCGACGATGACGTCTTCCGTGCCCTCCAGCGCCTGCGTGAACGCGCCGATCTCGCGGCGGCACAGCAGGTGGTGCGTCTTGCCTGGCGCGTCGATGACGGCGTCGGACGCGCGCAGGGCGTCGCCCACCGCATCGGCATCGATCGGCATGGTGTGATTGCAACTGCAGAGCAGCGTCGGCATGGATTTGTGCGTGAGCGCCCACGTGCATGGCGCAGGCTGTGGAGACATGGCCGCTCGGTCTTTGCCGCGCGGTCTTCTTTTTTATTCTACGGACGGCGGCTTAGCACCGCCATGCGGGGTTGCCTGGGCGGGGCCGTCCGGGAGGGGCGATTCGGCATCGGCAGGTTCCCGCGGCATCTCGCCGGTCACAGCGGGCGAGGCGGGCGAAGGGTCCGATACCGGTTCGATTCCTGTCGGCGCAGCCGCCTCCTCTTCCAGCGGCTCGAACAACCGCAATCCCACCGTATGGCGCAGCTCGCGCAACATCTCAGGCGGGATCGGGTCGGGCTGCGAATAGTCGTCGATGTAGGTATCGAGCCCGTCCATCACATTGAAGTGCGGATCGGCGAAGAGCTTCTTGAGCGCGGCACGCTTGACGGTTTCGTCCACCCCGTGCGCGACGAAGGGCGCGAAATCATCGGATGGCGTCAGCTTGGCGGCGTCTTCCAGCGTGAGCGGTGGCGGCGCCTCGGGCGGGGGCTCGGGCGGCGACACTTCGGGCACCACGGCGGGTGCCGGCTCCGCGGGCGGGGCCGCTTCCGGTTCGGGTTCGCCGCGCCGCTCGGCGGCCTTGCGGCGTGACCAGCGCGAGAGGAAAGTTTCGTCGCTCACGTCAGCTTCGCTCAGAACTTTGCGCGGTCTTCCGGCGGCAGGAACGACTCCGGCCGGCGCCGCTTCTTCGGCTCAGGCCGGTAGTTTTCGGCCACGTACGCCTGCAGCCACTCCAGCGCCGCAGCGTCCAACGGCACGTTTTCGACCGTCTCGCCACCGTCGAGCCAGCGGCCAGCCTCGTTGTAGCTCAGCGAAACCGTATGCGGAATCGCGCGGCCTTCGTCAGCGGTGCCCGATTCGCCCAGGCGCCACAGCACAAACCAGCAGGGCGCGGCGGAGGTCACGTTCAAGTAATAACCCTCAGCCTCGTCGCGAAATAGCGTGACGGAGAAGCCGGGCGTGAGCCAGCGCTCGTCGCCCTTCTCATCGTCGGCGTGATCCAGGCAGCGCGGTGCGGTGCCGTATTCGCCCAAGTCAGGCACAACAGCCTCCAGCCGCCACTGGAACGGCTGCCAGCGGTTGGCCGTCGGGCGGCGGCACAGCACCACCGCCACCCGCACGGACGGGCGCTCCGTCTGACGATCGTTGGGCAACGGCTCGCTGGCATCCATGGTTTTTCGCTCAGGTGTTCTGCACGACGATCGACGGGAACTTGCTCGTCATGTCCTTCGCCTTCTCGGCCACGGCAATGGCGACGCGGCGCGCGATCTGCTTGTAGACGCCAGCAATTGCGCCGTCGGGATCGGCCACCACGGTCGGACGGCCCGAATCGGCCTGCTCACGGATGGACAGATTGAGCGGCAGGCTGCCCAGGAACGGCACGTTGTACTGTTCGCACATTTTCTCGCCGCCGCCGGCGCCGAAAATGTGTTCAGTATGGCCGCAGTTCGGGCAGCAGTAGACCGCCATATTCTCGACCACGCCGATGATGGGAATGCCCACCTTCTCGAACATCTTCAGGCCCTTCTTGGCGTCAAGCAGCGCGATGTCCTGCGGCGTGGTGACGATCACCGCGCCCGTCACAGGCACCTTCTGCGACAGTGTGAGCTGGATATCGCCCGTGCCCGGCGGCATGTCGACGATGAGGTAATCCAGGTCGCGCCAGTTGGTCTGCTTGAGCAGTTGCTCCAGCGCCGAGGTCACCATCGGACCGCGCCAGACCATCGGGTTGTCCTGCTCGATCAGGAAGCCGATCGAGTTGGCCTGCAGGCCATGGCCTTCCATCGGTTCCATCGTCTTGCCGTCGGCCGAGTCAGGCTGGCCCTGGATGCCCAGCATCATCGGCTGGCTCGGACCGTAAATATCGGCGTCCAGAATACCGACGTTGGCGCCTTCCGCCGACAGCGCCAGCGCGAGGTTCACGGCAGTAGTCGACTTGCCCACCCCGCCCTTGCCCGAAGCCACGGCGATGATGTTTTTCACATTCGGCATCAGGTGCACACCACGCTGCACCGCGTGCGCGACGATCTTCATCGACACCTGCACGCTCACATTTTCGACACCTTGCACCTGGCGCAGCGCCCCGATCACCAGCTTGCGGATCGGTTCGAACTGGCTCTTGGCGGGGTAGCCGAGTTCCACGTCGAGCGACACCTCGCCGCCATCGACCCGGATGTTGCGCGCCGATTTGGACGACACGAGGTCGCGCCCGGTATTGGGATCCACCACGCCGCGCAGCGCTTCGGTGATCTGTTCGATGGTTACGCTCAACATTTGCTCCACAAATCTAATGCGAATGGGGGACGGGCCAACGGTGACGCGGCATGAACTTTGCGGCGCCCTGGCCACTCTACGTACTGTTTTGCTATTGTATTTTGCCGGCGCGTCGTTCGTCCGATTCCTCCCCCAATATCCCTCTGATGCGCCGGATATCGGCAAACCCACAAGAACCGATCCCGTTACTCGTAGGAGAAACCATGAAAGCCAAGCTTATTTCCGTCTCGCTGATCGCCCTGCTGGCCGCAGGCTGTGCGACCGAGCAGCAGAACCAGACCGCCATGGGCACCGGCGTTGGCGCGGCCGTGGGCGCTGGCATCGGCGCGCTGGTCGGCAACGGCAAGGGCGCCGCCATTGGCGGTGCGCTGGGCGCGGCAACCGGTGCAGCCGTCGGCTACAACTGGGGTGCCATCAAGTCCAAGCTGGCTGGCGATACGGCCGGTACCGGCACGCAAATTTCAGAGCAACCCGACGGTTCGCTCAAGCTGAACATTCCGAGCCAGGTTTCGTTCGACACCGACAGCGCGGTAATCAAGCCGTCGTTCCGCGGCCCGTTGGATAGCGTGGCACAAACGCTCACGCAACATCCGGAATTGGCCGCCAATGTGGTCGGCCATACGGACAGCACCGGCAACCCGAACTACAACATGACGCTGTCGCAAAAGCGTGCGCAGAGCGTGGCGAGCTACCTGACGGACCGCGGCGTGGCCCGTAACCGTCTCTCGGCTGAAGGCCGCGGCCAGAACCAGCCCGTTGCCGACAACGCCACGGAGGCCGGCCGCGCCCAAAATCGCCGCGTCGAAATTTATTTGAAACCAATTCAGGGCTAACCCTGTCATAGAAAACAGGTGCCGCTTGCCACACGTTGCTGGCTCGCGATGCGTGGCTGACCTCCCGGGCGGTACCTGATTTCTCCTCCTTTTCCGTTGTGGAAAGCTGCGCCGGCTCTGACCGGCGCTTTTTTTTTGGGTCACACCGTGCGCGGCATCGTGACGCATAGGCCAACCCCACGATCACACCCGCGATTCCGCAGATTCCTCTCTGACGGGCTCGCCGCCGCCGGGCGCGCTAAAATATGCGTTTCTCCGCGCGCCGCGCCCTGATCGCGGCCTGCCCGCACTTTTCTGGCTCGCTCATGTCCGAACGTCGCATCCTCGTCACTTCCGCCCTGCCCTATGCCAACGGGCCGATTCACATCGGCCACCTGGTCGAGTACATCCAGACCGATATCTGGGTGCGCTTCCAACGCATGCGGGGGCATGAGACCTACTACGTGGGTGCCGACGACACGCACGGCACGCCCGTCATGCTGCGCGCCGAGAAGGAAGGCCTGACACCGCGCCAACTGATCGAACGCGTCTGGACGGAACACAAACGCGACTTCGACAACTTCCTCGTCTCGTTCGACAACTACTACAGCACCGACTCCGACGAAAACAAGGAGCTGTGCCAGAGCGTCTACCTCAAGCTCAAGGAAGCCGGCCTGATCGACGTGCGCGAGGTCGAGCAGTTCTATGACCCGGTCAAAGAGATGTTCCTTCCGGACCGCTTCATCAAGGGCGAATGCCCGAAGTGCGGCGCGAAAGACCAGTACGGCGATTCATGCGAAGTGTGCGGTGCGACGTACCAGCCGACTGACCTGAAGAATCCGTATTCCGTGGTGTCGGGCGCGACGCCGGTGCGCAAGTCGTCGGAGCACTACTTTTTCAAGCTGTCTGACCCGCGCTGCGAAAACTTTCTGCGTGAATGGGTAGCCGACCTGGCCCAGCCCGAAGCGACCAACAAGATGCGCGAATGGCTCGGCGACGAAGGCGAGGCCAAGCTGTCGGACTGGGACATCTCGCGTGATGCGCCGTACTTCGGCTTCGAGATTCCGGGCGCGCCGGGCAAATACTTCTATGTGTGGCTGGATGCGCCGGTCGGCTACTACGCCAGCTTCAAGAACCTATGCGCCAAGCGCGGTCTGGATTTCGACGCGTGGATCAACGAACACTCGACCACCGAGCAGTACCACTTCATCGGCAAGGACATCCTGTATTTCCACACGCTGTTCTGGCCGGCGATGCTGAAGTTCTCGGGCCACCGCACGCCGACCAACGTGTTCGCGCACGGCTTCCTGACCGTGGACGGCGCCAAGATGAGCAAGTCGCGCGGCACGTTCATCACCGCACAGAGCTACATCGACACTGGCCTGAATCCGGAATGGCTGCGCTACTACTTCGCCGCCAAGCTGAACGCGACGATGGAAGATCTGGATCTGAACCTGGACGATTTCATCGCGCGCGTGAACAGTGATCTGGTCGGCAAGTTCGTCAACATCGCCAGCCGCTCGGCCGGCTTCCTCGTCAAGCGCTTCGAGGGCCGCGTGAGCGATGCCGCGCTGGGTCATCCGCTCATGGTGCAACTGCGCGAAGCCGCCCCGCAGATCGCCGATCTGTACGAAAAGCGCGAGTACAGCAAGGCGCTGCGTGCCGTGATGGAACTGGCCGACGCCGTCAACGCCTTCGTCGACACCGAGAAGCCGTGGGATCTGGCCAAGGACGAGGCCAACCGCGAAAAGCTGCACGCCGCGTGCTCGGTCGCGCTGGAAGCGTTCCGCCTGCTGGCCGTGTACCTCAAGCCGATTCTGCCGACTACGGTCGAGCGCATCGAAGCGTTCCTCAACGTTGAGCCGCTGACGTGGCGCTCGATCGATTCGCAACTGTCGTCGGCCAAGCCGATCCAGCCGTACTCGCATCTGATGACGCGCGTTGACAAGAAGCAGGTGGATGCGCTGGTGGAGGCAAATCGTCAGTCCCTGCAGGCCACCGCCGATGCCCCGGCTGCTACCGCCAACGGCGCTGCCGCCATCGAGCCGATGGCCGAGACCATCACCATCGACGACTTCGCCAAGATCGACCTGCGTGTGGCCAAGATCGTCGCCTGCCAGCGCGTGGAAGGGTCGAACAAGTTGCTGCAGCTCACGCTGGATGTGGGCGAAGGACAGACGCGGAATGTGTTTTCTGGCATCCAGTCGGCATATGCGCCGGAAGATCTCGTGGGCAAGCTGACCGTGATGGTTGCCAACCTCGCCCCGCGCAAGATGAAGTTTGGGATGTCGGAGGGGATGGTGTTGGCGGCTTCGGCGGCTGATGAGAAGGCTCAGCCTGGGCTTTATATTCTTGAGCCGCATTCGGGGGCGGTGCCAGGGATGCGGGTGCGTTGATTTGGTTTGAGGGGGGATGGGCCTTGGTGGTCCACTTCCCTTTCGTTCCCTGCCGGGACCGACTTACTTTTCTTTGTCTTGCCAAAGAAAGTGAGTCAGCCCCGGCAGGGGATGAAACATGGGATGCACCACAAGAACATCCTCAGGGCGAAGGGCGAAAGCCCAAACCGCAATCAGCTACGCCCCATTCAACCGATCATCACTCCGCGAAGTCGTCGTAACCCGCCCATCCGTCCCAAAGTGCACATTGAAGAAAGCCCGCTCTGTCGCGCTTTCCATCCACCGATACCCCCAAACCTCTTCCTGCTTCAGCTTAAACACCTCCACCTTCCCGGGCTTGCCCAGCATCCGGCGAACGTCATCCTTACTCTGCCCAATCCGCACGCGCCCAAAATTCTCGGCGGTCAACACCTGGTCGATCTTCTGCACGTGCCCGTCAGGCCCGATCGTCACCATCCACGTTGAAGTCCCTTCTGGCCCGCGCGGATACTCAAGCTGCCGCGTGCCGCCTTCGTTTTCCCAGATCATCTCGGGCTGACCGGCGGTGGCCCTGACATCGTCTTCGGTGGATTGCCCTGCCACGATGCCTTTGAACAGCAGGTTGTCCGGCTTGGCCGATTGCCACGCCCGCTTGGCGGCATCGCCCGCACGATTCACAGCCTGGTCAACCTTCTGCTGATCACAGCCGAACAACCCCAGCAATGAAGCCAGAATGCCCATGGTGACTCCCACTTGTGCGAGTTGACGAAGATGCGGCATGGAACCCCTCGTGTGAAACGTGTACCCGTCGCCATTCTGGCAGCCGGGCCAATCGATTACCAACGCTTGTTGAACAGGACCGACGCACCGTTGATCGTGCCGCCGCGTGCCACCACAGACCACCGCCGCGAGAACTGCCACGTCAGTTTGACGATGGAGTCGGCCGTCGACAGGCTCTGCTCATAGCCGACGGTGATGCGCTCCGAAATCGCCTTGCCGAGGCTCACAACCTGCGGGTCGGTGAGACCAGCGGTGGACGGCCCGATCGAGAACTCGTCGAGCCCGAAGCGCCGCGCCACGTTCTTGCCTGCCACGTTGCCCAGCAGCCCCAGGGCCGCGCCGGACATCGCCTGCTGCTGGCCCAGGCCGGCATTCGATGCGCTGTAGCCGAACATCAGCCAGGAGAGTTTGTCTTCATCAGGCACGTTGGGCTCGGAGACGAGCTTGACGCGTGGCTGGCGCACCGTGCCGGTCACCTGCACGCCCGCTTCGACTTCCTGGTTGCGCCGCATGGCGGTGATGTTGAACGACGGATTGTTGATCGGCCCGACGAAGTTCAGCACGCCCCGTTCGATGGCCAGCTTGCGGCCGAACGCTTCGTACGTGCTGCCCTCGCGCACGTAGATCGTGCCGGTGCCGCGCAGGGGCACAAGCGGCTCGCTGTGCACGTGCATCTGACCACCAAGTGACAGGTCTGCGCCGGCACCCTTGAAGCGGAAGTTGTCGCCAAAATCGACATCGACATCCACCACCGGGCTGAAGCGGCCAGCCGGCTTTTCTTCGCGCTTGACGCCGCGTTCGGCCTGGTTGCGGGCGGCGTCGGCACGACGGACGATGACCACGTCGTCGCCAAGCGAGGGCGCGCCGTCCTTTGGCAAATCGAATAGGCCCCGGTCGACCTTGAACTTGCCGGTAACGGCCACGCGGTCGTTGTCGTTGGTAATGCGCGCCTGGCCCGACAGCACCAGCGTGCGATCCGGATCGGCAAAGAGTTGCAGCTTGTCGGCAACGATGGAGCCTGCCAGGTTCGGGTTCGCCTCGCCAAGCTGCACGCGTCCCTGCGCCCGCACGGTGCCGTCTCCGCCATGGAACACCACCTCTTGCAGGTCGACCACGTTCTGGTCGAGCGCCACACGCACGACGCCCTTCGTCAGGCGGATGCCCTGGTCGTACAGCGCCACCTCGACGTCCTGGCCGGTCATGAAGCCGCTCACCTTGGGCGCGCCCACGGTGCCCGCAAACGTCAGGCTGGCCGCAAGCTGCCCGTCCGTTGCGACGTCGGGCCCAAGCAGATCTCCAATGCTCTTGAGATGCGGCAGGCTGATCGTCAAACCGCCGGAGAGCGGCGACGAGGGCGCCATAAGCGCCAAAGTGCCCGGGCCAGGATCACGCACGAGCCCGACGCCCGCATCAAGATAAAGGTTGCCGACGCGCGTCGATTGCACAGTGCCGCGCAGCCCGAGGCGCATGCCTTCGCCGCGCGCTTCGACGGTCGCTTCAGTCAGGCCCAGCGGGGTGAAACCACGGCCGGCGTTGATCGACAGGTCGCCGCTGCGCCGGGCGATGCGCGCCGTGCCGGTGGCCGTGCTGCCGAGGTCCAGATCCCACTGGCCGTCGACGACGAGATCCGTGCGCACCGGCGGTGCCTGGCCCGTCCAGGTGCGCACAAGCTCCAGCACCCGCGCAATCTGCAACCCGTCGACGCGGCCGGCGCTGCGCACGTGACCCTGGGTCGATTCGACACGCTCGATGTGGATGGGGGTCTGGTCCAGTGTCAGATCTGCACGACCCATCATCAGGCGGCCCGGGGCCACCGACAGCTTCACAGGAGCCTTGAGCTGCAGGTTGGGCTCGCCCTGCGCCGACAGAGTGGAGATCGTGCCATCCCAACCATCACCGTCCTTGCCGGGTGTCAGCGCACCGTCGCCTGCCAGCGCGAACTTGAACGGCTGGTTGCGTACGTTGCCGTCAGCGTCGGCGCGGAAGCGGTGGGCGCGTCGCGTGCCATCCAGCGTAGCATGCACTTCCCGCAATGACAGGCTCGGGCCCGTCACTCGCTGCGCGGTCAGCTCGAACAGCAATGGCCCGTCGATCCCGTCGCGGATCTGCGCACGGCCGTTGGCGGTGTCGATCTTGTTTCCTTGATAGGCAAGCTGATTGGCGCGGAACGTGGCATCCACCTGCGGGCGCTTGATCGTGCCGGAGACATCGCCGGACAAGGTCAGCGCCCCACTCACCCCAAGCTGCAGGCGGGCGAGTTGCGGCGCATCGACGTCGACATGCATGCGGTCGCCCGCCCCGCCAAAGCTACCCCGCAGGCTGGCTTTGTTGCCGGCCACGTCGAGCTTGGCGTCGCTGGGCAGCAGGCGTTCACCGCGTACGTGGACGTTGCCGTCGCCGGTCATCGGCAAGCCGGCGTAATCGCTATCGCGCACGGCAAACTTGACGGCGGCGTCGATGGGCTCACCGAGCGTGCCGCGCGCATCGAACTCGGCATTGACGCGGCCCTTGGCCACCTTGGCCAGCCGCGACGGATCGAACTCCGCCAGGTTGCCCTTGAAGACGAACGACTGCGCATCGTCGTGCTTGAGCATGCCCGCCAGCGTCAGCCGCGAGCGCCCCAGCGACACCTGGGCGCTCTCCACCGCGACCTGCGCCGCATCCAGCACGGCTTTCGCTTGCGCACGCATGTCGCCGCCCGCCAGATCGAGCGCCACATGCTGCGTGCCGCCCGCAAAATCCACGGTGATGGGGCCAGCGAGTTTCGTCTTCTCCAGCGATGCGTGCAGCGCGTGCAGATCGAGCTGGCGCACATCCACGCGCAGTGCGCCATGCCCCTTCTGCACATCGGCGCCGCCCGTGAGCACCGCGCCGCCCAGCAGCCGCACATCGAGACCGGTGAGTTGCTGATCGTTTTCGTTCAGCCGCACCTGAGCACGCAGCGATTGCAGCGGCAGCTTCTGCTTGTCGAGCGTGCCGGGCTGCGCGTTGTCGATCTGGATGGGGCCCGCCACCGTCAGCGTCTTGGCCTTCTCGTCGGGACGCAGGTCCGCATGGATCGACAACGATGCTTCCGGCGCGCCCGGCGCAAACGCACGCGGATTCACGTGCTCCGCCGACACAACTGCGCGCGACAGAGGCAACGCGCCGAACGGCGTGGCGTCAATCAGCGCCTGCGCAGTCAGCTTGGCCCCGGTGCCGGTCGCCTCGATATGCAGCGCTTCCAACGAGCCCGACAGTTGCGCCGACACCGACGCATCCTGCTTCTGCCCGCTCACCTCGAACTGCGTGGCCAGCGTGGCAGCCCCGGTAAGCGGATACGGGCGCGTACCGGTCATACGCAGCGTGGCGGCCAGTTTACCGGCGGGCGTCTCCATGCCGTCGAGCAGCACGTTGTGATGCGTTCCGTCGGTATGCAGGCTGCCGGCAATCGACTTCAGTTCGGTGGTCGACGTGCCCTGCCGGATGGCAAGGCGATCGACGGCGAGGCGGTCCACATCCAGCGCAAGCGGCAGCACCAGCGAATTGGGCGGACCACTCGGCGGTGTGGGCGGCGTCGGATGCAGGATCACCTCGACATTGCCGGCACGGAGGTACGCGAAATGCGCATGCCACGGGCCACGCGTGATGGCCCAGCGGCCTTCCACATGGTCGATGCGCACTTCCGTGCTGCCCGCGCGCACGTGCAGATCGCGCAGCGACACGCCCTCGCGCACCGTGCCGCCCTCCAGCTTGCCCGACACATAAGCGTTGCCAAAGCGCGTGGCGAGTGACCACAACTGCGCCGTGCCCGATTGCGAATGGATGGCCCAGACCAGCCAGCCGGCCAGCGCCAGCACGATTACAAGGACGAGGGCGACAAAGGCGCCGAACCAGCGCAGCGTGCGACGGCCCCAGCCGCGCTTGGCACGTTCGGAGCGTGGTGCTTCGGGTTGCTTGGGTTGAGGCGTTTGCGGATCGGTCATCGTCATATTCAGAACGCGATCCCCAGCGATACGCTCGGCCGGAACTGTTTCTGCTGGATGCCATAGGCCATGTCGAGCTGGATCGGCCCCACGGGGCTCTTCCAACGTACGCCCACACCCACACCGTTGAACCAGCGGCGCTCCGACCAGTTGTCGGTGGCGGTGCCGGTATCCCAGAACACGGCGGCACCCCATTGCGGCAGAAACCAGCGTTGATACTCCAGCCCGCCCGTGACGAGGAACTTGGTCGGCAACGTGCTGCCGTTGACGTCGTTACCGATGCTCTGGAAATCGTAGCCGCGCACCGACTGCGTGCCGCCCGTGCGAAAGCGCAGCGTGGCCGGTACGCCATCGCCGGAACCGGAGGTGATGACCGCGCCCAACTCACCGCGCGCAACGAAGATATCGCGCTGCCCCACCGGCACGAACTGGCGAATGCGGCTGTATGACCGCACGAATGATTGGTCCGTCAGCACGCCCTTGACTGCCGCGCCGATCTGCGTGGTGATGATGTTGCCGCGGCGCGGGAACAGCGGGTCGTCCACATCGCGGCGCGTCCAGGCGAAACCCGGGACGAGCGCCTTGCTCAACTGGCGCTCGGCGCCATCGGGCCGCAGGTCGTCGTAGTAGAAATCAACGGTGAACGACGTCTCATAGATGCCGCGCACACGCGTCTGCTTGAAGCCGGAACGATAGCTGCGCGTGTCGGTGCCCGAGGTGTCGGTGCGGTCCATGCTGGTGTAGAGACTGTTGACGTATTGCTTGTCGTCGGGCGGCACGGTCACGCCGGCAAACAGGTACTGGCGGCGCTGTTCGATGCGGGCCTGCGTGTCGAGCACCCAAGCCTTGCTGAACAGGTTCAGATATTGATAGCGCCCTTCCACCGAGGCACCCGTGTCCGTGCCGTAACCCACACCACTGGTGATGCGGTTGGGCGGATACTCCCGCACACGCACGCGCACCGGCGCGTTGACCGGGTTCTTCGGGTCGTCGCCCAGGTCAACGATGGCGTTGGAGAAATACGGTTGCCCCTGGATGGCGGCCTGCAGCGCCTGCAGACGATCGGCGGAGTAATCCTCACCCACGCGCAGCGGGTTCACGTGATTGATGATGCTGAGCGGGTAGCGCGACAAGCCCTGCACGTCCAGCGGCCCCAATGTGTAAGCCGGACCGCTGTCATAGCCCACCGACAGGTCTGCCTTGCTTTCGTCCGGATCGACGCGCGCCTGCGAAGACGTCTGCTTGGCCGCGTAATAACGTTTGCTCTGCAGCGCGGCCAGACCGTCGTCCTTGGCCTTGTCCCAGCCCGACTGGCGGAAGGCCATGCCGTGCTGCAGGCTCCACGACTTTTTCAATTCGTCGATGCGCTTGGCGTCTTGCGTGATCGCGCCGGTAAAGTCGAGCGCCACGGTATCGATGGTGGTACGCGGGCCGGGCTCGACCTTCACGTTGACCACGCGGTGGTCCGGCGGGCCGTCCAGCTTCGCGGTCGCCTTCGGCACGAAATAGCCCTCGGTGGCCGTCAGCTTGGTGACCTGGTCGCCAATGGTCTCGACCATGTACTGGAGCTGGTCGTCGGTGATGTCCTTGCGGTCTTTGTAACGCGACAGGTCCAGATGGCGCTCAAGCAAGTCGCGAATGGACTTCGGCGCATCGATCTTGACGTCGTATTCAGCGTGCGCCGGGGCGCAGGCGAGGGACAGCACAAAGCCGGCCGCCAGCGCGGCGGCGGGCAAACCCAGGAAACGAAAGCGTGGTGGTCGTGACGGTCGCGATGGTCGATTGGAGCCGGTCATCGTGGCAAGCGTGGCGCCGCCCCACGGGCAGGCTGAGTCGAAGGAAAGGCGTATTTGACCATACCGCCCCCCGCCGGTGCCCAGGCAATTGCAACGAACGCGGCCTTCCGAATCGGCCGACAGGGTTTCGCACGTGCCGTGCCCAAGGCCTTTACGCCGGCCAATACGGTAAAATGCGCCGGTTTTCCGCCCGGGAGCTTTCCGTGCGGGCAAGATCATCCAACATCACATACCGCCATGGCCCTCTACAAGTCCGAGATCACCCAGTTCCTGGAAGAACTCAAGACCCAGAAGCCCGACCTGGAAGCGCAGCAGCGCCAAGGCCGGTCCCTGCTGTGGGACAAGGACCCGATCGACCTGGAAGAGCGCGCGCGTGCCAAGTCCGCCCGCGTGCCGCAAAAGCCGTACGTCTACTCGCTGGACTGATCGGCCACCGGCCCTCGGCCCGCCAGGCTCACCGCCGCATGACCACTTCCGCGCAGGACAAGCTGCCACTGCCCGTCGAGCTGCCCAGCGTGGCGCCCGATCAGGATTCCACGCCCGCGCAGGTCGACGGCCTCGCCTTCGCGCGGCTCTACGGCGAGCCGCTGTTCAAGCTCCCGCAGGATCTCTACATCCCGCCCGATGCGCTCGAGGTCTTTCTCGAAGCATTTGAAGGGCCGCTGGACTTGCTGCTGTACCTGATCCGCCGCCAGAACTTCAATGTGCTGGACATTCCGCTGGCGCAAGTCACGCGGCAGTATCTGGCGTATATCGAACAGATCCGCACGACCAATCTTGAACTGGCTGCTGAATATCTGCTGATGGCGGCCATGCTCATCGAGATCAAGTCGCGCATGCTGCTGCCGGTCAAGAAGACCGACGAAGGCACCGAGCCCGAAGACCCGCGCGCCGAACTGGTGCGCCGCCTGCTCGAGTACGAGCAGATGAAGCTCGCCGCGCAGAAGCTGGACACCGTACCGCAACTTGGCCGCGATTTCCTGCGCGCACAGGTCTATATCGAGCAAAGCCTCGCGCCGCGCTACCCCGACGTCAATTCCGACGACCTGCGTGTCGCCTGGGCAGATGTGCTGCGCCGGGCCAAGCTCACCCAGCACCACAAGATCTCGCGGGAAGAGCTGTCCGTGCGCGAGCACATGAGCCAGATCCTGCGCCGCCTGCAGCACGCGCGGTTCATGGAGTTCACCGAGCTGTTTGAAGAAGCGATCCAGTCCGGCAAGGGCGCACCCATCGTGGTCGTCAACTTTGTCGCCATGCTCGAGCTTTCGCGCGAATCGCTGCTCGAAATCACGCAGGCCGAACCATACGCACCCATTTACGTGCGCCTCGCCTATTCCCCGACGTAAATCGTCCGATCTGACCCGGGCCGAATCACACAACAACTATGAAAGTCATCTCGTCGATCCAGGAATTGCGCGACCAGTTGCGCGGCCAGAACCGCGTCGCCTTCGTGCCGACCATGGGCAACCTGCATGAAGGCCACCTGAGCCTGATGCGCCTGGCACGCCAGCATGGCGATCCGGTGGTGGCGTCCATTTTTGTGAACCGCCTGCAATTCGGGCCGAACGAAGATTTCGACAAATACCCGCGCACGCTGCAGGACGACATCGAGAAACTGCAGAAGGAAGGCGTGTACGTGCTGTTTGCGCCCACCGAGCGCGACATGTATCCAGAGCCGCAGGAATACCGCGTCGACCCGCCGCACGACCTGGGCGACACGCTGGAAGGCGAATTCCGCCCCGGCTTCTTCAAGGGTGTGTGCACGGTGGTGATGAAGCTGTTCTGCTGCGTGCAACCGCGCGTGGCCGTGTTCGGCAAGAAGGACTACCAGCAGTTGATGATCGTACGCCGCATGGCACATCAGTTTGCGCTGCCGGTCGATATCATCCCCGCCGAAACGGTGCGCGCGGATGACGGCCTGGCGCTATCGTCGCGCAACGTCTACCTGACCAACGAAGAGCGCGCAGAAGCCCCCGAGCTGTACCGCACGCTGCACCAGGTGCGTCAGGACGTGCTGGAGACTGTGCTGCAAGGCCAGGCGTCGCACGAAGAGGTGACGGCCAAGGCCATGGAATACCTGCGTGGCCGCGGCTGGCAGCCCGACTACGTGGCCGTGCGCCGCCGTTCCGACCTGCAGAAGCCGACGCCCGAGAACATCGCTGCAGGCGAGCCGCTGGTCGTGCTGACCGCCGCCAAACTCGGCAAGACGCGCCTGATCGATAACCTCGAAATCTGAGCGACGCAGCCTCGTCCCACGAAAAAGCCCGGCACTGCCGGGCTTTTTTCATGCCGCCGCCGACGTGTCGGTGACGCTCGCCTGCGTAGGCGACTCCCCCAGCCAGTCGAGAATGCCGCTCCACTGCTCCACGTCCTTGGCCACCCGCGAGGGCGCCACGTCCCACAGCGTCAAGCCGTGCGCGGCGAGTTGCACGTAATTCTGCGTATCGCGCAGATAACCCAGGATTGGCACCTCCAGCCCCTGCACGAAGCGCTGGAGCTGTTCAGCGGCGCGCGTACGCATATCGACGCGCATGCCGACCACGCCCAGCTTGACCTCGCCATGGCGCACCGGTTTTTCATCGGCCAGCTTGCGCAGGAAGGTCTGCGTGGCAAGGATGTCGAACATGGAAGGCTGCAGCGGCACGATCACGTAGCCGGACATCTTCACAAGATCCCCCAGCCGCCAGCCGTGGAGGCCCGCCGGCGTATCGAGCACTACGTGCGTCGTACCCTTGGGCGGCTTGGCGATGTGATCAGCGTTGATTTCCCACGTGCGGATGGGCTTGGCGGTTTCCGGGCGCAGGGCCAGCCACTCGCGTGAGGACTGCTGGCGATCGGTGTCGCCCAGCATCACGGCGTGATCCCGCGCCGCAAAGTAGCCGGCCAGATTGGTGGCCAGCGTGCTTTTGCCCACTCCGCCCTTCGGATTCGCTACAACGGCCACCGGCATGCCCGCCTCCTTGCGCTCATCGAATCATGTGCCGAGTTAGTCACCCAGCGGATCTGTCCATCCGGTAATTATGGCTCACCCCGCACGTGGCAACGTTTGGAACAGCGTAGCAAGGTCCAGATGCGCTTCGCACGTGTCAGCAAGTCGTTCGAGCGATGCCTCACGCAACGCGGCGTAGTCCTGCGCCTGCGCATCGCGCACACCGGCCCAGGCAAGCAACGCTCGGCACGCCTCGGGCGCATCGAACAAGCCGTGCAGGTAAGTCGCGAGGATTTGCCCGTCTGCGGAGATCGCGCCATCTGCGCGGCCATCGTCGAGTTGCACGGCGGGGCGTGCGAGGGCCGCCCCCTTGGTCACGCCCATGTGGATTTCGTAGCCGGTGATGGTCGCACCGCTTTCCGTCAGGATGCCGCGCACCTGACGCAACTGCTTGGCAGCCTCCAGCGTCGTCTCGAAATCGAGATAGCCGAAACCCTCGACGCTACCTGCTGCGCCTTCCAGCCCGTGCGGATCATGCAAGCGCCGCCCCAGCATCTGCATGCCGCCGCAGATGCCGATCAGCTTGCCGCCATAGCGCAGATGCCGCGCGATGGCCGCTTCCCAACCGTTGGCACGCAGCCAGGCAAGATCGGCCTGCACGCTCTTGCTGCCGGGCAGGATGATGAGGTCTGCGGGCGGAATTGGCTGACCGGGGCCGACCAGTCGAACGTCCACCTGCGGGTGCGCGCGCAGCGCGTCGAAATCGGTGTGGTTGGACACACGCGGCAACACCGGAATGACGACGCGCAGCGCATCGGCTGAGGCTGCGCGCTGCACGGTCTGCACCGCGTCTTCCGCGTCGAGGTGCAGACCGTGCAGATACGGCAGCACACCCAACACCGGCTTGCCCGTCTGCGCGGTCAGCCAGTCGAGCCCGGGCGTGAGCAGTGAAATATCGCCGCGAAACCGGTTGATGATGAAGCCGCCCACGCGCGCGCGTTCGCTGTCGGACAGGCAGGCCAGCGTGCCGACAAGGTGCGCGAACACGCCACCGCGATCGATGTCGGCAACGAGCACGACGGGGCAATCGACGGCTTCGGCAAAGCCCATATTGGCGATATCGCGGTCGCGCAGGTTGACCTCCGCCGGGCTGCCGGCGCCCTCCACGAGCACGAGGTCGTACTGCGCGCGCAGCCGCGTGTGCGATTCGAGCACGGCGGCCATGGCGGTGGGCTTGTAGTCGTGATACGCGCGGGCATCAAGGTCAAAGCGCGGCTGCCCGTGGATGATGATCTGCGCGCCGGTGTCGCTGTTGGGCTTGAGCAGCACGGGGTTCATGTCGACCGTGGGGGCGACGCCCGCCGCCTGCGCCTGCAACGCCTGGGCGCGGCCGATCTCGCCGCCGTCGGCGGTGACGGCGCTGTTGAGCGCCATGTTCTGCGGCTTGAATGGCGCCACCCGCACACCGGCTCGATGCGCGACGCGGCACAGACCGGCGACCAGCGTGCTCTTGCCAGCATCGGACGTGGTGCCCTGGATCATCAGCGTGCCCCGAAGCGAGCCCGGCGGCACAGGAAATGGAGCTTTCGACATGCGCGGATTATCGCACCCACCTTGTTGCGCCTGACCCCCGCGCCCCCGCTAAAATGCTGGAATGTCACGCCACCTCACTCTCGTCCTCGGTGGTGCCCGCTCGGGCAAAAGCCACCACGCCGAACAGCTCGCACTGCAATGCGCGGGGCCGGTCACGTACGTCGCCACCGCCGGCGAGGGCGACGAAGAGATGCAATTGCGCGTGGCCCTCCACCGCGCGCGGCGCCCGGCCAATTGGGGGCTGGCCGAAGAGCCCGTGCGCCTGGCCGAAGCCCTCTACACGCACGCGCAGCACGGTGGCTGCGTGCTGGTCGATTGCATGACGCTGTGGCTCAACAATCTGCTCTTCTCAGAGCACCATGAATACCCCGAGACAGGCCTCGTCACGCCCCCCGAAGCCTGGACAGCGGAGATTGATGCGCTACTCACCGCGCTGCCGTTGCTGCCCGGCGAGGTCATCCTCGTGAGCAACGAGATCGGCCTGGGCGTGGTGCCGATGGGCGCCGTCACGCGTTTCTACGTGGATGAACTGGGCCGGCTGAACCAACGTCTAGCCGCGCTGGCCGACAACGTGCACCTACTGGTGGCCGGTATTCCGATGGTGATGAAAGGGCCGGCGATCGGCGCTGCCACGTGAGCGTGTCGCCGGGCGGCGTATTCGATCTCGGGTGGCCGCTCGTGACGCTGGCCGCGCTCGCGGGCGTGCTGCTCGATCAGCTCTTCGGCGAGGTACCGCGCTGGCATCCACTCGTTGGCTTCGGACGCATCGCCAAAGCGATTGAGCGCTGCATGAACCACACACCGGCTGCGTTGGCGTGGTCACGCGTCGTCGGTCTCGTTGCATGGGCGGGCGCCGTGCTGCCGTTCGCGCTGCTTGCGGGATGGCTCGCCGGCATGGCGCGCGATGTGTCGCCTTGGCTGGTGGCAGCACTTGATGCCATCGCGCTCTATTTCGCCATCGGAGCGCGCAGTCTGCATGACCACATCGCGCCGATCGCGCTTGCGCTACGCGATGCGGATCTGCCCCGCGCACGCACCCTCGCCTCGCGCATCGTCTCGCGTGACCTCAAACAAGCCACGGATGAGCCCATCGCCCGCGCCGCGGTGGAATCCGCGTTGGAAAACGGCAGCGATGCCGTCTTCGCGCCGCTGTTCTGGCTTGTGGTGGCGGGCGCGCCGGGCGTGGTGCTGTATCGGCTGGCCAATACACTCGATGCAATGTGGGGCTACCGCAATGCGCGCTTTACCGGCTTTGGCTGGGCGGCCGCGCGCATCGACGACGTGCTCAACTGGATTCCCGCCCGCCTCACGGCAATCAGCTACGCGCTGCTTGGCCACACCGCCGATGCGCTGCGCTGCTGGCGCACGCAGGCTCCGCAATGGTCGAGCCCCAACGCCGGTCCGGTGATGGCCGCGGGCGCGGGCAGCCTGCGCGTTCAGCTCGGCGGCGCCGCATGCTACGAAGGTGTGGAAGAAGCCCGCCCGTCGCTCGGCACTGGCAAGGCGGCGACCGCAGCAGATATCGCGCGGGCGTTGACGCTCGTGTCGCGCACGTTGTGGTTGTGGCTCGGCGTACTGGGCCTGATCGCGGCGTTGGCGTGGGGCCTCTCGTGAACGCCATCGTCCACGGCGGCAATCTCGCGGCCGCACGCGCGCTGTACGGAGAGCCTGCCGGCGGCTGGCTTGACCTGTCCACGGGCATCAACCCGCACGGCTATCCGATTCCGCCGATTCCACCTGATGCGTGGTTGAGCCTGCCTGAAGACGATGGCCTCGAAGCACAGGCCGCCGCGCACTACGGCGTGACCGACACGCGCGCCGTGCTGGCGGTTGCAGGATCGCAAGCGGCGATCCGCACGCTGCCGACGCTGCTGCCGCGTGGACGAGCCGGCATCGCGCAGATCGGCTACAGCGAATACGCACCTGCCTTTGCGCGTGCCGGTCACGACGTCGTGCCACTGCCCGAAGCCACCTTCCTCGGCGACCTGCCAAACGACGTGCAGCACTTGGTTGTCGTCAACCCGAACAACCCAACCGCGCGCGTGCTGCCGGCAGAAACCCTGTGCGATTGGCACACGCGCCTGCACGCGCGCGGTGGCACGTTGATCGTGGACGAGGCCTTTATTGAGGCGTTCGACGATGGCCCCACATTGGCGCCACTGGCTGGCGTGCCGGGGCTCGTGGTGCTGCGCTCGATCGGCAAGTTCTACGGGCTGGCGGGCGCCCGCATCGGCTTCACACTGGCGGCGCCGGAGCTGCTGTCTGCCCTGCGCGAGTCGCTGGGGCACTGGACAGTCAACGGTCCGGCCCGTGCCGTGGTGCGTGCGGCGCTGGCCGATACCGCCTGGCAAGTTTCAACGCGCGCGCAACTGCTGCATGCGGGGGCGCGGCTCTCAGCGTTGTTGGATCGCCACGGCCTGCCGAATGCCGCCACACCGCTGTTTGCCTGGGCACACGGCCCACATGCGCGGGCGCTGCATGCAGGCCTAGCGCGCCTCGGCATCTGGACCCGCCTGTTCGATGCGCCCATCAGCGGCTTGCGCTTCGGCCTGCCCCCGGATGAAACCGGATGGCAACGTCTTGCCGATGCGCTAGCATCGCTGTCGCACTCCGCTTGACCTGCCCTCCCCCCGATGCCCGTTCGTCTCTCTTGTCTCGCCCGTCGCCTGTGCGCACGCGGCCTCTTCGCACTTGCGCTCACGATCGCAGCCGCACCGGCATTTGCCACCATTTCCGTCACGGACGATAGCGGCGCCACCGTTACGCTGCAGCGCCCCGCGCAACGCATCGTCAGCCTCGCCCCGCATGCGACCGAGCTGCTGTTCGCGGCTGGCGGCGGTGCACGCATCGTCGGCACCGTGGCTTACAGCGACTACCCGCCACCCGCACGCGACATTCCTCACGTGGGCGATAACCGCTCGCTCGATCTGGAGCGTATCGCCGCCCTCAAGCCCGATCTGGTGGTGGTCTGGCGCCACGGCAACGCGCAGAAGCAGATCGACCGGCTGCGCGCGCTGGGCATTCCGCTGTTCTTCTCCGAGCCGCATCGCATGAGCGATATCCCGCGCTCGATCGAGGCACTCGGGACGCTGCTCGACACCCGTGCCAGCGCGCACGACGCGGCCCAGCAATTCCGCCAACGCACCGATACGCTGCGCCAGCGCTACGCCAGCCGCCCGCCGGTTTCGGTGTTCTATCAGGTATGGGAACAGCCGCTGATGACGCTCAACGGCCAGCACATCTTCTCTGACATGCTGGCGCTTTGCGGCGGCCGCAATGTGTTTGCCGGCGAGCCCTTGCTGGTGCCGACCGTTTCGCCCGAGGCCGTGATTGCAGCCAACCCCGAAGTGCTGCTGTCCGCCAGCATGGGGGCCACGCAAGGCAGCCGCCCGATCGATACGCTCGACGCGTGGAAGCGCTGGCCGCAATTGCTGGCCGTGCAGCGCGGCAACCTCTTCAGCATCAATGGCGACCTGATCAACCGCTTTGGACCGCGCCTGGTAGAAGCCGCAACGCTGATGTGCGAAGACTTGGAGCAAGCGCGTATGCGGCGCCTGGGGTCACAAACCACCAACGGGTTGGGTCGCTGAATCGCGTCGCCGGTCAACGGTTCCAGAACAGCAACACCGGCAACGCGTCGGGCTGCACACGAAAGCCGCAGGCGGCCCCCCATTGCAGCGGCCATTGCAGCGTCTCGGCCAATGGCCGCTGCAACCAGTGCGCCGCCAGGGCGCGCATGCAGCCGGCATGCGTCACCGCCCACACGCAAGACGCGGGCGTCGCGCTTGTCGCCTCGGCCCAGGTCGTCACGCGCGCCAGCAAATCTGCTGCAGATTCCCCGCCATGCGGATTGCCGTGCACAAGATCGCGCGCCCACTGGTCTATTTCCGCGCGCGGGATGTCCTCCCACTGGCAGCCTTCCCAGGCGCCAAAATCGAGTTCCATCAATTGCGCATCGATCTCGATCGGGGGAAGTTGAGCCATTTGCGCTAAGGCTTCGGCTGTCAGGCGGCTGCGTTGCAATGGACTCGCCAGCAGGCGATGCGGGGTGTGGGCGCTGAGTTTCTCGACGATGGCCGAAGGCTCGGGGTCCATCGGCGAAGCCAGCTCCAGATCGGTACGGCCATAACAGAGACCCGCCGTCATGGCGGGCCGCGCGTGGCGGATCAGGATGACATCCATGCCAGCAACCCCCACAGAATCAGCAGCTCGAACATCTGCTGCGCCATCCCAAGACAATCACCCGTGATGCCGCCGATGCGACGCACGAAGTATCGACCCAGCAGCCAGCGCGCAACGATCAACCCGACGACAACGAGCGCCGTGCACATCGGCCCGAACCATAGAAGAGGGGCGATGCCGAACACGCCGGCCCACAACGCATCGCTCCATCGCATGCGTTGCGCCACTGGCTTGGCTTTGCCTTCAGCGCGCACGTAGTCGTGGGTGAGCAGGTAGCTGACGGCCGCCGCGCGGCTTGCAGCATGCGCGCTCACCATTGCCACAAGGATGGCGATGCCATGCGGCGCCATCGCGCTCAGCAATTGCCACTTCAGCAGCAGCGCCATGCACACGGAAATCGCCCCGAACGCGCCGATGCGCGAATCGTGCATGATGCGCAGCCGGTCTTCAGGCGTGTAGCCCCCGCCAAAGCCATCGGCGCAATCGGCAAGACCGTCCTCATGAAACGCACCGGTCAGCAACAGCGTAGCCACCATCGACATGGCCACCGCCACACCTGACGCAGACACCGTGCACGACACGAGCCAATACACCGCTGCTGCCACGGCGCCCACCAACCAGCCAATCAGCGGAAAGTAGCGCGCCGCGCGATTCAACCCCGCCTGCGAGAAACCGACCGACGCCGGGACGGGGATGCGGGTGAAGTACCCGACCGCTGTCCACAGCGCTTGCCAATGTTCACGCAAGGCGTTCATGGCTATGCGCGCTCGCTCACGCCTGCGCTGGCGAAGGTCGCCATCTCGCGCAGGAACGCCACGGCCGACACGACCACCGGATAGGCCAGTACCGCACCGCTGCCCTCGCCCAGCCGCAATGACAGTGACAGTAGCGGCCGCGCATCGAGCACCTCCAGCAGCGCACGATGACCGCGCTCGTCCGACACATGCCCGAACACGCAATAGCGCAGCACGTCGGGCGCCACCTGAGCCGCTACCAGCACAGCGGCCGTCGCGATAAACCCATCGACGAGGATGACCATGCGCCGCTGCGCAGCCTCAAGCACCGCACCCACCATCGCCGCGACCTCAAAGCCACCAAAGCATGCAAGCACGTCCAGCGGCTCACGGACGTCAGCATGCTTGGCCATCGCCGCCTCCAGCACAGCACGCTTGTGGGCGAGGCCGTCATCGTCGAGCCCCGTGCCGCGGCCAACGCATTGCGCAACCGGCAAATCGCATAACCGCGCCATCAGGCATGCGGCAGACGCCGTGTTGGCGATGCCCATTTCGCCCAGTGCGATGACGTTGGTGCAGAGTGCTGCATGGTGCGCCACCCGCTGCGCGCCGAGTGCCATGGCACGGTCACGCTCGTCGGCGGTCATGGCGGCTTGCGCAGCACCCTCGTCGGCAAAGTTGCGCGTGCCGGGCCCGACAGGTGCATCGAACAGGCCCGGCGTATCCGCTGTCCACAATGGTGCGGCAACACCGGCGTTCACCACCTCCAATGCAAACCCATGCTGGCGGCAGAACACATTGACAGCCGCGCCACCCGCGATGAAGTTGAGCACCATCTGCGCCGTCACCGCTTGCGGGTATGCACTCACGCCAGCGTGGGCGATGCCGTGGTCTGCAGCAAAGACTACCATTGCGGGGCGCGTCAGCTGCGGGGTGTCGGTGTTCTGGATCAGGCCGATCTGCACGGCCAGCGATTCAAGCCGGCCCAGTGCGCCGAGCGGCTTGGTCTTGCTGTCGACGGCGGCCTGCAGGCGCACGCGCAGCGCGTCATCAAATGGCGGAATGTGTACGGCTTGATTCATCACAGTTCGACTCCTGGCTGCGCCTGGATGCCTTGGGAAAATGCGTGCTTGACGAGCGTCATGTCGGTCACGGTATCTGCTGCGTCGATCAGCTCAGGGGGCGCACCGCGCCCGGTAATCACCACATGCTGCGCTGGCGGGCGCGCGCGCAAATCGGCCAGCACGGTCTGCACGTCAAGGTAGTTGTACTTGAGCGCAATGTTCAGTTCATCCAGCAGCACCAGGCCGACGGTCGGGTCGCTCAGCAGATCGCGTGCGCAGGCCCAGGCGGCTTGCGCCTTTTCAATGTCGCGCGTGCGATCCTGCGTCTCCCATGTGTAGCCCTCGCCCATCACGTGGAAGCTGCATTGTTCTGGGAAACGACGCAGGAACCGCTCTTCGCCCGTCGGGATCGCGCCCTTGATGAACTGCACCACGCCGACCTGCATGTCATGGCCCATGGCGCGGATCACCATGCCAAAGCCGGAGCTCGATTTGCCCTTGCCGTTACCGGTGTTGACAAGCAGCACGCCGCGCACGTCGGTGGCGGCGGCGATCTTGGCATCCACCACGGCCTTCTTGCGCTGCATGCGCGAGCGGTGGCGCTCGTTCAGCGCGTCATTGTTGTCTTCAGTCGTCATCGGAATCATCAGAAATCAAGGCCGTCAGGCGGCCGTCGGCCACCTCGGCAATAGGGGTGCGCAGCACGCGCGCGCAGTGTTCGGGGGTGAGCACATCGGCCGCGATGCCTGCGGTGGTGTGCCCGGCGCCGTCCATCAGCAGCGCGTGCGTAGCAAAGCGGCGTGCGAGGTTCAAGTCATGCACGGTCAACACGACCAGCCACCCGTGTTTGCGGCAGCCTTCGCGTAGCAGGCGAAGCACGGCGACCTGCTGATGCAAATCGAGGTGCGCGACGGGCTCGTCGAGCAGCAGCACGCGCGCCTCCTGCGCCACCACGGCAGCCATCGCCACGCGCTGACGCTCACCACCAGAAAGCGTGCGCACATCGCGTTGTGCCAGAGGCTGCAACTGCAGCGCAGACACCGCAGCATCGACGGCGCGGGCATCGGCGTCGCCCTCCCATTCCCAGCGCGCAAGATGCGGGTGGCGGCCGGTCATCACGGCGTCGCACACGGTGATGGGGAAGGTGTCATGCAAGGTCTGCGGCAGAAACGCGCGACGACGCGCCATCGCCAGCGCCGGCCAATCGGAGAGCGGAACGCCATCGAGCGTGACGCTGCCGCTGTCTGGCGAGCGCAAGCCTGCCAGCACGGAAAGCCATGTCGACTTGCCCGCGCCGTTCGGCCCGATCACGCACCAGAGTTGGCCCGCAGTGGCCGTCATAGATAACCGCTCGATTAACACGCGCCCATCGATGATCACCCGCAGATCGTGCAGCGCGAGTTCCGGCGCTGCGTCCAAGTGCGCGAATGCATCCTGTGCGGGACGTGGGCGGCGCCACCAACTCATCGCGCGCTCCGCATCAGCAGGTAAAGAAACGTTGGCACCCCGAGCAGGGTGGTGATCACGCCCACGGGCAGCTGCGTTGGGGCGATCAGCGTTCGGGCGATCAGGTCGGCCAGCATCAGCAGGCCCCCGCCGGCCATTGCCGTGGCGGGCAAATGGATGCGCACGTCGCGGGTCCACGCCAGGCGCACCATGTGCGGCACCAGCAGGCCGACAAAGGCCACCGAGCCTGCAATCGTGACCGCCACTGCCGTACACAGCGACGCCACCACGTAGATCAACGCGCGCACACGCGCCACCGGCACACCCAGCGCGCGGGCGCGGGTTTCACCGGTCAGCAGGACGTTCAGGTCGCGCGCATGCGGCAACACCACAGCAACCGCCGCCAGGAGCGCCACCAATGCGCCCGCATAACGATCGGCGCCACCCAGGTCGCCGACCATCCAGAAAATCATGCCGCGCAGCTTGTTCTCGGGCGCCACCGTCAAGATAAGTGTGATCAGGCCGACCCAGCCGGAGGCCATTACCACGCCGCCGAGCAGCAAGCGCGCATTGGCCTCGCCCGGCTCACCGCGCCACAGGTGCTGACGCGCCAGCGCCGCCACCAGCGCCATCGACAACAGTGCTCCGGCTCCGGCACTCGTCTGCACCGCCCACCACGGCAGCGAAAACAACATCGCCGTGAGGGCCGCCACGGCCCCGCCGCCGGACACGCCCAGCACATACGGATCGGCCAGCGGATTGCGCAGCAGCATCTGCATGAGCGCCCCGGCAAAGGCCAACAGCCCGCCCGCAGCAAATGCAGCGCCCGCACGCGGCAGGCGCAATTCGGTGACGATGCCTGCTGCCAGGCCATCGCCACCGCTATTGCCAAAAAAGAGGGCCCGCCAGACTTCAGCGGGCGACAGCTTCACACTGCCGAGCATCAATGACGCCACCAGCACCACCACGCACGCAAGCGCCAGCAGCGACCACAGTCGCCAGGCAAAACCGCGTGCGCGCAGTGCAGGTGTTGTCATCGCTTCGGTTCGTGCTGTTGCCACGACAGCGTGAAGAACACCCCACGCGACGCCGTGTTGTACGGATAGACCAACTGGTAGTTCTTGTTTGTCACGTTTTCAACACGTGCCGACACTGCCCAGTCAGGCGTGATCTGGTAGCGGCCGACCAGGTTCAGCAGGCCATAGCCGCCGAGCGCCTTGGTCGAGTCCTGACGGTCTCCCGCCGCATTCCACTCCACGCCCGCCGAGAACGGCCCGAACGTCTTGTACGCCGAAACGCTGCCGAAGTGCCGTGCACGGCGCGACAGCAACTGGTTGGCCGACAAGTCCTGCGGGTTCTGCATGGTAAAGCTGGCACGCAGATCCACGCCATAGATCGAACCCCGATACGACGTCTCGAGCCCGTTCACACGCGCACGGTTGACGTTGGCTGCGGAGCAATTGAAATCTGCGTCGCATACAGCCGTGATCAGGTTGCTGTAGTCCGTCTCGAACGCCGTTACGCGCACCAGGCCGATCGCGCTGCTGTATTCCACGCCGCCCTCAACCGAGCGTGCCTTCTCAGGCTGCACGTTCGGGTTGCCGAAGAACGGGTAGTAAAGCTCGTTGAAGCTCGGCGCGCGGAAGGCGTTGCTCACGCTCGCCACCGCCTTCCATTGCGGATTGAACGCAAAGCCGTAACCGGCGTAGTAGCTGTTGGCACCACCGAAGTCCGAGTAGCGGTCGCGACGCAGGTTCAACTGCAACTGGTGCGGGCCGAACTTGCCTTCGTAACCGATGTAAGCGGAATCGACGTTGCGCGTGGGCACGTTGTAGGCATCGCTGTCGATGCTGGTCTGCAGATGCTCCAGGCCCACCTTGAACAACTGATTCGGCATGAAGGCCCAATCGTTCTGCCAGCTCGCCGTTTGGTTGCGCGTGTTGAAACGCGCCGGCATCTGCAACACGCCGTTCGTGTAATTCAAGCTGCGGTCATCGCCCTGCGACAGCGTTACACGCGTCTTCCAGTCCTGCGTCACCTTGCCGTCCACATAGGCCGACATCGAGCGCACCACGTTGTGCGCAACATTGTTATCGGTCGGCTTGCCGAAGGCGTTGTCGTAGCTGACATCGCCCCAGGTCTGGAAGTACGTCAGGCCCGCTTGCCAATCTGCGGAGAAGCGATGCGACAGCTGCGCCGACACGCTCTTGTTCGTGTACGGATTGTCGTTCGGGTTGGCCTTGGGCGCCTGCAGCGGGTTGATTGTCGAGAAGCCGTTGGTCTTGAATTCCGACACCGACACCGCAAACGACGTATCCCCGTTCTCGCCTAGCGACCCGCTGATGCCGGCCTGCGCGCGTTTGGTATTGCGGGCGCCGTATTCGATCTCCGCATTGGCCAGCGGGCCGTGGCCGCGGCCGTTGCGGGTGAAGATTTGCACCACGCCGCCAATCGCATCGGAGCCGTACAGCGCAGACACGTTGCCGCGCACAACCTCGATGTGATCGATCTGATCGGCCATCAATTGCGCGATCTGCGCGCCGCCGGAGGTGCCGGACGCCACACGCACACCGTCAATCAGAATCAGCGTCTGATTGGAACCGGCGCCGCGCATGAAAAGGCTGGCGTTGGCCCCAGGGCCACCGTTCTGCGCGACTTCGATGCCAGCCTCGCGACGCAGCAGCGTCACCGCATCCGGCGCTTGCGAGCGCTCGATATCGGCGCGGCTGATGACCGTCGTGTGCGGCAGTGCATCCGACAGGGGCTGCTCGCTGCGCGAGGCCGTCACCACAGTCGGATTCAGTTCACCCACTGACGTGCTGGCTGCCGGTGTATTGCTTTGTGCCCAGGCCGGCGCAACTGCACCTGCCATGACCCCCGTTAGTGCGCTGGCAAGCGCGCGCGTGGCCGTCCGGGGCATCCGGAGTGGCCGCTTTGTAGTCAAGCTCATGTTGAAAAGACAAGAAGCGTCAGCCGGACCCGTTCCCCCGCGGGTCGCTGGCAGCAGGATCTCGATGCGGTTCCCTCACATCGGCTTAGAACCGGTTCACGATCCGTAGCGATCGGTCCGAGCTTGGCTCGAGAAACGCAGCCGTACATGGGTACGGCGCGTATCACAGGGCCAAGATCGGGCGGCGCAGCAGGATCGTGAACTGGTTCGCTGAGATCCACCGTCCTGGCCGGTATCCGGGCTGGCGAAGCGGCCTGTCCGCCTTCCCATTCCAAAGGAACAGTGGCATATGGACAGACCGCGCGGCACCCATCTTCTTCGCGAGATGGCGGGTACACGCGGCGTTCGCTTACCGTTGCGGGGGCAGCGCAGGTTGGCGCATCGCTTGGGGCGCGCGCTCCCTGCTTCCCGTTTAACTGCAGATGGTGCTGCGGGCACCAGGACGCCGCGAAGTTTAACGGAAAAGGCACGCCAAACCCGCCCCAGTCGCGGTAAAAACACACCCTCCGCACGTTGTGCCCGCTGCGTCGCCTCATGCCGCCGCCTATTGCGCATCCGTAAGGAGGACAGGCGCGACGCGCATGATCGGCTAAAATCCCCCCCACTCGATTCTGATTGACACCCAATGCTGAACGAACTCGAACAACTTGCCGGCAAGATCACGCGCGTGCTGCGTCACGCCGATGCGCTAGCCGCCGAGAACCAGCGCCTGCGCGCCGAAGTCGAGCGGCTTCAGGCGGAAGCCGAGGCCTCCAAGACCGAGCGCGACGCGATGGTCGCCGACCGCAGCGTGCTCAATGCCAAGATCGAAGAAGCGCAACTGCGCATCCAATCGATTCTCGACAAGCTGCCCACGGCCACCGACGCGCGCCAGCTTGACCTCCTCGGCCAGGCCGCAGGCGCCGATGAAACAACGGCCGCCCCCGCCCCGCACTCGGAGACCTAAGCATGAGCAGCAAGCAAATTGAAGTGAACATCGCCGGGCAGCCTTACAAGTTTGCCGTCTCGGTCGATAACGAAGCAGCCCTGCGTGAAGCCGCAGCCATGGTCGACAACCAGATGACGCGCATCAAGAACGGCTCGAACACCAAGGGCATCGAGCGCGTTGCCGTGATGGCCGCCATCAGCATCGCGTCGGATTTGCTGTCGATGCAACGCCAGGCCGCATCCGATTCCGCCCTGCCGATCGACACGATTCGCGCCAAACTGGCCGACCTGAACGCCCGCACTGACGAGGCGCTGCGCCAGTACGGCGAAGTCATTTAGCGAAGGTCAAAACGTGTTTGTAACCGGATCGCATCCGGGCTTGGGTTCGGATGCGAACGGGTGTATAGTGTGACCCAATGGCTGCCGCGATCTCCCGCAAACCCTTACAACATAAGGCTTTAGCGACTACAGAGTAGAGAAAAACGGTTGCCTGCGATGAATCTTTCAGACGCATCGCCATGCGCTCAAAACACAGCGTGATGATGCGTCTGACAGTTTCCCTGCCTGGTTCGCCATGGCCATTAATTCCTTGAACCGATAAGCATTGCTTGGTGCGGGATATGCCGTGTGGGCGAGCGCGTCTTCCAGTGCATAGCGTGCGACGCAAGTCGTGGGCTCCCTGCGCCGGTGATGTACCCGAAATGCGGCTTCCGCTGCCACTCTGAACCTCACTTGGGTTCAGGATGCGGGTCTAGCGGCCAAGGTGGGGACCCAACAAAAGGCGGTAGTGCACATGTGCGCTACCGCCTTTTTCTTTGTCTATCCTCCATACACCCGTCATTGCCGCACCGCCAATGGCGAGGCCGCGGCCGTGTTGCTATGCTGCGCACACCGTCACTTCCCCGCACGTCGCCCGCGCGCCCCACACGATGGCCACCCAGTACTGGTTGATGAAGTCCGAGCCCGACGAGGCCAGCATCGATACGCTGCACGCCGAAGGCACCTTGCCCTGGACGGGCGTTCGCAACTATCAGGCACGCAACTTCATGCGCGACCGTATGCGCATCGGCGACGGCGTGCTGTTCTACCACTCGTCCTGTCCGCAGCCCGGCATCGCGGGGCTGGCGGAAGTCTGCTCGACCAGCTATCCAGATCCCACGCAGTTCGACGCCAAGAGCCATTACCACGACCCCGCATCGAAGCCGGAAGCGCCGCGCTGGATGCTGGTCGACGTGAAGTTCGTGCGCAAATGCCCGCTGATCGATCTGCCGACGTTGCGTGCGCAGGAACAGCTGACCGACATGACGGTGCTGCAACGCGGCAACCGCCTGTCGATCACGCCCGTCACGCCCGCGCAGTGGCGTTACATCACCACTAAATTGATGCGTGATCCTGAGTGAATGGTTGGTATCGGCAGGGAATTGTTACAAACGTGATGAACGATGCGCGTAACGACCAGTCAGACGCATCACATTGCTTTTTTGGGAGAACACGATGAAATCTGTCCTGGCCGCAACTATTTTGGGGACTGCAATGATGACGACTGCTTTCGCACAAGCCGCTCCTGAAACGAATCATTCGGGCGTACTGTCGCTGGATGCGCAGGCCGTGGCCGAAGTGCCGACCGACACCGTCACGCTCACCCTGGGCGCCGAACAGGAAGGCGCGGACCCGGGCGCGATCTCCACGGCCCTGTCGCGCAAGGCCGATGAGGTGATCAACCAGGCAAAGCGCACATCCGGCGTGCAGGCAGAAACAGGCGGTTTCAACATTTATCCGAACACTGATCGCAACGGCAAGATCAGCGTCTGGCGCGGCCGTGCGGAGGTGCGCATCACGTCGAAGGACTTTGCAGCGGCGTCCAAGCTGGCGGGCCAACTGGCCAACCAGATGCAGGTGCAGAACGTGAATTTCACGCTCTCGCGCGAGGCGCGCACGGCGGCCGAAGCCAAGCTGATCGATCAAGCCGTGAATTCGTTCCGTGACAAGGCACTGACGACCACCAAGCTGTTCGGCTACACGAGCTACACGATCCGCGACGTGCATGTGAGCGAGGGCAGCAACAACCCGGGCCCGCGTCCGATGATGCGCATGGCAGCGGCTCCCGCATCTTACGATTCGGCGCCGGTGCCCATCGAGGGCGGCAAGGCTCAAGTGACAGTGACCGTTTCCGGCGCCGTGCAGATGCTGAAATAAGTAGCGAGCCGCGCCATGAAAAAAGCCACCGGACTTCGGTGGCTTTTTCTTTGCGCGGTTGCAACGTCAGGCGTGTGCCTGGTCTTTTGCACCGTTGCCTGCGCGACGATAGGACCAGACCAGCATAGAGATGCCGATCAGGATCATCGGCAGCGACAGCCACTGCCCCATCGACAGGTTCGCTGCGAGCAGGCCGAGGAAGTTGTCCGGCTCGCGGGCAAATTCTGCAGCAAAGCGGAACACGCCATAGCCGAGCAGGAATGCCCCAGACACCGCGCCCATCGGCCGCGGCTTGCGCGCATATAGCCACAGCAGGATGAAGAACAGCACACCCTCGCCGAGGAACTGGTAGATCTGCGAGGGGTGGCGCGGCAGCATGTGGTACTGGTCGAACACAGCCTGTACGCCGCTGGTGACGGCCTCTTGCGCATGCGAAAGCAGCCACTCCCTGTCTTCGCCCTGCGCCTGCGGGAACATCATCGCCCAAGGCAGATTGGGCGACGACACACGGCCCCACAGCTCGCCGTTGATGAAGTTGCCGAGGCGCCCCGCTGCGAGGCCACACGGCACCATCGGCGCGATGAAATCGGTCACCTGCATCCACGAGCGGCCGCGCATGCGCGCATACAGCATCATCGCCACGACCACGCCGAGGAAGCCGCCGTGGAAAGCCATGCCGCCCTCCCATACCTTGAAGATGTCGAGCGGGTGGGCGAAATACCAATCTGGCTTGTAGAACAGCACGTAGCCCAGGCGCCCACCGAGAATCACACCGAGCACGCCGTAAAACAGCATGTCGTCGAGGTCGCGGCCAGTCCAGCCTTCGGCGGCGATGTGCGGCTGGCGGGTGCGCAGGCGGCCGAACCACAGGAACATGATGAACGCCGCCAGATACATCAGGCCGTACCAGCGGATGGCGAGCGGCCCCAGATGCAGGGCGACGGGATCGAATTGCGGATGGATGAGCATGAATCCTGCGGGTTTCAGGTTTGGTTGTCTTCTTGCAGCTTGGCGACGGCTTCGGCACTGGCCACGAACCACGGGAGCACCGGCGAAGCGGCATCGCGCCGCCACACCAGGCCGGTCTCGATGATCGGGCTCGGCGCGGCGAGTTCGAGATAGACCACGCCAGTCCGCTGCAGGTTGCATAGCGATGCCGGCACCAGCGCGACGCCCATCTCGGCGGAGACCAGGCTGACGATGGTCTGCATCTGGATGGCTTCCTGGCCGATGCGCGTGGCAGCCCCAGATTCTCGGGGCCAGCCACCGTGCGCGGCATGATAGCCGGTAATGATGTCATACAGCGCAGGCGCGGACCGACGCGGGAAAATGATCAGCGGTTCGGCCGCGGCGTCCGCCAGCGCAATCGGCTGGCCGGGTGCCACCCTCCATTGCGCCGCGCGCGATGTGGGCGCCGCCAGCACAAGGCGCTCGCGTACCAGCGGGCGGTATTCCAACTCTCCAGGCACCGAGCCCGCATGATGCGCAATCACGACGCCGGCATCCACATCGCCGGCCAGGAGCGCTTCGATTTGCACATCGCTCGTGGCCTCGCGCAGCAGAAGCTGCACATCGGGGCGCGCATCGCGAAAGTGTCGGAGCAAGGCGGGCAGGATGCCGTAGTCGGCGGTGCTGACAAAGGACAGCGACAGCGAGCCCACCTCCCCGCGCGCCAGCCGCTGCGCGAGGCCAGGCAGCGCGTTCGCCTCAGCAAGCACACGCCGCACCTCGACCAGCCAGCGCGCGCCGACGGCCGTCAGCGCCACAGAGCGCTGTGTGCGATGGAACAGCGTGACGCCCAGTTCGTCTTCCAGCGCGCGAATCTGCTGCGACAGCGGCGGCTGCGTCATCGAAAGACGCTCGGCGGCGCGCCCGAAATGCAACTCCTCGGCAACGGTCACAAAGTAGCGAAGCTGGCGCAGATCCATATCGGCAATTGATATATTTTTCGACTCAATAATCGCTCAATAATATATTTGACGCGCCATTTCTCCAAGCGCATGCTGGGCGCCAGGCTGTTGACTACAACGATAGTGCCGACCCCACGGAGACCCCCATGCCAGACAACAAGCGTTCGCAACACATCACACAGGGTGTGGCGCGCTCGCCCAATCGCTCGATGTACTACGCGCTGGGCTACACAAAAGACGACTTCAACAATCCAATGATCGGCGTGGCCAACGGCCATTCGACCATCACGCCGTGCAACTCGGGCCTGCAGAAGCTGGCCGATGCCGCCGTGGCTGCGATAGAGGACGCTCGCGCGAATCCGCAGATCTTCGGCACGCCCACCATTTCCGATGGCATGTCGATGGGCACGGAGGGCATGAAGTTTTCGCTGATCTCGCGCGAAGTGATTGCTGACTGCATCGAAACCTGCGTCAACGGCCAATGGATGGATGGCGTCGTCGTCATCGGCGGCTGCGACAAGAACATGCCCGGCGGCATGATCGCCCTGGCCCGCACGAATGTGCCGGGCATCTACGTGTACGGCGGGACCATCAAGCCGGGGCACTGGAAGGGCAAGGACCTGACCATCGTCTCGTCGTTCGAGGCCGTGGGCGAATTCACCGCAGGCCGCATGAGCGAAGAAGACTTCGAGGGCATCGAGAAAAACGCCTGCCCCTCGAGCGGTTCGTGCGGCGGCATGTACACGGCCAACACGATGAGTTCATCGTTTGAAGCGCTGGGCATGTCGCTGCTGTATTCATCGACGATGGCCAATCCCGATCAGGAGAAGGTCGACAGCGCAGCCGAATCCGCGCGCGTCCTGGTCGAAGCCGTGCGCCGCGACCTGAAGCCGCGCGACATCATCACGCGCAAATCCATCGAGAACGCCGTAGCCGTGATCATGGCCACCGGCGGCTCCACCAACGCCGTGTTGCACTACCTGGCCATCGCCCACGCGGCGGAGGTGGAATGGACGATCGATGACTTCGAGCGGGTGCGCCAGCGCGTGCCCGTCATCTGCAATCTCAAGCCGTCGGGCCAATACGTGGCGACCGACCTGCACGAGGCCGGCGGCATTCCGCAAGTGATGAAGCTGCTGCTCAACGCAGGCCTGCTGCATGGCGATTGCATCACCATCACGGGCAAGACGCTGGCAGAAGAACTCGCGCACGTTCCTGACCAACCGCGCGCTGATCAGAACGTGATCCTGCCGATCGACAAGGCTCTCTACAAAGAAGGCCACCTCGCCATCCTGAAAGGCAACTTGGCCGAGGAAGGCGCCGTGGCGAAGATCACCGGCCTGAAGAACCCCGTCATCACGGGCCCGGCGCGCGTGTTCGACGATGAGCAAAGCGCGATGAGCGCGATCCTGAGCGACCAGATCAAGGCCGGCGATATCCTCGTGCTGCGCTATCTGGGGCCGAAGGGCGGCCCCGGCATGCCGGAGATGCTGGCCCCGACCTCAGCCATCATCGGCAAGGGCCTGGGCGAATCGGTTGGCTTTATTACCGACGGACGCTTCTCGGGCGGCACGTGGGGCATGGTGGTCGGCCACGTCGCGCCGGAAGCGTACGTGGGCGGCACGATCGGCTTGGTGCACGAAGGCGATTCGATCACCATCGATGCGCACCGGCGCCTGCTGCAGTTGAACGTGCCCGATGATGAACTCGCCCGCCGCCGCGCGGCGTGGAAGCAACCCGCGCCGCGTTATACCCGTGGCGTGCTGGCGAAGTTTGCGAAACTGGCAGCCACGGCCAGCAAGGGCGCCGTAACGGACTGAGTTCGGGCAACACCAACAAAAAACCCGCCAGACGGCGGGTTTTTCTTTGTGCGATCAGCGCTGCGGCGGCTTCTGCTGCGCGGCGAGCGCATCGTCCAGCGCCGCGCCCAGCCAATCCATCAGGCGGGCCTCCAGCGTGCGGGTCAGGTCAGCGGCAAGCTGTTCGCTTAGCAGCGAGAGGCGCGATTCCATGGCTGCGCGGCACTGCGCTTCGATCAACGCCGGCCATTCGGACTGGAAACGCCACATCACGTCGCCCATCACGCGGGCGGCATCGGTGCCTGCGGGAGGCATGGCCGAGGTGGGTGCAAGGCCTTGCTCACGCAGTGCGGGCGGAACGTCCACATTGGGGGCTTCAGTTGGGGCGTGCGGCGGCGCGGCAGGCGCGGCCGTAGGCGCCACATCCTCCAGTTCGACAATCTCCGTCAGAACGGGGATGTTGTTGTCCGCGTGGGACCCGGGATAGCGTCCGTCGGTCATGCGCGCCCCACGTCGTGATGTTGGATCGGATAGCCGCGATCGCGGTAGAAGCGGAAGCGATCGCGCGCTGCTGCGCGATCGGCATCGTCATCGCCAACGATCTCGATCAACCGGCTAAAGCGTGCGAACAGCGCCGGCGGTTCAGGCGACAGATTGACCAGAATGTCGTGATGTGGCGCGTCGTCCAGCGGCTCGGATGCATCTGCCAGCAGGATGGGCGTCTGCGCAGCCAGCGGATGCCGCAGGCCGCAATGCGGCAGGAAATCGAGCTGACTGAACGTCCACAATTGCGTGTCGAACGCTTGCAGCGCAGCTTGATCTCCGACCACGATCACTTTCTGGCCCGCGCCGTAGGCCTTGCGCACCAGCCGGCAGGCATACGCCAGCTTGCCGGGCACGTTGCTGTGAAAGTCGACGCGAGTCATACGGTGCTTTGCCTCTGCCACCAATCAACCGCGGTCCATCAGGAAGCGCGTCAGCAGCGGCACCGGGCGGCCCGTGGCTCCCTTAGCCGCGCCGCTCTTCCAGGCGGTGCCGGCGATGTCCAGGTGGGCCCAGTCGTACTTTTCGGTAAAGCGCGCCAGGAAACAGGCTGCCGTCACGCTGCCGGCCGGACGGCCACCGATGTTGCCCATGTCGGCAAAGTTGGACTTGAGCTGCTCCTGGTATTCCTCATCCAGCGGCATGCGCCACGCGGTATCGAGCGATTGCTTGCCGGCCGCCACCAGCGCGCCCGCCAGCGCATCGCTACGGGCGTACATGCCGGTATTGATGTGACCGAGCGCAATGATGCAGGCGCCCGTGAGCGTTGCCACGTCGATCACCACCGCAGGCTTGAAGCGTTCCACGTAAGTGAGCGCATCGCACAGAATCAGGCGGCCTTCGGCGTCGGTATTCAGGATTTCGATGGTCTGGCCCGACATGCTGGTCACCACGTCGCCCGGCTTGGTGGCGACACCGCTAGGCATGTTCTCGCAGGTCGGCACCACGGCGATGACGTTCTGCTTGAGGCCCATTTCGGCCACAGCACGCAGCGTGCCCAGCACCGAAGCGGCGCCGCACATGTCGTACTTCATCTCGTCCATGCCCTCACCCGGCTTGAGCGAGATGCCACCCGTATCAAACGTGATGCCCTTGCCGACCAGTACGACCGGGGCCTGCTTTGCCGGGCCGCCCTCGTAGCGCAGCACGATGAAGGCTGGCGGCTCCACGCTGCCCTTTGTCACGGCCAGGAAGGCGCCCATCTTCAAGGCTTCGATCTGCTTGCGGCCAAGCACTTCCACCTTGAGCTTGAAGTCCTTGGCGATCTGGCGTGCGGTGTTGGCCAGGTACGTCGGCGTGCAGATGTTGGACGGCAGATTGCCCAGATCGCGCGTGAGGTCCATGCCGTTGGCGATGGCAGTGCCGCGCGCTGCGGCCACGGCGGCCGCCTTGGCATCGGCTGCCGGCGCGGCCAGAACGACCTTGCGCAGGCTCGTACCGTTTTTGTCGCGCTTGCTCTTGAGTTCCGGGTGACGTTCGATGAAGCGGTAGCTGGCTTCGCGGATGAGCGTGACGGCGGTCAGGACGGCCCAAGCGGTGTCCTTGTCGCGCGCGGTGTGCTCGGTGAGCGTCCACGTCACGCTGGCGGCCTTGGTGCTGGCCAGCGCGCGCAGTGCGGTGCGCACGGCTTCGGCGTAGGCGCGGTCGGTGAAATCGGCTTCCTTGCCCAGACCGACCAGCAGCACGCGGGCAGCGCCCACGCCAGCCACTTCGTGCAGCAGCAACGACGTGCCGCGCTTGCCTTCAAAGTCGCCCAGCTTGACGAGGCGAGCGACCAGGCCCTTGGTGGCCGCGTCCAACGCCTTTGCGGCGCCCGCCAGGGTCTGCGACTCGAACAGACCGATCACGAGGCAATCGCTCTTGGCGGCCAGGGCGCCCGCTTTGGCCCAGTCCAGGGCTTTTGTGCTAAATTCCATCGCGCTTCTCTCTATGAGGCGAGTCAACGAAAGCCCACATTATCCGCCATTTTGCGCAGGGGCTCCGGTGGAACGCACGCCGGCCATGACCTCGCCCTCCCATCCCGCATCCGCATGATTTTTGAACAAGCCCTGCGACGCGAGCTGTCATTCACCGCCGGCGCCGTCTTTCTCGTGCTGCTGACGTTCATGCTGACCACCCTGGTGATCCGCATTCTCGGCATGGCCGCCAACGGCGAAGCGAACCCGAACGACGTCCTGCTCCTCATCGGCCTGGCAACGCTGGGCTACCTGGCGATTCTGCTGTGCGCCACACTCTTCATCTCGGTCTTGCTGGTGCTGACGCGCTGGTACAAGGATTCCGAGATGGTGGTGTGGTTCACCTCCGGCATCAGCCTGACGGATTTCATCCGCCCGGTGCTGCGCTTCTCGCTGCCGTTCATCGTGCTGGTGGCGCTGCTGGCGCTGTTCGGCTGGCCGTGGGCCAACCAGCAGAGCGCGCTGTTCCGAGACCGCTTCGAGCAGCGCGATGTGCTGTCAATGATCTCAGCCGGCCGCTTCATCGAGCCCGCGCATGGCAGCTACGTCCTCTTTATCGAGGGCGTCGATAACGGCATGAAGCACGCCCGCAACCTGTTCGTCGCCAATGCCGAGCAGGACAAGATCGGCGTGGCGATGGCCAAGACCGGCGAATTCAAGACCATGCCAAACGGCGACCGCTTTGTCGTGCTCGACAAGGGCCGCCGCTATGAAGGCACGCCCGGCAAGCTCGACTACCGCATCGTCGAATTCGACAAATACGGCGTGAAGGTGGCTAACAAGCCGCCGCAGGCAGATGCCAGCCTACCAACCAAGAGCCGCTCCACGAAAGATCTGCTCGCCAACCCGACGCCCGAGAACCTTGGCGAATTGGTCTGGCGAATCGGCCTGCCGCTGCTGGCGTTGAACTTCGTGCTGATCGCCATTCCGCTGGCCTACGTCAACCCGCGCCTGGGCCGCTACACACCGATGATCTTCGCGGTGCTGATCTACCTGACGTACTCCAACCTGCTGAACCTGTCGCAGGCGTGGGTCTCGCAGGGCAAGATGAATGTGTTCATGGCCTGGTGGCCGATCCACCTTGTCGCCTTCATTTGCGCGGTGTTGCTGTTCCGCTTCCGCCATTACAGCGCGGCCGGCCTGAAGGGGATTTCCGCCCTGCTCGGCTTCGCGCCCAAGAAGGCGGGGGCATGATGAAGATGCCGGTCTACGAGAAATACTTCGCACGCCAGATCTACGGCGTGTTCGTCTTCATCCTGTTTGCGGTGCTGGCGCTGTTTATCTTCTTCGACATGCTGGGCGAACTGGGCTCGGTAGTCGGACGCTACACCACGCTCATCGCGTTCTTCCACGTGATGCTGCAGGCGCCGACGCGTGTGTATGAAGTGATTCCGGTGGCGGCGCTTATCAGCGCCATCTATGTGTTCTCGCAGATGGCGAGCCAGTCGGAGTTCACGATCTTTCGCGTGGCCGGGCTCGATACGCGCCGAGCGCTGATGTCGCTGTTCAAGATTGCGCTGCCGCTGGCGCTGGTCACGTACATCTTCGGTGAATTCATCGGGCCGAAGGCCGAAGAGTACGCACAGAAAGTACGGCTGGAAGCGCTGGGCGCGACGGTGTCGGCCGGCTTCCGCTCGGGCGTGTGGGTCAAGGATCGCGGCCCCGCCAAGCCCGACGGCACGGGCGGCGAAGTCACCCGCTTTGTCAACGTCGGCGCGCTGCAGCCGGACCAGTCCATCAAGGGCCTGCGCATCTATGAATTCGATTCGGACTACCGCCTGAGTTCGATCCGCGTGGCGGAGCAGGCGCGCTACCAGGGCCACCAGAACTGGCAACTGAACGGCGTGACGGAAACGCGCTTCATTGAATTCCCGCGCAAGCCAGGAACCGTCGCCCCGCAAGACACCGTGCAGGCCGTGCCCGGCGCACCCGATGCGTTGGCGCCCGACTTCCGCGGCGAGCAGATCAAACTGCCGCAGCAGGAGATGCGCTCTGAGCTCACGCCGCAGATCCTGTCGGTGCTGATGGTCACTCCCGACCGCATGGCCACGCTGGACCTCTTCCAGTACATCCGCCATCTGCGCGACAACAAGCAGGACACGCAGCGCTACGAGATCGCGCTGTGGAAGAAAGTGGTCTATCCATTCACTGTGCTGGTGATGATGGCGCTGGCCCTGCCTTTTGCGTATCTGCATGCACGGGCGGGGGCGGTTGGCCTGAAGGTATTCGGCGGCATCATGCTGGGGTTGTCGTTCCAGTTGGTGAACAACCTCTTCTCGCACGTCGGCCTGCTGAACACGTGGCCGGCCATTTTCACGGCCATCGTGCCGGGCGCGTTGTATTTGGCACTGGCGTTGGTCAGCCTGCGTTGGGTGGAGCGCCACTGATGGCCGACCGGGCGCTCGTTCTGTTTGCACACGGCGCACGCGATGCCCGCTGGCGTGAACCATTCGACCGCCTGCGCGCGCGTTTGGCTACCCAGCAGCCTGACGTTGACACGCGCCTAGCCTTTCTCGAACTGATGGCTCCCGATCTGCCGGGCACCATCGCTGACCTGGCCGCAAACGGCATGCGGAGTGTCACCATCGTGCCGGTGTTCTTTGGGCAAGGCGGCCACCTGCGGCGCGATCTGCCTGCATTGGTCGCGCAATGCGCGCAAGCTCATCCCTCCCTCTCCATCCGTTGCGCAGATGCTGTTGGCGAAGACGACGCCGTGCTCGACGCCATCGCGGGTTACTGCGTCCGCCAACTCGGCTAAGCCGGACATCGCCTCACTGCGGCTCTGCCGCGCGCGTGAAGCGCGCATGCACGTTGTTCTCGACGTGAAAACCATGCGTAGCAAACTCCACCAATTCCAGCGTCAATCCAAGATAACGACGCGCAAGCACGTCAGCCAGATGCGCGCGCATGGCGGCGAACATAGCCGCACAGACGGGCCCCGTCACGTTTTTGGGCCGCCCTGCCTTGATCCTCAACGTCACGTGGATGAAGGCGTCGTCCGCACTGCCGTCCGCCATGCGGTATTGGTCTAGCCGCAGCGCGCGCGTGCGGATGCCACCGATGGGAAACACGGCGGCGTTGCAGATCAGCACGTCGTTGAGCGCGCGCATCAGCTCCGGGATGCGCGCGTCGGCTTCGACGTTGGCTGTGTATTCGATGATGACGTGCGGCATCGCAGGCGCCTGAAAAGAACATTAGGTGATTAACGCGCCACCGCGGCTTCAGTGCACAACGCCGATTCGAGCGAATCCACCACGCGCCCCAGCCGGCCAAGCGACGGCGCCCGGTGCACACAAACATCCCAAAGAGCGGGCGCTGCTGCCAGCTTGTGGGCCGAGAGCGACCCTTCGTCAATCTGCGGGCCAATGAGCCGCGACGGCGCGAAGCCTAGTCCGAAGCCCTCCGCCACCAGCGCATGCTGCAACGGCACCGATTGCACCTCGGCAGCCACGTTCGGCGTCAGCCGGTCTGCCTCGTAGCGGCCGAGCAACCACGCACGCATTTCGCAACCGGCCGGATTCAGCACCCAGGCTTCGTCCCGGACCTGCGCCATCGACAACGCGGCCGGGAGCTTGCGCGACGGCGCAGCAATCAGGACGACCGGCTCGGCGCCGATCACGCGGATACCGCCATCCGAGCGATGACCGGCGGCCCCCGAAGGGGCCAACCACAGCGCAGCGTCCAGCTCGGCGCGCTGCAGACGCTCACGCAGGACGCCGCCCCACTCACAGCTCAAGCGAAACGACACCGCCGGGTAACGCTCCCGCAGACCCGACAGCACGCGCGCGAATCGCACGTCGCCCACGGCGTGGCTTACCCCAACACGCAGCACACCTTCCGGTTCACCCGATGTACGCACGCTACCGCGCAGCGCTTCGAACTCGCCGACGATGATGCGGCACCGGGCAAGCACTGCCTCGCCCTCGGCCGTCAGGCGGAATGGTTTGACGCGACGGTCGAAAAGCACGGTATCAAGCGCGCGTTCGAGCCGCTGAATCTGCTTGGTGACGGCCGGTTGCGTGAGCGGCAGACGCTCCGCTACGCGCGCGATCGAGCCCGTCTGCGCCAACAGCACAAAGGTACGCATTTCTTCGAGCATGTCGACATTCCTATTAGTTATGTTTTTTCTGAACAAATTGAATTTGATTCATCTTATGACATGCGCCAAAGTCATGCCAGACGCACCTGATGCGCCCCTCCCCCAAACACTCCTGCCAAGAGGAATCCATGAAAGCACTGGCTCTGACCGACGGTTACGGCATCGATACCCTGCGCCCCATCGAGCGGGACGATCCGATGCCTGCCCCCCACGAGATCATCGTGCGTACGCGCGCTGCATCGCTCAACTACCGCGATCTCGAAATCGTCTGCGGCACCTTCTTCACGCGCTTTCCGTTACCGCTGATTCCGCTTTCGGATGGGGTTGGAGAGGTGGTGGCTGTGGGTGAACAGATCACGCGAGTACACCCGGGGGACCGCGTGGCTGGCACGTTCTGGCAGCGCTGGGACGCCGGCGACTTCCGCAACGCCGACACACGCCGCATGCTCGGCGGCCCCATCGACGGCTGGCTGGCCGACACCATGCGGCTGGATGCAGGTGGCGCGGTGATCGTTCCTGCGCACCTGAGCGACGCGGAAGCGGCCACGTTACCCTGCGCGGGTGTCACCGCCTGGCATTGCCTGATCGAGGCAGGCAGCCTGCAGCCCGGCGAAACCGTGCTTGTGCAGGGCACGGGCGGCGTGTCGATGTTCGCCGTGCAATTCGCGCTGATGGCCGGCGCACGGCCCATCGTCCTATCCAGCAGCGACGCCAAGCTGGACCGCGTCCGAGGTCTGGGCGTGCCTGAGTCCGACACGATCAACTATCGAACGACGCCCGAATGGCATGAAGCGGTCTTGGCTCGCACGGAAGGCCGGGGCGTCGATCACGTCATCGAGGTGGGCGGTGGCGGCACGCTGCAACGCTCGCTGAAGGCGTTGCGGATTGGAGGACAGATTCACCTTGTCGGCTACCTCGCTGGACGCGAGGGCGGCATCTCTCCGTTGGAGATCTTCGCGCGCAAGGCGGTGATCCGGCCAGCATCGGTGGGGCCACGCGCGTCATTTGAAGCGATGAACCAGGCGGTGGCGTTGCGCGGCCTGCATCCGATCGTCGATCAGGTACTGCCATGGCAGGACTCGCCCCAGGCCTTCAGGGCCCTGCAAGCTGGGAAGGTGTTCGGGAAGATTGCGCTTGCGTTCTGACGCAGGCTGAAATCCTCAGGCGGCCAGGATATGCGGCTCGCCAGCCAGAATTTCCGAGGCCGCAGCCGACGCACGCACGGCAAATGCATCACCGATCATCAGCAGGCTCGGATGCTCTGGGTTGATCCACGCTGCGGCGGCGCCATCGGCCATCTGCTGCAGGGTGAAGCAGGCTGAGCGCTGCTCGGGCGTGGTGGCAGCCTCGACCACCCAGGCGGGTGTCGACGGCGCGCGGCCACGGGCAATCAGGTCCGCAGCGATGGAGGCAGCTTGATCGCGGCCCATGTAGTAGACGAGCGAATCCGCCTGCGCAACAGGTTCCGGCAAGACGCCTTCGGGTTGCGGCGTGTCCGGATCGGCAGCCTTGGCTTGCGTAACAAACGCGACGCTGCGGGCGGCACCGCGCTTGGTCAACGGCTGACGGATCGCGGAAGCGGCTGCCAGCGCCGCCGTAATGCCCGGAACGATTTCGTAGTCGATGCCAGCTTGCTCGAGCGCCTGCAGTTCCTCGTCGGCACGGCCGAACAGCATCGGATCGCCGCCCTTCAGGCGCACCACGCGCTGATACTTGGTGGCCAGATCGACGAGCTGGCGATTGATGAAGCGCTGCGCGGTTGAGCGCTTGCCGCAGCGCTTGCCGACTGCAATCAGCACAGCTTGCGGGCAGTACTGGAAGACCTCCGGCGAGACCAATGCGTCATGCAGCACGACCTCGGCTTCGCCCAACAATCGTGCACCGCGCACCGTGATGAGGTCAGCGGCGCCGGGGCCCGCACCAATCAGGCTCACGTGGCCGAGTGTTTTGGGGGTCTTCGCTTCCATTGCCTAGGTTCCTTTGCTTTTTCCTTGTGGGCGCAACTTACCGCGCCCTATTCACGCTAGGAAAACGCACGGATCATGCCAGCCGCCACCGTATGGTGCGTGGCTTCGTCCACCAGGATGAACGCGCCGGTGGCCGGGTTATCGCCATACGCATCGCAGACGATGGGCTTCTGCAGGCTGATATTGACCGTACCGATATCGTTGAGCGCGATCTGCTTACGGCCGGTTTCGTGCGAGAGCGTATGCACGTCCAGCACGCGCTCCACATCCGACACGCGTGCGAACACGGTAGCCGTGGTGTGCTTGAGCACGTATTTCCGGGCCGGGTTCAGTTCGTGTTCGTCGAACCAGCACAGGTCGGCATGCAGCTTCTTTGCGGCGTTGGCGGCAGTCGTCGGGGCTGCGACGATCGTGTCGCCGCGCGAAATATCCACGTCGTCGGCCAGGCGCACGGTGATGGTCTCGCCGGGGCCGGCAGAATCAGCGGCGCCATTGGGCGTCAGCACTTCGGCCACCGTGGTTTCGCGGTTAGCTGGCAACACGCGCACGGCTTGGCCGACGCGCACCGTGCCGGCTTCCACACGGCCCATGTAGCCGCGGAAATCGTCGGCCTGCGAGCCATCCTGGCGCGCCACGAGCTGCACGGGGAAGCGCAGCGCATCGTCGCCCGCAGGGGCGGTCTCTTCCACCTTCAAGTCTTCCAGCAACGCCAGCAGCGGCTCGCCTTGGTACCACGGCATGGCTTCGGACGCGTGAACGATGTTGTCGCCGCGCAGCGCAGACACCGGCACGTAGCGCACGTCGCGCAAGCCGAGTTGTGCGGCCAGTGCATCGTAGGCGGTACGGATTTCGTTGAAGCGCGCTTCGCTGTAGTCGACCAGGTCCATCTTGTTGATGGCCACGATCACGTGCTGCAGTTCCAGCAGCTTCACGATGGCCGAATGGCGCTTGGTCTGGGCCAGCAGCTCCGTCTTGCCGTCGACGGTCGTCACACGCGTGGCATCGATCAGGATGATGGCGGCGTGCGCGGTCGAGGCGCCGGTCACCATGTTGCGCGTGTACTGCTCGTGGCCCGGCGTATCCGCAATGATGAACTTGCGGCGCGCGGTCGAAAAATAGCGGTACGCCACATCGATCGTGATGCCCTGCTCGCGCTCGGCTTCCAGGCCGTCGGTCAGCAGCGAGAAGTCAATCTGCTCGCCGGCAGTGCGTTTGTTCTTGGCGTTGGCCAGCGCTTGCAACTGGTCGGTCAGCACGGCCTTGCTGTCGTACAGCAGACGGCCGATCAGCGTGCTCTTGCCGTCGTCAACGGAACCGGCGGTGATGAAGCGCAGCAGGCCTTGGTGCGATGCAGGATGCGTCGCTGGGTGCGTCGAATTCGTCGTCATGATCAGAAATACCCTTCCTTCTTGCGCTTTTCCATCGAGGCTTCGCTCGTCTGGTCGTCCATGCGCGTGGCGCCGCGTTCGGTAATTTCGGTAATGGCCGTCTCGGCGATGATCTCGGTCGGCGTGGCGGCGGTGCTCGCCACCGGGCATGTGCAGCTGATGTCGCCCACGGTGCGGAAGCGCACCGACAGGACTTCGCTCACGTCGCCGTCTGCCTTGGGCGTGATCGGCGTGACGGGCACCAGCAGGCCGTTCTTGCGCACAACTTCACGTTGATGCGCGTAGTAGATCGGCGGCAGGGCCAGGTTCTCGCGGGCGATGTACTGCCACACGTCGAGTTCCGTCCAGTTGGAGATCGGGAATACGCGCATCTGCTCGCCCTGCGCCATACGGGCGTTGTACAGGCTCCAGAGTTCCGGGCGCTGGGCCTTCGGATCCCACTGGCCGAACTCGTCGCGGAACGAGAAGATGCGTTCCTTCGCGCGGGCCTTTTCTTCATCCCGACGGGCGCCGCCCATCAGGGCGTCGAAGCCGTGCGATTCGATCGTTTCCAGCAGCGTGACGGCCTGGGCGGCGTTGCGCGAGTCGGTTTCCTTGCGCAGGCGCACCGTGCCGCGCTTGATGGAATCTTCCACATGCCCGACCACCAGACGCGCACCCAGCTTGGCAACCTGCTCGTCGCGGAAGGTGATCACTTCCGGGTAGTTGTGACCCGTGTCGATGTGCACCAGCGGGAACGGCAGATCGATCTTGCGATTGCCCAGGCGGAATGCCTTGAGCGCCAGATGCAGCATGACGATCGAATCCTTGCCGCCCGAGAACAGCAGCGCCGGGTTACGGCATTCGGCCACCACCTCACGGATGATGTAGATAGACTCGGCTTCCAGCCAGTCGAGGTGTTCGTTCTGCACAGGCGTCAGGGCCGTGCCGGGGATCTCGCTCATCACTCCCATGATTCTTCCTTAGCTCTCGCTCAATTCTTTTGCGACAGATTCGTCGCCGAATTTGTCACCGCATTTGCCGCATGCAGACCGCATTCCTTGCTGTCGCGGGATTCCCACCACCAGCGGCCGGCGCGTACGTCTTCACCGGCACGCACCGCGCGCGTGCAAGGCTCGCAGCCGATGCTGGGATAGCCTTTGTCGTGCAGCGCGTTGGTGGGCACGTTGTGCTGCTCGAGGTACGCCCAGACTTCCGCCTCGGACCAGTCGAACAGCGGGTTGTACTTGGCGATGCCGCGGGCGTCGTCGTCTTCGGCAAACGGCAGGTCGGCACGGGTGACGGCCTGCTCGCGGCGCTGGCCCGTAAGCCACGCGTCGGCGTCTTTGAGCGCGCGATTCAGCGGCACCACCTTGCGGATGTTGCAGCAGGCCTTGCGCAGTTCGATGCTGTCGTAAAACGCGTTGAGGCCGTGGTCACGCACGTAGGCTTCCACTGCGCGGGCATCCGGTGCGTACTGCTCGATCGCATAACCGTAGTGCGCGCGAATGCGATCAAGCATCGCCAGCGTTTCGGCGTGCAGCCGGCCGGTCTGCAGCGTGAAGATCGGCAGGTGCGCCCGCACGGCCTCGGGGCTGCGCAGGATCGCATCGGTCACGACCATGTCTTCGGCGGCCAGGCTGGTGGCGAACTTTGCCACGCCGTGCTTGGCGGCAATCTCGGCCAGGCGCTCGAACAGCGCGCCTTCCTTCGCAGCCAGGGCTTCAGCCGTGCCGGTGTAGACGGGGCGCGTCCACAGCACCGGGCGCCCGATTGCGGACACCGGCACTTCGGACACGGCGATGTCTTGGGTGTCGCTCATGCTGCATTCGCCTCGGTTGTGCGCTCGCGGCGGAACAGCGGACGCGGCTCGTCGATGGCGCCCTGGTAGCGCACGCTGATCTCGCCAAAGCCATTCAACGCGTCGTCGATGTTCTTGTCCGCGCGCACGGCGTAGGCATCGAAACCGCAGCGGCGCATGAAGTCGAGCTGATCGCGCAGCACGTCGCCGATAGCGCGCAACTCACGCGTAAAGCCCAGGCGTTGGCGCAGCAGGAACGCGGTGCTGTAGCCACGGCCATCGCGGAATACCGGGAAATCCACCGCCACCAGCGACAGGTTCGGCAGGTCAGTCTCCAGCACAAACGGCTCGTCGTCGGGAGCGAGCCAGACGGCCAGCGTGCCAGCGCGGGCGCGGCCGAGCAGCGTGTCGCGGTTGGCTTGCCAATAGGCCAGCGGCACGATGGCGTGCGCGGCGGCATCCACATCGGCTTGCGTCAGTTCGCCGCCTTCCGGCGTGCGCAGCACGGTCCATTCGTCAGCCACGATTTGCGGGGCACCGTTTTGCAGCTTGATGATCTTGCTCATGTTCATTTCCCTCGGCGGTCAGGCTTCTTCACGGGCGTAGACGCGTTCCTTGAACGGAGCCATGCCGATGCGGTGATAGGTGTCGATGAACAGTTCGTCTTCCGTGCGGTTGGCGACGAAGGTGTCGATGATGCGCTCGATCACGTCGGGCATTTCTTCAGCCTTGAACGACGGCCCGATGATCTTGCCGATCGCCGAATCGTTGCCCTGCGCGCCGCCCAGCGACACCTGGTACCACTCTTCGTCGTGTTTATCGACACCCAGGATGCCGATGTTGCCGACGTGGTGATGCCCGCACGAGTTGATGCAACCCGAGATGTTGAGCGACAGCTCGCCCAGGTCGTGAACGAAGTCGAGGTCGTCGAAACGCGCTTGAATTGCCTGCGCGATGGGAATCGACTTGGCGTTCGCCAGCGAGCAGAAATCGCCGCCCGGGCACGCAATGATGTCGGTCAGCAGGCCGATGTTGGCGGTGGCCATGCCGTGCTCTTTGGCCAGTTGCCACAGCGCGAACAGATCGTGTTTCTTCACGTCCGGCAGGATCAGGTTCTGCTCGTGCGCGACACGCAGCTCGCCAAAGCCAAAGCGCTCGGACCAATCCGCCACCAGCGCCATCTGCTCGGCCGTCGCGTCGCCCGGAGGCAGCGCCACGCCCGGCTTGAGCGACAGCGTGACTGCGGCGTAGCCCGGCACACGGTGCGGATGCACATTGCGGCTCACCCAGCGGGCGAACGCCTTGTTCTCCAGCAGCGCCTTTTCATAGGTGGCATCGGTGTCGGCCAGCTTTTCATACGCAGGCGGCGCGAAGAACTGCGCCACGCGGTCGAATTCGGCCTGCGTGATGGTCGACGGACCGTCCTTGATGTGCTGCCACTCTTCTTCCACCTGGCGGGCGAATTCTTCCGCGCCGATGGCCTTCACGAGAATCTTGATGCGCGCCTTGTACTTGTTGTCGCGACGGCCGTAGCGGTTGTACACACGCACGGCGGCCTCGATGTACGACAGCATGTGCTGCCACGGCAGGTCTTCCTTGATGATCGCGCCCAGAATCGGCGTGCGCCCCATGCCGCCGCCAGCCAGGATGCGAAGCAGCGTCTGGCCGTCCTTCTCATAGGCGTAGACGCCGATGTCGTGCAGTTGCGTTACGGCGCGGTCTTCGCGCGAGGCCGACACGGCAATCTTGAACTTGCGCGGCAGGAACGCGAATTCGGGGATGAACGTCGACCATTGGCGCAGGATTTCCGCCAGCGGGCGCGCATCGATCACCTCGTCGGGCGCCACGCCGGCAAACTGGTCGGTCGTGATGTTGCGGATGCAGTTGCCCGAGGTCTGGATGGCGTGCATTTCCACCGAGGCCAGCTTGGCCAGGATGTCGGGCACCTGTTCCAGCTCGATCCAGTTGTACTGGATGTTCTGGCGCGTGCTGAAGTGGCCGTAGCCGCGATCGTGCTCGGCGGCGATGTGGCTGAGCATGCGCAGTTGCTTGGCGCGCAGGTGGCCATACGGAATCGCCACGCGCAGCATGTAAGCGTGACGCTGGTAGTACAGACCATTCTGCAGACGCAGCGGCAGAAACTCTTCTTCCGTCAGTTCGCCCGAAATGCGGCGGCGTACCTGGTCGCGGAATTGCGCGACGCGGTCGGCGACGAGGCGGTGATCGTAAGCGTCGTATTGGTACATGACTGTTCAGTCCAATCCGGCTGGGCCGGCGTGCGATTCAATTGGGGGAAAGCGTTTCGTTATGGTGCTGCTGCCGGCTCAGCGACAGCAGCCACAATCAAGCAGGGCCGGCATGAGATCACGCATCACGACACCAGCTTGATGGCCGTGATCGTCAGCGTGGCAGCAAGCGCGCCGCGCACCAGACGTTCCGGCAGATTCTTGGACAGGCGCGCGCCAAGCCAGATACCCGGGATGGAGCCCACCAGCAGCGACACGAGCAGGTTCCAGTCGATCGTGCCCAGATACATATGGCCCAGACCCGCCACGGCGGTCAGCGGCACGGCATAGGCAATGTCGGTGCCGGCCACTTCGGCGCTCTTCAACTCGGGATACAGGATCAGGATGAGCGTCGCGCCCACCGCACCTGCGCCAATGGACGACACCGTTACCAGCACGCCCAGCACCGCGCCAACCACAATGGTGGCCACTGCCAGCCCGGCGCCCTGCAGGCGATAGCGCGGGTTGCGAGCCAGCCAGCCCAGCACGCGCTGGCGGAACAACAGCGAAATCACGGTCAGGATCACGGACACGCCAATCGTCAGGCGAATCAGGTGCATCCATTCAGCGTCGAGGTTGCCGGCGTTCTTCAGCACGATCACGGTCACCAGTGCCGCAGGCAGGCTGCCCAGGCAGAGGCGCTTGACGATGTCCCAGCGAATATGACCGTGGCTGCGATGCGCGATCGTCCCAACGCCCTTGGTGAGCGACGCAAATGCCAAGTCCGTACCCACAGCAGTCGCTGGCGAAAAACCGAACATCAGCGTCAACAACGGAGTCATCAGCGAGCCGCCGCCAACGCCCGTCAGGCCGACCAACAGGCCGACCAGCAAACCGGAAACCGTATAGGCGAGCGTCATGGCGCGGGAGACAGTGAGGGCGTGTTATCACGAAGTTCGAGCATCGTAATGAACTGGCCTCATATCCCAAACCAATAAAAAATTGTTTGTTTATATGGCGTCGGTTATAAGTAGCGTTCAGTTCGCACTCGTTCTTCTTTATCGACCGCGCAGCCATGAACCTTCACCAATTTCGCTTCGTGCGCGAAGCCGTGCGGCAGAAATTCAACCTGACAGAGGCCGCGAAAGCGCTCTATACATCACAACCAGGCGTTTCAAAAGCCATCATCGAGCTGGAAGAGGAGCTGGGTGTCGATATCTTCACCCGGCACGGCAAGCGCATCCGGGGTCTCACGGAGCCGGGTCGGCGCATCCTGGCGTCGGTCGAGCGCGTGCTGGAAGAGGTCGAAACCCTCAAGCGGGTCGGCAAAGACTACGCCGCGCAGGATCAGGGCAACTTCACCATCGCCACCACGCATACGCAGGCGCGCTACGCGCTGCCCAAGGCGATTGCGGAGTTCACGCGCAAATACCCCAAGGTGCGCCTTTCCATTCAGCAGGGCACGCCCGCGCAGATTGCCGAGATGGTGCTGCACGACCAAGCGGACATCGCCATCGCGACCGAAGGCATGTCGCACGTGAAGGATCTGATCTCGATCCCGGGCTACCAGTGGCAGCATGTGGTGGTGACGCCGCCTGATCACCCGCTGCTGGCGCGCCAGCACCTGACGCTGGAAGACCTGAAGGGTTACCCGCTCATCACGTACGACCACCACTTTGCAGGCCGGCCCAAGATCGACCACGCCTTCGAGCTGCGTCAGATCAAGCCCGACATCGTGCTCGAAGCCATCGACGCAGACGTCATCAAGACCTACGTAGAAGTTGGGCTGGGCGTGGGCATCGTGGCGGGCGTCGCCTTTGACGCCGAGCGCGACCGCAACCTGCGGGCGATTCCCGCCGGACACCTCTTCGGCACCAACGTCACGCACCTCGGCGTCAAACAAGGCGCGTATTTGCGCGGCTTCGTCTACACCTTCATCGAACTGTTTGCGCCGACGCTCACGCGCAAGCTGGTCGAACAACTCATGTCCGGCGATCACGAAGCGTACGAGCTTTGATCCGCCAGCAATCTGCAACACTCGAACCTCCCGGAGATTTCATGACGACCCGACGTCGCCTGCTGTGCGGCATGGCCCTCTTTGCCAGCGCTGCTGCACTTGCCCTGCCCGCCCAAGCCGACATCCGCGTGGGCGTGGTGCTGTCGACCACCGGCCCCGCCGCGGCCATCGGCATTCCCAGCAAGAACACCGTGCAGATGTGGCCGGCGACCATCGGCGGCCAGCGCGCGCAGGTCATCGTGCTGGACGACGCATCCGACCCGTCGATGGCGGTGCGCGACGTGCGCAAGCTGATCGCCGAAGACAAGGTGGACGTGATCGTCGGTCCGACGATCGTGCCGACGGCGCTGGCATCCCTTGATGCGGTGGCCGAAGGCCAAACGCCGATGATCACGCTGGCTGCCTCCGCTTCCATCGTCGAGCCGCAGGACGCCAAGCGCCGCTGGGCCTTCAAGATGCCGCAGAACGATTCGCAGATGGCCACGCTCGTCACGCAGCACATGGCAGACAACGGCGTGCACACCGTCGGCTTTATCGGGTTTACCGATGCGTATGGAGAAAGCTGGTGGCGTGAATTCTCGAAACTGGCAGACGTACGCAAGCTGAAGGTGGTCGCCAACGAGCGCTTTGCGCGCACAGATACCAGCGTGACCGGCCAGATTCTCAAGTTGATGGCTGCCAAGCCCGACGCCATCCTGATTGCCGGGGCCGGCACCCCGGCCGCGTTGCCCCAACGCACGCTGGTCGAGCGCGGCTACAAGGGCCGCATCTATCAGACGCACGGGATCGCCAGCACGGAATTCCTGAAGGTGGGCGGCAAGGACGTCGAAGGCACCCTCTTCCCGACCGGCCCCGTGGTGGTGGCGCGCGAGCTGCCGGCCAGCCATCCGGTGCGCAAAGTAGCCGTGGAATTTGCCGATCGCTATGAAGCCAAGTATGGCCCCAACACCGTCACGCAATTTGCGGGCGACGCGTGGGGCGCGTGGCAGCTGCTCGACAACGCCACGGCCCGCGCCCTCAAGACCGGCGCCAAGCCTGGCACGCCCGCTTTCCGCGCCGCCCTGCGCGACGCGCTGGAAACCACGCGCGATCTGACTGTGCCCAACGGCGTGCTGAACCTGAATGCCCAGGATCACCAAGGCTTCGACCAACGCTCGCGCGTGATGGGCATCATCAAGAACGGCCGCTTTGCTTACGCTGGCCCGCGCTAATCAAACACGCACAAATCTGCCATGACACGTATCGCCTTCATCGGCCTCGGCAACATGGGCACGCCGATGGTCCAGCACCTGATTGCCGCCGGACACACCGTGCGCGCCTATGTGCGCCGTCCGGAGGCCGCCAACAACGCCCGCGCCATCGGCGCAGAGCCTTGCAGCACCCCCGCCGAGGCTGCACGCGACGCCGAAGTCATTTTCACCAACGTCACCTCCACGGCCGATGTGGAGGGCGTGCTGCTGGGGCCGGACGGCGTCGTCCATGGCGCACCACGCGGCGCGGTGTGCATCGACCACAGCACGATCTCCGCCGTGGCCACGCGCCGCATGGCCGCCGAGCTGGAAGCGGCGGGCCTGGAGTTTCTGGATGCGCCGGTCTCCGGCGGTACCGCAGGCGCCCAAAAGGCCACGCTGTCGATCATGGTGGGCGGCAAGGCCGAGGTGCTGGAACGCGTGCGCCCGCTGCTGCAACTGCTGGGCACCACCATCACACACGTCGGCCATCACGGTGCCGGGCAGGTCGCCAAGGCGTGCAACCAGATCGTGCAGGTCATCAATATCCAGGGCATTGCCGAAGCCATGCTGTTTGCACGTGCTCAAGGCACCGACCCGTCGCGCGTGCTGGCCGCCATCGGCCCGGGCTTTGCCGGCAGCCGCATGCTCGACCTGGAAGGGCCCAAGATGGCCGAGCGCAACTTTGCCGCAGGTATTGAAGCGCGCCTGCACGACAAGGATTTCGGCCTTGTGCGCGAGATCGCCCAGGAACTCGGCCTGCAGATGCCGGCGATGGAGCTGGTGGCTTCACAGCTCAATACGCTGGTCGCCAATGGCTGGGGGTATGACGATACGGCGTCCCTGCTGCGCGTGCTGGAGCAGCAGAACAATCAGCACGCGGATTGAGCATTGCCTGGCCGCCTTGTTCGGATGGCCGGACTTCTGGCATAATTGCCGGCTCATCAGCACCTGCCCGAGTGGTGAAATTGGTAGACGCAGGGGACTCAAAATCCCCCGCCGCAAGGCGTGCCGGTTCGATTCCGGCCTCGGGCACCAGGATTCAAGCCGCTTCTGTTCACGCAGAAGCGGCTTTTTCATTGGGCACTCGCCAACCCGACGGCAGCCGGCAACACGCCTCGCCTGGCGTGGGATAATGCGGGTTTTGCCCCGGGCGCGGCTCAAGAGGTTGATCGCACGGGCATGAGGGCCTGTATCCGCGTGGCCCGCTCCCCATTTCGAACCTTCTTCAGTACGCACAATGCCCGCATACCGCTCCAAAACCTCCACCGCCGGCCGCAACATGGCGGGGGCGCGCTCGCTCTGGCGCGCCACCGGCATGAAAGATGAAGACTTCCAGAAGCCGATCATCGCGGTGGTCAACTCGTTCACCCAGTTCGTGCCCGGCCACGTGCACCTGAAAGACCTGGGCCAGCTCGTCGCGCGCGAGATCGAAGCCGCGGGCGGGGTTGCCAAGGAATTCAACACGATTGCCGTGGATGACGGCATCGCCATGGGCCACGACGGCATGCTGTATTCGCTGCCCAGCCGCGACATCATTGCCGACTCGGTCGAATACATGGTCAACGCGCACTGCGCCGACGCCATGGTGTGCATCTCGAACTGCGACAAGATCACCCCGGGCATGCTGATGGCCGCCATGCGCCTGAACATTCCGGTGATCTTCGTCTCGGGCGGCCCGATGGAAGCGGGCAAGACGCGCCTGGCCAACCCCGTTACCAAGGCCATCGAGATCAAGAAGCTCGACCTGATCGACGCGATGGTGATCGCGGCCGACAGCAAGTATTCCGACGAGGAAGTGGCCGAAGTCGAACGCTCTGCGTGCCCGACCTGCGGTTCGTGCTCTGGCATGTTCACGGCCAACTCGATGAACTGCCTGACCGAGGCGCTCGGCCTGTCGCTGCCCGGCAACGGCACCGTGGTCGCTACGCACGCAGACCGCGAACAGCTCTTCAAGCGCGCCGGCCACCGCATCGTTGAACTGGCCCGCCAATACTACGAACAGGACGACGAACGCGTGCTGCCGCGCTCGGTTGGTTTCAAGGCTTTTGAGAACGCGATGACGCTCGACATCGCGATGGGCGGATCGACCAACACGATCCTGCACCTGCTGGCCATCGCACAGGAAGCCGAGATCGACTTCACGATGGCGGACATCGACCGCCTTTCACGCGTCGTGCCGCAGCTGTGCAAGGTTGCGCCGAACACGAACAAGTACCACATCGAAGACGTGCACCGCGCTGGCGGCATCATGGCGATCCTGGGTGAACTGGACCGCGCCGGCAAGCTGCACACGGACGCCCCCACCGTGCACGCGCCCACGATGAAGGATGCGCTGGACCAGTGGGACATCGTCCGCACATCGGACGAAGCCGTGCAGACGTTCTATCGTGCCGGCCCGGCTGGTATCCCGACGCAGGTCGCGTTCAGCCAGAACTCGCGCTGGCCGAGCCTGGATCTGGATCGCGCCGAGGGCTGCATCCGCTCGAACGAGCATGCGTTCTCGAAGGAAGGCGGCCTGGCCGTCCTGAGGGGCAACATCGCGCTGGACGGCTGCGTGGTGAAGACCGCCGGCGTGGACGAAAGCATCCTCGTGTTCGAAGGCACGGCACACGTGACGGAATCGCAGGACGAAGCGGTCGAGAACATCCTCGCCGACAAGGTCAAGGCCGGCGACGTGGTGGTTGTGCGCTACGAAGGCCCGAAGGGCGGCCCTGGCATGCAGGAAATGCTGTACCCGACGAGCTACATCAAGTCCAAAGGCCTGGGCAAAGCCTGTGCCCTGCTGACGGACGGCCGCTTCTCGGGCGGCACCTCGGGCTTGTCGATCGGTCACTGCTCGCCGGAAGCGGCCGCAGGCGGCGCGATTGGCCTGGTGCGCAACGGCGACAAAATCCGCATCGACATCCCCAACCGCACGATCAACGTGCTGGTGTCGGACGAAGAACTCGCACGCCGTCGCGAAGAGCAGAACGCCAAGGGCTGGAAGCCCGCGCAGCCGCGTCCGCGCAAGGTGTCGGCCGCACTCAAGGCATACGCCAAGTTGGTCATGTCGGCAGACAAGGGCGCGGTGCGCGACCTGTCGCAACTGGACGACTGAGGCACCGCGGGCCATGCGCCCGACTGATGCAAAAAAGCCGCTCTTCGGAGCGGCTTTTTCTATTGCGTCGGTGGCGCGATGCTCAATCCCACTGCGGCGCGAGCCCGTCAGGCGAAACCTCGCGGCCGTTGCGCTCGAGCGCGGCAATCTGCGCCATGTCGTCGGCCGTCAGTTGCAGCATTCGCGCGCGCAGGTTGCTCGCAAGGTTTTCCCGCTTGGTCGACGACGGGATCACCGAATAGCCGAGCTGCATCGCCCAGGCCAGCGCCACCTGCGCCGGCGTTGCCTCGTGCCGCCGTGCAATCGCGCCGATCACCGGATCGCCCAGCACCTTGCCGTATGCGAGCGTCATGTACGACGTGACGTGAATGCCCTCGCGCTGCAGGAAATCGACGAGCTTGCGGTTCTGCAGATACGGGCTCAGCTCGATCTGGTTGGTGGCGATGGCGTCTTTGCCAACCACCGCCATCGCCTGTTGCGTCAGCGCGATGTTGAAGTTCGAGACGCCGATCTCGCGCGTCAAACCCCGGGCCTTCGCTTCGGCCAGCGCGGTCATGAATTCCTCGAGCGACACGCCGTTGTTGGGCGCAGGCCAGTGGATCAGCGTGAGGTCGACGTAATCGGTGCGCAGCTTGGCGAGGCTGTCTTCAAGACTCGCCGCGAGCTTGCCTTTGGCGTAGTTGTCGACCCAGATCTTGGTAGTCAAAAACAGGTCTTCACGGCGCACGCCGGAGCCGGCACTTGCCTCGCCCACCTCGGCTTCATTGCCATAGATTTGGGCAGTATCGATTGCGCGGTAGCCGAGTTCGAGGCCATTGCGGACCGAGTCGATGACAACCTGACCCTTCAGGCGAAACGTACCAAGGCCAAAAGCGGGGATCTTGTTCATCTTGTGCTCCAAGGGAAATCGAATCAGGGGTTCATGGCAAGGCGCGTCCGGCGCTGCACAACGTGCAGCCCAACCAGCGCGAGACCTGCTGCCGCAATCACTGCACCGACGATCGGTACAGCCGCATAACCCAGGCCTGCGGAGATGGCCGCACCGCCCGCAGCCGCGCCCAGCGCGTTGCCGAGGTTGAATGCGCCCACGTTGACAGACGACGCAAGGCCCGGCGCTTCAGCCGCAGCACGCATCACGCGCATCTGCAGCGGCGGCACGACCGCGAACGTGGCAATGCCCCACACCAGCAACGCGGCGGCTGCACCGACGTGCGTCTTGGCCAAAACGGGAAACGCGAGCATCGTCACGATCAGCAGCAACAGAAAGCCGATCAGGCTGCCGTCGAGCGAGCGATCGGCCAGACGGCCGCCGGCGATGTTGCCAATCGAAAAACCGATGCCGATCAGCACCAGCATCGCCGTCACGAATGCCGGCGAGGCGCCGGTCAGTTGGGCGAGCGTCGGCGCGACGTACGTGTAGAGCGTGAACATCGCGCCCGCACCGAGCACCGTGGTGGCAAGCGCGCCCAGCACGACGGGACGTGTCAGCACGGCCAGTTCCGCACGCAGGTTGGGCATCTTGCCGGCATCGCCCTTCGGCAACGCGGCGAACAGACCCGCGATGGCGATCAGGCCCAGGCTGGCCGTGGCGGCAAACGACATTCGCCAGCCGATCATCTGTCCAAGCCACGTCGCGGCCGGCACGCCGCCGACGTTGGCGATCGTCAATCCCATAAACATCGTGGCCACGGCGCTGGCCTGCTTCTCGCGCGGCACGAGGCTCGCGGCAACCACCGAACCGAGCCCGAAGAACGCGCCGTGGTTGAGGCTGGTGACGAGCCGCGCGAGCAGCAGCGTCGTGTAATCCGGCGCAACGGCCGACAACAGGTTGCCGATGGTGAAGATGCTCATCAGCGCGATCAGCGCCTTACGCCGCGGCCAGCGTGCGAGCAGCAACGTCATGATCGGCGCGCCGACCATCACGCCGATCGCGTACGCGCTGATCAGCATGCCCGCCTGCGGAATCGATACATGCACGCCGTCGGCAATCACGGGCAGCAAGCCCATCGGCGAAAACTCGGTGGTGCCGATGCCAAAGGCGCCGGCGGCAAGCGCGAGCAGCGGCAGCGTCGCGCTGCTACGCGTGGGCTCGGCGGAAGTGGGGGTGGGGTTCATGCGGTGTACTCCAAAGCAGAGGAATGGAAAGCGGGCAGAACCTCTGCCGCGATTTCCGCAAACGTTTCAGCAAGCGGGCGACGATTTCGGCGGAAATGCAGCCCGATATGCTGCACACCGGCCTCGCGCATCGCTGCCAACTCTTCGGTCAGTGCGATGCGCCCGGCGCGTGCGCCAAAGCGATGGCGTTGCAGCGGTTCGTGCGGGTCATCCGTCAGATCGAGGTGGATGAAGCTCACGTAGGGCTTGTCGCCGGCAACGGCACGCCACGCGGCGGCGCGTTGCGCGTGATCGGCCGGGGTGCCCGGATAGGCGAGGCAACCGTCTATGTGTGTGCCGATCCAGGCCGGCGTCTGTTGCGCGAGGCCGGCCACCAGCAGCGGGAGCGGCGCGCGCATGGCCGGCAGAACCTCCACGCCGGCGGGCAAGCTGCCGCGCGCGCTGTCACGCAAAAGCGCGATCTGGTCACGGAAGCTTTCCCCGCGCGATTCGAAGTCGCGGCCGAACAACGGATATTCGACGGGTCGGTCACCGCTGGCCACACCGAGCATCAGACGACCGCCGCTCAGCTCCTGGATCGTTGCGGCCGATTTGAGCGTCAGCAGCGGCTCGCGCAGCGGCAGCACCACGGCGGCCGTGCCGAGCAGGATGTTGCGCGTGATGCCGGCCAGGTAGCCCAGGTACGTGAAGACTTCGAACACCTGCGCAGCATCGCCGAATGCGGGGTCATACACCGGCACATCGCGTACCCACAGGGCACGAAAGCCGAGCGAATCGGCGAGTCTGGCGAGGGTTGCGTGGTGTTCGATATCGGGCACACCGTGGCGGCGCCCGTCATGCAGGCGCTTGGCGTCGCCGGTGGCGGACCAATCGTTGTCGAGCGGCAGTTCAATGCCGATGGTGAAGCCGCCGTGGGTCAGTTTGTCGAGTACGGGGGGCATGGTCGTGATCGGGTCAAAAGGCGCGCTGCGGGCGATGCGTTCGCTATCAGCGCAATGAGCATGGACCGCAGTGTGCGTGTTCCACCTTTGCAGAAAAACCCAGCCGTCTACGAAACAGTCTTGATTGGCAATCAACAATCCATGCATCTCAGAACGCACTCCGGGTTGGCAATACACCAGGAGGCAGGTTTTTCCCAAATATGTCACATCGTGATATATTCCGGCCTGAACCGTTTGATTCCGCCATGGCCACCCCCGCTCGACCTTTGTCCAAGCAGGATTTCGAGAGCCTCTCCGATTTCCGCTACCACCTGCGCCGCTTCCTGCGCGCCTCTGAAGACCTCATCCACGCCAAGGGCATCACGCCGCTGCAGTATCAACTGCTGCTGCACGTGAAAGGCTATGCCGGGCGCGAATGGGCCACCGTCGGCGAACTGGCCGAGCGGCTGCAGGCCGCGCCGCATGGCACGGCGGCGCTCATCACGCGTTGCGAAGAAGCGGGCCTTGTCGAACGCCGCCAGAGCGACACCGACGCGCGCCAGGTGGAAGTGCACCTTTCCCGGAAGGGTGACCACCTCGTCGCGCTGCTGGCCGGGTTGCATCAGAGCGAGCTGTCGGCCTTCAGCCGCGCTTTCAAGATCCCCCACCTCGATCACCCTGCCGAACCCTCCGCCGAGCAGTAACGTCATGCACACCCTTGAACACCACCAGCACCGGCGCGACTTTGCGACCGACACCACGCTGTTCCGCACCACCGCGCTGGCGGTCGTCATCGCTGCGTTTGCCACGCTGGCCGCCGTGGTGCTGCTCAATCTGATCCGTTTCTTTACCAACCTGTTCTTCTTCCAGACGCTGTCGCTGGCGGATCGCTCGCCGGCAACCAACACGCTGGGCGCATGGGTGATTGCGGTACCGCTCATCGGCGGGCTGATCGTCGGGCTGATGGCGCGCTTTGGCTCGGAGAAGATTCGCGGCCACGGCATTCCCGAGGCCATCGAAGCCATCCTCTTCGGCAAGAGCAAGATGTCGCCGAAGGTGGCGGTGCTCAAGCCGCTGTCCTCGGGCATCGTAATCGGCAGCGGCGGCCCGTTTGGCGCGGAAGGCCCGATCATCATGACGGGCGGCGCGATTGGCTCGCTGTTCGCGCAGTTCTTCAAGCTGACGGCCGCCGAGCGCAAGACGCTGCTGGTGGCCGGTGCCACGGCAGGCATGACGGCCGTGTTCGGCACGCCGGTGGCTGCGCTGCTGCTCGCGGTGGAACTGCTGCTGTTCGAATGGCGCCCGCGCAGCATGCTGCCCGTGGCGGTGGCGTGCGCCGTGGCGGGCTTTCTGCGTGTGCTCGCGCTGGAACCCGGCCCCCTCTTCCCGCTGGAAACCGCACCGGCGACGCTCTCGGCGCTAGGCTCGTGCGTGATCGCCGGGTTGCTGTGCGGCGCGCTTGCACGCTCGCTGTCGATGGCGCTGTACAAGACCGAAGACCTGTTCGGCCGCCTGCCGATCCACTGGATGTGGTGGCCGGCCATCGGCGGTCTGGTGGTTGGCATTGGCGGCTATTTCGAGCCGCGTGCGCTGGGTGTCGGCTACGACGTCATCGGCGATCTGCTGCACAACCATCTCGCTATCCGCGTGGCGCTGGCGCTGCTGGTGGTCAAGGCCATCATCTGGGTCATCGCGCTGGGTTCCGGCACGTCGGGCGGCGTGCTCGCCCCGCTGCTGATGATGGGCGCCGGCTTGGGGGTGCTGATCGGTCCCGTGCTGCCGGGTGGGGACCCGGGCCTGTGGCCGCTCGTGTGCATGGCCGCCATGCTGGCCGGTGTGCTGGGCGCTCCGCTCACGGCCATCGTCTTCGCCTTCGGGCTCACACACGATGTGAATGCGCTGCTGCCGATTCTGCTGGCGGTGGCAGTGTCCTACGGCTTTGTCGTGCTGACCATGCCGCGCTCGATCATGACCGAGAAGATCGCGCGCCGCGGCTTCCACATCTATCGCGAATACGCCGTCGATCCGCTCGAGCGTCACGCCGTGGATGAGGTGATGACGCGTTCGGTGCAGACGATCGACGCGCAGGCCACGCTGGCCGATACACTCGCCAACCGCTTTGGTGCCAAGCAGGCACACCGCGCGTTTCCGGTGGTGCAAGGTGGCCCAGATGGCGCGTTGATCGGCATGCTCGACCGCGATGCGCTGCTGGCGGGCCAGAAGCGCGGCGCCATCACCGTTGCCGAATTGTTTGGTGCGAATGCTCCCGTGATGGCGTTGCCTGGTGAGACCTGCCGCATCGTCGCTACGCGCCTGGCAGTGCATGGGTTGGAGCGGCTGCCGGTGGTGGCCGACTCGCAATCGCGCGCGCTGGTGGGCATTGTTTCACGCAGCGATCTGGTCAAACCCTCGCTGGCATTCTTTGATGAGGAACAGCGCCGAGAGCGCTTCCGCCGTGTGCCGCTGTCGGGCACGCGCACCCAGCTCGAACTTCGCCGTCGCCGCGCGGGCCGCGTCGCGCGCTAGTCTCAGCCGGCCACGTGCCGGTTGCGCCCGCTTTCCTTGGCCCGATACAGCGCCAGGTCGGCGCGCTTGAGCATCTCCGACGCGGTATCGCCCGGCCGGCAGACCGTCATGCCCATGCTGACGGTCATCGACAGCCCGGTCGGGAAACTCTCGTCCGTCTCGGCCACCGCCGTACGCAGGCGCTCCGCTACCTCGGTGGCCGTTTCCAACGTGGTGCGGCCCATCACCATGGCGAATTCCTCGCCACCCAAACGCCCGACCAGATCACTGCTGCGCAGCACGCCCGTGGCAAGCGACGCAAAGCGCTGCAACGCCATGTCCCCCACAGCGTGGCCCCACGTGTCGTTGATGCGCTTGAAGTGATCCAGATCGGCCAGCACAAGCACGAGCGGTTCGGCGCGGTTGTGGGAACGTGCAAGCACCGTGTCGAACAGCGCCAGGAAGCGGCGGCGCGTCAGCACACCCGTGAGATGGTCGAAATGCGCCTCATTGGCGAGCGCGCTGTTGGTGCGCTGCAGCCGCTGGTTGAGATGGCGCGTTACACGGTGATGCTGGCGCTCGCGCACCAGAGACCACGCCACCAGCACGAACGTCACCAGCACGCTCACGAACAACACAAAGCCGATCGCGCGGTTGCGCGCATGGTTGGCGAGCTGCTGGCCCCACGCAGGCAGCGGCTCGGCCACGACGATGGTGAGGTCCGCACTGGCATTGCGCGACACGGTGAGCGAAGGCATCGCACTGCCCTCACGCCAGGCCAGCGTGTCCCGCACCTCAGCCGGCACCCACCCCGGCACATCGTGATGCGCGCTGGCGGTGGGTTGATAGGGCCAGGGCTCGAAATCGACGCGCTGGTAGGCGTTGTACCGGTCGCTGGCACCCATGCGCTGCAGGCGCGCATCCGGCAGGATCTTCCCCACCAGCGACGCATCTGTCGACAGAATGATCAACCCGTTTGGATCGGTCACCAGCGATGTCGGGTGCGACACCCAGTGCTGCAGCCTCGCGAGGCTCACCTTAGTGCCCATCGCCGCGACTAGGTATCCACCGGCGTCATACACCGGCGCAGCGAAGAACAGGCCCGGCACGCCCGTCACCCGGCCCACCGTGAACTGCTCGCCCAGGCCGCCCAGCATCGCCTCCTTCATGTACGGCTGCATGCTCGACTGCACGCCGACAAACGAATCAGGATGACCGGCGTTATTGGCGAGCACCACGTAGTTGTGCTCGTTGACGACCCACACGTAGTCCAGCCCGAGATTGCCAGCGGTCGCGTTCAGGAACGCATCGATATCGACCACTTCCGGGTGTGACATCGCCTCTTCAGCACGCGAGCCCTGATCCATCAGGTTCCAGCGCCGGGTGTCGACGCGCGCCACGGCACGCGGGATGGCGTCGATCTGTGCGAGCGTCTGCGGCAGCGCGCGCAGCAAGGCCACGTCGGCCGTGATCTGGCTCGACATCCCTTCCGCCACCTGCGCAGCCAGCTGGCGGCGAGCATCGACCATCTGCTGCATGTCGCGTGCGCCCATCGAATCCGCCACGAAGCTTGCGGCAAACCATGAGACTCCTACGCCCACCACCGCCGCCGACAGCCAAAGCGCCAACCGCGCAACGCGCAGCCGGGCGCCGTGCGACGACGTTGCAGGTGCGGGCGCGGGCACCTTCATGTCAGGCCTCGCTGCTCAGGAAATCCGCCACCGTCGGGTAGCGCAGCGCCACGCGCAACTCGCGCGCAAGCCGTGTATTGCACAGCCGGCGCGATTCGCTCATGAACGACAGCAGCGCCGGCTCGATCTGCTGAACGGCCTCGGCCCGCGAAATGCGCGGCGGCCGCTGCAAGCCTCGTGCGTCGGCCACGGCATCAAAGTAATCGCCCATGCGCAGCTCCGATGCATCGCTGGCATGCACAACGCGCTGCGGTTTCCCCCGGAACAGCGCGGCAATGACGGCGCGCGCAAGGTCGTCGGCGTGAATGTGGTTGGTGTAGACATCGTCTTCCGCACGCAAGGCGGGCGTACCGCGTTCGAGCCGCGCGACGGGCAGCCGGTCCGCCGCATAGATGCCTGGAATGCGCAAAATCGACGTGCGCCAGCCGCCGCCCGCACCGAACCAGCGCACGCGGCGCTCAGCGGCGACACGGCGTTGGGCACGGGCCGTGGTTGGCTTTACTGTGCGGGATTCGTCGACCCAGGCACCGCCCGCATCGCCGTAAACGCCACTGGTGCTGGCATACACGAACGCACGCGCTTGGAGGCGAGTTTTCAAGCGGCCAGTGAGGCCACCCGACCTGCGTGCCCGCTCGGGTAAAATGCGACGTTTTGTGGCCGGGGAAACCGGGGCCGGCCGCGTCAGCGCGTGCAGTAACGCGGCGGTACGCGGATCATCGTTGCCGATAGCGGGCGGCGGCGCCAGATGCAGCACGCGGGGGCTTAAACCTCGCAGGCGGCGCAGCGACGCGGGATCGTCCAGATTGGCGACAATCGGCACGGCGCCGGCTTCGCGCAACGAAGCGCGACCTTCAACGCGCGAGGTGACGGCGAAGACGCGAAAACGCGTGCGGAGCATCGCCAGGCAGCGTTGCCCGACATCGCCGCAGCCGACGATCAGCACGCGGGGAAGGCCCAAGCGCAGTGCAGTTTTGGATGGCCAAGCGGCTGACTGATTCACCATCGGACGTGCTGCCGGATTGACCATCGTTGCATGCCCAGACGGGCGACCAGACACACTTTTCAACATATTCGGATTGTAGTATGGCTTACCAGATCAACGTGCTGCCCAGCGGCCGCCAGTTCCAGGCCGAAGACGGCGAGACCATCCTTGCAGCGGCGCTGCGCCAGGGCATCGGCCTGCCATACGGCTGCAAAAACGGTGCGTGCGGTTCCTGCAAGGGCCACGTGCGCGAGGGCTCCATCGTCCAGGGCAACCACTCGCCCAACGCGCTGTCCGCCCAGGAAGCCACCGAAGGCCGCGCGCTGTTCTGCTGCGCTACGCCCGCCACTGACATCACGATTGAAGTGCGTGAGGTGCAAGGCGCCGGCGACGTACCCATCAAGAAGATTCCGTGCCGCGTAGCATCGCTGGAAAAGGCCGCGCCGGACGTCACCATCGTCAAGCTGCAACTGCCTGCCACCGAGCGTATGCAATTTCTGGCCGGACAGTATGTGGAATTCCTCCTGCGCGACGGCAAGCGGCGCAGCTACTCGATCGCCAACCCGCCCCACGAGGAAGGCCCGATCGAGCTGCATATCCGCCACATGCCGGGCGGTGCATTTACCGACTACGTGTTCGGCGCCAAGGAAGGCGCCCCGGCCATGAAGGAGCGCGACATCTTGCGCTTCGAGGGGCCGCTGGGCAGCTTCTTCCTGCGTGAAGAATCCGACAAGCCGATCATCCTGCTGGCCTCCGGCACCGGTTTCGCGCCCATCAAGGCGATCATCGAGCACGCCCAGTTCATCGGCAGCACGCGTCCGATGACGCTGTACTGGGGCGGCCGCCGCCCGCAAGACCTGTACATGCACGCCAAGGCCGAAGAATGGGCGCGCACGCTGCCGAACCTCACCTACGTGCCGGTCGTCTCCAACGCCTTGCCGGAAGACGCGTGGACGGGCCGCACCGGCTTCGTTCACCAAGCGGTGATGGCCGATCACCCCGATCTGTCGGGCTACGAGGTCTACGCCTGCGGCGCGCCGGTGGTGATCAACTCGGCTCGCGCGGACTTCGCCGCCCAATGCGGAATGCACCCGGACGCGTTTTTCGCCGATTCCTTCACCTCAGAGGCCGATCTCCATCCGGCCGGCTGACGTTGCACAAATCCCAAGAAGGTCAAAATTTCGTTTTGACTTGACTTGGCATCCGTCTTATTCTTGCGCCTTATGAACCAAGCACTGCACCTCCGACGCCGCCGTACGTTGCTCCCTCCGGGAAGCCACGCGGCTGTCTGCTGATTGCATATCGGGTTCACAGGATTCGACGATCACAAGGCCACGGGGCAACCCCCGTGGCCTTTGTCTTTTTCCAACTCGTGTTTTTTCGGTTTTTCATCTTCCTGCCGCCTTTTTCTGGAGCTTTGCCATGGCGTTTGCTGACTACCCCGTCCAGTCCCTGATGTACATCACCAACCGGCCCGAGATCGTCTTCACCGAAGGCAAGGGCTCGTGGCTGACGGACCACAACGGCAAGCGATACCTGGACTTCGTGCAAGGCTGGGCCGTCAACTGCCTCGGTCACTCCAACGACGGCATGATCGAAGCGCTGAACGCGCAGGCCCGTAAGCTGATCAACCCGAGCCCGGCGTTCTACAACGAGCCGATGGCCAAGCTGGCCGGCCTGTTGACCGCGCACAGCTGTTTCGACAAGGTGTTCTTCGCCAACAGCGGCGCCGAAGCCAACGAAGGCGCCATCAAGCTCGCCCGCAAGTGGGGCAAGAAGCATAAGAATGGCGCGTTCCAGATCATCACGTTTGACCACAGCTTCCACGGCCGCACGCTCGCCACGATGAGCGCGTCGGGCAAGGCCGGCTGGGACACCATCTTCGCGCCGCAGGTACCAGGCTTCCCGAAGGCCATCCTGAACGACATCGCGTCGGTGGAAGCGCTCATCACGGACGAGACTGTCGGCGTGATGCTTGAGCCGGTGCAAGGCGAAGGCGGCGTCCTGCCGGCCACGCCGGAATTCATGCAGCAACTGCGCGCGCTGACCAAGAAGCACAAGATCCTCTTGATCGTTGATGAAGTGCAGGCCGGTTGCGGCCGCTGCGGCACGCTCTTCGCCTATCAGCTTTCGAACATCGAGCCGGACATCATGACGCTGGGCAAGGGCATCGGCGGCGGCGTGCCGCTCTCGGCCCTGCTGTGCACGGATGAAGTTGCCAGCTTCGAGGCCGGCGACCAAGGCGGCACTTACAACGGCAACCCGCTGATGACGGCCGTCGGCTGCTCGGTGATCGAGCAACTCCTAGCCCCCGGCTTCCTGGCCGGCGTGCAAGAACGCGGCGCCTATCTGCGTACGCAACTACTTAAGCTGAGCGAAGAGTTCGGCTTGGCCGGCGAACGCGGTGACGGCCTGCTGCGCGCCCTGCTGCTCGGCAAGGACATCGGCGGCCAACTGGTCGAAGCTGCACGCGAGATGAACCCGACGGGCCTGCTGCTGAACGCCCCGCGTCCGAACATCCTCCGATTCATGCCCGCGCTCAACGTGACGACCGAAGAAATCGACACGATGATCGGCATGCTGCGCACGCTGCTGAAGGCGCACGCCTAACACGCATCGTTCGACCCGGGGCGGCGCGCAATGCGTCGCCCTTCATCGCTCCATCGCTGCTCCCACTCTGAGGTTTGCCATGGCCGTGACGCGAGAAATTCCGGCCACGGGGATCGTGTTGTCTGATGATTCCGCGTGGCTTCCGCTGGACGACATCTACACCTTCCTCTCGCAGGAAACGTTCTGGGCCCGCGGCCTGCCCCGCGATGTGTTTGACCGATCGGTCGCGAACTCACTGTGCTTCGCCGCCTATCGTCGGAACGGCGATGGCTCGCACGGCGACCTCGTGGGCTTTGCGCGGGTCATTACCGATCGTGCGACGTTTGCGTATCTGTGCGATGTATTCGTGTTGCCGGCGTGGCGTGAAAAAGGCGTCTCGCACGCGCTGATGGATTTCCTGCGCGAGCATCCGGAACTGCAGACACTTCGCCGCACTGTGTTAGTGACAACGGGCGCCGACTGGCTTTACCGCAAGCATGGCTTTGCCGATGTGCGCGAGGGCGTCGGGTTCATGCAATTGCATCGACCGAACATCTACACAGCAGCATCTGCCTGAATCGTCGGGCACGCGCAAAGAAAAAGCCCCGCAATTGCGGGGCTTTTTCATGATGCTTGAGGGTGCTTATTCGCCCAGGTAGGCGGCACGCACCTTCGGATCGTCGAGCATCTGCTTGGCATCGCCGCTCATGGTGATGAGACCGGAGTCCATCACGTAGCCGCGGTGCGCTGCCTGCAGCGCCAGGCGCGCGTTCTGCTCAACGAGCAGCACGGTCACGCCTTGCGCCGAGATGTCGCGCACGACCTCGAAGATCTTCTCCACCATGATCGGGGAGAGACCCATCGACGGCTCGTCCAGCAGCAGCAGCTTCGGTTGGCTCATCAGCGCACGCGCCATGGCCAGCATCTGCTGCTCGCCGCCCGACATCGTGCCGGCCAGCTGGTTTGCACGTTCCTTCAGGCGCGGGAAGATGCCGAACATGCGGTCGATATCGGCCTTGATCTGGGCCTCGTCGTTGCGCGTGAAGGCGCCCATCTGCAGGTTCTCGACGATGGTCATGCGCGCGAACACGCCGCGGCCTTCCGGCACCATCGCCAAGCCCTGCTTGAGCAGGTTGTAGCTCGGCACGCCCTTGATGGACTTGCCCAGATACTGCACGTCACCGCCGGCCCAGCCTTGCAAGCCGGTGATGGCCTTCATGGTGGTCGTCTTGCCGGCGCCGTTGGCACCGATCAGCGTGACCAGCTCACCTTCGCGAATCTCCAGATCCACGCCCTTGACCGCCTGGATGCCGCCGTAAGCGACCTTCAGGCTGTCGATCTTCAACATTACTGGTTTCATATTCCGTTCCTCTGCGTCAGTGCGCTGACGCGCCGAGGTAGGCCTCGATCACCGCCGGGTTGGTCTGCACTTCCTGCGGCAGGCCTTGTGCGATCACCTTGCCGTAATCCAACACGGTCAGGCGGTTGCACAGGCCCATCACCAGCTTCACATCGTGCTCGATGAGCAGGATGGTCTTGCCGTCGGAACGGATCTTGTCGAGCAGGCCACGGAGCTCCACCTTTTCAGTGGCATTCATGCCGGCAGCCGGTTCGTCCAGGGCCAGCAGCTTTGGCTGCGTGGCCAGGGCACGCGCGATTTCCAGACGACGCTGGTGACCGTACGACAGGTTGCGCGCCGTGTAGTTGGCGTACTTGCCGATGCCGACGTAGTCCAGCAGATCGTGCGCCCAGTCTTCGATGGAGGCTTCTTCCTCGCGTGCCGCCTTGGTGCGGAACACCGCGCCGATCAGGCCGGCCTTGGTCCGCACGTGGCGGCCCACCATGACGTTCTCCGCCGCAGTCATGTCGCCAAACAGGCGGATGTTCTGGAACGTGCGCGCAATACCGGCCTTGGCCACTTCGTGCACGGCGGTGGGCTGGTAGGGCGTGCCGCCCAGCACGAACTCGCCTGCGTCAGGCGTATACAGGCCCGTGATGACGTTGAAGAACGTGGTCTTGCCGGCGCCGTTCGGGCCGATCAAACCGTAGATTTCGCCTTCGCGAATTTCCAGGCTCACGTCGGACAGCGCTTGCAGGCCGCCGAAACGCTTCTGGACTCCTCGGATCGAGAGGAGGACGTTGTTGTTGCTCATGTGCGTGCCTCCATCAGATACGGGACAGTCCACCAGCCCGCTGCTTCTGCGGACGGTCTTCCTTGCGCGGCGAGGGCCACAGGCCCGCGGGGCGATACAGCATCACCACCACCATCGCCAGGCCGAACAGCAACTGACGCAGCACTTCCGCTTCCACGATCACATGGCCGAACAGCTTGTTCTGCACCGGCTCGGCCAGCGCGCGCAGCAGTTCCTGGAAGCCCACCAGCAGAATGCCGCCCAGGATCACGCCCGGGATATGGCCCATGCCGCCGAGCACCACGATTGCCAGGATGTAGATCGACTCCCACAGCACGAACGATTCCGGCGACACGAAGCCCTGGAACGACGCGAACATCGCACCCGACACGCCACCGAACGACGCACCCATCGCAAAGGCCAGCAGCTTGATGTTGCGGGTGTTGATGCCCATCGCCTTGGCAGCGATTTCATCTTCACGCAGCGCCACCCACGCGCGACCGATACGCGAGTTCTGCAACCGCAGGCACACGATGATGATGATCGCGGCCAGGAACACGAACAGGTAGTAGTACATGTAGACCGAGTCGAAGCGGATGCCGAAGAAGTCATGGCGCTTCGAGAAGTCGAACCCGAAGATCTTGACCGGCTCGATCAGGTTGATGCCCTTCGGACCGTTGGTGATGTTCACCGGGCGGTCGAGGTTGTTCATGAAGATCCGGATGATTTCACCAAAGCCCAGCGTCACGATGGCGAGGTAGTCACCGCGCAGCTTCAGCACCGGCGTGCCCAGCAGAATGCCGAACAGCGCCGCCAACCCGGCACCCAGCGGAATCACCCACCAGACGATCAGGTGCAACCCATTGGGGAACAGGTTGTGGATCCACTCAAACTGATTGGAAAGGTGCGGCGAACCCAGCAACGCCATCATGTAGGCGCCCACCGCGTAGAACGCGATGTAGCCCAGATCAAGCAGGCCGGCAAAGCCCACCACGATGTTCAGGCCCAGGGCCAGCATGATGTACAGCAGCGCGAAGTCCAGCACGCGCACCCAGTAGTTGCCACCTGCGGCACCCACGATGAACGGCGCGAAGATCGCGAGGATCAGGAAGCCGTACAGCGCGGCGCGCGTCTTCATCGGCGCTTTGAAATTTTCTGTCATGGCGCTCCCCTTCTTATGCGCGGTCCGCAACGCGTTCGCCCATGATGCCGGACGGGCGGAACAGCAGCACGCCAATCAGCACGATGAATGCGAACACATCCTGGTAGTTCGAACCGAACACACCGCCAGTCAGATCGCCGATATAACCGGCACCCAGTGCTTCGATCAGGCCCAGCAGCATGCCGCCAACCATGGCGCCTGCGAGGTTGCCGATGCCGCCCAGCACTGCGGCGGTAAACGCCTTCAGGCCCGGGATGAAGCCCATGTAGAAGTGAGCGTTGCCGTAGTTGGTCGCCATCATCACGCCAGCGACCGCAGCCATGGCAGCGCCGATCATGAAGGTGGCGGAGATCACGAAGTTCGGGTTGACGCCCATCAGGCCTGCCACACGCTGGTTCTCGGCGGTAGCGCGCATCGCGCGGCCAAGCTTGGTGCGGTTGACCAGCAGGATCAGCCCAACCATCACCAGGATCGAGACCACGATGATGACGATTTCCTTGCCCGTAATCGTTGCGCCGGTGGAGCCGATATCAATCGGGCTCGAAGGCAGCAGTTGCGGGAAGGTGAGCGGGTTGCGCGACCAGATCATCATCGCAAGCGTCTGCAGCACGATCGACACGCCGATGGCGGTGATCAGCGGCGCCAGGCGCGGTGCATTGCGCAGCGGCCGGTAAGCGACGCGTTCGATGGTGTAGGCCACGATGGCGCAGACCGGCATTGCAAACAGCAACGCAAACACCAGCGTGAGCCAGTCAGGCAGATTGGGGAAATACTTTTGGAGGAAGTTGATGGCAGTCAGGGCAGACATTGCCCCAACCATCAGAACATCGCCGTGGGCGAAGTTGATGATGCCGAGAATACCGTAGACCATGGTGTAGCCAAGTGCGATCAGCGCGTAAATGCTGCCGAGCACCAGACCGTTCACGATCTGCTGGATAAAGATATCCATGAGAACAGCTCCTGCTATGCCTTGCTTTGTTGTAGGCGACGGGATGACGTGCCCGCAAGGTATGCGATCAATCGGATGGGTAAGGTGAGGTTGCTGGTAAGCGGCCTGCCGACACGCCCATGGTGAGGGCCTTGTTTCATTGGCGAGGCTATAAAAAACGGCACCGCAGGGGTAGTCGCGGTGCCGTTTTTAGGGCGGATAACCCTTCGATTACATCTTCACAACGTCAAGAACGCTCTTCTTCTTGTCCTTGTAGTTGTACAGGGTGATGGAGCCTTGCTTCAGGTCACCCTTGTCGTCGAACGCGATGTTGCCGATCACGCCGTTGTAGTTGGTTGCCGGCATGGCAGCCAGGATCTTGGCAGCGTCGGTCGAGTTGGCACGCTTCATCGCGTCGATGATCACATTGACGGCGTCATACGTGAACGGTGCGTAGATCTGCACCGGCGTGTTGAAGCGCGCTTGGTACTTCTTCTCGAAGTCCGCGCCCTTCTCCATCTTCGACAGCGCCAGGCCTGCTTCCGAGCAGACGATGTTGTCGATTGCGTCGCCAGCCAGTTCGGCCACCTTGTCGGTACACACGCCGTCGCCGCCAACGATCTTGGCCGTGATGCCCAGTTCCTTGGCTTGCTTGGCGAACGGACCGCCGGTGGCATCCATGCCGCCGTACATGATCACGTCCGGCTTCTTGCCCTTGATCTTGGTCAGAATGGCCTTGAAGTCGGTCGCCTTGTCGTTGGTGGCCTCACGCGCCACAACGTTCACGCCGTCAGCCTTCGCGGTCTTCTCGAACTCGTCGGCCAGGCCCTTACCGTAGGCGGTGGCATCGTCAACGATGGCCACGGTCTTGGCACCCAGGGTCTTGGCGGCGTAGTTCGCCAGTGCCGGGCCTTGCTGCGCGTCGGTCGCAACCACGCGATAGGTCGTCTTGAAGCCTTGCTTGGTGTAGTCAGGGTTCGTCGACGACGGCGAGATCTGCACGATGCCTGCATCGCTGTAGATCTTCGAGGCCGGGATCGAAACGCCCGAGTTCAGGTGGCCCACGACAGCAACAACGTGCTCGTCAACCAGCTTCTGGGCGACGGCGGTGCCGGTCTTCGGGTCGCCCGCATCGTCTTCACCGACCAGTTCCAGCTTGATCTTCTTGCCGTCGATGGTCAGGCCGTCCTTGTTGGCTTCTTCAACGGCCAGGCGTGCACCGTTTTCGTTGTCTTTGCCAAGGTGAGCAATACCGCCCGTGAGCGGAGCCGCGTGACCGATCTTGACGACGGTCTCGCCACCGCCGGCAGCAGCAGCCGGAGCCGACGTTGCTGCAGGTGCAGCAGCTTGGTCTGCGGGCTTTTCCTCGTTCTTACCGCAAGCTGCTACGAGTGCCACGGCAGCCGCAAGCGGCAGAACTTTGGCAAACTTAATTTGCATGAGTGATCTCCTAGATCTCGCAAGAGCAAGAAGAGCGTCCTGCCTCCCGGCCGCTCCCCCCGCGCCGATTGTTTCAATTTGAAACGCGCGAATTGTATCCCCTTTTATTGCGGATGCAATACGCGTCGCAACAACGATTTTTGCAGTAACTACGCCGCTTTACGGGCTTTCCCCAATGCCCAAACAGGCGTCATTTCGCGCAGGCATTCGCGAACGGCGCATAGGCTTATCAAGAACCGTGCCAGACTAGGGGAAACCCCCTATTTGTGCGGCTTGGCGGGCGATTCGCACGATAAATCAAGGCTTCGCCGGCATTGAAGAGGTTTCTGCAATGCACAAAACAAAACGGCCACTCCTGAAAGAAGTGGCCGTCGATTCCTCGAAAGCGCTTTATGCACCGCATTAGGGCGCACAGTTTTTGTGCGTTTTTAAGTGGGCATTTACATAAAGGCATTCAATTGATTTGAAGACCCCTCGGAAGGGGGAAGGACATGTTTTCCTGGATGCCATCAAGCGGACGCACGGTGCGCGCGCCCAGCGCCTTGAGACGGTCAACGATCGATTGCGCCAGTTCTTCGGGCGCCGAAGCCCCCGCGGTCAGCCCGACGCGGCGCTTGCCCGCCACCCATTCGGGCCTCACCTGTTCAGGCGTGTCCACCATATAGGCGGGCACACCCAGCTTTTCGGCCAGCTCACGCAGGCGGTTTGAGTTCGAGCTGTTCGGACTGCCGACCACGATCACCACTTCCACTTGCGGCGCCATGAATTTCACCGCGTCTTGGCGATTCTGCGTCGCGTAGCAGATGTCCTGCTTCTTCGGCTCGTGCACCGCCGGAAAACGTGCCTTGATGGCCGCCACAATCTCCTGGGTCTCGTCCACCGACAACGTGGTCTGCGTCACGTAGGCCAGACGCGTCGGGTCTTTCACCTCAAGATGCGCTACGTCGTCGACGGATTCGACCAGCAGCATGCCGTCGTTGGCTTGGCCCATGGTGCCTTCCACCTCCGGGTGCCCCTTGTGCCCGATCATGATGATCTCGAAACCCTGCGCGCGCATCTTCGAGACTTCCACGTGCACCTTGGTCACCAGCGGGCAAGTCGCATCGAACACGCGTAGGCCGCGCGCCTCCGCCGCCTCGCGCACCGCACGCGACACACCATGCGCGCTGAAGATGACCGTGCCGCCCACAGGCACATCATCGAGCTCCTGCACGAACACCGCGCCCTTGTTGCGCAGATCGCCCACGACATAGGCGTTGTGCACGATCTCGTGACGCACGTAAATGGGCGCGCCAAACAGCTCCAGCGCGCGCTCGACGATCTCGATGGCGCGATCCACGCCGGCGCAGAAGCCGCGCGGCTGCGCCAGCAAGACCTCGGCGTCGGCCTGGGTGACAGGATCAATGGAATCGAGCGGGGTGTTCACAGCGTTGCTCATATCAGAGGATGCCGATCAACTGGACTTCAAACACGATCGTCTGGCCAGCCAGCGGGTGATTGAAGTCGAACAGTGCGGAGGTCTCACCGACTTCCTTGAGCACACCAGCATACTTACCGCCGCTCGGCGCATTGAACTCAACCAGGTCGCCCGGCTGGTAATCCTCTTCAAACGAAGAGTTTTCGCGCAGCGTGGCCAGCGACACGCGCTGCAACAGTTCCGGATTGCGTGGGCCGAACGCGTGCTCGGGCGCAAGGCGGAACGTCGTGCGCTCGCCCTCGCGCATGCCGAGCAGCGCCTGTTCCAGCGTCGGCGCCATCTGGCCTTGCCCCAGCAACAGCGTGGCCGGCTTGTCGTCGAACGTGGTGACGATGTCCGTGTCGTTTTCCAGCGCGATGCGATAGTGCAGCGTCAGAAAGGAATCCGGGCCAACCACCTTGCCTGCGTCGCTCGGCGCCGCCCCGGACGCCTCGTTCACCAAATTTTGCACGCTTAACCTGCTTGACCAAAAAGTAACCCGTTATTGTACGTCAGCCCTCCCCGCGGCCGCAGGCGCGAAGCCCACCGCACTCTCGCTGGCGGGGCCTTTCCTCTGCTCCTGGCTACCCTATGGCAATCGTCGACTGGCCCGCCCACGAGCGGCCGCGTGAAAAACTGCTCGCCCACGGCCCTGCCGCGCTCTCCGACGCGGAATTGCTAGCCATCTTCCTGCGCGTGGGCATGCCAGGCAAAAGCGCTGTCGACCTCGCCCGCGAACTGCTCATGCACTTTGGATCGCTCGCACGGCTGTGCCATGCGTCACAACAGGAGTTCTCGTCGATCAACGGCATGGGCCCCGCCAAATACGCGCAACTGCATGCGCTGCTCGAAGTTGGTCGGCGTGCACTAAAAGAAGACTTCACCCAGGGCCAGACCTTTGACTCTCCACAAAGCGTGAAAGATTTCTTACGCCTGACGCTCGGCCACCGCCCGCACGAGGTTTTCGCCTGCTTCTTTCTAGATGTGCGCCACCGACTGATTGCCTGGGAGGAACTCTTCCGGGGCACGCTGACGGAAGCCCGCGTCTATCCGCGCGAGATTGCCAAGCGCGCGCTACATCACAATGCAGCCGCCGTGATCCTGGCCCACAACCACCCGACCGGGAATACAGAGCCCAGCGAATCCGACATCACGCTGACCCGCGAATTGTGCCGCGCGCTGGCCATGCTCGACGTGATGGTCCTGGATCACATGATCGTCGGTCGCACTCACGTCTACGGCTTCCGGGAACACGGCAAAATGTAGCGCCGATGCCGCATTGCACAGTGCCCAACGGCAATCCATCGATCTCGTTGATTTGTCAGCGGTTTTGTGTGTATAATCCGCGTTTCGCTGAAGTCCCACCCCTACAGTGGCGCTGCGCTTGGTTTTGGTCCCAGCGCCCGGTCGCAAACTGTAGCCAACGAATTTAGTTAGGAGTGCTCCATGGCACGCGTCTGTCAAGTGACCGGGAAAGCGCCGATGGTCGGCAATAACGTTTCCCACGCAAACAACAAGACCAAGCGCCGTTTTCTGCCGAACCTGCAGAATCGTCGCTTCTGGGTCGAATCCGAAAACCGCTGGGTGAGCCTGCGCGTCTCGAACGCTGGTCTGCGCCTGATCGATAAAAAAGGCATCGACGAAGTGCTCGTGGACCTGCGCGCACGCGGCGAAGTCTAATTAGGAGTTAAACATGGCCAGCAAAGGCGGACGCGACAAGATCAAGCTGGAATCGACCGCAGGTACGGGTCATTTCTACACGACCACCAAGAACAAGCGCACCAAGCCGGAAAAGATGGAGATCATGAAGTTCGATCCCGTCGCCCGCAAGCACGTCGCTTACAAGGAAACCAAGATCAAGTAATCCTCGCGGATTGCGCATCTTGCTTCCGTCGGCATGACCGACAGCAAAAACCCGCTCTCAGGCGGGTTTTTTGTTGCCTGCTGTTTGGCGCATGCTGCGGTGTACACTGCTCTTCTTTCCGATTGACACGCGACTGTGTTATTCACCAGCCGCGCCTGCACCGCGTCCCGCGTCTTTCATGAATTTCGATGTTGCCGTTGTTGGCAGCGGCCTGGCGGGCCTGACCGTCGCCCTGCACCTAGCCGATCACCGCCGCGTGGTCGTCATCAGCAAACGCAGCCTGCCTGAAGGCGCCAGCGATTGGGCGCAGGGCGGTATTGCCGCAGTGCTCGATTCAGGCGACAGCCATGACGAGCACGTCGACGACACGCTCATCGCCGGGGCGGGGCTATGCGATGAAGCTGCCACCCGCTACATCGTCGAAAATGGGCGCTCGGCCATTGAATGGTTGATCGGCCATGGCGTGCCTTTCACGCGCGACGAGCAGGCTGAACTCGGCTTCCACCTGACGCGCGAAGGCGGCCATCGCCATCGACGCATTATCCACGCCGCCGATGCCACCGGCCATGCCGTGGTCACGACGCTGGTTGAGAAGGTACGCAACCACCCGAACATCACGCTGCTGGAAGACCACTTTGCGATCGACCTGATTACCGATGCGAAGCTGGGCCAGCCGGGCATGCGCTGCCATGGCCTGTACGCACTCGACATTGCATCAGGCCACGTCAAGACGATTACCGCAAGCCAAACCGTGATGGCCACGGGCGGCGCAGGCAAGGTCTATCTCTACACGACGAATCCGGACACGGCCAGCGGCGACGGCATCGCCATGGCTTGGCGTGCGGGCTGTCGTGTGGCGAACATGGAGTTCATCCAGTTCCATCCCACGTGCCTGTACCACCCGTTCGCAAAATCGTTCCTGATTACCGAAGCCGTGCGCGGTGAAGGCGGCAAGCTGATCCTGCCCGACGGCACGCGCTTCATGCCGGCGCACGATGAGCGCGCTGAGCTCGCTCCACGCGATATCGTCGCCCGCGCCATCGACTTCGAGATGAAGAAACGTGGCCTGGATTGCGTCTACCTGGACATCAGCCACCAGAGCCCCGCGTTCCTCAAGGAACACTTCCCCACCATCATGGCGCGCTGCTTGGAGCTGGGCATCGACATCACGCGCCAACCGATTCCGGTCGTGCCGGCAGCGCACTACACGTGCGGCGGCGTGGTGACGGACCATCTTGGGCGCACGGATATCGCTGGCCTGTACGCCGTCGGCGAGACGGCTTACACCGGCCTGCACGGCGCCAACCGGCTGGCGAGCAATTCGTTGCTGGAGTGCATGGTGATCGGGCGCGGCGCGGCGGAAGACATCCTCGCGCAACCGGCCTCCGGCCCAACATCGGTGCAGATTCCCGCATGGGACGAAAGCCGCGTGACCGATCCCGATGAGGAAGTCGTCGTCTCACACAACTGGGACGAACTGCGCCGCATGATGTGGAACTACGTCGGCATCGTGCGTACGAACAAGCGGCTGGAGCGGGCGCAGCACCGCATTGCGCTGTTGCGCGAAGAGATCACGGAGTACTACGCCAACTTCCGCGTGAGCCACGATCTGCTGGAGCTGCGCAATCTCGTCGAGGCTGCCTCGCTGATCGTCGACAGTGCGCTGTCACGGCATGAGAGCCGCGGCCTGCATTTCTCGCGCGACTACCCCGAAACGTTGCCCAAGGCGCTGCCGACGGTCATGCAGCCGACCCATCGGCAGATCGCCCGGAAACGCTAAGGCTTACTCGACGACGATCCGCAAAGAGAAGTCGGTCGCGCGCACGTCCTTCGTGAGCGCGCCGACGGAGATGCGGTCCACGCCCGTCTCGGCAAAGGTGCGGATCGTCTCGATGTTCACGCCGCCGGACACCTCCAGCAGCGCCCTGCCCGCCGTCACGCGCACAGCCTCACGCATCGCGGGCGGTTCGAAGTTGTCGAGCAGCACGGAGGTAGCGCCCGCCGCCAGCGCCTCTTCAAGCTGAGTCAGCGTTTCTACCTCGATCTGGATTGTCACGCCGGTGTTCAGTGCCTGCGCCGCACGCAGGGCTGCCGTCACGCCGCTCGCCGCAGCGATGTGGTTTTCCTTGATCAGGATGCCGTCATACAACGCCAGGCGTTGATTCTCGCCACCACCGATACGCACGGCGTACTTCTGCGCCAGGCGCAGGCCCGGCAGCGTCTTGCGCGTATCGAGCACGCGGGCGCGCGTGCCGTCGATGGCCGCAGCGTAACGCGACGTCGTTGTCGCCACACCGGAAAGCAATTGCAGGAAGTTCAGCGACGGGCGTTCGGCTGTCAGCAGGGATCGCGCCGGGCCTTCAATCTCGCACACCACCGAATCGGGCGCCATGCGGTCGCCTTCGTGCTGGCGCCATGTAACGCGCAGCGCCGGATCAACGGCGCGCATGCACGCATCGAACCAAGGCGTGCCGCACAGCACGGCGGTCTCGCGCACGATCACCCGCGCGCGCACATGGCGATCGGAGGGGATCAGCAAACCGGTGCGGTCACCCGTGCCGACGTCCTCGGCAATAGCAGCAGACACGTTGGCGGACAGCGCCTCGCGCAGTGCCGGGCCAAAGCTATCGAAAATTGTCTGAGCCGGTGTGGCAAAGCTCGTCGCGTTAATCTGGGTTGCCGTCATGCCGGGCCGATTCCTTGAAAGAGTTGCGCGTTTGCTGCCAGCTCACCTTGCGGGCGGACCATGGCCTTTTCCCGCGCGGCAAAATCCAGCATGCGATCGATGCAGACCACGGCCTGCTTGCCGACGGCGGGATCGACGTGGATCTCGTTGCGACCGGTCTCCAGCACCTCGGCCAGATTGGTCAGCGCATTCATCGCCATCCATGGGCAATGCGCGCAACTTTTGCAGGTGGCGGCGTTGCCGGCGGTCGGCGCCTCGATGAAGCGCTTGCCCGGAGCCGCCATGCGCATCTTGTGCAGGATGCCGTTGTCGGTCGCCACGATGAATTCCTGCGCGGACAACGACTGCGCTGCCGCAATCAGCTGCGAAGTCGAACCCACCACATCGGCCTGCGCCACCACCGATTCCGGCGATTCAGGGTGGACGAGAATCTTCGCGTTCGGGTGTTCGGCGCGCAGCAGGTCAAGCTCGACGCCCTTGAACTCGTCGTGCACCAAACAGGAGCCCTGCCACATCAGCATGTCGGCGCCGGTCTGCTTCTGAATGTAGCTGCCCAGGTGGCGATCGGGCGCCCACAGGATCTTCTTTCCCTGCGCGTGCAGGTGCTGGACGATCTTCAGGCCAATGGACGAGGTCACCATCCAGTCGGCACGCGCCTTTACGGCGGCGCTGGTGTTGGCATAGACGACCACGGTGCGATCCGGATGCGCATCGCAAAAGGCGACGAACTCTTCCGGCGGGCAACCCAGATCCAGCGAGCAGGTCGCGTCAAGATCCGGCATCAACACGGTCTTTTCGGGGCTCAGAATCTTGGCGGTCTCGCCCATGAAGCGCACGCCCGCCACGATCAGTGTCTTGGCCGAATGGTCGCGACCAAAGCGCGCCATCTCCAGCGAATCGGACACGCAGCCACCGGTCTCCTCGGCCAAGTCCTGCAGGTCGGCGTCAACGTAGTAGTGCGCGACCAAGACGGCCTCGCGTTCCTTGAGCAGGCGCTTGATGCGAGCCTTCAGTTCGTCGCGTTCCTCTCGCGACAGCACCGGCGGCACCTTGGCCCAGGCGTGGGCCACGCAACTGGCGCCGGATTGCGCCTCGGAAAGCATATCCGGGCGCTCGAATTCAACCGTCTTGATGTGGGTTTCCATGGTGGTCTCCGCGTCCATTCGCGCTGTTAAGGCGCCGAGAAGCTGGCGCGGCAATGAAACGGACGGCGTGTGAGGAGGACTGGCACCGCGATACATTGTCGCGGCCCGTTAAAAATGTGAGTTGGGGCAGTTTACCCAAAAGAAAAGCCCCGCTGCGGAGCGGGGCTTCACCTATGAAACAAGAAACTCAGGCGTAACGGCGCAGGCGAACAGCAAATTCCTGCAGCGCGTGGATGCCGCTTTCCTCAGCGCGCTTGCACCACTCTTGCAGTTGATGCAGGAGTTGCTCACGCGTGGCGTTCGAACGACCCCACAGCGCGCCAAGCTCGCGGCGCATCTCAACGAAGGTGTGCAACGCCGAATGGTCCGACACGATTTGCGAGAGCTGCTCACGCTGCGGCGCGCCCAGCTTGGTCTCGTCGCGGTGGAACCACTTGCGGGCGGGCTTTAGTGCACGATATTCCACAGCCCGCGAGTCCTTCAGCTTGGCCAGCTCTTGGCGGTAAGCCGCCTTCACAGTCTTGGCGTAGCGGGCCATCACGTCGTAGCGGTTGGCGATGATGGCTTCCAGCGTGTTCTGGTCAACCGGCTTCACGTCGCCAAAACGGGCCTTGGGCGCCACTTTCTTGACCTTCGCCAGACCGATGATCTCCAGCGCTCGGATGTAACCCCAGCCGATATCGAACTCATACCACTTGACCGAGAACTTGGCCGACGTGGCGTACGTGTGGTGGTTGTTGTGCAGCTCTTCGCCGCCGATGATGATGCCCCACGGCGACACATTGGTCGAAGCGTCTTCGCAGTCGAAGTTGCGGTAGCCCCAGAAGTGGCCCAGACCGTTGATGATGCCGGCAGCGTGGATCGGGATCCATAGCATCTGCACCGCCCACACCGTCAGGCCCAGCGCGCCGAACATCAGCACGTCCAGAATCAGCATCAAACCGACGCCCTGCCATGTGAACTTCGAATACACGTTCTTCTCGACCCAATCGTCCGGCGTACCGTGGCCAAACTTCTGGATCGTTTCCTTGTTCTTGGCCTCGGCGCGATACAGCTCAGCACCTTCCATCAGCACCTTGCGGATGCCACGGGTCTGCGGGCTGTGCGGATCCTCTTCGGTTTCACACTTAGCGTGGTGCTTGCGGTGAATGGCGGTCCATTCCTTGGTAACCATGCCGGTGGTCATCCACAGCCAGAAACGGAAGAAGTGTCCGGCGATGGGATGCACGTCCAGCGCCCGGTGCGCTTGGCAACGGTGCAGAAAAATCGTGACGCTGGCGATGGTGATGTGCGTCATCACCAGCGTGAAAATCAGAATCTGCCACCAGGCCCAGTCCAGGGTGCCGTTGGCAAGGAAAGTCAGAAAGGAGTCGATCAAAGTGTTCTCCGTGGTCAACTCGGGGTGATCAAAGCAGCCTTTGGTCCGTCAATCGATCGGAACGGTGCTGCCTCTTAAGGCCATCCGCTGTCGTAGCGTTACGACAATGGGGTCGTGTTGGCGGTGATTCGGGTGCGGGCACCCGGCTTGCGCGTCACATCGGCGAGCTTCTCGCTGCCGGTCATGTGATCTCCGCCCCAGCGCAATACAAGGTATTTGCGGTGCTTTGTCGCAAATGCTAGGCCTTTGCGACGGCCCGTCTGATCCTTTGTGGGAGCAATCGGCATTTTAACCGAATACCCCCTCTATTCCATGGGGGAAAACCGCCGTTTTGACCTCGGACAAGGGTGCACCGTTCCGCCCGCAGGTATGTTAGGCCTGCAGGGACGCGCCGGATGAGGCTACCGCATCACCCGAAGTGCTTGAAGCGCCCTGCTGCAGCACCAGCGGCCCGAGCACACGCACTTCCCGCTGCGGATACGGAATGTCGATGCCGGCCGCTTTGAAGCGGCGATAGATGGTGCGGTTCAGGTCAGACTGCACGCCAAGCTTGCCGTTGTGCGGATCGCCGATCCACACACCAAGTTCGTATTCGATGCCGCTGTCGGCAAACAAGGCCATGAACGCGGCAGGGGCCGGCTCGGGCAGAATGCGCGGGATGCCCTCGGTGCATTGCAGCAGCAGCGCCAGCACCGTTTCCGGATCGGCGGCATACGATGCCTGCACGCGCACTGTCACGCGCACCGTGCCGCGCTCGTTGTGGTTCTGCACCGCCTGCGCGACCATCAATTCGTTCGGAACCAGCGTATCGCCATCGCCGTTGCGCACCACGGTGTAGCGCGTGCGGATCTGCGTGACGATGCCGGTGTATGTGCTGACCGTAATCTGATCGCCGAGCTTGAGCGAGCGCTCGAGCAGGATGATGAAGCCCGAGACGTAATTGCTGGCGATCTTCTGCAAGCCAAAGCCCAAGCCCACACCCAGCGCGCCGCCAAACACCGACAGCACCGTCAAATCGATGCCCACGAGCGACAGGCTCAGTAGCAGCGACACCAGCAGCAGCACCGCCTTGGTTACACGCGACAGCACCACCTTCAGGTTGGCATCAATGGCCGAAGCGCGCGTAATGCGGCTGTCCAGCCACGAGCCGAACCACATCGCCACGAGCACTGTGACGAGAATCCACACCACGCCCATCAGCATGGCGGCGAGGCTCACCTTCTGCTTGCCGCCCAGCGCAAAGCGAATGCCGTCTAGGTAGTCCACCACGTCGCCCAGCACACCCAGTACATAGAGCACCATGCCCATCCACATCAGCGTGGTCAGCACCCGCTCGGCGACGACGAGCATGCCGTGCAACTCACCATTGCCCGACAGCACACGGCGCAGTACGTAGAAGCCGAGATAGAGAATCGCCAGGCCGAACAGCGGCACGGCAGCCAGGCGGAACACGCTGATCGGCATGGTGCCGATCAGGGCATAGCGCGCACCCACCACCAGCAGCCAGCCGATCAGCGGAAACACCGCCCGCTCCAGGCTCGACCAGGCAAAACGCAAGGCGAACGTGTCGTTCACATGGGCCGTATGCAAGCGCCGCGAAATCGGTCGCGCGACCAGCCACGCGGCAACGAGCACCAGCACCAGCACGCCCAGTTGCCAGATGAAACGCGGACCACCCAGATCGGAGACGATGTCGTCGATCATGTGGCCCAGCGCGATATGGTTCAGATTCAGCGGCAATCCGTTCATTGGCGTGACCGGTTATTGCGAACCCTTATTGGGTCCGATAGGGCAACGCGTCGCCCGCATGCTTCTGCCAGTTGGCGGCATAGCGCTGGGCAAGGTCAGCGTCGCCGCGCACGATCAAGACGTTCTCGGCATTGCCGCGCTGCGCGGTCTGCGTAAAGTTGAAGCTGCCGGTGACCAGCACTGGGTGCGCCCCGCGCGGGTCGATCACGATGACCTTGTTGTGCGCGTTCTTGTAGCGCACCTCCAGCCAGACGGGGATGCCCGCATTCGCCACCTCGGGCACGCGGCTGCCGCCGGAGCGCGTCATCTGTTCGCGATCGGCCAGCACCCGCACATCCACGCCGCGCTGATGCGCCGCCAGCAGTGCATGCGTAATCGCCTTGTTTGACAGCAGATATGCCTGCACCAGCACCTGCTCACGCGCCTGGTCGATGGCGTCTGCCAACAACCCTTCGATGTCATCGTCGGGCGTGAAGGCTGCCTGCACCGTGCCCTTGGCCGGCTGCACCGGCGGCGTGCTGCGGGCCAGCGCCTCGCCACCTGCAGCAAACGCCAGCCATGCGGCCAGCAGCCAACCCAAACGGCGCAGCATCATGCGCGGCGCTCCAGCACGGCCGCGAAGAAGCCGTCGGTCTGATGCGTGTGCGGATACAGCTCCAGGTAGGGCCCCATTTCCAGGGCGATCTTCTGCGCGGCGAGCACCTCACCGGCGGGCACGAGCACAAAGTCTTCATGCGCAGCCAGGAACTGCTCGACCACCTGCTGGTTCTCGCGCGCCAACACGCTGCAGGTCGCGTAGACGAGGCGGCCACCCGGCTTCAGCAGCCGCGCCGCCGACGTGAGGATCGACAGCTGCTTGGCCGACATTTCTTCCACGGCCTGGGCAGATTGGCGCCACTTCAGGTCCGGATTGCGGCGCAGCGTGCCCAAGCCGCTGCACGGGGCGTCGACCAGCACACGATCGATCTTGCCCGCCAGGCGCTTGACCTTGGCATCGTGCTCGCTGTCGATGCGGCCCGGATGCACGTTCGACAGGCCGCTGCGCGCCAGGCGTGGCCCCAGGTTCGACAAGCGCTTTTCCGATACGTCGAAGGCATACAGGCGCCCCGTCGAGCGCATCGCCGCGCCGATCGCCAGGGTCTTGCCACCGGCGCCGGCACAGAAATCGACCACCATCTCGCCGCGCTTAGGTGCCAGCAATTGGCAGAGCAGTTGACTGCCCTCGTCCTGCACCTCGACCGTGCCGTTGGTGAAGATATCGAGTTTGTTCAACGCCGGCTTGCCCGCCAGGCGAATGCCCACTGGCGACAACGGCGCCGCGGCACCTTCGATACCGGCTTCGGCCAGTGTGGCGAGCACGGCTTCGCGCTCACCCTTGAGCGTATTCACACGCAAGTCCAGCGGCGCGGGCGTGAGCCACGCTTGCGCCAGTGCTTCGGTGAAGTCCGCACCGTGCTGGGCAACCAGCGCGTCGAACAGCCAGTCGGGCAGGTTGGCACGCACGCGGGCCGCCAGCGCGGCGCGGTCCCGATTTTCCCAGCGATCCAGCCATTCGGCCTCCGCCGGGTTCAGGAACGGGGCAATGGCCTCACGCCCGGCCGTCTGCAGCAAACCGAGCAGCACTAGGCGACGACGCGCCGGGCCAGTGCCGCTCTCGGCAAACTGGCCGAATTCCACCTTGCGGCGAAGCACAGCAAAGGCCGCTTCGGCGATGATGCCGCGCTCTCGGTGGCCCAGTTCATGGTGCTCGCGGAAATACTGGCTGACCACCATGTCAGCGGGCGCCGCGAAGTGGAGCAGGCGCGCAAGCACCTTGTCTAGGTGTTCCAGATGGCTGCCATGCACGCCCGTACGCGGGCGCGGAGAGCTGCGGGGTGCCGGCTTGCCCTGCGGTGCCCGATACCAGCCACCACCGCCGGAACCCGCGCGCTTGTTGGCCGACCCGCTGTTTCCATTGCCGCGCGAACGCTGACGATCCTGACTCATGCTGCCTCCCGGGCGTTGACGCCAATGACAAGCTGCGATTCATCCGGAGAGACGCGCACAACACCGTCTTCGATCGACAACCGCCCTTCCACGAACCAGCGCACGGCACGCGGATAAATCGTGTGTTCCTGCGCCAGCAGCCGCCCGGCCAGCGAATCCGGCGAGTCGTCCTGACGCACGTCGATGATGGCCTGCAGCACGATCGGGCCGTGGTCCAGGTCAGCCGTGACGAAATGCACCGTCGCGCCATGCACCTTCACGCCCATGGCCAACGCGGCCTCGTGCGTGTGCAAACCCGGGAAGCACGGCAACAGCGACGGATGAATGTTCAGCATGCGCCCCGCGTAGCGCTTTACAAAGCCGGGCGTAAGGATGCGCATGAAGCCGGCCAGCACCACGAGATCGGGCGAAAAGCCGTCGATCACCTGTGCCAGGGCGGCGTCGAAGCTGTCGCGATCGGGGAACGCCTTGTGGTCGACCACCGCGGTGGCAATGCCGTGCGAAGCGGCAAATTTAAGTCCTGCCGCATCGGGCCGATTAGAAATGACGGCGGCAATGCGTCCCGACCAACCTTCAGCCTGACAGGCGCGGACAATGGCTTCCATATTGGAGCCGCGTCCGGAAATGAGAATGACGATGTTTTTCATCGCGGCATTTTATCAAGTGCGCCGGAGTTCCCCGAGAAAATCGGGTGTGACGCCTGCGCAGCCATGCCGCGGGCGCTTTTGCAGCCACCGTGGCATTTTGCCGACGCATGCCCGCAAAAACTCTGTCATGCCGGCAAAAGGAAGGGGCAACCGTTGGCGCGCTTTGGCGCGCTCTGATAATCTCAGCGCCATAATTGTCCGCGCTCCCGAGGGGTCGGGTGGGCTGCCAGCGGTGATCCGACGCGTATCAAACGTCCGTTCATCCTGCGCTGCAACATCGTGCGGGCGATACCGTGACGGTCGATCGGCACAGGGTGAGACACCCGGCCTGTCGGCCATCGCCCGCGCCGGGTCGACACGCGTACAACAACAAGAGGGCATTGCCCTCACCGGGGAATAAGAATGACGAGCTCGCTGCGTAGCCTGCTGGTGGTCGACGACCACCCTCTCGCCTTATCTGGCACGACCACGTTTCTTGCGCACGCCTTGCCTGAAGTTCAGGTGCACGCGGCTATTGGCCGGCGCCAAGCGCTGGCGCTGATTGAAGAAGGCGTCCGACCGGACGTCGTGCTGCTGGACGTGTGGCTGTCCGATTGCACAGGTTTCGACGCCATGCGCGAACTGCGCGGCAAACTGCCGGAAGCGCGCTTTGCCTTCATGTCGGCGGAAAACACGCCGGAAATCGTCGCCAAGGCTCAAGCGCTGGGCGCCATCGGGTTCATCGGCAAGCACGCCGATGCCCATGCATTCTCCAAGGCAGTGGCCGGTATTTTTGGCGGCGATGCGTCGTTCCCGTCGGAAGACGATATGGGGGGCATCAACGGCAAAGGGGGCGCCTCGCATGGCATCCCCATCACGCCGGCAGAACTGGGGCTGACGCCGCGCCAGGGCTCGGTGCTGGCGCTGCTGCTCGAAGGCCTGCCGAACAAGTCGATCGCACGCCAGTTGGGCCTGACGGAAAACACCGTCAAAGAACACGTCTCGGCGATTTTGCAGCGGCTGGGCGTGCGCACGCGCATCCAGATCATCTCGCGCATGGAACGCTTTCGCCTGACGGGCGCAGCCTGATCTGCGCATCTGAACTGATCATGCCGGCGCCGCCATCGACGGCGCCGTTTTACATTTCCGTCAGTAAGCGACCTGGGGCTCGGCTGAGCGACCGCGCAGCCAGCGCTTGAGCAGCACGCGCAGCATGTTCGGGTCCATCGGCTTGGCCAGCAGTAGATAGCCGGCTTCTTCGGCGCGCGCGAGGGCGGCGGAGTTGCGATCGCCAGTCAGCAGTACGGCGTGGGCATCGGGGTGGCTGACTTGCCAGCGTTCGAGCAGTTGCAGGCCATCCTCCTCGCCAGGCAGGCGCAGGTCGCAGAAGATGATCTGCGGACGGATGCCGCGCGCGAGAAGTTGCTCTGCGGAGCGGCCATCTGCGGCGCTGTGGACCTCCACACCCCACGCTTCTAGCAGCGCGTGCCAGGCCTTGCGGATCTGCGGGTCGTCATCCACCACCAGCACCACGCCGGAGAACCGCGGCTGATCAAGCACGGCGCGCTTTTGCTCGGCGCGTGGCTGGGTGGCCAGCGGCGCCTTGATCTCAGCGGGCACCGGCCGCAGCGCCATCCAGAACATCGAGCCGCGCCCCGGCACCGAGCGCACGCCAAACGTCCCGCGCAGCAGACGCACACATTCCTTGTAGATCGACAGGCCCAAACCCAAGCCCTGACTCGGATCGCGCTCGGGGTTTTCGACCTGGTAGTACGTCGAGAAGATGTCTTTCTGATGCTCAGGCGCGATGCCGATGCCGGTATCCCAGACCTCGATCCGCAAATGCTTCTGGCGCACGCGCAGCGCCACCATCACGCCGCCGCGCTCGGTGTAACGCAGCGCGTTCTGCAGCAGGTTGAACAGCGCCCGGCGCAGCAGCACCGGCTCGGCCATCCCGAATACAGGCAGTGGCGGAATGCGCGCTGCGAGCGTCAGGCCCTTGGCGCGCGCGTCGGGCATGAACTGCTGGACCACTTCGGTGATGACCTCACCCAGATCCACCGGCTCCAGCGTCGGCGAGGTTTTGCGGCTCTCCAGCTTGGACAGATCCAGCAGCGAGCGGAAGAGCAGATCGATGGTCGCAGCGCCCGAGGCCAATTGCTCCACCAGCGGCGCCAAGGATTCCGACTGGTTGCGCGCCCGCAGCGCCTCCACCAGCAGCACGATCGCATGCACCGGCTGGCGCAAGTCGTGACTGGCCGCAGCCAGGAAGCGCGATTTTTCTTCCGATGCCGACAAAGCGCGTTGCTTCTCGTCCTGATAGCGGCGCGCAAGCTGGCGGCTCTCGTTTTCAAGCTGAATTTCGCGCACCAGCGTGTTGTGGATGTTCACGGCATGCCGCGTCAGCAGCGCCGCAAAGAACAGCAGCACACCGCGCAAATACAGCCCATGCCCCGGAAACGCCTGCTCGGCCAGCACAAAGTGCGGCGCCAGGATGCCCGTCCCGAGGATCAGCAGGCTGGACGGTACCGGCGCCTGCGACAACACGGCCGCCGCCGCCACACCGATGATCACGATCATCAGCAGGCTGCTGAACTCCAGCGACGGCGACATCAGATACAGCCCCGCCGAACAGCCCCACGCCACCCCGCCCACCGCCGACATGACGTGCATGCCCGTCCACCACTTGCGAGTGTGCGCGGCCAGCGTCATGCGGGTCAGGTCGTAGCGATAGCCGAAATAGAAGCGCAGACCTGACGCCGTCAGGCACAGCATGATCAGGCACCAGCCCAGCAGCACGGGGCGGTTCGAGGCATCCCAGAACGCAGCGACCGTCAAGGCGGGCAGCACGACCGAGGCAGCAATCCCCATAGGGGCCCCGCGATGCACGGCGGCGAGCAGCTTGGCTCGGGCGTCCAGTTCAAGCGGCGCGCGGCTGGCAAGCCCGAACTTGGCGAAGAAAAGGCGCAGCGAGGCGTTCAAGGAAATATTGGGAAGAAACTGGATACCGGATTGTGCCGCAAGCATGCGCCGCGCGGGCGCACCGTTCGGACGATTGTGCAACACCCCGACACCCAGCCACGTGCGCGCCGGGGATGGGGCAATCCCTTATATAATGTGCGTTTTGCTGGATTTTGGCGGCTGCCACGCCAATCCGGCACGAAAACGCACTTCCCCTTTCCTCGACCACCGACGCTTCTCGTGAAAGTCTTTCGCGGCCTGCCCAACGCCGAAAGTCGCGCGCCCTGCGCGTTGACCATCGGCAACTTCGACGGCGTGCACCGCGGGCACCAGTCTCTGCTGGCCCGCGCACGCGCGGCGGCTGACGCACGCGGATTGCCGCTCACGGTGATGACGTTCGAGCCGCATCCGCGCGAATTCTTCATGCCGGACCGCGCGCCCACCCGCATTGCGCTGCTGCGCGACAAGCTGGAAAGCCTGCGTCGCCAGGGCGTCGACCGCGTGGTCGTGGAGCATTTCAATGCGCATTTCGCTGGGCAGACGCCGGACGAGTTCGTGCGCAATGTTCTGGTCGATGGCCTGCACACGCGCTGGCTGCTGGTGGGCGATGATTTCCGCTTCGGCGCCAAGCGCGCGGGCGATTTCAACTATCTGCAGGCCGCCGGTGCCCAGTTCGGCTTTGAAGTCGAGCAGATGGGCTCGGTGTCGGAATCCGGCATCCGCATCTCCAGCTCGGCCGTGCGCGAGGCGCTGGCCGCGGGCGACCTCGAACATGCCCGCCGCCTGCTCGGTCACGGTTATGCCATCAGCGGACACGTGGTGCATGGGCAAAAGCTCGGCCGCTCGCTCGGCTTCCCGACGCTGAATCTGCGCATCTCGCACCGCAAGCCGGCAGTGGCCGGCATCTTCGTCGTGCAGGTGCACGGGCTGGCTGAAAAACCGCTGCCGGCCGTCGCCAGCATTGGCGTACGCCCGACGGTGGACGACTCCGGCCGCGTGCTGCTGGAAGTGCACGTCTTTGATTACAACGCCAGCGTCTACGGCAAGCTGGTCCGCGTGGAATTCATGAAGAAGCTGCGCGACGAGGCTCGCTACGACTCGCTCGATGCGCTCAAGGACGCCATCGCGCAGGACTGTGTTCACGCGCGGCAGTTCTTCGGCCTGCCTGTTCCGCCGGCTGGCGAGTCGCCCACGCTGCGGCGCGACTTCGCCACCTCGGCCACCGACCGAATTCAGTAGGCGGCCGACACGTTCGCCGCCCAGAAGCCACACGCTGCGCACGCGCGTCCTGCACTGTCAGCCGCGCCTGCACCCACCCGAATTGCCCGAATCTGCCCCACATCACATCATGTCTGACGCCAAGAAGCCCACGCCGGAGAAGAGCAAGTACCCGGTCAACCTGCTGGACACGCCTTTCCCCATGCGCGGCGACCTGCCCAAGCGCGAGCCGCAGTGGGTCAAGCAATGGCAGGACAAGCAGCTTTACAAGAAGATCCGCGCTGCGCGCAAGGGCGCGAAGAAGTTCATCCTCCACGATGGCCCCCCGTATGCCAACGGTGATCTGCACATCGGCCACGCGGTCAACAAGATCCTCAAGGACATGGTGATCAAGGCGCGCGGTTTGACTGGCCTGGACGCCGTCTACGTGCCGGGCTGGGATTGCCATGGCATGCCGATCGAAATCCAGATCGAGAAGCAGTTCGGCAAGGGCCTGCCGGTCAAGGAAGTGCAAGAGAAAGCGCGTGCGTACGCCACCGGCCAGATCGCGCGCCAGAAGGCGGATTTCGAGCGCCTGGGCGTGCTGGGCGACTGGGCCGATCCGTACCTGACCATGAACTTCCGCAACGAAGCGGATGAAGTTCGCGCGCTGGGCAAGATCCTGGAGAAGGGCTACGTCTTTCGCGGCCTGAAGCCGGTCAACTGGTGCTTCGACTGCGGCTCGGCGCTCGCTGAAGCTGAAGTCGAATACGCGGACCGCACCGACCTGTCGATCGACGTCGGCTTCCCGTTTGCCGATATCGACGCACTGGCCAGCGCCTTCCACGTTGGCGCCGACGTGCTCAAGGCCAAGCCGGGCTGGATCGTGATCTGGACGACGACCCCGTGGACGATCCCCTCCAACCAGGCGTTGAACCTGCACCCGGAAATCGAATACGCGCTGGTCGACACGCCGCGCGGTCTGCTGATCGTCGCCAAGGAGCGCGTCGAGGCCTGCCTGCAAAGCTGGAAGCTCGAAGGCACCGTGCTGGCCACGTGCGAAGGCGCGGCGCTGTCGGGCGTGCGCTTCCACCACCCGCTCGCCAAGATGGACGCGGGCTACGACCGCACCTCGCCCGTCTACCTGGGCGACTACGTGACCATCGATACCGGTACCGGCATCGTCCACTCCGCGCCTGCCTATGGCGTGGAAGACTTCCAGTCGTGCAAATCGCACGGCATGCCCGACTCGGAAATCATCAACCCGGTGATGGGCAACGGCGTGTACGCATCGACGCTGCCGCTGTTCGGCGGCCAGATGATCTGGGACGCCAATCCGAAGATCGTCGAAGTGCTGCGCGAATCCGGCAACCTGTTCGACGCCCACAAGCACCCGCACAGCTACATGCACTGCTGGCGCCACAAGACGCCGATCATCTATCGCGCCACCTCGCAGTGGTTTGCGGGGATGGACGTGCAGCCCAACGACGGCAACGCCACGCTGCGCGAGACCGCGCTGGCAGGCATCGATGCCACCGCGTTCTACCCGTCGTGGGGCAAGCAGCGCCTGCACAACATGATCGCCAACCGCCCGGACTGGACGCTCTCGCGTCAGCGCCAATGGGGCGTGCCGATGGCCTTCTTCGTACACAAGGAAACCGGCGCGCTGCACCCGCGCACGCCTGAGCTGCTGGAGCAGGTCGCCCAGCGCATCGAACTGAGCGGCATCGAAGCCTGGCAGACGCTCGACCCGCGCGAGCTGCTCGGCGACGAGGCTGACATGTATGAGAAGAACCGCGACACGCTCGACGTATGGTTCGACTCGGGCACGACGCACTGGCACGTCATTCGCGGCTCGCACGCGGCGGATCTGTACGACGCTTCGGCCGACCTGCCGGACGGTCGCCTGGCCGATCTGTACCTGGAAGGCTCAGACCAGCACCGCGGCTGGTTCCACTCGTCGCTGCTGACGGCTTCGATGCTGTACGGCAAGCCGCCGTACAAGGGCCTGCTCACGCACGGCTTCACGGTGGACGGCGAAGGCCGCAAGATGTCCAAGTCGATCGGAAACACGATCGCGCCGCAGGAAATCGCCAACAAGATGGGCGCTGAGATCATTCGCCTGTGGGTGGCCTCGACCGACTACTCGGGCGAACTCGCCATCTCGGATGAAATCCTGAAGCGCGTGGTGGAAGGCTATCGCCGCATCCGCAACACGCTGCGCTTCCTGCTCGCCAATCTGACGGATTACGACCACGCCAAGCATGCGCTGCCGACCGAGCAATGGCTCGAAATCGACCGCTATGCCGTGGCGCTGACGGATTCGCTGCAGAAGGAAGTCCTGTCGCACTACGACGTGTACGAGTTCCACCCGGTCGTCGCCAAGTTGCAGACGTTCTGCTCGGAAGACTTGGGCGGCTTCTACCTCGATGTGCTGAAGGACCGCCTGTACACCACGGCGCCCGACTCCGTGGCGCGCCGCTCGGCACAGAACGCGCTGTACCACATCACCCAGGCAATGCTGCACTGGATGGCACCGTTCTTGTCGTTCACGGCCGAAGAGGCATGGCAGGTCTTCGCACACGGCACCGAGCACACCGACACCATCTTCACCAGCACCTACTACAACGCTCCAGTACCGCAAGGCGCCAGCGCGCTGCTGGAGAAGTGGGCCGCCATCCGCAACGTGCGCGGCGAAGTGACCAAGCAGCTGGAAGCGCTGCGCATCGACGGCAAGATCGGCTCGTCGCTGCAGGCGGAAGTGACGGTGTCGGCGGGTGAGTCGGTGCATGACGCGCTGGCCAGCCTTGGCGACGACCTGCGCTTCGTGCTGATCACGTCCGCAGCTAAATTGGAGCGCGCCCCGGAAGGCGGCGATCTGCTCATCACCGTGGTGCCGTCCACGCACGCCAAGTGCGAGCGCTGCTGGCACTACCGCGCCGATGTCGGCCACGACGCGGCCCACCCGACCCTCTGCAAGCGTTGCACCGACAACCTGTTCGGCGCCGGCGAACAACGGAGCGCTGCCTGATGGCCACTCGCAACAACGGCAAGAGCAAATCGATCGGGTTGAAGAAGAGCGGCGGCGGTCATGGCGTGGGCCCCTGGCTCGGCCTGGCCGTCATCTGGATCCTGCTGGACCAGTTGACCAAGATCGCCATCCTCAAGACCTTCACCTACGGCGAGTCGCGGCCGATCACCGGCTTCTTCAACCTGGTGCTGGCCTATAACAAGGGAGCGGCGTTTTCGTTCCTGGCCGCGGCCGGCGGCTGGCAGCGCTGGTTCTTCACGGGCCTCGGCGTGGCGGCGGCGCTGTTCATCGTGTGGCTGCTCAAGCGGCACAGCGGGCAAAAGCTGTTCTGCTTTGCGCTGGCGCTCATTCTGGGCGGCGCGCTGGGCAACGTGATTGACCGTGTCATCTACGGTCATGTGGTGGACTTCCTCGACTTCTACCTGCACAACTACCACTGGCCGGCCTTCAACGTGGCGGACTGCGGCATCACCATCGGTGCGGTGCTGCTGATCGTTGACGAACTGCGGCGGGTGCGTCGCTGACGCTGCCGTGTCAAACCTCCAGCATTGGAACGGCGAAGCGGTGCTGTGCCTCGATGAGGCTGGCCCGCGTATCGCCAGCGAGCAGGATGCGCTGGACCACCTGATCGGCGAGGCGCTGGGGCATGGCGCATCGATGGTTGCCGTGCCGGTCAGCCGCCTTGATGCGGCGTTCTTTGCGCTGCGCACCGGCCTGGCCGGCGGCATCGCGCAGAAGATCACGAACTACCGACTCAAGCTCGCCGTGGTCGGCGACATCTCGGCGCACCTGGAGGCCAGCAGCGCCCTGCGCGACTGGGTGCGGGAATCCAACAAGCGCGACACGATCCGCTTCGTCCCCTCGCTGGACGACCTGGCCGCCGATACGCGGCCCATGCCTGCTGAATGAGGCTCAGGCCCAGTAACGCACGGCGTACCACGCCCGTTTGACGTACTCGGCAAGAATCGACCCGGCTTCGTAGATCGGCACCGACTTGGCCAGCGTATCGCCCGGGAATACGCCGTGTGCACCCCAAGTGACTTCCGGCCATACCTTGCGGAACACCGCCAGCGCCCGGCCGGTGTGATACCAGCTCGTCACCAGTATTGCGCTGTTGACGTGCAGGCCCGCCAACGTCTCGCGCGTCATCCGCGCATTTTCCATCGTGCTGCCGGACACACATTCGTGGCCGATGCGCTCCGCCGGCACGCCGGCCATTACAAGGCGGCGCTCGATCAGCAGGCAATCGCCCTGTCCGCTAACGAACACGCGAGGCGCTACGCCCGCGTGATACAGCTCGGCAGCGCCGATCACGCGCTGCCCCGATTCGCCGCCCAGTACGACGATCACGTCTGCGTGCGCGAGCCCCGGCTCCTCACGCAGCCATGCCTTCGCCCCGCAGACGAGTACCGCGCCGGCCACCACCGCAACGATGGCGCAACCGCCAATCCAAGCGAGAACATTGCGAACTGCGGAACAACCGAAAACCATATCGAGAATGCGCTTTTGAGGAAAAACCCGAGCGCCAGACGCGCCGCGGGGCAAGCCGGTATCATCGCCTCTGTTCAGCAGGAAGCCCCGGGCACCGGGTTGTATCCTGCCCGCGCATATTGCGTCAATCGGATTCCCAAGCGGGTTGTTATGGAACTGCAAGGCAAACATTTCGTGCTCGGCCTGACCGGCGGCATCGCGTGCTACAAGTCGGCCGAGCTGGTGCGGCTGTTGACCAAGGCGGGCGCAACCGTGCAGGTGGTGATGACCGAGGCCGCCGCGCACTTCATCACGCCAGTGACAATGCAGGCGCTTTCCGGGCGACCTGTCTTCACGTCGCAGTGGGACGGCCGCATCGGCAACAACATGCCGCATATCGACCTCTCGCGCGAGGCGGATGCCATCGTCATCGCGCCGGCGTCCACCGACTTTCTGGCCAAGCTCGCGCACGGCATGGCCGACGATCTGCTCTCCACGCTGTGCATCGCGCGCGATTGCCCGCTGCTCGTCGCGCCCGCGATGAACCGGCAGATGTGGGCCGCGCCCGCCACCCAACGTAACGCCGCCCAGTTGCGCGCGGATGACGTCACCCTGCTCGGCCCCGATGCCGGCGACCAGGCCTGCGGCGAAGTCGGCGACGGCCGCATGCTAGAGCCCGAAGACATCGTCGAGCAGCTCATCGGCTTCTTCCAGCCCAAGCTGCTGCGCGGTCACCGCGTGCTGCTGACGGCCGGCCCGACCTTCGAGCCGATCGACCCGGTGCGCGGCATCACGAATCTGTCCAGCGGCAAGATGGGTTTTGCGCTGGCGCGGGCCGCATCGCAGGCCGGTGCAGAAGTCACGCTGGTTGCCGGGCCGTGCCATCAGGACACGCCCGCAGGCGTGCTGCGCATCGATGTGCAAACCGCCCAGCAAATGCACGACGCCGTCATGCACGAGCTGGATGCGGCGAAGAACGACATCTTCATTGCCGTGGCCGCTGTGGCCGACTGGCGCGTGGCGCAAGCCGCGGAACAGAAGCTCAAGAAGCAGAACGATTCCGACGTACCGTCACTTACGTTCACACAGAACCCGGACATCCTGGCCGGTGTGGCGCGCAGGGCGAATGCGCCTTTCTGCGTCGGCTTTGCGGCCGAAACCGAACGGTTGGAAGAGTTCGGCGAGGCCAAGCGCAAGAAGAAAGGCATTCCTCTGCTGGTCGGCAATCTTGGTCAGCAGACCTTCGGCCGCGACGACAACGAAGTCGCACTCTTCGATGCAAAGGGCATCACGCGCTTGCCGCGCGCCGACAAGCTGACGCTGGCGCGCCAGATCGTCGCCGCCATCGCCGACCGCGTCCATGGAGCACGGTCATGAGCGCCGCGCCGATCCGTCTATCGGTCCTGGACCAAAGCCCGGTCATCTACGGCCACAGCGCACGCGACGCCATTGCCGCGACGGTCGATCTGGCGCAACTGACGGATTCGCTCGGCTACACGCGCTACTGGTGCGCCGAGCACCACGGCCTGCGCGGCGTGAGCAACCCCGCGCCGGAAGTGATGATTGCCCGCGTGGCGAGCGCCACGAGGCACTTACGCGTGGGCTCTGGCGGCGTGATGCTGCCGTATTACAGCCCGTTCAAGCTGGCCGAGCAGTTCCGCCTGCTGGAAGCACTGTTCCCGAACCGCATCGACCTGGGTGTCGGCCGCGCACCCGGCGGCGACATGCGCACCGCGCAAGCCGTGGCCATGGGCGATTACAACCGCGGCGACATCTTCCCGCAGCAGGTGCAGGAACTGATCTGGCACCTGACAGGCACGCTGCCGCCAGACCACCCCGCAGCCGGCGTTCTGCTACAACCCGAGATCGATACCAAGCCCGAGTTGTGGATGCTCGGCTCCAGCGATTTTGGTGGGGCGCTGGCCGCGCGCCTGGGCATCCGTTTCGCGTTCGCGCATTTCATCAACCCGCACGTCGGGCACATCGTCGCCCAGCAGTACCGCACGGATTTCGAGCCCGGCTACGATGCGCGCCCGTATAGCGCCGCCGCCGTCTTCGTGATCGCGGCTGATACCGAGGCGGAAGCGCGCCGCTATGAAGCCGCCATCGACCTGCGCCGCGTGCAGATGGCGCTCGGCGTGAACGGTCCGATCCCGACTGTCGAGCAAGGCGAAGCCCACGTCTACACCGAGCGCGACCAGGCCATCGTCATGCGCGAGCGGCCACGCAGCATCATCGGCACACCGGAATCCGTGGCCGAACAGATGCATGCGCTCAAGGAACGCTTCGTCGCCGATGAACTGATCGTGCTGACCGTCGCACCCAGCTACAAGGCGCGCCTGCGTTCATATGAGCTGCTGGCGGAGGCGTTTGCGCTACCATCTCCGGCTTCTGCAACCTCTTCGGCCTGCCCCGCATGAAACTCGACGTCAAGATCCTCGACGCCCGCCTGCACGAACAGCTCCCGCAGTACGCCACCACCGGCAGCGCCGGGCTGGACCTGCGCGCATGCATCGACGCCCCGCTCACCATTGAGCCCGGCACCACGCATCTGGTCCCGACCGGCATGGCCATCCACCTGGCTGATCCGGGTTATGCCGCGCTGATCCTGCCGCGCTCTGGCATGGGCCACAAGCACGGCATCGTGCTCGGCAACCTGGTCGGCCTGATCGATTCCGACTACCAGGGCCAGCTCATGGTCAGCACGTGGAACCGTGGCAGCACGGCGTTCGTGCTCAATCCGATGGAGCGCCTTGCACAACTCGTGATCGTGCCGGTGGTGCAGGCAGAGCTGAACATCGTCGATGACTTTGCCGAGAGCGAGCGTGGCGCAGGTGGTTTCGGCAGCACCGGGCGCCACTGACAACATCGCCCACACATAAGAAAAAGGCCCGGAGATTCCGGGCCTTTTGTTTGGTGCGACAAACTTCGTCAAGCTTCCGCTTCTTCCTGGGCAGGTGCCGGCGGCGCTTCGTTCTCGGAGAACTCCAGCTTCACCGCATCCGCATTGTCCAGATCCACGACCACCTTTCCGCCGTTCACCAGCTTGCCGAACAGCAGCTCGTCGGCCAGCGCCTTGCGGATCAGGTCTTGAATCAACCGTTGCATCGGGCGTGCACCCATCAGCGGGTCGAAGCCCTTCTTCGCCAGGAAGCGACGCAGCTTCTCGGTAAAGATGGCATCCACCTTCTTCTCGTGCAACTGCTCTTCCAGCTGCATGAGGAACTTGTCGACCACGCGCATGATGATTTCCTCATCGAGCGAGCGGAAGCTGATGGTTGCGTCCAGACGGTTGCGGAACTCCGGCGTGAACATGCGCTTGATGTCGGCCATCTCGTCGCCCTGTTCGCGCGCCGTGGTGAAACCGATCGTTGCCTTGTTCATCGTCTCGGCGCCCGCATTGGTCGTCATGATGATGATCACGTTGCGGAAATCCGCCTTGCGGCCGTTGTTGTCCGTCAGCGCGCCGTGGTCCATCACCTGCAGCAGGATGTTGAAGATGTCCGGGTGGGCCTTCTCGATCTCATCCAGCAGCAGCACGCAATGCGGCTTCTTGGTCACAGCTTCCGTCAGCAGACCGCCCTGATCGAAGCCCACGTAGCCCGGAGGCGCGCCGATCAATCGGCTCACCGCATGGCGCTCCATGTACTCCGACATGTCAAAGCGGATCAGCTCGATGCCCAAGATGAATGCGAGCTGCTTGGCGACTTCGGTCTTGCCCACTCCCGTGGGGCCGCTGAACAGGAACGAGCCAATCGGCTTGTCCGTCTTGCCCAGGCCTGCACGCGACATCTTGATCGCCGAAGCGAGCGCATCAATGGCCGGATCCTGCCCGAACACGACCGACTTCAGGTCGCGCTCCAGCGTCTGCAGCTTGCTGCGATCGTCCTGCGACACGCTTTGCGGCGGGACGCGGGCGATACGCGAAACGATGTCTTCGATCTCACCCTTGCCGATCGTCTTCTTCTGCTTCGACTTCGGCAGGATGCGCTGCGCTGCACCGGCTTCGTCGATCACGTCGATCGCCTTGTCCGGCAAATGGCGGTCGGTGATGAAGCGGGCCGACAATTCAGCCGCAGCCGTGAGTGCCGACGACGCGTACTTCACGCCGTGGTGCTCTTCAAAGCGGGACTTCAGGCCGCGCAAAATCTGCACGGTCTGATCAACCGTCGGCTCCACCACGTCGATCTTCTGGAAGCGGCGCGACAGCGCTGCGTCTTTCTCGAAGATGCCGCGATATTCCGTGAACGTCGTCGCACCGATGCATTTGAGTGCGCCCGACGACAGCGCCGGCTTGAGCAGGTTGCTTGCGTCCAGCGTGCCGCCCGAAGCCGCACCGGCGCCGATCAGCGTATGGATCTCGTCGATGAACAGGATCGCGTTTGGATTGTCCTTGAGCGACTTCAGCACGCCCTTCAGGCGTTGCTCAAAGTCGCCGCGGTACTTCGTGCCGGCCAGCAGCGCACCCATGTCGAGCGAATAGACGACGGACTTCGCGAGGATGTCCGGCACTTCGCCCTTCGTGATGCGCCATGCCAAACCTTCCGCGATGGCCGTCTTGCCGACACCGGCCTCGCCCACCAGCAGCGGGTTGTTCTTGCGGCGGCGGCACAGCACCTGCACCACGCGCTCGACTTCCTGCTCACGGCCGATCAGCGGGTCGATCTTGCCGGCCTTGGCCAGCGCGTTCAGGTTCTGGGTGAACTGCTCCAGCGGGCTTTCCTTCCCGTCGCCGCCTTCGCCTTCGGGGTTGCCTTCGCCCTGCTTGGCGGGCTCAGCCTGGTCCTTGCGGATGCCGTGGCTGATGAAGTTCACGACGTCCAGCCGGGTCACGCCCTGCTGCTGCAGGTAGTACACCGCGTGCGAATCCTTCTCGCCGAAGATGGCGACAAGCACGTTCGCGCCCGTCACTTCCTTCTTGCCGTTGGACGTGGATTGCACGTGCATGATGGCGCGCTGGATCACGCGCTGAAAACCCAGCGTGGGTTGCGTGTCCACCTCGTCCGTGCCGGGCACCACAGGCGTGTTGTCGGCGATGAAGTTCTTCAGATGCGTGCGAAGGTCTTCGATGTTGGCGGCGCAGGCGCGCAGCACCTCCGCGGCCGTCGGATTGTCCAGCAGCGCAAGCAGCAGATGCTCCACCGTAATGAATTCGTGGCGAGCCTGCCGGGCTTCGACAAACGCCATGTGCAGGCTGACTTCCAGTTCTTGCGCGATCATGCTTCCTCCATCACGCACTGCAGCGGATGCCCCGCTTGCCGTGCATGGGTTGACACTAATTCCACTTTCGTCGCGGCGATATCCCGTGTGTAGATACCGCACACGCCCCTACCTTCCCGATGCACAGTCAGCATGATCTGTGTGGCGGTCTCCCGGTCTTTGCTGAAATACTGCTGAAGAATCATCACGACGAATTCCATCGGGGTGTAGTCGTCGTTGAGCAGCAGCACCTTGTACATCGCGGGCGGTTTGAGCGCTTGCTCTTTCCGCTCGAGGACGGTGCCTGCATCGTGTTGTGGAGTGGTCGCTTGCCGGATTGCCATGGTCTTATTCTAACCACTCCTTTCGAGTTCGCAATTTGGGGAAATAACACCGACTTCAAGGTCTACAAACGGTTTGGCCCGTGGAGCGTGCGTCCGTCAGCCCTCGAACGCGAGGCGTTTTACCGCCCCTGCGTTGACTGGAACCGGCGCAAGCTCCGCGCCTGAGATGCCAATCGTTTTCCGTACTTGGAGGCGATCGGCTGGATTTCGAGCAAAACCTCTTCAGAAACTGACCGTTTTTCGCCACAAACCCACCCTTTGTGGCCTTGACAGTCTCTTACAATCCTCGAACAATCGAATTCAGCATGTGCGCCCTACTGCCCCGCAAACCGTTGGCAGCGAGCCGCATGAATGGTGAGCCCGGGAGGCCTCACACCAGTCGACAACAGATCGACAACCGCTTCAGGCTGTGGCGTTTGCCACAAGAAGACCGATCGCTTGCGGCGCGGTTCCACCCGCGCCATTCGTCGTGCCGTGCTGGCCGGCGGCCGGGCGATGACTGCGCGGTACCGCTCTGCACTGCCCCGACAGGCATACCTCCCGGCTCGGACTTGTGTTTTAACGGAGGGGTTTTCATGGCACTCGGTACGGTCAAATGGTTTAACGACGCCAAGGGTTTCGGTTTCATCTCGCCTGACGAAGGCGGTGAAGAGCTGTTTGCGCATTTCTCGGCCATCCAAATGGCTGGCTTCAAGACGCTCAAGGAAAATCAGCGCGTCTCGTTTGAAGTGACGCAAGGCCCGAAGGGCAAGCAGGCCACCAACATCCAGGCTGCCTGATAGGCGTTGCGCGGCACCCCGCCGGATGGCGACGGTGTCCAAATGCAAAAAACCCGGCGACATGCCGGGTTTTTTGTTGCCGCGGCGCGAGACAATGCCGGAGATATCTCGCCGCACGCAACACGTCATTTCAGCGGGTTGTGCGCTACGGCATGGATGATCCCCGTGTCATTTCAAGGAGCCCCCGCCCATGAAACATTCTCTGCCCCGCACCGCCGCCACGGCCACGCTGCTGATTGCCGTGCTATTTCCTGCAGCCGCCCGCGCCCAGCTTGGCGACCTCATCAAGGGGGCCACGCAGGGCAACAGCCAGGGCGCCACAGGCGGCCTTGGCAGCATTGGCAGCCTGGGCGGTGTGCCGTCGCTCGGGTCATTGACGTCGGGGAGCACCGGCAATGTAGCTGGCGTGCTGGAGTTCTGCATGAAGAACAATTACCTGGGCGGCGCGACCGATGCGGCGTCGGTCAAGGACAAGCTGCTCGGCAAGCTGGGCGGTGCGCCGACGTCCAACCCGGGTTACACCGACGGCACAAAAGGCATCCTGACCGGCTCGGATGGCAACTCATTCGACCTGAGCAGCATCAAGTCGCAAATCACCCGGCAGGCGTGCGACAAGATCCTGTCGCAGGGCAAATCCCTGCTTTGAGCCGCGGCGCAGGCAAGCGCGCACTACACTGCAATATCGACTGACCGTTCGCCTGTCTTCCACGCCCCGAGGGAGCCTCATGCTGGAAACCGCCGCGCTGGCCGCCGGGCTGTCTTGGACCAGCGGATTCCGCCTCTATCTGGCCGTATTTGCTGCTGGCGTACTCGGCCGCACGGGTTGGCTGCATTTGCCGTCCGGCCTGCAGATGCTGGAATCGTGGTGGGTGATTGGCCTGGCCGGCGTACTGGCCGTGGCGGAATTTCTCGCCGACAAGATTCCCGGTTTCGATTCCGTTTGGGATGGCATTCAGACCTTCATCCGCGTGCCTGCGGGCGCGATTCTGGCTGCGGCCGCGTTCGGGCAGCTCGATCCGCAATGGATGGTGGCTGCCGGACTGATTGGCGGGACGCTGGCCGGCACGGCACATGCCACCAAGGCCGGTACGCGCGCGCTGATCAACACGTCGCCGGAACCGTTCTCGAACTGGGTGGCGTCGTTCAGTGAAGATGTAGCCGCCAGCGGTGGTTTGCTGATGGCATTTTTCCTGCCAGTTGCGTTCTTGGTGGTCCTGGGGCTGCTGCTGTTGGTATCGGTGTGGTTACTGCCCAAGCTGTGGCGCGGCGTGCGGCGCCTGCGGGATGCGCTGCGCGGGCGATCACCTGAGCCGCCGCCGGCCGGCACCACCCGGCTGCCGCGCTAAGGCGCTATCCAAAGGCGCGCAGCAGTCCGAACAACGTCAGGGCCAGCGCGCACGCCCACCCGGAAAACAGCACGCGCCAGACCTTGTTGCGCGGAACAAACCCCACACCGCGCACCAGCCCCGCGCTCATCGCCCAGAACAGCAGCACGGCAAGACCGTGGTCGGCATGCCCGTCGCGATTGGCGAGGATGTACGGATACACCGTGCCCACCGCCATCACGAGCAACCCGGCTGCCAGGCTGGCGGCGTGGATGCGCGGCTTGTCGGTGGTGCTCACGTTGGCTGTGCTCACTCGCGGTCCGAGTTCGGATTGTTCGCGTTGGCGGCGCGGTCGTCGCTCACCTCACCCCACATTGCGTTGAGCACCGCCAGCAGCACAGCAAAGCCGACACCCAGGACCCAACTGAAGTACCACATGGATTTGCTCTCCTGTGCGGCGGTTAGTAAGCCGAGTGCTCGTTGGCGCGGATGTGTTCGACCGTCACCTTGCCGCGCATCACGCGGTAGCACCAGCTTGTGTAGGCGATGACGATGGGCGTGAAGATGATCGCCGCCCAGAACATCAGGCCCAGCGTGAAGTGGCTGGAAACGCTGTCCCACACCGTGAGGCTGGCGCCGGGCATGCTGGACGAAGGCAGCACGAACGGGAACATCGATGCCCCGGCCGTGGTGATGATGCCCGCCAGCCCCAGCGACGACAGCACAAACGCAGTAAGCGTGCGCCCCGCCCGCGACAGCACGACGGCCAGCAGCGGGCCAATCACGCCAATTGCCGGCAACGCCCACAGCAACGGCTGCTTCTGATAGTTGCGCCACCATGCGTCAGCCGTGCGCGCGACGGTCTTGGCCATCGGGTTGGCAAGCCCCGCGGGGTCGATAGCCGACGTGATGACGTAGCCTTCGATGCTGCCGGCGTGCAACCATGCGCCGGCCGCAATAAACGCCACCACCGCGACGATGGCTGCGCCAGTGGCAGCACTGGTGGCGCGTTGTTGGACAACGCCCTCCGTCCGGTGGGCGAGATAGATGCCGCCATGCATGGTGATCATCGCGCTCGACACCACGCCCGTCAGGATGGCAAACGGATTCAGCAGTTGCCAGAACGTGCCGGTGTACGTCACCACCATGAAGTTGTCGAAGTGAAACGGCACGCCCTGCAGCAGGTTGCCGAACGCCACGCCAAAGATGAGCGGCGGCACCGCGCCCCCGATGAAGAGGCCCACGTCCCACACTTTGCGCCACGTGGCGTTATGGATCTTGCTCCGGTAGTCAAACCCGACCGGCCGGAAAAACAACGCCCACAGCACCGCCAGCATCGCCCAGTAGAACCCGCTGAACGCGGTGGCGTATACCAGCGGCCACGCGGCAAAGATGGCGCCACCGCCCGTGATAAACCAGACTTGGTTGCCGTCCCAGTGCGGGCCGATGGTGTTGATCATCACGCGGCGCTCGTCGTCCGTCTTGCCGACAAAGGGCAGCAGCGTGCCGACGCCCATGTCGTGTCCGTCCATGATGGCAAAGCCGATCAGCAATACGCCGATGAGCAGCCACCAGATGACCTTGAGGGTTGGGTAGTCGAACATGGCGTTCTCCTCAGGCGTGGGCGGCTTCGAAATCGTAGCGGCCAGTGCCAAGGCTGCCCGGCCCCTGGCGAGCGAACCGGATCATCAGGTACATCTCAACGATCAGCAGCAACGTGTAGAAACCGATGAAGCCCGCGAGCGACCCATACAGGCTGGCCTCGCTCAACGTCGACACACTCAGATGCGTGGGCAGCACGCCGTAGATGGTCCACGGCTGACGCCCGTACTCCGCCACCACCCAACCCAGCTCGATGGCGATCCATGGGGCGGGCAGCATCCACAGCGCCCAGCGCAGCAGCCATGCCGGTGCCCTGCGCTGCGGCCGCAACGTGCTCCAGAACGACAGGCCAAACAGCGCCAGCATCAGGAAGCCCAGCCCAACCATCACGCGGAAGCCCCAGAACATCGGCCATACGCGCGGCACGGTATCGTCGACAGCCTTGTTGATCATTTCGGGCGTGGCTTGCCGCACATCGCTCACGTACTTCTTGAGCAACAGGCCAAAGCCCAAGTCTTGCTGATGGATCTGCAGGGTCTGGAGCGCCGCCGCATCGCCGGGGTGCTGGCGCACCGTTTCCAGCGCGGCCACGGCCTCGATACCGCTCATGATTCGGCCGCGATTGCGCGCCTTGATCTCGTGGATGCCCGGAATCTGCTTGGACACCGAGCGCGTGCCGATCAGCCCCATCACCCACGGAATCTCGACCGCCCAGTCGTTCTTCTGCTCGCGCTGGTTGATCGACGCAATCACGTTGAAGCTGGCCGGCGCGGGCTCGGTCTCCCACATGGCCTCGATGGCGGCCATCTTGGTTTGCTGCGCTTCGCCCACGGTGTAGCCGGACTCATCGCCCAGCACGATCACGGAGCACACGCTGGCCAGGCCGAACGCAGCCGCCACGCGAAAGCTGCGCCGCGCGAATTCCACATCGCGGCCGCGCAGCAAGTACCAGCTCGAAATCGACAGCACGAACATCGCGCCCGTCACGTAACCCGCCGACACGGTATGCACGAACTTGGCCTGCGCGATCGGGTTGAAGACCACGGCCCAGAAGTCATGCATCTCCATGCGCATGGTCTGCCAGTTGAATTCGGCGCCGACCGGGTTCTGCATCCAGCCGTTGGCGATCAGGATCCACAACGCGGAAAGATTGGTGCCGATCGCCATCAGCGTCGTTACCAACAAGTGCTGCGTCTTGGAAAGGCGATCCCACCCGAAGAAGAACAGGCCGATAAAGGTGGATTCCAGAAAGAACGCCATCAGCCCTTCGATGGCCAGCGGCGCACCAAAGACGTCGCCCACGTAGTGCGAGTAGTACGCCCAGTTGGTGCCGAACTGGAATTCGAGCGTGATGCCCGTCGTCACGCCCAGCGCAAAGTTGATGCCGAACAGCTTGCCCCAGAAGCGCGTCATGTCTTTCCAGATGACCTTGTTGGTCATCACGTAGACGCTTTCCATGATGACCAGCAGCCAGACCATGCCCAGCGTGAGCGGCACGAACAGGAAGTGGTACATCGCCGTGGCTGCGAACTGCAGCCGGGACAGATCGACGAGATGTTCGGAAATCACGGTTGTCCTCCCTGCACTGCTGACGGTGTCACGATCAGGCGATCAGCGGCCCGCTCGGCATCGACCGGCACCCGGTGATCTCGCACGAATACCCACCACAGCGCGCTCAGCACCACCAGCTTGATGGCGACGACGATGAGCAGATGGCGGACGAGTCGGCGGTCGTTGGGGCTCACGGGCGGACGAGACTTGGCGCGCGTCGGTGCCACTTGCAGGGGGTCCCGGCCAGTGGCACAGAAAGTCACATGTGATCCAGTCTAGTCATGGATGGAAGGGGTGACAAACCATTTCTGAGGGGAGTTGTGAGGTATCGGGCGCTTGAGCGGGCCGCCGTCGACGGCGTTTTTCGTGACGTTTTGCCACGGAGGCCGCTAGCCCTCTCGTGCGTGAACACCTCCGGCGCAACGCTGGAAGAACTGAAACGCAACGCGCAGGAAGCCGTCGAGCCGATGCATGAAGACGGCGATCAAGATGTTCGTGCACTCGCCCACGACGTCAATTCGCTATGCAGGATGTTCAGCGAGGACGACAGCGGATGCTGGCTGTTCGTCAACATTGACCTCACCAGGATCGGATCGAAGGCCGTGCGCCTGAACATCAGCCTGCCTGACCGGCTTGTGCTGCAGATCAATGCGGCCGTCAGCGACAGGTGACGTCCACCCGTCGGCAACCTCTAGTGCTGCGGCTTCTTCATGGCCTCGGATTCTCTCGCGGCGTTCAGTTCTTCGCTGGCCTCAATCGGATCCATTGCCTCATCAATCGAGGAGGCCGCACGTTCTATTTCGCCTCGCTCTTCGGCCAGGAATTCATCCGACTCCTCCAGCTCGCCGGGAGGAGGCTCCAGCATATCGTCCAGCATGGCACCCAACTCGGGCGTGTCCCATGGCTCGCCTCGGTGCATCTTTTGCTTTATGTAATGACGAATCTCAGCATCTTGTTCGGGAGTCAATGGAAGCCCGCGAAAAGTGCTCTTGGGGTCGGTCTCGGGCATGATGTTTCTCCCGTACTGAGTAGATTTTTTAGTGTACGCCGGGCTTTGCGGGAGTGCTCGGCGACGTTGCCGGGCCAACAGGAAACCGAGAGACCAGTCATCCAACAGGGCACACCGGGCGGCATTGGCGCCGGTCGTCAGCAAATTCTGATTTATAGTTTCGCCCCTGCTCAGACGAAGCGGCCATCGGTACACTCTGCGCCATCGCTTTCAGTGCCATAGGGAAAGCGATCGAGGTGTGGAAACCTCGTGCGTAACGGGTGAGAACCGAGCATAGGTTCTTGCCCTCGATTGCTATGGCTTGGCTTCGTCTCCCTCCTGGGGCGAGCCAGGCATGAGCGGCTTCGGCCGCGCCGACTGTTACGCATCGGTTTTCCACCTTGCCTGTGCTCGCCCACCCCTCTCCCATGGGTTGGGCGCGGTTCCGTTCATCACATGAAGAGGAATGCCGTGACCCGCTCGATCTCCCAATCCGTCGATTCCCCGGCTGGCAATTCGCTCGCCAAATATCAGAAAGGTGTTGGCGCTGCGCGTGAATTTTTGCGTGCCCTGTCCGCGCGCGCCGCAGCCCCCAAGCATTCCGCAACCAGCACGACGGACTCGCCAGAACACCCCGAGCAACCCCGCTGATTCATGGGCGAGGCCCAGCGCATGGGCCCCGGCGCCCTTGTTGCAGCATCGGCGTTGGGGCTTGCTGGGGCTCGCCCGCCCTTTTTGCGAGTACGAACCGGTCAAGACTGCGAGCATCTGCAGATGGTCGGCTGCGCTTGAAACAAAAAACCCCGGCGAGCCGAAGCTGCCGGGATTTTTCCACATCCACGGCGGGGTGCCGCGAGCGACATGCATCGATCATTCTCGCTGAATCGCCCGTAAAACTCCGCCCTGCTACGGCTGCCAAATACGGGGACCCAGGGCAGTTGAGCTACCGCCCCAGATCCTTAGCCGACACGCCCGCAATGCCCCAGTTCTCCTTTGGCACGTCATGGATCCATACCCGGACGTTCTCCTTCGGAGCGCCGGTCGCCTCGACAAGGGCGGTCGTAACCTTGTCGATTACGGCGCGCTTCTGCTCGGTGGTGCGACCTTCGATCATGTAGATCTGTGCAAACGGCATGGCTTCCTCCTTGGTATGTGCAATGGCCGGCGATAGTCAGGCCGCCTGCGCTGCCAGGATGCCGCGCTGACGAGCCATGGTGAGTGCCGTGTCCTCGATCATGTCTTCCTGACCGCCCACCATGCCGCGCCGGCCCAGTTCGACCAGCAGATCACGCGCCGGTACACCGTATTTCTTTTCTGCACGTTTGGCGAACAGCAGGAAGCTGCCGTACACACCGGCATAGCCGAGCGTGAGCGCATCGCGGTCGATGCGGATGGGGAAATCCATGATGGGCACCACAAGGTCTTCAGCCACGTCCTGAATCTTCCAAACATCCACGCCGGTCTTGATGCCCATGCGGTCGCACACCGCCACCAGCACCTCCATTGGCGTATTGCCTGCACCGGCTCCCAGCCCCGCTGCAGCCGCATCGATGCGCGTGGCACCGCATTCGATCGCGGTAATGGAGTTGGCGATGCCCATGGCCAGGTTGTGGTGGCCATGGAAACCCAGTTCGGTCTCAGGCTCGAGCGCGTCGCGCACGGCAGCAAGGCGCGCCTTCACGTCATCGGGCAGCATGTAGCCGGCTGAGTCGGTGATGTAGATGCAGTTGGCGCCGTAGCTCTCCATCAGCTTGGCTTGCTTGACCAAGCCTTCGGGACTGTTCATATGCGCCATCATCAGAAAGCCGACGGTGTCCATATCGAGCTTGCGCGCGTAGCTGATGTGCTGCTCCGAGACGTCGGCCTCAGTGCAGTGCGTGGCCACGCGAATCGTATGCACGCCGAGTTCACGCGCCATTTTGAGATGGTCAACCGTGCCAATACCGGGCAGCAGCAGCGCCGACACCTTGGCTTGCTTCATGAGCGGGATGACTGCACCCAGGTACTCCTCGTCGCTGTGCGCGGGAAAGCCGTAGTTGAGCGATGAGCCGCCCAGACCGTCGCCGTGGGTGACTTCAATCAGGGGAACTCCGGCGGCGTCCAGCCCCTGCGCAATGGAGCGCATCTGCTCAAGCGTCATCAGGTGGCGCTTGGGATGCATGCCGTCGCGCAACGTCATGTCATGAACGGTAATGCTCTTGCCTTGCAGCGTAGTCATGTGAGGCTCCTCGTCAGGCGGTTTCAGTGGCGGGGGCGGCCGAGGTGGCGCGCAGGGTCAGTTCACCCTTGAGGATCTCCTCGGCGAACATCTCGGCAGTGCGCGCGGCAGCGGCGGTCATGATGTCGAGGTTGCCGGCGTACTTGGGCAGGTAATCGCCTAGGCCCTCGACCTCCAGGAACACGCTCACGCGGTTACCGTCGAACACCGGGCCGTTGACGAGCTTGTAGCCCGGCACGTACTTCTGTACCTCTTTGATCATCGCGTGGATCGACGCGGTGATGGCCGCCTGATCCGGCTCAGTTTCCGTCAGGCAATGCACGGTATCGCGCATGATCAGCGGTGGCTCGGCGGGGTTGATGACGATGATGGCCTTGCCCTTCTTCGCTCCACCCACGCGCTCGACCGCACCGGCCGTGGTGCGCGTGAATTCGTCGATGTTCTTGCGGGTGCCCGGCCCCACCGACCGGCTCGACACCGTAGCAACGATCTCGCCATACGCCACGGGTTGCACGCGGCTGACGGCCGCCACCATCGGGATGGTGGCCTGCCCGCCGCAGGTCACCATGTTGACGTTCATCTCGGCGCGACCGAGGTGCTCTTTCAGGTTAACCGGCGGCACGCAATACGGGCCAATGGCCGCAGGTGTGAGGTCAATCATCAACACGCCCAGCGCATTGAGCTTACGGGAGTTCTCCGCATGCACATAGGCGCTGGTGGCGTCAAAGGCAATCTGCACGCCGTCGGCCAGCACGTGCGGAAGCAGGCCGTCGACACCGTCTGCCGTGGTCTTGATGCCCATCTCGCGGGCACGCTTGAGCCCGTCGGATTCCGGGTCGATGCCCACCATCCACACAGGTTCCAGCACGGGGCTGCGCTGCAGTTTGGCCAGCAGATCGGTGCCAATGTTGCCGGGGCCGATCAGGGCGCATTTGATCTTTTGAGTCATGGTCGCGGTCTCCAATACGCAATGTTCAACTTGGCATTCAATTCACGAAGCGCATCGACACGTTGCCCAGATCCTGGAAACGCACGCATACGCTGTCGCCTGCTGCCACCGCAATCGCCTCGGTCACGCCGCCGGTCATGATGAAGGTGCCAGCCGGGATCTCCTGGCCTCGTGCGCCGAGGTGGTTGGCCATCATGGCCACGGCGGCCGCCGGGTGGCCAAGCACGGCAGCGCCCGCCGCCATGGCGACAGCGCGGCCATTCTTCTCCAGCACCACGCCCAGGGTGCGCAGGTCCAGCTCCTCCAGACTGCGGGAACGGCCACCGACCACGAAACGCGCGGCCGACGTGTTATCGGCAATCACGCTCTTGAGGTCAAACTTGAAATCGCGGTACCGGCTGTCAATGATCTCGACAGCCGGGATCACGAAGTCGATTGCCGCCAGCACATTGCCGACATGGCAGCCCGGACCACGCAGCGCAGCCTTTGTGACGATGCAGATCTCGGCTTCCACCTTGGGATGGATCAGCTCCGACATGCGAATTTCACTGCCCTCCGCACGGGCCATGTCCTCGCTCACGAAGCCGAAGACCGGCGTTTCAACGCCCATTTGCTTCATCTTCGCGAAGGAGGTCAGCCCCGCCTTCAAGCCGACGATCTTCAGCCCGCGCGCTTCCTTGCGCCGACGGATCTCGTCCTGGATGTCGTAGGCATCGGCCCAGTCCATGTCGGGGTATTCGTCGGTGATCTTGGTGATGTCGCGTACGTGCAGCTGCGCGGATTCCACATGCGCAGCCAGCGCTTCAATGGTTTGGCGATTCAGTGCCATGGTGTGTGTCTCCTCGATGCTCGATTGGGCGTCAGATGAAGCGCACCGAGGTGCTACCGAGGCCGCCCACGCTGCAGTGAAGGCTGTCACCCGGCTTGACCGGCACGAGCGGCGATTGCGAACCCGACAAGATCACATCGCCGGCCTTGAGCGCGATGCCAAGTCGGCCCAGCGTATTCGCCAGCCACGCCACAGCGTTCACAGGCGAGCCCTGGACGGAGGCACCGCACGAGGTGCTCACGATCTCGCCGTTCTTCTCCAGCACCATGCCGGCCAGCGCCAGATCAAGATCGCGCGGGCTGCGGCGCGTGCCGCCCAGCGTGAAGACGCCGCACGAGGCGTTGTCGGCCACGGTGTCCTGGATCTTGATCTTCCAGTCGCGGATGCGCGAATCGACGATCTCGAAACATGGCATCACGCAGTCGGTCGCGCGCAGCACGTCGGCCGCCGTCACGCCGGGGCCGCAAAGGTCCCGTGAGAGCACGAAGGCCACCTCGGCCTCTGCCTTCGGCGCGATCATCTTGCCGGTGTCGACCGGCTCGCCCTCGTTGAAAACCATGCCCGAGAGCAGATGGCCGAAGTCGGGCTGGTTCACGCCAAGCATGTCCATCACGATCTGGCTGGTCACGCCGATCTTCTTGCCGATCACGGTTTCGCCGGCTTCGATGCGGCGGCTGATCATGCGCAGCTGGATCTGGTAGGCGTCGTCGATGGTGATGCCGGGTTGGCGGTCGGTCAGCGGCTCGACCGGCGTGCGCGAGCGCAACGATTCGTAGAGCGCATCGCCGTAGTGTTGGATCTTGAGAGCGTCCATGGGAAGGTCTGCGTAAGAGAGTGGTTCAGGTGGCTGCGCCAGCATCGGCTTCGGCCAGGAAGTTGTTCACGAGCTGGGCAAAACGGGCGCTGTGTTCGATCTGTGTCCAGTGCCCGCAGTGGCCGAAGACATGCAGCTGGCTATTGGGAATCCAGTCAGCCAGCGTGAGCGAGTTCGATAGCGGGATCACCTGATCCTCCCGCCCGTGCAGCACCAGTGTTTCGTGCGGCAGCGCGCGGATGTCGGCTTCGGCGCTCGCCATGGCATCCACCCAGCGCTGCCTGGGCGCCGGGAACATGGCGGCATAGGACTCCTGCACACCCGGCACGATGGTGGCCTCGTAGCGCAGTTGCGCCAGTTCGTCGGTCACACGGCCGCGGTCGTAGGCAAACACGTCGAGCAGACCGCGCATGGCCGCCAGCGATGGTGTGTAGCCCCACACCGCATCGAGCGCCGGCGTGATGGCAAACGGCACACCCACCGCGCCCATCAGCACCAGCCGCCGCACACGCTCGGGCGCCCGGATCGCCAGCGCCAGTGACAATCCGCCGCCAAAGGAATTGCCAACCAGATCGACCTGCGGCAATCCAAGGGCATCCAGCAGGTCGATGGCTTGCTGAACCCAAACGTCCATGTTGTAGACCTGCCCCGCGGGCCGGTCGCTCAGGCCGAAGCCCAGCATGTCGGGCGCAATGACGCGGCGCTGCCGGGCCAGCGCAGGCATGACCGGCCGCCAGTTGACCCATGCGCTCACACCCGGGCCTGACCCGTGTATGAGCAGCACCGGTGCGCCCTGCCCGACATCGTGCACGTAGGTCTGTACGGCACCGGTGCGGACGTAGCGGGCATCCGCGCCTTCAAGGTTGATCGTGCTCATAGCTTCACCATCACGTTGCGCAGCTCGGTATAGAACTCCAGCGAATGCACGCCGCCTTCGCGGCCGATGCCGGATGCCTTGGCGCCGCCGAATGCGGTGCGCAGGTCGCGCAGGAACCAGCTGTTGATCCAGCACAGTCCCACCTCAACGGCGCGCGCCATGCGGTGGGCCGTGCCCAGGTTTTGCGTCCACACCGTGGTGGCCAGGCCGTAGTCCGTGGCGTTCGCAAGCGCGATGGCTTCTTCCTCGGTGTCGAACGGGGCAATGTGGCAGCAGGGACCGAAGATCTCTTCGCGAATCACGCGGGCGCTTTCCGGCAGCCCGGTCCAGATGGTCGGCTGTACCCAATGGCCCTCGGCCAGCGCGGCGGGCATGTCCGGCGCACCGCCTCCGGTGATCACAGTTGCGCCCTCCTCCTGGGCCAGTGCGTAGTAGGACATGACCTTGGCCTTGTGCTCGGCGGAGATCAACGGGCCCAGACCCACCCCCGGCTCACCCGATGGCCCGATCTTCAATGCCTCAGCCTTCTCCTTCAGTGCTTGCACAAACTTGTCGAAGATCGGCCGTTGAACGTAGACGCGCTCGGTGCCCAGGCAGACCTGCCCGCAGTTCTCGAACGCACTGCGCGTGATGCCGGCCACGGCCTTGTCGAAATCGGCATCCGCGAAAACGATGCCCGCGTTCTTGCCGCCCAGTTCGAAGCTCACCGGTCGCACGCCTTTGGCAGCCGCGGTCATGATGGCCTCTCCGGTGCGCGTCTCACCGGTGAAGGTGATGCCGTTGACCCCCGGATGTCGCGTGAGGAACTCTCCGGCAGAGCCCGGCCCGAAGCCGTGCACGACGTTGTAGACGCCCTTGGGGATACCCACGTGCGCCATGACCTCACCCAGCAGCGTGGCCGTGGCTGGCGTCTCTTCCGAGGGCTTGACGATGACGGTGTTGCCGCAAGCCAGCGCGGGCCCCACCTTCCACGTCATCAGTAGCAGCGGCAAGTTCCAAGGGCACACCACAGCCACCACACCCAGCGGCGAACGCAGCGCATAGCTGACGGCAGTACCGCCGTCGGGCGTAGCCATCTCGAAACTCTCGGTCGGCACGTTCTTCACGATGTCGGCAAACACCTTGAAGTTGGCCGCGCCGCGCGGAATGTCGATGTGCGCGGCCAAGCTGCGCGGCTTACCTGTGTCAGCCAGTTCGGCTTCAAGGAAATCGTCAAAACGCCGATTGATCTCGTCTGCCACCGCATGCAGCAACTCGACGCGCTTGACCACGGTCATCCGGCCCCAGTCGCCTTGCAACGCGGCTCGCGCAGCAGCGACGGCGGCATCCACCTCTGCCTGACCAGCCTCGTGAACCAGGCCGATCACGCTGTTATCCACCGGCGCGCGGTTCTCGAACGTCTTGTGGGTGGCGACGAACTCGCCATTGATGAAATTGAGGAATTGCTTCACGGTTGGATTCCCGAAACAGACGATTCTTCTTTTGGTTGAGGAGAGACCTTCTTCACAGGCCGATCGCGCGTAGCCCTGCGCGGGCACACGCTTCGTCCTGCTCCGCCGAGCCGCCAGACACGCCAATGCCACCGATGCGCTGGCCCGCGTTGATGATCGGCAGGCCACCGCCAAACATCACCAGTCGCGGGCGCTCGGCCAGCCCCAGGCGCAGCATTTCATCGCCGGCCAGCAAGTCGCCCCACTGCGCGGTGGGAAAGCCGAAGCTGGCCGCCGTATAAGCCTTGTCGATGGCAATGTCGATCGAGTGCAGAAACGCGCCCGACATGCGCGCAAAAGCCACGAGCGTGCCGCCGCCATCGACCACGGCCACGTTGATGCACAGCCCCTGTGCCTGCGCCGACTCCACCGCCGCCGCAACGGCAGCCTGGGCCGCGGGGAGCGTGATCTGGCTGCGTACCTCGCTGAGGAAGGTGGCGTCGTGTGCAGTACATGTGGACATGGCAAGACGGGACGTGGAAATGGCGGTTCAGGCGGCTCGGCAAACAGGCTCGGACAGATCAGGTGTAGACATCGGTGAACGACGGCACCGCTTCACCCGTGTGGTAGAAGATGCCGGTCCACAGCTTGTCTTCGCTCCACGTGGTGACGGGACGGTCTGGCTGCGCGAGGTAGCCCAGTCCAGCGAACGTCTCGTTGCGGTTGCCGCTGGGGTCGAAGAAGTAAATCGTCTCCCCGCGCGTGATGCCGTGGCGCGTAGGTGCCACGTCGATCTTGGTCTGGTTCTTGGCCATGACGTCTGCAGCCTTGAGCACGTCGTGCCATGAATCCAGGAAGAAGGCGATGTGGTGCAGGCCACTGCGCGGACCACCGACGAACGCGATGTCGTGCGGCGTGGTGCTGCGGGCCAGCCATGCGGCAGCCTGTACGGCGCCGCCCGGGCCGACGACGACCTGCTCCGTCAGGAAGAAGCCCAGCACCTCCTGCATGAACCGCGTGTTTTCGGCAACCGTGTTGATGCCAGCTTCCGGATTCAGCTCGCACATCAGCAGGGCATGATCCAGCCAATGCACGCCAGCGCCCTTGAGGTTGTCCGGCCACGGGTCGGGGTTGAGACTGCCCACCTCGGTGCCGACCACCTCTTTCATCGCATAGAGCCGCATCTCGTGGCCGCTTGGCAGATTGAACTGCAGCATGCGGCCAGTAGCAGGCAGCGTCCCCTCTGGCAGCATCACCGTCTTGAGACCCCACGCTTCAATCTTCCCCTGCAGCTCGTCGAGGTCGGCGTCTTTCTCGACCTTGTAGGCGAGATGGTTCAGGCCTGCCTGGTCCGACGGCGTGAGGATGAGCGAGTATTTGTCCCACTCGTCCCAGCACTTGAAGTAGACGTTGCCGGCGTTGTCCTGCATCGTCACCTTCAGGCCGAGCACGTTTTCGTAGTGCCGAACGGCGGCGGCCATGTCCATCACCTTTAGGCTGGCATGCCCGATTCGTAGAACACCCATGCTTGTCTCCTGGTTGATCAAACTCACTGCGGTTTCTTGTCGGACTGCGCCCCCGCAGATGCGGCGAAGCCTCTGGAAAACGGTTTTTCAAATCTGCCCAGCACAGCCAGCCGGACGGCGGTCAGCGGTGCTTCACGGCAGGCCAGCGTCACGCCCTGCGCTTCTTCGTCTGCGCTGACGTGGGCACGGCTGAGCGGCCCCAGGCGCACGGTGCTGCCTTCAAGCACGCGCACCTTGCACACCCCGCAGCCGCCATTGACACAGCCCACGGGAATGCCCTTGCGCCCGAGGCGCAACATGCCCGTCAGCAAGCTCTCGGTGGTGGCGCATGGGTAGTGCTCCTGGGTCTGTTCCACGCACACGTCCACCTTGGGTCGGGTATCCAGCATTGCGTGGCCCTCCTTTCAAACCCGCTTGAACAGCGGGCTGCGCTGCGCGTTGGCATCGGCTGCGGAGAGGAACTTCTCGGTGTAGATGTCATCCTCGAACAGCCGGCCCTGCATGAGCGCACCGATGGCAGCCTCGACCATCGGCGGCGGCCCGCACAGATACGCCTTGTGCCCTGAGAACTGTCCGTTGAAATGCACCTTGGCAGCGTCGTGGGCAAAGCCGCGCGCACCGTCCCAGGCGCTCCCCTCGGCTTCGTTCGACAGCACCGGCACGTAGTGAAAGTTCGGGTGGCGATTGGCCAGCGCAACAAACTCCTCGTGGCCGTACAGCTCTTCACGACTGCGTTGTCCGTTGACCAGCGTGATGGGCAACGTGCAGCCCTGTTCCAGCAGATCAAGGATCATCGACCGCGGGCTGGACAGACCCGAACCACCTGCGACGAACAGCATCGGCTTGGCCGCTGACTGCCGCACGAAGAACCGGCCGTAAGGACCTGTCACGTGCAGCGTGTCGCCCGCGCCAACTTGCTCGTGCAGCACACCGGTTCCGGCGCCGCCGGGGACGCGGCGCACCTGCAACTCGATCTCGCCCGTGCTTGCCACATTGCTGGGCGAATTGGCGATCGAGAAGGCACGCCGTTGACCGAGCCCTGGAATCTCCACCATCACGTACTGGCCAGCCTGGAAGTCGATCGGCTGATCGAGCTTCAGGCGCAGCCCCTTGATGGTGGGCGTGAGGGCTTCAACGCGCGTGACCGTCGCCACAAAATCCCGCACGGGAATGACACGCGCGTCCGGCTCGTCGTCCACATCGGCTTCGATGCAAACGTCGCTCAGCGCGGTGGCGCAACACGCCAGCGTCTTCCCCTCTTCACGCTCGATGTCCATGAGCGCGAAGGGATTGGCTGGGCCGTGGTCCACCTCGCCGTGCGTGACCTGCACCTTGCACGTACCGCACAGTCCGTGGCCGCACGCATGCGGGATGTACACCCCCGAGCGCAACGCGGCGTCGAGCAGGGTCTGGCCCTCGGCCACGTCCAGCGTGGCGCCAATGGGCTCGATGGTGAGTTGATTACACATGGCTTAACTGCAGGAACCGTTGATGCCGGTGAGGCCCGGCGTACGAAAACGGATCACGTCCTTGTGGCCCAGCCCGTTACCGGCCAACGACTTGGCCGAATCGGGCGTCCAGGGCTGGCCGGACTTGAACCACTGCACAGCGCTCCAGTCGATGCGTTCAAAGTCGGGGTGCTCGGCATACAGCCCGGGCAGCACCTGTGTCACCACCGCGCCGAATGGCATCTCCGCCGGCAGTGGCAGGCAGAACGGTGCGCTGAACATCAGGTGGTCTTCCCACCCGATGTAGAGCAGCGGCGCAGGAAAGTTCTCGCGCACGTCCTTCATCGGAAACTTGTAGGGCGCGGCTTTCGGATTGGTCACGACGCTCATGCTGTTTCTCCCGTCCAGGCGGCGAAGTTCTTCTGGTCTTCCGAGCCTTCGAAGTCGAAGTTGTCACGTCCGATGTTCATCTCGTAGTACTTGAGCACCGCCATCAACGGGTCGAACCCTTCGGCGGTCGGGTCTGTGCCCTCAGGGAAGCAATGACCCTGGTAGACCTGGTGCACAGGCAGCCAGCTCTGCACATACTTCTCGGGTTCGTCGTCGAAGATGTGTTTGCAGTGGTCCGAGCAGAAGTGATACTTGTTGCCGAAGTAGTCGCTCTCGCGATAGGCGATCTTGGTGGCGTCGCCCGGCTCGGTGAAGAACATCGGCACCTGGCAGGTCGTGCACAGCATCGGCAACGTCTTGTTGTAGAAGCGCCGTCCTTCCTCGGCCCGCTCGCGCCAGAATTCAAAGCGCGGGCGATAGAGCTTGTCGAAGGAGTCCGGATACTTCTGCGCGAGCCACTGCATCTCGTCCTCGTTCGGAATCCACGTGTGGAACGGTGCGGCCGCGCCGTAGTTGTAGAACGTGGCCCACGCCTGGTGGCTGATGTGGTCCTTGCCTTCGCACGCGTCCTTCCAGCCCGCCGGCTCGCGAATGCCATAGCGCGCCAGGTCCTTGAAGAGCGCGCCGCCGTTGCCCTCGGCGTACATCTCCCAGGCCTCCTTCCAGCTCATCACGCGCTTGGGCAGCATGTAGTCCTGCATCATCGCGACGATGGTCAGCAGCCGGTAGCCGCGCCAGAACCACTTGTCGATCCAGCGCTGAACGATGGGCACGTTGTCGGGATCCTGCTCCAGCATGAACTTGATGCATTCGATGCCCAGCGTCATGTGCCGCGACTCATCGGACTGCGCAGAGAAGCCGAAGGTGACGGTGCTCATGTCGCCGTTGTGCGCGGCGCCGGACATGAACGGCACGAACAACAGGTTGGTCAGCACGTATTCGAACGAGAAGCTGACCGCCGTCAGGAACTCGAACGGACCGGCCGTGCACGCATCTTCGAAGAACGACTTCGGCACCGACAGGTACCAGACACGGTCGAACCAGTGGTTCGGGCTGTGCATGCCGTTGAAGTATTTGTTGTAGTGCGAGATCGCATGCGTCTCGGTCTGGTAGTGGCGCAGTTCGTCGATGGACTGCATCTGCGCAGCCACGCGCGCACCTTCGCCCGTGAACTGACGGCCCACGTGGGCAAACCCACGGTGCGCGTTGTATTCCAGTGGCGTGACGCCCTGGATGAACAGCTTGAGCGCGTTGACGTAGCGCGCATCGCTGATGCCGAGCTGACCGTTGTTCTGCGCAAAAGCCTCAATCACGGCGTAGAGCTTCTTCTCCTTCTCGCCCTGATACTTCCAGTACGCATCCATGGTCAGGCGGAACGGGTCTTGCCACTTGTCCCAGTCGTGGATCTTGATCCCCTCGTAGGTGTCGTACGGAAAGACCTTGTCCATCGGCTGATAGGTCGTTTCCCAGCCCAGGCCGCGCGTCATGGCGGCGTAGCGCTCTTTCAGGCCAAGCTTCTTCTTGGCAACACGGGTGTCCATAGGGTGTCTCCTCTCGTATGTGTAGGTGTGCGAGGTCTTTCGTGTTCAGTGCTGCCAGCTCAGCGTCAACTGATCGTCGTCTTCGTCGATGTGGCCCGAGAGCGTGACGAGGTTGACGTGCAGTTGCTGAAGGTCGAAGGGCCGGCCTGTCTGCTCTTCGATGGTCTCGCGGCGGATGGTCAGGCGCCCTGGGGCGTCGATCTTGACCAGGCCAGTCGGGTAGGTGACGACGGCCTCCGGGTTGTCGGTCACGATGGCCTCGATCACAGGGCGCGACTCCTCGTTGGCCTGGAAGGCAATAAAGACTTGAGACATGGGTTTCCTCTGCAAGCAATCGGAAGACGTGGAGTTCAGAGCGACAAGCCAAGCTTGGCCGCACGAGCGTCAAGGGCGGCACGCACTTCGCCCAGTGCCGCAGCGCCGTGCTCGCCCAAGGCCATCTCGGCCACGGGTGCCAGCGCGGCCTGTGCACGGTCGGCCCACTGCGCGAACCATTGCGAGAGCAAAGCGCGGTTGCCAGCGGCTTCGGGCTCCGATGCGCTCGCCATGGTCTTGATGACCGCGTCGATCCAGCGCGCGGTTTCGTCGTGCCACTCGGGCATGAAGCTCGTCAGAATGGCCACGGCCGTACCGCCTTGCAGAGCGAGGTGGTCATCGACAAAGTGCCCACAGATGAGCGGATACAGCAGCCCGTCCAGTGCAAGGTTCTGGGCCACGAACAGCTCGACCGGGTCCTGCACCACGAAGCTGTCTTCCACGTAGCGGCGCAAGCCTTGCCAACGGGGGTCCTCCAGCCAGGCCCGCTTGCCGGCATCGAGCACGGCAGGCTCGTCCAGTGCCAGGGCCAGACGGGTAATCAGCTGTGCAATCCCGAGATCGTCCATGGCGTGGAACATCGCGGGCGCGGTGAAGGCCGTGCCGTAGCCATACGCGCAGATCGACGCGTTGTTCATGTTGGCGCCCCACGCCACGTGGCGCAGCGGCAGCAGCACCTGCAGCGCGCGGTCGCGCAGCGCATCACCCATCGCAGATGCCAGCCCGCGCGACTCGACAAACTGGAAGTTCGCTTCCACCGCTTCCTGTTGACGCGCGCGGGTCATGGTCCAGGTGGCGTAATAGAACTGGCGCGGATCTTTGAGCGCCTGCCAGTCAGCCAAGTGAATGCGGCTGCGGCTCGGGTCGTACAACTCGTGCGCGGGGTCCCACGTCGGGCGATAGTGAAAGTTCGCCATGGACTGCGCGCCGTAAGTCGCTTCCTGGTAGCGCGTGGCTGCCTTGCCTTCGCCGATGAGGCGGGCAACGTGGGCGAAGGTCTGCCGCAGCGGTGTGATTTCGCGGGCCTGCAAGTCGATGTTCATGCGGGTTGTCTCCTGGGTGTTTTATGGGGTGTGGCGGTGGACGGTCTGCGCCGTCTCAGGAATCCAGCCTCGTCACCTGGTGGCGCTGACAGAACGCGGTGAAGGCCGGCTCGGGCAGCAGCAAGTCGACACTCAGCTCGGGCCAGCCGATGGCGAACTCGAAGCTCACCAGCCCATCGTCGCGTCGCTCAATACGACTCACGTATTTGCGCGTGAGATCGACGATGGGCATCTCGTCGGATGACAGGTTGATTTGCGTGGTCATGGGCATATCCGCTGTTGAGGTCGGGATTGCCACCGACGCTGAGCTGTCGCCGGTGACGGCTCCTCTTTTGCAGAAGCTGTGCCAGCTGGGCGGAGCTTCTTCAAAAATCTCGATATTTCAAGGGAAAACCCCAACAACGAGACAGCCTTTATGCGGTGTCATGCACGCAAAACACGGGGCAATGGCAGCGAATTTCGCTTGATCAGGCAGGCGAATTGATCATTTGATCGAGCCACTCGGGGCGGTTTTCATCAAATCGTCGAGCCCGGCCGTGGCCTTACAGGCTTGGAATAACCGGAAAACAGGCGGACGACAGGCTCATTGCGGGCCGCGCGCTCCGACTTCGAGAAAACACTCTGGCGCCGGATAGGCGTATATCGGCTGTCCGGGGTGCGCTACGCCGAAGCAGAATCCGGATTCTCGAGATTCTTATCAATTGATCAAATCAGACGGCAAGGCAATGGCGACCGAATCTGATCAAAAACTGAAATCGCGATGGGGATGAGCGCTTCTGCACTGCACACAGGCAGCGCACAGGCGTGTCGACGGCGCGCGTCGATACAGGCGTCAGGGATTTTTGCGTTGCACCAACCCACGGCAGGCGCTGCGGTTGGCACCGCCCTTGCAATGGAGGACCGCCCAGCGCAAATGCGACCGCGCTGAGACCACCAAGCAAAAGCACTACAGACCCACCAAGGAGACATCACCATGGCGTTACTGGAACGCGCCGCGTGGTACGACATCGCACGCACGACCAACTGGACCCCGAGCTACGTCACCGAGTCCGAGCTGTTTCCCGACATCATGACCGGCGCGCAGGGCGTACCGATGCAGACATGGGAAACCTACGACGAGCCATACAAGACGTCGTATCCCGAATACGTCCGCATCCAGCGCGAGAAAGATGCCGGTGCGTACTCGGTCAAGGCTGCGCTAGAACGCAGCCGCATGTTCGAAGACGCCGACCCGGGCTGGCTGTCGATTCTGAAGGCGCACTACGGCGCCATTGCGCTCGGCGAATACGCCGCGATGAGCGCGGAGGCACGCATGGCCCGCTTCGGCCGCGCACCGGGCATGCGCAACATGGCCACCTTCGGCATGCTCGACGAGAATCGGCACGGCCAGCTGCAGTTGTATTTCCCGCACGACTATTGCGCCAAGGACCGTCAGTTCGATTGGGCCCATAAGGCTTATCACACCAACGAATGGGGCGCGATCGCGGCACGCAGCACGTTCGATGATCTGTTCATGTCGCGCAGCGCGATCGATATTGCGATCATGCTGACGTTCGCTTTTGAGACGGGCTTTACCAACATGCAGTTCCTCGGCCTCGCCGCCGACGCTGCAGAGGCGGGTGATTTCACCTTCGCCAGCCTCATCTCAAGCATCCAGACCGATGAGTCGCGGCATGCGCAGATCGGTGGTCCGGCACTGCAGATCCTAATCGCGAACGGTCACAAGGAGCAGGCGCAGAAACTCGTCGACATTGCCATTGCGCGCGCCTGGCGGCTGTTCTCGCTGCTCACCGGCACCTCGATGGATTACGCAACGCCGCTGCACCATCGCAAGGAGTCGTTCAAGGAATTCATGACGGAGTGGATCGTCGGGCAGTTTGAACGCACCTTGATCGACCTGGGCCTGGACCTGCCCTGGTACTGGGATCAGATGATCAACGAGTTCGACTACCAGCACCACGCCTACCAGATGGGTATCTGGTTCTGGCGTCCGACGATCTGGTGGAACCCCGCTGCCGGCATGACGCCTGATTGCCGCGACTGGCTCGAAGAAAAATACCCCGGCTGGAACGACACATTCGGCAAAGCCTGGGACGTCATCATCGACAACCTCTTGGCCGGCAAGCCCGAACTGACCGTGCCCGAGACACTGCCGATCGTATGCAACATGAGCCAGCTGCCGATCTGCGCAATTCCGGGCAACGGCTGGAACGTGAAGGACTACCCGCTCGACTACAAGGGCCGCACGTACCACTTCAATTCCGAGATCGACCGCTGGGTCTTCCAGCAAGACCCGCTGCGCTATCGCGACCACCTGACGCTGGTCGACCGATTCCTCGCGGGGCAGATTCAGCCACCCAACCTGATGGGCGCACTTCAGTACATGAACCTGGCGCCTGGCGAGTGCGGAGACGACGCCCATCACTACGCGTGGGTCGAGGCGTATCGCAATCAGCGCTACCAAAAGAAAGCCGCGTGAGGCGGCACGCAAACGGAGGACGACATGGCACTTTTTCCTGTGATTTCGAATTTTCAGTACGACTTCGTGCTGCAGCTCGTCGCGGTGGATACCGAGAACACGATCGACGAGGTGGCCGCAGCAGCGGCACACCACTCGGTGGGGCGCCGCGTGGCACCGCAGCCCGGCAAGATCGTCAGGGTCCGGCGCCAGGGCGGCGAGCAGTTCTATCCGCGCAACGCCAAGCTGGCCGACACCGACATCAAGCCGATGGAAGCGCTCGAATTCATTTTTTGCGATGCATGAGGCCGCGATGAACTTCCAGAAAGTCTGCTCGCTCGACGAGCTTTGGGAAGGCGACATGACCGAGGTCGAAGTCGCCGGCCATGTGATCGTGCTGGTGCGCCCCGAAGGGGGTGAACCGCGCGCGTTCCAGGGAATCTGCCCGCACCAGGACATCCCGCTGGCCGAGGGCAAGTTCGACGGCCGGGTGCTGATGTGCCGCGCACATCAGTGGACCTTCGATGCCAACACCGGCAAAGGCATCAACCCCGGCGGCTGCCGGCTTGCCGAGTACGCCTTGAAAGTCGAAGGCGACGACATCTTCGTCGCAATCGAGGGCGTTGAGCCTCTCTTCGCCAATTGCTGACATCGCCAAGGAACCCACCATGAGTATCGCCAACACCGCCGAGGCCTACCGCAACAATCGCGTCGGTCCCGTACTGCGCGCGAGCAGCATCACTGCCGGCGTCATCGAAGCCGCACAGGAAGACAACCCGGGCAAGAGCATCCGCATCGACGACAAGCTCGCCTATGTGCGCATCGACACCGACGGCGAACTGATCCTGCGCCGCGCCACGCTCGAAGAGGCACTGGGGCGACCGTTCAAGATGTCCGAGCTCGAAGTCAACCTCAGCTCGTTCGCCGGCCGCATCGAAACGACGGATGACTACGTCCGGTTCTACTACGAAAAAACGCTGTAATCGGAGACACACATGACAACGCAAGCTGAAGTCCTCAAGCCGCTCAAGACCTGGAGTCACCTGGCCGCGCGGCGACGCAAGCCCAGCGAGTACGAAATCGTCTCGACCAACCTGCACTACACCACCGACAACCCCGATGCGCCGTTCGAGCTCGACCCGAATTTCGAGATGGCGCAGTGGTTCAAGCGCAACCGCAACGCATCTCCCCTGACCCACCCCGACTGGAACGCGTTCCGCGATCCGGATGAACTGGTCTACCGCACGTACAACATGCTGCAGGACGGGCAGGAGACCTATGTGTTCGGGCTGCTCGACCAGTTTTCCGAGCGCGGGCACGACGCCATGCTCGAACGCACCTGGGCAGGCACGCTGGCTCGCCTGTACACGCCCGCGCGCTACCTGTTCCACACGCTGCAGATGGGCTCGGCCTATCTGACGCAACTGGCGCCCGCCTCGACCATTTCGAACTGCGCGGCGTATCAGACGGCCGATTCGCTGCGCTGGCTGACACATACCGCGTACCGCACCAAGGAGCTGTCTCAAACCTTCAGCGATCTCGGCTTCGGCACCGATGAACGCCGCTACTGGGAGCAGGACCCGGCTTGGCAAGGCTGGCGCAAGCTCGTCGAACACGCGCTGGTGGCGTGGGACTGGGCCGAGTGCTTCGTTGCCCTGAGCCTGGTGGTACGGCCGGCGGTGGAGGAAGCCGTATTGCGCAGTCTTGGCGAAGCGGCCCGGCACAACGGCGACACCCTGCTTGGCCTGCTGACCGACGCGCAACTTGCCGATGCGCAACGCCATCGCCGCTGGGCCGGCGCACTTGTACGCATGGCGCTGGAACAGCCCGGGAACCGCGAGGTCATCACCGGCTGGCTCGCCAAATGGGAGCCCCTGGCAGATGAAGCCATCGTGGCCTACTGCGCAGCCCTGCCCGACGCGCCAGCGGCGCAGGCGCGCGCCACCGCTGCGGTGCGCGAGTTCCGGCACAGCATCGGCCTGTGAGACCAAACAGCCCGGGCGACATCATTCCATCCAAACCATGGCCAACGACACATCGGAACTGGCGATGACACACCAGATCACCATCGAAGGCGGCGCCGCTTTTTCCGTCGCTGCAGAAGAAGACACCTTGCTGCGGGGCGCGTTGCGCGCCGGCATTGCCCTGCCCCACGAGTGCAGCGTCGGGGGCTGCGGTGCATGCCGCTTTGACCTGCTCTCGGGTCTCGTGGAATCCATCTGGCCGGAAGCACCCGGGCTGTCTGAACGCGACCGCAAGCGCGGCAAACATCTCGCCTGCCAGTCGCGCCTGCTGGGCGATTGCACGATCCGCGTGCGCTGCGACGAAGCATATCGCCCGGTCGTATCACCGGGCCGCTGGCCGGCCGTGCTGCTGGCCCGGCGCGAGCTGACGCCCGACATGAGCGAGTTCACATTTCAGATACAGGCCCCGGCAGAGTTCCGTCCGGGCCAGTACGCGCTGCTGTATCCGCCGCACACGCCGGGTGCGCGCGCCTATTCGATGTCGAACCTCCCCAGTCAGGACGGCATCTGGAAATTCGTGATCCGGCGCGTTCCCGGCGGTGCTGGCAGCAACGCCTTGTTCGATCACGTTGCAATCGGGCAGACCATCACGCTCGATGGCCCCTATGGCCACGCCTACCTGCGTGACGACAACGCACGCGACATTGTGTGCATTGCCGGAGGCTCGGGGCTTGCGCCCATGCTGTCGGTCGCCCGTGGAGCGCTTTCCGAGAACCGCGCGAGACGCGTGCACTTCTTCTACGGCGGGCGCTCACAGCCCGACCTCGGTGCCATGGCGGCACTTGAAGACCTCGTGGCAGACAGCCGCTTCGCACTCTCGGTCGTGCTGTCTGCGCCTGCGCCTGAGCTTGCGTGGCAAGGACCGACCGGCTTCGTACACGCCGAGGTCGAGCGGGTGTTGGCAACACCGCTGGACCATTTCGAGTTCTACTTCGCCGGCCCTCCGCCCATGATCGAAGCCGTGCAGACATTGCTGATGCACACGCATCACGTGCCGTTCGAACAGATGCACTTCGACCGCTTCGTTTAAGCCAGCAACCCATCAAGAATCGCGAGCCCAGCAACGCGACGAACACAGCACAGCATCGACGATCAATTTCACAGATCGGCCATGTCGCGTACTTTCACCAATCCCCATATCTGGAAGCTGAGGTTAAGCTCATTCGATCGAACCTTGTATGACGTCCGCGGACCGTCCGACGACAGCAGTCAGCCGGTACCGCGTAAGCGCCAGCCGCTCGCCGTCGCGACGGCAATCCATCTGGCCGCGATCGAGGAGACCATGGCAAAACGGCATCCGCGACAATCCAAATCCGACGCAACGGCACCGGCGCGACCCGATCGCGACCCAAAACACCCGGGAGCCACCGAGATCCGCGTGCCGGCCATCCACGACCTCGCCAAACGCTTGCGCTTCGCTCCCCAGCAAGGCCGGATCTGGTTGGACGACCAACGCATGATGCTCATGCACATCAGCTCGCTCGGCGCGCTGAGGCAAGAGCTCATCGAAAGCCTGGGCAAGGAAACGGCGCGCGGGCTGATCACCCGCATCGGCTATCAGGCCGGTACGCACGATGCCGCCATGGCGCGCAAGGTTCGCGCAGGCTTCAACAGCTACGACGACTTCCTGGCAGGCCCGCAACTGGTCTCGCTGGAAGGCATGGTGCACTGCGAGCCGGTCGCACTCGATATCGATGTACAGCGTGGCCACTATTTCGGCGACTTCTACCTGATCGACAGCTCCGAGGCCGAGGCCCACGTCGCCAGCTACGGCATCGGCAACGAACCGGTGTGCTGGATGTTGATCGGCTATGCGTGCGGATACACCAGCGCTTTCATGGGTCGCCCCATCCTCTGGCGCGAGATCGAGTGTCGCGGCATGGGACATGCGAAGTGCCGCGTGGTTGGCAAACCCGTTGAAGAGTGGGAAGACGCCGAAGACGACCTGCGTTTCCTGCAGATCGGCGATTTCGTCAAATGGGCACCCCAACACGAGGCGCCATTGCCCGCCACAAGCCGCATCGCAGCGCGTTTGGCCGCCGCACCGGCAAACAGCTTCGGCGTGGTTGGAATCTCTGCCGGTTTCAACACCGTCTGCCATATGGTGAACAAGGTGGCCCCCACCGAAGCCACCGTGCTGTTCCTGGGCGAAAGCGGTGTCGGCAAGGAAGTCTTCGCCAACAATCTGCATCGTCTGAGCAAACGCGCCGACGGGCCATTCGTCGCCGTCAACTGTGCGTCGATCCCCGAACATCTGATGGAATCGGAATTGTTTGGCGTGGAGCGTGGCGGATTCACGGGCGCGACCACATCACGGCCCGGGCGCTTTGAACGCGCCGACGGCGGGACGCTCTTCCTCGATGAAATCGGCACGCTCAGCCTGACAGCACAAGGCAAACTGTTGCGCGCGCTGCAGCAGGGGGAAATCGAGCGCGTGGGCGATACGCGCACACGCAAGGTCAACGTGCGGGTGATTGCCGCAACGAACGTGAACCTGCGCGAAGCCGCCAAGGCGGGCCAGTTTCGCGAAGACCTGTTCTTTCGGCTGAACGTTTTCCCGATCCAGGTCCCGCCACTGCGCGAACGGCGGGACGACATCCCGCTGATGATGAACTGGTTCCTCCAGCGCTTGGCCAAGAAGCACGACAAACAGATCACCGGCTTTCGCGAACGTGCCGTCGATGCGCTGTTCGCCTACGACTGGCCCGGCAATGTCCGCGAGCTGGAGAACATGATCGAACGCGCCGTGATCCTGGCCGAAGATGGCGGGTCACTGGACTTGTGCCATCTTTTCACCAGCGGAGAGGAGATCGACACCGCCTCGTTCATCCTCAAACGCAGTGGCAACATCGGGCAGAGCAGCGAGACGGCTGAAGACGTCGCGCCGTCCAGCACAGCCATTCCCCGGCCAGGCCTGGAGGAAACCGAGGTGGCGATGTTGCGCGCCGCCGTGGTCGAGGCCAACGGCAACCTGTCGCGCGCGGCACGGGTGCTCGGCATCAGTCGCCCGACGCTGGCTTACCGGCTTCGCAAGTATCACATTCCGGTCGACGGAAGCTGATCCGTGCAAGCCTGGGCGACAAGGTTTCGTCGCCCAGGCACGTGCGCCCTAGAAGCGCTTCTGATACGCAATCACGGCGTTGACTTGCGAGTGCGTCACGCTGATCGGCACAGCCGTATTGGGCTGGCTCGAATTGGCCAGCGTCTTGCGCAGCGCTACCGACAGCGCAAAGTCGATCACATCGTTCTTGCCGATTGCATAGGAAACGCCGCCGGTCAGGCTCGTCGTAGGCGTGGCGGGCACCACGGCCAAAAGCATGTTGCCCGGAATGGCCTCCTGCGCGTAATGGAACCCGCCACGGAACGTCCACTTTGCGTTGTAACGGTACTCGGCGCCGATCCCGAACACGCTGATATCGCGGTAGTTCTGCGGCAGCGACAGATCCAGATTGGCACCCGTGCCCGACTGCACGAACCCGACGTTCATGTCCTTCATCACGCTTGACCAGAACACACGCTGGTAGTCCGCTGACACCAGCAGTTGCTCGTTGAACCGATGACTGATGCCTACGGTCAGTTGCGCGGGCATCTGGAAGTTTCGAACCGTCACGTCACCCTTGAGCGGAATGTTGCCTGCGACCGAACTGACGGCGGCAAGCGTTGCTTGGCCCGTGAGGTCGCCAACATGTGTCTTCGCGTTATACGCGGCACCGATGCGGGTATCCGGCGTGACCTGATAGGTCAGACCCAGCCGCCCGCCGATGCCCCAGGCCTGAGCGCCGCCCCCCACCGGCGCATTGCGTGCGAAGTTGATGTAACCACCGGAAAGCCCTGGCACGCCCATCAAGGTGGGAACAAGCGTGCCCGAGACGCGCCCCTGGCCGGCCAGCGTACCGATCTGGGAAACATCCAGCAGTGTCCCGAGATTCAGCGACGTCCAGGCAGCATCCAGCGATGCGCCCACGGTCAACTTGTCGGTGACTTGGTATGCCGCCGAAAACGGCACACGCAACACCAGCAGCCGAGAGAACTGGTCCAGCCCGGTGTCCACACCGTTGGAGGTGCGCGAAAGGAAGCTGCTGCCACCGTATTGCGTGCCCAGGCCACCCTCCGCGAAAATGCCCGCCCCAAACGCGTACCTGCCCTGCCGATAAACAAACGCTGTCTGTGGCGCAAAATATGGGCCGTTGTTATTGCCGTGGTTGCCCGAACTCGCTGTCTCGCCGGTTGCCGTATTCGTGGCCTTGATGTCGGTCGACACAACATCGAGCCCCAGGCTGAAATGGCGGCCCTCGCCCATCAGGCTAAGTGTCGCGGGATTTTCCATCATGGCGGCGGCCCCGATATCGAAGGCCGCGCCCGTGCCGCCCATTGCGCGCGAGATCGGACCAAAACCCTCCAGATTGAACACGTCTGTCGCCCTGGCGTGGGTCCCACAGACCGCAACACAGATGGCCGTGGCCGCGCGAACGTAGTTGCCTTTCACGGGTGTCTCCTTGTCTATTGATTGATGCGAGATAACAAGACGGCGGCACTGCCCGATCGCGACGAACATGCGCCGCGGACACACCGCCGGAATCGCGACCGGCAAAGCGCTGCTGCGCGGTCGCGGGAGTCGGTTTGCAGAAGGCATGCCAGCTGCGACCGCCTGGCTAAATAATCTCGATATTTCAAGGGAAAACCATGACGTTTCGGCTCGATTTCCCGCGCGTATTCCGGGCCCCAAGTGGGGTCGCTGCTCCCGGTACGGAGACCCCCTTCTCCTTTTTAATGATTTGGTGGGATTGGTCAACATCGGCGTTTTATCAATTGATCAAAGCCCTCGCCCCTGCCGGAAACCCCGCTGCTTCCGGTGCTTGCTGTCTTCCTGCTTATCCAGGAGAATATCGAGATTCCGGCCAATTCCGCCCTCACCCAGGAGGCCGCGCGCTGTGCAAGCCAAGTTCAATTACCCCTCAGACGCCGACCTGCGGCGCCTGCTGCATTTCGAACCCGAGAGCGGCACCATCTGGCTGGGCGAGCGGCGCATGCTGTTGCTGCACACCGCCGCGCTGAGCGGTTTGCGGCAAGACCTGATCAATTCGGTAGGGCCGGTTCATGCGCGCCGCCTGTTGACCCGCATGGGGTATGCCTCCGGGCGTCGCGATGCCGAATTTGCTCGCAAGACGCGTGGAGCGCTGTCACTCGATGCCGCCTTCATGGTCGGCCCGCAGTTGCACATGCTCGAAGGGGCGGTGCGTGTCACACCGGTCCAGCTCGACTTCGACCCCGCGAGCGGGCGGTTCTTTGGCGAGTTCCGCTGGGACAATTCCTGGGAAGCGCACGCCCACCGTCAAGCCTACGGCGTGGTGGACGAACCGGCTTGCTGGATCCAACTCGGCTATGCCAGCGGCTACACCAGTGCGTTCATGGGCCGTCTTATCCTCTTCAAGGAAAGCACCTGTGCCGCATGTGGCGCCGATCACTGTGAGATCGTGGGCAAACCGATTGATGAATGGCCCGACGGGGATGAGCAGCGCCAGTACTTTGAAGACGAGTCATTGCTCGACACGATTGCGGCGCTTAGCGAACAAGTGCAAGCCCTCAAAACCACGATCGAGTCGACACGTGAGCCGCTCGTGGCAGCGGGCATGCTGGTAGGCCGCTCGCCCGCGTTCCAGCGCGCCCACGAACTGCTGAACCGTGCAGCTGCCACCCACGTGACGGTGCTGCTCACAGGCGAGACAGGCGTGGGCAAGGAGCGTTTTGCGCGGGCTCTTCACGAAGGCTCGCCCCGAGCAACGGGCCCCTTCGTCGCCGTCAATTGCGCCGCCCTGCCGGCCGATCTGATCGAAGCCGAGCTGTTTGGCGTCGAGCGCGGCGCCTATACCGGCGCCCACGCGGCGCGCACCGGCCGCTTCGAACGGGCGGATGGCGGCACGTTGTTCCTGGACGAAGTGGGCGACTTACCGCTGCCCGCCCAAGCCAAGCTCCTTCGCGTTCTGCAAGAGGGCGAAATCGAGCGACTTGGCGCCGAAAGCACACGCAAGGTGAACGTGCGTCTCGTGGCAGCCACCAACGTCGATCTTGAAGCCGCGGTAGCTCAGGGGCGCTTTCGTCGCGATCTGCTGTATCGACTGAACGTCTATCCGATCTGCATCCCGCCGCTGCGAGAACGCATGACTGATATCGAGCCGCTGGCCAATCACCTGTTGGCCCGTTTCACAGCCTTGCACCAGAAGCGCCTCGCTGGTTTTGGGGAACGCGCGATGCAAGCGCTCATGCATCACGACTGGCCCGGCAACGTCCGAGAGCTGGAGAACCTCGTGGAGCGCGGCGTCATCCTCGCACCACAGGGTGAAAGCATCGAGATTGAACACCTCTTTCCCAACCAGCCTTCAGGCATGCAATCGCAGCTGAGCCCCCAAGGTCGCCTGGCACCCGTGCGGCTCGAAAGCGAACAGACCCTGTGCGCGCGCATTCTGGACAGCGGCCTGAGTCTCGAAGCATTGGAAACGCAACTGCTTGACCTTGCAGTCGAGCGTGCCAAGGGCAATCTTTCCGGCGCCGCACGCCAGCTGGGCCTCACCCGCCCCCAATTGGCCTATCGCCTCAAGCGGCATCTAGACAGAGGTAGCGAGGAATGAAACGCGCCATACAAGCCGGCGTGTCTGGCGCACAAGCGGCCAGCACAACCACGGTTGCGCATACAGAACCCGAAGTGCCCCGTACCCTATGCGAGCGCGCTTACCTCGATCTGCGGCAAGACATCATTCGGGGCCGTCTCGCTCCGGGCGAGCGCCTGCGCGTTGAACATCTCAAGGATCGATATAACGTGGGGGCCGGCACGCTGCGCGAAGCACTGGCGCTCCTCGTCTCGGACGCGCTCGTCACGGTGGAGGGCCAGCGCGGCTATCGCGTGACGGGAATTTCGTTGGCCGACCTGCAGGACCTCACCGACACGCGAGTGATGCTGGAAACGGAGGCTGTGCGCTTGTCCATCCGTCACGGCGATGCGCAATGGGAAGCACACCTGCGCGCCACCTTTGATGCCCTGAGCGACGCGGAATCGCTGGGTCCATCGGCCAATCCCGAACACTGGGAACGTGCCAACCGGCAGTTTCATGAAGCACTCATCGCTGCGCACCGTTCACCGTGGAGCAAGTACCTGCTGGACCTGCTCTACCGCCATGGCGAACGTTATCGGCGCGTGGCCATTCGGCGGAGCACCGTGCAACCCAGCAGCCGCAACGTGCATGAGGAACATACGGCCATATTCGAAGCGGCCATGGCACGGCAGGAAGCCCGTGCGGCATTGGCGGTTGAAGTGCACATCCGACTTACATACGAGTTACTGGCAAAGCTCGGACTGGAGACGGGGACGAGTGAATAGAGGTAGCAAACGGTGGATGTGATGGCGTGGCGGGCGATTTGCACCAGGTGAATTTTGGCCAGGACATCACTTCTGCCAACGCTCACAATCCCATGCCGCCAGGGCCTTTTCGCGTACATACAGGACGCTGCAAGTTGCAGGCCGCGCGGCCGGAGTGCCGGATTCTCGCTCGGAGGTGAGATTAAGGAGGGTTTTTCAAGATCCTCCTTACCGCTCTGAATGGTCCCCACCAAGTGACGCTTGCCATGATGCCGCCTGGTACGACCTGAAAAGAAAAAACCCCGGAGATCGTTGATCTACCGGGGTTTCTGGTTCGCCGTGAAATCAGGCGAAACGATCTCACATGTTGTCGATCATCACTTGACCGAAGCCCGAGCACGACACTTGGGTCGCGCCTTCCAGCAGGCGGGCGAAGTCGTACGTGACCTTCTTCGACAGGATCGACTTCTCGATCGACGAGATGATCAGGTCAGCGGCTTCCGTCCAGCCCATGTGACGCAGCATCATTTCGGCCGACAGGATTTCCGAACCCGGATTCACGTAGTCCTTGCCTGCGTACTTCGGAGCCGTGCCGTGGGTGGCTTCGAACATCGCCACCGAATCCGACAGGTTGGCACCCGGGGCGATACCGATACCGCCGACTTGTGCAGCCAGGGCGTCGGAGATGTAGTCGCCGTTCAGGTTCAGCGTTGCCACCACCGAGTACTCGGCCGGACGCAGCAGGATCTGCTGCAGGAAGGCGTCGGCAATTGCGTCCTTGACGACGATTTCCTTGCCCGTCTTCGGGTTCTTGAACTTGCACCACGGGCCGCCGTCGATTAGCTCGGCGCCGAATTCCTTCTGTGCCAGCGCGTAGGCCCAGTCACGGAAACCACCTTCCGTGAACTTCATGATGTTGCCCTTGTGCACGATCGTGACCGACGGCTTGTCGTTGTCGATCGCGTACTGGATGGCCTTGCGCACCAGGCGCTCCGTGCCTTCGCGCGAGACCGGCTTGACGCCGATACCGGAGGTTTCCGGGAAGCGGATCTTCTTGACGCCGAACTCGTCCTGCAGAATCTTGATCAGCTTCTTGGCCTTGTCGCTCTGGGCTTCGAATTCGATACCGGCGTAGATGTCTTCCGAGTTCTCGCGGAAGATGACCATGTCGGTCTTCTCCGGCTCTTTGACCGGCGAGGGCACGCCCTTGAAGTAGCGCACCGGGCGCAGGCAGACGTACAGGTCCAGCTCTTGGCGCAGCGCCACGTTCAGCGAACGGATGCCGCCGCCCACCGGCGTCGTCAGCGGGCCCTTGATCGACACCACGTAGTCCTTCAGGACTTGCAGGGTTTCTTCCGGCAGCCACACGTCCGGGCCGTACACCTTGGTCGACTTCTCGCCGGCGTAGATTTCCATCCATGAAATCTTGCGCTCGCCCTTGTAAGCCTTCTCAACCGCTGCGTCCACCACCTTGATCATCACCGGGGTGATGTCGAAGCCGGTGCCGTCACCTTCGATGTAAGGAATGATCGGGTTGTTCGGAACGTTCAGGGAGAAGTCTTGATTGACAGTGATCTTCTCGCCGGCCGGGACCTTGATGTGTTGATACATGGACGACTCCAGTGCAGACCGCAGGTAGCGGGTGGACGGTGGGGGTTGACAGCACAGCGCGCCGCTCACGGGTTGGCCGGCGTGGCGCGCTGCAATGAACTGGCGATTCTAACGGCCTACGATGACGCGCTCACGATGCACCGCACAAAATCTCGCATCTGGCGCAAGCCGTAACTCTTATATAAGACACAAGAGTGAATTCCACATTATGCCGGAAAATTTCACCATCCGCCATACTTCCAGCCCCTGAGCGGGCGCCGTCAACGGCCCGTCCGGTCGGCACCGGAAGCGCACGCCATCAAGGCGCGAACATCGACCGAGGCGGCTTCCGCATCCCGCCGGGCGCCCCAGGCATCCACCAGCCGGACCAACGCGGCACGCAGATCGCGCGCGTTGTCAGCCTCAAGCAAGCGGACCAGGCCGGCAGCATCCACGCCCGGATGCCTGCGCACCAACCACGCAAGCGTCTGGATGTGCTCGATAAAGCGATCGTCAGTCCGGTGCAGATGGCTGAAACAGGACAGCCCAGTGTGGCGATCCAGCGGCGCGCCGGAAATCGTCTGTGACACGAGCATGAAATCGTCGAGGGCGGAAGCGCCGTGCGAAGGCGGCCACAAACCGGGGACGGCGCCCAGCACAATCAACGCGCCGCAACCCAGGGCGAAATCGCGGCGCAGGAAACGGGCCGGCAGAACCGGGGCGGCGGGCTTGGTGGGGCGGGAAGATGACGGCGGGAGAGACACGGCAAGCCTTGAGCAAAATCGGCTCGCATTCTGGAGGTGCAAGCGCCGCCATCCAATCAGACCGCTCCGAAACGCAGGCGCCCAAGCCGGGTGGCGGGCATCTTTCTTGCGCAGCGCAACATGCGCCACATCGCCGATCAGGAAGTAAGGATTCTTCTGTCTGCCCCCACAAAAAATTCAGTGCAACGTGTCAACGCGCCTGTAACGGCCTGCGTTATTGCAGATGACTCATTTAGCGGGTCGTTGGTTAACTCACTGATCTATAAAAGGATTCACCATGAAGAAGCTGATCGCTGCCCTGATCGCCGGCCTGTTCGCCACCGGTGTGTTCGCTCAAGCCTCCGCTCCGGCTGCTGACGCAGCTGCTGCTCCGGCTGCTGCCGAAAAGGCTGCTCCGAAGGCCAAGAAGGCCAAGAAGCACCACCACAAGAAGGCTGCCAAGAAGGCTGCTGACGCTTCGGCTCCGGCTGCTGACGCCGCCAAGCAATAAGCTTGTGTTTCTGCCGGGCCCACGCGGCTCGGCCGATACAGAAAAAGCAGGTGCTCATGCATCTGCTTTTTTTTCGCCCTCGTCTGCCGAACGGAAATACCGGCCGCGCATGCAGGGCTGTCAAAATAGCGCCATCAAGCTTGAGTACCTTGCCCGTTCCTCACAACAAGAAACAGGGATGGCGCAATGGAATTCCGATCGATGTTCGCTCCGGTGCGACGAAAACGCACCGTGTTCACGATGCTCTCTCTTGCCGCGCTGGCCGCTGCGGCCGTGATTGCCGGCTGCGGTGGCTCGTCGTCCGATTCAACGCCGGTGTCGACGGCCACGCCGTCGGACGCAGCTACGGCTGATGCCAACATCCAGGCTGCCTGGGTGGAGATCGGCGACAGCAACCAGGCTGTCGTGCGCGCCGTCACGAGCTACACGAACAGCGCCTCGCCCGTCGACAGCTCGGTCTGCCCGCTCCTGACGGTGGACGGCACCTCCACGCGCATGGCGCTGCGTGTGGCCGCCGGCACCCCCGCACAGCGCACCACGGCCAGCGCCGCCAGCGATTCGAAAGCTTCGTCCTTCCCTGTGAACGCCTGCGAAGCCACCGTGGCCTCCACGGCCAAGGCCGCGTCGATCGGCGCGCGCGTGCTGCCCCTGCCGAAGGCGAACCCGCAGCGCGTGGTGATCCTGGCAGACACCGGCTGCCGCATGAAGAAATCGAGCAACACGTTCCAGTCGTGTAACGACTCGCTGTCGTGGCCGTTTGCCAGCGCTGCTGCCACGGCCGCCAAGATGAATCCCGACCTCGTCCTGCACGTGGGCGATTACCACTACCGCGAAAACGCCTGCCCGCCCGACGTGGCCGGCTGCCAGGGCAGCCCTTGGGGCTACGGCTGGGATACGTGGCAGGCTGACCTCTTCCAGCCCGCCGCCCCCCTGATGGCTGCGGCCCCGTGGGTGCTGGTGCGCGGCAACCACGAGGAATGCGCGCGTGCTGGCCAGGGCTGGTACCGCTTCCTGGATCCGCGCCCCTACTCGGCCGACCGCTCCTGCGACAACCCGGCCAACGACACGGCTGCCAACGCCTCAGACCCGTACGCCGTCGCGCTCGGCAGCGATACGCAGGTCATCGTGTTCGACTCAGCCAAGGCGGGCACGACGGCCTTGGCGACGACCGACCCGTGGTTCCAGACGTACCAGAAGCAGTTCAGCACGGTGGGCACGCTGGCCGCCAAGCCGGGCGTGATGTCGATCTTCACCAATCACCATCCGATCCTGGGTTTCGTGCCCATCGCAGGCAGCACGCCGCTGGGTGGCAATGCCGCGCTGCTGTCGGTCATGAACAGCCTGAACGCCACGGCGTATTACCCGCCGGGCGTGCAAGTCGCGCTGCACGGCCACGTGCATGACTTCCAGGCCATCAACTTCACGAGCAACCACCCCGCAACCATCGTTGCAGGCAACGCCGGCGACTCGCTCGACGTGGCCCTGCCCGATCCGTTCCCTGCGATCAGCCCGGCTTCGGGTGTGACGGTTGGCAGCATCTCGCACAACAACTCGTTCGGCTTCATGGTGATGGACCGCCAGCCCGCGCCCGGCAAGGGCTGGCTGTTCAAGGCCTACACCGTGGCCGGCAAGCTGCTGACGACGTGCACGCAGAACGGCACGAGCCTGGTGTGCGACAAGACCGGCTTCGTCGCACCTTGAAGCGCCTGAGCATTGCGCTGTGGGTTGCTGCCGCGCTCATCCCGGGCGTGGCGGTGGCCGAATCGGTCGGCATGACGCCCAGGCTGGACGCCGTGCCGCCGCCTGCCGAGTCGACCGCGTTCAAGCCGGACCCGAACCTTGTCGCGCTCGGCAAGCGGGTGTTTTTCGACCCGCGCCTGTCGGAGCCGCAAGGAACGTCGTGCGCGGCGTGCCATGACCCCGGCCGCGCATTCGCGCCAACGCTGAAGGGCGAGGCACTGCGCATCGGTGTGCCGGCCGGCAGCCGCCCCGGGCACGTGGCGGCACGCAACGCGCCGTCGCTGCTGTATCTGCGCTACATCCCGCATCGCTATTTCTTCCAGGACGACGACGCGAGCTTCCCTTCGCCGTTTGGTGGCTTCTTTGCCGATGGCCGGGCCGACTCCATCCCCGAGCAGATCCGCGGCCCGCTGTTCAATCCCGACGAAATGGGCAACCGTTCGGCGGGCGAGCTGCAGCGCAAGGTGGCCGGCACGGACCTTGGCCTGGCGTTGACGAAACAGTTCGGCGCCAATGCGGTGCGTGAACCCGAACGCCTCGTCGCCGCGTTGGGCAAGGCGCTGGAGGCGTATTTCCAGAGCGACGAATTGGCGCCGTTCACCTCGCGCTTCGATGATTTCCTGCGCAAGCGCACGCCGCTTTCCGTCGCCGAGATGCGCGGCCTCGCCCTGTTCCGCAATCCGGACAAAGGCAACTGCGCGTCGTGTCATCTGATGGTGGAATCGTCATCGCGTCCGGAGCGCTCGCTCTTTACGGATTTCGGCTACGACGCGATCGCCGTGCCGCGCAATCCGCTGCTGCCCGCCAACAAGGACCTGCGCCACTTTGACGTGGGGCTGTGCCAGACCGCCCATAAGCTCAAGTGGCCGGAGCCCGGTCAGTGGTGCGGCTACTTCCGCACGGCCGGCCTGCGGAATGTGGCGGTGCGCCAGACGTTCATGCACAACGGCGTGTTCCGTACGCTACGCGACACGGTGGCGTTTTATGCCACGCGCTCGACCGACCCCGCGCAGTGGTATCCCGGCGGCAAGCGTTTCAACGACGTGCCCGCCAAATACCAGGGCAACATCAACGTGAATGCCGTGCCGATGAACCGCCGCCCCGGCACCACGCCTGCGCTGACAGAAGACGAGATCGACGACATCGTTGCCTTCCTGCGTACGCTCACCGATGCGCGTTATGTGGCGCTGATGCCCGATCCGGCGGCGGACAAGGCGCGCTCCGCGCATGCGCCCAAGGCGGCCGCGCAGACGATCGCTGTTGACCGGCAAGCTTCCAATACGCGGTAACAACTTCGTCGCACGGCCAGCGGCTGTCTGATTGACGGCGGCTGGCCGAGTGCCGATCATGGAGCGTTTCTTTTTCGACCCGTTCGCGCCATGACTACCCTATCCCGCCTCTTTGCTGCTCTGTCGCTGGCCGTCGCCGCCACCGGGGCGCTCGCCCAGACTCCCACCGCCCCCAATGCCGGCCTGCCCGTGGCCGACCTGACCATCGGCATGTACAAGGTCAAAGCCGAAGTGGCGGCCACCCCGCAAACGCGCGAAACCGGCCTGATGTTCCGCAAGACCATGCCCGATACCGCGGGCATGCTCTTCGTGTTTGATGAATCCGCCGGCCACTGCTTCTGGATGAAGAACACCGATCTGCCGCTGTCCATCGCTTTCATCACCGACGACGGCACCATCTCCGACATTGCCGAGATGAAGCCGCAGACCGAAGACAACCACTGCCCCACCAAGGCCGGCAGCTACGCGCTGGAAATGAACAAGGGCTGGTTTGCACGCAAGGGCGTCAAGCCTGGCATGAAGGTGGGTGGGCTGCCGCGCTGAAGCCCACGCATATTCAATAACAGAGAGGAGACCGCCGCATGCATGCTTTCGACAACAACCGTCGCCGCTGGATGCAGCAGGCCGGCGCGCTGGCCGTGGGTGCGGGCGCGGCGTCGGCAGGTTTGCCGCTGAGCGCCTTGGCCTCGGATGCACCCAAGAAGGGCACGCGGTTGATCCTGCTGGGCACGGCGGGCGGGCCGACGCCGAAGAAGAATCGCTCGGCGCCGGCACAGGTGATCGTCATCAACGGCGTGTCGTACGTGGTCGATTGCGGCAACGGTGTCGCACGCCAATACGTGACGGCGGGCCTCAAGCTCAAGGACATCCGCCACGTCTTCATCACGCATCAGCACTCCGATCACAACGCCGATTACGGCACGCTGATGCTGCTCGCCTGGGCCACCGACCTGACCGGCCCCGTCGACGCCTGGGGCCCGCCCCCGCTGGCCGCGATGACCACCAAGTTCCTTGAGCTGTACGACTACGACATCCGCACCCGCATTGCCGATGAGGGCCGCCCGCCGCTTGCGCCGATGCTGCATCCGCACGAGCTGACCGAAGGCGGGCTGGTCATGCGGGACGCCAACGTGAAGGTGACGAGCGCGCTGGTCAAGCATCCGCCGGTGTCGCCGGCATTTGCGTTTCGCTTCGATTCGGCAGACCGCTCCATCGTCATCTCCGGCGATACGGCGCCGAGTGAGAACCTCGTGCGGCTCGCTTACGGCGCCGATGTGCTCGTCCATGAGGTGATGCACCTGCCGTCGCTCGACAAGCTGTTGTCCACCGAGCCCAATGCAAAGACGCTGCGCGAGCATTTGCTGGCGAGCCACACCTCCACCGAAGAGGTCGGCCGCATTGCCACCGAGGCCAAGGTGAAGACGCTGGTGCTGTCGCACTTCGTGCCCGGCGGCTATCCGTTCCTCGAAGATTCAGTCTGGCTGGATGCCGTTCGCCCGCACTTCAAGGGCGAGATCATCGTCGGGCACGATCTGCAGGAAATTTAAGGACGGCCGCTGGTTGCTTCGCTGCAATCGCGGTAGAGCTGATTGCGGCTACCGGGCAGGGTCTCGTCGGCGAGGAAGCCGGTGGGGCCCTTCGTCCACCACACATACTGGCCCGACGCATAGCGCGCACCCGAAGCGGCCATCACATTGGCAAACACGAGCGTCTTGCCGTTGAGCGTCATGGCGGCCAGCGGCGTATCGCCCACCGTCATGTATTTCACGAGGAGCGTCTTGCCGCCTTCGCACGTGTAGCGCACGTCGTGCGGGTCCTTGATCGGCAATGCGGAATACGCACGCGCCTGATCGATCGCCTTGTTGAGCCCCGCCTTGGCAAAGTCGAGCGCGGTATTCAGATCGTCGGACGACATGCCCGGCACCGGCGACTGCTGCGCGGTGGCAATACCGCTAAATACGCCAGCGCCCAGCGCCAGCCCAAACATCACTGCGGTTGCAAAACGACGCATGGATCCGTCTCCTGGGAATGGTCGGCGCAAGCCGGTTAGTCTGCTGCGTCGCTGTCAGGTTCTGTGGGCTTGAGCACAAATGCGGTGGGCTCGACACGTTGGGGCAGCTCATCGGACAGCGCACGCGCGGCCTCGGCAAAGCACTGCACAAGACTATCTGCCAGCGATGACGGCGCGTGATGCTCGGCACGCATGGCGCGCACGTCAAACGTCTGCGCCGGCTCCAGCGCGAACAGCGCGATGCGCTCCATGCTGCCGGTGGCGGCTGTGAACTGATCGAGCATCGTCACGCCGAGCGACTCCTCCACCAGCGAACGCGCCAACGAATACGTCTGCACTTCCAGCGTCGACTGCGGCGCCAGACCGCCACGTGCCAGCGTCTGCCCGACCAGCGAGCCCAGCGATATCTGGTCTTCCAATCCGATGAAAGGCTTCTCGGCAACGAGCTTGTGCAGCGCGCGGCCATCCGTCTTGCCGCCGACCCAGGCGCGCGGTGTGGCCAGCAGGATGCGGCCCTGCGCGACCGGCGTGGTGCTGATGGCCGGATGCACAGGCGGCGCAAAGGCAAAGCCGACGTCAATGTCCTGCGAGAGCAAACCCTGGACAATTTCAGCCGTGTGATGCGTGAACACGCGCACCAGCGTATCGGGATGCCGCTGCGAGAAACGCCGCACGGCAGGCGCCAGGATGCTGGGCGCGAGGCTGGGCGTCGCGGCCACACGCAAGCGCCCCGCCCCCTTGTGGCGCAAATTGGCCGACACGCGCCGCACGCGCTCGACCTCCTGATACAGCCGCTCGACTTCGCTGAACAGTTCGAACGCCTCGGCGGTGGGCTGTAGGCGCCCCTTGGTGCGGTCAAACAGGCGAAAGCCGAGTTGCAGCTCGGTGTGCTGAAGCACGCGCGTTACCACGGGTTGCGACACGTTCAGCATGCGCGCGGCCTCGCTGACGGTCCCGACCAGCATCACGGCGCGGAAGACTTCAATCTGGCGCAGACGCATGGCCGCCGGTCCTCACAATCCGAATAGGGAAGCGCCGATTGTGACATCCAGCGCTGGTCTTCGGCTAGGCGGGCGCGGGTGTGGCGGAAACGCCCTCCGCTTCCAGCGCATCCAGAAACACGCGCACCTTGCGCGGCACCAGCTTACGGGCGGGCATCAGCGCGTAGACGCGCAGCGCGGTCAGCGCGAAATCCGGCAGCACACGTACGAGCCGGCCGGCCGCGACTTCCGTATCGCCCACGGAGCGGGCCATGCGCGCCACGCCCAGGCCACGCACGGCGGCGCGGGCGCGCATTTCGGCATTCAAGGTCTGCAGGCGCGGCTGGATCGGGACTTCGATGGGCTCGACCGCGGGCTGGCCGACGGGGCGGAAAGCCCAGCTCGCGTCGTCGGGGCCGGACAGGCACGGCCAGCCGGCAAGGTCAGCGGGCGTCTTGAGCGGCGGGCGTTCCGCCAGCAAGGCCGGCGACGCATACAAACCGCGCGGGATCAGCACCACGCGACGCGCCACGAGCGACGAATCCGGCAGCATCTGGTCGACCATCACAAAGACGATGTCGTAGCCGCTGGCCAGCAGGTCAGGCTGCTCCCACGAGATGTGCACCTGGATTTGCAGATGCGGATACTTCTCAAGCGTGCGGCACACGGGTTCGGTCAGGTGCTGCGCACCGACTTCGTACGGCGCGGCGATGCGCAGCGTGCCGGCCACGGTTTCGCTGGCTGCGGTGGTGTCGGCGTGCACTTCGCGCAGGCGTTCGAACAACGGCGCGATGTCGTCGTAGAAGTGCGAGCCCGCTTCGGTCAGCCGCAACTGGCGCGTGGTGCGCGTCATGAGCCGCACGCCCAGCCCGGCCTCCAGCCGTGATACGGCGGCGCTGGCGGTCGATTTGGGGATGCCCAGCGCCTCGGCGGCGGCGGTGAAGCTGCCGGCCTCCACCACGCGGCAGAAGGTTTCCCAGTCGTTCCACTCCATTGTTCGCATGACTGGACAGTGTTCCTAGAGTTGGCCGTTTATCCGGCTGGCGGGCAAGTTTATGCTCGGGCACATGTCGCTGCAAATCCTCAAACCCGCGTCGCTGCGGGCGTTTCCCCACTTTTCTTCGGCGCGCGTCCACGCATTTGGACTGGCGTTGGGCCTCTCCACAGGCCTCGATTTTGTCTCTTCGCAGATGTTCGCCGTGGCGGGCCAGCACATCCAGGGCGGTGTGCACGCGAGCCCCGAGGCGTATCTGTACGCCGTCACAGCGTATGCCGTGGCGGCCGTGGTCGCCAACCTCGCCATCGGCCGCATTGCCGCGCACGTGGGCTATCGGATGTATTCGCTGGTGGGCATCGTGCTGTTCGCCATCGGCTGCGTGGTGTGCACCCAATCCAACAACATCGGCGAACTGGTCATCGGTCGGACCATCCAGGGCCTGGGCGCGGGCGGCTTGTTTTCGGCATCGCGCATTCTGGTGCAGCTCACGACCGAACCCGATGAGCGCATTCCTCCAATGCTGATGTTCAGCGTCGGCCTGTTCGGGCTGACCACGATTGCGCCGTGGATCTGCGCCGAGGTGCTGGAGTACAGCGAATGGCGCGTGATCTTCTGGATCGAACTGGCGCTGGCCGGCGTCGCATGGGTGGCGATGTTCCTCCTCCCGCCCGAACACCATCAGCCTCGCACACGCGCTGCACGCCGCCCCGATGAAGCGCCGCCCCAAGAAAGCCAGTGGGATTGGGTTGGCGTAGGTGCCATGGCCATCGGCGCGCTGTCGTTCCTTATGGGTCTGTCTGAACTGCGCTACAGCCGGCTGACGGCCTCGCCTTTGATTCCGCTGTTGTTGCTGGGCGGTGCGGCTTCGCTGCTGCTGGCCATCCACCGCCTGCGCACGCACCCGGATCCGTGGCTCGATCTCTCACGCCTGAACGGCCGCCGCTACCTGTGGGGCATCGGTTTCTACGGCATCTATTACTTGATGAGCGGGTACTGGTCGTACCTGTTTCCGGCGGTGTCGCAAGGCGGCCTGGGCTTTACGTTCCGCACGACCACGCTCTTTTTGATGATCAGCGGGGCAGTGTCGACGGTGGTGGCCGTGGTCATGACGGTCTGGTTGCCGTTCTTCTTCCGCAAGCGCCGTTTCATTGCCATTGGCTTTGCGGTGTACGCCGCAGCAGCGCTGCTGCTGGCGACAAGCCTGATGCCGGGTGCGCCAGACTATGCGTTCTTCCCCGTGTCGGTCCTGGAAGGCATCACGCCCGGCGCGGTGATGATCCAGGTCGCGATGATGACCTACCTCGATCTCGACCGCGAAGACTTCGCGCACGGCTATCAGATGAAGAACATCGCGCGCCAGTTTGCGACCGCGGTGGGCACCGGGCTGGCGGCTGTGTCACTGCAGACGCAGCAGGCGGAATCGCGCTCGCTGATCGTGGCGCACGTCACGCGCTTCACGGCAGACCTGCAGGCCGCCAACCCGCTGACGCCCGAGCGCCTGGCTAGCTTGTCCGCCGAGATTGATCGACAAGCCACGCTGCTGGCCGGTACGCAGCTCTTCAGCTGGTTTGCGGTGGCGTGCGGCGTGTTTGCCGTGCTGGTGTTGGTACAGCGGTCGTTGCGCTAAGCGCGCGCATCACGACTTCTGCACCGCGTATCTCCCCGGCCCTGTCGCGGCCAGCAGGAACAGACCGCCCATGATGCTCAGGTTCTTGAAGAACTGGATCTTGTTGGCGGCTTCCATGGCGCCTTGCATATCCCAGTAGGAATGGGCGATGAACGACGTGCCGAGCACGAATAGCGCCATCAGAAGGGCCAGCGGCCGCGTCCACAGGCCAATGAGCAAGGCGATGCCCACGCCAAACTCCATGACGACGGCAACCGCAGCAGCGACCATCGGCATGGGCGCTCCGGTGCTGGCCATGTAGCCGACCGTGCCTTGGAAGCCTGTCAGCTTGCCCCATCCGGACATCACGAACAGCACCATCATCAGGATGCGGGCGAGCAGGATCAATTCGTCGCGCCAGCGTTGAATGAATGCGTCCATCGCGGCCTCCGCAGCCAGCCTTGGTGCATCCAGTCTAGGCGCTGGAATTGCCAAGTGTGGTTTCGAGCGCATCGAGTACCGCCTGAATCACACCGTGCCGCACATGCTCTTTTCGCTCGATCATGCCGACGGCGCGCACGGGCGTCTGCGGCGGCATGGGCAGGACGCGTAGAGCCGGATCGCTCTCCCAGCTCGCCCGGCGCAGGCGCGGCACTAGCGTCACCCCCACCTGCTGGCGCACCAGCTCGACAATCGCCTCGATTGAATTGACTTCGATGAATTCGTTGACCGCCATGTGCGTCTTGCGCAGGGCACGGTCGATCAGCGCGCCGGTGCGCACCGCGCGGTCGAAGCGCAAAAACGGATGGGTGCGCAGAACTTCCTCGGCGCGACCCCGTGTATGGCGGCCCGCTACCACCACCAGGGGCTCGGTATAGAGCGGGTGCCAGGCAAGGTTTGCAGGCAGGCGTTCCAGGTGTTCGACCACCAGCGCGCCATCCAGCTCGCCGGCTTCCACCTGCTCCGCCAGCTCACCCGATTTGCCGGTGATGAGCTTGACGTCCAGCCCCTTGTGTACCTGCTTGAGCCCCGCCACCGCATGTGCCAACGATCCCATCACCGACACCACCGCGCCAATCGCCACGGCCCCGGACAGTTCCGTCTGCGGCTCGTCGCCGATGCGCATGGCGTCGTACAGCGCCAGGAGGTGCTCGGCTTGCGGCAGCAGCGCGCGACCATGCGCGTTGAGGGTGACAGTGCGCCCCGACCGGTCAAACAGGTCACGGCGCAGTTCGGTTTCCAGCGCACGCATCTGCAGGCTCACCGCGGCCTGCGTCAGCGCAACGCGCTCGGCGGCGGCGGCAAACGAGCCATGGCGTGCCACGGCAACAAAAGTGCGGAGGAAGCGGACGGTACTCACGGCAGGGTGCGTCGTATTCTCAAGTTTTTCTTAAGCAGTATCCAATGAATTTTAACTTTATTAAATCCGGCGCACCGCAAATAATCATTCGTCAAACATTCCCGCTTATTCGCGCTTAAGCCCCATGTCCCACCGCTTCGATTGGCAAAACCCGTATCCCACCGTCCGCATTCCGCTGTTTGCGCGCAACGTTGTCTCCACGTCTCACCCGCTGGCCGCGCAAGCCGGACTGCGCATGCTGCTCGCGGGCGGCAGCGCCGTGGATGCGGCCATCGCGGCGGCGGCCATGCTGACCGTGGTCGAGCCTGTCTCGTGCGGTCTCGGCAGCGATGCATTCGCCATCTTGTGGGACGGCAAGGCGCTGCACGGCCTGAACGCCTCCGGCACCGCGCCGCAGGCCTGGAACCTCGACTACTTCCGCAACAAGTACGGCGAAGACGCCAACGGCAACCCCAAGCGCCCCATGCGCGGCTGGGACGCGGTGACCGTGCCCGGCGCCATCTCCGCCTGGGCTGCACTGCACGAACGCTTCGGCAAGCTGCCATTTGCCGATGTGCTGGAACCCGCCGCCGAGATTGCCGAGCGCGGCCACACCATCGCGCCCATCGTTGCGCACAAATGGGCAGCGGCCATTCCCGAGCTACACAACCAGCCCGGCTACGCGCAGGCCTTCATGCCGCACGGCCGCGCGCCGGAAGTGGGCGAAAAGTTCAAATTGCCCGACGCAGCCGCCACGCTGCGGCGCCTTGGCCAGACCAACGGCCGCGATTTCTACGAAGGTGAACTCGCCGAGCGCATTGCCGCGTACTCGCGCGAATGCGGCGGCGGCATGACCGCACAAGACCTGCGCGACTATCGCCCCGAATGGGTCAAGCCGATCACCAAGCGCTACCGCGGCTACGACCTGCACGAGATTCCGCCGAATGGCCAGGGCATCGCCGCGCTCATCGCGCTGGGCATTCTCGACCGCTTCGACCTCGGCGCCCTGCCCGTCGACTCGGCGGATTCGCAGCATCTGCAAATCGAAGCGATGAAGCTGGCGTTTGCCGATCTGTACAAATACGTGGCAGACCCGCGCTCGATGGAGGTCACGCCCGAGCAGATGCTCGACGACGCGTACCTCGATGCACGCGCGAAGCTCATCGACATGGGCCGCGCGCAGATGCCGACTTTCGGCATGCCGCGCGCCGGCGGCACGGTGTACCTGTCGGCCGCTGACGAGCACGGCATGATGGTCTCGTTCATCCAGTCCAACTACATGGGCTTCGGTTCCGGCGTGGTGGTGCCCGGCACCGGCATCAGCCTGCAGAACCGTGGCTTCGGATTCTCGATGGATGCGCGCTCGGCCAACGTGGTGGAAGGTGGCAAGCGGCCGTTCCACACGATCATCCCCGCGTTCCTGACCAAGGATGGCCAGCCGCAAATGAGCTTTGGCGTGATGGGCGGCGACATGCAGCCGCAAGGCCACCTGCAGACGCTCGTGCGCATGCTCGATTACAAACAGCAGCCGCAGGCCGCGTGCGACGCGCCGCGCTGGAAGGTCAACCGCGATTTCACGCTCGACGTGGAGGGCACGATGAACGCCAAGACCGTCGCTGCCCTGGAGGCGCGCGGGCACAAGCTTGAATCGGTGGCCGATCCGTACATGGATTTCGGCTCCGGCCAGTTCATCTGGCGCCTGTCGGACGACGCCGACCACGGCTACGTGGCCGCCAGCGACAGCCGCCGCGACGGCCACGCGGTGGGCTTCTAAAAAAAGGCCGCCGCACCAGCGCGCTGACCCGTCGGACCGGGCGGGCAACGCGCTGCAGTTCCCATAAAAACGATCCCGGCCGGCACCAAAGGAACCCTCATCATGACCGCCCCCTCTGCGGCAGGCACTGCTGCGCCTGCTCGGCCCGCAACAACGAGTGCAGCGCATGCACGCCGCATCGTCATTTCGTCGTCGATCGGCAATGCGCTGGAGTGGTACGACTTTCTCGTCTACGGCTTCTTTGCATCCGTGATTGGCAAGCTGTTCTTTCCGGCCGATGACGAATGGGTCTCGCTGCTGTTTGCGGTGGGCAGCTTTGGCGTGTCGTTCATCACGCGGCCTGTGGGCGCGATCGTGCTGGGTATGTATGCCGACAGGAAGGGGCGCAAGGCGGCACTCACGCTGTCGATCCTGCTGATGATTGTCGGCACGTTGGTGATTGCCGTGATGCCGAGCTACCAGCAGATCGGCATCGTGGCGCCCATCACCATCCTGCTTGCACGCCTGGTGCAGGGCTTTGCGGTGGGTGGAGAATTCGGCAGCGCCACGGCCTTCATGGTGGAGCACAGCACGCGCGGGCGCGGGTACTACGCAAGCTGGCAATTCGCCAGCCAGGGCATTGCCACCATTCTTGCGGCGGGGCTGGGGGCGCTGCTCACGGCATCGCTCTCGCCGGCCGATCTGGAAGGCTGGGGCTGGCGGCTGCCGTTCATCTTCGGCCTGCTGGTCGGCCCGGTGGGTTTCTACATCCGCCGCCATCTGGACGAGACGCCCGAGTTCGTTGCCGAGCAGAAGAAGACGACGGTCGACCCGCAAGCTTCCTTCAAAGCGCAGTGGATCAACTTGCTGCTTGCGGTGGGCGTGGTGGCGCAATCGACTGTGTCGGTGTATGTGCTGCAGCTCTACATGCCCACGTACGCCGTCAAGCAGTTGCATTTGCCGGCGGCGCAGTCGTTCGCGGTGGTCGTGCTCAACGGCGGGCTGCAGTTTTTGCTCTCGCCTGTGATGGGTGCGCTGTCGGATCGCATTGGCCGCATCCGTATCATGCTCACCACATCGGTGCTGATGATCCTGCTGATCTATCCGATGTTTGCGCTGTTGCGCACGTATCCGACCATCGGCGCGCTGCTTGCGCTGCAAGCCGTGTCGGGCATCTTCAAGGCCGCGTATTCAGGCCCAATGCCGGCGCTGATGTCGGAGATCTTTCCCACGCGCGTGCGCTCGACTGGCCTGTCGCTCGGCTACAGCCTGGGCGTCACGCTGTTCGGTGGGTTCGCGCCGTTTATCGTCACGTGGCTGATCCACACCACGGGCGATACGCTGGCGCCGAGCTACTACGTGCTGACCGCGGCTGCGGTAAGCGGCATCTCGCTGACGGTCATCGCGCTGCGTCGTCGCAAGGCAGTGCGCGCTGCCTGAGCATTTACGCTTTCTTTACGCAGCGTCACGCCCCTTTTTCACGCTTTTTACGAGCGAATCGATACGGTGTCGTCATGTTCAACGACATGGCGACGCGGGCCGTCGCCAACTCATCATGGCGCGATCGATGCTCCTGTCTTCGCTGGTTCCGCAATTGCTGCCGCCTTCGCCGGCGACCGTGCCCCGCGCGGTAGCGCTGCCGGCACGCCAATATGTGTGCCTGCGCGTGACGGTGCCCGGCGATGCACCGGATGCAATTCGCCGGCAGTTGCATGCACTGCTCGGCAACACGCTCGGGCTGTACATCGTCCGGCATGACGCTCGCCGCAAGGCAATCACCGTTGATTTGGAACTGGCCCATGCAGATGTGGAAGCGGTAATTGGCGCGCTGCTGCGTGGCCTGCCCTGTGCCACGCTGGGCCGCATCACGCCGCTGTGCATGTCGCGCGGGCGCGCGATCGCGTCGCTGCACTGAGGCGCGCCATGTTCTCGGGAATCTGGATTCCGCTGGTCACACCGTTTCACCGCGATCGCGTCGACACCGCCGCACTGCGTCGATTGGTGCGCCATTACCAAAGCACCGGTGTGTCGGGTTTCGTCGCACTCGGCACGACGGGCGAAGCCGCGCTGCTCTCGCAAATCGAGCGCTATACCGTGCTGGAAGCCATCGCCGACGCTTGCGACGATCGCACGCCCTTCCTGATAGGCGTGGGCGCGGCCGATACGCGCGAAGTCTGCGCGCAAATCCGACACTACGAGCGTTGGAACAGCGCGGGCTACCTGGTGCCACCGCCTTACTACGTCTGCCCGTCACAGGCGGGATTGCGCTGGCATTACGCACAAGTCGCCGCCAGCACGACCCGCCCGGTCGTGCTCTACAACGTACCCAAGCGCGCGGGCGTCTCGATCGCGCCGCAGACCGCGCTGGTGCTGGCCGAGCAAGCCAACATCGTCGCCATCAAAGAATGTGTGGCCGAGCATTTCGGCGCGTTGCAAGGCGGGCCGCTGGATGTGTTGAGCGGAGATGACGGCGCGCTGCTCGATTGCCTGGCGCATGGCGGCACGGGCGGCATCCTGGCCGGTGCGCATCTGCGGCCTGAGCTATTCGTGGCACTCGTGGCGCACCACCGCGCGGGTCGCATCGACGAGGCCCGGCACTTGGCCAATGCACTGGCACCGCTGGCTGCGCTGCTGTTTGCGGAGCCAAACCCGGCGCCGGTCAAGGCACTGTTGTCGGCGCAGGGAAGCATTGGCGCAGATACGCGCGCGCCGATTCTGCCGGTATCGGAATCGCTGCACCGCCGCCTCGTGGCAGCGATGCACGCGTTGGAAAACGTCGACGCGGATTGCCCGCTGCGACTGGTCTACAGAGCGACGGCCGATCAGGCGCCCTTGTACCAGGCCGCATTGAACGGCGCGCCGTGGCGCGTGTAACGCGTGCCGCGATGATGACGGCGCACGTTGGCAGATGCCGGCGCGTCGTTGTCTTCCAGGGCCTCGCGTTCGGCCACCGTGCGGGCGCGCGGCTGCTGCACTTGCGAATACACACGTTGTTCCATCCGATCACGCGCTGCCGCAACGCGGTCGGGTGATGCGGGTTGCGTGGCAGCTTCCGCGGGCGCAGGCGCCACTGCCGACGCCGGCGTGGCTGCGTTGGCAGGCCCGGCAGCCATGGCAACGCTCATCGCATCACCGGCCTGGGCGGCCGTCGGCGTGTGGCCGGCAAGGCTCTTCACCCAGGGCGCGTGGTACATCCCAACGTAGATGGCCCCCGTCACGGCAATCAACGCGGCTGCAACACTGCTGAATGCACCGCCGACTACGGCCCCCGACACGCGCTCCCACCAGGGCTTGCGCTCTGCGTCGGCCTGTTCCACATCCGACACCTCGGTCGGATCAACATGGGTGGCAGCCAGATGCGACGACTCTGCGGCGTTTGGTGGTTGAGCAGTGATTGAAGCAGGCAAGCGCATGGTAAGAACTCGAAATAATGGATCGGCAGCGTCATCTGCTACCGAACGTTATTCGGGAACCGCCGCATGTCATCTGTGTGACAGCCGGACGGAGGATGAGCAGCCTTGGTTAGCAAGTTTCCTGCCGGGCTTTGTGCGATGCCGCAAATCGCCGCCAGCCCTTGCTGTTGCTCGCACCAGCCCTGCGTACAGACGATTCGGCAGCGCGGCGGCATGCCCGTACGTACGCACAGCAGGTAGACTTTGCAAAGTTTACCGGGTGTGACGCCCCGGGCTGACCCTGCCCTACTAGCCTCACAGGCCTCTCAAGGAGAACATCGTGCGTTGGGATGACATGCGCGAAAGCAATAACGTCGAGGATGAGCGCGCCTCCTCTGGCGGCGGCTTCGGCGGCGGCGGCATGCGGCTGGGCATCGGCGGCATCGCAATCGTGGCCGTCGTGGGCTTGCTGATGGGCAAGAACCCGCTGGAAATCCTCAGCATGGTGATGCAGGTATCGCAGAACGCGCCGACGCAATCCGCGCAGCACAGTCCTGCCCGACCCACCGGCGAGACCGACAACGACCGCAGCAAGCAATTGGTTTCGCACGTGCTGGGCGACACCGAAGACACCTGGACGCAACTGTTCAAGCAAGCCGGCCGCGCGTATCAGCCGCCCAAGCTGGTGCTGTTCCGCCAGGGAATCCGCTCAGGCTGCGGCGACGCCACTTCGGCAGTTGGCCCGTTCTATTGCCCGGCCGACACCAAGGTCTACCTTGACCTCGGCTTCTTCGATGAACTGCGCCGCAAGTTTGGCGCCCCGGGCGACTTTGCCGCCGCGTACGTCGTCGCGCACGAGGTCGGCCATCACGTGCAGAACCTGCTGGGCGTGTCGGAGAAGGTTAACCGCGCGCAAGCCGGCAAATCACCGGCTGCAGCCAATGCGCTCTCGGTCAAGCTGGAGCTGCAGGCCGATTGCCTGGCCGGCGTGTGGGGCCACTTTGCACAGCAGCGCGGCCTGCTGGAGCGCGGCGACCTGGAGCAGGCGCTGACCGCCGCGCACGCCATCGGCGACGACACGCTGCAGCGCAACGCCGGCCGCAGCGTCACGCCCGACGCCTTCACGCACGGCACGTCTGAGCAGCGCATGCACTGGTTCCGCCAGGGCTTCGATGGCGGCGACCTTCGCCAGTGCGATACCTTCCGCTCCGGAGCGAATGCCTGATTGCCGATCAGCGCCCACCAGAACAATCCAGCAGCGCGCCCGTCACGTAAGACGCCGCATCGGAGAGCAGCCAGACGATGGTCTCGGCCACTTCCTGCGGCGTGCCGGGCCGGCCGATCGGCGTGGCGCCGCCCAGGCGCTGCGCCCGATCGGGCTGGCCGCCTGAGGCGTGAATATCGGTCTCGATCAAACCGGGGCGCACGGCATTGACGCGCACGCCATCGCGCCCGAGTTCACGCGCCAACCCCAGCGTCATGGCGTCGACAGCACCCTTTGATGCGGCGTAGTCGACATACTCGTGCGGCGACCCCAGCCGCGATGCCGCCGACGACACATTCACCACCGAACCGCCCACGCCACCGCGCGACGTCGACAGCCGCCGCGCTGCCTCGCGCGCTACCAGAAAGGCGCCCAGCACATTCGTCTCGAACATCGTGCGCAGCCGGTGCGTGGTCATGTCGGCCACGTCCTGAGCCTCCGCCACGATGCCGGCGTTGTTGACCACGCCATGCAGCGCGCCAAAGCGCCCCGTCGCGGCCTCGAATAGCGCGATCACATCTTCATCGCTCGACACATCGCCCTGCACCGCCAGCGCGTGGCCGCCCGCCTGTTCGATCAGCCCCACCGTCTCTTCCGCCGCCTGCCGGTTGCCGCGATATTGCAGCGCGACAGACCAGCCGCGTTGGCCACACAGTACCGCCGTGGCGCGGCCGATACCCCGGCTCCCGCCGGTAATGACGATGGTCTTGGACATGCCGATCTCCCGATGTGTTGTTGTGTCCGCAATTGTGCCGAGATGCCGCGTTTTTGACATCGAGGGATGTGTCCGAATCCGGCGAACCCATGCGACTCGACAGGGCTAGACTAGCTGCCAAGTCACCCGATCACTACCATGCATCTCGACCACAATGCCTGCTACCACGCCGTGCAATCGCGCGACCGTCGCTTTGACGGCTGGTTCTTTGTCGGTGTGACATCCACCGGCGTATATTGCCGCCCCGTGTGCGCGGTTCGCACGCCGCTGGAAAAGAACTGCCGCTTCTTCACCACGGCAGCCGCTGCGGAGCGCGCGGGCTTTCGGCCGTGCCTGCGCTGCCGGCCAGAACTGGCACCGGGGCACAGCTTGGCCGAGATGTCGTCGAGCCTCGCGCGGGCCGCCGCCCGCATGATCGACGAAGGCTTTCTGCAAGAGCACGACCTTGCCGCGCTGGCCGCAGCCGTGGGCGTGACCGACCGCCACTTGCGCCGCATCTTCCGCGCCGAGTTCGATGTCTCGCCGATCGAGTACGCGCAAACGCAGCGCCTGCTGCTCGCCAAGCAACTGCTGACCGATACCGCCATGGCCGTCGGCGATGTCGCCTTTGCGGCCGGGTTCGGGAGCGTGCGCAGGCTGAACAGCGGTTTTATCGAGCACTACGGCTTTGCGCCCACGCGCCTGCGCTCGCGCACGACGGCACCGCGCGCCGAGGACGGCCCCACGCTCATGCTGGGCTATCGCCCACCGTTTGCGTGGCAGGCATTGCTCGAATTCTTGCGCGCCCGTGCGATCGATGGCGTCGAAGTGGTCGACGCCGACAGTTACGCACGCACGATCACCGTCGACTACGCCGGAGCGCGGCACATCGGCTGGCTTCACGCGCGCAATGTGCCGCAACGCCATGCGGTGGCGCTCACGCTGTCGCCCAGCCTGCTGCACGCCATGCCGCCCGTCCTGGCCCGCGCGCGACGGCTGTTCGACCTCGATTGCCGGCCCGATCTGGTGGACGCGCACCTCGGCACGCTGGCTGCCGAAACGCCAGGCCTGCGGGTGCCGGGCGCCGTGGACGGCTTTGAGATTGCCGTACGTGCCATCGCCGGGCAGGTCATTTCGCTGGTGCAGGCGCGGCGCATTCTCGGGCGCATGACTGCCGTGTATGGCGTGCCGTTGCCGCAATTGCGCGAAGGGCTGTCGATGGCGTTTCCGAGCGCTGCCGCACTGGCAAAAATTGATGCGCAAGCGCTGTCGGCGCAGACCGGTCTGCAAGCCAGCCGCGCCGCCGCCGTCGTCGAGCTGGCCCGCGCCATCGACGGCGGGAGCCTGCGGCTCGAACCCCTGGTGCCGCTCGCGCCCACGCTGGCTGCCTTGCAAGCGCTGCCTGGTGTCGGCGAATGGACAGCGCAATACGTCGCCATGCGCGCGCTGGGCTGGCCGAACGCATTTCCCCTGGGCGATTACGTCCTGCGCAAGCGCCTCGCCAACGAAGACGGCGCGCTTCCTACGCGCCGTGCCATGGTCGAGCGCGCAGAACCGTGGGCGCCGTGGCGCGCGTATGCCGCCATGCATCTCTGGCACCGCGAGGATGCGCTCACCCAACCCGCTTCGCATTGACCGACCGCCATGTACCGCCACACCTTTGCCTGCCCGCTCGGCGATCTGCTGTTGACCGCGACCGACACCCACCTGACCGGCGCGTTCTTTCCCGGCCAGAAGACGATTCCCGTGCAGGCCGCGCGCATGTCGCCCGGCGCGGAGGTGCCAGTCATCCGCGAGGCACAGGCGCAGTTCACCGCGTACTTTGACGGCAAGCTGCATGACTTCGATCTGCCGATGGCTCCCCAGGGCACGCCGTTTCAGCAAGACGTCTGGCGCCTGCTGTGCGACATCGCATTCGGCAGTCGCACCACGTACGGGCAGATCACCGCGCGCCTGGGGCTCACGCGCGAACATGCGCGCGCGGTGGGCACGGCCGTGGGCCGCAACCCGATCTCGATCGCCATCCCGTGCCACCGTGTGGTCGGCGCGGATGGCGCGCTCACGGGCTATGCCGGCGGCTTGCCGCGCAAGGCCGCGCTGCTGCGGCTCGAAGGACATCCCGCGCAGGTTGGCGAACGTCTGCCCATGGCCGACGACGACCGCCAAGGCACGCTGGCACTGCTACCTGCATAAAACTCAAATCACGCGGACAATGCGCGCACAGCACCCCAACAACGATAACGAGACCCCTTCATGCGCCGCTCCGACGTGCTCGAACTCCTCACCCTGGCAGCCCTATGGGGCGGCTCCTTCCTGTTCATGCGTGTGGCAGCGCCGCCTTTCGGGCCGGTTGCGCTCATTGCGCTGCGCGTGGCGATTGCTTCGTGCTTTCTCGTCCCAATGCTCACCTTGCGCGGCGGCATGGGCGCGCTGCGCACGCACTGGCCGCATCTGCTGGCCGTGGGCGTGCTGAATTCGGCCATCCCGTTCTGCCTGTTCGCCTATGCCGAACTCACGCTCACGGCGGGCTTCACCTCGGTGCTCAATGCGGCGGCCCCCTTGTTTGCGGCCATCGTCGCTTTCACCTGGCTGGGCGAGCGGATGTCGTCGCTGCGCGTGCTTGGATTGGCGATCGGCTTTATCGGCGTCATCGTGTTGGTGGGCGGATCGTCTGTCATCGACGCAAAACAAGGCGGCGTGGCGGTAGCCGCAGCGCTGTCGGCCACCGTGCTGTACGGCGTGGCCAGCAGCTACACCAAGCGCTTCCTGACCGGCGTGCCGCCGCTGGCCGTGGCGACCGGCAGCCAATTGGCCGCCACCATCGTGCTTGCACCGCTGGCCTACTGGTTGTGGCCCGCGCAGACGCCCACCGGCAGCGTGTGGTTGCACGTCATCGCCTTGGGCATCGCATGCACGGGCGTCGCCTATATCCTCTTCTTCCGCCTTGTCGCGCACGTAGGGCCGACGCGCGCAGTGTCGGTCACCTTCCTGATCCCGGTGTTCGGCGTGCTGTGGGGCATCCTGTTCCTGGGCGAGCAGTTGACGCTCAACATGGTGATCGGCTGCGCGGTCATCCTGCTCGGCACGTCGCTGTCGACCGGTGTGTTCGCACCCGGGAAAAAAGCCCATGCAAATGCGGCGACCGTGGCAAAGGATGAGGATCCGCTTCTGCGTTCCGGTCGTTGAGTAGCCGCGTTGATCGTGCCCCGGTGGTCGGGGCACTGCCCGGATCGATCAAAACCCATTGAAGCCGGCGCTTAAATCCGTGGCTGATTTCATAAGCAATGCGGTTATGCCTTCTGCGCCCTCACATTGCGAAGGAATTTCCCGCCGATTCCTGCCGCGCGACAAAGCGTTGGCACCGCTGCGATAAATCGTCGATTTGTAATGAATACCCTGTCGTGCTGGCCCCTGTGAAATTTATTCAATGGCGTCAGCATTGACTCTCCAGCTCGATTTAAAAAATCTGCAAAACTGAAGTAGACAGCTGAAACATCGACCAGCGCGCACTCGATCTTAATGATCCGATAATCCGATTTGAGAAACTTGCATCATCGAAATCGGATTTCCGTGCGCGTTGCGCAGATTTTCTTTGTTATGCTCGCCATCGGTCGATGAGGGGCGTGCAAGGGAATGGCATATTTGCTGCAAAGCAGCCAAATTCCCAATTGCCGGCGGGTTCTCCGCTGCACAGCCGACTAAGCACGCTCCATCAAATACGTTGGATACGCGCATGCTGGACGTCTACCTGAATAAGCATCTGATCGGTCAGCTATCGTGCGGCCGCAGCGGTTGGGCGTTCGAATACGATTCTCGCTGGCAGGCTTCGTCGCAGGGCTTTGATCTGAGCCCGCACCTGCCACGCACCGCCGGCAATATCGCCGACACGGCAAAAGCCCAGCCGGTACGCTACTTTTTCGAGTACCTGCTGCCTGAACCGGCACGCAACACGCCCAAGGCCGCCGCCACCGCGCTGGAGCATCTCGCGCAAGCGGCGCCGCATCTGGATGGCCCGCTGGCCCTGGTGCCCGCCGGCCTCAAACCATGCAGCGGCCGCGCAGACGGGCTGTCCGAGCGCGATCTCGTGCTGCAGTTCCAGCAAACCGTCGGGCGGCCACCCCGCAGCACGCCGCTGCATGTGGCCGAACCTCGCGCGCGCTACGGCACCGACACTGCCGCGACGTCCGAAGAAATCAGCCTGCCCTTTCTGTCCTCAAACGGCCTGCCGGTATCGATGTGGCTCGGCCGGTTTTCCGCACCGGCCAATGCCGCTCAATCGAGCCACTTCGTGCGGCTGGATCTGGGCGAAGGCGCGCACCTGCCGTACGCCACCATCAACCACTGCTGGGCGACGCTATTGGGCCGCAGCATCGGGCTGGACACGCCGTTCATCGGTCTGCGCCAGTTTCCCGAAACAGCCGCCGTGGTGCAGCGCCTTGATCGCACCCTGCGCTGCAAGAGCGACGATACGGCGCTGGTGCAGGCGCGCTATGTCGTCTCGGCAGTGCAGCTGCTGGGGCTCTCACCCAAACACCGCTTCCTTCCGATTACCGTCGAGCAGGTCGCGCAATGTGCGGGCCTGTGCGCAGACCCGGCTTCCGCTACGGCCGCGCTGTTCCGCTGGATGGTGTTCTGCCTGCTGATCGGCGGGCGCAATGCATCGGCCGGCACACTGCATTTCCACATCGGTGCGGACGGCGTCCGTCTTGCGGCGCACGACCACCTCTTCTGCGCGGCGGTTTACGCCAACGAATGGAATGCCGATGAACTGGCGCCGGACGCACAAGCGCGCTATGAGGCCATCGACCAGGACGCCCTGCTCGCCCTGGCCGATCACCTCGGCTACGACGCCAGCCAGGCGCGCCGCGAGTTGCTGCGACTGATCAGCATGCTGGCGCCGCAGTCTTCATTCGTGGCGACGCATCTGTCACAGGCACTTGGGCATTCGCCGACACGCGCCGCCGAGATCGATTTCCTCGCGCGCATCCACCGCCATGTGTCCGAAACGGCACGGCGGCTGGGCGGCAAGACTGCCGAAGTCTGAGCTGAAGCGCGAGGCTGGCGCCCCAACAAACTTAGAGCGCGGCCAGGCTGACCGTGCCATAGCGGGCGTAGCCGTGCGCGGCCAGCGTATCCATGGCCTCAGCCTCGGCGCGGGCAAATGTCAGCGCGAGCGTATCGGGGCTTCCTGCCCCGCTGGCGAAGGCCTGGTAGGCCGCGAACGCCTCGCGCGGCGACACACCACTGCGTTCAAGCACGCGCTGCGCGGCCTCGAGCGCCGCACGAATCGCCGTCTCCCCGGGCGGGGCATCGCGAAACGCTAGCTGTAGACAAAACGTCGTCGGATTCATCCGCGTTTCGATGTTCGATTCACTGGAACAGCACACCTGACCCAGTCTAGGAAAGCGCCTACCGAGTGCCAAGCGTGGCGCTCGCCCCTGAGCGTGTTCCACCCAACGCGAATGATCGACCTCGGGATGCCCCCGGGTGCACATGCCGTGAATCGCGTTGCATAATCGAATCGATTGACGAAGCAACGACTTTGTTGGCGCCGCCACTACGACAGGAGACATCGATGATCACGCCCCCCATCCGGTTGAAACGCACCGCAGTTGCTTGGCTGCTGGCCAGTGCAGCCTTGCCGACGTTCGCGCAGATTCCGTTCAGCCCTGGCGGCACGTCATCCACGCCTGCACAGGCTGCGGGCGCCACGGCCGGCGGGATCGACGTGGCGCAGATCAAACCGGCGGTGGATGCCGCGGTCAATGCCGAATACGGTCAACTCGACCTGCTCTACAAAGACATCCACGCGCATCCGGAACTGGCGTTCCAGGAAACGCGCACTGCGGCCACGCTCGCAGCGCAGATGCGCAAGATCGGCTTCGACGTGACGGAGCACGTGGGCAAGACCGGCGTGGTCGCGGTCTATCGCAATGGGGCGGGCCCGACGATCCTGGTGCGTACTGAACTCGACGCACTGCCGATGGAGGAGAAAACCGGTCTGCCCTACGCAAGCCACGTCCATACGAAATGGCGCGGCGAAGACGTGGGCGTGGCGCATAGCTGCGGGCACGACGTACACATGGCGTCGTGGGTCGGCACGGCCAAGACGTTGGTCTCGCTCAAGGACCGCTGGCACGGCACGCTGGTGTTCGTCGCGCAACCTGCCGAGGAAACCGTGACAGGCGCGCAGAGCATGATCGACGACGGCTTCTTCAAGCGCTTTCCCAAGCCTGACTATGCGTTTGCGCTGCACACGGGCCCGGGGCCCTACGGTTCGATCGTCTTCAACAGCGGTCCGATCACGTCCAACTCCGACGGGCTGGAGATTACGTTCAAAGGCCGCGGCGGCCATGGCTCTGCACCCGACAAGACTATCGATCCGGTGATGATGGCGGCGCGCTTCGTGGTCGATCTGCAAAGCGTAATCAGCCGAGAGAAAGATCCGCAGGAATTTGGCGTGGTGAGCATCGGGGCCATCCAGGGCGGCAGCGCCGAGAACATCATCCCCGACAGCGTTCTGCTGCGCGGCACGATTCGCTCATACAAGCCCGCGGTGCGTCAGAAGATGCTCGACGGCATCCGCCGCACGGCCAAGGCCGTCACGGAGATGTCGGGTGCGCCGGACGCCGAGATCAAGATCACCGAGGGCGGCAAGGCGGTCAACAACGACCCGACCGTGGTTGCGCGCACCGAGGCGATGTTCAAGACCGCCTTTGGCAACGACCGCGTGCTGCGCGTGCCGCCCATCACGGCTAGCGAAGATTTCTCGGCGTTTGTTGACGCGGGCATCCCGTCAATGTTCTTCTTCATCGGCGTGAATGATCCGCAGACGTTCTTTGCCTCGCTCAAGCCGGGCGCCAAGCCGCTGCCGACCAATCATTCGCCACTGTTCGCGCCCGTGCCGGAGCCGTCCATCAAGACGGGGGTGACGGCGATGTCGCTGGCGGTACTCAATGCGCTGCAATGGAACAAGGCGTCGGGCCAGTAAGCCGGCGTTGATATGGGCGCGGCCCGTCTTGGCTGCCGAAGCGGCCGCGCTTTTGATTTTTCCGGAGGGGATTCCATGTTGAACCGTTTCATCCGCACGAGCGCCCTGCTGCTGTGCGCCTGCGCCGCGGCACCCGCCCTGGCGCAAACCACGCCCGCCACCCCGGCCACCAACCGTCTCGACGAAATCGTCGCGCGTGGGACGCTGCGCGTCGGCACCACTGGCGACTACAAGCCGTTTACTTACAAGAACCCCGCCGATGGCCGCTTTATCGGCCTGGACGTCGAAATGGGCGAGCGCCTGGCCAAAGCACTCGGCGTGAAGCTGGAAATCGTGCCGACCACGTGGTCGACGCTGATGCAGGACTTTGCGGCCGACCGCTACGACATCGCCATGAGCGGGGTGTCGGTCACGCTGGAACGACAAAAGAAGGCGTTCTATTCGATCCCGTATCAGCGCGACGGCAAGACGCCAATCACGCGCTGCGAGAACCAGTCGAAATACCAGACGCTGGCGCAGATCGACCAGCCCAATGTGCGCGCGGTGGTCAACCCGGGCGGCACCAACGAGAAATTCGCGCGCGAGCATCTGAAGCAGGCGCAGATTCGCGTGTATCCGGACAACGTGACGATCTTCAACGAGATCGTCGCTGGCCGCGCAGACCTGATGATGACCGACGCGGTGGAAACCAAGCTGCAGCAGAAGCTGCACCCGGAGCTGTGCGCCGTGCACCCCGAAGCGCCGTTCGATTTCTCTGAGAAGGCTTACCTGCTGCCGCGCGACGTGGTGTTCAAGAATTTCGTCGACCAGTGGCTGCGGCAGACCGCCGAGAGCGGTGAATTCGCCAAGCGCTTTGATGCGTGGCTGGCGTATCCGTGGAATACACCGGCCAAGTAAGCGGCGTGAGCCGTGCTATGCCCGTGCGGCGCGCCTGGCAGCGCCGCCCATCAGCAGCACGAGGCACACGCCGTTAAGCAGCGCGCCGAGCAGCCAGACCGTGCCGGGCCACACCGGCGCGGTCATCGCATACACCGCTGTGGCCGCCAGCGGGCCGATCATGGCGGCCACACTGGCGAGGCTGGCCAGCGCGCCCTGCAACTCGCCCTGCTCATGGTCACCGACCTGGCGCGAGAGCATGGCCTGCAGCGCCGGCATGCCAATCTCGGCCATGCACAGCACCACCATGGTCGGGTAGACCATCCAGCCGGCGCTGATCCAGGCCATGGCCGCAAACCCGGCCACATCCATCATCACACTCAGCACCACGGCGCGGCGCTCGCCCAGCGCGCGGGAAATCGGCCCGGTCAGGAACGCCTGCGCCAGCGCATGCATCAGCCCGTAAGCCGCCAATGACAAACCAGCGGCGCGCGTGTCCCAACCGAAGTGCGCCTCGCCGTGAATGACCCACAGCGTTTGCGGAATCTGGCCGACGATTTCGATGATCGCCAGCACAGCCAGCAACGGCAACAGCGTCGGCACACGTGCGACGCGGCGTAGCGACTGCACCGGCAGCAGCGCGCGCCACGCAAATGGCGCACGGTCGGCGCGGCGCGACTCCGGCAATGCGAAGCAGGCAACCAGGAAATTGACGCCATTGAGCGCCGCCGCCAGCAGGAACGGCGCGCGCAGCCACCAGTCGCCCAGCAGCCCGCCCAACGCCGGCCCAGCGATGAATCCCAGGCCGAAGCACGCGTTCATCAGCCCGTAACGGCGCGCGCGATCGGCCGGCGCTGTGATGTCGGCGACGTACGCTGTCGCCACCGCATAGTTGGCCCCGGTAATGCCCGCCACCACGCGGCCGACGTACAGCACCCACGCGTGCGGCGACAGTGCCATGACGAGGTAATCGACCGCAGCCCCCGCCAACGACAGCAGCAGCACCGGCCGGCGCCCGAAACGGTCGGCCAGCGCGCCCAGAATCGGCGCAAACACAAATTGCATCGCCGCATACGCCGCAATGAGCAGGCCGAATTCGAATGCAATATCGCCCGTATGGTCCAGCTCGCGCAGCAGGCTCGGCAGGATGGGCAGAATCAGCCCGACGCCCATGGCATCGAGCGTCAGCGTGAAGAGGATGACGGCAAAGGCAGGCATGCGAATGCGCCGCGAGCCAGTCGGGCGGCGGCGCTTCGAAAACAGGAAGCCGAGATGATGCCGTGGAAGTGCGCGCCTTGCAGCGTCGCGCAGCGCTCAGGCGAAAGCCGCTGGCAAGCTCAGTGGAGGTTGGCCGGATCGCCGTGTTGCAAGGCCAGCGCGTCGCGCAGCAGCGCGTCGGTCATGTCGCGGCCCAGGAGCGCCGGGTTGAAGCGCGCCGAAAAACGCGTCGAGCAGGATTCCACTTGCAGCACCACCTGGCCCGGCGGCAGCAGTTCGATGTCGACGTGGATGACCTCGTCGTCTTCGGTAAAGGAATGCAGCAGCGTGAGTGCGCGATAGCCGTCGGCGCGTTCCACAGCGGATTCCGTCCAGGACGGCGCCAGCAGCGCGCAATTGACCAGCGTTTCAGGCTCGTCAGGGCGATACAGATGCAGGCCCATCATGGTCGAGGCGGCATCGGCCACGCTGGACCATTCAGCCGCCGGAATCAGGTCGCCCAGCAGGCGGATGTCGTCGACCGAGGCATCGGTCTTCACAAAAGCAGCGCCCAGGAAAAACGCGGTCTCGTCGCGGAAACCACCCGCCACGGTATTGCGCCACAGGCGGTGGCTGCTCTTGCTGCCGAGCGCCACTTGCGACAGCACCTTGGCCGCACGCGCGCCGTCGGCGCCCGACCACTGCTCCACCGCGCCGTGCGAGAACAGGCGATCGGCCATCACCAAACCCACGCCTTCGGGCAGCACGCGCTCTTTCAGCCAGTTGGCCAGGACGTGCACACCGCTGAACGGCATGTCCGGACGCCCGATCGCATGTGCGCGCACGCGGCCGTTTTCCGGCACATGGAACGGCATGGCAAACAGCCTCGCCTGATAAGCGACGCCGTCGATCTCAAAACGGGCGATGGAAGCGGTGGTGATGGACATGATGGCCTTCCTGCTGCAAGGGGCGGAAAACGCCGCCCGTACCTGCATCAACGACCATCCACGCCGAATGTTTAGCCGCCACATTGGAGGGTCGAGGGGAGGGGAATCCCCATGTCTGTAATGCGACGCAACAATCAGGAACTTCAGCGCAGGAATTTTTTCCCGCGCCAGCCGTCACACCTTCGCATTAAGGGTTATCCCGCATCTCACATTTTCATTGCAATTCAATGACTTATGTGCAGATTGCGGTGCTTGAAGGGTCACAATTGTTCTCATTTTTTGAACAAAGAGTTTAATAGAACTGCTTTTTTACCCTCCGAGCAACGACTAAGCTTATGCCATCGCGTTACCGCACCGCAGCGAAACTGCCTTGCGGCAATGCTCACCCCCCCTGTTGTGGAGTCCATCATGAAGACCAAGAACCTGATTCTCGCCTCGCTGATCGCTGTTGCCGCTATTCCCGCTTTCGCTGCCGGCGTGCAAAGCAAAGACCCGTACACCAACGGCCAAGCCGTGACCAAGGCTGATCCGTATACCGACGGCGCCCGCAAGGCTGACGTCTACACCGACGGCGCTGTGCGCAAGGCTGACCCGTACACCGATGGCGCGCTGCGCAAGGCCGATCCGTACACCGATGGCGCCCTGGTCGGCAAGGCTGACCCGTTCAGCGACGGTCAATAAGTCGTCCATCCGCTGTTCGCATCACCCGTATCACTCTCCCTCCCCGATGCCGGAGCCCTCGTTGGCGCCGGTACCGGCTTACTGAAGCGGCCTTTGTGGCCGCTTTTTTTTCGGCTACACCTGCAGAGTTCACATGGCGAGCCCGGACTTTTCCCCCTCAAGGCCGCGGCCGCACGTCCGATAAAAGAGAATGCATCCATTGGCGGGCAGCCTTTCCTTGAACCCGTTGCGCAAAAAACGTGCTTCGCCACGGACTGATCTCTGAACATCAACATGCGCAAGCGCATCGCCATCGAACACCTGCGGGTGGGCATGTACCTCGACGAATTTGTCGGCTCGTGGCTGGACCACCCGTTCTGGCGGGCCCGTTTTCGCGTGGAAGACGCCACCCAATTGCAGCGCCTGCGTGCCAGCGGCGTGCGCGAGGTGTGGATCGACACCACGCGCGGCACCGACGTGGCCGCCGCCAATGCAGCGCCTGCTGCGCCTGAAGTTCCGGCACCGCCTTCCTGCTCGGCTGACGCCAATATCGCGCCCCGCCCGATCACGTATGCGGAAGAAATGCGCCACGCCGCTCGCCTCATCTGCAAAGCCGAGGTGGCCGTGCAGGCCATGTTTGCCGACGCGCGCATGGGCCGCACGATCGAAGCGCGCGACGCACTGCCGTTGGTGGAAGCCATTTCGGGCTCCGTCGACCGCCACCCGAGCGCGCTGACAAGCCTGGTGCGCCTGAAAGCGAAAGACCGCTACACGTTCCTGCATTCCGTAGCGGTATGCGCGCTGATGGTGTCGCTGGGCCGCCAGCTGGGGCTGTCCGATGACGAAGTCCGCGATGCGGGCCTGGCCGGCCTGCTGCATGACATCGGCAAGATCGCGATTCCGCCCGAGGTGTTGAACAAGCCCGGCGCGCTGACCGATGCTGAATTCCGTCACGTGATCGTCCACCCGCAGGCAGGACACGACATCCTGGCCGGCGACAGCAGCATGCGCGACATCGCGCTCGACGTTTGCCTGCACCATCACGAGCGCATGGACGGCACCGGTTATCCGCACAAGCTCGCGGGCGAGGGCATCTCGCTGTTTGCGCGCATGGGCGCCATCTGCGATGTATACGACGCGGTCACGTCCGACCGCCCGTACAAGAAAGCGTGGGAAGCCGCCTACGCTGTGCAGCGCATGGTCGAATGGCGCGGCAACCATTTCGACCCGATGGTGTTCAACGCCTTTGTCAAAAGCGTAGGCATCTATCCGGTGGGCTCGCTGGTCCGGCTGCGTTCGGGCCGGCTGGCAGTGGTCGTGCAGCATGCGCCGGGAGCGCTGCTCACGCCCACGGTCAAGGTATTCTTCTCAATATCGTCGGGCACGCGGATTGCGCCCGAACTCATCGATCTGGCGCAGACTGGCGACCAGATCGTCTCACGAGAAGAACCCCGCGACTGGGGCCTGACCGACCTCAACGAACTTTGGATACACGGCGACTGATCCGTAGTTCCCTCCTGTGGCGCTTGCTGGCATGGCTTGCGCTGGGCTGGCTGACGTGCAGCGCATCGGCCTTCGCTGAACCATCACTGCGGATCGGCTCCAAACGCTTCACCGAGTCGTACGTGCTGGGCGAGATCCTCACGCAGACCGCAAACCCACGCGGCCCTGCCGAGCACGTCCCGGGCCTGGGCAACACCGCCATCGTCTTCGCCGCGCTCAGGAACGGCAGCATCGACGTCTATCCGGATTACCTCGGCACCATCGCCGCCGAAATCCTCCACTTACCCGCAGACCAAGCTGCCAACCCCGATCAGGCCGCGCTGCTGGCCGACGTGAACCGTGGCCTGGCGCCGATGGGCCTGGCGGCCGGCGTGCCTCTCGGCTTTGAAGACACCTACGCGCTTGCCATGCGCGACGCCGATGCCGAACGCGAGCACATCCGCACGCTGGCCGATCTGGCGACGCACCCAGCGCTACGGCTTGGCCTATCGCACGAATTTCTCGGCCGCGCCGACGGCTGGCCGGCCATTGCTCAGCACTACAAGCTGCCGCAACACCCGACGGGCCTCGACCACGGCGTCGCCTACGACGCGCTGCGCGCCAGGCAGGTCGACGTGATCGACATCTACTCCACCGACGCGAAGATCCGGCGCGAACATCTGCGTGTGCTCGACGACCCTGCGCACGTCTTCCCGCGCTACGACGCCGTGCTGCTGTACCGCGCCGACGTTGCGCATCGACACCCGGCCCAATGGCAGGCCATCAGCGCCCTCGCTGGGCGCATCCAGCGCGACGACATGGTGGCGATGAACGCGGCGGTTGAACTCGAAGGCCAGTCGTTCTCGGAAGCCGCGCGGCAGTTTCTCGCTGGGCATGGCAGTACGCCGGCCGCAACGCCGGCTCATGCATTCCTCACCCGGCTGACGGACGGCCTCGGACGGCTCACGCAACGACATCTGATGCTGGTGGGTATTTCGACGGGCGTTGCCGTGCTGCTGGGCGTGCCGCTGGGCCTCATGGCCGCGCGTCGCCGGATCAAGCAGCCGATCCTTGCCGTCGTGGGCGTGCTGCAGACGATTCCGTCGTTGGCCTTGCTCGCGATGCTCATCCCGATCGTCGGGTCGATTGGCGTGGTGCCGGCGCTGATTGCGCTGGCGGTCTATGCGCTGCTGCCCATCGTGCGCAACACCATCGTCGGGCTGGAGCAGGTGCCCGATGGCCTGCGCGATGCGGCCTTGGCGCTGGGGTTCACACCGTCGCAACGCACGCGCGTGGTGGATCTGCCGCTGGCGCTGCCGGTCATCCTGGCCGGCGTCAAAACCGCCGCGGTCATCAGCGTCGGCACGGCGACCATCGCCGCGTTCATCGGCGCCGGCGGCTATGGCGAGCGCATCGCCACGGGGCTCGCCCTCAACGACAGCGCAACGCTGCTTGCAGGCGCCATCCCGGCGGCGGTGCTGGCGCTGCTCGTGCAGGGCGCGTTTGAGGTGGCCGAATGGTGGCTGCGCCGACACGGCAGCGACGCCCCGCTCCGCTGACGAGCGCGCGCGTGGGCCTTCCATTACCATCGCGGTCATTCCAGCCGCCTTACACGCCCCGCTTATGACCACGCTTCCGTTTTCCACTGCCCTGCTCGTCGCTGCGGCCGGCGTTTATGCCGGCGCCCAAAATGCCCTGGCGGGCGGCGGGTCGTTCATCACGTTTCCGGCCTTGCTGCTGGCGGGGCTCAACCCGCTGGGCGCCAACATGACATCGACGATCGCGCTGTTCCCCAGTCAGATCACCTCGTCGATTGCGGGGCGCAAACTGGCTGGCGGCGTCGACGCTGGCGAACATCACCTCTCGCTCAAGCAGCTCATTGTCATCAGTCTGGTGGGCGGCGTGCTCGGCGCGCTGTTGCTGCTGGCGACACCGCCATCGTTCTTTGCCAGGCTGGTGCCGTATCTCGTGCTGTTTGCGACGAGCGTGTTTGCGTGGGGCAGTTTTCGCCGCAAACCGCTGCACGCGGCATCCGGCATGTCGACCACCGCGCTGGCGACCGCACAGTTTGCAATTGCCATTTACGGCGGCTACTTCGGCGGCGGAATCGGCTTCCTGATGCTCGCGGCGCTGACTGTGGCCGGCCAGCAGGTGCGCATGGCGGGCGCGACCAAGAACGTGCTCGCCATGACGATGAATGCATCCGCCGTGGCAGTGTTTGCGTTCTCGCCGCAGGTCAACTGGGCGGCCGTGGTGGCGCTGGGCATTGGCGGCATCGCGGGCGGATTTGCCGGCGCGTGGCTGCTGCACCGGCTGCCGGAAAAAGTGCTGCGCGGCTTCGTCGTCATCGTCGGGATCATCCTGACGGTTTGGCTGTTCATGCGCGCCTGAGTGCAGCATCTGAGGTTGGCTTGACAGCGTTTGTCCGACAGACGGTTCAGTGAATGTCTACTGTCTGCCGGGTTGCCGCTTTCCTATTGTGACGTTCGGGACGCGCAAGATGGCACGCCGAATGCGTGTCGTGGAGTTCGCCCCGTTTCACAACAAGGAGAACGAGCATGCAAGCACGCAAGATGTCGAGTCTGGCTGCGGCGATCGCCGTGGCCGCCTGCGCGTGGATCGGCGCGGCGCCCGCGCAGGCCCAGCAAAAGGATCACAGCGCAGTGACGGGCGTCGACAGCCAAATGGAAGGACCGCGCACCCAGGTTCAGCGCAACGCCGATGCCGCTGCCAACCCCGGCTATCACAACAATGCCACTGGCGCGCAACCCGAAGCCACGCCTGGCACGCTCAAGCAGAAAGTCCATCGTGCGCATGTGAAGACCGACAAGTGGGTCGACAAGCACGTCACGCACCGCCATGGCAAGGGCAAGACGACCGCCGAATCGTCCTCAGACCGCGCATTCTGGTCACATCGCGCCAACCAGTGCGATTCGCTGGTGGGTGAAGCCCAGCGCGTTTGTCGAGAACGCCGGTCTGAAGCTGCCGGCAGCATGCAATAACGCTATCTGCCCATGAAAAAAGCCGACGGTTATGCGTCGGCTTTTTTCATTGCGGCGATAACTGCGTCAGACGATGCCGGTGGCGTAGAACACGGCAATCACGAAGAACACGGCCAGCGTCTTGATGATCGTCACGCAGAACACATCGCGATACGCCTCGCGGTGCGTGAGGCCCGTCACGGCGAGCAGCGTGATGACGGCGCCATTGTGCGGCAGCGTGTCCATACCGCCCGACGCCATCGCCGCCACGCGGTGCAGAACTTCCATCGGAATGCCCGTCGCCTGCGCGGCCTGCACAAACTGATCGGCCATTGCCGCCAGCGCAATGCTCATGCCGCCCGACGCCGAGCCCGTGATGCCCGCAAGCGTGCTCACCGTCACGGCTTCATTGACCAGTGGATTCGGGATCGCGCGCAGGCCATCGGCCAGCACCAGGAAGCCCGGCAGCGCAGCAATCACGCCACCGAAACCGTATTCCGAAGCGGTGTTCATCGCGGCCAGCAGCGCGCCCGACACCGCCGCCTTGCTGCCTTCGGCAAAGCGGCCCTTCACGGCGCGGAAACCAAACACGAGCACCACGATGATGCCGATCAACAGCGCCGCTTCCACGGCCCAGATCGCGGTCAGCTTGTCGGCTTCAACCGTCAGCGGCTTGGGCAAGCCGGGCAACGCAACGGTGACGATCTTGCCGTACCACGTCGGGATCCAGCGCGTGAACAGCAGGTTCATCACGCCCACCAGCACCAGCGGCAACAACGCGACGAGCGGATGCGCGAGCGTGCCGGTCTCGGCGGTCTCGGGCTCGTTCACCAGCTTGGTGAGCCCGTGGTCGTAGCCTTGGCCATTGCGCAGGGCTGCGCGGCGGCGCCATTCCAGATACGACATGCCGACCACGATGATGAACAGCGCGCCGATGGTACCCAGCCACGGCGCAGCCCACGACGTGGTGTGGAAGAACGTGGTCGGGATGATGTTCTGGATCTGCGGCGTGCCCGGCAATGAATCCATCGTGAACGAAAAAGCGCCCAGCGCGATCGTGCCCGGGATCAGGCGCTTGGGGATATTGCCCTGGCGGAACATCTCCGCTGCAAACGGGTACACCGCAAACACCACCACGAAGAGCGACACGCCGCCGTACGTCAGCAGCGCACACACCAGCACGATGGAAAGCATCGCCCGCTTGGCCCCCACCACGCGGATGACCGACGCGACGATCGAGCGCGAAAAGCCCGACAGCTCGATGACCTTGCCGAAGACAGCACCAAGCAGGAATACCGGGAAATACAGTTTGACGAAGCCGACCATCTTCTCCATGAAGATGCCGGAGAACACCGGCGCCACAGCCGATGGGTCAGTCAGAAGCACCGCGCCCAGGGCAGCCAGCGGTGCAAACAGGATGACGCTGTAGCCGCGATACGCGGCGAACATCAGAAATGCCAGCGCAGCCAGCACGATGATGACGGACATCGACAATCTCCTCGCATGCTTTTCTTTTAAGAGCGATGGATTGTATGTCGCGATGCAACAGATTCCGTTACGCAATCACGCGTATTGAACTGACGGCGGAACTGGCGTTCAGCCGCACCGGATGTGCGTCTTCGTCACGTCAAGATGACGATTCAGTGACGATGCCCCCAGCCGCGTCCGCCCCATCCCCGACCACCCCAGCCGCGATGGCAGCCCCAGCAGCCACCCCCGCCAATCCACACACTGCCGAAGACCGGCGCCGGGTAAACCGGCGCAGGATAATAAGCCGGCCCGTAGTAGTAATAGGGATCGTACGGATACGACGGATAGGCTGCCACCGGCGCAGGCGCCACGGCTGCAGGCGCGATTGGGTTGCCATAAGCGTCGTAATACGGTGCGACCACGCAGCCGCCCAGCAAGATGGCTGCGCACGCGGCCACCGCGCCCGGCAGGATGGCGGCAAAACGATGGCCCGGTTGCGGCGTGCGGTTCATGATGTGCTCCGTTGGATGCATGTGCATATGCGTTCGACAGTGTTTGGCCGCCTCAATTCCACAGTCTTCCTATAGCGCTGCAGCGAATCGCTGCCGGATCACTTACCATGACCGCTTCGCCGCCCGCACTGGGGAGAGATCGAGCAGGCGATGCCCATAAAACACTGGAGGACACATCCATGCAAGCCACGGCAGCGCCCACTCAGGGCGATCGGGCACCAGCACCGGCCATCTCTGCGGCCACCCGACGCAAGGCCATCATCGCCGCCACCATCGGCAACGGCCTCGAATGGTTCGACTTTACGGTCTACAGCTTCTTCGCGGTCATCATCGCCAAGCTGTTCTTTCCCACCGGCAACGACTTCACCTCGTTCATGCTGACGGTCGCCACGTTCGGCGTGGGGTTCTTCATGCGCCCGGTCGGCGCCGTGGTGCTCGGCATCTACGCCGACCGCGTGGGTCGCAAAGCTGCACTGACGCTCACCATCATGATGATGGCAATCGGCACCGCCATCATCGGCCTCGCGCCGACGTACGCGCAAATCGGCATCGGCGCACCCATCCTTATCGTGATTGCGCGGCTCATCCAGGGCTTCTCGGCCGGCGGTGAAGTCGGTGGCGCCACGGCGTTCCTGATCGAGTATGCGCCGGACGAAAGGCGCGGCTACTTCGCGAGCTGGCAGCAAGCGAGCCAGGGCATCTCGTTCATCCTGGGTGCCGCCATGGGCGCGATCGTCACGAATGGTCTGTCGCCCGAGCAGATCGATGCGTGGGGCTGGCGCATTCCGTTCCTGTTCGGCTTGCTGATCGGGCCGGTCGGCATGTACATCCGCTCGCACCTGCACGAGCCACCCGCGTTCGAAGCGCAGAAGGCAAAGGCCGCGAAAGAGTCGCGTCTGGCACCGCTGTCGCAAGTGCTGCGCGATCATCCGCGCGAAGTGCTCGGCGGCCTGGGCGTGACGATTCTCTGGACCGTCTGCACCTACACACTGGTGTTCTACATGCCGACGTACGCGAAGCAACAGCTCGGCCTGCCGCTTGGCGCGACCTTCCAGTCAACGGCGCTTTGCGGCGCGATCATCTTCGTGCTGTGCCCGCTGATGGGCACGCTGTCCGACCGCATCGGGCGCAAGCGCATGCTGGGCACGGTGGCACTCGTCATTGCAGCTGCGGCGTATCCGCTCTTCCACTGGCTCAACGTCAACCCGACGGTGCAGACGCTGCTGCAGGTGCAGGTGATCCTGGGTGTGTTGCTGGCGGCGTTCACGGGCCCGGCACCGGCCGTGCTGGCCGAGCAGTTTCCGACGGCGGTGCGCTCTACCGGCCTGTCGATTTCATACAACCTGGCGGTCACGATCTTCGGTGGTTTTGCTCCGCTGATCGTGACGTGGTTGATTGCCAGTTCCGGGAGCAAGCTGGCACCGTCGTACTACGTGATGGTCGCAGCGATCATCAGCGTGTTTGCGCTGTCACTGATGCACGACCGCACGGGCAAGCCGATCGAAAAGTAATCGCTTGAAATAGCTCCCACGCGAAGCACGAGCGAAAAACGGCCGGTGGATCACCCCACCGGCCGTTCGTCTTTTGCGGCCAGCAAGGCTGCGTTCTCCAACACACGCACACCCGGCGCATCCACGCGCGCCGCCATGACCAGCGCTGCCGCCACCGATTCCGCCGAGACCGGTCGCCATGTCTTCGGAATCGTCCATCCGATTGCGCGCGACAAGCCTTGCGCAATGCGTTCACCAAGTCGAAATTCTGTGCGCGTGCCGAGCAGCAGCGAAGGCCGAACCACCGTCACGGACGGAAAGCCGATCGACAGGATTTCCGCCTCCACCTCGCCCTTGCAGCGGTTGTAAAAAACACGGGAGCGCGCATCGGCGCCCAACGCGCTCACCAGCAGAAAATGATGCGCGCCAGCGGCAAACGCGCGCCGCGCCAGTTCAACCGGATACTCGACATCAACGCGACGGAATGCCGCCTGCGAGCCGGCCTGCCGGATCGTCGTGCCAAGCGCGCAGATGACGATATCGGCGGCAAACGCAGACTGCGTTTCGGGCGCATCCAGATGCTCGAAATCGACCACGCATTCGCGCAATCGACCGGGCGTCGCCTGCCCTGCTGTCAAGGCCCCACGCCGCCGTACAAGCGCGGTCACGCTGCCCGCCCAGGGCTGCGCGACGAGACGACGCACCACCGCATGTCCCACCAGCCCGTTGGCGCCGGCCACCAGAACGGCCGGTCCGCGCGGTTGCTCCGGCGCTTCGCCGCCGACCGCGAAGCCTTGTCCGACAGGCATTTGCGCACTCGACATGATGTTCTCCATGAAGTTGGCACAGGCGCCAGAAGACAGTGTACGGCGTCTGGCGAACCGGTTCGCTGCCGCGCCGACTGCGCGCTTTCGGTGCGTTCCTGGCCTGAAGAACGCTGGCGGAAATGCAAACAAACCGTGTCGATATCAGGTGTTTCCCGGATGCCCGCCCGCAAACCCATACGGGGCAAGTGTCGGCTGCAAGCAACGGCCCGCAAACCCTTGCAGTTAGGGGATGTGCAACCCTTCGCAACGGTGATATAAAACGGGTCGCAGTACAACGCTGTCCAACAAACCTGAAGTGGGGAACTGACATGACGACCAAATCCGAACTCGTAGCCGCCATTGCGAAAGACGCTGAACTGAGCAACGCCGCCGCCGAGCGCGCGCTGAACTCCGCGCTGGAAAACATCAAGAAGACCGTCGCCAAGGGCGGCACCATCACGCTGGTTGGCTTCGGTTCGTTCTCGTCGGGCAAGCGTGCAGCACGCACGGGCCGCAACCCGCGCACCGGCGAAGCCATCAAGATTCCGGCAACCAAGACCGTGAAGTTCACGGCTGGCAAGGGCTTCAAGGACGCCGTGAACAAGAAGAAGTAATAGTCTTCTGCCGAGCCTGGCATGCATGCCGGGCCGGGAGACTTGCAAGGGACCCTACGGGGTCCCTTTTCTTTTGGTGCGTTTGATCTGGCGCAACGTCAGCCGACCGGCCACAAGGCCACCAGATAACCGACCGAACCGACACGCGCGACAACCGTGTCTGGATCGCCCTCTGCATCGAGCCATGCAGCGGCGCCCCGCGGTACATCGTCGGCGCCGATCGATAACAGGCCGTGCACGCAATACACCAGCCATTGCATCCCCCGATGCAAGCGCGGCAGCGAGCGACGCTCGCCGGCTGCCAGGGCAATCGCTTCGGCGTGATGTGCCCAGGCGTCGCGCCGCGTCATCACGTTGAAATCCGACAGCGGCGCGTCGAGCGTGGCATGCACATTCGCTTCGCCGGGAAAGCGCGCGGGCGCTTCGCCAGGCGCAAGCATCACGGCTTCGGCGTCAGCGCGATGCATCGTCAGCCGGCCGCCCGCAATCACGGCCAGCGATCGGTCAACGCCGACAAAGCGCGAGAACGGCCCGGCCGCATCCACCTGCGCGGTGCTCACGCGCCAGTCGAAATTGTCGAGCGTGGCGCCAGCTGGCGCGATGGCGATTTCGGTCGTGACACCACCACCGTTCTTCCACGGCATGCGGCGCATTGCGTCTGCAGGAATCAGTTTCATGAACGGCGCAACAAGTGATACGCAAGACGCGCCGCAACGCGCACTGTGCGGCGGTCCTGGTCGTACTCGGGGTTGGTCTCGGCGATGTCCGCCACGCGTACCTTGCCGGTGGCGCAGACATGCTGCACGAGGGCTTCGAGCACAGTCAGCGTGATGCCGTATGCCGCAGGCGCGGACACGCCAGGCGCAATGGCGGCGGCCAGCACATCCATGTCGATGGTCAGGTAGACATGATCGGCATCTGCCAGCCATGCATCGAGATCGGCCATGCGCGCATCGAGGTGGCGCTCCTGCACGTCGGTGTCTTCCACGTAGTGCGCGTGCAGCGCATCGGCGCGATCAAACAGCGCGGGCGTGTTCGACAGGCGGCTCACACCCAGGCAGCAATACGTCAGGTCGATGCCGTGTGCGGCGCAGTCTTCGGCGATCTGGTCGAACGGCGTGCCAGAGTTGCCGGGGCGGCTCGTGCGCAGGTCGAAATGCGCATCGAAGTTGACAATGGCCAGACGCCCCTGCCAGCCTTGTTTCTGCCAATGCCGACGCAGGCCCTGATAGGTGCCGAAGGCAACCTCGTGGCCACCACCAAGCACGACCGGTCGCGCGCCGGCTTCGAGTAGTTCGCACACGGTTTCGCCGAGTTCGGCTTGCGCGCCTTCCAGATCCCCGTCGTCACACGTGACATCGCCCGCATCCGCAAGCACCGACTGGCCATGCGCGGGCACGTTGGCCAACGCACGTCGGATTTCGCGCGGGCCCTGTGCAGCACCGGCGCGGCCGTGGTTGCGCACGACGCCCGCATCGCACGCAAACCCTACCAGCGCAGGCACACCAGACAACGTCATCGCATAGGCGGACTGCACGACCTGGAACAGGCGCGTCACGTCACCGCGTTCGCCTGTGTCGTCACGCCCCTGCCAGATGGAAGCATCGAACGTCGTCGTCATGCGCGTGTCAGCACCGCCTGCAGGAACGAACGCGTTCGCGCTTCCTTGGGCTCACCAAAGATGACCGACGGCGGCCCGGCTTCGACGATGCCGCCGCCGTCCATCACCACCACCACGTCGGCCACTTCGCGCGCGAAACCCATCTCGTGCGTGACGACCAGCATCGTCATGCCTTCCTTGGCGAGCACCTTCATTACCTGCAGCACTTCACCAACGAGTTCCGGGTCAAGCGCAGACGTCGGCTCGTCAAACAGCATCACCTTGGGCCGCATCGCCAGAGCGCGGGCAATGGCCACGCGCTGCTTCTGTCCACCCGAAAGGCTGGCAGGCATCGCGTCGGCCTTGTGTGCCAGGCCCACTTTCTGCAGCAGTTCGCGCGCTTCGGCTTCCGCTTCGTGCTTCGACTTGCCGCTCAGCATGCGCGGGCCAACCGTGACGTTGTGCAGCACCGAAAGATGCGGGAACAGATTGAACGACTGGAACACCATGCCGACCTGCTGCCGCAATTGATTCAACTCGCCATCGGGCAGCAACTTGCCGTTGTCGATCAGCCGCTTGCCGCAGATGTCGATGGTGCCGCCTTCGGCTGTCTCCAACCCGTTACAGCAGCGCAGGAACGTGCTCTTCCCCGAGCCGCTGGGGCCGATAACGACCACCACCTGCGAGGCGTCGACATCAAAGTCGATGCCCTTGAGCACGGTGTGATCGCCATACGATTTGGTGAGGCCGCGGATCTGGATCATGGGCACATCCAGCGCGGATTTGAGCGTTTGCAGGTTCGCATTCGTCATGTTCATTGCACCATGCCTCCTGCACGGATGTTGCGTTCAAGCCGATGCAGCAGATAGCTCGCGGCGCTGGTCAGCACCAGATACACCAGCGCAATCGCCAGATACACCTCCAGCGAGCGATACGACACGCTGATGATCTTCTGCCCTTCGTGCATCAGGTCGTGGATCGTGAGCAGCGACACCAGCGCCGAGTTCTTGATCAGGGCGATGAACTCGTTGCCCAGCGGCGGAATCATCCGCACCACGGCCTGCGGCAGGATGATTGCGCGCATCGACTGCGCCGACGACATGCCGATCGAGCGTGCCGCCTCCATCTGCCCGCGATCCACTGACTGAATCGCACCGCGCACGATTTCCGACACGTAGGCGCCCGAATACACGCCCAGCCCCAGCACGCCGCACACAAACGCCGGCAGCAGAATGTCGAACTGCGGCAGCCCGAAGAACAGCAGGAAGAGCTGCACCAGCAGCGGCGTGCCGCGGATGAACGTCACGTACACCGTGCAGATGCCGTAGATGAATCGGCGGCGCGGGTTCAGCCGCCCGATGCCGATCAGCAAGCCGAGCACGCAGCCGAGCACCAGCGCGGCGGCCGTCACCTCAACCGTGACGAGCGCACCGCGCAGGATGTCCGTCCAACCGGCCCAGACAGGAGAGAAATCCAGTTCCATCAGCGTGTCCGTCGGTCGTTACTTGGCAGCGGCGCCAAACCACTTCTTGACGATCTGGTCGTACGTGCCGTCGGCCTTGATCTTCTCCAGCGCGGCGTTCAATGCCTTGGTCAGTTCAGGCTGATCACGGCGCACGGCGATGCCGTATTCCTCGGTGGTGAGCGCCGGCTCAACCAGACGCAGACCAGGGCGTGCCTTCACGTAGTACGCGGCAGCGGGGCGGCCCGTAACTGCGGCATCGGCGCGGCCGATCTCAACGAGGTTGAACATCTCGTTGTTCTTCTCGACTTCCACGCGCTCGACCTTCGGGTAGTTCTCGCGCAGGTAGTTGACCGACTTGGTACCCACCTGCACGCTCACCTTCTTACCATTCAGGTCAGCCGGCGTCTTGATGGCCGTGTTGCCTTGCTTGACCAGCGCGACCAGGCCGCCGTGGTAGTACGGCACGGTGAAGTCGACCACCTTCTTGCGCTCTTCCGTGATGTAGATGCCCGAGATGGCCACGTCGAAGCGGCGCGAGATCAGACCCGGCACGAGTCCCTTGAAGTCGATGTCGGTCCACTCGACCGGACGGCCCATGGTGCGGGCCAGCGCGTCGATCAGGTCCACATCAAAGCCGGTGCGCTTGCCGTTTTCGACAAACTCCATCGGCGCGAACGTCGCGTCGGTGGCGACGCGCAGCGGCTCCCCAGCAGCGTGCGCAGCGGTTGCGAAAGACGCCGCAGCGGACAACGCCACGGCACAAGCCAGCATCGAATGCATGAAGTGACGACGATTCCCCATGAGTGGTCTCCTTGTGTGATGCATGTGGGGTGAGAAAAAAAGAACCGGAAAAATCGAAAATTCAGAGGTCCTGCAATCGCGCAGAAATGGACGCAGCCGCTGCAACGGTCATATCAATCAGGCGGTGCTCCTTGCCGCGCACGCGCGTTGCGGGCGCCATCAACGTAATGGAGCCGAGCGCGTGGCCGGGCAGCCGGAACACCGGCACGCTCACGCCCCAGACGCCGGGGTCGACCTCGCCCTCGGACAGCGCATAGCCCGCGGCGCGAATGTCTGTGAGTTCAGCTTGCAGTTGCGCCTGGGTGTCGGCATCGATAGCCAGCAGATCGGCGAGGATGGCGCGCGCCGCTGCGGGCGGCATGAAGGCGAGCAACGACTTGGCAGAGGCGCCGGCCAGCAGCGGCACGCCACGCCCTTTTTCGAACGAGCAGCGCAGCGACTGCTGGCTCTCGACCATCTCCAGGCAGACGGCCTGGTCCTTTACGGCCACGACCAGCCCCACCGATTCGCCCGACTCGGCCACAAGTTTGGCCATGCCGATGCGCGCCTCCTGCACCAGATGCGAGGCGTGGTCGAAACCGAGCGCGAGCTGCAGGCTGATCGGGCCCGGAGCATAGGTGCCGGCCGATTCCAGCACGAAGCCCCAGCGCTTGAGCATCGCCACCTGGCGGTACAGCGTGCTCTGCGGCAGGCCGGTCAGTTCGACCAGCTCGCGCGCGGCAACCGGGCGGCCGTGGCGCGCGATGGTGGCGAGCACCATCAGCACGCGGTCCGAGCCGCTCGTGGCGGCAGCGGGTTGTGCTGGCGAAGCGGCCAAGCCGGGCTCGGTCATCGCGAAACTCCGTCGAGTGATGTTGCGACGGAGAATGCGACGATTTTCTCAATTCATCAATTCAACATTCCCATGGGACGGGAATACATTGCGAATTCGGTATTTACACCTAGGACGCATCGGTCACATTTCCGGCGCCTTCGTCCAATCGCGCTTCCAGAAACGCGACGACGGCGTGGGCGGATGCCTCGCTGCGGCATGTCGTCAGCGCGGCGTAAAGCGGTGCGGCCAGGCCGTTGAGAAAGTCGATGGGCGCTTCCGGACCTTCGGCGAGATAGCGCTGCAAAGCCGAGAAGGCGCCGGCCTGGCTCAGGCGCCAGTCGGCAATCGAGGCCTGCCGCACGTGGCGCGGCGCAAACGGCGCAGCCTGCACCGGCTTGGGCGCGGTCTTGATGGGCGCGCGGCTTGCGACATGGCCGTCGGCCATCAGGCGCGCGAGGTCTTCGGCGCGGTCTTCAATATCGGGGCCGGCGCTGCTCAACTGCGCCAGGATGTCCGCCGCGCAACGCTCGCCATTGACCAGCAGCAGGATCGCCCGCTGCCGATGCGTGACGTGCCCGCTGCGCGTTTGCAGCTCCTGCGTGCCGCGCTCCGTGCGCGACAGGATATGGCTCAGATCCACCGTCCCCTCCCTTGTTTTTTATGTGTCTGTTCGATGAGAGGCCAGTCTAGAAAAACCTGGCGCGGCGCGGACCATTTGAACGCAGCTCGGCGCGCGATACCGACTATCACGTGCGCTGGATTGCGTTCGCGCGGACGACCGACATGGCGATCGATCATCAAATCTGGATTGAAACCAGATCGACTCACAAGCCCTTTATCGTCTGCGATTGGAAATCTACAGTGCAGCGCTTCACCACCAACGGAGTCCACCATGCTTATCCGCCCCGCCCTGCTCGCCGCCGCCGTGCTGACGCTGTCCGCCCTCGCAATGGCACCGGCAGCCATTGCGTCAACGTCCGATGCTGATCTCATTCGCGCGGACCACGTCGCCGCGCCCGACACGCCGCAGGCTGCAGCCGCCGTGCTGGCCGCACGTCGCTACGCCACCTTCTGGCATACCGGCGATGCGCGCTATGCCACGCAGGCCCTGTCGCCCGCGTTTGTCGACCGCACATTGCCCGCCGGACGCGTGCAGGGCACGCAAGGCCCGCTCGATGCATCCAAGGCGTTCCGCACAGCGGTGCCCGACATGCGCGTGGAGATTGAAGACATGGTCGTTGCCGGCGACCGCGTTTCGGTTCACCTGCGCTTTCGCGGACACTTCACCGGAGAGTTCGGCCGCACGCACGGGCAGAACCAACCGATCGACTTCCAGGCCTTCGACCTGTACCGGATTGCCGACGGCAAGATCGCCGAAAACTGGCATCTGGAAGACAACCAGACGCTGCTGCGGCAGATGGGCCTTCAACCGTAATCCACACGGCTTCATTAACGCCCATTAACAGCTCAACTCCCTGCTCCCGCTATGCTTCGGCCCAGCTTGCAGACCGCCTAGCGGCTGCCAAAGCGTCAGAAGAATCGAGCCAATCAACACACAAGAAAATCTTCGGGAGAAGCACATGGGAAAGGGGTTTCAAGGCGCGCTGCGCGCCTGGGCGGGCGCGCTCGCCTGCGCGGCGGTGCTGGGTGCGATGGGAGCGATGGGTGCTACGGCAGCCCACGCGCAACAGGCCAGCGATCCGCAACAGGAAATGAAGCAGGCCTGGGCCGCCGCCAAGGCCGCTGCGAAGGTCGGCCCCACTTCGATCGAACTGCGTGACCAAGCCACGCTCAAGATCGGCAAGGACGAGGTGTTCATCCCGCAGCCGGCTGCCGGGCAGCTCATGCACGCCATGGGCAACAGCAACAACCCCGACATGCTCGGCCTGATCATGCCCACCAGCGACGATGACGAATGGATGGTCGTCGCCAAGTACGAAGCCTCGGGCTACATCAAGGATGACGACGCCCGCGACTGGAACGTCGACGATCTGTACAAATCGCTCAAGGAAGGCACCGCCGCCGCCAACGAAGAGCGCGAGAAGCGCGGCATCCCCGCACTGGAAATCCAGGGCTGGGTCGAGCGTCCGCACTATGACGCCGCCACGCACCGCCTCATCTGGTCGATGGCTGCACGCTCCAAGGGCCAGCCCGCTGATGACCCCGGCGCGGTCAACTACAACACCTACGCCCTGGGCCGCGACGGCTACATCAGCCTGAACCTGATCACCGGCCGCAACCACGTCGACGCCGACAAACCCGCCGTGCAAAAGCTGCTCGCCGATCTCGATTTCAAAGACGGCAAGCGCTACACCGATTTCAACGCGAAGACCGACAAGGTGGCCGAGTACGGCCTGGCCGCGCTGGTCGGTGGCATCGCCGCCAAGAAGCTGGGCCTGTTCGCGGTGATCGCCGCGTTCCTGGCGAAGTTCGCCAAGGTGGCGATCCTGGCGGTGGCAGGCTTTGGCGCCGCCATCGCCAAGTTCTTCAAGCGCAAGCCGAGCGCATAAGCCGTGGCCAAGCTGCTGATCCTGCTGTTTTCAGGGCTGAAGTTCGGCAAGCTGCTGACCACCGGCGGCACGATGCTGCTGTCGGTGGCCGCCTATGCCTTCGTGTTCGGCTGGCGCTATGCGGTGGGCTTCGTGGTGCTGCTGTTCATCCACGAGATGGGCCACTTCATGGCGGCACGCCAACGCGGGCTGGCGGTGGGGGCGCCCACCTTCATCCCGTTCGTGGGCGCATGGATCGACCTGAAAGAGCAGCCGATGGATGTGGAAACCGAGGCCCATATCGGCTTGGCCGGGCCCGTCGCCGGCACGGTGGGCGCGATGCTCTGCTACGGGCTCGCACGCTACATCGACAGCCAGTTGCTGCTTGCGCTGGCCTACGCCGGCTGCTTCCTCAACCTGTTCAACCTGATCCCGCTCTCACCGTTTGACGGTGGACGGATTACGGCGGTGCTGTCGCCGCGCATCTGGTTTCTGGGCGTGCCGGTGCTGGTGGCGCTGTTCGTCTGGCGGCCGAGTCCGATCCTGATCCTGATCGCTGTGCTGGCCGTGCCGCAGTTGATGAAGGCGTGGCGCTACGACCCGCATGCGCCGGAAAACCGCGCGTATTACAGCATCTCGAACGAATCTCGCCTGACCTACACGGTGTATTACATCGGCCTGGTCGTCTTTCTGGCGATGATGAGCCACGAATTGCACGACATGCTCGGCAGCGTGCGCGCATAAAAAAACCTCCGCTTGTGCGGAGGTTCTTTCTGGATCGCCGGAGCGATTCGTCTTAGGCGAAGTTCTTGGCAACGAAGTCCCAGTTGACCAGGTTCCAGAACGCCTCGACGTACTTCGGACGGGCGTTGCGGTAGTCGATGTAGTAGGCGTGTTCCCACACGTCGCAGGTCAGCAGCGGCTTCGCGTCGGTCGTCAGCGGCGTGGCGGCGTTCGAGGTCGACACCAGATCCAGCGAGCCGTCGGCCTTCTTCACCAGCCAGGCCCAGCCCGAACCGAACGTGCCGATGGCCGTCTTGGTGAACTCTTCCTTGAACTTGTCGAAGCTGCCCCACTTGGCGTTGATGGCGTCAGCCAGCGCGCCGGTCGGTGCGCCACCGCCTTGCGGCTTCAGGCCGTTCCAGTAGAACGTGTGGTTCCAGACCTGTGCGGCGTTGTTGAACACGCCACCCGAGGACTTCTTGACGATGTCTTCGAGGCTCAGGTTCTCGAACTCGGTGCCCTTGATCAGGTTGTTCAAGTTCGTGACGTAGGTCTGGTGGTGCTTGCCGTAGTGGAACTCCAGCGTTTCCTTGGAGATGTGCGGCGCCAGAGCGTCTTGGGCGTACGGCAGCGGGGGGAGCGTGTGTTCCATTGTTCTTGCCTTCTGTGGGTTGTACAGGTTGGGAGCGACGATTGTAGGAGACTTGCAAAACCGGCGCAAACCGCATGCCAAATAGTCGGAATACCCGCTAAACGCGTGCGGAATCGCGATCGTTGCCGCTATCAGGTCATGCGCCGGTCACAGTTCGAGCTTCGGTTGCACCCGGGCGATTTCGATATCGGCCGTGCCTAACGCCAGCCGGGCCTCGATGCGCGCCCGGGCATGCAGTGCGTTCGGATCGCGAATGGCGTGGCCCTTGGCATCGAGCAGCACCGCATAACCACGCTCCAGCGTGCGCTGCGGCGCCAGCAGTTCCAGCCCGCTGTGCTGACGGGCCAGACGCTCCTGCGCGCGGGCCAGCCTGTCTCGCATGACGCGTGCCAGCGTCGCTTCGGCTTGCTGCAGGCGCGTGCGCTCTCGCGTGGCGTCGGGGCGGGCCGCGGCCACGCGCATCGTCAGCAGACGTCGGAGATGTTCCGCGCGCTGCACGCGGCCGGTGAGGGCAAAACGCAGACGGCCCTCCAGATGGGCGAGTTGCGTGCGGCGTTCGCGCATCTGCGCCTGCGGGCTGCGCAGGCGGCGCGCGAGCCAATCGACGGTCTGCGCGCGGCGATCGAGCTGGCGGCGGAACTGTGCGGAGAGCGCATCCCAGTCGCGCCCCACATCGCGCAGCATGCGGGCACGGTCGGGGCTGACGAGTTCGGCGGCCGCGGTGGGCGTGGGTGCCCGCACGTCGGCCACAAAGTCGACGATGGTCACATCTGTTTCATGCCCGACGCCCGCCACGATGGGAATGTCCGATGCGGCCACCGCGCGCGCCACCGGCTCTTCGTTGAAGGCCCATAGGTCTTCAATGCTGCCGCCGCCCCGACACAGGATGACCACGTCGACCTCTGCCCTGGCATTGACCCGCTCCAGCATGGCAGCGATGCGCTCTGACGCACCGGCGCCCTGCACCGGCACGGGATAGACCACCACCGGCACATGCGGAGCGCGCCGGCGCAGCGTGGTCAGCACGTCGCGCAAGGCCGCCGCCTGCAGCGACGTCACCACGCCAATCGCACGCGGATGCCGCGGCAAGGGGCGTTTGCGGTCGGCTTCGAACAAGCCTTGCGCCTCCAGCGCGGCCTTCAGCCGCAGGAAAGCCTCGTACAGATTGCCCAGGCCAGCCCGGCGGATGGCTTCAACGCTCAATTGCAATTCGCCGCGCGCTTCGTACAGCGTGACCAGCGCGCGCACTTCGACGGCCTCGCCTTCGCAGGGGGTGAAATCGGCGTACTGGTTGCGACCCTTGAACATCACGCAGCGGATCTGCGCGCCCGCATCCTTGAGTGAGAAATACCAATGTCCGCTAGCCGCGCGCGTGAAGTTGGAAATCTCGCCCCGCACCCAACCCAGCGGAAAGTTGCGTTCAAGCAGCCCCGCAATGCGGCGGTTGACGTCGCTGACGGTGAGCACGTCCTGCGAGCCCCGACCCGGTGCAGACGCAGCGGCTGGTGCGGCCGACATCTCAGGGGGGGATGCGGGCGTGGGTGCGGTGGCATCCATCCAAAATGGGCGGCGGGAAGACGGCGGCGGGGTCATAAGTGGTGCGAGGAGCGCAAAACAATGAGGCTTTGGGGCGACTTCTACCTTGAATAGGGGAGGCAATAGACGCTGAGCGGGCTACCTGTCCACAGCATAACGTGGTTGTCAAGCTTGACAGAGGCCGGGTGACTCGCTCTCTGCATTTTGACGCAACCCCTTGATTTTTATGAAAAATCCATTCATGTCAAAATTTCAGCAGCGCAAGTAATTTCGTTCTGCGTCAAGCATTTAGCGCAGGCGCCCCAAGGATGTTCACAAAGTTATCCACAGCGGCGCTGGAAAACCGTGGTGTGACGCCTGGGCAGTGGATAAATCGGCCGTCGATTCTCACACGTTCGGGCCGCACATCCCAATTTTTTCGGGTGAAACCCCGCTGCACAATTTTTAAGCGACGCCTCGAACACCCTTTTGAATCAGTCACTTAAGGTGCTTGTCCGGGCAATGTCCACAGCCCGTCCACAAGACTGTCCCGTGTGGGTGTGGATTTCCTCGCGCTTTTTCGAGGCGCGCCCTCGTTTTTCTCCAGATCCACGCCGAAACCCCGGTTGCCTCATTTTTGAGCACGCCATTGGACTTCCTTTTAGATCAAGCACTTAACGTACTTGTTGAGGCAATGTCCACAACCCATCCACACAACTGTCCCGCAGCGGTGGGGATTACTCGCCGTTTTACCGGATCCGACAGCGCTTGTTCATGAATTGACCACAAAAATGCCGTTTGCATATTTTTTAAGCACGGCCCCGAACTCCCTTTCGCATCAAGCACTTAGTTTGCTTGTTCGGGCAATGTCCACAACCCGTCCACAAGACTGTCCCGCGCGGCTGTGGATTGTGCGGCCAGCATCTTTCGTGACAACGCGTTGACCATTGTCTGCGCATGTCGCGATGCCACGCCATCGTGTTGCCGTGGCAGGTCCGACGCGCTAGAGTGCTGCCTGTTTTTGCCGCAACGGACAGCGTTCGGGGACGCGGACGGCACAAGCAGCAAACCAGAACAGAATCACACTCCTTCCACAACGACAAAACGGGTTGTCCAGTGTTTTCCATCATTCAAGCCGCCGGCTGGCCGATCTGGCCGCTATTGATCGCCTCGGTGCTCGCACTCGCGCTCATCATCGAACGCTTCGTCGCCTTGCAACGCAAGAAGATCATTCCGCCCAAGGTGTATGACGAGGCGCTGGCCGTCGCGCATCAGCGCCGCGCCACCCCAGAAGTGGTGAACACGCTGGAACAGGGCTCGCCGCTGGGCCGGCTGCTGGCAGCTGCGCTGCGCCACGTGGTGCTGCATCCGAACACCACGCGCGATGCCGCCAAGGAAGTGGTGGAAGAAGCCGGCCAGAATGTTGCCCACCGCCTGGAGCGCTATCTGAACGCGCTCGGCACGATCGCTTCGGTGGCGCCCCTGATGGGCCTGTTCGGCACGGTGGTCGGCATGATCGAGATCTTCGGCAGCCAGACCGCCGCGGGCACAAACCCGCAGGCGCTGGCGCACGGCATCTCGGTCGCGCTGTACAACACGGCGCTGGGCCTGGTGGTGGCCATCCCCACACTGATCTTCTGGCGCTACTTCCGTGGCGTGGTCGATAACTACGTGGTCGAGCTGGAGCATCTCTCCACCACGTACCTCGACGCGATCCTGCCGCCGCGGCGCGGCTGATCCGGGCAACGCCCTACTGGAAACAGCCATGCGCTTCCGCCCGCGCCGTGCCCGCGAAGAGCCGGAGATCAACCTGATCCCGCTGATCGACGTGCTGCTCGTGATCCTCATCTTCCTGATGATCACGACCACGTATTCCCGTTACACCGAACTGAAGGTCAACCTACCCACCGCCGAGGCCGAAAAGGCCACCGAGCGCCCAGGTCAGATCGTCGTGTCCGTCACTGCCAACGGCGTCTACTCTGTCGACAAGCAAGTGCTCGACACGCGCGATGTCACCAGCCTGGCCGACGCCCTGCGCAATGCCGCAGGCAAGGCCGGCGGCCCTGAGCCCATCGTCATCGTCAACGCCGATGCGCAGGCCGCGCACCAGGCGGTGGTGAATGTCATGGAAGCCGCACGTGTGGCCGGTCTCTCGCACCTGACCTTCGCCACGCAAACCGGCAACGCCCGCTAAGAGATCGCTTCTCAACCACCATCACGCATGCCCGTCGCCCAGCACCGTCTCGCCAGCTTCGTCACCCGCCAATGGCAGCAACGTGGCTGGTTTGCGTGGGTGATGTGGCCGCTGTCGTGGCTGTTTGGTGGGGTGAGCGCCCTGCGCCGGCTGCTGTTCCGCACGGGCGTGCTGCGCTCGGTGCAACTGCCGATGCCGGTGGTGGTGATCGGCAACGTGACGGTGGGCGGAGCCGGCAAGACGCCCGCCGTGATTGCGCTGGCGTCGGCGCTGGCTGAAGCCGGCCTGCGGCCGGGCATCGTCTCGCGCGGCTACGGTGCGCAACTGAAGCATCCGCGCCCTGTGCGCGAACACTCCCGCGCAGAAGACGTCGGCGATGAACCACTGCTCATCGCACGCGCCACCGATCTGCCGGTGTGGGTCTTCCCCGATCGCGTGCTGTGCGCGCAGACGCTGCTGGCCTCGCACCCGGGCTGCAACGTGATCGTCTGCGACGACGGCCTGCAGCACTACCGCCTGCGCCGCGATATCGAAATCATCGTGTTCGACACGCGCATGGGCGGCAACGGCTTCCTGCTGCCCGCCGGCCCGTTGCGCGAGCCGATGACGCGCCGCCGTGACGCCACGCTCATCAACGACCCGAACTACCGCGCCACGCCCGACCGCCCGGACGTCTTCGGCATGCACCTCGAGCTGCAGGACACCTACAACCTGGCCGACCCGGCGCTGCGTCGCCCGCTCGCCCAGTTCGTGCGCATCGAAGGCGGGCAATTGCTGGCCGCGGCCGGCATCGGCAACCCCGAGCGATTCTTCGCATCGCTGCGCGCCGCCGGCCTCAAGCCGAGCACGCTGCCGTTGCCCGATCACTACGATTTCGCCAACAGCCCCTTCACCGACAGCCACGCCGAAGTCATCCTGATCACCGAAAAGGATGCCGTAAAATGCGGCCATCTCGACGACCCGCGCATCTGGGTGGTGCCGACCACACCGGTGGTCGACGCGGCGCTGGTCGAACAGGTCTGCCAGCGCGTGCGCGCCCTGGCCGATCGCGCAACGCTCAAGGCAAGCGCACAATAACGCCACCCTTCCGCTGTACCGGCGCGCCGCCCTACCTTTTGAGCGGCCGCCACGGAGCCTCTACCGCCATGGACAATCGCCTGCTGGAAATCCTCGTCTGCCCGTTGTGCAAGGGCACGCTGCAACACGACCGCGCCAACAATGAACTGATCTGCCACGTCGACAAGCTGGCCTACCCGATCCGCGACGGCATCCCGGTCATGCTGGCTGACGAAGCGCGCCAGACCGTGGAAGGCACGCCGGTCGACCCGGCCTGATACGAAGGTCGCCGCCATGTCGCACGCGCCGTTCATCGCTGTCATTCCCGCGCGGCTGGCGTCCACGCGGCTGCCCAACAAACCGCTGGCCGATATCGACGGCAAGCCGATGGTGGTGCGCGTGGCTGAACGCGCGCATCAATCGTCGGCCGCACGCGTGGTGGTCGCCACCGATGCCGCGTCGGTCGCCGACGCCTGCATGCAGCATCACGTGGAAGCCGTGCTCACGCGCGCCGACCACGCCTCCGGCACCGACCGCCTCGCCGAAGTGGCCACCGTGCTGGGCCTGCCCGATGACGCCATCGTCGTCAACGTGCAAGGCGACGAACCGCTGATCGCACCGACGCTGATCGACAACGTGGCCGCGCACCTGCGCGATCACCCCGACTGCGCCATCGCCACCGCTGCCCACCCCATCCACGACCCGGCCGACATCTTCAACCCGAACGTCGTCAAAGTCGTGCTGGACGCTGCCGAGCGCGCACTGCTGTTCTCGCGCGCGCCGCTGCCCTGGGCGCGCGACACTTGGACGCCCGCCGTCATGGCGCGGTCCGTTGCGGAGCGCCCGCTGCCGTCCATGCCCGTGCTGCGCCATATCGGCATCTATGCGTACCGCGCCGGATTCCTGCGCCGCTTCCCGCAATTGGCCGCCGCCCCCATCGAACAGACGGAGCAGTTGGAGCAGCTGCGCGCCATGTGGCACGGCGAACGCATTGCCGTGCTGACCACCGATGACGCTCCCGCCGCCGGTGTCGACACCCCCGAAGACCTCGCCCGGGTGCGCGCTGCCTGGGGCGAACTCCTGGCCCAGGACGGCCCCTGAAGCCGCGATTTCTCTGAACTTTGCGCGTGGGGCTGCCAAAACCCCGGCCCCGCCATGGCATAATCGCGAGGACGACAAGCCGCATGACGGCGCCCACGCAGGCGCCACAGCGGCGACAGGGAGACAAATCGAGCCATGGGTGCCGCCGTCCGGCGGACGCCTGATTCCCCAGAGTCCGGTAAGGCTGGCGTCAACTTCGCCCGCTAGGCTGCCTGTTTGCGTCGATTGCGTCGCCATGGCTTGATCACCAGGCGTATTGGGAATCCGCCCTCTCGGACCGATTCCCAACGCGCTTTATACGGCCTGACAGCGCGACAGGATTCGAAAACTTGAGGAACTCGTCACCATGCGGTTGATTCTGTTGGGCGCGCCCGGCGCCGGCAAAGGTACGCAAGCCAAATTCATCTGCGAAAAGTTCGGCATTCCGCAGATCTCCACCGGCGACATGCTGCGCGCGGCTGTCAAGGCAGGTACCCCGCTGGGTATTGAAGCGAAGAAGGTAATGGATGCCGGCGGCCTGGTGTCGGACGACATCATCATCGGCCTCGTAAAGGACCGCCTGCAACAGCCTGACTGCAAGAACGGCTACCTGTTCGACGGCTTCCCGCGCACCATTCCGCAAGCGGAAGCCATGAAAGATGCCGCCGTGGCAATCGACTACGTGCTGGAAATCGACGTGCCGTTCGACGCCATCATTGAGCGCATGAGCGGCCGCCGCGTGCACGTGGCATCCGGCCGCACGTACCACGTCAAGTACAACCCGCCCAAGACCGAAGGCGTGGACGACGAAACCGGCGAACCGCTCATCCAGCGCGACGACGACAAGGAAGAGACCGTGCGCAAGCGCCTGGACGTGTATGAGAACCAGACGCGTCCGCTGGTGGATTACTACTCGCAGTGGGCCGCCAACGGCAATGGTGCCGCCAAGATTGCGCCGCCGAAGTACCGCAAGATCAGCGGCATGGGCAACGTGGACGAAATCACGGCCCGCGTATTCGGTGCCCTGCAGGACTAAGCGCACCTCACAAATACCCGCCAGGAAAAAGGCGCCTCGATCATGAGGCGCTTTTTTTTTTGGACGATCGCTGGCCGCTTCGCGCTACCATATGACGTTGACGTAAACGTCAAGTAACTCGCAATCCACAAACGAGGAGACACGGCATGGAGATTCGCGATCAGGTATTCATCGTTACCGGCGGCGCGTCGGGACTGGGCGCAGGTACGGCACGGACGCTGGCCGAAGCCGGCGGCAAGGTGGTGATTGCCGACCTGAACGAGGCCGCCGGCACCGCGCTGGCGCAGGAACTGCGCGGCCGCTTCGTGCGCTGCGATGTCACGTCTGAAACGGATGGCCAAGCGGTGGTGGACGCCGCCACGTCGCTGGGCACGTTGCGCGGGCTGGTGAACTGCGCGGGTATCGCTACGGCGTCGCGCACGGTGGGCAAGACGGGGCCGCACCCGCTGGACCAATTTGCACGCGTGATCAACGTCAACCTGATCGGCACGTTCAACATGATCCGCCTGGCCGCGACGGCCATGGCCGGCAACACACCCAATGCCGGCGGCGAGCGCGGCGTGATCATCAACACGGCATCGGTGGCGGCATTTGACGGGCAGATTGGTCAGGCGGCCTACGCGGCGTCAAAGGGCGGCGTGGTGGCGATGACGCTGGCGATTGCACGTGACCTGTCGCGCGACGGCATCCGCGTGATGACGATTGCACCGGGCATTTTCGAGACACCGATGCTGCTCGGCATGCCGGCGGAAGTGCAGGACGCGCTGGGCAAGATGGTGCCGTTTCCGCCGCGCCTCGGTAAGCCGGCAGAGTATGCGCAACTCGCGCGCGCGATCGTCGAGAACCCGATGCTCAATGGCGAAACCATCCGCCTGGATGGCGCCATCCGCATGCAGCCGAAATAAGCGCGGTCAGGTGGTTAGGCGGCTGGCAGCGCCATCCGGCGGATCATCTGCCACGCTGCCTCGGCCGCCGGCGAGAGCGACCTGTCATGCCGCCGCGCCAGCACGATGGCGCGCGTCTCCTTGGGCGACAGCGGCACCGCCACCAATGGCGACGACGACGGTAGCGGCAACGACAGCGACGGCACGACGCCCGCGCCGATGCCCGCTTCCACCATGCCAAACACGGCGCTGCTGTGACCCATCTCCTGCGCAACGTCAGGGTGAACGCCGTGGCGCAGGAAGATGCGGTCGATAAGCGGGCGACTGCCCGAGGCGTGATCGAGCAGGACGACCGCTGTGCGATGCAGATCTTTCCACCGCACGCTGCTGCGCTGCGCGAACGGGTGATCCTTGCGGCAGACGAGGCAAAACGGATCGATCAGCAGCGGCTCGGTCCACAGGCCTTCGGTATCGAGCGGCTCCACCACCACACCGAAATCTGCTCCGCCCGTGCGGATCAATTGCAGCGTATCGACCTGCACGGAGTCACGCACGATCATGCGGATATCCGGATAGCGCACCGCGCACTCCGCCACGTACACCGGCATCAGACGTGTCGACACGGTCGGGCTGGATGCCACCACCACCCGCCCGCGCCGCTGCTCGCTCACCTGGCGCGCCTGCTGCAACGTGTCGTCGAGGTCGGCCACGAGGCGGTCGAGCGCCGTCGCCAGCGAGCGCCCCACTTCCGTCAGCACGACTTCGCGGGTGGTGCGGTCGAGCAACTTCAAGCCCAGTTCGCCTTCCAGTTCGGAAATCGAGCGGCTCACGGCCGGCTGCGTCAGGCCGATGGTGTCGCCGGCGCGACTGAAGCTGTGCGCACGTGCCACCGCAAGAAAGACGCGCAACTGGCGCAGGGTCACATTCATGCTAACGACGTATGAATTGATTCGATCAATGCATTTGTATTCTAGATAGGGATGTTGTGCAATAGCGTCTATCCCGCCATCCAACCCGCGCCGTCGCGTAACGGTGACTGCGCACGCACATGAAGATTCCGCTTCTGTCTCCGTTGTTGTCCCATATCGATGGGTTCATTCGCGCCATGCTGGTGATGGTCGCGCTGGCCCTGTTCTTCCCCGCGCTTGGCGCGAGCGACGGTCCGCTGCGGCTGGACATCGTCACCATCGTCGGCGTGTCGCTGGTGTTCTTCCTGCACGGCGCGGCGCTCTCGCGCGAGAAAATCGTCGAAGGCGCGCGCAACTGGCGCCTGCATTTGTTCGTGCAGAGCTGCACCTTCATCCTGTTTCCGCTGATTGGCGCGGTCATCCTGTTTGTGTGCAAGCCGTTCATTCCGGCTGAGCTGCTGTTGGGCGTGTTCTATCTGTGCGCGCTGCCGTCCACGGTGTCGTCGTCGGTGGCGATGACGGCCATGGCCAAGGGCAACGTGCCGGCCGCCATCTTCAACGCGACCATCTCAGGGCTGATCGGCATGATCGCCACGCCGCTGCTGATGAGCTTCGTGATCCAGGCGTCGGGCGCGGACCTGTCGGTCGGCAAGGCGCTGCTGGGCGTGGCCGAGCAACTGCTGCTGCCCTTCGTGCTGGGCCAGTTGCTGCGCCCGGTCATCGGCGGGTTCATCAACAAGCACAAGGCGATCATCAACAAGGTCGACCGCGCGGTGATCCTGCTGATCGTGTTCAACTCGTTTGCCGATTCGACGCATGCGGGTGTGTGGTCGAAGTATCCGTGGGAGACCATCGTGGCGGTGGCCATCATGAGCGGTGCACTGCTGTTCGTCGTGCTGGGTGCGACGACATGGCTGTCACGGCGCGCAGGCTTCAATCTGGCCGACGAGATCACCGCCGTGTTCTGCGGCTCGAAGAAGAGCCTGGCGAACGGCGTGCCGATGGCGAAGATCCTGTTTGCCGGCAACCCCGCGCTCGGCCTCATCGTGCTGCCGCTGATGATCTATCACCAGTTGCAGTTGATCGTGTGCTCGACGCTGGCGCGCAGGTATGCGGATCGCGTTGCCCACGCGGAGGCTGGCGCTGGCGCCCCGGCCAGCCGCCTGGCTTGATCAGCGCAAGCCCATCAGACTCGCAAGTTCCGCTTCCGGCCAGTGGTAGGTGCGCACCCAGGCGTACCCGCCATCGGCCGTCTCCAGCCAATCCCGGCTGACCGGCACACCGCCCAGGGCTTCGTAGAAGCCGACCGCGGCGGTGTTCGCCTCGTACACCAGCAGATGCAACTGTGTGATGCCCTGGGCCGCGGTCCAGCGCGCCGCTTCGCCCATCAGGCGCTTGCCGACACCATGGCCGCGTGACGCCGGCAGCAGATGCAGGTTGTCGACGAGCGCACCCCAAGGCGTGCCGTCTTCACGCAGGGTGCAGAGAAAACCAATGGTTTCGCCGTCCAGATCGGCACACCACACGCATTGCCCAGCCACGGGTGCAGTCATGCGTTCATGCCACTTGGCCTGCATCTCTACGTTGGCCACGTCGTCGAGATACGCATCGGACAGGATACCGAGCCCGCGATATGCGCTCTGCCAGCTCCGCGTGTGGATGTCAGCGATGGTGCTGGCGTCAGACGCACCGCCTTCGCGCAGTACGAGCGTCGTCATGCATCAGACGCCCGGGTTGCGCGACAACGGCGGGTTCTTGGCAAAGTAGGCCCGAATGCCGCGCAAGATGGCGTCGGCAAGCTGGTTCTGGTGGCCCAGATCGTTGAGCTTGGCTTCTTCTTCCGGGTTGGAGATGAACGCCGTCTCGACCAGGATGGACGGAATATCCGGCGCCTTGAGCACCGCAAAGCCCGCCTGCTCGACCTGCCCCTTGTGCAGCCGGTTGATGCCACCAATCTGGTCCAGCACCGCCCTGCCGACCTTCATGCTGTCGGTAATCTGCGCGGTGGTCGACAAGTCCAGCAGCACGCGCGTGACCTGCGCGTCTTTCGAGCCGAGATTCGCCCCGCCGATCATGTCCGCAGCGTTTTCCTTGTTGGCGAGCCACTTGGCCTGCGCGCTCGAGGCACCTCGATCGGACAGCACAAACACCGATGCCCCGCGCGCCTCCGGCGAAAGAAACGCATCGGCATGGATGGAGACGAACAGATCCGCCTGCACGCGGCGCGCCTTCTGCACACGCACGCCCAGCGGGACGAAGTAGTCGGAATCGCGCGTCATCATGGCGCGCATGTTGGGCTGGGCGTCGATCTTGGCCTTGAGCATGCGGGCGATCGACAGCACCACGTCTTTCTCGTGCGTGCCGGCACCGCCCGTGGCGCCCGGGTCTTCGCCGCCATGACCCGGGTCGATGGCGACCGTGAGCAGGCGGCGCATGCGCGGGCCGTTCGACGGCGCGCGCGGCACGGGTTGCTCGGGAATAATCTCCAGCGGCGGCGTGTTGGGCGCGTTGGCAAGCGTCGACGGAGGATGCGCAGAGGTCGCCGGCGGTGTCCTGCGCGGCGGCGTGCGGTTGGCAAGCGCCGGGGGCTGCGGCTCTTCGATCGGCGTCTTGGTCGGGCTGCCGCCGCTGTTGCGGCGTGCCAGCGCGGCGATTGGATCGTCGTCATCCGACGGTTCCGGCATCGGCGTGCCGCCTGACGCAGCAAAGCGTTCCTGCTTGCCCTCGGTGGCCTGCACGAGCTGCATCAGCGGGTCAGGCGGGTTGGTCGGGTACAGATCGAACACCAGCCGGTTCCGATAGCCTGCAATCGGCAGCAACGTGAACACCTGCGGGTTGACGCTTTCCTTCAGGTCGAACACCAGGCGCACGACGCTCGGCCGGTTCTGGCCCACGCGCACCTGTCGGATGTACGGATCGTTCGGCGCAATCTTGGCCACCAACTCGCGCAACGTCGGGTTCAGGTCGAGCCCGTCGATGTCGACCATCAGGCGATCCGGATCCTTGATGAGCTGATGCGTGGCCTTGAGCGCGACGTCTGATTCGATGGTCACGCGCGTGTAGTCCTCGGCGGGCCACACGCGCACGGCGACGATGTTGGCGCCGCGTGCGATCTGCGGGCCCACCAGGCTCAGGATCACCGTGCCTGCGCCGGCCTTCGCCATGCGCGTGAGCCATTGGCGGCGGGCCTGGCTTGGCAGGTTGGGATCATCCGGTTGGTCGGTCGGCAGATGCTTGATCAGCATGGGAACAGGTGTTGCAACGACTGTAGAAGTTGAAGGCCGGTCTGCGTGCGCGCGGTCAGACGTGCGGCGCGCGGTGCATGCTCAACGCCGTCATCATAGGTTTCGTGCACAACGTCGACCGATAAAGCAATGTGCAGGTCGGGCGCACCGAGCAGCGCCTGCGCCTTCTCGGGCCATTCGACCAGGCACAGCGCAGGTTCGGCAAAACAGTCACGGAACCCGGCATCGGTCCACTCTTCGGGATCGGCAAAGCGGTACAGGTCAAAGTGATAGACCTTCTGCGTGCCAGTGGTTCCGGCAACGTCGTACGGCTCGACCAGCGTATAGGTGGGACTGCGCACGCGTCCGGTGTGCCCGAGGCCGCGCAGGATGGCGCGCGACAGCGTCGTCTTGCCCGCGCCCAGATCGCCGGAAAGCTGCACCTGCACGGGCCGCGGACCCAATGCCAGCACGGCCTGCGCGAGTGCCGCGCCAAAGGCCGACGTGGCCGCTTCATCGGTGAGCGAAAGCGTGCGCTCGGCGAGCGGAGGGGTCAGACCAGAAGGCGCTTCAGCAGAGAGCACGGTGGGCATTACGTACAATTTGGGCATGTCCGCCACCCCCACGTCATCACCAGAAACGAACCTGGATGCACGCTTGCCAGCCGATGCGGCCGGCATGCACGCGCTTGTGGCGCAGATTCGCTCCTGGGGCGCCGAACTCGGTTTCGATGCGGTCCGCATCGCCGATGTCGACCTGTCGCATGCTGAAGAAGGGCTTCAGACATGGCTTGCGCAGGGGTTTCACGGTGACATGGATTATATGGCGAACCATGGCATGCTCCGCGCACGCCCGGCCGAACTTGTTGCCGGAACGGTACGCGCCATCGTCGCGCGGATGCCGTATCTGCCACATCTGGATAATCCGCGAATGGCCGGCAGCGACTGGCGTGCCGTCGAGTGGGACCGCCTGCGCCGCCCCGAAGACGCCACCGTCTCGCTCTATGCACGCGGCCGCGACTATCACAAGGTGCTGCGCCAGCGCCTGCAAAAGCTGGCAGAGAAGATTGCCGGTGCCGTGGGGCCGTACGGCTTTCGGGTGTTCACCGATTCAGCACCGGTGCTGGAAGTGGCACTGGCTACCAACGGCGGCTTGGGCTGGCGCGGCAAACACACGCTGCTGCTGGACCGCGATGCGGGCTCGATGTTCTTCCTCGGTGAAATCCTCGTCGATCTGCCGTTTCCCGTTGATCCGCCCGTGGAGCCACACTGCGGCAACTGCACACGCTGCATCGACGTCTGCCCCACGCGGGCCATCGTCGCGCCATACACGGTCGACGCACGCCGTTGCATCTCGTACCTGACCATCGAGCATAAGGGCAGCATTCCGGTTGAGCTGCGCGCGGCGATGGGCAACCGCGTCTACGGCTGCGACGACTGCCAGCTCATCTGTCCGTGGAATAAGTTTGCAGTGCCGGCCAACCTGCCCGACTTTGACGTGCGCAACGGGTTGGATGCGGCCACGTTAGCTGAGCTGTTCAACTGGACCGACGCCGAATTCAACCAGCGGTTGGAAGGCAGTCCGATCCGTCGCATCGGCCACGAGCGCTGGCTGCGCAACATTGCCGTGGCGATTGGTAACGCGCTGCGCGGCCCGCTCTCGGATGCCACTCGCACGCAACTGACAGCCGCCCTCCATGCACGCGCAGATGACACCTCGGCGCTCGTCCGCGAACACGTCGCATGGGCGCTCGCCCAATGACGTGAGCACTTCCTGCGATTGATCACACCCGCGTATGAACATTGTGAGGCGCTCTTAATCTAGTTTTTCACGTGGCCTACCGATTGTTTTAAAAACAAAACAACGCGCGTCTAACACAAGCTTGTGAATACCGCTTAAGACTGACGTCGGCAGGGCCTTATACCACCTCGTACGCAAACGCTTGCGCATCAGGGCAGACACTGATTGTTTGCAAATAAAATATCGGGAAAATGGCGGCTTAATCTCAAACCGCTCACTTCGATGTTTTCCGCTCTTGTTCATCTCCGTCGCGCCTTGCAAGTTGCTGTCTGTGCCCGCTCATTCTGGATGGCACGTGCGTGGCGTGGCGGCGTCATGGGCGCGATGCTCTGCGCTGCGTGCGCAAGCCCGGCATGGGCAACGGTGAACGTCGAGGGCGTGCCATTCGATGACGCCGCACGCGTGGCCGGCCACGAACTGCTACTCAACGGCACGGGCCTGCGTTCAGTATTTGTCATCAAGGGCTATGTCGCCGGCTTGTACCTGCCCGAGCGTGCGAAGAACGCGGCGGTCATCCTCGGCATGAAGGGGCCGAAGCGGCTGCAGATCCACCCGCTGCGCGATGTGGGCGCCGATACGTTCATCCACGCGCTGAACGACGGCATCCACCGAAACCAGACGGAAATTCAGTTGCAGAGGCTGGCCAACCGTCTGACGCAGTTGGAGGACGCGATGCGCCAGATTGGCTCCACCAAGCGCGGCGACACCATCAACTTCGACTACGCGCCCGATGCCGGCACCACCATCAGCATCAATGGCGTGGCGCGCACCAAGGCCATCCCCGGCGAAGATTTCTACCAGGCTGTGCTCAGCATCTTCATCGGCAACAGCCCGGTCGACCGCGATCTGAAAAGCGGGTTGCTCGGAACCTGACAATCTGACGATTGGCTTTTCAGGGTTTCCCCGGTTGCCGTGTGGCTGGCGTTTGCCGTTGTGCTATTCAGCAGTTTCCCCACAAGAACGCAGAACGCACACCAAGCTACAAGGAAGAGACGATGACCAAGGGACGACTGATCGCCAGCCTGATCGCCACCGCTGGAACGCTGTTGTGCGGGCCGGCGCTGGCCGACAACTACCCCGCCAAGCCGCTCAAGCTGATCATTCCGTTTCCGCCGGGCGGCACGACGGACATCGTGGGGCGGGGCGTGGCCGACCAGCTTTCCAAGGTGCTGGGCCAGGCCGTGGTGGTGGAAAACAAGGGCGGCGGCGGCGGTTCGATCGGCGCAGATGCCATCGCCAAGGCTGCGCCGGACGGCTACACGATCGGCATCGCCACCGTCTCCACGCATGCCGTCAACCCGGCGTGCAACCCGAAGCTTTCGTACGACCCGCTCAAGGATTTCAAGCCGATCACCAACCTGGCCACCGTGGCCAACGTGATTGCGGTCAACCCAACCTTTCCGGCCAAGAACTACAAGGAGTTTGTCGCGGCGCTGACGGCCAACCCCGGCAAATATTCGTTCGCGACGTCGGGCACCTGCGGCATCGGCCACATGCTGGGGGAAGAGTTCAAGGTGCTGACCAAAACGCAGATGGTCCATGTGCCATATCGCGGCGCTGGGCCTGCGCTGAACGACGTGCTCGCCAACCAGGTGCCGATCATGGTCGACAACCTGCCCTCGTCCATGCAGTTCATCAAGAGCGGCAAGCTACGGCCAATCGTGGTGGCGTGGAACAAGCGCATCGATAGCCTGCCCGACGTGCCCACCTTTGCCGAAGTCGGCCTGAAGGACGCAAATGACCCGGCGTGGTACGGACTTGTCGCGCCGGCCGGCACGCCGGACGACATCATCCGCAAGCTCAACGAAGCTTCGGTCAAGGCGCTGAAAGATCCGGGCCTGGTCGATCGATTCCGCGGTGCCGGTGCCGAGCCCGTCGGCAATACGCCGCAGCAACACACGGCCGAGATCAAGCGTGAATTCGACAAGATGCGCACGCTGGTCAAGCAGCAGAACATCAAGCTGGATCAGTAACGCTGCCTGCCTGGGGGCCTGTGCTAGATTCGCAGGATTGTTTATAGCGCCGGCCCCTGTCATGCCATCCCCTTTCGACGCCGTTCTGGAAGCGCCCTTCGGCAAGCTGGGCGTGCGCGTGGCCGACGGCGCCCTGCGTGAACTCGTTTACCTGCCCGATAGCACGCCCCTCGTCGATTCATCAGACGCGTTGATCGCCAGGCTGGCTCGCCAGCTCGACGCGTACTACGACAATCCCCGCGCGACCTTCGATATCCCGCTCGCGCCCGCCGGCACGGACTTCCAGCACCGCGTGTGGCAGGTCATCAGCGCCATCCCGTGCGGCAGCGTCATCACCTACGGCACCATCGCGCAACAGATCGGCAGCGTGCCGCGCGCGGTCGGGCAGGCGTGCGGCGACAACTGGTTCCCGATCCTCATCCCTTGCCACCGCGTGGTGAGCGCGTCCGGCATCGGCGGGTTTTCGCACCACACAGATGGCTACCTGCTGAACATCAAGCACTGGCTGCTGCGCCACGAAGGCGTGATGCTGATATGAGAAAGGCTGCACAGAAAGACCCCGAATCCCCGGCCCTGCCGCCACAAAGCGCAGATGCCATCCAACGCTTTTGCGACGCACTGTGGCTGGAGGACGGCCTCGCCCGCAATACGCTCGATGCGTACCGGCGCGACCTGACGCTTTATGCGCATTGGCTGGCCGAGCGCAGCAAGTCCATCACCGAAACCGAAGACGGTGACCTGGCCGATTACTTCGCCGCACGCCACGCCGAGAGCCGGGCATCGTCTGCCAACCGGCGCCGCACCGTGTTCAAGCGCTTCTTCCAGTGGGCGCTGCGCGAGCACGTTGTGAGCACCGATCCGTCGCGACTGCTGCCGACGGCCAAGCAGCCGCCGCGCTTTCCGAAGACGCTGTCCGAAACGCAAGTCGAGGCGCTCATCAACGCGCCCGATGTCGACACGCCGCTCGGCCTGCGCGACCGCGCGATGATCGAACTGATGTATGCGAGCGGGCTGCGCGTGTCGGAAATCGTCGCGCTGAAAACGGTGGAAGTCGGCCTGAATGAAGGCGTGGTGCGCGTGGTCGGCGGCAAGGGCGGCAAGGATCGTCTGGTGCCGTTTGGCGCCGAAGCGGGCGACTGGCTGCGGCGTTATTTACGCGATGGCCGCACGGCGCTGCTCGGCGAGCGCACGGCGGATGCGCTGTTCGTCACCGCGCGCGGAGAAGGCATGACGCGCCAGGCGTTCTGGTATCTCATCAACCGCTATGCGCTGCTCGCCGATATCCACGCGCCGTTGTCTCCGCATACGCTGCGGCACGCGTTTGCCACGCACCTGCTCAACCACGGCGCAGACTTGCGCGTGGTGCAGATGCTGCTCGGCCACGCGGATATTTCCACCACGCAGATCTACACCCACGTCGCGCGCGAGCGGCTGCGCACGCTGCACGCGCAGCACCATCCGCGCGGATAGTGATCGTTCTTCCCTGCCCCGTATGAGCAAGTCCAAGCACGTTTCCGAGACGCCCGCCACGCAGTACCTCAAGGCGCATGGCGTGGCCTTTACCGAACACACCTACGACTACGTCGACAAGGGTGGCACGACCGAGTCATCCCGCCAACTTGGCGTGGACGAGCACGCCGTCGTCAAGACGCTCGTCATGGAAGACGAGCACGCCAAGCCGCTGATCGTGCTGATGCACGGCGATTGCTCAGTCTCGACCAAGAACCTCGCGCGGCAGACCGGCCGGAAGACCGTGCACCCGTGCAAGCCCGAGGTAGCGCAGCGGCATAGCGGTTACCTCGTCGGCGGCACATCGCCGTTTGGCGTGCGTAAGGCGATGCCGGTGTACGTGGAGGCGAGCGTGCTGGAGCTGGAGCGCATCTACATCAACGGCGGGCGGCGCGGCTTTCTGGTGAGCCTGGCGCCCAGCGTGCTGACGTCGGTGCTGAACGCGCAGCCCGTCAATTGTGCAAACCCCGATTGAAACGAACGCCGCCGCTGGGGCACGCTTGCGGCCACGCTACAATCCCGCAGCCTGATTTCTCACATTCCATATGTCACCAGTCGTCGCAACCGTCATTTTTGCCGTGGCCGCCTACATGATCGGCTCGATTTCGTTTGCCGTGGTGGTGAGCCGCGCCATGGGTCTGGCAGACCCACGCACCTACGGCTCGGGCAACCCCGGCGCCACTAACGTGCTGCGTTCGGGCAACAAGAAGGCAGCCATCATCACGCTGCTCGGTGATGCGGCCAAGGGCTGGCTGGCGGTGTGGCTGGCGCTATTCCTGGCGCCACGCTTTGGCGTAGATGAGACCGGCATCGCGCTCGTGGTGATCGCCGTGTTCCTGGGCCACTTGTTTCCCGTCTTCCACCGCTTTGCAGGCGGCAAGGGCGTGGCCACGGCGGCGGGCATTCTGCTGGCGCTGAACGTGTGGCTCGGGCTGGCCACGCTGGCTACGTGGCTCATCATCGCCGTGTTCTTCCGCTACTCGTCGCTGGCGGCGCTGGTGTCGGCGGTGTTCGCGCCGTTCTTCTACGTGCTGATGAACGGCTTCGACTGGATTGCCGGGGCGGTTGCGCTGATGGCGGTGCTGCTCATCGCGCGCCACCGTGCCAATATCGCCAAGCTGCTGGCCGGCAAGGAAAGCCGCATCGGCGAGAAGAAAAAGGCCGCTTAATTTCGCAGCTCGGCGCGCACCGAATGCGCGCGCCGATGCTCCCCCGGCGGCCGGCCCGTGTGCCGCCGGATCAACCGCCGGAAGGCGGACATGTCTTGATAGCCGCACTGCTCGGCAATCGTCGTCAGGCTCAGCGTGCTGACTTCCAACAGGTGGCACGCGCGTTCCACGCGCAGCCGGTGCAGCAATTGCAGCGGCGACATCCCCACCGTTTTCGTGAAATGCCGCAACAACGTCCGCTCGCTGGTCGAGGCGACGGCGGCGAGTTTCCCCAGATCAAACGGTTCGTGCAGATGCTGCTGCAGGTAACGCCGGGCGCGCAGCACAACGCTGTCGCGGATGGCCGGTTTGCTGCGCAGCCAGATGCCGATCGCCTCGCCGCGTGAGGGGTGATCGAGCACCGTATTGCCCAGCGTGCGCGCGAGCCGCGCATCAGCCAGCCGTGCAACCACGCGGTGCATGAGCGCCACGCCATGCTCCATGGCCCGCGCCGTGATGACGTTGCCGCTGCTGATGATGGCCTGCGCCGGCACCACCTTCAGACTGGGGAAATTGCCCTGCACCCATCCGGCAATCAGCCACGTGACGGTGAGGCGCTGGCCGGGCGGCAGCACGTCGGCCAGCATCGCCACGCCTGTGAAGGATGACGCTACCAACCGTCCTGCATCCAGATAACGGCGGACCGTGGCGCGTTCCACTTCCAGCAAGGCCAGACGCTGCTCGAGCGTGCCGATGTGGTCGAAATGCAGCGGGGGGACGATCAACGCATCACCAAGCTGCGTGTCCTCTTCCGGTAGTGCGTCACAAGAGCACGCGAGCGTTTCTGCCGCAGCCTGCCAACGCGACGGGTCCCGCGCGATGAGTCGCCAACCGAACACCGGCGTCTTGGCAGCATCGGTCCGCTTGCCCGCCTGCATGGAGGCCAGCGCATTGGCCACGCCAAGCGTGTCGGCAGCGGTCGCCAACGTAGAAAAGGCGACGTCGGGATAGGTCAGCAGGTCGATTCTGGGCATGCACGAGTATAGGCGCGGGCCACAATCCGCGTGGCGATATCGACCCCAACTTTGGCGGGAATACCTCTTTCGAATAGGACCAGCCCGATTGACGATGCGGCGACGGCTGCGCGCAGACGCAACCGCCCATAACAACACCGACCTCAGGAGACAACGCACGATGCAGCGATTCATGCAGGGTTTCGCACCGCGCGCCACGCTTGCCATGGCCGCGCTTACGGCACTGGCCGGCTGCGCCAGCACAGACAGCGGCTGGGCCACGCCTTCGGACACCGGCCTTTCGGCCGAAATCAGCCGCACCCGCTTCGGCATTCCGCACATCCGGGCCAACGACTACGCCAGCCTCGGCTTCGGGATGGCCTATGCCTATGCGCAGGACAACGTGTGCCTGCTCGCCGACCAGGTCGTCACTGTCCACGGCGAGCGCTCGAAGACATTCGGGCCAGACGGCACCGTCGTGGTGTCGTTCAAACCGGTGCCCAACGCGCAAGCCGACGCCTTCTTCAAGAGTGCGTTTGATGAAGCTGGCCTGCGCGCTGGCTATGCACAGATGTCGCCTGAAGCGCGCGAGCTGCTGCGCGGCTACATCGCGGGCTACAACCGCTATCTGAAAGACACGCCGGCCGCCAACCGTCCGGCAGCATGCCGCAATGCCGACTGGGTCCGCCCCCTCACGGTGGCCGACATGATGCTGATGGGCGAAGAGAAGGCCATCCAGGCCAGCGCGGGCGCCATGCTGGCGAGCATCGTCGCCGCGCAGCCGCCGGGCGGCGCGCCTGCCTCGGCGGTCATTCCACCGCATGCCGTCGACACCGCTGCACTCGACCGCGACCTTCAACTGCGCGACATGCCGATCGGCTCCAACGGATGGGCCTTCGGCAAGGCCGCCACGGACAACGGTCGCGGTGTGCTGCTCGGCAACCCGCACTTCCCGTGGACGACCACCAACCGCTTCTATCAAGTCCACTTGACCGTGCCGGGCAAGCTGGACGTGATGGGTGCGTCGATTGCCGCGTTCCCCGTCGTCAGCATCGGCTTCAACACAGACGTGGCATGGACGCACACCGTTTCCACCGGCCGCCGCTTCACGCTGTTCGAATTGAAACTGGCCGAGGGCGATCCGACCACCTACCTGATCGACGGCAAGCCGCACAAAATGACGACGCGCACCGTCGCGTTTGACGTGAAGTTGCCAGACGGCCGCATCGAGCGGCGCACACACACCTTCTACAACACGGTGTACGGGCCGGTGCTGTCGATGCCCGCCGGTGGCATGCCATGGACCTCGCAAAAGGCCTACACGCTGCGCGACGTCAATCGCAACAACACGCGCTCCATCGATACGTGGCTGCATATCGCGCAGGCCAAGGACGTGGCGGGCATCCGGCAGGCCATCAGCAACCTCGGCATCCCCTGGGTGAACACGATTGCCACCGACCGCAACGGCCGTGCGCTGTTTGCCGACGTGTCGACCACGCCGGATGTGTCGGCTGAAGCGCTCAAGCGTTGCGCGCCGTCTCCGCTGGCCGACAAGCTGTTCAAGGGCGTGGGATTGGTGCTGCTCGACGGCTCACGCAGTGCGTGCAATTGGCAGGTCGATCCGGCATCGCCCGTGCCGGGCTTGGTGGCGCCCGCACGCATGCCGGTGTTGGAGCGCGATGACTACGTCGCCAACAGCAACGACAGCTCGTGGTTGAGCAATCCGGCGCATAAGATGACCGGGTTCTCACCGGTGATGGGCTCGACCGACGTACCGCAACGCCTGCGCACCCGCATCGGCCTGATCGAGATCGAGCGCCGCCTCGCCGGCACCGACGGGCTGCCCGGCAACAAGGTCAACCTGCCGAACCTGCAGGCGATGATCTTCCGTGACGCCAACCTCGCCGGCCACCTCGTGCGCGATGATCTGCTCGCCGCCTGCAAAACCACGGACAACCTCGATGCCGATGTGCGCGATGGCTGCGCTGCTCTTGCGCAATGGAACCTCACGGACAACGTCGACGCTCGCGCTGCGCACCTGTTCCGCGAGTTCTGGATGCACGCCAAGGACATCCCGCATGTCTACGCGGTCGACTTCAACCCGGCGGATCCGATCCACACGCCGCGCAACCTGCGCATGAGCGATGCAACAGTGCGCACGGCCGTGTTCAAATCCCTGAAGGAGGCGGTGGGTGCCGTCCGCACCGCCGGTTTTGCGCTGGATGCACCGCTAGGCACTGTCCAGGCGGCACACACGCCGGGTGGCGATATCGCCCTGCACGGTGGCGAGGAGTACGAAGGCGTGCTGAACAAGCTGCAAAGTACGCCGATCGGGCCGAAGGGCTTGCAGGTGTATTTCGGCACGAGCTACATCCAGACCGTCACGTTCGACGATCAGGGCCCCGTGGCCGATGCGCTTCTGACCTACGGTGAATCGACCGATCCGGCATCGCCGCATGCGTTCGACCAGATGCGCGAGTTCTCTGCCAAGCGCTGGAACCGGCTGCCGTTCTCGGAAGCCGCCATCGCCGCCGATCCGGCACTGAAGGTGACCAAGCTGTCGCAGTGAGGTTTTGCCGCTGCAAATGCAAACGCCCCGCTCGTGCGGGGCGTTTTGCCTGGAAGCGCGACGGGCTCAGTCGCGAAAGTTATTGAAATCCAGCGGCGTGTCGCTCACGTCCTTGCGCAGCATGGCAATCACGCTTTGCAGGTCATCCCGCTTGGCGCCCGTCACACGCACAGCATCACCCTGGATGCTTGCCTGCACCTTGATCTTGCTGTCCTTGATGGTCTTGACGATCTTCTTGGCCAGATCACCCGAGACGCCTTTTTTGATCTTGACGACCTGCTTCATCTTGTCGCCGCCGATCTTCTGCTTGTCTTGATAGTCGAGGAAGCGCACGTCGACGTTGCGCTTGGCAAGCTTGTTCATCAGCACATCGTTCACCTGGCCGATCTTGAAATCGTCATCGGCAAACAGCGTGAGTTCCTGCTCCTTATGCTCGACGCGGGAGTCGGAGCCCTTGAAGTCGAATCGCGTCGAAATTTCTTTGTTGGCCTGTTCCACGGCGTTCTTCACTTCCACCATGTTGGCTTCGCATACCACGTCAAACGACGGCATCGTGTTCTCCTTGCAGACTTGAATTCGGGTTGCGGCGGCGCCTCGCTACGGGTGCCGCGTGCGCCATGGCTTCTATAATCTCGGCTTTCCCAGCAGATTTGGCGCCATGGCGTTGCTCGACACGCATTATCCCCTAGGCCAGCACAACACGTTCCGTTTTGAGGCCACCGCTCGCTACGCCGCCCACGTGCGCACGCCGGAAGACATTCCCGCCGCGCTGGCCGACCCGCGCGTGCAGGGCCTGCCTGTTCTGGTGCTGGGTGGTGGCAGCAACGTCGTGCTCACGCGCGATTTCGAAGGCCTCGTGCTGCTGATGGAGATTCCGGGCATCGCCACCGGCCGAAGCATGGTCGATGGCCGCGCAGTCCACACCGTCACCGCAGGCGGCGGCGAATCGTGGCATGGCCTGGTCGCCCACACGGTGGCGCATGGCTTGCCTGGGCTGGAAAACCTCGCGCTGATTCCCGGCACGGTGGGCGCCGCGCCCATCCAGAACATTGGCGCATACGGCGTCGAGATCAAGGACCGCTTCCATTCCCTGCGCGCCTACGACCGCCACGCCGGCGAATTCGTCACCCTTACCGCCGCCGATTGCGCCTTTGGCTACCGCGACAGCGTCTTCAAACGCGCCGGTGCCGATCGCTACGTCATCACCGAGGTGACGTTCGCCCTGCCGGTCGACTGGCAGCCCGACACGCACTACGCCGAACTCGCACGCGAGCTGGCCGCGCAACATATCGCCAGCCCGACGGCCCAGGACATCTTCGATGCGGTGGTCACCATCCGCCGCCGCAAGCTGCCCGACCCGGCTGAGATCGGCAACGCCGGCAGCTTCTTCAAGAACCCCATCGTCGATGCCGCCACGCGCGATGCCCTCGTCGAGCGTTTCCCGAATCTGGTCGGATATGTGCAGCCCGACGGCACGTACAAGCTCGCAGCCGGCTGGTTAATCGATCAATGCGGCTTCAAGGGCCGGCAGAGCGGCGCGGTGGGCGTATATGAAAAACAGGCGCTGGTGCTGGTGCACCGTGGCGGCGGCAGCGCGGTCCAGTTGATGACGCTGGCGCGCGAGATTCAGGACGCGGTTCATGCGCGCTTTGGCGTGCGCATCGAACCCGAACCCGTGGTGGTGTAAATAGCCCGGCGGACGGGCTTCTTGAGCACCTTGCGCCACATCCCGTCCGTCTAGACCCTGGCAGCCCTCGCCTGACGTACCCGCGGTCGACCCAATAGCCTAAAATGATTGGTTTGTCCCTACGACTTCCCTTTTCGCGCTCCATTTCATGACCACCGAAACCTTTGACGGCGTCCGCCTGACCACCAAGGCCAATGTGTACTTTGACGGAAAGTGCGTCAGCCACAGCTTTATCCTGCCTGACGGCACCAAGAAGTCCGTAGGCGTGGTGCTGCCGGCCACGCTGACTTTCGGCACGGCCGCCGCCGAGATCATGGAATGCGTGGGCGGTTCGTGCGAATACAAGCTCGACGGCAGCGATGAATGGAAGACGTCCGGCGCAGGCGAAAGCTTCCAGGTTCCGGCCAACTCGAAGTTCGACATTCGGGTGACCGAGGCCTACCACTACATCTGCCACTACGCCTGAAACCGGCTCACGATCCTACTGCGCATTCCGATCTTGGCCCTGCGATGCTCGCCGTACCCATGTACGGCTGCGCTTCTCGAACCAACCTCGGAGCGCTCGCTACGGATCGTGAGCCGGTTTGAATCCTGAACGGCTATTTGAAGAGAAAGATTATGGAAACCATCCTGCAACACGTTCCCGTCGGCCAGAAGGTCGGCATTGCCTTCTCCGGCGGTCTCGACACCAGCGCTGCGCTGCGCTGGATGAAGAACAAGGGCGCGCTGCCCTATGCCTACACCGCCAATCTCGGCCAGCCCGACGAGGAAGACTACGATGCCATCCCGCGCAAGGCCATGGAGTACGGCGCAGAGAAGGCCCGCCTGATCGACTGCCGCCCACAACTTGCCAATGAAGGCATTGCCGCCATCCAGGCCGGCGCCTTCCACATCAGCACCGGCGGCATCACGTACTTCAACACCACGCCGCTGGGCCGCGCCGTAACCGGCACCATGCTGGTCGCCGCCATGAAGGAAGACGACGTCAACATCTGGGGCGACGGCTCGACCTTCAAGGGCAACGACATCGAGCGCTTCTACCGCTACGGCCTGCTGACCAACCCGGCGCTGAAGATCTATAAGCCTTGGCTGGACCAGGCCTTCATCGACGAGCTGGGCGGCCGCGCTGAAATGTCGGCCTTCATGACCAAGGAAGGTTTCGGCTACAAGATGAGCGCCGAGAAGGCGTACTCGACGGACAGCAACATGCTGGGCGCCACGCACGAGGCCAAGGATCTGGAGCATCTGAACAGCGGCATCCGCATCGTCAACCCGATCATGGGCGTGGCGTTCTGGAAGCCGGAAGTCGAGGTCAAGGCGGAAGAAGTGTCGGTCACGTTCGACGAAGGCCGTCCAGTCGCCGTCAATGGCCGCGAAATCGCAGACCCGGTGGAAATGTTCCTGGAGCTGAACCGCATCGGCGGCCGTCACGGCCTGGGCATGAGCGATCAGATCGAGAACCGCATCATCGAAGCCAAGAGCCGCGGCATCTACGAAGCCCCGGGCATGGCGCTGCTGCACATCGCCTACGAGCGCCTGGTGACCGGCATCCACAACGAAGACACCATCGAGCAGTACCGCATCAACGGCCTGCGCCTGGGTCGTCTGCTGTACCAGGGGCGCTGGTTCGACCCGCAAGCGATCATGCTGCGCGAAACTGCCCAGCGCTGGGTCGCTCGCGCCGTGACCGGCACCGTCACGCTGGAACTGCGTCGCGGCAACGACTACTCGATCCTGAACACAGAATCGCCGAACCTGACCTACGCACCTGAGCGTCTGTCGATGGAGAAGGTCGAAGACGCACCGTTCAGCCCCGCCGACCGCATCGGCCAACTGACTATGCGCAACCTCGACCTGATGGACACGCGCGACAAGCTGGCGATCTACTCGAAGGCGGGCCTGCTGTCGCTCGGCACCGCCAACGCGCTGCCCCAACTCGACGGCGGCAAGAAGTAACTGCCTGCCGCTTCAAGGCAAAAAGGCCGCTCCGACGTCAATCGGAGCGGCCTTTTTCTATGGCGTCAGGCTCGAGTTTAGTAACGACCGCAGAGCAAGTATTCCATCAGCGCCTTCTGCACGTGCAGGCGGTTTTCCGCCTCATCCCACACGACGCTTTGCTTGCCGTCGATGACGGCCGCCTCGACTTCCTCGCCGCGGTGTGCGGGCAGGCAGTGCATGAACAGCGCATCGGGTTGCGCGCGCTGCATCATCGCCTCGGTGACCATCCAGTCGCCGAAGGCTTTCTTGCGCGCTTCGTTCTCCGCCTCATAGCCCATGCTGGTCCACACGTCGGTGGTCACCAGATGCGCGCCGTCGCACGCTTCGAGCGGGCTTTCGAACACATGCACAAACGGCAAAGCGGAATCGGCCACCATGGCCGGATCCAGCTGATAGCCCTTCGGTGCAGAAAAATGGAAGCGGAAGCCGAGAATCTCAGCCGCCTGGATCCACGTGTAGGCCATGTTGTTGGCATCGCCCACCCACGTGACGGTCTTGCCCTTGATGGGGCCGCGCTGCTCGATGAAGGTGAAGATGTCGGCCAGCACCTGGCACGGGTGGTATTCGTTGGTCAGCCCGTTGATGACCGGGACGCGCGAATGCGCGGCAAAACGCTCGATGATCTCCTGCCCGAACGTGCGGATCATGATGATGTCAGTCATGCGGGAGATGACCTGCGCGGCGTCTTCGATCGGCTCACCGCGCCCCAGCTGGGAATCGCGCGTGTTCAGGAAGACCGCATGGCCGCCAAGCTGGTGAATGCCGGCTTCGAACGACAGACGCGTACGCGTGGAATTCTTCTCGAAGATCATGGCCAGCGTGCGGTCGTGCAGCGGGTGCCACGTCTCGTAGTTCTTGAACTTGGCCTTGAGGATCGCGGAACGGTCCAGCAGGTATTCGTACTCTTCCAGCGAAAAGTCCTTGAACTGCAGGTAGTGCTTGATCGAGCTTGGTGGGTTCATAAAACAACGAAGGCGGCCTGCAGATGACGCACCGGGAACATCCCGTGGCACATCGCCCTAGCCGCCTTGCCTGTTGAAGATTCAGCCCATCATACGGGATCGCCACTCATTTGGCGAGTTTCGCGCCTGTCCTGGCGGCTACCATAAGGGCCCAGGTGAAAGGCCGATGAAAGTCTTATATAAGATATAATACTGGCTGCTTCGGATGCCGCAACCGCCCGCAAACCGGCACGACGAGCCGGTCCGTCCGGTTCATGAATCGGCAACCAGGCAGGCGCATCATCCGCACCACAAGTGCACCCCGCTCGAACGTTGCGGCACCCGCACGGTCGAAGTCGTTTGCAAATCTCCACAGCCCCACGCAGTCCATGGCAGCCAACCCTCGCCAATTCTTTATCCAGGGCGTCACCCGCGACGGAAAGACCTTCCGCCCGAGCGACTGGGCCGATCGGCTGTGCGGCGTGATGGCGCAGTTCCGCCCCGCCGGTGATATCGGAGACCCCCGCTTCACCTACTCCCCATATGTGCGCCCCGTCATGTCGGGCGGCATCCGCAGCGTGTTCGTTGACGAGCGTCTGCGCGATATCGAACCCAAGGCGCTGGATTTCGTGCTGAACTTCGCGCACGACAACAACTTGCAACTTGTGGAAGCCTGCATCCTGCCCGAAGGCGGCGCTCCCACGAAAAGCTAATCCGCTAAGAACATCGCTCCGCGCAGCGCCTCGCACATTGCAGGCGCGCAGAATGCAAAAAGCCCGTCCGAAGACGGGCTTTTTTATCGTCGGAGCGCGACGTTGCGTGTCGCGCCATGCCGGCTAGGCCGGCATCACCCGAACTTAGGCAGCCATTGCCTTGATGGCAGCGGACAGACGCGACTTGGCGCGTGCAGCCTTGTTCTTGTGGACGATCTTCTTGTCAGCGATGCTGTCGATCGTGCTTTGGGCAGTCTTGAATGCAGCAGCTGCGGCAGTCTTGTCGCCAGCGGCCACAGCCTTGCGGACGCCCTTGATTGCGGTACGCAGACGCGAGCGCAGAGCCGAGTTGTGAGCGTTCTGAACGACGGCTTGGCGTGCGCGCTTGCGTGCTTGTGCGGTGTTTGCCATGGAAAAATCCCTGAAGAAACGGTAGCAAGCGCCCCGGGAGACACGGAAGGCCGAAGCGCGCAAATTGGTGAAAGACAGCAATTATACGCAGACTTCCGCGCCCAACGCAAACCCTGTTGTGAAATCACCCGGATAACTGCAGTTTGCGGCTTTTGCGGCACTTTTGGGCGCATGGCGAGCCGGTCCCTATAATACGGCCGCAATTGTGCCCTCCGGTCACGTCAGTCACGCGGGCGCGAACCCCGCATGGCGCCGTCGGTCAGACCGCCATCGCCGTGTTTGCCTCCCCAGGCGGCGCCCAACCACGCATTCATCTTGAATCTCCTCAAAACACTTGCCACGATCAGCGGCCTGACGATGCTCTCGCGCATCACCGGGCTTATCCGTGAAACGCTGATCGCCCGCGCCTTCGGCGCCTCGGTGTACACCGATGCCTTCAACGTCGCTTTCCGCATCCCGAACCTGCTGCGCCGGCTCTCGGCCGAGGGCGCGTTCTCGCAAGCGTTCGTACCAATCCTGGGCGAATTCAAGAACCGTCAGGGGGAGGCGGAAACGCGCGCGCTGGTCGACTCCGTGGCCACGGTGATGACATGGTTCCTGGTGATCATCTCGGCGCTGGGCGTGATCGGCGCGCCGTTGATCGTCACCGCTGTCGCGACGGGTTTCAAGGAGCACGAGAGCCAAGCCTATATCTCGGCGATCTTCATGACGCGCGTGATGTTTCCGTACATCGGGCTCGTATCGTTGGTGGCGCTGGCGTCGGGCATTCTGAATACGTGGCGGCAGTTTGCGGTGCCGGCTTTCACGCCCGTGCTGCTGAACCTGTCGTTCATCGTGGCAGCGGTGTTTGTGGCGCCGTACCTTGAAACCCCTATCTATGCACAGGCCTATGCCGTGATAGTGGGCGGCATCCTGCAGTTGGCCATTCAGATTCCGTCATTGCGCCGCGTGGGCATGCTGCCCCGCGTGTCGTTCAACGTGCGCGCGGCGTGGCATCACCCGGGCGTGCGGCGCGTGCTCAAGCAGATGTTGCCGGCCACGCTGTCGGTGTCGGTCGCGCAGATCAGCCTCATCATCAACACCAACATCGCGTCGCGCCTGCCGACGGGCAGCGTGTCGTGGCTGAACTACGCAGACCGTTTGATGGAATTTCCTACCGCATTGCTGGGCGTGGCGCTCGGGACGATCCTGCTGCCAAGCCTGTCGAAGGCAAGCGCCGACAACAACCGTGAAGAGTACTCGTCACTGCTCGACTGGGGCCTGCGGCTGACCGTGCTGTTGGCTGTGCCTTCTGCGGTGGGGCTGTTCGTGTTCGGCGCGCCGCTCACAGCCACGCTGTTCCACTACGGCAAATTCACCGGCATGGACGTCGAGATGACGCGCCAAGCGCTGACGTCATACGGCGTGGGGCTCATCGGGCTGATTGTCATCAAGATCCTGGCGCCGGGCTTCTATGCGCGGCAGGACATCCGCACGCCGGTGAAGATTGCGCTGGTGGTGCTGGTGGCGACGCAGTTATCCAACTATGTTTTCGTGCCGATTTTCGGACACGCGGGGCTGGCGCTGTCGATCAGCTTTGGCGCAACCATCAATGCGGCGCTGCTGTTCTTTGGCCTGCGCCGGCGCGGTTATTACCATCCGCTGCCGGGCTGGGGACTGTTCATCGCACAGGTGATATCGGCCGTGCTGCTGCTGGCTGGCGTACTGCTATGGCTCGCCCACAATTTCGATTGGGTCGGACTGGGCGCCAAGCCGCTCGTGCGCATCGCGCTGCTGGGGGCAAGCCTGGTCCTGTGCGCGGTGGTCTATTTCGGTACACTGTGGCTCACCGGATTGAAGTTTTCCACGTTCCGAAAAAAGGCCATCTGATGACCACTAAAGTCCTCGATTATTTTTCGGCCCTGGTCGCGGACGACGACAGCATTCCCCTCACAGAAACCGCCCTGTCGGTTGCGCAGGACGCGTATCCGGATCTGGACCTGCAGGCAGAGCTTGCCGCCATTGACGTGCTTGTCGCGCGAATCAAAAACCGCATCGCCGACGGCACGCCGGCCATCCAGCGCCTGCGCCTGCTCAATCAGTTCTTCTATCGCGAGCTGGGCTTCGGGCCCAATGCAAACGATTACTACGATCCCGAGAACTCCTATCTGAATGCGGTGCTGCAGAGTCGGCGCGGCATTCCAATCTCGTTGGCGGTGCTGCTGATGGAGATCGGCCAGCAGATTGGCCTGCCCCTCAAGGGTGTGTCTTTTCCCAACCACTTTTTGGTGCGCATGAGCATTCCTGCGGGCGAGGTCGTGCTGGATCCGCTGACGGGCCAGACGCTGTCGAAGGAAGAGTTGCAGGACATGCTCGACCCGTACCTGGAGAAGGAAGGCATTGAAGACCCGAACTCGGTGCCGCTCGGGGTGTTCCTGCAGGTGGCCACTCACCGCGAGATCATCGCGCGCATGCTGCGCAATCTGAAAGCGATCTATCTGCAGGAATCGCGCTGGCAACGCCTGCTGGCGGTGCAGCAGCGTCTGGTGATTCTGCTGCCTGACTCGATCGAGGAAGTGCGCGATCGGGGGCTGGCCTACGCCAACCTGGAGTGCTTCCGGCCCGCGCTGGAAGACCTGGAAGCCTACGTCGATGCCCGGCCCGATGCAGCCGATACAGCCAAGCTCAAGGAGCGCATGCCAACGCTGCGCGCCATGAGCAAGAACTTGAATTGACGCCTATTTCGGGGTCACAGCGCCCCGACGGCGCCTGAGCAGCTTCCACAGCCCGCCCAGCGCCAGCGGCACGATCGCCGCGCCCAGCCCGATGAGCACAATCGTGTTCAGGTGGTCACGAATGATGGGTACGGCGCCGAATGCCTCGCCCGCCAACACCAGGATCGCCACCCACAGCACGGCGCCGATCATGTTGAAGAGCTGGAACTTGGCAAACGTCATCTTCGATACGCCCGCCACAAACGGCGCGAACGTACGCACCACCGGGATGAAGCGTGCCATCACCAGCGTTTTGCCACCGTGGCGCTCGTAGAAACCATGCGTTTTCATCAGCGCTTCGTGATCAAGGAAGCGGATGTGACCGTCGAATACCTTGGGCCCGATCCAGGAGCCAACGAAATAGTTAACGGTATTGCCCGTCACGGCGGCAGTCACCAGCAGCACGATGAGCAGCCAGGCGTCCATCTGACCCGTGGCGCACATGGCGCCTGCAATGAAGAGCAGCGTGTCGCCGGGCAGGAAGGGCAGCACCACCAAGCCGGTCTCGGCAAAGACGATGGCGAACAGCAGCACGTAGACCCACGCGCCGTACTGCTGAATGAGCAGTCCCAACGATTTGTCGACATGCAGAACGATGTCGACGAGTTGCATCACGATATCCAAACCAACCCCCGATTGAGCAGCGGGGAATGATACCGGATGTCAATTAATTTTCCCCTTGCGCTTGCCGGGCTTGCGTCGGTGCGCCGCACAGGGCGTGACATTTATAATGCCGCGATGACCTCCGCCTCGACTTCCCGCCGCCCCATCCGCCCGCTTCCCGACCAGCTGATCAGCCAGATCGCGGCCGGCGAGGTGGTCGAACGGCCCGCGTCCGTGGTCAAGGAGCTGCTGGAAAACGCACTGGATGCCGGCGCCACGCAGCTTCAGATCAAGCTGGAGGAAGGCGGCGTGCGGCGCATTGCCATCACCGACAACGGCGGTGGCATTCCGGCGGGCGAATTGCCCGTCGCGCTGATGCGGCATGCGACCAGCAAGATCGGCTCGCTGGAAGAGCTGGAATCGGTGGCGACGCTGGGGTTTCGGGGCGAGGCGCTGGCCTCGATTGCCTCGGTGGCGGAACTGACGCTCACGTCGCGCACAGCGAACGACGCTCACGCCACGCAGATCATTGCGCAAACCGGGCGGGCGCAGCCGGCTTCGGGCGGCGTCGGCACCACGGTTGATGTGCAGCATCTGTACTTCAACACGCCGGCGCGCCGCAAATTCTTGAAGACGGAGCAGACCGAGCTGGGCCACTGCATGGAGGTGATCCGCCGCACCGCGCTCGCGCGGCCGGACGTGGCCATCTCCGTGCATCACAACGGGAAACCCCTGGAGCATTGGAACGCCACGCAGGCGGACTCGCGCACCGCCGCCGTACTCGGCACCGAATTCGCCCGGGCGCGATTGCCCTTCGAAGAATCTGCCGGCGAACTGCGTTTGTTCGGCTTCGCGGGCCTGCCAACCGCCTCGCGCGGCCGGGCTGATCATCAGTTCTTCTACGTCAACGGCCGCTTCGTGCGCGACCGTTTGCTCACACACGCCGTGCGCAGCGCCTATGAAGACGTGCTGCACGGTGACCGTTTCCCCGCCTACGTTCTGTGCCTGGAGTTGCCGCCCGAAGCGGTGGACGTGAACGTGCATCCGTCCAAGATCGAGGTGCGCTTCCGCGACAGCCGCGCGGTGCACCAGTTCGTCTATCACGCGGTGCAACGCGCGCTGTCCCGCCACGCCGGCGAACAGGGCGACAGCCTGCGCACCGACATTACCGATGCGCCCGAGGTTGCCGGGGTTACGGCAGCGCCTTCGCCTACCGACAACACCACGCGCTGGATCAACCAGATGGCTGCGCGACAGACGTCGCTCGGCATTGCGCAGCCGCGTGCGGAATACCTGTCGATGATGCGCGGCGATAGCGCGCCCATGCCGGCGAGCCGCCCCGTGTGGATGACCGATGTGCCGAGCGCCGCAACGTTGTTCGACGGCGGCACCGCGACTGTCCAAACGCCCGCCGCCGTTGCAGAGCAGGCTGCAGCGCCACGGGCCGATGACGACGACGATCATCCGCTCGGTTTTGCCGTGGCCCAGTTGCATGGCATCTACGTGCTGGCGCAGAACACGCGCGGCATGGTGCTCGTCGACATGCATGCCGCGCACGAGCGCATCCTCTACGAACAGCTCAAGACCGCGCTCGAAACCAAGCGCGTCGAAGTGCAGCCGCTGCTGATTCCGGTCACGTTTGCCGCAAGCCCGGTGGAGATCGGCACTGCAGAGGAATTTCGCGACACGCTCACGCTGCTCGGCTTCGATATCTCCGCCGTGTCGCCGACCACGCTGGCCGTGCGATCGGTGCCGACACTGCTGCAGAAGGCAGATGCGCAGGCGCTGGCCCGTGACGTGCTGCGCGATCTGCACGCCTACGGCGGCTCGCGCGTGTTGGCCGAACGCCAGAACGAACTGCTCGCCACGCTGGCGTGCCACTCCGCCGTGCGCGCCAACCGCCGCCTGAACCTGGACGAGATGAACGCACTGCTGCGCCAGATGGAAGCCACCGAACGCGCCGACCAATGCAACCACGGCCGCCCGACGTGGATCCAGTTGACCGTGGCGGACCTGGATCGCCTGTTCCTGCGCGGTCAGTAACCGATGACTGCATCTGCTGCAAGCGCACCGCGCGCGATTTGCCTGCTCGGGCCCACGGCGTCCGGCAAGACCGCCGCCGCATTGAAGCTGGCCGAACGCTGGCCGGTGGAGATCATCAGCATGGATTCCGCGCTGGTGTATCGCGGCATGGACATCGGCACGGCCAAGCCCAGTGCCGAAGAACAGGCCATCGCGCCGCATCACCTGATCGACATCATTGATCCGCTCGATGCGTATTCCGCCGCGCAGTTTGCCAATGATGCGAGCGCGTTGATCGACGCCATCCGCGCACGCGGCCGGCTTCCGCTGATCGTCGGCGGCACGATGCTGTATTACAAGGCGCTCACACAAGGTCTCTCCGATTTGCCCGGCGCCGATCCGGCCATCCGCGCGGAAATCGACGCCGAAGCGGCGCGCGACGGCTGGCCGGCCCTGCACGCGAAGCTCGCAACGGTCGACCCCGTGACGGCCGCGCGATTGCACGCGACCGATGCGCAGCGCATCCAGCGCGCGCTCGAACTGTATCGGCTGACCGGTCAGCCGATGTCCGCCCTGCTCGCCCGCGAGGTTGGCGCGAACGCGTTCCAGCAGCACGATGCAGCGGCGCCGTATCTGACGATCGCGCTGGAGCCCTCCGACCGCCTCGTGCTGCATGCGCGGATCGCGCAGCGCTTTGATGCAATGCTCGCCGGCGGCCTGCTCGACGAGGTGGAACGCTTGCGCCGCCGCGGCGATCTTTCGCCCACGCTGCCGTCCATCCGCTGCGTCGGTTATCGCCAGGCGTGGGCGTACCTCGACGGCGAAATCGACATGACCGGTCTGCGCGAACAAGGCATCGCCGCCACGCGCCAGCTCTGCAAGCGCCAGATCACCTGGCTGCGCAGCACGCCCGAGCGGCACGTGGTCGATTGCCTCGCGCCCGATTACGTCGACCAGGTCGCGCGCCTGGTCCAAACCTCACTGGAATCGCAATCACAATGACCGCCACCTCAGCGACCCGCTTCACGCTGCGCCCTGCCACACCCGACGACTGCGCCTCGCTCGTTCGCCTGATCTCTGCGCTGGCCGAGTACGAAAAGCTCACGCACCTCGTGCAAACCACGCCTGACGCGCTGGCGACGATGCTGTTCGGGCCGCGCCCGTATTGCGAAGCGGTGCTGGCGGAAGTCGACGGCCGGGCCGTGGGCTTTGCGCTGTTCTTCCACAACTTCTCGACCTTCCTGTGCAAGCCGGGACTGTATCTGGAAGACCTGTTCGTGGAGCCCGAATACCGCGGCCTGGGCATCGGCAAGGCACTCCTGATCCACCTCGCGCGTCTGGCCCAGGAGCGGGACTGCGGCCGCTTCGAATGGAGCGTGCTCGATTGGAATGCGCCCTCCATCGCCTTCTACGAAGCCATGGGCGCGGATGTGCTGCCCGAGTGGCGCATCTGCCGCGCCACCGGCGACGCGTTGACCAAGCTGGCCGCCACGACCATGCCCGCCAGCCTGGCCGCACAGGCCTGAATTTGACCGCAAGCTCCGGAGTGCCGCGCGCACTCCCGTGAGCGTAGGCTTGGCATATCGAATCTCCGAACGGAGCGCATATGCCGCCTTCCACTGCCGCCGCGCATGTCAGCGCGGGGCACCGTCCCAATTTTGATGACATCGACTGGCATGCCGTTGATGACGCCCTCAATGAGGTCGGCAGCGCCGTGTTGCCCAGCCTGCTCACGCATGACGCATGCGACGCGCTCGCCGCGCTGTATCCGCAGGATCACCTGTACCGCTCGCGCGTGGTGATGGAGCGCCATGGCTTCGGGCGCGGCGAATACCAATACTTCGCCTATCCGCTGCCGGACCTGATTGCGCAGTTGCGCGCGTCGCTCTACCCACCGCTGGCGACCATCGCCAACCGCTGGAACCAAGCCATGGACATCGACGTGCGCTATCCGGCCAAGCACGCCGATTTCCTGCGCCGCTGCCACCAAGCCGGCCAGTTGCGCCCCACGCCACTGATCCTGCGATACGGCGCCGGCGACTACAACTGCCTGCATCAAGACCTCTATGGCGAGCACGTCTTCCCGCTGCAGGTCGCCATCCTGCTGTCCGAACCCGGCCTGGATTTCATCGGCGGCGAGTTCGTCATGACTGAGCAGCGCCCACGGATGCAATCGCGGCCCGAGGTGGTACCACTGCGCAAAGGCGATGCTGTGGTCTTTGCGGTGCACCATCGCCCCGTACAAGGCACGCGGGGCACGTATCGCGTGAACCTGCGCCACGGTGTGAGCCGCTTGCGTTCGGGCCAGCGGCATACTGTGGGCATCATCTTCCACGACGCACTGTAACCAGCTCACCATGACGACCGGCGATCTGTTTGCCGACCACGCACCCGCTGACGACGCGCGCATCGCGCTCGGCGAGGCGGCGTTTGTGCTGCGTGGCTTTGCGCTGGCGGATGCGCCGGCCCTGCTGGCGGCGGTGGACGCCATCGCGCAGCAGGCAGCGTTCCGTCACATGGTCACGCCGGGCGGCTTCGAGATGTCGGTCGCGCTCACAAACAGCGGCACGCTGGGCTGGACGTCAGACCGCCGCGGCTACCGCTATTCCACGCTCGACCCGCTCACGGGCAACGCGTGGCCACCGCTCCCCGATGTCTTCCTACGCCTCGCACGCAACGCCGCCGCTGAATCGGGCTTCCCGGGCTTCACACCGGATGCCTGCCTCATCAACCGCTATGTGCCAGGGGCGCGCCTGTCACTGCATCAGGACAAAGACGAGCAGGATTACGGCGCGCCCATCGTCTCCGTGTCGCTTGGCATGCCGGCCATCTTCCTATTTGGCGGACATCGCCGCGCCGACAAAACGCAGCGCATTCCGCTTTTTCATGGGGATGTCGTCGTCTGGGGTGGCCCGGACCGCCTGCGCTATCACGGCGTAGCGCCGCTCAAAGACCACCCGCACGCACTGCTGGGCAGCCAGCGCATCAACCTCACGTTCCGCAAGGCCGGCTGACCGGCAAATCAGCGCATGACCATCGCCGCAGACCTTTCCGAAAGCGCCTACCGGCAAGCCGCAACGTTTCTAGCCTCGCTGGACGAAGACTGGGACCGCCATGTTGCCGCCGTCGGCCCCTGCCGCCACGCCGCCAAGCCTGCGCGCGAGCCTTATGAAGCGCTGATTCGCGCGATCGCCTATCAGCAGTTGCACGCCAAAGCCGGTGACGCCATCCTCGGACGTTTTCTCGCGCTCTATCCGGTAACCGCTTTTCCTGCACCGCAGCAGGTGCTCGCCACCGACGAGGCAGCGCTGCGCGCCTGCGGTTTCTCTGCGACCAAACTGGCGACCATTCGCGGCATTGCACAAGCCGCGCTCGACGGTGTCGTGCCCACACGCGAACATGCGCTCATCATGTCAGACGAAGCGCTCATCGATCGGCTGGTGACACTGCGCGGAGTTGGCCGGTGGACAGTCGAAATGCTGCTGATCTACACGCTGGAGCGCTCGGACATCCTGCCTGCAGACGACTTCGGCGTGCGCGATGGCTACCGACGTCTGAAGCGGCTCGACGCCACGCCCACACGCAAACAGATGGAGACGATTGGTCGTGCATGGAGCCCGTATCGAACCGTCGCGGCTTGGTATTTATGGCGTGTGCCCAGCAACGTTTCAGGCGCGTGAATTCGGCAAATCTTGCGCTAGATCACGCCCCAACGACATATCGCTTGCGCGACATATGTCACGCCGGGATCATGCGAAAACCTTGAATTCCCGTGCGACGTTCACTTTACTGGAAAACGTTCGCGCGCCATTTGCGCCGCCCTTATTGGTCGAGTCATCGTGGAACAGCCCCAAAACGTCGACGCGCAACGTAAATCCGAAGAACTGCGTAGCTTTCTGTTTCTGACGGCCGTCATGGTGCCGGTTCTCTCCGTCGTTATCGTGGCCGGATATGGCTTTATCGTCTGGGCGTCCCAATTGCTGAGCGGTCCGCCAACGCATTGATATACCGCCCGGGGGGTCCAAGGGCGAGTCGGGTCATATGTTCGCGCAGCACTGATTAGAAAAGGCGTTTATCGCCAAAACAGCGTCATGCGAAACACAAGAAAAATAGATATCCCCGTTCGGCCGGCGCCGCTCGATGACGACGAGTGGCATATCGCTGGCGTCCTGGTCCAGACGCGGCCAACCCATATTGCATCCGTAAGCAAGTCCATCGAAGCCATCGCCGGCAGCGAAATCCATGCGGCCAGCGATAACGGCAAGCTCGTGGTCACGCTTGAGGCGCCCAGCTCGCGCGCCATCGCAGCTCACCTGACATTCATTCAACAGATCGACGGTGTGCTGAACACCGCCCTGATCTATCAGCACAACGAAATGGCCGACGCCATGAATGAGGAAATGGACGATGAAAGTCTCTCGCCGCGCGTTCATTAAGCAGACCGCTGCCGCTGCCACCGCTTCGGTAGCGGGCGTCACGCTTCCTGCTGGCGCCGCCAACCTCGTCACCGACAAAGAGCTGACTCAGCTCAAGTGGTCGAAGGCGCCTTGCCGATTCTGCGGCACGGGCTGCGGCGTTGAAGTCGCCGTCAAGGACAACCGCGTGGTTGCCACGCAGGGCGACCCGAAGGCCGAAGTCAATCGGGGGCTGAACTGCGTCAAGGGCTACTTCCTTTCGAAGATCATGTACGGCAAGGACCGGCTGACCCAGCCGCTGCTGCGCATGAAGAATGGCAAGTACGACAAGAACGGCGATTTCACGCCCGTGAGCTGGGATCGCGCGTTCGACGAGATGGCGGTGCAGTTCAAGCGCGTCATCAAGGAAAAGGGCCCGACCGCTGTCGGCATGTTCGGTTCGGGCCAGTGGACGATCTTTGAGGGCTACGCCGCCGTCAAGCTGATGAAGGCGGGCTTCCGCTCGAACAACCTCGACCCCAACGCGCGTCACTGCATGGCCTCCGCCGTGGCCGGCTTCATGCGCACCTTCGGCATGGACGAGCCGATGGGCTGCTACGACGACTTCGAAGTCGCCGACGCGTTCGTGCTGTGGGGCTCGAACATGGCGGAGATGCATCCGATCCTGTGGTCGCGCGTGACAGACCGGCGCCTTTCCGCGCCCAAGACGAAGGTCGCGGTGCTCTCGACGTTCACGCATCGCTCGTTCGATCTGGCCGACATTCCCATCGTCTTCACGCCACAGGCCGATCTCGCGATGCTCAACTACATCGCGAACTACATCATCACCAACAAGAAGGTCAACACAGACTTCGTCAACAAGCACACCGTCTTCAAGCAGGGCGTGACCGACATCGGCTACGGTCTGCGGCCGGACAACCCCGTGCAGAAAGCCGCCAAGAATGCCGACAAGGTGGGCGACTCCAAGCCGATCTCGTTCGACGAGTTTGCGAAGTTCGTCTCGACGTACGACCTGGACTACACCACCAAGCTGGCGAACCCGGACAAGAGCAAAGAGAAGGAATTCAAGCAGCAGTTGCAGAAGCTTGCTGAGCTGTACGCCGATCCGAAGATCAAGGTCGTGTCGTTCTGGACGATGGGTTTTAATCAGCACACCCGCGGCACCTGGGCGAACAACATGATCTACAACCTGCATTTGCTGACAGGGAAGATCGCCACGCCGGGCAACAGCCCGTTCTCGCTGACGGGCCAGCCCTCGGCCTGCGGCACCGCGCGCGAGGTGGGCACGTTCTCGCACCGCTTGCCGGCCGACATGGTGGTGACCAACCCGAAGCACCGCGAAGAAGCCGAGCACATCTGGAAGCTGCCAGCAGGCACGATTCCGGAAAAGCCTGGCTATCACGCCGTGCTGCAGAACCGCATGCTGAAGGACGGCAAGCTCAACGCCTACTGGGTGCAGGTCAACAACAACATCCAGGCTGGCGCAAACATCAACCAGGAAGGCTACCCGGGCTACCGCAATCCGGAAAACTTCATCGTTGTCTCGGACGTGTACCCCACCGTCACTGCGCTGGCCGCCGATCTGATCCTTCCGAGCGCGATGTGGGTTGAGAAGGAAGGCGCCTATGGCAACGCAGAGCGCCGCACGCAGTTCTGGCATCAACTTGTTGATGCACCGGGTGAGGCACGTTCCGACCTGTGGCAGCTGGTGGAATTCTCCAAACGCTTCAAGGTGGAAGAGGTCTGGCCCGAAGAACTCATCGCCAAGAAGCCCGAGCTGCGCGGCAAGACGCTCTACGACGTGCTCTACCGCAATGGCAACGTCGACAAGTTCCCGGTCAAGGACATCGATCCGGAATACAGCAATGCCGAAGCCAAGGCATTCGGCTTTTACCTTCAGAAGGGCCTGTTCGAAGAGTACGCAAGCTTCGGTCGTGGCCACGGCCACGACCTGGCACCATTCGACGACTATCACAAGGCGCGCGGATTGCGCTGGCCGGTGGTCAATGGCAAAGAGACGCGCTGGCGCTACAAAGAAGGCAGCGATCCGTACGTCAAGGCCGGCACCGGCTACCAGTTCTACGGCAATCCCGACGGCAAGGCGGTGATCTTCGCCCTGCCCTATGAGGCACCCCCGGAAGTGCCGGACAAGGAATACCCGTTCTGGCTGTCGACCGGCCGCGTGCTGGAACACTGGCACTCGGGTTCGATGACGCGCCGGGTGCCCGAGCTGTATCGCGCCTTCCCGAACGCGGTCTGCTTCATGCATCCGGAAGATGCGAAGGCGCTGGGGCTGCGACGTGGTGTCGAGGTCGAGGTGATCTCGCGGCGCGGCAAGATGCGCACCCGCATTGAAACGCGCGGCCGCAATCAGCCGCCTAAGGGCCTGGTGTTCGTGCCCTGGTTCGATGCGAGCCAGCTCATCAACAAGGTCACACTGGATGCAACCTGCCCGATCTCGCTGCAGACGGATTTCAAGAAATGTGCCGTCAAGATCGTGAAGGTCTGACGAGCACGGGCAGACGACACACGCGCAACAGGAAAATGTCATGAAGCTCAGCCGACTCTTGGGACTGCCAGCCGCCATCTGCGCGCTGTTGCTGGCGACCCTTGCCAACTTGCCCGCGCAGGCTCAAGGCGTGGTCGACGCCATGCGCGGCTCGACGCCGATCACCGCCGAATCGACGCCGCCGATCCTGTATCCCACCGAGAACAGGGACGTGCGCCGCGAGCGCAACTACACCGGGCAGCCGCCGACGATTCCGCACAAGATCGACGGCACGTACATGTATCAGATCAACAAGGATCACAACGGTTGTCTATCCTGCCATGCGCGTACGAAGGCCGAAGAGATGCGTGCGATCGCGATCAGCCCCACGCACTACGTTGACCGCGATGGCCATCAACTGGCCGACGTTTCGCCGCGCCGCTTCTTCTGCACGCAATGCCACGTGCCGCAGGCCGACGCCAAGCCGCTTATCACCAATACGTTTGTCGATGTCGATGAACTGCTCAAACGCAAGCCTGATGGCAAGAGCGTGGGCAAGAACTGAGGCGGTGCAGCCATGCTCAACCTGATCAAGCGCTACTGGCGCACCATCAACCGGCCCAGCGCGTATTTCAGCCTGGGTTTTCTGACGTTGGGCGGCTTTGTTGCAGGCGTGGTGTTTTGGGGTGCATTCAACACCGCGATGGAGGTGGCCAACACCGAGGCGTTCTGCACGGGTTGCCACGAAATGCACGACAACGTGTACCAGGAGCTACAGAGCACGATCCATTACACCAACCGCAGCGGTGTACGCGCGATCTGCTCCAACTGTCACGTTCCGCACGCCTGGACGAACAAGATCGCACGGAAGATGCAGGCTTCCAAGGAAGTGTGGGGCAAGATTTTCGGCACCATCGACACGCGCGAGAAATTCGAAGCGCACCGGCTTGAGCTGGCCCAGCACGAATGGGATCGACTCAAGGCCAACGATTCATTGGAATGCCGGAACTGCCACAATTACGAATCGATGGACTTCACGCGGCAAAGCCCGCGCGCGTCGGCCATGCACGCCCAATATCTGGGCAGCAAAGAGAAAACCTGTATCGACTGCCACAAGGGTATTGCGCACCATCTGCCCGACATGTCGAAGATGAAGACCGAGTAAAGCACGTGAACGTGCTGCCGGCGCTAGACCCCGTTTCACTCAGCCCCCCAATGCCGTGCTTGTTGCCAGCCAATTGACGTTTTCGCGCGCCGGCCGTCGGATCTTCCGCGAGCTGGACCTCTCGGTGTCGGCGGGCGAGCTGGTGCAGGTAACGGGCGCGAACGGCAGCGGCAAGACCACGCTGCTGCGCGTGCTCTGTGGCCTGCTGGCACCGGCAAGCGGCTCGCTGACATGGCACGGCGCGCCGGTGGGCAGCGGCGATCCCGCCTTCCTCAATGCGCTTTGCTACGTTGGCCACACCAACGGCATCGACCCAGATCTCACTGTGACGGAGAGCCTGCGCTTGGCCATGCAACTGGCCGGATTGCGCGATTCGGCATCCGAGCCGTTTGGCATCGGGCTTGCACTAGAAGCGCTCGAACTCGGCAAGCTGGCCGCCACGCCCGTGCGCAAGCTCTCGCAAGGCCAGCGTCGGCGGGTGGCACTGGCGCGCTTGCTGCTTGCGCGGCGCGAGCTGTGGCTGCTCGACGAGCCGATCGCCTCGCTCGACGACCATGCCGTCGGGCTCTTCACCGCACAACTCGATGCGCACCTGCACGCAGGCGGCATGGCAATCATGGCCACGCATCAGTTGCTAGAACGTCCGCAAGGGGCAAATCGCGTGCTTCGGCTTGGGGGCACCGCATGAAGCCGATGCTGATGGCCATCCTGCGACACGATCTGGCGCTGTCATGGCGGCGGCGCGGCAACCTCGTCGGTGGCGTGGTGTTCTACGTCATTGCGGCGAGCCTGTTTCCGCTGGCTATCGGCCCCGACCCGCAACAGTTGCGCATGCTTGCGCCGGGCATCCTGTGGGTCGCGGCGCTGCTGGCGTCGATGCTCTCGCTCTCTCGGTTGTTTGCGCAGGAACACGCTGATGGCAGCCTCGATCAATTGCTGTTGTCGCCACACCCGCTTGCCCTGATTGTGCTGACGAAGATTGCCGCACACTGGTTCGCGAGCGGCTTGCCGTTGCTGCTGCTCACGCCCATCCTGGCGCAGCAGTACAGCCTGCCGCTGCACGCAACGCTGCTGCTGACAGCCACGCTGCTGGTCGGCACGCCTGCCATTGCGCTGATCGGCGCCGTTGGTGCAGCGCTCACTCTGGGCGTGCGCAATGGCGCAGCGCTGCTGTGCATCCTCGTCCTGCCGTTGTGTGTGCCCGTGCTTGTGTTTGGTGCGGGCGCGGGCTCGGCGGCCGATGCGGGGCTTGATGTCATGCCGCATTTCTCGCTGCTGGGCGCTTGCCTGGCGCTATCGCTGTTTGTCTGCCCGCTGGCTGCTGCCGCCGGGCTGCGCATTGCCGTGGAATGATCCGATGACGAACCGCTCCGGACTCCACAGCACCTCCGTCGCTGCGCGCCAACCTGTTTTCCGACGCTGGAACTGGCTCGCGTATGCGTCGCCCGTGCGGTTTGATCCGCTCGCGCGCAAGTTGGCGCCCTGGTTTGGCGTGGCCGCACTCCTGTTCCTCGCCGCTGGCCTCTACGTCGGTTTTGTTGTGGCGCCTACCGATGCGCAACAGGGCGAGGTCTACCGGATCATCTTCCTGCACGTGCCGGCCGCCTGGATGTCGATGTTCATCTATCTGGTGATGGCCGGCTATTGCGCGCTGGCGCTTGTGCTGCGCACACGGCTTTCGTCGATGATGGCCTCGGCGCTGGCACCCACCGGCGCGCTGTTCACTGCCATTGCGCTGTGGACAGGCGCGCTGTGGGGCAAGCCAACGTGGGGCACGTGGTGGGTGTGGGATGCACGGCTGACGTCCGAGTTGCTGCTGCTGTTTTTGTACCTTGGCTTCATCGCGCTGGAGAGCGCCATTGAAGACCCGCGCCGCGCCGAACGCGCGTGTGCCGTGCTTGCCGTGGTGGGCGTGGTCAACATCCCCGTGATCTATTTCTCGGTGCAGTGGTGGAACACGCTGCATCAGGGCGCGTCCATCAGCCTGACGGCGGCTCCGTCGATGGCGATGACGATGTTGCTCGGCATGCTGCTGATGACACTCGCGTGCTGGATGTACAGCATCTGCGTGGCGCTGATTCGCGTGCGTTGCATCATGCGCGAGCGCGCCGACGATGACCACAACCTGAGCACGCCGGCATGAGTCAGTTCTCCGTCAATCACGTCGACTATATTGCGGGCGCGTTTGCCGTGGCCGCCATCTGCATCGCGGCCGAGTTGCTGCTGCTCGCACGCCGCTGGCGCGCCGCCAATCGCCTTCACTCTCATCCTGAGGGCAGCAACCAATGACACGCAGACAACGCCGCCTCGGCATCCTGCTCGCCGCGCTGGTGTGCGCGGGTGCGGCTACCGCCCTCACGCTGAATGCATTCCGCTCCAATCTGGTGTTCTTCTTCAGCCCCAGCCAGATCGCCGCCAAGGAAGCGCCTGTGGCACAGATCTTTCGCCTGGGTGGCCTAGTCGAACGCGGCTCCATCCAACGCGAACGTAACGGCATGACCATCCGCTTTATCGTCACCGACACGGCGCGCGGCGTGCCGGTCGTCTACCACGGCTTGCTGCCGGACCTGTTCCGCGAAGGCAAGGGCGTCGTCGCGCGCGGGCGGCTGGGCGAGGACGGCGTCTTCGTCGCCAACGAGGTGCTCGCCAAGCACGACGAAAACTACATGCCGCCCGAAGCCGCTGATGCCTTACGTCGCGCCGCACAGGTCAACGAGCAGATGGCGAAGGAAACTGCCCGGAGCGTGTCTCGATGATTGCCGAGCTGGGCCACTTCGCGTTGATCCTGGCGCTGCTGACTGCGGTCATGCAATCAGTGCTGCCGCTGGTGGGCGCGGCGCGCGACAACGCGCGTTGGATGGCCGTGGCGCGCCCCGCGGCGCGCATGCAGTGTGCGTTGGTGCTGCTGGCGTATGGCGCGCTGACTTGGGCGTTCGTCAGCAATGACTTCAGCGTGCTCTATGTGGCCGCCAACTCGAACAGCGCGCTGCCGCTGCCTTATCGCGTGGCTGCCGTGTGGGGCGGGCACGAGGGATCAATGCTGCTGTGGACGACGATGCTGGCGGTGTGGTCGCTGGCCGTGTCGTTGTTCAGCCGGCAACTGCCGTTGCCCGTGGTGGCGCGCGTACTGGGCGCGATGGGTGCCATCAGCACGGGGCTGCTGCTTTTCCTGCTGTTGGTGTCCAACCCGTTCCTGCGCCTGTTGCCGCCGGCCATGGAAGGGCGCGACCTCAACCCACTGCTGCAGGACCCAGGCATGGTGTCGCATCCGCCCATGCTCTACATGGGTTACGTGGGCTTTGCGGTGGCGTTTTCGTTTGCGATGGCCGCGCTCCTGTCGGGTCGGCTCGATGCCACTTGGGCGCGCTGGTCTCGGCCTTGGACAACCGCCGCCTGGGCATGCCTGACGACCGGCATCATGCTCGGCAGCGCCTGGGCGTACTACGAACTCGGCTGGGGCGGCTGGTGGTTTTGGGACCCGGTCGAAAACGCGTCGTTCATGCCGTGGCTGGCGGGCACAGCGCTGATCCATTCACTGGCGGTGACGGAAAAGCGCGGCGTGTTTCGGGCATGGACGGCGCTGCTGGCCATCTTCACGTTCTCGTTGAGTCTGCTTGGCACGTTCCTCGTCCGTTCGGGCGTGCTGACGTCAGTGCATGCTTTTGCGGTGGACCCAAAGCGCGGTCTGTTCATCCTGGCCTTGCTGGGCATCGTGACGGGCGGTGCGCTGGGTCTGTTTGGGTGGCGCGCAAAACGGTTGTCCAGCGGCGCCTCGGAAAGTGCGACGTTCTCACTATTCGCCCGTGAATCGTTCCTTCTGGCCAACAACGTGCTCCTCGCGGTGGCTGCGGCCACAGTGCTGCTCGGCACGCTGTATCCGCTGGCGCTGGATGTGCTGCGGCTGGGCAAGATTTCGGTCGGGCCGGCGTATTTCGAGCAAGTCTTTGTGCCGCTGATGTCGCCTGCTGTGCTGCTGATGGGCGCGGCGCCACTGGCGCGCTGGCGTCACGGTGCACTGCCGGCAATGGCCGTGCGGCTGCGCTGGGCGGCCGCGGCGAGTGTTGCCGTGGGGCTTGGGCTGACGGTGTTTTATGGAACGTCCGCGCTGGCGGGCCTCGGGCTGACGCTAGCCGCATGGTGTCTTGCGAGTGCGCTGGCCAGTCTGGCCGAAAAACTTCGCCAGCCCGGCAATCGATTGACGACGCTGCGGCAGTTGCCGCCGAGCTACTTCGGCATGCTGGTGGCGCACGCGGGGGTCGGTGTGTTCATCGCGGGCGTCACGCTGGTGCTCAGCCAGGAGACGCTACGCGAGCTGCCGATGCGCGTGGGCGGCACGGTTGAGGTGGGTGGCTACATGTTCCACCTCACTAACGTTGCGCCGGCGCAGGGCCCGAATTACGACGTCTTGCGCGGTCACGTCGAAGTCAGCCACTACGGCAAACCGGTGGCCACGCTGCTGCCCGAGCGGCGCCTGTACCGCAGCCAGGAAACCCCCACGACCGAAGTCGCCATCGACACCGGCATCACACGCGACCTTTATGTCGCGCTGGGCGAATCACTCGGACAAGACAACTGGGCCATGCGCATCTACATCAAGCCCTTCGTCGGTTGGATCTGGGGCGGCTGTGCGCTGATGGTGCTGGGTGGCTTACTGGCCGTGTGCGATCGCCGCTACCGTCTGCGCCGCCGCTCCACAGCGCCGCGCACCACGCCAGACACTGCACTGGCCGGCCCATCACTGGCGATGCCGGCGACCGAGGAGCCACGGTGAAGCTGCGCTACGTGCTGCCGCTGGCAGCGTTCTTCGTTCTGGTGATTGCGCTGGCGGCGGGGCTGTCGCGTGACCCGCGTGAACTGCCCTCGCCGCTGATCGGCAAGCCCGCCCCGGCGTTCAGGCTGACGGCGCTGGAATCGTCTGCCGGCCCGATCACGCCGCAAGACCTGCGCGGCAAGGTGTGGATGCTCAACGTCTGGGCGTCGTGGTGCACAGCCTGCCGCGCAGAGCACGCCGTGCTGAACGCGTTCGCCAAGCAATCCTCCGTGCCGATCTACGGGCTGAACTACAAGGACGACGCCGACGCTGCACGCGCGTGGCTCAAACATATGGGCGATCCGTATGTCGCGTCACTCATCGACGCAGACGGCAAGGTCGGCATCGACTACGGCGTCTACGGCGTGCCGGAGACCTTCGTCATCGATCGCGCCGGCGTGATCCGCTATCGGCAGGTCGGCCCCGTGACGGCCGAGTCGATGGAACGCAAGATCTCGCCGCTTCTGCAGCAACTGGAGCAGGAAGGTGGTCATGCATAAGCGCTTGGCCGCGCTCGTTCTGGCAGGCGCCGCGGCGTTCACGTTGCAGATGCCCGCCTGTGCCGCAGCGTCGGACGTCGATCTCGACACCCGCGTCCACGCGCTGTCGGAGCAACTGCGCTGCCTCGTGTGCCAGAACCAGACCCTCGCCGATTCCAACGCCGACCTGGCCGTCGACCTGCGCCGCCAGATTCGAGAACAACTCCGTGCCGGCGCCACCGAGGCCGCCGTAAAGGACTACCTCGTGCAGCGCTATGGCGATTTCGTCCTGTACCAGCCGCCCGTCAAGCCCCTGACCTATCTGCTGTGGTTCGGCCCAGTGCTGTTGCTGATGGCGGTGGTATTCGGCATCGTGTCGTCCCGCAAACAGAAGGTGCCCCCTGCCGAGATGGACGCTGACGCGCAAGCGCGCCTCGCCGCCCTGCTTGCAGCGTCGCCACCGGAAGACCCCCGCCCATGACCGTGATGACCCTGTTCTGGCTGCTGGCGGCCGCCCTCACGGCCGTCACCATGGCAGTTCTGCTGACGCCGTTGCTGCGACGCGCGCGCAACGATGTGGGCGATACATTCATTCAGAGCCCCACCGCACGCACCCAGATGGTCCGCTGGTACCAAGACCAACTGCGCGAGCTGGATGCCGACCTGCGCAACGGCGCTATCGATGCCGCGGGCCACGCGCACGCACGCGCAGAGCTTGGCCGGCGCTTGCTGGACGATACGGCCGACACCGCCAGCACCTCGCAGGCGCGCCCCGACCGCCGCGCCGTTCTGCTCGCCGCAGTACTGCTGGCTGCGTTGCCCGCGTCCGCCGTGCTGCTCTACCAGCACCTGGGCAAGCCCGCTTCGCTGTGGATGCCGGGCGACATGATGACCGCCGCCCGCAGCGATCACACCGGTGGAGACGCGCAGATCGAATCGATGGTCAACAGCCTCGCGCAACGGCTGCGCGACACGCCCGACGACGCACCCGGCTGGGCATTGCTCGCGCGGTCCTACAGCACGATGGAGCGCCCCGCCGACGCCGTCGCCGCCTATGCGAAGGCGGTGGCCCTTGCCCCCGACGTCGCCAGCCTGCGTGCCGATTACGCCGACGCACTCGCTACCGCCCAGGGCGGCGCCCTCGCTGGTGCGCCCACGGAGCAGGTGCGCCTCGCCCTGAAGGCCGACCCGGACGAGCCCAAAGCGCTGGCACTGGCTGCTTCCGCCGCCGTCGAACGTGGTGACGTGAGCGATGCAATCGCCCAGTGGGAGCACCTGTACCGGCTGCTGCCCCCTGAATCTGCCGGCGCCAAGCAGATCGCCGCCAACTTGGCCGCTGCGCGCGCCGATCGGCAAAACGAATCTCGCAGCAAGTGATGCGATCGATACTTCGAATTTGACAGCAAGACGCGGAGTGCCCGGCCAGACGGACGTACCTACAGTACAGTCATCGCAGTCCACTGGATGACGCCATGCAAACCTCCGCCCGCCCCGTACCGGACACCACCCTCGTTGAACACGACCCGCGCTGGACTCGCGTGCTGGCGCGTGATGCCTCTGCCGACGGGCAATTCGTCTATGCGGTGAAGACCACCGGCGTGTATTGCCAGCCGAGCAGCCCGTCGCGCCTGCCGCGCCCGGAGAACGTCGAATTCTTCGACACGCCGGCCGACGCAGAAGCCGCCGGTTATCGCCCGAGCCGCCGCGCCGCCCCGGATCAGACCACCGTGCGCGCGCAGCAAACCGCGCTGGTCGCACAGGCATGCCGCCGCATCGAGGCAGCCGACACGCCGCCCACGCTCGACGCGCTCGCGCAAGACGCCGGCCTGAGCCCGTATCACTTCCATCGCCTGTTCAAGAGCGTCACGGGCCTCACGCCCAAGGGTTACGCCGATGCGCATCGCGCCCGCAAGCTGCGTGCGCAACTGGGACGCGGCAGCACCGTCACCGAGGCCATCTACGACGCCGGATTCAACGCCAGCAGCCGCTTCTACGAGGCATCCGACAACGTGCTCGGCATGACGGCGAGCCGCTACCGTGCCGGTGGCGCCCAGACGACGATCCGCTTCGCGGTGGGCGAATGCTCGCTCGGTTCGATCCTGGTGGCGCAGAGCGATCGCGGCATCTGCGCGATCCTGATGGGCGACGATCCCGACGCCCTTGTGCGCGATCTGCAAGACACGTTCCGGAAGGCCGAACTCATCGGCGGGGATGCGGGCTTTGAGGACCTCGTGGCTCGGGTGGTGGGGCTGATCGAGGCGCCATCCATCGGGCTGGAACTGCCGCTGGATGTGCGCGGCACCGCGTTCCAGGAGCGCGTGTGGCAAGCGCTGCGTGAAGTGCCGCCGGGCAGCACCACAAGCTACGCTGAGATTGCAGCGCGCATCGGCGCACCCAAGGCGGTACGCGCGGTGGCGCAGGCCTGTGCGGCCAATCACATTGCGGTGGCCATCCCGTGCCACCGCGTGATCCGCCGAGACGGCAACACCTCGGGCTATCGCTGGGGGGTGGAGCGCAAGCTGGCCCTGCTGGAGCGCGAAGCGCAATCCGCCGCATGAAATCGCGTGAGAACGTGGACCCTCATCGGCGCGGACGGCCAGCCCTATGAGAGCGCCGCGCCCGGCACGCTGGGCGGGCATCGGCGCGCGCGCATCTATGGCCGGCTCGATTGCGCAGCAGCACGTCGGGCCATCGAGCGCGGCGGCTATGTGCGTCACCGCGTGTTCTTCCTCAACGAAGCCAACGCTCGCGGCGCCGGCTATCGGCCCTGCGCCGTGTGCATGCCACAGGCTTATGTGGCATGGAAAAAATCAGCCAGTTGCGGGTAAAGTCGTGGGCTGAACATCGCCGACACGCTCCGCACATCATGATCAAACCCCTGCTGCTTGCCGTGCTCACCGCTCTCGCGCTGGCGGGTTGCGGCCGCTCCGACGACGCGCACAAGCCTGCCGCGCCCGCTCCAGCTTCCGCACCTGCGGCCCCCGCCCTTGGCGCGTCCAACGCGGCCAATGCGCCGACCGCCAGCGCGCCCGCCGTCAGCGAAGCCGAACAGGCAAGGGCCGTCGATCTGGCCCGCGCTGCCATCGAGAAATACAAGCTGACCGCCCTGTCGCAGGAGTGCCTGTCGTTCGTGGTGGACCGGGCCGACGACACGCACAACAGCGTCGAAGTGCTGGAAAACCACACTTCGGCTTGCGGCGGCGACCCGAACACCGCGCCGCGCGTCGTCACGCTGCTCATCGACAAAAACACCGGCGCGCTGCAGAAGGACGACCCGGCCAGCGGCGAATACGTCCCGCTCAAATAAGCGCCGCCCAAACAGAACGCGCATAAAAAAACCGCCGAACGCATCGGCGGTTTTTTGTGGGTGCGAAGCTCGCGTCAGACCACGATCGTCTGCGCTTCGCCAGCCTGGCGGGCGCGGATTTCGCCGATCTGGTAGACCGTCTCGCCCGCGTCCTTCAGGTGCGCGATGGCGGCCGGTGCATCGGCTGCCGACACGATCACCACCATGCCGATGCCGCAATTGAACACGCGGTGCATTTCGTCATCGGCCACGTTGCCGGCCTTCTGCAGCCACTGGAACAGCGGCGGCAGCGTCCACGCGTCTTTGTGCAGCACGGCGGTCAGGTGGTCTTGCAGCACGCGCGGCACGTTTTCGGTCAGGCCACCACCGGTGATGTGCGCCATGCCCTTGACGGTCAGCGTCTCGATCAGCGATAGCAGCGGCTTCACGTAGATGCGCGTCGGCGCCATGATGGCGTCCTGCAGGCGCTGGCCGTGGAAATCGGCGTTCAGATCGGGGCGCGACACCTCGATGATCTTGCGCACCAGCGAGTAGCCATTCGAATGCGCACCCGACGAAGCCAGGCCCAGCACCACGTCGCCCTCGGCAATGGTGGTGCCGTCGATGATCTTGCGCTTTTCGACCGCGCCGACGGCAAAGCCGGCCAGGTCGTATTCGCCGTCCGGGTACATGCTCGGCATTTCAGCGGTTTCGCCGCCGATCAGCGCGCAGCCCGCCAGCTCGCAACCCTGGGCGATGCCCTTGACCACGGTGGCAGCGGTGTCGACGTCCAGCTTGCCGCAGGCGAAGTAATCCAGGAAGAACAGCGGCTCGGCGCCCTGCACGAGGATGTCGTTCACGCTCATGGCGACCAGATCCTGGCCCACCGTGTCATGGCGGTTCAGCGCAAAGGCCAGCTTGAGCTTGGTGCCCACGCCGTCGGTGCCGGACACCAGCACCGGCTCCTGGTACTTCTTGGACAGCTCGAACAGCGCGCCGAAGCCGCCGATGCCGCCCAGCACGCCTTCGCGCATGGTGCGCTTGGCAAACGGCTTGATGCGGTCGACAAGGGCGTCACCCGCCTCGATGTCGACGCCCGCGTCGCGGTAAGACAGGCCGGTCGATGCGGATGGGGTTTCGGAAGCGCTCATACAGTCGTCTGAATTGAAAAAACCGGGAAAGAAAGCGAGACGGCGGCGGGAAGTCACAAAAACTAGACCCGCCGGTCCAGTAAAATCGCGATTTTACCGGATGCGGCCACCCCGATGGCCGCTTTTCCGACTCGTCCACCCCGCCATCGAAACCGTCGCCCCTCATGAACGCCCCCGTGCTGTCGCAGGAAACCAAGCGCACGCTCGCCTGGATCGCCGTGGCGCTTGTCTTCCTGGCCCTGCTCAAGGCGCTGGCGCCCACGCTGACGCCCTTCGTCTTCGCGTTCATCCTGTCGTACATCCTGCACCCGGGCGTGGAATGGCTGCAACGCCATCGCGTACCGCGCGTGCTGGGCGTGTTTTTGATGATTCTGGTGCTCTCGGTGGTGGGCGTGGCGCTGATGCTGCTGATCCTGGCGGTGCTGCAGCGTGAAATTCCGGCCATCCGGGAGCAACTGCCCGGCATGCTCGCCAAGCTCAACGCATTTCTGTCGCCCAAGCTGGACGAACTGGGTCTGCATGTCAGCTTTGATTTTCCGGGCCTGCGCGCGTTGCTCACCGAACAGCTCGCCGCCAGCCCGGATGACGTGGTGGCCCGGGTGCTGACTTATCTGCGCGTGTCGGGCTCGGCGGCCATCCAGGTGCTGGGCATCTTCTTCCTGGTGCCGATCGTGATGTTCTACCTGCTGATGGACTGGAACATGCTCATGCGCCGCATCGAAACCGCCGTGCCGCGCCGCTGGCTGTCAAAAACGCGCGAACTGGCCACCGAAACCGATGGCCTGCTTTCACAATATCTGCGCGGGCAGATCATCGTGATGCTGGTGCTGGCGGTGTACTACTCGGCGGGGCTGGCACTGGCCGGCTTTGACGTGGCGCTGCCCGTAGGCATCTTCACGGGGCTGGCGGTGTTCATTCCGTACATTGGCTTTGGCGTGGGGCTCACGCTGGCCATCCTTGCCGCACTGTTGCAGTTCGGCAACCTCTACGGCTTGCTGGCAGTCGCCGTGGTGTACGGCATCGGCCAGTTCCTGGAAAGCTTCTACCTGACGCCGCGCCTGGTCGGCGAACGCATTGGCCTGCACCCGCTGGCGGTCATCCTCGCCTTGCTGGCTTTTGGCCAATTGTTCGGATTTTTCGGTATCCTGCTGGCCCTACCGATCAGCGCAGTGCTGCTCGTCGGTTTGCGGCAGATTCGCCAGCTCTATCTGGGCAGCAAGCTGTACCGCGAATAACTCACCCGCCGCCTCACGTTTCATGGCCACACCCGAACAGCTCCCGCTCGAACTCGGTGCGACACCCGCCCCGACCTTCGACAACTTCGTCGCCACCGGCAACGAAGAGGCGGTGCTGCGCCTGCGCGCCCTGATTCCGCAGGTGGTGGACGGTACCGCCACAGACCGCCTGGTCTACCTCTGGGGCGAGGAAGGCAGCGGCCGCAGCCACCTGCTGCAAGCCATCTGCGCCCAAACCGAGGCTGGCGGCTACGAAGTCCGCACGCTGGAACCCGACGCCCCGCCCGAAGCCTTCGAATTCGACCCGACGATCACCGTCTGGACGATCGACGACGCCGAGCGCCTGGACGAATGGGCGCAGATCGCCGTGTTCAACCTCGTCAATGAAGTGCGCGCGCATCCGCATGCCGCCATCGCCATCTCCGGGGCCGCCGCGCCGATGGCGATGCCGCTGCGTGAAGACCTGCGCACCCGCCTGGGCTGGGGCCTTGTCTACTGGCTACGCCCGCTGTCCGACGCCGACAAGGTGGAAGCCCTGCGCCAAGCCGCCCGCGAACGCGGCATGCAGCTCTCGGCCGACGTGCCGCAGTGGCTCGTGACGCACTCCTACCGCGACATGCCGAGCCTGATGGCCCTGCTGGACGCTCTCGACACCTATTCGCTGGCCCGCAAGCGCGCCGTCACCCTGCCGCTCGTGCGCGACATGCTCGCGCTGATGAAGTGAATCCCGGGGCTCGCGCGGCCGGTGATGTAACGTTCGGGTAAAATCGCGCCCCATGAATCTGGCCCTCTTCGACCTCGATCACACCCTCATCCCCACCGACAGCGACCATGAGTGGGGACGTTTCCTCATCCGCCGCGGCGTGGTGGATGAAACCGAATACCAGCGCAAGAACGATCAGTTCTATGCCGACTACAAAGCCGGCACGCTGGATATCCATGCGTTTCTGCGCTTTGCCTTGGCGCCGCTGGCCGCCCACCCGCGCGACACGCTCGCCCAGTGGCACGCCGAGTTCATGCACGACGTGATCCGTCCGAAGATCACGCCGCAGGCGCAAGCGCTGGTCTACAAGCACCTGGACGCCGGCGACCTGTGCTGCGTGGTCACGGCCACCAACAGCTTCGTCACCCGCCCGATTGCCGAGGCCTTCGGTATCGACCACCTGATCGCCACCGAACCGGCCACCGCCGACGGCAACCCGGACAGCGCCTTCACCGGCGACGTGGCCGGCACGCCGAGCTTTCGCGAGGGCAAGGTCGCGCGCGTGCACGAGTGGCTGGCCAACATGGGCCGCGGCTGGAGCGATTTCGAGCGCAGCACCTTCTACAGCGATTCGGCCAACGACGTGCCGCTGCTGGAGGAAGTGACCGACCCCGTCGCCACCAACCCGGACGACACGCTGCGCAATCTGGCAGCCGCGCGCAATTGGCGCATCATGGATCTCTTCTAAGCAAGGCGCGGCGTGATCAAGAAACTCATCAATCGCCTGCTGGGCAAGACCTCCGCAGAGCCCCACGCTCCGGCTGAACCGGGAGCACCCGTTGCCAGGAAGGCCCGCACGCCCAAGGCACCCAAAACGGCCAAGGCGCGCGCCAAGTCCGCCGGCGGCGTGCCGCGCCAGGCACGGGTATGGAGCGTGGACGAGCACGGCATCGACCCGAAGCTGCTCTCGCGCAACGCGGTCAAGGTCACATCCACGCTGCAGGAAGCCGGCTACGCCGCCTTCATCGTGGGCGGCGCTGTGCGCGACTTGCTGTTGGGCATCAAGCCGAAAGACTTCGATGTAGCGACCAACGCCACGCCCGATCAGGTCCAGGCGCTGTTCCGCCGCTCGCGCATTATCGGACGCCGCTTCCAGATCGTGCACGTCACGTTCTACGGTGGTCGCGATCAGGAGATCATCGAAGTCTCGACCTTCCGCGCGCTCGTCGACGCGGTCGACGCCGAGCAGGTGCCCGCCGGCAAGCGCGTCAAACGCACCGAGCTGGATCACCACACGCACGCTGTCGACGCCAGCGGCCGTGTGCTGCGCGACAACGTCTGGGGCACCCAGGCCGAAGACGCCACCCGCCGCGACTTCACCGTCAACGCGATGTATTACGACCCCGCCGACGAAACCGTGCATGACTACCATCACGGCATGGAAGACATGCGCGCACGCACGCTGCGCATGATCGGCGATCCGCACACCCGCTACCGCGAAGATCCGGTACGCATGCTGCGCGTGGTGCGCTTCGCGGCCAAGACCGGCTTTGACATCGACGCCGACACGCGCGCGCCCATTGCGGAGCTCGGCCCGCTCATCCACAACGTGCCGGCCGCCCGCCTGTTCGACGAGATGTTGAAGCTGCTGATGTCGGGCCACGCCTGGGCGTCGCTGCAGGAGCTGCGCAAGGCGGGCCTGCACAGCGGCCTGCTGCCGCTGCTTGACGTCGCGCTGGAGCAGCCGATGGGCCAGCGCTTCGTGCAGCTCGCCCTCGACAACACCGACGACCGCGTCAAAGCTGGCAAGCCGGTCTCGCCGGGCTTCCTGTTTGCCTCGCTGCTGTGGCATCACGTGGTCGAGCACTGGAACCGCCGCCGCGCTGCCGGCGAGCCGCTGATCCCCGCGCTGCACACCGCCATGGATGAAGTGCTCGACCGCCAGACCGAGCAACTCGCCATCCAGCGCCGCTTCACCTCCGACATGAAGGAAATCTGGAGCATGCAGCCGCGCTTTGAAAAGCGCTCGGGCCGCATGCCGTATCGGCTGCTGGAGTCGCCGCGCTTCCGTGCCGGCTACGACTTCCTCGCGCTGCGCTGCGCCTCGGGCGAATTGCCGCAGGAACTCGCCGACTGGTGGACCGACTTCCAGAGCGGTGACGGCGAAGCCCGCGAAGCCCTCCTGGCACAAGCCAAGCACGCCCCGAGCCCCTCCTCAAATGCCGGTCCGGCCAGCCCCGGCAAGCGCCGTCGCCGCCGACGTGGTCCGGCAAAATCGGATACAGTCGGTGACGTCAATCCGGGAAGTTCGGAGGAAACGTGAAGACAGTGGCGTACATCGGCATCGGCGCCAACCTGGGCGACGCGCGCCAGGCAGTGAAAGACGCCGTGGTCTGCCTCGCACAGCAGGTCGGCATCACCGTCACCGGCAAATCGAGCCTGTATCGCAGCGCGCCCGTCGAATCCAGTGGCGATGACTACATCAACGCCGTAGTGCGCATCGACACGCATTTCACTGCCGACCAGCTACTCCGCATCTGTCACCACATCGAAGACCAGTTCGGCCGCGAGCGGCCGTTCCACAACGCGCCGCGCACGCTCGATCTGGACTTGCTGCTCTACGGCGACCACGTCCTCACCTCACCCGAGCTGACGGTGCCCCACCCGCGCGTGGGCCAACGCGCCTTTACCCTGCTGCCGCTGCATGAACTGGCGCCCGATCTCGTGATTCCGGGCATTGGCGCCGTGGCTGCACTGCTGCCCGGTGTGTCCGACCAGCGCATCGAAAAGACCACGATGTGCCAGTGCATGCGCGCCAAGCAGCCCGCCGCCTGATCACCCCCCACCACACAAACCACCCGCTGATGGCACTGGATCACCTGCGCCGCATTGTTGTCGAAGGGCCCATTGGCGTGGGCAAGACCGCGCTGGCCCAGCGTCTGGCCGATCATCTGCGCGCGTCGACGTTATTCGAGACGCCCGCCGAAAACGCCTTCATCGCCCGCTTCTACGAAGACCCTGCGCGCTATGCGCTGCCGGTGCAGCTGCGCTTCCTGCTGCAGCGTGCCGAGCGTCTGAAGGCGTGGCACAAGGCGACGCTCGCCGGTGAGCGCATCGTCGCCGACAGCTTCCTGCCGCGCGACCGGCTGTTCGCCCAGCTCACGCTGCCCGCCGATGAACTCGCGCTGTACGACGCGATGGCCCATGCGCTGGCCCTGCCGCAACAGCGCATTGATCTTGTCATCTGCCTGCAGGCGCGCGCCGAGGACCTGCTGCCACGCGTCACCCGTCGCGCCGTTCCCTACGAAACCGGCATCGATGCGGAGTATCTCGAACGCATCTGCGCCGCATACGGCGAGCTGTTTCTGTATTACGATGCCGCACCGACGATGATCGTCGACACCGCTGCCTTCGACCCCGCAGGCAACGACGACGATTTCCGCACCTTGCTCGCCCGCATCGACGCGATGCGCGGGCCCAAGGAATTCATCAAGCTGGCAACGCGCTAGTTAGTCGACGCACCACATGGTCTGCGTGGGCGCTCGCGATGCCCCAATGAGTCTCAGTCCATGAGCTACCTCCAGGAATCGAACCGCAAGGCCGTCACGGTGACTTCGCTGCAGGCCATGCGTGCCGCCGGCGAGCGCATCGCCATGCTGACCGCCTACGACTCCAGCTTCGCCGCCCTGATGGATCGCAACGGCACCGACGTGCTGCTCGTCGGCGATTCGCTCGGCAACGTGATGCAGGGCCAGAAGACCACGCTGCCCGTCACGCTTGAGCACATCGTCTATCACACCGAATGCGTGTCGCGCGGCATTGACAAGGCGCTGCTCGTGTCGGACCTACCGTTCGGCACATATGGCACACCCGAACAGGCCTTCCATAGCGCCGTGCGCGTAATGCAGGCCGGTGCGCAGATGGTCAAGCTTGAAGGCGGCGTGTGGCTCGCGCCAACGATCAAGTTCCTCGTTGAACGCAGCATTCCGGTGTGTGCGCACATCGGCCTGACGCCGCAATCGGTACATGCGTTTGGCGGCTTCAAAGTGCAGGGTCGCGGCGATGAAGCGGCCGCGCAACTGAAGGCCGATGCGCTGGCGGTGCAGGATGCCGGCGCGCAGCTCGTCGTCATGGAAGCCATCCCGGCCGATCTGGCCGGCGAAGTCACACGCCTGCTGGCAATTCCCACCATCGGCATCGGCGCCGGGTTGGAGTGCTCGGGCCAAGTGCTCGTGATGCACGACATGCTGGGCGTGTTCCCCGGGCATCGCCCCAAGTTCGTACGTAACTTCATGGACGGGCAGACTACCATCGATGGCGCCGTCGCGGCCTATGTGGCCGCCGTCAAGGATGGCACGTTCCCCGGCCCGGAACACACCTTCGCCTGAGCGGGCATCCGCATGGAAATCTGGTCGGCCACCGTCGACGCCTTCGCCCTGCTTGCCAGCGGCGACGCGGCGTTGTGGCTGATCGTATGGGTGTCGTTGAAGGTGGCGATCGCGGGGCTACTGCTGGCGGCGCCCCCAGGTCTACTCATCGCCTACCTCATCGCCATGCACCGTTTTATGGGGCGCCGTGCGCTGGTGGTGCTGGCGCAGGCATCGCTGTCATTTCCGACGGTGCTGATCGGGCTGCTGCTGTATCTGTTGCTTTCGCGACAGGGGCCGCTGGGCGGCTTCGGGCTGCTGTTCACGCAGGGTGGGATGATCCTCGGGCAAGCGGTGCTTGGCCTGCCGGTGATCGTCGCGTTTGCACTGACGACGCTTGAACGCGCGGATCCGCGTCTCGCCGAGACAGCGCGTGTGCTTGGCGCCGGGCGCGTCCGGTTACTGCTGACCGTCTTTCGTGAATTGCGCTTCGGCTTAATGGCGGCCGTGGTGGCCGGCTTTGGGCGCGTGATCGCGGAGGTGGGCTCGGCGCTAATGGTCGGCGGCAACATCGAAGGCGTCACACGCACCATGACCACGGCGATTGCGCTGGAAACAAGCAAGGGCGAATTCGCGCAGGGCATCGCGCTGGGCATCGTGCTGATCGTGCTGGCGCTGCTCGTCAACCTCGTGCTCGCGTGGTTGCAAGGGGCTGGCAACTATCGCAGGGAGCCGGCATGAGCGCGTCGTCGCGGCCAACCCTGGTGTTTGAAGGCTTGCGCTGCCAGCACAGCGCGCGCGTGCTGTTCGAGATCCCGCGCCTGGCACTGTCTGCAGGACATGCGATCGTCATCACGGGCGCAAACGGCGTCGGCAAGACAACGCTGCTGCGCATGCTGGCCGGGCTTGCACCCGCCAATGGTGCGACCGTTGATATGGGCCACGGACAGCAGGCGCTGTCGCCCTATCCGGCCGAGCTGCGCGCGCGACTGACCTACGTGCACCAGCATCCCTATCTGTTCCGCACTTCGGTACGCGCGAATCTTGCCTATGGCCTGACCACGGGCGCACATCGTGTGGCACATGCGGAGTTGGCTGACCGAGTTGACGATGCCCTGCACTGGGCTGGCCTGCAGCACGTGGTGGATGTGCCGCCCGAACGGCTGTCCGGCGGCGAAACGCAACGCCTCGCACTGGCGCGGGCTCGTGCGCTGCACACGGATGTGCTTCTGCTCGACGAACCGACTTCGAACCTGGACGGCGCCGCGCGCGAGCAAGTCATTGCACTGGTGGGAGAACTGGCAGCAGAAGGCCGCACGCTGCTGATGGTCTGCCACGACCGCGAACTGATCAACCTGCCCGGCGTGGCCCGCTGGAAGCTAGAGCACGTCGGCGGCCAAGGCCGGCTCGAAATGCGCGGGCACCACGCCGCGTAGGGCGTTACATACGGCGATGGCCTCGGCGCGAGCAACCTCGGTGCGCGTGAGCGAACGTTCCTGCAGCGGCCCATCAAGCCACGGCGACGCGTCTTTCAACAGCACCGCACGCATCACGCCCGGCAAGACACCCGCGGACAGCGGCGGCGTCCACCACGCGCCGTCGAGCTTGACCAGCAACGTGCTGCGGCCGCCTTCGGCCAACGTGCCATCGGCGTTGAAGAACACCGTATCGAATGCACCTTCGCGCTCGGCCGCCTGCCAGGCAGCGTCGTAGCCTGCCCGCAACGTGGTCTTGTGCGTCGGCAGACTGTGTGTGACCTCGCGCGGTTGCGCGGCAACGAGCAGGCGGACCGGCGCCTCCCAGCTCGCATGCAGCGGAGACAGGGGCACCGCCGATACGTTTGCCGCACCCTCCGGCGTGAGCAACAGGCGCATGCGATAAGCGTCCTCGCCTTCGAGCGTTGCGCACGCAAGTGCCACGTCATTCGTCAGCACAGTTCGGTCGAAAGGGAAACCGAATGCAGCGGCCGAACGTTCCAACCGCGCCAGATGCCAATCCAGGAGCGCCACACCATCACGCGTCGCGCGCATCGTCTCGAACAACGACAGCCCTGGATCGAGTGCCGTCACGAAACGCGCCTTCAGTTGGCACTCCGCGTACTCCTCGTCGGCGACGCTGTCGTGCACGATGCCGGAGCCGATGCCGAGTTCGCCGCTGCGCAGGCCATCAGCGCCGGGCGGGCCGAGCACCAGCGTGCGGATCGCCACTGAAAAGCATGCGTCGCCCATCGCACGATCATCGACAGGCGCATCGATCCAACCGATCGCGCCGGTGTACAGGCCGCGTGGCTCTGGCTCCAGCGTCTCGATGACCTCCATCGTCCGCCGCTTGGGCGCCCCAGTGATGGAGCCGCACGGAAACAGCGCTCGCAGGCAATCAGCAAGGCCGGTGGCCGGCGGAATCTCGGCCTCCACGGTCGACGTCATCTGGAGCACGCTGCCGAACGGCGTCACCTCGAACAGCGCCGGCACATGCACGGAACCGGCACGCGCGAGGCGGCCGAGATCGTTGCGCAAGAGGTCGACGATCATCAGGTTTTCGGCACGGTTTTTTTCGTCAGCTGCGAGCGCCATGGCGCGGGCTTCGTCGACTTCAACGTCGCCGGTGGCAGGCGCGGTGCCTTTCATCGGCCGCGCAACAAGCTGGCCCGCGTGATGCGAAAAGAACAGCTCCGGCGAGCACGACAGAATCGCACCGCCCTCCGGTAGCGCGATGAATGCGCCGTAGGGCACGGGCTGGCGCGCGCGCAGGCGCCGATACAACGCCGCCGGCGCGCCAAACGCAGTCATGCGCAGGCGGTACGTGTAGTTGACTTCGTAGGTGTCGCCCGCCGCAATCCAGTCGTGGATGCGCGCGACGGCGTCGGTGTAGGTGGCGTGATCGACGCTGGCGGCACAGTCGAACAGGCCCGCTGCACTCGTTGCATCGGGCCATGCGTCGAACAGCGTATCGACCTCTGCCGACGACAGCACCCGCATCGTGCGAAACAGCAGCACGCGCAGGCGGCCATCGTGGCCAGGCAATGAGGAAGAGATTTCGGTGGAAGCCGGCAGACCGACCAGCGGCTCGCCAAACTCGTACGGCGCAACGATCAGGGCATGCAAACCCCGGCGCCAAGCGGCACGAAGGTCATCGTCCAGCCCATCCAGGATGCCCACCGGCCGGAAGAACTCGCCGGCATAATCGGTGTACCAGCGCGAGCACGGCGCGCCGCCCGAGGTGGCATCGTCCAGCAGCGCGAACGGCGCGCCGGCTTCTGGCGCTTGGAGCGGCTGCATGACGATGTCCTTGATTGAAAAGGTGGTGTTTAAGAAGCCTCGAAAAGCGTAGCGAGCGGCCAGAGGTTGGTCCGAGAAACGCAGCCGTACATGAGTACGGCGAGTATCGCAGGACCAAGATCTGGCCGCGCAGTAGCTTTACGCGGCTTCTTACGAGGAGAAGAAGTTCTTTACCTTGTCCATCCACGACTGCTCTTGCGGGCTGTGCCGCGAGCCGCCTTCATGCACGGACTTGTCGAACTGCTTGAGCAGATCCTTCTGGTGCTCCGTCAGCTTGACCGGCGTCTCGATGTTGATGTGTACATAAAGATCGCCCGCATAGCCCGAACGCACACCCTTGATGCCCTTGCCACGCAGGCGGAACGTCTTGCCGGCCTGCGTGCCTTCGGGCACCGTGAACGAAGCGCGACCGCCCAGCGTCGGCACTTCGATGTCGCCGCCAATGGCTGCCGTCGCAAACGAGATCGGCATCTGACAGTGCAGGTCATCGCCGTCGCGCTCGAACACCGGGTGCTGCTTGATGTGGATTTCCACATACAGGTCGCCCGGGGGGCCGCCGTTGATACCCGGCTCGCCGTTGCCCGACGAACGGATGCGCATGCCTTCGTCGATGCCGGCCGGAATCTTCACTTCCAGCGTCTTCTGGCTCTTCAGTTTGCCCTGGCCGTGGCACTTGGTACACGGCTTGGGGATGTACTTGCCGCTGCCGTGGCACTTCGGGCAAGTCTGCTGCATCGTGAAGAAGCCCTGCGACACACGCACCTGACCGGCGCCGTGACACGTTGGGCAGGTCTCCACGCTGGAGCCAGGCTCGGCGCCTTTGCCGTGGCAGTGGTCACACTCGTCCCAATGCGGCACGCGGATCTGCGTGTCGTAGCCATGCGCGGCCTGCTCCAGCGTGATCTCCATGCTGTAGCGCAGATCAGCGCCGCGATACATCTGCGGGCCACTACCGCGGCGTCCGCCCTGGCCCTGGGCCTGACCAAAGATATCGCCAAAGATGTCGCCAAAGGCCTCGGCAAAACCGCCGCCAAAACCTGCGCCGCCCGCGCCAAAGCCGCCGGCCATGTTCGGGTCGACGCCCGCGTGGCCGTACTGGTCGTAGGCAGCCTTCTTTTCGGCGTCGGAGAGCATCTCGTAGGCCTCTTTGGCCTCCTTGAACTTGTCTTCCGCTTCCTTGCTGTCCGGATTGCGGTCGGGGTGGTACTTCATCGCGAGCTTGCGATAAGCCTTCTTGATCTCGTCGTCGCTCGCGTTCTTACCCACCCCGAGCACTTCGTAGTAATCACGTTTTGCCATGGTGGCTTCAGTCGTCGCCTGTTTTTACTGCGTGTCGAATAGCAAAAAAGCCGAGCGTGACATCAGGTGCGTCCCGCACAACCCGATGATCACTGCCCGGCGTACCGCAACGTCCGCCTGGCGGACGAGTTGGCTTACTTCTTATCGTTCACTTCCTTGAACTCGGCGTCGACGACGTTATCGTCGTGCGGCGCGCCTTGTCCGGCTTGCGCGCCTGGCTGGGCACCGGCAGCGGCTTGTTCCGCACCGCCGGCCTCGCCCTTGGCTTGCATGTCGGCATAGACCTTTTCGCCGAGCTTCTGCGAGGCGGTTGCCAGCGCTTCGGTCTTGGCGTCAATCGCGGCCTTGTCGGTCCCCTTCAGGGTCTCTTCAAGTTCCTTGATCGCGGCTTCGATCTTGTCCTTCTCGCCAGCTTCCAGCTTGTCGCCGTACTCGCCCAGTGCCTTCTTGGTGGAGTGCACCAGCGCTTCACCCTGGTTACGGGAGTCGACCAGTTCGCGCAGCTTCTTGTCTTCCTCGGCGTTAGCCTCGGCGTCCTTCACCATGCGCTCGATCTCGGCTTCCGACAGGCCGGAGCTTGCCTTGATCGTGATCTTGTTTTCCTTGCCGGTCGCCTTGTCCTTGGCGCCCACGTGCAAAATGCCGTTGGCGTCGATGTCGAACGACACTTCAATCTGCGGCGTGCCGCGCGGTGCCGGCGGAATGCCCTCAAGGTTGAATTCGCCCAGCATCTTGTTGCCGGAGGCCATCTCACGCTCGCCCTGGTACACCTTGATCGTCACGGCCGGCTGATTGTCGTCGGCGGTCGAGAACGTCTGCGAGAACTTGGTCGGGATGGTCGTGTTCTTACCGATCATCTTGGTCATCACGCCACCCAGCGTTTCGATGCCCAGCGACAGCGGCGTCACGTCCAGCAGCAGCACGTCAGTACGGTCACCGCCCAGCACCTGACCCTGGATGGCGGCGCCCACGGCAACAGCCTCGTCCGGGTTCACGTCCTTGCGGGCTTCCTTGCCGAAGAACTCCTTCACCTTTTCCTGCACCTTCGGCATACGCGTCATGCCGCCGACCAGGATCACGTCGTGGATGTCCGACACTTTCACGCCAGCATCCTTGATGGCGGTGCGGCACGGATCGATCGTACGGGCGATCAGGTCTTCGACCAGCGCTTCGAGCTTGGCGCGCGTGATCTTCAGGTTCAAGTGCTTCGGGCCCGAAGCATCGGCCGTGATGTACGGCAGGTTGATTTCGGTCTGTTGCGTGCTCGACAGTTCGATCTTGGCCTTTTCAGCGGCTTCCTTCAGGCGTTGCAGCGCAAGCACGTCCTTCGACAGGTCGACGCCCTGCTCCTTCTTGAACTCGCCGATGATGTAATCGATGATGCGCTGGTCGAAATCTTCGCCGCCCAGGAACGTATCGCCGTTGGTCGACAGCACTTCGAACTGCTTCTCGCCGTCCACGTCGGCAATCTCGATGATCGAGATGTCGAACGTACCGCCGCCCAGGTCATACACGGCGATCTTGCGGTCGCCCTTCTCGTTCTTGTCCAGGCCGAATGCCAGCGCAGCCGCGGTCGGCTCGTTGATGATGCGCTTGACGTCCAGACCGGCGATGCGGCCGGCGTCCTTGGTGGCTTGGCGCTGCGAATCGTTGAAGTAGGCCGGCACCGTGATCACGGCTTCGGTCACTTCCTCGCCCAGGTAATCCTCGGCGGTTTTCTTCATCTTGCGCAGGGTTTCAGCCGAAATTTGCGGCGGTGCCAGCTTCTGGCCGCGCACTTCCACCCAGGCGTCGCCGTTGTCGGCCTTGGTGATGGTGTACGGCATCAGGCCGATGTCCTTCTGGACTTCCTTTTCTTCAAACTTGCGGCCGATCAGGCGCTTGACGGCGTACAGCGTGTTCTTCGGGTTGGTCACCGCCTGGCGCTTGGCCGGGGCACCGACCAGGATCTCGCCGTCTTCCATGTAGGCGATGATCGACGGGGTGGTGCGAGCGCCTTCTGCGTTCTCGATCACCTTGGGGGTGTTGCCCTCCATGATGGAGACGCAGCTGTTGGTGGTACCAAGGTCGATACCGATGATTTTGCCCATGTTCTTGCTCCTCGAATCTGGTGTCAGGACTGCACTGAATACAAACTTGGATCGGATGTGGGAGTGCCGTCCGGCTTTTCAAGGCCGAATTTTGAAAAGTTGAGCATTTTGGCCGGTTTTTCTTGGGAAAGCACCCGAAAACGTGCGCTACCGGGCAAAAACGCGTGTTTTGAACGCCCAGAGCCGCAAACCAGGCACAAAAGGTGTGGGTGTTACCCTTGCGCGCATTGCCACTCGCCGGACGCCAACCCGGCTTTTGCGCCCATGCCTTTGCACCCTCTCCGAACCATTCTTGGCGCTGCCCTGCTTGCCGCATGCGCCGTGCCCTCCGCCGATGCCGCCGTTGCCCTGCTCCAGCCCTCCCGCCGCGTCAACGCCAACCAGCCCTTCACCCTGACCCTCGTCATTTCGGGCGATGCCGCTCAGCGCAGCTATGCCGTCCCGGCCAAGCTGCGCGTAACGGCCAGCGCTGATCTGCAGGGCCCGGTAGAAGTGATTCTTGATCGACACAATGCCGGCGCCGAAACCCTTCACCTGCGTCCGGGCCAGGTCCGCACCGTCACCTACACCGGCACGCTGCCCGAGGTACTGCGCGGTACGGTTCGGATCGATGTGCCGGATCTGGATGCGGCGCCGGTTCTGGTGACACTCGTGCGCGGCGCAGACGCCCCGCAGATTGCCGCCGATGGCGCCCCCACAGGCGCCGCCCGCAACGCCGCCGCCGAAGCGACCCGCCCCGGGGGGGCGCTGGGCACCAATCCGAATGCGCCCGCTGCCAACGCAGCCGCTACAGAGCCCACTCCCCTGACAGTGGCCGGCAACGGCGAGGCATCCCGCCCGCCCGAAGAAACCGCGCGCCTGACTTTCCACGAACCCATGTTCGCCGCAGTGGGCGCACACGGGGGCCTGAACGCCAAGTTCCAGTTGAGCTTCAAATTCCGGATTTTTCAGCCAGAGAACCCGGCATCGGCAGCACTGCTGGATAACGTGTACTTCGGTTATACGCAGTTCTCTCTGTGGGATGTGGGCAAGGAATCGGCGCCGTTCCGCGATACGAACTACCGGCCCAGCGTGTTCTATTACCGTCCCGATACGGGCATCCATGGCGGCGCCCTCACGCGGCTATCGTTCGCGGGCGGCATCGAGCACGAATCGAACGGCCGCGACGGCGACGCCTCACGCGCCATCAACACCGTGTTCGTACGCCCGACGTTTCACTTTGGTGATCTGAACGATTACCACTGGAAGTTCGAGCCCAAGCTGTACGCGTACCTCACGCGCACCGGCAACACTGACATCGCGCACTACCGTGGTTTTGGGGATTTCCGCGTGTCCTACGGCGCCCCCAATGGCTGGGAATTGGCCGCCACGCTACGCAAAGGCACCCGCAAAGCCTATGGCAGCGTCGACGCGCAATTGACATATCCGATGAGCCGGATCTTCACCGGCACGGCCGGCTACCTATTCATCCAGTATTTCACCGGCTACGGCGAGAGCCTGCTCGACTACAACCACAAGCTGGGCTCGCAGTTGCGTGTCGGGTACAGCCTCTCGCGATAGGACGCGGCCGGCTTACAGGGTGTGCTGGCCGCTGGCCTCGGGCTGGAACGCAACGCGATCGATGCGCAAGGAACGCTCGGCACCATTGGGCGCCGAGTATTTGACCGACTTGCCCGCACGCGCGCCCAGCAGCGCAGCGCCCATCGGCGAAAGAACCGACAGCTTGGCCGAGGTCACGTTGGCGTCTTCCGGGTAGACGAGCGTCCACTCTTGCTCTGCGCCGGCGTCATCAACCACGCAGACGACGGAGTTCATGGTCACCACATCGGCGGGAATCTTGTTGCCGGGCACCACGTTGGCACGGGTAATCAGGTCGTCGACCAGATCGGCCAGCGGCGAGTTGCTGCCCGCGCGGGTGGCGGCATTTTCCAGGCGGGTGAGGTCCAGCTCGGTCAGGTAGATGGCGGCTGCTTTGGACATGACGATCTCCTACAGGTCAATGTTCAACACTAGGCAAAGCCGCTGCCGATGGCCTTCCGGGCCAATGCAACGCAGCGGCAAGAAAACCGGCGGGCACACAAGCCGGCCGGCGGTGATACGAAACTGAAACTTCTGGTGGGAGTGAAGAGAGCCCGGCGGCGACGTGCCGCAGGGGCACTAGAACAACCGCCGGGCGGCGGCAAGGGCCGCGGTCATCGCCTGGGCGGCGCGCGGCGAGGTGCGCGCCACACGCTTGCGGCGCACGGCACGGACGGACGAAACGATAAGGAAGGCCGCAACCATCGGCATCGACGTCATGATGGTCGCTGCCTCAGATAAGCGGCTTGCCCGCCAGCTTGTTGCGCGCATTGGCAACGGCGGCGGCAAACTGCGCGTGGCCATGCCAACCGGTCGCCCGGCCGAGCTTCTTGCCACGATGGAAGAACATGAACACCGGAACGCCATGCAGGCCAAAGCGCTGGCCCAATTCCGGGTGTGCGTAGACGTTGACATGGAGCCAGTTCAGCTCATGCTCACGCACAGCGGCCGGTTGCGCGAGCATGGCTTTCTTGGCCATCTCGCAGTTGAAGCAATCCACGCCCCAGAAGAATAGGCACACGAGCGCATCGCCCGCCGCCGCAATGGCTGCGTCGAAGGTCTCGGTGTTCACCTCGCGCATGCCAAACGCCGCGAACGCGGTCTTATCGACCGGGATCGCGCCGTTGGCGTCTTGCGAAGTGGTGGTGCTCTGGAGGATCACGGGGCGTCAGCTTACTTGGGCGCCGCCACCGTCACGAGCGCGGGGCGCAGCACGCGGTCGGCCAACGTGTAGCCGCGCTGAAGCACCGCCACCACGGTATTGGCTTCCTGATCAGCGGGGACCATCGAGATCGCTTGATGGCGATGCGGATCGAACTTTTCACCCACGGGGTTCAGCTCGGTCACACGCCCCTTTTCGAACGCGGCGTAAAGCTGCTTGAGCGTAAGTTCAACGCCCTCACGCAGCTTGGTGGCGTCGCCCGACGTGTCGGCCAAAGCGGCCTGAAGGCTGTCCATCACCGGCAGCAGGTATTCCGCAAAACCTTCGATGGCGAACTTGTGGGCCTTCGCCACATCGTCCTGACCACGGCGGCGGATGTTCTCGCCTTCGGCCGTGGCGCGCGCCCAGTTTTCATAATTCTGGCGCGCCTTTTCTTCAGCGGCTTCCAGTTGACGGCGCAGTTCAGCGATGTCCATGTCGGCCACGGCTTCTGCCACGGCGGCTTCGTCACCGGCGACAGCCTGAGCGTCGGCGCTTGCGCGCTGAGCCTGGCTCGAATAAGCGTGGGCCGCCTGGCCCGTCGCCGACTGGTTCGGCTGGGTGGCTTGGGTGTCCGCTGGCATGTCCGAGTTCGAGGGGGTGTCCGGAGTGTGTTTCATAGCGCTGGATAAAAGGGAATCGACGCACGGCATGTGCCTGAAGACGATCCGCTGGATTTTTACAAACGATTTGTCCCCGTTATGGGGCATTTGGCGCGCTTTTCAAGGGCGCCGGATGCGCGACAACTGTGCGCCGTGCATCACGAAATATGGGGTTACAACTTTCATCAGAATGCAACGGCACAGCAATTGCGAGGCCCTTATGGGCCGCCTATGATGCAAGAAAAAACTGGGGGGCGCGAGCTTCTTTGAGGGTTCGTACCATGCACAACAAGCTGCCCGTTCTGACCGTGCTCCTGCTGTTGACCCTGACCGCAGCCACAACGTTCATTTGCCTGTCTGGGGCCGTCACACCGCGTTATACGGAGTACGGTAGCGGCAAGGCATTCTTCAAGCACTACATCATCAAGCCTGCGCAGATGCAGCAGATGCCGCGCGGCTTGAGCTTATCAAGTTAGCACACACTCGCGCGGAGTGCGTCATTCTCCGCCGAGTTTATCGATGCGCCGCCGGTCCCGCTTGGTCGGCCGGCCGGCGATTTGTGTGGCCGGTTCCCGATACAGTCGACGTTTGTCCGCACTCTCTTCGCGTTTTAAGCGGCTGATGTCCGTCTCGGCGTAAAGCGTTTGTGCGACCGACGCAGGGCCGCGCACTTCGGCCAGTGCCAGTACTTCCACTTCCCACTGTTGTTCATGCGCGTGCACTCGCACGCGGTCGCCAATCTTGACATCCTTGGCGGGGCGAACCGGCTGATCGTTGATCTGCACGCGACCGCGCTCCACCGCATCAGTCGCCTGCGACCGCGTCTTGAAGAAACGCGCCGCCCACAGCCATTTGTCGATGCGCACGCGGTCAGCCGCGTCGGTGCTCACTTTCATGCGGCAGCGCCCTTGCTCTGCGCGCGCGTGCGACTCGCTTCCAGCACATGCGGATGCGTCAGCGTGAGGGGCCAGCCCTGCAGATGCGCCAGCGCAATGTCGGCAATGCCGGCGATCCATGCCTCGCTGTCGTTCAGGCACGGGATGTAATGGAATTCCTTGCCGCCGGCGACGCGGAAGGTCGACTGCCCTTCCATGGCGATCTCTTCCAGCGTTTCCAGGCAATCGGCCGGAAAACCCGGGCAGAACACGTCGACGCGATTGGTGCCGACGCGGCCAAGCTCTTCCAGCGTGGGCGCGGTGTACGGCTGCAGCCATTCGGCGCGGCCAAAGCGTGACTGGAACGTGACCAGGTACTGACCCGGCTGCAGACTGAGCGCTTCGCCCAACAAGCGGCCGGTCTTCAGGCATTCGCAGTGGTAGGGGTCACCCAACTCCAGCGTTCGTCGCGGCACGCCATGGAACGACAGCACCAGTTTGTCGCCATGCGCAAAATCAGGTGCGCCGTGCTGTGCCCAATACGCCCCCACCTGCTGGTGCAGCGCATTGATGTAGGCAGGGTCATCGTGGAAATGCTTGACCAGCCGCAACTCCGGCTGATTGCGCATTTCGCCCAGCACGCGGAAAACCTCATCGAAGGCCGTGGCGGTGGTGGTGCCGGAATACTGCGGATACATCGGCAACACGAGGATGCGCTCGACGCCCTGCTTGCGCAGCGCCTGCATGACGGACGGAATCGAAGGATTGCCATAGCGCATCGCACAGGCAACCACCACATCGTGGCCCTGCGCGTTCAGCAGTTGCTGCAGCGCATGCGCCTGGCGCTCGCTGTAGACAAGCAGCGGCGAGCCGGTCATGTTGGCCTCACGCAGCCAGATGCTTTCGTACTTGTGCGCCGACGCCCGCGAACGCAGCGGCACGATCAGCACGTTGAGGATGAACCACCATGCGGCGCGCGGAATTTCCACAACGCGGGGGTCGGACAGGAACTGACGCAGGTAGCGGCCGACCTCGCGCGGCGACGTGCCGTCAGGCGTACCGAGGTTGACGAGCAGGATCGCCGTGCGATCGGGCTGGCCGTGCTGGAACAGGGGTTCGGGCAGGAAGGGCATGGGCGCGGGTTCGCGATAGACCGGCCGATTATACGAGCCGCGTCGTCGCGTGTTCCTTACGCCACCAAGGCGCCGTCCTTGACCACGCCCACACACGGGTTCAGCCCCATCGCGTACGCCAGATCGGCGGGCCGATCGATGCGCCAGAGCGCGAAATCGGCGGCGCAGCCTGGAGCCAGCACGCCACACGTACCTGACAGGCCCAGCGCTGCGGCAGCATGACGCGTGGCGCCGGTCAGCGCTTCCAGCGGCGTCAGGCGGAACAGCGTGCAGGCCATGTTCATCGCCAGCAGCAGCGACGACAGCGGCGATGTGCCAGGGTTGCAGTCGGTCGACACGGCTATGGGCACACCGGCGGCGCGCAGCGCGGCCATCGGCGGCAGGCGCGTCTCGCGCAGGCAGTAGAACGCGCCGGGCAGCAGCACGGCCACCGTGCCGGCTTGCGCCATGGCGGCAACACCTGCATCGGTCAGACATTCGAGGTGATCCGCAGAAAGGCCACCATAGCGTGCGACCAATGCCGCGCCACCCTGATCGGAGAGCTGCTCGGCGTGCAACTTTACCGGCAGGCCCAGGCGCTGCGCGGCATCGAACATACGCGCCGTTTGTGCAGGCGTGAAGCCAATGGTTTCGCAGAAGGCGTCGACGGCGTCGACGAGACCTTCTGCCGCGAGCGCAGGCAGCACATCGGTGCAGAGGTGACTGATGTAGTCATCCGCGCGGCCGGCGAATTCAGGCGGCACGGCATGCGCACCGAGGAACGTTGTCCGCACGCGCACCGGCAACGCCTGGCCGAAGCGGCGCGCAACCCGCAGCATGCTGCGCTCGGTTTCCAGGTTCAAGCCGTAGCCGGACTTAATTTCGACGGTGGTGACACCTTCGGCGCGCAGAGCATTCAAGCGAGGCCGACTGGCTTCGGCCAACGCGTCTTCGCTGGCCGCACGCGTGGCGCGCACGGTGGAGAGAATGCCCCCGCCCGCCCGCGCGATCTCTTCGTACGGCACGCCGTTCAGGCGCGCTTCGAATTCATTGCTGCGATTGCCGGCGTAGACGAGGTGCGTGTGGCAATCGATCAGGCCGGGCGTGAGCCACGCGCCGCCGCCATCGTGCTCCCGCGTTGCGCGGGCATTGACGGGCAGATCGGCCCGGTAGCCAAGCCACGCAATGCGGCCATCCTTGACGGCGATGGCACCGTCGCGGATCTCGCCGTAGCCGTCAGCATCGGCGGTGAGCGTGGCGAGGTGGACGTTGGTCCAGAGCGCATCCCAGTGCGGGTTGGCCGGATCAGTCATGTGCGGCTCCCTGCAGGCCAATGCCGTCTGCCACGCGCGCCACAAGACGGGCAGCAACACGTGCCGTGTGGTTGTCGATGTCGAGCGACGGGTTCAGTTCCGCCACATCCGCCAGCCGTAGCTTGCCGGAGCTGACCACGCGATCGACGATGGGCTCGATCACGTCCATCCCCACGCCGCGTGCGGATGGCGCGCTCACCCCAGGGGCAACAGCGGCCGGCAGCACGTCCAGGCACATCGTCAAATAAACGTGATCGACCTGGCTCAGGAACACCTCGACCACCTTCAGCACGTGGGCGAGTTGCATGACGTCCATCTCGTCGTCGTGCATCCAGCGCACGCCGAGCTGGCGCGCACGCGCGAACAGCGCTTCGGTGTTGGCGTAGGTGCTCACGCCCAGGCAAGCGTAGTGGAACGGCCAGCCGCGCCGCGCGCAGTCTTCTGCGATCTGGCGGAAGGGTGTGCCCGAGCTGCCGCGCTCACCCGCACGCAGATCGAAATGCGCGTCAAGGTTGAGAATGCCGATTCGCGGGAGCTGATCGGATTTCGCCGCCAGATGCCGCGCCAAGCCCCCGAACGAAGCCCATGCGATCTCGTGCCCGCCGCCCAGGGCGATCGGAAACGCACCGCGGTCGAGCAAGTCCTGCAGCACACCGGACAATTCGCTCTGCGCGTCTTCCAGCGCATCGCCCTGGCATGTGACGTCGCCCGCGTCGACGACCACACGGCCGGCACGCGCGGGCAGGTTCGCGAGCATCTTGCGGATGGCGGCCGGGCCCGCCTGTGCCCCGGTTCGCCCGTGGTTGCGTGCGACGCCCGCATCGCAGGCAAAGCCCGCCAGGGCGACGGTGTTGGCCAGCGGCGTCGATGCATCGATACGGCGCACCGTCTGGTGCCAACGCAAGCCCAGCGGGCCTTCTTCCGCATCGACGCGGCCTTGCCAGACGTTCGGTTCGGCTTGGGCGAGCATGGTCAGACGAGTGCGAGTTCGCCGACGTGCGCGCGGCACGAATCGCCGAGGTCGCCGTCGAGCACGAGGCGGCGGGCGCCTTCGATGTCGGGAGCGAACAGGCGATCTTCACCGTAGTACGCCACGCGCGCGCGGATGCAGCCATGTGCCTTCTGCAGCGTGTCGGACGTCGCCAGCGGCTTGTGGAAGTCAATGCCTTGCGCTGCCGCCAGCGCTTCGATACCGACGATGGTGGCAGTGTTCTCTGCCATGTCCTGCAGACGGCGGCCGGCAAAGGTCGCCATGCTGACGTGGTCTTCCTGGTTGGCGGAAGTCGGCAGGCTGTCGACGCTGGCCGGGTGGGCGAACGTCTTGTTTTCCGAAGCCAGCGCGGCCGCAGTGACGTGCGCAATCATGAAACCCGAGTTCAGACCCGGCTGCTCGACCAGGAACGGCGGCAGGCCCGACAGCGTGGAGTCGATCAGCAACGCGATGCGGCGTTCCGACAGCGCACCGATCTCGGCAATCGCCAGCGCAAGCATGTCGGCAGCAAACGCTACCGGTTCGGCGTGGAAGTTGCCGCCCGAAATCACTTCACCGGCGTCGGCATAGACCAGCGGATTGTCGGTGACTGCGTTGGCTTCGGTGAGCAGCGTGGCGCCGGCTTGGCGGATCAGATCGAAACATGCACCCATGACTTGCGGCTGGCAGCGTAGGCTGTACGGGTCTTGCACGCGCTTGTCGCCCACGAGGTGCGACTGGCGGATGGCGCTACCGGCCAGCAGGTTGCGGTACACCGCGGCGGTCGCAATCTGGCCTGGCTGGCCACGCACGCTGTGCACGCGCGGGTCGAACGGTGCATCGCTGCCCTTGGCGGCATCCACCGACAACGCACCCGACACGGTGGCAGCTTGCAGCAGACGCTCGGCCAGGAACAGGCCGTTGAGCGCCAGCGCAGTCGACACCTGCGTGCCGTTGATGAGCGCCAGGCCTTCCTTGGCAGCCAGCGCAATCGGCTCGATCCCGGCCGCAGCCAGTGCCGCACGTGCCGGCGTGCGCACGCCATTCACGCGCACGTCGCCCTCGCCCAGCAGCGCCAGCGTCATGTGCGCCAGCGGTGCCAGATCGCCAGACGCGCCCACCGAACCCTTGGACGGAATGCACGGCACGATGCCGGCGTTCAGGAGCGCCAGCAGCGTGTCGATCACGACACGGCGCACGCCCGAATAGCCGCGCGCCAGGCTCGCTGCCTTCATCAGCAACACGAGGCGCGCCACGCTGTCGCTCAGGTCTGCGCCGGTGCCGACCGCGTGCGACAGGATCAGGTTGCGTTGCAGGCGCTCCAGCTCATGTGTGGCGATCTGCGTCTTGGCCAGCAGGCCGAATCCGGTGTTGATGCCGTAGGCCGGCGCGCCCTTGGCGACGATGGCCTGCACAGTGGCCGCCGAGGCTTCAATGGCGGCCGCGCAATCGCCCGACAGCGCAACAGGCGTCGGGGCGAGCCAGACGCGGCGCAGGTCGGCAAAGGACATTGCGCCCGGCTGCAACGTGATGATGGGGGGCGTGGTCATGGTGTTCATAGCAATACAAGAAGATGTCTTTAACTTAGCCGATCATCGGCAGGTTCAAACCATTGCGCTTGGCGCAGGCGATGGCGGTTTCGTAACCGGCATCGGCATGGCGCATGACGCCCGAGCCCGAATCGTTGACGAGCACACGGCCCAGACGCTTGGCCGCCGCGTCGGAGCCGTCGGCGACGATCACCACGCCCGAGTGCTGCGAATAGCCCATGCCGACACCACCGCCGTGGTGCAGCGACACCCACGTCGCGCCGCCGGCCGTGTTGAGCAGCGCGTTGAGCAGCGGCCAGTCCGATACGGCGTCGGTGCCGTCGCGCATGGCTTCGGTTTCGCGGTTGGGGCTGGCGACCGAGCCCGTGTCGAGGTGATCGCGGCCGATCACGATCGGCGCCTTCAGCTCGCCATTCTTGACCATCTCGTTGAAAGCCAGACCGGCCAGGTGCCGCTCGCCCAGGCCCAGCCAGCAGATGCGGGCGGGCAGGCCCTGGAAGGCGATGCGGTCCCGCGCCATGTCGAGCCAGCGATGCACGTGCGTGTTGTGCGGGAAGAGTTCCTTGATCTTGGCGTCGGTCTTGTAGATGTCTTCCGGATCGCCCGACAGCGCCACCCAGCGGAACGGGCCCTTGCCCTCACAGAACAGCGGACGGATGTAGGCCGGCACGAAGCCCGGGAAGTCGAAGGCGTTTTTCACGCCCTGGTCGAACGCGACCTGGCGGATGTTGTTGCCGTAGTCGACGGTCGGAATGCCCATGGCCTGGAAATCGAGCATGGCCTGCACGTGCACGGCGCAGGACTTCGCGGCCTCGTCAGTCAGGCGGGCGTGCTGCGACGGATCGCGTTGCGCAGCACGCCATTGCTCGACCGTCCAGCCAATCGGCAGATAGCCGTTGACCAGATCATGCGCCGAGGTCTGGTCGGTCACCAGATCCGGCTTCAGGCCACCGGAGCGTGCACGCTTGACCAGCTCCGGCAGGATTTCCGCCGCATTGCCGAGCAGGCCGATGGACACGGCCTCGCCGCGCTCGCAATGGTGGCGAATCAGGTTGAATGCGTCGTCGATGTCCTTGGCTTGCTTGTCGAGGTAGCGCGTACGCAGGCGGAAATCGATGCTCGATTGCTGGCACTCGATGTTCAACGACACGGCGCCGGCCAGCGTGGCGGCCAGCGGCTGGGCGCCGCCCATGCCACCCAGGCCTGCGGTCAGGATCCACTTGCCGGCCAGCTTGCCGTCGTAATGTTGGCGGCCGGCTTCGGCAAACGTCTCGTACGTGCCTTGCACGATGCCCTGGCTGCCGATGTAGATCCAGCTGCCGGCAGTCATCTGACCGTACATGAACAGGCCCTTGCGATCCAGCTCGTTGAAGTGTTCCCAGTTCGCCCACTTGGGCACGAGGTTGGAGTTGGCGATCAAGACACGCGGCGCATCCGGGTGGGTCTTGAACACGCCCACCGGCTTGCCCGATTGCACAAGCAGCGATTCGTCGTCGTTCAGCTCGCGCAGCGTTTCCAGGATCTTGTCGAAGCAGGCCCAGTCGCGCGCGGCGCGGCCGATGCCGCCATACACGACGAGGTGCTTGGGGTTCTCGGCCACATCCGGGTCGAGGTTGTTTTGCAGCATGCGGTAGGCGGCTTCGGTCAGCCAGCTCTTGCAGTGCAGCTCGGTGCCGCGCGGGGCGCGGATTTCACGCGAAGCGTCGTAGCGCGGATCGTTGTTCAGGTGGGCAGCGTTGGTCGGGGCGTTCATGTGAGGTCTCCTGCGAACTCCTTTGTCATGGAGCGCATCTTATGTTGTATATACAACTTAGGCAAGAAAACTTTACAAGCTAAGAGCAAACCCTGATGATGACCGCCATCCGCACATCACTTCCGCGGCCCTAACCGCACCGCAAGCCACGCCCATGTCACACGACCCGTCCGCCAGCACCCCCGCCTTCCAGCGCATCAAGGAAGACATCCTCACGCGCATCCGCAGCGGCGAGTGGCAAGAGGGCGAGATGATTCCGGGAGAGACCACGCTCGCGCAGACCTTTGGCGTCTCGCGCATGACGGTCAACCGCGCGCTGCGCGAGCTGACCGCCGAGCAGATCCTCACGCGCGTGCAGGGGTTGGGAACGTTCGTCGCACAGCAGAAGTACCAGGCGACGCTGGTGGCGATCCGCAACATCGCGGAGGAAATTGCAGCGCGCGGTCATCAACATCGCGCCGAACTGCACAAGTTGGAGCGCGCCCGCGCCAACGAAGCGATGGCAGCTTCGTTTGGCGTGCCGGCCGGCCGCGTGCTCTTTCATTCACTGATCGTGCACTTCGAAAACGACCTGCCGATCCAGGTGGAAGACCGTTGGGTGAACGCGGCGTTGGCGCCCGAATACATGGAGCAGGATTTCACGCAGACCACGCCGAACGCCTACCTGATGCGTGCCGCCCCGTTGCAGGGTGTGGATTACGGCATCGAGGCCCGACTGCCTCCGCGCGAGATTGCGGAGATGCTGCACATGGACGTGCGTGAACCCTGCCTGATGCTGCGGCGCAAGACGCTGTCGCAAGGCCAGGTCGCCTCGGTGGCGACGATGTGGCATCCGGGCGGGCGTTATCAGTTCACGGGCAGTTTCTGAGCGCCTCGTTGCGCTACATCATGACCTTGTCCCTGGGTGCGGACGAGAATGCTCGAAAGGGAAAGGATGCGCGGCGGGTTGCTCCGATACGCCCTGCCCGCTACTCCCACACTCCACACCCGGCCCAGGAGAGCACTGTCATGAGCGGCATGCCCGAATTCAAAAGCGTGGTCAAAGATGTGTCTGCGCACATGCGCAACTTGCGCGAATCGCAGCCAGAGCTGATGGCTGCGTTCAGCCAACTGGCGGCGGCCGGCACAAAAGACGGTGCACTGAGCAAGAAGACGCGAGAACTGGTGGCGCTGGGAATCGCCATCGCCAGCCGCTGCGACGACTGCATCGGCTTCCATGTCCAGGCGCTGGTCAAACTCGGCACAACCCGCGCTGAACTGGAAGAGGTACTGGGAACAGCCGTCTATATGGGAGGCGGCCCTTCGATGATGTACGCCACGCATGCGCTGGCGGCGTTTGAGCAATTCTCGGCCTGAGACATTGGCGGGCCGCTTCGCCCGCCGCAGGCCGCGCTGCCTCAATACTGGCTGAGCGTGCTGGACAGCAGCTTGGCCGTGATATCCACAATTGGGATCACGCGCTCATATGCCATGCGCATCGGCCCAATCACGCCAAGTGTGCCGACGATCTTGCCGTCCACCTCATACGGCGCGGTGATGACCGCCATGTCTTCGTGCGGCACAAGGCTGCTTTCGCCGCCGATGAAGATCTGCACGCCCTCGGCGCGGCTCGATACATCGAGCAACTGCAGCAAGCCGGTCTTCTGCTCGAACACGGCAAAGAGCCGGCGCAGCTTGTCCATGGACGAAGACAGGTCCTCTACATCCAGCAGCTTGCGCTCGCCCGAGATGACGACCGGTTCTTCCTCCGACGCCGCGCTGCTGCCCGCCTCCACCGCCGCCTGCATCAGCGCGGTCATGTCGGCCTGCAGCGCAGACAGCTCGCCGCGCAGGCTTTCGCGCACCGCATCGAACGTCTGGCCGCCATAGTGCGCGTTGATGTAGTTGGCCGCTTCCACCAATTGCGACGGGGTGTAAGGCGTATCGGTATGGATGATGCGGTTCTGGACGTCGCCTTCGGGCGTGACGACGATCAGCAGGATGCGAGACTCCGACAACCTCAGGAATTCGATCTGCCGGAACGTATGTGTGCGACGCGGCGTCATCACGATGCCGGCAAACTGCGAGAGGTTGGACAAGGTCTGCGCCGCCGCCGCAATCACCCGCTGCGACGATTCCGACCCATGCGACGCCAGTTGCGTGCGCACCTGCTCTGCAATCGCACCCACCATCTGCTGCGCCATGCGGTCCTGCGTGCTCAGCACATCCAGCGGGCTGGCCGTCAGCATCGTGTCGACAAAGAGGCGGTAGCCGCGCGGCGTCGGCACGCGTCCGGCCGAGGTGTGAGGGCTGGCGATGAAGCCCATCTCCTCGAGGTCGGACATCACATTGCGGATAGTGGCCGGCGAAAGATCGAGCCCTGAATACTTCGACAAGGTGCGCGAGCCCACGGGCTGGCCCTCGGCGATATACCGTTCGATCAGGGTCTTGAGGAGGATGGTGGCGCGCTTGTCCATAATTCTTCAATTTTACGCAAAATCGGCGCCAATCTACGGGTGATGTCGGCGTTTCTCCACTAAACACGCGCTGACGTGGCGACGGTCATATCGATATGGTGTAATGCGCGCATGTCGATTCCCCCGTCTGCCGTGGCCCCGCAAGCTCCCGCCGCCTCGTCTTCGCCTGTTTCGCCTTTCAAGACCGTTGCGCTGGTCGGCCGGTATTCGGCCGCCAACATTGCCGGCCCCCTCATGGAACTGGCGTCGTGCATTGCCGCGCGCGGGCATGACATCGTGTTCGAGCGCGAAACGGCGCTCAACATCGGCGTCCAGGATTACCCTGCCCTGCCGCCCGAAGAGATGGCGCGCCACGCCGATGTGGCCGTCGTGCTCGGCGGCGACGGCACGCTGCTCGGCATCGGGCGCCACCTGGCCGGTGCCAGCGTTCCCGTGATCGGCGTCAACCACGGGCGGCTCGGCTTCATGACCGACATCCCGTTCGACGACGTGCACACCGTGCTGCCCGACATGCTGTCGGGCCGCTACGAGGCCGAAACCCGCACGCTGCTGCAGGCCCAGGTCGTGCGAGACGACGAAGTCATCTTCTCTGCCCTCGCCTTCAACGACGTCGTGGTCAACCGCTCGGGCACTTCGGGCATGGTGGAATTGGCCGTGTCGGTCGACGGCTTCTTCATGTACAACCAGCGTTCGGACGGCTTGATCGTTTCCACGCCGACGGGCTCGACGGCGTATGCGCTGTCCGCGGGCGGCCCGATCCTGCATCCGGCGCTCTCGGGTCTGGTGCTGGTGCCCATCGCGCCGCACTCGCTGTCGAACCGGCCGATCGTCATTCCGCAAGACGCGGAGGTGGTCATTCAGGTCACCAGCGGGCGCGATGCCAGCGTCAACTTCGACATGCAGTCGCTCACGTCCTTGCTACCCGGTGACCGCATCGTGGTGCGCCGCTCGGAACGCACGGTGCAGCTGCTGCACCCGATCGGGTACAACTACTACGCCACGCTACGCAAGAAGCTGCACTGGCACGAGTACCCGACCGAAGACAACCGGCTCTAAGAACCTGCCCATGATCCTACTGCGCAGCCCGATCTTGAACCTGCGATGCTCGCCGTACGCATGTACAGCTGCGCTTCTCGCTTCAACATCGAGCCGCTCGCTCCGAATCATGGGCAGGTTCTAAAACTCCACGCTGACCCTTTCCATGCTGCGCAGCCTCACCATCCGCGATTTCGTCATCGTTCACGCGCTGGATCTCGATCTGGCCGACGGCTTTACCGTATTCACGGGCGAGACCGGCGCGGGCAAATCCATCCTGATCGATGCACTCGCGCTCACGCTGGGCGAGCGCGCCGATGCGGCCGTCGTGCGCGAAGGTGCGCCGCGCGCTGACATCACCGCCGAGTTCGACGTGCACCCGCAGGTGGCCGCATGGCTCGAGGCGCATGAACTGCACGACGACGAGGGCGTGATTCTGCTACGCCGCACGGTCGATGCAGCAGGCCGCAGCAAGGCCTTCATCAACGGCGCGGCCGTCACACTGGCGCAACTGCGCGAAGTGGGCGAGCAACTGGTCGACATCCACGGCCAGCACGCGCATCAGTTGCTGCTCAAGGCGGATGCGCAGCGCAGCCTGCTCGACGCTCACGCGGGCCTGGAAGGTGCCGTGCGCGTGGTCGGCGAACGCTACCGGGAATGGCACGCCGTGGTGCGCGCACGCGAAGCTGCCGAGCAGCACTCGCGCGAAGTCCAGCTCGAGCGCGAGCGCATCGAATGGCAGGTCAACGAATTGCAGAAGCTTGGCCCCCAGCCGGGCGAGTGGGAAGAGGTGCAGGCCGAGCACCGCCGCCTGTCGCATGCGGCCAGCCTGATCGAAGGCACGCGCACGGCGCTGGACGGTTTGTCCGAGTCGGAAGGTGCGGTGCTCACGCAACTGGGCGCGACGCTCCATACGCTGCGTGAACTGGCCGAGATCGACCCGGCGCTGGCCGATGTGCTGGCCGCGCTGGAGCCGGCCGAGGTGCAGATCCAGGAAGCCGTGCACACGCTTGCCCGCTATGCCGATCGCGCGGAGCTGGACCCGGACCGCCTGGCCGAAGTCGACGCGCGCATGCAAGCGTTGCACACCATGGCGCGCAAATACCGCGTCGCTCCCGAAACGCTGCCAGCTGAACTGGCGGAACGCCAGGCGCAACTCGCCGCGCTTCAAGCTGCATCCGATCTTGAGACGCTGCAGGCCCAGGAAGCGCAAACCCACGCCGCATATATGGTGGTCGCGCAATCGCTGTCGCGCGACCGCGCAAAGGCCGCGCGCGAGCTGGCCGACGCGGTGACCGGCGCCATGCAAGGTCTTTCAATGGCCGGCGGGCGCTTCGACATCGCGCTGCATGCGTTGGAGCACAGCGGCGCGGCGGGGCTGGAGCAGATCGAATTCCTCGTCGCCGGGCATGCGGGCGTTTCGCCGCGGCCTTTGGCGAAAGTCGCCTCAGGCGGCGAGCTGGCGCGGATCAGCCTGGCCATCTCGGTGATTGCCAGTGAGGCGAGCCCCACGCCCACGCTCATCTTCGACGAAGTGGACTCCGGCATTGGCGGTGCAGTGGCAGAAGTCGTGGGGCGGCGCCTGCGCGAACTCGGCATGCGCCGCCAGGTGCTGTGCGTCACGCACCTGCCGCAAGTGGCCGCGCTCGCCAATCACCATATTCAGGTCGCCAAGCAGACGGTGGCAGGCAGCACGCGGTCCGACCTCGTGGTGCTGGACGCCACGGGCCGGGTGGATGAGATTGCCCGCATGTTGGGCGGCGCGTCGCTCACCGACACCACGCGCCGTCATGCAGACGAGATGCTTACCGCGGGCCGTGCGCCATCGGCACCGGAATCTTCAGCGCGGAAATCCCGCCGCGCGGCACAGTGATCATCTATACCGGAACCATTGCCGCCAGAGTTGGCACAACGGTTCCGGCTGCACACGCGACAAACATCCTCTACCGAATCCAAGGAGAACCTCATGGCCCGCATGGCCCGCACGATCCAACCGGCTGCCCGCCCTCGATCCCTGCTGTCGACCGTCAAGCCCGCGCTGGCGGTGGCTCTAGGCCTGTGCCTGCTGGCCGCGTGCAAGTCCGTGCCGGCCATTGACCCGGGCAAGCCGCCTGCCATGGACCCGGCCTCGGTCAACACCCAGCCTCCGGCTTCCGTGTCGGCTGCACACAGTCTGGGCGACGTCATCATCGGCCTGAGCACGCCCACCACCTCGTCCGCCACCGTGCAAGGCGTGCTGGATGCTGCGGGCGCACGCGCAACGCCACGGCTTGCGTTTGCGGTGGTACGTCCGATGTCGGGTGGATTCTGGGTGGTGCGCGCCAGCTCGGGCGATGCATCGGCCACGCTGGATGGCGCGGTGGCAGCGTTGCGCAGCACGCCCGGCATCGCCTCGGCCGACCCGGATCGCATCATGAAGATCCAACGCTGAACTGCTTAGCACCACTCCACACTGTGAATGATCGGGCGCTGCGGGGCGGCCCGCTTCCATCTCATTTCCCCTGGCAGGCCTGCATTCTGCTGGGGCCGGCGCACCGACCGGCCTTTTCCCCCTCGCAAACGTGATCGGCCACCGCCACCACACCAAGCGGGCGAGTCGCATGCTACCTTTGGTTTTGTGTAACGGTCTGTCAACGATCACATCCTGACGACGTTTCTCATTACAACGAGACACCACGGAGCACGCGCTGATGACCCCCTCCCTCTTCCGGTTGAAGTCTTGGCTGTGCGCTGGCGCCGGCCTTGTCTGCCTTGCCTCGGCGATGGGCAGCCAAGTCGCCGCAGCTGCCACACCGCAGCCGCAATACACCGGTGACCTGATCATCAAATGGCGCGACGACACGAGCGGCACGCGCAAGGCGCTCTCTGCCAGCGAGGCTAGCAACCGCTTGTTGTCGGTAGCGCAAGCGGCGGGGAGCACGCTGCAGATCAAGCGTACGCTGGCTACCAATGCGCAGCTCATGCACACGGGCCTGACCGATGCCGCCAGCATCCAGGCGACCGTCGACAAGATCGCGAAGGACGCCCGCGTGGCCTATGTGGTGCCAGATCGCATCCTGCGGCCCAACACCATTCCGAACGATCCGCTGTTTGCCACGCAGAACAACCTGGCCGCACCGGCGCTGGTGCCCGGCGGCATTAACGCGGCCGCGGCGTGGAGCATCACGCAGGGCTCGACGGGCATCGTGGTGGCGGTGGTCGATACCGGCTACACCGATCATCCCGATCTCTCAGCCAAGATCCTGCCGGGCTACAACTTCATTTCGGACCCGGCGCGGGCCGGTAACACCTTCGGTCGCGGCACGGACGCGCATGACCTGGGCGATGGCGTAACCAGCACGCAATGGCAGAACATTTCGGGCTGCACCAGCAACGACGTCGCCAACAGCAGCTGGCACGGCACGGAGGTCAGCAGCGTGCTCGCCGCCCAGACAAACAACACGCTTGATATCGCAGGGGTCGGCTGGAACACGCCGATCGTGCCGGTGCGCGTGTCGGGCAAATGCGGCGCGTTGCTGTCTGACACGGTCGACGGCATGTTGTGGGCAGGCGGCATCAACGTGTCAGGCGTGCCGACCAACGCCAACCCGGCCCGCGTGGTGAACGTGAGCCTGGGCAGCACAACGCAGTGCTCTGCGGCAGAACAGGACGCCGTCAACCAGTTGGCCGCACGTGGCGCCATCGTAGTGGCCGCCGCGGGCAACGAAGCCGCACAGACCGTTGACGCGCCGGCCAATTGCACGGGCGCCATCGCCGTCACCGCGCACGTCGACAGCGGCGAGAACGCCAGCTACGCAAACGTGGGGCCCCAGGTGGCGTTGTCCGCGCCGGGGGGCGGCTGCGGCAACTCGAAGGTCGTCACAACGACAAATCCGGCAACTTGCGCGGAACCCGTTTCCGTTATCCAGGCCGACTCCAACGACGGTGCACAGACTGTCGGCAACCCCACGGTCAAGTCAGTGGCTGGTACGAGCTTCTCCACGCCTGAAACAGCGGCCACCATCGCGCTGATGCTGAGCGTGCAACCGCAGTTGTCGAACGCGCAGATATTGGCCGGCCTGAAGCAGACCGCGCGGCCACATCCGAGCGGCACATTCTGCGCAGTGAACACCGGCATCTGCGGAGCGGGCCTGCTGGATACCGCAGGTGCCGTCAGTTATGCGCAGAATACGGCGCCGGCAGGTGCGGGCAGCGGCTCCTCGGGGTCGAGCGGCTCAACTGGGTCGACGGGCGGTACCAGCAGCGGCGGTGGTGGCGGTGGTGGGGCCGTGCCGCTGATTGGGGCTGCGCTGCTGTTGGCGCTGGGGTTGGCCAGCAGCAAACGACGTCCGCTTTCGCGTTGAGACCGTCATACGGTTCACGAAACCGCCTCCCTGCGAGGCGGTTTTTTATGGCTCAACGCAGATGTGCGTGGCCTTTCAGCCGGCGTTGCCCGGGCCATAGCTGCCCAGGCTCGCGATACTAGGGTTTCTACCTAAACCCAACGAACATTCGCGACATGGAAATCCTTTAGGAAAATGCCTCGGCAAAATTTCACAATCCTCACAAAAACAATCGAGGCGATTCGCATGAAGACAGGGGTCTCAGGGGGTGTGGCTCGCGCGCTGGTGGCGCTCGGGCTGGCGTCGTATCACGCCGTGCCGGCGCTGGCAGTGGGCAGAACCACCACGCCGGCACCGCAGTTGCAATGGGTGACGCAGCTCATCGTCAAAGAGAAAAACAGCGGCCTGAAGACGCAATCGGTTGCGCCGGGAGCCGCCGTTGCGCGCGCTGACGTTGCGGCGGTGCAACGTTGGTCGGTCGCCGCGCAATTGCCGGTGACCTATAAGCGCGCGATGTCAGGCGGCGCCCACGTGGTCACGCTGCCGAGCACGATGTCGGTGGCCGACGCACAGACGGTAGCCCAGCGGATGCAAGCGAGCGGCCAGTTCGAGTACGTCTCGCCGGATCGCATCATGCGGCCGACCTCCGTGCCCAACGATCCGAAGTTCGTGAATCAGTGGAGCCTGTGGCCGAGCACCGTTGTTGCCAGCGGCCCGGCTACCCCGGCTGTCGGCGGAGCCAACATCACGACCGCATGGGATTCGACCAAGGGCGCCAGCACGGTCAATGTCGCCGTCATCGATACGGGCCTCCTGGCCAATCATGAGGACTTCGTGGGCGCAAATATCCGCCCCGGCTACGACTTCATCAGCAACGATGTCTACAACGCGATGCCCGACCCGGCCAGCCACAAGACCGTGCCGCTGGGCTTCGTTGAAAACGACCCGTTGGACACGCCCGCCGGCCGCGACACCAACCCGTCCGACCCGGGCGACTGGGTGACTACCCAAAACGCCGCGGACTATCCAACCTACTGCGGCAGCGCGTCCGACAGCAGCTGGCACGGCACTTTTGTCACGGGCCAGATCGTCGCGCAGCACAACTCGGTCGGCATCGCGGGCATTGCGCCCAACGTTACGATCCAGATGGCCCGCGCGCTCGGCAGGTGCGGCGGCGCCACGTCGGACATCATGGACGCCCTGGCCTGGGTGACCGGCGACAACGGTGTGCCGGGCGCAGGCGGCGCGGCGCTGCCGCCGAACTCGCCGATGGCCCAGGTCGTCAACATGAGCCTGGGTGGTCAAGGCACGTGCTCCAGTGCTGAACAAGCCGTCATCACCGCTGCCCGTGCGCGCGGCGCCACCATCGTCGTGGCGACCGGCAACGACGGCTTGAATACCATCAGCACGCCGGCCAACTGCAAAGGCGTGATTGCAGTGACGGCGCATACCGTCGATGGCGATCTCGCCGTTTATGCCAACGTGGGCAGCGGTACAACGCTCAGCGCCCCCGGCGGTGGCCCGGGCGCGATCGTCAATACGGGCAGCGCTGGTGCGGTCAGCAGCCGGCAGATTGTGTCGTTGTCCAATCAAAGCCTCACCTCGCCGGACACAGGTACGAGCTACTACACGACCGAGATGGGCACCTCGATGGCCACACCGCATGTGGCTGCGGTTGCCGCGCTGTTGCTGTCTCACAAGCCGACGCTGAGCGTGGATGATATCCAGGCGATCCTGACGCAATCGGCGCGCGCGTTCCCGGCCGGGACGTTCTGCACGCAGAACCCCGGGCTCTGCGGTTCCGGCATGCTGGATGCCGGCGCGGCCATCGCGCTGTCGGTCGGCACGCCAACGGTCAGCGTGTCGAGTTCGGCGAGCACGATTGTGGCCAACAGCCCAGTCACGCTCACGGCCGTCGTCGGTGCTGGCTTTGGCAATACGTTCCCGAGCGGAGGCATCCAATGGACGCAGACCAGCGGCCCTGGCGTGACGCCCACGGTGGCCGGCCCGGACAGCAACGGCAACGTCACCGCCACCTTTACCCCCAGCGCCGCCGGCACCTACAGCTTCACGGTCACGGTCACGAATAACCTGGGCGGCACGGCCTCGGCATCGACTTCCGTCACAGTGACGGCGCCGCCGACAACCACGCCTGGCACCGGCACGGGCACGCTGCCCTTCAGTGGCGGCACCAGCGGAACGGGGTCCCTGAACCAGAGCGGTGGCGGTGGCGCTCTCCCCCTGGGACTGGCGGCCCTGCTATTCATCAGCGGTGTACTGACCTCCCGCCGTCGCAAGGGCTGATCGAGCACTCTCGCGATCGTCTCAACGCAAAACGGACACCCTGGCCCCGCCAGCGTGTCCGTTTTTTTCTTCATGCATCGGCACGTGGCTTTCTGCGGATCAACGTGGCGTCTGCCTGCCCCCTTGCGCACACCACTCTCCAAGCACCCAGATCAGCAATCCGCTCACCGCGCCAAAGGCATGCGCAATGCGCACCACGCCAAACCCCCAGTGCGGGTCATAGGCAATGGGCGACAGCCACGATTGTTCGAGCCACACCTTCACCAGCACGCCCACGCACAGCGCCACGCCAATCCAGCGTGAGAAACGATCCTCGGCCCCGTCCGCGGACGGCTTCAGCAACCGCAGGCCGCCCCATGCCGCCAGGCCATGCAGTGCACCGGAGAGACCGCCGTACCACTGCACCGTCGGCTGATTGAGCAGTGCGATCTGCACGAGCACCCCGCACACCACCAGCGCTCCAACGATGACATGCGGCCGCAACACGCGCGCGAGCAGCAAGATGAGCCCTGCCGCCGCCATCGCATCCGCCAACCAATGCCACGTGCCCAGATGCACCCACATGGCGGTCACGATGCGCCACCACTGACCCGCGCGCACGGCCTCGCGTTGATACAGTCCAACCGCGTACAGCCACGGCACGAACGAGAACGTCGCCGACAGCGCAGCCACACCGGTGCACGCGCCCCACGTGTGCAACGTGTGTCGATGCACCCTCATTGCGCAGGCCCGAACACCTGCTCCCACAACGCACGTACGTAAGCGGCCTCGTGCGCGCAGGTGTCGACCGGTGCGCGCGCAGCGGGTTGTCCGTCGAGCCGTAACTTGTGCTGGCGCGCACGGAAGTCCCGATAGGCATCGGCCACTTGCGCAGCTGCCGTCGCATCGATCAGCCCGAGTTCGCCAGCCATGCGCAGGAGCGCGATGTTGCCCTTGTTGAGGGTCAGCTCGGCATGCGCTGCGCTGTGCAGAAGCACCAGAAATTGCACGGTGAATTCGATATCGACCATGCCGCCGCGATCGTGCTTGAGATCAAACAGCCCAGTCGGATTCGCATGGCCTTCCGCCACGCGCTCGCGCATCGCCACGATCTCGTCGCGCAGCGGGCCGCGTTCGCGCTCCTGGCGCAACACGGCCGTACGCAGCGCCTCGAAGCGTTCGCCGATTTCCGCATCGCCCGCGCAGAAGCGTGCGCGCGTGAGCGCCTGGTGCTCCCACACCCACGCAGCGTTGTCGCCCTCGCGCATCTGATAACGGCGGAAGGCTTCGAAGTGCGTGACCATCAAACCCGCGGCGCCGTTCGGCCGCAAGCGCGTATCGACGTCGAACAGCATGCCCGCGGCGGTATGGCTCGTCAGCCACGTGATGAGCTTGCGCGCAAATGACGCGTAGACATCGGGCGCGCGTTCGTCATCGTCGTCATACAGGAAGATGATGTCGAGGTCCGACGCATAGCCGAGTTCCTTGCCGCCCAGCCGCCCATAGGCAACCACGGCAAAGCGCGGCACCTCCCGGTGGCGCGTGGCGACCTGCTTCCAGACCGTTTCCAGCGTGAGGTCCAGCATGGCGTCGGCAAGATCCGAAAGCCGGTCGCTGATGTGCTCGACGCTCAGCATGCCCTGCAGGTCCTGCAGCAGCACGCGGAAGGTTTCTGCATGGTGCTCCTGGCGCAGGATGTCCATCTGCATTTCGACATGGTCGGACGCGGCCTCCAGGCGTTCCCGCACGCGCGCCCTGAACGCCGGCCAGTCGGGCTCGGCTGACAGCGCCTCCACGTCGAGCAGTTCATCGAGCAGTTGCGGATGGCGCGTGAGGTAGTCCGCCGCCCAGCGCGACGCGTGCAGCGTGTGGGCCACGCGCTCCATGGCCTGCGGATATTCGCTCAGCAGCGACAGGTACGAGGAGCGCCGGCTGATCGCATCAAAGAAATCGAGAAAGCGCGCGATGGTGACATCGGCATCGGTCTGCCGCGATGCCTGATCAAGCGCACGGTTGATCAGCAAGTCGAAACGCTGGCGGCTGACTTCGGACAACGCGCGGTAACGCGGCGAATTGCGCGTCGCACGCAGACGCTCCAGCACACTGACGGGCTCGGCATAGCCGAGTTCGGCGAGCTGCGCGCGAGCGGTTTCCGTGTGTTCATCGTCGAGCAGGTCTGCGTGCCAGACGGCCGTGCACGGCGGCTGGCTGTCCTGCTTGTCGGAAAAGGTCTGCTCAAAATGCTGTGCGACTTCGTCCTGGTATGCCTCAAGCTTGGCGACCAGCGCCACATAGTCGTCAAAACCCATCATGCGCGCCACGCGCAACTGGTCTTCCGGCGAGCCCGGCAGGTTGTGCGTCTGCGCGTCTTCGATGTACTGCAGCCGGTGCTCGAGCTGGCGCAGGAAGCGATAAGCCTCAGTCAGGCGCGCCACGGCTTCGGCGTCGATCAGGCCGCGTTCCGACGCCGCCCGCAGCACCTCCAGCGTGGGCCGCACACGCAGCCCGAAGTCCTGTCCGCCGCGAATGAGCTGAAACACCTGCGCGACGAATTCGATCTCGCGGATACCGCCGCGCCCGAGCTTGATGTTGGGCGAGCGCGCCTGCACGTGGCCCGCGTTATCGCGCTGCTGGTTGGCACCATTGCTGCGCTTGGCGGCCTCGCTGCGGATCTGTGCATGCAGCGCGCGAATGGCGGAGATCACGCCGTAATCGAGATAGCGCCGGAAGACGAACGGGCCGGTCACGCGCTCCAACTGTTGAATCACCCGGGCCGCATGCGGGCTGGCCGGGTCGGTGATCACCCGGCCCTTGATCCAGGCGTAGCGCTCCCACTCGCGGCCCTGCACGACGAAATACTCCTCGAGCATGCCCAGGCTGCACGCGAGCGGCCCCGCATCGCCGTTGGGGCGCAGGCGCATGTCGACGCGGAAGACATAGCCGTCCTCCGTCACATCGGCCAGCGCGTTGATCAGCCGCCGGCCAAGCTTGGTGAAATATTCGTGGTTGGAGAGCGGTCGCGGGCCGCCCTGCGTGTCGCCGTCATCGTCGTAGAGAAAAATCAGGTCGATGTCGGACGAGACGTTCAGCTCGCGCCCGCCCAGCTTGCCCATGCCGACCACCACCAACTCCTGCACCTCGCCGGAGGATTGCCCGATCGGCTGGCCGTGCAGTGCGCTCAGTTCCTGGCCGATCACGGAAATGGCCGTGCGCACCGCAAACTCGGCCAGGTCGGTCATCGTGCCCGTGACCTCATCGAGCGTCGCGGCGCCGGACAAATCGCGCTCGACCAGTGTGCCGAACACTTCATTGCGCAGCAGGCGCAAGGCGCGCTTGAGCGCAGCGTCGACCTCCACGGCCAGGGTGTCGAACAGCTCGGTAAACCGCGCGGATAGCCACGCCATGTCAATCGGACGGCCTGCGCCGGCCTGCACGCGCTCGGCCCAGCCCTCGCGCGCTTGCGCCTGGCGCTGGAGATAGCGCGAATACGCAAGCGCAAAAGGCAGTGCAGCAGCGGGAGCCTCCGGCGCGCGGGCCGGAGCTTGCAAAAACGGCTGGGCGGACAAGGCGGAATCAGTCATGCGGGCGCGTCGAGCATTGGCGGAAACATCCATTCTCGCTGAAATGCGCGCCGGTATAAGTAGGCCAATTCGTGATCACCAACGTTCACGGGCATTGGGCGTGCTTGCCGCTGGGCAGGCGCGACGCCTCACTCCAAATATGGCGCCGCCTCCTGAATATCGGATAATCCGCATCATGCCCCGCCCGTCCCAGCCCCCAGAATCGCCGAAGTCCGATGGTGGACACGCCAGCACCCTGTCCACACGCGGGGTGGGCCGGCCCACGGCCTGGGCGTGCCTGGTGCGATTCGTCAGCCGGATCGGCACGGGCATTGGGATTGTTTTCCGCGCCCCGATCTGGCGCAAGCTGTGGCGCGTGCTCTGGAAGACGGCGGCAGCGCTGGCCGTCCTGGCGGTCGTGGGCATGCTGGCGGTGCGCTTCATCCTCTGGCCGCGCGCAAGCCTGGCGCGCGACTGGATGGAGCGCGAGGCGTCCAGCGCACTGCACGCCACCGTCGGCATCGGCTCGCTTGAGACCTACTGGGAGGGCTGGCACCCGGCCTTCCGCGCCCAGCGCATCGACGCGCACGACGCCGCGGGCCGTCGCACCTTCGCGGTACAGGACGTGCAGGCGCGGCTGTCCTGGCGCTCGTTGCTGCGCATGCAGATCACCTTTGCCGCCCTGCACGCCAGCCAGGCCGACGTGCTGGTACGGCGCAATGCGCAGGGTGCCTTGCTCGTCGCGGGCATGCCGCTCGGCCCGAGCACCGGCGGCGACAGCGATTTCCTCGACCAGCTCCTCTCCCAAGGCGACATCGATTTCCAGCAAGGTGCCGTCCGCTGGCTCGACGAGCAGCAGAAGCTGCCCGAAGTGGCGCTGGGCAATGTGCGGGTGCAGCTACGCAGCGGCCCGACGCGGCACCGGCTGGAGGCCAGCGGGACCTCGCCCACGCTGTTCAACGGCCCCATCAAACTGCACGCGGATTTCCGTCACGACCTGCTGGCCCGCCCAGGCGACTGGCGCCACTGGCACGGCCAGGCCTCCTGGCAGGTCGATACGCTTCAGTTAGCCTCCGTACAGCGCTATGTGCCCGTGCTGGCCGCCGCCAACAGCGGCACGCTCACCTCCGACGGCTCGGTGGAGTTTGCCGACGGCGTGTTCACGCGCAGCCAGGCACGGCTGACAGGGCAGCAGCTCGATCTGCAGGTCCGCAAGGATCTGGACCCGCTGCAGCTGCGCAGCCTCCAGGCGCTGGCCACGCATCAGCGCAATGCGCGCGGTGAGCACACCTTGCGCCTCGACACGCTGCTCTGGCAGCCGCTGAACCCGCCCGCCCAACCGCCGTCGGTGCCCGAATTGGCAGGCCCCGGCATCCAGGCGCCGGCCAACCCAGCCGGCACGCCGCGCGGCTTGCGCAATGTCACCGTGGGGTGGGCGCTCGACTCGCGCGACGCCCTGCGCAGCCTGCAAGTCAAAGCCACAACGCTGGATTTGGCGGACCTGCGCAACATCGCCACCGCGCTGCCGCTGCCTGCCGGCGTGCTCGAACCGCTGCGTTCGAAGCAACCGTCCGGCCGCATCGACGATCTCGACATCAACTGGCAGCGCGATGTTTCCCGCTGGCGGCCAAATGCGCCGGCGCCCGTGCACTTCACCGGCCGCGCCACGATGCGTCAAGTGTCGTTCGGCCCGGGCGCGCTGCCCGCGGTGCCGCCGGGCCAGCATCCCGAGCCAGCCGTGCCCGGCGTTGAAAACGTCTCCGGCAACGCCGTCTTCTCCAACGACAAGGGCACGCTGCGCATCGAGTCCAACGACACCGCGCTGCTGCTGCCCGGCACCTTTGCCGATGCCCGCGTGCCGCTGGACCGGCTGCAAGGGACGTTCAACTGGACATATCGCAAGCAGGAACTGGTTGTCAGCAGTGACAACCTTGCATTCTCCAACGATGATCTGTCAGCGCGCATCACGGGCAGCTATCGTCACGCACCAGACACCAGCCATCTCGGGACCATCGACCTGAAGGGCACGCTGGACCGCGCCAACGTTCCACGTGTGCCGCGCTACCTGCCGCTGTCGATTGGCCAGCATCTGCGCGACTACCTGGGCGGTGCGTTGCAAGCGGGTACGGCCAGCAACGTCGATTTCGCACTGGCGGGGGATCTGCACGACTTCCCGTTCCGGCCGCCGCACAAGGGCGTCTTCCGTGTGGAAGTGCCGATCCAGGACGTGACATACCAATCGGCGCCGCCCGAAGCCGCGCACAACCCTCCGGGCCGCGTGCCCACGCACCCGGGTGACTGGCCGGCGTTCACCAGCATCGACGGCACGGTCATCTTCGATCGGGCATCCCTGGCGTTCAAGGTGGCGCGCGCCAAGGTGATGGGCGTGAACCTGCAGGACGTGAATGGCAGCCTGCCCGACATGGGCGACCACAACCCGCTGCTCACCATCGACGGCCGCGGTGACGGCGCCACGCAAAACTTCCTGCAATACGTCGAGGCCAGTCCCATCGGCCAGTGGATCGGGCATTTCACCAAGGACGCACGCGCCCAGGGCAACGCTACGCTGGCACTCAAGCTGGACCTGCCTCTGCACGAGATGCATTCGACGCGCGCCCAGGGCAGCGTCACGTTTCTGCGCAATGACGTCACGCTCGTGCCGCAGGCGCCGCCGCTCACCGATGTGAACGGCGCGCTGACCTTTACGCAGAAGGGCATCGGTTTCGATAACCTGCGCGCGCGCTTTGCCGGCGGCGAAATCCGCCCCACGGGCGGCACCGCGCCCGACGGTACGATCCGCATCCAGGTGGCGGGCACCGCGTCGGCGCAAGGGTTGCGCGAGACGACGCCCGAAAACAGCCCCGTGGCCGCCGTCGCCCGCTCGCTGGAGGGCAGCGCGCCTTACAGCGCGACCATCAGCGTCAAGCAGCATCGCCCGCTCATCCAGGTGCAGTCCGACCTCACGCCGATGACGGTGCGTCTGCCGGCGCCGCTCAACAAGGCCGCCGGGCAACCGCTGCCGGTGCGCTTCGAGATGCAGCCGCTGGCTTCGAACAACGCCATCGACGAGATCGTTCTGCAGGTCGGCAATATCGTCAGCGCGCGCTACGAACAACGCAGCACAGGCAACGGCATCGAGGTGCTGCGAGGCGGCATCGGCGTACGGCAACCGGTGCCGCAGCCGCAGGACGGCGTGCAGGCCAACCTGGCGCTGGATCAGCTGGACGTCGACGCCTGGCGCCATGCCTTTGCCGCACCCGCGGCTGACAAGAGCGCCAGCCAGATTGCCACCGAACATGCGGCCAATGCCACCAACGCCTCCGATAGCCATAGCGCGTATCTGCCCAGCCGCCTGAGCGCCCGCGCGCAAACGCTGCGCATCCTGGGCCGCGACTTCAACGCCGTGCGCATCGATGCCACGCGCGACGGCGCCAACTGGCAATCGACCATCGATTCACGCGAAATTGCAGGTAGCGCGCGCTGGCACGCCGAAAGCGCCGCCGTGCCCTTTGGCGAGCTGACGATGCGGCTGTCTCGCATGAGCATCCCAGACGCGAAGGAAGAGACGGCGCTCACCGAATCGCTGGCCAGCAGTTCGCAGGAAATTCCGTCGCTCGACCTCGTCGCCGACAAATTCGACCTGCGTGGCAAGGCGCTCGGCAAGCTGGAGATCAAGGCGCGCAGCCAGATCACCGAGGGCGCGCCCGTCTGGACGCTTGAGACGCTGAAGATCGAGCAGCCCGCTGCCACGCTGACGGCGCATGGCACGTGGCGCATCCCGCGGCGCCTGCGCGGCGGCGGTGATGATCCGGAGCGCCGGACGCTGCTCGACTTCAGCCTCGACCTGCGCGACACCGGCGACCTGCTGCAGAAGATGGGCTTCGCCAAGGTGATCGACGGTGCCAAGGGCAAGTTGGAAGGCCGCGTGGTCTGGCGCGGCTCGCCCATGTCGATCGACTACCCGACGCTCAACGGCCGCATGGCGCTGAACCTGGAGCGCGGCCAGTTCCTGCCGGTCGATCCGGGCCTGGCCAAGCTGGCCGGTGTGCTGAGCCTGCAGGGGTTGCTGCATTTCGCGACCGACCTGCGCAGCGCCACCGGGCGCGGCACGCCGTTCGAGAGCGTGGCGGCCACCGGCACCATCGCCAGCGGCGTTGCCCACACCGAAGATTTCGCCGTCAAGGGCCCGCAGTTCCAGGTGGCCATGCAGGGGTCGGCAAACATCCTCGATGAAACGCAGGATCTACGCGTGAAGGTCACGCCCAAGGTGGACGCCACGTCGGCCTCGCTGGCGGCGGCGTTCATCAACCCGGCCATCGGGCTGGGCACGCTGGCCGCGCAGCTGGTCCTGGGCGATCAGTTGTCGAAGGCATTCGTCACGCAATACCGCGTGACCGGTAGCTGGGCGGATCCGAAGATCGAGAAAGTCGCATCCAACGGCAATTCGGGCAGCCAATCGCAAACCTCGGCAAAATAGGCGCCATGACCTCGACCACCGTTGCTCCGGCCCCCGTCGCATCCGGTATGGATGCGCCTTTCGATGCACCTTTTCGCGTTGCCGCCATCCAGACCGTGACGGCCATCGACGTGGACGCCAACCTGGCGCGCGCAGACGCGCTGCTTGCGGAGGCGGCCGCCCAGGGCGCGCAACTCGCGTTGCTGCCTGAATATTTCTGCATGATGGGCCGCAAGGACAGCGACAAGGTCGCCATCCGTGAGGACGATCAGGATGGCCCGATCCAGACATTCCTCGCCGATGCCGCGCGCCGCCACAAGCTGTGGCTCGTCGGCGGCACGTTGCCGATGTGGTGCGAAGACGAACAGCGCGTGCGCAATACGTCGCTCGCATTCAACCCGGCCGGATTGCGTGTCGCACGCTACGACAAGATCCACCTGTTCAACTTCGTACGCGGTGAAGAGCGCTACGACGAGGCCCGCACCATCGAGCCCGGCGCCGCGCCGGTGGCCTTCGATGCGCCGTGCGGCCGCGTGGGCATGTCGGTGTGCTACGACCTGCGCTTTCCTGAGCTGTACCGGGCGCTGGCGTCGCAAGGCAACCTGAACTTGATTCTGATGCCGGCGGCCTTCACCTACGTGACGGGCGCCGCGCACTGGGAAATCCTCCTGCGCGCCCGCGCCATCGAGAACCAGTGTTACGTGCTCGCCGCTGCTCAGGGCGGGCGCCATGAGAACGGCCGCCGCACGTGGGGCCATTCCATGCTGGTCGACCCGTGGGGCGAAGTCATTGCCTCCGTGCCCGAGGGCGAAGGCGTTGCCATCGGCGACATGGACCCCGCCCGCATCGCACAAGTGCGCCGGGATCTGCCGGCGCTCAAGCACCGCGTGATGTAAGCCAATCGAATTTTTTTGCGAGAACCGATCATGAACGCAGGCGACATCGCCATCCAGAATCTGTCCATCGCGCGCCGCGTGCTGCTCGATCCGTACGGCCTTGATGAAGCGCACCTGCAGCGCGCGCTGGCCGACATCTTCACGCACCGCGTGAACTATGCCGATCTCTACTTCCAGTACACACGCAACGAGGCGTGGAGCCTGGAAGAAGGCATCGTCAAATCCGGCAGCTTCAGCATCGACCAGGGTGTGGGCGTGCGCGCCGTCTCTGGCGACCGCACCGCGTTTGCCTATTCCGACGACATCAGCCTGCCTGCGCTGATGCAGGCCGCCGGCGCCACACGCACCATCGGCAAGGCCGGCGCCGGCCGCGTGAAGGTGGCGAGCAGCTTGGCCAGCACCCCCGGCAGCCACTCGCTGTATGCGCCGAACGACCCGCTCGATTCGATGACAGCGTCAGAGAAGGTTGCGCTCCTGGAGCGGATCGAAAAGCTCGCCCGCGCCAAAGACCCGCGCGTCGTGCAGGTGATGGCCGGCCTGGCCGGTGAATACGACGTCATGCTGGTGGCGCGCAGCGACGGCGTTATTGCCGCGGATGTGCGCCCGCTGGTGCGCATCTCCGTCACCGTCATTGCCGAGCAGAACGGGCGCCGCGAGATGGGCAGCTCCGGCGGTGGCGGCCGCTATGCCTACGGCTACTTCACCGACGAACTGCTGCGCGAATACGTGGACGAGGCAGTCTCCTCCGCACTCGTCAACCTGGAAGCCAAGCCGGCCCCGGCTGGCACGATGACCGTGGTGCTCGGCCCGGGCTGGCCCGGCGTGCTGTTGCACGAGGCCATCGGCCACGGGCTGGAAGGCGACTTCAACCGCAAGGGCTCGTCGGCGTTCTCCGGACGCATGGGCGAGCGCGTGGCCGCCAAGGGCGTCACCGTGGTGGACGACGGCACGCTTGCCAACCGCCGCGGCTCGCTCAACCTCGACGACGAGGGCAACCCCACGCAGTGCAACACGCTCATCGAAGACGGCATCCTCACGGGCTACATGCAGGACACGCTCAACGCGCGCCTGATGAAGATGCCCGTGACTGGCAACGCCCGCCGCGAGAGCTACGCCGCCCTGCCCATGCCCCGCATGACCAACACCTACATGCTCGGCGGCGACAAGGACCCGCAAGAGATCATCGCCAGCGTCAAGAAGGGCCTGTACGCGGTCAACTTTGGCGGTGGCCAGGTCGACATCACCAACGGCAAGTTCGTGTTCTCGGCCAGCGAGGCCTACCTGATCGAAGACGGCAAGATCACCGCCCCGGTCAAGGGCGCGACGCTGGTCGGCAGCGGCCCGGAATCGCTCAAGCACGTGACCATGATCGGCAACGACATGCGCCTCGATTCGGGCATTGGCGTGTGCGGCAAGGAAGGTCAGAGCGTGCCGGTGGGCGTGGGCCAGCCGACGCTGCGCATGGAGAACATGACGGTGGGCGGCACGGTCTGATTGCCCTGAAAACGTCGTTTTGGCGCCGCAGGCCCGGGAAATCCGCGCTTGCGGCCCTCAAAGAAAGGGTTTATAAAGACGGTTCGATTGGTGCGGCGCAGTAGTTTCAAGTCACCTCTGCGCCACAATTTTTCCTGCATCGACTCGTTTTCCTCTCATGTCCTTCGCCAAGTTTTTTTACTTTTACTTTTGGCATCTCGCACCGCTGGCGGAAGGAGAGGGGCGCTTGCAGCAAAAATAAAGCACCCAGCAGATACCGAAAACCGCCAGCGACCCTGGCGGTTTTTTTTCGCCCAGTCACCTGCCCCACCCCGGCACCGACGCGAAACATGATCCGAACACAGTAGACGTTTCCAATAGAACTCAAGACACATCCCCGGAGCTTTCCATGCCGAAGAACACCGATGATTTGCGCATTCGCGAACTGAAAGAGCTGACGCCGCCGTCGCATCTGATCCGCGAATTCCCGTGCAGCGACACCGTGTCCGACCTGATCTACCAAAGCCGGAACGCGATGCACCGCATCCTGCACGGCATGGATGATCGCCTGATCGTCATCATCGGCCCCTGCTCCATTCACGACACCAAGGCAGCGATGGACTACGCCCGCCGCCTGGTCGAGCAGCGCGAGCGCTTCAAGAACGAGCTGGAAATCGTGATGCGCGTGTACTTCGAGAAGCCGCGCACCACGGTCGGCTGGAAGGGTCTGATCAACGATCCGTACATGGACGGCAGCTTCAAGATCAACGACGGCCTGCGCACCGCACGCGAGCTGCTGATGAACATCAACGAACTGGGCCTGCCCGCCGGCACCGAATACCTCGACGTGATCAGCCCGCAGTACATCGCCGATCTGGTGAGCTGGGGTGCCATCGGCGCGCGCACCACCGAAAGCCAGGTACACCGCGAGCTGGCTTCCGGCCTGTCGTGCCCGGTCGGCTTCAAGAACGGCACCGACGGCAACGTGAAGATCGCCGTGGACGCCATCAAGGCCGCATCGCAGCCGCACCACTTCCTGTCGGTCACCAAGGGCGGCCACTCGGCCATCGTGTCGACGGCGGGCAACGAGGATTGCCACATCATCCTGCGCGGCGGCAAGGCGCCCAACTATGACGCCGCCAGCGTGCAGGAAGCCTGCGACGCCATCTCCAAGTCGGGCCTGGCCGCTCGCCTGATGATCGACGCTTCGCACGCCAACAGCAGCAAGAAGCACGAGAACCAGATCCCGGTGTGCGAAGACATCGGCCGCCAGATGGCTGCCGGCGACAACCGCATCGTGGGGGTGATGGTGGAGTCGCACATCAACGCTGGTCGCCAGGACCACGTGCAGGGCACGCCGGTGTCGGACCTGGTCTACGGCCAGAGCGTGACTGATGCGTGCATCGGCTGGGACGATTCGGTGAAGGTGCTGGAAACGCTGGCCGACGCTGTACGCAAGCGCCGTCTGGTACCGGGCAGCGGCAACTGAGTCACGCAAGAGTGACACAAAGAAGGACGCCTTAGGGCGTCCTTTTTTGTTTCCGCGCAGGACGAACGCCGCACGCCGGGGCGATCCGGAGGCTGACCAGAACCACGATGGACAAGTTGTTCTCTCTGTCGTCTTGCCGCACCTGGATCGGCCCCCGATCACCGCGCTTGAAGCGAGCAACCCACCCAACGGGGCAATCGTGCGATAGATCAAATAGAAGCGAGCACGATGTGATCTTACGGTTACCCCTCTTAATAAAATGGTGACTCCCCCTTAAGTCCACCCTCCCCCCCCCGGGAAGAACAAGTCAGCATGCCCAACTCCCACACAGCCAAGCGTACGAAAAAGCGGCTTTTGCAGTTCATGCTCATGACCGCGACATTTGCCGCGTGGCAGTGCGGGGCGCAAGCCCAACTACAGCCGGTCGCGCCTACGCATGCCTCTGGCGCTTCGCTGGGTACGACGACACCCGCGGCTCGTACCATCGCCGCTGCGCATACGCAGTTGCCCCAGGTGATTGACGACCTGCCTGCGAGCGATGCGAAGACCATGGACGATGCGACGCGCGCGCAAGTGGCGCGAGGGCGTTATGTGGCGCGGCTGGGCGACTGCGTCGCATGTCATACCAGCGATAAATCCAAGCCGATGGCCGGCGGGCTTGCACTGCAGACGCCGTTTGGCGTGCTGTATTCCACCAACATCACGCCAGAAACCACAACAGGCATCGGGCGCTATACCTTTGACCAGTTTGATCGCGTGATGCGTAGGGGCATCGCCGCGGATGGTCACAACCTGTATCCGGCCATGCCGTATCCGTCCTACGCCAAGATGACGCCGGAGGACATGCGGGCGCTGTACGCCTATCTGATGAAGGGTGTGGCGCCAGTGGAGCAGACCAACAGGCCGCTGGGTATGTCGTTTCCTTTCAACCAGCGCTGGGGGTTGTCGCTGTGGAACTGGGCTTTTCTGGATAGCCAGCCGTTCCGGCCGAATGCTTCGCAATCTCAGGAGTGGAACCGGGGGGCTTACATCGTGCAAGGCCTGGGGCACTGCGGCGCCTGTCATACGCCGCGCGGTATCGGCTTTCAGGAAAAGACCATGACGGAGGCCGACTCCAGCGGCAGATACTTCCTGGCCGGTGAAACGGTCGAAGGCTGGCGGGCCCTGAGTCTGCGCAGCCTCTGGACACCGCAGGATGTCGCTGAAATGCTCAAGACCGGGCGCAACCGCCATGGCGCCGTCTCGGGCAACATGGTGGACGTAGTACAGCACAGCACGCAGTACATGACGGACGGCGATTTGCTGGCGATTGGCGAGTACCTGAAGTCTTTGCCCACCAGCAAAATCGACAAGCCGATGCAGATTGCGCAAGGGCCTGCGCCCATGATCGTCCCACCTTCCCCGGGGGCATCGACACAGCCGGTGCAGCATGCCACCGGCACGCCCAACCCGCCGCCAAATCTCTACACCAGCCGCGGCGGCTTGGGGTATCTGCAGTTCTGTGCCGATTGCCACCGCAGCAACGGCGATGGCGTGCCCAACGTGTTCCCGCCACTGGCAGGCAACCCGGTACTGGGCGAGAGCAATCCGGCCACACTGCTGCATATTCTGCTGACTGGCTCTGCCACTGCACAGACGGTCAGCCATGCCCGAGTGCTGACCATGCCTTCGTTTGCTCGGCTGGGCGACCAGGAAATCGCCGAGATCGTGAACTTCACGCGCGAAAGCTGGGGCAGCGCCAAGCAGCAACAAGTGGCTGCATCCGACGTGGGCAAGGCACGCAAGGAACTGGAGGTCAGGAAACTGGATGCCACCCCGTTCGAAACACCGCGCTTGGCAGCCGTGCTCGATGAACCCAACGCCAAGCAGTTGGTGCTGGGCGCGCGCCTGAACATCGATACGCACAACATGCTGCCCAAGAACGTTGGCAACAAGCTCAATTGCGCCAGTTGTCACCTCAATGCAGGCACGGTTGCCGACGGGTCGCCCTATGTCGGAATCTCCGCCTTCTTCCCCAGCTACGCACCGCGCGCCGGGCGTGTCATAACGCTCGAAGAGCGCATCAATGGTTGCTTCCTTCGCTCGATGAACGGCAAGCCTTTGCCGGTGAATTCCGAAGAGATGAAAGCCATGGTCGCCTATTTCGACTGGATGAAGCGTGAGGCCAAGCCGGAAGACAAGATCCCTGGACGCGGCGTGGGCAAGATCGACAAGAGTCTGGTGCCCAATGTGGAAAATGGACGGAACATCTATACGGCCCAGTGTGCGCTGTGCCACGGTACCAACGGAGAAGGCATCACGAACGCACAAGGCCAATATGTCTATCCGCCGCTTTGGGGTGACCAGTCGTTCAACATTGGCGCAGGCATGGCGCGCACCTACACCGCGGCAGCCTTTGTGAAGCACAACATGCCGATCGCATTTCACAATCGCTTCCCGCTGGGTCAAGGCGGGCTGACGGATCAAGAGGCAGTGGATGTGGCGCAGTTCTTCTCACACATGCCCCGCCCGGATTTTGCGCCCAAGGTCAATGACTGGCCGAAGGATAAGAAACCTGGCGATGCTCGCTATTGACCACGGCCCTCGCATGCAACATAGGCGCCATGAAATGACGGCGAAGGCCATCGGGGGCGCCTTCTGTTGCCGGTGCGGGCGCTGGTGCGGCGCAACATATAACAAATGTGAGCAAGACGCATCAAAGTCACACAAGTGCGTTGTCTTTGACATATCGTAGGTGGATTCCCCCTGCTCCCCCCGGAGGCATCCATGGCAGACACCCTGGCAGAAACCGCCGTCAACACCGCAAGCAAGTACCAGGCGATCGTGGCGCAATACGCCACCGACGTCGGTATGAAGATCCTCGCTGCCATCGTTTTCTGGGTGGTCGGCCGCTGGCTGATCCATCTGGCGGTACGCATGGTGGAAGGCTCGCTGACCCGGCAGAAGGTCGATCCGACCGTGCTTCGCTACGTCGGGTCAATCATCACCGTTACGCTGAACGTGCTGCTGGTGATCGGCATCCTGGGCTATTTCGGCATTCAGACGACGACGTTCGCTGCGCTGATTGCCGCCGCCGGCGTGGCGGTTGGCATGGCGTGGTCGGGGCTGCTGTCGAACTTTGCGGCGGGCGCGTTCCTGATCGTGCTGCGGCCGTTCAAGGTGGGCGACTTCGTGACGGCCGGCGGCGTGACGGGCACGATCAAGGAGATCGGCCTGTTTGCCACGACCATCAACACGCCGGACAACGTGGTCACCATTGTCGGCAACGGCAAAATCTTTGCCGACACGATCCAGAACTACACTTCCAACCCGTTCCGCCGTGTCGAGCTGAAGGCGCAATTGGCCGGAAGTGCTGACCACCGCGCCGCCATTGCGCTGCTCAAGGAAAAGGTTGCCGCCATTCCGAACGTGCTGACCGATCCGGCCGTCGATGTGGAGATTCTGGAATTCAACCTGGTCGGGCCCGTGCTGGCTGTACGCCCTTACACCCACAACGACAACTACTGGCAGGTGTACTTCGACACCAACCGCACGATCAAGGAAGCGTTGGCCGAAGGCGGCTTCCCGGCGCCGACGCCATCGCAGGCGCTGACCATCACCACGCCGGGGCAATTGGCGGGGCTGGCTGCTGTGGCACAAAGCACCACGACGCCGACGATCGTGAACTGATTCAGCGCGCTGCAAAGCAAACGGCCCGGCCGAGGTAGCAACCTCGCCGGGCCGTTTCTTTATGGTGTGGACGCCGATCAGGTCGGCTTGTGCTCGTCGCGTTTCCACAGCACATCCGTGCCGCCGTCCGCACGATTGAGCACGCGCGCCAGCACGAACAACAGGTCCGACAGGCGATTGACGTACTGGCGCGGCGCCTCGCCGATGGACTCTGCGCGGCCGAGCGCCACGATGCTCCGCTCGGCACGGCGTGCGACGGTGCGACAGACATGCGCCTGTGCCGCAGCGCGGCTGCCGCCGGGCAGGATGAATTCGGCCAGCCGGGGAAGATCGGCGTTGTAATCGGCCAGCCATTGGTCGAGCCGCAGCACGTGCGCGGTCGTCACCATGGTGTAGCCGGGAATGCACAGTTCGCCACCCAGATCGAACAGGTCATGCTGGATGGCCGTCAGCGCGGCGCGCACGCCGTCGGGCAGCGTTTCCGTGAGCAGCACGCCGATGTGCGAGTTCAGCTCGTCGACGTCGCCGATGGCGGCGATACGCAGGCTGTCCTTGGCCGTGCGGCTGCCGTCGCCGAGGCCGGTGGTGCCGTCGTCGCCGGTGCGGGTAGCGATTTTGGATAGGCGGTTGCCCACGGTGCGTCTCCCTGTATAGCGTCAATGTTGGTGGCGCCATTATCGCAAGGGCGGCATGGCCCCGGCGTTAGAATGACAGCCCGAGCCGGCTTCAGACCGCCGCCCCACGCGAGACGCCATGAACCATCCAGCCCCTCCCTCCCAGTGCATCCGCAAGCCGATTCCGCCTGCGATGCTCGACGCGCTGCGCACCCGCTTCGGCGACCGCATCTCCACCACCGAAGCCGTACGCGCCCACCACGGCCGCGATGAATCCGCCTACGACCCGATGCTGCCCGACGCCGTCGTCTTCGCGCAGACCACCGAGGAAGTCGCCGCCGTCGCCAAACTCTGCTTTGAACATGAGACTCCGCTGATCCCGTATGGCGCCGGCTCGTCGCTCGAAGGCCATCTGCTGGCCGTGGCCGGCGGCGTGAGCCTCGATCTCTCGCAGATGAACCACGTGCTGTCGGTGTACCCCGAAGACCTGACGGTGACGGTCGAGCCGGGCGTCACGCGCAAGCAGCTCAATACCGAGATTCGCGATACCGGTTTGTTCTTCCCGATCGACCCGGGGGCGGACGCGTCCATCGGCGGTATGTGCGCGACACGCGCGTCCGGCACCAACGCCGTGCGTTACGGCACGATGCGCGAGAACGTGCTGAACCTGACAGTGGTCACCGCTGACGGCCGCATCATCAAGACGGCCAACCGCGCGCGCAAATCGTCGGCGGGCTATGACCTCACCCGCCTCTTCATCGGCAGCGAAGGCACGCTCGGCATCATCACGGAGATCACGCTGAAGCTGTATCCGCAGCCGGAAGCCGTGTCCGCGGCTGTGTGCGCGTTCCCGAGCATGGGCGATGCGGTGTCCGCTGTGATCGACACCATCCAGATGGGCGTGCCGATTGCGCGCGTCGAGTTTGTCGACGCGCTTGCCATCCGCGCGATCAACCAATACGACAAGCTCACGCTGCCCGAAATGCCGACGTTGTTCTTCGAGTTTCATGGCTCGGAGCACGGCGTGCAGGAACAGGCCGAGACCGTCCAGCAGATCGCCGCCGAACACAAGGGCCAGGGCTTCGAATGGGCCACGCGCCCCGAAGACCGCAGCCGCCTGTGGAACGCCCGCCACAACGCCTACTTTGCGTTCCTGCAGCTCAAGCCCGGCTGCCGCGCCGTCACCACAGACGTGTGCGTGCCGATCTCGCGCCTGGCCGACTGCGTGGTGGAAACCGAGAAGGACCTGCTCGCCAGCGCGCTCCAGCTGCCCGCGCCCATCGTCGGCCACGTGGGCGACGGCAACTTCCACGTTGCGCTGCTGATCGACCCGAACAAACCGGAAGAACTGGAAGAAGCCGAGCGCATCAACCAGCGCATCGTCGCGCGTGCAATCGCCATGGACGGCACCTGCACGGGCGAACATGGCGTGGGCCTGCACAAGATGGACTTCCTTATCGCAGAACACGGCAACGATGCGATCGACCTGATGCGCAGCGTCAAGCTGGCGCTGGACCCGAAGCACATCCTCAACCCCGGCAAGATCTTCCACCTCTAACCGACTCACCCACCAGCGACCGCCCGCATGTCCTCCGTCTTCAAGCGCGTTCCTCCACTGCATCTGTTGATTGCCTTTGAGGCGGGGGCGCGCCATGCGAGCTTCGCGCGTGCGGCCGAAGAGCTTTCTGTCACGCCCAGCGCGGTATCGCACCGCATCAAGAACCTCGAAGAACTATGGGGCGAAGACCTGTTCGTGCGCACCGGCACGGCGCTGCGGCTGACCGCCGCGGGCACGCGCTACCTGCGCAGCGTGCAAGTCGCGCTCGACACGCTGCACGAACTGGCGCGGCCGGAGTTCAGCAAGCAGCGCGCGCGGCTTCGCGTGGCGATTCCGCCCACGTTCGGCCGCCAGCACCTCGTGCCTCGTCTGCCGGAATTCAACGCGCTGTACCCGCACATTGATCTGGAATTGCATCTCTCCATCCCGTTCCTTGATGTGAAAGCCGAGGACACCGATGTCGAGATCCGCTACGGCACCGGCCGCTATCCGGACCTGAAGACCACGCTGCTGCTCAACGAGCCGGTGTTCCCGGCGTGCGGGCGCGGCTACTTCGAGCAGATCAGCGGCAACACCATCACCGAAGCATCGCAGTTGCTGAACCTCACGCTGCTGCGCAGCCCGCTGGAGCCGTGGCGCCCGTGGTTTGAGGCGGCGGGGCTGGACGCACCCGAGCCTGCCACCGGCTCGCTGTTCAACGACATCGGCCTGATGCTCGAAGCGGTGGCCTCCAACCAGGGCGTTGCGCTGGTGCGGCAGGCGATGGCGCGCAACTGGCTGGGCTCGGGGCAGATCGTCCGGCTACTGGACATCGAATCGACGTCGCCACATGCTTATTACATCGTCCAGCGCGAACAGGCGCCGATGAAGCCCGAGGCGCGGCAGTTTGTGGATTGGTTGCTTGGGCTGGATTGGTAAACCGGTCAGCCGCGGGCAGCCAAGCCTCGTAACTGGCCCTCAAACCACCGGATTCGAAACTTTTAGTATCGACGTTGAGGCTCGGAACCCCAGCGTTGATGAAAAAAGCAGCAACGTCGGAGCAAAAAGGGGCATGGGCCGAGCCTCCGGGCCTAGAAGTCGACGTTCTGAACCTCATCGCTGCTGCTTTTTTCATCAACGCTGACCATATTTGCCTCACGCGTGAGGTACCCGAACCTCGGATTCGAAACTTTTAGTGTGAAGCTCGATGGTTTGAGCCCCACCATCGACGGTCGAAGGCTCGATCATGGAGGTCGGACCTCCACGAACGAGCGGTAAAACCTTGCCGCAACGCGATGAACCGCATTGGCCGCCTCGGCGAGCCAAATTCATCGCAGCAAAAGTCCTTAACACGCCGCATGGCACGGCGGCCGGGCTATAGTGCCTCCCACCCCGGCCACCGCTGCCGGGCACAACGATGAGAGACACCCCATGAACGCGTCGCTGCCCGCCACCGCCCGCGATCAATCTGCCCTGCAGGCCGAGCTGACCGCTGCGCTGTCCCAGATCGTGTCCGACGACGCGCTGCTCTGGGAGCGCGAAGACACCACCCCGTATGAATGCGATGGCCTCGCCGCTTACCGGCAGGTGCCGCTGGCCGTGGTGCTGCCAGATACCGAAGCGCAAGTCGTCGAAATCCTGCGCGTGTGCCACCGCATGGGCGTGCCCGTGGTGCCGCGCGGCGCCGGGACGAGCCTGTCGGGCGGCGCGATGCCCACGCCGGGCGGGCTGGTGCTGTCGCTGGCCAAGTTCAAGCGCATCATCAAAGTCGACCCGTATACGCGTACGGCGGTCGTGCAGCCGGGCGTACGCAACCTCGCCATCTCGGAAGCAGCCAATCCGCACGGGCTGTATTACGCGCCCGATCCGTCCTCGCAGATCGCCTGCACCATTGGCGGCAACGTCAATGAGAACTCGGGCGGCGTGCATTGCCTGAAATACGGCCTGACCGTGCACAACGTGCTGCGCGTGCGCGCGGTGATGATGGATGGCGAGGTGGTCGAGTTCGGCAGCGAAGCGCCCGACGCACCCGGCCTGGATCTGCTGGCCACGGTGATCGGCTCCGAAGGCATGCTGGCCGTGGTGACGGAAGTGACCGTGCGCCTGATCCCAAAGCCGCAGTTGGCGCAGGTGATCATGGCGAGCTTCGACAACGTGGAATCCGGCGGCAACGCCGTGGCCGACGTGATTGCCGCCGGCATCATCCCGGCCGGGCTGGAAATGATGGACAAGCCTGCCACCGCGGCTGTTGAGGAATTCGTCTGCGCCGGCTACGACCTCGATGCGGCCGCCATCCTGCTGTGCGAGTCCGACGGCACGCCCGAAGAAGTGGCCGAAGAAATCGCGCGCATGAGCGAAGTGCTGCGCGCCTCGGGTGCCACGCGGATCCAGGTCTCGCAAAGCGAGGCCGAGCGCCTGAAGTTCTGGAGCGGACGCAAGAACGCCTTCCCGGCAGCCGGGCGCATCTCGCCGGACTACTACTGCATGGACGGCACCATCCCGCGCAAGCACATCGGTACGCTGCTGCGGCGCATCCAGCAGATGGAGCAGAAGTACGCCCTGCGTTGCATCAACGTGTTCCACGCCGGCGACGGCAACATGCACCCGCTCATCCTCTTCAACGGCGAAGACCAGGACGAATGGCACCGCGCCGAACTGTTCGGCTCCGACATCCTCGAGACCTGCGTTGAACTCGGCGGCACCGTGACGGGCGAACACGGCGTGGGCGTGGAAAAGCTCAGCTCGATGTGCGTGCAGTTCTCGGCGGAAGAACGTGACGCCTTTTTGCGCGTAAAAACGGCTTTCGACCCGGTGCGCCTGCTGAACCCCGACAAGGCTATCCCCACGCTCGCGCGCTGCGCCGAATACGGCAAGCTGCACGTGCGCAACGGCCTGCTGCCGCATCCGGACCTACCGCGCTTCTGAAGCACGTAGCCATGAAGAATCCGCCCCGTACCGTCCGGAACCGCTGGCACGCCCACAATGCGCGCCTTGGCGAATATCTCGGCAAACCCGAGAGCGGCTGGCGCGCGCATTGGTACGCCATCATCTTTGAAGCCGAAACACGATCCGGCAGGCTGTTCGACCTGACCCTGCTTGGCGCCATCCTCGCCAGCGTGCTGGTAGTGATGCTCGACAGCCTGCCGAGCGTCAGCGGCCGCGCAGGCACGCTCTTCACGGTGCTCGAGTGGCTCTTCACACTGCTGTTCACGGGGGAGTACGTCATGCGCATCCTCGTAGTGCGCAGACCTTGGCGTTACGTGCTCAGCTTTTACGGCGTCATCGATTTCATCTCGATCCTGCCGACGTGGCTGGCGATCTTCGTGCCCGAGCTGGCCTACCTGCTCGATGTGCGGCTGCTGCGTCTGCTGCGCATCTTCCGGATACTGAAGATCACGGTCTACTTTGAAGAGGCGCAGATCCTCCTGCGTGCGCTGTTGAACGCGCGGCACAAGATCTTCGTGTTCCTGGGTACCGTCTTCATCATCACCATCATCCTCGGCACGGTGATGTACGTGGTGGAGGGGCCGCAGCATGGCTTCACCAGCATTCCGGTCAGCATGTACTGGGCGGTGGTCACGCTCACCACCACAGGCTTTGGCGACCTCGTGCCCCGCACGCCGCTGGGCCAGTTCATTACCTCGCTCACCATCCTCCTCGGCTACAGCATCATCGCGTTCCCGACCGGCATCATCGGCGCCGAACTAGTGAACACCATGCGCGAAGGATCTGCCTCGGCCGTCCCACCGCAGGCCCGCGCGTGCAGCGGCTGCACGCTCGACCGTCACGACACTGACGCCGCATTCTGCAAGCGCTGCGGCACCAAGCTTCCGCTCCACCCCATCGAGACCGCGCACAGCCAGTGAGCTGCGCACCTGAAGGTTCGCCATGCCAAGCACGCCAGACACAGCCCTTTCGCCCACGCTCGCACGGTTTCGTGAGGCCATCGCACACGCAGCCGACAGCCACACGCCACTGACCTTGCGTGGCGGCGGCACGAAGGATTTCTACGGCCGCGCACCGGCACCCCACGGCACCGTGCTCGACACACGCGAATGGTCCGGCATCGTCGATTACGACTGCGCCGAACTTGTCGTCACCGCGCGCAGCGGCACGCCGCTCGTCGAGATCGAAGCTGCGCTGGCCGAGCACCGGCAGATGCTGGCGTTCGAACCGCCGCACTTTGCTGCGGACGGCAAGCAGGCGACCGTCGGCGGTGCGTTTTCATCCGGCCTGTCCGGGCCGCGCCGGCAGTCGGTGGGTGCGCTGCGCGATTTCGTGCTCGGCGCCGTCGTCATGGACGGCCGCGGCGACATGCTGAACTTCGGCGGCCAGGTGATGAAGAACGTGGCCGGCTACGACGTCTCGCGCTTGATGGCCGGCGCGCTCGGCACGCTCGGCCTGATCGTGCAGGTGTCGCTCAAGGTGCTGCCGATGCCGTTCTGCGATGCAACGCTGCGCTTTGCCATGGCGCAAGGCGAAGCCATCGACACCCTGAACCGCTGGGGCGGCCAGCCACTGCCGATTGCGGCGTCTGCGTGGATCGACGGTGCGCTGTGGGTGCGCCTGAGCGGCGCTGATGCAGCCGTGCGCGCAGCCATTGCCAAGCTCGGCGGCGAGCGTGTTGATGACTCAGAAGCAGCGGCGTTCTGGCACGACCTGCGCGAACAATCACATGCGTTTTTTTCGCGTGCCGTGCAGGGCAGCCTGCCGCTATGGCGCATCGCCCTGCCCCCGGCCACGCCGCCGCTGGCGCTCGGACATGCTTCTGCCGACGAACAACTCGTCGAATGGGGCGGCGGCCAGCGCTGGTGGATCGACACCGCCAACACCTCGGCTGACGTCATCCGCGATGCAGCACGCAAGGCCGGCGGCCACGCCACGCTGTTCCGCAACGGCGACCGCGCCAGCGACATCTTCACGCCCGTCGCCGCGCCGTTGATGGCGGTGCACAAACGCCTGAAAGACAGCTTTGATCCGCACGGCATCTTCAACCCGGGCCGTCTGTATTCAGCGTTCTGACTGCCGACTTCTAACGCAAGCCCATCATGCAAATCACGCTCGCGGCGTTCCTGCGCAACACCCCCGACGGCGAAGAAGCCCAAAGCATCGTGCAGAAGTGCGTGCACTGCGGTTTCTGCACGGCCACCTGCCCGACCTACCAACTGCTCGGCGATGAGCTGGACGGCCCGCGCGGGCGCATCTACCTGATGAAGCAGGTGCTGGAGGGACAACCCGCCGGCGCCGCTACACGCCTGCACCTGGACCGCTGTCTGACCTGCCGCAACTGCGAATCGACCTGCCCGTCCGGCGTAACGTACGGGCGCCTGGTGGAGATCGGCCGCAAGATCGTCGATGACCAGCTCGACGCGAAAGGAGAGTCGCGCCCGCTGGGCGAACGCGCCGTGCGCTGGGCGCTGCGCGAGGGGCTGACACGGCCGGCGCTGTTTGGCTCCGCGCTCAAGCTCGGGCAGGCGGTGCGGCCGATGTTGCCGCAAGTGCTGCGCAACAAGGTCCCGGCCAAGCAACCCCACGCCGGCGTGCGACCAAACACCGTGCACGCGCGCAAGATGCTGCTGCTCGAAGGCTGCGTACAACCCGCCATGTCGCCCAACATCAATGCAGCCACGGCGCGCGTATTCGACAAGCTGGGCGTGCAGCTCATCAGCGCAGACCGCGCAGGCTGCTGCGGCGCCATCCGCTATCACATGAACGACCACGCAGGCGGCCTCGGCAACATGCGCGCCAACATCGATGCGTGGTGGCCGCATATCGAAGCCGGCGCCGAGGCCATCGTCATGACCGCTTCCGGCTGCGGCGCGATGGTCAAGGAATACGGACACCTGCTGCGCGACGATCCGGCCTATGCCGAGCGTGCGGTGCGCGTGTCCGCCATGACGCGTGACCTGTGCGAGGTGCTGCCGGCGTTCTCGCAACAGCTTCTGCAGAAGGCCAAACCGGAAGCGCAACGGCCGCGCGTGGCGTGGCACCCGCCCTGCACGCTGCAGCACGGTCAGCAGATTCGCGGCGCGGTCGAAACGCTCCTCACGTCGCTGGGCGTGGACGTCAAGCTCTGCGCCGACAGCCACCTGTGCTGCGGTTCGGCGGGCACGTATTCGGTGCTGCAACCGGAGCTGGCCTACCGCCTGCGCGACGACAAGCTCGCCAAGCTGCAAGCGACGCAGCCCGAGCGCATCGTTACCGCCAACATCGGCTGCGTGACGCATCTGCAGAGCGGCACGGACACTCCGGTTGAACACTGGATCGAGCTGGTCGACCGCATGCTGGCCTGAAGCGAACGCAGCCGGGTTCTATACTTGGCGCTTCGTTTTGCCCGGAGGCCCCATGCTGCAAACCTTCGCGATCCTGTTGACGTTCCAGTCGGTGGGAGAGCTGTTGACGTATTCGCTGCACCTGCCGGTGCCCGGTCCGGTGATCGGCATGGTGCTGCTGGTCATCTACCTGCTGGTGGACAAGGGCCGCGTGCTCGAAGTCATGCAGGGCACCGTCAGCGAATTGCTGCGGCACCTGACCATCCTGTTCGTACCGGCCGGCGTGGGCGTCATGACGCAACTGAACCGCATCGGGCAGGAATGGCTGCCGATCGTGGTGGCGACCGTCGTGTCGACGTGGCTGTCGATTGCTGCCGGTGCGCTCGTCACCCGCGCCCTGATGCGCCGCATGGGCCGCATTGACCACGGCGGCGGCGAAGGCCACGAGGAGCTGGCCCCATGAACGCGATGGCTCCGAACCTTCATCAACTCTGGGTCTACCTGGCCGCCAGCCCGCTGCTGGGCCTGACCGCCACGCTCATCGCTTACCTGATTGGCGTACGCCTGCATGAACGCAGCCGCTTCAACCCGATGGTCAATCCGCTGCTGATTGCGGTCGTCATCCTGGGCACACTCCTGACGCTGACGGGCACGCCGTACAAGACGTACTTTGACGGCGCGCAGTTCGTGCACTTCCTGCTGGGGCCGGCCACGGTTGCGCTGGCGGTACCACTGTTCCAGCAATGGGCGAAGCTGCGCCGCCACGCGCTGCCGCTGATGGGCGGGCTCCTTGCGGGGTCGGTCGTGGCGGTGGTGTCAGCCGTAGGCATCGCATGGCTGCTGGGCGCATCGCCCGAAACGCTACGCTCCATGGCGCCGAAATCGGTAACGATCCCGATCGCGATGGGCATCTCGGAGAAGATCGGCGGCGCACCGACCATTACGGCGGTGCTGGTGCTCATTACCGGCATTGTCGGTGCGACCACCACGACGCGGCTGCTGAACCTGCTGCGCGTGCGCGAATACAGCGTGCGTGGCTTTGCGACCGGCATTGCGGCGCACGGCATCGGCACAGCGCGCGCGTTTCAGGTCAATCCCGAGGCGGGTGCGTTCTCCGCGCTGGGCATGGGACTGAACGGCGTGCTGACGGCGGTGCTGGTGCCGCTGCTGGCAGGCTGGATTCCGCACTGAGCTGTTCCCCCACCGCCCGGCTTTCACTGCCTGGGCAACGTACAACACACTCCGCAATCCTCCTGAATGCTCCTGACAGAACGCTGTCAGGAGCCCCCCGCCAGAATCGCTTCACCTTAACGAGACAGGTTCCCCCAACCGCCTGCCTCATCAACCGGAGCGACAACATGGCAAGCGTCATCAACTGGTTTGAAATCCCCGCCAACGATTTCCCGCGTGCGGTGAAGTTTTACGAGAACGTCTTCGACACGCAGCTCAAGCAGGAAGACATGGGCGACCTGACCATGGGCGTGTTTCCGGCGGGTGAGACGACCATCCACGGTGCGCTGGTCAAGGGCGAAGGCTTTGCGCCGTCCGACAAGGGCAGCGTGGTCTACCTGAACGCACCCAATCTGGATGCGGTGCTGGAACGCGTGAACGGCAGTGGCGGCCAATGCGTATTCGGCCCGATGACGCTGCCCGACCATATGGGCCGCATCGCCCACATCGTCGACACCGAAGGCAACCGCGTCGGCCTACATGAGCCGGATGCCAAGACGCAGGCGTACCTGCTACAGCAGTAACGCCCCCAGGGCCGGTGCGCGGGCGCCGGCCTTTACTACGAGACAGAGAAGAAGAACACCATGCCGAGTCAATCCCCGTATCTCATGCGTGCCGCGGATATCACCGCGCGCACGCAGTCGTTTTCGCACCCCTGGAACAGCCTGTCGGAAATCCACGGCACCATGATGGGCCGGCTGCTCGGGCTCAAGCGCACCGGCGTGAATTTCGCGCGCGTGCCGCCGGGCAAGGAATCATTCGTCTATCACTCGCACCAGCGCGAAGAGGAATGGATCTACATCCTCTCGGGCGAAGCGCAAGCTGAAATCGCCGACAGCATGTTCACCGTGCGCCCCGGCGATTTCATGGCGTTCCCCACGGGCATCGCGCACCACCTGCGCAACTGCGGCAAGGAAGACCTCGTCTATCTGTGCGGCGGCGAACATCTCAACATCGAGATTGCCGACTTCCCGCGACTGGGCAAGCGCATGCTGCGCCGTGGCGAACAGGTCGATGTGGTGGACATCCACCCGCAACGTGAGCTGACGCCCTTCGGCGCGTAGGGGATATGGCGCGCGTTGCACCCGGGCCGAAGGCCACTACAATGCCGCGCATGACCCGCCGCGCCGACCGCCTGTTCCAGATTGCCCAGATCCTGCGAGGCCGCCGTTTGACCACGGCGGCCATGCTAGCCGAGCGCCTCGGCGTGTCCGAGCGCACGGTGTATCGCGACATCCGCGATCTGTCCGTCTCAGGCGTGCCGATCGAAGGCGAAGCCGGTATCGGCTACCGCATGCGCGCAGGCTTCGACCTCGCACCGCTCATGTTCACCGCCGATGAAGTTGAAGCCCTGGTGGCCGGCGCGCGGATGATCAAGGCATGGGGCGGCGGCACCATGGCCGACTCGGTGGAAGCGGCACTGGAAAAACTGATGGGCGCCCTGCCCGCGGAGCGCCGCAACGAAGCCGAGACCACGCGCATCTTTGCGCCCGGCTACGGCATGGGCAACGAGGTCAAGCAGGTATTCGACACGCTGCATGCGGCGCTTGGGCGCCACGCCGTCGCGCGACTCTCCTACCGGGATGCGCAAGGTCAGTTGACCGAGCGCTGCATCCAGCCGCTCGGCCTGTTCTTCTGGGGACAAGTCTGGCTGGTGGCCGCCTGGTGCGAGCACCGTCAGGACTACCGCACCTTCCGCCTCGACCGCTGCGTCAAGGTCGACATTCTGGAGCGCCACTTTGCCGAATCCGCCGAGCGCTCGCTGGCGGATTTCATGCGCAAGGTGCGAGGCTCGTCGGATTAACGACCGCAACGTCAGGCGGGATCGGGCTCCGCCAGCAGCCGTTCAATATCGTCGGCGATCTCTTCCGGCTTGGTCATGGGCGCGTAGCGCTTGTAGACCGTGCCGTCGCGGCGCAGCAGAAACTTGGTGAAGTTCCATTTGACCGCTTCGATGCCGAGCACGCCGGGCTTTTCCGAGGTCAGCCACTTGTAGAGCGGATGCGCGTTCGAGCCATTCACGTCGATCTTGCCGAACATCGGGAACGAGACGCCGTAGTTTTTCTCGCAGAACGCGCCGATTTCGTCTTCGCCGCCCGGCTCCTGCTTGCCGAACTGGTTGCACGGAAAGCCGAGCACCTCGAGGCCTTTCTCATGCAGCCGCTTGTACACCGCTTCCAGCCCAGCGTATTGCGGCGTGAATCCGCACTTGCTCGCCGTGTTCACGATCAGCAGGACCTTGCCTTTGTACTGCGACAGCGGCACGCGCTGGCCGGTCAACGAATCGGCCTCGAATGCGTAGACATCACTCATGGCTACTCTCCGGATGGTTGCGGGAACGGGGTGCTCCGGCATCTGTCCGGAATTGTAACGGCCCGCGCTGGGCGGGCCGTTTGGGGCGATTCGGATCAGTGCTTGTCGGTTTCAGAGAACCAGAAGGTGCGCTTGCGTTTGCCGAGGCCCTTAGGTGTCACTTGGACGGGGGCCAGCGCGGAGCCGCCTCCACCGGTGCCCGTCTGATTGCCGCAGCCGAAGCACACCGGCACTGGCGTCGTACCGCCGTTGCCGTTGTTCACCAGCACCACGCCATAGACCGACGAGGGCGGGAAGCCGCCGCCATCCAGCACCACCGAACGATTCGGGTTCTGGCCGGTGCCCGTCAGGAAGCTGACCGAATACGTGCGGGCGATGCCCAAGTTCGGGTAGCACGCACCGGCAGACGGAACCGCCGGGGTGTTGGTTCCGAACGTGGTGTAGCCAGCCACCGTAAGGGGGGCGTTCACGACCTTCTCGCCCGGATTCGGCAGCGTGATGTAGAAGCCCGAGCCTGTCCCGCTGTACGCCGTCGAAGTGGAATCAACGAGGTTGGCTTCCGTCAACGGCACCCATCCCGCCGGCACGGGGCCGAGATTCGGGTCCTTCAGCATGTAAAAGCGGTTGACCACGTTGTAAGCGGTGCCCGGTGTTGTAGAAGCCGAATAGAGCGGGTGCTCGCGGTCGCCAGTGCCTGCCAAGACGGCGTTGAACGCCGCAGTGGGGACCACATCGGCCGCATAGAAGAACTTGCGCGCGTTATTGGTGTTGGCCGCGCCGCCCAGTGACGCGAACTGCGTCAGCGCCCAGTTGGCGGGCGTATTGCCGGACGCACTCTGGAAATCCACACGCCAAATGTTGCCGCCCAGATCGCCCACGTAGGCCATCTGGATGTAGCCGCTGCCTGTGCGATCGACCGTAGTGACATCCGAGGCAATCGAGCGGGTCAGGCTGGTGTTCTTCACACACACGCCGGCCACACCGGTGCAGTTCGCCAAAGCGCTCCACACCGGCACGCCGCTGTAGGCATCAAGCACGATGATGCCGCGCCCCATGGTGTCGGTGCCGGGCGCGGGGTCGCTATCTTCGGAAGACGCATCGTAGCCGGCGCCCATGATCAGCACAGGGTTGGCGTAACCGGCCACACGCATCAGACGCGGCTTGGACCACGTCTGGCCAAGTTCGGGAATGTCACTGTTACTGCGCGACCAGAGATAGCGCGGATTGAGCGGGTCCGACACGTCCAACGCATAGATCAAGCTGCCGCCACGTCGCGCGGTCAGATAGATGATGGTGCGCGGACTCGTCGCGTTGCGTTGGTCCTGCATGACGGTGGTGCTGCCATCGAAGAAGTCGTCGCGCGGCGTTGGCGTCGGCGTGATGCCATTCGGCGTGGTGGACAATTTCACCTCCGGCGAATTGGCATAAAGCCGGCTCAGCTTGCCAATAAACTCCGGTGGGATGAAACCCCAGAGCTCGCCGCCAGGGCGCACGCCGTTGATACCACTCGACTGGTTGCCATTGATCGCATGGAAGACACCATCGTTGGCACCGTAAAACACCACGATGCCGGTGGTACCGCCGTAGTTGATAACCACCGGCCGGGAGTGCAACACGTCACCATGGATCGACGGACGGATCGTCACCGGCGAGCCCGGGCCGGTTTCGGCCTCTTGTCCAGCGACTGCGGAATTATCCAGCGCGTAGACATCGCGCCCGCGTACCCAGTTGATGAAGTTGGTCTGTTCACTCGACGTGATGGTGGGCGCGCCGTTCGTACTGTTGTAGGAATTGATGGCGTTCAGCCCCGAATTGCCCGCCAGCCATGTGTTGGCCGTATCGAATGTCGGCATGGCCGTGCTGGTCGGGCAGGTGCCTGCACCATTGCAAGTCAGTAGCGTTCGGCCAGTCTGGCTCGTGAGAAACTGGACTCGCAGCATTTCGCCGGCCCCTCCCTTCTCTACGACTTCGCCGTCTGGGGAGTCGAACGCCCATCCCTTGCTGGAAGGGCTGTTTTGCCAGAAGCCCTTGCTCGGCCAGTTGGCCAGGCTGCTGCCATAGCCACTTGAGCCGAACGACAGCGGCGGATCGGCCGTCCAGAAGCTGATCGCGTTGGGCGACATGAAACCCGTGCCTGCGTTGCTAAGCGCCGCGTTGCCAACGGAATCCAGCAGTTGCAGGCTGCCGTTGGCGTCGAAGCCCACCTGATACTGCTTGAGATTGCCCATCCAGCGCGGAGCCGCCGTCGCGTCAGGGCGGAACATGCCGATATACACCTGATTCAGGAACTGGCCCTGCGCGTTGACGGCCGCCGGCAAGCTGACCGACGCGAACACGCTATTGACCGCCTGGATTTCATTGAAGATCGACAGCAGTGCATCCTGCAGGCCCGCCACATCGCCAAGCTGCACGGTGTAGGCTTTGCCGCCACCGTTGGTAGCCATGCTGTTGTCGAAGTTGACGTAGTCCTGATTCTTGCCGTCCGTCACCGTGATGGCATAGGTGATGACGTTCTGCGGGTTGGCAGTGTTGGCCGTTCCTTGCAGGTCGCTCTGGTACATGTAGCGTGCCCACTCATCACCCCAGTTAGACGCGTACTTGCTGTTGATGGCGATTTGCGTCGTCTGTGCAGCCGTGGGCGTGGGCACCGCCGCCTGAAGCGCCGCCAGCATCTGCGTGTCACTTTCAGCCGGGTGACCGCTGTTGGTGGCGTTGCCAATGTAGATGACGAAATTGCGCTGGCAGGGGTTCGTGATGGGCGACGTGTACTTCGTGCCTGACAACCCCGTCACACCGGTGTTCTTGTAGCCGGCATAGAACGACCAGGCCTCTTGCATTGCGCCGGAGGTCTGGACGTTATTGCCGTTCAGATCGCCGGGAAACTGGTTTTGCAGGTACGACAGCAGGCTGTTCACGCCCGTGCTGTCCATCAACTGCAGTGTCTGCGATGACTTCGGGTTCGCCGTCGGAAACCTGAACAGGCCGCCCGGACTTTTCGGGTCAAACATCATCAGACCAAGATTGACGTTGCCCAGCAGCGAAGGATTGTTGGCAATCGACTGTGCGGCACCGTACAGAGCACACTGCTCGGCTCCCGAGCTTTTGCTCGGGTTGGCCACCGTCAACCCCGTCGCAGAACACGTGAACGACGCATTGGCGTCAGAGTTGGCGCCATCGTCAAAGATGATCACCACATTGGGCTTGCCGGCGTTCTGCTGCAGCCCCGTATACAAATCGATGTCTTCAGCACTTGCGGGTTGAGCGCCTGACAGCGCAAGTGCCGTGGCGGCAAACGCAAATCGTTGAGCAAATGAGCGCATATGAGTTCTTCCTGGCTTTGCGCGTTGGCTTACGGACACGCCGCGCCGGTCAGCACGCGAACCGCAACGCCCTGATGCAGCGTGGTGTTCACGGCTGTGCCGTTCACATCGTTGACGGTGGCGGCGACATCCCACTGCGTCGCACTGCAATTCGACATGCCACCCGGTGTACCGGCGGCAGTCAGGATGCCGGTGTCGGAGTTGTTGTTCACGCCGCTGAAGCAAGAGGAGTCGGCGGCAAAGTTGGGGCTGGTCGTATCGGTGGTCAATTGCGTGTTGGCGATCGCCTTGGTTGCCACGCAAGCGGGCGCGGCAACCTGCGCGGTGTAATCCGTCTTGCCATCGCCGTTCACGTCCACCGGCACGCTGGTGGCGACCGGGTTGGAGGTGAAATCCACACTGATGACTTGCTCAATGCCCTGCTGCGCGGCGCTGCGCGCTTCCAGGCCGTATTGCTGGTTGGCGGCGATCTTGGTGTTGATCACGCCCGAGTTCATCATCATCACGACGATGCCCATGAAGATCGCCAGGAAGATCAGCGTGACAACAAGGGTCACGCCCGACTGACGTGCCGATTGGCGAACCGATAAGCGCCGCATGGCTACTCCCGAGGGCCGGCCACATTGGCGACGCGCGCGAGTTCCGCATAGACGTGTCGCTTGTAGCCATCGTTGAAAGGGGCGGTGAGCGTGCCGCGGCCCATGTCGTAAGACCGCGTGTCCGTCCAGCCCGGCGACACGCCCAGCGTGCGCGCGAGCACGTTGATGCGCACGGCCGTCACGTTGCTCCAGTTGGTCGCGGCGGATGCGAGCCAGTTGTAGCCGCTCACGGTGGTACAGGCGGCGCTGTTATCGATGCCTGGATTGGCCACGTAGCAATCGGGCGAACCGTTGCCGTCCATATCGACGCCATAGACGAAATGCACGTCGTCGATGCCTTGGGCGATCGAGTTGGGCGGTTGCATTGCACCGCTGGAAAACTCGACCATCTTGAGCGTGGGAATACTGTCGCCACCCGTGCCGCAGCGGTCGCACGTGGCGAGGTAGAACGCTCGCACGCTGACTTGGCGAAGGTCTGCCAGCTTGCCGCAGGTCTTGTCCTTGAGCGTGAAGTCCGTTGCGGTGGCGCTAAACACAAAGGGCGCGGTGTCCGTACTGCAGAACGAATCCTGCAGATACGCTTGCCCTGCTGCTACGGCGCTCGCGGAGGTGACGGTGCTCGACACGCGCCGCACCACCAGGATTTCGGAGTTGGGCGACAGGTTGGGCAGGCATGGCGCCGCGTTCGCACCGGGCACGTAACCGTAGATGGCCACCGGCACCGTCGCAGGGCTGTTGGTAAAGCCAAGTGCGTTGGTGGCGCTTGCGCACACATCGGGCGTTGCCACCGCTGAGGTTCCCAGCAGATTCAGATCGCCAAGGAAGCCTCCGAGCCCGACTTCCTGGCTGATGATGTCGAGCGCGTAGCGGCCGCTCTCGATCTGCGTGGCGCTGTTGCCCAGTTGCACGCGCGATTGCGAGGTGGACGCATACAGGCTCGCCAGAGCGGTCAGCAACAGCAGCCCCAGCGCCATGCCGACCATCAGTTCGACCAGCGACATCCCGCGCTGCAGACGGCGCAACGTGCGGTTCGGCGTCATGACAGCACCCCCATGCGCACCTGCACGCTGATGGCGCGCCGATAGGCATCGTTACCGTAATTGCCGCTGCCGCTGCCGCAAGGCAGCGCCGGCGCCACGGTCTGCACCAAGCCTTGCCATGCGACGGTCACGCGATAGACCTGGTTGACCGTGTCGACAGCCTCGATACAGCCGCGCGCCCCGATCATGGCGCCCAAGGCCACGGTGCCGCTGGCGGCGGTCTCCGTATTGCCGAGCAGCGCATTGTTCCAAGCGGCGAGATCGGTGGTGACGGTGGCTTGCTGTGCGGCCGTGCCGGTCGTGCAACTGGGTGCCGAGACACCGCCCGTGCCGACGGTGGTCATCGCACCGGCCACGGCGTAGCACGAGGCCACCTGGCGGTTCGCGTTGAGCCGCGCGGCCATGTCCTGCAACAGCGTCAGGGCCTGCACGCGCTGGTAAGACTCCATCTCGGACTGGTTCGAGCGGACCATCATGCCGGCCGCGCCCAGCAGCGCGACCAGCAGGATCACGACCGAAATCAGGATTTCGATCAGAGTCGACCCGCGCTGCGCGGCCTTGCGCGGCCTGCGATGGTGAAAGCGTGCGGCGGCGCTCATGAGCACGTCCCCGACACCACGGCGACGCGGCCGGTGCCGCCCACCTGTACGCAGCTCGAGGAGACCGATTGCGACGCGCTCGTCGGCGTGACCTGGAACGTAACGCCGCCTGCAGTCGGTCGGCCATCGTTGCCGAACGACAGCGTGTTGCCGTTGCTCGCCGCGATGGTCACGCCGCTGTACGGGCCGAATGTGCGGATCACCGTGGCAGGCGTGCCCGCCATCAGCGTCCATCCGGCCGCCCAAGTGCTGCTGGTCGATACGGTGACGATGGTGTTCTGCTTGACAGCCTCCGCACGCGCCAACGACACGGCAGACGACAGGTCGAACGATGCATTGCGTGTGGCCTGGGTCGCGATCATGCCCGAGAACGAGGGCACCGCAATCGTGACGAGGATGGCGAGCACGGCCAGCGTGACCATCAGCTCGGTCAGCGTGAAACCTTGAATGGGCTTGCGCAGGATATTCATGGCTCGCCTCACTTCCAGCAGTTCGAGGCGCCCGTGGACGCCGTCTTGGCACCGGTGTTCGTCAGCGTCAGCGTGCCGCACGCGCTGTCGTTCACCTGCTGCGAGCCTTGGGGAGTCGCCGCCAGTTGGTAAGACGGCGGCACGCTGCTGGCGCTCAACGTGAAGGTGTAGTTGGGCGAAACGTTGGCCGGCACGTTGCTGGCGTATTGCAACGCGGTCAGATTCGGCGCATAGGCACGGTTGTCGAGCAGGAAGCGCTCCTGCGCGGCCGCAACTTCCTGCATGAAGGATTCCGCCGCTGCCCGATTGGAGCGGACGATGTACTGGACGTAGCTGGGATAAGCAATGATCGCCAGGATGCCGACAATGGCCACTGTGATCATGAGCTCAATCAGCGTAAAACCCCGCGCCGCCCGCGCGCGCTGATACCTCGGCTTGCTTGCCACGTTTTTACCCACCCGGATTTGCTGTTGCTTTTATCGTTTTGATGCGCGCCCGCCGATGACTTGGCAGGCCCGCTCACCGCTTAAACGGCAATTCTCAGCAAATATTAAGGAAAGATCATGACGACCGGGCGGTCTTCCGAGTGACGCAAACGTTATGCGCCGCAAATTACCTCAAATGGTGTAGCGCTTTCGACACATCACACGACGTTGAGATGCTCGGTGCCAGCAGACAGATCCGTCTGCCCGCCACGCTTGCTGTGCAGCTTGATCTGCAAGCGCAGATCGTTGAGGGAGTCCGCATTGCGCAACGCGTCCTCGTAAGTGATCTTGTTTTCCTCGTACAGCTCGAACAACGCCTGATCGAACGAGATCATCCCTTGCTCGCGGGATTTCTTCATGACCTCCTTCAGCTCGTGCACCTCGCCCTTGAAGATGAGGTCTTGCACCAGCGGGGTGGCCAGCATGATTTCGACGGCCGGCACGCGCCCTTTTCTGCCCTGACGTGGCAGCAGGCGCTGCGCGATCATCGCGCGCAGGTTCAGCGACAGGTCGATCAGCAACTGCTGACGCTTCTCTTCCGGGAAGAAGTTGATGATCCGGTCGATCGCTTGGTTTGAGCTGTTGGCGTGCAGCGTGGCGAGGCACAAGTGGCCGGTTTCCGCGTACTGGATGGCGTATTCCATCGTGTCGCGATCCCGGATTTCGCCGATCAGGATCACATCCGGCGCCTGGCGCAGCGTGTTCTTCAGCGCCACGTGCCACGACTCGGTATCCACGCCCACTTCACGCTGCGTCACCACGCAGTTCTGGTGGGTGTGCACGTATTCCACCGGATCTTCGATGGTGATGATGTGGCCATACGAATTCGCGTTGCGATAGCCCACCATCGCCGCCAGCGAGGTCGACTTGCCCGAGCCCGTGGCACCCACCACGATCACCAGCCCGCGCTTGCTCATCACGATCTCGTTCAGGATCGGCGGCAAATCCAGCTCGCCCAGCGTCGGGATCTTCGTGTTGATGGTCCGCAGCACCATGCCGGCGCGGCCCTGCTGCATGAACGCCGACACACGGAAACGCCCCGCACCCGGCGCCGTGATGGCGAAGTTGCATTCCGAGCTGTCTTCGTACTCGCGCAGCTGCTTCTCGTTCATGATCGACTTGACCAGACCGACGGCCTGCACGGCATTCAGCGGCTGCTGCGAAATCGGCGTGACCTTGCCGTCCACCTTGATCGCGGGCGGAAATTCCGACGTGATGAACAAGTCCGAGCCACGGCTGTTCACCATCAACTGCAAGAGTTCGTGGATGTATTTGGTGGCGGCTTCGCGGTCAAGCATGGCGTGCCCCTCCTGAAGAAAATTGGAAAGCGCGCTTGACGTATCAGTCAGCGCATCAGTTCACGTATCAATTCGCGAACGCGTCCGGGTTCTTGGCGATGGCGCGCGCGTCTGCGTAGTTGATCGCCGAGCGCTTGATCAGCTCCGACAGACATTGGTCGAGCGTCTGCATGCCCATGCCGCTGCTCGTCTGCATCATCGAGTACATCTGCGAGATCTTGTTCTCGCGGATCAAGTGACGGATGGCCGGCGTGGCAATCATGATTTCATGCGCCGCAATCCGGCCCGACCCGTCGCGCGTCTTGAGCAGCGTCTGCGAGATCACCGCCTCCAGCGATTCGGAAAGCATGGTCCGGACCATCTCTTTTTCGTCCGACGGAAACACGTCGACGACCCGGTCGATGGTCTTGGCAGCCGAGCTGGTGTGCAGCGTGCCGAACACCAAGTGGCCCGTTTCTGCGGCCGTGAGCGCCAGGCGAATGGTCTCAAGATCACGCAATTCGCCCACCAGCACCACGTCCGGGTCTTCACGCAGCGCCGACTTCAGCGCATTGGCGAACGAGTGTGTATGCGGACCAAGCTCGCGCTGGTTGATCAGGCTCTTCTTCGATTCATGCACGAATTCGATCGGGTCCTCCACCGTGAGGATGTGGCCCATGTCGTTTTCGTTGCGGTGGTTGACCATCGCGGCAAGCGTCGTCGACTTGCCCGAGCCAGTCGGGCCCGTGACGAGCACCAGGCCGCGCGGCTTCATCGCCAAGTCCGCAAACACGGCAGGCGCCTTCAGGTCGTCCAGCGAGAGCACCTTCGACGGAATCGTCCGGAATACGGCCGAAGCGCCGCGGTTCTGGTTGAACGCGTTGACCCGGAAACGCGAGAGGCCGGGGATCTCAAACGAGAAGTCGACTTCCAGGTTTTCTTCGTAGACCTTGCGCTGCCCGTCGCTCATGATGTCGTACACCATGGAGTGCACATCTTGGTGCGTGAGCGGTGGCACGTTGATCCGGCGCATGTCGCCGTGGATCCGGATCATCGGCGGCAGTCCGGCCGACAGGTGCAAGTCCGACGCCTTGTTCTTGGCGGAAAACGCCAGAAGCTGCGCGATGTCCATCTTATAATGACCCCCGACTTTTTTATGTCGCCCGGGCGTCGCAATGGCGCCTCCAGACGCGCTCCGAGCCGTTGTTTTGACGTGCCGGAACCTTGTTTATTTGTAACAAACGTCGCCGGATTATGTCTGTAATCGCCGCCAACTTGCAAGCCGTGCGTCAACGGATCACAACGGCCTGCACACTGGCTTCGCGCGATGCTGCGGGTGTCACATTGCTGGCCGTTTCCAAGACGTTCGACGCCGATGCCGTGCGCGCCGCACATGCCGCTGGGCAACGCCTCTTCGGCGAAAACTATGTGCAGGAAGGCATCGCCAAGATCGACGCGCTGGCCGACCTGCGTGCGGGCCCGGACCCGATCCGCTGGCACTTCATCGGCCCCCTGCAGAGCAACAAGACGCGCGCCGTGGCCGAACAATTCGACTGGGTGCACAGCGTTGACCGCCTCAAAATTGCCGAGCGCCTCTCGGCCCAGCGCCCCGACACCTTGCCGCCGCTGCAAGTCTGTCTTGAGATCAACATCAGCCGCCAGGCCAGCAAACATGGTCTGATGCCAGATTTCGATGAAGTGCTTGCCGTGGCACAAGCCGTCTCGGCGCTGCCCCGTCTGCAATTGCGCGGCTTGATGGCCGTGCCTGAGCCGAGCGATGACCCTGCCGCGCAGCGCAAGCCGTTTGCTGATCTGCGTGCGCTGGCAGGTCGGCTGGGCGAGGCCGGCATCCCGCTCGATACGCTGTCAATGGGCATGTCCGCCGACCTGGAAGACGCCATTGCCGAAGGCGCCACCATTGTGCGTGTCGGCAGCGCCATCTTCGGGGCGCGGCAGTATGCCAACGCCTGAATTCCTGTTTTCTCTCACACCACCACTCTCATGCTCGACACTCTGAAACTCGGCTTCATCGGCGGCGGCAACATGGCGGCGGCCCTCATCGGCGGCCTGATTGCCAAGGGCGCGCACGGCGCCAACATCGTGGTGGTGGATCCGACCGAGCCTGCCCGCAGCCGCGCCGAACAGGCCTGGGGCGCCCACACCGCTGCCGCCCCGGGCGCAGAACTGGCCGACCGCGACGTGATCGTCCTGGCCGTCAAGCCGCAGCAGATGCGTGAGGTCTGCGCGCAACTCGCCCCGCATCTGGGCAACAGCCTGGTGCTGTCGGTGGCGGCGGGCATCCGGATTCAGGATCTGTCACGCTGGCTGAATGGCCACGCTCGTGTGGTTCGGGCGATGCCGAATACACCAGCGCTCTCCGGTCTGGGTATGACGGGCCTGGCCGCCAACGCGGGCTTGTCCGACGCCGACCGCGCGACCGCCAGCGCCATCGCCAATGCTGTCGGCAAGAGCGTCTGGGTGCCCGCCGAGGCCCAGATTGATGCAGTGACGGCCATCTCGGGCAGCGGCCCGGCGTACGTGTTCTATTTCATCGAGGCGATGCAGCAGGCGGCGCAGGAGCTGGGGCTGTCGGCGGAGGATGGGCGCACGTTGGCGGTGGAAACGTTTGTTGGCGCGGCCACGCTGGCAGGCCAATCGTCTGAGCCGGTTGAGGTGCTGCGCGAGCGCGTGACGTCCAAGGGTGGGACGACCTATGCGGCGCTCACTTCCATGGAGGGGGCGAGTATCAAGGCTGCCTTTGTACGCGCGATGCATGCTGCGGCGGCACGCGGTAAGGAGATGGGGGAGGAATTCGGGCGGGATTGAACCTATCGGTCCATCCCCGACTGAGTATGAAGCGCGGGATGGACCAACAACGCCCTAGCGCAGCAAATACGCCCCCACCACGCCAGCAAACAAACAAGCCCCCAGCCAATTGTTATGCCGGAAAACAAAAAAGCACTTCATCCGATCCCGCGTCTGCAGCATCGGGTAATACCAAAGCGACAACGCCACGGCAGCGGCAAACCCGATCCAATACGCCACGCCTAGCGCCATCACGTGGCCGGCCCAGGCCATGATTCCAAAGAACCCCACGTAGCACAGCATGATCGCCGTCACGTCATAACGTCCAAAGGTAATGGCCGACGTTTTGATGCCGATGAGCAGATCGTCATCGCGATCGACCATGGCATACGCAGTGTCGTAGGCAATCGCCCAGAACACATTGCCGGCAAGCATCAGCCACGCCAGCACCGGCACCTGATCCTGCACTGCCGCGTACGCCATCGGAATCCCAAACCCGAACGCAATACCGAGGTACGCCTGCGGAATTGCGAAAAACCGCTTGAAGAACGGATACGTGCCGGCAACCACGATGGCGGCGACCGACATCCACTTCGTCAGCGCATTGAGCGGCAGGATCAGTGCGAAGGCGATGAGCGACAGCACCGCCGCAACCGCCAGCGCTTCCCATGGGGCGATCAGGCCGGCGGTAATCGGCCGCTCCTTGGTGCGTTTGACGTGTTTGTCAAAGTCGCGATCTGCCCAGTCGTTGACGGCGCAGCCAGCCGAGCGCATCAGGAATGTGCCGACCGTGAAAATCACCACCAGCGACACCGGCGGATGGCCATCAGCGGCCATCCATAGCGCCCACAGCGTCGGCCACAGCAGCAGCAGCGTGCCGATCGGTTTGTCCATGCGCATCAGGCGCGCATAGAGCACGAGGCGGCTGGGTTGGGCAGCGGACGATTGCATGGAAATCACCAAAGAAAATGGCGCCTGCACGAGGCAAGGCGCCATTTTAGTCCCGCCGAAAGCAGCTTAGGCGGCAGCCAAATCGAAGCGGTCGAGATTCATCACCTTGACCCAAGCGGCAACGAACTCGCTGATGAAGCGCTCCTTACCGTCGGCGCTGCCAAAAACCTCGGCCAGCGCGCGCAGGATCGAATTCGAGCCGAACACCAGATCGACGCGCGTGCCGGTCCACTTGAGTTGACCCGTCTTGCGATCGAACCCCTCGTAGATGTTGCCGGCGGCCTTCCATTCGGTGCCCATGTCGAGCAGGTTGACGAAGAAATCGTTGGTCAGCGCGCCCGGCGTGGCGGTAAATACGCCGTGCTGGCTGCCATCCGCGTTGATGTTGATGGCGCGCAGGCCACCGATCAGCACGGTCAGCTCAGGCGCGGTCAGCGTCAGCAACTGAGCCTTGTCGAGCAGCAACACTTCGGCCGGCATCGCGTAATCGGCTTTCTGGTAGTTGCGGAAGCCGTCGGCCACCGGTTCGAGCGGCGCGAACGAGGCGGCGTCGGTTTGCTCGGCCGTTGCATCGACGCGGCCCGGCGTGAACGGCACGGAGATCGTCGTGCCAGCTGCCTTGGCGGCCAGTTCGATACCGACGCTGCCCGCCAGCACGATCACATCGGCCAGCGAAGCCTTGCCGGAAGCGCGTTGAATCTCCTCCAGCTTGGCCAGCGTGCCGGCCACCGGCTGGTTGACTGCCCAGTCGTTCTGCGGGGCCAGGCGAATGCGAGCACCGTTGGCACCGCCGCGCTTGTCCGAACCGCGGAAGGTCGAGGCGGATGCCCATGCCACCGCAACCAGCTCGGAGGCCGACAGACCTGAAGCAGCAATCTTCGCCTTGAGGTCGGCGATGTCGGCTTCGGTCGGCTTGTGCGTGGCAGCCGGAAGCGGGTCTTGCCAGATCAGGTCTTCACGCGGCACTTCGGGGCCGAGGTAACGCGACTTCGGGCCGAGATCACGGTGCGTGAGCTTGAACCAGGCGCGCGCAAAAGCTTCAGCAAATGCCTGCGGGTTGTCGAGGAAGCGGCGCGAGATCTTTTCGTACGCCGGATCGAAGCGCAACGACAGGTCGGTCGTCAGCATCGTGGGGCGACGCTTGGGCGAATCGGGCGTCGGGCCCGGAATGATCGCCTCGGCGTCCTTGGCCACCCATTGCAGCGCGCCGGCCGGGCTCTTCTCCTGCACCCATTCGTACTTGAACAGGTTTTCGAAGAAGAAATTGCTCCATTGCGCAGGGGTCTGCGTCCAGGTGACTTCCAGCCCGCTGGTGATGGCGTCGGCACCCTTGCCGGTCCCATATGTGCTGGCCCAGCCCAGGCCTTGCGCTTCCAGCGGAGCCGCTTCGACATCGGCGCCAACGTGGCTTGCCGCGCCCGCGCCGTGCGTTTTGCCGAAGGTGTGGCCGCCAGCGATCAACGCGACGGTTTCTTCATCATCCATCGCCATGCGTGCGAAGGTGTCGCGGATGTCGCGTGCGGCGGCCAGTGGATCGCCGTTGCCGTCCGGGCCTTCCGGGTTCACATAGATCAGGCCCATTTGCACGGCGGCCAGCGGGTTCGCAAGATTGCGGTCGCCCGAGTAGCGGCTATTGGGGTTGTTGGTGGGCGCGAGCCAGGTGGTCTCGCTGCCCCAATAGACGTCGTTGTCCGGTTCCCAGGTGTCTTCACGGCCAGCGGCAAAGCCGAAGGTGCGGAAGCCCATGGTTTCGAGTGCCACGTTGCCGGTCAGGATCAGCAGGTCGGCCCACGAGATTGCCTGGCCGTACTTCTGCTTGATCGGCCACAGCAAGCGGCGCGACTTGTCGATGTTGACGTTGTCGGGCCAGGAGTTGAGCGGTGCGAATCGTTGCTGGCCGCGCCCTGCGCCGCCACGGCCATCACCCGTGCGGTACGTGCCGGCAGCGTGCCATGCCATGCGGATGAACTGCGGGCCATAGTGCCCAAAGTCTGCCGGCCACCAGTCTTGCGAATCCGTCATCAGGCGGCGCAAATCGGCCTTGAGCGCGTCGTAGTCGATCGCATTGAAGGACTTGCGGTAGTCGAACTTCGGGCCGAGCGGATCCGACTTCTCGGAATGCTGGTTCAGCAGATCAACGCGCAGCTGATTGGGCCACCAGTCTTTGTTGGCCGTACCGCCACCGAAGGCGTGCGAAGCAGCGGGAGCATGGCCGGGAAACGGGCATTTGGCTTCAGTCGTCATGATTCTCTCGTTTAGGTCATGGGGTTGATGCTGTCACACCCGCAACACAACGGGCTTGCGGGTGGGACGCAATTCGCTGCTGTCGAAACGCCTGTCGCAATCTTGGCGAACGGCCGTCAAGCCAGCCTTAAGCCAGTAGCGAGCGCAGCATCCACGCGGTCTTCTCGTGGATGTCCATGCGTTGCGTCAGCAGGTCGGCGGTCGGTTCGTCGGCGGCCTTGTCGACATCGGGGAACAGGCTGCGGGCGGTGCGCGTCACGGCTTCGTGGCCGGCTACCAGCTCACGCACCATGTCCATCGCCTCGGGAATGCCCTTCGATTCCGGAATCGACGACAGCTTGGCGAACTCCGAATACGAGCCCGGCGCGGGATAACCCAGCGCGCGGATACGCTCAGCCACCGGGTCGACGGCATTCCACAGTTCGTTGTACTGCGTCTCGAACATCAGATGCAGCGTGTTGAACATCGGGCCGGTGACGTTCCAGTGGAAGTAATGCGTCTTCAGATACAGCGAGTAGGTATCGGCCAGCAGGCGCGACAGGCCTTCTGCGATCTTCTTGCGATCCTTGTCAGCGATGCCGATGTTGATCTGGGCTGCGGCAGTCGCGCCGTTGTTCTTCTTTGCCATCTGGATTCCCCTATGAAGTGGTGTGCAAAAACGCGATGCCCTTGCCTTGATTCAGCGTCGGGCCATGCGTGCTTCAAGCCTTCTTTCGGTTGCCGCTCGCGCAGCAAGTTCCGATCGTCCCATCGTCCTATGACGAAACGCACAGCGGATGGCAACCGAGCATCCGGCCGGTCATCAGACCATGAGCTGCACCGTACCGTGCAGGAGCACGATCATAGCGCCGGCAGCCACGATCGTTAGACCGATCTGCTTGCGCACCCACTTGCGTTGCAGGCGAGCGGATTCTGCAGCGCGGGTGCCGAGCCCGCCAGCCGCACTGCCGGGCATACCGGACAACGTCGGCACTTCTGCCTGCGACGCGCGCACGGTGCCCGCAAACCCCTGCCATTCCGAAACAAACATCCGCACCATTGCCATGCTTTTTCTCCTTGCGACCCCGCGCGTTCCTGATGCCCGAACGACAAGCGCGGGCAGCTTCATGCATCCATCAGGTCAGTGCGATTCACCATAGGCAGCGAGCCATTCCAGCACGGTCGCGACGGTGTTCGAGGCAAGCGGCAGGGACATGACGGGCTCCACGGTGATTGGGCAGTGAGCGATGCGCTCACCATGGAAAACAGTCTACCAATGAGCTATCGATGCGTATATTTGATTGTTTTTATCTATTAATTAGACGTGCGCTATGGCCGTCATGGAGTGACGGCCAGCGGCTACCTCAGAGGATCAATGAATCAGCGGGGTGGGCGGCAACAGCTTGATGCCGGGCAGTTCGCATTGCGCGACCGCCTTAGCCACCGCTTCGATCGCGGCAATGCGGGTGAAGCTCTTGCGCCAGGCCAGAACAACGCGGCGGTCGGGCACAGGCTCCTGGAAGGGCACGTAACTGAGCAGATCGGTGGCGGCAGGCTGCATGCTGGGCACCGACGTGCGCGGCAGCACCGTAATGCCCACGCCGCTGGCGACCATATGGCGGATCGTTTCCAGCGACGAACCTTCGAACGTCTTCTGAATACCGTCCGCGTTCTGCGAGAAGCGCGACAGCTCCGGGCACACCCCGAGCACATGATCGCGGAAGCAATGCCCGTTGCCGAGCAGCAGCATGGTCTGCTGCTTGAGCGCTTCCGGGTCCACCGACGACGCCTTGGCCAGCTCGTGGCCACGCGGCACCGCCACGACAAAGGGCTCGTCATACAGCGGCGCCGTCATCAGACCGGCCTCGGGAAACGGCTCGGCCATGATGGCGCAGTCGATCTCGCCCTGCTTGAGCAGCTCCACCAGCCGCACGGTGAAGTTCTCCTGCAGCATCAGCGGCATCTGCGGGACGGTGTCGATCATCTGCTTGACGAGCGCGGGCAGCAGATACGGCCCAATCGTGTAGATCACCCCCAGGCGCAGCGGCCCGGCCAGCGGGTCCATCCCCTGCTTGGCAATCTCGCGGATCGCCATCGTCTGTTCAAGCACGCGCTGCGCCTGTGTGACGATTTGCTCGCCGACGGGCGTGACGCTCACTTCCGACGCACCGCGCTCGAAAATCTGCACGGCCAGTTCGTCTTCCAGCTTCTTGATGGCGACCGACAGCGTCGGCTGTGAGACGAAGCAGGCCTCGGCGGCACGCCCAAAGTGGCGTTCCCGCGCGACGGCGACGATGTATTTCAGTTCAGTGAGCGTCATGACGATCAATCGGCTTGGGGATATCGATAGATTTTACCAAGGGACGTGCAATGTTGCTTGAGGTTCGAACGGCGGCCTGGCATTGACAACGCTGCCAGCCGCCCCATCTTCCGGGGATACGCCCCACCGAGACAAAAGGAGCCGCCCCCACATGAGTGACGAACCTAACGGCAGCCGATCCCTGCCCCGCGGCAGACGCCGCTTCCTGATGACAACAGTCGGGCTCATGGCAGCGCTGCATCTCTACATCGGATGGCGGCTGCTGCCGGATCTGGGCTGGAACGGTGCGGGCTGGGCTGCAGGCGTCCTCTTCCTGCTCGTATCGACGGTGATGATTCCAACCGGGATGGCAGCGCGCTTCGTGATCCGTCCCATCTCGCTGGCCGATCGCGTGACCTGGGTTGGCGCCTTGCTGATGGGCCTGTTTTCGTCGCTGCTGGTCCTGACGCTGCTGCGCGACGTCGCGCTGATCGTGCTGCCGCAGACTTATCGGCACGACTCGGCCCTGCTCGTCGTCGCCCTCACCTTGCTGGTGACGTTGATCGGCTATGTCAATGCGCGCCGCATTCCCCGCGTCGCACGGGTGACGGTGCCCATTGCGGACCTGCCTGCCGCGCTGCACGGCTTCACCATCGCGCAAATCACCGATCTGCATGTCGGGCCCACAATCAAGCGTGCCTATGTGACGGGCGTGGTCGAGCGGCTCAATGCATTGCAACCGGATGTCATCGCCGTGACGGGCGATCTAGTGGACGGCGAGGTGGACGTGTTGCGTCCGCATATCGCGCCGCTGGCCGGCATGTCGGCTCGGCACGGCGTTTTTGCGGTGACGGGCAATCACGAGTACTACTCCGGCGTCGGCCCTTGGGTGTCTGAGTTCGAGCGGCTCGGTATGCGCGTGTTGATGAACGAGCATGCGGTGCTTGAACACGACGGCGCGTCACTGGTGATCGCGGGGGTGACGGATTTCAGTGCAGGCAAGTTCGACGCCGCGCATGCGAGCGATCCAACGCGGGCGCTGGCAGGGTCGCCGCCGGGCGTCACGCCCACCATCCTCCTCGCACATCAACCGCGCAGCGCTCCTGCCGCAGCAGAGGCCGGCTTCGACCTGCAACTGTCGGGGCACACGCATGGCGGCCAGTTCTGGCCGTGGAGCCTGTTTGTTCCGCTGCAGCAGCCATTTACGGCTGGGCTGCACAAGCTGGGGCGCCTGTGGATCTACACCAGCCGCGGCACAGGATATTGGGGCCCGCCCAAGCGATTCGGGGCGCCATCGGAGATTACGCTGATACGGCTGGAGCCGACCGTTGGCTAAACCGTAAGACCGGACATTCGACGAAGAACCATCCGACCTCAACGTCTTGCCGCCTGCCGATTCTTTGCGCACCGTCGCAGTGCATACGAAAGTTGTAACGGCGCCTCACACCGGCGACATTTCGGTCTATGCCGTTCGGGTGACGGGCTAGAATCGCCCGACTCACAGCCACACCCGCGCCGCGCCCCATGTCGTTCGACCACCCGCCTCTGCAAAACCCCGCCACGCTCCTTGAAATCGTGCGAGCGCAGTCAGAGATCGCCAAGCTGGGCACAGATCTGGGCGCGATCATGGCGCTGGTTACCGAGCGGGCACAGCATCTGACGTGCGCGACGGGGGCGGTCGTCGAATTGGCGGAAGGCGATGAGATGGTCTACCGCGCCACCTCGGGCCTGACCGAAACGCTGCTGGGCCTGCGGCTGGCGCGCAAGGGCAGCCTGTCGGGCCTGTGCGTGCAGACCGGCGAAATCCTGCAATGTACAGACTCCGAAACCGACGCGCGCGTCGACCGCGAAGCCTGCCGCCGCGTAGGTTTGCGTTCGATGGTGGTCACGCCGCTGCGGCATCTCGACACCACGGTCGGCGTGCTTAAGCTGGTGGCACCGGAAGTGGACGCCTTCAGCGAAAGTGACATCAGCGTGCTGGAGCTGATGTCAGAGCTGATCGCCGCAGCCATGTTCCACGCCGCCAACGCCGAGCGCGATCAGTTATATCTGCGCGCCACGCACGACGCGCTGACCGACCTCCCCAACCGCGCGCTGTTCTATGACCGCCTGCGCCAGTCGATCCATCTGGCGCAACGCGCGCATGGCGGCCTGGGTGTGCTCAATGTCGACATGGACAATCTCAAGCTCATCAATGATCGCCACGGCCACCGCGCGGGCGATGCCGCCATTCGCGAGACCGCACAGCGCATGGGCCGCACGGCACGGCGCTCCGACACGGTGGCGCGCGTGGGCGGCGACGAGTTTGCCGTGATCCTGCCCGGCATTGGCGCGCGGGCGGATGCGCAGGCGCAAAGCGAGCGGCTCATCGAAGAGGTGCAGCAACCGTACGTGTTCGAAGGCCAGCCGCTGGACCTGCGCGTGAGCATCGGCGTGGCGGTGATGCCCGAAGACGGCACCGAGATCACGGCCCTGCTTGATCAGGCCGATCGCGAGATGTACACCGCCAAGCGCTTGCGCAAGCAGGCACAGTTGGCGCACTAAAAGAAGGCGCGCGCCACCGGCCTTAGACGCGCAGGTAGTGCTCGCGCTCGCCGAGCCAGCGCTTGAGATGGATGTCGACGGCTTCCGGAAAGCGGGCCAGCATGTCGTCCGCCGCTCCTTGGGCAAATTCGACGAGCCAAGCATCGTGGTTCAGATCGGCAAAGCGCAGCATCGCTTCGCCCGACTGCCGCGCGCCGAGGAATTCACCGGGGCCGCGGATCTCCAGATCGCGCCGGGCGATTTCGAAACCATCGGTGGTCTCGCGCATGGTCTGCAGGCGCTGCTTGGCCGTCGGCGACAGAGGCGCTTGATACAGCAGCACGCACACCGATTCCGCCGTGCCGCGGCCCACCCGCCCGCGTAGCTGATGCAGCTGCGCAAGGCCAAAGCGCTCGGCGTGCTCGATCACCATCAACGAGGCATTGGGCACGTCCACACCGACTTCAATGACGGTGGTGGCCACCAGCACGTGCAGCTCGCCGCCTGCGAAGGCGCTCATCACGGCGGCCTTCTCGGCCGATGGCAGACGTCCATGCACGAGACCGACCTTCAAACCTTCCAGGCTCTGGGAAAGCGTCTCGAAGGTTTCGACGGCAGTCTGCAGCTGCAGCGCCTCGCTCTCTTCGATCAGCGGGCAAACCCAGTAGACCTGCCGGCCTTCGCGTGCGGCGGCGTAGATGCGCTCAATCACTTCGTCGCGGCGCGCATCGTTCACCAGGCGCGTGACGATGGGCGTGCGGCCGGGCGGTAGCTCGTCGATGGCTGAGACGTCGAGATCGGCGTAATACGTCATCGCCAGCGTGCGCGGGATCGGCGTGGCGGACATCATCAGCTGGTGCGGCACTTGCGCGTTGGCGGCCGCGGGAGCATCGCCATTGCTCGCCTTGCCGCGCAGAGCGAGCCGCTGTGCCACGCCAAAGCGATGCTGTTCATCGACCACCGCCAGACCCAGCCGCGCGAACGTCACGGCGTCCTGAATCAGCGCGTGCGTGCCGATCACGAGTTGCGCCGTGCCGGCCGCCACGCGCGCCGCCGCCTCCTCCTTCTGCTTGCGTTTGAGGCTGCCAGCCAGCCAGACGATGTCCACGCCCAGCGGTTCCAGCCAGGCAGAAAGCTTGCGGTAATGCTGCTCGGCGAGCAGCTCGGTCGGCGCCATCAGTGCTGCCTGCCAGCCGGCATCGATGGCCTGGCACGCTGCCAGCGCGGCTATGACGGTCTTGCCGCTGCCCACGTCGCCCTGCAGCAATCGCTGCATCGGGTACGGGTGCGCAAGGTCGGCGCGGATCTCTTCCCACACGCGGGCCTGGGCGCCGGTCAGTTTGAACGGCAGCGCATTCATGAAGCGCGCGAGCAGCCCATCCTTGCCGCTGTCGCGCAGGATGGGCGCATTGCGCATGCGGCGCGCGGCCTGCGCACGCTTGAGCGACAACTGCTGCGACAGCAGTTCATCGAACTTGATGCGCAGCCATGCCGGGTGTGTGCGCTCGACGAGGCTGTGCTCGTCGACATCGGGCGTCGGTTGATGCAGCAGGCGCACGGCATCGGCAGGCGTCATCAGCTTGAGCGGCGCGAGCGGGCCGCTGATGAGGCTGTTCGGCAGCGTTTCCGGCAGCGGCGTGCGCGTGAGCGCGTTCAGGATCGCCTTGCGCAGATAGGCCTGCGCCACGCCAGCCGTGCTCGGATACACCGGTGTCAGGCGGTCGGGCAGCGGTTCATCTTCCGCCACGGCGCGCACGGTCGGGTGCACCATCTCTGCGCCGAAGAAGCCAGCGCGCACTTCACCGCGCACGCGCAGGCGCATGCCTTCGGCCATCTGCTTGACTTGGCTGCCGTAGAAATTGAGAAAACGCAGAACCAGCTCGCCCGACTCATCGGCGATATGCACAACGAGTTGCCGGCGTGGCCGGAATGCCACTTCGTTGCGCGTGACCGTGCCTTCCACCTGCGCGGCCCAACCGGTATTGGCCCGAGCCGTGGCTTCTGCAATGGTCAGGAGGGTGGTTTCATCCTCGTAGCGCATCGGCAGATGCAGGACGAGATCGACGTCGCGGTGCAGGCCAAGTTTGGCGAGTTTGTCGGCCGGGCGGGCGGTCTTGGCTGCTGCCTTGGCTGGCTTGTCTGCCGGGGCTGCACGTTTTGGCTTCGGCGCCGGCGCGGTATCAGCGTCGGGCATAGGAGCAGCATCAGTGGCGGAACGGGCGCGAGGCGGCACAGGACGTTTACAATGGCGAACTTTGCGAGTCGCCCGATTGTACCGGCGCCCGCCACCATCACTTGGCGCAATCCACGTCTGCGCCACTTTTCATGCTGACGCTGTCCGATTTCGACTTCGATCTGCCGCCCGAGCTGATCGCACAAACCGCCCTGCCCGACCGCACCGCGAGCCGCCTGCTGGCCGTCCGCCGTACGGAGGATGCCGTGCATTTCGAAGACCGCCAGTTTGCCGATCTGATCGACTACCTGCGCCCCGGCGACCTGCTCGTCTTTAACGACACCCGTGTCATCAAGGCACGCTTTTTCGGCCACAAGGCCAGCGGCGGCAAGGTGGAGGTGCTCATTGAGCGCTTGCTGGACGAGCACACCGTGTTGGCGCAAATCCGCTCCAGCAAATCACCGGTCGAGGGCACGACACTGCGCCTGGCCGACGCCTTTGACGTGACGGTCGGCCCCCGCGCCGAGCCGTTCTTTACGTTGCGTTTCCCGCAGCCGGCGCTGGATCTGATCGAGCAATACGGCCGCCTGCCGCTGCCGCCCTACATCGAGCACGACCCCGACAGCTTTGACGAGACGCGCTACCAGACCGTGTATGCGCGCAACCCGGGTGCCGTCGCGGCACCCACAGCGGGCCTGCATTTTGACGATGCGCTGTTCGCCAAGCTGGACGCGATGGGCGTCAAGCGCGGCTTCCTTACGCTGCACGTGGGCGCCGGCACGTTCCAGCCGGTGCGCGTGGAAAACATCGCCGAGCACCGCATGCACAGCGAGTGGTACGAAATCACGCCCGAACTGGCCGAAGCCATCCGCGCCACGCGCGCAGCCGGCGGCCGCGTGATCGCGGTGGGCACCACGTCGATGCGCGCGCTTGAATCGGCCGCGCAGCCAGACGGCACGCTCAATGCCTGCAGCGGCGAGACCGACATTTTCATCACCCCCGGCTACCGGTTCCGCGCCGTCGACCTGCTGGTGACCAACTTCCACCTGCCTAAATCGACGTTGTTGATGCTGGTATCGGCATTTGCCGGCATGAGCGCCATCCGAGGCGCCTACCAGCACGCCATCGCCCAGCGCTACCGCTTCTTCAGTTACGGCGACGCCATGCTGCTGACGCGCGCCCCTACCGAACCCGGCGAAACCCAATCGCTCTGACCATGCTCAAGTACGAACTGCTCACCACCGATGGCCTCGCCCGACGCGGCCGCATGACCCTGAACCACGGCGTGGTCGAAACGCCCATCTTCATGCCGGTGGGCACCTATGGTGCGGTCAAGGCGATGTCGCCGGCCGAGCTGAAGGACATCGGCGCGCAGATCATCCTGGGCAACACGTTCCACCTGTGGCTGCGCCCAGGGCTGGAGGTAATGGACGCACACAAGGGCCTGCACGGCTTCAATGGCTGGGATAAGCCCATCCTGACCGATTCCGGCGGTTTTCAGGTGTTTTCGCTGGGTGATCTGCGCAAGATCACCGAAGAAGGCGTGACGTTCGCATCGCCCATCAATGGCGACAAGCTGTTCCTGTCGCCGGAGATCTCGATGCAGATCCAGCGCCGGCTGAACTCGGACATCGTCATGCAGTTCGACGAATGCACGCCGTACAAGATTGGCGATCGCCCCGCAACCGAGGCCGAAGCTGCAGCCTCAATGCGCATGAGCCTGCGCTGGGCACAACGCTCGCGCAACGAATTCGAGCGCGAGAAAAATCCGAACGCGCTGTTCGCCATCGTCCAGGGCGGCATGTTCGAGAATCTGCGCGATGAATCGCTGGCCGGTTTGCAGGCGATTGACGCCGATGCTGGCGGCGAAGGTTTCGGCGGCTATGCCATCGGCGGCCTGTCGGTCGGCGAGCCCAAGGAAGACATGATGCGCGTGCTGCAGCACGTGGCGCCGCGTCTGCCTGCCAACAAACCGCATTATTTAATGGGCGTAGGCACGCCGGAAGATCTGGTGGCAGGCGTTGCCAGCGGCATCGATATGTTCGACTGCGTGATGCCGACTCGCAACGCGCGCAACGGCTGGCTCTTCACCCGCTTTGGCGACATCAAGATCAAGAACGCGGTACACCGCAATGATCCGCGCCCGCTGGACGAGACCTGCGGCTGCTACACCTGCAGCAATTTCTCGCGCGCCTACCTGCACCACCTGCAGCGCGTCGGCGAAATCCTGGGGGCCCGCCTGAACACCATCCACAACCTGTATTACTACCTGGAATTGATGGCCGAGATGCGCACCGCCATCGAGTCGCACGGCTTTGCCGCATTCCAGGCGCGCTTTGCCGCAGACCGCGCGCGGGGGGCGCTGTAACCCCGCTCCACAGGGCGCCAGGCGCGCCCATTTGCCGCGGCACCGCAATGGTAGAATGTCCGGTCCGATTTTTGACCGATTGACGAACCATTACGGAGTTCTGACGTGTTCCTGATTTCCGACGCTTACGCGCAAACTGCACCGGCTGTTGGTGGTGCCGCGGGTGGCCTGATGAGCTTCCTGCCCATCATCCTGATGTTCGTGGTGCTGTGGTTCATCATGATCCGCCCGCAAATGAAGCGCCAGAAAGAAACCAAGGCGATGCTCGAAGCCCTGGCCAAGGGCGACGAAGTCGTCACCGCTGGCGGCATTCTGGGCAAGGTTAGCAAGGTGGCTGAGCAGTACGTCACCGTGGAAATTGCTGCCAACACCGAAATCACCGTCCAGAAGAGCGCCGTGACGACCGTGCTGCCCAAGGGCACGCTCAAAGCACTGTAATCGGCCCATCCCGGCGCGGCGCACGATTGCGCTGGCGCCGGAACCCCAGGCAGCGCCTATTCTAAGAATCCGCGCCCGCGCCCCTCGGCGTCGCCTCTCTGCATTCCAAGATGAATCGCTATCCGCTCTGGAAATACATTGTGATCCTGGTGGCGCTTGCCATTGGGTTCCTCTATACGCTGCCGAATTTCTTCGGTGAGGCGCCTGCTGTGCAGGTGTCTTCGGGCAAGGCCACCGTCAAGGTCGACCTGAACGTGCAAAAGCAGGTCGAAAGCCTGCTGGCCGCGGCCAGCATTCAGCCCAACGGCGTGTTCTTCGACAACAACGGCACCTCCGCCAGCGTGCGCGTGCGTTTTGCCGACACCGACACGCAGCTCAAGGCCAAGGACGTCCTGGCTCGCGGCCTGAACACTGATCAAGCCGATCCGACCTACATCGTGGCGCTGAACCTGCTGCCAGGCTCGCCGCGCTGGTTGAGCGGCGCACCGTTCTTCGCCAAGCCGATGTTCCTCGGCCTGGATTTGCGCGGTGGCGTGCACTTCCTGCTGCAGGTCGACATGAACGGCGCCGTGACGAAGAAGCTCGACTCGCTGGCCGGCGACATCCGCACGCAATTGCGCGACAAGGGCATCCGCCACAGCGGCATCGACCGCAACAACAACACGATCACGGTCAAGTTCAGCACCCCGGACGACGCCGACCGCGCTCGCGGGCTGCTGGCAGACTCGACCCGCGAACTGGCCTACACCGTGGACAAGAGCGCCGACGGCGCCACACTCACCGGTACCTTCACCGCCGCTGCGATGAAGGAAGTGCAGGACAACGCAGTCAAGCAGAACATCGTCACGCTGCACAACCGGGTGAACGAACTCGGCGTGGCTGAACCGGTGATCCAGCAGCAGGGTCCGGACCGCATCGTCGTGCAACTGCCCGGCGTGCAGGACACGGCCAAGGCCAAGGACATCATTGGCCGCACCGCCACGCTGGAAGCGCGCCTGGCAGATCCGAACGCGCCGCTCGTGCCGCGTGCCGGCGATCCGGTGCCGCTGGGCGACGAACTGTTCACGCAAGGCCGCAGCGCTCCGGTGCTGCTGCAAAAGCAGGTGATCTTCACGGGTGACCGCATCACGAGCGCTTCGGCCGGCTTCGATCAGAACCACAATTCGTCGGTCGACATCACGCTCGATGGCCAGGGCGGCCGCATGCTGCGCGATGTCTCGCGTGACAACATCGGCAAGCGCATGGGCATCGTGCTCTTTGAAAAGGGCAAGGGCGAAGTGCTGACGGTGGCGACCATCCAGTCCGAACTGGGTTCGCGCTTCCAGATCACCGGCATGGGCTCGACCGAGGCGGCGTCCGACCTGGCGCTGCTGCTGCGTGCAGGCTCGCTGGCCGCGCCGATGGAAATCATCGAAGAGCGCACCATCGGCCCGTCGCTGGGTGCCGACAACATCAAGAAGGGTTTCGATTCGGCGCTGTACGGCTTCCTCGCCATCTCGGTGTTCATGGTGCTGTACTACATGCTGTTCGGCGCGTTCTCGGTGGCGGCCCTGGGCGTCAACGTGTTCCTGCTGATCGCACTGCTCTCGATGCTGCAGGCCACGCTCACGTTGCCCGGTATTGCAGCTATCGCGCTGGCGCTCGGTATGGCCATTGACGCGAACGTGCTGATCAACGAGCGCGTGCGTGAAGAGTTGCGCAGCGGCGCGTCGGCACAGATGGCCATCGCGGCCGGCTTTGACCGTGCCTGGGCGACCATCCTCGATTCGAACGTGACGACGCTCATCGCCGGTCTGGCGCTGATCGCCTTTGGTTCGGGCCCGGTACGCGGCTTCGCGATCGTGCACTGCCTGGGGATCGGCACGTCCATGTTCTCGGCGGTGTTCTTCAACCGCGGTCTCGTGAATCTCTGGTACGGCCGCAAGAAGAAGCTGCAGAGCGTCGCCATCGGGCAGGTGTGGAAGCCGGGCAATACGAACACGGAATCGCCCGCCAAGTAATCACGCCACCCACAACGAATCTCGCATAAAACCGGCACCGCCCCGACACGAAGGGACGGTCGCCACAAAGGGCAGACCATGGAGTTTTTCCGCATCCGCCGCGACATTCCGTTCATGAAGCACGCGTTGATTCTCAACGCGCTGTCGTTCCTGACGTTTATCGCCGCTGTCTTCTTCCTGTTCCACAAGGGCCTGCACCTGTCGGTGGAGTTCACTGGCGGTACGGTGATGGAAGTCGCTTACACCCAGGCCGCCGATCTGCCGAAGATCCGCGGCGACGTTGAGAAGCTTGGCTATGCCGATGCGCAGGTGCAGAACTTCGGCACCTCGCGCGACGTGATGATCCGCCTGCCGCTCAAGACCGGTCCGGATGGCAAGCCCATCGCTTCGGCCGTGCAAAGCCAGCAGGTGATGACGGCCCTGAACGCCGCCAACCCTGACGCCAAGCTGCAGCGCGTTGAGTTCGTCGGCCCGCAGGTCGGCAAGGAACTCGCCACAGACGGCCTGCTGGCGCTGCTGTTCGTGGTGATCGGCATCGTGATCTACCTGTCGATCCGCTTCGAATGGAAGTTTGCCGTGGCGGGCGTGATCGCCAACCTGCACGACGTCGTGATCATCCTGGGCTTCTTCGCATTCTTCCAGTGGGAGTTCTCGCTGTCGGTGCTGGCGGGGGTGCTGGCGGTGCTGGGCTATTCGGTCAACGAATCCGTGGTGATTTTCGACCGGATCCGCGAAGCGTTCCGCAAGTACCGCAAGATGAACACGCACGAGGTGATCGATCACGCGATTACCAGCACCATCTCGCGCACGATCATCACCCACGGGTCGACCGAAATGATGGTGGTGTCGATGCTGGTATTCGGCGGCCCGACGCTGCACTACTTCGCCCTGGCCCTGACGATCGGTATTTTGTTCGGCATCTACTCGTCGGTGTTTGTGGCCGCTGCGCTGTGCATGTGGCTGGGCGTCAAGCGCGAAGACCTGGTCAAGTCTGAGAAGAAGGCCGGTGGGCCGAAAGAAGACGATCCGAACTTTGGCGCACAGGTTTGAAGATCCTGCTACGCGCTGCCCGGAGGACTCATTCCTTGGGCAACAAAAAAGCCCCGCAATTGCGGGGCTTTTTCTTTGGCTGTGGCGATCGCGTGGCTTACTGCTGTGCGACGTTGGTGTCTTGCTTGATGCCTTCCACCTGAATCTTCAGCTTGGTTTCCATGTTGAAACCGTAAGCCTTGCCGTAGTCGACGCCGAAGTCATCGCGCTTGAACTTCATCTCGGCATCGGCGCCGCAGACTTCACGCTTGAGCATCGGATGCGGCATGCACTTGAACGCGTCGATTTCCAGCTTGGCCGGCTTGGTCACGCCGTGCAGCGTCAACTGGCCTTCGGCTTCGGTCGGCACGTCGCCCTTGAACTTCGTGAAGTTGCCCTTGAACGTGGCGGTCGGATACTTGGCCACGTCGAAAATCTCGGCGCTCTTGGCGTGCTCGTTCATCTTGGCGAGACCGAAGTCGATGCTGTCGGTCTGCACAGTCACGTCAATGCTGCCGGTCTTGGCTGCGCGATCCAGCGTCACGGTGCCGCTGGACTTTTCGAACTTGCCGCGCCACTTCGACAGACCGCCCATGTGGTCGGCTTCAAAGCTCGGGTACGTATGGCTCGGATCGAGCTGGTACGTAGCAGGGGCAGCAAAGGCTGCGGTGGCGGCAACAGCGGACAGGGCGGCAACGAGGATACGCAATTTCATGAGAACTCCTGCGGAATAAAAGCGGCACACGAGGGCCGGAAAAACGTTGGGATGAGACTTCCGATTACTTCTTGGCGATGACGACGCGGAACTTGATCGTCACGTCGTCCGAGACGACCGACGTGTCCTTCCACTCACCATCACCCACCTTGAATACGTTGCGCTTGACCGGTAGCGCACCTTCAAAAATCTGATTGGAACCTTCCTGCTTGAACGTCACGGGTGCCGTCACGTCCTGCGTGACGCCCTTGATGGTCAGCTTGCCGACCACGTCCACCTTGCCGCCTGCACCAGGCTTGAATGCAGATGACACAAACGTCGCCTTCGGATACTTGGCGGTATCGAACCAGTCCTTCTTCTTCAGTTCGTCGTTGTATTCCTTGCTGCCGACGTCGACGCTAGTGACATCGATGTCGACCTTCGCCGTCGAGGCAGCCACATTGGCCGCGTTGTAATTGACGGCGGCGTCGAACTTGCCGAACTTGATGTCCATCGGCACGCCGAGTTGCTTGCCGGTGGCGGTGACGCTGCTCTTGGCGGCATCCACCTGGGCGATGGCCGATACCGATACGGCAGCGATCGACAGCGCGCCGGCGGCAACCAGGGCAATCGCGCGGGGGCGCACAAAACGTTTCATCATCAGACTCCTTCGGTCAGGCCGGGTCATGCCGGCAGTCTTGGTCAGGATGGAAAGGCAGGGGCGCCGGCACACACCGTGCGCCAGCGCGCTGGGAAATCAGCGGAGGAACGGCACCATGCGGCGCAGCGTGCCGTCGCGATCGACGACGTGGTGCTTGAGCGCAGCCAGAATGTGCAGCACGACGATGGCCGCCATGGTCCAGTTCAGCCATTCGTGCGCCATGCTGAAGATGTCTTTCAGCGCATCGCTCTTGTCGAACGGCATCGGCAGTTCCCACAGGCCAAGATAGACAACCTTCACGCCGGCCGCGACGCTCAGCAGATAGCCGGTCAGCGGCACCGCCAGGATCAGCAGATAGAGCCCGAGGTGCGCGGCTTCGGCGGCGGCGTGCTGCCATTTCGGCAGACCGGGGACGGGGCCCGGCGCCGGGTGCGTCAGGCGCCACAGCACGCGCAGCACCGCAAAGATCAGCACCGTGATGCCGATCCACTTGTGATACGAGAACAACTTCAGCTTGGTCGGCGTAAAGCCCGGGATATCGGTCATGTACAGACCGAGCCCGAAGGCCGCGAAGATCAACAGCGCGATGATCCAGTGCATCGCAATCGCGGGCTTGGCATAGGCGCCGTGGTCAGCGGCGCCGCGCGTGGCGAAATTCGAGTGGGCGGCTTGGGACATCGGTTCCCTCGGTGTTTTGGAGCGCTCAGTAGGCGGCGCCTGTGGGTATGACCACGGCGCCAAACGATTGTGCATTATTTGCGCGATCCGACCGGTCAAGGCAGCCCGAAGTTCACGAAGCGATTCAAATTTTTTGATTGATCAGGCAGCTTTTAAGAGATGGTGCAGCAGACTGTTCTATGGAGCGTAATAAACAAAACGGCCCGCCCTCTGATCCGAGAGCGGGCCGTTCCTAAGACGGTACCACCAAATTTTTGCAACAATCAGGCGATACGGCGGGCCAGTTCTTCTGCCTTGCCGATGTAGCTGCCGGGCGTCATGTCCAGCAGCAGCTTGCGGGCGTCTTCGGGAATCGCCAGCGTGCCGATGAATTCACGCAACGCTTCGCGGGAGATACCCTTGCCGCGCGTCAGTTCCTTCAGTTGCTCGTACGGATTAGCGATGCCATAGCGGCGCATCACGGTCTGCACGGGCTCGGCCAGCACTTCCCAGCAAGCATCCAGGTCTTCGGCCAGTCGGGCCGGGTTGGTTTCCAGCTTGCCAAGGCCGCGCAGGCAAGCGTCGTAGGCCAGCAGGCTGTAGCCAAACGCCACGCCAATATTGCGCAGCACGGTCGAATCCGTCAGGTCGCGCTGCCAGCGCGACACAGGCAGCTTTTCCGACAGGTGGCGCAGCACCGCGTTGGCCAGGCCGACATTGCCTTCGGAATTTTCGAAATCGATCGGGTTGACCTTGTGCGGCATGGTCGACGAGCCGATCTCGCCGGCCTTGGTCTTCTGCTTGAAGTAACCCTGCGAGATATAGCCCCAGACGTCGCGGTCCAGATCCAGGATGATCGTGTTGGCGCGCGCCACGGCGTCGAACAGTTCGGCCATGTAGTCGTGCGGTTCGATCTGGATGGTGTACGGGTTGAACGTGAGGCCCAGGCGCGTCTCGATCACGTTCTTCGAGAAGGCCTCCCAGTCCAGCGACGGATATGCCGACAGGTGCGCGTTGTAGTTGCCCACGGCACCGTTCATCTTGCCCAGCAGTTCAACGGCTTCGATGCGGCGAATGGCGCGGTCCAGGCGGGCGGCCACGTTGGCCATTTCCTTGCCCAGCGTAGTCGGGCTTGCCGGCTGGCCGTGCGTGCGCGACAGCATCGGCACGTCTGCGTTGGCGTGAGCAAGTTCCACCAGGCGAGCCTGCACGCGGCGCAGCGTCGGCACGATCACGGTGTCGCGCGCGCCCTTGAGCATCATCCCGTGCGAGGTGTTGTTGATATCTTCCGACGTGCAGGCGAAGTGGATGAACTCGCTGGCGGCTTCCAGCTCGGCGTTGCCCTTCACGCGCTCCTTCATCCAGTATTCGACGGCCTTCACGTCATGATTGGTGACGGCTTCGATCTCTTTGATCCGGGCGGCGTCTGCCTCGGCAAAGTTCTCGACCAGCGCCAGCAACGCGCCCTCGGCAGCAGCGGAGAAACGCGGAATCTCGGCCAGCCCGGCCTGCGACAGGGCGATCAACCAATGTACCTCCACCTTCACGCGATTGCGCATGAAAGCGGCTTCCGACAGCCACTCGCGCAGCGGATCGGCCTTGGCAGCGTAGCGGCCATCGATGGGAGACAGAGCGGTCAGGGCAGAAAGCGACGACATGGCAGGCGGGGAAAAATGTGAAGGGAATCTCAATCCGGACAACCCGGACGCGGCGTTGCGCGTTGAACCAAGGTGCATACGCGCACCCAAGCGAGCCCGCGATTTTACCACCCGGCACCTGTCTTTCACGGCCAATCCGGCCTAAAGCAAGGCTCCGTTTGGTTGAGTTGGGTTCAGGCGCCGCGCAGCGCACTCGGGAAAGTGCGCAGCTATACTTCCGCCTCCAACATGACATGCCTATGAAACTGATCGGATCGCACGCCAGCCCGTACACCCGCAAGGTGCGCGTGGTCCTGGCTGAAAAGAAAATCGACTACCAGTTCGTGCTGGAAGACGTGTGGAGCGCAAGTACGCAAATCCACCAGTTCAACCCGCTGGGCAAGGTACCCTGCCTGGTGATGGACGACGGCGGCGCCCTATTCGACTCGCGCGTCATCGCGGAATATGCCGACACGCTGTCGCCGGTGGCGCGCCTCATTCCGCCTTCGAGCCGGGAACGCGTGGAAGTGCGCTGCTGGGAGGCGCTGGCCGACGGCCTGCTCGACGCCGCGCTCATGCTGCGCATCGAACATACGCAGCGCACGCCGGAACAGCGCAGCGAAACATGGCTCGCGCGCCAGACTCACAAGATTGACCAGGCGCTGCAAGCCATGTCGCAAGGCTTGGCCGACAAGACTTGGTGCAACGGCAACCACCTGACACTGGCCGACATCGCCGTCGGCTGCGCGCTTGCCTACCTGGATTTCCGCCAGCCACAGATCGACTGGCGCGAACGTCACGCCAATCTCGCTTCGTTCTACACGCGCATTGAGAAGCGGCCGAGTTTCATGGAAACCCAGCCGCAGTAATCGATGGAAGTTCGCGAGCGTTACACGGCCACCGGGTCAAACCGTTCGGCCTGGGCCATCGGCCAGTAGCGTTCGTACAGCTGAAAGCGATATCGCCCGGCCAGCAGATCGCCGGGTTCCAGGTACTTGAGCAGCGCGGAGAGCAACTGCACCTCGTTGCCCGACACGCGCCGCACGATGTGGTGCGCGCGGAAATCCGCCGGATGCTGCAGGCCGGCCGCCTGCGTCAGTTCCAGCAGCGCATGCAGCGTGTGCGCGTGATATTGATGCACGCGCTCGGCCTTGTCGGGCACCACGAGTGCCTTCTGCCGAGACGGGTCTTGTGTCGCCACCCCGGTCGGGCAGCGATCGGTGTGGCACTTCTGTGCCTGGATGCAGCCCAGCGCAAACATGAAGCCGCGCGCAGCATTGCACCAATCGGCACCCATTGCCAGCGTGCGGGCGACGTCGAACGCCGTGACGATCTTGCCTGAGGCGCCAATCTTGATCTTGTCGCGCAGGTTGGTGCCGACCAGCGTGTTGTGCACCAGCAGCAGCCCTTCCTGGAGCGGCGTGCCGACGTGGTCCGTAAATTCGAGCGGTGCCGCACCCGTGCCGCCCTCCGCGCCGTCGACAACGATGAAGTCCGGCAGGATGCCTGAGTCCAGCATCGCCTTGACGATGCCGAAGAACTCCCACGGATGCCCGATACACAGCTTGAAGCCGGTCGGCTTGCCACCGGATAGCGTGCGCAACCGGTCCACAAACTGCAGCAACCCCAGCGGCGTGCTGAACTCCGAATGCGCGGCTGGCGAAATACAATCCTTGCCGATCTGAATGCCGCGCGTGGCGGCAATCTCGGGCGTCACCTTGGCGGCAGGCAATACGCCGCCGTGCCCTGGCTTGGCACCCTGCGACAGCTTCACTTCAATCATCTTTACCTGCGGGCTGCGCGCCTGTTCGGCAAAGCGGTCCGGATCGAAGCGGCCGTTCGCGTCGCGGCAACCGAAGTAGCCTGACGCCACTTCCCAGATCAGGTCTCCGCCCTCTTCGCGGTGGTACGGCGAGATCGAACCCTCGCCCGTGTCATGGATGAAGTTGCCGAGCTTCGCACCACGGTTGAGCGCGCGAATGGCATTGCCCGACAGCGCCCCGAAGCTCATCGCCGAGATGTTGAACACCGACATCGAATACGGCTTGGCGCGGCCCTCGCCCACCATCACGCGAAAATCTGACGAGGCAATGCGCGTGGGCGCCAGCGAGTGGCCGATCCACTCGTGCCCCGGCACCTTCACATCAACTTCGGTGCCGAATGGGCGGCTATCGACTTCGCCCTTGGCGCGCTGATAAACGATGCTGCGCTGGGCGCGCGAGAACGGCTTTTCATCCGTGTCGTCTTCAACGAAGTACTGGCGGATTTCCGGGCGAATGAATTCAAAGAGGAAACGGAAATGGCCCCAGAGCGGGTAGTTGCGCAGCACCGAATGGCGCGTCTGCGTGATGTCGTGCACGCCCAGGATGACGAACATGCCCGGAATGACCGCGCACACCCAATGCAGACGCCCCGCTATCGCAAACCCGGCGGTGACGGCAAACAACAGCACAACGCCCGCGAAGGCCCAGTAGCGACGTGGCAGCATGACCAACCCTGTGTGGAGACAAATCAGGGCGCAAGCTTAAACGAGTGCTGCAACAGCCGCAGCCGGCACAACGCAGTGTTGCGAAAACCGCTCAGGCGACCGCCTTTTCGACGATCGCCGGCTCAGCCGCAGAAATAATGCCGCCGCCCAGGCAGATTTCACCGTCGTACAACACCGCGGATTGGCCCGGCGTGACAGCCCACTGCGCTTCGGGGAAGGTCAGCGTGAGCGCGCCATTTGCCGCGCGTGCCACCGTGCAAGGCGCATCCGCCTGGCGGTAACGCGTCTTGGCGCCAAGGTGGGCGCCTTCGGTGGGCGCGTGGCCGGCCACCCAGCTCAGATCATCGGCGTGCACGGTATGCGCCAGCAGCCACGGGTGATCGTGGCCCTGCACTACGTACAGCGTATTGGCCGCCATGTCCTTGCGTGCGACGTACCAGGCATCGCCGTTGCCGTCGCGGCTGCCGCCGATGCCGATGCCCTTGCGCTGCCCCAGCGTGTAGAACGCCAAGCCGATGTGCTCGCCGATGGTCTTGCCGTCGGGCGTCTTGATCGGGCCGGGCTTGGTCGGCAGGTAGCGGTTGAGGAAATCGCGGAAAGGCCGCTCGCCAATGAAGCAGATGCCGGTGGAATCTTTTTTCTTAGCGTTCGGCAGGCCGATCTCGGCGGCGATCTCACGCACCTTCGTCTTCGGCATCTCGCCCAGCGGGAAGAGTGTGCGCGAGAGCTGTGCCTGGTTCAGCCGGTGCAGGAAATAGCTTTGGTCTTTCGTGTGATCGAATGCCTTGAGCAGCTCAAAGCGACCATCGACCTCGCGCACGCGGGCGTAGTGTCCGGTCGCGATCGTGTCGGCGCCCAGGGCCATCGCGTGATCGAGGAAGGCTTTGAACTTGATCTCGGCGTTGCAAAGCACGTCGGGATTAGGCGTGCGTCCGGCCGAATATTCGCGCAGGAAGTCCGCAAAGACGCGGTCCTTGTACTCGGCGGCAAAGTTGACGGCTTCGACATCCACGCCGATCAGGTCGGCCACCGATACCACGTCGATCCAATCCTGCCGGGTCGAGCAGTATTCGCTGTCGTCATCGTCTTCCCAGTTCTTCATGAACAGGCCGACGACGTCGTAGCCCTGCTGTTTAAGCAGCCACGCGGTCACGGACGAATCCACCCCGCCGGACATCCCAACGACGATGCGCTTCTTGCTCATGGCTGCGCTCCGAGCCCGTACACACTGGCGTGCGTATGGATGACGTCTAGCGGATAGCGCTTGCCGGCCAAGTAATCTTCGACGCAGGCGAGCAGCAACGGGCTGCGATGGCGCTCGCGGCTGGCGCGGATTTCATCCGGTGTCATCCACACGGTGCGGACGATGCCGTCGTCCAGGGCGCGGCGAGGGTCTTGGGGGCCGAGCTCGCCGGTAAATGCCATCCGCACATAGGTGATCGGATCCCCCTGCGGCGGTTGGAACTGCGCCATGTAGCAGCCCAGGAAGGCGGTCGGCACAAAGCTGTACGCGGTTTCTTCCATTGCCTCACGCGCGACGGCGTCGACCAGGCTTTCGTCTGGGTCGAGATGGCCGGCGGGCTGGTTCAGGCGCAAGCCCACATCGGTGTGCTCCTCAACCAGCAGAAAGCGCCCATCTTGTTCAATGACGGCGGCAACGGTAACGCTGGGTTTCCAGCGGACAGCTTGGTTCATGGCAAAAAGGCAACAAAAACAAGGCGTTATTGTAGCTGGAGGCTGCCCTCCACGCTTGCCCAGCGCGTTGGAGCAGACGTATATCGCCGCGCGCCGCCGTTGTGAGCAATTGAGCACACGTTTGCGCAGGATCGGCCCGCATTCCGTGTGGGTTCGGATATTCGACATGCCATTCGACGAGCGTCCGTGCGCCAAAAAGTTCGGGTAAGCTGCACGTCGATCCTGATCCAGCGCGCCTTCGTTCACTTCGCGCGCATCCTAAACATAATCAGCGAGGAGAGAACACGATGCACATCGGCATCCCGCAGGAGACGCGGGCGGACGAGACGCGCGTTGCCGCGACCCCGGAAACGGTGAAAAAGTACGTGGCGCTTGGCCATCAGGTGACGGTGCAATCGGGTGCCGGCGTCGCCGCTGCCCAGCCTGACGACGCCTACGTGGCGGCCGGCGCCAAGATCGGCACCGCCGCCGAGGCGCTTGGCGCGCAGATCGTGCTGAAGGTGCGCTCACCGGAAGCGGCGGAACTGGCGCAGATGCAGCCGGGCGCGGTACTTGTCGGCATGCTCAACCCCTTTGATGACGAAAATACGGCCCGCCTCGCCGCCGCCAACGTCACCGCGTTTGCGCTGGAAGCCGCGCCGCGCACCACGCGTGCGCAGAGCATGGACGTGCTCTCCTCGCAGGCCAACATCGCCGGCTACAAGGCCGTGATGGTGGCGGCCAACCATTACCAGCGCTTCATGCCGATGCTGATGACTGCAGCCGGCACCGTAAAAGCCGCGCGCGTGCTGATCCTTGGCGCCGGTGTGGCCGGCCTGCAGGCCATCGCCACGGCCAAGCGCCTCGGTGCTGTCATTGAGGCGTCCGATGTGCGACCGGCCGTGAAGGAGCAGATCGAATCGCTGGGGGCCAAGTTCCTCGACGTGCCGTTCCTGACGGACGAAGAGCGCGAGATCGCGCAGGGCGTGGGCGGCTATGCCCGCCCCATGCCGCCCGACTGGATGCGCCGCCAGGCTGAACTCGTGCATACGCGCGCAACCCAGGCCGACATCGTCATCACCACGGCGCTGATCCCTGGCCGCCGCGCGCCGACGCTGCTGTCCGAAGCCACCGTGCAGGCAATGAAGCCAGGCTCGGTCGTTGTCGACCTGGCAGCGGCGCAAGGCGGCAACTGCCCGCTGACCGAAGCCGACCGCGTGGTCGTCAAACACGGCGTCACGCTGGTGGGCTACACCAACCTCGCGTCGATGGTGGCGGCCGACGCCTCTGCCCTCTACGCCCGCAACGTGCTCGATTTCCTCAAGCTGATCATCGACAAGGATGGCGGCCTGAACATCAACCGCGAAGACGACATCGTGGCCGCCTGCCTGCTCAGTCAGGCCGGCCAGGTGGTGCGCGCTCCCGCAGCCACGAGCGCCGCCAAATAAGAACGGAGACGGCGGCCTGCCAGGCGTCACAACCCGGCGCGGTCGCCAGTGGCGATTTCATTTCTGTTTCAAGGAAAGCTTCATGCAACGCAACATGCTTCGCGCCAAGCTGCACCGCGCGACGGTCACCCAGGCCGATCTGGACTACGAAGGCTCGTGTGGCATCGACGAGGATCTCCTCGACGCCGCCGACATGCGCGAATACGAAAAGATCGAGCTGTACAACGTCAACAACGGCGAGCGCTTCTCGACCTACATCATCAAGGGCAAGCGCGGCTCGGGCGAGATTTCGCTCAACGGTGCCGCCGCGCGCCGCGCACATGTGGGCGATCTGCTGATCATCTGCACCTACGCGCCGATGAACGAAGAAGAAGTCGCCAGCTACAAGCCCAAGGTCGTGCTGCTGGGCGAGGGCAACAAGATCAAGGCCATCAAGGAAACCTGACACGCCAGGCGGCCCATGTCTGCATGACAGGGCCGCTTCGCACATCGACCAAGAAGCGAGGAGGAGCACTCATGGAGCTGGTCAATCACACGGTGATCAACCTGATCATCTTCGTGCTGGCGATCTACGTCGGCTACCACGTGGTTTGGACGGTCACGCCGGCGCTGCATACGCCGTTGATGGCTGTGACGAATGCCATTTCGGCCATCATCATCGTCGGCGCCATGCTGGCAGCCGGCCTGACGCAGACCGGCCTGGGTCGCACGATGGGCGTGGTGGCGGTGGCACTGGCAGCGGTCAACGTGTTTGGCGGCTTCCTGGTCACCCAGCGCATGCTGGAGATGTTCAAGAAAAAAGAGCCGAAGGCCAAGGGCGGACAGTCCGAGGGAGCCAAGCAATGAGCATGAACCTCGTCACCCTGCTGTACTTGCTGGCGTCGGTGTGCTTTATCCAAGCGCTCAAGGGGCTTTCGCACCCGACCACGGCGCGGCGCGGCAACGCGTTCGGCATGACGGGCATGGCGATCGCCGCCGTCACGACCATCGCGCTCATCTACAAGCTCAAGGCCGAGATGTTCGCCGGCACCGAGAGCGGCACATCCACGGGTTTCATCCTGATCTTCGCGGGCCTGGTGGTTGGCGGCGGCATCGGCGCCTATGTGGCACGCACGGTCGAAATGACCAAGATGCCCGAGCTGGTGGCGGCCATGCACTCGCTGATCGGTCTGGCGGCGGTGTGCATTGCCGTGGCCGCCGTGGCCGAACCGTCGGCGTTCGGCATCACGATGGCTGGTGACAACGTGCTGCCGCTGGGCAACCGCGTGGAACTGTTCATTGGCACGTTCGTCGGCGCCATCACGTTCTCCGGTTCGGTGATCGCGTTCGGCAAGCTGTCGGGCAAGTACAAGTTCCGCCTGTTCCAGGGCGCGCCGGTGCAGTTTGCCGGCCAGCACATGCTGAACTTGCTGCTGGCGGTGGCCATGCTCGGCTTCGGCATCCTGTTCTTCCTGAGCCAGAACTGGCTGCCGTTCATCATCATGACGGCCATCGCCTTTGTGCTGGGCGTGCTGATCATCATCCCCATCGGCGGCGCCGACATGCCGGTCGTGGTGTCGATGCTGAACTCGTATTCGGGCTGGGCGGCGGCGGGCATCGGCTTCTCGCTCAACAACCCGATGCTGATCATTGCCGGCTCGCTGGTCGGTTCGTCCGGTGCAATTCTGTCTTACATCATGTGCAAGGCGATGAACCGGTCGTTCTTCAACGTGATCCTGGGCGGCTTCGGTTCGGAGGCTTCCGCCGGAGCAGCCGCGGGTGGCGCGGGGCAGCAGCGCCCGGTCAAATCGGGCTCGCCGGACGATGCGGCCTTCCTCATGGGCAACGCCGAGACGGTCATCATCGTCCCCGGCTATGGCTTGGCGGTGGCGCGCGCACAGCACGCCCTGAAGGAGCTGACCGAGAAGCTGTCGGACAAGGGCGTGACGGTCAAATACGCAATCCACCCGGTCGCAGGCCGCATGCCGGGCCACATGAACGTGCTGCTGGCCGAAGCCGAAGTGCCGTACGACCAGGTGTTTGAAATGGAAGACATCAACGGTGAGTTCGGCCAGGCCGACGTGGTGCTGGTGTTGGGCGCAAACGACGTGGTCAACCCGGCCGCCAAGAACGACCCGAAGTCTCCCATTGCTGGCATGCCGATCCTGGAGGCTTACAAGGCCAAGACCATCATCGTGAACAAACGCTCGATGAACGCCGGCTACGCCGGACTCGATAACGAGCTGTTCTACATGGACAAGACCATGATGGTGTTTGGCGACGCCAAGAAGGTTGTCGAAGACATGGTCAAATCTGTCGAGTAAGGCAGGACACTGACGGCCGTCAACGGGTCGTCAGGTCCGACGGGTTCCCCTTGCCCCCGGTGGCGGCAGGCAGTAACGTAGTGCAAACGGGCAGCGTCGGCCACACCGGCCGTGCGCTGCACCCTGCCCTCTTCCGATTCCTCCCGACGTATGCAACAGGACAGCGCCCTGCCGGTCTATTTCCACCCCACCCTGACAGTGGTGGTCGACGACAGCCAATCGTTCGTGGAAAGCCTTGGGTTCCAGATGGACCCATCGCGCGCGCTGTTGGCCTTCAATGATCCGGAAGAGGCGCTGGCGTGGCTGCGCCAGTGGCATTCGCTTCGCATGCCGGGTTTCCTGCCGGTGCGCGTCACGCACGATGACCTGACGTTCTCCACCGAGCGCCGCACCATCCAGCTTGACGTCGACCGCGTCTACCGCCAGATCCACGAGGTCAATCGTTTTCTGCAGCCCTCAGTCATCGTGGTGGATTACTCCATGCCGCGCATGAACGGGCTGGAGTTCTGCGCCAAGCTCAAAGATCTGCCGTGCATGACGATCCTGCTCACGGGCATGGCCGACGAGAACATCGCCGTGCAGGGTTTCAACGACGGCCTGATCGACCGCTACATCAAGAAAGACAATCCGGCGATGGCCGAGCGGCTCAGCGCGGAAATCGAGGCATTGCAGGTGCGCTACTTCAGCAACCTGTCGAGCACACTGCGCGATCTGCTGTCGCGCCACTCGTTCAGTTTTCTGTCCGACCCCGCGATCACACGGCTCGTGCGCGAGTTGTCCACGCGCTACCGTTTCATCGAGTACTACTTGTATCCGCACCCCGCCGGCGTGCTGCTGCTCACGGCCGACGGGCGCGCCACGCTCATGGTCATCGAGACCAATGCGAGCATGCTCACGCACCTGGAAAACGCCGAGGCGTACAACGCGCCCGATGCGCTGCTCAAGGGCCTGCACGACAAGCAGATCGTCCCGTTCTTCTGGCCTGGCGATGGCATGTACACCCCAGCGTGTGTGGAGTGGGAACAATATTGCCTGCCTGCAGAGGTGTGTCAGGGGCGAGAGCCGTACTACTACGCGCTGTTCGACATGCCGAGCCATCTGCTGCCGGCACAGGTCTACAGTTACACCCAATTCCTCACCAACTACAAGCAGGATCCGGACGCGCTCACCGGCCGCAAATCACGCTGAGGCGGTGTTTCCGCTTTGCTCTGCCCTGCGGGTTTCCACATTGTGTGGGTCACATTCGGCAAGTACAATCGATTGCATCATTCGGCAGCCATGACGTCAGAGCGTGGCCCGGCTGAATCGCCCTGATGCATGCGCGGCATAGCTGCGGCATCATGGCGAACGAGGGTGCCGGCACGCAACATTCAAAGCGGCACCCCGAGTTCATTACTGTGCGGGATTCTCCTTGAGAGACGATTTGGGATGCAGCAGCGAGCCGCGCGTTCAAGCAGCGCGCGTTACGGATGTCAGGGGAGTGCATCGTTCCAATCTGGTCATGGTTCACGGTTGCACGATTCCCGTTGCACGCTGTTGATCGGCGGGCAGTAGAGGTGCCTCGGTAGCAGTACTGAAGGCGCCGGCTGCAGTCGGCCATCTTCCCCGATCTTCTCGGAGCGGGTTTGGGCGAGAGACGCCCGGGCTGGCGCGTATTGCGCACGGCCAGCGGACGGCTTCAAGCACGCTTTCACGACTGATGCGGCGGCATGCCCGGCAGTGTCGGCGGGGCGCGTCGTATTCGCGGCGCCCGGATTCGCAGTGCGATCCCGGGTGCGCGGTTGTTGGAGTGAGCGTCCCGCTTGGCAGACGTTTTCCCTGAAGTCTCCGGCAAATTCGCACCGTGTACTCACCCAACCAAATCGATCCCGCGGTCAGCTTCCGCAACTCACAGGGTCAGCAGGTCCGCGGCACCATCATCACGCTGCAGCGGCGTGCCCTGGTGATGGAGATCTACAACCCGTACTCGATCGTGCAGGTGAGCGAGGTGCTGTCCGAACTCGCGATCAAGATGGGGACGCGGCAAGCCTATCTTGGCAAGGCGGTGGTGATCAGCCTGGTGAACACGGGCCTGACCGCCGTCGTCTCGCTCACGCTGATCGACGAATGGCGCGAGCTGTCGGAAGTGGCCGACACGCCCGCCTCCGTGGGCGAAGAAGCGCGAACGTTCGTGCAGGAATGGCAGGAACGCTTCCGCATCCATCGCGACTATCAGATCGTCGTCAACGAGATGCGGGCGTTCCTGGCCGAAGTGTCACGCTGGGTAGAACAGGTGGATCTGTCGAAGACATTGCCGCGCGAAGACAACAAGCTGCGCATGGATGTCTTCCAGGAGCTGGCCGAGCCGATCATGCTCAAGCTCAAGGGTTACATGGATGGGCTGGAGTCGGAGGCGAGCAAGGTCGAGGCGGAGCTTGCACCTGCGCACCGCACGTTCGCGCAAGCCGCACTGCATCCGCTGCTGTTGCGCGCGCCGTTCATCTATCGCACGTACACCAAGCCGCTGGGCTACGCGGGCGATTACGAGATGGTCAACCAGATCCTCTCCGACCCGCGAGAAGGTCCGAACACGTACTTCCAGATCGTCAACGCCGCCTTCCTGCGCACCGACGTGGCAGAGGCGCACCGTAACCGCATCGACATTCTTGTGCAGTATCTGAGCGACCTGGCTGCACAGGCGAAGGCGGCAGGCCGGACGTTCAAGGTGCTGAACGTGGGCTGCGGGCCGGCGGTGGAAATCCAGCGCTTCATTCAGCAGCATCCCGAACCGTCGCTGCTATCGTTCGAGCTGGTGGACTTCAGCGAAGAGACGCTCGACTACACCCGCGAGCAGATGCGCCGCGCGATGGATCGCGCGCGCAAGACCGTCACCGTCGATTTCTTGCACGAGTCGGTGCATCAACTGCTCAAGCGCCGCATCACGGCCGACAGCCCGCAGGCCGGAGATTGCGATGCGGTGTACTGCGCCGGCCTGTTCGACTATCTGTCCAACAAGGTCTGCCAGCGCCTGCTCTCCTACTTTGCAGCGCGTACGCGGCCGGGCGGCGCCATTCTTGCGACCAACGTGCACGGCAACAACCCGATGCGCTTTGTGATGGAACACGTGCTGGAGTGGTATCTCGTCTATCGCGATGAACCGCTGATGGCCGAACTGCTACCCGAAGGCTCGCACGACGTGCGTGTCTATACCGACGTGACCGGCGTCAACGTATTCGCCCAGGCCAGCGTGGCCGGGCCTGCCACAGCCGCCGCTTAATCCGCTGCCCAGGAACACGCATGGAGCCCATTACACATCGCGGATACCAGGCCGAGCTGAAGCAGTTCCGGCTCGTCTTCAGCCGCATGGCAGCCGTTACGGGCATCGTTCTGGTGCTGGCAGGCGTCGGGCTGGACTACGGCATGTATGTGGACAGGCTCTGGCTGTTCGCTTCGCTGCGGGTCATCACCTCGCTCATCATGCTGGGCGCACTGCTGGTGCTGTATACGCGCTGGGGCGAAGAGCATGTGCAGAGCCTGACGTTCTTCTGGCTGATCTGTCCTCAGATCATGATCTCGTGGATGATCTACGACACCGAGGGCGCCAGTTCACCGTATTACTCGGGGCTGAACCTGGCAATCTACGCGGTAGGCATGGTGATGCCGATCGGCTTCCTGCAGGCCGTGCTGTTCGGCACCTGCACGTACATCTTCTGGGTGATCGCGTGCACGCTGCATCCGGGCGGCATCCAGTCGCGCGAGATATTCATCGTGCATTCGATGTTCATCCTGTTCTCCATTGCGACGAGCACGCTCTACACGTACTTCAACGAACGCGGGCGCTTCCAGCTCTTCCGGCTCAAGGAAGAAGTGGCGCAGAAGAACGCGCAGTTGGCGCAGACCAATCAGAACCTCACCGACATCAAGGGCCAGCTTCTGCAACAGGAAAAGATGGCCGCCATCGGTACGCTGTCTGCGGGCCTGCTGCATGAGATCAACAACCCGGTCAACTTCTGCCTGATGGCGATTGCCGTGGCGCAGGAAGACCCGACCGCCAAGGGTAGCCCGATGCTGCTCGAATGCCTGACCGATGCCAAGGAAGGCATGCAGCGCGTGCAGCACATCGTGTCCGACCTGAAGACCTTCGCTTATCGCAGCCCAGAGAAGGGCGAGGCCGATGCGCCGTTCCTGGTGGAGAAAGCCATCGACTCGGCGATCCGCCTGACCAGCCATGAGCTACGCGGCGTGACCCTCGAACGCAAACTTCCGCCGGACACGCTCGTGCGCGGCGACGAGGCGGCCATCATCGGCGTGCTTATCAACCTGCTATCGAACGCAGCGCTTGCCATGCAAAAGGTGCAGCGCGAGAACCCGCGCATCGAGATTGCCGGCGAGTGGATCGACAACCGCCTGCATGTGGTGGTGACCGACAACGGCCCGGGCATCTCTGAGAAGAACCTGTCACGCGTGTTCGAGCCGTTCTTCACCACGCGCGATGTCGGCAAAGGCCTGGGCCTCGGCCTATCGATCAGCTACAGCGTCATCCAGCGTCACGGCGGCACCCTGGCCGTGACGAGCCAGGAAGGCGAATGGGCGCGCTTCACGTTCGATCTGCCGCGCTCGGAGTAGACGCATCATGGACACCACGCCGGACACCGTCACCATCCTCTACGTCGACGACGAAGCGCAAGCCTGCAAATGGTTTGCGCGCACGATCGGCACCGGCTACGAGGTGCTGACGGCCAACAGCGTCGAAGAGGCCAAAACCGTGCTGCACGATTCGCACGAACGCATCAGCGTGGTCCTGACGGACTTCCGCATGCCGGGCGGCGACGGCACCGAACTGCTGCGCTTCATCGATGCGGAATACGGCGACATCGCTACCATCCTCGTCACCGCGTATGCCGACAAGGATTTGTTGATTCAGGCCGTGAACACCGGGCGCGTGTTCAAGATCCTGGAGAAGCCCTATCAGCCCGAAGACGTGCGGCGCTCGCTGCAAGAGGCACTGGCACTGCGCCAGGATCGCCTCTTGCGTACCCAGCGCCTCATGGCAATCGACGAAACGCTGGCTTTTCTTGCGCACGAGCTGAACACGCCATTGGCCGCCATCTCGAACTTTGCACGCGGCATCCGCATGCGCATAGACCAGACCGATCCCACGCCCGGGGCCCTTCCCGAAATCGGCCGCGCCGCCGATCGCGTGCAGGACAACGCGCGCTACTGCCTCTCGGTGATCGCCACGTTTCTGAATTCGGTGCGCAACACGTATGGCAAGCCCGGCACAGCAGCTACGCCCAACAGCGCGGGTGGGCTGATCCGCTCGTTGTTTGACACATACCCGTTCACGAACGCGCAGCGCGAATGGGTGTCGTACCGCGTGGAAGACGATTTTCCGATCCAGACGCTGCCCAACTGCGTGATGCTCGTGCTCTCGTCGCTCACGAGCAACGCGTTGCAGGCATTGCGGCACACCAATGCGCCGAAGCTTGAAATTGTTGCCAGCCGTGTGCCGGACGCCGGAACTACACAGCACATGATCCGCATTGAGGATAACGGCCCCGGTATCGCGCGCGACGTTCTCGCGCGGCTGACCATCGACCCCGTGACGACGCGCGCCGAAGAAGGCGGCAACGGCATGGGCATGATTTTTTGTACGCGGATCATGCAATCGTTCGGGGGAGCGATTGCGATTGATTCCGCACCCAGCGCAGGCACGCGCGTGACTCTCACGTTCCCATGACAAGACCACAAGACTTACGAACCAGGCCGTACGTGATCCGCGCGTTTGCCGTATCGGCTGCAATTGCTATGAGGAGTGACGGATGACCAATCCCGGGGGCCACACGCCTACTAACCCGCCCAAGATCCTGTACGTGGACGACGAGACATTGGCGCTGACTTACTTCGGCCGTGCCATCGGTTCACTGGCGCCGGTCGTCACCGCCACCTCGGTCGAAGAAGGCAAGCGCATGCTCGACGAGCACGCCGCCACGCTCGGCGTGCTCGTGTCGGACCAGCGCATGCCCGGTGAACTCGGCAACGAGTTGCTGCGCTACGCACGCGAGCGCTATCCACACCTCGTGCGCATCCTGACGACCGCCTACTCCGAAATCGAAGACACGGTGGAGGCCGTCAACCAGGGGCAGATTCACCGCTACATCAAGAAACCGTGGGACATCACCGCGCTGCGCGTGGAACTGAAGCAGGCATTGGAATTCTCCGATCTGCGTCGCGAACGTGACGCGCTGCTGCGCGAGAAGATGACCGTGCGCCAAAGCCAGACGCTTACACATCGCATCGGTGCGCTGCAGACGCTGTACCTCGCGGTGTCGGGGCTGTCGTCGTTCAGCGCCGTCAACGATTACCTGCGTGCCGCCGCCGCCGTGGGCCTGCAATCGCTGGCACAGCCCGACTGGGCGATGAAGGATTACACCGAGCTGGTCGGCGAAGAAAGCCTGCGTACCGGTGAGTTCAGCCACGCAGTGCGGCAGGCATATGTGGACTTGTCATCGCGCTTTGACAGCAAGCCCGCGGCGCAGGCGTTGGAAGTGCTGGCCGAGGTGCTTGACGGCAAGGTGTCGCCGTCAGGCAGCGATGCGGCGGCGGTAGTGGATCTCACCGCGCTGACGGAATTCCTGGAGGCGGCGTCCACGCACAAGGTGTCGGAATCGCACGCCAAGTGGCTGGCGTTCCTGCTGTGGCTCGACGGCAAGGGTTGGTCGCTCACGGCCGAGCGCGATGGTGCGACGGTCAAGCTGCGCCTGCTCGACAACCAGACGCAGCTCACGCCGGATCAACTCGCGGCGTGGATGGAACATTTCCAGGATCTGCAGGCCGCCTGAAAGGAGCCCGCAGTTGTCATACAACGCCGATGCTTATGCGTCGGCGTTGTCGTTTGAAGCATCGCCCTGCGCGGTCCGCTCGGGCCGATCGCGCATGCCGCCCTTCACCATATCGAAGCGGAACAGACGGCATTCGATGTTGCCGTTGTAGAGCGGCGTGCGCTGCGATTCCTTCAGCCGCATCCGACGCGGCATCGACAGATCGCCTGTGAAGACGAACGCCTTCCATCCGGCAAATTCGCGCTTGAGCGTACCGGCAAAGGCTTGCGCAAATTCGTTGGCAGCGGCCTCTTCCTCGGGGTCGAGCGGCGGTGGCGGCTCCGGCTGGCGCAGCTCGCGCATCGGACGGCGACCATCATCGCGCGGGGCGCCCATTGCGCGGCTGGCGCGCTCGAACACGGTGCCATCCTCGTCGCCCTCACCTTCCGGCCGGCGGCGGCGCGAACCGTGTGCACCACGCACGACAATACGCTCGCCGTAAGGTGGATTCATCAGCAACACACCGGCAGTCTCGAACGGCGGCTTGCCGAAACGCGCATCGACTTGCTTGAGCACCGGCTCGCCCGGCAGGCCGGCACGCTGCCAGTTGGCGGCGGCATAGGCGAGCATGTCGGTGGAAATATCGGCGCCGGCCACCAGCGGCGGCGTACGGCGCATGGATGCGGCAGCCGCGTCGGCAGCGGCTTCGCGCAGGCGCTTGAAGCATTTAGCGTCGTGGTCCTGCAACCACTCGCAAGCGAAGGCGCGTTGCCCACCCGGTGCAATGCCAAGCGCACGTTGCGCTGCTTCCACGAGGAACGTGCCGCTGCCGCACATCGGATCGTAGAACGGCATGCCGTGAGCACCCGTCCAGCCCGTCAGGCGCAGGATGCCCGCGGCGAGGTTTTCCTTCAGCGGTGCCTCGCCCTTTTCCTGGCGCCAGCCGCGCTTGAAGAGCGGCTCGCCGGTGGTGTCGAGGTAGATCGTGCAGTCGGTCTCGGTCAGGTACGCGTAGATACGCACGTCGGGGGAGACCGTATCGACGCTGGGCCGCGCGCCCATGCGTTGGCGGAAGCGGTCACACACCCCGTCCTTCACGCGCAAGCCGACAAACTTCAAGCTCTGCAACGGCGATTTGTGCGCCGTCACGTCCACACGAATCATCTCGTCGGGCGTGAAGTAATCCTCCCATCGCTGCGCGGCGGCCAGCGCGTAGATGTCGTCTTCCGAGCGATACCCGCGCGAAGCCAGGCGCATCAGCACACGGCTGGCGATGCGGCTGTGCAGGTTGACGGCATACGCCGCACCCTGCGTGCCGAAGAAGTGCACACCACCCGGCACGGTGCGGCCCACCTCGAACGCCGCCAGCTCATCCACCTCGGGGCGGATGGCGATTTCGGCCAGTTCATCGGCCAGCGCCTGTTCTAGCCCACGGGGGCATGGCGCGAAGTAAGCAGTTGCCATCGGAAAACAAAATAGTTAGAGATCGCTGCAAAATGAAGCGATGCGGTTCTGACGGTTCAACGCCGACGCAGACAGTACAAGTCGTACGGCAAGGAGGGGTTGGGCCGTCAGAATCATTTTGCAGGGATCTCAGAACGGCTTGACGACCACCAGGATCGTAATCGCCAGCAACAACAGCACCGGCAGTTCATTGAACCAGCGGTAGAACTTGTGGGAGCGCTTATTGGCGCCCGCCTCGAACTTGCGCAGTAGCACGCCACAACCGTGGTGATATCCGATCGTCACGAGCACCAGTGCGAGCTTCGCGTGCATCCAGCCATTAGGCGGATACAGTCCGATGCGATATCCCAGGAACAGCCACAGCCCAAGCAGGATCGCGACAATCGCCAGCATGGTCGTGAAGCGGAACAGCTTGCGCGCCATGATCAGCAGGCGCGTGATGGCCGCTCGCTCGGTTTCCATCGCCAGGTTGACGAAAATGCGCGGCAGATAGAACAGCCCGGCAAACCACGACGCAATGAAGACGATGTGAAAGGCTTTGACCCAGAGCATGCGAACAGTCCCGTGAATGGTGAAGCGCGAACGGTAAACACATCGCGCGCCGCTCGCGGTGGCGCTCAACGTGCAACAAGCGATATCAGGAGCGGATCTCGCCGTGCCCGAACACGACGTACTTCAACGAGGTCAGCCCCTCCAACCCGACCGGTCCACGCGCGTGGAGCTTGTCGTTTGAGATGCCGATCTCGGCGCCCAGGCCGTACTCGAAGCCATCGGCAAATCGCGTGGACGCGTTGATCATCACGCTGGCCGAATCGACCTCGCGCAGGAAGCGCATGCCGGTCGAATAGTTCTCGGTGATGATGGAATCGGTGTGTGCGGAGCCGTAGGTGTTGATGTGCTCGATGGCGGCGTCCAGGCCGTCAACGGTGCGGATCGACAGGATCGGCGCAAGGTATTCGGTGTGCCAGTCGGCCTCGATGGCGTCCTTCAGATTGCCGAAGCCGACGGCTTCCAGCGTGGCGCGCGTGGCTGGGCACACGCGCAGTTCGACGCCCTTGTCCTGGTAGATCTTCGCCAGCGGCGGCAACACCCGCGCAGCCACATCGCGCGACACGAGCAGCGTCTCCATCGTGTTGCACGGCGCATAGCGCTGCGTCTTGGCGTTGTCGCACACGCGCACGGCCTTTTCGATGTCCGCATCGGCGTCAATGTAGACGTGGCAGATGCCGTCCAGGTGCTTGATCATCGGCACCCGGGCTTCTTCGATCAGGCGCGCGATCAGGCTCTTGCCACCGCGCGGCACAATCACGTCGACATACTCCGTCATGGTGATGAGCTTGCCGACCGCCGCGCGGTCTGTGGTGGCCACCACCTGCACGGCGTTGGCAGGCAAACCGGCATCGGCCAGCCCTTCCTCGATGAGCGCCGCCAGCGCGCCATTCGATTCGATCGCCTCGGAGCCGCCGCGCAAAATGGTCGCGTTACCTGACTTGATGCACAGCGCCGCGGCATCCACCGTCACGTTCGGACGCGACTCATAGATGATGCCGATCACGCCAAGCGGCACGCGCATCTGGCCGACCTGGATGCCGGTCGGACGAAACTTCATGTTGCTGATCTCGCCAATGGGGTCCGGCAGCGCGGCGATCTGCTCCAGGCCAGTGGCCATGGTATCGATGGCACGGTCGGTGAGCGTCAGGCGGTCGATGAAGGCAGCATCCTGGCCGTTGGCGCGGGCACGCTCGACGTCTCGGGCGTTGATTTCTTTGAGCTTGGCAGCATCGCGACGGATGGCGGCCGCAATATGCAACAGCGCGCGGTTCTTTTGCGCTGTGCCGGCCCGGGCCATGCCACGCGAGGCGGTGCGCGCCTGACGGCCGACCAGGGCCATGTATTCGTTCACGTCGAGCTGCTTCATGATGATCGCGACCGGCGAGCTGCCGGCAAATTCAGTGTGAGGACAATTCGGAGGCTTGCGCCGATAGGCGGATCAGGCCGGCACCAGGAGGCTGCCCGGCCGCGCGATGCGCATCGCCAGTTGCAGCAGGCCATCCCATGGCTCGGCCGGCAGCGATGGTTCGCGCAAGCCCTTGACCTGCCGATCCAGCTTGGCGGCCATGGAGAGCGCACCCTCCAGCTCGTGCTGTGACAGCCGCTGCGCCGCCTGCGGCACCAGCCGCTCGCGTGGCCCCCACACCCGGAGTTCTCGCAGCATGGACGCCACCGGCTTGCCTTGGGCCGCGCCCGAGGCGATTTTTGATAATACGCGAATTTCTTCCGTCAACGTCCAGAGGACCAGGACCGTGGCCTCGCCCTCGCCGCGCAAGCCTTCGAGCATGCGCACCAGACGCGGCACATCTCCAGCCAGCATGGCTTCGGACAGCTTGAACACGTCGTAGCGCGCCACGTTGAGCACCGCATCGTGCACATCGTCGAACATCAGCACGCCCGGAGGATGCAGCAGACCAAGCTTCTGGATTTCCTGATGCGCGGCCAACAGATTGCCTTCCACACGGTCGGCAATGAACTGCAGGGCGCGTCGACCAGGCTCACCGGGCTCCACACGCTGCTGCTGGCGCGCGAGGCGCTCGCCAATCCAGCCGGGCAGCTTGGTACGGTCTACCGAATCGATCTTGATCGACACGCCGGCGCCTTCCAGCGCGGCAAACCACGCCGACTTGGCGGTCGCAAAGTCCAAACGCGGCAGCGTGATCAGCGTGAGGGTATCGGTGGCGGGGCCCGACGGCGTGCCTGCAGCCAATGCGCGCAATGCCTCACCGCCATCCTTGCCGGGCTTACCGGATGGAATGCGCAGCTCGACGATCTTGCGATCCCCGAACAGCGACATCGACTGCTGCGCCTCGGTCACGCGCGACCACGAAAAACCGCGCTCGACGCTCATCACCTCGCGCTCGGTAAAGCCCTGCGCGCGTGCGGCCTGGCGCAGCGCATCGACCGCTTCCAGTGCGAGCAGGTGCTCATCCCCGTGCACCACATACAGCGGCGCCAGACCTTTGGCGCCGGCCTGCTTGAGGTGCCCTTCGAGCGCGTCGAGCCGCAGTTGCATGACCAGCCGGCCGCTTATGACGGCAGCTTCACGGCACCGAGGCGCCGCACGAGCTGATTAATCGTATCGCCCTGCATGTCGCGGTAGAGCGCCGCTTCTTCGTAGTCCTTGGCGAGCACCTGCGTCTCGTTATACGAGAGATCGCGGAACTGCGTGATTTCCGACGGGGGGATCAGCAGGTTGTCGTGCGCATCGCGCAGCTGGAAGCGGAAGCGATACGTGATGCGGTATTCGCGCACCACACCTTGCGGCGTGAGCGACGAGATGGTCTTCACGCGGTCTTCGGCCAGCACGTCGAGCAACGCATCGGCGTCTTTCTTGTCCGACACGATCACGGTGTCGGAGCCGTTGTCGATCAGCCGCCGCAGCTGCGCGCGCATCTGCGAGTTCTGCGGCAGGTTGATGTACAGCCGCTTGAACGCGAAGTCGGTATTGCCCCGCATATGGAAGCCGCAGGCGGACAGCGTCGGCAGCGCGATCGCCAGGGCAAGGACAGAGCGACCAAAGCGGCGGCGGGACAAACCTCGGGACAACGACATAACCATGCGTTCCTTGAGTGGGATGGCCCGGTCAGGCCACCACGTTCACCAGACGGCCCGGCACCACGATGATCTTCTTGGGCGGCTTGCCTTCAGCAAATTTCTGAACCGCTTCGTCCTTGGCGGCAATCGCTTCGATGGCGGCACGGTCGGCATCGGCCGGGACGATGATGCTGCCGCGTACCTTGCCGTTGACCTGCAGCACGAGTTCGATCTCGCTCTGCACCAGCGCGCCTTCGTCGACCTGCGGCCACGGGGCGTCGAGCAAGTCGCCATACGCGCCGGCGTAGCCCAGTTCCGTCCACAGCACGTGGGTGATGTGCGGCACCACCGGATACAGCACGCGCAGCAGCAGCCCCAGGCCTTCGCGGCGCGCATCGGCACCCGCGTCCTTGGCGCCTTCCAGCGCGTTGAGCATCTTCATCGTCGCCGAGACGACGGTGTTGTACTGCAGACGCTCGTAGTCGTAGTTGGCCTGCTTGAGCACGGTGTACAGCTCACGGCGCAGCGCGCGATCGGCATCCGTTGCACCCGCCACGACGCCATTACCGTGACCAGCGCGAATTGCATCAGCGTGCGCCACGCCAAAGTTCCACAGACGGCGCAGGAAGCGCGAGGCGCCTTCCACACCGGCATCGTTCCACTCGAGCTGTTGCTCGGGCGGCGCTGCGAACATCGTGAACAGGCGCGCCGTGTCGGCACCGTATTGGTCGATCAGCGCTTGCGGGTCGATGCCGTTGTTCTTCGACTTCGACATCTTCTCCACACCGCCGATCACCACCGGCTGGCCGTCGGCCTTGAGCGTGGCTCCCACCGGGCGACCGCGCTCGTCGGTCTGCACGTCAACATCGGCCGGGTTGATCCACTGCTTCTTGCCTGAGGCATCTTCGCGGTAGTACGTCTCGTTGAGCACCATGCCCTGCGTGAGCAGGTTGGTGAACGGCTCGTCGAACTTGACCAGCCCCAGGTCACGCATGACCTTGGTCCAGAAGCGCGCGTACAGCAGGTGCAGGATCGCGTGCTCGATGCCGCCGATGTACTGATCCATCGGCATCCAGTAATCGTTGCGGGCGTCGACCATGGTGTCGCCGTCCGGGCACGTATAGCGCATGTAGTACCAGCACGAATCGATGAACGTATCCATCGTGTCGGTCTCGCGGCGCGCAGGCTTGCCGCACGACGGGCACGTGCATTCCAGGAAACGCGGGTCCTTGTTCAGCGGGTTGCCCGTGCCATCCGGAACGAGGTCTTCGGGCAGGCGCACCGGCAGATCCTGTTCGGGCACCGGCACGACGCCGCAGCTCTCGCAATGGATCAGCGGGATCGGCGTGCCCCAGTAGCGCTGACGCGAGATGCCCCAGTCGCGCAGGCGCCAGGTGGTCTTCTTCTCGCCCAGGCCTTGTGCGGCCAGATCGGCAGCCACGGCGTCGACAGCCTGTTGATAATTCAGGCCGTCGTACTTGCCGCTGTGGAACAGCACGCCGTGTTCCTTGTCGCCGTACCAATCGGCCCAGGTGGTCGTGTCGTACGACTGCCCCTTCACGTCGATGACTTGCTTGATGGGCAGCCTGTACTTGTTGGCGAAGGCGAAGTCGCGCTCGTCGTGCGCGGGCACGCCCATCACGGCGCCATCGCCGTAGGTCATCAGCACGTAGTTGCCGACCCACACCGGCACGGATTCGCCCGTGAGCGGGTGCGTGACGGTCAGGCCAGTCGGCATGCCCTTCTTTTCCATGGTGGCCATGTCGGCTTCCATGACGCTACCGTGCTTGCACTCTTCGATGAAGGCCGCAAGTGCCGGGTTCGTCTGAGCGGCGTGCGTAGCGATGGGGTGTTCAGCGGCCACGGCGCAGAAGGTCACGCCCATGATGGTGTCGGCACGCGTTGTGAAGACGTACAGCTTGCCGTCGTTGATCAGCTTGCCGTCGTCACCGGAAATGTTGTGCGGGAATGCAAAACGCACACCCTCGCTCTTGCCGATCCAGTTCTGCTGCATGAGCTTGACACGCTCCGGCCAGCCCAGCGGATCAAGGTCGGAGAGCAGCTCCTGCGCATACTTGGTGATGCCCAGGTAGTACATCGGGATCTCGCGCTTTTCCACGATCGCGCCCGAGCGCCAGCCGCGCCCATCGATCACCTGCTCGTTGGCGAGTACGGTCTGGTCCACCGGGTCCCAGTTGACGGTGCCGGTCTTGCGGTAGGCGATGCCCTTTTCGAGCATCTTCAGGAACAGCCACTGGTTCCAGCGGTAATAGTCCGGGCTGCACGTCGCCACTTCGCGCGACCAGTCGATCGCCAGACCCATCGACTGCATCTGCTTCTTCATGTAAGCGATGTTGTCGTAGGTCCATGCAGCCGGTGCCACGCCGTTGTTGAGCGCGGCGTTTTCCGCCGGCATGCCGAAGGCGTCCCAGCCCATCGGCATCAGCACGTTGTACCCCTTCATGCGCAGCTGACGCGTCATCACGTCATTGATCGTGTAGTTGCGCACGTGGCCCATATGCAGCTTGCCCGACGGATACGGCAGCATCGAGCACGCGTAGAACTTGGGCTTGTCCGAGCCGTCAGCAGCGCGCGCGTGTTCGGTCACGCGGTAGGCATCCAGGGCCTGCCAATGTTGCTGCGCTTGCTGTTCGACTTCAGACGGGGAGTATTTGTCTTGCATGGTGATGGGTCGTCCGGGTGCCCCGGGCGATTGCAGCCGCGCCACCAACGCGCGCAGCCGGATTGAATAACGGAAAAGGCCCGATTATACCGTCGCCACCCGCCCCATCCGGGCGATCGCGAGCAGTGAAAAAAAGGCGCCGGACGGGCTTGCCGGCGCCTTTTCCTACCCGCCTGATTACAAGCCGAGCACGTCGTTCATGTCGTACAAACCTTTCTTGCCGGCCACATACACCGCTGCGCGTACGGCACCTTCGGCATACGACTGGCGCGTGTTGGAGCGATGCGTGATCTCGATGCGCTCGCCGTCACCGGCAAACAGCACGGTGTGGTCGCCTACGATGTCGCCGCCGCGCACCGTGGCAAAACCGATGGTGCCCAGCTCCCGCGGGCCGGTCTCGCCTTCGCGGGCATAGACCGCGCGATCGGCCAGTTTGGTGCCCTGTGCCTCGGCTACGATCTCGCCCATCTTGAGCGCGGTGCCCGACGGCGCGTCAATCTTGTGCTTGTGGTGCGCCTCGATGATCTCGACGTCGTAGCCCTGCGCCAGGATCTTCGCGGCGACTTCGATCAGTTTGAAGGTCGCATTCACGCCCACGCTCATGTTCGGGGCCCAGACCACGCCGATCGACTCACCGTAGGTCTTGAAGCTGGCCTTCTGCTCTGCCGTGAAACCGGTCGTACCGATCACGACGGCAGTGCCCAGTTCACGCGCCACATTCAGGTGATTGAGCGTCGCGTCAGGACGCGTGAAATCGATCAACACGTCGGCCTGCGAGAGCCCCGCACGCACGTCGTCGGTCACAATCACGCCCGTGGTCTTGCCAAGCTTGGCGCCGGCGTCCTGTCCCACGGCATCGCTGCCAGCGCGGTCCAGCGCGGCGCCCAGTGTCACGCCCGGCGTGCGTAGTACGGTGTCGATCAGCATCTGGCCCATGCGGCCCGAGGCGCCTGCAATCGCAATTTTCATGTCGGTGGAAGCGAAAAGCTGCAAAAGAAAAACGGTCTGTAAAACGCACAAGCGGCGGAACCCGTCCGCCGCTCGCTCGAAGTCGTGATGCCGGCGCGCTGGCTATGCGCGCTTAACGGCGTTCACTGCGATTGGGTGGCCGGCGGCGGAACGCTGGTGTCAGTACCACCACCGCCAGTGCGGCGCTCCGGCAGCGTCACGTCAACGTTGTTTTTGGAACCGGTGGTCGACTGCACGCGGTCAGTGACTTCAGCCGACGGAATCGACGGTGCGCGCGCTGCCGGAGCGGCGCCCGCAGCGGCGGCAGCTTGCGCGGCATCCTTCTTCGGGCGCTTGATGCCATCGATCTCGGAGATCAGCTCCGATTCGGACGGCAGCTCATCAGCGCCCACCCACTTGGAGAGACGATCGCCGTCAAACCACACGGTCAGCTTGCGTTCCTGCACAACGGCCGTGTTGCCACGCTTGAACGAGAAGATGTAATCCCAGCGGTTGGCATGGAACATATCCGTCAACAGCGGCGTGCCGAGTACGAAGCGCACCTGGTCGCGCGTCATGCCTTCCTTGAGCTGCGCTGCTTGCTCGCGCGAGACGAAATTGCCTTGCACAATATCGATGCGATACGGCGTGATGGCATTGGCGATCTTGCGCGTGGTGCTGTCATAGGTGCCGCATCCGGCCAGCAACGCCGACGCAGCGAGCATGGCACCCACCAACAGGCCGCCACGACGGGCGACGTGGGTAAAACGGACAGGACTGCGCGCAAAGGAAAAGGTCATGAGCGATCGGCCTTCAAACGGTTCCGGACATGCCGGTACGGGAGGAATCGGCGACGGCTGGGCACATCGTGCATGCCCGTCAATAGGACTTTTGCCGCCAAAACCCTTATGATTGGAATCCGAACATTGTACTCTAGGGAGCCTGGCGCATGCCGAGTCCTGCAGACCTCAAGAACATCGGTCTGAAAGCCACGGTGCCGCGGTTGAAGATCCTCGAGATCTTTCAGACCAGCGAAGAGCGCCATATGAGCGCCGAAGACGTGTACCGCATCCTGCTCGCCGAGCACATGGACATTGGCCTGGCCACGGTCTATCGCGTGCTGACGCAGTTCGAACAGGCGGGCCTGCTGTCACGCAACAACTTCGAGTCCGGCAAGGCCATCTACGAACTCAACGAGGGCAAGCACCACGATCACTTGGTGTGCCTCGATTGCGGCCGCGTGGAAGAATTTTTCGATGCCGAGATCGAGCAGCGCCAGCAGAGCATCGCCCGTGCGCGCGGCTTTGCGCTGCAGGAGCACGCGCTGTCGCTCTATGGCAATTGCACGAAGGAAGCCTGCCCGCATCGACCAAAGCGCTGAAGCGTTACATCGCAAAAGAAAACGGCCGCATCGTCTGCGGCCGTTTTTCATTGGAGCGGCGAGATGGCGGATGTCAGGCGGACAGCCGCGTCTCGTCCTCCTTTTCTGCGTCGCCCTGGCCGCCTTTTTCTGCCTTGCCGTGCTCATTGGCCTGCATGGGCGGATGCGCCGGAGCGCCTGACGCCTGCCCGGTGTATTCGGCTACGACCTGCTTGAAGAGCTGACGCGCCCACACAAGCATCGGATGCGTGTTGCGGCTACGGTGCCACAGCATGTTCAGGCCCAGCACGGTTTCAAGCTCCGCGGGCAGCGGGAACGCGTTCAGGTCGTACATCTTGCAGACCATGTCTTTCATCAGCGAGTTGACCGTGAAGATCATGTCGGTCTGGGCGGCCACTTCGCCCTGCGTGCGCCAGCTATGCACGGTCATGGTCGAGTTGCGCTTGAGGCCGCGCTGCTGCAAGGCGTAGTCCAGCGGGATGAGCGACGGCGCAACGCGGCTGCCGGGGCTGCCCTGCGCGATGAAGATATGCTCGCAGTCGAGGTATTGCTCGAGCGTGCAGCGATCCCCGAGGATCGGGTGGTCCTTGCGCGCGCAGACCCACATGTTGAAGGAGGTCACGACCTCTTCCATGATCTCGGGGTGGCGCGTGGGGAACGGCGAGAACGCCAGGTCCAGCTCGTTCGCACGCATGGCCGCCACATCGGCTTCCCACGAAGACGACTCAGTCAGGCGCACCTGCAATGCCGGCGCCAGACGCTTGATGCGCAGCAGGAAGCGATCGAACAGCGCATCCCCCAACGTGCCGGCAAAGCTGACGTTGAACGTGCCGGTGGCTTCGGCCGGGTCAAACGTGGCGATATCGCCCTCGTTGATGGCGGCCCACAGGTCGAGCATCTCACGCACTTTGGGACCCAGTTCGAGCGCCTTGGGCGTCGGCGTCAGGCCGTGCGGGACACGGATAAAGAGGGGATCGTCGAAAATTTCGCGCAAGCGGCCCAGCGAATGCGAGACAGCCGGTGCGGTCATGTGCATCTTTTCAGCCACGTAGGTGGCGTTGCGCTTGCTGAGCAGCTCAACAAAAATCACCAGCAGCTTGGTATCGACGTTGACCATGGGACGCCTTGGCTCGAACACGTTGGAAAACTGGAAAGGCAACCATTGCCAAGGCAATGGGCCGGACGTGACGTAAAAGCCCGCCACATCACAATGTAGTAATTGTTCAGTGTACGGACTGCAACCCGATTTTCAAAGCGAATTCCTGTAGCCCGAATTCAAAATTTGCGCATCCGCAAACGTTTTCTTTCCGGTCGGTAACAAACGTCGAGCAGGCCCCCGATAAGCGCCGTGTGGCCGTGACGACTCCTCCGCTTCGCCTGTCTAGGAAAAAACGCGCCCGAAGGCGCGTTCTTCCGGGCCGTTAAGCAGGATTACTTGCCGACCACGCGCGCCATTTCCAGGCACTTGTTCGAGTAACCCCACTCGTTGTCGTACCAGCTCACGACCTTGATAAACGTGCCGTCCAGTGCGATGCCGGCTTCGGCGTCGAAAATCGAGGTGCGTGCATCGCCGCGGAAATCCGTAGCGACGACCTTGTCTTCGGTGTAGCCCAGCACGCCCTTCAGCGCGCCTTCGCTTTGTGCCTTCATTTCGGCGCAGATTTCAGCGTACGTGGCAGCGCTTTCCAGCTCGACGGTCAGGTCAACGACCGACACGTCCGACGTCGGCACGCGGAACGACATGCCGGTCAGCTTCTTGTTCAGCTGCGGGATCACCACGCCGACGGCCTTGGCGGCGCCGGTGGACGACGGGATGATGTTTTCCAGGATGCCGCGGCCGCCGCGCCAGTCCTTGTTGGACGGGCCGTCAACGGTCTTCTGCGTGGCAGTGGCAGCGTGCACGGTAGTCATCAGGCCGCGCTTGATGCCCCACTTGTCGTTCAGCACCTTGGCAACCGGTGCCAGGCAGTTGGTCGTGCACGAAGCGTTGGAGATGATGGCCTCGCCCTTGTACGTTTCGTGGTTCACGCCGTACACGAACATCGGGGTGTCGTCCTTGGACGGGGCCGACATGATCACCTTCTTGGCGCCCGCGTCGATGTGCTTTTGCGCGCCTTCCTTGGTCAGGAAGATGCCGGTCGATTCGATCACCACGTCGGCGCCGACTTCGCCCCACTTCAGCTCAGCCGGATCCTTCACGGCGGTCAGGCGGATCTTCTTGCCGTTGACGACGAGCGTGTTGCCGTCGACCGACACTTCACCGTCGAAGCGGCCGTGTACCGAGTCGTACTTCAGCATGTACGCCAGGTAGTCGGGTTCGAGCAGGTCGTTGATGGCAACAACTTCGATGTCCTTGAAGTTGGCGGCGGCGGCGCGGAACACCATGCGTCCGATGCGGCCGAAGCCGTTGATGCCGATCTTGATGGTCATGGTCAGTCTCCTGATAGCAGAAAAGAAATCGACGATGCGATAAAAACCAGCGCGGCACCTCGTGGGTGCCGCGTACGCAAATTCAGTTAAGCAATGACGCTCTTGGCGGTGTTCACGACGTTCTCGACGGTAAAGCCGAAGTGCTTGAACAGCACGCCCGCCGGGGCGGATTCACCGAACGTGTCGATACCGACCACGGCTTGTACCTGGTACTTCCACCAGAAATCGGTCACACCCGCTTCGACCGCGATACGCGGCACGCCGGATGGCAGCACGCTGGCCTTGTAAGCGGAGTCTTGCTTGTCGAACACGGTGGTGGCCGGCACCGACACCACGCGCGCGTGGATACCCTCGGCAGCGAGTTGATCTGCTGCACCGACCGCCAGGCCGACTTCGGAGCCGGTGGCGATGATGACCACGTCCGGCTTGCCGTTGGCGGCATCGCGGAGCACGTAGCCGCCGCGGGCGATGGCCTCGCGCGTGGCCGGATTGCGCGCCTGGAACGGCAGGTTCTGGCGGCTGAAGATCAGGCAGCTCGGGCCGTTCTGGCGCTCGATGGCGGCGGCCCATGCGACGGCGGTTTCGGTAGTGTCGGCGGTGCGCCAGACATCCATGTTGGGGATCAGGCGCAGGCTGGCAACGTGCTCGATCGACTGGTGCGTCGGGCCGTCTTCGCCCAGGCCGATGGAATCGTGCGTGAAGACGAAGATCGAGCGGATCTTCATCAGCGCGGCCATGCGCAGCGCGTTGCGGCTGTAGTCGGAGAACGTCAGGAACGTGCCGCCGTACGGAATGTAGCCGCCGTGCAGCGCGATGCCGTTCATGATGGCGCTCATACCGAACTCGCGCACGCCGTAGTTGATGTGGTTGCCCCAGGCATCCACACGCACGGCTTTGCTGCCGCTCCAGTTGGTCAGGTTCGAGCCGGTCAGGTCGGCCGAGCCGCCCAGCAACTCGCCCAGCACCGGGCCATAGGCTTCGAGCGTGTTCTGGCTGGCCTTGCGCGTGGCAATGGTCTCGGCCTTCTGCTCGCACTTCTCGATGAACTCGGCGACGGCCTTTTCGAAGGCTTCCGGCAGTTCACCACGCATGCGGCGCTCGAATTGCTCGGCTTCGGCCGGGTGGCGCTCGGAGTACGCATCGAACAGCGCGTTCCAGGCCTTTTCCAGTGCTTGGCCCTGACCCTTCGCATCCCACGCGTCGTACACGGCTTGCGGCACTTCAAACGGGGCGTGCGGCCAGGCCAGCGCTTCGCGCGCGGCAGCGATTTCAACGCCGCCCAGGGGGGCGCCGTGCACATCGTGACCGCCTTCCTTGTTGGGCGCGCCCTTGCCGATGAGCGTGCGGCAGCAGATCAGGGTCGGTTTGTCCGACTTCTTGGCTTCGGCAATGGCGGCGTCAACGGCGTCAACGCTGTGGCCATCCACGGCGCGGATCACGTTCCAGCCGTACGCTTCGAAGCGCTTCGGGGTGTCGTCGTTGAACCAGTGGACAACGTCGCCGTCGATCGAGATGCCGTTGTCGTCCCACAGCGCGATCAGCTTGTTCAGCTTGAGCGTGCCGGCCAGCGAGCATGCCTCGTGGCTGATGCCTTCCATCAGGCAGCCGTCGCCCAGGAAGACGTAGGTGTGATGATTGACGATGTCAAAGCCCGGGCGATTGAATTCCTGGCCCAGCAGACGCTCAGCAAGGGCCATGCCGACGGCGTTGGTGATGCCCTGGCCGAGCGGGCCGGTGGTGGTTTCCACGCCCGGGGTGATGCCGTATTCCGGGTGGCCGGCGGTCTTGCTGTGCAGCTGGCGGAAGTTCTTCAGCTCCGACATCGGCAGGTCGTAGCCGGTCAGGTGCAGCAGCGCGTAGATCAGCATCGAGCCGTGGCCGTTGGACAGCACGAAGCGGTCGCGGTCCGGCCAGCGCGGGTTCAACGGGTTGTGGCGCAGGTGGCGGCTCCACAGTGCCACGGCGATATCCGCCATGCCCATCGGCGCGCCGGGGTGGCCCGAATTGGCTTGCTGGACGGCGTCCATGGCAAGCACGCGAATGGCGCTGGCCATCAACTGGGTAGGCTGGGTGGTATTCGAGTGGAGGGCGGGGGCGGTCATGCGAACCTGCGGCAGGAGATAGGCGGGAAAACCGCGATTTTACCAGACGGGAATGACCCGGCTGGGGTGATCGCGGTCAGTAAAACGTGCTACGACGTCCCCTCCCCCGCCCGGCTTACCACTCCGCGACGGAACCGTCGGCATGGCGCCACACCGGGTTGCGCCAGTCGGGGGCTTCCTTGCTCCGTTCGATGACCAGCGCCTCGTCGATGTCCACGCCCAGGCCGGGCAGGCGCGGCGGGCGGATATAGCCCCCTTCCAGCGCGAAATCGGCCTTGTTTCGCACGTAATCGAGCAGTTCGGCGCCCTTGTTGTAATGGATGCCCATGCTCTGTTCCTGCAACGTGGCGTTCCAGCTGACGAAATCCACGTGCAGGCACGCGGCCAGCGCGATGGGGCCCAGGGGGCAATGCGGCGCCAACGCCACATCGTAGGCCTCGGCCATGGCGGCGATCTTCACGCATTCAGTAATGCCGCCAGCGTGGGACAGGTCCGGCTGCAGGATCGATACCCCACCCGCTTCCAGCACGCGCTTGAAATCGAAGCGCGAGAACATGCGCTCGCCGGCAGCGATGGGCAGATGGGTGTGGGCGGCTAGGCGGGCGTAGGTTTCTGCCTGCTCGGCCAGCACCGGTTCCTCGATAAAGAGCGGGCGATACGGCTCCAGCTCCTTGATCAGCACCTTGGCCATCGGCGCAGAAACGCGACCGTGAAAATCGAGCCCGAATTCGACGGTGTTGCCGAACGCCGAGCGAATCTCGGCAACCTTGGCGACCGCCGCGTCCACCGCGCGGGACGTGTCGATGATGCCCATCTCTTCGCAGCCGTTGAGCTTGAAGTGATCGAAGCCGCCGGCCTGCAGCGCCTTCATGCCCGCAATTACGTCGGCCGGACGGTCGCCGCCGACCCAGCTGTAGGTGCGCATCTTGTCGCGCACGAGGCCGCCGAGCAGTTCGTATACCGGCACGCCCAGCACCTTGCCCTTGATGTCCCACAACGCCTGGTCGATGCCGGCGATGGCGCTCATCAGGATCGGCCCGCCGCGGTAGAAGCCGGCGCGGTACATGGTCTGCCAGAGGTCGTTGATGCGGCTCGGGTCTTGGCCGACGAGGTAGTCGGACAGCTCGTGCACCGCCGCCTCCACCGTGCGCGCACGGCCTTCGATGACGGGTTCGCCCCAGCCGGTGACGCCCTCGTCGGTCTCGACTTTCAGGAACATCCAGCGCGGAGGCAGGCGGTACGTGGTCAGGCGGGTGATTTTCATGGATCGAATCGATGGTGCGTTCAGGTGCGTTCAGGTGCGGACAGATTGGGCGGCGCGGTAGGCGGCGACAAAGGCGCGCGCACGTTCGGCGGTGCGCTCGACAGGCTGGCCCGGGCGATACAGGTCGCTGCCGAGGCCTGCGCCGATGCAGCCGGCGGCAAGGTAATCGGCGAGGTTCTCCGGCGTGATGCTGCCGACGGCAAACACCGGCACCTCGGCGGGCAGCACGGCCTTGAGCGCGCGCACGTAGCCGGGGCCGAGCGCGCCGGCCGGGAAAATCTTCAGCGCCTGCGCGCCCGCATCGAGCGCGGCAAACGCTTCGGTGGCAGTCATGCAGCCAATGCAGGTGACGAGGCCCGCGTGGGCAGCGGCGCGAATCACCGGCGCATGCGTGTTGGGCGTGACGACCAGCTTGCCGCCGGCCGCGACCATCAGGTCAACGTCTTCGGGGCGCAGCACGGTGCCCGCACCAATCAGCGCCCGGTCGCCAAAAGCACGCGCGGCGAGCTGCACGCTCTGCGCCCAGTCGGGCGAGTTCAGCGGAATTTCGATGGCGTCGAAACCGGCATCGACCAGCGCCTGCGTGTGCGCGAGCACCTCGTCAGGCCGGATGCCGCGCAGGATGGCGATCAGCGGAAGGTGGGTTGTCCAGGTCATTCGTGATAGAGCTGCGAGCGCCCGCCATCGATCAGGATGTCGGTCGCGTTGATGAAGCGCGCCTCGTCGGAGGCGAGGAACAGCGCGGTGTAGGCCACCTCTTCGGGCTCGCCGATGCGCTTGCACGGCAGCAGCTCGGCCTGGCGGCAGCGTTCGGCTTCGGGGTCAGGCGCGGCGGCAAAGCCGGCCTCGGCAATCGGCGTGAGAATCAGTCCCGGCGAAATCGAATTCACGCGGACACCACGCGCCGCATATTCAATGCCCAACGCCCGCGTGAGCCCGATCAGCCCATGCTTGGCCACCGGATACGGAAACGCGCCCGGAATGATCTTGTGCCCATGCACCGAGGCGATGTTGACGATGCTGCCCGCCCCCCGCGCCAGCATGTGCGGCAGCACGGCACGCGCGCAGTGCCACGCGCCTTCCAGATCGACGGAAAGGCAGCGCGCCCAGTCGTCCTCGCTCAACTTGAGCGGATCGGCAAACACGTTGATGCCGGCGTTGTTGACCAGCACGTCAATCCCGCCAAAGCGCTCGACACCTGCGGCGACCATCGCGTCGATCTGCGCACGGTCGCGCACGTCGGCTTGTACGAGGAGGATGTTGTCGTCATTGCCGACGCTGTTGCTAATTTCGGCGGCAAAAGCCTCGGCGCGCTCGTCACGCACCAACGCGTTGACGATCACGCGTGCGCCGTGCTGCGCGAACAGCTTGGCAATCGCACCACCAATGCCTTGCGTGGCGCCCGTCACCAGGGCGACCTTGCCTGCGAGACGCGGCGGAAAAGACGTCTGAGAAGCGGTCATGCGTCAAAACCATTCACGGTGAATTGATAGCTGCGCTGCAGGCTTTGGCCGGGGCCGAGGATGGTCAGGCCGTGGTCTTGCTGAGCGCACGACGAGCCAGGCAGGTTGTGCGCATTGATCGCGTGGTCAACCGGCTCGAAGCAAAAGAAGTCGTACGCGACCGGTGTGTAAAGCACATAGCGCGAGGTGTCGGCGGCAATTTGCACAGACGTGCGGCGGCTGGGCCAGACGATCTCGGCGCGGCCGTCCCAGCCTTCAAAGCTGTGATTGATGGCGGCGTTGGTCTCCAGCATCCGAAGCTCGCGAAAGTCTGCCTCCGAAGAGAGCGCCTGCAAGACCGTTGGCAGATAGTCCGGTGCGGATTGCCACATGGCCGTTGCGCCAGCACGCAACCGAACATCGGGCGTGCGCGGAAAGAACGGATGCACGCCCAGCCCGAATGGCAGCGGCGCGCCTTCGTTGCGTACCGTCAGCACGATCTGCAACGTGTTCCTCATCAGCGTGTAGCGCTGCACCGCCTGATAGCGGAATGGGCGCCCCTGCTCGACCACCGCAGCGAGTTCAACGGAGGCATCTGTTTGCGACACTGCATGCCACGGCATCAGCCAGCCATGACCATGCAGCGGATACGGTTCGTCGTCACGCGTTCGCGGCACTTCGATGGTCTGCCCCTGGAACGGGAAGCGCCCGCCGCCGATGCGGTTGGACCATGGCACCAGCGGATAGCAGGCCAGCGTTCTCGGATCGCGCAGTGCAGCGTCTGCTTCGCCCGGCCGGAAGATGGCTGTGACATCGCCATCGCGCAATAGATCGAAACGCAGCAACCCGCCACCCGCCTCGGGGAGCACCTCGGCGCGTAGCACGCCGTTTTCAAGCCGCAACGTAGGCATGGCCGAACCGGCCCTCCGGCAATCCTCGTACGTTAGGTACGGCAAGCTGCAGCGTCGCGCCGGCGTTTACGTCTTCTGCCAGGCGGTGCGCCGACAAACCGTCGCGCGCCGTCGTCAGATACAGCGTGTCGAGCGCCTCGCCGCCAAATACCGGGCACGTGGGCTGCGAGGCCGGCACGGACATGCGCGCCAGCACGCGCCCATCCGGCGCGTATCGTGTCAGGCGGTTGCCGCCCCACTCTGCATTCCACAGGCAGCCGTCTGCGTCGACGGTGGAGCCATCGGGCGAGCCCTTGTGCGCGCCATCGGCATCCTGGTCGCGCAGATCGGCGAAGACGCGAATATTGGCGACTGCGCCGGTCTGCCCGTCGTAATCGCATGCGTGGATGCGCCGGCTGTTGGTATCGCACCAATACATGATCTCGCCGTCGGGGCTGAAGGCGATGCTGTTGGCGATGGCGATGTGCGGCAGCGCCAGACGTTGCAGCGTGCCCATCGGCGTGAAGCGATAAAAGCTGCCGGTGGGTTCCGAGCCGCCTTCGTGCATGGTGCCGAAGACGTAGTTGCCAAAGCGATCTGCACGGCCATCATTGACGCGCGTGGTCGGGTTGTCGGGCTCGACGTCGGCCAGCAGCGTAAGCGCGCTGGTGCGCGTGTCGAAGCGGGCAATGTTCTTGGCGAGGCCGAGGATCAGCACGCCGGGTTCGTCCGTCAGCACGAAAGAGCCCACGCGTTGCGGCAGCGGCCATTGGCGCTCCTGCCCCGTCGCCGGATCATGCTGCCACAGCAGCGATTCCTGGATGTCCGTCCACCAGAGCAGGCGCTGGGCGTCGTCCCAGACAATGCCTTCGCCCAGCGTGCAGCGCAGATCGGAGAGCGTGGTTGCGGTTGTCATCTGCGTAGCCTCACTCACGGCCGCCGCGGTTCTTCAACTGGTCGACCAGCACCGCTGCCAGCAGAATCGCGCCGCGCACCAGGTACTGGTAGAACGCGTCGATATTCAGCAGGTTCATGGCGTTCTGCACGGTGCCCATGATCAATACGCCGACCAGCACCCCGCTGATCGTGGCGCGGCCACCGAGCAGCGAAACGCCGCCCAGCACGCAGGCCGAGATCACGTTCAGTTCAAAGCCTTGCGCCGCATTCGGCTGGCCGCTGGTGATGCGCGCCGCCAGAATCACGCCGGCCAGCGCAGCAATCACGCCCTGGATCAGGAAGATGACGATGCGCGTCATGTTGACGTTCACGCCCGCCAGCCGTGCCGCTTCCGGATTGCCGCCAATCGCCAGCGTATTGCGGCCGTAGATCGTCTTGTTGAGCAGCACGCCAAACACCACGAAGCACAGCGCCGCCACCCACACCGGCGTCGGCACGCCAAAGACGATGGTGTTGCCCAGGTCGAAGAAATCCATGTCGGACACGCCCACCGCCTGCCCATGCGAGGCAATGAAGGCGAGGCCGCGCACGATTTCCATCGTGGCCAGCGTGGTGATGAGCGCGTTGATCCTCAGCTTGGCGATCACGAAACCGTTGACGCCACCGATGATCGCGCCCGCCACCAGGCTGCCGCCGATGCCAAGTGCAATGCTGCCGGTGGCGTTGATGATCATCGCGCACAGCACGCCGGCAAACGCCACCGTGGAGCCGATCGACAGATCGAAATCACGCGACGCCAGGCAGAACATCATCGTGCAGGCAACCATGCCGATCTGCGAGACGGACAACGCAAGGCCGACCATGTTCTGCCACGAGAAGAAATACTCGACCGAGAACGACAGCGCGGCAAAGAGGATGGCGAAGATCAGCGGCAGGCTGAAATCGTCCAGCAGGCGAAGTAGGCGCGTCTTGTTCATGGCAGAGCGTGCCGATGCGGCGAGCGCATCGGAATGTTGCAGGGGTTGAGACTGGGACATCTTGGACTCCGGGGTTCTCAGGCGGCCAACGGCGGCATGGGCGCAGATGGCAGCGGCGCAGATTCAGGGCGTAGCGCGAGCTTGAGCACTGCCTGCTCATTGGCCTGCTCGCGCGGCAGTTCGCCGGCGATGCGGCCTTCGCTCATCACGAGCACGCGATCGGCGACACCGAGGATTTCCGGCAATTCGCTGGAAATCATCAGCACGGCCACGCCACGTTCGGCCAGTTCGTACAGCACCTGGTAGATCTCGTTCTTGGCACCGACGTCGATGCCGCGCGTGGGCTCGTCGATGATCAGCACACGCATGTCGTCTTCGGCCAGCCAGCGCGCCAGGATGGCCTTCTGCTGGTTGCCGCCCGACAGCAGGCGGATCGGCTGCTCCCGGTTGGGCGTCTTGATGCGCAGGCGCGTGATGTAGTGGTCGGCCGTCTTCGCTTCCTGCCTGTCATTGACGAACAGGCCGAAGCGGCGCTGGTTGCGCCGGCAGCTGATGTTGATGTTTTCCGACACCGAGCGGCAGCCGATAATGCCCTCTTCCTTGCGATCTTCCGGGCACAGCACGATGCCCTGGCGGATGGCGTCGGCCACATCGCGGATGCGGATCGGCGCGCCATCGAGCGTGATGCTGCCCGCCGTCTTGCGATCGGCCCCGTAGATCAGTCGGGCCAGTTCCGACCGCCCCGCGCCCACCAGCCCGAACAGGCCAACGATCTCGCCGCGGCGCACGGACAGGCTTGCCGGCTCGGCCAGCTTCGGGCCCACCAGACCATCCACCTGCAAGCGCACGTCGCCGAGCGGGCGCGCGCGGTAATCGAAGATGTCGTCGATCTGGCGGCCGACCATCTGCGCTACCAGCTCGTCGCGCGTAACGTTGGCCATCGATGGGAAATCCGCCACCTTGCGGCCATCGCGGAAGATCGTGCAGCCATCGCACAGCTCGAAAATCTCATCGAGCCGGTGCGAGATGTAGATCAGCGCCCGGCCCTGCGCACGCAGGTCTTTCACGAGACGGAACAGGATGTCGGTCTCGCGGATCGACAGCGAACTCGTCGGCTCGTCCAGCGCAATCACGCGCGCATCGCGCAGAATCGCCTTGCAGATCTCGACCATCTGGCGCTGGCCGATCGACAGGTGCTTCAGCCTGGCGCGCGGGTCCAGGTCGACACCGATGCGGCCCAGCTGCTCGCGCGTCCAGGCCATCGCCTCGCGCTGGCGGATGAACCCGCCGCTGGCCGGCAGGTGGCCGAGCAGCAGGTTGTCCATCACCGTCAGCTCGGGCACCGTCTGCAGCTCCTGGTGGATGACGGCAATGCCCGCATCCAGCGCTGCCCGCGTGGTCAGGAACGCCGTCGGCTTTCCCTCGACGACGATCTGACCGCCATCGGGCTGATAGTCGCCGCCCAGGATCTTCAACAGCGTCGACTTGCCCGCGCCGTTCTCGCCCAGCAAGCCGTGCACGCGGCCGCATTCGATGCCAAACGACACATCGGACAGCGCCCGCACACCCGGAAACACCTTGCTGATGCCACGAAACTCAAGAAACGCCGACATGGCAAGTCTCCTTCAACAACGTTGTCCGCAAGATCACAAACCCATCTCTTGGCGGACGGCCTTTTCGTTGTCGCGCGTCATCAGGCGGCCGCTGGTCAGGATCAGCGGGTCCGGCGCCTTGTTGTTCTTGATCCACTCGTACATGTTGAGCGAGGTTTCATAGCCATGACGCTTCGGGCTGATCAGCACGGTGCCGAAGAAGCCGGTCTTCTCGGGCTTGGCAAACTCATTGAGCGCCGACTGGCTGCCGCCGATGCCCACACCGATGATGTCTGCCGGCTTCACGCCGTGGCCTTCCGCTGCGCGCACGGCGCCCAGCACGGCTTCGTCATTCAGGCCGAAGGCAATCCAGTGCTTGAACTTCGGGTTCTTGGTCAGGGTGATGTTGGCGGCGTTGAAGGCGGCTTCGGTATCCGTCTTGGCCTGCGGGCTGGTCAGCACGTTGGCGGCCGGGAAACCCGCTTTGGTGAGCGCTGCGACTGCGCCGTCGGTGCGCTCCTTGGCAGTCGGCAGTTGGTCATACGCAATACGGATGGCACCGACTTCCGACAGATTCCAGCCGCGCTTCTTCATTTCCTGCGCGATGGCGTCGCCCACCTGTTCGCCGATCTTCGTGGCCGAGATGCCCATGTGCGGCACCGACTCGATCGGCTTGCCAGCACCGTCGACCAGGCGGTCATCCACCGTCATCAGCTTGAGGTTGTTCTGCTTGGCCTTGGCCACGACTGCCGGTCCGAGCTTCACGTCGGGCACGCAGATCACGAAACCCTGCGCATGCTGCGCGCCCAGGTTGTCAATGGCCGTCAGCACTTCACCGCCGCTGGGCACGCCGATCTTCACCAGCTTGAAGCCCTTTTCCTTGGCGGCCTGGTCTGCGAACTTCCATTCGTCCTGGAACCACGGCTCTTCGGGCTGCTTGACCAGGAAGCCGATCTTCACGTCATCGGCTGCATGGGCAAACACCGAGAGGCCGCCGGCCATGGCAAACAGCGTGGCGGCAGCAATGGCCTTGAATGTCCCGCGTCGTTGTTGTTGCATGTTGTCTCCTTGCGATGCCGTCTTTGCGGCATCTGTTCTGCGTTGGATGAAAGATGGGATGGCGTGGGCGTCGGGCTTACGCCACCTTCAAGGTTTTGACCAAGCCGCGCTCGCGTGCGATGGCGATCGCGCCGCTGCCGGCCAGGTGCTCCTGCTGTTCACTGCTCGTGACGGTGACCTTGCCCGAGAAGAAATCGTCGTCTGAGACCAGCACGGCGAGCGCTTCGCGCAGCAGCGGCTTGCCCGTGATGACGAACTGCGTGCCCGGATTCATGCGGATCGCGCTGCTGTTCTTGAGCGTGAGCAGATCCGCGCCCAGCACGGCGCCCAGCAGGAAGTTGGCCCGCGCATTGCGCTCGTAGATCGTGAACTGACCCAGCGTGCGCACCATGAAACAGGCACGCCCCAGTCCGATGCTGCTGGCGCTGCGCGCGCCGGACAGCAACATTTCCGGATCGACCTCGGTGGCAAAGTCGGAGTCGAGCGCGTCGGCCAGGATGGTGTTGTGCGTGATCACGTGGAGCAGCTCGCCGGCCAGCGTCGTCACACAGCCGGTGATGCGCTGATCCGCGTCCAGATGCACAAACTTCGAGTGCGAACCCGGCAGCACGATCACCGCCGGCTCTGTGATGCCGAGGCGCGAAACCAACCCCATGGTCTCGACCTCTTCGCCGCGCATCATGTCCATCGACTCGATGTTGTGCAGACCAAGGTTGTCCACCGGATTGCGCACGCCCGGCACAAACCAGATTGGCTGGGCACACACCTCGGGGATGGTCGCCTGCACCATCCCCGCCGCCAAGTCGCGCAGGCCGGCCGGCGCCATCAGGTGCGGGACTTCGTGCAGGCCGACGTTTGAGGTAATCATGCCGGACGCCAGCACCAAGTCGACCTGGCTCATGCCGAACCCGGCCTTTTGCAGCGCAGCTTCAATCGTGTCTTGCACGCCGCGCTGCAGCGTCGTCCGGTTGCCGGTGATGGCGGTGTCGCGCACGCCAACCTGGCGCGCAGCCTGGCAAAGCGCAACGTCATCGCGCCAGACCGTAACGCGTGTGTTGGTGGTACCGGTATCGATGGTGAGGATGTTCATGCGTGGCATTGCTTGGTGTGACGTGGGTCGGACCCGGGGGTTAAAACCGTTTCATGATCCGCAACGAGCGGCCCGCGATTGACTTGGAAAGCGCAGCAGGATCATGAGCGGTTTTTTTAGAACGAGTGAACGATACCGGTGTAGGCACCCAGTTGGTTCTTACCCGGCGCCGGATTGTTGTTGGTCGCCTCCACCGAGAAATTGGCGGTGGCGCTGTTCTGCACCGTACCCACGCTCGCGTACAGCATCGTGCGCTTGGACAGGTTGTAGTTGGCACCCGCCATGAACAGATTGGCGTTGCCGCCGCCGTGGTTGACGTTGACGCGGTACGCCGCGCCGATCAGCGTCAGCGCCGGCGTGACTTCGTAGTTGATGCCCAGCCAGTAATGATTGGCCTTGGTCGGAGCGCCCGCTGCCGCATCCGGAGCCGACAGGTTTTCATACGCAGCAAACAGCTTCGCCTTGCCGATGGTGTACGTACCGCCGATCGTCGCTTCCTTCGAGAAGTTGAAGATGTCGCTGAACTTGCCGTTGCCGTCGCGGATCACGTCGTAGATCGCGCGCACTTCCAGCGGGCCGGCCGTGTAGACAGCGGACACGCCATCGCGACGGCTGTTCGTGAACGAACCCGGTTGTTCGCCCAGGCCGGTCTGCAGGCCGATCTGGAAGCCGCCCCAGGTCGGGCTTTGATATTCGACGATGTTGTTCGCGCCCGGCCAGTTGCGCCCGCGCACCAGCGTGGCCGAGCCGATGAACTGCTGGCCGGTCGGGTCCAGGAACCAGACGTCGTTGCTGATGAAGAGGTTCTTGCCGGCCGTCAACGTGCCCCAGGTCGGGCTGGACAGGCCGACGTACGAACGGCGGTTGAAGAGCGCATCGCCGTTGGTTTTGCCCTGGGCTGCGCCGAAGCCGGATTCGAGCCGGAAGACCGCCTGCAGGCCACCGCCCAGATCCTCCTTGCCCATGAACCCGAACATGCTCGTGCCCCACTGGTTGTCGGCGGCGCGCCAGAGGCTGCCGCCTGGCGAGGTCGCGGTGGGGGCGACGTTGTTCTGGTAGTCGATGCCGCTGGCGACGCGGCCGTACAGCGTGACGTTGGTTTGTGCGAGGGCGGGAGCGGTCCAGCCAGCGAGCGCAAGGCCGCACGCCAGCATCCCGCGAACAGCGGTGGTTCGATTCATGACGTCTCCTGAAATGTTTTTGTAGGCGGGGTCCGGTGCGTCGCGTGGTTTGAGATCGCTGGAGGCACACACCAAGCATCGTCACCGTCCCCAGGCGCATTTGTAGTCGGGCCGCCCTTAACGTGGCAAACTACAAATTCTTCGTTGGACGTTAAATTTTTCTTAACGAGAACGCATGCCACGGCGCCTCCCTCCCCTCAATGCATTGCGCGTCTTTGAAGTCGCGGGCCGCCATTTGAGCTTTAGCCGCGCTGCGGACGAGCTTTGCGTGACCAACGCCGCTGTCAGCCACCAGATCAAGCAGCTCGAAGATCATCTAGGTAAAAAGCTCTTCGCGCGCCGCAACAACCAGCTCACGCTGACAGACGCCGGCGACAACTACCTCCCTCGCGTGCGCGACGCGCTGCGTGCGCTCGAACAAGCCACCGACCTGTTGATGGACACCGCCGATGCGCCGCTGCGCGTGGCTGTGCCGCCAACCTTCGGCGCAAAATGGCTGGTGCCGCGGCTGTATCGGTTCTTCAACCAGCACCCGCACGTGCGTGTCGAAGTCTCGACCGCCGACGTGCAAGACCACGGCCAGTTCGATCTGTGCATCGACGACCGGCAAGTCAACGCGCCCAACCTGCGCGTCGAGTGGTTCACCTCCACTGATTTCTTTCCGGTATGCAACGCCACGCTGCAGGCCGCCATCCGCATGCCGCAGGACCTCGCCACTCAAACGCTGCTGCATGAGCGCGGCGGCCGCCATCTGGCGCACCATCCGACGTGGCGGCAATGGCTCGACGAGGTCGGTGTGCCCCACATCGATGCCACACGCGGGCCGGCCTTCTCTGAAGCCCTGATGGCGCTGCAAGCGGCCATTGACGGCCAGGGCGTCGCACTCGGCCAGGGCATCCTCGTCGAATACGACATCGCCGCCGGACGCCTCATGCGGCCGCTGGCGACCGAAGCCTCTTTGCGCCTGTCGTACTACCTGATCCATCCACACCAGGCGGCGGAGCACGCGGGCTTTGCATTGTTCCGCCAGTGGCTCGTCGATGAAGTTGCGCGCAGCGGCGGCCGGGCGCGCAACCAGCCCCCGGCAAGCGAGGTGTTTTGATTTCTTTTTGATTGTGGCGTGGCGGGCGCTCTACACTACTCGTCCCTGGCTGCATTGCGCCGAAGAAGGAGCCCGCCATGAGCTTCCCCCGCCCCGCCAACACCCCGTGGCTTGTCCCGTACCTGACCGTGCGCGACGCATCGGCCGCCATCGCCTTCTATCGCAACGCGTTCGGTTTTGATGTGCAGGATGAAATGCACGACCATGGCCGCCCGATCCACGTCGAGATGACCTACCAGGGCCAGCTCATGCTGATGTTTGCGCCCGAAGGCGTCTTTGGCTCCACCGCGAAAGCCCCGGCCGGCGCGGGCTTTGAATGCCCGCAAAGCTTCCACCTGTATTGCGACGACGTCGACACCGTGTATCAGAACGCGCTCGACCAGGGCGCCGCGTCCATCATGGCGCCGCACGATGCCTTCTGGGGCGAGCGCTACGCCGCCGTGCGCGATCCCGACGGTTATCGCTGGGGCCTCGCCTGCCGCCCAGCGGCGGCCTGATCGCTCCATCGCCTGATCGCCTGACCGATTCACCACAAGGATTGCTGTAATGGGGCTTCCCCGTTTTTTCGTCGATACGCCGCTTGCGCCCAACATCACCGTCACGCTGCCCGAGGCCGTCACGCGCCACATCCACGTGCTGCGGCTGGCCGTCGGCGATGACGTCTGCCTGTTCGATGGCTCCGGCAACGAATTTCGTGCTCGGCTCGACGCCATCAACAAGCGCGACGCCGCAGCCAGCCTTACGGATGCCACACAGCCCGACACGGAGGCCCGCTACGCCATCACCCTCGCGCAAGGCATTGCCGGTGGCGACAAGATGGATTGGCTGATCGAGAAGGCCGTCGAACTGGGTGTGAATGCGGTGGCTCCGCTACAGACCGAACGCGCCGTGGTGCGCCTCTCCGGCGAGCGTGCCGCCAAGCGCGTGCAGCACTGGCAGGCACTGGTGCAGGCCGCCTGCGAGCAATGCGGCCGAGCCCGCGTGCCGGTGGTCGCACCGGTCGCCACGCTGCGTGAATGGCTTGCCGCCGGTCAGTCGAACGACGCGCCGCGCGTGCTGCTGTCACCGCGCGGCACGCAATCGCTCACCCAATGGGCTGTGCAATCGCGCACGCGCATCGAAGGCAGCGGCATCGTCCTGCTGATCGGCCCCGAAGGCGGTCTTTCGCCCGACGAAGAAGCGCTGGCCGAGGCCGCCGGTTTCTTACCGCTGACACTCGGGCGACGTATTCTGAGAACGGAATCGGCGGCGCTCGTTGCCGTGTCCGCGCTGCACGCCGTGCTCGGCGAGTTCTAAGTTCTGACGACGAAACACTGACCGTTTGATCCCACCGGCGGGCCTTTCCCCCATGCCCGCCACTGACCAAAGGAGCTTCATCATGGGTCTACTCGATTCGATTCTCGGCGGCGGCAATGACGCCAGCGGCGCGCAATCGTCCTTGCTGGGCAACAAGAAGGTGCTGCTTGCCGTGGGCGTGCTGGCCTACCTGGCGATGAAGCACAAGTCGCAAGGCGCGGGCGATGCAGCCGCGCCGCAAGGGCAGGAAGATCAGGGCGGCGGCCTGTTCGGTTCGCTGGGTGGCTTGCTGGGTGCAGCAGGCGGTGCCGGCGCGCTGGGCAGCCTGCTCGGCGGCGCGGGCGGAGCGGGTGGCCTTGGTGGTCTGCTCGGCGGTTTGCTGGGCGGCGGCAGCGGCAATGCGGACCAGGCGGCCGTCGGAGGCCTCGGGCCGCTGCAGCAGATCCTGGAGCAAGCCGGTCTGGGCGAACAGGTCAAATCGTGGATCGGCAACGGCCAGAACCTGCCAGTGTCCGGCGAGCAGATTACCCAAGCACTGAGCGGCACGGGCGCGCTGGAGGAGGTGTCGAAACTGGCAGCCAACTTCGGCATCAACGAGGGCGATCTCGCCAACCAGCTGGCCGAAGGCCTGCCCGAAGCCGTCAATCACCTCACGCCGCAGGGCGCAGTGCCCGCTGCCTGAACGTTTATCGCCGCACAGAGGAAAGCCCGCAATTGCGGGCTTTTTTTTTCGCCGACGGTCAACCCTCGCCGTAGGCCGTTCGGCCCGCGTCGCGCAGTGCCTGCACCACATGCAGCGCCGCCGGAGACAACAACCGGTCCGTGCGCGTGATGATCCCGAAGTCGTCCATCTGGCACGGCATCGGCAACGGAAGAATCGCCAGCATCTGATACGACGCGTAGTACTGCGCGACATCGGTGCCGATCACGGCCAGCATGTCGCTCTGCTCGAGGATGCGCGTCAGGAACAGCAGCGCCGAGGTTTCCACCACGCTGGACGGCGCTGTCAGGCTCTCCCGCTGGAACATCAGGTCGAACCGGTGACGCAGCACACTGCCGATGGGCGGCACCACCCAGGTGGCCGGCTGCACGTCCGCAAGCGTCAGCGATGGTTCCGCCAGCAGCGGATGCCCCGGCCGCGCCACGGCAACCACCGGCTCGTCGGCCAGCGGCTCATAGCGCAGATGCAGCTTGTCGTGCTCGGCGAACAGGCGGCCGACCACCAGGTCGAGCTTGTCCTGCGCCAGGCGTTCCAGCAACACGTTGCTGCTTTCGATTTCCAGCGACACCCGCAGCCCCGGATGCTCGCGCGTGATCTGCGCCACTACGGGCGGCAACAGCCGCACGCCCGGCGAGGTGATCGTGCCGACCGCCACATGCCCCAAGTGGCCGGCCTTGAGGCCGAGCACTTCCTCCTGCGCCTGGTCCAGGCTGCCCACGACCGCACGCGCGTGCCGGATCAGCGCATCGCCGTAACGCGTGGGCCGCATGCCGCGCGGCATGCGCTCGAACAATTGAACATCCAGCATGGCTTCCAGCTCGCGCAGCAGCTTGGAGGCGGCGGGCTGCGTCATGTTGAGCGCGGCGGCCGCCCGGTGGATGTTGCCCTCCTCGGCCAAGGCAATCAGCAGCAGCAGTTGTCGCGTCTTCAGGCGCGCGCGGACGTACCAGGGGCTGTTCGACATCGGGTCTTCCTCGGGATATCAAATCGGATATCGGTCACGGCCAATATTTCATTGGAAGGATATCAGGGCGCTCCGTACACTCGGTCCGATCAAAAAACCACAACCACACCGGAGACAACGGACGTGCCGCGCGGCCCGCAAGTGCCACGCAGCCGATCGATGCGCGCGCGCCTCGACAACCACGTCCGTGACACACGCACATGTCGGAATCGAAACCCAAGCTGCGCTCGGCCCAATGGTTCGGCACCGCCGATAAGAACGGCTTCATGTACCGAAGCTGGATGAAGAACCAAGGCATCCCCGATCACGAATTCGATGGCCGCCCGATCATCGGCATCTGCAACACGTGGTCGGAGCTAACACCTTGCAACGCACATTTCCGCAAGCTGGCCGAGCACGTCAAGCGCGGCATTTACGAGGCGGGCGGGTTTCCGGTGGAGTTTCCGGTGTTCTCCAACGGCGAATCGAACCTGCGCCCGACTGCCATGCTCACGCGCAACCTCGCGGCCATGGATGTTGAAGAGGCGATTCGCGGCAACCCGATCGACGCGGTGGTGCTGCTCACCGGCTGCGACAAGACGACGCCCGCCCTGCTGATGGGCGCGGCAAGCTGCGACGTGCCGGCCATCGTCGTGACGGGCGGGCCGATGCTCAACGGCAAGCTCGACGGCAAGAACATCGGCTCCGGCACGGCGGTGTGGCAACTGCACGAATCGCTCAAGGCGGGCGAGATCGACCTGCATCGCTTCCTGTCGGCGGAAGCGGGGATGTCGCGCTCGGCAGGCACGTGCAACACGATGGGCACGGCGTCCACCATGGCGTGCATGGCCGAAGCACTCGGCACATCGCTGCCGCATAACGCAGCCATTCCGGCGGTGGACGCGCGGCGCTACGTGCTGGCGCATATGTCGGGCATTCGCATCGTCGAGATGGCGCTGCAAGGGCTGACGCTGTCCAAGATCCTCACGCGCGCCGCGTTCGAAAACGCAATCCGCGCCAACGCAGCCATTGGTGGTTCGACCAACGCCGTGATCCACCTGAAGGCGATTGCCGGGCGCATTGGCGTGCCGCTTGAGCTGGAAGACTGGTCCCGCATCGGCCGGGACACGCCGACCATCGTTGACCTGATGCCCTCGGGCCGCTTCCTGATGGAGGAGTTCTACTACGCGGGCGGTCTGCCCGCCGTGCTGCGCCGCCTGGGTGAGGCGAACCTGCTGCCGCATCCCGATGCGCTGACCGTCAACGGCCGTACGCTGTGGGACAACGTCAAGGACGCGCCCATCACCGACGATGAAGTCATCCGCCCGCTCAGCAACCCGCTGATCGACGATGGCGGCATTCGCGTGTTGCGCGGCAATCTGGCGCCACGTGGCGCGGTGCTCAAGCCATCTGCGGCGAGTCCCGAGCTGCTCAAGCATCGCGGCCGCGCCGTCGTATTCGAAAACCTGGAGCACTACAAGGAACGCATCGTCGACGAGTCCCTGGAGGTGGATGCCAGCTCCGTGCTGGTGATGAAGAACTGCGGACCGAAGGGTTATCCGGGCATGGCCGAGGTTGGCAACATGGGCCTGCCGCCCAAGCTGCTGCGCCAGGGTGTGAAGGACATGGTGCGCATTTCCGACGCACGCATGAGCGGCACCGCCTATGGGACGGTGGTGTTGCACGTGGCGCCCGAAGCTGCGGCAGGCGGCCCGCTGGCCGCGGTGCAGGACGGCGACTGGATCGAACTCGACTGCGAGGCCGGCACGCTCCACCTGGACATCGCCCCCGAAGAACTCGCGCGCAGGCTGGCGACCTACCAGCCCCAGCGTTCGCATGGCGAGGCCGGCGGTTACCAGCGCCTGTACGTCAACCACGTGCTGCAGGCTGACGAAGGCTGCGACCTCGATTTCCTGGTCGGATGCCGTGGCGCCGCCGTGCCGCGCCACTCGCACTGAGCCGAGGAAAGACCGATGGAAATCTCTCAAACCGCAGGCGCCGTTCCGGCTTCGGCCGATGCATCGGAAGAGCAGCGCATCATCCGCCTGCTCACGCGCAAGCTGATGCCGTTTCTGGCGCTGATCTACGTGGTGGCGTATATCGATCGCTCCGTAGTCGGCTTCGCCAAACTGCACATGAACGCGGCAGTAGGCATCGGTGATGCTGCCTACGGGTTGGGAGCGGGCCTTTTCTTCATTGGCTATTTCCTATGCGAGGTGCCGAGCAACCTGGCACTCGAACGCTTTGGCGCACGCCGCTGGTTCGCGCGCATTCTGTTCACGTGGGGCGTCATCACCATGGCCATGGCGCTGGTCAGCGGCCCGGTCAGCTTCTATGTGCTGCGCTTCCTGCTCGGTGCGGCCGAGGCCGGCCTGTACCCCGGCATTCTCTATTTCCTGACCAAGTGGTTTCCGATGCGCCATCGTGCGCGCATCGTCGGCTTGCTGGTGCTGGCACAGCCCGTCGCGCTCATCATCACGGGGCCGATGGCGGGGTGGTTGCTGTCGGTGCCGGGGCTCTTCGGCATGTCGAGCTGGCAAACGCTGTTCGTGGTCAGCGGCCTGCCGGCCACGCTGCTGTGCGTGCCGACGCTGCGTATCCTGCCGGAATCCCCGGCGCATGCGCGCTGGCTGCCCGCCGCGGACCGCGCGTGGATCGAGCGCAAGCTGGCCGCAGACCAGGCCGCTTATGCGCTGAAGTCGCACGGCAGCCCGCTCAAGGCACTCAAGGATGTGCGGGTGCTGTTGCTGGCGCTGCTGTTTCTGCCGTTTCCGCTGAGCATCTACGGCCTGTCGCTGTGGCTGCCGACGATCATCAAGCAGTTTGGCGTGAGCGATGTCGCCACCGGTCTGCTGTCCGCCGTGCCCTATCTGTTTGCCGTGGTGGGCTTGTACCTGGTGCCGCGCCATTCGGACCGCACGGGCGAGCGTTACTGGCACATCGCCATTCTCTCGGCGCTGGCCGCGCTCGGCATGGCGGGTAGCGCGTGGGTTCAAACGCCCGCGCTGCAATTGGGCTGCCTCTGCCTGTTCGCGTTCTCGGCCTATGCAATCCAGGCCGTGTTGTGGACGCTGCCGGGACAGTTCCTTACCGGCACGAGCGCCGCCGTGGGTATTGCAACCATCAACTCGCTGTCCAACCTGGGCGGTTACCTCGGCCCCTATGGCATGGGCATCCTCAAGAACGCCACAGGCAGCCTGTCTGCCGGCCTGTACTTCCTTGCCGCCGCGCTGGCATTTGCCGTGGTGATGACGTTCATCGTTCGCGCCGTGCTGGGCGGACGCCAGCATCTTTCCTGACACCCGTTCCCGACTTCACGATTTCATGACCCGCAACAGCAAGCCGCGCTACCAAGGCATCTTTCCGGTGGTGCCCACCACGTTTACTGAAACCGGCGAGCTCGACCTCGCCAGCCAGAAGCGCGCGATCGATTTCATGATCGATGCCGGCTCGGATGGCCTGTGCATCCTGGCCAATTTTTCCGAGCAGTTCTCGCTGTCCGATGACGAGCGCGAAGTGCTCACCCGCACCGCGCTGGAACACGTAGCCGGCCGCGTGCCCGTGATCGTCACCACCTCGCACTACAGCACCCAGGTCTGCGCGCAACGCAGCCGCCGCGCGCAAGACATGGGCGCCGCCATGCTGATGGTGATGCCGCCCTACCACGGCGCCACCTTCCGCGTGCCAGAAGCACAGATCTACGAATTCTTCGCGCGCGTGTCAGATGCCGTGGGCATTCCGATCATGATTCAGGATGCGCCGGCCAGCGGCACGGTGCTGTCTGCGGCGTTCCTCGCGCGCGTGGCCCTCGAAATCGAACAGGTGGCCTACTTCAAGATTGAAACGCCCGGTGCGGCGGCCAAGCTGCGCGAGTTGATCCGCCTCGGCGGCGACGCCGTCGAAGGCCCGTGGGACGGCGAAGAAGCCATCACGCTGCTGGCTGATCTGGATGCCGGCGCCACGGGCAGCATGACCGGCGGCGCATATCCCGACGGCATCCGGCCAATCATCGAGGCGCACGCGAAGGGGCAGCGCGATCTCGCCTTCGATCTGTATCAACGCTGGTTGCCGCTCATCAATCACGAGAACCGGCAGGCCGGCATCCTGGCCGCCAAAGCGCTCATGAAGGAAGGCGGCGTGATTGCCTGCGAGGCATCGCGGCATCCGTTGCCGGCCATGCATCCGGACACGCGCCGGGGCCTGATCGACATTGCCCGGCGGCTCGATCCGCTGGTCTTGCGCTGGGGGCGATAGCCATGCACGGTGAACTCCATCCGGTGTCGATCGGGATCGTCGGCGTTGGCAAGATCGCGCGCGATCAGCATCTGCCAGCCCTCGCCGCGCAGCCCGGCTTTACGCTTGCGGCCTGCGCGAGCCCGCATTCGCGCGTTGAGGGCCTGCCACATTACACGACGCTCGAGGCCATGCTGGCAGACGAACGCGCACTGCAGGCAGTGTCGCTGTGCACGCCGCCGCAGGTGCGGTTTGCCCAGGCCCGCGCGGCGCTCGCCGCAGGCAAGCACGTGATGCTGGAGAAGCCTCCCGGCGCCAGCGTGTCGGAAGTAGCGATCCTCGCTGATCTGGCGCGGCAGCACCGCTGCACGTTGTTCGCCTCCTGGCACTCACGCCACGCGCCCGGTGTCGAGGCCGCTCGGGAGTGGCTTGCAAGCCGGGCGATCGTCTCCGTCAACGTGCAATGGAAAGAAGATGTGCGCCGCTGGCACCCCAACCAGGCATGGATCTGGGAGCCCGGCGGCCTGGGCGTGTTCGACCCGGGCATCAACGCGCTGTCGATCCTGACCCGCGTGCTGCCGCATGCGTTCTTTCTGACGTCCGCCGACCTGTGGGTGCCCGCCAATCAGCAGACGCCCATTGCCGCCCACCTCGCATTCACCGATGAACGCGGCACGGCCATCGCAGCGGAATTCGACTGGCGCCATGACGCGGGCGAACTATGGCAGATCGACGTCACCACGCGCGACGGCACCTTGCGGCTGGCACAAGGCGGCAAGCAATTGACCATCGACGGCGTTGAGATCGAGGTCGGCCCCGAACGCGAATACCCAAGCCTGTACACACGCTTTCTCGAACTGATCGCCAGCGGCGAAAGCGATGTCGATGTCCGCCCGCTTCAGCACGTGGCCGACGCCATGCTGCTCGGTCGGCGCCATCTGATTGATCCGTTCGTGCCGTGAAGCACGCCCGACTCACGTAGTGCCATAAGAGCCATTCCAACGAGGAGACAACCATGCAACGCAAACTTCGCCGCCTGACCCTATCCGCCCTGGCAGCCACCCTGTGCCTGGGACCGCTGGCCGCTGCCCTGCCCGCCCACGCCGACGAGCCGCTCAAGATCGGCTTCCTGGTCAAGATGCCCGAGCAAGCGTGGTTCATCAACGAACAGAAAGCCGCCACCGCACTTGGCCAGAAGGACGGCTTTTCGGTGGTGAACATCGGTACGCCCGATGGCGAGAAGGTGCTGTCCGCCATCGACAACCTGGGCGCACAAGGTGCCAAGGGCTTCGTCATCTGCGCGCCGGACGTGCGCCTGGGGCCGGCTATATCGGCACGCGCCAAGCACTACAACATGAAGTTCGTCACGGTTGACGATCAACTCGTCGACTCGTCCGGCAAGCCGCTGGCCAACGTGCCGCACCTGGGCATGTCGGCATTCAAGATCGGCAACCAGGTCGGCCAGGCCATCTCCGACGAAATGAAGCGCCGTGGCTGGAAGCCCGAGGAAGTGGGCGCGCTGCGCATCACCAACTACGAGCTGCCGACCGCCAAGCTGCGCACAGACGGCGCCACGCAGACGCTGCTGGCCGGCGGCTTCAAGAAGGAGAACATCTTCGACGCGCCGCAAAAGACCACCGACGACGCAGGTGGCTTCAATGCCGCGTCGCCGGTGCTGGCACAGCATGCAGGCATCAAGAAGTGGGTCATCTTCGCGCTCAATGAAGAGAGCGTGCTGGGCGGTGTGCGCGCAACCGAGCAGTTGCACATTCCCGCAGCCGATGTGATCGGCGTCGGCATCAACGGCGCCGGCGAGGCGTTTGCCGAGTTCCAGAAGAAGGAGCCGACGGGCTTCTTCGGCACGATTGCGGTCAGCTCGACCAACCATGGCAAGGACAGCGCTGCAAACCTGGTCGATTGGATCAAGACCGGCAAGCAGCCGCCGGCCGATACGCAAACCACCGGCAAGCTGATGGTGCGCAGCAATTGGCAAGAGGTCCGCAAGGAACTGGGCATTTGATGCAACGCGCGGCGCGGGCCGGTCCCCGCGCCGCATGAGCACCTGCAGAGAGCAACCGATGACAGTTCAATCACTTGATGAGAGCGGCCCGCCCGACGCTTCCGCAGGCGCCTATCTGAAGCTTGACGGCATCACCGTGCGCTTTCCCGGCGTACTGGCACTCGACCACGTCTCGCTCGACATCCGCCGCGGCGAGGTGCACGGCCTGATGGGCGAGAACGGCGCGGGCAAGTCGACGCTGCTCAAGGTGCTGTCGGGTGTCAACCAGCCGGAGGACGGCACGCTGTCGCTCGACGGCGTGCCGCAGCAGTTCACGAACACCCGCGCAGCCATCGCGGCGGGCATCGCGATCATCTATCAGGAACTGCACCTCGTACCCGAACTGACGGTGGCAGAAAACCTGATGCTCGGCGCGCTACCCAATCGCTTTGGCGTGCTTGACGAGAAAACGCTGATCGCGCGTGCGCTGCGCGAACTCGAACGGCTGGGCGAGAAGCTCGATCCGGCCCAACCCGTCAAGCATCTGTCGATCGGCCAGCGCCAGATGATTGAGATCGGCAAGGCATTGATGCGCGACGCCCGCGTGATCGCGTTCGACGAACCGACGAGTTCGCTCTCCTCGCGCGAGACGACGCAGTTGTTCCGCATCATTCGCGCGCTCAAGGCCGAGGGCCGCGCGGTCATCTATGTCACACATCGCATGGAAGAGGTGTACGAACTGTGCGATCGCGTGACCGTGTTCCGTGACGGCCGGCATATCGACACGTTCAACGCCGGCGCGAGCCTCGACCGCGAACGGTTGATCCGCTGCATGGTCGGCCGTTCGATCCAGGACGTGTATGGCTACAAGCCACGCCCGCTCGGCGAGGTGAAGGTCGACGTGCGCGGCCTGATGGGGCCTGGCTTGACCGAACCCGCTTCGTTCCGAGCGCATGCAGGCGAAATCGTCGGCTTCTTCGGGCTGGTGGGCGCGGGGCGCTCGGAGCTGATGAAGCTGCTCTACGGCGCGGTCAAACCCACAGCGGGCGAGGTTCACCTCAAAGGCAAGCGCGTCCACTTCAATACGCCGCGCGATGCGGTGCGCGCGGGTGTCGCGCTCTGCCCGGAAGATCGCAAGCAGGAAGGCATCGTCGCGATCGCCTCTGTGTCGGACAACCTGAACATCAGTTGCCGGCGCCACTTCAGCCGCTTCAGCGTGCTGAACAACCGGCAGGAAGCGCGGACCACCAAGTCGTTCATCGACAAGCTGGCCATCAAGACACGCAACGGTGAAACACCTATCGGCAAGCTGTCGGGCGGCAATCAGCAGAAGGTGATCCTCTCGCGCTGGCTCGCGGAAGACATCGACGTCTTCCTGATGGACGAGCCCACGCGCGGCATCGACGTTGGCGCCCGCAGCGAAATCTACAGCCTGCTCTACGGCCTCGCCGAAGCGGGCCGCACCGTCATCGTCGTGTCGAGCGACCTGGCGGAAGTCATCGGCGTTGCCGACCGCGTGCTCGTCATGAAACAGGGCCGCATCGTCGGCGATCTGCCCAGAGAGCACGCCTCGCCTGACACCCTCATCAAACTCGCGCTGCCACGCTAGCGCGCGATTCACGCCCTCATGGAAACCGATCCTATGCAAACGCCATCCACCGAATCCGTGCCGGGCGGCCCGCCATTGGCCGCCCCGGGCATCCCCAGCCGCGCCGCCCTCACGTGGGAGCTGGTCAACCGATCGGGCATCGTCGTGGTGTTCCTCTTGCTGTTCACCGCGCTGGCGTTCACGGTGCCCGGCTTCGTCAGCAGCCGCAACATCCAGGGCCTGCTGCTCTCCGTCACCTTGATCGGCTCCATCTCGGTCACGATGATGTTCGTCCTCGCACTCGGCGAGGTGGACCTTTCCGTCGCCTCCATCGTGGCGTTCGCGGGCGTGGTGGCCTCCACGCTCATCACCGCAACCCATAGCGTGGTGCTTGGCGTCGGGGCCGGCGTGCTGGCGGGCGGCATGGTCGGGCTCGTCAACGGCGTGCTGGTGGCGCGCTATCAGATCAACTCGCTGATCGTCACGCTGGCCATGATGGAAGTCGTGCGCGGCCTCGCCTTCATCACCTCCAACGGCGACGCGGTGATGATTTCCGAAGAGAGCTTCTTCGACCTGGGCGGCGGGTCATTCCTTGGCATCTCGTACCCGATCTGGAGCAACATCGTCGGCTTTGCCCTCTTTGGCTTCCTGCTCAAGAAGACGGTGTTCGGCAAGAACGTGCTCGCCGTCGGCGGCAATGAAGAAGCCGCGCTGCTTGCCGGCCTGCCGGTGATGCGCATCAAGATCGCCGTGTTCGTCCTGCAGGGCCTGGTAACGGGTTTTGCGGGCGTGATGCTCGCCTCGCGCATGAGCTTGGGCGATCCGAAAACGTCGGTCGGGCTTGAACTGGGCGTGATCTCAGCCTGCGTGCTGGGTGGGGTTTCGCTCACGGGCGGGGTGGCAACCGTGTCCGGTGTGCTGGTCGGCGTTCTGATCATGGGGTCAGTGCAGAACGCGATGAGCCTGATGAACGTGCCAACGTTCTATCAATACCTGATTCGCGGCGGCATTCTGCTGCTGGCAGTATGGTTCGACCGAATTCGCCGCAACAAGCGGGCGGGCTGACCAGCCGGGCAGCACATTCACAAGGCAACAAAAAAGCCCGCATTTGCGGGCTTTTTCATTTCCGGGCCGATCAACCGGTCGAGCGGCCTAGTTCATGCGAACGAATAGAAGACGCGGAACTGGACCTTGCGTTCGCCCCAGAATTCGGCCGCGTCGCGGAATACGTCCAGCAGCACTTCGCGCGCTTCCTTGTCGAACTTGGGCTGGCACGGCAGGCCCTCGAGCACGATGACAAAACCCGGCTGCGGGCCAGCCTTGTAGATCATGTCGGTCAGGCAGTCAGCCAAGGCGTCGAAGTTCTTGCCGAAATGCTTCGGGAACAGAAACTCGCGAGCAATCACGTCGAGCACTTCGCTCTTGGTGGTCGCAGCCGCGCAGTTGGCGTACAGGAAATGCTGGCCAAGGCTGGCCGCCGACTCGGCCAGATCCGCCACGCGAAACGCGCGGATCGACTGCACGATATTCGGACGCACCGTCTTGAACAGGTTCATGGCGTCTTCGCGAGCTCCGTCGTCGTCCGTCTGAGTGATGTCCTGCGTCATGATGTTCTGCGGTGCGCTTTGAGGCAACTTGGCCGCTCCGCCGACGCGTGCGCCGAGAGCTTGCATCCCAACCACACCGTCGTACAGATTTTGCGCTTTGTGCCACGCCTCGCGGGCCACGCGCTCATCGCGTGCGGTGAGCGAGTCGTCCAGCCCAAACATGTTGGTCGTCATCGCTGTATCCGTTGAAAACTGTTGTAGTGATCTTCCGTGTAGTAGCAATCGTTAGCCGCTTGCAGATTGCCGCCGCAGATGATGCGTCGGGCGCCGCGGTTGCGAGCCCCCCGCGTCTTCACGGTGTACTCGTGGTAATAACCACGCCGCTGCGCAGGCAAACGTCGTTCATAGTTGCCGAACGTGGTGCCATCTTTTGCATAGGGAAACGGGCCGCCCTGCTCAATCAGTGCCAGCGTACGCTGCGCCTCGTTGGGCAGGTCTGCCGGGCGAATGGTTCCCACGGCGGCAGCCATGCCGGTGGTGTCCCGAGCAACCGCATTGGCCGGCAAGCCGATCACCGACAACGCAAGCATTGCCGTCAGCGCGCCACGCGCCATCGCCTGAGATACGGAGCGGCCGATCCACGCTCCAAGTCGCTTTGTCATCAGCAGGCCCTAACGGGAGAATCGCGCCGACCGAAGCCCGGCGCAGGTCACAAGCGCAGGTAGCTGTCCAATAACGACCGGGCAGCCGGTTTGCAGCTGAAAGCGAAGCGGCTCAATGCGTGAGAGGCCTAGCAGGGAATGACAAGTCGGGCGACTGCCGAAGACTTGGGGAATCCTTCCGCCTGCAAAAACCACTCATTGCGCGCACCGAATAAGGTGAACCAGTCAGACGTATCTACGGAAAACCTCTTTTTTCGACGCCGTCGGCCCGGTTCGGACCTCATGTGCTCAGAAGCACCCCTTCAGCCCGTAAGGGTACGCTCATCGATGACAACAATCAACCGACGGTAAAAGTCTGAAGGGTTTTTTCATACAGACATTAAGTTTGCATAAATGTAAGCGCACGCAAACTTAGCGGACAAAAAAAGGGAGCGCAGCATCGTGCGCTCCCTTTTTTGGTGCAGTGACGATCAGCGTTGCGCTTGTGCGGCAGCATCCACAACGGTCAACGCCGTCATGTTGAGAATGCGTCGCACCGTAGCCGATGGCGTCAGGATGTGCACCGGCTTCTTCGCGCCCAGCAGGATCGGGCCGATGGCGATGTTGTTGCCGGCAGCCGCTTTCAGGAGGTTGTAAGCGATGTTCGCGGCGTCGATGTTCGGCATGACCAACAGGTTCGCCTCGCCCTTCAGGGTCGAGTCCGGCACCAGCGATGCGCGCAGCTTCTCGTCAAGCGCGGCATCGCCGTGCATTTCCCCGTCCACTTCCAGGTTCGGGGCGCGTTCGCGCAAGATCGCCAGCGTTTCGCGCATCTTGACGGCCGAAGGTGCCTCCGACGAGCCGAAGTTCGAATGCGACATCAAGGCAACCTTCGGTTTGATGCCGAAGCGGCACAGCTCCTCGGCGGCCATGATGGTGATCTCGGCCAACTGCTCGGCAGTCGGGTCAACGTTGACGTGCGTGTCCGTGAGGAAGACTTGGCGACCCGGCAGAACCAGACCGTTCATAGCCGCGTACACGCAGTTCGTGCCGCCCAGAATCTGGTCGATGTAGCGCAGATGCGCAGCCGTATTGCTGATGGTGCCGCAGATCATGCCGTCCGCTTCGCCCTTGTGGATCATGAGCGCGCCGATCAGCGTGTTGCGGCGACGCATCTCCAGCTTGGCGTATTGCGGCGTCACGCCCTTGCGCGCCATCAGCTTGTAGTACGTCTCCCAGTAATCGCGAAAGCGTTCGTCATGCTCGGGGTTGACCACGGCGAAGTCCACGCCTTCGCGCAGGCGCAGGCCGAAGCGCTCGATGCGGTGGGCGATCACGTTCGGGCGGCCGATCAGGATCGGGCTGGCGAGCTTTTCGTCCACGACGATCTGCACGGCGCGCAGCACGCGCTCTTCTTCGCCCTCGGCAAAGACGATGCGTTTGTTCTCCATTGGCACCTTGCGGGCAGCCGAGAAGATCGGCTTCATCAGGGTGCCGGAGTGGTAGACGAACTGCTGCAGGTGCTGGCGGTAGGCGTCCATGTCTTCGATCGGACGCTGCGCCACGCCCGAGAGCATGGCGGCCTGCGCCACGGCCGGCGCGATCTTGACGATCAGGCGCGGGTCGAACGGCTTCGGGATCAGGTATTCGGGGCCGAACGACAGGTCCTGGATGCCATAGGCGGAAGCAACGATGTCGCTTTGCTCCTGGCGGGCCAGTTCAGCCACGGCGTGCACGGCGGCAACTTCCATCTCACGCGTGATGGTGGTCGCGCCCACATCCAGCGCGCCGCGGAAGATGAACGGGAAACACAGGACGTTGTTGACCTGGTTCGGGTAATCCGTGCGGCCGGTGCCCATGATGACGTCGGGGCGCACTTCCTTGGCCAGCTCCGGCAGGATTTCCGGGTTCGGGTTGGCCAGCGCGAAGATGATCGGCTTATCCGCCATCTTCTTGACCATGTCCTGCTTGAGCACGCCAGCGGCGGACAGGCCCAGGAAAATGTCGGCGCCATCGATGACTTCGGCCAACGTGCGCAGGTCAGTCTTCTGTGCGAAGTGCGCCTTGTCCGGGTCCATCAGTTCGGTGCGGCCTTCGTAGACCACGCCCGCCAAGTCCGTCACCCAGATGTTTTCGCGCGGCAGGCCCAGGTCAACCAGCAGGTCAAGACAGGCCAGCGCTGCGGCGCCCGCGCCCGAGGCTACGAGCTTGACCTTCTTGATGTCCTTGCCGACGACCTTCAGCGCGTTTGTAATGCCAGCGCCCACCACGATGGCGGTGCCGTGCTGGTCATCGTGGAAGACGGGGATCTTCATGCGCTTGCGCAATTCGCGCTCGACGAAGAAGCACTCCGGGGCCTTGATGTCTTCGAGGTTGATGCCACCGAAGGTGGGCTCCAGCGAGGCGATGATATCGACCAGCTTCTGGGGGTCTTTTTCGTTGATCTCGATGTCAAACACATCGATGCCAGCAAATTTCTTGAACAGGCCGGCCTTGCCTTCCATGACCGGCTTCGAGGCTTCCGGGCCGATATCGCCCAGGCCGAGCACGGCCGTGCCGTTGGTCACCACGCCGACGAGGTTGCCGCGGGCGGTGTAGCGGAACGAGTTGGCGACGTCTTCGACAATCTCCTCACAGGCTGCGGCAACACCCGGCGAATATGCCAAGGCGAGGTCGCGCTGGTTCGACAGCGGCTTGGTCGGCGTGACGGAAATTTTGCCCGGGGTCGGAAACTCGTGGTACTCCAGCGCGGCCTTGCGCAAGGCGGCGCGCTGCTGCGCCTTGAGTTCTTCATCCGTGCGGGCGGGCTGCTGAGGCTGGGTATCCACCGTGGTCATGGGTCTCTCGTATCGGGTGGCCAGCGCGCGCGCCGGCCGTCGCATCTAGCGGGCCACCGGGATACCCTCACGAGCGCCACGGGAATACGGTCCGCCTCCTTGGGCCCGTCATTTTATATAGTGAAAAGCGATCTCACAACGGGATTTTGGGTGGGGGTGACATGCGTATTCGCTACAATATTCCACCGTCCTGTCACGGCACCATCGGGCTTGCCCCATACTCTTCCATCGCTGCTGCCGTGTCCAAGCCCGCAAATCCCCGCAACTCCACCGATCGCGCGGCAAATTTATCCGAATTTGAGCTAATCCGGCGCTATTTCACGCGGCCAACGCCAAAAGCAACATTGGGCGTGGGCGACGACTGCGCCCTCCTCGCGCCGCGTCCCGGGCACGAGTTGGCGATTTCCACCGATATGCTGGTCGCCGGCCGTCACTTTTTTCCGCATGCGGAGCCGCGCGCACTTGGACATAAAGCGTTGGCTGTCAACCTGTCGGATCTGGCCGCCATGGGTGCGGAGCCGCGCGCTTTTACGCTGGCTGTGGCGCTGCCTGAAGCCAACCCTGCCTGGCTTAAACCGTTTTCCGAAGGCCTGTTCGCCCTGGCGGATGCCTTTCACTGTGAACTCATCGGCGGCGACACCACGCGCGGGCCGCTCACGCTGAGCGTGACGGTCTTCGGCGACGTCCCCACCGCTGCGGCACTACGCCGCGACGCTGCCCGGCCCGGCGATGACCTCTGGGTCTCGGGCACCGTAGGCGACGCGCGGCTGGCCCTCGGCGCCCTGCGCAACGAATGGGCGCTTACGCCCGACGCACTCGGCCAAGTGCAGCCGCGCATGGACATGCCCACGCCGCGCGTCGCACTCGGCCTGGCATTGCGCGGTGTCGCCCGTGCAGCGCTCGACATATCGGATGGCTTGTTGGGCGATCTTGGCCACATCCTCGCGCAATCCCGCGTCGGGGCGACGATCACGGTCGACGATGTACCGCGCTCGGCGACGCTCGCAGCGCAGCCTCCGGCGCTGCAGTTGCAATGCACGCTGGCCGGCGGCGACGACTATGAACTTTGCTTCACCGCCCCTGCCGATGCACGCGACGCCGTGGTCGTTGCGGGCCAGCGTGCGGGCGTGGCCGTCACACGTATCGGCCGCATCGATGCTGAAACGGGCTTGCGGCTCGTCGATGCCCACGGCGCGCCCGTCCTCTTCACGCACGGCAGTTTCGACCATTTCTCTTCCGCCTCATGATGTCTCCCGCTCCCTTCCCGCCCTCCAATCCGCCGGGCCAGCTTGAAAGCGTCGTCCTCGAGGCAGGCCAGACCGTGCAGGTGCGGCGCCCGACAGCACGCTTCATGTTCGGCCATCCGGCACGCATCCTGACGCTCGGCTTCGGTTCGGGCCTGTCGCCCATCCTGCCGGGCACGGTCGGTACGCTATACGCGTGGCTGATCTACGTGGTGTTTGCACGGTGGATTTCGGGGCCGACTTGGCTGCTGATCGCAGCAGTTGGCTTCGTGATCGGCATCTGGGCATGCGCCCGCACGGCGCGTGATCTGGGCGTGGCCGATCATGGCGCCATGGTGTGGGACGAGATGGTCGCGTTCTGGCTCGTGCTGGCTTTCGTCACGCCAACCACGCTGGGCGGGCAGTTCGCCGCGTTCGTGTGGTTCCGTTTCTTCGACATGGTGAAGCCAGCTCCCATCCGTTATTACGACCGCTCGCTCAAGGGTTTTGGCGTGCGCGGCGGCTATGGCGTGATGGTCGATGACATTCTCGCGGCGTTCTACACGCTGCTCGTGTTTGCGCTGTGGCGCTCGTTTTGACGTCTAGGTATTGCAATGGCTGAATCCCGCGCCCTGGCCCAACTGGCCGAACTGGTGGCTGACACGTTGAACAAGCGCAGCCTGATGATGGCGTCCGCCGAGTCGTGCACAGGCGGGCTGGTGTCTGCCGCCGTCACCGATGTATCAGGCTCGTCCGCGTGGTTTGAGCGCGGCTTCGTCGTCTATTCCAATGAAGCGAAATCGCAGATGTTGGGCGTTCCGGCGACGCTGATCCGCGAACATGGCGCCGTGAGCGAGCCCGTGGCGCATGCCATGGCCGAGGGCGCAGTGCTTAACAGCCGCGCGCAGGTGGCCGTCGCCATTACCGGTGTGGCGGGCCCAACCGGCGGCACGCCCGACAAGCCTGTCGGCATGGTGTGCTTCGGGTGGAGCAATCGCCTGCAGACGCGCGTGGAAACGCGCCACTTCAAGGGCGACCGCAAACAGGTTCGTCTGCAGGCGGCGGAGCATGCGCTGCGCGGCCTGCTCGACTTCCTCGATTCAGCGGAGTCCTGATCTAGATTTCGCTAGGATGATCCGGCCGGCGACGATCTCCGTGATCATGTTCCGGTTGATGCTCGTGGTCGTGCTCGTGGCGACGGTCGCGATCATGATCGCGGCGCGTCGTCTCGTGCTCGTGGGTGTCGTCGCGCTCTTTCTCGAGCTTGCGGTCCGGATCCTTGCCGGTCTCTTCCCGGTGCGTGCCGGCAACGGGGCGGTGCGGATGCGTGGTCATGGCGTCCTCGCTCTCACCGCAACCGGACCGATAAGGCGGATCAGTTGCGGAACTGGTTGATCTGGTCCCGAGTGGCAAGCGCCACGCGGCGGGCGGCATCGGCGAAATCGCTGTCGGTGCTGGCGTAGAGAATGGCCCGTGACGAGTTGATCATCATGCCGGTGCCGTCGGCCGTGCGGCCAGCGCGCACCGTGGCTTCGATGTCGCCGCCCTGGGCGCCCACGCCCGGAATCAGCAGCGGCATGTCGCCGACAATTTCTCGCACCTTGGCAATCTCTTCGGGGAAGGTCGCGCCCACCACCAGGCCCATCTGGCCACTGGTATTCCACACGTCACGCGCGCGTTCTGCCACGACTTGGTAGACGGGGCGGCCGTCGGTTTCCAGAAACTGCACATCGCTGCCGCCGGCGTTGGACGTGCGGCACAGCACGATCACGCCCTTGTCGGCATGCGCGAGATACGGCTGCATCGAATCAAAACCCATATATGGGCTGACGGTGATGGCGTCGGCCTGATAGCGCTCGAAGGCTTCCTTGGCGTAGTGCTCGGCGGTCGAGCCGATATCGCCGCGCTTGGCATCAAGAATGACGGGGATGCCCGGATATGCCTCGTGGATGTAGTTGATGAGCTGCTCGAGCTGGTCTTCTGCGCGCTGCGAGGCGAAGTAGGCGATCTGCGGCTTGAATGCGCAGACCAAATCGGCGGTCGCGTCCACAATGGCGCGGCAGAACGAGAAGATCGCTCCGCCCGTGCCCGTCATCGACGCCGGCAGGCGCGACGGGTCAGGATCGAGCCCGACGCACAGCAGGGAGTTGTTGCGTTGCCAGGCGGCAGCCAGTTGTTCGGTAAATCGCATGGTGTCGGGAATGTGAGAGCGGCCGGCCGGCCGCATGACTTGTCTGCATTTTACCCGTCGGGCGGCCCGGTGGCGGCATCTTCCGGGCGTGGCGCCTGCCCCACGCGTGCGCGCTAAGCCACCGCTTGTGGCTGAACCTGCCGCCTCTTTACGCTACACTCGGCGCGATTTTTTCGCCGCCCGTTCAACGCCTGCTTCAAGGAAACGCCCCATGATCAACCTGTTCGTCGTGCAAAAAGGCCGTCTCGCGCAGGAACAGGTCGAAGAACGCAGCGAACTCCTGCAGCATAAGCCGATCTGGATCGACGTGATCGACCCCGACGACGAAGAGCTGGCGTGGATCAAGGAAGCCTACGGCGTGGTCCTGCCCGAGCTGGAGCAATTAGGGGACCTGGAAGCCTCGGCCCGCTACTTTGAAGGCGAAGACGGCCACATCCACATCCGCACCGATTTCCTGCTCGACGAAGAAACCACCTCCCGTAACGTGCGCGTGGCCTTCGTGCTGACCAAGGATGTGCTCTTCTCCATCCACGACGAGGATTTGCCCGCATTCCGGCTGGTGCGCATGCGTGCGCGGCTTCGCCCGGGCTCGGTGCGTAACGCCAAAGATGTGCTGATGGATCTGTACGCCACCGACGCGGAATACTCGGCCGACTCCATCGAAGAAGTCTACGAACGTCTGGAAGATGCCAGCAAACGCGTGCTGGCCGATGAGGTGACCGACGCTGCCGCTGCCGACGTGCTGGAGATCATCGCCCGCGTGGAAGACTTGAATGGCCGGATCCGCCGCAACGTGATGGATACGCGCCGCGCTGTGTCGTTCCTGCTGCGGAGCCAGTTGCTCTCAGCTGACCAGCAGGACGAAGCGCGCCAAGTGCTGCGCGACATCGATTCCATCGAGAACCACACGGCGTTCCTGTCGGACAAGGTCAACTTCCTGATGGACGCCACGGTCGGCTTCATCAACATCAACCAGAACAAGATCATCAAGCTGTTCTCGGTGGTGTCGGTAGCGCTGATGCCGCCCACGCTGATCGCCTCGATCTATGGCATGAACTTCAAGGTCATGCCGGAGCTGGACTGGGCGGAAGGCTACCCCTACGCGATCGTGATGATGGTGGTGTCGGCGGCGATTCCGCTGGTGTACTTCCGCCGCAAGGGCTGGCTGAAGTAGGCCGACGCGAAGTTAATCCGGCAACGTGGCCGAGCCCATGCGGTTGGCGATCACGGTGGCCTTGCGCGTGAAGTTGACGTGCACATTGGCGCAGTAGCTCTTCTTGTCGAAGCACTTCGGCGCGGGCAGCGCCGCAGCCAAGCGCGCCGCCTGCCCCACCGTAAGCTGCGAGGCCGGGCGCTTGAAGTAATGCTGCGCTGCCGCTTCGGCGCCGAATACCCCTTCGCCCCATTCCACCGAATTCAGATAGATCTCGAGGATCCGTTCCTTGTCGAGCCAGAACTCAAGCATCCATGTGATGACGAGTTCTTCACCCTTGCGCAGGTAGTGGCGCTCGCCCGAGAGGAACAGGTTCTTGGCCAGTTGCTGCGTGATGGTCGAGCCGCCCGCGACCACGTGGCCGCGCCGCTTGTTTTTCTCCCACGCGTCGAGCATGGCGTCGACTTCCCAGCCGCTGTGCGAGACAAAATCTGCGTCTTCACTGGCGATGACCGCGCGCTTGAGGTTGCGTGAGATCTGGTCGTAATTGACCCAGCGGTGGTCGACCTTGCAGGTAAAGACGTTAGCGCCGCACAGGCGCATGCGCTCGGCGCGCATGAAACTGGTAGACGACGGATCGAACACCTGCCAACTCGCGATGGCGGCAAAGAAGTACAGATTGAGCGCGACCACGCCCGCAACGAAGCAGCCGATCACGTAGCCGAACCAACGCATCATCGCGGGGCTTCGCTCCAGGTTCAGCGAGGCGCGCGCGCCGCGACGGCGGCTTCGCCCTGCAGCCCCTCGCGCATGGCGAGCAGCACCGGAGCGGTGTCCGGACGCACGTTGCGCCAGACGAAGAACGATTCCGCCGCCTGCTCCACCAGCATGCCCAAGCCGTCCCATGCGCGGGCGCCGTTGCGCCGGGCAAACTCCATGAACACCGTCGGCCGCGGTCCGTACATCATGTCGTAGGCCAGTGCGTTGGGGCCAAACACCGTGGTCGGAATCGGCGGCACTTCGGCCTGGAGGCTGCTCGCCGTAGCGTTGATGATGACGTCGAAAACGTCGTCCGCAGCAAGTTCGTCATAGCCGCCGCCCACGAGCTCGACCTCGTGCAGCTTGGCCGAAACCTCGAAGCGATCGACCAGCTTGTTGGCGCGATCGGCCGTGCGGTTGGCAATGAACACGCGCGCGGGCTTGTGTTCCAGCAGCGGCAGCAGCACGCCACGTGCCGCACCGCCCGCGCCCAGGAGCAGCACCCGTTCGCCTTCGAACGAGTTGCCGATGTTGTGGGTGATGTCGCGCATCAGCCCGACGCCGTCGGTGTTGTCGCCAAAGATCTCTTCGCCATCGAACTTGAGCGTGTTGACCGCACCGGCCGATTCCGCCCGCAGCGACAGCGACGTCGACATGGCATACGCATCGAGCTTGAACGGCACAGTGACGTTGAGCCCGCGCCCGCCTTCGCGCACGAAGTTCATCACGGTTTCGTCAAACGCGATCAGTTCGGCGTAGATGCGGTCGTAGCGGATGAGCTGCCCGGTCTGCTGCGCAAACGCAGCGTGGATGGTGGGCGACTTGCTGTGCGAGATCGGGTTGCCGATCACGCCATAACGATCTGTGGGCGGGGCGCTCGCAGCAGCGAGGATGGCCTCTTGAAACGACGACGGCATGGACGACGAAATCAGCGGGTCTGCAGGTGGGTTTCCAGGCCTGCTCGGGTGAACTTGAAGGTAGCAACGACATCCTGGATGTCGACGCGCTTGCGCATCTCGGCCGGGAAGCCGCCAAACGGTGAAGACGAACGCACGATGGCGACGGCCTGACGATCCAGCGCGGGGTTGCCCGAGCTTTTGGCGATCTCGATGCCCTCGATCTTGTAGCCGTCCTGGTTGTAGCCGAGCTGGCCTTCGCGGTTGATGCTGATCACGACGATCAGCTCGCCGTACAGCGGGCGGCCGTTCTGGCTAGGAAAATTGGCGGTGCCGCGCGCTTCGATCTTGCGGCGAACAGCATCGTAGTAGCGGGCGTAATCCACTTGGCGCGCGCTGGCGGCTGTCAGCACATTGCGGCGCGGGCGCTTGGCGTAGTTCTCGAGGTTGCGGTCGATCTCCGCCTGCAGGCGCGCGATTTCGTCTTGCGTAGTGCGGTCGTCGGTGCCGTTGGTGGGCGACGGCTGCGGACGCTCGCCAGGCTTGACCTGACGATCGTTGACCAGCGGTGCACGCTCGGTCGATTGCGTGAGCAGGCGGCGCTGCTCTTGCTCAAGATATTCAACGCGGCGCTGCGTGAGCTTGATGGCGTCGCCGGTCTGCTCGTTGGTGTCCGCGGGCAGCGGCGTGGTGGCGCGTTGTTGATCGTATTCGCCACCGCCGTTCAGGTTGACCTGGGCCACGGCCGTCGCCTTGGACGGTGCCGTCGACGATTTGGCGTTCACCAGCACCACATCCAGGCCCGGATCTTCGCGCTTGATATCGAACGCCTCGGGGGCCACCACACGCACGAACAGCAGCAGAACATGCACGGCCAGCGACACCACCAGTGCCTTGGTGAGCGTGCTGCTGCCGGACCAGTCCGGACGGTTTGCAAGGGCGGCCATGGGGCGATTCCTGGTCGATGCGCGAAGAATGAAGGTCAGACAGCGATTGTAGTTAGGCAGCGCCAGGCGTTCCACCGCTCTCGCCGTCGTGCGGCGGCTGCGCCACAGCTGCCTCGGCTTCCGCACGTGCCTCTTCCCCATCAGCGGCCGGTTGTGGTTCAGCCGGCACATCGGCTTCAGTCTCTGCCTCGGCCAGTTCTTCTTCGATGGCTTCGGCTTCAGCTTGTGCGTCCGCTGCGGGTGTGAGGATTTCGACCACGCGGCACGACACTTCCAAGCTGATCTCGTCGGTGTCCAGAATATCGAGCACGACATGGGTGCCGCGTGGCGTTTGCGCCAGTTCGGGCACCTTCGTTACCAGCGGAATGTCGGCGAAGCGCACGGCGCCTTCCTTGAGCACCACGGCCTGCATTCGCGTGCGGTTTTCCTGCTTGAGCCAGCGCAGGCACCAGTAGCGCTCCATGGTCGACTGATGGTCGGCATAGGCAGCGTAGGTGGCTTCGAAGTCGGCCACGGCAGCCAGCAGGTCGGCATCTTTGGGCTTGAACGGCGCGATCAGCTTGGCCGTCACGCCGTGCTGCGCCACCGCTGCGATCTGCCATTGGTTGACCAGATCGACGTAGCGGCGCAGCGGCGAGGTGCTCCACGCGTACTGCGCCACGCCCAGACCTTCATGCGGCGCCGGATACGTCTGCATGCGCGTGCGATGCATGCCCCACGCCTTCTGCGTGCGATAGATGCCGGGCACCCCGGCGTCGGCCAGCATGCGGCCCCACGTGCTGTTGGCCAGGATCATCAGCTCGGCCACGATCTTGTCCAGCGGCGAGCCGCGTTTGCGCTGTTCGATCCGCACGCGCTCGCCACCGCCTTCCGCTTCCGGAAGCGCATCGATGTAGAACGAATAATCGCCCTTCTGCGCGCCCTCCGGCTTCAGACCGCTGGCAATGCGGGCCTGCTGGCGGCCGTCATACAACGCGCAGACGAACGGCCACAGCACGGCCAGTTCGGCCTTGAACGGGTAGTCGCCCGAGCCATCGGCCAGCGCGTCGGCGGTAATCACGTCGTCGAGCAGGTTGTGACGCAGGTTGGCAGCCACGGTCACGGATTCGCAGCGCGTTTCGCTGGCGGTGACCGTCCACGTGGCGCGGTCGACCGTCGCATACAGCGACAGCGCCGGGCACGCGCGCCCTTCCTGCAGCGTGTAACGATCCACCACCGACTCCGGCAGCATCGTGATCTTGTCGCCGGGGAAATACACGGTCGACAAACGCTGGCGTGCAATCACGTCTAGCGGTTCGCCGCGCTGGATGCCGAAGCCCGGCGCGGCAATATGGATGCCGATGCGCACGGTGGCGTCGTCAATAGGCGTGACCGAGATGGCGTCGTCGATTTCCGTGGTGGTCACGTCGTCGATCGAGAAGGCGCGCACATCGGCGGCCGGCAGTTCCATCGCCGGTTCCGGCACGGTCACATCGGGGAAGCCTGTGCCCTTCGGGAAGCACTCCGACAGAAAGCGCGCCTCGTGCAGCGCGCGGGCGTTGGCGATGCCGCCCACCGCCACCATCAGGCGCATCGGCGACAGGCCCAGCGCCGTGCACGCCGCGTCGAGCGCCTTGTATTCGAGACTGTTCTTGTCCGGCTTGAACAGCAGTTGCAGCGTCTTGCCGCGGAAGGCCTCGGGCAAGCGCTTCGCCTTCAGCTCGGCTTCGTATTCAGCCTGCAGCGCAGCTTGCTGCTTCTTGCGCTCCAGGCCCGCGAGCGCGGCTTTCAGTTGATCTTCTGGTGCGCGCTGATAGCGGCCGCGGCCCTTGCGGCGGAAGTAGATCGGCGAGCCATGCAGCGCGATCGCCAGCGCGGCTTGCTGCGTGGCATTGGCGCCAGCGCCGAAATATTCACCGGCCAGATCGGTAAAGCCGAATTCTTCGGCCGAAGCGCATTCCCAGAGGAAATCCAGGTCGATCTCTGCCGACAGCGCCTGAGCGGCCTGCGACAACTCGCCGGCGGACGGCTGCGCGAATTGCAGCAACACGTCGCGCGACTTGACCTTGGTGCGCTTGGCGCTCGGCAACTCGACCTGATAGGCCTCGCCCTGTTGGGACAAGACGGTGCCCGCGCGGATCTCGCCGCCTTCTTCAAACAGCAACTGCATGGATTTGTATGGATTGCGGCACTCGCACAACCGGGCACCGCTTTGAATGAGGTGGAATGGCCGCGCACCCTGACGTTACAACGTAATACGCGGCGATAAAAAGTTGGGGGCGATGATACCGCACTGGCTGAACGCCCGGCCCCCGAAATACGCCTACCGCGGCGGGTGGAAGTTGGCCAGCGCGGGTAGGAAAACCTCCGTCACCAGCATCGCACTCGCGCCACGCCGGAACACCGATCGGCGGGCCGGCAACCGGGCGGTCCCGGCAACAGGCGCGTCGCCGAGCGCCCCCTGCGCCCGGCGCACCAGCGGGTGGCGCGCGTCCAGCAAGGCGAATTCGAAATCCCCGCGCTCGACACGGGGATCGGCAAACAGCGAGTGCCCCAGCGGCTGCGTCCCCAGTGCCTTCAGGAACGGCCAGTCAAGCGCCACGCTGCGCGGATGGACGATGGTGTGGGCATAGACCACCGGGATGTCGTCGCAGATCAGCAAAACCTCGCGGACCAATGTGTCGGCAGGGCCTGCCATGCCGAGGGAACGCCACTCGTCGCGCAACGGCATCGCACGGCACTGGCCCAGTAATTGAACGCCGAAGCGCGACGATGCCGCACGAAGCCGGGCGGTCAGCGAATCGACACCTACGGCCCAGCGCGCCCAATGCCGGTCGTAGACGACAGCCGGAGGCAACGCGCTGCGCCAGAGGCTGCGCGGGTAAGACGGGAAATCGGTCATGCGGCGCTAAACGGATGCGCAGCTAATAGCTCGGCAGGAACGCCACAAAAGACAAGCACTTCGTCCATGTATTGAGCAAAATCGCTGATGCCGTGGTCACTCCCGTCAAGGACGCGCGTGACGGCGCCTGGAAAGTGGCTGAGCATTTCGCGGTAATCGAGCACCTCGTCGCCGGTGGCTGCGAGCAGGTAGTAGCGCTCGGGTTGCGTGATGGCGGGCACGACGAGCGCGCGCAGCTCATCAAGGTGATACGGCTCGACGCGAATCGTGCCGCCACCATGCCACAAGGGCTGCTCGCCAACGTATTTGGCGAGATCGCGCTCTGGGCGCGTAGCAGGATTGAGCATAGCCGCGCGGAGCCCGTGCCGCTCAGCCAGCCAAGTGGCGTAAAAGCCTCCCAGAGAAGAGCCGATGAGCACAGGTTTGATGCCGTCACGCGTACCCAACTCAGCGAGGAGCGCCTCTGTTTCGACCATCGCCTCGCGTGGTGACACGGGCAGCGTCGGGCAAACGTACTTGTCTGCCAGCCCCACAGAGGCCATCCGCCGGCCTAACAACTGCGCTTTGAACGAGCGCGGCGAGGAACGGAATCCGTGCAGATAGACGATGGATGCCGACATATACAGATCAGCTGGAGGCGCCGACGCGTTCAGCCAAGGCGTTCAGCAGCTTCTGATGGACGCCGCCAAATCCGCCGTTGCTCATAACCAGGACATGGTCCCCCGGGCGAGCGGCAGCCGTGACGTCTGCGACCAGGGCGGTCAGATCAGAGAATGCCTTCGCGCGCTTCCCCAGCGGTGCCAGCGCGCCAGCCAGATCCCAGCCGATTGCGTCGCGGCCATCGGCAGCTCCGTAAGCAAAGACTTGATCCGCTCCGCACAAGCTGTCCGGAAGCGCCTGTTTCATCACACCCAACTTCATGGTGTTTGAACGTGGCTCTAACACCGCAAGGATGCGGCCCTTCCCCACGCGACGGCGCAGACCCTCGATCGTCGTACGAATGGCAGTCGGATGATGGGCAAAGTCGTCGTAGACGGTTACGTCATTGACGGTGCCGCGCACTTCCATGCGTCGTTTCACATTTTCGAAACGGGCCAGGCTTTCAATGGCTTGAGCCGGCGGCACGCCCACGTGGCGCGCGGCTGCAATGGCCGCCAGCGCGTTCATGCGATTGTGGTCGCCCTGAAGGTCCCACCGGACCCGGCCCTGCGGTTGGCTGGTGAAAACCACCTCGAAGCTGTCGTCCTCACTCAGGTTCGCGATTTCCCAGCCGAGGCCGTCTTCTGCGCCAAATTGCTCGACTTCCGACCAGCATCCGCGCTCAAGTACACGCTTCAGACTATCTTCGCGGCCGTTGACGAGGAGGCGACCCTGACCGGGAACCGTGCGCACCAAGTGGTGAAATTGGGTTTCGATTGCGGCAAGATCAGGAAAGATGTCGGCGTGATCGAATTCCAGATTATTCAATATGGCCGTACGGGGGCGGTAATGGACGAACTTGCTGCGCTTGTCGAAGAAGGCCGTGTCGTACTCGTCGGCCTCGATCACGAAGAAGTCGGATTCCGTCAGCCGCGCCGACAGCCCGAAGTTGCGCGGCACACCGCCCACCAGGAACCCCGGGTTGTAGCCTGCATCCTGCAGAATCCACGCAAGCATAGACGTGGTGGTCGTCTTGCCATGCGTGCCTGCCACGGCAAGCACCCATTTCTGACGCAGTACGTTGTCACCCAGCCATTGCGGGCCAGACATGTAAGGCAGATTGCGATCCAGGATGGCTTCCATCAGCGGATTGCCGCGGGAGACCACGTTGCCGATCACGTACAGATCGGCACCAATGGAGAGCTGTTCGGGGTCAAAGCCCTCAATCAGCTCGATACCTTGCGCCTCGAGCTGCGTGCTCATCGGCGGGTAGACGTTGGCGTCGCAGCCAGTGACGCGGTGACCGGCCTGGCGGGCAATCAGGGCAATGCCGCCCATGAAGGTGCCGCAGATTCCAAGGATGTGGATATGCATGGGAGCCATCTCAACTTCGTTGCGCCGCATTGTACCTGCGGCTTCAGACCGGCCCCTGCGCTTCAGTAAAATAGAGCCATGTCTAAACGCCCCACCCTCGACCCCGCCCGCGTGCGGGAGGAAATTGCCGTCACCGCCGCCCGCATGATCGCGGAAGACGGCGCTGACTACGCCACTGCCAAGCGCAAGGCCGCGCGCCAGGTGCTTGGCACGGAATCCCGCGCCCCCGGCGAATGGCTGCCGGACAACGAACAGGTCGAAACGGAAGTCCGCGAATACCAAGCGCTGTTCCAGGCCGAGTCCCAGCCGCGCGTGCTGGCGTTGCTGCGTCGCATCGCGCTGCTGCTCATGGAGGGGCTGGCGGTCCATCACCCGTACTTGGCGGGCGCGGTCTTCAACGGCACGGCCAGCGAGCACTCCGACATCCACCTGCAGGTCTTCTGCGACAGCCCGAAGGACGTGGCGATCTTCCTGCTCAACGCCGGCGTGGATTTCGACACAACAGAGAGCGCTCACTTCGCCGGTCGAGATGAAGTGGAAACGCTTAGCTTCCTGTGGCGCGGCCAATGGCCCGCGGGGGCTGAATCCCGTGAGCTTGCGCGCGAGCTACGGGCCGAAACAGGCACACCCGTGGGCGTCCATATCGCCCTATATGACATGAACGATGTGCGCGGTGCGCGGCGCGCAGACGCCACCGGCAAGGCCCAACGCGGCGACGCGGCGGCGGTGCGAGCCCTACTGTCGCAGGGGTAATCAGCCGACAGGAGTACAATCCCGCACGCTCCGCCTCTGTATATATAGAGACCTCCGCAAAACCATGTCCCGCCGTACCACTCTGATTGCCCTATTGATCGCCGGCCTGATTGCCGCGGCGGCGGGCATCTATTTTGGACATCGCGCCACCGAGCCCAAAACGCCGGCTGACAATGCCGTCGCTGCGTTCTACGGCAGCAAGCTCCCAGACGCCAATGGCGCTCCCCTGGATCTGGCAGCTTTTCGTGGCCAGCCGGTGGTGATCAATTTCTGGGCACCATGGTGCGGTCCTTGCGTGGAAGAAATGCCAGAGCTGTCCGCGCTGGCGCAGGAGCAGAAGGCCAAGGCAAAGTTTATCGGTATCGGCATTGACTCGGCATCCAATATCCAGACGTTCTTAAGCAAGGTGCACGTCACATATCCCATCGCCGTGGCAGGCTTTGGCGGGACAGAACTGGGCCGTCAGTTCGGCAACGAAGTCGGTGGCCTTCCGTTTACTGTGATTCTCAACGCACAAGGCGAAATCACGTTCCGAAAGATGGGCCGCGTGCATGCCGACGAACTACGTGAGGCCCTGCACCGCACGTGAATATGTAAAAACGTCATATGACGTTCATGTGCACGCAACTCCCCTTCTTCTCCGGGAAAAGCGTCGAGGGCACGCTCAAGATCGGTGAAAACACCGATTTGTTGAGAGTTTTTCAGCAAAAACTAGACAAAGCATTCTAAGTTGCTGTAAATTGCGCCCAACTTCGCTCAACCGGTCAAACCGTGGCTGATAAACCCATCGCCAAAGCGCTTCGCAACGTGCTCGTACTGCACGGCCCGAACCTCAATTTGTTGGGGACGCGCGAGCCCGAAGTCTATGGTGCAACTACCCTGTCCGACATCAATGCCGCCTTGGTCGAACGCGCCACGGCGCGCGGCGTGACGCTGGCGCACTTCCAGTCGAACCACGAAGGTGCGCTGGTTGACCGCATCCATGCTGCCAAGAGCGAAGGCGTCGAATTCATCATCATCAATCCGGCGGCCTACACGCACACAAGCGTGGCCCTGCGCGATGCGCTAGCCGGCGTGGTGATCCCGTATATCGAAGTGCATCTGTCCAACGTGCATCGTCGCGAGCCCTTCCGCCACCATTCGTATCTGGCGGACCAGGCGGTGGGCGTGATTTGCGGACTTGGCTGGCGCGGCTATCTGGCGGCGCTGGACTTCGCAATCGACCAACACGGCGGCTGATCAGCCGTCTTCTTCCTTTTATTTCAACTACTTAACCAACGCAACGACGCCAGCGCCTGGAGCGCCTTTGACCGATGCGCGGCTGAAGAGCCATTCGCGCGCATCCACTGCCCCAGACCGCCGACGCTGCAGGAGAACGTTCATGGATTTGCGCAAGCTGAAAACGCTGATCGACCTGGTGGCCGAATCGGGCATTTCGGAACTCGAAGTGACCGAAGGCGAAGGCAAGGTCCGCATCGTCAAGTCGGCGCCTCAAGTGGTGGCGCCGATGCAATATGCGCCGATGCCGATGCAAGCTGCACCGGCTATGGGCGCACCTGCCGCAGCGGCTCCGGCCGCCGTTGGCGCTGAGGCGGCTGCCCCGGCCCTGCCGGCTGGCCACATTGTGACGTCGCCGATGGTCGGCACGTTCTACCGCTCGCCGTCGCCGGGCGCGGCCGAGTTCGTCAAGGTGGGCGACACCGTCAAGGAAGGTCAGACCATCTGCATCATCGAAGCGATGAAGCTGCTCAACGAGATCGAAGCGGACAAGGCCGGCGTCATCAAGGAAATCCTGATCGAGAACGGCCAGGCTGTGGAATACGGCCAACCGCTGTTCGTGATCGGCTGATCTTCCGGCATCTGACCCTCATCGTGCGGCGCACAGCGTGCCGCATCCGAGCGCGAGCCGGCGCACAAGGGCTGCCTGAGCGCAGCCCAGCCACAGCGCCCTCGCCTCTCCTTTTTGTAGCGAGAACACGATGTTCGATAAGATCCTGATCGCGAATCGCGGCGAGATCGCTCTTCGCATCCAGCGCGCCTGCCGCGAACTCGGCATCAAGACCGTGGTGGTCTATTCCGAGGCGGACAAGGAAGCCAAATACGTCAAGCTGGCCGACGAAGCCGTGTGTATCGGCCCGGCACCGTCGCCGCTGTCGTACCTGAACATGCCGGCCATCATCTCGGCCGCCGAAGTCACCGACGCCCAGGCCATCCACCCTGGCTACGGCTTCCTGTCGGAAAACGCCGACTTTGCCGAGCGTGTGGAGCAATCCGGCTTCACCTTCATCGGTCCGACGCCCGAGTCGATCCGCCTGATGGGCGACAAGGTGTCGGCCAAGCAGGCGATGATCAAGTCCGGCGTGCCGTGCGTGCCAGGCTCGGAAGGCGCCCTGTCGGAAGATCCGAAGGAAATTCTGGCAACGGCCAAGAAGGTCGGCTATCCGGTGATCATCAAGGCGGCTGGCGGCGGCGGTGGCCGTGGCATGCGCGTGGTCCACACCGAGGCTGCGCTCATCAACGCCGTCAACATGACGCGCGAAGAAGCCGGCCGTGCTTTCGGCAATCCGGAAGTCTATATGGAGAAGTTCCTGGAGCATCCGCGCCACGTGGAGATCCAGATCCTGGCCGACCAGCACCGCAACGCCGTCTGGCTGGGCGAGCGTGATTGCTCCATGCAGCGCCGCCACCAGAAGGTGATCGAAGAAGCGCCGGCACCGCACATTCCGCGCCGCCTGATCGAGCGCATCGGCGACCGCTGCGCCGAGGCCTGCAAAAAGATCGGCTACCGTGGCGCCGGCACGTTCGAGTTCCTGTACGAAAACGGCGAGTTCTACTTCATCGAAATGAACACGCGCGTGCAGGTTGAACATCCGGTCACGGAAATGATCACGGGCGTCGACATCGTGCAGGAGCAGATCCGCGTGGCGGCCGGCGAAAAGCTGCGCTTCCGCCAGAAGGACATCGTGCTCAAGGGCCACGCCATCGAGTGCCGCATCAACGCGGAAGATCCGTTCAAGTTCACGCCGTCGCCGGGTCGCATCACGTCGTGGCACGTGCCGGGTGGCCCGGGCGTCCGCGTGGACTCGCATGCTTACAACGGCTACTTCGTGCCGCCCAACTACGACTCGATGATCGGCAAGGTCATCACGTACGGCGCCACGCGTGAGCAGGCCATCGCCCGCATGCGTATCGCCCTGTCGGAAATGGTGGTGGAAGGCATCCAGACCAACGTGCCGCTGCACCGCGACCTGATGCTCGACGCCAACTTCGTGGAAGGCGGCACCGACATTCACTACCTGGAGCACCGTCTGGCGCAACAGGAAGTGGCCAAGGGTGGCGGCAAGTGACGTACCGCGAATGCGTGCTTGAAGTGGCGCGTGACGACGCCGAAGCGTTGTCCGAAGCCCTGTTTGATCTCGGCGCGCTGTCGGTCTCGGTGGAAGACGCCGATGCCGACACGCCCGAAGAGCAACCGCTCTTTGGCGAGCCCGGCCACGAGCCAACACGCCTGGCGTGGAACCGCTCGCGCGTGGTTGCGCTGCTCGCTGACGATGCCGACCCGGCACTGCTGGTGGCAGCCGCGGCCAACGAGATCAAGCTGACGCCGCTGCCTGCGTACACCGTGCGCGAAGTCGAAGAACAGGACTGGGTTCGCGTCACGCAGTCGCAGTTCGAGCCCATTCATATTGGTGAGCACATCTGGGTCGTGCCGTCTTGGCACGACGCGCCGGAGCCCGAGGCCGTGGTGCTGGAACTGGACCCGGGCCTCGCGTTCGGCACAGGCAGCCACCCGACCACGCGCCTATGCATGGAATGGCTGGAGCAGCACGTGCAGCCTGGCGAACGCACGCTCGACTACGGCTGCGGCTCCGGCATCTTGGCCATCGTCGCCAAGAAGCTCGGCGCCGGTGAAACCGTCGGTGTCGACATCGATCCGAACGCGGTGGAAGCCTCGCGCTACAACGCCGAGCGCAACCACGTCGAAGCCACCTTCGCATTGCCCGACGATGCACCGGAAGGCACGTTCGATCTGGTCGTCGCCAACATCCTGTCGAACCCGCTCAAGCTGATGGCTGCCATGTTGTGCGCGCGCGTGCGCCCGGGCGGCCGACTGATTCTGTCAGGCGTGCTTGAGCGCCAAGCCGAAGAAGTGGCCGCCGCGTATGCCTCGGTCATTCCACTCACCGTGTGGCGTGCACGTGACGGCTGGGTCTGCCTGCACGGTGTGAAGCCCGCGTAATTTCAAGGTATTGCGCGCCAGTGTCGCCTGCAAAGGTCGACGCTGGCGCCGCTGTCTGCAATACTCGCGCGGTCGGCCTTTTTTCTCCTCGTCCCGCATGGCAACTGCGCCACAAGCTGCGCCACGTTTGGCCGCCCGCTGCCCCAACTGCCAGACCGCATTCCGCGTTGTCGCCGATCAGCTTCGGCTGCGCGGCGGCCTCGTCCGTTGCGGCCGCTGCAATCACGTCTTCGATGGCCGCGATCATCTGATCGAGCTCGGCGCCGCACCCATGCCTGCGGCGCCCACCACCGAAGCACCGCAGCCACAGCAATCGCCGGAACACGCTGCTCGCATCGCGCCGCTCTCAACGCCAGTCACTCCTGAACCGGAAACGCCCGCGGCGCCACCTGCCGCAGAGGACGACCACGGCTTCGGCATGACGCTGATCTGGGAAGAAGACGTTCCAGAAGAAGACGTTGCCGAAGTGCATCTGGGGGAAGTTGAAGGCGCAACACCCGTGCCCGACATACGATCGACCGCGCCGGACACGCGCCCGCTACCGGACGAGGCGCCGATCGAGCACGCTGCCGAGCCTGCCGCCGAGCCCGCGCAGCAGACAGCGCAACCCGAACCGCCTGCCGCCTCCGCCTCTCCCACCGATCCGTTCCACGGTCTGCCGCCCATCCGCGACCTTGATGACGAGGAAGACGCATTCGCCGCCGCCGTGCCCAAGCAGCCGTCGGCAGACCTGCCGGTAGCGCCGGCCATCGCGCCCACGGCGACTCTCTCAGCGACCGCTTCGGCGCCGTCAGCCGCCACATCCCCGAAGCCGGAGGCCGAGAAGCATGATTCGGTCTGGATGCGCCACGAAACCGATCCGCACACGCTTTTTGCGCCGGTGCCGCGCCGCCATGGTCACGCACGTCGCACGCAAGCCGAGCCGACCGGCCCGACGCCGCAACGCACGCTGACCGGCGCCCCGCGCAAGGTGCGTGGACCGAATCATGGTGTCTCTGCCGCAACGCTGGATTTTCTGCGTGCCGCGCAGGCTCGCGAGCAGGCGCGCAAAACGACCGGACGCCGTGCCCTCGCTCGCATCGCGATCGGCTTGCTGACGGTGTTGGCGGTAGCGCAGATCCTCTTCCTCGCCCGCGCCGAGATCGCCCGACGCGCGCCGTCCGCACGCCCGATGTTGGAAGCCCTGTGCCAGCCGTTGCATTGCACGATTGCGCCACCGCGTGACCTCGATGCATTGCAGATCGAATCGTCGCAACTGCAGCGGCAAGAAGGCGATGCATCCGACCAGTACGTGCTGACGGCTACGTTGCGCAACCGCGCCGGCGGCCCCATCGCCCTGCCGGCCATCGAGCTGGTAACAACCGACCTGCAGGATCAACTGCTCTCGCGCCGTGCGCTGCTGCCGAGCGACTACCTCAACCCGAGCGACAGTGCATACAGCAAGTCAGGGCTGCCCGCCCGCGCCGAACTACCGATTCGGGTACGATTCCAGTCCCAGCGCCCGACGGCCAACTACCGGGTCCTGATTTTTTACCCCTGAGTTTTCACCCCTGGCTTAGACCGCTAACAAGATCTTGCCGGCCTGGCGCGGCGACGCAGATGCAAGCACGGTCTTGTTAGCGGCTTTTCCCCAACACGCATCAAAGGAAGGAGTAACACCATGGCAAACGTGACCCTTGGCGGCAACCCGATCGAAGTCGGCGGCCAATTCCCGACCGCAGGCTCGAAGGCCCCGGCATTCACGCTGGTCGGCGCAGACCTGAAGGACGTCTCGCTCGCTGACTTTGCCGGCAAGCGCAAGGTTCTGAACATCGTGCCGAGCCTGGACACCCCGGTGTGCGCCACCTCCACGCGCAAGTTCAACGAAGCCGCCGCCAAGCTGGACAACACCGTCGTGCTCTCCATCTCTGCTGACCTGCCGTTCGCGGCCGGCCGCTTCTGCACCACCGAAGGCATCGCGAATGTGAAGCCGCTGTCGACCTTCCGCGACAAGGGTTTCAAGCAAGCCTACGGCGTCGACATCACGTCGGGCCCGCTGGCTGGCGTGACCGCGCGTGCCGTGGTTGTGCTCGACGCCAACGACAACGTCCTGTATTCGCAACTCGTGCCCGAGATCAAGGACGAGCCGAACTACGACGCTGCCCTGGCTGCGCTGAAGTAAGCTGAACTGAGTGCATCGAGACCGGCTTCCGGTCTCTCGTTCATCACACGGCCGTCCACTGGGCGGCCGTGTCATATCTGGAGTGCTTCAATATGGCCAGCGTGATCTGCGGCTCGGTTGCCTACGACACCATCATGACGTTCGACGGACACTTCCGCGAACACATCCTGCCCGACAAGATCCACATCCTGAACGTTTCCTTTCTGGTGCCGACCATGCGCCGGGAGTTCGGTGGCTGCGCAGGCAACATCGCCTACACGCTGAAGATGCTCGGCGGCGAGCCCATCATCATGGGCACCGTCGGCCAGGACGCGGGCCCGTATCTGGACTACCTGAAAAAGCTCGGCATCTCGACGGCGCATATCACGGAGGTTCCGGACACGTTCACCGCGCAAGCGATGATCACGACCGACCGCGACAACAACCAGATCACTGCCTTCCACCCGGGCGCGATGAGCCATTCGAGCGTCAATTCGGTCAAGAATGCACTGCCGGCAAGGCTCGGCCTGGTGGGCCCCGACAGCCGCGAAGGCATGCTGCACCACGCCACCCAATTTGCCGAATCCGGCGTGCCTTTCATCTTCGATTTGGGCCAGGCAATGCCGCTGTTTGACGGCGCCGACCTGCGCCACTTCGTTGAACTCGCCAGCTACGTGGTGGTCAATGACTACGAAGCGCAGGTCATGCTGTCACGCACGGGCTACAGTGCGGCAGAACTTGCGCAGCGCGTCGAGGCTTACATCGTTACGCGCGGGGAAGAAGGGGCGGAGATTTACGCCGGCGGCAAGCAGTACACTGTTCCGGTCGTGCCGGCCGAACGTGTGGTCGACCCGACCGGTTGCGGCGACGCGTTCCGCGGCGGCCTGCTCTATGGCATCGAGAACGGTCTGGACTGGGACACCACCGGCCGCCTCGCCAGCCTCATGGGCTCACTCAAGATCGCTTGCCAAGGCCCGCAGAATCACGGCCTGCCCGTCGACGAGATTGCCCGGCGCTTTGAATCCGCTTTCGGGTACCGGTATCAATAAGGAATCAACATGAAACCCATCTATCGCATCGGCGCCGCGACTCTGCTGGTCGCCGCCCTTGGCCTGCAAGGCTGCGCCATGGGCACCAATTCCAACAGCGCTTACACCTCCGGTCAGGCGCAGCGCGAGCAGACCGTGCGCTTCGGTACGGTAGATTCCGTGCGCAATGTCGTGATCGACCGTGAGCAGACTGGCGTTGGCACCATTGCCGGCGGCGCGATCGGCGGCATCGGTTCGGCAGCAGCCATCGGGCGCGGCAACGGCTCGGTGGCGGCGGGTGTGCTCGGTGCGATTCTCGGTGGCGTTGCAGGCAGCGCGCTTGAGGGTCAGATGAACAAGCGTCCGGGCCTGGAAATCACGGTCAAGCTCGACAACGGCGAGTACCGCGCCATCACGCAAGACGCCGACGAGGCCTTCCGCCCTGGTGAGCGCGTGCGCTTGCTCTCATCGGGTGGCGTGACGCGCGTCACGCACTGATCGACAACTCCCGGCCGATAGGCCGAGGGGTTTATCGGAAACACCGCATCGGCATCGCGCCGGTGCGGTTTTTTTATGCCCGCGAGAAACGTATGCGCGACGCTCGGGCAAGAAAAAGCCCGCCGGGGCGTGAGCCGATCGGCGGGCGGTGCAAGACACTGAGGTCTTGCGGACCGGATACGCAGTATCCGATCAGGTGGGCGCGACTTGCGCGCCGCTGTGGCCCCGGAGGATCACCGTTGTAAGAATGGCTTACGGACGGTTGCCGGTCGGGAACGGCCATGCCGCAGCCGGGTTCAGCGCGGTCTTGGCAGCAGGTGCAGCAGGTGCAGCGGCCGGAGCAGCAGCGGGCTTGGCAACAGCCTTCTTCGCGGGGGCCTTCTTCGCAGCAGGCTTGGCAGCAGCCTTCTTCGCAGCCGGGGCCTTCTTGGCGGCAGCCTTCTTCGCAGCAGGCTTAGCAGCAGCCTTCTTCGCGGCCGGAGCCTTCTTGGCGGCAGCCTTCTTCGCAGCAGGCTTAGCTGCAGCCTTCTTCGCAGCCGGAGCCTTCTTGGCTGCGACCTTCTTCACTGCAGCTTTCTTGGCCGGAGCCTTCTTGGCTGCAACCTTCTTCACTGCAGCTTTCTTGGCCGGGGCCTTCTTGGCTGCAACCTTCTTCACTGCGGCCTTCTTGGCGGGTGCCTTCTTGGCAGCGACCTTCTTAGCTGCAACCTTCTTGGCCGGAGCCTTCTTAGCGGCCGGAGCGGCCTTCTTCGCAGCAGCCTTCTTGGCGGCCGGAGCCTTCTTTGCAGCGGCCTTCTTGGCCGGGGCCTTGGCGGCCGGTTTCTTCTTAGCAGCAGTTGCCATGGGAAACTCCTTCAAGATTGGGTATCGAACTATCGAGATTGAGCAACCCGACCGGTCCGATCCCACGATGCATTGGCATCGCCAGACCAACCGAGCGAGCGATTCATCGGCGCACCACCCAACGGCAGTCGCACGCTAATGAATTCGGTAGGAAGATCTGCGCCTTGCGCGGCAAACACACGCAGCAAGTTGCACGCCTCGGTCGCGCGCACAAGCGCAACCGCAGTCGGCCAGACAGATTGCATCCGGCGAGTCTTCATCAATTGAGAGGACCGGGGCATCGTGGCCACACCGGTCGAAATCTGATCTTGCGCGAATCGCTGCGTGGACCGCAAAGCCGCGTGCAGCGTGACTTTGCGGACAGCGAAAAACTGGAGAGCGCGCGTTTTCTTTTGGGGGTAGTACGCCCATCCCGACGGGGGGATCGCAGAGACGGCACCGAGTTCGAACAGCCCTGTCGGCGTGGCGTGCATCAAAGTGGTTACGCTCCTCGACTACCTTTCACTTGCCGCTTGGAACTTCATCGTCGTTGATCGCGCGAAGCTTCCTTGCATCGAAGTCAACGTCTTGTCAAGGCGAATCATAATTCGTTTGCGCGGTGATGTTAAGAGATTTATGCAAAAAGCGCGGCGAGTTTTGGTGAAGGATTGCGCTGCGTCTGTGCGTCGCTGCGATTCGCATCGCGCATGCGCGCAGATCGCTGTCGCGAATGCGCATTTTCTTGCGTCGTGACATCACGTTGCGACGTTGCTCCACGTTGACACACGCGTCCCGCAAACCCAGTGTTCATGCTGGTTTACAGCAACACACGATGTTGTTCACGCATGCATCGTGAACGCGCGCACGCGGCTCGTGCGCATTCGGCAGCGTCGTGCGCGACGACGTGCGAGCTGCGCGATGCGCGTCGAAAAAAAACGATGCGTAGATGCGACAACGCGCGCGAATTTTTCGCACTCAACACGTCCATACGCGTGCGATCGGTGCGATCGACGCGTGCATATCGACGTGCGGAGCATGTAGATCGACGCTGCTGACACATCGCGCTCACCTTCGATCGGCACCGCGCGATGTCGATGCGATTGCGAAGACCAACTGCATGCGTGCAGCACCCGCAAATCGCGTGCCGCGCATCCGATGCGCGAGGTCGCTGCGATGGGCCGAAGCATCGACGCGTGCATGAGCGCGACATCGATCCGCGCACGCGGGATGGATGCCGATGCATGCGACGCTGACATCGGATCGTGACGATGCTGAACTGCGTGCGCGCATGGCCTCGACAGCGCGGCCCGCACGACGCTCATCCGAGCGTCGATCGCGGGAAAACCCTGCTCAGCAACCGCTGAAAACTTCACGCAATCGCGTTTGAAACGACGCTGTTTTACGACGATAGAAGGATTGTTCTACGGCAATCTAGAGGCCAATTTTGCTGCGGGGTTGTTGCCCGAAGAATGGCGTGCCGTGGCGTTTTATTCGGAATCATGTTCGCGAATTGCTGCAACCGCATATCCGGGTGTCAGGTTGGCGCTGATTGTCATGCCATTCGGTTTCACTTCACGATCCGCTCACCACATGAGCACGACATCGATCGCGCGGTGTGGCACGGACCAGCGCGTGGCCCGTGACAAGACAGGGAGGTCGTCGCCAACCCCACAGCCGGGCGACGACAAACCCGACGAGCAAAGAGCGCAAGACAGAAGGGGTCCAACACAAGCGTTCTGTTCTGAGTAGTGGAGGCACAAGATGCGCGATCGAGCGTTCTTGTCGAAATCGAATCCGCCGAAGCGCGGAGTGTTCCTGCAGTGCGTGCTGGCGACGGCATCGCTCGCCATGCTGGCGGGCTGCGCGAATTCGGGCAGCGGCGACATGGGTACGTCGCTGGGCGGCGGTAGCGATTCGCAATCCAAGCCGGCGATCACTGCATCGACCTCGCCCACGTGGTCGAACGACAACAGCAGCAATGCAACGGGTAGCACCGGATCGACCGGCAGCACGCCCATCGCGACGCTGACCGGCCCTGTCGAGCAGGTGACGACCACCACCATCACCGCCATCGTGCCGCTCACCAGCACGCTGACTTCCGCCACGCAAACGCTGGGCGCCACCACGGGCCTGGGCGCACCAGTGAGCAACGTGCTGGCGACGCTGGGCAGCGCGCTCGGCAGCGAGGGCCGCACGATCACGACGGCCGGCAAGGGTGATGCGCTGGTGTCGACGTTGGGCAACACGGTCGGTGCGCTCGGTTCGCTCACCACCGGGTTGTCGACGATGGTCTCGCCAGCGGCGCCGTCTGCCGCGAGTGGTACGCCGGGCAGTGCGCTGACCGGTGCACTCGGTGGTGCGCTGTCGCCGGTCACGACGGCAGTCGGTTCGCTCACGGCGGGATTGCCGGGTGCGGGTGCGCTCGGCTCGGTTGGCGCGGTCAGCAGTAGCGGTACCGCCACGACCGGTCCGCTGGGGGGATTGGGCAGCGTCGGCACAACGTTGGGCGGATTGGTTGGCGGTGTGCTGTCGGGTGTGACATCCGGCGTGCATCACTAGCCACTGCTCTGTAGAACTTTCTTTGCATTCGACAGCAAACGCAGGCGGATGCTACCCGCTGGACGCCAGATGCGCGTTCTTCTGACCCGGCGGTGACACGCGGTACGGGCCGCGCTTACAAGGAGACTCACCATGAAAATTCAGAACCCGCTCCACACTTCTTCTTCCGCTTCGTTGTCCGCCGTTGCGGCATCGCGCACGCTGTTGGCAGCGGCCGCTGTGGCCGTGCTGACGCTGGCCGGTTGCGCTTCGGGTGGCAATCCGAACGGTGATACGACGCCCTCGTCGTCGGCCAACAACGACCCAGGTGCAGTGCCGGTCGGCAACGTGGCCGGAGGTGGCGGCAACGTGGTCACGCAGACGGGCAAGACCGTCAGCGACCTTGGCACGACGATCGGCACGGCGTCGGTGCCCGTCATCGGCGGCACGGCGGCGCAGAAGGATCTGGGTGCGACAGTCACGTCTGCCGGCAATACGGTCCAAACATTGGGCGGCGGCATCAGCAATGGGCTCGGCAAGATCGGCTCGACGCCCGACCCGGTCGGCACCACGGTGCAAAGCTCGGGTGACGTGATCCGCTCCGCCGGGGTGACGGTCGGCAACGCTGGGCAGACCGTCTCGGATCTGGGTGCCGCCGGCAGCCCGCTGGCGCCGCTGAATCCGGTGACGTCGCCGGTGGGCAGCGGTGTGTCTGCACTGGGTCAGGTGATGCAGGGTGCTGGCGGGCTCGTCACGATTGGCACGTCGAGTGGCCCGGTGCAACAGATCACGCAGCAGACCAGCAACGCGATCGTGCCGCTGTCGTCGCAGGTGGTGAAGGGCACGCAGACGGTCGGCAGCACAACGATGCTCGGTGGCCCGCTGGCCGGTGCGCTCAACACGGTTGGCGGCGGTCTGCAGAGCGCTGGGGCACAAGTCGGCGCGGCTGGCGGCAACCCGCTCACGGCTGACGTGGGCGGTGTGGTCGGCGCCGTCGGGGGCACGGTGGCCAGCGCCGGTGGCCTGGTCAATGGCGGTAGCGGCGGCTCGACGAATCCGCTGGCACCGATCACGGGCGCGCTCGGTGGCGGCCTCGGCGGCGGCAGCAATCCGCTGGCGCCGGTCACGAGCGCACTGAGCGGCGCAGCCGGTAGCGGCAACCCGCTCGCCCCGATCACGAATGCGCTGGGTGGCGTCACGAACGCCGCCGGCACCTCCGGCAGCAATCCGCTGTCACCCCTGACCGGTGCGTTGAGCGCGCATTGATCCCTGCGCCGACATCATCGATCAGCCCTCACCGATTCTTTTGACTGACAACAAGGAGACTCCACGATGAAACATACCCCCCACTCTCTCGCGCGCCTGGCTAGCGCACTGGCCCTCGCACTGGCAGCCGGCAGCGCTTTCGCGCAAGCCAGCCCCGCCGGCACCTGGAAGACCATCGACGACAACACGGGCAAACAGAAAGGCGAAGTGACGATTGTCGATAACGGCGGCACGTTCTCGGGCAAGGTCAGCAAGATCCTCGTGCCTGGCGACGAGAACAAGACCTGCACCAAGTGCACGGACGACCGCAAGGACCAGCCGATCAAGGGCCTGACGATCCTGACGGGCCTGAAGCCGAACGGCAACAACAACTGGGATGGCGGCCAGATCCTGGACCCGGAAAACGGCAAGGTCTACAGCGCCAAGATGTCGCTGTCGGAAGACGGTCAGAAACTGAATGTGCGCGGCTTCCTGGGCATCAGCCTGCTGGGCCGTACGCAGACCTGGATTCGCGAGCAATGATCGACCGCCGATAGCGAAACCTCCCAACGCGCGGCGGTGCCCCTCCTTGTGGGTGGGCGCCGTCTCTTCGGGCGCCGGTGCAAGCCGGCGCCTTCTTTTTGCGGAAATCCGCACACTGCGCGCGCGGTATATCCACTAAAGAAGGCCACTCCCTCGCCGTTACACCGTTGCGGAGTCGTCAAACAATAAGTGGAGAAAACGCGACATGCGACAGTGGACACTCAAAGCAAAGCTGCGCCTGGCGCTCGCCCTGATGTGGCTGGGGCTGATTGGCGTTGGCATCTGGAGCGCGATGGAGACCCGCGCGACCATGCTCGACGAACGCAAGGTCGGGCTGCAAAACCTGGTGGACGCCGCCGAAGGCATCGCCAAGCTGTATCACGGCCGCGCACAAGCCCGCGCCATGAGCGAAGCCGATGCCAAGAAAGCCGCGCTGTTGGCGCTCGCGTCGATGCGCTTTGGCTCGACCGGCTATCTGTTCGTGGTCGATTCACAGTTCATCCTGCTGATGCATCCGACGCTGGCCGACATGGTCGGCAAGAGCACCGCAGGCTTCAAGGACCCGACCGGCAAACCGGTCTACCCGACCATCGTCAACGCCGCCAAAGACAAGGGCTTCGGCTTTGCCGAATACCAAGGCCGCTTGCCCGGCAGCGAGACTGCATTGCCGAAGATCGGCTACGTGAAGCACTTTGCGCCCTGGGACTGGAACATCTCCAGCGCCGTTTTTCTGCAGGAAGTGGATGCGGCGTATCGCCATTCGCTCATCTCCAACCTGATCGTCATTCTGCTGGTGGGCGGCGCGGTGTCGCTGGCCATGTCGCTCATCATCCGCAACGTGCAGCGCGGGCTCGGCGGTGAGCCCAGCTACGCCACCGAGGTCGCACGCCGCATTGCCGGTGGCGACCTGGCCGTGCACGTGCAAACCCGCACCGACGACCGCGACAGCATGCTGGTCGCCATGGCGCAGATGCAGCAGCAACTGACCGGCACCATCAGCCATATCAAGACATCAGCGGACTCGATCGCGAGTGCCACCAAGCAGATCGCAGCCGGCAACGCCGATCTGTCGCAGCGCACGGAAGAGCAGGCTTCGTCGCTGGAAGAAACCGCGTCGAGCATGGAAGAGCTGACGAGCATCGTGCGTCAGAACGCCGACAACGCGCGCCAGGCGAGCACACTGGCCGTCAACGCGTCGGACATCGCGGCCAAGGGCGGCGAGGTGGTCGGCCGTGTGATCGACACCATGGCGGGCATCAACGAAAGCAGCAAGAAGATTGCCGACATCATCGGCGTGATCGAAGGCATCGCGTTCCAGACGAACATCCTGGCGCTCAATGCCGCGGTCGAGGCCGCGCGCGCAGGCGAACAGGGCCGCGGCTTCGCCGTGGTGGCCGGTGAGGTGCGCAACCTGGCGCAAAGCTCGGCTGGGGCGGCCAAGGAGATCAAGGAACTCATCGGCGATTCGGTTGGCCGCGTAGAAAACGGCACCACGCTGGTGGCCGAGGCGGGCAGCGTGATCGACGAGGTGGTGATCGCCGTCAAGCGCGTGACCGACATCATGGGCGAGATCAGCTCGGCCTCCGAAGAGCAAAGCTCGGGCATCGAGCAGGTGAACCAAGCCGTGAGCCAGATGGACGAGGTGACGCAGCAGAACGCCGCGCTGGTCGAGCAGGCCGCGGCCACTGCGCTGTCGCTTGAAGAACAGGCACAGGTGCTGCGCGACGCGGTGGCGTCGTTCCGCACCGTCTGATCGCCGAAATTTCATGCGCTATTCCCCAACGAGGGGAGGGGCGCCGCGCCGTTCTCTGGTGTGTCGCATGGTGCTATGCTGCGCGCCAGAGAGTTGACAAAACAAAGTTGGAATAGCCATGCCCGAGCGCAACCGGCCGCCATTGAGGGGCCCTTTTGGCGCGATTGCCGGGTCGACCACCAGCGTCTATGCCGCAGCAGGAGACACTGCAGGCGACGCCCATGAGCCGATGTCCGGCGGCCGCTCCAGTGCCGTGCGCGATGTCGCTGCACAGGATCTGGCCAGCGACACCGCGCTGTGGCGCTTTGCGCTGGCCGCAGAGCACGGCGGCCGCGCGCCCCACCCCGACGCCGCCTTGCGCGACGATCTTTCCGTCCTGCGCATCCTGCGCCACGCCGATGGCCTGCGCCTGCTCAGGCAAGGATTGCGAAGTGCGTTCCCGGGTGCGGCCCTGCGCCTGACCACCTTCTGGCCCGAAGAGCAGCCGCACGCCTACCCGGCCCGCGCCGAAGCCCGTCCGGCGGAATTCGGCGATCTGCTCGTGCTGCTGCGCCTGCGCGGCGCGGTGCCCACGCTCGATTGCCGCGCACTGTTTCTCACCAGCCGCCGCATCGACCAGCCCGACGATGCGCTCGACAAGCACCACGCGCTGCCGCAGATCAACCTGTATGAAGGCTGGCCCGACTTCAACGTCTATGCGCGTTCGCCGATCAAGTCGCGCAACGCAACCTTCCTGGGCAAGTTCGACCTGTCGGCCGAGCTGGACCCGCTACGCCGCGTTGGCCGCGACCAGCGCCAGTGGCGCTACCTGACGCCCTGCACGGGCCTGCAGCAGTACGCGCAATGGCCTGGCGCACGGCCGGCCTCGCCGCTGCAATGGCGCTGGCCCTCGGGTGCGCAAGCTGGCGGCGCACGGCCCAGTTCCGGTTCGTTCACCGGCCTGCTGCGCCAGCTCGCTCGCCCGGAAGGCCCCGGCGAAGATTGCTCCGCCGGCACCGACGTGCCGACCTGGGGCCGCCTCATCAACAAGCTGCTGGACCACAGCTGGGAAGTCGCCCCGAGCCACGCGCTCAAGAGCGGGAATATCAGCTCGCTGGCGTTCTGGACGCGGCTGCGCGGCTTCCTGACGGCGGAATACCTGCTCGGCTCGCACTCGTTGCAGAAGGGCTTTGGCGCGTCGTTGCAGTTCGAGATGGCCAACGGCCTGCAGGACATCGCCCGCGACGACTGGACGGCCACCACCGGCTTCGATCCCGAAGACCTCGACGTGCCAGGTGTGCGCGGCACGCTGCAGCGCATCGCGGCATCCAAACTGGCCGTCTTTGGCATGAGCGCCGAAGACCCGGCACCGCTCGCCGCCCCGCGCCCGCAGCGCGGTGTGACCCCGCGCCCCGACGGCGAACGCGAAGGCCAGCGCGTGTTGCTGATCGACGTGATCCGCCCCAGCGCTGCCGCCCTGTAAGTTCGTCAATTCGATAAAAAGCGACGCCCGCGCCGCCGAGAACGCAACGATTTCTCAGCGGCGCGCGGCTATGCTGTGGCGTTGCCCTGCCGCGCTTTCTGCCGTCCCTCCGCTGTCGCTCATGTCTTCCGCTGCTTCCGCCTCCAACGCTTCCACGACGACGACCTCCCCCTGGATGCCCATCCTTGCACTGATGGGTTCGATGGCCTCCGTCTGCCTCGGCAACTCGTTCGCCAAGACGCTGTTTCCGGTGCTGGGCGCTGCAGGCACCGTTACGTATCGCGTGACGATTGGCGCGGTGATCCTGCTGGCGTTCTGGCGGCCGTGGCGCCTGCACCTGAGTCGCGCCGATGCCGGCCGCATCGCGCTGTACGGCGTCACGCTGGCGAGTATGAACCTGCTGTTCTACCTGTCGCTGCAGCGGTTGCCGATCGGCATTGCGATCGCCATCGAATTCACGGGCCCGCTGGTGCTGGCCGTGCTGCTGTCGCGCCGCGCGCTGGATTTCGTGTGGATCGGGCTGGCCGTGGTCGGCCTGCTGATGCTGACGGTGGCCGACAAGTCGGTCGGTCAGGTTGACCATCTGGGCGCGGTGTATGCACTGGCCGCCGGCGTGTGCTGGGCGCTCTACATCCTGACGGGCAAGAACCTCGGTGGCCTGCATGCGGGCCAGGCGACGTCGATCGGCATGCTGGTCGGTGCGCTGTTTGCGATTCCATTTGGCGTGGCGCAGGCGGGGTCGGCGCTGCTTGCGCCATCGCTCATTCTGGCGGGACTGGGCATCGGCCTGCTGTCCAGCGCGATCCCGTATTCGCTCGAGATGGTGGCGCTCAAACACCTGCCGGGCAAGACGTTTTCCGTGTTGCTGAGCCTGGAGCCGGCCATCGGCGCGCTGGCCGGGGCGATCGTGCTGCACGAACAGCTGACGGGGCGCCAGTGGGTTGCAATCCTGGCCATCATCGCCGCGTCGGCGGGGTGCGCGCTGACGGTGCGGGCGCCCAAGCCCGTCCAAAGCTAGCCGGAAAACCGCGCCACGGCTTGCAATACAGCCATGCGCGTCTGCGCGTAGACCATCCCCTTCCATTCCGGCACGTCGCAATAAAACGCATCACGCAGTGCCTGGCGGATGCCGGCGCGCTGCCCAGCGCCCTGCTCCGGATGGCGATGCAGCCAATGATCGGCGCGCAGCGCCTGCAGCACCGCCAACGGTGCGAGCGTGCCGAACTCCAGCGTCACGCAGGTCTTCTCGACGCCGGGCAGCAGTTCGTAGGCGACGCCCACCAGATCGCCCTTGACGACTGACGAGACCGAACCCGCTGCCGCAATCGGCCGGACATCGGCGCCCCAGGTGCGCATGGCGCGCTCCAGTTCGGCTGGATCGGGGCTGTTGAAAATCTTCTCACCGTGGCCGTAGTGGCCGAGCCCGGTATGCAGGTCGATCCACACCAGGCGGGACATGCCGGCCGCATGTCGCGACACGATCCCGCGCATCTGCAGCGTGCTCCAGCACGGCGCGCTGCCGCCGTAGAACATGCCGTCCGGCACGCGGTACTGGCCACTCGTTGCGGCGTCTTGGAGGGCTTTCTCGCCGCGGGTGACCATGTAGTGCTGCAACGCTGCCTGATCCGCCTGGCTGGGCGGCCACGTGCGCGGCAGCAAAAGCGGATCGACGTCCAGATAGGCAGGGTTGGCGGAAGCGGCCTCGGTGAAGTCGACACTGTTGCGGTTCAGGTCAACGTTGTCTTCATTCACGCGCCGCAGGTGCGCAAACCCATACGGATTGACCGCGTGCACCAGCAGCAGCGAGACCTTGCCAGCGGCCAGCCTCGCGAAGAGTTCGTCGTCTTGCAGCAAGCCGGTCTGGCAACCGGAGCCGCAGAACCCCTCCACGCCATGGACGCCGGAGGTGACGATCAGCAGCGCTTCAGCCTGCGCGGGCGCAAGCAGTGCGGTGTCGATGGAAAGCTGCTCGCCGGATGGCCCGACCGCATCCGGATGCAGATGACGCTCGATGCGGAGCCCCCGGGCCTGCGCAGCGGCGAGGAACTTGCCGCGGGCTTCATCGTAGGTCTGCGAGAAGAAAGCTTCGACCGTCATGGCGGGAATCCGGGTGCAGTGGTTGCCGCAGCCTGCCACGCCTGACAGGTGCGGCGCAATCGCACGCACGTAAATCGATCGCCCCAAATGCAAACAGGCGACGCGTGGTGCGTCGCCTGTTTGCGTTGATGCGGGTCGAGCCCGTGGCTCAGATCACTCCCAGGACAGCGCGCCGCCGGTCTGGTACTCGATCACGCGCGTCTCGAAGAAGTTGCGCTCCTTCTTCAGGTCGATCATCTCGCTCATCCACGGGAACGGGTTTTCCTCGTTCGGGAACAGCGCGTCCAGGCCGATCTGCTGGCAGCGACGGTTGCAGATGAAGCGCAGGTAGCCCTTGAACATCGGCGCGTTCAGGCCCAGCACGCCGCGCGGCATGGTGTCTTCTGCGTAGCGGTATTCTAGGTCGACAGCCTTCTTGAACAGCTCCGTGATCTCAGCCTTGAACTCGGCCGTCCACAGGTGCGGGTTCTCCAGCTTGATCTGGTTGATCAGGTCGATACCGAAATTGCAGTGCAGCGACTCGTCACGCAGGATGTACTGGTACTGCTCGGCAGCGCCGGTCATCTTGTTCTGGCGGCCCATCGCCAGGATCTGCGTGAAGCCGACGTAGAAGAACAGGCCTTCCATGATGCAGGCGAAGACGATGAGCGACTTCAGCAGCTTCTGGTCGTTCTCAGGCGTGCCGGTCTTGAACGACGGATCGGTCAGCGTGTCGATGAACGGGATCAGGAACTCGTCCTTGTCGCGGATCGACTGCACTTCGTGATACGCGTTGAAGATCTCGGCCTCGTTCAGGCCCAGCGATTCAACGATGTACTGATACGCGTGCGTGTGGATCGCCTCTTCAAACGCCTGGCGCAGCAGGTACTGGCGGCATTCCGGTGCGGTGATCTGGCGGTATGTGCCCAGCACGATGTTGTTGGCGGCCAGCGAGTCGGCCGTCACGAAAAAGCCCAGGTTGCGCTTGATGATGCGGCGCTCGTCTTCGGTCAAACCGTTCGGGTCTTTCCACGTCGCGATGTCGCGCGACATGTTGATTTCCTGCGGCATCCAGTGGTTCGCGCAACCGGCGAGGTACTTTTCCCAGGCCCACTTGTACTTGAACGGCACCAGCTGGTTGACGTCGGTCGCGCCATTGATGACGCGCTTGTCGGCGGCATTCACACGGCGGTTGCTCTGTGCGGCAGCGGCGTTTGGGTTATTGCCGAGAATGCCCGTGCCAACGGCAGCAGCCGTGGCCGACGGAGGCAGCACGCCGCCCTGGTCAGCGGTGGCCGTTTGCAGTTGCGGTTGCGGTTGATACACCGGCTGCGGTGCAGCCGAAGGTTGTGCGGCAGGTTTGACGTCGTCGTCCCAGCTCAGCATATGTGTTTCTCCTAATTCTTTGCTCGTCGCTCCCGCTCTTTCGGAGCGCGAGTCCAGTGTCGTTCAGGTCACGGCGCCCCCGCTTGCGCGGGAGCAACCTCAGACACTGTTTTGACTTATTGGCAGGCTTCGCATTCCTCGAAACCGGGGTCGCCCGGGCGCATCGTGCACACGGCGCCTTCAGCTTCCGGCATGGCCTGCGCAGTGGCAGCAGCGGCGTCCAGTGCGCTGGTCGGTGCGGCCGAAGTCACGCCGGATGCGCCTGCAGCCGACACACCACCCACATCGCTACCCGACGACACCGCATTGAGCGTGCCGCGCGACACGGTCGACTTCTCGACGTGCGTGGCGCCGATCGTGCGCAGGTAATACGTGGTCTTCAGGCCACGCAGCCACGCCAGCTTGTATGTGTCGTCCAGCTTCTTGCCCGACGCGCCGGCCATGTAGATGTTCAGCGACTGCGCCTGGTCGATCCACTTCTGGCGGCGCGATGCCGCTTCCACCAGCCACGTCGGCTCCACCTCGAAGGCCGTTGCATACAGGTCGCGCAGGTCTTGCGGGATGCGGTCGATGCGGGCCAGCGAGCCGTCGAAGTACTTCAGGTCGGCGACCATCACTTCGTCCCACAGGCCGCGTGCCTTCAGGTCGCGCACCAGGTAGTCGTTGACCACCGTGAATTCGCCCGACAGGTTCGACTTGACGTACAGGTTCTGGTACGTCGGCTCGATACAGGCCGACACGCCGATGATGTTGGAGATCGTTGCCGTCGGGGCGATCGCCACGCAGTTCGAGTTGCGCATGCCGAACTGCTTGATGCGGCCGCGCAGGCTGTCCCAGTCCATCGTCGACGACATGTCGGTTTCCAGGTAGCCGCCACGCTCTTCGGCCAGCAGCTTGAGCGAGTCTTGCGGCAGGATGCCGCGATCCCACAGCGAGCCCTTGTAGCTGCTGTAGCGGCCACGCTCTTCGGCCAGCTCGGTCGACGCCCAGTAGGCGTAGTAGCACACGGCTTCCATCGAGGTATCGGCAAACTGCACCGCTGCATCGCTGGCGTACGGCACACGCAGCACGTGCAGCGCGTCCTGGAAGCCCATGATGCCCATGCCGACCGGACGGTGACGCAGGTTCGAATCACGTGCCTTCTTGACCGCGTAGTAGTTGATGTCGATCACGTTGTCGAGCATGCGCATGGCCGTGCGCACGGTCTTCTTCAGTTTCTCGTGATCGAGCACCACGCTGCCGTCCGCCTGCTTGACCAGGTGGGCGACCAGGTTGACCGAACCCAGGTTGCACACGGCGATTTCGCTGTCGTTCGTGTTCAGCGTGATTTCCGTGCACAGGTTGGAGCTGTGCACCACACCCACGTGCTGCTGCGGGCTGCGGATGTTGCACGGATCCTTGAACGTGATCCACGGGTGGCCGGTTTCGAACAGCATGCCCAGCATCTTGCGCCACAGTTGCAGCGCCGGCATCTTCTTGAAGAGCTTGATCTCGCCGCGCGCGACCTTGTCTTCATAGGCCAGGTAGGCCTGCTCGAATGCCTTGCCAACCTTGTCGTGCAGGTCCGGGCAGGTGGACGGCGAGAACAGCGTCCACTCGCCACCTTCCATCACACGCTTCATGAACAGGTCCGGAATCCAGTTGGCCGTGTTCATGTCGTGCGTGCGGCGGCGGTCGTCGCCGGTGTTCTTGCGCAGTTCCAGGAATTCTTCGATGTCCAGGTGCCACGTTTCCAGGTACGCGCAGACAGCGCCCTTACGCTTGCCGCCCTGGTTCACGGCCACGGCCGTATCGTTGACCACCTTCAGGAACGGCACCACGCCTTGGCTCTTGCCGTTCGTGCCCTTGATGTGCGAGCCGAGCGCACGCACGTTGGTCCAGTCGTTGCCCAGGCCGCCGGCAAACTTGGAGAGCAGCGCGTTTTCCTTCAGTGCCTCGTAAATGCCATCCAGATCATCCGACACGGTGGTCAGGTAGCACGACGAGAGCTGCGAACGGCGCGTGCCCGAGTTGAACAGCGTCGGCGTGCTCGACATGAAGTCGAACGACGACAGCAGCTGGTAGAACTCGATGGCGCGGGCTTCACGGTCGATTTCGTTCAGCGCTAGGCCCATCGCCACGCGCATGAAGAATGCCTGCGGCATCTCGATGCGGGTTTCGTTGATGTGCAGGAAGTAGCGGTCGTACAGCGTCTGCAGGCCGAGGTAGTTGAACTGGAAGTCGCGCGAGGCGTCCAGCGCCGCGCCCAGGCGCGCCAGGTCGAACTGCGCCAGCTTGTCGTCGAGCAGCTCGGCGTTGATGCCGCGCTTGATGAACTGCGGGAAGTAGTCGACGTAACGCGCGCCCATTTCGGCTTGCGTGACTTCTTCGCCGAGGATTTCGCGACGGATCGTGTGCATCAGGATGCGCGCCGTGACCTGGCTGTACGCCGGGTCCTTTTCGATCAGAGTACGCGAGGCCAGGATGGCCGAGTCGTACACCTGCGTCATCGGCACGCCTTCATACAGGTTCTTGACCGTTTCCTTGAGGATCGGCTCCGGGTCCACCGCTTCGCCCAGACCTTCGCAGGCCGAGACGATCACGTTGCGCAGCGCCGCCATGTCCAGCGGGCGGGTGATGCCGCCGTCGGTCACGTTCAGGCCGATGAAGGCCGGTTGCTGCTGGGTTTCGCCGGCTTGCGCGCGCTCCTGGGCGCGGCGCTCACGGTACAGCACGTAGGCGCGGGCCACGTCGTGCTCGCCCGAGCGCATCAGGGCCAGTTCCACCTGGTCCTGCACGTCTTCGATATGGAACGTGCCGCCGTTCGGGCGGCTGCGCAGCAGTGCACGCACCACGTTCTGCGTTTGTTGGTCGACCAGCTCGCGCACACGCGCGGAAGCAGCACCCTGCCCGCCATTCACGGCGAGGAAGGCCTTGGTCATGGCCACGGCGATCTTCGAAGGCTCGAAGCTGACCACGGCGCCGTTGCGGCGGATGATCTTGTAGTCCGCGTAGCCAGTGCTGGGGGCAGCGGCCGTGCCGCCAGTGCTTTGCGCAAATTGGGAGGGGTTGGCGGTGCCGGAGTGGATTTCTGGTTGGGCCGTCTGCATGTGGACTCCTGTTGAACCGTTCGTTTTATTGGCGCGCCGGGGGTGAAGCACCCTGGGCGAATCCTTGCGCTACGCGGAGAAATGAGACGGAAAAGACCCCTGCCTTTCCTCAGCCCCCAAGCGCCGGCTCGACCTGCCGTACGCCCGCCCCCGCGTGGCGCTGAAATAAGAATCCCGGAAAGCGACCACTACATCTAGTGCCCAACTCCGGGATTGACGCTAAGTATAGTGGCCCAATCGAATTTGCCTAGACTTGACAGGTGGGGGCAGAGGGCTATTTTTCACCCGCAAATGCGGTGCCGCAAACCCGCTACGCCAGTCTGCACAAAGGGTCGGCGGGACTGGCGTGCGGCGTCGCAATGACCGTCTCTTCAGAATAATTCTTTCTATCGACGCCGCAAGTTCAATAGACGTCACCTCATCCACGGTAGGGGCATGTGTGCGGTGCACTGCACCGGTGCACGCCTACCGCCCCCGGGGCCTTTTTCGACATTCCACCCGCTCAAGAAATCCGAATAGCGGCATCAGCATTCTTGCCGCGGCTGTCACTTGAGCGACAGGCCCCCACCCTACGCTTCGGTCGCATTGCAGGGAGCGCAATCACAGCGGCAACACATCGCTGCGTACAACGACCGAGGAAATCGACATGGCTTGGAATCACCCCGCGCGCCGCCTGCTGACGGCCGCGCTGAGCACCACCGTCGCCACGACGCTGGCGACCGCATTGACCGCATGCGGCGGTAGCGACAGCAGCCCCATCGCCAACCAGGGCAGCACGGACGCGCCCACCACCAGCGCCAGCAAGAAAGTGCTGGTGGTCGGCGTAGACGGTGCCACCTATGCGCAGGTGCAGAGCGCGCTCCTGCAGCGCAGCCTGCCGAACCTGGGCGCCCTGGCGGTGATGCCGGCTTCGACGGGCGGCACGCTGGGCACCACCACCGCCCAGCCGCCGCTGGACACGCCAAGCTGGGCCACCGTGCTGACCGGCACTTGGCAGAACCGCCACAGCGTGACGGATGACACCGTCACCACCTTGGCCGCCCCGAGTGTCTTCAGCTATGCGCGCAGCGCAGCCAAGGCGGCCGGCACCACGCAACGGCTCGGCGCCGCCGTCAGCTCGGCCACGCTGCCAGCGCTGCTCAAGGCGGATCAGCAAGCCGGCAATCTCGACACGCTCGTCGATTGCGCCCAGGTGGACACCTGCGTGACGCAGAACAGCGTGAAGCTGGTGCAGTCGGGTTACGACGTCGTCTTCGCGCAATACACAGCGCCGGCAGCCGCCGCGCTGGCCTCGGGCCTGCAAAGCGATGCGTACGCGGCTGCGCTGGCCAACGTCGATCAGGCGCTGGGCACGTTGCAAGCCGCCATCGCCCAGCGCCGCACCGCCAACCCGAACGAAGACTGGCTCGTTGTCGTCACCACCAGCCACGGCCTGGACGCCACAGGCGCCACCACGTCGGCGCCGACGCTGGAAAACCGCACCGCGTTCATCGCGCTGAACAAGAGCGTCAATCCGGTGCTCGGCAAGAACGGCATGGCCGCGCCCACGTCGGAAGCCACGCTGGCGGCCCTGCCGAGCGAGGCTGACATCGTGCCGACCGTGCTGGCGCAATTGAACGCCGCCGTGCCGGCTACCGCCCACAAGTTGGATGGTGCGGCGCTCACCGCCAACGCGATCGGCGTGCGCAACGTCCAGAGCACTGTGGGCGCGTACAGCGCATCGCTGGTGCTGAACTGGCAAAACCCGACAGCAGCGAGCGGCCCCATCACCGTGCTGCGCGACGGCAAGCAGGTCGCCACACTGCCCGCCACGGCCACGCAGTTCACCGACAGCAACATCGCCACCGCAAGCGGCATCTACCGCATCAACTACACGCTGGTGCGCAACAACGTGCCGGTGTCGATGCTTGCGCAGATCGCCTACGTTGCGCCGACGCCGCTGGCGACGTCGCTCACCAACGGCCTGGCCACGTATTACAGCTTCGATCCGCTGCCGCCCTCCGACCGCAAAGCCAGTTCGACGATCGGCCCCTGGGTGGCCGGCACCGACGGCGGCTCCGCAACGGCCGATCCGTTTGGCGGCACGGCCCTCTCGGTCGATTCGCGCATCGACGCCTACAAGCTCACGCAGAACGGCGCCGACATCGCGCTAAGTCAGCAATTCACCATCGGCTTCTGGTTCAAGTCGGATTGCACACAGGGCAATGGCACCGGCGAGCCGATCCTCGCCAACAAGGATTACTACTCCGGCTCCAATGCGGGCATCGCCATCGGATTGTGGGGCGGCTGCGAAGTGCGCTTCAACCTGGGCAGCGGCGGCAAGCGCGACGACATCCAGGGCATGAAGTTCAGCGCCAACCAGTGGGCGTATCTCGCCCTATCGGTCGACACGCAGGCCAAGCGCTTCAGCGCTTACATCCTCGACCCGGTGCTCGGCGTGCAGAAGGTGGAAGACAAGGCCATCGCCAATACCGACGTCACCAAGCTCAATGGCCTGGCCACCAAGGTCTGGGGCCTGAACGACGACGCCACGCACAACTACGTGCCCAACAACCCGGGCTCGCTCAAGGGCGTGATGGCCTACGACGACCTCGCCATGTGGACGCGCCGGCTGACGCTGGACGAACTCAAGACGATCAACGGCTCGCACCAGCCGCTGTCGACGCTGAACCCCTGATCCCCTCCCCCAACCCAAACGAGACCGCTCATGAAGCCTTTCATCAACCCTCTCGCGCGGCCGCACTGGCTGGCCGCCGTGCTGCTGTGCGCCGCCACCTTGTCGTTGTCGGCCTGCGGCGGCGATTCGAACGACGGCACGCCGAGCACTGGCCCCGGCGCCGCCCAGCCCGATCAACCCGGCCAGCCGCCGGCCAACAAGCCGACCCTGCACTGCGCTCCGTAACGCGCGGCTTCCCATCGACTTGCGTTTGAGACCGACATGACTTCCGACACGAACCACGCCAACAACGGCAGCCGCCGCAACTTCCTCAAGATGGCCAGCACGGGCGCGATTTCCGCCGCTGCGCTCGCCGCCTTCCCGCCGTCGATCCGCCGTGCGCTGGCGATTCCCGCCAACAACGCCACCGGCACGATGCGTGACGTTGAACACGTGGTGATCCTGATGCAGGAGAACCGCTCGTTCGACAACTACTTCGGCACGCTGCAAGGTGTGCGCGGCTTTGGCGACCGCTTCCCCATCCCGCTGGCCGGCGGGCTGAACGTCTGGCAGCAGACCTACGTGCCAAGCGGCGGGCCGAGCCGCACGGTGCTGCCGTATTACCTCGACAGCAGCGCCGGCAACGCGCAGCGCGTCTCGGGCACGCCGCACAGCTACCCCGATGCTCAAAACGCATGGGACCTCGGCCGCATGAGCAAGTGGCCGACCTACAAGCAGACGCAGTCGATGGGCTACTACAAGCAGGCCGAGCTGGACTTCCAGTTCGCGCTGGCCAACGCCTTCACGCTGTGCGATGCGTACCACTGCTCGTTCCACGGCGGCACCAACACCAACCGCCTGTTCCACTGGACGGGCACGAACGACCCGACCGGCGCTGCGGGCGGCCCGGTCATCGACAACAGCGGCGACCACCTCGACGCCGGCGTCACGTACAACTGGACGACCTACCCCGAGCGCCTGCAAACGGCCGGCGTGTCGTGGAAGGTCTACCAGAACATGCCGGACAACTTCACCGACAACCCGCTCGCCGGCTTCAAGGCGTACCGCGACGCCAACGCCGCGCGCGGCAACCTGGCCGACGGCAGCCCGTTCCCGCCGTACACACCGGCCGACGAGACCGTCAGCCCGCTCATCAAAGGTGTCGGCAACACCATGCCCGACGGCGGATTCCTGCAAGCGCTGAAGGACGACATCGCCGCGGGCCTTCTGCCGCAGGTGTCGTGGATCGTGGCACCGGCCACGTATTCCGAGCACCCCGGTCCGTCGAGCCCCGTGCAGGGCGCGTGGTACACGCAGGAAGTGCTCAACGCACTCACCGCCAACCCGGCCGTGTGGAGCAAGACCGTGCTGTTCATCAACTTCGATGAAAACGACGGCTTCTTCGACCACGCGCCGCCGCCCGCAGCCCCCGCCTATGACAACGGCGTGCTGGCCGGCAAATCGACGGTCAGCACGGCCGGCGAATACCACACGGACCAACACCCCTATGGCCCCGGCCCGCGCGTGCCGATGTACATCGTTTCGCCGTGGAGCCGCGGCGGCTGGGTCAACTCGCAGGCGTTCGACCACACCTCGGTGCTGCGCTTCCTGGAGCTGCGCTTCAACGTCAAGGAGCCGAACATCAGTGCATACCGTCGCGCGGTGCTGGGCGACCTGACCAGCGCCTTCAACTTCGTCAACCCGAACAACGAGACGCTGCCGACGCTGCCCAGCCGCGACAAGGCAACGGCCGACTCCATCCGCACCGCGCAAGGATTGAAGCCGCAGGTGCCCCTGCCCTCCGTTACGGCGCAGCAGATGCCGACACAAGCCACCGGCACCCGCCCCTCGCGCGCGCTGCCGTACGAGCTGCACGTCAGCGCGCGCGAAGACGCCACCAACCGCGCGCTGCGCCTGATCTTCAGCAACACCGGCACGGCCGCCGCCGTCTTCCACGTGTACGACCGCCTGCATCTGGACCGCGTGCCGCGCCGCTATGCGGTCGAGCCCGGCAAGATGCTCGACGATGCGTGGGACGTGTTCACCGCCGACAAGGGCAAGTACGACCTGTGGGTGCTCGGCCCCAACGGCTTCCACCGCGCGTTCTCGGGCGATGTAAGTGCCGTGTCGGCAGCGGGTTCGAGCGCGCCGGAAATCCGCGTGTGCTACGACCTGGCCAACGCCGAGGTCTACGTCACGATGATGAACACCGGCACCGCTGGCTGCACCTTCACCGTCAAACCCAACGCCTACCGCACCGACGGCCCGTGGACGTTCGACATCCCGGCCGGCAAGCAGCTCGACCAGCACTGGCCGATCGCGCGCCAGGGCAACTGGTACGACTTTACGGTGACGGTGCCGCAAGGCGGCTTCACGCGGCGCTTTGCCGGTCGCATGGAAACGGGCAAGGACGGCGTGTCCGACCCGGCGATGGGGACCTGAGGCAGCGCGCTGAAGTAGAAAGATCGACAGGGGAAAACGCGGGCGGCCTTCGAAAGGAGGCTGCCCGCTTGCGTTTCGTCGTCCGCAGGGAGTGACTTGCGGCGTGCCGGCGTTGAAGGGTCGAACGCCACGGTTTCACCCCCGACGCTTGAGCCTCTCATCGTGACGTTCGAGACCTTTATCTGCGCGCCCTGGGGCCCCGACCGCCGTGTTCTGAGGTTCGACCGTCATGCGCGAGCCTCAAACAGGGGATGAATCGCCCCGACTTTCCTAGACACCCGCGAGCCGTTGGGAATGGCGTTGTTCGAACTCTACCGGTGATAGACCGTTGGCGCTCGAATGGCGCCGTGTTGGGTTGTAAAACATCTCGATGTAGTTGAAGACATCGGACTTGGCCTCCTGCCGGGTGGCATAGATCTGCCGGCGCACCCGCTCGCGTTTGAGTAACTGGAAGAAGCTCTCCGCCACTGCGTTGTCGTGGCAGTTGCCGCGCCGGCTCATGCTGCACAGCAGGTTGTGCTCGCGCAGGAAGCTTTGCCAGGTGTGGCCGGTGAACTGGCACCCCTGATCGGAGTGAATCAGAACCTGCTGGTGCGGGCGCCGCCGCCATAGCGCCATCAGCAAGGCATCCAACGCCAACTGGGTATCGATGCGCTGCCCCATGGACCAGCCCACGACCATGCGCGACCAGAGATCGATGACCACGCTCAGATACAGCCAGCCTTCGTGTGTGCGGATATAGGTGATATCGGTCACCCAGGACTGATTCGGGCCGTCGACCGTGAATCGCCGTTGCAAGTGGTTGGGCGCGACCACCGCCGGCTTGCCGGCCCACCTCGCCGGACGCCGCCGGTAGCCCGATTGCGAACGCAGCCCCTCGGCCTTGAGCAGCCTCGCCACGCGGTGCTTGCCGCAGCGCTCACCCAAGTCGCGCATGTCCAGGGTGAGCTTGCGATAGCCATAGACCCCGCCGCTCTCGAACCACGCCTGCTTGAGCAGGCCAAGCAGGCGCTGGTCGTCCCTCGCACGCGGGCTCAAGGGCTGCGCCTGCCAGGCGTAATAACCGCTGGGATGCACCGCCATCGCTTTGCACAGACGGCGCACGCTGTATTGACCCGCGTGCGCCTTGATGAAGGCGTACCTCACCCGGATTGCTTGGCAAAGTACGCTGCGGCCTTTTTTAGGATGTCGCGCTCCTCGGTCACCCGCTTGAGTTCAGCCTTGAGCCGGCGCACCTCCTCGGATTGCGATACCTGCCCTTGCGGCTCTGCCACGGGCTGGCGTCGCTGTTTGATCCACTGGTACAGGCTGTGCTGGCTCACGCCTAACCGCTGCGCGACCTCGGCCACGCTGTGGCCTCTATCCACGACCTGATTGACCGCCTCGACCCTGAATTCTTCGGTGTATCTCTGTGCACTCATCGCACCTCCTGTCTAACCTCTAGTTTGAGGCTCACAGGTGTCTACTGGGGCCGGGGCGATTCACTGCCTGGACATTGGCGTTCCATAGTTTCACCCTCGTGCCTGAGTCTTGGAGGGTGACACTCCACGGTTTTGCCCTCGCACGTGAGCTGCAGACCGTGAGACGTCAGGGGGTTGTCGCGTCAGAGCGCGTGCTGATACGGAAACAACGCCGCGTTGAACCCGCCGAGCGCCCGCAGGTGCGCCCAGTCGAAATGCGGCCCTGGATCGGTCTTCCGGCCCGGTGCAATGTCCGAGTGCCCGGCAATCGCCGTAATGGGATACGCCGCGCAGATCGCCCGCACCAGCGACGCCGTGGCGGCGTACTGCTCGGGCGTGAAGGGCAGATCGTCGGTGCCCTCGATTTCGATGCCGATCGAGAAATCGTTGCAGCGCGTTCGGCCGAAAAAGTCCGACGCACCGGCATGCCACGCGCGCGCGTCGCACGGCGCGAACTGCACGCACTCTCCTGTGCGACGGATGAAGAAATGCGCCGATACACGCACGCCGCGCAACTGATCGAAGTACGGATGCGCGTCGCAGTCGAGCGTGTTGGTGAAAAAGTCGAGCACATGCTCGGTGCCGAAATCGGCGGCGGTCTGCGCAGGCGGCAGGCTGATGTTGTGCAGCACGATCAGGTCGATCGGCATGCCTTCGGGCCGCGCGTCGATATTCGGCGACGGATGCCGGCGCGCGCCATCGACCCATCCGTCAACACCGATATGCACCCGATCAGGCATCGCCGTTCAGCCCATTTCCGGCAGGTTCGCCCACGCTGCCAGGCGCTTCAATGTCCCGCGGGTCACGAATGCCAAGTTGCTGCATGCGATAGCGCAACTGGCGGAACGACAATCCGAGCAGCTTGGCCGCTGCTGTGCGGTTGAAGCCCGTCTGGTCCAGGGCGGCCAGGATCACGTTGCGCTCAACCGACTCCAGATAGGCCGGCAGATCGATCGGCAATGCCACGCTCGGCAGCGACGGCTCCGCCGGCTGCGCTACGGGGGCCGGCTCGGGCTGCGCCATCGGTTGCGGCATCCCCATGGGGCTAGGCACGGCCGCCGGCATGTAGACGGCATCAGGCCAGCTCGTCATCGGCGGCGACATCGGGTGATGGGCCGCTGCGGCAGCCTGCGCCTCGCGCGTGCGGTGGAACAGCGGCGAGCGCTCGATCTCGGCGCCCAGCGCGCCAAGGTCATCCACGTCGATCGACTCGCCTTCCGCAAAGGCGTAGGCGCGTTCCAGCAGGTTCTCCAGCTCGCGCACGTTGCCCGGGAACGGGTACGCGCACAGTTGCTGCAGTGCCGGACGCGTCAGGCGTTTGGGGCGCGGATCGCCGTAGCGGCTGGCGAGCTGTTCGAGCAGCACGCCGGCCAGCACGGGCACGTCTTCGCCCCGCTCGCGCAGCGTGGGCATGCGCAGCTCCAGCACGTTCAGGCGGTAGAACAAGTCTTCGCGGAAACGGCCAGCGGCCACCAACCGCGCAAGGTTCTGGTGGCTGGCGCAAACGACGCGCACGTCGACCGGGTCTTCGCGGCTCTCGCCGATCTTGCGCACGCGGCGCTCCTGCAACGCGCGCAGCAATTTCACCTGCATCGTGAGCGGCAGGTCGGCCACCTCATCGAGCATGAGCGTGCCGCCATTGGCCGCCTGGAAGAAACCCTGGCGATCGCTGTCGGCGCCGGTAAAAGCGCCTTTCACGTAGCCGAAAAACTCGGCTTCCATCAGGTTCTCGGGAATCGCACCGCAGTTGACCGCCACGAACGGCCGCGATGCACGCGCAGACAGCGCATGCACGGCACGCGCCGCACGTTCCTTGCCGCTGCCGGATTCACCGCTGATCACCACCGGCGCCATGCTGCGCGCCAGGCGCATCAGCGAACGGCGCACTTCCTGCATGGCGGCGGAATGGCCGGGCAGCAGGTCGTTGGTGCGTTCAGCCAGGTCGGCATTACCGGGATCGGGATCGCGCTGCTGACGCCCCAGTGCGTTGAGTACAAGGCTGCGCAACTGGTCCAGCGAGAGCGGCTTGGCGATGTAATCGAACGCACCGGCCTTGAGCGCTTCGACCGCGTTCTCGGCGCTGCCATAAGCGGTGATGACGGCCACAGGCGTGCGATCTGCCGTGGCAGAAAGCTGGCGCACGAGTTCAATGCCCAGGCCATCGCCCAGGCGCATGTCGGTCAGCACGAGTGCGAAGCGCTGGCGGGAGAGCGCCTCGCGCGCTTCTGCCAACCCGCTGGCGAGCACGACGTCGTGCCCCATGCGGCGCAGGGAAATCTCCAGCAGCTCGCGCAGGTCGGCTTCGTCATCGACGACGAGAATGGGTTCGCGAACGATGGCGGCTTTGGACATGGATCAGCAGAAGGTCGGCAGAAATTCGCGGCCAGCGGATCATTCCGCGATCGGCACGGTCGGTTGGTCAAACATCAGGGTGATGACGAAGGCGCGGCGCGGCAACGTGTCGCGCGCCTCCATGGTCAACGCTCCGGTGCGATCGAGCAAGGATTCCAGTGCGATGGCGCCGTAACGGATCTGCGCATCGTTGGCGCTACACAACTCGCGCGCCATGTAGAGGCCCAGGCCAGTGCCTTGGGCGTCATTCGTGAAGAACGGCTCGAACAGGCTGCGTTGCTGCTCGGTCGGCACTTCCGGGCCGTCGTTCCAGATCACGAGTTCGGCGTGGGTGTCGTCCAGCGCGTAGGCTGCCAGCTGGATCGAGCCCGGCACGCGGCGGCAATAGCGCAGCGCGTTGTCGAGCATGTTGCCCACCACCTGCTGCAACTGCGCCGGGTCGAACAGCACGGGCTTGTCCAGGTCAACCGCCACGCGCACGAGGTTCGGGTTGATCTCGGTTGCTTCACCTGCGCGGCGCAGGGCCTCGGCACGCCAGCGCTCCACAACTTCGGGCAGTACCTGCGCCAGTTGCACGCGCACGCGTTCGCCACGCGGGCGGCGCGAGAGCATCAGCACGTCGGCAACCACCTGGTCGAGCCGGCGCACGTTGTCACGGATGATGCGCAGCAGGCGGGTCTCCACGCCGGAGCTTTCCGGGCGCACGTGTGCGCCGCCATCCTGGCCGTCGCCCGGATCGTCCAGCAGTTCCGCGGCTTGGCTGATCGCGGCCAGCGGGTTGCGGATCTGGTGCGCGACGCTGGCCACCAGCCGCCCCATCGAGGCCAGCTTTTCCTGCTGGGCCTGCTCCGCCACACGCTCCCAGCTTTCCACATGGACGAGCACGGTGTCATGCAGCTCGTGACGCAGAAACACTTCGTCATCCGCCGACCAGCCCTGCGGGATGGCCTCGGCCGATGGAATGCGCGGACGCATCTCGGCGCCCTCGCCCAACAAGCTCAGGCCGATCGAGCTGACAAGGCTATCCATATAGACACTGCGCAGGTTGGCCAGGCTCGGCAGGATGAAGCGCAGGCGCAGGCGGGCGCTCAACATGGCGCGGCCAGTCCGGCCACCCGAGGCGATGGGCAGCAGGTCGAGGATGCGCGGTGCGTCGTCGTCGCCGGTGCCATCGGAGGGACGGCTCTTGCGGCGCAGCCACTGGCGCAGCGTTTCGAGCAGCGGGCGCAGGTGTGGCACGTCCTTCAAGTCAAACAGCATCGCACCGCTGCCGACAAACGCGCTCTGCGGCACGCCCAGCAGCATGGCTGCGGCCGGGTTGGCGGCAACGACACGGCCGTCGGCACGCACCAGCATCACGCCGTCCTGCATGTCGTAGACCATCAGGCGGTTGACGAGCTGTTGCAGGCGCAACTCGCGCTCGCGGGCCATCGTCAAACGTTCCTGCGCAATCTGACGATGCGACAGGCCGTACATCGTCGACGCGGCCATCATGTAGACCAGGCCGTACAGCCCGGCAGATGCCAGCCCCGGCGCAATCACGCCGTCGCTCATCATCTGCAGGAACGGATCGGCCAGCACCACGATCGAGGCCACGGCCGCCGTGAACAGCGCAAACAGCAGGCTGGTGAGCGCGCCGGCGGCCAGCACAGGCACCAGCAGCACCATCGCCACGCTGGCCGACAGGCGCGAGAGCGTGGCATACGCCAGCCCCAGGAACAGCAGATCGAGCACCACGTCCAGCCGCACGCGGAATTGGAATCGCGTGCGCCACCAGCCGGCCGCCGCCAGAATCAACAGGGCCATCGCCAGATACGGCAGCGTCAGACTGAGCAGGGCGTCGCTATTGGGCAGGCCGACTGCGTCGTTGTGCTCGCGCGGCACCATCACGAATAGCAACAGCACCAGCGCCACGGCTGCGCGGCTGAAGGCGAAATAGCGCAGCAGGCGCCACTGGAATTCAGGCGGATCGGGCTCCAGCCAGACCGATCGGATTGCGCGCCAGGCGTTCAGGCGCGAGAGCAGGCTGCGCGCGGCGGACGGCGTTGCCCGCGCGACCCCCGACGCTTCGGGTGTCATGTGTTGCCCCGGTCAGCATGCTCGGGGCAGCGATAGCGGCCGCCCGGCAGCGCGATCATGCCGGTGCGCGGTGCATGCACGCCGCACACGGCACATTGCTCGATGGGTTGCGAAACCTTGGGCTCAGGAGTGCGATTGGGCGCGCCCTGCCCGCGCGAGGCTGTCTGGCCCTGCCCCGAAGAGCGGGAGGAACGCGTCCCGAGGCGGCTCAACCACCACCAGCCGGCGAGCAGCATCAGGATCAGCAGGACAGGACGGGACATGGGGAACAGACAAGGACAAGTAACAGCGCAGGCGCCAGGGGCGCACTAGGCGCGATGCAGGATGACTTCGAGCACGAAGCGGCTGCCCACGTACGCCAGCAGCAGGATCGCAAAGGACGCCATCACCCAGCGAAGCGCCACACGTCCGCGCCAGCCGCGAAAACGTCGGCCGATCAGGATGCCACCGAACATCGCCCAGGACAGCACGGCAAAGATGTTCTTGTGATCGAAATGGAAGGCGCTGTGGAACAGCTGTTCGGAGAACAGCACGCCCGAGGCAATCGTCAGCGTCAAGAGCACGAAGCCCGCGCCGATCAGGCGGAACAGCAGTTTTTCGAGCGTGAGCAACGGCGGCAGCAGATCCAGCCAGCGACTGAACCAGCTTGCCTCCGGGCGATTGATGGTGTGCAGGCGACGCTCTGCAGCCAGCATGAGGATCGCGTGGAATGCCGCCAGCGTGAACAGCCCGTAGGCGACGTTGGCAATAGCGAAGTGCAGCTTGAACAGCGGGCTGGCCGCATAGCCGAGAATTTGCGTGCCGGGGAAGGCCACCGGCAGCAGGCTTCCGACCAGCGCCACCGGCATCACCAGCAGGCCGAGGCCGGCCAGTGAGAAGAAGAGGCTTTCGATCCAGAAAATGCCCACGCCCAGCCAAAGCATGGCCGACAGAGCATAGGCAAAGCCAAATACCATGGCGCTGGCCGGGAAGATCGTCTCGTGCAGCAGGAACCCGTGTGCGATCAAGGCGGCCAGCAAACCCCAGCGCCACCAGGCCGGGACAGTGTCGGCAGCGCCCGGAGGCGGCGGAACGAGCACCGTGGCACCCGGCGATTGACCGCCTGCCGCCATGGCTCCCGCCGGGGCCTGGGCACCCAGTCCACCGCGTCGCGCCCACGCTACCGAAGCGAGGATGCCGTAGAGAAGCGCCGTCAGCGCATACAGTACAATTGCCATTTGCACAGTTTACCGCAGCGCACCCCGGTTTTGGCTGGGGCCCGCCCCCCCGTCGAAAGCCTCGTTGGGCGGCAACGCAACATGCGCGCATTAAGCACATTCCCTGCCGGTGCAAACCAAACGCGCGCCGGCCTCCTCTTCATCCCGTCCCCAATTCCGGATCTCTGTCACTGTCATGCTGGATAACCTGACCCAACGGCTCGCGCGCGTGGTCAAGACCATGCGCGGCGAAGCGCGCCTGACCGAAGCCAACACCGCCGAGATGCTGCGCGAAGTCCGCCTGGCACTGCTCGAAGCCGACGTGGCGCTGCCGGTCGTGCGCGAGTTCATTGCCCGCGTCAAGGAAAAAGCGCTCGGCGAAGACGTCATCACGAGCCTTTCGCCTGGCCAGGCGCTGGTCGGCATCGTGCAGCGCGAACTGACGGCCATCATCGGCGGCCAGGAAGCGCTGGAAGGCGTCGGCAGCAACATCATGGGCGGCCGCGCGGCGGAGCTGAACCTCAACGTCACGCCGCCCGCGATCATCCTCATGGCCGGTCTGCAGGGCGCGGGTAAGACCACCACGGTCGGCAAGCTCGCCAAGTGGCTCAAAGAGAACAAGAAGAAGAAAGTGCTGACGGTGTCGTGCGACGTGTATCGCCCCGCCGCCATCGCGCAGTTGAAGACTGTTTCCGAGCAGGTCGGCGCGGACTTCTTCCCCTCTCAGCCGGACCAGAAGCCGGTGGACATTGCCGCTGCAGCACTCGACTGGGCCAAGAAGCACTACCACGACGTGCTGATCGTCGATACGGCCGGCCGCCTCGGTATCGACGAGGCGATGATGCAGGAGATCGCCGCGCTGCACGCCACGCTCAAGCCGGCTGAAACGCTGTTCGTAGTCGACGCGATGCTCGGCCAGGATGCCGTCAACACCGCCAAGGCCTTCAACGACACCCTGCCGTTGACCGGCGTGGTGCTGACCAAGCTCGACGGGGATGCGCGCGGTGGCGCGGCGCTGTCGGTACGTCACATCACGGGCAAGCCGATCAAGTTCGTCGGTGTGGCCGAAAAGCTCGACGGGCTGGAGCCGTTTTATCCCGACCGCATGGCCCAGCGCATTCTGGGCATGGGCGACATCCTTGCGCTGGTGGAAGAAGCCCAGCGCGGTGTCGACATGGAAGAGGCGCAGAAGCTTGCGGCCAAGATCAAGAAGACCGGCGGCTTTGACCTCGAAGACTTCAAGGCGCAGATCGGCCAGATGAAGAAGATGGGCGGCCTGGGCAGCCTGATGGACAAGCTGCCGGCACAGTTTGCGCAACAGGCGCAGGGCGCCAACATGGACCAGGCGGAAAAGCAGGTCCGCCGCATGGAAGGCATCATCAACAGCATGACGGCCGCCGAGCGTGCCAAGCCCGAACTCATCAAGGCGAGCCGTAAGCGCCGGATTGCCGCCGGTGCGGGCGTGCAAGTGCAGGAAGTCAACCGTCTGCTCAACCAATTCGAGCAGATGCAAGGCATGATGAAAAAGCTCAAAGGCGGCGGCATGATGAAGATGATGCGCGCCATGGGCGGCATGAAAGGCGGCATGAAGGGGATGTTCGGCGGCCGCTGAGCGGGCTACCCTCCTTCCTGAATCGCACCTTTGATCCACACACCGAACCGTTTCACCGAACTGACAAGATGCTGAGCGCAGAACAGGCCCGCGAACTCTGGGCCAACTCCGAAGAAATCGTCAGCGAAGACGCCGTGCGCGGCTCGCTGGACCGCATGGCCGAACAGATCACCGAGAAGATCGGCGACACCTTCCCGATGGTGCTGTCCGTGATGGGCGGCGCAGCCGTCTTTACCGGCATGCTGCTGCCCAAGCTGGCTTTCCCGCTGGAGTTCGACTACATCCACCTCTCGCGCTACAACAACAAGACGGTGGGCGGCGAGATGCAGTGGCGGGTGGCACCGCGCGAGTCGGTCAAGGGCCGTACGGTGCTGGTGCTGGACGATATCCTCGACGAAGGCGAAACGATGGCCGCCATCCGCTCGCGCATCATCGACATGGGCGCCGCCGAGTTCTACTCCGCCGTGCTGTGTGAGAAGACGCTCAGCAAGTCCAAGCCGCTGTACCCGGACTTCTGCGGCTTCAACGTGCCGGACCGCTACGTGTTCGGCTGCGGCATGGACGCCAAGGGCTACTGGCGCAATCTGCCGACCATCCGCGCGCTCAAGAACACCTGAGGCGGCACCGCGGCAAACAAAAAAGGGCGACTAATGTGTCGCCCTTTTTATTTGCCCACGCCCTGCAGTCAAAGCTGGTGCGCGAACGTGCGGATGCCCTTGAGCAGCATCTCCACCGAGATCGCCACCAGAATCAGCCCCATCAGGCGCTCGAACGCCATCACCGTGCGTTCACCCACGAGGCGCTGGATATGCGTGGCGCTCAGCAGCACCACGGCGCACACGGCCATCGTCGCGCATAGCGAGCCGACCCACGTCCACATGCGCCCGGGCGCCTGTGACACCAGCAGCATCACCGTGGCCATCGCCGACGGCCCCGCGATGGCCGGAATCGCCAGCGGCACGATGAAGGGCTCGCCCGTGGGCTGCGACTCGGCAGCCCCCTCACGCGGGAAGATCATCCGCAGTGCGATGAGGAACAGCACGATGCCACCTGCAATCTGCAGCGACATGTCGGTCAGGCTCATCATGCGCAGGAAACTCTCGCCGAAGAACATGAAGACGAGCAGCAGCACGAACGCAATACCGACCTCGCGCAGCACAACGCGGTTGCGGCGCTCGGGCGCCACCGGCCGCAGCGCCGAGATGAAGATGGGAATGTTGCCGAGCGGATCGGTGATCAGCACCAGCAGGACAGTCGCGGAGAGGAACGTATATTCCATCGCCTAACGTCGATCAGGCGCCGCGACGGTATGGGCGTTCACGCAGCCATTTGGTGGCGATCCATTTTTCACCGCGTTCGACCGGCAGCCCGGCATGCAGCGTGTCTTCGTCCAGTGTGCCGTCGGGACGCTTGTAGACGAAAAAGACCGCGTTGCCCTTGACCGGCGCCACCTCAAGCCCGAGCTTCGGAAAGCCCGTCGCGCCACCAGCCTGCACGCTGTTCAGGTAGATGACCATGGTGGCCACGCGCTGGCCGCCGACTTCAAGCTGGCGCGCCTCGCCGCTGCGGCCCGGGTTGAAGAAATCGAAGTGCGGTTGATATTCGCCACCGGGCTGGTAGTTCAGGACCTGGAAGCCTTCACCGTGTTCCACCGGCACGCCCACCGCCTGTGCGATGCGTGCCTCGATCTTGGCGATCAATGGATGCTCGCCCACCTGGAACATGCCGCCTTGGCTGGTGCGGGCCGAGATCAGGTTTTCCTCACCCGTATCGGGGTTCACGACGGGCGAACGCTTGAGGCGATTGCGCCCGATCGCGATCAGCTCGTCACACTCCTGGTCCGACAGAAAGTGCTGGAACAGCACGATGCGCGGCGTCTCGATTGCAAACAGGATCGGGATGTCGCCATCGGCGGTATGCACGGCATTGCTGTTTTCGACCGCCTGATCGGCAGCCGGCGTCGGCGCAGGCGCCACCACGGGGGCGGGAGCGCGAGCAGTCAGCGCCTCATCAACAACACGGCGCGCGAAGGCGCGGTCGTAACCGGATTGCACCATCGACGCCACCAGGGATTCGGCTTCGAAACCTTCGGTCACGTGACGCTGCAGCCAGTCGCGCAGCGCGTCAGACATGGTCGCGTACGGTTGGGTGGTGGACATGCGGGATGGGGATGCGGGCGAGCGAGAGATGGCCCTATTGTAGGCCGACCGCTCGCCGACGGAAGATCACGAACCGCCGGCCGGACCGCCAGCAATACGCAGCGGGGAGAACGGATTGCGCGCCGGAACTTCCGGCAACGCCTTGGCGCGCGGCGTTGGCGAGACGGGCTCGGCAGGAACCGGCGCAGACACCGTCATCGCGCTCGACTCCTGATACTGCCAGCGCTTCCAGGCGGCCAGCACGGCATTCGGATATTGCGGCTGCCCGCGGCTACCGTTGTAGCGGCCCAGCGCCAGATACAGATTGCCGCCTTCCATGTCGAGGTAATGACGCAGGATCGTGCAGCCGTAGCGCAGATTACTCTGCAGATGGAAGAGCTTGCGCGCGTCGTTGTCGCCGATGCTGCGTGTCCAGAATGGCATCACCTGCATCAGCCCCATCGCACCGGCACTGCTCATGGCGTACTTGCGGAAACCGCTTTCCACCTGGATCAGGCCGAGCACCAGCGCCGGGTCCAGGCCTGCGCGCTTGGCTTCGTAATACGCCGTCTCGATCAACTCGACACGCACCGATGCCTGCGGAATCTTGCCCGACATGCGCACCGACATCTCGGCCAGCCAGCGCAGGTAGCCGAGTTGCTCGTCGTTGCTGGCAAATACCGGGCGCAGCGGGCGGCTGTCGGCCACCGCGGCAGACAGCGCGCTGCGCACGGAGTCGGCCAAGTACTCCTCTTTCTGGGCGCCCGCCCATACCACCTGCGTGCCCGCGAGCAACGTCCCTGCGCACAGCGCAGTGGCGATCAGGCGGGGGGAAAACAAGCGGGGCATGCGTGGCGGGTCCTGCCGTTGCGTTACTGCGCGAGACGCGCCTTCAGCGTAGCCAGCACGTCGGCCGGTGCCACGGCGGTGGCGGCTTCGTCGCGGCGGCCCTGGAATTCCAGCTTGCCTTCCTTCAGGCCTCGGTCGCCCACCACCACGCGGAACGGCACGCCGATCAGCTCCCAGTCGGCGAACATCGCGCCGGGGCGCTCGCCGCGATCGTCCAGCATCACGTCGATGCCGGCGGCGACCAGCTCGGCATGCAAGCGATCGGCCTCGGCGCGCACGGCGTCGGAGCGGTCGTAGCCAACCGGGCAGATCACCACCTGGAACGGGGCGATCGACGCCGGCCAGATGATCCCGCGCGCATCGTAGTTCTGCTCGATGGCCGCACCCAGGATCCGCGTGATGCCGATGCCGTAGCAGCCCATCACCATCGGCTGCGTCTTGCCGTTTTCGTCGAGGAACGTCGCGTTCATCGCTTCGGAATACTTCGTGCCCAGCATGAAGACGTGGCCGACTTCAATGCCGCGGCAGACGGCGAGCGTGCCCTTGCCGTCCGGCGACGGATCGCCCGCCACCACGTTGCGCAGATCGTAGACCTCGGGTTCGGGCAGATCGCGGCCCCAGTTCACGCCGGTGAAGTGGTAGTCCTCTTCATTGGCGCCAATGACAAAGTCGCTCATGACCGCAACGGCGCGGTCCGCCACCACCTTGATCGGCTGCTTGCTGCCGATCGGGCCCAGGTAGCCCGGAGGCGTGCCAAACGCGCGCAGGATTTCCCCTTCCGTGGCGAAGCGGAATTCGGCCAGGCCCGGCACCTTCGATGCCTTGACCTCGTTGAGTTCGTGATCGGCACGCAGCAGCAGCATCCAGATCTGCGGCTCAGCACCCTCGACTTCCGTGGCCAGCACGATGGATTTGACGTTGCGCTCCAGCGCAATGCCCAACTGTTCGGCAACCGCCTCGCACTTGGTCCGGCCCGGCGTGTGCGTCTTGGTGAACGCCTCCGTCGGCGCAGCGCGCGGCGTGGCCGGTGCGAGCGCCTCGGCGGCTTCGATATTGGCGGCGTAGTCCGAATCGGGGCAGTAGATGATGGCGTCTTCGCCCGTCTCGGCGATCACGTGGAATTCCTGCGAACCCGATCCGCCGATGGCGCCGTTGTCAGCCGCCACCGCACGGAAATCCAGCCCAAAGCGCCGGAAGATGCGCATGTAAGCGTCGAACATCTTCTGATACGACACCTTCAGCCCCTCGGCGTCGCGGTCGAAGGAGTACGCGTCCTTCATGGTGAATTCGCGGCCGCGCATGATGCCGAAGCGCGGGCGACGCTCGTCGCGGAACTTGGTCTGGATCTGGTAGAAATTGACCGGCATCTGCTTGTACGAGCGGATCTCGGTGCGGGCGATGTCGGTCACCACCTCTTCGGAGGTCGGCTGGATGACGAAGTCGCGCTCGTGGCGGTCCTTCACGCGCATCAGCTCGTCGCCCATCTTGTCCCAGCGGCCGGTTTCCTGCCACAACTCGGCCGGCTGCACCACCGGCATCAGCACTTCCACCGCGCCGGCGGCATTCATTTCTTCACGCACGATCTGCTCGACCTTGCGAATCACCCGCAGGCCCACGGGCATATACGTATAGAGACCTGCGCCGAGCTTCTTGATCATGCCGGCACGCATCATCAACTTATGCGAGACGATCTCCGCGTCGGAGGGCGCTTCCTTGAGCGTGGAAATGAAGAATTGGGACGCTTTCATGCGACTGACAATAAGGGATGACGCAGCCAACCAAAGCCGCGAAAACAAGGGCAAAAGCCACCGGAATCAGGAGATGAGACGAGGCGCCAGGCGCACATTCGCGCAATCGGCACCCCTCCCCCAGGAGGCGCGAGTGAGCGGCAACATTTCGGCTTCTGTGACAGCCGAGCGACGGGCCGCTCTATAATCGGCGTAATTCTAAAGTATTCGAGGTGCAGTCATGCTCGATCGTGAAGGCTTCCGCCCGAACGTCGGCATCATCCTCATCAACGCAAGAAACGAGGTGTTCTGGGGCAAGCGCATTGGCGAGCACTCCTGGCAGTTTCCACAAGGCGGCATCAAGTACGGCGAGACGCCCGAACAAGCGATGTTCCGCGAACTGCACGAAGAAGTCGGCCTGTTGCCAGAACACGTCCGGATCGTCGGTCGCACGCGCGACTGGCTGCGGTATGAGGTGCCGGACAAGTTCATCCGCCGCGAAATACGCGGCCACTATCGGGGCCAGAAACAGATCTGGTTCCTGCTGCGCATGGTCGGTCGCGACTGCGACATCCAACTGCGTGCCACCGAGCATCCGGAATTCGATGCTTGGCGGTGGAGCCAGTACTGGGTGCCGCTCGAAGCCGTCATCGAGTTCAAGCGCGAGGTGTATCAGCTGGCGCTGTCGGAGCTTTCGCGCTTCGTGCAGCGGCAGACTCGCGCACCGCTCTCGCCTTACGGGCGCGGCGGGCAGCACCGTGAGCGCGACGGACGAGATGGGCGCGAGGGCCGCAAACGTTCCGGCGGCCAAAGCGGCCAAAGCGGCCGAAACGAGCAGTATGCCCAGCCGGCCCTGACGGTTACCACCACGACGGTCATCGTCGAAACGGTGAGCGTATCCGCACCTGCCCCCTCCCTTCCCAACCCTGACGACACGGCTCCCAAGGACAATTCGTGAATCTGATGACGACGACACGTGGAGCGCGCCGCGCTCTCGTGCCGCTCGCGCTGGCGGCTGCGCTGGCGTTGACGGCATGTGGCCATAACCGCACCGGCGACCTCGAAGACAAGCTGTTGATGGACCCGTTCAACGACAAGCCCTTCAAGGAAGACGCCGTGACCTTCCCGGCCCCGCCGGTCGACCGTGATGCCGTGCCGTTCGATGTGGGCGGCCGCACTGATTCGCCACTGCGTTTTGCCATCGACCCGAAATCGGTGTCGATCGGCAAGGACAACGTGGTGCGCTACACCGTGCTGATTACCAGCAAGACCGGCGCGCGCAACGTGAACTACGAAGGCCTGCGCTGCGACACGGCCGAGCGACGCATCTATGCGACGCTGCGCAATGACTCCAACCAGTGGGTCGGGAACCGCGCGGTCGACATGAATGAAACCGCAAATGCTGAATCCGCCAGCATGAACGCCTACAAGCCGGCCACCGATTGGCAGCGCGTTGGCAATGGCGGGCCGACGGACTATGCGTCGGCCCTGATGCGCTCGTACTTCTGCGACGTGCGCTCAGTAGCGGGAGATGGAAAGGCGTCTACGCTGGTGCAACGGCTGGGCGGCAGCGGGCGCTATTTCGGGCCGTAAACGCCTGGAGATTTTGATTGGACGTTGGTGGCCAACCTCTCCTTTCGCCCCCCCCTGCCGGGGCCGAAGAGGGCAAGCCACCAACATCCCAACTCAGAGCAATACCAGATTGTCCCGGTGCACCAACTCGGCAGCACTCACATACCCCAGCACCGCCTCGATCTCCGAAGACGACTTCCGCGCAATCAAGCGGGCCTCAGCTGACGAATAGTTCGTCAACCCCCGGGCAACTTCCAGCCCCGCCGCGTCCACGCACGAGATCACTTCGCCGCGCGCAAACTCCCCCTGCACTTCGGTCACGCCAATCGGCAGCAACGACTTGCCGCCGGCCGTGAGTTTTTCTACCGCACCGGCATCCAGCACCACGCGACCGCGCAGCTGCAGATGATCGATCATCCACTGCTTGCGCGCCGCCATCCGCCCGGTCGGCGCGCGAAGTTGCGTGCCGATGGCCTCGCCGCTCGCCAGCCGCGCAAGCACGTCAGCCTCGCGGCCCGACGCGATGATCGTGTGCGCGCCGGATTTTGCCGCGCGCTTGGCCGCCAGAATCTTCGTCAGCATGCCGCCCTTGCCGATACTCGAACCGGCACCGCCGGCCATCTGTTCGAGATCCGGTGTGCCGGCTTGCGCCTCATCGACAAAGCGAGCGCCTGGGTCCTTGCGCGGGTCAGCGGTGTACAGGCCGCGCTGGTCTGTCAGGATGATCAGCGCATCGCCTTCGATCAGGTTGGTGACAAGCGCCCCCAGCGTGTCGTTGTCGCCGAACTTGATTTCATCGGTGACGACGGTGTCGTTCTCGTTGATGATCGGCACGACACCGAGGCTCAGCAGCGTGAGCAGGGTGGAGCGTGCGTTGAGATAGCGCTCGCGATCGGCCAAATCGCCATGCGTGAGCAGTACCTGCGCTGTGCGGATGCTGTGCCGCGCGAACTCAGATTCGTACACCTGTGCCAGCCCCATCTGCCCGACCGCAGCGGCGGCCTGCAACTCATGAATTTCCTTCGGACGCTTGGCCCAGCCCAACCGCTGCATGCCCTCGGCGATGGCGCCGGAGCTGACCAGCACGACCTCCTTGCCCGCCGCCCGTAACGCCGCAATCTGCGCGGCCCAGCGGGCAATGGCGGCCTGGTCGAGGCCACGGCCATCGTTGGTAACCAGGCTGGAACCGACCTTGACGACAAGGCGGCGCGCATCGGCAATCAGCGAATGCAGGGCCATGGTGGGCGTGTCTCCGAAGGATGTTGTGTTTAGGCTTGACCGTCGTGGTCGACGTTGTGCAGTGTCGGGTCCAAACGCTGGTCGGGCGCGGCCGCCGCGGCGTCCTCTTCGGCGCGCAGCTCGTCGAGGTATTCCTGGATCGCGTGGACAAGCGCCTGCGTGCCATCGTGCGTCAACGCAGAAATGCGGTGCACCGGACCCTTCCACTTGAAGCGCTTCACGAAGTCTTTCACGCGCGCTTCGCGTTCGTCCTCGGGCACCATGTCGAGCTTGTTGAGTACGAGCCAGCGCGGCTTGTCGAAGAGTTCAGCGTCGTATTTCTTCAGCTCGCCGACAATTGCCTTGGCTTCGGCCACCGGGTCGACGTTCTCATCGAACGGGGCGAGATCCACCACGTGCAGCAACACGCGCGTGCGCTGCAGGTGCCGCAAGAACTGGTGGCCCAAACCAGCGCCTTCCGCTGCGCCTTCGATCAGGCCGGGAATGTCCGCCACCACGAACGACTTCGATGGGCCACTCCGGACCACACCCAGATTCGGGTGCAGCGTCGTGAACGGGTAGTCCGCAATCTTCGGACGCGCATTGGAAATGGCGGTGATCAGCGTCGATTTGCCCGCATTGGGCATGCCGAGCAAGCCCACGTCGGCCAGCACCTTCAATTCGAGGCGCAAGTTGCGACGCTCACCGGCCTTGCCGTCGGTCTTCTGGCGCGGCGCGCGATTGGTGCTCGACTTGAAGTGGATGTTGCCCCAGCCGCCCTCGCCGCCCTGCGCCAGGCACAGGCGCTGGCCGTCGATCGTCAGGTCGGCAATCAGCTCTTCCGTGTCGGCATCGTAAATGGCCGTGCCCACAGGCATGCGCAGCGTGATGTCGTCGCCAGCGGCGCCGTAGCAATCGGCACCACGGCCGTTTTCGCCGTTGCGCGCGAGGTGCTTCTTGGCAAAGCGGTAGTCGATCAGGGTGTTGATGTTGCGGTCAGCCACGGCCCACACACTGCCGCCACGCCCACCGTCGCCACCGTCCGGTCCGCCAAACGGGACGAATTTCTCGCGGCGCATCGAGGCGCTGCCGTTGCCGCCGTCACCAGCGATCACTTCAATCCGGGCTTCGTCGATGAACTTCATGGAGGTCTCCGCCCGTGCGGCACGCGCACGGCAGGTAAAAAGAAATCGGCGCCACTCGCGCCATTGCTAACAGAACGCGCCTGGAAACACGCGCCAAGAAGCAGCGTACCGCCCAGGGTCGCGTTTTGTTAGCAGCCAGAAACGAAAAAGCCCCGCACGGGTGCGGGGCCTTTCTACTACAAGGCTAAATCAGGCCGCCGGAACAACGTCGACGAACTGCTTCTTGCCTTCGCCGCGGTTGGCGAACTTCACGTGGCCATCGACCAGCGCGAAGAGGGTGTGGTCCTTGCCCATGCCCACGTTCACGCCAGCGTGCGTGCGGGTGCCGCGTTGGCGAACGATGATGCCGCCAGCGTTGATGGCTTGACCACCGTACACCTTCACGCCCAGGCGCTTCGACTCGGAATCGCGGCCGTTCCGTGTGGAACCGCCGCCTTTTTTCTGTGCCATGACTGAACTCCTATCCGGTTACGTAGACGACGCAGCCTTAGGCCACGATCGAGTCGATACGCAACTCGGTGTAATTTTGACGATGCCCTTGGCGCTTTTGATAGTGCTTACGACGGCGCATCTTGAAGATGTGCACTTTGTCGTGACGACCGTGGGAGATGACGGTGGCTTTGACGGCAGCCCCGCTCACCAGCGGCGCACCAACCTTGAGTTGGTCGCCGGCGCCCACTGCGAGCACCTGGTCAAGCGTGATTTCTGCGCCAACGTCCGCCGGTATCTGTTCTACTTTCAGTTTTTCGCCAGCAGCAACCTTGTATTGCTTACCGCCGGTTTTTACGACCGCGTACATTGTCGGACCTCGATAAAAGAACTAAAACGTGACTCTTGTGCCACTCGACGCCCACCTGCGCGGACAACGGACACAGAGAACTCGCGACTATACAAGAAAAACCCAAGCAAATCAAAGGTTAATGCGTTACAGGCGTGCTGCGCCCGCGCAACGCACCCGCCACGTCAAGCGTGGTGCGCCGGGCCATCGGCAAACCACCCTGTTGCTCTATAATCTCGCGGTTTTTTGCGCAGCATCGTACGCGCGCAAATTGACCACCAGCCACACGCTTTCTGTCGGAATTCGCCTTGACCCAGTCCTCCGCCTCCGTCCTGCTCGCCCCTGTCGCTGAAGACATGCGCGCCGTCGATGCCGTGATCCGCCGCCGCCTGGGCTCGGAGGTGGTGCTGATCAATCAGATCGGCGAATACATCATCAGCGCCGGCGGCAAGCGGTTGCGCCCGGTGATTCTGCTGCTGGTGGCGAATGCGCTCGGCTACAAGGGCGAGCATCAGCACGAACTGGCCGCCGTGGTCGAGTTCATCCACACGGCCACACTGCTGCACGACGACGTGGTTGACGAATCCGACCTGCGCCGCGGCCGAAAGACCGCCAATGCCGTGTTCGGCAACGCGGCCAGCGTGCTGGTGGGCGATTTCCTGTATTCGCGCGCCTTCCAGATGATGGTGCAGGCCAACAGCATGCGCATCATGCAGATCCTGGCCGACGCAACCAACATCATTTCCGAAGGCGAGGTTCTGCAACTGCTGAACATGCATGACCCGGACGTAACGGAAGAGCGCTACCTGCAGGTCATTCGCTACAAGACCGCCAAGCTGTTCGAGGCAGCCGCCCAGATCGGTGCAGTGCTCTCAGGCGCGGACACCGCCATCGAAGAAGCTGCCGCCGAATACGGCCGCCGCATTGGCACCGCGTTCCAGATCGTCGATGACCTGCTCGACTACACGTCCACCGCTGATCAAATGGGCAAGAACGCTGGCGACGACCTGCGCGAAGGCAAGCCGACCCTGCCACTCATCCACCTGCTGTCAAACGGCACGGAAGAGCAGCGCGCACTGGTGCGCCAAGCCATCGAGCAAGGCGGCACGGAACATTTCGATGCAATCTTCGCTGCCATTCAGGCTTCCGGCGCGCTGGAGTACACGCGCCTGGCCGCCGAGCGCGAAGCCGCCGCAGCTGAAGCAGCGGCAAACGCATTACCCCCTTCCCTTTTCCGTCAGACGCTGATAGACTTGTGTGCTTTCTCGCTGCAACGTCAGTCCTGACACGCACGAGATCTGCGAAGAAGCATCGGGGTGTAGCTTAGCCTGGTAGAGCGCTACGTTCGGGACGTAGAGGCCGGAGGTTCGAATCCTCTCACCCCGACCAGTTTCTCGTATTCAAGTCATTCCGGCGGCACGGTTTTCAGCATCGCCGCACAGCAATTCCAAGCATTTTCCGCATCGTCCGCTTATTTCAGCGGGGTGTTGCGCTGTCCGCGCGGCCAATGGCCGTGTGCGCAGAAGCGGCAAACCCCTCTGTTATAGTGGGCGCTTCGCCGCCCTTCCTCTCCCGCTTTGGACTCTTGGCCGCTCTGGGCACAAATCGGCGCCGTCGTGCTGCTGTTGTGCTGCTCCGCCTTCTTCTCGATTTCCGAAACCGCGATGATGGCCCTGAACCGCCATCGCCTGCGGCATCTTGCCAAGTCCAACGTATCGGGCGCGCGCAATACGCAACAGTTGCTTGGTCAGACCGACAAGCTGCTCTCGCTCATCCTGATCGGCAACAATCTGATCAACACCGCTGTGCCGGTGCTGATCACCACCTTGGCGATCCACTACTTCGGCAACAACGGAACGACGCTGTCGATTGCCACGGCCATCGTCGCGTTTCTCATCATCGTATTTGCGGAGATTGCCCCCAAGATCGTGGGCGCGACCTACCCCGAACGCGTGGCCTTCCCTGCCAGTTTCATCATCAAGCCGCTGCTGCAGATTTCGACGCCGCTGGTCGCGGTGGTCAACGCGTTTGCCATGGGTGTCCTGCGATTGGTGCGCATCAACACGCGCAAAGCGCCGGAGCAGCGCATGTCGACCGAGGAACTGCGCACGCTGGTGCTGGAATCAGGCAACTTCATTCCGCACAAGCACCGCAGCATCCTGCTCAACCTGTTCGACCTTGACGTCATCACCGTGGACGACGTGATGACGCCGCGCGCGCGCGTGGAATCGCTCGATCTGTCACGCCCGATTGAAGAAGTCATCCAGCAGCTCGAAACCTGCTATCACAACAAGCTGCCCGTGTTCGAGCAGGATAGCGATCAGGTGATCGGCATCCTGCATGTGCGCAAGGCACTGTCACTGCTGGGGCACACCGAACTCACGCACGACGATTTCCGGGGCCTGCTCGCCGAGCCGTATTTTGTACCGAGCGGCACGCCCGTTTTCCGCCAGCTACAGTACTTTCAGGAGAACCGCCGCCGTCTCGGCCTGATCGTCAATGAATACGGCGACATGCTGGGATTGGTGACGCTTGAAGACATCATCGAAGAGATGATCGGCGAGTTCACCACCACGCTGCCCAACGCCGGCAAGCTGGCCTGGGACAAGGAAGGCACTTATCTTGCGGATGCGGGAATGTCGTTGCGCGATCTGAACAGGCGTCTAGGCTTGGGCCTGCCAACCGACGGCCCGAAGACGCTCAACGGGCTGTTACTGGAAGTGCTGGAAGAGATTCCCGAAGCGACGGTGAGTGTGAAGATTGCGGGCTGCGTGATGGACATCGTCCAGATGGACAGCCAATCGATCCGCACGGTACGCCTGCATCAGCCGCCGCAACCAAAGCGCAGTTGACGCCACACTCAAGCGCGAACGCTTCAGTTGGAGCGGTTTTCTGCCGATGTGGCACAAATGCAAGCTGCGCTTTGATGTGCGCTTTACAAATGCAGGGGCGGTCGGCAAACTGCCCCGGTTCCGGACACCACCCCCCACGAATGGGTGGGGTACCGGCTGCAGAACATAAAACAATCGCCTTGGGGGGCGAGCGCACGCTGGAGGCGGTGGGGCCCGGCGCGCGCTGAAATGGTCAGCTTCAGCCTGACGGACTGGACTCATGACACTCGGACTCGCTCTAGCGCAGAGCCGGCGGATCGCGCCGACGCTACTCACCCAGCTCGAACAGAGCGCGCGTGAAAAACGCACGCAATTGATCGACGAACTGGTGGGCAGCGGGATCATGAGTGCGCACGACCTCGCCGTGTTCGTGGCCGGCAAGTATCAGATGCCGCTGCTCGACTTGGCTCAGTACAAGCTCGACACCGTGCCGGCCGTGCTGTCAGCCAACAAGCACTTTGCCCAGTTGCGCCTGTTGCCGCTGGGCCGCCGCGAAAACCGCCTCATCCTCGCCACGTCCGACCCCAGCGATCCGAAACCGATCGAAGAGCTGCGTCAGAAGATGAACGTGGCAATCGAAACGGTCATCGTCGAGCACGACAAGCTGGTGCGCCAGCTGAGCCTCGCCAATGAGGCACCGGCCGAGATCAAGTCACTCTTCACCAAGCAGGAAGCCACCCAGATCGAGTACGACCCGGGTGCCGCTGCCGCCACGCGTCGCACGACCGCCGATGGCATCGACGATGCCCCCGTGGTGCGCTTCCTGCAGAAGCTCTTTACCGAGGCCTTGTTGCGCGGCGCGTCGGACTTGCATTTCGAGCCCTTTGAAACGTTTTACCGGGTGCGTTTCCGTATTGACGGCATCCTCGCGCAGGTCGCGCAGCCGCCGCTGGATATCCGCGACAAGATCGCGACGCGCATCAAGGTGCTGTCGCGCCTGGATATCTCGGAAAAGCGCGTGCCGCAAGACGGCCGCATGAAGCTGCTGATCACCGTTCCGAAAGACCGCAAGGACAAGGACAACAAGGAGACGATCGAGCGCGCCATCGACTTCCGGGTATCGACGCTGCCAACGCTGTTCGGCGAGAAAATCGTGATCCGGATTCTGGAGTCGTCCACCGAGCGGCTCGATATCGACCAGCTCGGCTACGAGCCGGAACAGAAGCAGTTGCTGCTCGACGTGATCAAGCGCCCGTACGGCATGGTGCTGGTGACGGGGCCAACGGGCTCGGGCAAGACCGTGTCGCTGTACACCTTCCTGAACAGGCTGAATCAGGGCGACATCAATATCTCTACCGCCGAAGATCCGGCGGAAATCCAGTTGCCCGGCATCAACCAAGTCAACGTGAATGACAAGGCGGGGCTGACCTTTGCGGCGGCGCTGAAGTCGTTCCTGCGGCAGGATCCGGACATCATCATGGTGGGCGAAATCCGAGATCTGGAAACGGCCGACATTTCGATCAAGGCCGCGCAGACCGGGCACTTGGTGTTTTCCACGCTGCACACCAACGATGCCCCGACCACGCTGACTCGCCTGATGAACATGGGGGTGGCGCCGTTCAACATCGCGTCGTCGGTGCTGCTGATTACAGCGCAGCGTCTGGCACGCCGGTTGTGCAAGGATTGCAAGAAGCCGGGGCCGCTGCCCAAGGAAACACTGCTCGACGCGGGCTTTACCGAAGCGGACGTCGACGGCTCCTGGCAGCCGTATCACCCGGTCGGTTGCGAAACCTGCAACGGCAGCGGCTACAAGGGCCGGGTCGGCATCTACCAAGTCATGCCGATCACCGAGGCGATCCAGGAGATCATCCTTACGCACGGCACGGCGCTGCAGATCGCCGAGCAGGCGCGTAAAGAGGGCGTGCTGTCGCTGCGCGAATCGGGCTTGCGGAAAGTGAAGCAGGGGCTGACTTCCCTTGAGGAAGTGCTAGCCACAACGAACCAATAACCTTCTCGATCAATCGTTCCCATACCGGGGGGTAGGAACCAACCATGGCCACACGAGCACCCGCCGCGAACCGCGCGGCCGCCGCGCCGGCGCGAAAGACTGCCAAGACAAAGGCGCCCACGCAGTACATCTTCGAGTGGGAAGGCAAAGATCGCAAAGGCAAGATCTTCAAGGGCGAGATGCGCGCCGAGAGCATCACCGAGGTGAATGCCATCCTGCGCAAGCAAGGCCTGTCGATCACGAAGTCCAAGCGCCGCCGTGCGGCCCGCGGCAAGAAGATCACGCCGAAGGACATCGCCTACTTCACGCGCCAGCTCTCGACCATGCTGAAGGCCGGCGTGCCGCTCCTGCAGTCGGTCGACATCATCGCGAAGGGCCATGCCAATCCAAACTTCACGCAACTGCTGACGGAAATCCGTGTCGACATTGAGTCGGGCAGCAGCATGGCGCAAGCCTTCCGTCGTCATCCGAAGTACTTTGACACGCTGTACTGCAACCTGATCGACGCTGGTGAGCAAGGCGGTATTCTCGATGCCCTGCTGGAGCGGCTTTCGCTGTACATGGAGAAGTCGATCGCGCTGAAGGCGCAGATCAAGTCGGCGATGATCTATCCGATCTCGGTGCTGACGGTGGCTTTCCTGGTGACGGTGGTGCTGATGATTTTTGTGGTGCCAGCGTTTAAGGGCGTGTTTTCCAGCTTCGGTGCTACGCTGCCGGCCCCAACACTGGTGGTGATGGGCATCTCCGACTTCTTCGTGCAATGGTGGTACATCATCGTTTTTGCCCCCATCATCGGCATCGTGCTGTTCATGCGGGCATTCAAGCGCTCGGAGAACGTGCAGCGCTCCACGCACCGCTGGATTCTGCGCATGCCGATCTTCGGCAGCATTATCCGCAAAGCCACCATCGCCCGCTGGACGCGTACGCTGGCCACCATGTTTGCCGCCGGCACGCCGCTCGTGGAATCGATGGAATCGGTGGCTGGCGCCGCCGGCAACTGGATCTATCACGACGCCACGATCGAGATCCAACAAGCCGTGCGCATCGGTACCAGCCTGACCAACGCCATGCAGGCCACGCACGTGTTCGACAACATGGTGCTGCAGATGACGCAGATCGGTGAAGAATCCGGTGCGCTCGACAGCATGCTGCTCAAGGTGGCCGAGTTCTACGAGCGCGAGGTGGACGATGCGGTGGCTAACATCTCGGCGCTGATCGAGCCAATCATTATCGTGATCCTGGGCGTGCTGATTGGCGGCATGGTGGTGGCAATGTACCTGCCGATCTTCAAGTTGGGTCAGGTGGTCTGATGCCAGAGTTGTTTGTCATCCCCACGCTGGCGCAACTGCCGGCGTGGTTTGTGATTGCGGCCGGGGCGCTGGTGGGCTTGCTGGTCGGCAGTTTTCTCAACGTGGTGATTCACCGCCTGCCGCGCATGATCGAGCGGGAAGAAGCCAACTACATCGCCGAGTTGCGCGAAGAGCCGCTGCCTCACCCCGACGCATACAACCTGGTCGTGCCACGCTCCGCATGCCCGTCGTGCGGTCACCAGATCAAAGCGATCGAGAATATTCCCGTATTGAGCTGGCTGGCGCTGCGCGGCCGCTGCAGTGCCTGCAAGACACCGATTTCATGGCGCTATCCCGCAGTGGAGCTGGTCACGGGGCTGCTGACGGCGGCCTGCCTGTGGCACTTCGGCCCGACGTGGGTGGCAGTCGCATCGGCGGTGCTGCTGTGGTTTTTGATCGCCGGCACGATGATCGACGCAGACACGCAGCTGTTGCCGGACGCCATCACCCAGCCGCTGCTCTGGCTCGGCCTGGGCGTGAATCTGTTCGGCATGTTCGCGCACCTGCACGACGCGGTGATTGGCGCGATGGCCGGCTACCTGTTCCTGTGGTCGATCTACTGGGCGTACAAGCTGCTGCGGGGCCGCGAAGGCATGGGCTACGGCGACTTCAAGCTGATGGCCGCACTGGGCGCGTGGTTCGGTTGGCAGGCGCTGCCGCTGCTCGTGCTGCTGTCGTCGGTCGTGGGACTGGTGTTTGGGCTGGTGCGCATTGCGCGCGGCGCGACGAGCGAATCGCCGTTCTCGTTCGGACCGTTCATTGCCGGGGCCGGCGTGATCGCACTGCTGGCCGGCCCGCAGTTGCTCATGCTGGCAGGGCTCGGCCCGCTGCTTGCGCCATAAGGGCATGGCGAACATGCGCGTGATCGGCCTGACCGGCGGCATTGGCAGCGGTAAAAGCTACGTGGCAGACCGCCTGGCGGAACGCGGCGCCGCCATTGTCGACACCGACGCGATCGCCCATGAGATCGCCGCACCCGGGGGGGCGGCCATCCCCAAGCTGGTCGAGACGTTCGGCGCCGCCATCCTGCGCGCGGACGGTGCCATGGACCGCGATGCCATGCGCGCTCTCGCGTTTTCGGACGCCACCGCCAAATCGCGACTGGAGCAGATCACGCATCCGCTCATCCGCGAGATCGCGTTGTCGCGCGGAGCCGCCGCGCAGGCATCGAGCGCGCACCCGTACCTAGTCTACGTGGTCCCCCTGTTGGTGGAATCCCTCGCCGGGCATCACAGTTGGCGCACGCTGGTCGACCGCATTCTGGTGGTCGACTGCGCGGTTGAGACGCAGATTGCCCGCGTGATGGCCCGTAGCGGGCTGCCGCGCACGCAGGTGGAAGCCATCATCGCGCGCCAGGCTTCACGCGAAGCGCGCCTTGCCGCAGCCGACGACGTGATCGACAACAGCGGCACGCTGGCTGACCTCCTGCCGCAGATCGACCGTCTGGACCTAACCTACAGGACGAACTGAAACGGTCTGAAAGCGGTCGTCACAGCCCTTTGCATTGTGATGAACGAGGGTCTCGCATAGAATGCGGGCAGATCGAGGCCAAATGGGCTTCGGGGCCGCATATGCCAGCAGGCCAGCAAACCGGGCACCCAAGTTTTGATCCTGTACGAATATCCCTTCAACGAACGCATTCGGACGCTGCTGCGCCTCGAAGACCTGTTCGAGCGGCTGGATTTCTTTCTCGTTCAGGAACACCCGCTGCAGCACCATGTGGCCCTGACCACGCTGTTCGAAGTGGTGGACGTAGCCGGGCGTGCCGACCTCAAATCCGATCTGCTGAAAGAACTCGATCGCCAGCGCCAGACGCTCACCGCGCTGCGCGCCAATCCGCAGATCGACCAGGACGCGCTTGATGCCGTCATCAGCGAGCTGGAAACCGCCTCGGGCAATCTCACTGCCACACATGGCAAGGCGGGCCAGCTCATCGCCGACAACGAGTGGCTGACGAGCATCCGCAGCCGCGCGATCATCCCCGGCGGTACGTGCGAGTTTGATCTGCCCGCGTATTTTGCATGGCAGCATCACCCCGCCGAGCGCCGCCGCGCCGACATCATCAAATGGGCCCAACCGCTGGTGCCGCTACGCGACGCCACGATGATCGTGCTGCGCCTGCTGCGCGAATCGGGCCAGAGTGGCAAGGTGATTGCTAACGCTGGCAGCTATCAGCAGATGCTGTCGGGCCGTGTGTACCAGCTGATGCAGGTGCGCCTGGACGAGTCGGCGCTGGGGTTCATTCCCGAGATCAGCGCCAACAAGTACATGCTTTGGGTGCGCTTTACCCAGCAGGATGGCGACCTGCGACCGAAGCCCGTCGATGCGGATATCCCGTTCCAGCTGAAGCTCTGTAATTTCTGAGCCGCACCATGAATGTGAAGACCGTCAAATGCCCCAGCTGCGGCAAGCCCGTGCCCTGGGTGCCTGAGAGCCGCTACCGCCCCTTCTGCTCCGAACGCTGCAAGCAGATCGACCTGGGTGCCTGGGCCGCCGAGCAGTACACCATCCCCGTGGTCGAAGAAGACGACCTGCCCGAGGCACCTGGCGGCGATACGAGCAACAAGCTCAACTAGCCGTCGCTTCCTCGCGCATCCATTCGAAGACGGGCAACGTTGCCGGCAGCACCGGATCAACGTTGATCGGCAGCGTCTGCCAGGCGAAGTCCTGACCTTCCAGCGCGCGCAATGTCCCGTCCCACGCCGTTACCTTGCAGAAGTGCAGGCGCACATATGCGTGAGGGTAATCGTGCTCGATGGTGTGCCAGGGCACGCAGGCGCGCAACGTAACGTCCAGTTCTTCCTTGAGTTCACGCGTGAGCGCAGCTTCCACCGATTCGCCCGCCTCCAGCTTGCCGCCAGGGAATTCCCAGTAGCCCGCGTACGGCTTGCCCTCGGGACGCTGTGCAAGCAAGAACTGGCCGTCCGGCTGCACCAGCACGCCAACGGCCACCTCGGTGATCTTGCGACCGTCGGAGGTGTGCGTGGGTGGCACTTGCGTCAGATTGTCAGTCGACATGCTGCCGCCCATGCTTGCCGCCCCAGTCGCGGGCGAACTGCCATGCCACGCGACCAGAGCGCGAACCGCGCTCGAGCGCCCAGACCAGCGCATCGCCACGCGCAGCGGCGATGTCCTCGTCGCTGCAGCCGAAATGCCGGAGCCAGTGGCCGACGATGGTCAGATATTCATCCTGCTTGGGCGGGTAGAACGACAGCCACAGCCCGAAGCGCTCCGACAACGAGATCTTCTCTTCCACCACCTCGCCCGGATGGATTTCGCCATCCGATGTGTGCTGATAAGTCTCGTTGTCCTTCATGTATTCGGGCAGCAAATGGCGCCGGTTGGACGTCGCGTAGATCAGCACGTTGTCTGACTGCGTTGCCACCGAGCCGTCCAGCGCAGACTTCAGCGCCTTGTAGCCCGATTCGCCCTCTTCAAACGAAAGGTCATCGCAGAAGATCGCGAAGCGCTCCGGGCGCGTCGACAGTTGCTCGACGATATCGCCCAGATCAGCCAGATCATCCTTGTCGACTTCGACAAGACGCAGGCCTTCCTTCACGAATTCGTTCAGGCACGCCTTGATGAGCGATGACTTGCCGGTGCCCCGCGCACCCGTGAGCAGCACATTGTTGGCCGGCAACTTACGCACGAACTGGCGGGTGTTGGCGACGATGGCGTCTTTCTGGCGCTCGATGTTGTGCAGATCGCTCAGGTGGATCGGCGGCAGCTGGCGGATCGGCACGAGATAGCCGATGTTGCCGAACAAGCTCTGGCGTTTGCGCCAGCGGAAGGCAACGGCCTCGTTCCAATCAGCCTCAGTCAGTTCGGGCGGCAGCCATTGCTCAAGCCGCCCAAGAAAGCGGTCGAGCCGTGCGGAAAGGTCGGACGACATAGCGGCTGACTCCGAATTAGGAACGGTAGTCCGCGTTGATCGACACGTAATCGTGCGAGAAATCGCACGTCCACACGGTGGCGGTGGCGTTGCCGCGGCCGAGTGCGATGCGCACGGTGATCTCTGCCTGCTTCATCACGCGCTGGCCGTCCTCTTCGCGGTATTCGGGGTTGCGGCCACCGTCACGCGCAACCCACACGTCGTCGAGCCACAGGTTGACGCCGTTCACGTCGAGGTCCGTCACACCGGCGTAGCCAACGGCGGCCAGGATGCGGCCCAGGTTGGGGTCCGAAGCGTAGAACGCGGTCTTCACCAGCGGCGAGTGCGCGACCGCGTAGGCGATCAATCGGCACTCCTCAACGTTGCGGCCACCCTCAACCTGGATGGCCATGAACTTGGTCGCGCCTTCGCCGTCGCGCACGATCTTCTGCGCCAGCTCCTGTGCGAGACCCGTCAACGCATCGCGCAACGCAGCATAGTCGGGGTGCGATTCGGAATCGATGCGCGGCGTGCCGGCACGGCCCGTGGCGATGACGACGAACGAGTCGTTGGTGGAGGTATCGCCATCCACCGTCACGCTGTTGAACGAATGATCAGCCGCGTGGCGCACCAAACCTTGAAGCACAGCTTCATCCACATTGGCATCGGTGGCGATGAAGCCGAGCATCGTCGCCATGTTCGGGCGGATCATGCCTGCGCCCTTGCTGATGCCCGACATGCGCACGGTCTTGCCCGACAGCGTGCACGTGGCGGACGCTGCTTTGGGTACGGTGTCGGTGGTCATGATGGCTTCAGCGGCGGCCAGCCAGTTGTCCGGCTTGGCGTTCGCCTCAGCAGCAGGCAGTCCGGCGATGATGCGGTCGACCGGCAGCGGCTCCAGAATCACGCCCGTGGAGAACGGCAGCACCTGCTCCGCCGACACGCCCAGCAGCTTGGCCACGGCATCGCAGGTCTGGCGCGCGTGCGCGAGGCCCGGTGCGCCCGTTCCGGCATTCGCGTTGCCTGTGTTCACGACGATCGCACGTGCGCCCTTGCCGCTCGCCAAATGCTCGCGGCACACCTGCACAGGTGCCGCGCAGAAACGGTTCTGCGTGAACACACCGGCCACCGTCGAGCCCTCTGCGATACGAACCAGCAGCACATCCTTGCGATTGGCCTTGCGCACACCGGCCTTGGCCCAGCCCAGGTCCACACCGTCGATCGGCAACAGGGAGTCAGCGGCAGGCGCGACGAGATTCACAGCCATGGAGCACACCTTTCAAAATGAGGATGCCCGCATTGCGGGCATCGTGAATCAACAGAAAACAGGTCTAAACAGCGTCAGGCAAGTTTGCCGTGGCACTGCTTGTACTTCTTGCCCGAACCACATGGGCACGGATCGTTGCGGCCAACTTTCGGCACTTCGCCAGCCAGTGCGGCAGCAGCGGCAGATGCCGCCGAACGCGGTGCGGCCATAGCCGGCGTCGCGCCGTGAATCTCCGCATCGCCCGCGGCCACTTCGGCCAGTTCGCTGAATTCGTCGTGCTTGTACTGCAGGTTGCTCAGCGCGGAAAGATCTTCTTCGATCTGCTCGGATGCCTGCTCCAGCTCTTCCTGCGACTGGATGCGCACCGTGAAGACAATACGCGTGACTTCGTTGCGAATGGTATCGAGCAGGCGGCCGAACAGTTCGAACGACTCGCGCTTGTACTCCTGCTTCGGGTCCTTCTGCGCATAGCCGCGCAGGTGGATACCCTGGCGCAGCATGTCGAGCGCCGCCAGGTGCTCACGCCAGTGCGTATCGAGGCTTTGCAGCATCACCGAACGCTCAAAGCCGGCGAATGACTCGCGGCCCACCTGCGCCACTTTGCCTTCGTACACCGCTTCAGCGGCGTCCAGCACCATCTTCAGCAGATCTTCGTCTTCGATCGACTGCGCATCTTCCAGCGTCTTCACCAGCGGCTGATCGACGCCCCAGTCTTCACGCAGGGCCTTCTCCAGACCAGCGACATCCCACTGCTCTTCCATGGTTTCGGCCGGCACATAGGTGCGGAACAGCTCAGTGAACACGGATTCGCGCAGGTTCTTGACCAGATCGCCCACATCCTGCGCTTCGAGAATCTCGTTACGCAGTTTGTAGAGCTCCTTGCGCTGATCGTTGGAGACGTCGTCGTATTGCAGCAGTTGCTTGCGGATATCGAAGTTGCGGCCTTCGACCTTGCGCTGCGCCGATTCGATCGAGCGCGTGACGATGCCTGCTTCGATCGGCTCGCCTTCGGGCATCTTCAGGCGGTCCATGATCGCGCGCACGCGGTCGCCCGCGAAGATGCGCAGCAGTTGGTCATCCAGTGACAGATAAAAACGTGACGAACCCGGATCGCCCTGACGGCCGGCACGGCCACGCAGCTGGTTGTCGATCCGGCGCGACTCGTGGCGCTCGGTGCCGACGATGTGCAGACCGCCGGCGGCCTTCACCTGCTCGTGCAGCGATTGCCATTCGTCCTGCAGTGTCTTCACGCGCGAGGCCTTCTCGGCGTCGGAGAGCGACTCGTCGGCCATCACGAAGCCAGACTGCTTTTCCACGTTGCCGCCCAGCACGATGTCGGTACCGCGGCCAGCCATGTTGGTGGCAATGGTGATCATCTTCGGACGACCGGCCTGCGCGATGATCTCAGCTTCACGTTCGTGCTGCTTCGCGTTGAGCACCTGATGCGGCAGCTTCGCCTGGTTCAGCAGGTTCGACAGCAGTTCGGAGTTTTCGATGGACGTCGTGCCCACCAGCACCGGCTGGCCACGCTCGTAGCAATCGCGAATATCGCGAATGACGGCGTCGTAGCGCTCCTTCGAGGTCTTGTAGATCTGATCCTGCAAGTCCTTGCGCTGCGGCGTGCGGTTGGTCGGGATCACCACGGTTTCCAGGCCATAAATCTCCTGGAATTCATACGCTTCCGTGTCAGCCGTGCCGGTCATGCCCGACAGCTTGTTGTACATGCGGAAGTAGTTCTGGAACGTGATGGTCGCCAGCGTCTGGTTTTCCTGCTGGATCTGCACGCCTTCCTTGGCTTCCACGGCCTGATGCAGACCGTCGGACCAGCGGCGGCCCGCCATCAGCCGGCCGGTGAATTCATCGACGATCACCACTTCACCGTTCTGCACCACGTAGTGCTGATCGCGGAAGAACAGGCTGTGCGCACGCAGGGCGGCGTACAGATGGTGCATCAGCGTGATGTTCTGCGGCGCGTAGAGCGATTCGCCCTCGCCGATCAAGCCGGCTTGCAGCAGGATCTGCTCGGCTTTCTCGTGGCCCGATTCGGTCAGGTAGACCTGATGCGATTTTTCGTCGACATAGTAATCGCCCGGCTTCTCGACGCCTGTGCCATCCGACTTCTCTTCACCGATCTGGCGCGTGAGCTGCGCCGGGATGCCGTTCATGCGGCGGTACAGGTCGGTGTGGTCTTCTGCCTGGCCAGAGATGATCAGCGGGGTGCGCGCTTCATCGATCAGGATCGAGTCGACTTCATCGACGATCGCGTAGTTCAGCGGACGCTGCACGCGCTGGCCGGCGTCGTACACCATGTTGTCGCGCAGGTAGTCGAAGCCGAATTCGTTGTTGGTGCCGTAGGTGATGTCCGACGCGTAGGCGGCCTGCTTCTGGTCGTGGTCCATGGTGGTCAGGTTGACCCCCACCGACAGGCCCAGCCAGTTGTACAGGCGGCCCATCCACTCGGCGTCGCGCTGGGCGAGGTAATCGTTGACCGTCACGACGTGCACGCCCTGACCCGAAATGGCGTTCAGATACACAGCCAGCGTTGCGGTCAGCGTCTTGCCTTCACCCGTGCGCATTTCGGCGATCTTGCCGTCGTGCAGGACCATGCCGCCGACAAGCTGCACGTCGAAGTGCCGCATCTTCATCACGCGCTTGCTGGCCTCGCGGCACACAGCGAACGCTTCGGGCAACAACGCGTCGAGGGTTTCGCCCTTGGCAAAACGTTGGCGGAATTCTTCGGTCTTGGCCTGCAGCTCGGCATCGGAGAGCGCTTCGAACTTGGGCTCGAGCGCATTGATCTGCGCCACCTTGCGGCGGTATTGTTTGATCAGCCGTTCATTACGGCTGCCGAAAATCTTCTTGAGAAGGCCCGTGATCATCGATGGCTAGGGCTGGTGAGCCACCCGGAAAACGCGTCGGAGAGACCGCGAAACACAGGCAGCACAACGGCCCAGAAAGGGTTGGCGCAAAGGCGGGAGTTTAGCATGTGCAAAACACCCGCTTGATGGCAGCAGAACCGCCAGATGTGGCAGGAACGCCGCACTTTGGGGCCGCACGAACGTCGTCCGGGCGGCTACACACTCACGCTGAACTGGGGACGGGCGCCCCAATTGCAACCCGCGCTAGATCAATGGCCGGCCGCCGCCATGCTCTTTCCGATATCGGCCGCCGCAACCTTCGGCGCGGGCGCCTTGTTGGCTGCCATCTTGGGCTGACCGGCGTTCTCCAGGAAGGCCACCGGATTCTGCGGGACGTCGTTGACGTGCACCTCGAAGTGCAGATGCGGCCCAGTGGCGCGGCCGGTACGGCCGATCAGCGCGATGCGCTCGCCCGCCTTCACGATGTCGCCGACCTTCACAAACACCTTGGACGCGTGCGCATAGCGCGTCTTCAGGCCGTTGCCATGGTCGATGTCGATCATGTTGCCGTATTCGTGGTGGAACTCGCTGGCCACCACCACGCCACCGGCAGCAGCCACGATGGGCGTTCCAACCGGACCGACAAAGTCGACGCCGTCATGCTGCGTGCGCCGGCCCGTGAACGGATCGATGCGCGTGCCGAAGCCCGAGGAATCGTAGCCCGTGGCCACCGGGCGCACGGTCGGCATCATCTTGGCGTGGATCTGCCGGTCCATCAGGGTGCTTTCAAGCACGCTGAGGTAATCGTTGCGCTGGTCTGCCGAGCGCGTCAGGCGATTCAGCTCGGACTGAATTTCCGGCATCGACATCGGCCGCGAGAATGCACCCTCCGGCCCGCCACGGCTCGGCTGTGATTTGAAATCGAACTCGCGCGGCGGCACGCCTGCCAGCCCCGACACACGGGCGCCCAGCGCGTCCAGGCGCGCGATCTGCGCCTGCATTTCGCCAATGCGCGCAGCCATCAGGTTGAGGTTTTCGCGGGTGACGCGCTGGTCTGCGCCAGGAACCGCGGAAGCAGCCGCACCCGGCAGCAGCCCCTGCTTGGCCGCCAACCAGGTCCCACCGACGGACAGGCTTGCCACGGTCAGCAGCACTGCGCCAATAGCCACGAAGACGCCGCGTCGCGACAGGTGCATCGCGCCGGCCTTGCGCGGGTGAATCAGGATGATCTGCATCGCTCGTTTTCCGGACAAAAAAGCTGCCCACCAGCACGAAAGCGCGATGAAGCGCCCTACAATGCCGGCATGCGAATCTTTGTTCATCCCGCTCTCAAGACGCCTGTGGCTAAACCCGTCCAGGACTGGCTCTCGGGTGCCGGTTCGGTCGGCCCGCTGATGCAGGCGGCCAGGCAATTGGCGACGTTGGAAGCGGAGGTGTTGTCGCTGCTGCCGCCCGGTTTGGGCGGCGGGGTGGCGGTCGGTGGCATCAAGAACGATGCGCGCGACAGCCGCGAAGCGACTCTGGTGTTGCTCGCCGCACATAGTGCGGCTGCGGCGCGCTTGCGGCAGGTGGTACCCACCTTGCTGGAGCGTCTGCAGCGCCGGGGATCGCAGATTACCGCAATTCGTGTACGGGTACAACCGCAGGGCGGCAACGACAGTTTATGGCCACAAGAGACTGAAAAGCCGCCTAAACGCGCCAAGATGACCGCAGTTGGAGTCAACAGCCTGGCGGCCCTGGCCAATGAACTGCCCGATTCGCCGCTTCGGCAGGCCTTGGCCGAAATGATTGCGCGACACGTTGCACCGGCCGCCAAGCCCAAATAAAAAGCGCCCCGCAGGGCGCTTTTTTCATACGAACGACCGCTCAGCCGATCACGAGAAGGCCGGTTGCAACTGCGGCAGGAACGCGCGCGGCGCTTCTTCCACCTTGTCGAACGTCACGATCTCGTAAGCCGTTTCGTCGGCCAGGAGCGCGCGCAGCAGCGCGTTGTTCAGGCCATGACCCGACTTGTGCGCGGTGTACGCAGCGATCAGCGGGTGGCCCACCACATACAGGTCGCCAATCGCGTCGAGAATCTTGTGACGGACGAACTCATCGCCATAGCGCAGTTCGTCGTTGTTCAGCATGCGGTGCTCGTCGAGCACGATGGCGTTGTCGAGGCTGCCGCCGCGCGCCAGACCGACCTCGCGTAGCATTTCAACTTCATGCGCGAAACCGAACGTACGGGCGCGGGCGATTTCGCGCGTGTAGCTGGTGTCAGCAAAGTCGATCTCGAACGTCTGGCCGGTCTTGTCGACAGCCGGGTGGCGGAATTCGATCGTGAACGACAGCTTGAAGCCGAAGTATGGGTCGAGGCGGGCAAGCTTGTCGCCCTCGCGGATTTCCACCGGCTTGAGCACGCGGATGAACCGCTTGGCTGCGCCCTGCTCTTCGATGCCCGCCGATTGCAACAGAAACACGAATGAGGCCGCGCTGCCGTCCATGATGGGGATTTCTTCGGCGTCGACGTCGACATAGAGATTGTCGATACCGAGGCCGGCGCAAGCGGACATCAAATGTTCGACGGTCGACACGCGGGCGCCGTCTTTTTGCAGCACGGACGCAAGGCGGGTGTCGCCGATGGCGCTGGCGGTAGCGGGAATCTCGACGGCCGGATCGAGGTCAACGCGCGTGAAGACGATGCCGGTGCCTGCGGCTGCCGGGCGCAACGTCAACGTCACCTTACGGCCCGAGTGCAACCCGATGCCGACGGTCTTGACGAGGGACTTGATGGTGCGTTGTTTCAACATGGCCGCCCTCAACTCACGAAATTTCTACGATTGTTTTTATCTATGCGGTCTGCATAGGTGATAACCCTAATCATACCATTTTCACATCCCTGCCTTCAAAACGACTTTTGTATCGGGATGTTAGGGGTGCTCACACTCTGCTCAACCTTAGTGCACGCAGATTCAGGGCCACGAACTCATCAGCCTTGAGGCGAGGCGGCATAGCGGGCGGTACTCCGCCATTTGGGGGAGCCGCCAGCGTGGCGTCAGAGTATCGCCAGGATCGATTCGGCGCTGCTGACGGCGAACTGCCCGGGCGCTTCCACCTGTAGCGCTGTTACCACACCGTCCTTCACGACCATCGCGTAGCGCTGCGAGCGCACGCCCATGCCGCGCTTGGAGAGGTCCTGGTCAAGGCCGAGCTTGCTGGTGAACTCTGCGCTGCCGTCACCAAGCATGCGGATTTTGTCGTCGGTTCCCTGTGTTCGGGCCCAGGCGCCCATCACGAAGGCGTCGTTGACGGACACACACCATATCTCGTCGACACCCTTGGCGCGCAGCGCGTCGAAGTGGGCGAGGTAGCCGGGCACATGCCGCGCCGAACAGGTCGGCGTGAACGCACCTGGCAGCCCGAAGATGACGATCGTCTTACCCTCTGCCAGATGCTGGACGGAGAAAGCATTGGGGCCGAGCGCGCAGCCGTCCTTTTCCACTTCAAAGAACTCGTAGAGCGTTGCGTCGGGAAGCGGTTGACCAGGCTGGATCATGATCGTCAGGGAGCGTGCGCGGATATCGCGATCATAGAACTTGCCGCGCGACCGCGCAGCCGGTTCGTAAAACGAGACCGCCCGCGTGAACGAATCACGCGGGCGGTCTTGGGAGACAACACTATCAGGCCGCTTGGGTCGGAACGCACCGCGCGCGGCACAACGAACGGATACACCCGCCGGGCGGGGTGAACCCTTCCGGGGAGGCGGCCAGAGGCCAACCTGCCCGGCGGCAACGACTGTGTCCGGTTCGTCGAGCGCTGTCGACTTGCGAGCAGCGGGCCATCACACAACGGCGATCACGGGAGGGGAGCCGTGAACCGCGCGCGGCGTGCGGTGCCGCAGGCAGTCGGACGTGCGCGAGCGCTATCGAACCAACGCAGGCCCGATCAGTCCGCCTGCTTGCGCAGGAATGCCGGAATGTCGTACGTGTCGACGCCCTTCTCTTGCAGTGCCGCCACGTGAGCCGATGCCGACTCACGCGAGCTGCGCCACACGGCGGGGGTGTCGAAATTGCTGTAGTCCGGCGCGGCCGCCACCGAGTGACCGGCGCTACCGCCGAAAGCCACCGGCTGGTTGTCCGTACCGGTCTTCAGCAGCGTCATCGTCTGTTGCTGTTGCTGCTTGTTGCGAGCAGCGCGACCCAGGCCCGTCGCAACCACGGTCACCCGCAGTGCATCGCCCATGGCGTCGTCGTAGACCGTACCGAAAATGACGGTGGCATCTTCCGCGGCATAGCTGCGGATGGTGTTCATCACTTCCTTGGTTTCGGACAGCTTGAGCGAGCGGCTGGCCGTGATGTTGACCAGCACGCCCCGCGCGCCCGAAAGGTCCACGCCTTCCAGCAGCGGGCTTGCCACGGCTTGCTCAGCGGCCAGACGTGCACGGTCGACGCCGGACACGGTGGCCGTGCCCATCATCGCCTTGCCTTGTTCGCCCATCACGGTCTTCACGTCTTCGAAGTCGACGTTCACCAGACCATCGACGTTGATGATTTCCGCGATGCCGGCCACTGCGTTGTGCAGCACGTCGTCGGCGCACTGGAAGCACTTGTCCATCTCGGCATCATCGCCCATGACTTCGAAGAGCTTTTCGTTGAGCACGACGATCAGCGAATCGACGTTGCCTTCGAGGTCGTTCGCGCCATGCTCGCCAACCTTCGAGCGGCGTGCGCCTTCGAATTCGAACGGCTTGGAGACCACGCCCACGGTCAAGATGCCCATTTCCTTGGCGACCTGTGCGACCACCGGTGCTGCGCCCGTACCCGTACCGCCGCCCATGCCGGCAGTGATGAAGACCATGTGCGCGCCGCGCAGTGCGTCGGCGATCTGCTCACGGGCTTCCTCTGCGCAGTGCTTGCCCACTTCGGGCTTGGCACCGGCGCCGAGGCCCGTGCTACCGAGCTGCAGCACGCGCGATGCGGTCGAGCGCTTGAGCGCCTGCGCATCGGTGTTCATGCAGATGAATTCCACGCCTTGCACGCCGCGGTTGATCATGTGCTGCACGGCATTACCGCCCGCGCCGCCGACGCCGACCACCTTGATGATGGTGCCGTCCTGCATTTCCGTTTCAATCATGTCGAAGTCCATCATTGCCTCCAGAAGTGATCAGTCCCAGACGATGCAGCCTCCCCGCCGCAACTCCTGGTTCCTGAACAAAAAACATCAAAACAAGAAACTCAACTTGCTCCCCCCAGGGAGCACATCGCCAACACCCGGCACACACGTGCTTAGAAGTTGCCGATGAACCATTCCTTCATGCGCGTCCAGATCTGCTTGGCCGATCCGGACTGCACCACAACCTTGCGCCCCCGCACCCGCTGCACGCGACCTTCCTGCAGCAAGCCCATCACGGTGGCGTAACGCGGGCTCTTCACCACCTCGTGCAGGTTGCCGCGGTACTCCGGCACGCCCACACGCACGGGCTTCAAGAACATGTCTTCACCCAGCTCGACCATGCCGGGCATCATTGCGGTACCGCCAGTGAGGACCACGCCGCTGGAGAGCAGTTCCTCATAGCCGGATTCGCGCACCACCTGATGCACGAGCGAGAACAGCTCTTCCACGCGCGGCTCGATCACGGCAGCCAGCGCTTGACGCGAAAGCGTGCGCGGCCCGCGGTCGCCGACGCCCGGCACATCGATCATCTCGTCCGGATCGGCCAGCACCTGCTTGGCGATGCCGTACTGGATCTTGATGTCCTCGGCGTCCGGCGTCGGCGTGCGCAGGGCCATCGCGATGTCGTTGGTGATCTGGTCGCCGGCGATGGGGATCACGGCCGTGTGGCGGATCGCGCCTTCGCTGAAGATCGCGATGTCGGTCGTGCCGCTGCCAATGTCGACCAGCACCACGCCGAGTTCCTTCTCGTCTTCGGTCAGCACGGCCAGGCTTGATGCGAGCGGCTGCAGAATCAGGTCGTGCACCTCCAGCCCGCAGCGACGCACGCACTTGACGATGTTCTGCGCCGCACTCACTGCGCCCGTCACGATGTGCACCTTCACCTCGAGCCGGATGCCGCTCATGCCAATCGGCTCGCGCACGTCTTCCTGGCCGTCGATGATGAATTCCTGCGTGAGAATGTGCAGGATCTGCTGGTCGGTCGGGATGTTGACGGCCTTGGCGGTCTCGATCACGCGGGCCACATCGGTGGAGGTGACTTCCTTGTCCTTGATCGCCACCATGCCGCTCGAGTTGAAGCTGCGGATATGGCTGCCGGCAATGCCCGTGAAGACCTCGCCGATCTTGCAATCGGCCATCAGCTCCGCTTCTTCGAGCGCCTTCTGGATCGACTGGACGGTCGCCTCGATATTGACGACCACACCCTTCTTGAGCCCCTTCGATTCGGTCTGGCCCATGCCGATGACCTCGTAGGCGCCGTCAGGACGCAGCTCGGCGACCACCGCCACCACCTTGGAGGTGCCGATGTCCAGCCCGACCAGAAGATCCTTGTATTCCTTGCTCATCGCGTTTTCTCTGTGCTTCGCGTTGCTTTGTTGTTGGCCGCCGGCTTACCCCCCAGCGTGGCTTTCGGCTTTGCAGCACTGCTGGTGCCATTCGCGGTGCCAGGCAGCTTGCCCCCCTTGGCCAGCACCGCAGCCTGCGCATCGGTCAGGAAGCGCACACCCGCCGCCCGAACTGCGAATCCGTTGGGATACCGCAGATCGGCGTATTCGATCTGACCGCCCCAGCGCTTCGTCACCTCGGGCCACGCACGCACAAAGCGGCGGGCACGCGCGGCCAGCGCTGTGCGGTCATCGTCATTCAGTTCGCGGCCCAGCTCGATGACCGTGCCGTTGGACAACCGCGCGCGCCAGGCGTAGCGGTCGGTGAGCGTCACGCTCAGCGGCTCGACATTCATCGGCTTGAACCACTCGGTCATGGTCTCCAGTTTGTCGACCACGTCCTGCTCGGTTCCTTCGGGGCCAGCCAGCGCAACCAGGTCGGTGTCATCTTCAGCTTCGGCCAGGTTGGCCACGAAGACTTCGCCATACGTGTTGACCAGCTTGCCGGACTCATTGCCGCCCCAGGTGCCGAGCGCTTCGTGCTCCTGCACTTCCACCAGCAGCCCGTTCGGCCACACGCGGCGCACGCTCGCACGCCGCACCCACGGCACCGATTCGAATGCGGCACGCGCGTCGTCCAGATTCAGCGAGAAGAAATTGCCGCGCAGCTTGGTCAGCGCGTTGGCGCGCAGACTCGGCACATTCACGTGGCGCAACTCGCTGCCGGCCATCGGCATCACCCGCACCTGCTGCAGCTGGAACATCGGTCGCTGCATCAGCCAGACCGTCCCAACGCCCAACGCGCCAAGCGCGAGCAGCGCATAGAGCGCACTCGCGACGGCGTTGAGGAGACGGGTGTTGTGCCACATAACGTTGTGTTGTCCGGTTTCGCTGACGTTGCGTTGATTACTCTGGTTTCCAGTCGGTGCTCGCGTGCAGCTCCAGCGACGCACTCGCGGCCAGTTGCAGCACAAAATCTTCATAGCTGATGCCGGCCGCGCGCGCGCCCATCGGCACCAGCGAATGGCCGGTCATGCCCGGCGACGTGTTCATCTCCAGCAGGAACGGCGCGTTGTCGGACTTGCGCAGCATGATGTCGGCACGGCCCCAGCCACGGCAGCCCAGCCCGCGATATGCCTGCACCACCAGCGCCTGCACGCGCACGGCCACATCGGCGGGAATCGGTGCCGGGCATTCGTAGCGCGTGTCGTCGGTGAAGTACTTGTTCTGGTAGTCGTAGTTGGCCTGCGGCGCGACGATGCGGATGAGCGGCAACGCGGTCGCGCTCTCGCCTTCGCCGATGATCGGGCAGGTCAGCTCGTCGCCTTCGATGAACTGCTCGGCCATCACATCGCGGTCCAGGCGCGCAGCCTTCTCGTAGGCGGCGGGCAGCTCGGCGGCGCTCGTGACCTTGGTCAGACCGATCGACGAACCTTCGCGCGCCGGCTTGACGATCAGCGGCAGGCCAAGGCGGTCGGCCACGGCTTGCCAGTCGGCGCCGGCGTGCAACATCACGAAGTCAGGCGTGGGCAGGCCGTGAGTCTGCCATTGGCGCTTGGTGGCTTCCTTGTCCATCGCCAGCGCAGACGCGAGTACGCCGCTACCGGTGTACGGAATGCCGAATTGCTCGAGCAAGCCCTGGATCGTGCCGTCTTCGCCAAAGCGGCCGTGCAGCGAGATCACCACGCGGTCGAACCCTTGCTTGGCCAGATCGGCCACGGCCTGCAGGCCCGGGTCGAACGGGTGCGCATCGACGCCCCGCGCGCGCAGCGCAGCCAGCACGCCGTTGCCGGACATCAGCGAGATTTCGCGTTCGGCGGACCGGCCGCCCATGAGCACGCCCACCTTGCCGAGGGACTTCGGATCAATCGTCGGATTTGGAACAAACGGACCGGTCGTCATGCTGCGGCGCCTCCGTTCAGATCCACGACATTTGTGCTGCGCGCCTGCGCCTGCAACGCCACCACTTGACCGGGCACCTGCCCGATCGAACCTGCGCCCATGGTGATGACCACGTCGCCGTCCTGCGCCGCATTCAGAATCGCTTGCGGCATGTCTTCGATCTGCTCTACGAATACCGGCTCGATCTTGTTGGCTACGCGCAGCGCACGCGTCAGCGCGCGGCCGTCGGCGGCGACGATGGGAGGCTCACCGGCGGCGTACACCTCGGCGAGCAGCAACGCATCTACGGTGCCGAGCACCTTCACAAAATCTTCGAAGCAGTCGCGCGTGCGGGTAAAGCGGTGCGGCTGGAACGACAGCACAAGGCGACGACCGGGGAACGCGCCGCGCGCCGCGGCCAGCGTGGCAGCCATCTCGACGGGGTGGTGGCCGTAGTCATCGATGAGCGTGAAGCGGCCCTTGCCGTCGGCGGTCGGCACTTCGCCGTAGCGTTGGAAGCGGCGGCCCACGCCGTTGAATTCGGCCAACGCCTTGACGATGGCCTCGTCCGGCACTTCCAGTTCGGTAGCGATGGCGATGGCGGCCAGCGCGTTCTGCACGTTGTGCAGGCCCGGCAGGTTGAGCGTGATCGACAGCGGCGGCTCGGCATGGCCGTTGATCTGGCGGATCACGGTGAATTCCATGCGGCCATCGACGGCGCGCGCATTGACCGCACGCACTTGCGCATCTTCGGCAAAACCGTAGCGCACGACAGGCTTGGAGACGAACGGCAGAATTTCGCGCACGTTCGAATCATCCACGCACAGCACGGCAATGCCGTAGAACGGCAGACGCTGCGTGAACTCGATGAACGCCTGCTTCAGACGCGAGAAATCGTGCCCGTAGGTCTCCATGTGATCGGCATCGATATTGGTGATGACCTCGATCACAGGGAACAGGTTGAGGAACGACGCGTCGGATTCGTCGGCCTCGGCGACGATGAAATCGCCCGTGCCCAGCCGAGCGTTGGCGCCGGCAGAGTTCAGGCGGCCGCCGATCACGAAGGTCGGGTCCAGGCCGCCTTCAGCCAGCACGGAGGCGACAAGGCTGGTGGTCGTCGTCTTGCCGTGCGTGCCGGCAATGGCGATGCCCTGCTTCAGGCGCATCAGCTCGGCCAGCATCACCGCACGCGGCACGATGGGGATGCGTTTGGCGCGCGCGGCCAGCACTTCGGGGTTGTCGCCGCGCACGGCGGTGGAGACGACCACGGCATTGGCGCCGATCACATGCTCCGGCGCGTGGCCCTGCATGATTGTCGCGCCGAGGGTTGCCAGCCGCTGCGTGGTCGCGCTGCTGCCCAGATCTGAGCCTGTCACGCGGTAGCCGAGGTTCAGCAGCACCTCGGCGATGCCGCTCATACCGGCGCCGCCGATGCCTACAAAATGGATGTTCTTGACGATGTGCTTCATATCGATTCGATTCCCTATGCCCGTGCCACCGCTACACACACGTCGGCGACACGCTCGGCCGCTTCGGGCCGTGCCTGCTCACGTGCTTTAGCCGCCATATCGGCCAACTGCGCACGCGTCAGGGACGCGAGTGTATCTGCCAGCGATGCCGGACCCAGTTCCTGCTGCGACACCAACAGCGCTGCGCCGCGTTCCGAAAGGAAGCGCGCGTTGGTGGTCTGGTGATCGTCCACGGCGTGCGGGAACGGCACGAACAGCGCCGCGACACCCGCCGCGGCCACTTCTGAAACAGTCATTGCGCCCGCACGGCAAATCACGAGATCGGCGTGCGCATACGCGGCCGCCATGTCGTCGATGAAGGGCACGGGTTGCGCGTGGGCATCGTCAATGCCCGCGGCGGCATAGTTGGCGCGCAGCGTGTCGATCTGCTTGGCGCCAGCCTGATGGATGACGATCGGGCGTGTATCAGCCGGCAGCAACGCCAGCGCCTTGGGCACCACGTCGTTGAGCGCTGCCGCGCCCAGGCTGCCGCCCACGACCAGCACGCGCAGCGGGCCGGTTCGCTCGGCGTAGCGCGCTTGCGGTGAAGCCAGCATGGCAAGGTCGGCGCGGATCGGGTTGCCGACCCACTCAGCGCCGGACAGCGCATTCGGAAATGCGCACAGCACGCGATCCGCTACGCGCGCAAGCACGCGGTTGGCCAGACCTGCGATGGAATTCTGTTCGTGCAGCACCAGCGGGCGCCCCAGCAGCACGCTCATCATGCCGCCCGGGAACGTGATATAGCCGCCCATGCCCAACACCACGTTTGGACGCACACGACGTACCACACCGAGGCTCTGCCAGAACGCGCGCAACAGGTTGAGCGGCAGCAGAAACTTGGTAACGAGGCCCTTGCCGCGCAGGCCACCAAACTGTACCGACTCCAGCGGAAAGCCATGCTTGGGCACCAGTTGGCCTTCCATGCCGTTCGCGTTGCCAAGCCACACCACCTTCCAGCCACGCGCGGCAAGCAGCTTGGCCACCGACAGCGCGGGGAAGATGTGACCGCCCGTACCGCCGGCCATGACGAGGAGCGTGCGAGGCGCCGTACCTACCGTCATACCTTGCCCCCCCGCATCAGCACGCGGTTTTCGTAGTCGATACGCAGCAGCAGCGCGAGCGCCACGCAGTTCATCAGGATGCCCGAGCCGCCGTAGCTGACCATCGGCAGTGTCAGGCCCTTGGTTGGCAGCAGGCCGAGGTTCACACCCATGTTGATGAAGGCCTGCCAGCCGATCCAGATACCCAGGCCTTTAGCGACCAGGCCGGCAAACGTGCGGTCGAGCTGCAATGCGGTGCGGCCGATCTCGAATGCGCGCCGCACCATCCAGTAGAACAGCAGGATCACGATCAGCACGCCGACGAAGCCCAGTTCCTCGCCGATCACAGCCAGGATGAAGTCGGTGTGCGCTTCCGGCAGGTAGTGCAGCTTCTCGATGCTGCCGCCCAGGCCGACGCCGGTCCACTCGCCACGGCCGAAAGCGATGAGCGAGTGCGTGAGCTGGTAAGCCTTGCCCTGTGCGTATTCCTCCTGCCAGGGGTTCAGGTACGCAAAGATCCGCTCACGCCGCCACGGCGACGCCACGATCAGCAGTGAGAAAGTTGACACCGCCGTCAGCACGAGGCCGCCGAACAGCTTGCCGTTCACGCCGCCCAGGAAGAGGATGCCCATAGCCACGGCCGCGATCACTAGGAACGCGCCCATGTCCGGCTCCAGCAGCAGGAGCGAGCCCACAAACGCCACGGCCACGCCCATCGGCAGGAAGCCCTTGCGCACGCTCTGCATCCAGTCCTGCTTGCGCACGGTGTAATTGGCGGCGTACAGCACGACCGCCAGCTTCATCAGCTCGGACGGCTGGAAGTTCATGACGCCCAGCGGCAACCAGCGGCGCGCGCCGTTCACGCCCTTACCCACGTGCGGCACGAGCACGATCACCAACAGCACCAGCGCGATGATGAAAAGCTTCGGTGCGTATTTGTCCCAGAACTTGACCGGAATCTGGAATGCGACGATCGCACCGATGAGGCCGATCACCAGCGAGAAAATGTGGCGGATCAGGAAGTGCCCGTTGCTGTAGTTGGCGTACTTGGGCGAATCCGGCAACGCGATGGACGCCGAATACACCATCACCAGCCCGAGGCCGAGCAGCACAATCGCAACCCACATCAGCGGCTGGTCGTACTCCATCATCTTGGAGCGCGTGGGCTTGACCCCCGAAACGGCATCACGCAGGCCATCCCACGCATTGCCGATGGTCGCGCCGATGAAGCCGCTGCGCTTGATCTGGGTGTCGCTCATAGGAGGACTCCTCGGTCTGCCGCCAGTGCGGCCACGGCCTCGTGGAACACCTGGGCGCGATGTTCGTAGTTGCGGAACATGTCAAAGCTGGCGCACGCCGGCGACAACAGCACGGCATCGCCCGGTTGCGCATGAGCGGCGGCTTGCGGCACAGCGGCTTCCAGCGTCGGCGCATCGATCAGCGCGACACCGGTATTGGCCAGCGCCTCACGAATCAGCGGTGCATCGCGGCCGATGAGGATCACGGCGCGCGCGTACTGCGCGACCGGCTCGGCCAGCGGCGAGAAGTCCTGACCCTTGCCGTCGCCACCCGCGATCAGCACGACATGCTTGGACAAGCCCGAGAGTGCAGCCACCGTCGCGCCGACGTTGGTGCCCTTGCTGTCGTCGAAGAATTCGATGTCGTCAAATGCGGCGATCAGTTCGACGCGGTGCGGCTCGCCGGCGTAGTCGCGCAGGCCGTGCAGCAGCGCGCTCACCGGAAGGCCGATCGCCCGGCACAGTGCCAGCGCAGCCATCGCGTTGGTCGCGTTGTGCAAGCCCCGGATGCGCAGTGCGTCAGCTGGCATCAGGCGCTTGAGGCGCACTGGCACCGGCGCGGCCGGCACGTTGTCGCTTTTCTTGCGGCGCGTGGGCTTGGGAAGATCGTCCTCATCGGCTTCCGCCAATACGATCCAGGGCATGCCGCCATCGCGCAACAGGCCGAGCGCATCGGGCGTGCCCGGTTCGTCGATGCCGAAGGTGATGTCGCCACCGTTCTTGCTGGCGAATGCCATCACGGCAGCATCCTGACGATTCAGCACACGCACGGTGTTGGCGCCAAAGATGCGGCCCTTGGCCGCGGCATAGGCGTCCAGCGTGCCGTGCCAGTCGAGGTGATCCTGCGTAATGTTCAGGACGGTGGCGGCGTCTGCGTCCAGCGTGTGCGTGGTTTCGAGCTGGAAGCTGGAAAGCTCGAGCACCCACACGTCGGGCAGCGTGCCGGCGTCAATGCATTCCCCGAGCTTATCGAGCGCCGACGGGCTGATGTTGCCTGCTACGCCGACAGTCTTGCCGGCGCGCTCCACCAAGGCGCCCGTGAGCGCAGTGGTGGTTGTCTTGCCGTTGGTCCCAGTGATGGCCAACACGCGCGGCGTGTAGCTCTGCGCGGTCTTGAGACCCGCCAACGCGCGGGCAAACAATTCGATCTCGCCCCACACCGGCACGCTGCGCGCATTGGCGGCGCTCAGCAGTGCGGCGACGTTGGCATCCAGCGGCGACAGCCCGGGACTGATCGCCACCAGCGTCACATCGTCCAGCAGCGACACGGCGAATGGGCCGCTCACGAATTCGGCATCCGGCACGTGCGCACGCAACGTCGGCAGGTTGGCCGGCGCCTCGCGCGTGTCGGCCACGCGCACTCGCGCGCCATGACGGGCACACCAGCGCGCCATTGCCAGGCCGGATTCACCAAGGCCGAGCACCAGCACCGCCGGCGCGTCGAAGTCGCCGAACATGCGCGGCTCCTGGGCGGTTTCGGCAGCGGGCATCGGTTCGGTGGAATCGAGCGTCGCGACAACGGCGTCCACGGCCGCTTCCGGCTGTGTGGCGTCCATGTCGTCCGGGCTGATCGATTCGGTCATGTCGGTCATTTGCGTGCTCACCGCAGCTTCAGGGTCGACAAGCCGATCAGCACCAACATCATGGTGATGACCCAGAAGCGCACGACCACTTGCGTTTCCTTCCAGCCGGAGAGCTCGAAATGGTGATGCAGCGGCGCCATGCGGAACAGACGCCGGCCCTCGCCATAACGCTTTTTGGTGAACTTGAACCACGTCACCTGCAGCATCACCGAGACGGTCTCGGCCACGAAGATGCCGCCCATGATGAAGAGCACGATTTCCTGACGCACGATCACGGCGATCGTGCCCAGCGCGCCGCCAAGCGCCAGCGCGCCAACGTCACCCATGAACACCTGCGCCGGATGCGCGTTGAACCACAGGAAGGCAAGCCCGGCCCCCGCCATCGCCGAGCAGAAGATCAGCAGCTCACCCGCACCTGGAATGTGGGGGAACAGCAGGTACTTGCTATAGACGGCGCTGCCCATCACGTAGGCGAACACGCCTAACGCACTGCCTACCAGCACGACCGGCATGATGACGAGGCCATCAAGGCCGTCGGTCAGGTTCACAGCATTGCTGGAACCAACGATGACGAGATACGTCAGGATGATGAAACCGAACACGCCCAGCGGGTAGCTGATCTCTTTGAAGAACGGCACGATCAGGTGCGACTTGGCCGGCAGGTTGAGTGACAGGCCGCTGCGCACCCAATCCATGAACAGCTCGAGCACGCGCATGTTGCTCGTCTCCGAGACCGAGAACGCCAGATATGCCGCAGCAAAGAGGCCGATCACGGTCTGCCAGAAGAATTTCTCGCGCGAGGACATGCCCTTCGGATCACGGTGCACGACCTTGCGGTAGTCATCCACCCAACCGATCGCGCCGTAGCCCAGCGTGACGAGCAGCACGATCCAAATGAAGCGGTTGCCCCAGTCCGCCCATAGCAGCGTCGACACAGCAATACCGATGAGCACCAGCACACCGCCCATCGTGGGCGTGCCCGCCTTGACCAGATGCGTTTGCGGGCCATAACTGCGCACAGCCTGGCCGACCTTCAGCTCGGTCAGGCGACGGATCACCCACGGCCCAAACCCGAGGCCGATCACCAGCGCCGTGAGAGATGCCATCACGGCGCGGAACGTCAGATAGTTGAAGACGCGCAGGAAGCCGTAGTCGTTCTGCAACCATTGCGCCAATGCCAATAACATGGGTTCTTGCTTCCCTTAGTGCTGCTGTTGTGTGCTGGAACCGGTCGACAAATCCGCAACCGGGTCTTTCAAGACCAGCGCTTCCACAATGCGTTCCATCCGCATGAAGCGCGAGCCCTTCACCAATACCGTCGCAGCCGGCGCAATGGCGGGCACGCCGTGTTCAATCAAGTCCTCCGCCGACGCAAAATGCTGCGCGCCTGCGCCGAAAGCGTCGACGCTGTGGCGCGCAAGCTCGCCGGTTGCCAGCACCGCGTCGATGCCGTGCTCCCGCGCATAAGCGCCGATTTCTTCGTGGAATGCCGGACCCTGCGAGCCAACCTCGCCCATGTCACCCAACACCAACCAGCGCGGCGCCGGCAGCGTGACCAGCGCATCGATCGCTGCGCGCATCGAATCGGGGTTCGCGTTGTACGTGTCGTCGATGACGAGGCCGCCGTGCGTGCCCTGCTTGCGCTGCAGCCGCCCCTTGACCGGAGCAAAGTTGCCCAGCGCCTGTGCTATCACCTCGGGAGCGACACCGGCTGCGAGCGCGCATGCCGTCGCGGCCAGCGCATTGCGTGCGTTGTGCAACCCGAGCAGCGGCAACGTGATGACGAAGCGTTGCCCAGGGGCCTGCACATCGATGCGTTGCCCGTCGGCGGTGTCCGCCGCCGTGCCCGTCACAGCCCCGGCCTCGATACCGAAATCGAGCACGCGACGCGAACCGGCCGCGGCTTGCCACACCGGCGCATATTCGCCACCGTTGGCCGCATCACGCGGGAACACCGCAACGCCATCGGGCGGCAGCGCGGCCAGCACGGCGGCGTGCTCTTCAGCCACCGCTTCCACGCTGACCATGAATTCCTGGTGCTCGCGCTGAGCGTTATTGATCATCGCCACGGTGGGCTGGGCAATGGCGGCCAGCACGGCCGTCTCGCCCGGATGATTCATCCCGAGTTCGAGCACGGCCAGCTTGTGTTGCGCATTCAAGCGGAACAGCGTGAGCGGCAGGCCGATGTCGTTGTTGAAGTTACCGGCGGTCGCCAGGCGAGCGTCTTCACCCACAGCCTGCGCGAAGATCGCGGAGATCATTTCCTTGACCGTGGTCTTGCCGTTGCTGCCCGTCACGGCGACGACGGGAATCGGGAACTGGCGGCGCCAGCCGGCGGCAAGTTGGCCGAGTCCGATACGCGTATCGGCAACGGTCAGCACGGCCACCTTCGTCACATCCAGCGTGGCAGCAGGTGCGCGCGACACCAGCACGGCGGCAGCGCCACGCGCCACCACCTCGGGCAGGAAATCATGCGCATCGAAACGCTCGCCGATCAGCGCGACGAACAGGTCGCCGGGCTGCACGGCGCGGCTGTCCGTTGTCACGCGCAGGATCGCCGCATCGGGGCCAGCCAGATGGGCACCGGCCATCCAGGCAGCGGCGTCGGTGGCATGCATCATCACGGTCAGGGCGCTCATGCATTCACCCCGCGGGCGGCGAGTGCCAGGCGCACATGTTCCTGATCGGAGAACGGTCGCTTGCGACCAGCAATCTCCTGCGTCGATTCATGCCCCTTGCCGGCCACGACGATCACGTCATGCGCATCGGCGTGGCGCACGGCGTGCAGGATGGCGGCCGCGCGGTCTTCGATCTGGGTGGCGGCGCGCGGATTGTCCATGCCGTCGGCGATCTCGTCGAGGATGTGCTGCGGATCTTCGCTGCGCGGGTTGTCGGAGGTCAGCACCACGTGCGGCGCCAGGCGCTCGGCGATGGCGCCCATCTGCGGACGCTTGCCAGGGTCGCGGTCACCGCCGCAGCCGAACACAGCCCACAGCTTGCCGCCGCGCGCCTCGGTAATCGGCGCAAGCGCGCGCAGCGTTTGCTCCAGCGCGTCGGGCGTATGGGCGTAATCGACCACCACGAGGGGCCCGTCTTCACCGCCGAAACGCTCCATGCGGCCGCTCACCGGCTGCAGCTTTTCCAGGCGCGCAATGGCGTCCTGCCACGGCACACCAGCCGCCAGCAGTGCACCCAGCACACCCAACAGATTCGATACGTTGAACAGGCCGACGGTGGGGGCATGCACGGTCGCGTGACCGAAGCTGCCGTCCACGTCGAACGTCGTACCGGTGCGATGCGCGCGCACGTTGCTGGCGCGCAGCCATTGTCTGGCGCCGTGCTGCGCAGCGGCTTCGCCGTCGATGCCGTATTCGAGGGTTTCGACTTCGGCGCGGGCGTTCTGCAGCAAGCGCACACCGGCCGCATCGTCGCGATTGATCACCGCCGCGCGCAGGCCCGGCCAGCTGAACAGACGCGCCTTGGCGAGCTCGTACTCGGCCATCGTGCCGTGGTAGTCGAGGTGATCCTGCGTCAGGTTGGTGAACACCGCGATGTCGAAGCTGGTGCCATCCACGCGGCCTTGCTCCAGGCCATGCGACGACACTTCCATGGCGATGGCGCGAGCACCCGCACGGTGCAGATCGGCAAGGCTGTGCTGGAGCTGGATGGCATCCGGCGTGGTAAAGCCGGTCGCGGCCAGCGCATCGACAAACCCGGTGCCGAGCGTACCCACCACTGCGCAACGCTCGCCGTGTTTGGTCAGCGCCTGCGCAATCCATTGCGAACACGATGTCTTGCCGTTGGTGCCTGTCACGCCAATCACGCGCAGGGCGTCCGCGCCCGGTACGCCGTACCACTGCGCGGCAAGCGGACCGGCCAGTTCAGCCAGACCGTCCACCGGCAGGATGCGCACGGGCGCGTCTGCGGGCATTGCGTAGCCATGGGCTTCGGCCAGCACGGCGGAAGCCCCTGCCTCGATGGCCTGAGGAATATGCGGACGGCCGTCGCCATGCTGGCGCACATTGCCGAGCACGTAGGCGACGAACACATCGCCAGTCTTGAGCTTGCGCGTATCGCTCGTGAGGTCGGCACCCGCTGGCGCTTGTACGCGCAGCCAGTCCGCCACGGGCGCCAGGCGCGCGGCGATGGTCGGACGATCGGACGTCGGCTTGGCCGTCATTGCAGCCCTCCCACCGGCTCTTCCGGCACGTCCGGCGTCATCACGAGCTGACGCACCGGCGAATCCGGCGGCACGTTCAACGCGCGCAAGGTGCCGCCCACGATCTGCGAAAACACCGGACCGGCGGCGCCGCCACCGTAGCGGTTACCCACAGTGGGCTCATCCACGCTCACCGCCACGATGATGCGCGGGTTCGACATCGGCGCCAGACCAATAAACGAGGCGCGATACTTCGAGCGGTCATAGCCGCGCCCGGTGTGCTTCCACGCCGTGCCGGTCTTGCCGCCGACGCGATAGCCCATCACCTGGGCCTGCGGTGCGGTACCGCCGGGCGCCGTCACCGTCTCGAGCATCTGACGGACCTGCCGCGCCACCTCCGGCGAGATCACGCGCTCGCCCTGCGGCGGCTGGCCGTCGGTGCGGTACATGGTGATCGGAATCAGCTCGCCATCGTGCGCAAAGATGGTGTACGCATGCGCAATCTGGAACAGCGACACCGACAGGCCGTAGCCGTACGACATGGTCGCCTGCTCGATGCGGCGCCATTTGTTTGCCGGCCGCAGCCGCCCCGCCACCGCGCCCGGGAAGCCGATCTTCGGTGCCTGCCCCAAGCCCACACTGGTGAACATGTCCCACATTTCCTGCGGCTTGAGCATCATCGCGATCTTGGTCGTACCGATGTTGCTGGAGTGCTGGATCACCTGGGCGACCGTCAGCGTGCCGTAGTTGCCGGTATCGGAAATGGTCGCGCCTTCAAAATTGTATTTGCCGTTGGTCTGCACCAGCGTAGTGGGCGTCACGCGCTTGAGCTGCAACGCGAGGCTGATGGTGACCGGCTTCATCATCGAGCCGGGCTCGAAGGTGTCGGTCAGCACGCGGTTACGCAGTTGCTCGCCAGACAGGCGGGTGCGGTCGTTCGGGTTGTAGGTCGGGTAGTTGGCGAGTGCCAGCACCTCGCCGGTCTGGGCGTCCAGAACGATCGCACTGGCGGCCTTTGCGTGGGTACGCTCGATGGCGGCCTTCAGTTCATTGAAGGTCAGGTACTGGATCTTGGCGTCGATCGACAGCGTCTGATCATGCCCATCACGCGGAGCCTTGAGCACGCCCACGTCTTCCACCACGCGGCCCAGCCGATCCTTGATCACCTGACGCTGTCCGGCGGCACCGGCGAGGTCGGACTCGCGCGCCAGCTCCATGCCTTCCTGGCCTTTGTCCTCGACGTTGGTGAAACCGACGATGTGCGCCATCGCCTCGCCTTCCGGGTAGAACCGTTTGTATTCACGCGTCTGATAGATGCCATCGATCTTCAGCGCGGCAATCTGGTCGGCCACCTCGGGCAGCACCTGACGCTTGAGGTAGACGAAGCCCTTGTCTTCGCCCAGCTTGCCCGAAAGCTCCTTGTTGTTCATGCCGAGCAGCTTGGCGAGCTTCTTCATGTCTTCGCCAGGCACGTTGTTGGGCACGTCTTCGGGCACGGCCCAGATGGCCTTCACCGGCAGGCTCGTGGCCAGCACCAGACCATTGCGATCAAGAATCTTGCCGCGCGTGGCCGGCAACTCCAGCGTGCGTTGGAAGCGCTTCTTGCCCTCGGCCTCATAGAAACGGTTGCCGGGGCCTTGAATCCACAGCGCGCGACCGATCAGCGCCAGGAAGGCCGCGAACATCAGGAACACGACCAGCTTAGAGCGCCACATCGGCAGGCGCAGGCCCAGCACGGGGCTGGCGGAAAACTGGCCCAGGCGCGCGCGCGCCGTGGTGCCGTTGGATTTGCGTGCGCCGCTCATGGCTGTACTCCGGAAGCCGTGGGCGCGCTCGCCGCCGCCGAGGACGCCCCGGAGCCCCCCCCTGCTGTCGGCAAATCGGCAAACCCCTGCAGATACTGCGTGCGACCCGCCTGTGCGGGCGACATCTTCAACTGCCTGCTCGCGATGTCGGCAATGCGAGCGCTCTTGCCCAGCGCGCTCTGCTCATATTGCAGACGCGACCAATCGGTGTTGAGTTGCTTCTCTTCCGCCTGCGCGCGATCCAGCGCGACAAACAGTTGCCGCGCCTGATGCTGTGCGTTGACCAGCGACAGCGCACACAGCACCAGCGCGGTCAGCAGGAACATGTTCAGGCGGTTCATGGCGTGCGGCTCCGTCGGCTCAGCAACGCTCGGCCACGCGCATGATGGCCGAGCGCGCACGCGGGTTGGCCGACACCTCGGCCTCCGACGGCTTCACGCGGCCAAGCAGGCGCAACTGCGGCGCCGGCAATTCATGCGCACGCAGCGGCGCCCGACGCAGTTCCGGCGCGGCGGATTGGTCCGGGCGCGCCAGGGCCTGCATGAAGCGCTTGACGATGCGGTCTTCCAGCGAATGGAAGCTGATCACGACGAGACGTCCCCCCTGTTCCAGGCGTTCAAAAGCGGCCTTCAGACCGGTTTCGAGGTCCGCAAGCTCTTGATTGACGTGAATCCGTAAAGCTTGAAAGGTGCGGGTCGCAGGGTCTTGGCCCTTCTCGCGTGTTTTGACGGCTTGCGCCACGAGCGCGGCAAGCTCGGATGTGCGATCGAGAGGACCTCGATCCCCGGATTGGCCCCGGCGAGCAACAATCGCCTTTGCAATCTGTACAGCAAACCGTTCTTCCCCATAGTCCCGTATCACCCTCGCAATGTCGCGCTCATCAGCCTCAGCCAGCCATTGGGCTGCGGTGATGCCGCGCGTGGTGTCCATCCGCATGTCGAGCGGGCCATCCATCCGGAACGAGAAGCCACGTGCGCCTTCGTCGATCTGCGGCGAGCTGATGCCGAGATCGAGCAGCACGCCGGCCACTCGCTCCACGCCACGCGCGTCCAGGCACTGGGCCATCTGCGCGAAGCTGTCATGCTCAATAGCGAAGCGGGCATCCTCTACGGTGCCCGCTTCGGTGATTGCTGCCGGGTCCTTGTCGAAGGCGACAAGTCTGCCGCCGGGCCCCAGCCGTTCCAGGATGAGCCGGCTGTGCCCGCCTCTCCCGAAGGTTCCATCGATATAGAGGCCGTCGTCGCGCCAGATGAGCGCGTCGACCGCTTCGTCTAAGAGCACCGTCTGATGGCGCAGTCCCGTACTGGCTTGGGTTGTCATCGTGCGTCATCAAAAGGAGAAATTCTTGAGGGCGTCGGGCATGCCTTGCGCCATGGCGGCTTGCTCCTTCGCGGTGTACGTGGCGGCGTCCCAGACTTCGAAGTGGCTGCCCATGCCGAGCAGCATCACGTCACGTTCCAGGGAGGCAGCCGTGCGCAGTTCTGGGGTAATGAGGACGCGGCCGGCGGTATCGAGTTCGACATCTGCGGCGCTGCCCAGGAAGATCCGTTTCCACCAGTGGGCTTCCATCGGCAGCGCAGCGATGCGCTCGCGAAAGCGTTCCCACTCGGGGCGCGGAAACAGCATGAGGCAACCGTCCGGGTGCTTGGTCACAGTCACCCGGCCCTCGGCCTGCAGCTGGAGCGCTTCGCGGTGCCGAGACGGAATGGACATCCGCCCTTTGGCATCCAGCGTTAGCGCCGACGCACCCTGGAACACGTTTGTTTCTCTCTCCGTGTGGCGATTCGATCGCCACTCACCTTGCCGTCAACTGGCCTGCAAACGGCCTCTTTAAACCACAAAACTACACTTTCTGACACTGTTTCCCACTTTAGAGGAACGACTTTAGGCGGTCAAGGCTTGCGAAGGGCTGCGAGACGGAAAATTTGCAATCAGAACAATGACTTAGCGCATCTCCCCGGAGCAGCCAAGTCACTTTTCTCAATCAAATGAAGGAGATAGCGTGGTTTATGCAGAAACCACGTGAGAGAACAGCGAGCGGCCGCGCCCTCGTAAGAGGGTACAAACCGCAGGCAGCAAAGCTCGGGCGAATGGAGGAGCGTGCGCCGTGTCGCCGGGTCGTCGACCCGCCACACGTGCGTCAGATGCGATAGGCGGCGGTGGTCATGACGCGTGACGCGGCACGCATGGCTTGGCGGATCGGCGCAGGCAGATCAATGCCGCCGGCTTGGCGCGCGTTGTCGCCGTGGCGGATTTCGTCGTCGCGCATCTGGGCGACGATGGCACGCGAGCGGGTGTCCTGTTCGGGCAATGTATCGAGATGACCGTCGAGGTGATGCTCGACCTGGCGCTCGGTCTCGGCGACGAAGCCGAGGCTGATCTTGTCGCCGAGGCGTCCGGCCACCGCGCCGATCGCGAAAGCGCCGGCGTACCACAGCGGATTGAGCAGGCTCGGGCGGTCGTTCAATTCCTGCAGGCGCTGGGCGCACCAGGCGAGATGGTCTTCTTCTTCGCGTGCGGCTTCGTCAAGCTGGGCTCGGATGGCCGGGTCCCGGGCAAACAGCGCTTGCCCCTGGTACAGGGCCTGCGCGCAGACCTCGCCGACATGGTTCACGCGCATCAGGCCGGCGGCATGGCGGCGGTCGGCCTCGGAAAGCTTGGTCGCGTTGTCGGCCCTATCCGCGGAGGTGGACACGATCACGGCGTCAGCAGGGTTCGGTCGGCTGGCGCGGGTGACGCCTGCCACAGCGCGCAGGGCGCGGTCGAATTCGGGGATGAAGCGGTCGAGCATAGGTACGGGCACCGCCGACAGTGGCGTGCGGCGCGATCGCCATTGTAAAGCCGACGCTGCGCGGGACCTTGCGTCCGGTCAGAAGCGGGTTGACCAAACACTACTGTACGGGATAACCCTGTTGGCGCGCGGATCGCATCTAAAACCGCAACGAATCAAGCGCGCTCATCGCCGATCTATTTCAAATTCGGAAACAGCCTGTTGCCGGGATCAGACAGCAAACGCGCGTTTACGAACATTCGTTCGCAAATTTCGACCGAGCCCAGTATCGCGTTGCTACATTAGTCAGCGACTTCGATTGAAAGTCATGGGGCGGGAAGACAAGAACGGAGGGTCTGCCTGCCACCGAACTCAATAAATAAAGATCTGGAGACCGACCGATGAAGAAATCGCTGCTGGCATTGGCAGTGCTGGGCACGTTTGCGGGTGTTGCGCAGGCTCAGTCGAGTGTGACGCTGTATGGCGTGGTCGACGCGAACGTCGAGTACGTCAACCACGAGCAGAACGTAACGGCGGCAGGCGTCGCCATTCCGGGCAGCAGCGGTTCGCGCCTTGCAATGCAGGCAGGCGGGCTGTCTTCCAACCGTTGGGGCTTGCGCGGCGTTGAAGACATCGGCGGCGGGCTCAAGGGTCTGTTCGTGCTGGAATCAGGTTTCGGCATGGACACCGGCACGCTGCAGCAAGGTGGCCGCCTGTTCGGCCGGCAGGCGTTTGTTGGCTTGCAAGGCAACTGGGGCAAGATCACGCTGGGTCGTCAGTACACGACGATCTTCGACATGATGGCGAACTTCTCGCCGAGCGGGTACGCCACGCAGTGGGAGCCGGTGGTCGGCCTGCTGGGCGCGAACTTCCGCGAAGACAACATGATCAAGTACGGCGCCACGTTCGGCCCGTTGACGGTCGAAGCCCACTGGTCGTTCGGCGAGCGCACGGGCAGCAACACGGCCAATTCGGCCTACGGCGCCGGCGCGAACTACTTCGCTGGCCCGTTTGGCTTGGGTGTCGCATATGACGAAGTGAAGGTGCTGACGGCCGCAGAAGCCCTGGGCCTGTCGGGCGGCAACGAATATGCCCGTGACAAACGCGCCGCCATTGCGGCCAGCTACACCACGGGCCCCGTCAAGGTGATGGCAGGCTTCCGCTACGGCAACACCGAAGCGCCTTCCAGCGGCGCCGCAGCCGCACTGACGCCGCACCGCGATGATCTGTACTGGCTGGGCGTGAACTACCAGGCAACCCCGGCACTCGGCCTGACGCTGTCGTACTACTACGACAACATCAAGGAAGCGACCATCGGCGGCGCCACCATCAACCCGCGCAACCCGCAGCAGTGGAACTTCATCGCCGACTACAACTTCTCGAAGCGCACCGACGTGTACCTGACGGCCGCGTATTCGCGCAATGGTTCGCTGAACTGGGATTCGATCGGCTACGCGACCAACCCGGCAACGGGCGCGCAGACATCGGTGGGCTATCTGCCGGCGGCATCGCAGACGTACTTCATCACGCCGAACTCGGATAACCAAGTCGGTGTGGCAGTGGGTGTGCGCCACAAGTTCTGACGCACGCTTTGGTTTTTGCCCGCCGCCCCTCTCCTTGGCGGGCGCAGGAAGGCACCTTCGGGTGCCTTTTTGCATGGCCGCGCGCTATGCTCTGCGATCGAGCCCGCCGCCGGACAGCAAGACGGCAAGACGGCAACACAACAACGCGCGGCGCTTCATAACGACAACAACGCGAACCTCACCGGAGACCCGCATGTCCTCTTCGACTTCTCCAACCATGGCGCCCGCTGCCCCCGACGCGACGGCCGACGCCAGCCGCTCGCGCATCGTCTTTGCGAGCTTCATCGGCACGGCCATCGAGTTCTACGATTTCTATGTCTATGCGACCGCCGCGGCGCTGGTGATCGGCCCAGTGTTCTTTCCACATGGGTCTGCCACGGCGCAAGCGCTGTCGGCGTTCGTCACCTTTGGTATCGCGTTCATTGCGCGACCGATCGGCTCGTTCCTGTTCGGCCACTTTGGCGATCGCATCGGGCGCAAGTCGACGCTGGTGGCGTCACTGCTGGTGATGGGCATTTCAACCACGCTGATCGGCCTGGTGCCGGGATACGACAGCATCGGCACGCTCGCACCGATTCTCCTGTGCGTGCTGCGCTTTGGCCAGGGCATTGGCCTGGGCGGTGAATGGGGCGGCGCGGCGCTGCTGGCCACCGAAAATGCACCGGCCGGCAAGCGCGCGTGGTTTGGCATGTTTCCTCAGCTCGGCCCGTCGGTCGGCTTCCTGGCATCGAACGGCCTCTTCTTCGGGCTGGCCATCGCATTGTCGGACGAGCAGTTCCGCAGTTGGGGCTGGCGCGTGCCGTTCCTGGTCAGCGCAGTGCTCGTGGCGCTGGGCTTGTATGTGCGATTGAAGATCGCCGAGACCCCGGCCTTCCAAGCCGCCATCGACCGGCAGGAGCGCGTGAAGGTGCCGGTCGCCACGCTGCTGGCGCACCACTGGTGGCCCACGCTGCTGGGCGCGCTGGCCATGGTGGTCTGCTACACGTTGTTCTATATCTCGACGGTGTTTTCGCTGTCGTACGGCGTGGGCACGCTGCATTTCTCTCGCCCGAGCTTCCTGGGGTTGCTGTGCCTGGCAGTGGTGTTCATGGGGCTGGCAACGCCGCTGTCGGCGTGGGCGTCGGACCGTTTTGGGCGCAAACCGGTGCTGATCGTCGGCATCATCGCGGCCATTCTGTCGGGCTTTGCGATGGCGCCGCTGCTGGGCAGCGGGCAGACGCCGCTGGTGGCGCTGTTCCTCATCATCGAGTTGTTCCTGATGGGCGTGACCTTCGCGCCGATGGGCGCGCTGCTGCCGGAGCTGTTCCCGACCAACGTGCGCTACACCGGCGCCGGCGTGTCGTACAACCTCGGCGGCATTCTCGGCGCGTCGATTGCGCCGTATATCGCGCAGAAGCTTGCCGAGCAAGGTGGCCTGAGCTGGGTAGGCATGTATGTGTCGGCCGCCGCGGTGGTCAGCCTGATCGGTGTGCTCTGCATGCGCGAGACGCGCGATACACGGCTGATGTAAGGATCCCGCATAGCAACGCGCTTAATCCCACGAGTGGCGGCCCGAGCGACCACGCTTGACGTCGCCACGCGCGCGCTTGCCTTCCAGACGGCGCGTCTTGGACGCGCGCGTAGGCTTGGTGGCGATCCGCGACTTCGGCACCGAAAGCCCCGTCGCGATGAACGCGACCAGACGTTCACGCGCATCCTGGCGGTTGCGGTCCTGCGTGCGAAACCGTTGTGCATCAATCACAATCACGCCCTGATCGGTCAAGCGGCGGTCGCGCTTTCCCAACAGGCGAGCGCGCAATGCGTCCGGCAACGACGGCGATTGGGCGATGTCAAAGCGCAACTCCACCGCCGTCGATACCTTGTTGACGTTTTGCCCACCCGCTCCGCTTGCGCGCACAAAGCGCTCGACCAGCTCGGTCTCCGGAATAGACAATTGGGGGGTGATTTTGAGATCGGTGCCGGGCATTGGGGCATTGTAGGGAGAACCCGTTTTTTCTGGAGATCAGCGTATGTATCGGGGAGAACGTTTCAACGGCTTCAGCCACCTGGCCGGGGCCATCCTTGCCGCCGCTGGCATGGCCGTTCTGGTAACGTCGTCCGCCCTCCACCACGACGCGTGGAAGGTCGTCAGCTCAGTCGTCTACGGCACGACGCTCGTCTTGCTCTACACCATCTCCACGCTGTATCACAGCCTGCGCGGGCCGGCCAAAAGCATCTTCCAGCGGCTCGACTATTGCGCCATCTACCTGCTGATCGCCGGTAGCTACACGCCGTTTGCGCTCGTTACGTTGCGCGGCCCCTGGGGCTGGGCGCTGTTCGGCATCAACTGGGCGTTGGCGGCCATCGGCATTGCGCAGGAACTCTGGATCGGCCACCGCACGCGCCTGTTCTCGCTGCTGATCTACGTGGTGATGGGCTGGCTGGTGCTGATTGCCATGGGGCCGTTGGCAGCCGCCCTGCCTGCCCCGGGCCTGTGGTGGCTGGTGGCGGGTGGCGCGCTTTACACGGTCGGCATCGGCTTCTTCCTCTTTGACGAGAAGGTGCGGCACTTCCACGGCATCTGGCACCTCTTCGTCTTGGCGGGCAGCGCGTGCCAGTTCGTCAGCATCCTGCTGTACGTGGGCTGATAGGCAACAAAAAAGCCGCGACGAACGCGGCTTTTTCTTTGCGGCTACGCAGACTCAGGCACGCTTCTTCATCGCCTCGTCTCGCAGTTCGCGGCGCAGGATCTTGCCCACGTTCGTCTTCGGCAGTTCGTTGCGGAACTCGATGAACTTCGGGCGCTTGTAGCCGGTGAGCTGGTCTTTGCAGAACTCCTGCAACTTCTGTTCCGTGAGCGACGGATCGCGACGCACCACGAACAGCTTCACCACCTCGCCCGAATGCACGTCGGGCACGCCCACGGCGGCCACTTCCAGCACGCCCGGGCACATCGCCACGACGCCTTCGATTTCGTTCGGGTACACGTTGAAGCCCGACACCAGGATCATGTCCTTCTTGCGATCGACGATCTTGGTGTAGCCGCGCTCGTCCATCACACCCACGTCGCCGGTCTTGAAGAAACCATCGGCATACATGACCTTGGCGGTCTCGTCCGGGCGCTTCCAGTAACCGGCCATGACCTGCGGGCCACGGATGCAGATTTCGCCCGGCTGGCCGATCGGCTGATCGCGGCCTTCGTCGTCGCGAATGGCGATTTCAGTGCCCGGAATCGGCAGGCCGACGGTGCCTGAAAACTTGTCGGTATCGGTCGGGTTGCAGATGGCCGACGGCGAGGTCTCCGACAAGCCGTAGCCTTCGATGATCGGGCAGCCAGTCACTTCGAGCCACTTCTTGGCCACGGCCTCCTGCACCGCCATGCCGCCGCCGTTGGCCACGCGCAGGTTCGAGCAGTCGACATCCTTGAATTCGGGATTGTTCAGCAGCGCGTTGTAGAGCGTGTTCACCGCCGGGAACATGTGGAAGCGGTACTGCTTGAGTACCTTGATGAAGCCCGGGATGTCACGCGGATTCGGGATCAGCACGGCCAGCCCGCCCTTGCGCATCGACAGCAGGCAGCACACCGTCAGCGCGAAGATGTGATACAGCGGCAGCGCGGTGATGGTGACGATTTCTTCGTCGGCGGCCAGCATGCGGCCGTCGCGGCCGGGCTTGGTGAGCGCCGGGTTCATCCACGCTTCCGATTGCAGCACGTTGGCGACGATGTTCCGATGCAGCAGCGTCGCGCCCTTCGACACGCCGGTCGTGCCACCTGTGTATTGCAGGAAGGCGACGTCGTCGGGGCCGACGGAGGTTGGCTTGAGCGTCTGCTTGGCGCCATCTTCCAGCGCGGTGTTGAAGCGGATGCAGCTGGGCAGTTCCCACGCCGGCACCATCTTCTTGACGCTGCGCACGACAAAATTGACCAGCATGCCCTTGAGCCTGCCAAGCATGTCGCCCATGCTGGCCACCACGATGTGCTTGATCGGTGTATTGGGCAGCACCTGCTGCAGCGTCGTCGCGAAGTTCTCCAGGATGATGATGGCTTCGGCGCCGCTGTCCTTGAGCTGGTGTTCCAGTTCGCGCGGGGTGTAAAGCGGATTGACGTTGACGACCACGTAGCCGGCGCGCAGCACGGCGGCCAGCGCCACCGGGTACTGCAGCACGTTCGGCATCATCAGCGCGACACGGGCGCCTGGGGTCAGACCGCGCGATTGCAGCCACGCCGCCAATTGGCGCGAGAGCGTATCCAGCTCGCCGTAGGTCAGCACCTTGCCCATGCATTCAAATGCACGGCGGTTGCGGTTCTTCTGGAAAGAATCCTCAAGCAGATGGGCCAGCGATCGATACTGCGATGCATCGATCTCGGCCGGCACCCCAGCGGGGTATTGCTTCAGCCACGGCTTATCCATGGGTGTGTCTCCTGGCGATTGTCGATTTTTTCGAATGGTCGTTCGTTTTTTTCGGCATCCTACGCGGATGTCTGTGTCAAAACAATAACTTAGACAGTTCCCTCAGCCGGTCGAGGCTGCTTGAAACTGGTGCAAAAACCGATCTTGGCATCACTTTTGCGTGACGCCGGCCTCCGTGGTCATCGCCGGAGGCGCAAGCGCCCGCAGCACTGCCTCGCGCTGCGATTTGGATTCGGCCGCCATCGCTTTGACGTCGGCATAGAAGCGAGCCCAGTCGCCGCCATCGCGCTGGTACAGCGCCGTGAATGCCGGCACCCATTCCAGGTAACTCGCGACTGCTCCCAGATGCGCGTTCGACAGGGGCTGCGCAAACCAACGGTCGTAACCGGTATAACCGCGCCAGCTTGCTTTGAGCTTGGCGTAATCCGCCTGCAGGCTCGCGAAGATGGCGCGTTTTCCGGCGCGCTTCTCGTCGTCCGACACGGGGCTGGCATACAGCGTCTCAAGCCGGTTGCGATACTCCAGCAGCAGGGCGCGGAATTGTACGCGGCGGGCGTCGTACGTGGCGTATTCCGCGCGGATTTCGGGCGTGGCAGCATCCGCCAGCCAGCGTTCGACGCCAATGGTTTCGACGGCGGTGGCAAACGATTCGTTGAACGCGGTATCACCCTTGGCGTAGACGACCTGATGCGCCAACTCATGAAAAATCAGCCGCGCCAGCTCGCCTTCGGGCAGACCGACGAAGGTGTTGAGCAACGGATCGTCGAAATAACCCAGTGTGGAATACGCAGGAATGCCGGCCACATCGACGTCCAGGCCTTGGGCGCGCAGGGTGTCGGCGTAGGCCATGGCGGCGTTGCGGTCGTAATACCCGCGATAGGTCACGCAGCCGACGACGAGGAAACACCATTCCTTGAGCTGGACCGACAGCTCGGGTGCGGCAAATACGTTCCACACCGCAAAGGGGCGCTTGAGATTGGCATAGACGCGATAGCTGCCGTTGTCGGGCAGGCCCAGCTCGCGCGAGGCATAGATGCGAATGCTGCGCGCATCTTCCAGGCGCTTGGCGAGCTTGTCGTTGTGGGCCTGCCGCGCGTTGTCGATGGCCTGGTCGATCGACTCGCGCTGCGCCATCAGCGAGAGATGTCCGCTGACCGACTGGTAGTAATAGCCGACGGTGTCGCAGCCGGCCAGCAACGTCGAACCGGCAAGCGACAGCGCAAGGCACAGCGCGCGTGCGGCACGCATGATGGCCCCGTCAGGCTGCGTGTGCCAACGGCGCGACCTCGACCAGGCAATCGTAGAAGGTGGGCGCCCGCCCCATGTCGGTCAGGCGCTGGCTGGTCAGCTCGTTCGCGTTGGTGCCGTCGGGCGCGAGCTTCTTCCACCAGATCGACAGGCCGACGACCACGCCGCGCCGCGCGCGGTCCGTCACGCGGGCGCGCGCCTGCATGGTGCCGCGATCGTTGAAGATGCGGACCAGCTCGCCATCGACAACGCCGCGTGCGTTCGCATCGTCGGGGTGGATGTCGAGATGCGGCTCGCCTTCGGTGTTACGCAGGCTGTCGACGTTGACGAAGGTAGAGTTCAGGAAGTTGCGCGCCGGCGGCGAGATCATCGACAGCGGATAGCGCTTGGCCAGCTCTGGCGTGCTGATGGCCGATTCATGCGGCGGCACATAGCCGGGCAGCGGGTCGAGTCCGTCCTTGGCCATCTGTTCGGAATAGAACTCGCAGCGGCCCGACGGCGTGCGATAGCCGCCACGTGCGAGCGGCGCGGCAGGGTGCGCCAGCTTCTGCCAACCCTCGCGCTTGAGCGTCGCCCAGTCGATGTGCGCGGAGGCCGGGTCGTCACGGCGCACGGCCTGGCTGGCGATGTCGTCGTCCGAGTCGGCAAAGCAGGCGTCGTCAAAACCCATGCGCTTGGCAATGCGACGGAAGATCTCCGTGTTCGGCAGCGACTGCCCCATGGGCGCGATGGCAGCGTTGTTGGCCAGCACGTAGGTGTGGCCATACGCCTTATGCACATCGACATGTTCGAGCTGCGTGGTGGCGGGCAGGAGGATGTCGGCGTAGTCGGCGGTGTCGGTCTGGAAATGCTCCAGCACCACGGTGAAGAGGTCTTCGCGCGCAAAGCCGGCGGCGACCTTGCGCGACTCCGGCGCCACCGCCACGGGGTTGCTGTTATAGACAACCACCGCCTCGACCTTGGGGCCGAACGACGCATCGCCCGCATGCAGCAGCGCATCGCCGATGGTGCTCATGTTGATCGTGCGCGGCAGCGCGGGCCAGCTCGGCAGCAGGTCAGGACGCTGCAACTTCGCATTGTCGATGGGGAAGAAACCCGACGTCGACAGTTGCAGGCCGCCCGCAGCATCCCGCCATGCGCCCACCAGCGACGGCAGGCATGCGACCGCGCGCACGCCCTGACCGCCGCCATGCGCGCGCTGCATGCCGTAGTTCAGGCGAATGGCCGCCGGCTGCTTGTCGCGCACGACAGTCGTGCCGTACAGCTTGGCGAGCCACTCGATATCCGCCGCGTCCACCCCGCACAGCGTGGCCGCATATTCCGGCGTGTATTGCTGCGCGCGCTCACGCAGCGCATCGAAGCCCAGCGTATGGTTGGCGATGTACTCGTGGTCGAGCAGGTCATCACGGATCAACACGTGGATCATCGCCAGTGCCAGCGCCGCATCGGTACCTGGGCGCACCGCCAGATGGCGATGGCATTTCTCGGCCGTCAGTGAGCGGTACGGATCGATGGCGACAAGCGTGGCGCCACGCCGTTTGGCTTCCTGCGCGCGCGTCCAGAAATGCAGGTTCGACGCGATCGGATTGGCGCCCCAGATCAGGATCAGCTTGGCGTCCTGCACGTGCTCGATGTCCATGCCCAAGCTCGCGCCGTACGTGTAACGCAGCGCCGTCGCCCCGGCCGATGCGCAGATCGTGCGATCGAGCAGCGACGCCCCGAGCTTATGGAAGAAGCGCGCGGCCATGCTCTCGCCCTGCACCAACCCCATCGTGCCGGCGTAGCTGTACGGAAGGATGGCCTCGGGATTGCGCGCCGCAATGTCGCCCAGGCGGGTGGCGATGGTGTCGATGGCCTCGTCCCACGAAATCGCTTCGAACTTGCCCTCGCCCTTGGCGCCCACGCGCTTCATTGGCGTCAGCAGGCGGTTGGGGTGGTATGTGCGTTCTGCATACCGATTGACCTTGGTGCACAGCACACCGGCCGTCGTCGGGTGGTCCGGATCGCCCTGGACGCGTGTGGCGCGGCCGTCCTCGACGGTGACAAGCAAGGCGCAGGTGTCGGGGCAGTCGTGCGGGCAGGCGGCACGGATGACTTGGGTGGACATCAGGAGACTCCGGAGTGGGTGGCGGCGGGTGCATGTGGTTGTCGTCGCACCGCCGCGGGTATCCGGAAATTGTAATCGCCTGCTAGGGGCTTCGCAGCGGTGTGGAGCCGCGCGTGACGAGCCGCCCCGTAAGCAACACGCGACGCGTCGGCAAGGCCGGCTGGGCGAGGCGATCCTGCAGCATTGCCATTGCCATGCGGCCGATGTCGTAGACCGGTTGCTCGATCACGGTGATGCCCGGGCCGGCGAGTTCTGTCCAGGGCTCGTTGTCAAAGCCCGCCACGGCGATATCACGCGGCACATCGAGCGACAGCCGCCGCAACGCCCTCAGCACGCCCAGCAGCGATTGCGCGTTACTCGCGACCAGCGCGTCGGGGCGATCACGTTCCGCGCCGGACAGCCACGCCAGCGTCTCGGCCTCGGCGGCCTCGGCGGTCGGCAGGATGAAACGTGCCTCGGCGGTGATGCCGTGGCGTGCCAGCGCCGTCGCGAATCCGGCCTGGCGTTCAGCGCCCGTGCTGCTCGTCCGCCCGAACAGGCCGCCGATACGCCGGTAACCTTGCGCGGCGAGATGCTCGGCCAGTGCTTGCGCGGCCTGCTGGTTGTCGAGCACCACGGCATCGGTCCCACAGGTCGGGCCCGCTCGGTCGATCAGCACGACCGGGTAGCCGAGTTGCACCGGTTGCTGCGCTTCGGCAATGCCGCGCGTCGGCGAGAGGATCACGCCGGTCACGCGCTCCTCTTCCATCAGACGCAGGTACATCGCCTCCTTCTCCGGGTCTTCATCGGAATTGCAGAGGATGACGCGCAGGCCGGCGGCATAGGCCGCGTCTTCCACCGCCCGGCTGACGCTGGTGAAGAAAGGGTTGCGGATGTCCGAGACGATCAGCCCGACGGTCTGCGCCTGCTGCGAGCGCAGCCGCCGCGCCGACAGGTTCGGGCGATACCCGGACGCCGCCACCGCCGCGTCGACGCGCCGGCGCAGTTCCGCGCTCACGGGGCCGCCGGCGAGCGCGCGTGACACCGTTGCCACCGACACCCCCGCTGCCGCCGCTACGTCCTTGATTCGAACCGTCATGCTGAAATCGTTTCCAATGAAAGCGTCATCATAGCGAATGACTGCATCACCTCCAATCTTCCTAGCTCCTAGGGAAAACCCCGTAAATACGGGGATATACATCACTTTCTGTCGCGACGCACATTGACACTCCAACTGTAATCGATTTCAATTCGCGATCATCGACGACACGCATGCCGGGCCTTGGAGCACGGCAGCCGCAGGAGACCCCGCCGCATGGCTTCCGCCCTGATCTGCGCCGAACGCATCCGTCTGCAGCAACGCGCCACCGACAAGGAAAGCGCCATCCGCGCCGCCGGCCAATTGCTGGCCGACGCAGGCTGCATCGACCCCGCCTATATCGACAGCCTGCTGCGCCGCGAGACCGTGGCCAACACGTTCCTCGGTCACGGCGTCGCCATTCCGCACGGCATGGGCGAGGACCGCCACCTGATCCGCCAGACGGGCATTGCGGTGCTGCAGTTTCCTGAGGGGCTGGAGTGGCACCCGGGCCAGACGACGCACCTGGTGTTTGCCATCGCCGCGCAGTCGGACGAGCACATCACGCTGCTGCGCCGACTGACACGGCTGCTGAATGACGATGCGCGCCTGCAGCAGCTCTTCACCACGCAGAATGCTGAAGAGCTTGTTGCCGCACTCTCCAGCGACGCACCCGCGCCCGCCGCCGGCACACCAGGCACCGACCTCGCCGAGCAGCGCACCCTGACGCTGGAATACCCGAGCGGCTTGCACGCCCGCCCGGCCGCGCAGTGGGTGGAAGCTGCCCGCCGCTTTGCCGCGCGCGTGCAAGTCCGCCATGGTGACGAAACCGCCGACGCAAAGAACCTCGTGGGGTTGCTGCAATTGGGGCTGGCGGCCGGCGCCAAGCTCATCGTTTCTGCGGAAGGCCCCGACGCCGGGGCCGCGCTCGACGCCCTGCTGCAGACCATCCGAGGCCTGACGACGCAGGAGCGCGCCCAGGCAGCGCGCGACACGCAGGCAGCCCGCACGCGCCAGACCGCGCACGGCTGGCAAGCAGACGCGGCGTTGCCCGCCATCGGCGGCATTGCGGCGAGCCCGGGCTTGGCGATCGGCCCCATCCACGTATTGCAGCACGGCGCGTCGACCGTGCCTGATCACCCCGTCGCGCTGACCATCGGCGGCGATCTGCTGGACCAGGCGCTGGCCAGCACGCGCGCCGAGCTGGAAGCCCTGGCGCGCGACACCGCCGCCCGCCTGGGGGAAGCCGAAGCGGGCATCTTCAAGGCGCAGGCCGAATTGCTGGGCGACACCGACCTTATGACGCTGACGTGCCAGGCCATGGTCGAGGGCCACGGCGTGGCATGGTCGTGGCATCAGGCCGTCGAGCGCCTCGCCGAGCGGCTGGGCGCGCTCGGCAATCCACTGCTGGCCGCGCGCGCGGCCGACTTGCGCGATGTGGGTCGACGGGTGCTCGGCCATATCGACCCGTCGCTGCGCAGTGCAGCGCAGACACTGCCCGACACGCCCTGCATCCTGGTGGCGGCGGACCTGTCGCCTTCGGATACGGCGGCGCTCGACACGCGACGCATCATCGGCATCGTCACGGCGCAGGGCGGTCCGACCTCGCACACGGCCATCCTGACGCGCACGCTGGGCATCCCGGCCGTCGTGGCCGCCGGCCCGGCCGTGCTTGATGTGGCGACGGGCACGCAGGCCATCATCGACGGCACGGGCGGCCGTCTGGTGCTTGATCCTGATGCCGCCAGCATCGCGAGTGCCCGCGCCTGGCTGCAGGAAGACGCCGCGCGCACGCAACGTGAGGAGGCAGAGCGCGGCTTGCCCGCCCGCACACGTGACGGCCACACGGTGGAAATCGCCGCCAACGTCAACCTGCCCGCACAGGCGGTCGAAGCCATCACGCTCGGCGCGGAAGGCGTTGGCCTGATGCGCACCGAATTCCTCTTCCTTGAACGCGATCACGCGCCGGACGAAGACATGCAATACGCCGTCTACGCCGACATGCTCAACGCCCTCGGCGGCCGCCCGCTGATCGTGCGCACACTGGATATCGGCGGCGACAAGCAAGTCCCGCATCTGAACCTGCCGACGGAAGACAACCCGTTTCTCGGCGTGCGCGGTGCGCGCCTGCTCTTGCGCCGGCCCGACCTCATGGAGCCGCAACTGCGCGCGCTCTATCGTGCCGCCCGCGATGCTGGCAAGGCGAGTGCCCTGTCGATCATGTTCCCGATGATCACCTCGTTGGAGGAAGTAACGTCGCTGCGCGCTGCATGCGAGCGCATTCGCGCTGAAATCGACGCTCCCACCGTGCCGCTGGGCATCATGGTGGAAGTGCCGGCCGCCGCACTACTGGCCGATCGCCTGGCCGAGCATGTCGACTTCTTCTCCGTCGGAACGAACGACCTTACGCAATACACGCTGGCGATCGATCGCCAGCATCCCGACCTCGCGGCCGAGGCCGACAGCCTGCACCCGAGCGTGCTGCGTCTGATTCAGCAGACGGTGCAAGGCGCCGCGCGCCACGGGCGCTGGGTCGGCGTATGCGGCGGGCTGGCCGGAGACCCGTTCGGCGCGCTGCTGCTCACAGGGCTTGGCGTGCAGGAGTTGTCGATGAGCCCGCGCGATATTGCGCCGGTCAAGGCGCGGCTGCGCGAGGCGCACCTCCGCGCCCTGTCGCAGCTCGCAGAACGCGCGTTAGCCTGCGCTTCCGCCCAGGAAGTGCGCGCCCTGGAAACCACATCGCCGATGCAGGCCGGTGGCGAGGAGAAGGCCGCATGAGCCGCCAGTCGCACATCGTCACCGTTACGCTCAACCCGGCCATCGACATGACCATCGGTCTGGAGCGTCTCGAACGCGGCCGCGTCAACATAGGCCGAAGCGTCACGCAACAGGCCGGCGGCAAGGGCGTGAACGTCGCCGCCTGCCTCGCCGACTGGCAGGTGCCGGTGATTGCCACGGGCCTTCTCGGCGACGCCAATGCCGAACTGTTCGAGGCGCTGTTTGCGCGCAAGGGCGTGGTCGACGGCTTCTGCCGCGTGCCCGGCACCAATCGCACCAACATCAAGATCAGCGACCAGGCAGACGGGCAGACCACCGACATCAATCTGCCCGGCATTGACGCCACGCCCGCCGACTTCGACGCGCTGTGCGAGCGCATTGATGCGCTGCCCGACATGGCCGGCGCGGCGCTGTGCGGCAGCCTCGCCGGTGGCTTGCCGCCGGATGCCTATGTGATATTGCTGGCACGGCTCAACCGCCGCGGCGTACCGACCTTGGTCGACACGAGCGGCGCCCCGCTCGCACAGGTGCTGGCCGCGCCGCGCGACGCGCTGCCGACGGCCATCAAGCCCAATCGGCACGAACTGGAACTGTGGGCGGGTACATCGCTGCCGACGCTGGCTGAAACGGTGGACGTGGCACGCGCCATCCACGCGCGTGGCGTGGCGCAGGTCATCGTGTCGCTCGGCGAGGAGGGTGCGCTGTTCGTCACGGCAGACGGCACGTGGCAAGCGAGTCTGCCGCCGGTGCGCGCCGCCAGTACCGTCGGTGCGGGTGACGCCATGGTGGCCGGCGTGCTGGCCGGTTGGCACGCCGGTGCCGGCATGGAAGAGACAGTGCGCCTTTCGGTGGCCTTTGCCGCGTGCAAGCTGCAGCGCCTGGGGCCGCACCTCCCCGCCCCTGGCGAAGTGCGCGAACGCGCCGCCGCCGTCCAGATGCGGCGCGTAGCCTGACGCCCCGACCAACCATCGCATCGCCACACGCTCAACGCATTCAAGGAGCCGATCATGGCAAACCTGCTGGCAATTCTCGGTGCGGACGGCCGCACCACCCGCGCGATGCTCGCCGGCGCGGCCCTGCGCCACGCGGCGCGCGAATCCGGCTACAAGCTCGACGTTGACGTGCGCGGCCCGGATATCACCTCCGTCGTCGACACGGCGGCGCTGGCCACCGCCGAAGCCGTCGTCTGGGCCGGCCTGTCGCCAGATGCGGCCGCTCGTCACGCCAATCCGCGCACGCTTGAAGTCACGCTCGACGAAGTGCTGGCCGACGCGCGGGCGGTGCTGGCCCGGGTGATGCACAACGCCTCGCCCGCGCCAGAATCCGGTGTGCAAGCTCGGCGCATTGTCGCCATCACGTCGTGCCCGACCGGCATCGCGCACACCTTCATGGCCGCCGAGGCGCTCACGCAGGCCGCCGGCGCGCTCGGTCACACGATCCACGTGGAAACGCAGGGGTCGGTTGGCGCACAGAACACGCTGTCGGCCGATGCCATCGCGCGTGCGGATCTCGTGCTGATCGCCGCTGACACGCAGGTAGACCTGTCTCGCTTTGCGGGCAAGCGCGTCTTCCGCGCCGGCACCAAGGCCGCCATTCACGATGGGCAGGCGCTGATCCGCCGCGCATTCGAAGAGGCGGCCGTGGAAGGCAGCGGAACGGCGCAATCAGGAGGCACCGCTGCCGCCGCTGCCGAACAGCAGCGCACCGGCCCGTACAAGCACCTGATGACCGGCGTGTCGTTCATGCTGCCGTTCGTGGTGGCGGGGGGCATTCTGATTGCGCTGGCGTTTGCCCTCGGCGGCATCTACGTCACCGACGCCTCGGCCAGCCACACGCTGGGCGGCGCGCTGTTCCAGATCGGAGCCAAATCGGCGTTTGCCTTGATGGTGCCGGTGCTTGCCGGATACATCGCCTATTCGGTCGCCAGCCGGCCGGGCATCGCACCGGGGATGGTCGGAGGCATGCTGGCCGCCAGCCTGGGCGCCGGGTTTCTTGGGGGCATCGTCGCCGGGTTCGTCGCTGGCTATGGCACCGAGGCGCTCAACCGTTGGCTGAAGCTGCCGCGCAACCTGGAAGGGCTGAAACCGGTGCTGATCCTGCCCGTGCTCGGCTGCCTGCTGACGGGCCTGGTGATGCTGTATGTGGTCGGCGCGCCGGTTGCCGCGCTGCTTGCGTCCCTTACCGCCTGGCTGCGCGGCGTGCAGGGCGCCAACGCGGTCCCGCTGGGCGCTTTGCTGGGCGGCATGATGGCCTTCGACATGGGCGGCCCCATCAACAAGGCGGCGTATGCCTTCAGCACAGGGTTGATCGGCGCGCAGGTCTACACGCCGATGGCGGCCACGATGGCGGCAGGTATGACGCCACCGCTGGGCATCGCTCTGGCGGCATGGCTGTTCCCCTCGCGGTTCACCCGCGACGAACGCCAAGCGGCAAGGGCCACCGCCGTGCTCGGCCTCGCCTTCATCAGTGAAGGGGCGATCCCGTATGCGGCCCGGGACCCATTCCGCGTGATTCCGGCGCTCGTGGTGGGATCAGCCTGCGCGGGCGCCCTATCGATGCTGTTTGGGGCAGAACTGCGCGTGCCGCACGGCGGAGCGTTCGTGCTGCCGATCCCGAACGCGGTCACTCACCTGGGCGGCTACGTGGCGGCGCTCGTTGCCGGAACCGTCGTCACCGCCGTGCTGCTGGCGGTGATGAAGCGACGGGTGGCGGAAACCGCCTGAAACGGCCCCATGTGAAGAAAGCCGTGCACATCGCGCGGGTTCTTTGTCTCAAAAACGCTCAAAAGCGACGCTGCCCGCCCGATTCTGTTTGCCTCCCCAACGCGTTTAGCTATGATGCCGGGCAAATCAACTCTCGGGGGAGAGCAATGCAATCTCGCAGAATCACTGGGCTGCTGGCCATGTTCGCAGCCGGCATCCTCGGCACTGCCTCAAGCAGCGTGCTCGCGGAGACGGGCGTGACCAACGAGGCGATCGTCGTCGGCCAATCGGCATCGATGAGTGGGCCGGCGGCGCAACTCGGTCAGCAGATGAACCGCGGCGCTCAGCTTTACTTCAACGCCGTCAACGCAGCAGGCGGCATCAACGGACGCAAGATCGAGCTGAAGGTGCTCGACGATTTCTATGAGCCCGATGCGGCTGCCCGCAATACCAAAACGCTCATCGAAGACACCAAGGTCTTTGCCTTGTTCGGCTATGTCGGCACGCCGACCAGCTTGGCGGCGCTGAAGATCGCCAACCCGGCGGGTGTACCGTTCTTCGCGCCGTACTCGGGCGCCGCGGCGCTGCGCGAGCCCTTCGCGCGCAATGTGTTCCACGTGCGCGCCAGCTACAACGATGAAACCGCCGCGATCGTGCAGCAGATCCGTACGACCGGCCTCAAGCGCATTGCGGTGGTCTACAACGATGACGCGTACGGCAAGGCCGGCCTGGACGGTGTGCAGCGTGCGCTGAAGCTGCCAGCAAACCAGGGCGTTTTGCTGGCCGCGCAGGCCAGCGTGGTGCGTAACACAACCGACGTCAAGGGGGCAGTCGGCACGGTGCTGGCACAGAAGCCGGACGCGATCGTCGTCATCAGTGCTTACCAAACCGTAGCGGCACTGGTGAAGGGCGCGCAGGAACAGGGCTACGCGGGGCAGTTCTACAACGTGTCGTTTGTCGGCACCAAGGCGTTGGCCAATACGCTCGGCAAGGCCGGCGGCGGCGTGATCATCTCGCAGGTGATGCCGTATCCGTATAGCGGTGCATCGCCGCTGGTGCGTGATTATCAGAAGCTTCTTAAGTCCGACGGCATTACCGATTTCGACTACGGAAGCATCGAAGGCTACGTCGCGGCGCGCGTCTTTGTTGAAGGTCTGAAGCGTGCCGGCCGCGACCTGACACGCGAGAAGTTCATCGGTGCGCTGGAGTCGATGGGCAACTACGACGTGGGCGGCTTCAACGTGAACTTCTCGCCCTCCAGCCATGTGGGCTCCAAGTTTGTTGAGATGACGATCATCAACTCGAACGGTCAAGTGATCCGCTGAACGCGCAGCGCTTACAGGAAAAAGCCGGGCCACGTGCCCGGTTTCTTTTTGCGCTCAAGCGGGCTGCGTCTGCCGCTGCGCGAGCCGCCGCATGAATGCTTCGCACTGCGCAATCTGTGCAAGCTCGATGTACTCGTTCGGCTTGTGCGCTTGCTCGATATTGCCCGGACCGCACACCACACTCGGAATGCCTGCGCGCGAAAACAGTCCCGCTTCCGTCCCATAGTCGACCTTGCCGACCGTGCCTCGCCCATCGGCCAACGCTTGCGCGAGCGCCACCAGCTCGTGCGACGGCGCAATCGATAGCCCCGGCGTGTTGGCCTTCATTGCGAAGCTGATGTCAGCATCGGCAGAGATCTCGCGCATCTGCGGCAACAACGTCTGTTGCGCATAGCGCTCGACCTCGCCGAACAGCCAATCCGGATCGGTGCCCGGGAGATAGCGGAAATCGAAGGTGAATTCGCAATCGCGCGGCACCACGTTGGTGGCAATACCACCCTTGATCGTGCCCGTGTTCAATGTGGTGTGCGGCACGACAAAGGCAGCATCGCGCGCCTCTTCCGCCGCCAGACGCGCGGCCAGCGAACGGATATGCGCGATGACCAGCGCCGCAAACTCGATGGCGTTCACACCCTGCGGCGTCAACGCAGAATGGGCTTCCTTGCCGCGCACGCAGCATCGGTATTCGCGCTTGCCCTTGTGCGCAATGATGGCGCGCATTGACGTAGGTTCGCCAACGATGCAACCCGCAGGCTGAATGCCGCTGGCTTCCAGATCGCGCAGCATGAACGCGGGCACATTCGCGAGCGCCACAGCAATGAAGCTTTTCATGTCGGCTGTGCCGCGCCCGTACAGGCGGCCATCGCGGATCTGCGCATCAAACGGGTTCGTCTCCCACGACTGGCCATCGACGGGCACCACGTCGGTGTGCCCTGACAGCACCAGCCCTGGCTTGCGGCCCGGCGATAGCGTCGCAAACAGGTTCGCCTTGCCGCCCGTTGCGTCATACGTCAGTCGGCAGTCCGCGCCCTGCGCGCGCAAGCGATCGCGTACCCACTCGATCAGGCCAAGATTGGAATTGCGGCTGACCGTATCGAACGCCACCAGCGTGCGGATCAATTGCAGAACTTCGTCGGAAGGTTGCGATGCAGCAGCGATGGCGTCGGCAGACATGATGGGCTCGGATCGTTCACGTGGCGCTCGGAGAACCGCGGGGAAGCTCAGAGGGTGGCGCGCGGTCAATTGGCGAACCTCCAGTGTAGGCGTTTCGGCCGCCCGGCTTCGGCTGTAAACGAGAGCGCACAAGCCGTCGCGCGAAAGAATCCATACGAAACTGCATGGACGGATCAAGCAATTGGCTGATAGCCGGTCGGAAATCGCCCTTCGGCGTATCATCGAACGTGATTCCGAACCTTCAGCCAGAACACGAGCATCTCATGAAGCTGATCCCAGAAATCCAAGCCGCGCAGCCCGAGATCCAGGCGCTGCGACGCGACATCCACGCACACCCCGAACTCTGCTTCGAAGAGCAGCGCACCTCCGATCTGGTCGCCGCGAAGCTCGCCGAATGGGGCATCGAAGTGCATCGGGGCCTGGGCAAGACCGGCCTGGTTGGCGTTATCCGCAACGGCGAGGGCAAGAGCATCGGCCTGCGCGCTGATATGGACGCCTTGCCGCTCGCAGAGGCCAACCAGTTCGAGCATCGCTCCAAACACGACGGCAAGATGCACGCGTGTGGGCACGACGGCCATACGGCAATGCTGCTCGGCGCAGCGCATTACCTGTCCAAGCACCGCAATTTCAGTGGCACCGTAAACCTGATCTTCCAACCCGCCGAAGAAGGCGGTGGCGGCGCGCGCGAGATGATCAAGGACGGCCTGTTCGATCGATTCCCGTGTGACGCCGTCTTTGGTCTGCATAACTGGCCAGGCGTGCCGGTTGGTGCATTCGGTACACGCGCCGGTGCGCTAATGGCATCGAGCAACGAGTTCCGCATCACGATCAAGGGAAAGGGTGCGCACGCCGCGCTGCCGCACAACGGCAACGATCCGGTGTTTGTCGGCGCTCAGGTGGTATCGGCGCTGCAAGGCATCATCACACGCAACAAGCGCCCGATCGACACCGCCGTCCTCTCCGTCACACAGTTCCATGCCGGTGATGCGACCAACATCATTCCGAACGAAGCCTGGATCGGCGGCACGGTACGCACGTTCTCCACCGAAGTCCTCGACTTGATCGAGCGCCGGATGGAAGAAGTCTCCAGGGGCATCGCCGCCGCATACGATTGCACGGTCGACTTCGTGTTCCATCGCAACTATCCGCCGACTGTGAACACGGAGAATGAAACGCAGTTCGCGGCAGCTGTGATGCGAGAGCTGGTCGGCGCAGATAACGTGGAAGCTAATATCGATCCGACCATGGGCGCGGAAGATTTCTCGTTCATGCTGATCGAGAAGCCCGGCTGCTTCGCCTTCATCGGCAACGGTGACGGCGACCACCGGGAACAAGGCCATGGTCTGGGCCCGTGCATGCTGCACAATCCGAGCTACGACTTCAATGACGAGTTGCTGCCGCTGGGCGCGACATATTGGGTTCGCCTCGTCGAGAAATTCTTGGCACGAAGCTAATCAGTCTTGCAAGCGAGCACGCAGACGCCTCCGTTTGGAGGCGTTTTGTTTTGTGCGGGGGAGCGGAGGGGGGTGTAGTCGGGATCTGGCCGGCAGATCAATGCAGCAGGCCGGGAGCGCTCTGATCGCGCAAAGGCAAACACCCCAGCTCTGTGTGAGAGCTGGGGTGTAGATGGGAGAGCCTGGCGATGACCTACTTTCACACGGGAATCCGCACTATCATCGGCGCGGAGTCGTTTCACGGTCCTGTTCGGGATGGGAAGGGGTGGTACCGACTCGCTATGGTCACCAGGCTATGACTTGTCGCCACGTTGACGAGGTCAACGCGACCAATATGGGAATGTAGATTTGGGGTTGTGATTTGTGTGTATCAGGCACAAGGCGGACCCAGCCGGAAACATACCGGTTATAGGATCAAGCCGCACGGGCAATTAGTACTGGTTAGCTGAACGCATTACTGCGCTTCCACACCCAGCCTATCAACGTCCTGGTCTCGAACGACCCTTCAGGGAGATCAAGTCTCCAGGGAATCCTCATCTTCAGGCAAGTTTCCCGCTTAGATGCTTTCAGCGGTTATCTCTTCCGTACATAGCTACCCTGCGATGCCTCTGGCGAGACAACAGGTACACCAGCGGTACGTCCACTCCGGTCCTCTCGTACTAGGAGCAGCCCCCGTCAAGATTCCAACGCCCACGGCAGATAGGGACCAAACTGTCTCACGACGTTTTAAACCCAGCTCACGTACCTCTTTAAATGGCGAACAGCCATACCCTTGGGACCGGCTACAGCCCCAGGATGAGATGAGCCGACATCGAGGTGCCAAACACCGCCGTCGATATGAACTCTTGGGCGGTATCAGCCTGTTATCCCCAGAGTACCTTTTATCCGTTGAGCGATGGCCCTTCCATACAGAACCACCGGATCACTATGTCCTGCTTTCGCACCTGCTCGACTTGTCGGTCTCGCAGTTAAGCACGCTTTTGCCATTGCACTTTAGGTACGATGTCCGACCGTACCAAGCGTACCTTCGAACTCCTCCGTTACACTTTGGGAGGAGACCGCCCCAGTCAAACTGCCTACCATGCACTGTCCCCGACCCGGATTCACGGGCCAAGGTTAGAACCTCAAACAAACCAGGGTGGTATTTCAAGGACGGCTCCACCGAAACTAGCGTCCCGGTTTCAAAGCCTCCCACCTATCCTACACAGATCGGTTCAAAGTCCAATGCAAAGCTACAGTAAAGGTTCATGGGGTCTTTCCGTCTAGCCGCGGGGAGATTGCATCATCACAAACACTTCAACTTCGCTGAGTCTCGGGAGGAGACAGTGTGGCCATCGTTACGCCATTCGTGCAGGTCGGAACTTACCCGACAAGGAATTTCGCTACCTTAGGACCGTTATAGTTACGGCCGCCGTTTACCGGGACTTCAATCAAGAGCTTGCACCCCATCATTTAATCTTCCGGCACCGGGCAGGCGTCACACCCTATACGTCCACTTTCGTGTTTGCAGAGTGCTGTGTTTTTATTAAACAGTCGCAGCCACCATTTTATTGCAACCCCTTCGTCCTTCTGGCGCGAGCCAGTCAAACTACAAGGGCGTACCTTATCCCGAAGTTACGGTACCAATTTGCCGAGTTCCTTCTCCGAGTTCTCTCAAGCGCCTTAGAATACTCATCTCGCCCACCTGTGTCGGTTTGCGGTACGGTCTCGTATGACTGAAGCTTAGAGGCTTTTCTTGGAACCACTTCCAATTGCTTCGCGACCTAAAGTCGCTCGCCCCACACCCTTGAATCACGCACCCGGATTTGCCTAAGTGCCATCTCCAATGTAGGGACCGGGACATCCAACACCCGGACAACCTTCCGCGATCCGTCCCCCATCGCATCATACGACGGTGCAGGAATATTAACCTGCTTCCCATCAGCTACGCATCTCTGCCTCGCCTTAGGGGCCGACTCACCCTACGCCGATGAACGTTGCGTAGGAAACCTTGGGCTTACGGCGAGGGGGCCTTTCACCCCCTTTATCGCTACTCATGTCAGCATTCGCACTTCTGATACCTCCAGCATCCTTTACAAGACACCTTCACAGGCTTACAGAACGCTCTCCTACCATGCACTTACGTGCATCCGCAGCTTCGGTATATTGCTTAGCCCCGTTACATCTTCCGCGCAGGACGACTCGATCAGTGAGCTATTACGCTTTCTTTAAAGGGTGGCTGCTTCTAAGCCAACCTCCTGACTGTTTTAGCCTTCCCACTTCGTTTCCCACTTAGCAATATTTAGGGACCTTAGCTGGCGGTCTGGGTTGTTTCCCTCTTGACACCGGACGTTAGCACCCGATGTCTGTCTCCCGTGATTGCACTCTTCGGTATTCGGAGTTTGCTATGGCGGGGTAATCAGCAATAGACCCCCAACCATGACAGTGCTCTACCCCCGAAGGTGAGACACGAGGCACTACCTAAATAGTTTTCGGAGAGAACCAGCTATTTCAAGTTTGTTTAGCCTTTCACCCCTATCCACAGCTCATCCCCTAACTTTTCAACGTTAGTGGGTTCGGTCCTCCAGTACGTGTTACCGCACCTTCAACCTGGCCATGGATAGATCACTTGGTTTCGGGTCTACACCCAGCGACTGAACGCCCTATTCGGACTCGCTTTCGCTACGCCTTCCCTAATCGGTTAAGCTTGCCACTGAATGTAAGTCGCTGACCCATTATACAAAAGGTACGCCGTCACCCGTTTCCAGGCTCCGACTGTTTGTATGCATGCGGTTTCAGGATCTATTTCACTCCTCCCGGGGTTCTTTTCGCCTTTCCCTCACGGTACTGGTTCACTATCGGTCGATTACGAGTATTTAGCCTTGGAGGATGGTCCCCCCATCTTCAGACAGGATTTCACGTGTCCCGCCCTACTTGTCGTACACCTAGTTCCACAATACTGTTTTCGCATACGGGGCTATCACCCACTATGGCCGGACTTTCCATTCCGCTTTGCTAACAATACTGCTAAAGAGTACAAGGCTGATCCCATTTCGCTCGCCACTACTTTGGGAATCTCGGTTGATTTCTGTTCCTGCAGCTACTTAGATGTTTCAGTTCACTGCGTTCGCTTCTGTTACCTATGTATTCAGTAACAGATGACCCATTCGGGCCGGGTTTCCCCATTCGGATATCTGCGGATCAAAGCTTGTTTGCCAGCTCCCCGCAGCTTTTCGCAGGCTACTACGTCCTTCATCGCCTGTAATCGCCAAGGCATCCACCACATGCACTTATTCGCTTGACCCTATAACGAGTATGTCTCGCTATAGGCTGAGTTCTCGCGTTGTGCCGTATTCCAAGACAATCTTTCGATTGCTCTGGTAATACTGGTTGATACAATCACAACCCAGTGTCGCGTTTTAGTGTGCGTCTCATCAACGCACCGCGACACCTTTACTACATTCCATATTGTTAAAGAACAGCCGAACTTTTACGCTCGTCTTGGCTAGGCCAAACGCAAACACCATCGACATAGCGTCGATGCTTGCGTTTGGTAACCAAAAGGTAATGGTGGAGGATGACGGGATCGAACCGACGACCCCCTGCTTGCAAAGCAGGTGCTCTCCCAGCTGAGCTAATCCCCCAGTCACGGCAGAGAACAACTTCCACCGTCCGTAACTTGGTGGGTCTGGTAGGACTTGAACCTACGACCCCCGCCTTATCAAGACGGTGCTCTAACCACCTGAGCTACAGACCCTTGGCTGTAACATCAAACAAACCGATAAGTGTGGACGCCTAACGTCGGATGCACGCTCTTAAAGGAGGTGATCCAGCCGCACCTTCCGATACGGCTACCTTGTTACGACTTCACCCCAGTCATGAACCCTACCGTGGTAATCGCCCTCCTTGCGGTTAGGCTAACTACTTCTGGTAAAGCCCACTCCCATGGTGTGACGGGCGGTGTGTACAAGACCCGGGAACGTATTCACCGCGGCATGCTGATCCGCGATTACTAGCGATTCCAGCTTCACGTAGTCGAGTTGCAGACTACGATCCGGACTACGATGCATTTTCTGGGATTAGCTCCACCTCGCGGCTTGGCAACCCTCTGTATGCACCATTGTATGACGTGTGAAGCCCTACCCATAAGGGCCATGAGGACTTGACGTCATCCCCACCTTCCTCCGGTTTGTCACCGGCAGTCTCTCTAGAGTGCCCTTTCGTAGCAACTAGAGACAAGGGTTGCGCTCGTTGCGGGACTTAACCCAACATCTCACGACACGAGCTGACGACAGCCATGCAGCACCTGTGTCCACTTTCTCTTTCGAGCACCTAATGCATCTCTGCTTCGTTAGTGGCATGTCAAGGGTAGGTAAGGTTTTTCGCGTTGCATCGAATTAATCCACATCATCCACCGCTTGTGCGGGTCCCCGTCAATTCCTTTGAGTTTTAATCTTGCGACCGTACTCCCCAGGCGGTCAACTTCACGCGTTAGCTACGTTACTAAGGAAATGAATCCCCAACAACTAGTTGACATCGTTTAGGGCGTGGACTACCAGGGTATCTAATCCTGTTTGCTCCCCACGCTTTCGTGCATGAGCGTCAGTGTTATCCCAGGGGCTGCCTTCGCCATCGGTATTCCTCCACATCTCTACGCATTTCACTGCTACACGTGGAATTCTACCCCCCTCTGACACACTCTAGCCGTGCAGTCACCAATGCAATTCCCAAGTTAAGCTCGGGGATTTCACATCGGTCTTGCACAACCGCCTGCGCACGCTTTACGCCCAGTAATTCCGATTAACGCTTGGACCCTACGTATTACCGCGGCTGCTGGCACGTAGTTAGCCGGTCCTTATTCTTCCGGTACCGTCATCGACCCCAGGTATTAACCAGAGCCATTTCTTTCCCGGACAAAAGTGCTTTACAACCCGAAGGCCTTCTTCACACACGCGGCATTGCTGGATCAGGCTTTCGCCCATTGTCCAAAATTCCCCACTGCTGCCTCCCGTAGGAGTCTGGGCCGTGTCTCAGTCCCAGTGTGGCTGATCGTCCTCTCAGACCAGCTACTGATCGTCGCCTTGGTGGGCCTTTACCCCACCAACTAGCTAATCAGACATCGGCCGCTCCTATAGCATGAGGCCTTGCGGTCCCCCACTTTCACCCTCAGGTCGTATGCGGTATTAGCTAATCTTTCGACTAGTTATCCCCCACTACAGGGCACGTTCCGATGTATTACTCACCCGTTCGCCACTCGCCGGCAGGAAAGCAAGCTTTCCCCCGCTGCCGTTCGACTTGCATGTGTAAGGCATGCCGCCAGCGTTCAATCTGAGCCAGGATCAAACTCTTCAGTTCAATCTGCTGTTTTCGCTCTTTACGAGCGGTCGCTCACTCTCAGAATCTGACTTGAACTTTCGTTCAAACCTTACTTCTGTGCGAGCACTTCATTACTTGTTAGCTAGCGGATCGAAATCCGCCGCACCCAGTATTAAGCGCCCACACTTATCGGCTGTTTGCTTGTTAAAGAACTTCGCGATCAACTTTGTTTACCGCGTCGCTGCGTTGTCTGCAGCAGAGAAACGAGATTATGCAGAGCTTTTTCGTCGCTGTCAACAACTCGTCGAAGAATTTTTATCATCAACTCGCCGCCAACTACTCCTGAATTTCCAGCCAATCGCCAACCACCCAATCGACCGCAAACCCGCTCCACCACTACTTCTCCACCGCCTCAACCACCCCGCCGTCGCTTTCGTTTCGGCGCTGTCGTTTGCAGCGAGGGGCGAACTATAGGCGGGTTCTTGGAGGTTGGCAACACCTTTGTCGTGACGAGTTGATGACGCGTTCGTGAAGAATCGCCGCCAGCCCCGTCTGTGCCTAGGATTGCGGCCGCTAAGCACGCGCAAAAAGGGGACAAGGATACCCGAGACTATCACTCGGGTATTCCCGAGATCACTCCGCTACCTCGTGCTTATTGGTGCTTGAACGCGGGTGCGCGCTTCTCGACGAAGGCGCGCATGCCCTCTTTCTGGTCTTCCGTGGCGAATGTCGAGTGGAACAGGCGGCGCTCGAGATGTACGCCCTCGCTAAGCGAGGTCTCGTAGGCCGCATTGATCGACTCTTTGATCATCATGACCGTGGGCAGCGAGAAAGCGGCAATGGTTTCTGCGGCGTGGATGGCTTCGTCGAGCAGCTTGTCGGCGGGGATGACGCGCGAGACCAAGCCGGCGCGCTCGGCTTCTTCAGCGCCCATCATGCGGGCGGTCAAACAGAGATCCATGGCCTTGGCCTTGGAGACGGCGCGCGGCAGGCGCTGCGTGCCGCCAGCGCCTGGCATGGTGCCAAGCTTGATTTCCGGCTGGCCGAACTTGGCGGTGTCGGCGGCGAGGATGATGTCGCACATCATGGCCAGCTCGCAGCCCCCGCCCAGCGCGTAGCCGGCCACCGCGGCAATCACCGGCTTGCGGATGCGGCGGATGGTTTCCCAGTTGCGTGTGATGTATTCGTTCTTATAAACGGTGGCGAAGTCGTAGTCGGCCATGGCGCCGATATCTGCGCCCGCGGCGAACGCCTTTTCGCTGCCGGTGATGACGATGGCGCCGATGTTGGCATCGGCATCGAAGGTGAGCAGCGCGGCGCCAAGCTCATCCATGAGCGCATCGTTGAGGGCATTGAGCGCCTTCGGACGATTGAGCGTAATAAGACCGACGCGGCCGCGCGTTTCGACCAGAATGTTTTCGTAGGACATGGAAGCTCCAGTTGGAATGGATGTAATATTAGCCGACCAACCGGTCGGTTAATCAATGAACCGATGACCGAGGAGGAGACAAGATGACTAGCCCGACCATTCTGCTTGACTGGCATGAACGCGTGGCAACCATCACGCTGAACCGGCCCGATCAGCTCAACAGCTTCACGGCCGGCATGCACCAGGAACTGCGCGACGCGCTGGACAAGGTGGAGCGCCAGCGCGCCCGCGCTTTGATCCTGACCGGAGCGGGACGCGGCTTCTGCGCGGGGCAGGATCTTTCCGAACTCAATTTCACGCCCGGGCAGATGACCGACCTGGGCCAGCTCATCGACGAGCAATTCAACCCGCTGGTGCGCCGTCTGCGTGCCATGCCCCTGCCGGTGATTGCCGCCGTGAATGGCGTGGCCGCCGGCGCCGGCGCAAACCTCGCGCTGGCGTGCGACATCGTGATGGCCGCCGAGAATGCGTGCTTCCTCCAGGCCTTTGTAAAGATCGGGCTGCTGCCGGATTCGGGCGGAACGTGGTTCCTGCCGCAGCGCATTGGCGTGGCGCGGGCCATGGGGCTGGCGATGTTGGGGGAAAAGCTCGACGCCAAGACGGCGCTCGCCTGGGGCCTGATCTGGGGCGTTTATCACGACGCCAAGATCCTGATGACCGAAGTGAATTGCATGGCCGACCATCTGGCGAAGCAGCCGACGCGGGCGCTGGCCGCCATCAAGCGGGCGATGCATGCGGCGCCTACTCAGTCGCTCGACGCGCAGTTGGATCTGGAACGCGACCTCCAGCGCGAACTCGGCAACTCCCATGATTACGCCGAGGGCGTCGATGCGTTCCTCAACAAGCGCGTGGCGCATTTCACCGGCGAATAGAGGAATCTGCATGACCGAGACCGCCCTCCACGATGCGCAGGCCCTCGCCGAAGCCGCCTGCAAGAGCATGTTTGACGCCGATGCCTGCACTAGCTGGCTCGGTATGCGCGTGGAGGCGGTCGGGCCCGGCTATGCCCGCTTATCCATGACCGTGCGGCCGGAATTCCTGAATGGCCATCGCACGTGTCATGGCGGGCTGATCTTCACGCTGGCGGACTCGGCTTTCGCGTTTGCCTGCAACAGTCACAACCACAACACGGTGGCGGCGGGCTGCAGCGTGGAATTCCTGCGGCCGGCGCACGGCGGCGACGTGCTGGTCGCCGAAGCCATCGAGCAGGTTCTTTCGGGCCGTCACGGCATCTACGACGTGCGCGTGACAAATCAGGCCGGCGAGGTGGTCGCCATGTTTCGCGGCAAGTCCGCACAGATTCGCGGCCACGTCATTCCCGTTTCCGACAGCAGCGAGGTCTAGCCTCGCCATCGTTATAAAGATCCGAGATCGCGCCACCACAAGAGGACGCCGCATGACGGTGTCCCGAGGAGACCCGCATGCGCCCCCGCTCGACCGACCTGCCGCTCGATCCGATCGAGACCGCCAGCCGCGACGCCATCCAGGCGTTGCAGCTTGAACGCTTGAAACACAGCCTAGCGCATGCGTATGAGAACGTGCCAGCGTACCGGGCCAAATTCGACGCGGCGGGCGTGCATCCGTCGGACTTGCGATCGCTTGCCGATCTGGCGAGATTTCCATTCACGACCAAGGCTGATCTGCGCGACAACTATCCGTTCGGCATGTTTGCGGTGCCACAGGATCGGATTGCGCGCATCCATGCGTCGTCGGGCACGACGGGCAAACCCACGGTCGTCGGCTACACGCTGGCGGATATCGATACGTGGGCCGGGTTAGTGGCGCGCTCGATTCGGGCGGCGGGGGCACGGCGCGGCGACAAGGTCCACGTGAGCTACGGCTACGGGCTTTTCACCGGCGGCCTGGGCGCGCATTACGGCGTGGAGCGCGCTGGGCTGACGGCCATCCCGTTCGGCGGGGGGCAGACCGAGCGACAAGTGCAGCTGATCGCCGATTTCCAGCCGCAGATCATCATGGTCACGCCCAGCTACATGCTGGCGATTGCCGACGAGTTCGAACGCCAGGGGATGGACCCGGCCGCGTCGAGCCTGCAGATCGGCATCTTCGGCGCCGAGCCATGGACGCCCGAGATGCGCAGCGCCATCGAAGCACGCATGGGGCTTTCAGCGGTCGATATCTACGGCCTGTCAGAAGTGATGGGCCCAGGTGTGGCCAGCGAATGCGCCGAAACCAAGGATGGCCCGACCATCTGGGAAGACCACTTTTATCCAGAGATCATCGATCCGGACACGGGCGAAGTGCTGCCCGACGGCGAATTCGGCGAACTGGTCTTCACGTCGCTGACCAAGGAAGCGATGCCCGTGGTGCGCTATCGCACGCGCGATCTGACGCGTCTGTTGCCGGGCACGGCGCGTCCGGGCTTCCGGCGCATGGAAAAAATCACCGGCCGCTGCGACGACATGATGATCGTGCGCGGCGTAAACGTGTTCCCATCGCAGATCGAAGAATTGATCCTGAAGCACGCGGCACTCTCGCCGCACTACCAATGCGTGCTCGGCAAGGAAGGGCCGCTGGATACGCTGACGGTGCGGATCGAGGCGGCGCTGGGCGCGTCGGCTGACGCAGCCCGATCTGCCAGCAGCCAACTGGCGCACGACATCAAGTCGTTGATTGGTGTGACAGCCGCGATCGAGACGCTGGCCAGCGGCGGGATCGAGCGCTCAGTCGGCAAGGCGCGCCGCGTGGTGGACTTGCGACGCGGTTAGTCCCTCGTCTTAGCGGGCGGCAACGCCCACGCTGCCACCCTTCGGCACGAGCACCCAAAGGCGGCCCGCCTGCTTCATGCGCCCAGCCAGATCGCCCGCGGCATCGCCATGGCCGAAGTAATAATCAGCACGCACGGCGCCGCGAATGGCTGAGCCTACGTCCTGCGCAAAAACGAGTTTCTGGATGGGATCGGTCGACAGCGGCTTGGTTGTCGACAGAAACACTGGGGAGCCCAGCGGAATGTAAGTCGGGTCCACGGCAATCGAACGCTCGTCCGTGAGTGGCACGCCGAGCTTGCCGATCGGGCCACCCGTGTTGCCAGGCGTCTCTGCAAAGAAAACGTAGCGCGGGTTGATGTTGAGCATCTCCTCGACGCGGCCCGGATTGGCGCGTGCCCAGGCCTTGATGCCCTGCATGGTCGCCTGCACCGGTGTGATTTCACCCATGTCGAGCAACCAGCGGGCGAACGAGCGGAACGGCTGATTATTGGTCCCGCCCACGCCCAGGCGCATGATGCCGCCCTCTTCCAACTGAACCTGGCCCGAACCCTGGATCTGCAGGAACGCCGCTTCGACCGGGTCGTCCACCCAGACAATCTCTTGGCCCTGGAGCGCCGGACTGCGGATCAATTGCGCGCGGGCCGGCAGCGTCTTGCCGCGCCACGCTGCGGGCATGCGGTACAGCGGCGTCTGATAGGCCCCGTGGCGGGTGCGCGAGCCGCGCAGCAGCGGTTCGTAGTAACCGGTGATGAGACCACTGTCGGTGCCGTCGTCCTTCACAACCCGATACGGCGTGAAGTTGTCTTCAAAGAAGACGCGCATGGCGATCGGATCGCTGGCATCGACCATCAAACCGGCGGTACACGCGCGCGACCATTCGGCGCGGCGCTTCATCGCCTGGCAATTCGATTGCAGTGCGGGCCAGGCGGAGGCGAGGTCATCGGCAGTCCAGCCGGACACATCAGCCCACGCGGCGGGGGCCAGATGGCCGCCGAGCGTGCCGGTGGGCGCTTGCGGCGTTTCGACGCGCGGCGGCGGCCCGCTCGTGCAGGCTGCCAGCATTGCGGTGACCAGGGCTGCGGCCAGAGAACCGAACCGCGCAGCCCATCGGCGGTGCAGAGCGTTGCGAGCCCGAGTCGGTGCGTTCAAGGTTGCTGCTGTCATGCGTGTTCCATCCTGTCCGATGCGGCCGCGGGCTTGGCTACAATGCCTCGCACCCGAGCTTCCCGTCGTCGACCATGAGCGAATTCTTTGAAAACCATCCGATGATGCTGTTCGGCCTGGAGGCCGGCGTGGCGCTGTTCCTGCTGATCTTCATCGTGATCTGGACGATGTCGGGCGCCAAGAAGCACCCGCGCCCCCTGCGCGCGCCGCCCGAACACCCGTCGCGCCACAGCGACGCTGCCAAGCCTTCGGAATCGACCGCCGGCGCCTCGAAAGATTCGCAAGCAGCCAAATCCGACGCGCCCTGATTCCCGATCAGTGCAGCATGCGCGGCATCACCAGCGCAAATTCGGGGATGGGCGCCTCGAAGCGGTGACCGTCTTCGGCCACGCAGAAGTATTCGCCGCGCATCGTGCCCACGGGTGTCTTGATGGTCGCCCAGCTCGTGTATTCGAAGGATTCGCCCGGTGGCAGCAGCGGCTGGTGGCCAACCACGCCCAGGCCGTTCACTTCCTGCACCTGCTCGTCGGCGTCGGTAATCAGCCAGTGGCGGGAAATAAGCTGGCTCGGCACGTCACCGGTGTTGCGGATGGTGATGGTGTAGGCGAAGGCGTAGCTGCCCTGCTCCGGCTCGGATTGCTCCGGCAAATAGCGCGTCCGGACCTGGACGGTGAGTTCGTAGCTCGGCATGTCGATCCACAATCAGAATTGGCGCCCATTGTGCGGCATGGCTGTGGCAGCGGCAAGGCGCGGACAGACGGCCGATCCGGCTAAAATAGCGGCCTCCTTTGCGCATCTGCGCGCCTTATCCGTCTCCCAACATGTCCGCAGCCATCGATCCGTCCGGTTTCCGCATCGCCCCGTCCATCCTGTCCGCCGACTTCGCCCGCCTTGGCGAAGAAGTGCGCCGCGTGCTCGAATCGGGCGCCGACTGGATCCATTTCGACGTGATGGACAACCACTATGTGCCGAACCTGACGGTCGGGCCGCTGGTCTGCGAGGCGATCCGCCCGCACGCGCAAAAGGACGGCAAGCCGGTGCCGATCGACGTGCACCTGATGGTCAGCCCCGTCGACCGCATCATCCCGGACTTTGCCAAAGCCGGCGCTGACCTGATCACGTTTCACCCGGAAGCTTCGGAGCACATCGACCGCTCGCTGGCGCTGATCCGCGACAACGGCTGCAAGGCTGGCCTCGTCTTCAACCCGGCTACGCCGCTGCACTATCTGGATCATGTGATGGATCGCCTGGACATGGTGCTCATCATGTCGGTCAACCCGGGCTTTGGCGGCCAATCGTTCATTCCGGAAGCGCTGAACAAGCTGCGCGCCGTTCGCCAGAAGCTCGACGCATACCAGGACAAGACCGGCCGCAAGATCCTGCTTGAGATCGACGGCGGCGTGAAGGCGGACAACATCGCTGAGATTGCCAAAGCCGGCGCTGACACCTTCGTCGCGGGTTCGGCCGTGTTCGGCAAGCCGGATGCGGACGGCGGCTACCGCGGCACCGTGGGCGCGCTGCGCCAAGCGCTGGCACCCCTGGCATGACGACGGGCGCGCTACCCGCCGGCCCCGTCCGCGCTGTCATCATCGACCTGGACGGGACGATGGTCGACACAGCGGGCGACTTCCACGCCGCCATCAACGCAATGCTGGAGGCACTTGGCGCCGCGCCTGACATGCCCGCCGAAGAAGTTGTCGGCTACGTCGGTAAAGGCTCTGAAAACCTCGTGCGGCGCGTGCTGGATGCGCGCTTGCCGCCGGCCCAGGCCAACAGCCGCTTTGCGGAGGGGCTGGAGGCGTACCAGCGCGCCTACATCGCCATCAACGGTCAACACGTGAACGTCTATGAGGGCGTGCGCGAGGGGCTGGCTGCATTGCGCGACATGGGCCTCGCTCTCGCTTGCGTGACGAACAAGCCACACGACTTCACGCAGCCGCTTCTAGCGCAGCTCGGTCTGAACACGTACTTCGACCTCGTCTACCCGGGTGACGCCTTCCAATATCGCAAGCCCGATCCGTACCCCATGCTGCGGGTGGCGGAGGCACTTGGCGTGACACCGGCTGAAATCGTGGCCATTGGCGACTCGGAAAACGACGCCCGCGCGGCCCGTGCTGCCGGCATGCGCGTGCTGGCGGTTCCGTATGGCTACAACCACGGCCAGCCTATACAGGGCGCAGGAGCCGATGCTATAGTCGACACACTTTTTGCGGCAGCTGAGCTGATCCGGCCCTATGCAGAGCCACACAGCATCGTCTCTGCCGCTTCCAACTGACGATCCATGTTCCTGAATCGCAAACGCGTCGACGCTGGTGGTGACCGGGGGGCCTGGCCCTGGCGGCCCTGGCACGCCCTCGTCCGGGCGTGAGCGTTTGCACGGCTGCTGATCGTTCTTCCTCGGTTTTGGCACTCTGGCGCGTCACGAACGCGCCTCCCGAACCACCCTCGCATCTCCTGCCCCAAACGCTGACCGCCCGCCGGTCTTCCGCTGGCCCGCTATCGGCTGCGGACGACCCTTGCGGGATCGCACGGTCGCTTTTACGACGTTCGCGCGTTCCCATCCCTGATGTTCTGCTAACGTTCCGACGGCATCATTGACGCTCTTGCGTTTGCCGTGGAGCGAACGCATGCCGATGGGCGCGCAACCGCCCGCCTGGCGAATCGACCTGACCGCTCATGACCGAACTCGAATTCAAATCGCTGGCCGACCAGGGCTACAACCGTATTCCGCTGATTGCCGAGGCATTGGCCGACCTGGAGACGCCGCTGTCGCTGTATCTGAAGCTGGCGCAATCGCACGACCGCGGCACGCATACGTTCCTGCTGGAATCGGTGGTGGGCGGGGAGCGCTTCGGGCGTTACTCCTTCATTGGCCTGCACGCGCACACGCTGCTGCGCGTCAAGGGCAACCACACCGAGGTGGTGACCGACGGCAAGGTGGTGGAAACGCACGACGGCAATCCGCTGGACTTCATTGCCGCGTTCGAGCGCCGTCAGAAAGTGGCGCTGCGCCCGGGCCTGCCGCGGTTCTGCGGTGGCCTGGCTGGTTATTTCGGCTACGACGCCGTGCGCTTCATCGAGCCCCGCCTGGCTGAAACCGCTCCGCCCGACGATCTGCAACTGCCCGACATCCAGCTCATGCTGTGCGAAGAGCTGGCCGTGATCGACAACCTGTCGGGCAAGCTCTACCTCATCGTCTACGCCGATCCGTCCAAGCCCGAGGCCTATTCACGCGCCAAACAGCGCCTGCGCGCGCTGCGCACGAAGCTGCACCAGCCGGTGGATGTGCCGGTGACGTCGCCGTCGGTGCGCACCGACACCATCCGCGAGTTCGACAAGGCGGACTACATCACCGCCGTGCTCAAGGCCAAGGAATACATCGCCGCCGGCGACATGATGCAGGTGCAGATCGGTCAGCGCCTGGTCAAGCCGTTCCGCGACGCACCGCTTTCGCTGTACCGCGCGCTGCGCTCGCTGAACCCGTCGCCGTACATGTACTTCTACAACTTCGGCGACATGCAGATCGTCGGCGCGTCGCCCGAAATCCTGGTGCGCCAGGAAGAGCGTCGTGTGCCGGCTGCTGAAAACAACGGCAACGGCGCGGACGAGTCCGCCCGCATCGTCACCATCCGCCCGCTGGCAGGCACCCGTCCGCGCGGCAGCACGCCCGAGCGCGATGCCGAACTGGCCACCGAACTGCTCAACGACCCGAAGGAAATCGCCGAGCACGTCATGCTGATCGACCTGGCGCGCAACGACATCGGCCGCATTGCCGAAATCGGCTCCGTCAAGGTGACGGACCAGATGGTCATCGAGAAGTATTCGCACGTGCAGCACATCGTCAGTTCCGTCGAGGGCCGCCTGAAGCCCGGCATGACCAACATGGACGTGCTGCGCGCGACCTTCCCGGCCGGCACGCTCTCGGGTGCACCCAAGGTGCGGGCGATGGAGATCATCGACGAGCTGGAGCCGGTCAAGCGTGGCATCTACGGCGGCGCGGTCGGTTACCTGTCGTTCTCGGGCGAGATGGACCTGGCCATCGCCATCCGCACCGGCATCATCAAGGACGGCAATCTCTACGTGCAGGCCGCCGCCGGCGTGGTGGCCGATTCGGACCCGGATGCCGAATGGAGGGAAACCGAACACAAGGCGCGCGCCGTGCTGCGTGCGGCTGAGCAAGTGCAAGACGGCCTCGACGCCGATTTCTGAGGTCAAGGAGAACACCATGCTGCTGATGCTCGATAACTACGACTCCTTTACCTACAACATCGTCCAGTACTTCGGCGAACTCGGCCAGGATGTGCACACGGTGCGCAACGACGAGATCACGATCGAAGAGATCGAAAAGCTGAACCCGGAGCGCATCTGCCTGTCGCCCGGCCCGTGCACGCCGACGGAAGCCGGCATCCTGGTTCCGGCGCTCAAGCACTTTGCGGGGCGCGTGCCCATCCTGGGCGTGTGCCTCGGGCACCAGGCGATTGCCGATGCGTTCGGCGGGCGCGTAATCCGCGCGCAGAAGGTGATGCACGGCAAGGTCAGCACCATCGAAAACACCGGCGTGGGCGTGTTCGCCAACCTGCCGCGGCATTTCAAGGTGACGCGCTATCACTCGCTGGCGATCGAGCGCGAAACGCTGCCGGACTGCCTGGAAATCACCGCCTGGACGGAAGACGGTGAAATCATGGGCGTGCGCCACAAGACGCTGCCCGTCGAAGGTGTGCAATTCCACCCGGAATCGATCCTATCGGAACATGGCCACGCGCTGCTTGCCAACTTCCTGAAGGAACGCGTCTGATGCGCGGCGCGTGCGCGGTGGCGCTGGCGATGACGGCAAGCCTGCCGGCGATGGCCGGTACGCTGGAAGCCTGCCGAGCCGCTCAGCCTGAGGCCGGCAACGTCGCCCAATGCGTGCAGACCGCACGCAAGGCGGCGCAAACGGAACTGGCGTCTGCAGAATCGACACGCCGCACCGCGCTCCGCGCCCGTATCGCTGCCAACAAAGGCACGGACCGCGGCGTCGCCATGGCATTCGACCGCACCGTGCGCGCACACCAACTCTACCGGCAGGCCGAATGCGACCTGTCCCGCCGCCTGGCCCGCAATGCGCCCGATGCCGAACTGGCAGAAGCCGCGTGTGAGGCCGATCTCTCGCGTGAGCGCATCGGCGCCTTGCGCGACGCCGCACAGCCGGTCACCCCGGCTGCGGCAACGGCAGCGCCCAACTGAATACGGAACGACCATGTCCATCACTCCGCAAGAAGCGCTCGTCCGCTGTATCGAACATCGGGAAATTTTCCACGACGAAATGCTGCACCTGATGCGGCTCATCATGCGCGGCGAGATGTCGCCCGTCATGGCAGCCGCCCTCACCATGGGGCTGCGCGTCAAAAAAGAGACCATCGGCGAAATCGCGGCCGCTGCCACCGTCATGCGCGAATTCGCCACCAAGGTCGATGTGCCCGCTGAGGTGTCCGATCACTTTGTCGACATCGTCGGCACGGGCGGCGACGGCGCCAACACGTTCAACATCTCCACCGCCTCGATGTTCGTGGCGGCAGCGGCCGGCGCGCGCATCGCCAAGCATGGCGGGCGCGGCGTCAGCTCCAAGTCGGGCAGCGCCGATGTGCTCGAAGCGCTGGGCGTCAACATCATGCTCACGCCCGAGCAGGTGGCCGAATCCATCGAGACGGCAGGCATCGGTTTCATGTTTGCGCCTAATCACCACCCCGCCATGAAGAACGTCGCCCCGATCCGCAAGGAACTGGGCGTGCGAACGATCTTCAACATCCTCGGGCCGCTGACCAACCCGGCCGGCGCGCCGAACATCCTGATGGGCGTGTTCCACCCGGACTTGGTCGGCATTCAGGTGCGTGTGATGCAGCGCCTGGGCGCCAAGCACGCCGTGGTCGTCTACGGCAAGGACGGCATGGACGAGGTCTCGCTGGGTGCCGCCACGCTCGTCGGGGAACTCAAAGACGGCGTGGTGACCGAATACGAAATCCACCCGGAGGACTTCGGCATGCAGATGGTCTCCAACCGCAGCCTGAAAGTGGCCGACGCGGAAGAGTCCAAAGCCATGCTGATCGACGCGCTGGAAAACAAGCCCGGCACCCCGCGCGAAATCGTGTCGCTCAACGCGGGCGCGGCGCTGTACGCAGCCAACATCGCCGGTTCAATCGGCGACGGCATGAAGCTGGCCCGCGAGGCGATCGCCTCCGGCGCAGCGCGTGCCAAGCTCGACGAACTCGTGCGCGTCACCAACCAGTTCAAAGCCTGATATGTCCGACATCCTGCAGAAAATCCTGGCCGTGAAGGCCGAAGAAGTGGCCGCCGCGCGCAAGCACCGCGACCTCGCCAGCGTGCGTGCCGAAGCTGAAGCCAACCGCAACGACAGCGCGCTCGGCCCCCGCGGCTTTGCCAAGGCGATGCGCGAAAAGATCGCCGCCGGCAACGCCGCCGTCATCGCCGAGGTGAAAAAGGCGTCGCCGTCCAAGGGCGTGCTGCGTCCGAACTTCAAGCCCGCCGACATCGCCCGCAGCTATGCGGAGCACGGCGCCGCGTGCCTGTCGGTCCTGACCGACGAGCAGTTCTTCCAGGGCCACGCCGATTACCTGCGCGAAGCCCGCGCCGCCTGCACGCTGCCGGCACTGCGCAAGGATTTCATGGTCGACCTGTACCAGGTGTACGAAGCGCGCTCGTGGGGCGCGGACTGCATCCTGCTGATCGTTGCTGCGCTGGATCAGGGCCTGATGGTCGAACTCGAAGCGTGCGCGCTCGAACTCGGCCTGGACGTGCTGGTGGAAGTGCACGACGGCCATGAGCTGGACCGCGCGCTGCGTCTGCAAACGCCGCTGGTGGGCGTGAACAACCGCAACCTGCGCACGTTTGAGACCTCGCTCGACACCACGCTCGACCTGCTCAAGCACATGCCGCACGATCGCATCGTCGTCACGGAATCCGGCATCCTCACGCCCGACGACGTGCGCAAGATGCGCGCCGCCGCCGTCAACGCGTTCCTCGTCGGCGAAGCCTTCATGCGCGCAGACGACCCGGGCGCCGAACTGGCCCGCCTGTTTGCCTGAGCGCCACGCCATGGCCCGTGAGATTGAACTGAAGCTGGCCGTTGCGGCCGGCACGCACGACGCACTGGTCGGCTGGCTGGACGCCAATGCGAAGGCGGCCGGGTCGGTGGAATTGGCGAACGTCTACTACGACACACCCGACCAGGCGCTGGCACGCAATCGCGCCGCGTTGCGCGTGCGCCGTCAGGGCAGTCAATGGCTGCAAACGCTGAAGACCGCAGCAGTGAGTACGTCCGGTTTGAGCGCCCGCCACGAATGGGAGGTGCCGCTGCAGAACGATGTGCTGTCGGTCGATGCCTTCGTCGCCCACAACGCCGCTGAAGCCGCCGATTATGTTCGGCCACACGCAGCTGCGCTTGCGCCGCTGTTCCGCACCGATTTCACGCGCCGCCTGTGGCATGTCGCAGCAGATGGCTGTGAGATCGAGATCGCGCTGGACGCCGGCGCCATCCTAATCCCCGGCACACAAGCGCGCGAGCCGATCGACGAACTGGAACTGGAGTGGAAGCCGGCCGCTGACAGCACGCTCAGCGAAGACGCAATTGCCGAGCGACTGCATGCCTGGACCGAGACGCTGCGCACCGCCGTGACCGGACTCACGCCGCTCGACATCAGCAAGGCGCAACGCGGCTACCAGTTGCGCGCGAAAGCCATCGGGGGCCAGACATGACGCGACGCGCCAATCCAGCGCAGGCCGCGCTCTTCGATGAACCCGCGGTGGACACCCCCGCTGGGAATTTCATCCCGCTGGCGAGGCAATTCGACGCACTGCCCGCCGACTGGAAGGCCGTGCTGACGCCTTGCATTGCGCAGACCAACTGGCCCGAGTTGTGCGCCTTCGTCGATGGCGAGCGCGCGGCGGGCAAGCCGATCTTTCCGACGGATGTCTTCCGTGCGCTGCACCTGACCTCGGTGGACGATGTGCGCGTCGTCATTCTCGGCCAGGACCCGTATCACGGCACGGGCACCGTCGATGGCCGCGAGATTCCGCAGGCGCACGGCTTGGCGTTCTCGGTGCCGGCCGGTGTGCGTGTGCCACCGAGCCTGCGCAACATCTACAAGGAAATCGAAGCGGAATTCGGCTGCAAGCTGCCAGGCTCGTCCGGCAACCTGGAGGGCTGGGCACAGCAAGGCGTGCTGCTGCTGAACACGGTGCTGACCGTCGAGCAAGGCCAAGCCGCGAGCCACGCCAAGCGCGGCTGGGAACGCATTACCGATTGCCTGCTGGAGCAACTGGCGCGCATCGGCCACAAGCGCGTGTTCATGCTGTGGGGCAGCCACGCGCAGGCCAAGCGCGCGCTGCTGTCGGATGGGCATCTGGTGCTGGAGGCGCCGCACCCGTCGCCGCTTTCGGCGCATCGGGGGTTTTTGGGATGCGGGCATTTCAAGACGGCCAACGATTGGCTGGCGGCACAGCACCAACCCACCATCGACTGGCTGAAACCGCAGGCCGCTTGAGCCGCGCGGGCCATGCGGCCCCATCGACGAGCCCCCGAGCGTCGGCTTTGAGTGTCTGGAAGCCGGGTTCGGCGCTCCAGGACTCAACGTTGAATCTCCGAGGCCCGGCTTCGACTCTCTGAGGCACGACCCTTTGGCTCTCCGAGGCCCATCGTCGGCCCTCCGAGACTCAACTCTGGCCCTCTGAGGCTGACCTTTGACGCTCGGATACTGGAAGTCGACTGTCTGTAGCTGGACGTCGGCTCTCTGAGCCCCGTCGTCGAAGGTCCAGGGCTCAGCGCAGTCGCGGTGGAAAATCGCCGCCCGTGCGAAGCCTTTCAGCCACCAGCCGCGCTAGTCCTTCGAAATACGCAGCGCGCGTCCGAGCGCCCCGCAGCGCAATGCAATCTTGGCCGTATCGGCCCGCAGCGCCTGCAGGCGCCGCTCCAGCAAGTGCATCGCCGATAGCGAATCCGATTCTGCTGCCGCATCGACCATGCGGGAACGGGCGGATTTATCGGCGAAATCCGCAGCGCCCAACTCTTGCGTATCGCGCGGACGCACGCCCCAACCGCCTTCATGCACGGCTTGGTCGAAACGCTCCTTGGCGCGGGCAAGGCTTTCGAGCGCGGCTTCGGCGGTCTGCTCGACCAGCGCGCGGGTGTCAGCTTCGTCCAGTTCCCGCGCGCGCTGACGCATCAAGATGCGCACCGCCGCCACATGCGCGGCCACCAAGTAGTTCTGGACGATGAAGCGGTTGAGGTTGTCGACGGCGCGGTGGCGGCTCTTGGGCTCGTCCAGCATGCGCGCGAAGGCCGAGATCAGCCCCGTGAGCGATTCCATGAATTGCTTGCGCTGCACGCGATAGGCGAAATCATCCTTGAGCGTGCCGAGCAGCAGCTCGCGCGCGGCCTCAATAAAGCGCCGGTTGGTGCGCAGCACGTCGTCCACCAGCTTGGGCAGGTTGCGATATTCCCACGCGGGCAACACGTAGCTGAAGGCGGTGGCGATGGCCGCGCCGATCAGCGTGTCGACCAGCCGTTCACCAATGGCGCCCTTGCTGCCTGGCAGCAGCAGGTTGATCTGGATAAGCACCTGCACGCACGCCGCAATGGCCGTGTAGCGGTAGCGCACGGTGACGAACGCCGCGCTGGCCGCCGTCGACAGGTACAACACACCCATCAGGATCCACGTCGAATGGGTGAAGCGCAGAATCACCGCCGCGATCACGCAGCCGATGAGTGTGCCAAGCACACGATCGAAATTGCGCTGGCGCGTCATGCTGAACGTCGGCTTGAGGATCACGACAATGGTCAGCAAGACCCAGTAGCCGTGCGACGCATATGGCAGGTGGTCGGCGATCCACAACCCGGCAGCCACCGCCATCGAGATGCGCAACGCAAAGCGCAGCACCGGAGACCGCCAAGTCAGTTCTTCAAGCACCAGACGCAGTTCGTATTTCTGGCGTGTGAGGAACGGCGTCATGTCCGGGCGCAGCAGCACCTGCGACGGCTCGACCTGCGTGTCGGTGGCGGCATGCAACTGCGCCATCAGGCGGATCGCGCCGCGCACCGTGGCCACCGATTCTTCCAGCGCCGCAATGGCTTCGATTGGCACGCCATGGTGGTCGCGTTGGAGTTCGAGCAGCGCTGCCTCAATGGCGGCCATCTCCTTGTCGTACGACATCGGCGTAGGCGATGGCCGATCCCGGCCGACGGCATAGGCGACGCCTTCGATGTCCAGGCGCATGCGCTCGATCAACTCGCGCAGCAGACGCAACACCTCGGCATCGGCCAGCCATTGGCGCAGCACGGTGTAATCGGTGTTGGACGACAGCAGGTACTCGTAGATGTCGAGCATCCGCATGTGGATCTGCACGAGGCGCCCGTCGCTGGCGGTGCGGTTATCGCGGAACACGAAATCGCGTGCCACCTGCTGCTTGTCGGCCACCGAAATCTGCTGACGCACGAGCGCATTGAACTGCTCGTCGAAATCCTTGGATGCGTCGTAAAAGCCGGCTTTGCATTCCACGTACACGGCCAGTTCGTACAGGCATTCGGCCAGCACCTGTTCTTTGATGCGTCGCCGCTGGCCCCACGCCACTGCCATCGCAAAGGCCATGTAGCCGATGGCGCCGAGGAAGAACTGCAACGTGTGCTCTACGGCTTCGCGAAAGGCGAATTCCTCGGTAAAGGTGAGCGTCATGACGAACAGCGCCGCAAACTGCAGCGGCATCGTCTTGTTGCCGTACGCCACCATGAGCCCCGCCAGAAAGCTCACCACCACGATCACGGCCGGCAGGATCGCGTATGGCGTCACCACTGCCACGAGAAACGTGACGGCGGTCGTCAGGAGCACGCACGCCATCATCTCGTTGAACTTGTGCCGCAGCGGGCTGGGCAAATCCATGAGGCTGGTGCAAAGCGCACCGATCGACACCACCATCGCGCCCTGCAAGTCCATCACCAGCAGTGCGAGCAGCGTCAAGCCGATCACGCCCGTGGCAGTACGGATGCCGCGCGAGACGTAATGGCTATAGAGAAAGGTGCGTGGATCGTGGACGTAATCCATCGGATCAGGCGGCGCGCGTCAGGCCGACTTGCCGCGCGCCACCTTGCGCGCAGCCGCCCGCTTGCCCAGCCACGCCGAGCGCAGCGGCGAGGGCTCCGTGGCCAGCGCCAGTGTGAACTGCGGCGTCGCATCCGCGGCAAGCGTCACGTTCAGCGTCATCAGTTCGTCGCGGCGGAACACGTGTACCGGCACGGTATCGCCGGCGCGATGGCGCGTGAGTGTCTTGTCGAGCTGGCCGGCCGGCACACGCAGGCCATCCACCGCAACGATCAGATCGCCGGCAGATAACCCGCCGCGCTGCGCGGGGCTGCCATCGAAGACCTGCTGCAGCTTGACGAAGCCGTTCTCAGCGGCGGTCTTGACGCCCAGCGCGAGCGCCGCGTCGGCTGCCTTGCGCGTGGCGCTCACGCCCATCGCCTTGAAGAGCGCCGGCAGCGGCGGGTCGTCGCGGCCTTCGCTCAACTGGCGGACCAGCGTGCGCAGGCGCACACCGGTGGTCTCTTCCATCAAGGTGATCAACCCGGCTTCGGTCACGCCGCGCTGCGTGTGGCCGGCGGCGTAGAAATCGCGGCCGTACGTCACCCACAGGGCACGCATCACGTCGTCGAGCGAACGTTCGCCGTGGGTCTGCGTGCGGATCGTCAGGTCCAGTGCCAGCGCCACCAGAGAGCCCTTGGTGTAGTAGCTGACGATGGCATTGGGCGCGTTCTCGTCCTGGCGGTAATACTTCGTCCACGCATCGAACGAGCTTTCGGCCACGCTCTGCTTCAGTCGGCCGCTGCCGCGCAGCACACCATTCCACGTCTTGCCGAGCATCTCCAGATATTGCGCTTCGGAGATCAGGCCTGAGCGCACCAGCATCAGGTCGTCGTAGTAGCTGGTGAACCCTTCAAACAGCCACAGCAGCGGTGTGTGGACCTCGCGGTCGAGCGCGTACGGCACGAAGGTGGCCGGCTTGATGCGCTTGACGTTCCAGGTGTGGAAATACTCATGGCTGACGAGGCCAAGGAAGGTACGATAGCCCTCGGTGGTCTCGTCGCGGCCGGTCACGGGCAAGTCATTGCGCGCGCACATCAATGCGGTGCTGGCGCGATGCTCGAGGCCGCCGTAGCCGTCGGTGGTGACCATCGTCATGAAGACGTAGCGGTGGTTGCTGTCGAGGAACGGCGCCGTGGCGGTGTGCGGCTCGAACAGGCGGATCTGCGCTTCGCAGATGCGCTTGAAGTCGCGGGCGATGCGTTCCAGATCGAGATTCGGCACCCGGCCGGTAAAGACGGCGTCGTGCTGTGCGCCGCAGGCTTCGAACGACACTAGCTCGAACGTGCCCATCTCGACCGGGTGGTCGATCAGTTCATCGTAATTGGCCGCTTCGTACCAGCCAAAGCCGTAGCGCTTGGCGCCAGCCTTGCCCTGAACGCGGCCGGTCGCTTCGCGCAGCGCGGTGGCCACGCGCCAGCCGCGGTAGGCATCTCCGGCGGGCGGCTGGATGTCGACGAGGCAACGCTGGTCATCCGCGCCTTCCACGCGCAGGAACACCGACGTGCCGTTGAAGAAACCGTGCGTGGCGTCCAGATGCGCGGCGCGCACCGACAAGTCCCACGCATAGACGTCGTAGGAAATCGTCAGCGGTCCGGTGCACGGTGCGGCCCACCACGTGTGCTTGTCGACCTTGGTCAGACGCACCGGCCTGTGGGCGGACGATGCCTCGATCCGCACGATGTTGCGTGCGAACTCTCGGATCATGTAGCTGCCCGGAATCCATGCCGGCAGCGAAAAACGCTGGCCCTGGCTGTCGGGCGCGTCAACCGTGACGGTGACGGTGAAAACGTGCGCCTCGGGCGCGGCGGGGGCGATGGTGTAGCGGATCGGCTTCATGGCGGACATTGTAGCGTTGCCGTCCCACGCTGCCGAAGGCAAATCGTCCGCAAACCCGCCTGCCAGCCTATCGGTTGACGTCGACCACGACGCGCCCGCGCATCTTGCCGGCCATGATGTCGTGTGCGGCGTCGATGGCCCCTGAGAGCGTCACTTCGCGCGTGATGGCGGCCAGGCGATCGGGCAGCAGATCGGCGGCCAGGCGCTGCCACGCGGTCTGGCGCAACGCACGCGGCGCCATCACGCTGTCGATCCCGTGCAGCGTCACGCCGCGCAGGATGAACGGCGCCACCGTGGCCGGAAAATCCATGCCCTGTGCCAGCCCGCACGCCGTGACCACGCCGCCATAGCGCACCTGTGCACAGGCATTGACGAGCGTATGCGAGCCCACCGAATCGACCACTGCCGCCCAGCGTTCTTTCTGCAGCGGCTTGCCCGGGGCGGCAAGCTCGGCACGGTCGATGACATCCTTCGCGCCCAGTGCCTGCAGAAAATCGGCCTCGTTCGTCTTGCCGGTGGACGCCACCACGCGGTAGCCCAGCTTGCCGAGCAGCGCGATGGCGATCGAGCCCACGCCGCCCGACGCGCCGGTCACCAGCACCTCGCCATCGCCGGGTTTCACGCCGGCGCGCTCCAGCGCCAGCACCGACAGCATCGCCGTGTAGCCTGCCGTGCCGATCGCCATGGCCTGCCGGGCGTCGAGCCCTGCCGGCAATGCCACCAGCCAATCGCCGGAAAGCCGCGCCTGCTGGGCAAGGCAACCCCAGTGCGTCTCGCCGACGCCCCAGCCGTTGAGCACGACCGCATCGCCCGTCCGCCAATCCGGGTGCGTAGATTCGAGCACGACGCCCGCACCGTCGATACCGGCCACCATCGGCCATTTGCGCACGACGGGGCCTTTGCCGGTGATGGCAAGGCCGTCCTTGTAATTGATGGTCGACCAGTCCACGCGGATCAGCACGTCGCCAGCGGTCACGTCGTTGGCAAGCGCTTCGGGCGTGGACAACGCCGCGTCGTCGAGGTCAACGATGTGGGCCAGCGACCCGTCATCCTGCTTTTCCAGCATCAGCGCGCGAAACGACATGCCAAGTCTCCGAGGGTGTGGTGAATGCGAGCGCCCAAAGAAAAAGCGCCGGATCGACCGGCGCTTCCTTCGTGCGAATTACGACTTCTTGAGCGCGGCGAACTTGCGCTCCAGCGTGGCCGCGTCGATCAGGCCGGGGGCCCGAGTGCCGTCCGGGAAGATGATGGCCGGCGTGCCAGTCACGTTCAGTTGCTGACCAAGCTTCAGGTTGGCTTCCAGCGGTGTGTCGCAGGTGCCGGCGCCGCCCGGGGCGGTCTTGGCGGTCATCCAGTCACGCCAGGCCTTGGCACGGTCGGCGGAGCACCAGATCTGCTTGGCTTTGGTGTTCGAGTCTTCCGACAGGATCGGGAACAGGAAGGTGTAGACGGTGACGTTGTCGACCTGCGTGAGCATCTGCTCTAGCTTGTGGCAGTACGGGCAGTTCGGATCGGAGAACACGGCGATCTTGCGTGCGCCGTTGCCCTTGACCCACTTCACGGCGCGGTCCAGCGGCAGGTCGGACCACTTCACGCGGTTCAGCTCGGCCAGGCGCTCTTGTGTGAGGTTGGTGGCGGTCTGCGTATCAAGCAGGTCGCCGTTGAGCACGTAGCGGCCAGTGGCATCGCTATAGACGACCTGGCTGCCGAGGTTGATTTCGTACAGGCCAGCCAGCGGCGACTTGGTGACGCTTTTGATCTCCACGTTCGGGCCCAGGGCCTTCTGTACCGTGGCCTTGACCTTGTCCAAAGCGGGCTCGGCGGCACCGGCGCTCAATACATAGCCCGCGCCAATGGCTGCCACTGCCACCGCAGAGGCGATGGCCGCCACCCGAATACGAAACGACATAACGACTCCTGGAACCCCGAAAAACCACAAACCCGCTGAGATTGCCTCAGCCGAGTGCGTGCTTGATCAACAAGCGTTTGATAAATGGCGTCATGCCCACCATGCGCATCCCCGCGTTACGTACTGTGCGGGGCAGCGCGCCCGGCAGGGCGAACAGTTTGTGCAGACCGTCCGTCGCGGCCGTGAGCGAAAGCAGATCTTCGCGGCGGGCACGTTCGTAACGGCGCAGCAACCTCAGATCGCCATGATCGCGCATGGTTTCACGTTCCGCCATCACCCTGCCAATTTCGGACACATCCCGAAGCCCGAGGTTCATGCCCTGCCCGGCCAGCGGATGAATCACATGCGCAGCATCGCCCACCAGCGCCACGCGCGGCGCGACCGCCCGGCTGGCGTGTTGCAGCACGAGCGGGAAGCCCTGCGCCGGCGTGATGTTCGAGAGGCGCCCAAAGCGGGCGGCGATGGCGCCACCCGCGGCGGCTTCCACGGCACGGCACAACGCCTCGGGCGACAGCGCGAGCAGCTCGCGGGCGTGGTCTTCGCTGGCGGACCACACCATCGACACGCGCCGATCGGGCAGCGGCAGCATCGCGAGGATCTCGCCGCGTACCGGGGCTGCGTCATCCGGGGCGGCGGCCTGCTCGGCAGATGCACCGAGGAACCATTGCCACGCGGTGTCCTGATGCCAGCGCTCGGCCTGGAAGTTGGCGACCACGCCAAGCTGGCGATACGGCTTTGCTTCGGCCTGGATGCCGGCCTGCTGGCGCACCCAGGAATGCTTGCCGTCGGCGCCGATCACGCATTCCGCGCGGATCGTCTGGCCGTCGGCCAGCGTCAGCTTTACGGCTTCGGCTTCCATTTCGAAGCCGGCGGCGGCGTGCGGGAAGGTCTGCACCGTGTGGGCGAAGCGCAGCGCCGTTTCCAGTGCGCGCTCGACGAGCGACGATTCAGCAATCCACGCCAGTTGCGGCGTGCCGGCTGCGTAGGCGGAAAAATGCAGGTCCGGGTGGGCGTGCTCGCCGCGCGCAGCAGCGTCGTCGCCGAAGATCCGCATGTCGTGCACAGGCTGCACGCGCGTCATGTCGAGCGCCGGCCAGATGCGCAACTGCTCCAACAATGCTTGAGAGCTGGACGAGAACGCGTAGACACGCGCATCCCAGGCGTCCGGCCCGGCCGGTGCGGAGGCTGGAGCAGGTGGTGCGATATGCGCGATGCGCAAGCCGATCTGCGCCAGCCGCAGCGCGCAGGCGCTCCCGACGATGCCGCCGCCCACCACGGCCAAGTGGTAAGGCACTGCCTCTTTTGGCACCGCCTTGGAAGAGGAAAACGCGGGTGTATTCATGGTGCGCCGATTATAGCGGCGGGGGATCTTGCAGCCTTGTGGCCGCGCAAATGTGTCACGGCCGACACTTGGCGCCATGACATCCCGGCTCGGTGTTTACGCGCAGCACCGGCCCGGCGAGACGTCTGCATCACCCGGGCCTATTGCAACGTACAGCGCATATTTGCCGCTTTGAGATGGCGTTTGCGCCGCATATGTGCCAAGCACGTCGCTCACCCACAAACCCGCGATGTGACGCCATTTCCACCTTGGATCGGGCCCTCAAGCCATCCGTCAGGATGGACGATAAAAGCTGGGTAATTCGACGTTTTGACACGCACGACCCGCCGATACAGTGCGGGTCCGATCCACGCATTCCTCATCGCCATGTGGACTTTCTCCGAACGCTCCGCCATATCGCTGATGCTGGCCGCGCTGCTGGCACTGGCCGGCTGTGCGCAAATGCCTGCCCAGACGCCTGCCCCGGTGGCCCGCACCGCGCCCACGGGCGAAGTCATGACCTTCGCCATCCCGCCCGATGCACTGGGCGCGCATGACCCGCAACTGACCGCCGTGCTGACCAAGGCCGGCGCGTTGGCCGCTGCGCAAAAACGCCCGGCGACGATTCAGGTGGCCGCGCTGGCGCAGGATTTCCGCTACCTGAACCAGGCGCTGTGGAACGGCGTGCCCGCGCAGCGTGCCGGCTACGTCCGCCTGGAAAATCTGACCGTCAGCGCCAGCCAGCCTTACAGCGTGACGATCCGCACGCAGGATTAAGAGGACCGTCATGCGTATGCCCCATTTGCTTTTCGCGCTCACCGTCGGCCTGCTGACCGTACCGGCCGCATCGGCCTTTGCCGCGCCACCCGACGCACTGATGCCGGCGACGGCCGCAGCGCCCGACCGCGTCTATCCGCCCCTGCCCTCGCTGGCGATGCTGCCGCCCGGCGGCGGGGCCGAAACCGAGGCCGTGCCCGCCGTGCACACGCGCGGCGGCAAGCGCAAGGTCGTGACCCCCCAGTGGCGCAAGGCGACCGAGCCGGTGCCGCGCATGGTGGTGTCGGAGGCATCGCACACGTATCTGGCCGGTATCGAGCGTCAGCTTGAAGCGGCCCTGCAGAAGTAATCAGAAACCGCCGGAGCCGTCATGCACCTCGCTCGCCCTCTTCGCTTGACCGGCAGCCGCATTGGCGCGGCGCTTGTGCTGGCCGCCTCCAGCTTTGCCGTGCACGCGGCTTCGGGCGATTGCTTCGAGCAGGCCGGCACCTATCAGGGCGTGAATCCGACTGTGCTGCGCGCGATCGTGTGGTTCGAATCGAAGGGCGATGCCGGCGCCATCCACCGCAACGCCGACGGCTCGGTCGACATCGGCCAGGCGCAGATCAACTCGATCCACTTCAGTACGCTGGCCCGCTATGGCGTGCCGCGCCGTGCACTGACCGACGCCTGCGTCAACGTGTTCGTGGCGGCCTGGCTGCTCAAGCAAAAGATGGTGCGCCACGGAAACACCTGGCGGGCCATCGGCGCGTACCACTCGGAAACGCCTGTCCACCGCGACGCCTATGCGCGCAGCATCCAGCGGGTATTGATGTCGTGGGGAGAATTGCGGGCCGACCGCTGAATCGGGTCCGGCCCGGGAACCGCTCTGCCGCTCAGTAGTACGAGACGGCGGCGTACGCCTGACGTGCGCCAATGGCGCGGCGCTCGCCGCTGACCAGACGCATCAGTTCATCCTGGCGCGGGCAGACCAGCGCACGCACACGGGCGTCGTTGGCCAGGATACGCATCATCAGGTCGCGCTTGCGTTGCACTTCTTCGTGCGACAAGGCCGGGCGCAGACCGTGGCCCAGGCGCTCCATGTGGGCCGCGCATTCGCGCTCCAGCAAGCTCACCTCGTCCCAATCGCCGCGTTCGGCCGCATCCACCATGTCTTCGGACAGGCTCGCGATGGCCTCGTAGCAGGCGAACAAGCCGGCGCTGTCGGAAACCGTATGGATCGGGCGGGCGGCGGTGGCGACGGTCCAGGACATGCTGTGCTCCAGAATCAAACGTGTTGTTTGCGGGAAGCCAGTGCAATAGGCATGCCCGGGCGGCCCGCCGCCGTCTCCAGCGCGCTCGGAAACGACGCTCAAGCCTTTGCCGGCTTGGCCTAGCAGGATACGGAGGGCATCTGATGGCGGGCGTAGCAGACCCGAAAAACGGCCGCTTCAAGCGAAGTTGTTACGTTTCTGGAACGTAACGCGTAACGGGGCCCGTAACGCCGCCTCCCCCTCGCCCATGCAGCCGGGAAGTGCCTTGTTTGACCGAAGCGCCTTCTAGAATGAGGGCATCGCGCCGCGCCCGTGCGGTCTGTTGCTCGAGCCGGGCATCTCCGGGGGCGCCGATCGCCCATCGCATGAGAACTCACATGGACCAGACGAACGACGGGCACCCCGCCTTGCGCACGGTGCTGCTCACCAGCATCACCATGGTGGCGTTCGCGTCGAACTCGCTGCTGTGCCGGCTGGCGTTGCAGCACGCGGCCATCGACGCGGCGAGCTTTTCCAGTATCCGGCTGGTGTCGGGCGCCGTCGTGCTGGCCGTCCTTGCGCGGGCAAGCGCGGGGCGGGCGGCGCCAGCGCGTGTTGATTGGGCTGCCGCGACGATGTTGTTCCTCTACGTCGCGTTCTTCTCGTTTGCGTATCTGACGTTGAGCGCGGGCACCGGCGCGCTGATTCTGTTTGGCGCCGTGCAGCTCACCATGCTGGCAGCCGGCCTGCGTGCCGGCGAACGGTTCGATGCGCTTGGCTGGGCGGGTTTTGCGCTGGCGGCAGGTGGGCTCGTCTATCTCGTATCACCGGGCGTGACAGCGCCGACGCCGCTGGGTGCCGCGTTAATGACGGTGGCGGGCGTTGCCTGGGGCGTGTATTCGCTGCGCGGGCGCGGGCTCGACAATCCGCTGGCTGCCACTGCCAGCAATTTCTTGCGCGCCGCGCCCATGGCGCTTGCGCTGAGCCTGTTGCTGTATGGCCGCGCACGCGCCAGCCCGGCCGGCATCCTGCTCGCGCTCGCCTCCGGCGCGCTCACTTCAGGCATCGGCTATGTGCTCTGGTACGCCGCGCTCAAAGGGCTGTCGGCGATCCGTGCGGCAGCGGTACAACTGTCGGTGCCACCCATTGCTGCGTTCGGCGCGGTGCTGTTCCTGGCGGAGCCGCTGACCCCGCGCTTGGCGGCCGCCTCCGCCGCCATCCTCGGCGGCATCGCCCTGGTGCTGGCCAGCCGCACACAGCGCAAGCGCGCCGAAGCGGCATCGCAGGGCTAGACCCCATCCGGAGCGGTTACAATCACGCCTTTCCGTGAACGACCCGCACAGCCCGGATTCCACTGTGCTGCCGCCTCCCCCGCGTCACGCAACCCCTTGATTTAGAGCCTTTTTCACCATGAGCCTCCAATGCGGCATCGTCGGTCTGCCGAACGTCGGCAAGTCGACCCTGTTCAATGCCCTGACCAAAGCCGGCATCGCTGCCGAGAACTACCCGTTCTGCACGATCGAGCCCAACGTAGGCGTGGTGGAAGTGCCGGACGCCCGCCTGCAAGCGCTGGCCGACATCGTCAAGCCCGAGCGGGTGCTGCCGGCGGTGGTCGAGTTCGTCGACATTGCGGGCCTGGTGGCGGGCGCGTCCAAGGGTGAAGGCCTGGGCAACCAATTCCTGGCCAACATCCGCGAGACGGATGCCATCACGCACGTGGTGCGCTGTTTCGAAGATGAAAACGTGATCCACGTCGCCGGCAAGGTCGACCCGATCGCCGACATCGAAGTCATCAATACCGAACTGGCCCTCGCTGACCTGGGTACGGTCGAAAAGGCGCTGCAGCGCTACACCAAGGCCGCCAAGTCGGGCAACGACAAGGAAGCCGCCAAGCTGGTCGCCGTGCTGGAAAAAGCGCAGAAGGTTCTGGATGAAGCCAAGCCCGTGCGCGGCCTGAACCTGACCGACGACGAGTGGGCAACCATCAAGCCGCTGTGCCTGATCACCGCCAAGCCGACCATGTACGTTGCCAACGTGCGCGAAGACGGCTTCGAGAACAATCCGCACCTGGACGCTGTGCGCAACTACGCTGCGCAGACGAATTCGCCGGTGGTGGCCGTGTGCGCCGCCATCGAAGCCGAAATCGCGGATCTGGACGACGCCGACAAGGCTGAATTCCTGGCCGACATCGGCATGGAAGAACCCGGCCTGAACCGCGTGATCCGCGCGGCCTTCAAGTTGCTCGGCCTGCAAACTTACTTCACGGCCGGCGTGAAGGAAGTGCGCGCCTGGACGATCCACATCGGCGACACGGCCCCGCGCGCTGCCGCGGCCATCCACACCGACTTCGAACGTGGCTTCATCCGCGCGCAGACCATTTCGTACGACGATTTCATCCAGTTCAAGGGCGAACAAGGTGCCAAGGAAGCCGGCAAGATGCGCGCCGAAGGCAAGGAGTACATCGTCAAGGACGGCGATGTGCTGCACTTCCTGTTCAACGTCTGAGCAGCACAAGCACAACGAAAAAGCCCCGCAGCAATTGCGGGGCTTTTTTCATGGGCGAAGCGAGCTTGCACGCCTGGGCAACGGGGCAGTTCGGCCACCCTTCCAGCCTTGTAACGTTGAAGCGACCCAGCATCACTTTTTTACCTGTGGGAAGGGCCGAGAACGCAGCTTCAGTGCTCCATTGGGCGCACCGCTATGCCGTTTTGGCGTGTCGGGCACGTCGCTTGCGTAGCGCACAGCGGATACGCTGAACCCCGGCAGGCCGCTTCCGCCCGGGGCAGCCCGCCGCACCCGCCCGGCATTCAGCCAAGGCTTCGGGGCGGCGCACTCGCCCAACGCCATGAGTTCGCAATCGCCTCCGCCCTTGTCCGTAGTTGATGACGTCGATGCCTCGCCCGGTATTGGCAGCCACGCTGCCATCCAGTCGCGCGGGGTGTTGCTATGCCTATCCGAACCCGATTTACGCATCCACCAGGTGAGCGAAAACCTGGAGGCTGCGCTGGGTACGCCAGTGGCCACCGCGCTGCAGGCGCCCGTGGACCGTGTGATCGGCACCGCCGGCCGCGAGGTGCTGGAGCGCGCCCTGGGCACACACAGCATCGACGGCCATCCGCTGTATATCGGCACGCTGCAGACGCCGCACGGCCACGCGCTCGACGCGGTGATGCATCGGCACAAGCGCACGCTGATCCTGGAGCTGGAACCCGCGGTGCATGCGGCCGACGGCGCGTTTGCATCGATGTATCCGCTGGTGCGGACGTTCGTTGCCAGCCTGCAAGCCGTCAGCACGGTCGATGCGCTGACGGACCTGGCAGCGCGCGAAGTCCGCCGCCTTACGCACTTCGGCCGCGTCACGATCTATCGCATTGACCGCGATGGCTCCTTGCAGGCACTCGCCGAAGCGCGCGATGAGGCCTATGACACGCTGGTCGGCACGCACCTGTCTGGAGCCGGCATGACGCCCGAACTCCGCAACCTGTATAGCCACAACCCCTTGCGTCTCGTGGCAGACGTCGACGATACGCCGGTGGGTCTGGTGCCGCCGCTGCATCCGTACACCGGGCGCGCGACTGATCTGACGTACGCGGCGCTGCGCGCGGCGTCCGAGGCGCAGCGCCAAACCATGCGCCGCATGGGCGCGAAGGCCTCGCTCACGCTGGCGCTTACAGTGCGAGGCGACCTCTGGGGCCTGATCGCCTGCCACCATGCGACGCCATGCTCTTTGTCGTTTGAAGTGCGCACGGCATGCGAACACCTCGCGCAAATTCTGTCGCTGCAGATCGAAGCGAAGGAAGACCGTGCCGAGATCGCCCACCGGCTGGAACTGAGACGCATCCTGGTGCGCCTGCTGGCCGCAATGGCGGATCGTGACCATTTTCAGGAAGGTCTGATCGAACATCCCGCCGATCTGCTGAGCTTTGCCTCGGCCAGCGGCGCCGCCATCGTGCGCCAGGGCGAGTGTGTGCGCATCGGTGCCGCGCCTGACGAAGACAGCATCCTGCGCCTGACCGAATGGCTGGCCGATGAGCACCCTGGCGATGTCTTCCACACCGACCATCTGGCCGCCGCCTATCCGGACGGCGCCGAACTGCTGCCCCAGGCCAGCGGCGTGCTTGCTGTGCAGGTTTCGCAACTGCATCGCCACTACGTGCTGTGGTTCCGTCCCGAAACCCCGCACACCGTACGGTGGGCGGGCGACATGCCGGACCCGGCCACCGCTCACGATACCGGGCAGATGCTCGCACGCACGCATTATTGGCACGAGCACATCGCACGCACATCGCGCCCGTGGCGTACGAGCGAAGTGGAAACCGCTGCGGAGTTCCGCTACGCCGTGCTCAACATCGTGCTGCGCCGCGCCGAAGAAGCCGCGGAGTTGACCAGCGAGTTGCGCCGCGCCAATCACGAGCTGGAAGCGTTCTCGTATTCCGTTTCGCATGACTTGCGCGCGCCGCTGCGCCACATTGCCGGCTATGCGGAATTGCTCGACGAGATGGAGGGTGAGCACGTCTCGGCGCGCGGGCGGCATTTTCTGCAAACGATCTCGGAGTCGTCGCGCTTTGCGGGCAAGCTCGTCGACGACCTGCTGACCTTCTCGCAGATGGGGCGCGGCGCGCTCCACCTGACCGATGTCGACCTCGCGCAACTCGTACGCGGCATCGTCCGCGACCTGACGATTGACCAAGGGCGTCGCCATATCGAATGGAACATCGCCGCGCTGCCGGTGGTGCGCGCCGACCCGACATTCCTGCAACTGGCGATGCGCAATCTGCTCTCCAACGCCGTCAAATACACGCGTGACCGTGATCCGGCGCGCATCCATATCGACGCCGAACAGACCGACGCCGAAACCATCGTGCGCGTTGCCGACAACGGCGTGGGATTCTCGATGGAATACGTGGCCAAGCTGTTCGGCGTGTTCCAGCGGCTGCATCGCATGGACGAATTCGAGGGGACCGGCATCGGCCTGGCCAATGTGCGGCGCATCATCGATCGCCATGGCGGCCGCACCTGGGCCGAGGGCGAGCTCAATCGCGGCGCAACGTTCTACTTCGCGCTGCCGCGCACGCCCGACCCGCAGGCGGCATCCAGAACGGGCCTGCACACACCCGCGACTCGCGATACCTGATCGTTCTTTCCACGTTCATTGTCACCATGCTTAAACCCATCCTGCTCGTCGAAGACAACCCAAACGACCTCGAGCTGACCCTGCTGGCGCTGGAGCGTAGCCAACTCGCCAACGATGTGGTCGTCACGCGCGATGGCGCCGAGGCACTGGATTACCTGCACGCACGCAACCTTTACGCGCAACGCGTGCCGGGCAACCCGGCTGTGGTGTTGCTCGACTTGAAGCTGCCGAAGGTCGACGGCCTGGAAGTGCTGGCCGAGATTCGCGCCACGCCCGTGCTCAAGAGCCTGCCGGTGGTCATGCTCACCTCGTCGAGAGAAGAAACCGACCTCTTGCGCAGCTACGAGCTGGGCGTCAACGCCTATGTGGTCAAACCGGTGGAATTCCGCGCGTTTGTCGATGCGATTGCCGATCTGGGGGTATTCTGGGCAGTGCTCAACGAACCGCCGCCTGGCTCCACCCGGGCACGCCGTACGTTGCTGCCGGCGAGCTAGCCGCCCCCTCCGGAGCAATCGCCCCCATGCCCAATCTGCAACTGCTGCTGGTCGAAGACAATCCGCTCGACGCAGAACTGACGCGCGCGCGACTGGAAACCGCCAACCTGCAGGCCGACACCACGCTGGTCGACAACGAGACCGACTTCGTCGCCCAGCTCAGCGCACGGACCTTCGACGCCATCCTGGCCGACTACATGCTGCCGCAATTCACGGGGGCGGAGGCGCTGGACATTGCGCGCCGCATGGCGCCGCAAACGCCATTTATCTTCGTATCGGGTGCGCTGGGCGAGGAACATGCGGTGGACATGCTCAAGCGCGGCGCCACCGATTACGTCATCAAGCAGCGCCTGCAGCGCCTGCCCGTGGTGCTGTTGCGCGCGCTGGCCGAAGCCGCCGAACGCCGCCAGCGCATCGCTGCCGAAGCGGCCCTGCGGGAAGCGGAAACGCACTTTCGCCTGCTGATCAACGCGCTCAAGGAGCACGCCGTGCTCTCGCTAGACCCGCAGGGCATCGTGCGCACCTGGAACGCGGCATCGCGCAGCATTCTCGGCTATGCGCGCGAGGACATCCTCGGCAAGTCGGCCGAGATTCTGTATCCGCAGGCTGCGCGCGAGGCCGGTGAATTCCAGCGCAAGCTCGAACGCGCGCGCCGCGAAGGCAGCCTCACCGACGACCGCTGGATGTTGCGCAAGGACGGCACGCCGTTTTACGCATCAAGCGTGGTCACCGCCATCCACAACGAGACCGGGCAACTGGTCGGCTTCTCCAAGATCATCCGCGACTCCACCGAAGAGCGCATCGCGGCCGACGCCCTGCGCCGTGCCAAGGAAGAAGCCGAGACCGCCAACCACGCCAAGGACCACTTCCTGGCCGTGCTCTCGCACGAACTGCGCACGCCGCTCACGCCCATCCTGACCGCCGTGCATCTGCTGGAACTGCGCCAGGATTTGCCGGCGTATGTAGTCGCACAGCTTGAAGTCGTGCGCCGCAATGCCGAGCTGGAAGCGCGCCTGATCGACGACCTGCTCGACATCACCGGCATTGCACGCGGCAAGCTGGCAGTCAGCTTCGCGCTGGTCGACCTGTATCCGTTGCTGGAGAGCACGCTGGAGATGTCGCGCAACGACATGCAGGCCAAGCGGCTGTCGCTCAAGACGCGCTTCGAAGCAGGCCGTAGCCGGCTGTACGCCGACGGCGCGCGCATCCAACAAGTGATCTGGAACCTTGTGCGCAACGCGGTCAAGTTTACGCCCGAAGGCGGCGCCATCGAGGTACGGGTCTGGAACCCGTCGCCCTCTGCCGTTGCCGTGTCCGTGAAGGACAACGGCATCGGCATCGAACCCGAAGCGCTGCCGCGCATCTTCTCGGCGTTCGAACAGGCCGATGCATCGATCACGCAGCGTTTTGGCGGGCTCGGCCTGGGTCTGGCGATTGCCTATGCGCTGGTGCAGAAGCATGAAGGCTCGCTGATTGCCGAGAGCGCCGGCCGCCACGAGGGGGCCACGTTCACGCTCACGCTGCCCTTGGCCACCGAGATGGTGCAGCCCGAGACACCGCCCTCCCCGCCCTTGCCTCGCGCCCAACCAACGCGCGGCCTGCACGTGCTGCTGGTCGAAGACAACGCCGATACTGCCGAAGCCATGTCGCAAATGCTGGAGATTCTCGGCCACAGCGTCGCCGTGGCCAATAGTGCCCGCACGGCCATGCAAGCCGCTGAATCTGGCACGTTCGATCTGCTGATCAGCGACATTGGTCTGCCGGACGGCAGCGGCCTGGACGTGGTGCGCGTGTTTGCGGAGCGGCAAGCCGCACCATCAATCGCGATTACGGGCTATGGCATGGAAGAAGACATCGCCCGCTGCCAGGAGGCGGGCTTTACCGATCACCTGACCAAACCGGTGGACTTCAAGCGGCTGGAAACGCTGATGGCCGGATATCTGGCCGCACGCGATGCGCGCGCCGCCGACGTGGGCGCGGGCTGAAACGCGCCAGAATGCCGCAGGACACTTGATCTAGCGGCGCAGCAGGCCCCAGGCGGCAGGCAGCAGCATGGCGCCCACCACGGCGCTCGTCCACGCCATGATTTGCCCATCGGCATACAGGTGGGCAAACTGGCCGCTGTAGTAACCGAACAACGCGCCGAGCCCGCCCGTCACGAGCGCAGCCAACCAGCCCAAGCGCTTGCCTGCAGGATGCAGCCAGCGCGCAGCCACGCCCACCGCCAGCCCGATCCACAGCGGCCCGATCCACCCCATGCCTGTTCTCCGTATTGCCCTTGAGCGATTCAACTGGACGCGTACCTTAGCGCAGGACGCCGCAGAAGGCCACGGCAGCACAGCGCGCAGCACGTGACGAATAATCGACATTCAGTCACACATGCCACCAGATTTGACCTGCGTCCTGCTCATCTGGGGGGCGGGCGTTATAATCCGGAGTACTCAAAATTCGTGCCGTCCCTTTTAACCGGCCGCCCCACATGCAGTTGCTGACGCTCGGAATCAACCACCACACTGCGCCGCTTTCCCTGCGCGAGAAGGTGGCGTTTCCGCTCGAGCAGCTCAAGCCCGCGCTGGGGACGCTGCGCCAGCACCTACCGCACCTCAGAAGCACGGCCGAAGCGGCCATCCTTTCCACCTGCAATCGCACTGAAATCTACTGCGCAACCGACGGCAACCTGCCCGAGCAGACCGCGCACGAGCATGCGATTCGCTGGCTGGCACAGCACCACAACATCGACGCCGGCGAACTCGCGCCCCATGTGTATTCGCTCGGCCAGTCGCTGGCGGTACGTCACGCGTTTCGCGTTGCCAGCGGGCTCGATTCGATGGTGCTGGGTGAAACGCAGATCCTCGGCCAGATGAAAGACGCCGTGCGCACCGCCACCGAGGCGGGCGCCCTGGGCACATACCTGAATCAGCTATTCCAGCGCACCTTTGCAGTGGCCAAGGAAGTGCGCGGCACGACGGAGATCGGCGCGCATTCCGTGTCGATGGCCGCTGCCGCCGTGCGCCTGGCGCAGCGCATCTTCGAATCGATCGCGGATCAGCGCGTATTGTTCATTGGCGCCGGCGAAATGATCGAGCTGTGCGCCACCCACTTCGCCGCGCAGACGCCACGTGAAGTGGTGATCGCCAACCGCACGCTGGAACGCGGCGAGAAACTCGCCGAATCGCTGTCGAACCAGGGCCTGAACGCTCGCGCCGTGCGCCTGGCCGAACTGCCGACCAAGCTCGCCGAGTTCGACATCGTGGTCTCCTGCACCGCCAGCACGCTGCCCATCATCGGCCTGGGCGCCGTGGAGCGCGCCATCAAGCAGCGCCGCCACCGCCCGATGTTCATGGTCGACCTGGCCGTGCCGCGCGACATCGAACCCGAAGTCGCGCGCCTGTCCGACGTATTCCTCTACACCGTGGATGACCTGGGCGCCATCGTGCGCGAGGGCAACGCGCTGCGGCAGGCTGCCGTGGCACAGGCCGAGGCCATTATCGAAACACGCGTGCTGAACTTCATGCACTGGCTCGACGCGCGCAGCGTGGTGCCCGTCATCCGGGATCTGCACGCGCAGGCCGAAACGCTGCGCCAAGGTGAGCTGGAACGCGCCCAGCGCATGCTCGCGCGCGGCGATGACCCGGCGCAGGTGCTTGAAGCGCTGTCGCAGGCGCTGACCAAGAAATTCCTCCACGGCCCGACGCATGCGCTCAACCACGCGCAGGGCGAAGGCCGCGAACAGCTCATCGACCTGCTGCCGGCGTTGTTCCGCCAGTCCAGCCACTCCGAGCGCTAGCGGCCAGCGCATCGCACGCGCGCTGCCTGTGTTCACTCCGGCACGCAACTTCTGGCGCGGTATCATGCGCCGCCCTCGCTTCCAGCGTTTCCCTCCGCGACTGCCCGAATGAAGCCCAGCATGCTGTCCAAGCTCGACCAATTGGCCGAGCGCATCGTCGAAATCAACGCGCTGCTTGCGCGTGAAGACGCCACCGCCAACCTCGACCAATACCGCAAGCTCACGCGCGAACACGCCGAGCTGGAGCCCGTGGTCGCGCAATTTGCCGCGTGGAAGCAGGCCGAGGAAGACATCGCCACCGCACAGGAACTGGCGGCCGATCCGGACATGAAGGCATTTGCCGAAGACGAACTTCGCGCCGCGCGTGAGCGGATGGAGTCTCTCGAAGGCGAGCTGCAGCGCCTGCTGCTGCCCAAAGACCCGAACGACCATCGCAACATTTTCGTGGAAATCCGCGCCGGGACGGGCGGCGATGAATCCGCGCTCTTTGCCGGCGACTTGCTGCGCATGTACACGCGCTACGCCGAACGGCAGCGCTGGCAAGTCGAGATCGTGAGCGAATCGCCGTCGGACCTTGGCGGCTACAAGGAAGTGATCGCGCGGCTGGTGGGCGAAGGTGCGTACTCGCGCCTGAAGTTCGAGTCTGGCGGCCACCGCGTGCAGCGCGTGCCGGCCACCGAGGCCCAGGGGCGCATCCACACGTCGGCCTGCACCGTGGCGGTCATGCCCGAGGCCGACGCGCTGGCCGACATCCAGATCAACCCGGCGGATTTGCGCATCGATACGTTCCGCGCGTCGGGCGCGGGCGGCCAGCACATCAACAAGACGGATTCGGCCGTGCGCATCACGCACCTGCCGACCGGCCTGGTGGTGGAATGCCAGGACGACCGCAGCCAGCACCGCAACAAGGACCGCGCCATGCAAGTCCTGGCCGCGCGTCTGAAGGATCGCCAGGAGCGTGAGGCGCAAGCCAAGGAAGCCAGCGCACGCAAGAGCCTGATCGGCTCGGGCGACCGCTCCGACCGCATCCGCACGTACAACTTCCCGCAAGGCCGCGTGACCGATCACCGCATCAACCTGACGCTGTACAAGATCGACGCGATCATGGACGGCGACATCGATGAACTCGTCGGTGCCTTGGCCGCTGAGCACCAAGCCGAGCAGCTTGCAGCGCTGGGTGAAGACGCCTGAGCGCCCAATCGTTAAAAAAGCGCACCGTCCGTAACATCCGCTTGCGTTTGATACAGCTTTGCGCGATGGCGCGCCGGCCCCGCGTTCCTATAATCGATCTCGATCACGCCGAGTGCATCGCCGGTCGCATCCGGCGCGCACTCACCAACAAGCGCGGCAACATCACGATTAGGAGAATCGCAATGCGTACCCAACTGCTGGCCATCACTGTCGCCACCTCCCTCGCACTCGGTCTGGCCGCCTGCGGCAAGAAAGACGACGCCACCGACCAGGCCGCCAAGAGCGCGATGGAACAATCGAAGGACGCCGCCAAACAGGCGATCGACAACGCCGGCACCGCCGTGAGCAAGGCCGCCGACGCCGCTAAGGTAGAACTCTCGCAAGCGGCCTCGGATGCGCAGGTCTCCGCTTCGGGCGCGCTGGCCCAGGCCAAGGATGCTGCAAAAACCGCGGCCGACAAGACGGCCGACGCCGCCAAGGTTGCAGCCGACAAGACCGCTGACGCCACGAAGGAAGCGGCCAACAAGGTCAAGGACGCGACCAAGCAATAAGCGCTGTTTAACCACAGCGACCCGCTCGCGGGCCCGCGCCACATCGGCCGGGCCCGTGTTATTTTGTGCGCCCGATCTTCGCTGCTGGTCTGTTGCCGTGTCGTCTTCCGCCGTAATTTCGCCCGAAACCCTGGCTCGCGTGGCCGATGCGCTGACAGCGCTGGCGCGTGCCGGCTTGCCTGCCCTGGAAGCACGCATGCTGGTCTCGCACGTGACGGGCCTGTCGCGCGTGCAACTCATCACGCAAGACACCTGCGCCATCGACGTGGCCGCGCGCGCGCACATCAGCGAACTTGCGACGCGGCGCCTGGCCGGCGAGCCGATGGCCTATCTGCTCGGCGAACGTGAATTCTTCGGCCGCACGTTCAAGGTGACGCCAGCCGTGCTGATTCCGCGGCCCGATACCGAATTGCTGGTCGAACAGGCGCTGGACCGCCTCGAAGAACGCGATGCGCCAGCCGTGCTCGACATGGGCACGGGCAGCGGCATCATCGCCATCACGATCGCGCTGGCGCGACGCGACGCGCGCGTGTGGGCCACCGATGCGTCCGCCGATGCGCTGGCCGTGGCAATCGACAACGCCAAGGCGCTCGGAGCCACCAATGTCCAGACTGCGCTGGGCGACTGGTATGGCGCGCTGGCCGATGCCGATGCGCCACCTGCTTTCGCCCTGATCGCCAGCAACCCGCCCTACATCGCCGCCACCGACGCGCACCTCGACGAGGGAGACCTGCGCTTCGAACCCGCCAGCGCCCTCACCGACCACGATGACGGCCTGCGCCACCTGCGCAGCATCGTCGCAGGCGCGCCTGCGCGGCTTGTCTCCGGCGGCTGGCTGCTGCTCGAACACGGCTACGACCAGGGCGAACCCGTGCGGGCGCTGCTGAACGGCGCCGGCTTCGCCAACGTTTTCACCGCGCAAGACCTCGCCGGCCACGACCGCTGCAGCGGCGGGCAATGGCCGGATCAAAACGCCAGTACGCGTTCCTCGCTAAAATAGACGGGTTTTCCAATGTGGATGGCAACCCGGAAACCCAGCTGCCGCCCCTCACCAAATCGAGTCTCCCCATGAGCACCACGCACGAAAAGATCGACCAGATCGTCAAAGGCCACCCCGTCGTCCTCTTCATGAAGGGCACGGCGCAATTCCCGATGTGCGGCTTTTCGGGCCGCGCTATCCAAATCCTGAAGGCCTGCGGCGTGGACCGGCCGCATACCGTGAACGTGCTGGAAGACGACGAAATCCGCCAGGGCATCAAAGACTACGCCAACTGGCCGACCATTCCGCAGCTCTACATCAAGGGCGAATTCATCGGTGGCTCGGACATCATGATGGAGATGTACCAGAGCGGCGAACTGCAGCCGCTGCTGGCTGCTTGAGCTCCGCTCTCGTTTCAGCGTGACTTCAACCCCGAACGCCGCCGCTCAAACGCCACCTGTACGCCGCATCATCGTGGCGATCACGGGGGCGTCGGGGGCAATCTACGGTGTGCGGCTGCTGCAGGTTCTGCAGGACCTGCGGGAATCAGCGGGGGTGGAATCGCACCTGCTGATGTCGCCCGCAGGGCTGATGAATGTGCAGCACGAGCTGCACATGGCACGCGAAGAAGTGGAAGCGCTGGCGCACGTCGTGCATAACGTGCGCGATATCGGCGCGACCATCGCGAGCGGTTCCTTTGCTGCCGAAGCGATGGTGGTGGCGCCCTGCTCGATGAAGACGCTGGCGGCCGTTGCGCACGGCCTGTCGGACAACCTCATCGCCCGCGCTGCCGACGTCACGCTCAAGGAGCGCCGCCGTCTGATCCTGATGGTGCGCGAAACGCCGTTGAATCTGGCGCATCTGCGCAACATGACGGCCGTCACCGAGATGGGCGGAATCGTGTTCCCGCCCGTACCGGGCTTTTACCAGCGCCCCAAGACGATCGACGACTTGGTCGACCACACAGTCGGCCGCGTGCTGGACCTGCTTGGCTTGCCGCAGACGTTGGCGCCGGGCTGGCCGGGCTTGCGTTCAACGGACTAGGCGCAGATCAGCCAACTGCCGATCAGCGGTGGTGGTAATTGAAGTACACCGACGGTCCACCCCAATATCCGCCGTAATAGGCCGGATAAGCCGGTGCGACATAGACCGGCGCAGGGGCCACGGCCACCGGTGCCGGATACACCGCACACCCCCCAAGCGTCGCGGCCAACAAGGCCAGAGCCACGATTTTCATGATTAGCGTCCTTCGGCCCCGCTAGTGGAGCCATGTGGACGTTATAAGCCGACGCGAGCGGCGTCGGCGTCATGCGGGTGTAAGCGGTGTAACCGAAAACTACGAACATGTGTCCGTAAGTTCACTGCTTAGGCGTCGGCTTGCCTGAAGAGGGCTTGGCCGTTGCGGCGGGCGCTGAAGCCGCCACGCCAGACGCAGCAGCCGGCTTGGGTGCGTTCGGATCGACTTCTGCACGCATCTGGTCCATGACCGCCCCGGCGCGCGGTGCCCAAAGGAATTCCACCGTGCCGTTCTGCGGCTCTTCGGGAATCGCGTACATCGTGATGATGGTCTGATGGCCTGCCCAGCGTGCGCGCAGCGAATCGACCGTCTTGCCAGACTTCAGCTTGAGCGGGGCCTTACCTTCCTGCGCAGGCTTGCCGTAACGATCGGACAGGGCCTGGAAGACGCGCTGTTCGGTATCCACGCCGCGCGTCGGCACGAACATGCCGGCGATGTTGCCATCTTGGTCAATCAGGAGCACGGCCTGCGGCCCATCCATCAACTCGGGGCGCAATGCCTGCGGCACGCCAAGCGAGCGCGTTCGGCCATGCGATTCAAGCGCATCGGAGCAGTATTCGGCGACATCCTTGCCACCATTCGCGCGTACGTCTTCGCACGAAGGCAGCTTGCGCAGCGGCTTGCCGAGCGGGAAGGCATCGAGCAGCACCGCCACGTCGCCGGGATCGCGCACAGCCTTGGCGGGCGCTGCAGACTTGGGAGCCGCCTTGGCTGCGGGTGCTGCAAACGCCACGGGCGCGAGCAACGAGGTCGAAAGGGCAAGCGCGGCAGTTGCCGTGGCGCGTCGCGTCCAGCAGGTCATGCGAACTCCATGGAGGAAAGAGCCGAGAGTGTGCCACGCGGGAATCCCGGCACACGGCAAAGCGGTTCTGACTGCCGGCCGGCGGTGTGCGTTCCCCTCAACCGAATGGTTGGCCCGCCACAGACCGCCTGATTACACGCCATTTGACGCGGATGTCGGCCCGATGCGGCCAGAAACATTATCAAAATGTTGCCGGTTTTGATCTCGCAAAGGTACGGCGGGTAAAATCTCGGCGGCACAGACGAATGACCGGCAGGACCGAAGCGTCACGTTCCTCGGCCCGCCGCATAGACGCGATCTCATTTTGAACATTCCCTCCGCTGTTTCCTCCCGCACGCCGGGGGCCGCTCGCGCGGCACGCACCCGTTCGGTAGCCAGCTATGCACGGCTGGCCGTTGGCCTGCTGGCGCTGGCTTCGGCGCACGCTGCGCTGGCCTTCGGTTTCAACGATGTGGCCACACGCGCCAAGCAACTGGCCTCCAAACCGTACCAGGCGCCCGCCGACACCCTGCCCCGCGAATTGCGCGAGCTGCGCTACGACCAGTACCGCGAAATCCGCTTCAAGTCCGACCAGGCTTACTGGCGCCGCGACAAGCTGCCGTTCGAACTCGGTTTCTTCCACGAGGGTTCGTACTACGACCAGCCCGTGAAGATCAACGAAGTGTCGCCCGCCGGCGTGCGCGAAATCCGCTTTGATCCACGCCTGTTCGACTACGGCCCGGTCAAGCTCGACCCGAAGCAGTTGCAGAAGCTCGGCTTCGCCGGCTTCCGCGTGCATTACCCGATGAACACGCCCAAGTACAAGGACGAGGTCATCGTGTTTCTGGGCGCGTCGTACTTCCGCGGCATCGGCAAGGGGCAGGTCTACGGCCTGTCCGCGCGCGGGCTGGCCATCGACACTGCGCTCAATTCGGGCGAGGAATTCCCCCGCTTCACCGATTTCTGGATCGAACGGCCGGCCGCCAATGCGAAAGAGCTGACGATCTACGCGTTGCTCAACTCGCGCCGCGCCACGGGTGCCTACCGCTTTGTCATCAAGCCGGGCAGCGACACGGCGGTCGAGGTGAAGGCGCAGCTATACATGCGCGAGAACGTGAGCAAGCTGGCCATCGCGCCGCTCACCAGCATGTTCTTCTTTGGCGAGAACCAACCGGCGCCTGCGCTGGATTTCCGCCCCGAGGTGCACGACTCCGACGGCCTGTCGGTGCTTTCTGGTACGGGTGAATGGATCTGGCGCCCGCTGACGAACCCCAAGCGCCTGCTGGTCAGCTCGTTCGGGACGACCAACCCGGGCGGCTTCGGCCTGATGCAGCGTGACCGCGCGTTCTCCAGCTACCAGGAAATCGGCGACCGCTACGAACTGCGCCCGAGCGCGTGGGTCGAGCCCGTCGGCAAATGGGGCGCGGGCCGCGTGGAGCTTGTGCAGATTCCGACGCCGGACGAGACGAACGACAACGTGGTCGCCTACTGGGTGCCTGAAAACCCGCCCAAGCCGCATCAGCCGTTCAATCTTGAATACCGCCTGCTGTGGCAGAAAGACGCCGACAAGAAGCCGGCGCTGGCATGGGTTACGCAGACGCGCCGCTCGCACGGCTGGACGACCAAGCGCCCGGACGAGCGCAAGCCCGACGATACGATCGCCTTTGTGGTCGACTTCGAAGGCCCCGCGCTGGCAAAGCTTCCGCCCAATGCACCGGTTGAGCCGGTGTTCTCGGCAGATGCCAACGGCAAGATCGAATCGATCTTCGGCCAACCCAACACCGCGACCGGCGGATGGCGCGTGACCGTGCGCCTCAAGCGGGTCGATGACGATAAACCCGTCGAAATGCGCGGCTACCTGCGCAGCGGCGGCACCGGACTCTCTGAGACGTGGAGCTACCTGTTACCTCCGGGCTGAACGTGACGACAGCCCAGACCGGCGGTGCCGCTGGCACTGCCCCCTCCACCAGCCCTGCCACAGCGCAGTCTGTGGCCGACCATTACCTAGAGGCGCTGCCGCTGGCGGCCGAGGCGCGCGCTACGCTGCTGCGCACCGCGGGCATCACAGCGGGCGACGACGATGCAGCAGCGCTCGCGAAGCTGCATCGCGCACTGGCCACGCTCGACCCCGCACAGACGACGTCGCTCGACGCCGACGCGCCGGCTTACGCGTCCGTAGGCTCGCGCCTGGATGCTGCGTATGGCGCCACGCGCGCCGATGCCGCATCGACGGAGCCCTCCGCCCAACCTGCGCCACCCGTTGAGCACGACAGCCAGGGCCGTATCCACCTGGATACCGGCCCCACGCCCGCGCGCCGTTCGATGGTGCCGTGGCCATGGGTGCTCGGCCCGATCTGGCGCACGCGCAAGGCCATCGACCGCTGGATGCATGGCGGCAAGAAGCCGGTGCCGTATGAAGCGCCCGACTCGCCGGACCCGAAAGGCATCTGGCGCTTCGTCGGCGCACGCCGCCGCCTGACGCTGCTCGCGCTGATGATCGCGCAGACCGTCGCCGCCACCTGGGCGATGAGCACGGTGCTGCCGTATCACGGTGCCGACTGGCTCGAAGCCATCATCATCGTCCTGTTTGCGGTGCTGTTCTGCTGGGTATCGGCGGGCTTCTGGACGGCCATCACGGGCTTCCTGCTGCTGGCCTTCCACGGCGACCGCTTCGTCATCTCGCGCCGCGCCACGCCCGACGCCACGATTCCCGACGATGCACGCACGGCCATCGTCATGCCGATCTGCAACGAAGATGTGCAGCGCGTCTTCGCCGGGCTGCGCGCGACGTACGAATCGTTGCAGCGCACGGGACATCTGGAGCACTTCGACTTCTTCGTGCTGTCGGACTCCGGCGACCCGGACATCCGCACGGCAGAAGCCGATGCCTGGCTGCACATCTGCCGCGCGCTCGATGGTTTCGGCCGCATCTTCTACCGCTGGCGCCGCCACCGCGTGAAGCGCAAGAGCGGCAACATCGACGATTTTTGCCGGCGCTGGGGCGGCAAATACCGCTACATGATCGTGCTCGACGCCGACAGCGTGATGAGCGGCGATTGCCTGACGCGCCTCGTGCAGTTGATGGAAGGTGCGCCCAGCGCGGGCATCATCCAGACCGCCCCGCGCGCGGCCGGCCGCGACACGCTATATGCGCGTATCCAGCAGTTCGCCACGCGCGTGTACGGGCCGCTGTTCACCGCCGGCCTGCACTACTGGCAACTCGGCGAATCGCACTACTGGGGCCACAACGCCATCATCCGGCTGGACCCATTCATCAAGCACTGTGCGCTGGCGCCGATTCCGGGCAAAGGTTCGCTCTCGGGCGAGATCATGTCGCACGACTTTGTCGAGGCCGCGCTGATGCGCCGCGCCGGCTGGGCCGTGTGGATCGCCTACGACCTGGACGGCAGCTACGAAGAAATGCCGCCCAACCTGCTCGACGAGCTGGGCCGCGACCGCCGCTGGTGCCACGGCAACCTGATGAACTTCCGTCTGTTTGGTGCGCCGGGCTTCCACCGTGTGCACCGCGCGGTGTTCATCACCGGGGTGATGGCGTATCTGTCGGCGCCGCTGTGGTTCCTGTTCCTGCTCCTGTCGACAGCCCTGCTGGCCAAGCACACGCTGATCGCGCCGGAATACTTCACGCAGCCCCGCCAGCTCTTCCCGATCTGGCCGGAGTGGCATCCGGAAAAAGCCGCAGCGCTATTCTCTGCCACCGCCACCGTGCTGTTCCTGCCCAAGATCCTCAGCGTGCTCGTGCTGTGGGCGCAGGGGCCGAAGCGCTTTGGCGGGGCGATCCACCTGGCGTTGTCGATGGCGATTGAGGCGGCGTTCTCGGTGCTGGCCGCGCCGGTGCGCATGCTGTTCCACACGCGCTTCGTGACGGCCGCGTTCCTCGGCTGGAAGGTGCACTGGAAATCGCCGCCGCGCGAAGACGCGCAAACACATTGGGGCGACGCCGTCCGCCGCCACGGCCTCCACACCGTGATCGGCATTGTCTGGGCTGCGATCGTGTATTGGCTGAACCCGAGCTTCCTCTGGTGGCTTTCGCCAGTCGTGGGCGCGCTGATCGTGTCGATTCCGCTGTCCGTGTTCTCCAGCCGTGTGAGCTTGGGCCGCCGCATGCGGCGCTTGCGCCTCTTCATGATTCCCGAGGAAGTGCGCCCGCCGCGCGAACTCCGCGCCACGCGCAAGCACCTGCGCAATGCGCCGCCGATGCCCGACTTCCGTCAGGCCGTGGTCGACCCCGTCACCAACGCGCTGATGTGCGCGATCGGCACCGCGCGCTTTCCGCACGACCGGCGCCTGATTGCTGTGCGGGAAGCACATGTGCGTCACGCACTGGAAGTCGGCCCCGACAAGCTCACGGGTAAGCAGAAGCTGGTGTTGCTGTCGGACCCGTTCTCGCTGTCGGCGCTGCACCTGGCGGTGTGGTCGTCACCTGAACAGCGTGCGGCCTGGGAGCCTGCACAAGGCTGAACGATTCTGCCCTGCGCCATCCCGCGCCCCACCAGCGTTTTGCCGGTGGGGCGCTTTACTTTCCGTTACATCCGTAGGATTTGCGTATCACCTGAAGCGCCCGGCGGTTCATAGAATGGCTTCACGAACTTGATATACGAAGTCGACGGCACCTCGGCCCCGGCCTCGCAACCGTAAGGAGAAGCATCATGAAACGCACACTGCTCGCATTCGTTCTGGGTGGGGCCGCGCTGTGCGCCTCGACGGCGGCGCTGGCGCATGTGGACGTCGGCGTATCGATCGGCGTGCCCGCGCCGGTATATGTAGCCCCTGCACCTGTCTATGCACCGCCTCCGGTGGTGTATCGCCCTGCCCCGGTCTATGCCCCGGCTCCCGTAGTCTATGGTGGCTACTACCGCGACCGCGACTACTGGCGTGAGCGCGAATGGCGTCGTCACGAATGGCGCGAACGCGAATGGCGCCACGATAACGGCTGGCACCGCGGTTGGGACCGCTAATGCCTGACGTTTAAGGCAAACCACAAGCCGCATCGGCACACGGGCCGCTCAATCGAGCGGCCCGTTGCTTTTGTACGCTCGACTGCCTGCACAATCCGCAAACCGACCTATGCTGACGTAGCGGCCACTGCAATCCCGCCGCCGGCCGCACAGCACACGGGAGGACGCCATGTCGATCTCCAGCACCCTCGACGGCTGCCTGCGCAGCAAGGGCTGCATGTACGAGGTGATTCGCCATCCGCATACCCACACAAGCACGGAAACCGCCCAATCTGCGCATGTCCCGGGCGACCGTCTGGCCAAGACGCTACTGCTCGAAGACAAGCTTGGCTATGTCGCAGCCGTGTTGCCGTCGACGTATCACCTGCATCTGTCCGAGTTGCAAAAGGAATCAGGCCGCTTCGACCTTACGCTGGCCGATGAATCGGAGTTGCGCGAAGTCTTCCGGGACTGCGATGCAGGGGCCGTTCCGCCCGTGGGCATGGCCTACGGCATGCCGACCTACATCGACAGCAGCCTGATGACCCACGGCGACGTCTACTTCGAAGCTGGCGACCACGAAAACGTCGTGCACATGGACATGGATCAGTTCATGGCCTTGATGCGCGACGCCAAGCCCGCCCACTTCGCGTATCGCATGCAGGGCATCCTCTTCTGAGGAGGTCGACATGGCCGACGATGTCGTCATCACGGTCCGCAACAACGGGCCGTGTCACATCAAGGGAAGCTTCCGGATCGTCACCCAGGGCGGACGCGAATTGCCGGTGGAGGAAGGGCAGGCGTGGCTGTGCCGCTGCGGGCACTCGCTGAACAAGCCGTTCTGTGATGGCTCGCACAAACGCGTCGAGTTTGACAGCAACCTCGACGCGCCTGCGCCGGTTGAGGCAGACCGGTCACCGTAAGCGGGAACGCGGGCCGAAAGACCCGCGCGTCCTCGCTTAACGTGTAACGGGCTTGTAGCGGATACGCTTGGGCTTCGCGCCTTCTTCGCCCAGACGCTTCTTCTTGTCGGCTTCGTATTCCTGGTAGTTGCCCGGGAAGAATTCGACGTGCGAATCGCCTTCGAAGGCAATGATGTGCGTGGCGATACGATCGAGGAACCAGCGATCGTGCGAAATCACCATCACGCAGCCGGCGAACTCAAGCAACGCGTCTTCCAGCGCACGCAGCGTTTCCACATCAAGGTCGTTCGACGGTTCATCCAGCAGCAGCACGTTGCCGCCCGAGATGAGCGTCTTGGCCAGATGCAGGCGCCCACGCTCGCCGCCCGACAGCGTGCCGACGTGCTTCTGCTGATCGCCGCCCTTGAAGTTGAAGCGGCCGATGTAGGCGCGCGAGGGCGTCTCATACCGGCCCACCGTGAGGATGTCGGAGCCGTTCGAAATCTCTTCGAAGACGGTCTTGTCTGCGGACAGCGCATCGCGGCTCTGGTCAACGTAAGCCAGCTTGACCGTCGGACCGATCTTGATGGTGCCCGAGTCCGGCTGCTCCTTGCCCGTGATCATGCGGAACAGCGTCGACTTACCAGCGCCGTTCGGGCCAATGATGCCGACGATCGCGCCCGGCGGAATCGTGAAGCTCAGGTTGTCGATCAGCAAGCGATCGCCATAGCTCTTGCTGACGTTGGTGAATTCGATCACTTCATTGCCCAGACGCTCGCCCGCCGGAATGAAGATTTCCTGCGTTTCGTTGCGCTTCTGGTATTCCTGGCTGTTCAGCTCGTCAAAGCGAGCCAAACGCGCCTTCGACTTGGCCTGACGGCCCTTCGGGTTCTGGCGCACCCACTCCAGCTCTTTCTTCAGCGCCTTCTGGCGGGCCGATTCGCTCGACTCTTCCTGCTTCAGGCGCGTCTCTTTCTGATCGAGCCACGAGCTGTAATTGCCCTTCCAGGGGATACCGTGGCCGCGGTCGAGTTCGAGAATCCACTCGGCGGCGTTATCGAGGAAGTAGCGGTCGTGAGTGACTGCCACCACGGTGCCCGGGAAGCGCGTGAGGAACTGTTCAAGCCAGTCCACCGATTCAGCATCCAAGTGGTTGGTCGGCTCGTCGAGCAGCAGCATATCGGGGCGCGAGAGCAGCAGCTTGCATAGCGCGACACGACGCTTTTCACCGCCCGAGAGGTGCTCGATCTTGGCGTCCCACGGCGGCAGGCGCAGTGCATCGGCGGCAATTTCCAGCTGCAGCTCGACGTTGTCGCCGGCACCAGCGGCGATGATGGCTTCCAGGCGCGCCTGCTCTTCGGCCAGCTTGTCGAAGTCGGCGCCTTCCTCGGCATACGCTGCGTAGATCGCTTCGAGCTGCTTTTGCGCATCCATCACTTCGCCCAGGCCGCTCTCGACCTCTTCACGCACGGTCTTGGCGGGATCGAGCTGCGGCTCCTGCGGCAAGTAACCGATGTTTAGGTTGGGCATCGGCGTGGCTTCGCCTTCGATGTCCTTGTCGAGGCCGGCCATGATCTTGAGCACGGTCGACTTGCCGGAGCCGTTCAGGCCCAGCACGCCGATCTTGGCGCCCGGGAAGAACGACAGTGAGATGTCCTTGAGGATCTGACGCTTGGGCGGAACGATCTTGCCCACGCGGTTCATGGTGAAAACGTACTGTGACATGGCGGAATTGCGGGGGGAAACGCAGAAATGGGGAACCCGGCGAGTTTAACAAAGCCGCGGCATGGCAAACCCAAGGCTCAAGGCCGCACAAGCAAAAGAAAAAGGCGCCCACCAGGGGCGCCCTTCCGATGCAGCGGAGGCCAGGCCTCGTTACATCGTCATCATGTTGGCGTTCATGTTATGCATGACCCACAGCGAGCCGACAACGACGATCGCCAGGATCAGCAGCGTGAAGAGGAAAGCCATCACGTTCCAGCGCTGGGCGGACGAGCCGTCCAAGTGCAGGAAATAGATCAGATGCACGACGATCTGCACGACCGCCAGAGCCATCACCGTCACCAGCACCGTCTGATGCGAGTAGCCGCCGTCCATCACCATCTTGAATGGGATGGCCGTCAGGATCACCGCCAGCACGAAGCCGATCAGGTAGCCCTTGACGGTGGCATGACCGGCGCCGCCCGCTGCATGACCGTGGGCATCATCGTGGGCAATGCCCGTCGAAACGTTGGTCTGTTCCATTTACATCGCTCCCAGCAGATACACGACGGTAAACACGCCGATCCACACCACGTCCAAGAAGTGCCAGAACAGGCTCAGGCACGACAGGCGGGTCGATTGCGTCGGAGTCAGCCCTTTGCGGCTGATCTGCCACATCAGGACAATGATCCACAGCATGCCGCTCGCCACGTGCAGGCCGTGCGTGCCGACCAGCAGGAAGAACGACGACAGGAATGCGCTGCGGCTCGGCCCCGCACCTTCTGCGATCAGGTGGTGGAACTCGTTGATTTCCATGCCGACGAACGCGGCGCCCAGCAGCAGGGTGATGCCGAGCCACAGCATCACTTGATCCTTGCGGCCGTTCTGCAGGCTGATCATCACCATGCCGTAGGTGATGGACGACACCAGCAGAATGCCGGTTTCGATCGCCACGTACGACAGATCAAAAAGCTCCTTGCCCGTCGGGCCGCCGGCCGTCGCACCGCGCAGGACGCAGAACGTGGCAAACAGCGACGCGAAGATGATCAAGTCGCTCATCAGGTACACCCAGAAGCCGAAGACCTTGGTGTCTGCAGCATCGTGGTGGTGCGCATGGTCATGCGCATGGTCGTGGCCGTGCGCGTGACCGTGCGCGGCGTGACCGTCTAGAACATTGGAAGCCATGGTTTAAGCCTGCGAACCGACACGTTGGAAGTAGGCCGACTCGGTCTCGTGAACCTCATGAGCGGGCACGTAGTAATCGATGTCGTCGTTGTTGCTGCGAAGGATGAAGCTGCCGATCATGCCGACCAGACCCAGCACGGCCATCCACCAGATGTGCCAGATCAGCGCGAAGCCCATCACGATCGAGAACATGCCGATGAAGAAGCCGGCGCCGGTGTTCTTCGGCATGTGGATCTTTTCGTAGCTCGGTGCGACCTGCGTCAGCACTTCACCGCGCGCCTTCATGTCTGCAAAGGCGTCGATGTCACGGATGACCGGCACGCGCGCGAAGTTGTAGTGCGCCGGCGGGGACGACGTCGCCCACTCCAGCGTACGGCCACCCCAGGGGTCGCCCGTCAGATCAGCCAGCGCATGACGGTTGCGGATGCTCACGAAGATCTGGATGAGCTGCGAAGCGATACCGCAGGCGATGATCGCGGCGCCGATCACGGCGACGATCAGCCACGGTTGCCATGCCGGATTGTCGGTATGGTTCAGACGGCGCGTCATGCCCATGAAGCCCAGCACGTACAGCGGCATGAACGCGGTGTAGAAACCCACGAACCAGCACCAGAAGGCGCGCTTGCCCCACTTCTCGTCCAGCTTGAAGCCGAAGGCCTTCGGGAACCAGTACGTGATACCAGCCAAGTAACCGAACACCACGCCACCGATGATGGTGTTGTGGAAGTGCGCGATCAGGAACAGACTGTTGTGCAGCAGGAAGTCGGCGCCCGGCACAGCCAGCAGCACGCCGGTCATGCCGCCGATCACGAAGGTGATCATGAAGCCGATCGTCCACAGCATCATCGAGTTCAGCTCGACGCGGCCGCGGTACATCGTGAACAGCCAGTTGAAGATCTTCACGCCCGTCGGGATCGAGATGATCATCGTCGCGATACCGAAGAACGCGTTGACGTTCGCACCCGAGCCCATGGTGAAGAAGTGGTGCAGCCACACCAGGAACGACAGCACGGTGATGCCGGCGGTCGCCCACACCATCGACGTGTAGCCGAAGAGCTTCTTGCGCGAGAACGTCGAGACGATTTCCGAGAACATGCCGAAGGCCGGCAGGATCAGGATGTACACCTCGGGGTGGCCCCAGATCCAGATCAGGTTCACGTACAGCATGGCATTACCGCCGCCATCGTTCGTGAAGAAGTGCATGTCCAGGTAGCGGTCAGCACCCAGCAGCGCCAGCGCCACGGTCAGCACCGGGAAGGCGGCCACGATCAGGATGTTGGCGCACAGGGCGGTCCACGTGAAGATCGGCATGCGCATCAGCGTCATGCCCGGCGCACGCATCTTGAAGATGGTCGCGACGAAGTTCACGCCGGTCAGCAATGTCCCGAGGCCCGATATCTGCAACGCCCAGATGTAGTAATCGACCCCCACGCCCGGGCTGTATGCCAGCTCCGACAGCGGCGGGTACGCCAGCCAGCCGGTGCGGGCGAATTCACCCACGCCCAGCGACACGTTGATCAGCACCACACCCGCAGCAGCCAGCCAGAACGACAACGTGTTCAGGAACGGGAATGCCACGTCGCGCGCGCCAATCTGCAGCGGCACGATCAGGTTGATCAGACCCGTCATCAGCGGCATGGCCATGAAGAAAATCATGATCACGCCGTGCGCGGTGAAGATCTGGTCGTAGTGCTCAGGCGGCAGATAGCCGGCGCCGCCGCCCGAGGCGACCGCCAGTTGCGAGCGCATCATGATGGCATCGGCAAAGCCGCGCAGAAGCATCACGATGGCCAGAATGCAGTACATCACGCCGATCTTCTTGTGATCGACCGAGGTGATCCACTCATTCCAGAGGTAGGACCACTTCTTGAGATAGGTGATCAGGCCGAACACGCCTGCGCCACCCAACAGAATGGCCGACACCGTCACGACCACGATGGGCTCGTGCAGTGGAATGGCCTCCAGACTCAACTTGCCAAACATCGTCAACTCCTAGGAATTCTTGGCCGCGCTCTTGGGAGCAGGCAGGGCGGACTGCACCGGCAGCGGACGCGTTGCGGCCTCAGCCGTGGCTGTCGTGCAGTTGGCGCCTTCAAGCGCCTCGTCGAGCGTCAGGACCTTCTCCCCTTCGCCCATCTTGTCCATGTATTTGTGCAGGATGCTGTGATACAGCGTCGGGTCGACGGATGCGTACGCTGCCGGCGGCACCTTCTCGCTCGGCTTGGACAGCTCGGCGTAGCCTTCCTTGGTCAGGTTCTGCGACGACTCGCGAACTTGCTTGACCCAGGCGTCGAACTCTTCGTTCGTCATGGCCGTGGCCTTGAACTTCATGCCCGTGAAGCCCGAGCCGCTGTAGTTCGACGACATGCCGTCAAACACACCGGTCTCGTTGGCGATCAGGTGCAGCTTGGTCTGCATGCCCGCCATGGCGTACACCTGGCTGCCGAGCTGCGGGATGAAGAACGCGTTCATCACCGTATCGGACGTGATCTTGAAGTTGATCGGGGTGTTGGCCGGGAACGCCAGCTGATTGACCGTCGCGATCTTCAGTTCCGGATAGATGAACAGCCACTTCCAGTCGAGCGAAACGGCCTCGACCGTGATGGGCTTCACATCCGATTCGATCGGCTTGTACGGGTCGAGCGCGTGCGTGGACTTGTAGGTGATCACGCCCAGCACGATGATGATCAGGCAGGGGATCAACCACACCACAGCCTCGATGGCGTTGGAGTGCGACCAGTCCGGCTCGTAGCGAGCCTTGGTGTTGGACGCGCGGTACTTCCACGCGAACACCAGCGTCAGCACGATCACGGGAATGACGACCAGCAGCATCAAACCGGTCGCCACCAGGATCAGCGTCTTTTCTTCAGCCGCAATCATCCCCTTCGGGTCCAGGACCGTCAGGTTGCAACCCGCCAGCAGGAGCGGGAGGCTTGCGGCGAGGAGCCGCTTCATATGTGGAACGAGTGTGTTCTTCATGTCTTGCACAATTGCGCCGGCGATGCTTCCGGACATCACGGGAGCCCAGCAGCCCAGACAGCGGCCACAGGCGGAAAAACGCGGGAAATGAGAAAAGACCGAACTACCGGCACCCCGAATACGCCTGGGTGCAGCAGCGGATCTTCGATCACATCGGGCGCCGGTCAGGGAGAAGCTGAACCCAACGCCCTCAGTTGGCGAGGCGGGCTTCGCTCATGCCAGGCATGGGCGAGGCCGAGCACCGCCGCGTCGCACAAAGCGGCGGACGACAGATCGGGGGCGTAAAAGGTCGGAGCAGGCACTACGTCATGCGCCCGTTGGGGGAGCGCGGTTGGGAGTGGAATGCGGGCGCGATCTTACCGCCAGACGGCGCTTCGGATCGCGCTATCTGCTCAGGCAAATAGAAAGCGACGTCGATTGACAAGTGATGTCCTCGCCGTACGGCTAGGGTTTACGTGGCTTTGCGGGTAAGCAAATCGAAAGTGCATGTTGTTGCACTGCGACAATCAGCCACAGTGGTGCGCAGCCGACGTTGTCTCCAAATGTGCGCTCTCGGGTGGAATTGAGGCGAGCCACCGAGGTGGCCCGCTTCTGGTTTCCTTACGGCGTCATTGGGTCAACAGCCCGGCAATCCGCACCAGCACCAGCCCCGCCGCCCCCACGAGATAACCGCGCAGCACAAACATCCACGTGCGCTTGAGAGGTGTCCAGCGTGCGGGCGTGAGCTGCTCGAGCGGCGGCATCGTCCAGTGATCGCGGTCCAGCACGCTCACACGCTGCGGATGATGCGGCCGACGGGCGCGTCGCTCGATACGCCACAACACTAGCGACATCACCACCGCGATCAAGGTGCCGCCAATCAGGATGGCGCCAATCTCGAATTCGCCAATGCCCGGGAACAGCACGGCGGCCGTGAGGATGACGGACAACATCACAAGCACAGCCACCACACCGCCCGTGAAGATGTTCATCGCGCGGCCGTTCGTCCACGGGCCGAGCACCGCCTTGTCGTTGCACAACAGCAGCAGGAACACCGTGGCGCTCGGCAGCAGCACCCCGGCCAGCGATTGCACGGCGTTGGTCAGCAAACCGAGCGGCACGCCTGGCGTCAACACGAGCCCGGCGGCCAGCAACGTCAGTCCAAAGTACACGGCATAGAAGCCCTTGGCCTCCGTCGGCTTGCGATGCAGCGAATGGCGCACGGCAAACACATCGCCAATCGCATACGCGGTCGACAGCGACACTGCGCACGCGCCGATGATGCTGGCGTCAAGCAGCGCAATCGCAAACAGCACACCGGCCCAGCGGCCAGAGTGGCGCTCCAGACCGTGCGCCGTGCCGAGCGCGTCGGTGTAGTTGCCGAACTCCGGCGTGCCGTGAAACGCCTGGGCGCTGAAGGCGATCATCGCCACCGCGCCGGCGATCACGAGGACGATGCCGAGCCACAAATCTGCGCGTTCATAGCGGATGAAACGCGCGGTGATGCGCTTGTCGATCACGTAGCTCTGCTGGAAGAACAACTGCCACGGTGCCACCGTCGTCCCCACGATGGCGATGATCAGCAGCATCACCTCGGCCAGCGGCGCCCCCGCCGGCAGTGCGGGAACGAAGAAGTCGCGCGCCACCTGCCCCATCGGCGGATGCACCATCAAAAACACGGGGATCAGCGTGAGACTGCCGGCCACGAGCACCAGCGCAAAGCGCTCGAAGCGGCGGAAGTCGCCGGTGGATGCCGCCAGCATCACCAATGCCGCCGCCGCGCACACGCCCCAGTGTCGCGGGATGCCGAGGTACTCGAGCGCCAAGCTGATGCCGATGAACTCCGTCACGAGCGTCAGCGCGTTCACCAGGAACAGATCGATGACGGAGAAGCTGCCCCAGAACTTGCCGAAACGCGCAAAGATCAAGCGCGCATGGCCAACGCGCGTGACGGCGCCCAGGCGCAGGACCATCTCCTGGTTCACATACAGCACCGGAATGAGCAGTAATAGCGTCCACAGCAGCGTGGTGCCGTAGTTCTGCCCGGCCTGCGTGTATGTGCCGAAGGCGCCGGCGTCGTTGTCGCCGACCATCACAATCAGGCCCGGCCCGAGGATGGCGAGCAGCGTGCGAAAGCGCGCGCGCCAGCTGTTGCGCTCACCCGTATCGTGGTGAGCGATGGTGCCGAGCGCGCCGCGAATATCGCCCACGTGGGCATCGTCGAGCGCGGCATGACGTGGTGGTGCGTCGATGCCCGAAGCGAATTGGGTCATGTCGACCTCCGTTTGTTTGGTGTTGTTGGATGAGCTGCCTTGCGCTACCAATACGTGCGCGAGAGCCGGATCGCCGCCGCCGCATAGCCGTGGTTGGACGGAGATTGGCCGCCGTCACCGGCACGCCGGTTGGACGGGGTCGATGCGGCGTCGGCACGCTGGGGCGCACCGGCCCGGGCCTGCACGAACGGCGAGCTGAACGGCAGTGCGATCGCCGAGAAACGGCGGGCGGGAATCATGAATTTGCGCATGACACACTCCTCGCCGCGCGCGCATACGCACGGCACGCGGCCATCGCCGCCGGCATTGCACACGCGCGGCGGCATAGTCGAAACAATCAAGGAGCGATGCAGACACCGCTGCCTTGCCAGGGCGGCAAGTCAGCAGCAGGGAACAACCATGCGGCGGACTCGCCTAGTGGGAAAAAGACGTTTGGTAAGGTCGACTCGGACTGTCCATATGGGTCCTCCTACGGTTAGAACTCGGCGTGAACACGCACGCCCACGAACTTGGCCGGACCGCGATCGCGGTTGTAGCCCGGATTCTGAATGAGCTGGAAATCCGGGCTGATCGCCAGGGCCTTGGTTACCTGCAAGCTGTAGAACACTTCCAGCACGCGCTCGGGGCCATAGTTCAAGCCGCCATCGCCAAGGAACGCGCCGCTACCGCCCGCGGCCAGATAGGCGCGGTGATCCGGCCCAAGCATGTTCACCGCAACAGCCATCCCCAGCACATCGTTCGCGCGGCGCCACGCTGTGCCCTTCAGCAACCCGCCAAACGAAACGCTGCGGCCAACTTCGGTGAAGGCGTACGTTTCGGTCTTGTCGTCCGACCAATTCAGGCGTGCGAACAGGCCGAGGTTATCGCCGGCTTTCTGTTCGAACGAGATGCCAGCGCCCAGCTTTGCGTGCGCCTTGCGCACCTGCCCGACGTCGGGCGCCGCGCCAATGGCCGCGCCCAGCGCCATCGCATCGTCAAACCGGCCCATGCGCGCTTGGTTGCGCCAACCGAGCAACCGCGCCGTGCCTTCCTGGCCGAACAGCGTGTAGCGCTTCTCCAGCTCGAGGATGTCGCCGTAGTGCTTGAGGAATCGCGTGTCGAGCGGCAAACCGTTCGATTGCTCCGGCTGCAGGAAACGGCCTGCGCGCACGGCCCAACCGTTCTCGCTGTCGATGTATTCAAACGCCACGCCCCAGTTGTAGCCGCGCGCGTCGGCGGGATAGTCGAACGACGGGTGCGCCATGAACGACCAGTTCATGAACTGGGTGCGCGGGTCTTGCGCATACGACACCGCATCGAAGACATCAGGCACCGCGAAGTTGCCGGCAGTCAGCACCACCCTGCGCTTGTCGACGACGTTGGCGAACTGGTTGAAATCGGCGTCGACTTGTTCCGTGTCGCCGCCCAGGCCCCACGTCTGGCGCAGGAAGGCGCGAGCACGGTAGAGCGTTGGATTCGTCCCGGCGGTCTTGGCCAGCTCGCCGTTGGGCAAGCCGCCAAGGCCATGCAGTTCTGAGAACGCGACGCCCTGCGCGACCTCGGGGTTGAAGTGGAACTCGGCTCCTTTCCACAAGCGCATGCCAAGGTCGAGCGTGGCCGTGAAGGAATAACTCTTTGCGCGCGCGGCACCGAGGCTGTTGTCGCCGCTATACGCTGCATCGAATGCAGGTTTGCGTTGCCACACATAGGTGGTCTGGCCATGGAAGCCGAAGCGGTCATCCAAGTCGCCGCCGGCAATGAGCGGAATGTCATCCGCTGCGTGCGCCATCGACATGGCCGACACCACGGCCGCCGCCCCCGCCAGCAAGCGAACCCAAACCAGCGGACGCGCCGCCACCCAGACGTACTGCAGCATCGAGAAGAACGGCATGAGACCTCCCCCGCCCGCTTCTCCGACGGACGTAGGCAAACGCCGGCCGCACCTTGCGATGGCGCGCGCGCAGACGCACGCAGCCACGTGGCTGTGCCGGATACAACAATCGAATTCAGGAAGGGACTTACGCAGAGGACCCACGCAAGCGCCACTACCCGCCGTGCAATACGGCTAGGCAGTGGTGAGGCGCGAAAACGGTGCGCCGAGACTGTCTAGCCGTTCAATGTGCGATCGAGGATCGACTAGAACAACTGTCCATGGAGATGCACTCCGTAGCTATGACGGGGCGCAGAGTAACAAAGTCTCGTTGACGGCGGCAAGCGTTTTCTTGGAGGTGTCGCGAAGCCCATTGCGCGACGGCAACAACCCGATGAGAGATGCCTCGCAAGGCGGTATCGGTACACTGCCGTCACGATCGAGCGCATCACGTGAGGGCGCTCGCCACAGCGATATCAGACGGAGGTTGTATGACGCGCTTAGCAACGCTGCTCACCACGATTGCAGCAATAGCAGGCATGGCCGGCTGCTCGACGGCAGGCTCAGAACAGGCCAGGAACGGGGAGGAATCCAAGATGACCGGACACACACCACCCCCTGCCACTTGCCAGGCAGCCGCCGCTCCTGACAACTCCCTGATCGGCAAATCCGAACAGGAGGCCACGGCACTGCTGAACGGCTGCCTCTGGCGCATCAGCGAACGCGACGGCAAAGCCCTGCCCGGCACCATGGACTACCGCGAAGAACGCCGCAACCTCGGCATTCAGGGAGCCAAAGTGATCTGGGTGCGGCGCGGTTGAAGCACGCGAAGCTGGATCGCGGGCGACCAGGGGGAGGTCCGAAACTGGCGCGTCCGCAGGAGATGCAGGCATTAGGATCGACGTAGATCTTGCTCTTCCATGCCCCACATGATGCTTCGAACCAGCAAAGACATCGTCATGGATGCGTGGCGTGCATTCGCCTCTCGCGATGCCGCCCGCATTGCCGACTGTTTCACAGCCGACGCGCAATGGCTCGCCCCCGAAGGCAACGCCACCGCCATTGCGCTCGACTGCACGCATCACATGATCGGGCGCGACGCCATCGTGCATTTCCTCACAGTCGCGTTTCCGAAGCTTTTCGTCGCCGACGTCTTGGTAGAACTCAGCGGGCTCCACGCTGATGGCGAAACGGTGATCGTGGAGGAACACATGCAGGCCACGCTGGCGAACGGCCGGCGCTACGACAACGCCTATTGCTTCGTCTTCATGCTGGAGGGCGAGCGGATCGCACGCGTGCGCGAGTACATGGATACGAGGCGCGGTTGGACGTGCATCTTTGGAAAAGAAGAGCGCGTCTAGCGGACTAAACCGGCCGGACAAAAGAAAACGGCCTCCGCAAGGGAGACCGTTTCCGTGATGCTGGTGCCGGCTGCAGGACTCGAACCCGCCACCTGATGATTACAAATTTGCCCTTAACGCCGTATTCCTAGAGAAACCAAGCGTATACGAGCGTAGTCCAAAGTACAGAAAAGTACTTATGCATCAGCAACTTAGCGTAGCTTGGCGTAGCCTACCTGACCTGATCACTGTACCGCAGGTGTACCGATGCCCTGCAAGTCTTTGTCACCCCACAGGCTTGTTAGCGCTTGCCCTAAAGCAGTCCTATAACGGTGGACGCCGTGCTCGACCCCACCGCCATTGCGGTCAGCCGTGCGGCGATGGTGTTCATGCGACTGATTTCTCGATTCGCCCGAAATTGAGCCGCCCACCACGCGAGTTGGGCGAGTTCGGGTACAACCGGCACGATCGCGTTCGGTTCACCATCAAGCGGATCAATCGGCACTCGTGTCGATTTGCTCCAGTACCAGGCCGCCGCAAGCCCAAAAAGCAGGCCCCAGATCGCCAGCTCTATTGCAATGCCTTTCATTGTGGCAATCACCGTCAACGGTTAGCTCCTTGCTTAATACGAAGGCGTTCCGCCCGTCGGGTGCGCTTTCGCAGATTGGCAAACGAATCCGGCTGAACGCTGGGCAAAGTAGATCGCTGCGCATGTCGGTGAGCATCACACGTGTACGATGCGCGCGCCAATGCTTTTGCTTTTCGTTGACGACTCCACCCGGCTCTACGGGAAAGGAGGCTCGCCTTTCTTTCCCCGCAGCGTCTGCTCTATGGCGGCTCGCCCACGCCTACCTCCATAACGAGCACCGCAACCGGACTTCCTTGTTTGACAAAAAAAGACTCACTGTACCCGTAGGGCCAGTGAGTCTTTATCACTTACGTCGGACCGCACTATTAGCGGCCCTCTACGTGTTGACGGTGTGCCCGGGGCACGCGTGCCTTAGCTCCAGTTCGCAGCAATTACAGGATTCAAAGACGCCTGGTAGTCCGGAGGCAACGTAGTTTGACCAACTGCGGGCGGCGCAAATGACGCCATCGCAGAAACTAACGCGTCTACATTGCTATCCACGAGAACCTTTCCATCGGACGTTTTAAATTGCTCGACGTGATATGCATTACCGGAATACCAGTTGCTGACAGTGATCTTGTCCGTCGTGCCGATGATACTCACCTCCAGATCCGAACCGACATGACGGAACCAGAGTTGGCTGTCGGTGATATCGGCTCCCAGAGATAGTACGTCTGTGTTCCCTGGATTGTAGTCATAGTCGCTAACTACATCCGTACCGGAGCCGCGGCCAAACAGATAGGTATCGTTGCCATACCCACCGTCCAGGGTGTCGTTGCCGGCACCGCCGTCGAGTACGTCGTCACCATTGCCGCCAGACAGGGTGTCGTTGCCGGCACCACCGATCAGCGTGTCGTTGCCGTCACCACCATCGAGATAGTCGTTGCCATCCCCGCCGTCGATGTAGTCGTTGCCCCCTTGGCCATAGACGGTGTCGTTGCCACCCTGTGCATAGATGGTGTCGTTGTCGGTGTAGCCGACCAACCGTTGGTCGGTGTCATCACCCGCCAGTGCCTTGGCCTTGATGGTGGTCAAATCCCAGATGGTGCCGTCGCTGAAGGCGATCTGCTGCACCGGGTTGTACGGGTTGGTCGGGCTGTCCCAGTAGAAGAACATGCTGGCGGTGATCTTGTCGCTGGTGCCAGCGATCGACAGCACCAGGTCCGAGCCCGAGCGGCTCACCACCACATCAGCAGGCGACACGCCTTGCTTGAACTGCACCGTGCTCAGCTTGCTGGCCGAGGTGTCGTAGTAGCCGCCGTTGATGACGTCCTGACCATCACCCTTGCCGAACAGGTAGGTGTTGTTGCCGTAGGCGCCGTCCAGGGTGTCGTTGCCGGCACCGCCGTCGAGTACGTCGTCACCATTGCCACCAGACAGGGTGTCGTTGCCGGCACCACCGATCAGCGTGTCGTTGCCATCGCCTCCATCCAGGTAGTCGTTGCCGTCGCCACCGTCGATGTAGTCGTTGCCCCCTTGGCCATAGACGGTGTCGTTGCCACCCTGTGCATAGATGGTGTCGTTGTCGGTGTAGCCGACCAGGCGCTGGTCGGTGTCGTCACCGGCCAGTGCCTTGGCCTTGATGGTGGTCAAATCCCAGATGGTGCCGTCGCTGAAGGCAATCTGCTGCACCGGGTTGTACGGGTTAGTCGGGCTGTCCCAGTAGAAGAACATGCTGGCGGTGATCTTGTCGCTGGTGCCAGCGATCGACAGCACCAGGTCCGAGCCCGAGCGGCTCACCACCACATCAGCAGGCGACACGCCTTGCTTGAACTGCACCGTGCTCAGCTTGCTGGCCGAGGTGTCGTAGTAGCCGCCGTTGATGACGTCCTGACCATCACCCTTGCCGAACAGGTAGGTGTTGTTGCCGTAGGCGCCGTCCAGGGTGTCGTTGCCGGCACCGCCGTCGAGTACGTCGTCACCATTGCCACCAGACAGGGTGTCGTTGCCGGCACCACCGATCAGCGTGTCGTTGCCGTCACCACCATCGAGATAGTCGTTGCCATCCCCGCCGTCGATGTAGTCGTTGCCCCCTTGGCCATAGACGGTGTCGTTGCCACCCTGTGCATAGATGGTGTCGTTGTCGGTGTAGCCGACCAGGCGCTGGTCGGTGTCATCACCCGCCAGTGCCTTGGCCTTGATGGTGGTCAAATCCCAGATGGTGCCGTCGCTGAAGGCGATCTGCTGCACCGGGTTGTACGGGTTGGTCGGGCTGTCCCAGTAGAAGAACATGCTGGCGGTGATCTTGTCGCTGGTGCCAGCGATCGACAGCACCAGGTCCGAGCCCGAGCGGCTCACCACCACATCAGCAGGCGACACGCCTTGCTTGAACTGCACCGTGCTCAGCTTGCTGGCCGAGGTGTCGTAGTAGCCGCCGTTGATGACGTCCTGACCATCACCCTTGCCGAACAGGTAGGTGTTGTTGCCGTAGGCGCCGTCCAGGGTGTCGTTGCCGGCACCGCCGTCGAGTACGTCGTCACCATTGCCACCAGACAGGGTGTCGTTGCCGGCACCACCGATCAGCGTGTCGTTGCCGTCACCACCATCGAGATAGTCGTTGCCATCCCCGCCGTCGATGTAGTCGTTGCCCCCTTGGCCATAGACGGTGTCGTTGCCACCCTGTGCATAGATGGTGTCGTTGTCGGTGTAGCCGACCAACCGTTGGTCGGTGTCATCACCCGCCAGTGCCTTGGCCTTGATGGTGGTCAAATCCCAGATGGTGCCGTCGCTGAAGGCGATCTGCTGCACCGGGTTGTACGGGTTGGTCGGGCTGTCCCAGTAGAAGAACATGCTGGCGGTGATCTTGTCGCTGGTGCCAGCGATCGACAGCACCAGGTCCGAGCCCGAGCGGCTCACCACCACATCAGCAGGCGACACGCCTTGCTTGAACTGCACCGTGCTCAGCTTGCTGGCCGAGGTGTCGTAGTAGCCGCCGTTGATGACGTCCTGACCATCACCCTTGCCGAACAGGTAGGTGTTGTTGCCGTAGGCGCCGTCCAGGGTGTCGTTGCCGGCACCGCCGTCGAGTACGTCGTCACCATTGCCACCAGACAGGGTGTCGTTGCCGGCACCACCGATCAGCGTGTCGTTGCCATCGCCTCCATCCAGGTAGTCGTTGCCGTCGCCACCGTCGATGTAGTCGTTGCCCCCTTGGCCATAGACGGTGTCGTTGCCACCCTGTGCATAGATGGTGTCGTTGTCGGTGTAGCCGACCAGGCGCTGGTCGGTGTCGTCACCGGCCAGTGCCTTGGCCTTGATGGTGGTCAAATCCCAGATGGTGCCGTCGCTGAAGGCAATCTGCTGCACCGGGTTGTACGGGTTAGTCGGGCTGTCCCAGTAGAAGAACATGCTGGCGGTGATCTTGTCGCTGGTGCCAGCGATCGACAGCACCAGGTCCGAGCCCGAGCGGCTCACCACCACATCAGCAGGCGACACGCCTTGCTTGAACTGCACCGTGCTCAGCTTGCTGGCCGAGGTGTCGTAGTAGCCGCCGTTGATGACGTCCTGACCATCACCCTTGCCGAACAGGTAGGTGTTGTTGCCGTAGGCGCCGTCCAGGGTGTCGTTGCCGGCACCGCCGTCGAGTACGTCGTCACCATTGCCACCAGACAGGGTGTCGTTGCCGGCACCACCGATCAGCGTGTCGTTGCCGTCACCACCATCGAGATAGTCGTTGCCGTCGCCACCGTCGATGTAGTCGTTGCCCCCTTGGCCATAGACGGTGTCGTTGCCGCCTAGCGCATAGAGGACATCATTTCCTGAAGTCCCCGTTAAATTGTCTGCACCATTGGTTCCACCGCTCGCTCTCGCGACTATGTCCGTCATGCTCCAGATGGTGCCGTCGCTGAAGGCGATCTGCTGCACCGGGTTGTACGGGTTGGTCGGGCTGTCCCAGTAGAAGAACATGCTGGCGGTGATCTTGTCGCTGGTGCCAGCGATCGACAGCACCAGGTCCGAGCCCGAGCGGCTCACCACCACATCAGCAGGCGACACGCCTTGCTTGAACTGCACCGTGCTCAGCTTGCTGGCCGAGGTGTCGTAGTAGCCGCCGTTGATGACGTCCTGACCATCACCCTTGCCGAACAGGTAGGTGTTGTTGCCGTAGGCGCCGTCCAGGGTGTCGTTGCCGGCACCGCCGTCGAGTACGTCGTCACCATTGCCACCAGACAGGGTGTCGTTGCCGGCACCACCGATCAGCGTGTCGTTGCCATCGCCTCCATCCAGGTAGTCGTTGCCGTCGCCACCGTCGATGTAGTCGTTGCCCCCTTGGCCATAGACGGTGTCGTTGCCACCCTGTGCATAGATGGTGTCGTTGTCGGTGTAGCCGACCAGGCGCTGGTCGGTGTCGTCACCGGCCAGTGCCTTGGCCTTGATGGTGGTCAAATCCCAGATGGTGCCGTCGCTGAAGGCAATCTGCTGCACCGGGTTGTACGGGTTAGTCGGGCTGTCCCAGTAGAAGAACATGCTGGCGGTGATCTTGTCGCTGGTGCCAGCGATCGACAGCACCAGGTCCGAGCCCGAGCGGCTCACCACCACATCAGCAGGCGACACGCCTTGCTTGAACTGCACCGTGCTCAGCTTGCTGGCCGAGGTGTCGTAGTAGCCGCCGTTGATGACGTCCTGACCATCACCCTTGCCGAACAGGTAGGTGTTGTTGCCGTAGGCGCCGTCCAGGGTGTCGTTGCCGGCACCGCCGTCGAGTACGTCGTCACCATTGCCACCAGACAGGGTGTCGTTGCCGGCACCACCGATCAGCGTGTCGTTGCCGTCACCACCATCGAGATAGTCGTTGCCATCCCCGCCGTCGATGTAGTCGTTGCCCCCTTGGCCATAGACGGTGTCGTTGCCACCCTGTGCATAGATGGTGTCGTTGTCGGTGTAGCCGACCAGGCGCTGGTCGGTGTCGTCACCGGCCAGTGCCTTGGCCTTGATGGTGGTCAAATCCCAGATGGTGCCGTCGCTGAAGGCAATCTGCTGCACCGGGTTGTACGGGTTAGTCGGGCTGTCCCAGTAGAAGAACATGCTGGCGGTGATCTTGTCGCTGGTGCCAGCGATCGACAGCACCAGGTCCGAGCCCGAGCGGCTCACCACCACATCAGCAGGCGACACGCCTTGCTTGAACTGCACCGTGCTCAGCTTGCTGGCCGAGGTGTCGTAGTAGCCGCCGTTGATGACGTCCTGACCATCACCCTTGCCGAACAGGTAGGTGTTGTTGCCGTAGGCGCCGTCCAGGGTGTCGTTGCCGGCACCGCCGTCGAGTACGTCGTCACCATTGCCACCAGACAGGGTGTCGTTGCCGGCACCACCGATCAGCGTGTCGTTGCCGTCACCACCATCGAGATAGTCGTTGCCATCCCCGCCGTTCTCGATGTCGTCGCCCCTACTGCCGATTGTCGTGTCGTCTCCGCTCCCGCCCACATAGATCCCAGAGGAACCTAGGTGACCGTCCATGAATGCCGCGCCGCTTCCCGCGTGAAATTCATTGACTCCTGCACCGCCGACAAACGATGCCCGTCCGCTACCACCAAAGAAATACTGGTTCGAGCCCGCTGTTGCATCGACCGAGACATCACCCTTCCCGGCAAGAAAGACATTGTTAGTGCTGCCCTGGCCCGCAACAGCCCGACTAGGATCAGTGCTGTCAAGCAGGAATACGCCGCTGGCCTCTCCATTCTGACCTGTTGCAACCGGCTGACCAGCATTCGCAAAATGAATCGTGTTGCCCCCCGCCTCCAGCTTATCCAGTAGGCTGCGCTCTGCAAGGCCGCTGACCATCTTGATAACCTGGGGTGCGATTTGAACCCCAACTTGCGACAGCAACCTGCCCCCATAGCGAAGCAAGTCCGCAGCGTCCTCTGTAGCTGCGACTGGGTCCTGCTCGTACCGGTTCTGCAGCAGCGTGGACACTTCCGCCGCCCCCTGCGTCAACGCTGCATCGGCATATTCCACTAGCCGCGTCTGCAATACCAGGCCGCTATAAACCGATTGCAACAGCGCATCGTAGCTCTGCTGCAGACGATCCATCTGCTGCGTAGACAGGCCAATCTGAAGCACCGTAGGTTCAAGTAACGAAGGCGCTGGCGCCCCTGAGCCTGAATACGCACTGGTACTGCCGTCTGGGTTGACTGCTGAGAATAACGCCCGGTTGTGCCCCCACATCCAGCTGGAATCAGCGGAGAATAGCGTCTGCCCATTAAACGTTTCCAGAACATCGACCATATGGACCCACTTGTTATAGTCGTTGGTCCAGTTGCTCTTGGAAATCAAGGTATCGAACCCCAGGTCCTTTCTTTGATACTGCTCTACGCCGGCAAACGTATATTCGTAGTTAATACTGTTGTTCGCATACGTGTTGCGCTCCATCATTGGCGAGAAACTGCTGGTTGCAGCCCATGCATCCACCAACGCAGGTAGCAATGCCATCTGATCCGCGCGCGTACCTGCGACGGCGTATTGCTTGAGCAAGGCCGCAAATGTGTCGGAGCGCGCAGCCGCTTGCTGGGTATCACGTACCTGACCGCTGCCACTCAACAATGGCAGGGCAGCCTGCTCCACAGTCAGCGGCAGCTTATCTGTGAACGTCGTGTAGAACCCGTTGGTGACAAGATTCGCTTCCAGCATCTGCGTTTGGTGCCCGTCCGCCCAGGTGACAGTGGCAACACCGGTGGCAACATTGCCGCCACCCATATTCTGGAAAGTCGAACGCTCGCTGGTCAGATCGATATCCTTAACACCCAGCTGACTGAGCAATGTCACCTCACTGCCCTGCTCCATGCCGTCCTGGTTAGCATCCACCCACACCGCAAGCTGGTTGAAGGCTGCATCGTCGCCATTAATATGACCGTCGCCATTGCTATCTTGGGAAGCAAGCGCGCTAAAGCCGTCCTTGGCCAGCGTGCCATCTGGCAAGGCGCGCGCATCGCCGAACAGTTGCGCTCCGCTAGTGACCGCACCATCCGCCGTGTTAACCAGGAAACCACCGGAATTGATCCAACCAACGGCTTCTTTTTGGCCACTATTGGCGAGATCAAACTGTACGTTGCTCCGGTCTACACCAACTGCTGAGATCCCGTTCCCTGTGTCCAATACGAGAGGATCTCGACCGCTATCGAATAGCGCGCCGCGAAACGCTTGGTTAACTCGCGCGTCGATCTTTCCGACCAAACTTACTAAAGCATCATCGCCTATCGCACTAGCAAAGAGATCAAATAACTTCTTCCATCCATCAAATATATTCGCCCCAAGCTTATCCCCCGCGTATGCCGCGGCACCAACAGCAACAAATACCAGAACAGCGGCCGGCGCACCTACGATTCCCAATGCAGCGACCGCCGCAGTTACAAGACCCGCCGCAATCTCCGCACCTGCTATAGCCCCGCCAACTCCCGCTGCAGTAACACCAAACGAGTTCCAGTCCCCTGAGTCAATTGCATTGTTGAGGCCAATCGCAAGATTGGTTGCATCAACTAATGTGCCCCCGACCGCCGCAAGGTTGGCGCGAGAGGCCTCTCTTACCGCCGTCCCTATGCTTTCTCCGTACCGAGTGTATGCCTCTGCACCACTTTCTCGCATACTCTCAATGTTACGCATCATGGTAGATGCAATGTCACTTAGCGCCGCTCGCTCCGCAGCAGTACCTTGCCCCTCTGCCAGATTTGTCAGTCCTCTTGCATAGTCCGCAGCCAAATCAGCCATCTGCCTACCCAAGGCCTCATATTGAGCAGCAGACCCGGCTTGCTTGGATATCCAGTCTGAGGAGCCCGAGATTGCGTTTGTCAGCCCCGTCCATAGAGACGAGAGATCATTTGACATATTCGACAGCAATCTTTGAAGAGAATCGTAATCGATCAATTAATCACCCATTTCAATGTACGTGAGATGAAATTTGTTGCCTCAAACAGCACCCAAATCCAAAAAGCACAAAACAGAACAAAAACCCCACTGACCCAGAGCAGCAGAAACAACCTATCTTTTGACACCGCCTCAAAGAACCAAAAAGAAAACTGCCCAGTCGACACACGAAGCTCAAGGAAATATGGCGCAGCCAAAAACATAATCGCCGCAAAAAAATAGATTACGCGCGAGGTCAATGATTTACTAATTGCGGCACCCCGGAATTTCTCCACATCAACTTTTGCGAAGCACACTGCAACACCAAATATCAAAGATCCAATTAGTGCCCCAGCATATGACATCGCTGCAGCCATTGGGAATGCAGATATTGAAGCCACATAAGCGACGTCCGCCATATGCGAGATCGTAGAACAAAGCAAAGAGTGCAGACCACAGTCCAAGGGAGCAGGAAAAAACAAGGCCACGGCGGCCAGCACGCAAAGCTCCACGCATCCAAATACTTTCAGAGCAGAAGCTGGAAGCCAAGCAAACCAAATGGAATCGGATTTCATAAGAGACTTATTTTTCTGAATTTAAGAAGTGCCCACGCCCAAGCCGGCCGACTACTGCCAACAACCGAAGCCGCGCCGACTGCCATTCGGATATGCCGCGAACCCTCTCCTGTAGTGCATCCGCGAGCGCCGATTGCGTCGACAGTAACTCCAGAATGTCGGCTGCCCCCTTCGTATAGCGTTTTTTCGACGACGCCATCGCGGCTCGTGCGGACTGGAGCAGCACGTCAGAGGCTTCCAAATTGCCCAAGGCCGAGATGGCGTCGGCATGAGTCTTGATCACGTCGATCAAGATTTGATGCTCGGTATCCTCGAACTGGGCGGCACTTTGCTCTGCCTGCGCTGTCGCACCTTGCACCTTGTAGGTTCGTGTGAAGCCTTCAAACAGCGGAATCGTCAGTGTCACGCCGACGGTAGTGACCGTGCTGCGTGTGCCCTGCAGTCCCTGGTTCGGGTAACCGTTCTGATAGATGTTCCCCGTTAGATCAACCGTCGGTAAACCTTCGTCGCGGACTTGTCGAATCTTCGCCCTAGCCGCTTCCCACTGAGCACGCGCAGCGGCAATCGCTGGGTGCTTTGCCTTGGCTTCCTCCAACCAACCGGCCAGATCTTTAATAGAATCAGTCGTCGTGGTTTCGGGCATATCGGATAACTCGATTGATTCGCCCGGAGGTAAACCAGTGGTGTAGACAAGCGCAGCCAGTGCTTTGCTGTAGTCCGCCTTTGCCCGCTCCGCCGCCAACTGCGCCTTGGCCCAGGCAGTGCGGGCCTGCAGGGTGTCGTTTTGGCCAGCGGCGCCGCGGTGCTCCCGCCGCTCTGTCGCTTCAAGCGTCTCTCGTGCAAGGCGCAGTGATTCAGCTCTTGCCATCGTTGCTGAGCGAGCGGTCTGCGCATCGAAGTACGCTTGCACTACCCCTGCGATCGCCTTCTGCAATGCTGCGTCATACGCGGCCAACGCAGCGGCCAATAGTGAATTGGCCGCTTCGCGGTTGGCGGCCCGTGTACCGAAATCGAAAATGCGCCAAGTGAGCCCCGCATGCAGGGTGTGGCCATCCGTCGAATTATTTGCCTGTGACTGGCCTGGAAATTCGTTGCGTGAGTGCAGTTGCGACAGTGTGGTGGTCACATTCGGCAAATAGGCTGCGCGGGCCTCACCCACAGAACCAACCTGGATCTTGATTGCCGCCCAAGCCGCCTTGACCTGCGGGTTGCTGCACAAGGCCAAATCAACCGCTTCATCCAGAGGGAGCGGGTGATCAAATGCAGGCCCAGTCCGGCAAGTGATGGGGCTGCCATCGCCCGGCAAAGTCACCCCTGTGTCCAGCACGGGCGGTCGTGCATTCAAGGGATCGTCTAGCGCGGCAGACCAACTCCATGGCATTGCTGGAAGCGCATGCAGCAAGCTCCACGCGACAATCAATCCACTCACGACTCGCCTTGGCGCCACTATTCCTACAACCTTAGCGCTCATGCAAACTTTCCCGTCCATGCTGAATCAGCGGTGACAACACATACTCGATCACGCGCCGCGTACCCGTTTTAATATCGACCGTCGAACTCATGCCAGGAGTCAATGCCACTTGCTCGCCCTCGACATCGAGTGAACGCTTGTCCAGCGCAACCTTGACCGAGTAGATCAGACCTTTCTTTTCATCCTGGATAGCATCGCGCGACACATGCGTGACGTGTGCAGGCACGGTGCCGTACTTGGTGTACTCGAAGGCGTCGATCTTCACTTGCGCTTCCTGCCCTTCCTGCACGAAGCCGACGTCCTTGTTTTCCATGAAGGCTTCGACCTCGATGACGCCCTGCTGCGGCACGATCTGCATGAGGGGCTGGGCCGCCGGCACGACCCCGCCGACGGTGTGCACCGTCAACTGCTGGACGGTTCCATCCACCGGCGCCACGAGCTTTAGCAATTCGCTGTGCACACCCGCACGGCGCGCGTCCTGTGACGATTGCCCCAGGACCTTCTTGGCCTCGTTCAGGCTGTCCTGGGCAACGCGGCGCGTCTCCGCTGTGAGGGCAGCTTTCTGGTTGCGGGCGTCGACCAGTTGACCCTCGAGGTCGACCCGTGCCTGTTCCTTTTCCAGGTAGGCATGGCGTGAGACATCGTGACTTTCAGCCAGCTCGGCGTAGTCCCGGGCGCGCTGGGCTGCCAGCGGCAGCGCTTCGCCATAGCGGTGGATCGCGCCATCCAGCCGGTTCAACTTGGCGATGTAGTCGCGCCACTGGTCCATCAAGTACTGCTCGGCTTCGCTCCAGCGCTGCTGGGGAACACCTTCAACAGGAGGCAAGCGCGGATCCTTACCGCTGTCGATCGCATCGAGCAACGCACGCGAGCGTGCTGCCTGAAGGCTGGCCAACTGTTCATCACCGATAGCCTTGTCGCGCTCGCTGTCGCTGGCGCGCGCATCAAGTTCGACCAGCAGATCCCCTGCCTTGATAGCTTGCCCCTCCTGCACATACAGCGCCCGCACGCTGGCCACCTCCACCGAGGCAATCGTCTTGGTGCGATCCGACGGGATGATCTTGCCCTGGGCATTCACGATGATGTCGATCTTGCCTAGAGTGGACCACGCGATCAGGACGACCATGAGCAGCATCAGGATGCGCGCCACCCAACGCCCTGCCGGCGAGACGGGCTGAGCCTGCAGCGACAACGCCGCCGGCAGGAATTCGGCCTCGTGCACCTCAAACTTCGGCAGGCTCAGGGCATCCCGGTTCTGCCAGGCGTGCCGGAATACAGCCCCATAGTGCTGCCGTAGTTCTTTCCAGGCTTCCAAGCGGTGTCGCAAGCTCATACCGCGCCTCCCTGCTGGAGGGAGTAAAGGTGCGAGTAGATACCCTGCGGGTTCGTGAGCAGTTCTTCATGACTACCCATTTCCGCGATCTGACCGCGCTCCATGACGATGATGCGATTGGCTTCCCGCACGGCGGATAGCCGATGCGCGATGATCAGGACGGTGCGGCCCTGGCAGATCCTGCGCATGTTGTCCTGGATGATCTTCTCGGACTCGTAGTCCAACGCGCTGGTCGCTTCGTCGAAGATCAGGATGCGCGGGTTGGTAATGAGCGCTCGGGCAATGGCGATGCGCTGGCGCTGCCCACCGGACAACCCCGTGCCATGTTCGCCAACAACGGTGTCATAGCCCTCCGGCAGCTCGCAGATGAAGTCGTGCGCGCCAGCCAGCTTGGCGGCTTCGATGATGGTCTCCAGGCGAGCCGCGGGGTTCGTCAAGGCGATGTTGTCGCGGATCGAACGGGTGAACAGGGTGTTCTCCTGCAGCACAACGCCGATCTGCTGGCGCAGTGAGGCTGTGTCGATGATCGCGATGTCCTGGCCATCGATCAGCACGCGGCCGCGCTCGGGCACATAAAGCCGCTGGACCAGTTTGGTAAGAGTGCTCTTACCGGAGCCCGACCGACCAACAATACCGATAACCTCGCCGGGGGCGATCGCTAGCGAGAGCCCTCGGATCACGTCTGGCGCGTCCGGGCGGTAGCGGAAAGCCACTTGATCGAAGCCGATGGCGCCGGCCAGCTTGGGTAGACGGGACTTCTGCCCGGCGACCTCCGTGCGAGCGTTCAGGATGTCTCCCAGGCGGCTCATCGAAATGCCGACCTGCTGGAAGTCGTTCCATAGCTGTGCGAGGCGCAGGATCGGCGCGGACACTTGGCCGGACAGCATGTTGAAGGCGACAAGCTCCCCCACCGTCATCTTGTGGTCGATGACCAAGCTGGCGCCCAGCCACATGATGCCTGCGGTAACGAGTTTGCTGATTAGCGTCACGCCCCCACTGGCAATGGTCGAGACGTTGGTGACGGCAAGGCCCGCCGTCACGTAAGAGGCCAATTGCTGATCCCACTTTTGGGTCCAGCGCGGCTCCACAGCCATAGCCTTGACGGTGTCGATACCGCTGATGGTCTCGACCAGGAACGACTGGTTCTCCGCGTTGCGATTGAACTTGACGTTCAGGCGCGCTCGGATGATGGGCGTGAAAATGGCCGACAGCGCGATATACAGCGGGATTGAAACCACCACGATCAGCGTCAGCCAGGCGCTGTACCACAGCATGACCGCCAGGAAGATGAACGAGAACAGCAGGTCCAACATGACCGTCATGGCGTTCCCGGTCAGGAAGCTGCGGATGTTCTCCAACTCCCGCACGCGGGCCACCGAATCCCCCACGCGTCGCGCATGGAAATACGCCAGTGGCAGGCTCAGCAGGTGCCGGAACAGGCGTGCCCCCAACTCCACGTCGATCTTGCTGCTAGTGTGTGCAAAGACCCAGGTGCGGATACTAGTAAGCGTGACCTCGAACAGGTTTGCACAGATCAAGCCGATGGCGATCACGTTCAACGTCTTCATGGCGTGATTGACCAGCACCTTATCCATCACCACCTGGAAGAACATCGGCGTAACCAAGCCGATAATCTGCAGCGTGAGCGAAATCAGCAGCACCTCGCCCAGCAGCTTGCGGTACTTGACCACGGCCGGTACGAACCAACTGAAGTCGAACTTGGCCATCTCTCCGGCGAAGCTGGCCTTGCTTGTGCACAAGACCAGTTCGCCCGACCAGAGCGCGAGGAAGTCCTGCAGGGACAGTACGCTGGGTGGGTTGCCTGGATGCTGGATCAGGACACGCGGCGAGCCGTTGCCTGTGTCGTACTTGCCGACGATGAAGTAGCGGCCGGATTGGTCGATGCCTATGGCTGGTAGCGGCGCGCGATCCAGTCGCTCTAAAGGCTGCCGCACCAGCTTGGCGGACAGACCGAGCTGTTTGAAGGCCAACAGCATGGTCTGCGTGTCGAACTTGCGGTGGCCGAATTCGTGGCGTAGCTGGGCTTCTTCTGCGGCAATGCCATGTAGGCTTGCCATGATGAGGGTGCAGCTTAAGGCCGTATCAAGACCGTTTGCAGTGTCCTCGCCACCTTGGGAGGACACCGGATCAATTGTGGTTTGAGTCATTGGCGTCTGGGACAAACACGACGTGGACGCTTGCTGCCGTAATCAGCATTTGGCGCGAGATAAGTTAATGAGTTTTGTATTACGCCGAATGCAAATTCACTGGCCCTTCTGTGCACGCGAGCTTCAAAATTTCCCCATAGCGCTGCACACCGCATTGAGAGCTATATGTAGACGCCGTCATTCTGGCTGCCTGCCGGAGCGCGTCGTACCGTTGCGGTATTGCTAACGCAGACAGAACGCTATTGGCAATCTCAATCGGCTTAAAGAAGTCCACCGGCAAGCCGTTCCCACCGTGCTGCAGAACCTCCTCCACCGGAGCCGTACGCGACCCAATCACCAAGCATCCACTAGCCATTGCTTCGAGCAAGGACCACGACAGCACAAATGGGTATGTGAGATACACATGTGCCGCTGACACCCGGAGAACGCGCTTGTAGGTCGCGTAAGACACCTTCCCAAGAAAATGCACGCGACTCATATCGACTGGGTTTTCTCGCAATAGCTTCTCTCGCCAGTTGGCAGCATCCGACGGCGAATTGCCATAGCTGACGCCGTCGCCACCCACAATAACCACTTGGCAAGACGAGTGCTCTTGCAGAATGTGTGGCAGCGCCCGCATAAATTGATGGAAACCTCTGTAGGGCTCCAAATTGCGCGCCACGTAGGTGACGATGGGCTGCCCCGCACTCAACGTATTCCCATTCGGCAACGTCAAAGTGGCTGCGGGGTCAGGTGCCAGTTGATCGACCGGGATTCCCTCATGGGCGATCACGAGTTTGTCCCGGTACGCCTGTGGGTGGAGTTGATGTTGCCAGTGGGTGGGCGTAATACCGAGATCGCACTGCTCCAGATTCAATAGATGCAGGGCGTTGCGGACACGAATTTGTGCCGCTCCATCGATACTGAGTGGAAACTCTGGGTCAAAGGCAGCATCGGCGCCTTTCGAGCGATAGTAGTACTCGCAGAAGTGCACCAACTTGGCGTCGGGGAATGCCTCTTTGATGAAGAGAGATTCCCCCCAGCCCGGATGCGCAATGATGACGTCCGGACGATAACCTTTTGCCTTTAGATCCAGTAGGATGCGCAGGACCGCCTGCCCGTGGAGCACGCAGTCCTCATAGCTTCGGACGTAGTGATGTGTCTCAGTTCGCGCTGTTCTGTGCGGGCTGTACCGTATCAATTGGACCCCAGGGATGCCCGGGGCTGTGTCGCGCCCAATTGCCAGGACCTCCCAGTCAGGCGAGTCAGCCAGATGTACCGCAATATGGCGAAACTGTCCGGGAAAGTTCTGGTGGAGGAACAGCACTTTTGTAACCGACATCCCTGCCGGGACTTTGCGTTGCAAAGCGACGTGTATTTTGGCGTCGTGACGCGGCGGAGCAACCGTTTGCTTTGATCGGCATTGATCGCGCGAAAAAATGCCCGCTCCCATGGGCTCCCCATCCCTTAGCGAATCGTGGCCGCGCGTCACCAAGAGGCATGTGCTCTGCCTGGAACTCGAGGTCTTTCTCGCGCTGCACCTTAAAATTGTGTGAATCCTAAGGTTAAGTGCACGTCCTTGAATACCCCACATGGGGTCTATTTTCCGGGCGAGTCGTTTCTTTATTTTTACTTCTGAAATCAAAATTCCTTTTCACAGATCCCACTTTGTCTCCATGGAACCCTCTCTCGGCCGCCTTACAGCTGCTTACGGGCAAAATGTCGCGTCGGGCCAGCAGGCGGCCGAATCTGGTCCATTCGAATGAGCGGGCTTGGCGAATGCGCAATCCGCGTTCGCCAACAAAACGGGATTGCGGACGGCAAAGAAAAGCGGCTTCCCACTGGGAAGCCGCTTCGGTACTGGTGCGGCTGCAGGACTCGAACCCACTACCTGATGGCTACAAACTTCCTTGTAAATCAATAAGTTATCGATAGACAAGGGAACGTGACCGCAACCAGGCACAACCAAAAGTACTTTGCATTCAGTAAGTTAGCGAAAGGTACCGAAGGGCAAGAAAAACCTGTGTGTGTACCCCTGGCGTACCGCACCACAGCCTCGTTGGGGGGGCGATTACATCGTCCGGCTGGTGCGCCCTACACTACGCAGCGTTTTGGGAACGTGGTTCGACGTGCCCATGGCGCGTTGCTGGCGGCGTCTGTTACCGGCCAGTTCCCGCCTGCAAGGCGGTCTGCTACGCGGTTTTTGAACTCTGCGGCGAATTCGCTGCGGTGACCGGCACTAGGCTTGCTCGTACCCATGCTTCATGAGCCTGGGAGATATCGTCACAGCCCACCGCGCAAAACTGGACATCGCGGGCCTGATCAGCCGACAACTCGCCAACGCGCACAACATCATTCGCCAGCATCAAGGTCGCAAGGTCAGCGGTTTTTAGTTCATAGAACTGGCCCAGGCAGATCCAAGTGCACTTGGGCAAACAACACGATCCCCGAGGCAGATAGAACGCAGGGAAGCGATTGCCAGATTGACAGCCAAAGTCGTTCCTATATCTGTCACCTCGCGAAGTCGTCTTAACAGCAACGAGCCTCTCGTCTTGGTCTGCAAGGACCACAAGATACTTGTCCGCAGTTGTGCCGTCCTCAAAGCGGAAATTCTTATGGAGCAGAATGGAGCCGCAAGGGACCATTTATTTTCCTTGCAGGGCGCCAATCATTTCGAGATGGTCTGCAGCCACCCTTCGTATAGCGTCGGCTTCCTGAGCCCGCACTGCGAGCTCGTACGGAATCTTCCCGCTGTCACGCTTCTGGACGTTGTAGACCTGGTGCCATGGAAGGTTCTCCAGGTGTGTTGCCTCAATCATCTCGTCTGCGTCTGCGGTCTTGAACTCGGTGGCTAGGCGCTCGAGTAGACGCAGCTCGCGCTTGGAGAAGTGCGACGCATCGAATTCGGCAATCGGCGTAACGGAGAGCATGGGCTTCTTACCCGCACGCACGGAACGTTGGCCGAATCGAATCTTCGTCGCCCAGTCGTCCCCCGGATTGTCCAGCTCGTGGTAGAGATCGGTCGGTACTGGGCCCATCTTCCAAGCGGAGTAGTCCATCCCCGTGACAGACCTACCTGTGTCTCGATAGTGTTCGAAGTCGAGGAAGTACAGAAGCTTGAACAGCTTGGTCTTGCCCAGCTTCTCCACGTGACTTGCGAAGAAGCAAACCGCCTCAATCAGTTTTTGCCGCTCATGACTTACCAGCATGGGGGCTCCTTGATTGAATAAATATGGCATTGCGCGCACTTACGCCGCGCATTGCTCTTTGGCTGTGCACCATATAGCAAAGCTGTACCAGCCACAATCCGTCGAGCGGAAGAAAATTGCCGCACTGTTGGTTCAACGCAAATTAGTCTCAGCCAACCCGACGGCATTTGCCGCTACCCGACCTTTCAAGGCCGATGCCGGAAGAGAAAAACACTCGGGTTCGTGAACTGGCAGGCCCGAGTCGCAGGCACAATTGGGCATAAGGCCCGCTCTCGGTCGCTCCCGGCTTGGAGAAAGCAATGGACACCCCCCGTGACGATGACACTGCTCGGTCGTTGTATGAACTGTTCGGGCCGCCCCTGCGCCGTGAGCGCAGGCTGCAGTGCTTGACGCTTTACGATCCGTCGACCCGCATGTATCACCTGTACCGACTCGGCTTGGCCGGCCTGGTGCAGATTCGCACCCTCGGGCCGGTCAACGTGCGCGACGCTAAGCACATCGAACAGTCGTTTGGGGAGGACGAGGCATGACCCGCGATGAGCTGATTGCAGCGGTGCCGATCCGGGAGTCCCAGGGCCATTTGTACGTGCGCATGGACGACGTGCCTGAGCCATGGCGGCAGCAGTTTGCTAAGGCGATGATAGGCAGCGCGTTCGTTGCGGTCCAAGGCGAGACGTGCATCACCCCGCATGCCCACGATTGGGATGCGTGGGTGAATGACCGGTGGGGCGGCCGCCCCGGACCGACTGGGCTCTCCACAAGGAGAAAAACCGGTGAATAGGGACGATCTGCAAAGCTTGCTCATGCACCAAGAGGCGGTGCGGATGGTTCGTGCCGATCCGTCGCTGGAAGCTCGGGCCCTGGAGATCCTGGAGCGCTGGGATACGGTGGCCTCCATTCGCTCCAAGCCGCTGCGCGATGAATGGAAGCGCATCATTGCTGAGCGCAACTGGAAGCTGGCCTTGGAAGAGTCCGAGCGTGGCCAGCAACTGCGCCAAGCCTCTCCCATGGCGAGCCTGCTGCCCGAACAGGTCCGGCTCGACATCATCCAGTCCGCGCGTGCCATGCATGCATCCAAAGGGCCGCGCAGCCCGTGGAAGACGCGCTATTTTGTCGATACCGAGTTCACAGACTTTATTGATTGCCAACTCATCAGCCTGGCAATCGTGAGCGAGGATGGGACCGAGTTCTACGGGGAGGTGTCGGACTTCGAACTGTCCGCGTGCAGCCAGTTCGTGCGGGCGGCTGTGCTGCCGCAGCTCGGCCAGTTTCCCAGCCGCTCGATGCCGGCCGCGCAGTTGCGCGACGAGCTATTGGCGTGGCTGCTCGCCGTGCCGGCAAAGGCCAAGCGCGTATTGTGCTTCGACTATCAAGGCGACTTCGACCTGGTGCTCGATCTGCTCGATGGTGAAATCCCCCCTGGGTGGAAGTGCGAGCACGTAGGTCGCCGGCTTGATATGGAACGCCTAGAAACGTACTTCCGTGAGCACGGTGGCCGGCATCACGCGCTGCACGATGCGCGCGCCAATGCCTTCGCTTTTTTCTGACGACTGCACCAGGCTCTAGAGGAAAAGAGGCTCGCCGAGCTTTTGGCGCCGTAGCGCCTCTTCTATGGCGGCCTCCTCACGCCGGTTGGCCTCAAGGCGGCCTTCCTCAGTCTCCGGTCCACGCAGCGCTTCAAGCTGCGATAGAACCGCCCACCCACATCGCCACCGCCCCTCGTGGGTTACCTCCACGAACTCCGGGTCCTGGTCGCAGCGCACCCGCTTTTCTTGGTCTGCCATATCACTACCTTCGGATACGTGAGCCGATTTGGGAGTCATTTCCCTAACGCCACCTTGCCAACTATTGTTTGCCAACCCGTCGCGCCCTGCCCAGCCCGGTCGAGCGATGGGCAAGTTACACGCAGTCCTGCGGGCCCTTCTAAGGGCTCATACGTGAGCCGATTTGGGAGTCATTTTCCCTACCGCCACCTTCCCAACTATTGTTTGCCAAATCGTCGCGCTCTGACAGGCCTAGTCGAGCGATGGACAAGTTACACGCAGTCCTGTGAGCCCTTCTAAGGGCTCATACGTGAGCCAAAGTGGGAGTCATTTCCCTACCGCCACCTTGCCAACTATTGTTTGCCAAACCGTCGCGCTCTGCCGTGCCTGATGGAGCGATGCCGAGTTACACACAGTCCTGTGGGCCCTTCTATGAGCTCATACGTGAGCCGAAGTGGGAGTCATTTCCTTCGTCCTTGCGGCTTCCGGCGCTGGCCGCCTGCTCGAACCGCTTGTTCGTGCTCGCCACGGCCCGCTGCCATGAAGTCGCTCCCAAATTGGGCGAACTTCTCCATCACCCCAGGGTAGAGCGCAGGTCCAGCGGTTGAAGTTGGGGTGATGCGCAACCATTCGCCCAAGACCTGCTGCACGCAGTGTTGGCACAAATCGAGACTAATCGTGCTGCCATCGCCAAACACAGAATCAAAGCCGCAGGCCTGGTCAAACGATAGGCGCTCCTGCCACTCACCCGGCTCCTCGGGAGTCAGGCGACGTTTGCAACGGTCGCAGGTACACGAGACCACCCCTTTGACAGTCCGGCGTTTGTATTCGCGCATGGCAATCCTGGATGGAGAATTTAAGGCTTCGCCTGTTATGTCTGCCTGGCCTCGCTGACCCTAAGGATCGCCCGCCGAGCTTCCAGGATCACTGGCAGCAGGTCCGCCTCGGGCGGCGCAATGCCGTGCTTGATCATTGCCGCGTGCAGCGCCCGCACTTCACGGGTGATCGCACTTAGCGCTAGCACAGCCTCCGTTTCGTGATCCACATCCGCTTTGCGTCCCAGAGCTGCGCGGCGCGCGAACTCGGACACGTCCATCTGCCGCACGGCAGCGGCCTTTTTTATCTTTAATTCTTCGGCCGCAGTCACCCGCATCACGATCCGCTTGGAGCGCTTCTCTGCCTCTTCTTTGGTCGTGAATAGTTTGGTCATCGGCACCCTCCAGGTCATGAACTTCAGTTTAGCCGGGTGTTGGGGTCTCGGGGCAAAGCCCTGAGTGACTGCGACGGGCGCGCAGCGACCTAGCGGTCAGGATCAGTTGCGTGCCGTGAGGCACACAACTGGCATCCTGCCCTTCACCATTCCCCAATTCCGGCGAAAGCGCAGCAAAGCCGGTTCACTCGGGTTGAATCTAGTTTACTGACGATGAAACCTCGCCGAATCTGGTTTTCTTGCGAGGCAGACACCGCGAAAGCAGATGAAATTTTGCGACCGCCAACTGCATTACCTCGGCCTGCAAAAGATTTCGTACAAATTGTTACATCTTTTTTGATCTCAAATTAATCAACGACTTACACAAGCCGAAGTCGACTTAACTGTTAATAATTAACAGTTAAGTCCGCTTTGCAAAAGATCGGGGACTTTACGCAGGCTACGGAACGCAGTTGAATTCGGTTCATGGCAAGCGAACGAAAGTACCCACTAGACGAATTTTTTCGATCCACGGCCCCGGCAGGGAAGGGATCTAAGCTCATTGATTTTTGGCCAGAGATTGAATCGGCGCGCGTCAAGAAATACACGCTTTCCCAGATTTGCGAATGGCTCGCACGCAACGATATTTCGGTGACTATTCAAGGCCTATCAAAATTCATCCGAGCCCAGGAAGCTAGGCGACAAGCCGAATTGGAATTGCAATCCAAGCCACCGAGCAAGCCAACCGCCAGCACTTCAATACCACGTCTAAATAAACCACCTAGCAATCCATTGAAGCGAATCGAAGGCGCCAGGGGCGCAGACTCATTTAGCCCAATACCTAAACCCGTAGAAATTGAGAAAGACTGACATGAACAACGTGCACATGATCCTGCAAGGCAAAGGCGGCGTAGGAAAGTCACTTACCGCCGTGCTTGTTGCGCAATACCTCAAAAGCATAGGGGCAAATGTCCTTTGCGCTGACACCGACCCGGTGAACGCGACCTTTACGCAATACAAGAGCCTTGATGTTACTCACGTCGACATTGCTAAGAATGGAACGGTACTGCAAACGGGATTTGACCCTTTGATGGAAGCGGTTCTCAGCAGCGAAGCAGATTTCGTTATCGACAATGGCGCGGCGACGTTTCTTCCACTGACCAAGTATCTCGCCAATAACGACATCTATAAGATCTTCGAAGATGCCGGAAAGAAGGTTTTTATTCACACAGTGATGACGGGTGGCCAAGCGAAGACGGACACCTACAACGGCTTTTGCGAGCTGGTTGGCAAGACTAGCGGTAATGCGAAGATCGTTGTCTGGGAAAACGAGTTCTGGGGACCCGTCGAATACAACGGTCACACGATCGAATCAACTAAGCCTTATAGGGAGGCCGAACGCGCTGACAGGATTGCGGGGCGCGTGAGGATCGAGGACCACAGCCATGACGATGCGATGGTTACCGCGATTTCAGCCATGACATCGGCCCATTTGACCTTGGTTGATGTGAATGCTTCACCCGAGTTCAATTTCCTTGTGAAGAACCGACTCAGCAAATTTGTCGGCGCAGTCTTCACGGAACTCAAGAAGATCAACTGGCAATGAAACCGGAACACGCGATACCCATGCTGGCCGGTAGGGGCCACAAGTTGACCACGGACGAACCGCTGCTCATCTTGCTAAAGCTTGTGGATAGGGAAGAACTAATCCGCCATCTTCCACAAGATCGAAACCGGGTTAAGAGGCTCCTCATGGAGCACGGGTACAGGATCGGTGACGACGATCCGCTATTCCTCGTGCTCGATCTGCTGCAGATCCAATACTTTTCGCTTGTGTCCAGCATCAAGCTCACGGAACGCAAGGCGTCCCGCAAGCATGGGCCGATGGCCGCTGCTCTGAGTGCCGCAGTCGGACTCGTAGGGCTGATCGCTGGCATCTGGTTGTCTTATGGGCACGTCGAGCCGTCCTATGTGGCAGTGGGTGCGATCTCATTGGCGCTTGCTGGCCTGGGGATCGGGTGCGGATGGCTGGTCTGGAAGCGAGGTCTGCCCGATGGCACCTGACGACTTCGTCCAGTCTCTCCAGCAGATCCGCGCCGAAGTGCAGGCGTTGTACGCCATGCAATGCATGGCCCGGATCGAGCTGGATCAGTGTGTTCAGTCCGTATTTGGACTTATCGACCAACAGATCAGCGCGGCTGTGCGAGCCAGCGTCTCCAACCTAATTCAAACCGCCAGGGAGATGAATCGTGAGGTAGTGCCGCCGAACAGACTGCACGGCCGGTATTTTGGCGTGGTTTTGGACCGCAATATCTTTGGACTTCTAATCGCAAACCGGACAAATACCGCCATCGTCATCCCACTATCCGACATACCCAGCTTGGACGAAGAGCCGACGACGGGCGATCAGATAGCCGCCACCTACTCAGATGGGAGATGTGAAATAACGATCCGCACCTGACAAAAAGCGAAGCGCCCGAACTGCAGGAACAGTCGGGCGCCTCTAGCCGAGACAATCCAGGACCACCAGATCGACACATGGCCGCTGAAATTCTACCCGCTACGACGCAGTTGGCAACCCAATACAAGCTGCCCGACCGACACCGCCAAGCGATCCGCTCCCAGGCCCCATCAGCTCAAGTGGCGACCGCAATCGAGCGCCAGAGAGAAAAGTTCATTGACACGTACGGATGCCCGTTTGGGCTAGAGCAGACCGACAACTGAGATCTTTTGCAGCAAAAGAAAAGGGACTGGTAATGGAAAACGCAAACAAGAAATCGCTGACACACGCACACATGGCGCTTGCCATCTCAATTGTCCTAGCCGGCAGTGCCGTCCCGGTCTACATGGCCAGCAAGGGCAATCCCTGGCCCTGCGTCGTGCTCATTGTTGCCGGCCTGGCTTACCTGCCGATCCGCCGCCGCCAGCTCAACAAGTGAGAGATACATGAAACTTAAGACCCGAATCGCAGGCTTCATCGCTGCCGCCCTCTTTGCTACGCCGGCCTTGGCTGGCTCCGTCGCGGGGACTGGTGGTTCGACAGAAGTTACGCAAATTCTGAACAACCTGCAGCTCATCCAGAGCTACGAGCAGCAGGTGCAGTCGTACGTGATGCAAGGCCGTCAAGTCGAGGCCGAGCTGAAGAATCTCATTTCCAACCCGACCTCCATACTTGGCCCTGATGTCGGGCAAATGATCAACACCATTGGGCAGATCTGGAGCGGCGGGCAGTCCATTGGCTACAACCTCGCGCAGATCGACCAGAACTTTGCGCGAACGTTCAAGAGCCCCACGGCGGGCAATCTCGCCAAGATGTTCACTTCTTGGCATCAAACCAACACGGACACGCTGCAGTCGGCGCTCCGCGCCGTTGGAGCACAGCGCGATCAGTATGCATCGAGCCAGGCTGCCCTGACCGACCTCTACAACCGGAGCCAGGCCACGAACGGCAATCTCGATGCCCTGCAGACACTCTCTCAGATCAACGTGCGCCAGATCCAGGAACTGCAGTCCTTGAAAGAACTGATGGCGACCCAAGCCACGGCAGCGACGACGTACATGGCGACACAGAACGCAAAGGATCAGAAGGGGCTGGATGACGCCGCGGGGCTTATGCAGGCCTACAAGACGCCGATACCTTCGGTTCAGTCAGCGCCGGCGCCAAAGTGGAAGAATTTTCTCCCCAACTGACTAATGGATTTGACTCATGAACAAGATCATCGCGATTCTCATCGTCACCGCTACCGCCGCTCTGGCAGGCTGCGGAGCAAAGTCTGGTTCCGCCTCCGTTGCCGGGACGTATGTCGATAAGGACGGTTCCAAGCTCGTGTTTGAGGGAAGCAAAGTCAAGGTAGTTGGGGGGACTGCCGGTGAGACAGATTTCACCGTGACGGGGAACACCTTGAAATACAAGTTCGCTAACGGCTTCCCGGTCGAGGCAACTATCAATGGTGACGGCACATTCACCACCAACTACGGCTACGTCTACAAGAAGGCGGACTGACGATGAGACACCGAGCGAGGTTTTTGACTCTGGTGCTATTGCTGGCTGCCTCTCACAGCGTCTTCGCTCAAGTTCCGGGCTCGGACACTGTGTTGGAGACCATCAAGCAGGCGATGCTGCCAGCGTTTACCAAGCTAAACGAACAGGCGCTCCCGTGGCTTGCGGCGTTCTCGACCGCTCAGTTCTTCGTCACGAACTGGAAGCTTCTAATGGGTGACGGCGATCTGCAGGGAGCGGTTGGAAAGATGGTTGGCGCCGTAGCGTGGGTCGGTTTCTGTCTATATCTCATCGCTCATGCGCCTGGCTGGATCGTGGCGGTCAGCGATCAGATGTTTGCGCTCGTTGGCGATATACCGACGCCAGCGTCAATCATGAAGACCACGTTTGGATTGGTGGGAGTTCTTGCAGGGCTTGCGCTCGGCGTCGGAGCGGTTCCATTGGTCGGAGGTACAGCAGGAAATATCGTTATCTTGGTCCTGCTTGTTGTCCTAGGGGTCGGCATGTACCTAGCCCTAAAAATCTTCATGCTTCAGTTGGAAGCCGTTCTCATCGCTACGCTCAGCCCGATGAGCTTCGCACTTTTGGGGCTAAACACGCTGCGGGATCAGGGCATTGCGCCGTTCAAATCGCTGCTCTCGCTGGCGTACCGGATTGTCTTGGTGGGAGTCATGATGAGCGCTTTCAGTGCCATGAGCGAAGCCCTGACGTCGGTCCTCAATGCCATCACGGTGCAACAGATGATCACTGATGGGTTGGGCTCCGTCCTTAGTCCCGTTGTGTCGATCATCGGTGCGTACTTACTGCTGGCCTTTTGCCTGTTCAAGAGCGATGCAATCGCCAGCTCGCTCGCCGGCGGCACATCGGCAATAGGCGCCAGCGACGTGACTACTGCCGTCGCCGCAGGGGCCGCAGCAGGCGCAGCCGCAGCAACTGGCGGAGCATCTGCAGTCGCAGGAGCGGGGAAAGTACCTCAGGCCATGAGCCGCTTCATGGACATGCTGAAGGGGGGCGGTGGCTCAATCCAGGACGCTTCGTCGATGGGCAGCGGTGGCGACGCGCCGGTCTTCACTCCACCAACTGCGCCCGCCTTATCTGTCAGCGGCGGTGGTACAGCGAGCGCTCCTGCTTCGGGCGGAGCCCCGGCCGGCGTGTCATCCAGCAGGTCACAACCTGGCGTTGCTTCGAGCCCACCCAAATCCAACGTCGCTTCAGGGCGATATGGCGGGCCATATGACGCGGAGACGACCGAGACTGACAGCCAAGCCGCTAGAACAACAGCTGGCGCGGCGAACAGCGGCCAGCCTGACCAGAAGGGAGCTGCAAGCGCCGGCAAGAGAGCCTTGCCCGCCGAAACGGCTGACGAAGCCAGTGGATCAGCAAGGGGGGCAACGATTGGCGGTCAGCATGGATCAACAAAGTTGGAGGAAACGCTCGACAAGCTAGTCGATCACCTCAGCCAACCCAGCAAACCGAAGGCTGGCCAGCAGTTGCGCGATCTGGATCAACGCCTGGCGCACGACAAAGCCACGGTCGGCGTCTCCATCAACCCGCACCATGATTGATGTGTGTTCGTAGGGGAACACGGAAGAGCGCTCCGGCGCTCTTTTTTTGGTTCATCGCCGATTTCCGGGAAGGCAGTGCAAATCTTGAGGAAGAGGTAATGGTCATCGCGGAAGCCATAGGCCATGCACTTGCGCGATCAAGAATTTGTCACGATTCTTGCCGAACCACGCTGATGCACGACCTCGATCGGACCACGTGGCGCCTGTCTTCGGATCTTGATTATTTCGGAGCCACAGCTTTCTTGCTAGCCAACGCAAAGCAAACTTGATTTGTCGCGAGATGCAGCATGAGCCACTATTGGCGGCAACGCCCTATTCCGACTAGAACGGTGAGACAGGGCGCTCGCGTGAAGCCGCTTTTTTCTCCATCGACTTAACCAATTTCGAGGAGATCAACACACCCCAGCGGCGACTCACGATTGACCAACGCCAGAGCGAGATTGGCCTTCGCGACAAGCTCCAAGGGCCGCAAGTTCTGGACGTAATGGCCGTGGGTGATGCGGTCCATTCCTGCCCCGGCGAGCTTGGCTACCGTTCGTAGGCTCGCGGTCAAGACGACGCTGTCGAGCCTGGCACCGTGCAGGATAAGGTTGCGTTGCCGATAGAGGCGGTGAAATGACTCGCCAATCGAATCTCGAATCGATTGCAGCTGTGGTCTCGGATTGGCAAGCAATTTCTCCAGTCGTGTCACAGCAGCTTGGTCCCCCACACCGGGCATTTGCGGCAAGCGCCGCTCGAGAATCATCTTGGCGAGGACGCGCGAGCGTTCACGATTGGTCGGCAACTCGCTCAGTTCAGCGCAGTCGCGAGGATGCGCTTGCTGCGCCCGGTACGACAATGCAGTGAGTTCGGCGCGAGGAAACGAGCAAGCCACCAATGTGGCAAGGTTGTCCGCTGCACTGGCCCGGTCGCTGGGATCAGCGAGCAGGCCTTCAATTGCACCCCACCCCCCAGCCACCGCTGCCGGAGGCGAGCTTTCCTCCAGATGCGCAAGTAGCTCTAGTGCAGCGTCAACACTCTGGCTGACGTCTGTGGAGAACACGCGATCTTCGCGAAAAAGTTCGGTGACGCCAACACCGCGAGAATCTTCTTTCAGTGTTGCGGGTTCACGGGCACCTTTCACCCATAGCAACGGAAACCGACTTAGCGGCCTGCCTGTCGCGATTAGCGCGCGTGCCGCGTATCGGTCCGACTCACTGCGTGCCAACTGTGCTGCACCATGTTCATCGCGGGCGCGGACACTTACTGCCATGGCAACAGGGCAGCGTACGCCCGACGTGTCGAAACCGGATTCTTTCAGCCACGCGATGACGGCTGGCCCCTTTAACCACGAAGCGGGGATCCCATTTGGCATGCCGGGGACTGTTGTATATGCAAGCAGCACCTCGAATTCGCGCGCCGGCTTTGCGCTGACCTCGTCATGGAGCGCATTACACAACTCAGCCAGCGTGATCGGTTCGGGAGCATCGAGGCGTGCTTTGATGAAGCCGTGCAAATGCTGTCCAGAAAAGCCTGCATCAAGTAGATACGCCGCGACGCTGCGCGCAAAAAGCTCGACCGGCAATGGTCCTTGAGTTACAGCGTGCCCCCAGCGCTTGAGATAGTCAGCGGCAACCCGCACCGATAGTTCACGTATCCCGAAGTGCGCTGCTCCCTCAGCACGTGGCACCTGTTGAAGCTGGAGACGGAGAAACTGACGTTCGTCTTCCGAGAATGCCGGGTGGAGCCCAACGCGCTTTTGAAGCGAAGAGGCGATCCGCTTAACGGATGCCTCGCTGAGATGGCCCTGGCGCATGGCGGCGCACGCTTCGTACAGTTCCTCCATGGCGAGAACAACGCCGATGCCCCATAGGGATCGAGACCACGGCTTTCTTTCGGAGAAAAATTCGAGCAGCCGAACGACGGCATGTGTATCGATCGGATTGACTGTTTTGAGCATGCGGCGTAGTATGCCGTATCGGCCATCTATTTGGCCCACCGTCTAAGTGGGGCGCGACCCGAGAGGAAGCGGCAGTCTGACTGCTCAATCTAATTGGCTCCCGCCCCCAGTTCTTGAAGGCCCTGCACTGCAGGGCCTTTTTCTTTGATCCTTCCACCAGATTGGTACCCAAGGGCCAGCCGGTGTGGGCGAGGATGCCCGCCAGGTTAGGCTTGAGCCGCTAGGCGAACTGGCATAGCGCCCCATCCCGCTGTTGATGGCGCGCTCGTACCAGCCTTGCCTGAAGCGCCCAGCGTAAGAGGATCTTTTGCAGCAAAAGTGTGACACGACACGCGCCCCGTTGGCTGTGTTTGCGCCCCTACAACAGCTTACGTGTGGCTTCCAGGAGCCAAGCGGCCCGTTTGTTGGTGCGTGCGGGCGCTATCGCCCTGTGCGTCGCCACTCGGGCAGTTCAGGGAAAGCGGTACGGGTAGACACCCTCGCATTGGCGCGCAGTTGACGCTTCGTCGCGGTGGTGACGATAACGCGCCTGCCTGACCGTCGCACCACAACCTTCGGCGCAGCAACAGCCAGCGTCGCGATGTTCTTGCCGTTGCTACTGGTGCTCATATCAGCCCCCTTGCAAGTAATCTAGCAGCATTTGCCCACCGGGCCCTCGCGCACCCACCTGGCGGTATCGATCGCACCTCCTCCAAATACAGAACGGGACAATCCTCCCCGCCGTTGTTCAAAGTTTTCCACAGCAGCACGCCCTCCTACTATCAGGTGAAAATTAGAGGAAAGACTTAAAGGCAAACCTTATAGGTTTAGGGGGGGACCAATCTAACGGGCCTGGGGGGGCTCATCTAACGGTCGTCCCGGCCCTTTTGGGGTCCGATTTATCGGCTTTGGGGGGGCCGATCTAACGTGAACAACTCCTCTCTCTCACAGGCTTGTCAACAGCTTCCGCCTGCAGCCAGAGATGCTCGACTTAGCAGAACACAGGCGATCCGTCAGAGTCTGATTGGCGGCGGAAATGGGGGGGCCGGATTTAACGATACCAGACGTCCGCCTACGCCCCCTTGTAGGGTACTGGCGGGGGCGAAGCCATTAGCATCAGGCCTCGCTCCACTTGCTTGACCTTGGCTTGCGGATAGACCACGAGGACATTCTTCAAGGCCGGCAAAAACTTCTTCTTGAAGTTCTTGTCAGCCTCCTTGCCCTCGTACTCCTGGGCGAACTGCTCGCGCAGAGCCTTCCAACGCAGAATTCGCGGCCCGCCCTCGATGCGGTGGAGTCGGTGCGCCAACCAAGCGTAGGTATCCAAAGCCAGCGCCGACCCTTTGAGCGCACAGAGGGCACGATTGTCGAGCGGCACACCGTGTTCCTGCAGCTCGTGATAGTACGACTCGGACAGCAACATCACGCCCGGCCACAAAGCGCGTGAATGTGTCTCTCTATCAGGAATCCACGCGTCGAACTGTTCGACCGGTTGGCCGTTGAACGTGCGACCCTTGAAGCCGAGTTGCAGTCGGCAGGCTGCCAGCGCATGCATCTGCTTGCGCAAGGTCTTGTAGCGGTTGCCCTGATCATCCATGCCCATGTTCCTCAGGAACTCCGACGCACTGTCGCCGATGGGAATTTCTCGTGTCTTGTAGCGCTTGGCGTAGGTGGAAACCCATGACAGCGCGAGACGGGGCATGGGGCCATAGGGGACAGGCTGCTGAACTGGCCCCTTACCTTCGTCCAGGAAGCCGGCCTGAATGCTCACCCATGCGTCGCCGGACTGGCGCATGAACTCTCGCCCGCGTACCTCCGAGCGTGGCAGACCGACCTGGCACAACACGGCATGGGTAAACGCCAGCTCATCGCCGCTCGGTCGTTTGTCCGCGATGAGTGTGCCCGCCATGAGAAGCTTAGTTTCGGCGGTAGTGCCCGGCTTACGGTCGATCACGGCCATCTCACTCGCCGCTCAAAACCTTCGAGATCTCCGCTGTACGGAAGTAAATTCGGCGACCCAGTTTGATCTTGGCCGCATTAATGGATCGGGACCAATCCGAGTCAGACCTTAGACATATGCGCAGGCCGTCAGTTGACCGGTGTAGCACTTGGGCAAGCTGAGCCAGGTTCAACAGCGGTCCGTACAGCTTTGTCAGTACCTCTTCAATCGGCATAGCGCAGGCGTCTTGCGATCGCAGTTGTCAGTAAACAATCGCAAGGCTACGGTCCTTTTCGCTACAATACGACAGCGCTTTCTGAAAAAAAATTGCCCACGTGAAACCCGTTCTTGGCAGGTTCGTTCCGTTTGCTGGCACCGACAAGCGTGTATCAGCGGCGATGTGCCGATGCTTCAGTCTGCTCACTCAATACCACTCCATCACTTCGCGGCGCCACTCGATCTCGTCGCTGATCGATCGCGAGCTCGACGTTGAAATTTGCCGGGTGATCCGCGCCTACTGTGTAGAGCAACGAGTTGACGTTTTAACCGGCTTTCGCCTCTCGCGTGTATGGCAACGGCCTCCGGAAGGCTGCTTGCCTTCCGCATCAGGGCTGAACAAGGTTGAGGCAGCCAATCGATGTGCAAGTCAGTGGCGCGACCTCTTGAAGAGTACGGTTCGTGAAGCCAATAGGCGAGCGGGTATGCGGTCTTCTACAAAAACCGTCCGCTTCTGCAGAACCCTCGATTCGGTCATGCAGTTCATCGACGTACTGCAAGGCCTGAAACCCGCTCACACGCATGATGGGGAAGGTAAAAGGGTCTCGCTTAGAGCGAAATCGAATCACGCTGCGTACTGCGAACTCTGTTGGCGGCCGACTATGTTCTCTACCGTACGCGATCACAGGCATGCCGAGGACGCTCAGAGAGGGGTAAGTCGACGCTTCTGCTCTGAACATAGTCCCCAAACGTCGGCTTCGATCTATCGCCGCGACCTTGCATTCAAGGAGCGATTCGAACAAGAGATCAATTTTCTGCGCGAAGGCTGGAGCAGAATCAGGGACACCATTGGACCGATCGTCAAGCTACGAGATGCCAGCAAGCCGACGGGTTATGAAGTGCATTTGGTCCCAGTAACACCAGACCCGGAAGACATCAGACGCGCCGCATACGCGCTTGTGCACGGCAAGCTCCAAGGGACAGGCTCGCAGTGCTGGATCCTGAAGCAGGAGGGACGCTCGTCACGACAAATCGCGGAAAACTTGATGATCCCGGATCGCACCGTTCGGTCAGCACTGGCAATGTTTGAGGTGAAGCTAGCTCAGGCGGACAGGATTCGATTGGGTACCAACTTCAGGGACCTTCACCGCCTTTGAATCTTGTCCAGCTTCTCAACTAGGTCCTCCGCGCGGAGGTGGGTGTAGCGCTTCAGCATTTGCATCGACTTGTGCCCGCTGATCGAGGCAACCTCTTGATCGCTCAAGCCCGCCTCGACGAGCCGACTAACGGCTTCGTGCCGTAGATCGTGGAAATGCAGGTCGTCAAAGCCTAGGTCCCGCACGATGCTAGACCACAATTTCTGAAACACGTAGGGCTTGCGCATCCCGTCTCGCCCCGGCTCCCCGAAGAACACCAAGTCGGTGTCGGTCGGCCGTATAGGGTTGTCGAGCGCTGAACGCAGGATTTCGGCTGCCCCCCGCGTTAGCGGGACGACACGCCCCGAGCCGTTTTTTGTGTCCTTCAAGATGACAACTCGTCGATCCACATCGACCTGCGAGCGCCGCAGCCCCGTGATCTCAGACGACCGCATGCCTGTCTCAACAGCAAGCCGCACGATCCAGTTCAGCATCGGATTACTGTGAGCTGCAACGGCGTCAAACAACCGCTGCTGCTCCTCCGAGTTCAGACGCCGATCCCGACCAGCACCCGGGCTCGGTTTTCGGATATTGGCGACTGGGTTGAAGGTGAGGCCAATCCCCCACTCCTGGATCGCGACCCGAAACAAATGCCCGAGCATCGCCAGCTCGATGCGCACGGTATTGTTCGATTTGCCTGCAGCAAGTCGCTCATCGCGGTACTTGGCGACGAGCTCTGCGCTGACGGCCGCCATTGAGTACTTCCCGAAGAACGCGCCCAAATGCTGCGAGGTGAAGCGCTCGCTGCGCTGTGTAGTCGGCTTCTTGATGGCCGACACCTCTTCCATGTAGCGCTTCAGGGCAGCCGAGACCGTGAGCTTTTCGGAGGGCGCGCGTGACAGGTAGACCCCTCGGACCATCTCATCTTCGGTCCGACGCGCCCAGTCTTCGGCATCGCGCTTGGTACGGAACGTCTTTGCGGTGGTCGGCCAGCCAATCTTGCGAACTACGGCTTTCCATGTACCGGAGGGAGTCTTGACGATCGTCGCCATATCGATCCTATTTGCAGGCTTTGGCCAAGTCGGACAACGGGCGCGAAGGCGACTCAGGCAAGCTAAATGGCGCGTCGCCGAATGATCGGATCACGGACCCCTTCTCACCGAGCAATACGAAGGTGCTACCAAATCCCTGCAAGAGATAGAACGGTTCCCTTGGCGACCCGACAGTGTCGGGATCGGCTAGCGCCACCGACCGATATTGCGACAGCATTGAACGGCCTTCGCACGCCCACGTTTGCAACGTTGTGCTGGCAACCTTCGCCGGAATGTACTGGTAGGGAATGTGCCCGGTAACAGCCGCATACGTCTTGACGAAAGCTCGCGCACCCTCCGCCTTCGCCGGGCTAAGCAGCACGAGTTGCAACAAGAGGTAGATGCCCGTTGCGAAGAACGTGACCGAGACCGTGAGTATCAGCGTTAGCGTGATAGGACGCAGCCGCGTGGCTGTCCCGGCAGAGCTCGTTTTGCGCGCAGTGCGACGCAAGCGACGACGTCCAATGAGTTTCCGCTTGATGCGTTCGATGACTGCCGCGCGCTGCTCGGGAGGAACCCGTTTGCTCGCAGTGCGCAGAGCATATGCGAACCGGAGGCGCAACGCCCACTCGGAGCATCTGTCTTGCCACCGACGGCGGCCCTTTACCTTCGACCGTCGCTCAGCCCACCACTCGGGGACCACAACGTTTGCCCAAAGGTACAAGGTAGAAAGCACAACGACGAACGCCGCTGTGCGCCACACGCTCTGAAGTTGAACACCCGCGAGAATTGTGTCGTATATGTCGGGCCGAAACATCATGCCGGGCACGCCCGCCATCTCGGCCCAGCCGTCCAGGTGAGAACGACCGACTGCGTAGCTGAGTGCAGCCGTCCCCGAAAAAACTAGCGCAACGCCTTCGAATACGTGCTCAGTAAGGTATGCCCACATGCGTGAGCCAAGGTTCGGCCGTGGAAGCGGCGTGCTTTCGGAAGTGCTCGTCGTCACAGGTTGTTTTTCCAGTTCGATTGTCTGCAGCGGGCCATGACGAATCACCCGTCTGCACCCCCCGGTGTACCGAAACTGTACTTTTTGACGCCGCAAAAGCACAAGGGGTTACGCGAACCTCACGTAACCCCTTGATTTTATTGGTGCCGGCTGCAGGACTCGAACCCGCCACCTGATGATTACAAATCAACTGCTCTACCAGATGAGCTAAGCCGGCAAAGAAACGCGATTCTAACCTAACACGCGTTACTTGACGACCTTTAGCGCAGGCTTGCCACCGATGCGCGGTACATTCGGCGGTGTCGGGTCGTCTTCCGGGCCGGCTTCGGCTTCGGCAGGGACCGGCGCAGGCACCGATTCAGAATCCACCGCGGCCAGCTTGGGCGGCGGATTATTCTCGCGTTCGGTTGCAGCTTGCGTCGTCGGTGTACTGCGCTCCACCGGAAATGCCATACCTTGTCCGTTCTCGCGCGCATACACGGCGAGCACGTTTTCGATTGGCACCTCGATCTTGCGCGAGACGCCCGAGAAGCGTGCGTGGAACGTGATCCACTCGTTGCCCATGTCGAGCTGACTGGTCGCGTCAAAGCTCACGTTCAGCACGATCTCGTCGTTCTTGACGAACTCACGCGGCACGTTGGTGCTGTTGTCGACAAAGACAGCGATGTACGGCGTGAAGCCGTTGTCCGTGCACCATTCGTAGATTGCACGGATCAGGTAGGGCTTGGTGGAGGTTTCCGACATGATGAAATCAGTGACCGTTGGGCGCGGCCGCGCGCAGGCTCAGCCCGGGCACGGCCAGCGACCCGGCGGCGATCAGCGGCGCATGACCTTTTCGGACGGCGTCAGCGCTTCAATATACGCCGGACGGCTGAAGATACGCTCAGCGTATTTCATCAGCGGGGCCGCATTCTTGGAGACCTCAATGCCGTAGTGGTCCAGGCGCCACAGCAGCGGCGCAATCGCCACGTCCAGCATCGAGAACTCTTCGCCCAGCATGTACTTGTTCTTCAGGAAGATCGGCGCCAGCTGCGTAAGGCGGTCACGGATGGCCGCGCGTGCCTTCTCGTGATTCTTCTCGGCAGCCTTGCCCTTTTCGTTCTCGAGCACGGAGACGTGCGTGAACAGCTCCTTCTCAAAGTTGAACAGGAACAGGCGGGCACGGGCGCGCTGCACCGGATCGGCCGGCATGAGCTGCGGGTGCGGGAAGCGCTCGTCGATGTACTCGTTGATGATGTTCGACTCGTACAGAATCAGGTCGCGCTCAACCAGGATAGGCACCTGGCCGTACGGGTTCATCACCGCGATGTCTTCCGGCTTGTTGAAGAGATCGACGTCGCGAATTTCGAAATCCATGCCCTTTTCGAACAGGACGAGGCGGCAACGCTGCGAAAACGGGCAAGTGGTGCCCGAGTACAAGACCATCATGGTTGTAGTTCCTTGGCGCATGGGCCGGGGGCGGCCCTATGACGGTACAACCGTGACGACAAAATGACATCGCCACGGCACAAAAAGCGAAAAGGCAAAGGGCTAGAGCCAGTTCTCCACCGGCCTAGCCCTTGCCCGGAAAACAGGGATTTTACTTGATGTCCTTCCAATAGGCCGCATTCAGGCGCCAGGCCAGCACGAAGAACACGCCGATGAACAACAATACCCAGACGCCGAGACGCTTGCGCAGGTTGCCAGCGGGCTCAGCCATCCAGTCCAGATAACTGACCAGATCAGCCACCGCCTGGTCATATTCGACCTTGTTCATCTTGCCCGGGACCGTCACTTCAAGGCCGACCAGCTTCTTCTCGGCCTCGCCGTGCTCGGACTTCACTTCGGCGTACTTCGGCACTTGCTGGCCTTGCAGCTCCCACAGCACATGCGGCATGCCCACCTTGTCGAAGACCAGGTTGTTCCAGCCGGTCGGACGCGTGTCGTCACGGTAGAACGTGCGAAGGTAGGTGTAGAGCCAGTCGCTGCCACGCGCCCGGGCGATCACCGACAGGTCCGGCGGTACAGCACCAAACCACTTCTTGGCGTCTTCACGGTCCATGGCGATGTGCATCGTGTCGCCGACCTTGTCTGACGAGAAGAGCAGGTTTTGCTTGATCTGCTCCTCACTCAAACCGATGTCGCGCAGGCGGTTGTAGCGCATCGCGCTGGCGCCGTGGCAGTTCAGGCAGTAGTTGACGAACAGCTTGGCGCCGCGCTGCAGCGCAGACGTGTCGCTGGACTGGTTGGGCGCCGGATCGAGCGGCACACCGCCCTCATTGGCCATCACGGGCGCGGCAAACACGAGACCGGCCAAGGCGAAAATCGCAAGCAGCTTTTTCATTCTTGTGTCCTTCATGGGTCCTTGTGCGCGGGCTCTATCAGTGCGGCGTGAACGTAACGCGCTCAGGCACTGGCTTGAACGTCCCGATCTGGCTCCAGATCGGCATCGCGAGGAAGAACGCGAAGTACAGAATGGTGCCGATCTGCGAGATGATCGAACCGACCGGGCTCGGCGGCTGAATACCCAGGTAGCCGAGCACAGCAAAAGCGATCACGAAGAGGATCAGCAGCGTCTTGTGGAAGCCCGGCCGATAGCGGATCGACTTGACCGGGGACTGGTCCAGCCACGGCAGGAAGAAGAAGATCACCACCGAGCCGCCCATCACGACGACGCCCCAGAACTTCGCGTCGATAAACGCGAAGCCCAGCGCCAGAATCACGGCCACCGCCACCGCCACGCCCTTGACCTTCATGCTCTTGGAGCGCACGAACAACAGCCCCAGCATGATGGCGATGAAGCCCCACAGCCACGGCAGGAAGTCCGACGTGGTCGCGCGCAGCATCGAGTAGAACGGCGTGAAGTACCAGACCGGCGCAATGTGCGGCGGCGTCTTCAGCGAGTCTGCCGGGATGAAGTTGTTGGCTTCCAGGAAGTAGCCACCCATTTCCGGCGCAAAGAACACGATCGCGCTGAAGATAAACAGGAACACCGCCACACCGACGATGTCGTGCACCGAGTAATACGGATGGAACGGAATGCCGTCGAGCGGAATGCCGCGCTCGTCCTTCTTGGCCTTGATCTCGACGCCGTCCGGATTGTTCGAACCCACTTCGTGCAGCGCGATGATGTGCGCCACCACCAGGCCCAGCAGCACCAACGGCACGGCGATGACGTGGAACGAGAAGAAGCGGTTCAGCGTCGCGTCCGACACCACGTAGTCACCCCGGATCCACAGCGACAGGTCCGGGCCGATCAGCGGGATGGCGGAGAACAGGTTCACGATGACCTGCGCGCCCCAGTACGACATCTGGCCCCACGGCAGCAGATAGCCCATGAAGGCTTCGGCCATCAGGCACAGGAAGATCAGGCAGCCGAAGATCCAGACCAGCTCGCGCGGCTTACGGTACGAGCCGTACAGCATGCCGCGGAACATGTGCAGATACACGACGATGAAGAACGCCGACGCGCCGGTCGAGTGCATGTACCGCACCAGCCAGCCCCACGGCACCTCCCGCATGATGAACTCCACGCTCGCATAGGCGACGGGGATGCCGGCGGCGTTGAGCGTGCCGTCCGGCTTGTAGTTCATCACCAGGAAAATGCCCGTGACGATCTGGATCACCAGCACCAGCAGCGCCAGCGACCCGAAGAAATACCAGAAGTTGAAATTCTTCGGCGCGTAGTACTCGGACAGATGCGCCTTCCACAGCTCCGATGCCGGGAAGCGTGCGTCGATCCAGCCCAGCAGCCCGGTTGTCTCCACCTTCTTCTCGGCCATGATCAAGCCTCTCCTTTCTCGTCTTTACCGATCACCAGCTTCGTGTCGGACAGGAACATGTACGGCGGAACGTCGAGGTTCTGCGGCGCGGGCTTGTTCTTGAACACGCGGCCAGCCAGGTCGAACGTTGAACCGTGACACGGGCAGACGAAGCCGGGGTCTCCGGCAAGCTGCACGTTGGCGCCCGCGGGAAACGGACCAGACGGGGAGCAGCCAAGATGGGAGCAGATGCCGACCACGACCAGCAGGTCTTTATGCTCGGCACGGGAGCGGGTTTCGTTCTTGCAATAGTCCGGCGTCTTCATGGTGAAGGGCACGTCGGACTTGGGGTCGGCGACTTCGTTATCGGTCTTCTTGAGCGATTCCAGCATGTCGGGCGTGCGCTTGAGCAGCCAGACCGGCTTGCCGCGCCATTCCACCACCTTCATCTGGCCGGGGGCCAGGTCACTCACGTCCGCCTCTACGGGCGCGCCCGCTGCACGGGCTTTTTCAGATGGTGCGAATGTGCAAACGAAAGGGGCCGCAACTGCAACCCCTCCCACACCACCAGCCACGGACGTCGCAATCAATAGATTACGGCGACCCTTGTCCACGTTTTGCTGGTCACTCATTCAAGACCCCAGATGAGAAATCAAGATAGATTCGCGTCAACCAAAAATTATACCCGACCGTACCTAGCCAACGGTAGCGGTCGCGGGGGGCGGTCGTTGCAGATATAGTGGACGCACCGATTGCCCGCCAGCCCAGTACAGGCAAGGCTTCGGCATGCCTCTTGCAACCTCGCTTTCAACAATTCAGGTCAACCGTTCGCTAGCTTGACCGTTTGTCTCGAATCAAACAATCCGGAGAAAACCGATGGCACTGATGCAAGACTTCAAGAAATTCGCGATGCGCGGCAACGTGATCGACCTGGCAGTGGGCGTGATCATCGGTGCGGCGTTCGGCAAAATCGTCGATTCGCTTGTCAATGATCTGATCATGCCGCTAATCAGCCGCATCGTGGGCAAGCTGGATTTCTCGAACCTGTTCATCCAACTCGCAGAGGCACCTGCGGGTGTGCCACACACCCTTGCCGATCTGAAGAAGGCCGGCGTGCCAGTCTTCGCCTACGGCAACTTCATCACCATGGCGGTCAATTTTCTGATTCTGGCGTTTATCGTGTTTCTGATGGTGCGCGCCATCACGCGCGTGATCGACGCCAACCCGCCGGCGGCGCCGGCCGAAACACCTGAGAACATCCTGCTGCTTCGCGAGATTCGCGACAGCCTGAAGAACAAGCCGTAATCAGGCGCGAATCACACCGGATTCGGGATATCGATAAAGGTGTGACGCACGCCGAAGCGCTCGGCCAGGTGATTGCCGAGCGCCCGAACGCCGCCGCGCTCAGTGGCGTGGTGGCCCGCACCAATGTAGGCGACACCCGATTCGCGCGCCAGATGCGTTGTCTGCTCAGACGCTTCGCCGCTCAGATACACGTCCACACCAGCGGCGACGGCAGCATCAAACCAGCCTTGGGCACCGCCCGTGCACCAACCGACTGTGCGCACCGGACGATCCTCCTCGCCAATCACGAGGGGCACTCGATTCAGCTTGGCCGATACCGTCTGCGCGAAAGCGCCCAGCGTGGTCCCTTCGGCAAGCGTACCAATCCAGCCGAGTTCATCGTCGCCGAACCGGCCCTGGGGCGAGACGCCCAGCAACGCACCCAGCTGTGCGTTGTTGCCCAGCTCAGGGTGCGCATCGAGCGGCAGGTGATACGCGAACAGATTGAGATCGTGCGCCAAAAGTTGCTTCAAGCGCGCATGCTTCTGGCCCACGACACGGCCGTCCTCCCCCTTCCAGAAGTAACCGTGATGCACCAGGATGGCGTCGGCACGTGCGTCGATGGCGGCCTCGATCAGCGCCAGGCTGGCAGTCACGCCCGTCACGACATGCGTAATGGTGTCGCGCCCTTGTACCTGTAGACCATTGGGGCAATAGTCCCGAAAACGGGCCGCCTGCAACAGGTCGTTCAAGTACAATTCAAGTTCTTTTCGATCCATTTGGACTCAATTTCGCTCTATGTTGCGCCGCTTTTGGCTGTTTTTTGCGCAAGCCGTCACGGTCGTCCTGGCCGTCTGGTTTGTGATCGCCACGCTCAAGCCTGATTGGCTGCAGCGCGGCAAGGTCGCAGTGCAATCCGGCTCGCCCATCGTCGCGCTGAAGGAAGTCGCGCCGATCGGCCACGGCGGCACCTCCAGCAACTCCTACGCGGAAGCCGCCAAGGTCGCCATGCCTGCGGTGGTCAATATCTTCAGCAGCAAGAACGCGCCGAAGCGTGGCAGTAACCCACAAGCCAGCGCAGACCCGTGGTTCCGCTTCTTCTTCGGCGACCGCGCCCCTGAGCAGCGCCAGGAACCCACGGCCAGCCTGGGCTCGGGCGTGATCGTCAGCTCGGAAGGCTACATTCTAACGAACCACCACGTGGTGGACGGCGCCGACGAAATCGAAGTCGCCCTGACCGACGGCCGTAAGGCCAACGCCAAAGTGGTCGGCTCCGATCCGGAAACCGACCTGGCTGTCCTCAAGATCAACCTGCCGAATCTGCCTGCCATCACGCTCGGCCGGCTGGAGAATGTGCGCGTTGGCGACGTGGTGCTGGCCATTGGCAACCCCTTCGGCGTGGGCCAGACGGTGACAATGGGCATTGTCTCTGCCTTGGGCCGTAGCCACCTGGGCATCAACACCTTCGAAAACTTTATCCAGACCGACGCCGCGATCAACCCAGGCAACTCGGGCGGCGCGCTGGTCGACGCCGACGGCAACCTCCTCGGGATCAACACGGCGATCTACTCGCGCTCGGGCGGCTCGCTGGGCATCGGCTTTGCGATTCCGGTGTCGCTGGCCAAGCAGGTGATGGAATCCATTATCTCGACCGGTAGCGTGGTCCGCGGCTGGATCGGTGTTGAGCCGCAGGATGTGACGCCGGAAATTGCCGAGTCGTTTGGCTTGTCCCGCAAGGATGGCGCGCTGATCGCCGCCGTGGTTCAAGGTGGCCCCGCAGACAAGGCGGGCCTGCGCCCGGGAGACATTCTCACCAGCGTCAATGGTGAGCCGATCCTGGATACGACAGCGCTACTCAACAGCATCGCGCAGCTGAAACCCGGTGCGGAAGCCAAGGTGACGGTATCACGCAAAGGCAAGGCGGTGGAACTGACCATCGTTGTCGGCAAACGTCCGCCACCGACGCGTCGCAACGTACCGATGCCCTCACAGGACGACGAAGAACAACAACAGTAAGGGGTAGGTTTCGGAACACCAAAACGGCGGCCAGATGTGCCGCCGTTTTTTTATACGCGCACGCTTGAGCATCAAGCCAACACGTTGATGGGGCGAGAGCCGCCTTGATACCGCCGCGCCCCGCTCAACTCAACGAGCAATCCGACGTACCAACCGCTGCGTTGTGTCGATATGAGTTGCCCTTGTTCCGCTCTGCTGGGCGCCCCCGGGGCGTATGCCGTCGCAAAGTAACAGGCGTAACGCACAGCTGTCGCGCCCCTTGCCCTCACCATCAACTAAAGCTTGCACACCAGCCAGGCGACCCTTGGCAGCGCTTCAGCCATGGAGGTGCGCTGCGAATCGTTCGCACAAAGAAAAACGCCGATCCCTTTCGGAATCGGCGTTTAACCGTTTAATTCGATGCGCTCTTACGAGCGCGTCAAATTAGAACTTGTGACGCAGGCCGACGGTAGCGCCGAACTGGTTGTTGCTGTTGTTCGTGCCCGAGAACACTTGGTTGCCGTTCGTCAGCGTCGTGCCAGCGTAGCCAGCATCGTTCAGGCCCATCACGCCCAGACCCGAGCCGCCGCTGTTCTTAGCATAGGCCACGTTGAAGTAGGCGTCGGTGCGCTTCGACAGAGCGTAGTCGGTACCGACCACGAACAGCCACGGGTTGCCCGTGCCGCTGTTCTTGAACTGTTGGTAGTAAGCCGTACCCGTCAGCGACAGAGCCGGAGTAGCTTGGTAACCCAGGCCAGCCCAGTACAGGTTCGAACGCAGGTTGCCGTTGCCAGCAACAGTTGCGTAGTTAGCCTTGTACCAACGGTAGCCAGCGTACAGCTTGGCCGGGCCGAAAGCGTACGTGCCAGCGATCGTGGCGCGTTGTTCGCGGTTGTCGCTGCCAACGGTCGTCGAGTTGGTCTGGTCGTACACTGCGCCGATACCCAGCGGGCCGCCAGCGTAGTTAGCACCCAGGCTCCACTCACGGCCGGTCTTGTTGCTGCCAGCCACTTCGTTGCCGTTGTAGTTGAACGAGTACAGACCGGAGACGCTCAGACCACCGAACGTGCCGATGTACTTGACGGCGTTGTCAGCACGGCCAGCGAAGAACTGGTCTTGCGAAGCCAGCGAGTAACGCGTGGCGATTGCCATCGGGTCATAGATCAGCGAGAAGTCATACAGCAGGTTTTGCTGACGACCCAGGGTCAGTTGACCCCACTGGCCTTGCAGACCAACGTAAGCGTTACGACCGAACAGACGGCCACCTTGACCCGACGTGCCGGTGTCCAGGTTGAAGCCGCTTTCCAGGTTGAAGATACCCTTCAGGCCACCGCCCAGGTCTTCAACGCCACGCAGGCCCCAACGCGAGCCCGACAGGCCGCCCGAATCCAGACCAAAACGCGAGCCGCTCGAACCAGCGGTTGCGCCCGGCACCTTGTTTGCGTAGGTCAGACCAGCGTCGACCACGCCGTACAGGGTCACGGAGGATTGTGCATAGGCGCCACCGGCGGCCAGAGCTGCAACAGCAGCTGCAAACAGTTTCATCTTCATATCGACACTTTCCTTGTCAACTGATTGGGAAATCTTGACTGTCCTTATGGACGACGCAGATACCTCACGTCTGACCGCATTATGTGCCAGCGTTGACTGATTCCGGAAACCCTTTCTGGCTCTGGGCCGCGATTTGCGGCCAAGTTGTTGCTCATGGGCAACACGCGCCAAGCCCCGTTTAGAGGGGGGCGCGACCCGCTTTTTGCGCGGTGGCACAGGGGTTGGCGGGCGATTGTCACCCCCTTCCTGTGCAACAAATTTGGCAGTTGGTGACAGTTCTGAATTGTCGCCTTCGCACCACGTTACGGCAATAAGTGCTTCTTTATTCTCTTTTTATCGGCCGAGTGCGGCGTGCCATCGCTTCAGGAAATCGGCTCGGCGGAGCTGATCTTGATGGGCGAGTAAACCCGGGCCGACGGGAATGGGTCGATGGGTGTTCCCAAGTTCGGCGAGCAGCCGCTTGGCAGTGAGCCCGGTTTCAACATCCTGGCGCAGCGAAAACAAGAACGCGCGGTCCGCCATCACGCTCTGGCCATCACGCGAGAGCATGAAGTCGAGCCAGAGGCGCGCAGCGTTCGGGCGGGCAGCGCGCCGCGCGATGAAGGCGACGCGCGTGGCGACCAGCGTGTAGTCAGTCGGCATCTTGATGGCGAGCGCCGGATTGCGATCGACGTAGCGCGCGGCGTAGGAGCCGATCACGTTGTAGGCGAGCAGGCTCTCGCCGGAGGCGACGCGCTCCAGCATCGCGGCCGTGGTGATGTACAGGTTGACGTTGACGCCACCCAATGCCTTGGCAACATCCCAGAATACAGGCGTGGTGCGCGCATCTTCGGCGGCGAAGAGGAAGGCGGAGCCCGAGTGCTCAATGTCGTACGACGCGACGCGGCCGCGCAGCAAGTCACGGTGGCCATTGAGAATGCGGGCGAAATCAGCGTGGGTGGATGGGATCAAGTCCGCCGGCAACTGGCGCGTGTTGTAGACGAAGACGACCGGCTCGTAGCTCGTGCCGTACGCCTCGTTCTTCCAGATCGCCCACGACGGCAGGTACGGCCGTTCGGGCGAGGCGTATGAGAGTGCGTGGCCGTCGTTCACCAGCTTGAACTGCTCGGGCATGGCCGAACTCCAGACCACATCGGCGCCCGGCGACTTGGCGGCGAATTCAGCAAGAAAGCGGCGATAAATGTCGTCGCTGTTCTGCTCGCGGTAGTCGACGGTGATGCCGGGGTAGCGCGTTTCGAAGGCGCGGATAAGCGGGTACGCGGCCGAGAAATCCGTCGTGGAATACACCGTGACACGGCCTTCGCGGCGCGCGGCGTCGATCATCGTGCCGTAATCGCGCGGGTAGTACGACGGCAGCTCCGGCGCCGGACGGGCCAGCCACTGCGCGTGCGCCCCACGCGCGACAACGCCGCTTGCAGCCAGCAATGCGGCGGTCTGACAAAGCCAGCGGCGACGGGAATTGGGGATGGACGACATGCCGGTTGAAGCGCATCTAGGCGGCGCATCAGGTGAACGGTGTGATCGGCGACATGGCCGAGATCAGGGCGCCACGCATTATCATGAAAAAGTAGCCAGAACGATATTGAGAGACACCCGATGCGGATTTTGCTGGTGGAGGATGAGGAAGAATTGGCGGCATGGCTGGCGCGCGCGCTGGCGCAAAGCGGCTTCGTGATCGAGCGCGCGGCCGATGGCGTCATCGCGGAAGCCTTCCTCGGCTCCGGAGAATTTGACGCAGTGGTGCTGGACCTGCGCTTGCCGCGCAAGGATGGCTTTGCCGTGCTGGCCGACATGCGCGCGCGCGATGACCGCACGCCGGTATTGATCCTCACCGCGCAGGGCGCGCTGGACGAGCGCGTGCGCGGGCTCAATGCCGGCGCGGATGATTTCCTCACCAAGCCGTTCGCGTTGTCCGAACTGGAAGCGCGGTTGATGGCGCTCATCCGCCGCAGCCGCGGCCGGGCGTTCCCGCGTCTGCGTTGCGGGCCGCTGGAGTTCGACACCGGACGCAAGGCATTCCTGTTGTCCGGCGAGCCACTGTCGCTCACGCCGCGTGAGCACGCCGCGCTGTCGGCGCTGCTGCACAAGACCGGCCAGCCGATCAGCAAGGTGCATCTGTTCGACAAGGTCTTCAACCTGGACAGCGATTCCAGCCCCGACGCCGTGGAGGTGGTCGTGCACCGCCTGCGCAAGAAGCTCGCGGGCACGGGCGTGCAGATCGTCACCGTACGCGGGTTGGGCTACCTGCTCGAAGCCGGCGATGGTGAAGCGCCCGCCCCCGTCGATAGCAGCACATGATGCAGCGGCTCGCTTGGCTTCGGCTGCCGCGCAGCCTGAAACTCACACTGCTCTGGTTGCTGCTGCCGGGGCTGGTGGGTGTGTTGGCCATCGACATCGTCTCGGCGTACCAGGCGCTGCGTAGCGCGACCGATCGCGCGTACGACCGCGCCCTGCTCGGCTCGGTGCGCGCCATCGAGAACGGCGTGACGATCGAGCGCGGGCAGGTCCAGGTCAACGTGCCGTATGTGGCGTTGTCCATGTTCGAATCGACCGCGCAGAGCAATGTCTATTACCGCGTCGCTTTCGAGCCCTTGCCTGGCAAGGCGCCTGAAGCCGCACTGACCGGCTACGACGATCTGCCGCTGCCCGTCACACGGCTGGAGAACGACACCCCGCTCTTCTACGACGCGACGTACCACGACGAGCCCGTACGCGTGGCCGCCGTGGCCAAACCGCTCTACCAGCCCGGGCTGCCGGCGCGCATCGTCATTCAGGTGGCGGAAACCATCGAGACGCGACGCGCGCTGCAGCAGGCGGTGTGGCGCGGTACGCTGCTGCGCGATGCGGCGCTGGTGGCGGTCAGCGCCGCGCTATTGTGGCTCGGCGTGACCGTCGCGCTGCGCCCGCTCAATCGCCTGGCAAGCAGCATCGGCGTGCGCGCGTCGGATGACCTGCGTCCGCTCGACGCCACGGACGTGCCTGCCGAAGTCCGCCCGCTGGTCGACGCGATCAACCACCACATTCATCGCTACGCCGAACTTGCGGAGGCGCAAAGCCAGTTCCTCGCCGATGCGTCCCACCAGCTGCGCACGCCACTGGCCGTGCTGCTCACGCAAGCCGAATACGCGCTGCGCGAAACCGATCCGGCGCGTGTGCGCGAAAGCCTGTCCGCCATCATCGCGCGCCTGCAGTCGACGAACCGGCTGACCACGCAATTGCTCGCTCTTGCGCGCGCACGACATGCGGGGCAGGACGCGCCGGCCGAAATCTTCGACTTTGGTGAATTGGCACGCGACGTGGTGGTGGATGCACTGCCGCTGGCGCGCGAAAAGCAGCAAGACCTCGGGTGGGATGACGGCGGCCTCGCCATGGCGCTGCCTGTCGTCGGCTATCCGGCCTTCCTGCGCGAGGCGCTCTCCAACCTCGTGCACAACGCCATCCGCTACACGCCGGCCGGCGGACGCATCACCGTACGCGCCACGGCGGAAGGCGATGCCGCGCTGGTCTGCGTGGACGACACCGGGCCCGGCATGAACGCTGACGAACGCGCACACGCGTTCCAGCGCTTCCGCCGCGCGCACGAGGGCGGAGGGCGATCGGGTAAACCCAAGGTCGCGCCCAAAGACGCCCGCTATGCCGCAGAAGGTTCCGGCCTCGGCCTGGCCATCGCACGTGCCTATGCAGCGCGTAGCGGCGGGCAAATCGAGCTGGCCGACGGCGAGCCGAACGAGCATGGTGGTATGGGTTTATCGGCGCGGATCCGCGTGCCGCTGGCGGCCACGGCCTCCCCCTTTGAACATGCTGCGATGCAGCAGCCGCAATGAAAGCGTGACGAAAGCGCGCGATTTCTATAATCCGCCGCACCTGGGGCCATCCGTCCGAGCTGTACGCAACAAGCCATAAGCAGCCGGCCCCACACCATCACAAGCAAACAGGAGACAAACCCATGCTTCGTGGACGCTTTACGCCTGCGCACGCCGCTCTCGCTTCGATCGCGGCTGCCGCACTGACCCTCAGCGCCGCCGCCTTCGCGCAAGTCCCGGCCGGCTACCCCGCCAACTACGCCGACACCATCGCTGCCGCCAAGAAGGAAGGCAAGGTGGTCGTGTATGCAACGACCGACACCAAGGCTGCAGATCCGCTGATCAAGGATTTCGAGTCGCTCTACCCCGGCGTGAAGGTCGAGTACAACGACATGAACAGCAGCGAGTTGTACAACCGCTTCATCAGCGAGCAGGCTGCCGGTGGCGCCTCTGCTGACATGATGTGGAACTCGTCGATGGACTCGCAGCTCAAGCTCGCGCAGACCTACGCGATGAAGTACGACTCGCCCGAAGTGCCGAACCTGCCCAAGTGGGCCGTCCACAAGGGCATCGCATACGGCACGACGTATGAGCCGGCCGTGTTCCTGTACAACAAGCGCCTGATCAAGGATTCGGAAGTGCCGCAAACGCACGCCGATTTCGCCAAGCTGGTCGCCAGCCAGCCCGAGCGCTTCAAGAACAAGGTCACGACGTACGACATCGAGAAGTCGGCCGTGGGCTTCATGATGGCGGCGCAAGACAATCTGGATTCGCCGCAGTACTTCGACTTCGTCAAGGCCGTGGGCCCGAACCTGGTGCTGCAGTCCTCCACCGGCACGATGATGGAGCGCGTGGCCTCGGGCGAAAACCTGGTGGCGTACAACATCCTCGGTTCGTACGCGATTGCGCGCGCCAAGAAGGACCCGTCGATCGGCATCGTCTATCCGAAGGACTACACGCTCGTGGTGTCGCGCGTGGCGATGATCGCCAAGAAGGCGAAGAACCCGAACGCGGCCAAGCTGTGGCTGGACTACATCCTGTCCAAGCGCGGCCAGGAAATCCTCGCCAACAAGTCGGATCTGCACTCGCTGCGTGAAGACGTGACGGGCGAAGCGACCGCCGCCGGCCTGAAGAAGATTCTCGGCAACAGCATCAAGCCGATTCCGGTTGACGAATCCATCCTGGCGTTCCTGGAACCCAAGAAGCGCCTGGACTTCATCAAGCAATGGCGCACCGCCGCCGGCCGTTGATCTGATCCGCTGATCACCGGCACCCTTCTCATCTGACCGACCTGCCGGCGCCATCCTTATCTGGCGCCGGCTCCTCCTGGAGGCACCATGCGTTCTCTAGCGCAAGACCGTGCCGCCGCTCGCCAAGTCACCCTCAAGCGCTCGCCCTGGACGCGTGTGGGACAAGCTTTGCCGCGCGGCGTGGTCATTCTGCTTACCGCGCTGGCGATTTTCACGCCGCTGGCGCTGATCTTCTACCAGAGCTTTCTGTCCGCGCCGTTCTTCATGCCCGACGCGCTGGCGGGGCTGGATGCGTATCGCTTCATCTTTACGGATTCGGATTTCTGGCAGGCCTTTGAGAAATCCACCGCGCTCGCTTTCGGTCTGGCGGTGATCTCGGTACCGCTGGGCGGCATCCTGGCGTTCCTGATGGTGCGTTCGGACTTGCCCGGCCGCCGCGTTCTCGAACCGCTGCTGATGATTCCGGTGTTCGTCTCGCCGATGGTGCTGGCGTTCGGCTACGTGGTGTCCGCCGGACCGGTGGGCTTCTACACCGTCTGGTTCAAGAGCCTGTTCGGCGGTGCGCCGTGGAACGTGTATTCCTTCACGAGCATCATCATCATTGCCGGCCTGACGCACGTACCCCACGTGTATCTGTATGTCTCGTCGGCGCTGCGCAGCTTGGGTTCGGACGTGGAAGAAGCCGCTCGTATCGCCGGGGCATCGCCGCTGTCGGTGGCACTCAACGTGAGCCTGCCGATGGTGCGCCCTGCCCTGCTGTACGCAGCCGTGCTGGTGACATTCCTAGGCTTCGAGGTGTTCGGCCTGGTGCTCGTGCTGGGTGATCCGGAAGGCCACCTCGTGCTGGCGACCTATCTGTACAAGCTGACGAACAAGCTCGGCACGCCGGCATATCACCTGATGGCGGCCGTGGCGGTCTGTCTCGTGATGGTGACGTTCCCGCTGGTGCTGTTGCAACGCTACATGCTGAAATCGGCCAACCGCTTCGTCACCGTCAAGGGCAAGGTCACGCGCAGCCGCCCGCTACCCCTGGGCAGCTGGCGCTGGCCGGCGTGGGCCGTGGTGGTGCTGTGGTTCTTCGTGACGGTGGTGGTGCCGCTCTCGGGCATCGCGCTGCGCGCCTTCGTGTCGAATTGGGGTGAAGGCGTGTCGCTGGTCGAGGCGTTCTCGACCACGGCGTTCCAGCAGATCTTCGAGCAGCCGCAGTTCCTGCGTGCGATGGTCAACACGGTGCTGATCGGCGTGATCGGCGGTGCACTGGCCGTGGGCTGCTACACGTGCATCGGTCTGGCCATGCACCGCAAGCCGGATGGCTGGACGCGCTTTCTCGATTACAGCGTGCTGGTGCCTCGCGCCATTCCGGGTCTGCTGGCGGGTCTGGCGTTCCTGTGGGTGTTCCTGTTCGTGCCCAACTGGATCGAGACCGGCCTGACCGACAGCGGCCTGCCCTTCGCCAACTGGATCATCGAAAACGTCGTGCCGAGCCTGCGCGACCTGCGCAGCACGATCTTCAGCGTGTGGATCGCTTACACGGTGGTGTGGCTGGCCTATGGCCTGCGGTTGATCTCGGCCGCGCTGCTGCAAGTGGGTCCGGAACTGGAAGAGGCCGCACGCTCGGTGGGCGCCACCCGTGCCCGCACCACGCGCGACGTGACCGTGCCGCTCACGCGCTACGGCCTGCTCGGCGCTTGGCTGCTGATCTTCCTGATTTTCGAGCGCGAGTATTCGACCGGTGTGTACCTGCTGTCGCCGGGCACCGAGACGATCGGCTCGATGCTAGTTTCCCTGTGGGCGGGCGGCGCCATCGATATCGTTGCCGCGCTGTCCTTCGTCAATATCGTGCTGGTGGCCGTCGGCCTCGGCATCGCACTGCGTTTCGGAGTGAAACTCCATGATTGAACTTACTGTCAACGACCTGCACCTGCAATACGGCAACAATCCGGTTCTCAAGGGTGTCTCGATGCAGCTGCAGAAGGGCGAGGTCGTCTCGCTGCTGGGCCCGTCGGGTTCGGGCAAGACCACGCTGCTGCGTGCTGTCGCCGGCCTCGAACAGGCCAGCCAGGGCACTGTCCAGATCGGCGATCGGGTCATGTTCGACGGCGCCAAGAAACTCGACGTGCCGGCCGAAGGGCGCAACCTTGGCCTGGTGTTCCAGTCGTACGCGCTGTGGCCGCACAAGACCGTGGCCGAAAACGTCGCCTACCCGCTCAAGCTGCGCAAGACACCTGCCGCGCAGATCAAGGAGCGCGTGCAAGCCGTGCTGCAGCAACTGGGCCTCGGCCATCTGGGCGAGCGCTTCCCGAGCCAGCTCTCCGGCGGCCAGCAGCAGCGCGTGGCGATTGCCCGCGCGCTGGTCTACAACCCGCCCGTGATCCTGCTCGACGAGCCGCTCTCGAACCTCGACGCCAAGCTGCGCGAAGAAGCCCGCGCCTTCCTGCGCGAGCTGATCGTCCGCCTGGGCCTTTCGGCCCTGATGGTCACGCACGACCAGAGCGAAGCAATGGCCATGTCCGATCGCATCCTGCTGCTGAACAACGGCGTGATCGAGCAGCAAGGCACGCCCGAGCAGATGTACGGCGCGCCCGAAACGCTCTTCACCGCCGAGTTCATGGGCAGCAACAACCGCATCAACGGCAAGATCGCAGAGGTGCGCGACGGTATGGCCCGGCTGGTGGACGAGACCGGAGGTTGGTCGCTGTGGGGCGTAGCGCGCGGCGATCTGAAGCCGGGCGCGTCGGCGCACGGCGTGATCCGCCTGGAACAGGTGCGCGTGGGCGTCGACAACGCCGACAACACCATCCACCTGCCGCTGGCGACGCGCATGTACCTGGGCGACCGCTGGGAATGCCTGTTCCGCGCTACCGACGACAGCGGCGCAACGGGCACAGGCCTGCGCGCCTACTCCGCCAGCGCCCCGAGCGACGGCAAGTACGCGCTGACCTTCCCGCGCGAGCAGTTCTGGCTGTACGCCGCCTGAAAGACGCAGCAACAGCAGATTCATCGGCAACAAAAAAAGGCAGCCTCGGCTGCCTTTTTCTTTGGCTGATGCTGGATCAGCCCGTCAGTCCTTCACCACCGGCAAGTGCTCCGGATTGTTCTCTGGTGCCGTGGTCTTACGGATAAAGATTGCCGCCAAGATGAGCCCCAGCTCATACAGCAGCCAAAGCGGCACCGCCAGCAGCAACTGGGACATCACGTCAGGCGGCGTCACCACCGCAGCGATCACGAACGCACCCACCACCACGTACGGCCGCGCCTGCCGCAGCTTCTCCAGACTCACGATGCCAAAGCGCACGAGCACCATCACAACCACCGGCACCTCGAAGGTGATGCCGAAGGCGAGGAACGTAGTCATCGCAAAGCTCAGATACTTGTCGATATCGGTCGACATCTCGGCGCCCAGCGGCGCGTTGTAGTGCGCCATCACCTTGAACACCGTTGGGAAGACCAGGAAATAGGCAAACGCCACACCGCACAGGAACAGCACATAGGTGCTCACCACCAGCGGCATGATCATCCGCTTCTCGTGCGTATATAGCCCCGGCGCCACAAAGCGCCAGATTTGGTACAGCACCCACGGCAGGGCGATGAGGAAGGCGGCCAGCAGCGTCACCTTCATCGGCACGAAGAACGAGCCGGTGACATCCGTCACGATCATGTGGCCATTCTTGGGCAACGCCTGGATCAGTGGTCGAGAGAACAGATTGAAGATATCCGGGGCCCAGTAGACCAAGCCCAGAAAGACCAGCAGCACGCCGGCACCCGCCTTGACGATGCGCTCGCGCAGTTCGACCAGATGCGAGATGAAGGTTTCCTGCGCGCCGTCCTCGGGCGACTCTTGCGGATCGAGCGGAGCGGCACTCATGTCGGGTGGGAAAGAGGGAAGTCAGGACGCGGCACCGCAGACACGGCTCGCGCCCGGAAGATCATTCGAAGAAGGAGCGCACACGCGACTGTGCGGCAACGATGGGCGGACGATGACGCTTGACGCGTGCCGCGCCCGATTGCGCCCACATGCGTACGCCCTGCTTCTGGCGGTACCACCTGGGCATCGAGAGCTGCTTGTTGCGCCAGCTGTTGCGGCCGTTGCGCGACTTGCCTGGCGCCGGGCGCCAGTCCGGGGCGGAGGTCGCTGTTTGCGCGGGATCACCAAGCGCCTCGTTCAGGCGCTCGTTGATCTCGGTCGTGTGCTTGCTGACCTCCTGGTGGATGGTCTGCTCGACATTGCGCGCGGCCTGCTCGAAGTCGGTGCGCATCTTGCGCAACTCTTCAAGCTCGATTTCGCGGCTGACCTCGGCCTTCACGTCGGCGATGTAGCGCTGTGCGCGGCCGAGCAGGGCGCCAGCGGTGCGCGCCACCTTGGGCAGACGCTCCGGCCCGATGACGACGAGCGCCACCATGCCAATCAGCGCTAGCTTGGAAATGCCGAGATCGATCATCGGTCAGTGCGCGTCGGTGCTCAGCCTTGCTTGGACTTGTCGCGCGCCTCGACGTCGATCGTCGTCGAATCGTGCAGCTCGCGCGGCGGCTGGCCGGCGGTCTGTTGCGGTTGCGAGCCCGCAGGCTTGTCTTCCTGCCCTTCGCGCATGCCGTCCTTGAAGCCCTTCACGGCGCTACCCAGATCCGAACCGATGTTGCGCAGCTTCTTCGTGCCGAAGACCATCATGATGATGACCAGCACAATCAGCCAGTGCCAAATGCTAAAGGAACCCATGACCTACTCCCACGTAAATACGGCTGTGGCGTCGCAACGATGGCGGCGCCATTGGTTGATTTTACGGATTTGCGTACATCGGCTTGCTGTCATTCAGATACAGCCAACCTTTCACAATACGATACAGCATCCAGATGCCCAGAGCCCACAGGACGGCAAAGCCGATGAAGGCCACGGGAATGAGCAACACGCCGATCACACCCCACAGTACGCACCACCAGAACGAACGGATTTGCCAACGGAAGTGCGACTCATACAGCGTGCCCCGCACATCGTCGCGCTTAACATACCCGACGATGATGGCAATCAATGCAGTGATACCGCCGGTCAGCCAAAAAATGGCGTAGAGCGCATACAGAATATGCGTCAGGCGACGCAGTCCGGCGAGGCGCTCCGCGTCGTCCGTCACCACCATTGCCGCTCCGTATTTGTCCACGCTGCCTCCCTGCGACGATTCGCCACCGTGATTACTCACCCGCCGCGTCGCGCGCCTGCGACTTGCGCAGCGCCTTTTCTTCCAGACCGGAAAGCCCTTCGCGGCGCGCGAGCTCACTTACGACGTCGTCCGGCGTGAGGTTGAAGTGCGACAGCAACACCATGGTGTGGAACCACAGATCGGCCACTTCGTAGACGACCTTGCTGCGCGCCTCGTCGGTCATGCCGGCGGCGCGGGCGTCCTTGGCGGCCATGACCGTCTCGGTAGCCTCTTCGCCGATCTTCTTGAGGATGGCATCGTCGCCTTTGTTGAAGAGGCGCGCGATGTAGCTCTTCTCCGGGTCGCCGCCATTGGCGAGCTTGCGGGATTCGAGCACCTCGCCCAGGCGGCGCAGGGTTTCACTCATGATTGTGGCCGGGCTTGCCGGCGTAGATGTCGTCGGGATTCTTGAGCACGGGCTCGACGGTGTGCCAGTCGCCGTCTTCAACATTGCCTTCGAACTTCTGGAAGAAGCAGGCGTGGCGGCCAGTATGGCAGGCGATACCGCCGACTTGTGTGACGCGAAGCAAGACCACGTCTTCGTCGCAGTCGAGGCGGATTTCGTGCACCTTCTGGATGTGGCCGGACTCCTCGCCCTTGTGCCACAGACGCTTGCGCGAGCGCGACCAGAACACGGCCTCGCCGGTTTCCACGGTCTTCTGCAGCGCCTCGCGGTTCATGAAGGCGAACATCAGGACGTCATTGCTGCCCTGCTCCTGCACGATCACCGGCACCAGGCCGTTGTCGTCCCAGTGGACCTTATTCAGCCACTTCTTGCTCATAGTCCGATCCGTACTGGAATGCCCTGCTCCGCCATGAATTGCTTGGCCTGGCCGACGGTGTATTCGCCGTAATGGAAGATGCTGGCCGCCAGCACCGCATCGGCGTGACCTTGCTGGATGCCGTCTGCCAGATGCTGCAGGTTGCCCACGCCGCCCGAGGCGATGACCGGCACCGGCACTGCGTCCGAGACGGCGCGCGTGAGCTCCAGATCGAAGCCGGCCTTGGTACCGTCCCGGTCCATGCTGGTCAGCAGGATTTCGCCCGCGCCGCGCTGAGCCATTTCACGTGCCCATGCCACGGCGTCCAGGCCCGTGCCCTTGCGGCCGCCGTGCGTGAAGACCTCCCAGCGCGGTGCTTCGCCTTCGGCCGACACCTTCTTGGCGTCGATCGCCACGACGATGCACTGCGCGCCGTGGCGGGCGCTGGCGTCCGAAACCAGTTGCGGATTCGATACCGCCGACGAGTTCATGCTGATCTTGTCCGCACCGGCATTGAGCAGCCGGCGCACGTCTTCCAGCGCGCGCACCCCGCCACCCACCGTCAGCGGGATGAACACCTGCGAAGCCACCGCTTCGATGATGCCCAGCATCAGGTCACGCCCGTCCGACGTGGCCGTGATGTCGAGGAAGGTGATTTCGTCGGCGCCCTGCTCGTCGTAACGGCGTGCGATTTCGACGGGGTCACCGGCGTCGCGCAATTCGACGAAATTGACGCCCTTGACCACCCGGCCGTTGGTCACGTCCAGGCAGGGGATGATTCGTTTGGCTAGCATGATGAGTCGGGCGCCGGAGCGCCCGTTGTGCACGGCTGGATCAACGATCAGGCCGCGCCGAGTTTGTCCGCAAGGGCTTGCGCTTCCTTGAAGTTCAGGTCGCCGGAGTAGATCGCGCGACCACAGATCACGCCCTCCACGCCATATTCTTCGACCGCGCAAAGATGGTCGATGTCCTTCAGGTTCGACAGGCCACCACTGGCAATGACCGGAATCTTCACCGACTGCGCCAGCTTGACGGTGGCATCGATGTTGATGCCCTGCAGCATGCCGTCGCGGCCGATGTCGGTGTAGATGATGCCTTCGACGCCGTAGTCTTCGTACTTCTTGGCGAGGTCAACGACTTCGTGGCCGGAGAGCTTGCTCCAGCCATCGGTCGCCACCTTGCCGTCCTTGGCATCGAGTCCGACGATGATGTGGCCGCCGAACGCCGTGCATGCGTCCCGCAGAAAGCCCGGATCCTTGACCGCCGCCGTGCCGATGATCACGTACGACAAGCCATCGTCGAGCCAGCGCTCGATGGTGCCCAGATCGCGGATGCCGCCGCCGAGTTGCACGGGAATCTCATCGCCCACCTCGGCGAGGATCGCCTTGACGGCCGCCTCGTTACGCGGCTTGCCCGCGAAAGCGCCATTCAGATCGACAAGGTGCAAGCGGCGCGCACCCTGCTCGACCCAATGCCGCGCCATGGCAGCAGGGTCTTCCGAGAATACGGTGGCTTGATCCATATCGCCTTGTTTGAGGCGCACACACTGACCGTCCTTCAGGTCGATGGCCGGGATGAGCAACATAAGCGTGACGACAGAGTTGAGGGGAAAAGATTAAAAAGGGCGAAAAATGGATTCGATTGCGACGCCACGGCGGGCATCACGGATTCCAGTGCACAAAGTTCCGGTAGATCTGCAGGCCGGCTTGCGCACTTTTTTCCGGGTGAAACTGTGTTGCAAAAATATTATCCCGGGCGATGGCGGAGGTAAACCGCACGCCGTATTCGGTCTCTCCGACCGATTCGTCAGCGTTGGCAGGCCGGGCGTAGTAGCTGTGCACGAAATAGAAGTAGCTCTGATCCGCCACACCTTCCCAGAGAGCGTGGGCACGACTCTGGTGCACGCGGTTCCAGCCCATCTGAGGCACTTTGTACCGTGAACCGTCCGGCTGCAACTGGCCGTCCAGGTCAAAGCGGACCACATCGCCTTTGATAAGGCCCAATCCTTCAGTGTATTGCTGTCCGGAGCGCGCCTCGGTGCTGCGCTCGAGCAGCATTTGCTCGCCCACGCACACGCCGAGCATCGGCTTGCTGCGCGATGCCTCCAGCACCGCGTCGCGCAGGCCGGATTGGTCGAACGCCGCCATGCAGTCGGGCATGGCACCCTGCCCCGGCAGCACCACGCGGTCGGCCGAACGAATTTCATCCGCTTGCGCACTGATGCGCACATCGGCCTCTGGAGCAACGGCCATCAAGGCTTGCGCTACCGAGCGCAGATTGCCCATGCCGTAATCGACGATTGCGATCTTAGTCATGACTTAACTTAGGCCCTAAGTACGGGCAACAGGGTTTTCAGCCCATCAACGATGAATTCCACGGCCAGCGCCGCCAAAATCAGGCCCATCAGCCGGGTCCCGACGTTGATGCCGGTGCGACCGATCACACGGGCGATTGGCTCGGCCGCGCGCAACACGATCCAGACCACGGCTGCGATCGCCACACCGACGCCAGCGAGGAGAAACAAGTCCCACCAGTGCTTGGTCTTGCCCGCATAGACGATCACGGTGCTGATCGAGCCCGGGCCCGTAAGCAGCGGAATCGCCAGCGGCACAACCGCAATGCTGGCCTTGGCACCGGCCTCGTCCTCTTCTTCGGGCGTGGCCTTGGTGCGGCTGGTCTGCGCATTGAGCATGTTCAGCGCGATCATGATCATGATGATCCCGCCACCCACCTGCAGCGAACCCACCGAAAATCCGAAAAAGCTGATGATCTGCTCGCCGAGCAACGCCGACAGGCCGATCACGATTGCCACCGAAATCGATGCGACCTTGATGGTGCGGCGCTTCTCTTCATCCGTCTGGCTCTCGGTCAGGCTGATGAAGAACGGGATCGCGCCGATCGGATTGATCAGCGCGAGCAGCGAGAAAAAGCTTTTTGTCAGATCCATCGGATCGGCGGCCGGTGTTGGAGTCGGGTAGGCGCGGCCAGGCCGACGCGGTGATTTACAGGGCGCCCTTGGTCGACGGAATCGTGCCTGCAGCGCGCGGGTCGATCTCCACCGCCATGCGCAGCGCGCGTCCAAAGGCCTTGAACACGGTCTCGATCTGGTGGTGTGCGTTGACGCCGCGCAGGTTGTCGATATGCAGCGTCACGCCGGCATGATTGACGAACCCGCGGAAGAATTCGATGGACAGGTCCACGTCAAAATTGCCCACGCGTGCGCGCGTGAACGGCACATGGAACTCCAGGCCCGGACGGCCTGAGAAATCGATGACCACGCGCGACAGGGCTTCGTCCAGCGGCACGTAGCTATGGCCGTAGCGCACGATGCCCTTTTTGTCGCCGATGGCTTTGGCGACGGCCTGGCCCAGCGTGATGCCGACGTCTTCCACGGTGTGATGATCGTCGATATGGGTGTCGCCGGTGGCCGAGACGTCCAGGTCGACCATTCCATGTCGGGCGATCTGGTCGAGCATGTGGTCGAGGAAGGGGACGCCGGTGTTCAGCGTTTGCTTGCCCGTGCCGTCCAAATCAAGGGCGACGCGGATCTGCGTTTCAGAGGTGTTGCGAGTGACCTCGACACGGCGGCTCATGGGGCTTCCTGCATCGATGCGGCAAAGGCATCGATAAATTGCGCGTTTTCTTCGGGATTGCTGACCGTCACGCGCAGACAGTTGGTCAGCAACGGGTGCATTTTACTGACGTTTTTAATCAGAATCCGCCGATTGAGCAGGCGCTCGAACAAAGCGGCGGCATCGGGCACGCGCAGCAGGATGAAATTCGCCGCGCTCGGGAACACCGTCACGCCCGGGTGAGCCGACAGCGCATCGATCAACTTGGTGCGCTCGGCACGCAAGGTCGCTGCCTGGGCATCCAGTACGTCCACGTGTTCGAGCATGAACTGGGCAGTCGCCTCCGTCAGCACATTCACGTTGTACGGCGGACGCACCTTGTCCAGCTCGGCGATCCACTTCGGGTGGCCAGCCACGTAGCCGAGGCGGATGCCAGCCAGGCCCAGCTTCGAGACGGTGCGCATCACCAGAAGGTGATCGAAATCGCGCAGGCGCGGCATCCAGCTATGTTGCGCGAACGGCTGGTAGGCCTCGTCGACCACCACCAGGCTCTGGCACACGGGGCCGCGAGCGGCGCGGATGATCGCGTCCATGTCGGCCGCGTCGAACAGGTTGCCGGTCGGGTTATTCGGATACGCCAGGTAGATGACGGCAGGCTGGTGCTCGGCCATGGCGGCCAGCATGGCTTCACGGTCGAGCGTCAGGTCCGCCTTGAGTGGCACGCCGACGAATTTCAGGCCCAGCAACTGCGCCGACATCGCGTACATCACGAAACCCGGCACGGGCGCCAGCACGGTCGCGCCCGGCTTGGCCGCCGCAATGGCGATGAGGCTGATGATCTCGTCCGAACCGTTGCCGAGCAGCACCTCGGCTCCGGCAGGCACGTGCATCACTTGCTTGAGCTGCGCCTTGAGCGCGTCGGCGGTCGGCACCGGGTAGCGGTTGAGCGCGACTTCGGCCAGGCGCTTGCCCAACGCGTCGCGCAACATCGCCGGCAGCGAATACGGGTTCTCCATCGCGTCCAGCTTGACCATGCCGGTCGCGTCGGGCACGTGGTACGCACCCATGGCGCGAACGTCGTCGCGCACGATACGGGCGAGCAGGTCATCCAGGGAAGCTTGGGCCGGAGCGGTGGCGGTCATCTTTGTGCGGTGCGTCTTATTCGGAGGCGGGGCGTTGCAGGCGATATTCAGCGCTGCGGGCATGCGCCTGTAAGCCTTCGCCGTAGGCCAGCTCGGCAGCAATCTCGCCCAGCATCTGCGCACCGGCTTCGCTCACTTCGATCAGGCTGGAGCGCTTGATGAAGTCGTATACGCCCAGCGGCGACGAGAAGCGCGCCGTGCGCGAGGTCGGCAGCACGTGGTTCGGACCAGCACAGTAATCGCCCAGCGATTCGCTGGTGTACTTGCCCAGGAAGATCGCGCCGGCGTGGCGGATGCGTTCTGCCCACTGGCGCGGGTTATCTGCCGAAATCTCCAGATGTTCGGGAGCGATGTCGTTGGCGATGTCGCACGCCTCTTCCATGTCGCGCACCTTGACGAGCGCGCCACGGCCTGACAGCGACTCGGCAATCACGCTACGGCGCGGCATGTCTTCGAGCTGACGGTTGATGCTGGCCTCCACCTGCGCGATGAACTCTGCGTTCGGGCACAGCAGGATCGACTGGGCCAGTTCGTCGTGCTCGGCTTGCGAGAACAAGTCCATCGCCACCCAATCCGGATCGGTCGTGCCATCGCAGATGACGAGGATTTCCGACGGACCGGCAATCATGTCGATGCCAACCGTGCCGAACACGCGACGCTTGGCAGCGGCCACATAGGCGTTACCTGGGCCGACGATCTTGTCGACGGCGGGGACGGTGTCGGTTCCATAAGCGAGTGCCCCCACGGCCTGCGCGCCGCCGATGGTGAACACGCGGTCCACGCCGGCAATGCAGGCCGCAGCCAGCACCAGCTCATTGCGCACGCCGCCGGGCGTGGGCACCACCATGATGATTTCCCTGACCCCTGCCACGCGAGCCGGAATCGCATTCATCAACACCGACGACGGGTATGCCGCCTTGCCGCCCGGCACGTAAATGCCCACGCGGTCGAGCGGCGTCACTTTCTGGCCGAGCACCGTGCCATCGGCTTCGGCGTATTCCCAGCTGTGTGTGCCGCACTCGATCTTCTGCTTCTCGTGATACGCGCGCACGCGGGCAGCAGCGGCTTCCAGTGCGGCGCGGCGCTTGGGCTCCAGGCCATCGAGCGCGGCTTGCAGGGTGGCTGGCGACAGCTCCAGCGCGGCCACGCTGTCGGCTTCGATGCGGTCGAAGCGGCGCGTGGCTTCCAGCACAGCGGCATCGCCGCGTGCCTTCACGTCAGCCAGGAGCTGCGCGGCGGCGCGGTCGATGGCTTCGTCTTCGCTCGCTTCAAAAGCGAGCACCTGGCGCAGTTGCGCCGCGAATCCGGCTTCGGCCGAATCCAGCTTACGGATGGTCAGGCTCATGCGGCTTCCCCAACACGCGCGTCCGTCGCGGAGGCGCGCTCGAAAGCGTCGAGGATGGGCGCCAGCCGGTCGCGCTTGAGTTTCAGCGCAGCCTGATTGACGACCAGTCGGGACGAGATCTGCACGATCTCTTCCACCTCGACGAGGTTGTTCGCGCGCAGCGTGCCGCCCGTGCTGACCAGGTCGACGATGGCGTCAGCCAGGCCCACCAGCGGGCCCAGCTCCATCGAGCCATACAGCTTGATCAGGTCGACGTGCACGCCCTTCTTGGCGAAGTGCTCGCGCGCGGTATTCAGATACTTCGTCGCCACCGACAGGCGCGCGCCCTGGCGCACCGCGTTGGCGTAATCGAAGCCCTTGGGCACCGCTACCGACATGCGGCAGCGGGCGATGTTCAGGTCGATGGGCGCATACAGGCCCGCCATGCCGTGCTCCATCAGCACGTCCCGGCCGGCTACGCCGAAGTCCGCCGCGCCGTATTGCACGTAGGTCGGCACATCGGACGCGCGCACGATGATCACGCGCAGCGCCGGGTCGGACGTCGGCAGAATCAGCTTGCGCGAGGTTTCCGGATCTTCGGTCACCTCGATGCCGGCGGCCTTCAGCAGCGGCAGCGTCTCTTCAAAGATGCGCCCTTTGGACAGCGCCAGCGTGAGCTGGTTGGAGGCGGACTGGAATGCGTTCATGGCCGGCGAGTTCCTTACCTTACGCTTGAATGCGGCGGATCTTGGCGCCGACAGCGGACAGCTTGTCTTCGATGCGGTCGTAGCCGCGGTCGAGGTGATAAATGCGGTCGACCAGCGTCTCGCCCTGCGCGATCAGGCCGGCAATGACGAGGCTGGCCGAAGCGCGCAGGTCGGTCGCCATGACGGTCGCGCCCGACAATTGCTCGACGCCCGTCACCACCGCCGTTTTGCCATCGATCACGATATTGGCGCCCAGGCGGTTCAGTTCCTGCACGTGCATGAAGCGGTTTTCGAAGATGGTCTCCGTCACCGTGGCAGAACCTTCGGCGATCGCGTTAAGCATCATGAACTGCGCCTGCATGTCGGTCGGGAACGCCGGGTATTCCGACGTGCGGAAGCTCACCGCCTTGGGGCGGCCCGTCATCTGCACGCGAATCCAATCGTCGCCCGTGGTGAGCGTCACGCCGGCTTCGCGCAGCTTGTCGAGCACGGCATCGAGGATGCCCGGCGGCACGCCGCGCAGCGTCACATCGCCGCCGGCTGCCGCCACGGCGCACAGGAACGTGCCGGCTTCAATGCGATCGGCGATCACCGTGTGGGTGGCGCCGTGCAGCGCTTCAACGCCTTGGATCACCAGACGGTCGGTGCCGATGCCTTCGATGCGCGCGCCCATCTTCACAAGCAGGTTGGCCAGGTCAGTGACTTCGGGCTCGCGTGCTGCGTTTTCCAGCACGGTTTCGCCGTCTGCCAACGCGGCGGCCATCAATAGGTTTTCGGTGCCCGTGACCGTCACCATGTCAGTGACAATGCGCGCCCCACGCAGGCGCTTGGCGCCTTCAGGCAGCTTGGCTTCGATGTAACCATGCTCGATGACGATCTCGGCGCCCATCAGTTGCAGGCCCTTGATGTGCTGATCGACCGGGCGCGCGCCGATGCCGCAACCGCCGGGCAGCGACACACGTGCATGGCCAAAGCGCGCCAGCAGCGGGCCCAGCACCAGGATCGACGCACGCATCGTCTTCACCAGGTCGTACGAAGCTTCCGGCGTGTGGATGGTCGCGGCGTCGAGCGTAAGGTGATGGCCGTCGAGCGAACCTTCCACGCCCATCTGGCGCAGCAGTTTGAGCATCGTGCGCACGTCCTGCAGGTTCGGCACGTTGCTCAGCGCCAGCGGCTCGGCCGTCAGCAGCGCGGCACACATGATGGGCAGCGCGGCGTTCTTGGCGCCAGACACGCGGATTTCGCCCGACAAGGGGCCATTGCCTTCGATCAGCAGTTTGTCCATGAGCGAGACGTCTCGTCGATCACTTTGAGAGGGGCGCTCAGCGAGCGCGAGGTCGGAGTCGGTTGAAACGGTAACCGGGGTGGGATCAAGCTCGGCCATCAGGACTGCCACTCCGCCGGGGTGAGCGTCTTCATGGAGAGCGCGTGGATCTCCGCGCGCATCCGCTCACCCAGCGCTGCGTAGACGAGCTGGTGACGCTGGATCAACCGCTTGCCTTCAAATTGCGCGCTGACGATGGTGGCAAAAAAGTGCTGGCCGTCGCCCTCGACTTCGAGGTGCTCGCACGACAGGCCGGTTTCGATGTACTGCTTGACTTGTTCGGGTGTGGGCAACATGGCCTTCCCTTCTCCAAAAACGTTAGGGTGGTGCGTCGTCGTTGTTTTTAGAGATCGCTGCAAAATGAAGCGAAACGGTTCTGACGGTTCAAGGCCGATGCAGACGCTACATGCAGTACGGCAAGGAGGCCCTGGGCCGTCGGAATCATTTTTCAGCGGTCTCTTATCGACGCATCAATGGCGCAGCTTGTAGCCCGTGCGCAGCATCTGCAGGGCTACTCCCCCCACCACGACCAGCGCGATCAACATCACACCGAGGCTCGTCGTCACCGGCACATCGGACACACCGAAGAAGCCGTAGCGGAAGCCGTCGATCATGTAGAAGAACGGGTTGGCGTGGGACACCGCCTGCCAAAACGGCGGCAGCGAATGAATCGAATAGAACACGCCCGCCAGGAAGGTGGCCGGCACGATCAGAAAGTTCTGGAACGCCGCAAGCTGGTCGAACTTTTCAGCCCAGATGCCGGCAATCAGCCCCAGCGTGCCCAGCACGCTCGCGCCGAGCACGGCGAACACGATGATCCACAGCGGCTGCGCGAAATGCAGATGCGCAAACAAGGTCGTCACGATCAGCACGCCCGTACCCACAGCCAGACCGCGAATCACAGACGCGCACACGTACGCGCCAAACATCTCCCAGTGCGACAGCGGCGGGAGCATGATGAACACCAGGTTGCCTGTGATCTTCGACTGGATGAGCGACGACGAGCTGTTTGCGAACGCGTTCTGCAGCACGCTCATCATCACCAGGCCAGGCACCAGGAAAGCGGTGTAGCTCAATTGGTCGAACACCTTGACCCGATCTTCCAGCACGTGCCCGAAGATCAGCAGATACAGCAGCGCGGTCAACACCGGCGCGGCGACGGTCTGAAAGCTCACCTTCCAGAAGCGCAGCACTTCCTTGTACAGCAGCGTGCGGAAACCGACCCAACGGCCCGGCAAGCTCTCGGGAATGGCGTTCATGCAGCGGGCTCCAGCGCAGAATCGGGAATGGCAGGCGTTTGAGGCCCGACGGGCAAGCCGCCCTCGCGGCGCATGATCTGCACGAATACGTCTTCCAGATCAGCCTTGGCGACTTCCATGTCGTCGATCTCGCAGCCGGCGAGGCGGCATGTGGAGAGAATCTGTTCGACCTCGCCATAGCCCGACAGGCGCAAGCGCACACCGCGCTCGCCGTGGTTACCCGGCAGGCGCAGGGCTTCCAGCGACGCGGGCAGCGCTCCCTTCGCAAAGCTCAGCACCAGTTGCAGCCCGGAAAATTGCGAGAGTAGATTCGCCGTGCGATCAAGCGCCACCACTTCGCCAAACTTGAGCATGGCGATGCGGTCGCACAGAGATTCGGCTTCTTCCAGGTAGTGCGTGGTCAGCACGACGGTATGGCCTTCGCGGTTCAGCCGCGAGATGAATTTCCACAGCGTCTGGCGCAACTCGACGTCCACACCGGCGGTCGGCTCGTCCAGCACGATCACGGGCGGCCGATGTACCAGGGCCTGCGCCACCAGCACGCGGCGCTTCATGCCGCCCGACAAGGCGCGCATATTGGCGTCGGCCTTGCTGGTGAGGTCGAGGTTGGCCATGACCTCGTCGATCCAATCGTCGTTCTTGGTCAGCCCGAAGTAACCCGACTGCAGGCGCAGTGTTTCGCGCACCGTGAAGAACGGATCGAACACCAGTTCCTGCGGCACCACGCCCAGCTTGCGGCGCGCCGTGCGGTAGTCAGTAACGACGTCGTGACCAAGCACGCGTACGTGGCCGGAATCGGCACGATTCAGGCCCGCAAGGATGGAGATCAGCGTGGTCTTGCCCGCGCCGTTGGGGCCCAGCAAGCCGAAAAACTCGCCCTGCTCGACAGATAGGCTCACGCCCTTGAGCGCTTGCAACGACTTGTAGCGCTTACGGACGTCAGCGATTTCGATGGCTTTCATGGCCGACAAAGTGAACTACTCTGCGCATCTCAGGACCGTGGATCGACAAGACCATGACGGCCGCGAATACCGCACACGGCGGCTGCAGAGCGACAAACCCAGAATTATAGGGGAACTGCACCAACTCACGGCGCCACAGCTGACGACGCCGAACCGCGAATGCCGAGGGCGCGCGCGACGCCCCGACCGGAGCGCGGCATCGCGATGACGGGTTCGGGGGAATCGCCCCGCGTCCCGCACCGGACGCCGCCTCAATGTCGAGCGTGATGGGGGGCAGCAGGAGCTGGCGCGACGGCCAGCAGAGACTCCACGCCGTACAGCGTGGCGAGATTGGACAGCGCTTGCGGAGCGCCTGCGATATCAAGCGCGATACCGGCATCCTGCGCCGTGCGCTGCCACGACAGCAGCACAGCCAGCGCAGACGAATCAACCTGCGACAGGCCAGCGCAATCGACGTGCAACGCGGCAATGCCGGCTTCGCGCGCTTGGCCAAGCTGAGCCTCGCCCTCGCGCAGAACGCGCGGCGCTTCGCGGTGAGTCAGCGGGCCGGACAAGGTCAACATGGTGGAAGTGGATGCGTCGGAAAAAGAAACAGCGGCCGAGTGACCGCTGTGTCGATTCTACCGGAAGGCCGCTTACTTTGCCGGGCCCTTCTCAAGCTGCGAGTTGCGTTCGTTCAGGAAGCTCACAAGGCCCGCCACGCCGCCACGTTTGCTGATGACATCGGCAAACTGGTTCTTGTACGTTTCCGACAGCCACAGGCCGCTGATGTTGATGTCGTACACCTTCCAGCCACCGGCCGTCTTTTCAAGGCGGTAGTCCAGAGCCACCGGCTCGCCGTTATTGTTCACGGTCGAGCGCACTACCACGTCGGTGTCATCGGCAGCCGCACGGAACGGCTTGTACGAAACGGTCTGGTTTTTCACGTTCGACAGCGCACCCGCGTAAGTGCGGATCAGCAACGTTTTGAAACCGTCCTGAATCTGCTGCTGTTGCTCCGGCGACGCCTGGTTCCAGAAGCGGCCCATGGCAATCTGCGTGGTGCGTTTGAAATCGGCGCGCGGCACGATCTTCTGGTCGACGAGCTGGTACACCTTGCTCATGTTACCGCCGCGCAGTTCCGGATCGCTCTTGATGGTGGTGAGCACGTCGTCCACAGCCGTCTTGACGGTGGCCTGGGCATCGGCTTCCTGAGCGTGGACCGGCGCGGCTGCCACGGCAGCCGTCAGCGTGAGGCCAGCGAACAGGGAGCGGAGGAGTTTCTTCAACATATCGCGTCCTTATAGTGTGATTTTCGGGTCGCTTGCAGCACATTCGCCGCAATCCTGTTGGCGATTAGAACAGACCGCCCGCAGCCAAGTTCGTGCGAGCCGGCCAGTTTTACGCCTTGTCACCTTTGAGGCGACCTTGTTACGTGTACCGATCAGCGGCGGAACACCGGCCAGTTGGGGGTGAAGCGCTGGTACGGCGAGACCGTGGCGTCACCGGTATCCGGCGATTTCTTGTTGTCCTGATCTTCCGGCAGGTTGCCGTCATAGATCAGGTATCGGCGGCGCTGCAGATAGGCATCCCGCAGAAAGGTGTATTTGTCGACAGCGGCCTGTTCGAACACATTGCTGGCCCCAAGCAGGTTCGCGCGCACGTCAACTACGCGCAGCGCGGCCAGCGAATAGGTGATCGTGCTGTCGTGCCAATACGTGAGCGGATCCATCTGCCAGTCGACCAGGAAGCCCACGGTGTCACGTGCGGTGCTCGGGCCGAGCAACGGCCAAACGACGTACGGACCCGACGGCACGCCCCATACACCCAGTGTCTGGCCGAAGTCTTCCTTGTGTTTCGGCAGGCCGGCGTCCGACGCAATGTCGATCAGACCACCCAGCCCCAGCACCGTATTGATCGCCACACGCATGGTGTCTTCCAGCGCGGCCGTCCCCTTCAACTGCAGCAGGTTGTTGACGGCCGAATAGACATCGCCCGCATTCGAGAAGAAATTCGACACGGCAGTGCGCGCCGGCGACGGCACCACATCGACATACGTTTGCGCAACCGGCTTCAGCACGCCCTTGTCGAGGTCCTCATTGATGCGGAAGACTTCGCGGTTGAACGGCTCGATCGGGTCTGCCGGATTGGCATTCGGCCCCGTTGCACAGCCGGCCAGCAGCGTAGCGCCAGCGGCCACGGCCAGCACAAAACCGCGCAGCGTATGGATGGATGTTGTTGTTTTCATGGTTTATTTACTCCCACTGCCCTCGGCCGGCTTGGCTCCGCCGGCACTGCCATTTGCGCTGCCGGCACCGGCATCCGCAGCCTTGCTGTACAGGAACTGGCTGATCAGGTTTTCCAGCACCACCGCCGACTGGGTCATCGTGATCTTGCTGCCGCTGGCGAGCATGGCCGAGTCACCGCCCGGTTCAATACCGATGTATTGCTCACCCAGCAGACCCGAGGTCAGAACCTTGGCCGAACTGTCTTTCGGAAACTGATAGCGCTGATCCATGTCGAGCACGGCGATTGCCTGGTAGCTCTTGTCGTCGAAGAGGATCTGCGACACACGGCCGACGACCACACCCGAACTCTTGACCGGGGCCCGCACCTTCAAGCCACCGATATTGTCGAAGGCCGCCTTCACCTGGTAAGTCTTGGCAAACGAGAACGAACTCATATTGCCCGCCTTGAGCGCCAGGAATAGCAGCGCAATGATGCCCACCAGAACAAATAGGCCGACCCAGAAATCGAGGACGCTTTTACGCATGATCTTTTCTCGTTGAACGCTAACGACAACCGGCGGCTCAGTTGAACATCAGTGCCGTGAGCACGAAATCCAGCGCCAGTACGGTGAGCGACGCGATCACCACCGTCCGGGTAGTCGCGCGCGAGACGCCTTCCGGCGTGGCCTTGGCCTCATAGCCCTGATACAGCGCAATGAAGGTGACCGCCACACCAAACACGACACTCTTGATGACGCCGTTGAGCACGTCGTCCATGACATCCACGCCGGCCTGCATCTGCGACCAGAACGCCCCAGGGTCCACGCCAATCAGCCCGACCCCGACGAAGTATCCGCCCAGAATACCGACCGCACTGAAAATCGCGGCCAGAAGCGGCATGGCGATGAAACCGGCCCAGAAGCGCGGCGCCAGCACGCGGGCCAGCGGATCGACGGCCATCATTTCCATGGCGATCAGTTGCTCGCCGGCCTTCATCAAGCCAATCTCGGCCGTCAGCGAGGTACCGGCGCGACCGGCAAACAGCAGTGCCGTCACCACCGGCCCAAGCTCGCGCACCAGCGACAGCGCCACCAGCAGGCCCAGCGCCTGCTCGGAGCCGTATCGATTAAGCGTGTTGTATCCCTGCAAGCCAAGCACGAAGCCAACAAACAGCCCCGATACGGCAATGATGATGAACGAATCATTGCCGACAAAGCGCAGTTGCTCGATCACCAGGCGCGGGCGGCGAAGCACATCGCCGGAAGCACCAATGAGCGAAATCAACGTGCGCGCGGCGTAGCCGAAGCGGCTGACCAGCACCAGAACAAAGCGGCCGATGGTAGAGATCACCGTGCGCCTCCGCTCTTGCCCAGACCGAAGTCATCGGCCAGGGGCGCCCCGGGATAGTGGAACGGCACAGGGCCGTCCGCCTCGCCACGCACGAACTGGCGCACAAACGGATCGGTCGACGCGGTGAGCTCAGCCGGCGTGCCCTGCGCGGCAATGCTACCGTTGGCGATGAAGTAGACGTAATCGGCGATGCGGAACGTCTCCTGCACGTCGTGCGAGACGATGATGCTGGTCGCGCCCAGCGCGTCGTTCAGCTTGCGGATGAGCGAGGCGGTCAGGCCCAGCGAGATCGGGTCCAGCCCGGCGAACGGCTCGTCGTAAAGGAGGAGCGACGGATCAAGCGCGATCGCCCGCGCCAATGCCACGCGCCGCGCCATACCGCCAGAAATCTCCGAGGGCATCAGGTCGCGCGCACCGCGCAGGCCGACGGCGTTGAGCTTCATCAGCACCAGATCGCGGATAAGCAGTTCGGGCAGTTCGGTATGTTCGCGCAGTGGAAATGCCACATTGTCGAACACGGACAGATCGGTAAACAGCGCTCCGAACTGGAACAGCATGCCCATCTGCCGGCGCGCCGCGTACAGCTCTCGCTTGTCCATGGCGCCGATGTCCTGGCCTTGTACGCGCACTGTGCCGGCGGCAGCGGCCACTTGGCCGCCAATCAAGCGCAGAATCGTCGTCTTGCCGCAGCCCGAGCCGCCCATGACGGCCACCACGCTGCCCCTGGGCACGCGCATGCACAGGCCGGACAGAATGCGCCGCGCGCCTGGCTGATAGGCGAAATCGACCTGATCGAGTTCGACAACGGCGTTGGAAGGCTGGGTGGACACGGTGGAGATCGGTGCAGAGGGCTCGGCAGGTTGGCGGCTTTCATGCTGCCGCATCTCGTTGTCTTGACTTCCGCGGGCTCGCCAACAAGGGCGGCTTCGCGCGGCCCGCCATTATAGGTGGAAACCCGCGTAGCCCGTCAGTCACGCCTTGCTTACCGACAGTTAGTGTGGCTTGTTCGCCGCGCCGCGGGTTTTCGGGCCTTGCGGGTTGCTGAAAGTGGTGCGCTTGCGAAGCTGGGCTGGTGCGGCAGACCGGCAGCGGAAGTGGCCTATTCGCCGCTATCGAGCCGTAGATCGGCCTGGCGAATCACCCCTTGCCAATGTGTGGCATCACGGCGCACGGCCTGGGCAAACGTGTCGGGGGCATCCCATTCCGGCTCGAAGCCGCCGGCACGCAACGTAGCGTGGACGTCACCCGAGGCGACGGCGCGGCGCAGTTCGGCCGCTGCGCGCATCGACAGGAGGCGGGGTGTGCGCGCCGGCATGAAAGTGCCGATCCAGGCGCTGCGATCGAATCCGGCGAGACCGCCTTCGCGCAGCGTCGGCACGGCGGGCGCGAAACGCGAGCGAGCCCCGCCCGTCACCCCGAGCAACCGTAGCTGGCCATTGGCCGCGGCGGCCGCCACGCTCGGATAGCAGGCGAAACACGCCGTCATGCGCCCCGCCAGGATCTGTTGCACGAGCCCCGCTTCACCGCGAACGGCCACATGCGGCGCATGGAAAGCGTAGTCGCGCACAAACTGCTCGGCGACAAGGTGCGACCACGTGCCGACGATATCCGAGCCGCAATTGACCGTGACGGACTCGCCGCGCGCCTGTGCGAGCAGATCGGTGATGGAGTAGATCGGCAAGCGCGCATCCACGGCGAGAAACAGCGGCAGCGTGGCCACCATCGCCACCGGCTGGAAATCTCGCAGCGGGTCATACGACGCTGGTTCCAGCGCGGGCTGGGTGACGAACGTGGTCTGTTGAAGCAGCAATGTATGGCCATCGGATGGCGCGCGGGCAACGGCCTCACCGGCGGCCATACCATTGGCTGCGGGGCGATCCTCGACACCCACCTCGCGGCCGACCTGCTGTTGCAGTTGCGTCGCCAGTGCCCGGGCAAGTGCGTCAAACGCGCTGCCTTCCGCCGCCGGCACGACCAGACGCAGCGGTTGCGAGGGATACCCTTGCAGCAATGCATGCGCGGGCGACGTCAGCATTGTCGGCAGCACACCCAGCCACGCAAGCGCCCGCCGCCGCTGCGGGTCCGGCATATGCGGCACATCGGGCGCGTGGGGCACATCAGCACGCACATTGCGGGCACGAGGTCGCATGAGGCAGGTTGGGATCACGGGGAGATCTCATTCTAGAAATCCGCCCGTCCGCCCTGCACTCATGTAAACCATGTCGACGTAAACCATGAGGCATGACGCGCGCGCCAAAACACGTGCGTCACAAACAAAAAGGCCCGCCAAGGCGGGCCTGAGTCATCCGGTCAACCGCGAGGTCAGCGCGGCAGTTCCGAATGGCCCATGAGAAACGCGTCGACCGAGCGGGCGGCTTGACGGCCTTCCCGGATGGCCCACACGACGAGCGACTGGCCGCGGCGTACATCACCGGCGGCGAACACCTTCGGCACGTTGGTGGCGTAAGCGTTGTCGCCTTCGGTGGCGGCACGCGCGTTGTTGCGCGCATCCTTGGTCACGCCAAAGGCATCCAGCACGCCGCCGACGGGATTGGTAAAGCCCATCGCCAGCAGGACGAGATCAGCCTTGAGCGTGAACTCGCTGCCTGCAACTTCGGCCATCTTGCCGTCCTTCCACTCCAGGCGCACGGCGATAAGGCCCGTCACCCGGCCGTTCTCGCCGATCAGCGCCTTGGTGGCGACCGACCAGTCGCGCTCGCAGCCTTCGTCATGCGACGACGACGTGCGCAGCTTGATCGGCCAGTACGGCCACACCAGCGGCTTGTTCTCTTCTTCGGGCGGACGCGGCAGCAGTTCGAACTGCGTGACCGACGCCGCGCCATGGCGGTTGGATGTGCCCACGCAGTCAGAGCCCGTATCACCACCGCCGATCACGATGACGTGCTTGCCATCGGCGCGGATCGGGTTCGGTGCATCGCCGGCCACTTCCTTGTTCTGCGGGATCAGGAATTCCAGCGCGTAATGCACGCCGTCCAGATCACGGCCCGGCACCGGCAGATCGCGCGGCACTTCCGAACCACCCGTCAGCACGACGGCGTCGAATTGCTTGAGGATGTCGTCGGCAGAGATCATCTCCCGCGCGTCGTTGGTGATGCCGGCCGGAACCGTCTTGTCGCCCACCATCACGCCGGTGCGGAACGTCACGCCCTCGGCTTCCATCTGCTGCATGCGGCGGTCGATCTGCGCCTTTTCCAGCTTGAAGTCGGGGATGCCGTAGCGCAGCAGGCCGCCAATGCGGTCGTTCTTTTCGAACAGCGTCACGTCGTGGCCAGCGCGTGCCAGTTGCTGCGCAGCGGCCATGCCAGCCGGGCCCGAGCCGACCACGGCCACAGTCTTGCCGGTCTTGTGCTTCGGCACTTGCGGTGCCACCCAGCCTTCTTCCCAAGCCTTGTCGATGATGGCGTGCTCGATCGACTTGATACCGACCGGCAGCTCGTTGATGCCCAGCGTGCACGCCGCTTCGCACGGTGCCGGGCAGATGCGGCCCGTGAACTCGGGGAAGTTGTTGGTCGAATGCAGCACCTCAATCGCGGTCTTCCAGTCCTGGCGATACACCAGGTCATTGAAGTCCGGAATGATGTTGTTGACGGGGCAGCCGTTGTTGCAGAACGGAATGCCGCAGTCCATGCAACGTGCGCCCTGGATCTTGGCTTCGTTGTCCGCCAGCGCGAACACGAACTCCTTGTAATGCTTCACGCGCGCTTCGGGCGCTTCGTATGCCTCGTTCTGGCGGGGAAATTCGAGAAAACCGGTCGCCTTGCCCATGGTGTCCTTCCTGACCCGATGCTGCTCTGCCGGCACAGTCGTGCTGAGCAGGCAGTCGGGCCTGTCTTGTGAGGTTGCGTTGTATTCAGTGGCGGCGGGAGCCGATCATCGATCGACAACCCGCCAAGTCGCTTGGAATCAGGTTCAGGCGGCGATCTGTTCGCGGCCCGCTTCCTGTTCGCGCTCGTACATCTCGGTCAGTGCACGCTTGTACTCGGTCGGGAAGACCTTGACGAAGCGACGGCGCGCGTTGTTCCAGTCGGCCAGCAGTTCCTTGGCACGCTCGGAGCCGGTGTAGCGGAAGTGCTTTTCCACCAGCGCCTTGAGCAGTTGCTCGTCGAGCACGCGCTCGCCGTTCACCTTGTGCCAGGTCGACGGGGTATGCGCCTTCTCCTGGTCTGCTGCCGACAGCACGGATTCCAGTGCGACCTGCGCCGTGTTGCAGCGCTTGTCGAACAGGCCGTCTTCGTCATAGACGTAGGCAACGCCGCCCGACATGCCTGCCGCGAAGTTGCGGCCGGTGGTACCCAACACGACGACGGTGCCTCCGGTCATGTATTCGCAGCCGTGGTCGCCCGTGCCTTCCACCACCGTGGTGGCGCCGGAGTTGCGCACCGCAAAGCGCTCGCCGGCCACGCCGTTGAAGAACGCCTCACCAGCCAGCGCGCCGTACAGCACAGTATTGCCGACGATGATGTTGTTGGTCGGCTCACCGCGGAACTCATGCGGCGGGCGCACGATCACGCGGCCGCCCGACAGGCCCTTGCCCACGTAGTCGTTGCCGTCGCCCACCAGGTCCAGTGTCACGCCGTGTGCCAGGAACGCACCGAACGACTGGCCAGCCGTGCCCTGCATCTGCACGTGGATCGAGTCATCGGGCAGACCTTCGTGGCCGTAGCGCTTGGCCACTTCACCCGACAGCATCGCGCCCACGGTGCGGTTGACGTTGCGCACCGGCTGGATGAACGACACGCGCTCGCCCTTTTCCAGCGCAGCCTTGGCCTTCTCGATGAGCTGGTGATCCAGTGCGCGATCAAGACCATGGTCTTGCACGTCGACCTGATAACACGGCTCGCCTTCCTTCTTGGCCGGCTGATAGAAGATGCGCGCGAAGTCCAGACCGCGGGCCTTCCAGTGTTCGATGCCGGACTTCGTGTCGAGCAGATCCGCGCGACCAATCAGTTCGTTGAAGGTGCGGATGCCGAGCTGCGCCATGATTTCGCGCACTTCCTCGGCTACGAAGAAGAAGTAGTTCACCACATGCTCGGGCTTGCCCGAGAACTTCTTGCGCAGCACCGGATCCTGCGTCGCCACACCCACCGGGCAGGTGTTCAGGTGGCACTTGCGCATCATGATGCAGCCTTCGACCACCAGCGGTGCGGTGGCGAAGCCGAACTCGTCTGCACCCAGCAGCGCGCCGATCACGACGTCACGGCCGGTCTTCATCTGGCCGTCGGCCTGCACGCGGATGCGGTTGCGCAAGCCGTTGAGCATCAGCGTCTGCTGCGTTTCGGCCAGACCCAGCTCCCACGGCGTGCCGGCATGCTTGATCGACGACCACGGCGAAGCGCCGGTGCCGCCGTCGTGGCCCGCGATCACCACGTGATCGGCCTTGGCCTTGGCAACACCTGCGGCCACCGTGCCCACGCCCACTTCCGACACAAGCTTGACCGAAACGTCCGAACGCGGGTTCACGTTCTTCAGGTCGTGGATGAGCTGTGCCAGATCTTCGATCGAGTAAATGTCGTGGTGCGGCGGCGGCGAGATCAGGCCCACGCCCGGCACCGCATAACGCAGCTTGCCGATGTAATCCGTGACCTTGTGGCCAGGCAGCTGACCGCCTTCGCCAGGCTTGGCGCCCTGCGCCATCTTGATCTGGATCTGATCAGCCGAAGCCAGATACTCAGCCGTCACGCCGAAACGACCCGACGCCACCTGCTTGATCTTCGAACGCAGCGAATCGCCCTCTTGCAGTTCCAGATCGCGCTCGACCACTTCGCGGCCGATCACGTCCGACAGCTTCGTGCCCTGCTTGATGGGAATGCCGCGCAGTTCGTTGCGGTAACGGCGCTCGTCTTCACCGCCTTCGCCTGTGTTCGACTTGCCGCCGATACGGTTCATCGCCACGGCCAGCGTGGTGTGCGCTTCGGTTGAGATCGAACCCAGCGACATGGCGCCGGTTGCAAAGCGCTTGACGATCTCCTTGGCCGGTTCGACTTCTTCCAGCGGAATCGCGCGTGCCGGGTCAACCTTGAACTCGAACAGACCGCGCAGCGTCATGTGGCGCTTGCTCTGATCGTTGATCAGGTTCGCGTATTCCTTGTACGTCTGGTACGAATTCGCGCGCGTCGCGTGCTGCAGCTTGGCGATCGAATCCGGGGTCCACATGTGCTCTTCGCCGCGGACGCGGTAGGCGTATTCGCCACCGGCATCCAGCATGTTCGCCAGCACCGGCGCATCGCCAAAGGCGTCACGGTGCAAGCGCAGCGCCTCTTCAGCCACCTCGAAGATGCCGATGCCGCCGACGTTAGATGCGGTGCCGTGGAAGTACTTGTCGACCAGTTCACGTGACAGGCCGATCGCTTCGAAGATCTGCGCGCCCGTGTACGACATGTACGTCGAGATGCCCATCTTGGACATCACCTTGTGCAGGCCCTTGCCGATCGCCTTGGTGAAGTTGTAGATGGCTTTTTCGGCGGTCAGGCCCAGACCCGGCGCCAATTCGGCGAGTGTCTCCATCGCCAGGTACGGGTGCACGGCTTCTGCGCCATAGCCGGCCAGCAGCGCGAAGTGGTGCACTTCGCGGGCCGAACCCGTTTCGACGACCAGACCCGTGCTTGTGCGCAGGCCCTTCTCCACGAGGTGATGGTGGATGGCCGACGTAGCCAGCAGCGCCGGAATGGCGGCCTGCTTCTCGTCGACCGCGCGGTCGGACACGATCAGGATGTTGTAGCCCGACTTGACCGCATCGACGGCCTCGGCGCACAGCGACGCCAGGCGCGCCTCGATGCCTTCCTTGCCCCACGCCACCGGATAGCAGATGTCCAGCTCATAAGACATGAACTTGCCGCCGGTGTAGTGCTCGATGTTGCGGATCTTCGCCATGTCCTTGAAGTCCAGCACGGGCTGGCTCACTTCAAGACGCATCGGCGGGTTGATGTTGTTCAGCTCAAGCAGGTTCGGCTTCGGCCCGATGAACGAGACGAGCGACATCACCACGTTTTCGCGGATCGGGTCGATCGGCGGGTTCGTGACCTGCGCGAACAGTTGCTTGAAGTAGTTGTAAAGCGTCTTGTTCTTGGACGACAGCACGGCCAGCGGGCTGTCGTTACCCATGGAGCCCGCGGCTTCTTCGCCGTTGGCAGCCATCGGGGTCATCAGGAACTTGACGTCTTCCTGCGTATAGGCGAAGGCCTGCTGGCGATCCAGCAGCTTGGCGGCCGGCTTGGTCTCGGCGGCCACGTCTTCGGGCTTCGCGTCCAGCTCGTCGAGCTTGATGCGCACGGCATCGATCCAGCTCTTGTACGGCTTGGCGTTGGCCAGGTTGTCCTTGAGTTCCTTGTCGTCGATGATGCGGCCCTGCTCCATGTCGATCAGGAACATCTTGCCCGGCTGCAGGCGCCACTTCTTGACGATGCGCGACTCGGGAATTGGCAGCACGCCCGCTTCCGAGGCCATCACGACCATGTCGTCGTCGGTCACGTAGTAGCGCGCCGGACGCAGGCCGTTACGGTCGAGCGTCGCGCCGATCTGGCGGCCGTCGGTAAAGCAGATGGCGGCAGGGCCGTCCCACGGCTCCATCATGGCGGCGTGGTATTCGTAGAACGCGCGGCGGTTGTCATCCATCAGCGTGTGCTGTTCCCACGCTTCCGGAATCATCATCATCATCGCCTGGGCCAACGGGTAGCCGGCCATCGTCAGCAGTTCGAGGCAGTTGTCGAACGATGCGGTATCCGACTGGCCCGGATAGATCAGCGGCCACAGCTTGGGCAGATCATCGCCCAGCACCGGCGACGAGATGCCGCCCGTACGCGCGTTGATCCAGTTGACGTTGCCCTTGACGGTGTTGATTTCGCCGTTGTGCGCGACCATGCGGTACGGGTGCGCCAGTTCCCAGGCCGGGAACGTGTTGGTCGAAAAACGCTGGTGCACCAGCGCCAGCGCCGACACCGTGCGCGGGTCTGCCAGGTCCTGGTAATAGCGGCCCACCTGCTCGCACAAGAGCAGGCCCTTGTAGACGATCGTGCGCGCCGACATCGACGGCACGAAGTATTCCTTGCCGTGCTTGAGCTTGAGTGCCTGGATCGCGTGGCTGGCGGTCTTGCGGATCACGTACAGCTTCCGCTCCAGCGCGTCAGTGGTCATGATGTCGCGGCCACGCCCGATGAAGATCTGGCGGATCACCGGCTCGGTCTTCTGCACCGTCGGCGACATCGGCATGGTCTTGTCGACCGGCACGTCGCGCCAGCCCAGCACGACCTGGCCTTCCAGACGCACGGTGCGCTCGAGTTCCTGTTCGCAGGCCAAGCGCGACGCGTGTTCCTTCGGCAGGAAGATCATGCCGACACCATATTCGCCGGCCGGCGGCAGATTGATGCCCTGCTTCGCCATCTCTTCACGGAAGAACTGGTCGGGAATCTGCAGCAGGATGCCCGCGCCGTCGCCCATCAGCGGGTCAGCACCGACGGCGCCTCGGTGGTCGAGGTTGTGCAGGATACGCAGGCCCTGCTGGACGATCTCGTGGCTCTTCTTGCCCTTGATGTGAGCGACGAAGCCGACGCCGCAAGCGTCGTGTTCATTGGTCGGGTCGTACAGACCCTGGGCCGACGGCGCGGCGGGGAAGGAATGTTGTTCCACGGCGATCTTCCGATGTTGTGGGCACAGCGCGCCGCAGAAAACCCTCGCGATCGTGCGAATGCGGTGGCAGACAGGCAATGGCGCGCCGCACCATGAATGCGGGGTGAAACGAATATAAAAGAGTGGCCCGTAACAGGCAAAAGTTTTTAAATGGGGTCAGAGTTAATTAATAAATGCACGACAACAGTGCGGGTTTACTAATGGGGACAGATTAAATTCGACCGCAATTGCTGCGACTGAGCGTGACGGCTCCACTACCTCGCTATTCGGTGCGCGCGCTGTCCTCCGCTCCCACTTCTGCGAGTTGGCGGGGCGGTCGCCCCTTGGGCAATGGCGCAACGCGACGGCCGCCGGCGCGTGCCAGCGTCGCGAGAAACGCCTCGTTTCCGAGCGGCCAGCCGCTGTGCACATGCTGACGAATCTGCGCCAGCTGGTCTGAACCCAAACCTTCGTGCCACAACGTTCGATAGCGAGATTGGCGCTCGAAAGGCGTATTGCCAAGCCGCCAATAACAATAGTGGTCACTCACCCACGGAATGGATTGGATTCCCACATGATGGCGATATGTGCTCCATCGGTCGTCTTCCGGCGTGCTGACGAGACCCGCGCGCACGGCGTTGGATTCCACATACAACAGCATCGGCAAGACCCACTCAGCCGGGTCCAGCACGGTTGAGCGGAAACGCCCTTCCCACAGCGTTCCGCTGCGATCAGCGGCGGCGTTGAAGTACCGCGTATAGCGCCGTCCGACCGCCTGCAGCGTGCGCGAAAGGCTGTCCGCCACCTTGGGCGTCCCCACCAGATGAACGTGATTCGGCATCAGCGAGAAGCCATGGACGGCGAAGTCGTGCTCGCGCGCGGCCATGCGCAACGTGTCGAGATAGAACGCGTAGTCGTCGTCGCCGCGAAAAACGATCTGCCGGTTGTTGCCGCGCTGCAACACGTGCACAGGAATATCCGTAGGACTGAGGCGAGGCAGGCGGGCCATGGAACAGACAGGGCAGCGAAAAGCGCCATCGTAGCCTGAACCCGGCGAACCTGTCCCCAATTTTTAGCAGGCAAACGCTTGCATGGCGGCTGTCGCGCAGAGGCGACGGCGAAGTTTGCGTGCCGTCAAATTGGCGACCGTCCACGGCATCGACGACGGGGTGAACTTGATCCCGAGCAAATCGGCTAAGCAACTTCCCCGCGAGACTGGCTCCCATCACATCACGAGACAACACGAGAGGGAGCGATTCATGGCTTTTCACCGCCTAGCCGCCGTAGCTGTAGCCGCCGGAATGCTTGCCGCCGGATTCAGCCAGACCGCCTTTGCGCAGAGCACGGACTTACCGCCGGCCACCGGCAACTGGATGGTGCGCCTGCGCGCTGTCAACCTGACAGCCGCCAACAAATCCGACGCGGTGCCGGCGCTGGCCATTCCGGCTGACGCCATTCAGATCAACAACAAGGTCCTGCCCGAGCTGGACATCTCGTACTTCTTCACGCCGCACCTCGCGGCCGAGCTGATCCTGACTTACCCGCAACAACAGGACGTCACGGTCATGCAAAGCGCGCTGGGCGGCCCGACCAAGATCGGCAGCTTCCGCCACTTGCCGCCCGTCCTGACGATGCAATACCACTTCACGCCCGAGTCGCGCTTCAAGCCGTACGTGGGCGCGGGCATCAACTACACGCGCATCTCGAATGTGAATCTGCAGGTGCCGGGCGTTGGTTCGCTGGACCTCAGCAAAAACAGCTTCGGCCCCGCGCTGCAGGCCGGCTTCGACTATCGCCTGACCGAACGTCTCTACTTCAACGTCGACCTGAAAAAGACCTGGATCAGCGCCGACGTGAAGATGGCCGGCCAGACCATCAGCAAGGTGAAGGTTGACCCGTGGCTGCTGGGCGTCGGCCTGGGCTATCGCTTTTAAGGGAGGGCGATCAGCGAACTGACACTGTCCTGATCGACTTTTACCGACGTGCCGCAGGGGCCGTCGACGGCGGGGGCGCTCGTCGGCGGTGGTTGGCGCGTTCGGCCCGGCATGCGTTGGGGCGGCCGGGCATTTTTTTTGGGCGTTTGATTTCGATCTGGTTTCAGATCGATTGGGAGCCAGGCGGGCGGATAGCGACCCGAACAGTAACGGTACAGCCGTTACTCAAGCTGCATCAATGGCAAAGATGCGGCGATGTTCCTTGATGGCGTAACGATCCGTCATGCCGGCGATGTAATGCGCGATCCAGCGCGGCTGCTCTTCGGGATTGGCTTTCGCCTGGTACTGCGGTGGCAGCAGACGCGGGTCATCCATAAAGACGCGGAACAGATCGTCGATGATGCGGCGCGCCTTGGCGGCCATGCGCATCACGAGGTAATGCCGATACAGGTTGTCAAACAGGAAGCGCTTGAGCGCGCGCGCCTCTTCGCGCATCGGGTCGGAGAACGCGACGAGCGCTGATGCGGCACGCACGTCATCGATACATTGCGGCGCAACGTCAGCAATGCCGGCACGCGTGGTGCCGATCAGATCGACGATCAGCGCGTTGATGATGCGGCGAATGGTTTCGTTGATCAGGCGCCGGCCGCTGACATTCGGGAACGCGGTTTCGGCCTCGCGCCGATGGACGGCCCATAGCGGCACGCCTTCGAGTTGCTCCAGCGTAATCAGGCCGGAACGCAGGCCATCGTCGATATCGTGGTTGTTGTACGCAACCTCATCAGCAAGGTTGGCAAGCTGGGCTTCCAGCGAAGGCTGTTGCCCCTCGAGAAAACGCCGCCCCAGGTCACCCAGCGTGGCCGCGTTGTTGCGCGAGCAATGTTTGAGGATGCCCTCGCGCGTTTCGAACGTCAGGTTCAGACCATCGAAACCGCCGTAGCGCTCCTCCAGCCGATCGACCACCAACAAGCTCTGGAGATTGTGTTCAAAGCCGCCGTACGGCTTCATGCAGTCGTTGAGCGCGTCCTGCCCTGCGTGGCCGAACGGCGTGTGGCCCAGATCGTGTGCCAACGAAATTGCTTCGACCAGGTCTTCGTTCAGACGCAGGCTGCGGGCAATCGAACGAGCAATCTGCGCGACCTCGAGACTGTGCGTGAGCCGCGTCCGGAACAAATCGCCCTCGTGATTCACGAAGACCTGCGTCTTGTATTCGAGGCGGCGAAAGGCGGTGCTGTGGACGATGCGATCGCGGTCACGCTGGAACTCGGTGCGCGATGTGGATGGCGGCTCGGCGTGCACGCGGCCGCGCGTCTGCGCCGAATGCGCGGCGTAAGGGGCGAGAGGGCCTTCGAGGTCGAACGGCGCAGAAGGCAAAGCGGATCGGTCGTTCATCGGGCCATCTCGTCTTGTCTCAGGCGACGGGCGCTTCGGTCGGTGGTCGCAGCACGGCGTGCCGCAAGGTAGCGCGCAAGTCGGCGTCGGGCACCGTGGTCACGAACGCCTGGCCCAGCTTGCGCAGCAGCACGAATTTGATCTCGCCGGCTTCGGCCTTCTTGTCGACGCGCATCAGGTCGATGAAGCGATCAACGCCGAGATCCGGCGCCACCGTTGGCAGGTCGGCCGCACGCGTGAGCGCAGTGATGCGGTTGCGCGTGTCGATGTCGATAAAGCCCAGGCGATGCGACAGGTCTGCCGCCATCACCATGCCGCAGCCGACGGCTTCGCCATGCAGCCATTCGCCGTAGCCCAGGCCGGCCTCGATGGCATGGCCGAAGGTATGGCCGAAATTGAGCGTGGCGCGCAGGCCAGTTTCACGCTCGTCCTGCGCCACGACGGCCGCCTTGATGCGCACCGAGCCGCGTACGGCTTCGGCCATCAGGTCGGTATCGCACTCGTTGAGGCCTTTGATGTTCTGCTCGATCCAGGCGAAGTAATCGGCATCGGCGATCGCGCCGTGCTTGATGACCTCGGCCATGCCAGCAGCCAGCTCCCGCGCAGGCAACGTGCGTAGCGTATCGATATCGGCCAGCACCACCTGCGGCTGGTGGAACGCACCGATCATGTTCTTGCCCAGCGGATGGTTGATGCCCGTCTTGCCGCCCACAGATGAATCGACCTGCGACAGCAGCGTCGTCGGCACCTGGATGAACGGCACGCCGCGCATGTAGCAGGCTGCGGCAAAGCCGGTCATGTCGCCAATTACGCCGCCCCCCAGCGCAACCAGCGTGGTTTTGCGGTCTGCGCCCGCCGTCAACAGCGCATCAAAGATCCGGTTGAGCGTGTCCCATTTCTTGAATGACTCGCCATCGGGCAGGACAACCGTGTCGACAACCTTGCCAAGCGAACGAATGGCCTCCTCGACCTGGGCCGCATAGAGCGGTGCGACAGTCTCGTTGGTGACGATCACGGCACGCGCGCCGCGAATGTGGGGGGCGAACAACTCAGCCTTGGACAGCAGCCCCGAGCCGATATGGATCGGATAGGCGCGATCGCCAAGGTCAACATCAACGGTAATCATGACTGAGGGGAGACTTGCGAGGAGGAGGAGGCGCCCGCGGGCGGCACAACAATGCCGGCCACCTCAAGTTGCATCAGGACCATATTAACAAGCTGGGCGACAGTGGGCTTGCCCGTTTCGATGACAAAGTGCGCCACGTCACGGTACAGCGGATCACGGATCGCATGCAGTTCTTCAAGCTTGGCACGCGGGTTTTCGGTCTGCAGCAGTGGCCGGTTCTTGTCGTGGCGTGTGCGAAGGTACAGGTCATGCGGATTGGCGCGCAGATAGATCACGGTGCCACGCTCACGCAAGAACGCGCGATTCTCGGCCCGCAGCACGGCGCCGCCGCCGGTGGCCACGACCACGCCATCGCGCGAGGTGAGTTCGTCGATCATGTGGGTTTCGCGATCGCGGAAGCCCACTTCGCCCTCGTGCTCGAAAATGACTGGCACACGCACGCCGCAGCGCGCTTCGATCTCGTGATCGGAGTCGAAGAACGGCAGATCGAGCCGACGCGCCACCGCCCGGCCGACCGTGGTCTTGCCCGCGCCCATCAAGCCGACGAAAAATACGTTCGAAACAGACAAAATCGCGTGAAATCAGGAATTTGAGCTTGATTGTAGTGGCATTTGGTCACCATCCTGCACAAACCCGGAAGCAGGACACAAAAAAGCCCGGCGCTCCACTCAGGAGGCCGGGCTTTCAGATCGCGATGCCGCCGCCGATTACTTCAGCGACAGTTGATCAGACAGCACACGCGGCGTCAGGAAAACGAGCAGCTCGGTGCGGTTGTTGATCTTGTTCGTGCTCTTGAACAGATTGCCGAGCACCGGAATGTCACCCAGCAGCGGCACTTTGTTGATGTCAGTCCGCTCGTTCTGCGTATAGATACCGCCGATCACAACCGTGCCGCCGTTCTCGACCAGCACCTGTGTCTGCACGTGCTTCGTGTCGATGGCAAAGCCGTTGGTGGTCTGGATACCCACGCTGTCCTTGTTGACGTCCACATCCAGGAAGATGTTGCCATCCGGTGTGATCTTGGGCGTCACTTCCAGCTTCAGGTTGGCCTTCTTGAACTGCACCGAAGTCGCCCCCGAAGAGGTCGCCTGCTGGTACGGAATCTCAGTACCTTGCTCGATCAGCGCCTTGATGTTGTCGGCAGTGACCACGCGCGGGCTGGAAACGATCTTGCCGCGGCCGTCTGCTTCCAGCGCAGAGAGCTCCAGTGCCAGGAAACGGCCGGCACCCGCATTGAACAGGCTAACGGCCACGCTGGCTGCATTCACGCCGTTGATGCCGTTGGCCGGGAAGCTGATCGCCGGGCTGTTGTCCCACGTGGCGTTTTGCGTAACCGGCGACACCACGTTGGTGTAGGTGTTGCCGTAACCAGCGCCGTTTGTCTTCGACGCGAAGCCCAGCTTGGCGCCCAGGTTGCGGCTGAACGTGTCGTCCGCCTCGACGATGCGCGCTTCGATCATCACCTGGCGAACCGGGATGTCGATCTTCTGAAGGAAGGCCTGCACCTCTTCAAGCTTGCTCGGGATGTCGGAGACGAACAGCTGATTCGTACGCGTATCCGCCGTGAGCGAGCCGCGCTTGGACAGAATTCGCGAGGTCGTGCCACCGGCAGCACCGCCTGCTCCACCTGCGGCGCCGGTACCCAGCAGCATGTTGCGCACATCGCCGGCGTTCTGATAGTTCAAGCGGAACACCTGGCTGCGCAGCGGCTCCAGTTCGGTCACTTGCTGTTGCGATTCAAGCTCGGCTTTTTCCTTCGTGGCCAGCTCGCCACGCGGGGCAACCCACAGCACGTTGCCGTTGCGACGCGACGCCAAACCCTTGGAATCGAGCACAATCTGCAGTGCCTGATCCCACGGCACATCTTTCAGACGCAGCGAAAGCGTGCCCGTCACGCTGTCGCTCGTGACGATGTTCAGGTTCGTGAAGTCGGCGAAGACCTGCAGCAACGAACGCACATCGATGTTCTGGAAGTTCAGCGACAGGCGCTCGCCACGGTAGCCCGGGCCGGAAATCAGCTTGTTCGGATCTTCCTTCGTTGGGCGCACTTCCACCACGAACTGCGTGTCGGTCTGGTACGAGCTGTACTGCCAGTTGCCACGCGGCTCGATGATCAGGCGTGCGCCAGTGCCGTTGTCAGTGGCACGCATGGCCTGCACGGGCGTGCCGAAATCGCTCACGTCATAGCGACGACGCAGCGACTGCGGCAGCGTCGCACCGACGAAATCGACTACAAGGTTCTGACCTTGCTGGGCGATGTTGATCGCCGAGTTGGCCGTCGACAGGTCGACCACCACGCGGCCGGCGAGATCCTCGCCGCGGCGGAAGTCAACGTTGCGCACCGCCGGGCGCTCGGCGCCTGCGACGGGTGTCGTGGCCGAGAAGGTCGGCGCCGCGACAGCTGCCGCCACCGGCGCCGCTTCCAGCGTCAGCACGTACTGATTACCGCGCACTTCCGACTTGTACTGCGTCTGGCGCGACAGATCGAGCACGACGCGGGTACGGTCGCCGATCTGCACGACATTGGCCGAACGCAGCAGCTTCCCGCCGTATTGATAATTGGCGCGGCCCTGCGCGAAGCTGGCCCCGAAGAAGTCGATGGCGATGCGCGCGGGCTGCTGCGTGCTGAACTCCACCGGCTTCTGTATCGGCGCGCTCTTGAGCGTGACCGTCACCACGGTGGATTCACCGGCCGTGGCCTGCTCCACCTTTTCGATCGTGTTGCCGGAGACGGCCGCTGCAGGCGCTGCCTGCTGAGCGACGGCCTGGCCGGCCACCATGAACAGGCACAGCGAAAGCCATGCCACCGCGCCCCCCCGGGCCACTCGGGTTGCCTGCGACAGGCCGCCCTTCACAAGACGCATCGTCATTGCGCGCTCTCCTGAACTTTCAGGGTCGTCATTTTTTCTTTCCATTCGGTCGTGCCTTCGCGCACCAGCTCACGCAGGGTGAGTTCCTGGTCTCCGATGCGGACGATGCGACCATAGTTTTGTCCGATGTACTGCCCCACATGCACATGCTGCGTCTTGTCCCCGACAGACAGGACACCTTCCGTCTCGCCATTGCGCTTCATCGTCCCGACCAGCTTGAAGGCTTCCAGCGGATAGTCTTCCAGCGGCTCGCGACGGCGATTCGGTTCCGGCGATTCGTTCTGCGCGCGCGAAAGTTCTGCCACCTTCTGCACGCTGAACGGATCAGTCTGCTTGGTGGTCGTGTATTCGCGCGGCGCGTAAGGCTTGGGCTCGGGCAGCGGCGGCACGGTCGTACTGACGCTCTGGCGCGCTTGCTGCATCCATTGCTGCAGTTCCTCGTCTTCGCTCGCGCCGCAGGCCGTCAGCACGACGGCGAGGCACAGCGGCGACAGACGCAGAACGTGCGACATGCGACGACGGCTCATGGTGCGGCCCCTCATTTGGCGCCTCCCTTGGCAGCGGCATTCGCCTTGCGCTGAGCCGCCTGCTCATCGGCGTCGAGCGCCCGGTAGGCTTCAGCGCGCGTTTCCATCACCATGCCGCCATCCTTGGTGCCCGTCAGCGAGATGTTCTGCAACGTGACGATGCGCGACAGCGCGGCCACGTCGGCAGCAAAGAGTGCCATGTCGTGATAGCGGCCATTCACCTTCACCGCCACCGGGATCTCGGCGTAGTAAGGCTTGATCACCGCGCCGGACGGGCGGAACAGGTCGAAGGTCAGGCCACGCGCGATACCGGCATGGTTGACGTCGGCCAGCAGCGCGTCCATCTCGGTCTTGTTCGGCAGTTGCAGTTCGAGCTTCGCGACACGCTGCTCCACCTCAGCTTTCTGCTTGCGCAAGGCTTCGAGGTTCACCACCTGTGCGAGCTTGCTCTGGTATGCCGACTTGAGGTTGTCCTGCTCGGTGCGCTTGGCGTCGCGCTCGTCAAACTTGCCGCTCCAGTAGAACTGCCAACCCAGGCCGATCACCAGCACGGCCGAGAGAATCATGAACAGGATGCGCGGCGCGATCGGCCACGTTTCCGGCTCATTCAGGTTCAGGCCACGGAACTGGCTGACCAAGTCTTCCAGCGAAATTTCGGTCGAGAGCGCCATGGTTATTTCCCTGCCGTGGCCGTACCCGGCTTGGCCGGCGCTGCCGGCTCGGTCTTCCATTGGAAGCGGATCGTGAAGTTGAACAAGCGGCGCTGTTCCTTCAGGTTGTTCGTCATGGTGGTGGCCACCGATTCGCCCAGCTCGGCGTGATCCAGCCAGGGCACCGCACCCAGGTTGCGCAGCAGATCCGACACGCGTTCGTTGGACTGCGCCACACCCGATACGGTGTAACGCTCGCCATCCTGCTTGAGCGACGTGAGATAGATGCCGTCCGGCACCTGACGCACCAGTTCCTCGAGCAACTGCACCGGGCGGTTGCGCTGGTTCTGCAGGCTTTCCACCGCTTGCTGGCGTTGCAGGAGGTCGTCGATGTCCTTCTTGAGGGTGTTGACCTCGGCGATCTGCTTGTCCATCTCCGCGTTCTTCTGCGTGAGGATGTCGTTGATGCGTTGCGCCTCTTCGGTCTGGTGATCGATCACCATGCCGCCCAGGAACACAACCACGGCGCCCGCAACGGCAGCGCCGCCCAAGCTCATGAAGACTTTCTTGCGCTTACCGGCGCGTCGCTCTGCGTGATACGGCAACAGATTAACGCTGGGGAGCGCATTCACGGCATTCGCGCTTTCATTGGCCATCGTCTGCTCCTTATTGCAGCCCGCGCAGGGCAAGGCCCGCGCTGACGATGTAGGCCGGCAGATCGCGCTGCAGATAGCGCGCGTTGACGTTCTTGGCCGCGCCCATATTGGCGAACGGATTGGCCAGCGTCGTATTGATCTGCGTCTGTTGCTGGATCGCGGTCTGCACGCCCAGCAACGATGCGTGACCGCCCGAGAGCACGATCTCGTCCACGCGGCCGACGCTCGAGGTCGACAGGAAATTCTGGATCGCCTGACCGACTTCCATCGCCAGCGTCTCCAGCGAGGGCTTGAGCAACTGGCTGCGGTATTCGTCAGGCAGCGTGTTCTTGCGCTTCTTCACCTCGGCCTTGAGCAGATCGAGGGAGAACAGGCGCGAGATGCTTTGCGTAAGCTGGTCGCCCGAGCCTGACATCGGCTGCTCGTAGAGCTCCTTCCAGCCTTGGTAGAACAGTGCATGCGAGCGCGCACCGCCCAGGTGGAACATCGCCACGACGGGCATGTCGCGTGTCTCGGTTTCCGTGGCGTCGGGCTTGACGGCCAGCATGTGCGTCATGGCGCGCTGGATGGCGTTCTCTTCCACGTCCATGACGATTGCTTTCAGGCCGGCCATCTCGGCAGCCGTCACGCGCTCGGTCACGCGCTCGGAAACCGTTGCCGTGACACGCACGCCGACCCCGCCTTCGGTTTCGGATGGGCCGATCACGACATAGTCGAAATTGACGTTCTGCGAGGGCGGAAACAGCCGATTGGCTTCGCTCTCGACCTGCACGAAGAGCTCGTCTTCGGTCAGGTTGTCGGGCAGGCTGACGGTTTGCGATTCCGTCAGGCTTGCAGGAATGGCAAGCACGGCTTCCTTACCGCGGATGCCGGCCTTGGCGATGGCACGCTTGAGCGCATTGCCCACCGCATCGATATTCACCAGATTGCCGTCGGCGACGGCACTGCGTTCAATCAGCTCGCTGGCGCATTTTTCGAGACGGAAATCCCCCTGCTTGCCGTTGGCGGACAACTCCACCACCTTGACGCTGGAAGACCCGATATCTATCCCGACGATATTGCGGCGCAGCAGGCCGGACAACAAACCCCGTCGCACAGAGACACCCCACCGTTTATAGTTTTTTGAACCCTGGCGCCCGTCGCAAATCCAACGTGCGCCATAGCCTGCTTAGATTTGCTGCTGGATTCTCACAAAATCCTTTAGAACAGGCAAACGCTCAGGCAGACCGCGATGCATTTCGCGCCATGCCTTTCCGAAAGCGTTGTCAAAACCCCACGGTCGGGGGATACCCCTTTCGTCTGACTTGATTTCCGCTCCGTCTACTTCTATCGGCGGATTCTTAGCCGCCTTGAATCAAGGGGCGTCCGGCGCACAATCCGCCCGCAGGGTAAGCATGACGCGGCGCACAAGTGCAGTCGCGTACGCTGACGTGACACTGGTTACGTGCTGTTACGTCCGATGCCGCCGGCCTCCCGAAGCCTCGACGATATAATCGCCGCCACGCTGACTGACACCCCCGGTGCCCACCTGTAATGGCTACTGCCCAAACCACCCCAGCTTCGCCCAAGCCGCCCAAAGCCCGCCGCCCGCTGTGGGCGCGACTGCTTCTCTGGATGCTCGGCCTGTTCGTTGCCATGGGGGTCGTCGGAGCGCTGCTGCTGGGCTATGCCCTGCTCGTCGCCGCGCCCAACCTCCCGTCGCTCGACGCCATCACCGATTACCGCCCGAAGATCCCGCTGCGCGTGTACACCGCCGACAACGTCCTCATCGGTGAATTCGGTGAGGAGCGCCGCAGCTTCGTGCCGATCACGCAGATGCCCGACGTGATGAAGCGCGCGGTGCTGGCCATTGAGGACGACCGCTTCTACGAGCACGGCGGCGTTGACTTCATCGGCGTACTGCGCGCTGGCCTGGCGAACCTGCACGGCGGCCTGTCGCAAGGTGCGTCGACCATCACGATGCAGGTGGCGCGCAACTTCTTCCTGTCGAGCGAGAAGACGTACACGCGCAAGATCTACGAGATGCTGCTCTCGTACAAGATCGAGGCGAGCCTGACAAAGGACCAGATCCTTGAGCTGTACATGAACCAGATCTACCTGGGCCAGCGCGCGTACGGCTTTGCCAGCGCCGAGCAGATCTACTTCGGCAAGAACATCAAGGACATCACCCTGGCCGAAGCGGCCATGCTGGCCGGCCTGCCCAAAGCGCCGTCGGCGTACAACCCGGTGGTGAACCCGAAGCGCGCGAAGGTGCGTCAGGAATACATCCTGCAGCGCATGCGCGACCTGCACTACATCACGCCGGAGCAGTACACCCAAGCCATCAATGAGCAACTGCCGGTGCGCGGCGAAGGCCATGAGTTCGACGTGCACGCCGAGTACGTCGCCGAAATGGTGCGTCAGCTGATGTACGCGCAGTACCGCGAAGAGACCTACACGCGCGGCCTGAGCGTCTACACTACGCTGCGCAAGGCCGACCAGGATGTCGCGTACCAATCCGTGCGCCGCGGCATTCTCGACTACGAGCGCCGTCACGGCTATCGCGGCCCTGAAGCGTTCATCGACCTGCCCTCCGATGCGGAAGAGCGCGAACAGGCCATCGACGACGCCCTGCTTGAACATCCGAACAGCGACGATCTGCAATCGGCCGTGGTGGTGAGCGTGACGCCCAAGCTGGTGCGCGCGACGATGCTGACCGGTGAGACGATCGACTTGGCGGGTGACGGTCTGCGCTTTGCACAGGCGGCGCTGTCGAACAATGCACAGCCGAAGATCAAGCTGCGCCCGGGCGCGGTGATCCGCGTGATTCAGGATACGAAGACGCAGAAGTGGTCGATCACGCAGTTGCCGGAAGTGGCCTCGGGCTTTATCTCGCTGGATCCGCAGACAGGCGCGATCTACTCGATGGTCGGCGGCTTCGACTTCAACCGCAGCAAGTTCAACCACGTCACGCAGGCCTGGCGCCAGCCGGGTTCCAGCTTCAAGCCGTTCATCTACTCGGCGGCGGTGGACAAGGGTTTCTCGCCGTCTACGGTCATCAATGACGCGCCGCTCTCCATCCCGACCGGCGACACCGGCGGCCAGGTGTGGGAGCCGAAAAACTACGGCGGCGGCTACGACGGCCCGATGACGATGCGCCGCGCGCTGCAAAAGTCGAAGAACCTGGTGTCGGTGCGCATCCTGCGCGCGATTGGTACGCAGTACGCGCAGCAGTACATCACGCGCTTCGGGTTCGACGCCGACCGGCACCCGGCCTATCTGCCGATGGCGCTGGGCGCAGGTTCAGTGACGATGCTGCAGATGGCGAGCGGCTACTCGGTGTTCGCCAACGGCGGCTACCGCGTAAACCCATACATCATCGATCGCGTGGTGGATGCGCGCGGTACCGTCGTGCAGCAGAGCCATCCGATGACCGCCGGCAAAGACGCTGTGCGCGTGATCGATCCGCGCAACGACTTCATCATGGATTCGCTGTTGCGCAGTGTGGTGTCGAGCGGCACGGGCTACCAGGCCAAGGTCAAGCTGGGCCGCAACGACATGGCTGGCAAGACCGGTACCACCAACGACTCGTTCGACGCCTGGTTCTGCGGCTACACGCCCAAGCTAGTGGGCGTGGCCTGGATGGGCTACGACAACCCGCGCAGCCTCGGCGATCGTGAAACCGGTGGTGGCTTGGCCCTGCCGATCTGGATCAACTACATGGGCTACGCGCTCAAGGGTGAGCCCCAGACCGAGCGTCAGCCGCCCGAAGGCGTCGTGCAGATGGCCGGCGACTGGGCCTACGAGGAATACGCCAACGGTCAGGGCGTGGCTTCGGTGGGCCTGGGCGATGCCATGCCGGGAGCATCCGCACCGGCCGGCGACCAGTCGCAGCAGCCTGGCGTCAATCTGGCGCCAACGCAGGAACAGGAGAAACAGAAGATTCTCGACATGTTCCGCGGCAACTGAACGTCGCGCCCATGAAAAAGCCGCCCTTCGGAGCGGCTTTTAATTTGGCATCCGACGAGAACGCTGCGCTCAGCCGGCCGCCAATGTCACATCCACATCGCTTTGCTGGCTGACATAGCGCGAGAGCGCCACATACAGCTCTTCCTTGCTGCGCGTATCGACCCAGCGGCCGTCGTCGCCGCGGCGGAAATGAAAACCGCCCGCACGCGCCGCCACCCACAGTTCCTGCATCGGCGCCTGGCTGTTGATGATGATCTTGGAGCCATCGTCGAATTCGAGGGTCAGCACGTTACCGGTGCGGTTGACCTCGATGTCGGCATCGGCCTCGTCGGCAGCCGTTTCAACGATGCTTTCGATGCGGCTGAGTTCCGCCTCGGCCAGCGCCAGGAACTCCGATTCGCTCAGGGGGGGCATGCTACACTCCAAAATCTTGCGCGGACGTTGCGTGGCGGCCCTTTCCGGCCCGTCCTGACCAGCAGGCGCCTCGTCCCATATGACTCCGATCGCCGCAAGGGTTACACCCCTGGGGCCTCCTTTCTGCACCATCATCCGATGATACGAACCGCCGCCATTGTAGCCACTGTCGGCCTGACCCTGACGGTCGCAGGCCTATCCGGCTGCGGGATTCGCGGGCCGCTGTACATGCCCAAGGTGCCGCCGGCGCCAACCGCGCCGCAAACCACGGACCCCGGCATCGCCGGGCCGAACGCCGTGCCGCAGCCGCCGGTGCCGGGCGCCAAACCCGCAGCCGCCGATGCCGCCAGCGCGGTACCCGCAAACCACTGATCCCGTCCTTTTTGCTCAACCGGCGCCAACCCTCTCTGGTGCGGCGCCCAGAATGTTCCCAATCATGTCCGAGTCCCTGATTCGCCAGGAAGGCGCGCTGATGATCGAAGGCGTCGCGCTGGACGCGATTGCCGCGCAGTTCGGCACGCCCACCTACGTGTACTCGCGCGCCGCGCTCACCGCCAACTATCGCGCCTACGCCGCCGCATGCGAGGGCCGCAACGCGCATGTGCAGTACGCCATGAAGGCCAACTCGAACCTCGCCGTGCTGCAGGTGTTCGCACAGCTGGGCGCAGGCTTTGACATCGTTTCCGCCGGCGAACTGAAGCGCGTGCTGGCCGCTGGCGCACAGGCCTCGAAGGTGGTGTTCTCGGGCGTGGGCAAGAGCGCGGACGAAATGCGGTTCGCGCTGGAAGTCGGCGTGGCGTGCTTCAACGTGGAGTCGATTCCCGAGCTGCACCGCCTGAACGACGTGGCCGCCTCGATGGGCAAGGTCGCGCCCGTGTCGCTGCGCATCAACCCGGACGTGGACGCCAAGACGCACCCGTACATCTCGACGGGCCTGAAGGGCAACAAGTTCGGGGTGGCGTTTGACGAAGTGCTGCCGACGTACCGCGCGGCCGCTGCGATGCCGAACCTGCGCGTGGTCGGCATCGACTGCCATATCGGCTCGCAGATCACCGAGGTGTCACCGTATCTGGATGCACTGGACAAGGTGCTCGACGTGGTGACGCAACTGGATGCTGAGGGCATCCGCCTGTCGCACATCGATGTGGGCGGCGGTCTGGGCATTACCTATACGGACGAGACGCCGCCGGACATCACCGCCTTCGCGCGCACGCTGCTCGACCGCGTCGAGCAACGCGGCTTTGGCGATCGCACCGTGCTGTTCGAGCCGGGCCGCTCGCTGGTGGGCAACGCGGGCCTGTTGCTCACGCGCGTCGAATACCTCAAGCCTGGCGCGAGCAAAAACTTCTGCATCGTCGATGCGGCGATGAATGATCTCACCCGCCCCGCGATGTACGAGGCGTATCACCATATCGTGCCGGTGCGCGAAGGCCAGAGCGCGCCGGTCGTCTACGACGTCGTGGGCCCGGTATGCGAATCCGGCGACTGGCTCGGCCGCGATCGTTCGCTGGCAGTGCAGCCGGGCGACGTGCTGGCGATCCTGTCGGCCGGCGCGTACGGTTTCACGATGAGTTCGAACTACAACACGCGCAATCGCGCGGCCGAGGTCATCGTCGATGGTAACAAGATGCACCTGGCACGCGAGCGCGAGTGCTTTGAAGACCTGATCCGCGGGGAGCATCTGTTCCCCGCGTAAGTCCGCCTCCCCCCGCAAAGAAAAAGCCGACGCACAAACGTCGGCTTTTTTATGGGCGCGATCAGCGTCAATCGCGCGCCGGCATCGCTGCACCGGCCATCGCACCGCGCTGCGAGCGCCACGCCCACCACACCCGCAACCCAAGCAGCACCGTCATCACTGCCGCGTAAATCGACACTTCCGCAAAGTCGTGCTTCCCGGCCTTGTGCCACCAGTAATGCAGGATGCCGAGCACGCCGGTCACGTAGACAAGCCGGTGCAGCCACTGCCAGCGCTTGCCACCGAGCCTGCGCACCATCGCGTTGGTCGACGTGGCGGCCAGCGGAATCATCAGCACGAACGCCGCGAAACCAACGGTGATGAAAGGCCGCTTGACGATGTCCTTGAGCATCGAGGCTGGATCAAGCCCGCGGTCCACCAGCAGCCAGATCAGGAAGTGGATCGAGCCGTAGAAGAACGTGTACAGCCCAAGCATGCGGCGCAGCCGGACCAGCCAGTTCATACCCGTAATCCGGCGCAGCGGCGTGATGGCCAGCGTGCAGCACAGCAGCACCAGCGTCCACGTACCGGTCGAGCGGGTGACGAACTCCAGAGGATTCGGCCCGAACTGATCGGTCGCGCCCAGGAAGACGATGCGCAGGAACGGCAGGAGCGCAACGACCCACGCGGTCGCCTTCACCACACGCAACTGCTTGGGCGGCAACATCGGCGGCAGCAGTGTCATGTCAGCCTCAGAAGTTCTTGCGCAGGTCCATGCCCGCGTACAGCGGGGCGACCTGCTCGTAGCCGTTGAACATCAGCGTCTTGCGCTTGGGCGCGAACAGGCCGCCGAAGCCGCCTTTGTCCTCGCCGATGCGGCGTTCAGTGGCTTGGCTCCAGCGCGGGTGATCCACGGTCGGGTTCACGTTGGAATAGAAGCCATATTCGTTGGCCGCAGCAAGGTTCCAGCTCGTCGGCGGTTGCTTGTCGACAAAGCGGATCTTGACGATCGACTTCGCGCTCTTGAAGCCGTACTTCCACGGCACGATCACGCGCACGGGCGCACCGTTCTGGTTCGGCAGCACCTGGCCGTAAAGGCCAAAGGTGAGCAGCGCCAGCGGATGCATCGCCTCGTCCAGGCGCAAGCCTTCGCTGTACGGCCACTCGAGCACGGGGCTGCTGACGCCGGGCATCTGCCGTTTGTCGGCCAGCGAGATGAACTGGATGTACTTGGCGCTGCCCTGGGGCTCCACCCGCTTGATCAACTCGGCCAGCGGGAAGCCCACCCACGGAATCACCATCGACCAGCCCTCGACGCAACGCAGGCGGTAGACACGCTCTTCCATCGGCGCGAGCTTCATCAGGTCGTCCAGGTCGTAGGTTTTGGGGGTTTTCACCAAACCCTCCACGCTGACTTGCCACGGGTGCGGGCGCAGCGTACCGGCATAGCGCGCCGGGTCAGCCTTGTCGGTGCCGAACTCGTAGAAGTTGTTGTACGTGGTGACCTGGTCGTACGGGGTGGCTTTCTCCACGGTCGTGTACGCAGGATTCGGCTTGCCGGGCAACTTTGCCAGCGAAGGGTTGGCGGCAAAGGCCTCGCGCGACGCCCACGGCGCCAGCGTCGCGCCGGCCGCACCCATGGCGGCAGCGGCCAAGAAACGGCGGCGCTGCTCGAAGATGTGCTGCGGTGTGATCTCGCTGGCGGGGATGTCGTCGCCACGCAGCCAGCGGTCAGTCTTGATCAACATGATTCGTGGTCCTCGTTGTGCGGGAACGCTGTCCCATGTGCGTTGGTCGTGCCCGCGCCGCCAACCTGACAAAGCGCGGAAAAAAATATGGCGCTATTCCTTGCGGGGCGCTGGTCCGGTGAATTCGCTGTACTGCCGATAGACCACCTGGGCCACTTCCAGCAACTGCGGCCGCGCCAGCGGGCCGGCGACCGCAAACCCCAGGCCGCGATCAGCCCAGTAGAACGCCATCGGTGGCGGGTGATCCACAGCAGGATGAATCGCCTGCAGCACGCGGTTGTCCGGGGCGAGCGTCTCCAGCCGGAAGCCCGTATCGCGGTTGTTCGGCATGCGCCGCAACTGCAACGAGATACGCGTGCCGCCGGGCCCCTCGTACATCAGCATGGCCGTAGGTGCATCCGCCACCACCGTCTGGCGCCCGCCGATGAGCCGGTAGCCGAGCGACGTCAGGTCGGGAACACGCAACTGCGCATCGAGCCGCCGCGACAACCATGTGACGAGATGCGCCTCTTCATCGGCCGGCACCTCCACCATATGTTTCGACTCGGGAGAAAAGACGACGTGCGATACGAGTGCATCGTTGGCGAAACGCTGCATGGGCATGGTGCGCTCGACGGCACCTCGGCCCAGCCAACCGGCACCCGAGCCAATGGCCAGGCACACGACGCCCAGCGCCACCGCGCTCCAGCCGCGCATTGCGCCAAAGCCGCTGGTCGTCGGGCGACGTGCCGCCGCCAAGATTGCCGCCGGAATGCGACGCTGCGGCACCGGTTCGTTGAGCAGCGGATCGAGCGCGTAGTGCAATTGCGCGTCCGTCTTGCGCCAGCCCGCGACCTCGGCGGCTGCATGCGGGTGCGCAGCAAGATAGGCCTCCACGACAGCGCGGCGCGCCGCGGGCAAGCGGCCGTCGGCATAGGCGTGAAGTTCGTCGATATGAATGGAATTGGAGGGCATGGCGAGCCTCACTTCACGCGGTGCAGCGCTGCGCTGCTGCTGTCGCCAGATGCTGCCGATGCACGCGCCGCTTCGGGCGAACCGTCGAGCGCCACGCGCATCCGCTCACGCGCCCGCGACAGCCGCGACATCACCGTGCCCACCGGCACGCCTAGCACGTCGGCGGCTTCCTTGTAGGCAAACTGCTCCAAGCCCACCAGCAGCAGTACAGCACGTTGATCTTCGGGCAGCGTCGCCAGCGCACGCAGCAGATCACGGCGCAAGCCGGGATCGTCGTCGACGGGGATCTCGGGAGGCGAGTCGCTCAGCTCGATCCGATCGGGCCGGCGCACGGCGTTCAGGTGCAGCCGATGCATGATGGTGAGCAGCCACGCAAACAGCCCGTCGCCCTCGCCCTTCGCCCCAATCTGCCCGATCGAACCAAGCCGGGGCCGCAGTTGGAAGCGCCAGCGGTAACGCCAGGCGCGTTCCAGCGTGTCCTGGACAAGATCGTCAGCACGACTGGCGTCACGCATCAGGCCGCGCGCGTGTCGGCGCAGGCGTGGTGTGAGCGCAATCAGCCGGCTGGCCAGGTCGGACATAGGGGCGCGAGCGAAGGCGTCGTACTTACGGCTTGGCGACGTGCCAAACGTTCATGAAGCCGTCTCCGGTCTGGTCGCCCGGCATCTTGTCCTTGCTCCAGAGGTAGAGCGGCTTGCCGCGATAGGCCCACTGTTTCTTGCCGTCGTCTCGCGTGATGATGGTGTAGTCGCCGGACGGCTTGTCGGCGTCATTGGCTGCCAGCGGCGGCCAGTTCTCGGCGCACTTGCCGTTGCAGGCGCTCTTGCCAGCCATGGCGTCACGGTCGAACGTGTAAAGCGCCATGCCGTGCTCATCTGTGAGCGTGCCATTGGTCACCTTGACGGCCGACGGCGCGGACGACGCGCCCATGCCCATGCCGCTGCAGCCTGCCAAACCGAATGCGGCAAGCAGCGCGGCGCCGGCCAACGCGGCGCGCGGGTTGAACGACTTCAGGGAAGCTGCAGACTGGCTCATCTTGTTCTCCTTGGATGGAGAGGCGCGCCGATCGCGCCCTCACTGAGCAGTAAACACGCTAAGCGCGTCTTTATTCCAGTCTGCCGAGAATTTTTTGTGACTTGCGGCTTACAGTTCGCCGTAGCTGTGCAGGCCCGAGAGGAACATGTTCACGCCCAGGAAGGCGAACGTCGTCACCAACAGGCCAATCAGCGCCCACCAGGCTGCCATGCGACCGCGCAGCCCCTTCATCAGGCGCATGTGCAGCCACGCGGCGTAGTTCAGCCAAACGATCAGCGCCCAGGTTTCCTTCGGGTCCCAGCTCCAGTAGCCGCCCCAGGCGTCAGCCGCCCACAGCGCGCCGAGAATCGTGGCGATGGTGAAGAACGCAAAGCCCACGGTGATGGCCTTGTACATCACGTCGTCCAGCACTTCGAGCGACGGCAGGCGATCGGCCAGCACGCCGCGCTCCTTCAGCAGATAAGCCGCACCGACCATGGCCGACAGCGCGAACGTGCCGTAACCGATGAAATTGGCCGGTACGTGGATCTTCATCCACCAGCTCTGCAGTGCCGGCACCAGCGGCTGGATCTCCTGCGCGCTGCGCGACACCGTGTACCACAGCAGAAAACCCACCGCCGCCGACACCACCAGCATCACGAACGGCCCCAGCGCGCGCGTCTTGTAGCGCTGCTCGTAGTACAGATAGAAGAGCGAGGTGATCAGCGTAAAGAGGATGAACACCTCGTACAGATTCGAGATGGGGATGTGGCCAATGTCTGCGCCCACGAGGTACGACTCGTACCACCGCACCAGCATGCCGGTCAGGCCGAGCACCACGGCTGCCCAGCACAGCTTGCTGCCGATCGACCCGCCCGCCTCCCAGCGCAGCAGAAAACCCGTCCAGAAAAACAGCGTGGACAGGAAGATCAGCGCGCTCATCCACAGGATGGCCGACTGACTGGCAAGGAAATACTTGAGAAAGAAGGCGTGCTCGGCCCGGGCGAGATCCGGGCCATTGGCGCCGGCGTATTGCGAGATACCGAACAGCGCCAACACGGCGATGCCGATCATCAGCACGCGCACCGGCTTCCACGTCCAGCCCAGCCATGCGAAGGCGGGCACGGCAGCGACAAGAATGCCGCGCTCGTAACCATCCATGTAAGCGCCGTAGCGGGAGAAGGCGTAACCTGCGCCGGCCGCCAGCATTGCAGCAAACAGCCAGTCAAACCAGCCCAAGCGGCGGAAATACGAGGGACGCTGCAGCGCACCCAGATCAGCGCTCGCCATGGTCGTTTGGGGATTGCTCGCTTCCATCACCGGCTCACTTCGTTGGTTTGGGGTCGACGCTCGCTGCACTGGCGGCGTCGGGGGCGCCCGGGGCTCCTGCCGCGGCGCGGATATCGTGCTTGAGGCGCTCGAACTCGCGGTCGAAGTCGAGCGTGCGGCGCATGGTCGACATGGCGGTCAGCACATGTGCGCCGGAGGCGCTTTCGTTGGCCTGACCGGATTGCGGCCGGATCCACAGCCACCAGCGGCGCTCTCGCACGTAAAACATCGAGAACACGCCCAGCACCAGCAGCAACGACCCAAGATACACGATGTTTTTGCCCGGCGCACGTGTGAGCTGGAACACGCTGGCCTGCACTTGCTGGAAGTCGGTCAGCTGCAGATACACCGGTGCACCGTAGAAGGCGTTGTCCGACAGCGCGTTGATGGCGCTTTGCAACCACTGGCTGCTGGCCGCATCCACGATGGGTGCTGGTTGGCCGTCCTGCGCGCGGGCCAGTTGCCACAACTCCCACATCGAGCTGTTGATGATCTTCATCAGCACATCGGCAGCCTTCTCGCGCTCGCCTTCGGGCACCGATTTCTGCAGGAACGTGGCAACTGCGGCGAAGCCGCCCTGTGCACCCGCGGAGCCGTCCTTCACATCGGCGGCACCGGCAAAGAGATCGAGCGCGCGACGGGCGCTTTCCATCAACTGGCTGCGGAGTTCCGCACGCTGCTCGCCGGGCATGGAGAGCAGCGCAAACCGGCGCGCCGCTTCGCCCCGCATCGCCGGATTTTGCAGCGCAGCGCGCAGGCGCATCCAGTCGCCGACGGTGCCTTGTGCGTCCGCAGGAATGCGCAGGTAGCGGAACGGCTCGTCGGGCTGTGAGCGCATGCCGGCAAGGAACACCGACTGCCCATCCAGCGTAACCGGCTGCATGTAATTACTGAACTCGTGCGCCTGGCCGTTGGCGTCGCGCAGCTTGTACTGCACCGAGGGGCCAACGTTGCGCAGGTCGCGGTCGCGCGTCATCTTGGTCACGTTGCCAAGCTCCGCGCGCAGACCACTTTCCGCACCGCCCTTCTTGCCGACGCCGCGAGCGTCCTGCTTGCCCGAGGCGTCCGTCACCGTTTCGACATTCATCAGGCGGAAGTCGGAGAACTCGACCGTGTAGTCGCCACCCTTGCCGGTGAGCTTGGAGCTTTCGCCCACGACGCCCGACATATCGAACGTCTTGGCGTTGTCACCTTGCATCGGGAAACCGGTCAGCTTGAGTTTCGAGCCGCCATCTTCAAAGCTCGACTGGTAGATCGCCACGCCGTCATACACGAACGGCTTGTTCACCTCCACGCGCGCAGCGGTCTGCTTACCGGTACGACGGTCGGTCACGACGATGTCGCTAGCGAACAGCTTTGGCATGCCGGTCGAATAATGCTCAACGGTGAACTTCTTGAGCGTGATCATGAACGGCAAGTCCTGGATCAGCGCGCCGTCGGCAATGTTCAGGATCGCCGTGCTGACGCTCGAACCTTCCGGCACGAATGCATTACCGCGGAAGCCCGGGTTCGACGTCGAGAGCCGATGCTCCGACCCAATGTCGCTGATGACCGCATTGCCCTTGATGGGCGACTTGCCGCCAAACCACATCTGCGCACGGATCATCATGTCGCCGTCCAGCAGCCCGCCGATACAGATCACGACGATGGCCGTGTGCGCCAGGATGTAGCCGATCTTGTTACCCGCCCCCGCCTTTGCTGTGATGAGCGTCGAACCACCATCGCGCGCGAACGCCTTGATCCGGAAACCGCGGTTCTGGGCGAGTGCGGCCAGGCGTGCGGTCACGGTTGCAATATCGACGGGTGAATCATATTCGTCCCGGTGGTGGAACGCGCGCAGGCTGCCTTCGCGCACGTTCTCGCGCCAGGCGCGCATGTCGGCCAGCATCTTGGGGGCATTGCGCACGATGCACAGCGAGGTCGACACCACCAAGAACGCCAAGATCAGCAAAAACCACCAGGCGCTATAGACCGTGGGCAGCGTCAGCGAACGGAACACATCGGCCCAGAACGGCCCAAACTGGTTGACGTAGTTCGGGTACGGATCGTTCTGCTTGAGCACCGTGCCGATCACGCTGGCAATGGCGATCACCGTCAGGAGGCTGATCGCAAAGCGCATCGACGACAGCAACTCGACCGCCTCGCGCAGCGCGCGACGGCGGGAACGAATCTGGACGCCGGAAGTGGAGACCGAAGACATGCGGGGAGACAACCTGTTCAAAAACGAAAACAGGGTGGCGATGCCAGGCGCATTGCCACCCTGTTCTTCTTGTTGATTGTGCGACCGTCACATGACGGCCGGGTGCGGCAGATTAGCGCAGGCCAGCAATGTAGTCGGCCACCGCCTTGATCTGCTGGGCCGTCATGCGACCGGCCAGGTCGTGCATCTGTACGCTGTTCTTGCGGGTGCCGCTTTGGAAGGCAACCAGTTGCGCTTCAGTGTATTCAGAGAACTGACCAGCGATACGCGGATATTGCGCCGGGATGCCGGCACCCGTCGGGCCGTGGCAACCTGCACATGCGGCAATACCGCGCTTGGCGTCGCCGCCGCGATACAGCTTCTGGCCCAGTTCGATGGTGTCCTTGCTCTTGGCCGAGCCCGGCTTCCAAGCCGCTTGCTTGCCCAGGTAGGCGCCAATGTCCTTCATGTCCTGATCCGACAGGGCGCCGGCGTACAGCGACATGACCGGCTGGTTACGGTCGGTCTTGGCCTTGAAATCCTTGAGCTGCTTTTCGACGTATTCGGCGTGCTGGCCAGCCAGCTTCGGGTTGACGTTCATGGCGCTGTTGCCGCCAGCACCGTGACAACTGGTACACGCGGGCACGCCATTGGCGGGCACACCGGTGTTGAAGATCGTTTCGCCGCGCGCGGCGTCGCCCTTGGCGACTTTTTGCTCTTCGGCATGGGCCATGGAGAAGACCGATGCCAGGGACAGCGCTGCGACAGCAAAAACGTTCGCGATGCGGTTCATTCGCACACCTTGTTTAGATTGTTTTCGAATGCTGCGTGCGCCGCCCATGCGGGACCCTGCGGCGCCGGGCGCCCCCTTCTCCTCGTGCCAGATCAGCGCATGAAAACGGACCGGCCCGGGTCTCGGGGCGGTCCTGCGGCGGATCTGGTGGGGACGTCCGTAAACCGGCGTATTGTACAATAACACCTCTGCAATGCGACCTCGCGGCGCAGCAACCACGCAGTTCTGAACTGCAGTTTACAGGTACTGCCGCGCATGTCGCTCCTGCATCAAGCCCGTTTCTTCATCACCGTCAATCATCTGCGTGATTTACCGGCGACCGCCGTGCCGGAAGTCGCGTTTGCGGGCCGCTCCAACGCAGGCAAATCCACCGCGATCAACATCCTGTGCAATCAGAAGCGGCTGGCGTTTTCCAGTAAGACGCCCGGCCGCACGCAGCACATCAACTATTTCTCGGTGATGCCCGCCAAGGCGGAAGACCCGCTCGGCTTCCTGGTCGACCTGCCCGGTTACGGCTATGCCGAAGCACCCGGCGAGACCAAATCGCACTGGGTTCACCTTCTGGGCGACTACGTCAAGGCGCGCCAGCAACTCGCGGGGCTCGTCATCATGATGGATGCGCGCCGTCCGTTTACCGACCTCGATTGCCAGATGGTCGAGTGGTTCCTGCCGACGGGCAAGCCTATCCATGTGCTGCTCACGAAAGCGGACAAGCTGACCAACAACGACGCCTCGCGCGCGCTCATGGCGGCACGCAAGGTGCTGGCCGATTACCGCGCGCAGATCGACGGCGATGTGTCGCTCACGGTGCAGTTGTTCTCCAGCCTGAAGCGCCGCGGCATCGAAGAGGCGCAGCGAATTGTCGCAGGCTGGCTGTGCTTGCCCGAAGCGCTGGAGCCCGAGCCGCACGCCGAGCAGGCAAAAAAAACCCCGTCGCCAAACACGCAACGGGGGTAACGACCCCATCGAGCCATCGATGGGAACCCGCGTCAGGGAGGAGCCGCGGGGGACGCTGCATCAGCGTCGCTGGCGCATTGTCCGTGCATAGGATGGATAATCGCGACAAAGGTTTCGAAACTTCACAGTGTGTTCTTAGGGTCTGCTGAAATGATCGCGAGCTTCCCCGACCATCGTCCGCGCCGCATGCGCCGCGACGATTTCTCCCGCCGCATGATGCGCGAATCGCGCCTCACTCCCGACGACCTGATCTACCCGGTCTTCATCCTCGAAGGCACCAACGTGCGACAGGCCGTGCCGTCCATGCCGGGTGTCGAGCGCGTGTCGATCGATGTACTGCTGAGCGTGGCCGAGCAGTGCGTGCAGCTTGGCGTCCCGGTGTTGGCGCTCTTCCCCGTTATCGAGCCCTCGCTCAAGACGCCGGATGGCATCGAGGCCACCAATGCGGATGGCCTGATCCCGCGCGCGGTAAAGGCGCTCAAGGCGCGCTTCCCTGAATTGGGCATCCTGACCGATGTGGCGCTCGATCCGTACACGAGCCATGGCCAGGACGGCGTGCTCGACGCCAACGGATATGTCCTCAACGAAGAGACGGTGGATATCCTGATGCGCCAGGCCCTGGTGCAAGCCGAGGCGGGCGTGGACATCGTCGCGCCGTCGGACATGATGGACGGCCGCATCGGTGCGATTCGCCTGGCGCTAGAGAATGACGACCACATCCACACGCGCATCATGGCCTACGCGGCGAAGTACGCTTCGGCGTTCTACGGCCCGTTCCGTGATGCAGTGGGCTCGGCGGCCAATCTGGGCAAGAGCAACAAGATGACTTACCAGATGGACCCGGCCAACTCGGACGAAGCACTGCGCGAAGTGGCGCTCGACATCGCCGAAGGGGCCGACATGGTGATGGTCAAGCCCGGTATGCCGTATCTCGACATCGTTCGCCGCGTGAAGGACGAGTTTCGCTTTCCGACCTACGTCTATCAGGTCAGCGGTGAATACGCGATGCTGAAAGCCGCCGCGCAGAACGGCTGGCTGGATCACGACAAGGTCGTGCTGGAATCGCTGCTGGCATTCAAGCGCGCCGGGGCGAACGGCATCCTGACGTATTTCGCACTGGACGCCGCACGCCTGCTGCGCGCGTAATCAGGCCGTCGGCTTGACTGCCTGCGTCGTGCCGATCGCGCGGCGCAGGCTTTCCAGGAAGGTGTCGGCGCGCTCAAAACCAACCACACGCGCTTTCAGTTCGCGACCCTGCGAATCGAAGAAGATCGTGCCGGGCGGGCCGAACAAACCAAAGCGCTTAAGCAGCGCTTGATCATCCGCGTTGTTGGCCGTCACGTCGGCCTGCAGCAACACCACATCCGCCAGCGCTTTCCGCACCCGTGCATCGGTAAAGGTCAGGCGCTCCATCTCTTTGCAGCTGACGCACCAGTCGGCGTAGAAATCGAGCATCACCGCACGACCCGATGCGCTCGCGTTGCGCACTTCGTCATCGAGTTCGGCGATGCTCTTCACGCGCTTGAATGTCACGCCGTGTGCTTCGGCTTGCGCGGACGTGCCCGCCGATGCGCGAATCAATCCGCTCAGCGGTTGCAGCGGATCGCGCCCCCCAGCGGCGACGCCAACCAGTTGCGCCGCACCCGCCAGCGCGAACAACACACCTGCGGCCTTGCCCAAGCGCTGCACGTTGCCCGCGCCATCCGGCAGCGAATCGAATGTCCGCAGAAACACCGCCGCACCGATCAGCAACCCACCCCAGGCGACCATTACCGCCCACACTGGCAACACCGGCTGCAAGATCCAAAGCGCCACAGCCAGCAGGATGAAACCGAACACCGCCTTGGTGACGATCAGCCAGTGACCAGCGCGCGGCAGCAGGTTGCCCGCCCCCACACCCACAAGCACGAGCGGCACGCCCATGCCGATCGACATCGCAAACAACGCCATACCGCCGATCGCGGCGTTGCCGGTCCGCGCGATATAGGCCAGCGCGCCCGCCAATGCCGGCGTCACACACGGCGACACAATCAACGCCGACAGCGCACCCATCACGACGGCTCCCACAATCTCGCCGCCGCCATGCTTGCTGGAAGCTTTTGTGAGGTGATCGCGCCAAGCTGCTGGTAACTGGAGTTCGTACAGGCCAAACATCGACAGCGACAGCGCCACCATCAATACAGCAAACGCGCCCAGCACCCATGCGTTCTGCAACGCGGCTTGCAAGCCTTGCCCCGCCAAGCCGGCTGCCACACCCACGACGGTATAGACCACTGCCATACCGAGCACGTATGCGCCCGACACGATGGCTGCGCGCGAACGCGTCGCGTGTTCGCCAACCACGATCGCCGACAGGATCGGCAGCATCGGCAGCACGCACGGCGTGAAGGTCAGCAGCAACCCAAGCCCAAAGAACAACGCCGCAATCGCTCCCAGATTGCCGCTGCCGAGCGTGCTGGCGATGCGGTCGAGGGCGTCGCCGGCGCTGGCGTCGTTACCGCTTGCCGTCGGCTCGCCGGGCAACGCCGTTGCGGACTCCACCATAAACCGGCTCTTCATGGGCGGATAGCACAGGCCCTGATCAGCACACCCTTGGGAGGTGACGATCAGCGTGAATGGTGCCGTGGCGTTCTGCGCCTTTACACGGAATGCGACATCATGCCGATAGGTCTCAACGTCCTTATTGAAGGTTTCGTCGAACTTGACCTTGCCTGCTGGCATGTCAGGCGGCATCAGCATGACGGTTGCCGGATCCGACGCCACCGCGAAGCGCTCGCGATACATGTAGTAGCCGTCGGCAATGGCGAACTTGACTTCGACAGTCTGGCCGTCGATTTGCGCGGCGGAGAAGCGGAATGCCTGCTCGGGTGGCAGGAAATCGTCAGCAGCATGCGTGAGCATGGGCAGCGTCGCCGCTGCGACGAACAGCATCACCATCTGCACCACACGTCGCACTGACACAAGCGAAGAAAAGGTCATATCAACGGCAATCGAACATCAATTGGAAGGCTGGCACGTTTCGTCGGCTACCCAGGCAAGATACGCTGGCAAGCCCATGGCCACCGGCAGAGCGACGATCTCTGGGACCTCGTACGGATGCGCCTTGCGGATCGCGGCTTCGAGCGCAGGGTAAGCTGCCCGCGTGGTCTTGATCAGCAACGGGATCTCGGCGGCATGCTCGATCGCGCCATTCCACCAATACGTCGATGCACAAGCCGGCAAGCGATTGACGCACGCCGCCGTGCGAGATTCCAGCACGACCCTGGTTACGCGATCCGCGCTTTCGGCATCGGGTAGGTTGGTCAGTACCAGCAGCACTTCAGTTCCGGCGGACATAGAGACTCCAAGGATGCACGCCGACAGCCAGAACACCGAAAGCGGGCAACAAAAAAGCCAGGAGGCGAATCCTGGCTTCATTGTAATGCGCGCGGCAGCACGCATTCTGGGGCTTGGCCGGCGCGACGCCATGTCGCACCGACAAACCTGGGCTGACCCTACTCGGCAGCGCCGTCGACTTCGACAGCCTCGGCAACTTCCGGACGGTCGAGCAGTTCGACCAGTGCCATCGGCGCATTGTCGCCCTGGCGGAAGCCGAACTTCAGGATACGGGTGTAGCCGCCCGGACGGGTCGCGAAACGCGGGCCCAGTTCGTTGAACAGCTTGGTAACCATATCGCGGTCGCGCAGGCGGGCAAAGGCCAGACGGCGGTTGGCAACGGTGTCCTTCTTGGCCAGCGTGATCAGCGGTTCAACAACCTTGCGCAGTTCCTTGGCCTTCGGCAGGGTGGTCTTGATCAGCTCGTGCTGCAGCAGCGAGTTGGACATGTTGCGCAGCATCGCGAGACGGTGCGACGAGGTGCGGTTCAGTTTCCGCAAACCATGACGGTGACGCATGATGATTCCTTCTTAAGAGTGTTTGACCAGCTCTTCTATCGCCGCTGCGTGAACAACGCTGCGTGGCGCGGGCCGGTAGCCTTAACAATAAGCCACCCAAACAGCGATGGCGGGAAAACCGGCCGATGCGCGGGCACCGGCCGACAATTGCAACTTACTTCTCGAGACCTGCCGGCGGCCAGTTCTCGAGCTTCATGCCGAGCGTCAGGCCACGCGATGCGAGGACTTCCTTGATCTCGTTGAGCGACTTGCGACCCAGGTTCGGGGTCTTGAGCAATTCGTTCTCAGTACGCTGGATCAGATCGCCGATGTAATAGATGTTTTCGGCCTTCAGGCAGTTGGCCGAACGCACCGTCAGCTCCAGATCGTCGACCGGGCGCAGCAGGATCGGATCGATCTGCGGTGCGCGGGCAGCAGCGGCCTCAGCGGCGCTCTCGGTACCTTCCAGCGCGGCGAACACCGACAGCTGATCAACCAGGATACGAGCCGATTGGCGGATCGCTTCTTCCGGCGAGATCACACCGTTGGTCTCGATGTTCATCACCAGCTTGTCGAGGTCGGTACGCTGTTCCACACGCGCAGACTCAACCGCATACGACACACGGCGCACCGGTGCGAAAGAGGCGTCCAGCACGATGCGGCCGATGACCTTGCTCGACTCATCGCCAAACTTGCGCACGTTGCCCGGCACATAGCCGCGGCCTTGCTCGACCTTCAATTGCAGATCCAGCTTGCCACCAGCCGACAGGTTGGCGATCACGTGACCCGGATTGATGATCTCGACATCGTGCGGCAGCTCGATATCAGCGGCGGTCACCACACCCTCGCCTTCCTTGCGCAGCGACACCGTGACTTCATCACGGTTGTGCAGCTTGAACACCACGCCCTTCAGGTTCAGCAGCAGGTTGACGACATCTTCCTGCACGCCGTCGATGGTGGAATATTCGTGGACCACCCCAGCGATCGTGACTTCGGTCGGGGCATAGCCGACCATCGACGACAGCAGCACGCGGCGCAGCGCGTTACCGAGCGTGTGGCCGTAGCCGCGCTCGAACGGTTCCATGACGACCTTCGCGTGATGATCGCCAAGCGGCTCAACCGCAATAATTTTGGGCTTCAGGAGTGCTGTTTGCATTAGGTTGTCCTATTTCAATACCCTCGGCTCGTTACACCGATAAGGCTGACGGATTGGACTGGAAAGGTTCCATCGCGGACATTGCGACGGAAGACGCACATGCCGCAACCATGTTGCGGCATGTAACGATTCGGATTGGCTCTGCGCCTGAGTACTGCAGGCGCGCGAACACAATGTCGTTGACGATGAGCGTCCCCAGAAGGCTCACGAGCCCGCACCTTGCAGTACGGGCGTCGTCATTAACGCGAATACAGTTCGACGATCAGGCTTTCGTTGATGTCGCCGGCAATATCCGCGCGATCCGGGGCTTGCTTGAAGGTGCCTTCCATCTTCTTGGCATCGACCGCAACCCAGATCGGGAAACCGGTCTGCTCAGCCAGCGACAGCGATTCGGCAATACGCACTTGCTTCTTCGACTTTTCGCGGATGGCAATCACGTCGCCCGACTTCACCTGAGCCGAGGGCACGTTCAGAGCTTGACCGTTCACCAGGATCGCCTTGTGCGACACCAGCTGACGCGCTTCTGCGCGGGTCGAGCCAAAGCCCATGCGGTAGACAACGTTGTCCAGGCGCGATTCCAGCAGTTGCAGCAGGGTTTCACCCGTGTTGCCCTTGCGGCGATCGGCTTCAGCGAAGTAACGGCGGAATTGACGCTCCAGCACGCCGTAGATGCGCTTGACCTTCTGCTTTTCACGCAGCTGGTTGCCGTAGTCGGAGGTGCGAGCGCCGGAAGTGCGGCCATGCTGACCAGGCTTGCTGTCCAGCTTGCACTTGTCGGCGAGTGAGCGGCGTGCGCTCTTCAGGAAAAGGTCAGTACCTTCGCGGCGAGACAGTTTCGCCTTGGGACCGGTATAGCGTGCCACGTTATGTTCCTTCGTTATCAGTCATCCGTGGCGCGCGGCCTCGGATGGTCCGCCTGCTCAGTCCCATCAACAGGACTGCAGCGAACAGTGGGCTTATGAAAAGACGAAACCCGCCTTCCGGGAAATCCGGAAGACAGGCAAGCGGGCAAGTATAGCACCCGCAGACCGACCTCGCCAGCAACTGGCGCGGTCGGTCGAATCACTTAGATGCGGCGACGCTTCGGCGGACGGCAGCCATTGTGCGGCACCGGCGTCACGTCTTCGATCAACTGGATCTTGATACCCAGGTTGTTCAGAGCACGCACAGCCGATTCGCGACCCGGGCCCGGGCCCTTGATGCGCACTTCCAGGTTCTTGATGCCTTGGTCCTGCGCCACGCGGCCGGCACTCTCAGCAGCTACCTGAGCGGCGAACGGGGTCGACTTACGCGAGCCCTTGAAGCCTTGGCCACCCGACGTCGCCCACGACAGCGCATTGCCCTGACGGTCGGTGATCGTGATGATCGTGTTGTTGAACGACGCGTGAACGTGCGCGATGCCGTCCGCGACGTTCTTGCGAACCTTCTTGCGCGCGCGCTGGGCGGCGGTATTCGCTGCTTTTGCCATAGTTCCTATCCTTTACCCGACGGATTACTTCTTGAGCGCGACGCCGGCCTTGCGCGGACCCTTACGGGTACGGGCATTGGTGCGGGTACGCTGACCACGCATCGGCAGGCCCTTGCGATGGCGCACGCCACGGTAGCAGCCCAGATCCATCAGGCGCTTGATGTTCATCGTCGTTTCACGGCGCAGATCGCCTTCGACGAGGAACTTCTCGATTTCCTTACGCAGCGCGTCCTGGTCCGGATCTGTCAGGTCTTTGACCTTCTTGTCGGTCGGGATGCCAGTAGCCTCGCAAATCTTTTGAGCGCGCGAGCGGCCAATACCGTAGATCGCCGTCAGGCCAATCACGGTATGTTTGTGGTTGGGGATGTTGACCCCTGCGATACGTGCCATTCGTCAATCCTCTTTGCGAAATTAGCCTTGGCGCTGCTTATGACGCGGGTCCGACGAGCAGATCACACGCACCACGCCCTTGCGCTTGATGATTTTGCAGTTGCGGCAAATGCGCTTAACAGAAGCCAGCACTTTCATGATTTTCCTCTTCCTTCAATTCCAGTCCGCTCACTTCGCCCGGAATACGATGCGCGCGCGGGACAGATCATACGGGGTCAATTCGACCGTCACCTTGTCCCCGGGCAAGATACGGATGTAATGCATACGCATCTTGCCGGAAATATGGCCTAACACTACGTGGCCGTTCTCCAGCTTGACGCGAAACGTTGCGTTGGGGAGGTTTTCCAGCACCTCGCCCTGCATCTGGATCACGTCATCTTTAGCCATGTCCTTTCAGGTTCGTGCGATCACTCCTAGCGGAGCGTCAGGTTTCCCTTGAAATTCGCCTTCTTCATCAAAGACTCGTACTGCTGAGACATCACGTAGGACTGCACTTGCGCCATGAAGTCCATCGTGACAACCACGATGATCAACAGGGATGTCCCACCGAAGTAGAACGGCACATTCCAGCGCAGTACCAAGAACTCCGGCAACAGACACACCAGCGTGATGTAGATCGCACCCGCCAGGGTCAAACGCACCAGAATCTTGTCGATATACCGCGTGGTTTGCTCGCCCGGACGGATGCCCGGAATGAACGCCCCACTCTTCTTCAGGTTATCCGCCACCTCGCGGCTGTTATAGACCAGCGCGGTGTAGAAGAAACAGAAGAAGATGATCGCCGCCGCATACAGCAGGATGTACACCGGCTGACCCGGCGACAGCGTCGCTGCCAGATCCTTGACGACCCGTGCGACCGGATTCGTCGAGTTACCGGCTGTAAACCAGCCCGCGATCGTGGCCGGGAACAGAATGATCGACGATGCAAAGATCGGCGGAATCACCCCAGCCATATTCAACTTCAGCGGCAGATGCGACGACTGGCCACCATAAATCTTGTTACCAACCTGCCGCTTGGCGTAGTTGACGAGGATCTTGCGCTGGCCGCGTTCAATGAACACAACCACAAACGTCACCGCACCGATAATCGCCACCACCAGGATCGCTGAGAAGATTCCCATCGAACCCGTACGCACCAGCTCGAACAACCCGCCGATCGCGTTGGGCAGCCCTGCAGCGATTCCGCCAAAAATGATGATCGAAATCCCGTTGCCCAGACCACGCTCGGTGATCTGCTCACCCAGCCACATCAGGAACATCGTACCCGTCACCAGCGTAATCACTGCGGTGGCCCGGAACATCAGACCCGGGTCCAACACCAGACCCGGCTGCGCTTCGAGCGCCACTGCAATCCCAAGCGCCTGGAACGTTGCCAGAACGACCGTACCGTAGCGCGTGTACTGCGTAATCTTGCGCTGGCCGGCTTGCCCCTCCTTCTTCAACGATTCCAGCTGCGGCAGCACGATCGTCAGCAGTTGCATGATGATCGACGCCGAGATGTACGGCATGATCCCCAACGCAAACACCGTGAAACGCGACAGCGCGCCGCCGGAGAACAGGTTGAACATCCCGAGGATGCCGCCCGACTGCCGTTGGAAAAGCTGCGCCAGTTGATCCGGATCGATACCCGGCACAGGAATGTGCGCGCCGATCCGGTACACCAGCAATGCCAGAACCAGGAACACCAGCCGACGGCGAAGATCGCCGTACTTGGCCGTGTTCTTGGCCTGGGCCATCACATTAGGTTTCGCCGTGGCCAAACGGATGCTCCGTCAACGTGAAACAGCAGGCTATTAGGCCAGCGAGCCACCAGCCGCTTCGATTGCAGCTTTCGCCCCAGCCGTCGCGCCGATACCCTTCAGAGTTACCTTCTTGTCGATTTCGCCCGACAGGATCACCTTGGCGCTCTTGACCATCTCGCCAACGAGGCCGGCTTGCTTGAGGGACAGCAGATCGATTTCTTCGATCGGCAGGCCCGCCAGGTCGCCCAGACGCACTTCAGCGGTGAATTCCTTGGTCAGCGAGGTGAAACCGCGCTTGGGCAGACGACGATGCAGGGGCATCTGGCCGCCTTCAAAGCCGACCTTGTGGAAACCACCCGAACGCGACTTCTGACCCTTGTGACCACGACCAGCCGTCTTGCCCAGGCCCGAACCAATACCGCGACCAACGCGGCGCTTGGCGTGCTTGGAGCCGGCTGCAGGCTTCAGGTTATTCAGTTGCATGTTCTTCTCCGTCTTGCCTTAGCCGATGACCTTGACCAGGTAGGACACCTTGTTGATCATGCCGCGCACTGCGGGCGTGTCCTGCAATTCGGACACCGAGTTCATGCGGCGCAGGCCCAGGCCGCGCACCGTGGCGCGGTGGTCTTCGCGCGTACCGATCAGGCTACGCACAAGTTGGACTTTCACGGTTTTCTGCGACATATCGTTCACCTATCCCTTCGGCTTAGCCGAGGATCTCTTCGACCGACTTGCCACGCTTGGCGGCAACTTCGGCCGGGGTGCTCATCTTGCGCAGGCCATCCAGCGTTGCGCGCACCATGTTGTAAGGATTGGTCGAACCGTGCGACTTGGTCACGATGTTCGTCACGCCCATCACTTCGAAGATGGCGCGCATCGGACCACCGGCGATCACGCCAGTACCGTCCTTCGCGGGCATCATCTGCACCTTTGCGGCGCCATGCTTGCCAACCACTTCGTGCTGCAGCGTACCGTTCTTCAGCGGGACCTTGACCATCTTGCGACGGGCTTCGTCCATCGCCTTCTGCACGGCCACGGGGACTTCCTTAGCCTTACCCTTGCCCATGCCGATACGGCCGTCGCCGTCGCCGACCACAGTCAGAGCAGCGAAACCGAGAATCCGGCCGCCCTTGACCACCTTGGTCACACGGTTGACCGCGATCATCTTCTCGCGAAGACCGTCGTCGCGTTCGTCCCCTTGGACCTTAGGTTGAATTTTTGCCATGACGATATCCTCTATGCCGGCTTAGAACTTCAGGCCAGCTTCGCGTGCCGCGTCGGCCAGAGCCTTCACGCGACCGTGATAACGGAAACCCGAGCGATCGAACGCCACGGCTTCGATGCCGGCAGCCTTCGCCTTCTCAGCGATACGCTTACCCACCAGGGTGGCAGCAGCGGTGTTGCCACCGTTGCCGTTCAGTTCCTTGCGGACTTCGGCTTCCGCCGTCGAGGCCGAAGCCAGGACCTTGGTGCCATCTTCCGAGAAGACCTGCGCATAAATGTGCAGGTTCGTACGGTGCACAGCCAGACGGGCGACGCTCAGTTCCGCAATTTTCAGGCGGGTCTGACGTGCACGGCGCAGACGCGAGTCATTTTTGTTCATGATGTGCACCCTTACTTCTTCTTGGTTTCCTTCAGGATCACACGCTCATCGGCGTAGCGCACACCCTTGCCCTTGTAGGGCTCCGGCGGACGATAACCACGCACTTCAGCGGCGACCTGACCAACTTTTTGCTTGTCCGAACCCTTGATGATGATCTCGGTTTGCGTCGGCGTTTCCGCCTTCACGCCTTCCGGCATCTCATGGATCACGTCGTGCGAGAAACCGAGTTGCAGTTTCAGAGCGGTGCCCTGAACCGATGCACGGTAACCCACGCCGACCAGGTTCAGCTTGCGCTCGAAGCCCGTCGTCACACCCTTGACCATGTTGGCCGTCAGGGCGCGCATCGTACCTTGCAACGCATTGGCTTCACGCGACTCATCTGCCGGCGCGAACGTGATCGTGCCGTTGTCGGTGTTGACCTTGACAAGCGAGTGAATCGGCTGCGTCAGGGTGCCCAGCGGGCCCTTAACGGTCAGCAGACCACCTGCGAAATTGACTTCAGCGCCCTTGGGCAGCGCGATGGGAGCCTTACCTACGCGAGACATGGTTCCCCTCCCTTAGGCGACGTAGCAAATGACTTCGCCACCGACACCGGTTGCGCGGGCGCGGCGGTCCGTCATCAGACCCTGCGGGGTCGAGATGATGGCGACACCCAGGCCGTTCATCACTTGCGGGATTTCATTACGGCCCTTATACACACGCAGACCAGGCTTCGAGACGCGCTCCAGGCGCTCGATGACCGGACGGCCAGCGTAGTACTTCAGACCAATCGTCAGCGTGGACTTGCCACCCTGCTCGGTCACGGCGAATTCGTCGATGTAGCCCTCGTCCTTCAGGACTTTGGCGATTGCCACCTTCAGCTTCGACGACGGCATGACCACCGACGCTTTTTCCACCGCTTGCGCGTTGCGGATACGCGTCAGCATATCGGCGATCGGATCGCTCATGCTCATACTGTTTCTCCTGTAGCCTGTGCGTGATTACCAGCTGGCTTTCGTCAGACCCGGGATCTCGCCCTTGAAGGCGATCTCGCGGAGCTTGTTACGCGCCAGGCCGAACTTACGGAACGTACCGCGGGGACGACCGGTGATCGAGCAGCGGTTGCGCTGACGAGTCGGATTTGCGTTGCGCGGCAGCGCTTGCAATTTCAGACGCGCTTCGTAGCGCTCTTCTTCCGACTTGCTTTGGTCGGCCACGATGGCTTCGAGAGCGGCGCGCTTCTCAGCGTACTTGGCCACGAGCTTGGCACGCTTCTTCTCGCGTTCGATCAGAGACAATTTAGCCACGGTAACCCCTTAATTACGGAACGGGAACTTGAACGCGTTGAGGAGCGCCTTCGCTTCCTCATCGTTCTTCGCAGTCGTCGTGATGCTGATGTTCAGACCACGGAGTGCGTCGATCTTGTCGTATTCGATCTCGGGGAAAATGATCTGCTCTTTCACACCGATGTTGTAGTTGCCACGACCGTCGAACGCCTTGCCGGACACGCCACGGAAGTCGCGCACGCGGGGCAGCGACACGGTGATGAAGCGATCCAGGAATTCGTACATGCGTTGGCCACGCAGCGTGACCATCGTGCCGATCGGGTAACCCTGGCGAATCTTGAAGCCGGCGATAGCCTTGCGGGCCTTCGTCACGATCGGCTTTTGGCCAGCGATCTTGATCAGGTCGCCCGTGGCGTGCTCAATGACTTTCTTGTCATTAATAGCTTCACCAAGACCCATGTTCAGAGTGATCTTGGTGATGCGCGGCACTTCCATCACGGACTTGTAGCCAAACTGCTTGATCAGTTCGGGCACAACCTTCTCTTTGTAAAACTCTTGCAGACGTGCAGTCATGCTCAACTCCTCTCTATTGCCCAGAATCAAGCGCCGACGGCAGCACCGGTGGTCTTCAGCACGCGCGTCTTCACGCCGCCTTCAACCTTGATGCCGACGCGCGACGGCTTGCCATTGGCATCCACGAGCGCAACGTTCGAAATATGGATGGGCATGACCTTGTCGACCACACCACCCGTGGTACCCAGCATCGGGTTCGGGCGCACGTGCTTCTTGGCAACGTTCACGCCTTCAACCGTCACATGCTCGGGGAGCACGGCCAGCACAGTACCTTGCTTGCCCTTGTCTTTACCGGTACGGACGATGACGCGATCGCCCTTGCGAATCTTGTTCATGCGGCCTCCGATTACAGCACTTCCGGCGCGAGCGACACGATCTTCATGAAGCGCTCGGTACGGAGTTCGCGAGTGACCGGCCCGAAAATGCGGGTGCCGATCGGCTCAAGCTTGGTGTTCAGCAGCACGGCGGCATTGCCGTCGAACTTGATGAGCGAACCGTCAGGACGGCGCACGCCCTTGGCGGTACGCACCACCACGGCGTTGTAAATATCGCCCTTCTTCACGCGACCACGCGGGGCAGCATCCTTGACGCTGACCTTGATGATGTCGCCGACGCTGGCGTAGCGGCGCTTCGAACCGCCCAGCACCTTGATGCACATGACTTCACGCGCACCCGTGTTATCGGCCACTTCGAGCCGGCTTTCTGTCTGAATCATGGTGTTCTCGTCCCAACTTAATTCGCCAAACGCACAATGCGCAGAGGCGATCAGTCTTGGTCCCGCCGGCTGCTGGCATTGCGCCAACTGCGATTGGGTTGATCAACTTGAAGTCGGTAGCTGCCCGACGGCGATTGCCGCCTGGCCCATTCGCTTTTCCCCTCACCCGAGCCACCAGCAGATTTGCTGGCCACCCTCTTAAAGGGAAAGACCGAGACTATATCACATAATCCCGGTCTTGCAACAGCAAACTATCCGCTGTTGTTTTAGATCACGCGTGCAGCTTCAAGCAGACGCGACACCACCCACGACTTCGTGCGGGACAGCGGACGCGATTCCGTGATCTCAACCTTGTCGCCTTCGTTGTACTGGTTGGCTTCGTCGTGCGCATGGTACTTCTTCGAGCGCACCACGTACTTGCCGTACAGCGGATGCTTGACGCGGTTTTCGATCAGGACCGTGACGGTCTTGTCCATCTTGTTGCTGACAACGCGACCGACGAGCGTGCGCTTCAGGGACGTTGCGGCTTCAGTCATTTCTGGTTCCCCTTCTGGCCCAGCACGGTGCGGACACGCGCAATGTCACGACGCACCTTCTTCAGCTGGCTGGTGTTCTGCAGCTGTTGCGTCGCTTTTTGCATGCGCAGGCCAAATTGGGCCTTCAGCAGCTCGGAGAGCTCCTGGTTCAGCCCGGCGACATCTTTGTCGCGCAGTTCGGATGCTTTCATGGTGTGTGCTCCTTACGTTCCGACCTGACGCACCACGAAACTGGTCGCGATCGGCAGCTTGGCAGCAGCCAGGCGGAATGCCTCGCGTGCCAGTTCTTCGCCAACGCCGTCCATTTCGTACAGCATCTTGCCCGGCTGAATTTCAGCCACGTAGTATTCCGGGTTGCCCTTACCGTTACCCATACGGACTTCGGCAGGCTTCTTCGAGATCGGCTTGTCCGGGAAAATCCGGATCCAAATGCGGCCGCCACGCTTGATGTGACGGGTCATCGCACGACGCGCCGACTCAATCTGACGCGCGGTCAGACGGCCACGGCCCATCGCCTTCAGACCGAACTCGCCGAACGAGACTGCGTTGCCGCGCGTCGCGATACCGGTGTTACGGCCCTTCTGCTCCTTGCGGTACTTCCTGCGCTTAGGTTGCAGCATGTTTATTCTCCAGTCTTGGCGTCGGCGCCACGACGGGCACCTGCACCAGCACCGCGGCGCTGACCGGCCGGGCGACCTTCGCCCTCACGGCGACGACCTTCCGGGCGACCCGGACGCTTGCGACGCTCTTCTTGCGGCTCTTCCACGACGGGTGCGTCGTTGCGACCGAGATGGTCACCCTTGTACACCCACACCTTGACACCGATGATGCCGTAGGTGGTTTCCGCTTCGGAGAAGCCGTAGTCGATATCGGCGCGCAGCGTGTGCAGGGGCACACGGCCTTCGCGGTACCACTCGGTACGGGCAATTTCGATGCCGTTCAGACGACCCGAGCTCATGATCTTGATGCCTTGGGCACCCAGACGCATCGCATTCTGCATCGCGCGCTTCATTGCGCGACGGAACATGATGCGGCGCTCGAGCTGCTGCGTGATCGAATCGGCAATCAGCTGTGCATCGACTTCTGGCTTGCGGATTTCTTCGATGTTCACGTGCACGGGCACACCCATGCGGCGCTGCAGCTCAGCCTTCAGCAGTTCGATGTCCTCGCCTTTCTTGCCGATCACCACGCCCGGACGCGAGCTGTAAATGGTGATACGAGCATTCTTGGCCGGACGCTCGATGACCACGCGGCCCACCGATGCGTTCTTCAGCTTCTTCTTCAGAAACTCGCGAACCTCGATGTCTTCCTTGAGCATGCCGGCAAACTGGGTGTTGCTCGCGTACCAGCGCGATGCCCAGTTACGGCTGACAGCCAGACGGAAGCCAGTCGGATGAATCTTCTGTCCCATCGTGACCCCTTAGTTGCCCAGCGTCACAGTGATGTGACAGGTTTGTTTCTCGATGCGGTTGCCACGGCCCTTCGCACGCGCAGTGAAGCGCTTGAGCGACGTGGCCTTGTCGATGTAGATCGACTTGACCTTCAGCTCGTCGATATCGGCGCCTTCATTGTGCTCGGCGTTCGCGATAGCGGACTCAACCACCTTCTTCACGATGCCAGCCGCCTTCTTCGGGCTGAACGTCAGCACGTTGAGCGCGCGCTCGATCGACAGGCCGCGAATCTGGTCAGCAACCAGGCGCGTCTTCTGTGCAGAGATACGGGCGCCGCGATGAATCGCTTTAACTTCCATGATTGCCCCTTATCGCTTCGCTTTCTTGTCGGCAGCGTGGCCCTTGAACGTACGCGTGAGCGCAAATTCGCCGAGCTTGTGGCCAACCATGTTTTCCGTGACATACACGGGCACGTGCTGACGACCGTTGTGAACGGCAATCGTCAGGCCGATGAAGTCCGGCAGAATGGTCGAACGACGCGACCAAGTCTTGATGGGCTTCTTGTCCTTCGTCTGCACCGCCGCCTCAACCTTCTTCAGCAGGTGGGCGTCAATGAAAGGACCCTTTTTTACGGAACGAGTCATATCTAAGCTCCTACCTACCGATTAACGCTTGTGACGGCGCTGAACGATCATGCTGTCAGTGCGCTTGTTACGACGGGTGCGGTAGCCCTTGGTCGGCGTGCCCCACGGGGACACCGGATCACGGCCAGCAGCAGTCTTACCTTCACCACCACCATGCGGGTGATCGACCGGGTTCATCACCACACCGCGAACGGTCGGGCGAATACCGCGCCAACGGGTTGCACCGGCCTTGCCGATCTGGCGCAGGCTGTGCTCTTCGTTGCCGACTTCACCGATGGTCGCGCGGCACTCGATGTGCACGCGGCGCACTTCACCCGAGCGCAGGCGCACTTGAGCGTAGATGCCTTCGCGAGCCAGCAGCACGGCGGACGTGCCGGCCGAACGGGCAACTTGAGCACCCTTGCCCGGCAGGATTTCCACGCAGTGGATCGTCGTACCGACCGGAATGTTGCGGATCGGCAGGTTGTTACCGGCCTTGATCGGCGCTTCCGAGCCGTTAGCGATGGCTTGGCCAACCACAGCGCCCTTCGGGGCGATGATGTAGCGGCGCTCGCCGTCAGCGAACAGCACGAGCGCGATGTTGGCGCTACGGTTCGGGTCGTATTCCAGGCGTTCGATCTTGGCCGGGATACCGTCCTTATCGTTACGCTTGAAGTCGACGACGCGATAGTGATGCTTGTGACCACCGCCCTTGTGACGGGTGGTGATGTGGCCGTTGTTGTTACGACCCGACTTCTGGATTTGCTTTTCCAGCAGCGGAGCGTGCGGCGCGCCCTTGTGAAGGTCGGGGTTAACGACCTTCACCATCGAGCGGCGGCCCGGCGATGTCGGCTTGGTTTTGACGAGTGCCATGATTACTTGGCCTCCGCTTCAAAATTGATTTCCTGGCCCGGCTTCAGCGAAACATAGGCCTTCTTCACGTGGTCACGGCGACCCATGAAGCGACCGAAGCGCTTTTGCTTGCCCTTCTGGTTCAGGATCTGGACGGACTCGACCTCGACCTTGAACAGCAGTTCGACAGCAGCCTTCACTTCGCCTTTGTTGGCGTCGCGAGCCACTTCGAACACGACCTGCTCGTTCTTCTCGGCCACCAGGGTTGCCTTTTCAGACACCACAGGCGCCAGCAGCACCTGCATCAGGCGATGGTCGTTCTTGGCAACTTGCGTCATTTCAGCAACTCCTCGATCTGCGCGACGGCTGCCTTGGTCACGAGCACCTTCTTGTAGTGCACGAGCGACAGCGGGTCGGCGTGACGCGGCTCAACCACGAGCACGTGCGCCAGGTTGCGCGATGCCAGGAAGAGGTTTTCGTCCAGGTTATCGGTAATCACGAGCACCGAATCCAGGCCCATGGCGCGGAACTTGTCGGCCAGCAGCTTGGTTTTGGGCGCGTCGACGGACAGGCTGTCAACGACGTTGATGCGACCTTCACGGGCAAGCTGCGAATAAATCGAGCGCATGCCGGCGCGGTACATCTTCTTGTTGACCTTCTGCGAGAAGTTTTCTTCCGGGCTATTCGGGAAGATACGACCACCCCCGCGCCACAGCGGAGAGGAGCTCATACCTGCACGGGCGCGGCCCGTACCCTTTTGACGCCACGGCTTCTTGGTCGTGTGCTTGACCTCTTCACGGTCCTTCTGCTTACGGTTACCGCTGCGAGCGTTGGCCTGGTAAGCGACGACGACTTGGTGAACGAGGGCTTCGTTGTAGTCACGGCCGAACACTTCCGGCGAGGCAGCAACGCCGGCGCCGAGTTGACCGTTGTCCTGGAGCAGCTTCAGTTCCATGCGTTTGCTCCTTATGCCTTCTTGGCGCGGGCCTTCACGGCCGGCGTGACGATGACTTGACCGCCCTTGGCGCCCGGAATCGCACCCTTGACCAGCAGCAGCTTGCGTTCTGCATCGATCTTGGCGATTTCCAGATTCTGAACGGTACGGGTGACGTCACCCATATGACCGGTCATGCGCTTACCCGGGAACACGCGGCCCGGATCCTGCGCCATACCGATCGAGCCCGGCACGTTGTGCGAGCGCGAGTTACCGTGCGAGGCGCGACCCGACGAGAAGTGGTAACGCTTGATGGTACCGGCGTAGCCCTTACCAATCGTCACACCCTGGACGTCGATCTTCTGACCGACTTCAAACAGGTCGACGCTGATGTTCGCACCAGGCTGGAATTCAGCGGCACGAGCGGCATCCACTCGGAATTCTTTGATGACTTCGCCCGCTTCCACGCCGGCTTTGGCGAGATGACCCGCCAGCGGCTTGGTGACGCGGCTGGCGCGTCGGGTGCCGAAGGTGACTTGAACCGCGGTATAACCGTCGGTCTCGTCCGTCTTGATTTGCGTCACGCGGTTGTCGCCGACCTCAAGCACGGTGACGGGAATCGAATCGCCGTCGTCCGTGAAAATACGGGTCATGCCAACCTTGCGACCTACAAGGCCAAGGCTCATGGTTTGCTCCATTCCCAGCTGCGATTGGCCGGGGCTGATTGATACTACGAATCTTGAACTGGACTGCGCCTAAAGAGACAGCGCGAGGCCAAACGGCCAGCCCACTCCCCTGACTAAAGGGGTAGCCCTACAATATATCCGGGTTACGGACAATATGCAAGAGCGATTACCAGATGCGGGCCAGGGCATCGTGTGCAATGCAACATTCGGCGCCAAAAGCAAAACGGCGAGCACTTGGCTCGCCGCTTGCCCGTTACCGGAGTGATCCGGCAGCGTTGTGTTGCTTACTGCAGCTTGATCTCGACGTCCACGCCAGCCGGCAGGTCCAGCTTCATCAGCGCATCGACGGTCTTGTCCGTGGGATCGACGATGTCCATCAGGCGCTGGTGCGTACGGATCTCGAACTGGTCGCGACTGGTCTTGTTAACGTGCGGCGAACGCAGAACGTCGAAACGCTGGATACGGGTCGGCAGGGGCACCGGGCCCTTGACGATCGCGCCGGTGCGCTTGGCGGTTTCAACGATTTCAGCGGCCGACTGGTCGATCAGGCGATAGTCGAAAGCTTTCAGGCGGATACGGATCTTCTGATTCTGCATGATGTTTCCTTAAAGAGCATGGCGGCCGGGCCGCCGGTAGATTGAAAGAGCGATGCAACAAGCGATGCGCCGCACCCCTTACGAGGAACAGCGCATCGATCCGCCTTTTACTTCAGGATCTTGGCAACGACGCCAGCACCCACGGTACGGCCGCCTTCACGGATAGCGAAGCGCAGACCTTCTTCCATGGCGATCGGGGCGATCAGCTTGACAGTGATCGACACGTTGTCGCCCGGCATGACCATTTCCTTGCCTTCCGGCAGGGCGATCGAGCCAGTCACGTCCGTCGTACGGAAGTAGAACTGCGGGCGGTAGTTGTTGAAGAACGGCGTGTGACGGCCGCCTTCGTCCTTCGACAGGATGTAGACCTCGCCCGTGAATTCCGTGTGCGGCTTGATCGAGCCCGGCTTGGCCAGCACTTGGCCGCGCTGGACGTCTTCGCGCTTCGTACCGCGCAGCAGAATACCGACGTTATCGCCTGCCTGACCTTGGTCCAGCAGCTTGCGGAACATTTCCACGCCCGTGCACGTCGTCTTGTCGATCTTCGGCTTGTCGCCGTCCATGGCGATACCGACGATTTCGATTTCTTCGCCGACCTTGATGATGCCGCGCTCGATACGGCCGGTCACCACGGTGCCGCGACCCGAGATCGAGAACACGTCTTCCACCGGCATCAGGAACGTACCGTCAACAGCGCGCTCCGGCGTCGGGATGTAGGTGTCCAGTGCGTCGGCCAGATTCATGATGGCCACTTCGCCCAGCTCGCCCTTGTCGCCTTCCAGCGCCAGCTTGGCCGAACCCTTGATGATCGGGGTGTCGTCGCCCGGGAAGTCGTACTTCGACAGAAGTTCGCGCACTTCCATCTCGACCAGCTCCAGCAGCTCAGCGTCGTCCACCATGTCGCACTTGTTCAGGAAGACGATGATGTACGGCACACCAACCTGGCGAGCCAGCAGGATGTGCTCACGCGTTTGCGGCATCGGGCCGTCAGCGGCCGAGCACACCAGGATTGCGCCGTCCATCTGGGCGGCACCGGTAATCATGTTCTTGACGTAGTCGGCGTGGCCCGGGCAGTCAACGTGCGCGTAGTGACGGTTAGCCGTTTCGTACTCGATGTGCGCGGTGTTGATCGTGATGCCGCGTGCCTTTTCTTCCGGCGCTGCGTCGATTTCGTCGTACTTCTTCGCGGTACCACCGAACTTGCTCGACAGCACGGTTGCGATCGCTGCGGTCAGCGTCGTCTTGCCGTGGTCAACGTGACCAATCGTACCAACGTTCACGTGCGGCTTGGTCCGCTCGAACTTTTCCTTTGCCATGTCAGCTCCTCAATTCGGAATCGGCTAATTACTAGATTTGGATGCGGGCAGCACGCACACGCGCGCCGCCCAAAACACGTTGATTACTTCGTACCCTTGGCAGCCATCACAGCTTCGGCGATGTTCTTCGGTGCCTCAGCGTATTGCTTGAATTCCATGGTGTACGTGGCGCGGCCTTGCGTTTGCGAGCGCAGCGACGTCGAATAACCGAACATTTCCGACAGCGGGACTTCGGCCTTGATGATCTTGCCACCGCCCACCATGTCGTCCATGCCCTGCACGATCCCGCGGCGGGACGACAAGTCGCCCATCACGGTACCCGTGTAGTCTTCCGGCGTTTCCACTTCCACAGCCATCATCGGCTCGAGCAGAACCGGGGTAGCGCGACGCATGGCTTCCTTGAAAGCCATCGAGCCGGCCATGCGGAACGCGTTTTCGTTCGAGTCCACGTCGTGGTACGAACCGAACGTCAGCGTGACCTTCACGTCCACCACCGGGAAGCCCGCCAGAATACCGGCCGGCAGCGTGTCGACGATACCCTTCTCAACCGCGGGGATGTATTCGCGAGGAATCACACCGCCCTTGATGGCGTCGACGAATTCGAAGTTCTTGCCAGCCTTCTTCGCCTCGTCGTCCGCCGGCTCCAGCGTGATCACAGCGTGACCGTACTGACCGCGACCGCCGGACTGCTTGACGAACTTGCCTTCAACGTCTTCAACCTTCTTGCGGATGGTTTCGCGGTAGGCAACTTGCGGGGCGCCGATGTTGGCTTCCACGCCGAATTCGCGCTTCATGCGATCGACCAGAATTTCGAGGTGCAGCTCACCCATACCCGAAATGATGGTCTGGCCCGATTCTTCATCGGTACGCACGCGGAACGACGGATCTTCAGCAGCCAGGCGGTTCAGGGCGATACCCATCTTTTCCTGGTCAGCCTTGGTCTTCGGCTCGACAGCCTGCGAGATCACCGGCTCCGGGAACACCATGCGCTCGAGAATGATCGGAGCGCTCGGGTCGCACAGCGTGTCACCCGTGGTGGCGTCCTTCAGGCCCACTGCGGCGGCGATGTCACCTGCCAGCACTTCCTTGATTTCTTCGCGCTGGTTGGCGTGCATCTGCAGAATACGGCCCAGACGCTCCTTCTTCTGCTTCACCGGGTTGTACACGGTGTCGCCCGAGTTGATCTTGCCCGAGTAGACGCGGAAGAAGATCAGCTGACCAACGAACGGGTCGGTCATGATCTTGAACGCCAGCGCCGAGAACTTCTCGTTGTCGTCTGCCTTGCGCTCGAGCTTCTTCTCTTCGTCGTTTTCGTCGATGCCTTGAACCGGCGGAATGTCGACCGGCGACGGCAGGAAGTCGATCACGGCGTCGAGCATGCGCTGCACACCCTTGTTCTTGAACGCAGTGCCGCACAGCATCGGCTGGATTTCGCAGGCGATGGTACGGTCGCGCAGCGCCTTGACGATCTCAGCACGAGTCAGCTCTTCGCCGCCCAGGTACTTTTCCATCAGCGCTTCGCTGGCTTCAGCGGCCGACTCGACCATCTTCTCGCGCCACTCGTTGCATGTGTCAACGAGCTCAGCCGGGATGTCGGTGTATTCGAACTTCACGCCCTGGCTGGCTTCGTCCCAAATGATCGCCTTCATTTCCAGCAGATCGACGACGCCCTGGAAGCCATCTTCAGCGCCGATGGGCACCACGACGGGCACCGGGTTGGCCTTCAGGCGGGTCTTCAGCTGATCATAGACCTTGAAGAAGTTCGCGCCGGTACGGTCCATCTTGTTGACGAACGCCAGACGCGGCACCTTGTACTTGTTGGCCTGACGCCAGACGGTTTCCGACTGCGGCTGCACGCCACCCACTGCGCAGTACACCATGCACGCGCCGTCCAGCACACGCATGGAACGCTCCACCTCGATGGTGAAGTCCACGTGGCCCGGGGTGTCGATGATGTTGAAGCGGTGCTCGGGGTAGTTGCCGCCCATGCCCTTCCAGAAGGCGGTGGTAGCAGCAGACGTGATGGTGATGCCGCGCTCCTGCTCCTGCTCCATCCAGTCCATGGTGGCAGCGCCATCATGCACTTCACCGATCTTGTGGTTCACACCGGTGTAGAACAGGATCCGCTCGGTCGTGGTGGTCTTGCCGGCGTCGATGTGAGCGGAAATACCGATGTTACGGTAGCGCTCAATGGGGGTCTTACGAGCCACGGTTAATCCTCAGATTCGTCAACGGGGCGCCGGCCCACGGCCAAGCGCCCCTAATACAAATGGGCGAGATGTGCGCACACAGCCCGCCCAGCAACCAACAACGTCTCGCGTCGCTTAGAAGCGGAAGTGCGAGAACGCCTTGTTGGCTTCAGCCATGCGGTGCACTTCGTCGCGCTTCTTCATGGCGCCGCCGCGGCCTTCCGACGCTTCGAGCAGCTCACCAGCCAGACGCAGGGCCATCGACTTCTCGCTGCGCTTCTTCGCAGCTTCCCGCAGCCAACGCATCGCCAATGCCAGACGACGCGACGGCCGGACTTCGACCGGCACCTGATAGTTGGCGCCACCAACACGACGGCTCTTCACTTCGACCACCGGCTTGATGTTGCCGATAGCCAGCGTGAACACCTCGATCGGCGCCTTGCCTGCTTTCTTCTCGATCTGGTCGAACGCACCGTAGACGATACGTTCAGCCACCGACTTCTTGCCGTCCAGCATCAGGACGTTCATGAACTTGGCGACTTCCACATTGCCGAACTTCGGGTCCGGCAGAATTTCCCGCTTGGGGACTTCACGACGACGTGGCATCTTCTTTCCTTCTCTGTTCAGTTGAGAACCGCTTCGGTTCTCCGGCCACCAACTAGCTTGTCTTCCAACAATCTGAGCCGGGTGACCACTTACTCGACGGTGCCAGTGCGGTCAAAAAACGCACCGTTGTACCGCCTGCTCATGACAAGACCGTGACCGCAAATGCGGCGCGATCTCACTGACGACTTAAGCCGCCTTCGGACGCTTCGCGCCGTACTTCGAACGCGCTTGCTTACGGTCCTTGACGCCTTGCAGGTCAAGGGAGCCGCGCACGATGTGGTAACGCACACCCGGCAAGTCCTTCACACGGCCGCCGCGGATCAGCACGACGCTGTGTTCTTGCAGGTTGTGGCCTTCACCGCCGATGTACGAAATGACTTCGAAACCGTTGGTCAGGCGCACCTTGGCGACCTTACGCAGTGCCGAGTTCGGCTTCTTCGGCGTCGTGGTGTACACGCGGGTGCACACGCCGCGACGCTGTGGGCAGTTCTCAAGTGCCGGGCTCTTGCTCTTCAGCTTTTCCGAGACGCGGGGCTTGCGAACCAGTTGATTGATGGTTGGCATTGTTCAATCCAGCTTGGTTTTTGAAAAATCGCCGGTTCACATAACGTGAACGCCTCATTTGTGAGGCGGACGGCGCAATCGGGTTTTATGGAAGTGGCGAGCAGAACGCTCTGAAGGGAGGACCTGCGGGAACAGATCAAGACCAAAGAGCGCGAGCCCGTCTGGTTCAGATGTCTTGCACAGCGCTTTGCCGGGCATGGACGCGCGAAACCAGAAGCCAAAAACTCGAATCTGGCACTATAGCGGCCTGCCTTGCAAGCGTCAAGCGCGCCGCCTCTCTGGCGACGCGCGCAGGCAATCAGCAGCGGCGCGGTGTGGCGCCGATGGCACGCGAAGCACGCGCAGGCCAAACAAAGACGAGTGCGGCCGTCGCCACAAACCCAAGCGCCAGAACGGATACGCCGATCCAGCCCGCGCTCGCCCAAGCCACGCCGGCCAGTCCACCGCCTGCAGCTGCACCAAAGAAGAACGCGCCGGTGTACAGACCATTCACGCGCCCGCGAATCTCCGGTGACAGGGTGTTCACCATGTAGCGGCCGAGCGCCTGGTCGCCGATGGCACCGAAGTCGAGCAGCAGCGCCGCAGCCACCAGCATTGTCAACATGACGGAAACGCTCAGGCCCGGCAGCAGCGCCGAAGCCAGCGCCAACAGCAGACCCGTCGCCGCGCTGCCATGCGCGAGCAGCGTGCCAACGCGCACCAAGCCGCGATCGGCCAGCCGTCCGGCGATGGGCGCCGCCACGACGCCGGCCGCGCCGCACAGCGCAAAGATGCCGATGCCGTTCTGGGTAAGGAGGAACGGCACTGCCGCCAGCCGCAATGCAACAGCGGTCCAGAACAGCGTGAAGGCCGCCATCAGCAAAGCTTGCGTGGCGGCGCGGCGACGCAATACCGGTTCGCTGCGCAGAAGATGGCCATACGACTTGAGCAACGCGCCATACGACAGCGCACGCGGCGGCACGAAGGTCGGCATCACGCGCGGCAGAAGGACGGCCAGCACGGCAATCGCCACCGCAGATGCGCCGTAGAACGCGCGCCAGCCCCATTGCGCCGCGATCAGGCTGGCCGCCGGGCGTGACAGCAGGATGCCCAGGTTCAGGCCGATCATGATGTCGCCGAGCACGCGGCCGCGCCGGTGGTCTGCGGCGAGGCGCCCCGCCAGCGCGATCAGCATCTGAATGACCGTCGACGTCAGGCCAATGGCAAAGGCGGCCAGCATCAGCACTTGGCCACTCTGCGCAACCGTGGTCAGCGCCAGCGAAGCCACCGCGCCCCAAAGCGTGCGCGAGGCGAGCGCGCGGTTGTCCTGCAGATCGGTCAGCGGCATCAGCAGCAACAGGCCGATGCCGTAGCCGACGAGCGTGGCGGTCACCAGCAGCCCGGTGGCGGCCGTGGTCCAACCGATGCTCGCAGCGATCTCGGCAACGAGCGGCTGGATGCCGAACAGGTTGATGACGATGAGCCCGACGGCGGCGGCAAACAACGGTGTGGCGCCGCGGGGCAGCCGGTCGGCAACTGGCGGGTTGGACACGGTAACGGCAGGAGCTTCGGTAGTCATGATGAACAGGGCGAGGGATGGGAGCGCCCATCGTAGCCAGCCGATTCGCGCAGATTAAGGTAGCCTCTAGCGCAATATTGTTTCCGCAAGTGCGCAAATATGGATCGACTCTCTGACGTGATGATCTTCGTGCAGGTGGTGGAGCGCGGTAGCTTGTCGGCGGCGGCAGATGCGATGGGCATGTCGCGCGGTGTGATCAGCAAGGCGCTGGCGCGGCTGGAGGCTCGGCTTCAGACACGTCTGCTGCAACGGACAACGCGGCGCCTGTCGCTCACCGAAGCGGGCGCGGCGTTCTTCGAGAAAAGCCGCGAGGGTCTGGCGCTCGTCGATGCAGCGGAGCAGGCCGTGAGCGCCTTGCGCGATGAGGCGCGCGGCACGTTGCGCGTGTCGGCGCCAGCTTCGTTTGCGGTGACATTGCTGGCGCCGCTGTTGGGCGCATTCCAGGCGCGCTACCCCGCCGTGCAGATCGATCTGGACATGAACGATCGCTACGCGGATCTTGTCGCCGGGCGCATCGACGTGGCGATCCGCATCGGCATGCTGGAGGATTCTTCGCTGGTGGCGCGGCGACTGGCGAGTTGCGCGCACGCCATCTACGGCGCGCCGTCGTATTTTCGCGAGCGGGGGATTCCGCAATCGCCGGAGGATTTGCGCAATCACAACTGCCTCGTCTACGCCAATTACGACGGACCGCACGACTGGGTGCTGACGGACGCAGCCGGCCAGCGCCACATCGCTCATGTAAATGGCTCGATGCTGGCCAACAACAGCCTTGTGCTGCGCGAGGCAGCGCGTTCAGGGCTAGGCGTGTCGCTGGGGCCGGCGTATCTCGTGCGCGACGATATTGCCGCCGGCCGGCTGCAGGCGGTGCTGACGAACTACGCGGCGCGCGAGGTGCCGTTGCACGCCGTCTTCACCCAGCGCGTGCATCTGCTGCCGAAGGTACGGGCGTTTGTCGATTTCCTGAGTGACCATATCCGCAGCAGCGGCGTGATGGGTCCATTGCCGCCGTCCGCTTAAGCCTGCTCGCGGCATTTCTCCAGCACGTCGAGCAGCGCCTGGCCGTAGCGGTCCAGTTTTGCCATGCCAATGCCCGGCAGCTCGCCGAGCGCCTCGCGCGAATCCGGATCGGTCTCGGCAATGCGCGCGAGTGTGGCGTCGTGAAAAATCACATATGCGGGCACGCTGTGCTCACGCGCGGCCTGCGTACGCCAGGCCCGCAACGCCTGCCAACGCACCTGCGCCTCGGCGGAAAGCTCAGCGGCCGGATCGGCGCGACGCTCCTTCTTCGTCGACGATGACGACGCGCCGCGCACCTTCTCGGCCTGACGGCGCAGGATCACCGACTGCGCGCCCTTGAGCACGGGGCGCGCGGCGTCGGTCAGGATGAGCGCGCCGTGGCCGCCGTGATCCACTGCAAACAAACCCTGCGCGACCAGCTGTCGGAACACGCCGCGCCACGCGGCTTCTGACAAATCGCTGCCGATGCCGAAGGTGGAGAGCGTCTCGTGGTGCCACTGTTTGATGCGCTCGGTCGCGTTGCCGCGCAGGATATCGATGAGCTGGCCAGCGCCAAAGCTCACGCGACTGGCCTGCTGCACGCGGTATGCGCAGGACAGCGCCATCTGCGCCTCACGCGTGGCGTCCCAGGTTTGCGGCGGAGTCAGGCACGTATCGCAGTTGCCGCACGGCTGGCTGCTTTCACCAAAGTACGCGAGCAGCGCCACACGGCGGCAGCTTGCGGCTTCGCACAGGCCGAGCAGCGCTTCGAGCTTGGCGGTTGATACGCGCTTGTGCGCATCGTCCGCGTCGGACTCGTCGATCATGCGGCGCTGCTGCACGACGTCGGCCAGGCCATATGCCATCCACGCGTTGGCCGGCATGCCGTCGCGGCCAGCGCGACCGGTTTCCTGGTAATAGCCTTCCAGACTCTTGGGCAAATCCAGATGCGCAACGAAACGCACGTCGGGCTTGTCGATGCCCATGCCAAAGGCGATGGTCGCCACCATCACGACGCCCTCCTCCTTGCGGAAGATCGCCTGATGGCGGGCACGCACTTCGGAGTCCATCCCGGCGTGATACGGCAGCGCGCGGATGCCCTGCTCGGCCAGCCACTGCGCGGTCTCTTCCACCTTCTTGCGCGACAGGCAGTAGACGATGCCGGCGTCGCAGGTGTCACCGTCCATGTGTTCGGCGCGGATGAAGCGCAGCAGTTGCTGACGCGCGCTGTCCTTCTCGACGATGGTGTAGCGGATGTTCGGGCGGTCGAAGCTGGAGAGGAAGACGCGCGCGTCCGTCAACGCCAGCCGTTCAACGATCTCGTCGCGCGTGACGGCGTCGGCCGTGGCGGTGAGCGCAATGCGCGGCACGTGCGGGAAACGCTCGTGCAGCACGGAAAGCTGGATGTACTCCGGCCGGAAATCGTGCCCCCACTGCGACACGCAGTGCGCTTCGTCGATGGCGAACAGGCCGATGCGCGATCGCTCGAGCAAGTCGAGGAAGCGCGGCGTCATCAACCGCTCGGGCGCGACGTAGACGAGATCCAGCCGCCCCGCAGCCAGGTCTCGCTCGACCTGCGCGGCCTCGGCGCCCGTCAGCGCGGAGTTGAGGTACGCGGCGCGCACGCCAGCCTCTTCCAGCGCGGCCACCTGATCCTGCATCAGCGCAATCAGCGGCGACACGACAATGCCGGCGCCCTGCCCGCGCCGATGCCGCACGAGCGCCGGAATCTGGTAGCAGAGGGATTTGCCGCCGCCGGTGGGCATCAGCACGAGGCAATCGCCGCCGTCTGCCACATGGGTGACGATCTCCGCCTGCGGGCCGCGGAAGGCGCTGTAGCCGAACACATCGTGCAGCACCGCATGCGTGGCGGCGGCGGTGTCTTCGGGCAGCGCCTGCAGCGCGTGGTCTATGGCGGGGGAGTCGTACATCGGGGCGGCGGGTGCGCGCGGTGTCACGCGCGGGCTGGGCGAAACCGCTATTGTGACAAACCCCGCCGACGGGTGGTCAATCAGGACAGTCGGATTGTCGGAAACGCCGCGATCAGACCTTGCGCGCAACGATGCGATGGATCGTCCGCCCCGACGACTGACTGACAGCCGCTTCGTCGAAAACCAGCTCGGTGCCAGCCAGCGCCTCGCGCACGGGCGCCGCATCGAACGACGTGAACAACCGGCCGCGCCCATCGCGCTGATCGGCCTCAGGCGTGACGCGCCAGCTCAGGTACAGCGTGCCCTCCGGGCGGAGCAACGACACCAGGCGCTCCACCGCCGCACCAATCTGCTCGGGCGGCAAATGCATGATGACGGTCTCGCAGATGACGTTGTCGAACGCGCCTTCAGCAATACCGACCAATTCAGGCAAGAGCGCTTGCCGGAACGACAGCCCCGGATATTGCTCGCGTGCCGCTTCCAGCAGCGCGGCAGACGCGTCGTAACCGACCGCCGGATAACCGTTGGCATTGAGCCACGCCACCTCGCGCCCTGCGCCGCAGCCGATGTCGGCGGTGGCACCGCCTGCCTTGAACTCGCGGCGCAGCAGCGCGTACAGGTCTTCAGGCGCCGGCTGGTCGCGCCACTCCTGCGCGAAGGTTTCGGCGAGCGCGTCGTAGGCGGCAACGGTCTGCGTGTCCATGGAGATCCTATTTCATTGTGAAACTGCGTAGCAGCGTCAGATCGCCGGCCTTGCGCATCGGCACGACAAACGTCTGCTGGCGCTCGGATGGCGTGTTCTCGTCGGTGATGATGGTGACGGTGGCGGTCGTGATCGCGCTGCGGTCATTGCCGCTGCCGTAGTAATTCACATAGACGAGATACGTGCCGGGCACGGGGGCCGGGTTCGAATAGATTTCCGGACCATAGCCGGTGGTGACGTCCACGTCGAGCGCGCCGCCGTTTTCGACCACGCGGTTGCCGTACCAGGCGTGCTGTCCGTCGGGCGAAATGACATGCAGGTCGAGATCGGTGCCGTCGGTGTCCCACGACAGGACCACGCGCAAACGCGGACGCTGCTTGCCGGTGTAGCTGTCGTAGAACTGCACGCGCTTGGCGTCACCGCGCGCGCTGCGCACCTCGACGCTGTTGCTGCCCGCGCCAAATGCGTACGGGCGCGAGAACGTGCCGTCGGCCTCGATACGCTGCGGCATGGCCACGCCGTTGACGATCAGCGTGCCCACCGACGAGCCATCGGCGCCACGGCGGCGGCGCGGCTTGTTTTCTTCCGTTGCTGCGGCAGCCTTCGGCTGATTGCGGATGCGCCCGGCAATCATCGCCGCAATGCCCTGCCCTTGCGGCGTCGACACCGACACCGCCGGGTAATGCACGTCCTGCGTGTAGCGGGATTCGTCGCCAGCCGAATTGCGCCAGCCGTTGAGCGGCGCGGTGATCTCGATATTCCCGGCGTCGGTTTGCGCAAGCACGCCGCCAGCGGCCGCAAACGTGGCCAGTGCAATGGCAGCGGCGAGACGGAAAGTGGAAGGCATCATGTGCGTCACGTCAGAAGCGGATCGATTTCATCAGCGCCAGCTCGCCGATCTTGCGCAGCGGCACGCTGACGAACTCGCGCCGCTCGTTGGGCGTGTTCTCGTTATAGATCAGCGTCAGTTGCGCGGTGATGAGATCGCGGTCGTGCGCCTTTTCGTCGAAGTTGTAGCCGCCGGCATTGAAGTTGCCCCAGTAGTTCACGTAGAACAGCCACACGCCAGGACGCGGCGCGGCGGTCGAGAAGATCTCCGGGCCGGCGCCGTCGACGCTGTCCACGTCGAGCCCGCCGCCGTCAGACAGCAGCGGCTGCGCCCAGAACGCATGATCGCCAATCGGCGAAATGACATGCATGTCGACCTCGGCGCGCGGGTCGTCCCACGTGAGGATGGCGCGCAGCTTGGCCGACGTCTTGGTGGTGTCGGCCTCGTAGAACTGCAGGCGTTGGCGCGACTGGCCGTCGGCGCTGACGATTTCGACGCTGTTCGAGCCCGGGCCGAACGCCCAAGGGCGCGCGAAGCGCCCTTCGCCATCGCCATACAGCGGCATCGCGTTGCCATTGACGACGAGCACCGGCGGGCGGCGCTGCTTGCCGGCCGCGCGAATGCGTCCGGCGATGAGCGTGCGGTACTTTTGCGCGCCGCGGTCCACGGGCGGTTTTGGATACGCCGCGGTGTATTGCTCCAGCTCGTTGGTCAGCTTGCTGTTGCGCCAGCCGCCGATCGGCCCTTCCAGATCGGCCACCGGCTCAGCCAGCGCCGAAGCGGCCAGCAGCAGCGCAACGGTGCCCAGCGCCAAGCGCGTCATCCCACTCTTCACAGCAAACCCTCCCCTCGGATCAGGCGACGCGCCATCGCCTCGACAAACTGTTCGTCCTGCCCGCGCGGGTGCCGCGCAAAAGCGAGGTGCAGATATTCGTGCGTCAGCGCGATGCGGTCTTCTTCGGTGGCAAGCCGGTGCACGTAGAGCCGGTTTCGGCGCGCGTCTGCGTAGGGCCGACCTTCGTGCACGACGCACACGGCGGGCAGCGGCGGTGTCTCGTAACCGGGCTCGGCAGCTAGGCGCGCCGACCAACCCGGCGCGCGCGCCTGCAGCCACTGCTGCGCACCCGCCACCGGAGAGCAATCCCCCGCCACCGGGCTCTGGAACGACGTAAGCGTCGCCTGCGGCCACCACTGCGCGAGGATGGCGTCGAACCCCTGGCCACGTTGAGCAGCGGCACGCGCCGCGGTCCAGCTCATCTGGCCGCGCGCGCTGATGGTGCCGTGGTACTGCACGGACTGACCGCTCAGCACCAGCGCGTCGGTAAATTCGGCTGCGTTGCGCGCAGCGGCCAGCGGCGGGCGCGGCAGCACGCGCTGCGTGCGCGAGCTGTCGGCGATGCGGTAGCAGCCTTTGTCACGCGAGGCGTGCTGCACGAGATAGCTGCGCGCCGCCACGGCCAACGCACGCGCGGCCTGCGGCTCGGCGAGTTCCCCTTCGCGCTCGACCACGCGCGCCACGTAGTCGTTCATGCCCAGGCGGCCGGTGATGACGGGCACGTTGTTCTGGCGCGCGAGCGTCAACTCGCCCCGGCTCTCGATCGGCAGCGTGTTGCCATTGACGAAGCGCACGGCGTAGCGGCCTTCCAGGCGACCGGCGGCGACCGGCTTGCCGCTGGCGTCGCGCACCTCGCGAATCGGATAGCGCGCAAAGAAGTCCACCACGACACAGGCATCGTCGTCGGGCACGGGCGTCTGTTCGATCAGCGGCGTAAGGCGCGGTGCGGCAGCGGCCAGCACTTGGTTGCTCGACCCGGCACCGCCGAGCCAGACGGGCGTGCCGTCGGCTAGCCAGCCCGCTGCCCCGCCGATCGACGCGCCGGGCCGCTGCGGGTCGGGCATCGTCCACGTCTTGGCGCGCAGCAGGCCGCCGAAGTCCGACACCGTGCCCTCGCCACGCCCGACGGTCAGCACGGAGACGAGCGTTTGCGCGGCAGTTTCGCGCCCATCGGCCGGGACGGTGCGCAACGCGGTGAGCAGATCGGCGACCGGCACGCGATGCGTCGGTTGCATGGCGCGCAGATCGCGCAACCATGCGGGTGATCCTGCATGCTGCCAGAAGCGGCGCCAATCCGCGCGGTCCAGCCCGAGACGCGCCGGTTCGAAATAGCGTCCGCACGACTGGATGAGCGCGCGCTCGCGGTCGATGCTGTTGCCGGCGGTGCAGCAGTAGACCTCTTCGGCGTCGTTGCCGTGGCACGTGTAGTCGGGCGTGCTGATGCGGCGCGAGACGAGGTAGCTGTAGACGAAGAGCTTCCAGACGCTGCCGAGCGGTGTTTCGGCGTCGCGCGGCAAGGCGGTGGCTTGCGGCATACCGCCGGCCGGGTCAGCGCCGAATTGCCAGAGCTTGGCTTCGTCGCCTTGCAAAGCGGCATATCGCAGCTGCGGAACGGGCTGGCCAACCGGCGCGGCGATGGCGTGCCCAGCCTGCCCGGCAAGCACGCAGGCGCCGGCAGCCCAGAACAGGCCGGTCAGCACACCACGCGCGAGCAGGCGGGAAGGCATCGCCAGATCACTCCACCTTGAACGGATAGCTGGCCGTCTTGCCGTCGCCCTGGAACGCCTTGGCTTCCGGCTGGTACATGCGGAAGTAGCGCACCGGCGGCAACGCAAAGCGGCCCGGTAGCGAGAAGCGCACCAGCTGGCGCAGCACGGTCGGGCGCTCCAGCGCGGGCACCGGCTGGTTGTACGAGAGCTGGCCCATTTCGTACGCGGCCTTGCGCTCGAACGCCTGCGCGCCGTTGCCTTCGTTCGGCTCGCCCTTCAGGCCGTCGATCTGGATGCCCCACGTGGTGGCTTCCACTTCGGCGCCCGGCGGCAGTGGCACTTCGACCAGGCCGTAGCGGTACGTGCCCTGGCGTGGAGTCAGCACCACCTCGTCGACGTAGAGTGCATTGCTGTCGAGCGTGTCGCCCGGCTTGACCGGCTTGGCGGTAAAGGCGATGCCGCTGCTGGTAGCGTCGGCCGCCGGCTGCTTGGGCGCCTTCGGATCGGCCTTGGCGGGCGCGCTGTCGATCGGCTCCAGACGGTACAGCTTGCGCTCCACCGTGATCGGCAGCTTGGAGGCCTCGGCCGCGCGGCTGCGGTACGACACGATGGCCGATTGCGTGGTCACGTCGGTCGGAGCCGCCGTCAGGTCCAACGCGGCGGGCACTTGCGCGCCGGTCCAGCGCCACGTCGGCACACCGACCGGAGAGCGCGTCGCCTGCCAGCCACCAGCCGCAACAGCCGGTTGGATGGCCGCAACGCTGGCGCCTTGCAGGCCGCCCAGACCTTTCTGCAGCCAGACCAGCGCCACAGCGCGATCCATCGTCGGCATGGCAGCGCTGGCGCGGGCCAGCAGCGGGCCCGGATCGGCAGCCGAGCGCCCGCCGCCCATCAGCAGGAGGCTTTGCACCAGCGGCGAGGTGTCGGCGGCCAGCGCATTGCGGGCAGCAATGTCAGCAGAGACCAGCGCTTCCGGCACCGGCTGGCCGACTTGGCGCATCAGTTGTGCCGTCAGCACCGTCGCCACCTGGCGGCCGCGCGGCGAATCCGGCGCCACGAAGATCAGGCTGTCACCCGCTGCAGGATCGGCATCGGCCGGGGCCTTGGCCGCCTTGCCGCCACTGGGCGCAAGCTCGTTCGCCACGCCCGACAGAGGTGTTGCCACCGGCAGGCCCATCTCGTTGGCAAACCACAGCGCCAGCGCGCGGTGCAGCAGCGGCTCGTTCTGGCTGGTGCGCTTGTAGGCTTCGAGCACCTGCTTCCAGTTGTCTGCCGGCAGGCTGATGCCGACCGAGCGGCTGGCGAGCCAATCCGCGTAATACGCATACGACGTGATCAGCGCGCTGCTGGTGGTCAGCTCGCCCCACCAGCCGAAGGTGCCGTTGGTGCCGGCCAGCAGTGCCAGACGCTGGCGTTGCGTGCGCAGCAGCGCGTCGACGCCTTGCGTGCCGGCCGGGCCGCCGTCGCCCAGTCGCGTGCCGGTGGCCGCGAGACTTTGCTGAGCAATTGCCAGCGGGATCAGGCGGCTGGCGGTCTGTTCGGCGCAACCATACGGATATTCGATCAGGTCATCCGCCACGCGGGCGAACTGGCTGGCTGTGTTGCCGACCACGCGCAGGCGCACGTCGCGCGCATCGGCCGGCAGGCCAAGCGGCAGGCGCGTGCCCTGCAACTGCGTGAGCGGGACGACGTTTTCACGGTCGGCCAGCCAGCCCGTTGCGTCCAGCTTGAGCGTGGTTTGCAGACGGTCCGAAACCTTGTCGTCCTGCTTCAGCTCGGCATTCACGACACCCGCCTGCAGCGCCGTGACGGGTGCGCGCAGGTAGTTGGCGCCACGCTTGAGCGTCACGCGCTGGTTGATGTTCAGGCCAGCGCCCGAGACGATCCAGTCGGCGGTGATGTCCTTGTCGGTCTGATTGAAGGCCACCATGTCCAGGCGCGGCTGATCGCTTTCGCGGAAGCGCTGCGGGCCCGTCCATTTCAGGTACAGCGGCTTGTCGGAGCGGATGCTCGCCGTGCGCTGGCCAACGATGCCGTCCGATGCACCGGTGGTCGACACGGCGCGCACGGTGATGCGCCAGCGCGCCAGCGAATCCGGCATCTTGAAGGTCATGCGCGCACGGCCATCGGCGCCGGTCTGCAGATTGGCGACCCAGGCTGCGGTGTCCTTCTCATCGCGGCGCGGGCGTTCGAGTACCTTCACGCCGCGCTCGTTGTGACGGCCATACGTGCCGCCTGGCTTGCCCGGCAGCGAGGCGAGCGCAAGGTCGTAGCTGATGAAGCTCTGGCTCGATGTGGTGCGCACGCTGTTGCGGCGCGGGTGATAGAAGAAGTCGACGATGCTGGGCGCCACTTCTGGCTGCAGCACGTAGATCATTTCGTCGACCACCGAGACGGTCAGGTTGGCCGGCACGGGCTTGCCCGCCAGCGCGCTGGTCAGGTCCAGCGTAACGGTCTCGCCCGGAGCGTAGACGGCCTTGTCGGCATGCACGCCCAAGTCCAGCGTCGGTTGCGTGACGACGATGCCGGCGTTCTGGAACACCATGTCGCCGTCGCGCACGTACAGCACCGAGAACGTCATGTTGGGGGCGAACTCCGCGCCGATCTTGATGCGCGCGCGGTATTGCGACGGCGTGACCTTCTGCAGGCTCAGCCATTCGCCGCCGCGCGTGAGCAGCGCGTGGCGCTCGACCTTGTCGCGCTCCAGCGTGAGCAACGCATCGTCCACCGGCAGCGGGAATGTGATCAGCGCTTCAGCCGTGTCGCCAATCTGGTAGCGATCGCGGTCGAACACCATTTCGATATTGCCCGGCACGGTCTGCACGCCGTCGCCGGCCACCCAGTGGCTCGATGCGGCGAGCAGGTTGCCGGCCGCATCGCGCACCGACAGCGTGTACGAACCCGGCTGGTCAAACTTGACCGGGAACGTGGCATTGCCCTTGGCATCCGGCGCCAGCGTGCCTTCGGTGCGCGTGCGCGTTTCCAGGCGCACCAGATCCCACTTGGCGGGCGGCGCGCTGGCACCGCTTGCGCCACCGACAACCGGCATCGGCGTGAGCGTGAACGACACGTTCTGCCCCGGCGTGGTGAAGTTCGACGTGGTCGACAGCTTGTACGGCGTGGCGCCACGTGCGATCAGCAATTCGCGCGTGACCTTCACGCGGTACGCTGCGCCGTCGTTGGCAAACACGGTCACCACGTAGCGGCTCGGTTCCTTGGCGGCGGGCAGTTCCAGCTTGGCGTTGCCGTCGCCGTCGGTGGTCAGCTCCTGCTGCTTCAGCTTGACGGGAAACAGGCCCGCGTAGCGCAGCTCGCCCTCCACCATCGTCACCTGTTGCGCGCGCAGGCTGACCGACACCTTGCCGTTCTTGACCGGCTTGCCATCCGGATAGCGCAGGCTGATCTTGCCCTTGACCGCTTCGCCCGTGCCGTAGCTCGCCTTGTCCAGCGACAGGTTCACGTCAAAGTGCGGCTTGATGTATTCGGCTACGCGGAAGGCACCGCCGTATGTGCCGCCGTTGTAGTCGAAGCGCAGCGAGTAGCCGCCGGCCGGTGCGTTGGACGGCAGCGTAAAGCGCGCATCGGCGCCCGCCTCGCCCGTCAGGCGCGTGGTCGACGTGGCCACCGGCGCACCATTCGGGTCGAGCACTTGCAGCTTGATGTCCCCAGCCGCCGGCACGGTCGATTCGGTCGCGTTCTTGAAGTTGCGGCCGATGAACTTGACGCTCACCTCGTCGCCCGGGCGATACAGCGGGCGATCGGTAAAGGCATACAGCTTGGTGTTGTAGATCTCGCTGTCGTAATAGAAATTCTCGGAGATGAACACGCCGCCCGCGCGGTCGTTGCCGATCACGTAGCTGCGTTCGGGCGAGACGTGGCGCAGGTCGGCCGTGCCGTCGGCTTCGGTGGTACCGGAGGCGAGCACGCCTACGCCGTCGGTCCAGCTCACCGATGCGCCCGCAACAGGCTTGCCGCTCTTGCGCTCGGCCGTCCACACCATCATCCCCTGCGAAGTGCCCTTGGTGACGGCCACGGTGTCCGACACGAACAGCAGCGTGTGCGCACGGTACGCGCCAATCACAGCTTCAACGATGTACAAACCCGCCGGCAGCTTGCCAACCGGGATCATCACGTTGCCGGCGTTCTGCGGCATCCATTCGCTGCTGCTGCCTTCGAGCTTCACGTCCTTGGGCGGCGCGATCGGCTTGGCATCCCAGATCGGGTAGCGGAATCGGCCCAGCAGCTCGTAGCCCTTGAGCGGCGCGTACTGCGGGTTGTTCGAGAAGCGCGTGGGCGCGGTCATCTGGTCGCCCATGCTGAACTGCGGCGCGGTCTCCACGGCCTTGCTGCGTGTGGCGAACGACAACACGCGCTGCCAGGCACGGCGGGCTTGGCGCGTCCAGTTGTCCCACAGATAGGCGAGCGTGTTGGCCAGGCCTTCGCCCGTGTAGTTGGCCTTGACGTCGATGCGGTGCAGGTTCTTCTGCGCCTTCAGAAATTCCAGCGGCTGCGGCACGCGGTAGACGAGGATGTCTGCGCCGCCGTAGCGGGAGAGTTCGTCCTTGTATTCGCGCCCCGGGGCTTCGAGGCGGACCAGCGCTTCCTGATCGGTGCCGTAGCTCGCATCGGAGAGCAGGAAGAACGGCTGCCCCTTGATCGGCTCGTAGCCGCTGCCCGGCACGTCGAACAGTGTGGGGTTCGGCGCTTCCGGCGCGTCAGCCGCGTGCGCTGCGGGCACCGAAGCGACCAACGCCAGCGCCGTCACGCAGACGGCGGCAACGAGATTGAACGACAGCCAACGGTTGCGCATGAGTTTTTCTACCGTGTCAAAAAGGCCAGACGAAACACGCCGATGAAGTTGGGGTTGCCGCTCTGCGGCTGCCAGCGCGAGTCTTTCCATTGCATCAGTTCAGAAACCGGGACCGCGCGCAGGCCGTTGTCGGTGCGGGTGACGGTGCCGGTGTGGTAAGCGATGTAGCGATCCATCCAGATCATCAGATGCTGGTCGTCGCCTTGATCGAAGAAGAGCAGATCGCCCGGGAGTGCCTGGTTGACATCCTTGGCGATGAAGCGGCTGTTCTGCTGGATGAGCCCAAGCGCCGAGACATACGCCCCGGTGCTGCCATCGAAGCGCGTCCACCGCTGCGTGAGCGTGCGCTGGGCAGGCGTGAGATTCAGTTCGGGCGGCAGTTGTCGTGCGGATTCCGCGTCGCGCATGCCGTTGGCGCGCAGCCACCGGGCGTCGTGCGTGCGCAGCGCCTCGCCGGCGGCAAAGCGCACGAGGCCGGCACAGTCGCGATGTGTCCAGCGCGGGTTGGGGCCTTGGCGAAGCTGCTCGTTGACGATGCGGACGAACCACGCCCGGAACACGCTGGATTGGTCCGCAGTAAGGGCATCGGCATCCGCCGGAGCCGTGTCGGCCCAGCCCGACAGCGCATGTACAGACGGAGCGAGCAGGCAGGCGCTCGCCGCCGTCAACCAACGGCGGCGGTTCAACGCGGCGGCCTGGGTGCGCAACGTCATTGCTGCGTGCTGGTGTTGTCTTCGGAGGCGGCCGCCGCAGCCGCTGTGGTCGGCGCATTCGCCGCAGGGGCTTGCGCTGCCGTTGCGTCAGCCGGCGGCGGCGTTCCGTCTCCACCGGCAGGCAGACCGCGTCCGCTGGAGAGCCACGTCACCGGCACCCAACCGCGCGCCGACGGCACACCGCCATCCAACGCCAGCGATACCGGCGCATAGCGCGACAACGCCTTGAGCTTCGGAAACAGATGCGTCTGCGCGGCGTTCAAGAACACCGCTTCCTGGTCGGCCGGCAGCGCGGCACCGGCTTCGCGGCGGACGAGCGGCGCGAGCGATGCGGGCGTCATCGTCAGAACGATGCGATCGGTCTTGTCCTTCGGCAAGCTATCGGCCACGGCGGGGAAGCGCTTGGCGAGCACCGCCAGGGCGTCTTCGACGAGACGCGCGTCCGGCGAGAACACGACCACATCGCCCGCAATGGCCAGCGTGACCGGGAAGTAGCGATCGGCTGACAGTTGCGCCGCAAACGGTGCTCCCGCCGATTGCGCGGTACCGTAGCGCGCGCTGACCGGGCGCTGCCACAGCGTGGCATTGGCGGGCCCTTGCTTTGTCGTCACCGGCAGGCGCTTGTACGGACCGGACTTGTCGTCGGACTGCGCCTTGGTTTCATACGAACCGACGATCTGGCCAAACAGTGCTGCCATGGCCGGCTTGACCGCCTCGGCCTGCGACGCCGACGACAGCTTCGCCACGAACAACGGCGCCACCAGCGACGACTTGCCGTACCAGCATGCTGCCGCCGGCCCCGCAAATGCATCGCCGACATGCGCGGCGGCTTCGCTGATCTCCTTGGCGTCGCCGGCCACGGACTTCAACAGCGTGCCGGCGGCTTTCCAGTCGACCGGCAGCGTCGCGCACGCAGCAGGATCAGACGGCAGCGCACGCCACAGGCCGGCGTTGTCCCACTTGGCAGAAAGCCGGGTCGGGTCGATGAGCGCGGCGCTCTGCCAGCCGTTGCCCGCGCCGTCCTTGGCCGAACCGAAGTCGAAACGCAGCGCTTCAATGCCGGGGAAGTATTGCTGATAACCGAACGACAGATAGTTGGCGCTCACCACAACGTGATGGCCCGTCGGCTCCTGCGCGGGCAGCGCGTACGCCGTGCCTTGCACATTGCGCTTGCCAGCATCGTCGGAGAACAGGGCCGCCAGCGCGTTCGCCTGCTTGGAAATCGGCTTGCCGTCCTTGTCCAGCAGCATGCCCGGCTCGGACAGCGCGATCAGCCGGTCGCCCTTGCTGGCAATCAGGATCGAACGCGTGGCCGAAAGCCTGAGCGCATAGACCGGCGCGCCCGAATCGCCCAGCCCATCGGCGACCTTGCTGAGCTGCGCGTCGCTCGTCGCCACGGTGGCCACGGCTTCGAGCGCCTTGGCCAAGCCGTTGCGCTGCATCGAGAGCACCCAATAGCGCAGCTTGTCGTCCGGGCCACGCCACAGCATCACGCGGGCGGGCTCGTCAAACACGTGCTTGAGCACCGTCTCGGCCAGGTCGAGCTTCTGCTCGTACGCAAGGCGGCGCAGCGCACCGGCCACCGAGAGCCGGTCTTCGTTGCCTTCGTAATAAGCGACGAAATCTTCGGTCAACACGTCGCGCAGGAGCGGCACGCGCAGCACGTCACGCGGCAGTTGCGACAGGCTCTGGCTGTCGATCAGGGCATCGGGATATGTCAGGTCGAGCTGGACCTGGCGGGCGTGCAGCGCGCGCGTACGGCCAAACGGGTGCCAGACCATCTGCACCACCGCCGCGCCGGCAACGACCAGGGCGACCGCACCAACGGCGATCTGCTTGCGTGTGAGCTTCATGGAGGAATCGTCGGCAAGACTGGAGGGGCCGGCGACTTGCTGGAACCTGCTCCGCTGGAGGGCGCGCAGATTGTAAAAGTGCCGGTCTATAACCGCGAAATCATAGCGGTTGGCATGTTAAGGCGGGTTAACGTCTCAAGAAAATACGAATCGGGCGACGCCGGTGTTGTTTTTGATGTCTGCACACAGCGCTGGAGAAGAACGCGGGCAAAAAAAAGCCCGGCACATGGCCGGGCTTTGATGGTGTTGCTTGCGTTCGCTTACGCGTCGCCTTCTTGCTGGACGGCAGGCGTTTCGAAGATCGAAGCGGCTTCTTCTTCGGCAATCGCTGCAGCGCGGTCGCGGTCGGCCACTTCCTTCGCCTTGCGGGCGCGGTGGTAGGCCAGGCCGGTACCGGCCGGGATCAGACGGCCAACGATGACGTTTTCCTTCAGACCACGCAGGTCGTCGACCTTGCCCATGATGGCGGCTTCGGTCAACACGCGCGTGGTTTCCTGGAACGACGCCGCCGAGATGAAGCTGTCGGTCGACAACGATGCCTTCGTAATACCCAGCAGCAGGTTCTCGTAGGTCGCCGGACGCTTGCCCAGCGCGATCACCTTGTCGTTCTCGTCGAGCAGGTCCGAACGCTCCACCTGCTCACCCGGGATGAAGCGGGTGTCACCGGTATCGACGATCTGCACGCGGCGCAGCATCTGACGAACAATCACTTCGATGTGCTTGTCGTTGATCTTCACGCCCTGCAGACGGTACACGTCCTGCACTTCGTCGACGATGTAGGTCGCCAGTTCTTCCACGCCCTTCAGACGCAGGATGTCGTGCGGGTCGGCCGGGCCTTCAACGATCATTTCGCCCTTGTTGACCACTTGGCCGTCGTGCACCAGCACCTGCTTTTCCTTGGCGATCAGGAACTCGTGGGCATTGCCGTCGAGATCCGTAATCACCAGGCGCTGCTTGCCCTTGGTGTCCTTACCGAACGAAGTCGTACCGGTGACTTCCGCCAGCACGGCGGCGTCCTTCGGCGAACGGGCTTCGAACAGCTCGGCCACACGCGGCAGACCACCGGTAATGTCACGCGTCTTCTGCGATTCGGTCGGGATACGTGCGAGCACTTCACCCACGTGCACTTGCTGACCGTCCTTCACGGTGATCAGCGCGCCCACCTGGAAGCCGATGGTCACGGAGTGGTCCGTGCCCGGGATCTTCACTTCCGCGCCCGACGAGTCGAGCAGCTTCACCTGCGGACGGATGCCCTTCGTGGCAGCGGTACGACGCTTCGCATCGATGACAACCAGCGTCGACAGACCGGTCACTTCGTCCATCTGCTTGGCGACGGTCACGCCTTCTTCGACGTTCTCGAACTTGATGGTGCCCGAGTACTCCGAAATGATCGGACGCGTCAGCGGATCCCACGTGGCGAGCTGCGTGCCGGCCTTGATGGACTGACCATCCTTGACCAGCAGCGTCGCGCCATACACGATCTTGTGGCGCTCACGCTCACGGCCGTGGTCGTCGGTGATCAGCGCTTCGCCCGAACGCGAGATGACGATCTGCTCGCCCTTCGCGTTGGTGACGTAACGCATGGTCGCCGTGAAACGCACGGTACCGGTTGCCTTCGCTTCCACGCTCGATGCCACTGCCGCACGCGATGCCGCACCACCGATGTGGAACGTACGCATCGTCAGCTGCGTGCCCGGCTCACCGATCGACTGCGCAGCGATCACGCCCACAGCTTCGCCGGAGTTCACCAGCACACCGCGGCCGAGGTCGCGGCCGTAGCACTTGGCGCACAGGCCGTAACGCGTGTCGCAAGACAGCGGCGTGCGAACCTTCACTTCGTCCACGCCCAGCGCGTCGATCAGGTCCACCATGTCTTCGTCGAGCAGCGTGCCGGCTTCGATCGCGGTTTCCTGCGTTTCCGGGTTCACCACGTCGTTGACGACCACGCGGCCCAGGATACGGTCGCGCAGGGCTTCGATCACTTCACCGCCTTCGACCAGGGCCTTCATGGCCACGCCGTTGGAGGTGCCGCAATCGTCTTCCACCACCACCAGATCCTGCGTCACGTCGACCAGACGACGGGTCAGGTAACCCGAGTTCGCGGTCTTCAGTGCCGTATCAGCCAGACCCTTACGTGCACCGTGGGTCGAGATGAAGTACTGCAGAACGTTCAGGCCTTCGCGGAAGTTCGCGGTAATCGGCGTCTCAATAATCGAGCCGTCCGGCTTGGCCATCAGGCCACGCATACCGGCGAGCTGACGGATCTGCGCTGCGGAACCCCGTGCGCCCGAGTCGGCCATCATGTAGATGGAGTTGAACGACTCTTGCTTGACGGTGTTGCCGTTGCGGTCGACCACGTCTTCGGTCTGGAGCTGCTCCATCATCGCCTTGCCCACCTGGTCGCCGGCGGCGCCCCAGATGTCCACGACGTTGTTGTAACGCTCCTGGTCCGTCACCAGACCCGACATGTACTGCTTGTCGTATTCCTTCACCTTGGCGGCGGCCTCGGAGATGATCTTCTCCTTGGCCGGCGGCACCAGCATGTCGTCGATGGCGATCGAGATACCAGCGCGCGTTGCCAGGCGGAAGCCCGACTGCAGCAGCTTGTCAGCGAAGATCACGGTTTCGCGCAGACCGCACTTGCGGAACGCCGTGTTGATCAGGCGCGAGATTTCCTTCTTCTTCAGCGGCTTGTTCAGCACCGAGAACGGCAGACCCTTGGGCAGGATCTCCGACAGGATCGCGCGGCCGACCGTGGTCGATTGCAGCGTGATCTTCGGTGCGAAACGGGCGTCGCCGTCGGCTTCCGGGTTCACCAGCTCATACTCGGTGATACGCACGTTCACGCGGGAAGCCAGTTCGACTTCCTTGTTCTCATAGGCGCGGATCACTTCCGAGATGTCGGCGAACGTCATGCCTTCACCGCGGCCGTTGATCTTGTCGCGGGTCGTGTAGTACAGACCCAGCACCACGTCTTGCGACGGCACGATCGACGGATCGCCGTTGGCCGGGAACAGCACGTTGTTCGACGCCAGCATCAGCGTGCGCGCTTCCATCTGCGCTTCGAGCGACAGCGGAACGTGAACAGCCATCTGGTCACCGTCGAAGTCGGCGTTGAACGCCGCGCAGACGAGCGGATGCAGCTGAATCGCCTTGCCTTCGATCAGCACCGGCTCGAACGCCTGGATACCCAGACGGTGCAGCGTCGGTGCACGGTTCAGCATCACCGGGTGCTCGCGGATCACCTCTTCGAGGATGTCCCACACCACCGGCGTCTGGCTTTCCACTTCCTTCTTCGCCGCCTTGATCGTGGTGGCGATGCCCATCGTTTCCAGCTTGTGGAAGATGAACGGCTTGAACAGCTCGAGCGCCATCAGCTTGGGCAGGCCGCACTGGTGCAGCTTCAGCGTCGGGCCCACCACGATGACCGAACGGCCCGAGTAGTCCACGCGCTTGCCCAGCAGGTTCTGACGGAAACGACCGCCCTTACCCTTGATCATTTCAGCCAGCGACTTCAGCGGACGCTTGTTGGCACCGGTCATCGCCTTGCCGCGACGGCCGTTGTCCAGCAGCGAATCCACTGCTTCCTGCAGCATGCGCTTTTCGTTGCGCACGATGATCTCCGGCGCCTTCAGCTCAAGCAGACGCTTCAGACGGTTGTTCCGGTTGATCACGCGGCGATACAGGTCGTTCAGGTCCGACGTGGCGAAACGGCCGCCGTCCAGCGGCACCAGCGGACGCAGCTCGGGCGGCAGCACCGGCAACACTTCGAGGATCATCCAGTCGGGCTTGATGCCCGAACGCTGGAATGCCTCGAGCACCTTCAGGCGCTTGGCGAACTTCTTGATCTTGGCTTCCGAGCCCGTAGCTTGCAGCTCGGCGCGGATCGTCTCGATCTGCTTCTCGATGTCGATACCGCGCAGCAGCTCGCGAATGCCCTCGGCGCCCATCATGGCGACGAATTCGCCTTCGCCGTACTCGTCGCACTTGGCCAGGTAGTCGTCTTCCGACATGATCTGGCTCTTCTTGAGCGCGGTCATGCCCGGCTCAACCACGACGAATGCTTCGAAGTACAGCACGCGCTCGATGTCACGCAGCGTCATGTCGAGCACCATGCCCAGACGCGACGGCAGCGACTTCAGGAACCAGATGTGCGCGGTCGGCGCAGCCAGTTCGATGTGGCCCATGCGCTCGCGGCGCACCTTGGCCAGCGTCACTTCAACGCCGCACTTCTCGCAGATCACGCCACGGTGCTTCAGGCGCTTGTACTTGCCGCACAGGCACTCGTAGTCCTTGATCGGGCCGAAGATCTTGGCGCAGAACAGACCGTCACGCTCGGGCTTGAACGTACGGTAGTTGATGGTCTCGGGCTTCTTGACTTCGCCGAACGACCACGAACGGATTTTCTCAGGCGACGCGAGGCCGATCTTGATCGCGTCAAACTGCTCTTCTTGCTGTACCTGACGGAATAGGTCGAGCAATGCTTTCATTCCAAACTCCTTGAGTTTGAGGCTGGCGTCTTGGTGTGACCCAAAGGCGCCGACCCTAAATCTTCGTCAATGGCTGCTGTTACCAGGGCATGGCGATGTTGCCGCCACGCCCTCACCGCATCGGCGCTCAGTTGCGCTCGAGGTCGATGTCGATACCCAGCGAGCGGATTTCCTTCACCAGCACGTTGAACGATTCCGGCATGCCGGCATCGATCGAGTGCTCGCCCTTGACGATGTTCTCGTACACCTTGGTCCGGCCGTTCACGTCATCCGACTTCACGGTCAGCATTTCCTGCAGCACGTAGGACGCGCCGTACGCTTCGAGTGCCCACACTTCCATTTCACCGAAACGCTGGCCACCGAACTGGGCCTTACCGCCCAGCGGCTGCTGCGTCACCAGCGAGTACGGACCGGTCGAACGCGCGTGCATCTTGTCGTCGACCAAGTGGTGCAGCTTCAGCATGTGCATCACGCCCAGCGTGACCGGACGCTCGAAGGCTTCACCGGTGCGACCGTCGAACAGCGTGACCTGTTGCTTGGAAGCAGTCAGGCCCTTCTCCTTCGCGATGTCTTCCGGATAGGCGAGGTCCAGCATGCGGCGGATTTCGTCCTCATGCGCACCATCGAACACCGGCGTCGCGAACGGCACGCCCTTCTTCAGGTTCTCGGCCAACTCCAGGATCTCAGCGTCCGACAGGCTGTCCAGATCTTCAACCTTGCCACTCTCGTTGTAGATCTGACCCAGCAGCTTGCGGATCTCGGCAGCCTTGGCTTGCGCCTTGAGCATGTTGCCGATGCGCTCACCCAGACCGCGTGCGGCCCAGCCCAGGTGGGTTTCGAGAATCTGACCCACGTTCATCCGCGAAGGCACGCCCAGCGGGTTCAGCACGATGTCGGCAGGTGTGCCGTCGGCCATGTAGGGCATGTCTTCGATCGGGGTGATCTTCGACACAACACCCTTGTTACCGTGACGGCCGGCCATCTTGTCGCCAGGCTGCAGGCGACGCTTCACGGCCAGGTACACCTTGACCATCTTGATCACGCCCGGCGGCAGTTCGTCGCCTTGCGTGAGCTTCTTGCGCTTCTCTTCGAACGCGAGGTCGAAGTCGTGGCGCTTCTGCTCGATGGCAACCTTCACGGCTTCGAGTTGCAGCGCGACTTCGTCTTCCGCCGGGCGGATGTCGAACCAGTGCCACTTGTCCAGATCGGCCAGGTATTCCTTCGTAAGCGCGGTGCCCTTGGCCAGCTTCTTCGGACCGCCGTTGGCAACCTTGCCCACCAGCAGACGCTCCAGACGCTGGAAGGCATCGCCTTCCACGATACGCAGCTGGTCGTTCAGGTCCAGGCGGTAGCGCTTCAGCTCTTCGTCGATGATCGACTGAGCACGCTTGTCACGCACCACGCCTTCACGCGTGAAGACCTGCACGTCGATCACGGTACCGCTCATACCCGAAGGCACGCGCAGCGAGGTGTCCTTCACGTCGGACGCCTTCTCACCGAAGATCGCACGCAGCAGCTTCTCTTCCGGCGTCAGCTGGGTCTCGCCCTTGGGCGTGACCTTGCCGACCATCACGTCGCCGGCTTCCACTTCTGCGCCGATGTACGTGATGCCCGATTCGTCCAGGCGAGCCAGTTGGGCTTCGGCCAGGTTCGAGATGTCGCGCGTGATTTCTTCCGGTCCGAGCTTGGTGTCGCGAGCAACGACCGACAGCTCCTCGATGTGGATCGAGGTGTAGCGGTCTTCAGCCACGACGCGCTCCGAGATCAGGATCGAATCCTCGAAGTTGTAGCCGTTCCAGGGCATGAACGCGACCAGCATGTTCTGGCCGAGCGCCAGCTCGCCCATGTCGGTCGAGGCGCCGTCAGCGATCACGTCGCCGCGGGCAACGATGTCGCCAACCTTGACCATCGGACGCTGGTTGATGTTCGTGTTCTGGTTCGAACGCGTGTACTTGATCAGGTTGTAGATGTCGACGCCAACTTCACCAGCGACGGCTTCGGCATCGTTCACGCGGATCACCACGCGGTTCGCGTCAACGTAGTCGACCACGCCGCCACGGGTTGCCTGCACGGCGGTACCCGAGTCCACTGCCACGGTGCGCTCGACGCCAGTACCCACCAGCGGCTTGTCTGCGCGCAGGCAAGGCACGGCCTGACGCTGCATGTTCGCGCCCATCAGTGCACGGTTTGCATCATCGTGCTCGAGGAATGGCACCAGCGAAGCTGCAGCCGACACGATCTGCGACGGTGCCACGTCGATGTACTGCACGCGGTCCGGCGTGACCATACGGGTTTCACGCTCGCTGCCTTCACGCGCGGAGACCAGTTCGTCGATCAGGTTGCCGTCCTTGTCCAGCGTCGCGTTGGCCTGCGCCACCACGTACTTGCCTTCCTCGATGGCCGACAGGTAATCCACCTGGTCGGTCAGCTTGCCGTTTTCAACCTTGCGGTACGGCGTTTCGAGGAAGCCGTAGTCGTTCAGTTGTGCGTACAGCGCCAGCGAGTTGATCAGACCGATGTTCGGGCCTTCCGGCGTTTCGATCGGGCACACGCGGCCGTAGTGGGTCGGGTGCACGTCACGGACTTCAAAGCCCGCACGCTCGCGCGTCAGACCGCCCGGGCCCAGGGCCGAAATACGGCGCTTGTGCGTGACTTCCGACAGCGGGTTGGTCTGGTCCATGAACTGCGACAGCTGCGACGAACCGAAGAACTCGCGAATCGCCGACGAAATCGGCTTCGAGTTGATCAGGTCGTGCGGCATCAGGTTTTCCGTCTCGGCCTGGCCCAGACGTTCCTTCACGGCACGCTCAACACGCGACAGACCGGCGCGGAACTGGTTTTCCGCCAGTTCGCCGACGCAACGCACGCGACGGTTGCCGAGGTGGTCGATATCGTCCACTTCGCCCTTGCCGTTACGCAGGTTCACCAGCAGCTTGATCGTGTCGAGGATGTCCTCGTCCGTCAGCACCATCGGGCCGGTACCGGCCGAACGGTTCAGGCGGCTGTTGACCTTCATGCGGCCAACGCGCGACAGGTCGTACGAGTCTTCGCTGTAGAACAGGCGTTGGAACAGCGCTTCAACGGCGTCTTCGGTCGGCGGCTCGCCGGGGCGCATCATCCGGTAGATGGCGATACGCGCGGCGGTCTGGTCGGCCGTGTCGTCTGTGCGCAGCGTGGCCGACATGTACGGACCTTGATCGAGGTCGTTCGTGTACAGCGTCTGGATTTCCTTCACGCCGGCGTCGCGCAGCTTCTCGAGCACGCCTTCGGTCAGTTCGTCGTTGGCGTTGGCCAGGACTTCACCAGTATCCGGATCGACGATGTTCTTCGCCAGCACGCGGCCCAGCAGGTAGTCTTCCGGCACGCTGATCAGCTTGGTGCCGGCGGAATCCAGGTCACGGATATGCTTGGCGTTGATGCGCTTGTCCTTCTCGACCACGACCTTGCCGTTCTTGTCGGAGATGTCGAAGCGAGCGACTTCGCCGCGCAGACGCTCGGGCACGAATTCCATCAGTGCGCCTTCGGTCTTGAGCGTGAAGTTATCGAACACGAAGAAGTGCGCCAGGATCTGCTCCGGCGTCAGGCCGATCGACTTCAGCAGGATCGTCACCGGCATCTTGCGGCGGCGGTCAACGCGGAAGTACAGGATGTCCTTCGGGTCGAATTCGAAATCGAGCCACGAGCCACGGTACGGAATGATCCGCGCCGAGAACAGCAGCTTGCCCGAGCTGTGCGTCTTGCCCTTGTCGTGCTCGAAGAACACGCCCGGCGAACGGTGCAGCTGGGACACGATCACACGTTCCGTACCGTTGATCACGAACGAACCGGTGGAGGTCATGAGCGGAATTTCGCCCATGTAGACTTCCTGCTCCTTGATCTCCTTGACCTTGGTGGGATTCTCACGGTCGTTGATGATCAAGCGCACTTTAGCGCGCAGCGCCGAGTGGAAGGTCAGACCACGCTGCTGACATTCCTTGACGTCAAACGGCGGGTTGGACAGGTGGTACGACACGAACTCCATGCGTGCCAGACCATTGTGCGACACGATGGGGAAAATGGCGTTGAACGCCGCTTGCAGACCTTCGCTCTTGCGTTGTGCAACAGGAGCGTTCTCCTGCAAGAACTGGGCATACGATTGAATCTGGGTGGCAAGCAGGAAGGGAACCTGATGAACCGTTGCGCGTTTCGCGAAACTCTTGCGAATACGCTTCTTCTCGGTAAAGCTGTACGCCATGGGATCTCCGAATCATCGCAAGTGCGCGCGACGGACTTAAGGCGATAAGGCACGCCTGACACTTGAGGTGTTCAGCGACTGGTGACGGGATTTGGCGGTTGGCCGCTACCAACCTCTGGCTGACGGTACTGCGCGCGCCACCCGCACATGGACCCATGGAGTCCATGCTACGGACGGGGGAGTACCCGACCAAACTTGCCTTCTGCAGTCGGTTCAGAAGACAAACATCAGCGGACTGCGAACTGCTTAGTGTGCCACTGATGTTTGGCCTCTGCTGGCCTTGTCGAGGCCGGCTACCGGAAAACCCGGCAAAGAGACTTCAACGATACTTACAGCGTGATTGCGGGATCGCCCAACAATCGGTCCTACAAGCGCAAAAAGGCTGGCGCCGGGAAATCTCCCTTTGCCAGCCTCTATCGCGTACCGAGTACGGCACGCGAGACCTGCACTTACTTGGCTTCGGCTTCCGCGCCGGCTTCCACCAGCTTCTTCACCAGCTCGTCGGCGGTCTTCTTGTCGACGCCTTCCTTCACGGGCTTCGGTGCGCCATCGACCAGGTCCTTGGCTTCCTTCAGGCCCAGACCGGTGATTTCACGCACGGCCTTGATGACGCCAACCTTGTTCGCGCCGGCGCTCTTCAGCGTCACGGTGAATTCGGTTTGCTCTTCAGCAGCAGCAGCGCCACCAGCAGCAGCCGGACCGGCCACGGCCACGGCAGCAGCCGACACGCCAAACTTCTCTTCGAACGCCTTGACCAGGTCGTTCAGTTCCATCACGGACATCGCGCCAACAGCTTCCAGGATGTCGTCTTTGGTGATTGCCATTTGAATAACTCCAGAATGTGATTCGGTATCGATCGTGCGATCTGTACGTGGTGCAGCAGCCTATTAGGCCGCTGCAGCCTCGCCTTCGCCTTGCTTGGCAGCCAGGGCACCCAGGGCGCGGGCAAAGCCCGACACCGGAGCCTGCATGACGAACAGCAGCTTGCTGAGCAGTTCTTCGCGGCTCGGAATCGTTGCCAGCGCCTTCACGGCGTCGACGTCGAGAACCTTGCCATCGTACGAACCGGCGCGCAGCACCAGCTTGTCATTACCCTTGGCGAAATCGTTCAGCACCTTGGCCGGGGCCACTGCGTCTTCGGAAATACCGTAGATCAGCGGGCCAGTCAGTTGCTCGGCGAGTTCGGCAAACGGCGTGCCTTCAACAGCGCGGCGTGCCAGCGTGTTCTTCAGAACGCGCAGGTAGACGCCTTGCTGGCGCGCTTGCGCGCGCAGCTTGGTCAGATCGCCAACCGTGATACCGCGATATTCAGCGACGACGATGGTCGAGGCCTTGGCGACTTGCGCCGTTACCTCGGCCACGACGGCCTTCTTATCTTCGAGATTGAGTGCCACGGTTAAGCTCCAAAACGACTTCGGTTTCCGCAGTCACTGCGGTCACCTCGGTCAGTCCAAAAGTACGGCGTCCGATTGGCACAAATCACTTCGGCAATACCAAAGTCACTCATTCCCTTCGGGGGCGCCATCTGCGTTGGCTAAGCATCGCCTCCGTTCCCGGAGGTATCCACTGATTAAGGTGTTGGCCCCGAGGAGCCCTTCACCGCCAACGGTCTTTGATAACCAGCGGCGTTGGCCTGCTTGCGCAAACGTCTACCACTGCCCAAAGTCTTGTCCCTCAAACTTCAAGGGCTCGCGCAGCCGGGGCCGCGCGAGAGAAAACTGCTAACACCAGGATGGTTATCGGGCCACCCGGTGCGAATGATCGGAAGCGATCAGGCAGCCAGGGTCGCCTGGTCAACGCGCACGCCCACGCCCATCGTCGACGAGACGGCGACCTTGCGCAGGTACACGCCCTTGCTCGATGCCGGCTTGGCCTTGGTGAGTGCATCCAGCAGTGCAGCCAGGTTGCTCTTCAGTGCGGCCGGCTCGAACGAGCGGCGACCGATGGTGGCGTGGATAATACCGGCCTTGTCGACACGGAATTGCACCTGACCAGCCTTGGCGTTCTTCACGGCCGTAGCAACGTCCGGCGTCACGGTGCCAACCTTCGGGTTCGGCATCAGGCCGCGCGGGCCCAGAATCTGACCCAGCGTACCGACCACGCGCATCGTGTCCGGCGAAGCGATCACGACGTCGAAGTCCATCTTGCCGGCCTTGATCTGCTCGGCGAGATCCTCCATGCCGACGATCTCAGCGCCAGCAGCCTTGGCTTGCTCGGCCTTGTCGCCTTGGGCGAACACGGCCACGCGCACCGACTTGCCGGTACCAGCAGGCAGCACCACCGAGCCACGGACGACTTGGTCCGACTTCTTTGCATCGATGCCCAGTTGCACCGCCACGTCGATGGACTCATCGAACTTGGCGCTGGCGCATTCCTTGACGAGGCTCAGCGCTTCGTCGATCGGGTAGAACTTGGTACGTTCGACCTTGGCCTTGTTCGCGGCCGCACGCTTCGAAATCTTTGCCATGATTACAGGCCCTCCACCGTGATACCCATCGAACGGGCGCTACCGGCGATCGTACGCACGGCGGCGTCCAGATCAGCTGCAGTAAGGTCAGCGTTCTTCGCCTTGGCGATTTCTTCTGCCTGAGCGCGGGTGATCTTGCCGACCTTGTCGGTATGCGGCTTGGCGGAACCCTTCTGGATACCGGCAGCCTTCTTGATGAGCACGGTCGCCGGCGGCGACTTCATCACGAAGGTGAAGCTCTTGTCGGCGAAGGCGGTGATCACGACCGGCACCGGCAGGCCCGGTTCCATACCTTGAGTCTGCGCGTTGAACGCCTTGCAGAACTCCATGATGTTCAGACCACGCTGACCCAGGGCCGGGCCGACGGGCGGGGACGGATTTGCTTTACCAGCCGGAATTTGCAGCTTGATAAAGCCAATAATTTTCTTGGCCATCTTGACTCCAATCCGGATTGCCTAGCTTAAACGACCACGGCAATCCTGTTGAGTGGTAACGCATCGGCGCAGAGCCGACGCTCCTCTGTTGGCGCGGGCGGCTTCGCCACCGTTGCCCGCCAAGTCCAGTGGACCGGGCGAATGGCGCGGCGGCTTGCGCCACCACACCGATTTTTTTAAACCTTTTCGACCTGACCGAACTCAAGCTCGACCGGCGTCGCCCGCCCGAAGATCGTCACGGAAACGCGCAGGCGCGATTTCTCGTAGTTCACTTCCTCGACGTTGCCGTTGAAGTCGGTAAACGGGCCTTCCTTCACGCGGACCATTTCACCCACTTCGAACAGCGTCTTGGGACGCGGTTTTTCCACCCCTTCCTGAATCTGGGCCATGATCTTGTCGACTTCGCTCTTGGAAATCGGCGAGGGGCGATTGCCCGTACCACCGATAAAACCGGTCACCTTGGAAGTGTTCTTCACCAAGTGCCAGGTCTCGTCAGTCATTTCCATTTCGACAAAGACGTAGCCGGGAAACAGGCGGCGCTCAGTCACGGTCTTGCGACCGCTCTTGCTCTCCATCACCTCCTCCGACGGCACCAGAATCTGACCGAACAGATGTTGCAGGCCTTCGCGCTCAATGCGCTCCTGCAGCGCGCGTTGCACGCTTTTTTCCATGCCCGAATAGGCATGCACGACATACCAGCGCTTCTTCGAGGCCGGTGCGGACGAATCCGTGGACGTGTCGTTCACTACGTTATCCGTCATGGCTTCACCCGATTATTTCCAGCCCAGCACGAGCGAGAAGATCACCCACTCAATGAGCTTGTCCGCAGACCACAGGAACAAGGCCATGATCACCACGAACGCGAACACCAGACCGGTCATCTGCCCGGCTTCCTTGCGCGTCGGCCACACCACCTTTCGAACTTCGCGGTACGACTCGCGCGCGAACTCGATGAAGCCTTGCCCTGGGGCGGACACCAGCGCAACGCCTGCACTAAGCACCAGCCCGCCGATCAGCGAGGCTGCTCGGACATAGCTTGGCTGTTGCGCCAGCAAATAAAAACCGATCACCCCAGCAACCAGCAGCAGGAACGCCAAGACCAGCAGCCATTTGCCGCTGGCGGTGTTGACGGTTTCGACGTTCGGATTGGCCATGTTTCCCAAACGAGACTAAGCCGCGTGGCGCGTTTTCCTGCGCGACGCGGCTGATGAATTGGCAGGGGCAGAGGGAATCGAACCCCCAACCTTCGGTTTTGGAGACCGACGCTCTGCCAGTTGAGCTATACCCCTAAAACAGCTTTGGGGTTGCCATTCCGGTCAACCCCACTCTGGCACCTCACGTGCGGCCGGTTGGCAGCCGCACGGAAGAGTTACAGCACTTACTCGATGATCTTAGCGACGACGCCGGCGCCGACGGTACGACCGCCTTCACGGATAGCGAAGCGCAGACCTTCTTCCATGGCGATCGGGGCGATCAGCTTGACAGTGATCGACACGTTGTCGCCCGGCATGACCATTTCCTTGTCGGCCGGCAGCTCGATCGAGCCGGTCACGTCCGTCGTACGGAAGTAGAACTGCGGACGGTAGTTGTTGAAGAACGGCGTGTGTCGGCCGCCTTCGTCCTTCGACAGGATGTAGACCTCGCCCGTGAAGTGCGTGTGCGGCTTGATCGAACCCGGCTTGCACAGCACTTGACCGCGCTCGACATCTTCGCGCTTCGTACCGCGCAGCAGAATACCGACGTTGTCGCCTGCCTGACCTTGGTCCAGCAGCTTGCGGAACATTTCCACGCCCGTGCAGGTGGTTTTCTGCGTGGCCTTGATACCAACGATTTCCAGTTCTTCGCCGACCTTTACGACGCCGCGCTCGATACGGCCGGTCACCACGGTGCCGCGACCCGAGATCGAGAACACGTCTTCCACCGGCATCAGGAACGTACCGTCAACAGCGCGCTCCGGCGTCGGGATGTAGGTGTCCAGTGCGTCGGCCAGATTCATGATGGCCACTTCGCCCAGCTCGCCCTTGTCGCCTTCCAGCGCCAGCTTGGCCGAACCCTTGATGATCGGGGTGTCGTCGCCCGGGAAGTCGTACTTCGACAGAAGTTCGCGCACTTCCATCTCGACCAGCTCCAGCAGCTCAGCGTCGTCCACCATGTCGCACTTGTTCAAGAACACGACGATGTACGGCACACCGACCTGGCGAGCCAGCAGGATGTGCTCACGCGTTTGCGGCATCGGGCCGTCAGCGGCCGAGCACACCAGGATGGCGCCGTCCATCTGGGCGGCACCGGTGATCATGTTCTTGACGTAGTCAGCGTGGCCCGGGCAGTCAACGTGCGCGTAGTGGCGATTGGCCGTTTCGTACTCAACGTGCGCGGTGTTGATCGTGATACCGCGCGCCTTTTCTTCCGGCGCCGCATCAATCTGGTCGTATGCCTTGGCGGCACCACCAAACTTGGTCGCCAGCACGGTCGTGATCGCTGCGGTCAGCGTCGTTTTGCCGTGGTCAACGTGACCAATCGTACCAACGTTCACGTGCGGCTTGGTCCGCTCGAACTTTTCCTTTGCCATGTCGCGACTCCTGTCTCGGTAGCGATTTGCGTTGGTGGATGCGTGGTGCCCATGGGCAGGATCGAACTGCCGACCTCTCCCTTACCAAGGGAGTGCTCTACCACTGAGCCACATGGGCAAAACTTGCGAACAGTGAATGGAGCGGGTGAAGGGAATCGAACCCTCGTCGTAAGCTTGGAAGGCTTCTGCTCTACCATTGAGCTACACCCGCCCGGACTACTTCTTCCCTTGCCGCCCGGCCCTGCGACCGAACTCACTGCTTAATTCTGGTGGAGAGGGTTGGATTCGAACCAACGTAGGCGTAAGCCAACAGATTTACAGTCTGCCCCCTTTAGCCACTCGGGCACCTCTCCGAAGAGAACTTGCGATTATGGGACCATCAGGCCACCCTGTCAAGCATTGCTTGATGAAATCGCGAGATTTCGAGCATTGATGCTCTCATCCTTATAGTGCGGCTCAGTTCATTGGGATCTGTGCTGTTGCCACCCAGGTGTGCGACGACCCATCCGGCGGAAGCGTTTGTAGAGCCCTCCACGGAAGTCTCGAGCAAAGCCAAGCGGGCGGGCCACGAGGCCAGTGGCGCCGTAGCTACCTTGCGCCATGCAACCATGCCTGGGCCTCCGCACAAGGGAACACAGCCAACCCGCCTGCAACGGCACCTCGCTAGGCGAGCAGATGATCGATAGCGAACCTAGCAACCGAAGACGCCACGCACAACCGCTGGAGCCTCCGTTGTTGAGAGGTTTTGGCTGGAGGGATGGTTGCGATCGCGAAGCGTTCGCGCAAAGGCAAACACCCCAGCTCTGTGTGAGAGCTGGGGTGTAGATGGGAGAGCCTGGCGATGACCTACTTTCACACGGGAATCCGCACTATCATCGGCGCGGAGTCGTTTCACGGTCCTGTTCGGGATGGGAAGGGGTGGTACCGACTCGCTATGGTCACCAGGCTATGACTTGTCGCCACGTTGACGAGGTCAACGCGACCAATATGGGAATGTAGATTTGGGGTTGTGATTTGTGTGTATCAGGCACAAGGCGGACCCAGCCGGAAACATACCGGTTATAGGATCAAGCCGCACGGGCAATTAGTACTGGTTAGCTGAACGCATTACTGCGCTTCCACACCCAGCCTATCAACGTCCTGGTCTCGAACGACCCTTCAGGGAGATCAAGTCTCCAGGGAATCCTCATCTTCAGGCAAGTTTCCCGCTTAGATGCTTTCAGCGGTTATCTCTTCCGTACATAGCTACCCTGCGATGCCTCTGGCGAGACAACAGGTACACCAGCGGTACGTCCACTCCGGTCCTCTCGTACTAGGAGCAGCCCCCGTCAAGATTCCAACGCCCACGGCAGATAGGGACCAAACTGTCTCACGACGTTTTAAACCCAGCTCACGTACCTCTTTAAATGGCGAACAGCCATACCCTTGGGACCGGCTACAGCCCCAGGATGAGATGAGCCGACATCGAGGTGCCAAACACCGCCGTCGATATGAACTCTTGGGCGGTATCAGCCTGTTATCCCCAGAGTACCTTTTATCCGTTGAGCGATGGCCCTTCCATACAGAACCACCGGATCACTATGTCCTGCTTTCGCACCTGCTCGACTTGTCGGTCTCGCAGTTAAGCACGCTTTTGCCATTGCACTTTAGGTACGATGTCCGACCGTACCAAGCGTACCTTCGAACTCCTCCGTTACACTTTGGGAGGAGACCGCCCCAGTCAAACTGCCTACCATGCACTGTCCCCGACCCGGATTCACGGGCCAAGGTTAGAACCTCAAACAAACCAGGGTGGTATTTCAAGGACGGCTCCACCGAAACTAGCGTCCCGGTTTCAAAGCCTCCCACCTATCCTACACAGATCGGTTCAAAGTCCAATGCAAAGCTACAGTAAAGGTTCATGGGGTCTTTCCGTCTAGCCGCGGGGAGATTGCATCATCACAAACACTTCAACTTCGCTGAGTCTCGGGAGGAGACAGTGTGGCCATCGTTACGCCATTCGTGCAGGTCGGAACTTACCCGACAAGGAATTTCGCTACCTTAGGACCGTTATAGTTACGGCCGCCGTTTACCGGGACTTCAATCAAGAGCTTGCACCCCATCATTTAATCTTCCGGCACCGGGCAGGCGTCACACCCTATACGTCCACTTTCGTGTTTGCAGAGTGCTGTGTTTTTATTAAACAGTCGCAGCCACCATTTTATTGCAACCCCTTCGTCCTTCTGGCGCGAGCCAGTCAAACTACAAGGGCGTACCTTATCCCGAAGTTACGGTACCAATTTGCCGAGTTCCTTCTCCCGAGTTCTCTCAAGCGCCTTAGAATACTCATCTCGCCCACCTGTGTCGGTTTGCGGTACGGTCTCGTATGACTGAAGCTTAGAGGCTTTTCTTGGAACCACTTCCAATTGCTTCGCGACCTAAAGTCGCTCGCCCCACACCCTTGAATCACGCACCCGGATTTGCCTAAGTGCCATCTCCAATGTAGGGACCGGGACATCCAACACCCGGACAACCTTCCGCGATCCGTCCCCCCATCGCATCATACGACGGTGCAGGAATATTAACCTGCTTCCCATCAGCTACGCATCTCTGCCTCGCCTTAGGGGCCGACTCACCCTACGCCGATGAACGTTGCGTAGGAAACCTTGGGCTTACGGCGAGGGGGCCTTTCACCCCTTTATCGCTACTCATGTCAGCATTCGCACTTCTGATACCTCCAGCATCCTTTACAAGACACCTTCACAGGCTTACAGAACGCTCTCCTACCATGCACTTACGTGCATCCGCAGCTTCGGTATATTGCTTAGCCCCGTTACATCTTCCGCGCAGGACGACTCGATCAGTGAGCTATTACGCTTTCTTTAAAGGGTGGCTGCTTCTAAGCCAACCTCCTGACTGTTTTAGCCTTCCCACTTCGTTTCCCACTTAGCAATATTTAGGGACCTTAGCTGGCGGTCTGGGTTGTTTCCCTCTTGACACCGGACGTTAGCACCCGATGTCTGTCTCCCGTGATTGCACTCTTCGGTATTCGGAGTTTGCTATGGCGGGGTAATCAGCAATAGACCCCCAACCATGACAGTGCTCTACCCCCGAAGGTGAGACACGAGGCACTACCTAAATAGTTTTCGGAGAGAACCAGCTATTTCCAAGTTTGTTTAGCCTTTCACCCCTATCCACAGCTCATCCCCTAACTTTTCAACGTTAGTGGGTTCGGTCCTCCAGTACGTGTTACCGCACCTTCAACCTGGCCATGGATAGATCACTTGGTTTCGGGTCTACACCCAGCGACTGAACGCCCTATTCGGACTCGCTTTCGCTACGCCTTCCCTAATCGGTTAAGCTTGCCACTGAATGTAAGTCGCTGACCCATTATACAAAAGGTACGCCGTCACCCGTTTCCAGGCTCCGACTGTTTGTATGCATGCGGTTTCAGGATCTATTTCACTCCCCTCCCGGGGTTCTTTTCGCCTTTCCCTCACGGTACTGGTTCACTATCGGTCGATTACGAGTATTTAGCCTTGGAGGATGGTCCCCCCATCTTCAGACAGGATTTCACGTGTCCCGCCCTACTTGTCGTACACCTAGTTCCACAATACTGTTTTCGCATACGGGGCTATCACCCACTATGGCCGGACTTTCCATTCCGCTTTGCTAACAATACTGCTAAAGAGTACAAGGCTGATCCCATTTCGCTCGCCACTACTTTGGGAATCTCGGTTGATTTCTGTTCCTGCAGCTACTTAGATGTTTCAGTTCACTGCGTTCGCTTCTGTTACCTATGTATTCAGTAACAGATGACCCATTCGGGCCGGGTTTCCCCATTCGGATATCTGCGGATCAAAGCTTGTTTGCCAGCTCCCCGCAGCTTTTCGCAGGCTACTACGTCCTTCATCGCCTGTAATCGCCAAGGCATCCACCACATGCACTTATTCGCTTGACCCTATAACGAGTATGTCTCGCTATAGGCTGAGTTCTCGCGTTGTGCCGTATTCCAAGACAATCTTTCGATTGCTCTGGTAATACTGGTTGATACAATCACAACCCAGTGTCGCGTTTTAGTGTGCGTCTCATCAACGCACCGCGACACCTTTACTACATTCCATATTGTTAAAGAACAGCCGAACTTTTACGCTCGTCTTGGCTAGGCCAAACGCAAACACCATCGACATAGCGTCGATGCTTGCGTTTGGTAACCAAAAGGTAATGGTGGAGGATGACGGGATCGAACCGACGACCCCCTGCTTGCAAAGCAGGTGCTCTCCCAGCTGAGCTAATCCCCCAGTCACGGCAGAGAACAACTTCCACCGTCCGTAACTTGGTGGGTCTGGTAGGACTTGAACCTACGACCCCCGCCTTATCAAGACGGTGCTCTAACCACCTGAGCTACAGACCCTTGGCTGTAACATCAAACAAACCGATAAGTGTGGACGCCTAACGTCGGATGCACGCTCTTAAAGGAGGTGATCCAGCCGCACCTTCCGATACGGCTACCTTGTTACGACTTCACCCCAGTCATGAACCCTACCGTGGTAATCGCCCTCCTTGCGGTTAGGCTAACTACTTCTGGTAAAGCCCACTCCCATGGTGTGACGGGCGGTGTGTACAAGACCCGGGAACGTATTCACCGCGGCATGCTGATCCGCGATTACTAGCGATTCCAGCTTCACGTAGTCGAGTTGCAGACTACGATCCGGACTACGATGCATTTTCTGGGATTAGCTCCACCTCGCGGCTTGGCAACCCTCTGTATGCACCATTGTATGACGTGTGAAGCCCTACCCATAAGGGCCATGAGGACTTGACGTCATCCCCACCTTCCTCCGGTTTGTCACCGGCAGTCTCTCTAGAGTGCCCTTTCGTAGCAACTAGAGACAAGGGTTGCGCTCGTTGCGGGACTTAACCCAACATCTCACGACACGAGCTGACGACAGCCATGCAGCACCTGTGTCCACTTTCTCTTTCGAGCACCTAATGCATCTCTGCTTCGTTAGTGGCATGTCAAGGGTAGGTAAGGTTTTTCGCGTTGCATCGAATTAATCCACATCATCCACCGCTTGTGCGGGTCCCCGTCAATTCCTTTGAGTTTTAATCTTGCGACCGTACTCCCCAGGCGGTCAACTTCACGCGTTAGCTACGTTACTAAGGAAATGAATCCCCAACAACTAGTTGACATCGTTTAGGGCGTGGACTACCAGGGTATCTAATCCTGTTTGCTCCCCACGCTTTCGTGCATGAGCGTCAGTGTTATCCCAGGGGGCTGCCTTCGCCATCGGTATTCCTCCACATCTCTACGCATTTCACTGCTACACGTGGAATTCTACCCCCCTCTGACACACTCTAGCCGTGCAGTCACCAATGCAATTCCCAAGTTAAGCTCGGGGATTTCACATCGGTCTTGCACAACCGCCTGCGCACGCTTTACGCCCAGTAATTCCGATTAACGCTTGGACCCTACGTATTACCGCGGCTGCTGGCACGTAGTTAGCCGGTCCTTATTCTTCCGGTACCGTCATCGACCCCAGGTATTAACCAGAGCCATTTCTTTCCGGACAAAAGTGCTTTACAACCCGAAGGCCTTCTTCACACACGCGGCATTGCTGGATCAGGCTTTCGCCCATTGTCCAAAATTCCCCACTGCTGCCTCCCGTAGGAGTCTGGGCCGTGTCTCAGTCCCAGTGTGGCTGATCGTCCTCTCAGACCAGCTACTGATCGTCGCCTTGGTGGGCCTTTACCCCACCAACTAGCTAATCAGACATCGGCCGCTCCTATAGCATGAGGCCTTGCGGTCCCCCACTTTCACCCTCAGGTCGTATGCGGTATTAGCTAATCTTTCGACTAGTTATCCCCCACTACAGGGCACGTTCCGATGTATTACTCACCCGTTCGCCACTCGCCGGCAGGAAAGCAAGCTTTCCCCCGCTGCCGTTCGACTTGCATGTGTAAGGCATGCCGCCAGCGTTCAATCTGAGCCAGGATCAAACTCTTCAGTTCAATCTGCTGTTTTCGCTCTTTACGAGCGGTCGCTCACTCTCAGAATCTGACTTGAACTTTCGTTCAAACCTTACTTCTGTGCGAGCACTTCATTACTTGTTAGCTAGCGGATCGAAATCCGCCGCACCCAGTATTAAGCGCCCACACTTATCGGCTGTTTGCTTGTTAAAGAACTTCGCGATTAACTTTGTTCACCGCGTCGCTGCGTTGTCTGCAGCAGAGAAACGAGATTATGCAGAGCTTTTTCGTCGCTGTCAACAACTCGTCGAAGAATTTTTATCATCAACTCGCCGCCAACTACTCCTGAATTTCCAGCCAATCACCAACCACTCAATCGACCGCAAACCCGCTCCACCACTACTTCTCCACCGCCTCAACCACCCCGCCGTCGCTTTCGTTTCGGCGCTGTCGTTTGCAGCGAGGGGCGAACTATAGGCGGGTTTCACGAACAGCGCAAGCCCTTTCTCTCCCCAGGGTCTTTTTGCCATGCTTTCGGGGTTACGCCGCCTTATGGGACCGGATCCACCGCAAGCCCTTCGCAGCCCGCCCCCGCGCCGCACGGGCACGCTTGTGAAAGGCACTCACTATAGACAGCGGCGGCGGCGCATCCAATAGGCGGGCGACACGTTCCAGGGAGACGCTTGCATCATGCACCTCGCCCAAAGCATTTTGGAGTTTGCGCAAATGCTTCCGATAACGCTTCGCCGCGTGAGCGCCGAGCGCCGGGTAGAACGCCTCATATAGATAGCGCCACTGCTTGGCGGCGATCCGGGCGCGATGCAGTCGTGGCGCAGACGACCGCCTGGGATGGCGCCCGCGACGGATCAACTTCTTTCGGAGCGCCTCGGCCCGAGCGCGAGCAAAACGGAGATGCCGCTCCGACTCGCCTTCTATATGAAACGCGACGACCGCCCGCTCCACTTCGAGCAGCGTTTCCGACACATCTGGCGAGGCAAGTTCGGCACGCAGCTCCTCCCAAGCTCGATTGCGCGCCTCTTTGGACTTGGCGAGCGCCCTGTCCAACCAAGCCCGGCCGACTTCGTCGCCATCAAGCAAGGACTGCTGAGCCGCGGGAAGCCAATCGGAAAACAGCACATCCCATTCGCGCACAGGACCCGTGGAAGCGGCGAGCGCACGCAGGCGACGTTTCCACTCTGCGGCGAAGCGGGTTGGCAGAACCGGCGCGAACGTCACCCAAGCCGAACGTAGACGGCGCAGCGTGACGCGGAACTGGTGAAGATCTTCGTCGCTGGGGCTGGGCGCGGCCAGCTTGGCGAGGGCATCGCGCAGATCAGCGATGTGTTCGATAACGATGCCTGAGAAGACCGAAAGGATTGCCGCATGTGAGTGCTTGCTCACGATGCTCCCCGTGTGACGAGTTTGAGTGACCGAGAGGCTCGCAAGGTGCGCGCCCTGTCATTTCACTGTAGTCGACGGGGCGAAGACTCGAGGAACGTCAGATCAACTTTCAGAGCGTTTCGCTGGCGACAACCACATCGACCTCGGCGGCGCGGAAGACTTCGGCCATCGGCTCGGGCACGGGGACGTCGGTGAAGAACTTGTCGATCTGCGAGACGTGGCCCAGGCGGACGACAGCCCGTCGGCCGAACTTGGAGTGATCGGCGACCAGCCAGACCTCGCGCGACTGCTCGATGATGGCCTGGGCGACGCGCACTTCACGGTAATCGTAGTCGAGCAGCGTGCCGTCTTCGTCGATGCTGGAGACGCCGATGATGCCGATGTCGACGCGGAACTGCTTCATGAAGTCGATCGTGGCCTCGCCGACGATGCCGCGGTCGCGGTTTCGCACGAGGCCGCCGGCGACGATGACCTCGGCATCCGGGCTGCCTGACAAGATCGACGCGACGTTCAGGTTGTTGGTGATGACGCGCAGGCCGCGTGGCCCGTTCTGGCCGACGAGTGCCTTGGAAACCTCTTCGGTCGTCGTTCCGATATTGATGATGAGCGAGCGGCCGGGCTCGACGTGGCGCGCGACGACTTCGGCGATACGGCGCTTGGCGTCGATGTGCAGGACCTGGCGCTGGTCGTAATCGATGTTCTCGACCGACGATGGCAGGCCGACGCCGCCGTGGTAGCGCGCGAGCAAGCGCTCGTCTTCGAGCTGCCGAATGTCGCGGCGAATGGTTTGCGTCGTGACGCCGAGCACGCGAGCAAGTGCGTCGACGGAGGCATCGCCGTGCTGGCGGACGTATTCGAGGATCTGGCGGTGTCGCGGAAGCATCAAGTCACGAAATGAACACAAACGAACACATGTGAGCGGATTAGGCGATTCCCTATGTTGCTTTATTTTCGCCCTTCACTAAACTATCCGCCAACGCGTCACTATTCGCAAGAAAAGACGCGCAAATCAACAGATTCCAACCCATGCAACTCACTGACGCGTCGCATCTGGACTGTGATCTGCTGGTGGTCGGAGGCGGCATCAACGGCGTGGGAATCGCCCGGGATGCCGTGGGCCGTGGCCTGTCGGTGGTCTTGTGTGAAAAAGACGACCTGGCCCAGCACACCTCTTCGGCCTCAACCAAGCTGATCCACGGCGGGCTGCGCTACCTCGAAAATTACGAATTCAGCCTGGTGCGCAAGGCGCTGCAGGAGCGCGAGGTGCTGCTGCGCATGGCGCCGCACATCATGTGGCCGCTGCGTTTCGTGATGCCGCACGATGCAGCGCAACGCCCTGCGTGGATGATCCGCGCGGGCCTCTTCCTCTATGACCACCTGGCGCGCCGGCGCTTTCTGCCGGGTTCTGAGTCGATCAGGCTGGCGCAGCACCCGGCGGGTAAGCCCCTCAAAGCGGGCTACACGCGGGGATTCGTCTATTCCGACGGTTGGGTGGACGACGCCCGCCTGGTAGTGCTCAACGCCCGCGACGCGGCAGACCGTGGGGCGCAGATTTTCACCCGCACGCGCTGCCTGAACGCCGAGCGCCGCGCCGATGGCTGGCACGCGTCGCTGGCCGGTCCGGAGGGCATTCGCTCCGTGCGCGCCAAGGCGATCGTCAACGCGGCCGGGCCGTGGGCGGCGGAGTTCGCACGCTCCGCGCACGCGCTGCCGAGCACGCGTGGCCTGCGCCTGATCAAGGGCAGCCACATCGTCGTGCGGCGGATGTTCAACCACCCGTTCGCTTATATCTTCCAGAACCCGGACGGGCGGATCGTGTTTGCGATTCCGTACCAGAACGATTTCACGTTGATCGGCACGACGGATCTGGAATACAAGGGCTCGGTGGACCAAGTGGCCATTGATGCGGGCGAAATCCAATACCTGTGCGAAATGGCCAGCCGCTATTTCACCCAGCAGCTGACGCCGGCCGACGTGGTGTGGAGCTACTCAGGCGTGCGGCCGCTGCTGGACGACAGCGCCGCCAATGCTTCAGCCATCACGCGCGACTACCTGGTCGAATGCGAAACGGGCGCCGACGGCGCCAGTGCACCGCTCATCAATGTGTGGGGCGGCAAGATCACGACCTACCGCAAGCTGGCCGAAGAAGCGCTGGACCAACTGGCTCCGCATCTGCCGCTGGCGGGCAAGCCTTCGTGGACCGCCACCGCATCGCTGCCCGGCGGCGATCTGGAAGCGCCGGGCCAATTGGTTGCCGAATACACCTTCGACGATTTTGTGACGCGCCTGCAAAAACGTTTGCCGTGGCTGCCGACCCAGTTGGCGACGCGCTATGCGCACCAGTACGGCACCCGCGTGAACACGCTGCTGGCCGGCGCCACGCGACTGGAAGAGTTGGGCGCCGAAGTGACGCCAGGCTTGTATGAAGCCGAAATCCGTTACCTGATCGAACATGAATGGGCCCGCACGGCGCAGGACATCCTGTGGCGGCGGACCAAGCTGGGGCTGCACGCCAGCGATGCCGACCGCAGCCGGCTGGAAGGCTGGCTGGCGCGGCATCTGCCGGAAGGCGAGACCTCGCCGGTCGCGGAACGCGCGCCCTGAAACACTGGGCCGGGCGCACGAGCCAAGACATCAAGAAATCAAAGCAGTAAGACGGGAGACACCAATTGATTCTGGAACTGGACCAGGTTACGGCCATGGTCGGGGCGCAGACGCACCTGTACCCGACCAGCCTGCGGCTGGCGCCCGGCGCCATCAACGTGCTGCTGGGGCCAACGCAAGCTGGCAAGACCACGTTGATGCGCATCATGGCCGGCTTGGACCGGCCGACCACCGGCCGCGTACTGGTCGACGGCAAGGACGTGACGGGCGTGGGAGTGCGCGATCGCAATCTGGCGATGGTGTACCAGCAATTCATCAACTACCCGGCGATGACGGTGTACGACAACATCGCCTCGCCGCTGCGCCTGCAAGGCACCAATAAGGGAGAGATCGACTCGCGCGTGCGGGCCGTCGCCGCCAAGCTGCACATCGAGCACCTGTTGCAGCGCCTGCCGGCAGAACTGTCCGGCGGACAGCAGCAGCGTTGTGCGCTGGCCCGGGCGCTCGTCAAGCGTGCGCCGCTGGTGCTGCTCGACGAACCGCTCGTCAACCTCGACTACAAGCTGCGCGAAGAACTGCGTGCCGAGCTGGCATCGCTCTTTGCCGATGGCGGCACGACCGTCGTCTACGCCACCACCGAGCCGCAGGAAGCGCTGCTGCTGGGCGGCCACACCGTCGTCATGCATGAAGGCCGCGTGCTGCAAGACGGCCCGACGCTCGACATGTACGAAGTGCCGGTGTCGGTCAACGCCGCGGCCATCTTCAACGACCCGCCGATGAACGTGCTGGACGCCACCGTGGTTGAGGGCAACCAGATCCGGCTGCCGCAAGGTATTGACGTTCCGTGGACGCGTCCCCTGCCGATGGCGGCCGGCACGCGCTGCCGCATCGGCCTACGTCCGAGCCACATCCGCCTGGCACCGCGCAACGGTGGCGCGGTCGCCCTGCCGGGCACGGTGGAACTGGCCGAGTTGTCGGGCTCCGAAACCTATCTGCACGTGCGCGCGTATGCCGCTGGCCAGTCGAACACGATCGGCTTGGTCGCGCAGTTGCCCGGTGTGCACGAATTCGAACTCGGCGCGGCGCTGGACGTGTTTGTCGATCCGGCCGAACTGTTCCTGTTCGACGATGCGGGCAAGCTGGTGAGCGCGCCCAAGCAGGGAGGCGCACATGGCGCGCATTGAATTCCGCAACCTGGGGCACAGCTACCGCCCGAATCCGCAAAACCTGAACGACTACGCGCTGCAGCCGATGAACATGACCTGGCGCGACGGCGGTGCGTATGCATTGCTCGGTCCGTCGGGCTGCGGCAAATCCACGCTGCTGAACATCATCTCCGGGCTGCTGACGCCGTCGGAGGGCCAGGTGCTCTTTGACGACCGCGACGTCACGCACGCAACCCCGCGCGAGCGCAACATCGCGCAGGTGTTCCAGTTCCCGGTCATCTACGACACGATGACCGTGTTCGACAACCTCGCCTTCCCGCTGCGCAATCGCAAGACGCCGGAAGCCGAAGTGAAGAAGCGCGTGGAGGAAGTGGCCGAGATCCTCGAGCTGCAGCACGCGCTCAAACGCCGCGCCTCTGGTCTGGCAGCGGACGCCAAGCAGAAGATCTCGCTGGGCCGCGGCCTGGTGCGCAAGGACGTGGCGGCCATCCTCTTTGACGAGCCGCTCACTGTCATCGACCCGCACCTGAAGTGGCAACTGCGTCGCCAGCTCAAGAAGATTCACCAGCAGCTCAAGCTCACGCTGATCTACGTGACGCACGACCAGGTGGAAGCGCTGACCTTTGCCGACGAGGTGGTCGTCATGACCGAAGGCAAGGTCGTGCAGCAAGGCGGGCCGGAAGCGCTGTTCGAGCGGCCGGACCACACCTTCGTCGGGTACTTCATCGGCAGTCCGGGCATGAACCTGTACCCGGTGACGGTGGATGGCGATGTGATCGCGCTGGGCGATCAACGTCTGTCGGTTGGCGGCGACACGCTGGCCACACTCAAGAACGCGAACGGCTCACTCAAGCTCGGTATCCGCCCGGAATTCGTGCAACTGGCGGCGCCCGGAGAAGTCGGGACCGTGGCTGCCAACGTGCACCAGGTGCAGCAACTCGGTACGCACCAGTTGCTGACGGCCAGCCTGGGTGAGGCCGGCGGCTTGCCCATCAAGGCCAAACTGCCGAACGAAGTGAGCGTGACCGAATCGCGCGTGTGGCTGCGCCTGGATGCGCCGCAGACGCTGTACTACAGCAATGACGAGAGGATCGGCCGATGAACAAGCCGCTCAACAACAAGGCGTGGTTCTTGATCCTGCCGGTGTTCCTGTGCGTGGCGTTCTCCGCCATCCTGCCGCTGATGACGGTGGTGAACTACTCCGTGCAGGACATCATCAGCCCCGAGCAGCACGTCTTCGTGGGTGTGGACTGGTTCCGCCAGATCCTGCGCGACGGCGATCTGCAGGACGCGCTCACGCGCCAGCTGATCTTCTCGCTGTGCGTGCTGGCGGTGGAAATTCCGCTGGGCATCGGCCTGGCGCTGTCGATGCCGTCCAAGGGCTGGAAGGCTTCGGCCGCGCTGGTGGTGCTCGCCATGCCGCTGCTGATTCCCTGGAACGTGGTGGGCACGATCTGGCAGATCTTCGGGCGCTCCGATATCGGCCTGGCCGGCTACTGGCTCAACCAGATGGGCATCGATTACAACTACACGTCGCACTCGTTCGATGCGTGGATCACCGTGTTGATCATGGACGTGTGGCACTGGACGCCCCTGGTGGCGCTGCTGGCGTATGCCGGGCTGCGTTCGATTCCGGATGCGTTCTACCAGGCCGCCGAGATTGACGGCGCCAGCCGCCTGGCCGTGTTCCGCTACATCCAGCTGCCGAAGATGCGCGGCGTGCTGATGATCGGCGTGCTGCTGCGCTTCATGGACAGCTTCATGATCTACACCGAGCCGTTCGTGCTGACCGGCGGCGGGCCGGGCAACGCCACGACCTTCCTGTCGCAGTACCTGACGCAGAAGGCGGTCGGCCAGTTCGACCTGGGCCCGGCGGCTGCCTTCTCGATCGTGTACTTCCTCATCATCCTGCTGTTCTGCTTCGTCCTCTACAACTGGATGCAGCGCATGGGCAGCGCCAGCACGGCCGTGGGAGACGACCATGCCTAAGCAGAACAACAACAACGAGCACAAGCGCAAGATTGCTCGCGCGATCACGCTGGCGGTATATGTGGCATTTGCCGTACTGCCGCTGTACTGGATGCTGAGCATGTCGCTCAAGACCAACGAGGAGACGCTCGCCGGTTTCTCGATCTGGCCGAAGCTCGTCACGTTCGACAACTACAAGATCATCTTCACCGACCCGTCGTGGTACTGGGGTTACATCAACTCCATCATCTACGTGACGATGAACACGGTGCTCTCGACCGTGGTGGCGCTGCCGGCGGCTTACGCCTTCTCGCGCTACCGCTTCCTGGGCGACAAGCACATGTTCTTCTGGCTGCTGACGAACCGCATGACGCCGCCCGCAGTGTTCCTGCTGCCGTTCTTCCAGCTGTATTCGACGGTCGGCCTGATGGACACGCACCTGGGCGTGGCGCTGGCACACATGCTGTTCAACGTGCCCCTGGCGGTGTGGATTCTCGAAGGCTTCATGTCGGGCATTCCGCGCGAGATTGACGAGACGGCCTACATCGACGGCTACAGCTTCCCCAAGTTCTTCCTGAAGATCTTCCTGCCGCTCATCAAGGCCGGCGTGGGCGTGACGGCGTTCTTCTGCTTCATGTTCAGCTGGGTCGAGTTGCTGCTCGCGCGCACGCTTACCTCGGTCGATGCCAAACCCATCACCGCAGTGATGACGCGCACGGTGTCGGCCTCGGGCATGGATTGGGGCGTGCTGGCCGCGGCCGGTGTGCTGACGATCATTCCCGGCGCACTGGTGATCTGGTTTGTGCGGAACTACATCGCAAAGGGTTTTGCGATGGGCCGCGTCTAAAACAAGAACGGGAGACACAGCCATGTTCAGCTGGATGGCCTGGACGCCCGAAGTGGCGATCTTCTTCGGCTGCATCGCCTTGATGCTGGCCAGCATGACGGTGTGGGAAGTGGCCCGCCCGACGGTGGAGCGCAAGGGGTTCCTGCCCATTGCCACCACGCGCGGCGACCGCCTCTTCATCGGCCTGCTGACTGCGGCCTATATCAACCTGGCGTGGGTTGGGCTCACATCGGAAGAGACGAGCGCCTGGGGCGGCTTCATCGCCTCGATGGTGGTGCTGGTGATCGTGATGTGGCGCGGCTGATGCGCCATCGATGTACTTGAATTTGCAAGTCCGGGGGCATCGGCACAGGTTGATGCTTCCACGCCCAAATTGACGTACGGGCACAGGCATTCCATCACGCTCCCCGCGTCGGAATGCCGGATGTTTTCGCTGCGGGGAGAACAACAAGCCAACAAGCACGAGGAGATACCGATGAAAACATCCTGGCGCATGACGCTTCAGATCAGTGCCATTGCACTGGCAAGCGCCCTGGCGGTCGGCGCAGCCCATGCCGGCGAAGCCGAAGCCAAGAAGTGGATCAGCAGCGAATTCCAGCCCAGCACGCTGTCGCAAGACAAGCAGATGGCGGAAATGAAGTGGTTCATCGACGCCGCGGCCAAGCTCAAGGCCAAGGGCGTGACCGAGATCCACGTCGTGTCGGAAACGCTCGACACGCACGCGTATGAATCGAAGACGCTGGCCAAGGCCTTCGAAGAAATCACCGGCATCAAGGTCAAGCACGACATCATGCAGGAAGGCGATGTCGTCGAAAAACTGCAGACTTCGATGCAGTCGGGCAAGAGCATCTATGACGGCTGGATCTCCGACTCCGACCTGATCGGCACGCACTACCGCTATGGCGTGGTGATGCCGCTGTCGGACTACATGGCCGGCGAAGGCAAGGAATTCACCAACCCGGGCCTGGACCTGAAGGATTTCATCGGCACGAGCTTTACCACCGCGTCTGACGGCAAGCTGTATCAGCTGCCCGACCAGCAGTTCGCCAACCTGTACTGGTTCCGCGCCGACTGGTTCGCCCGCAAGGACCTGCAGGACAAGTTCAAGGCCAAGTACGGCTACGACCTCGGCGTGCCCGTCAACTGGACAGCCTATGAAGACATCGCCAACTTCTTCACGAACGACGTGAAGGAACTGGACGGCAAGCGCGTCTACGGCCACATGGATTACGGCAAGAAGGATCCGTCGCTGGGCTGGCGCTTTACCGATGCGTGGCTGTCGATGGCCGGCTCCGCCGACAAGGGCATCCCGAACGGCCTGCCGGTCGACGAATGGGGTATCCGCGTGGAAGGCTGCGCTCCGGTGGGCGCCTCGATGTCGCGCGGTGGTGCCACCAACAGCCCGGCTGCGGTGTACGCCCTCACCAAGTACATCGACTGGATGAAGAAGTACGCGCCGCCCGAAGCCACCGGCATGACCTTCAACGAAGCTGGCCCGGTGCCCGCGCAAGGCCACATCGCCCAGCAGGTGTTCTGGTACAGCGCCTTCACCGCGCCGATGACCAAGCCGGGCCCGGTCGTCAACGCCGACGGCTCGCCGAAGTGGCGCATGGCGCCGTCGCCGCACGGCCCGTACTGGAAGGATGGCATGCAGAACGGCTACCAGGACGTCGGCTCGTGGACGTTCTTCAAGTCCACCCCGTTCGAGCGCCGCTCGGCCGCGTGGCTGTACGCGCAGTTCGTCACGTCGAAGACCGTGTCGCTCAAGAAGTCGATCACCGGCCTCACGTTCATTCGTGACTCCGACATCCACAGCGACTACTTCACCAAGAACGCAGCCAAGTACGGCGGCCTGATTGAGTTCTACCGCAGCCCGGCCCGCGTGGCCTGGACGCCGACCGGCAACAACGTGCCCGACTATCCGAAGCTGGCACAGCTCTGGTGGAAGAACGTCGCTACGGCCGTCACGGGCGAAAAGACCCCGCAGGGCGCGATGGACAATCTGGCCAAGGAAATGGACCAGGTGATGGGTCGCCTGCAGCGCGCCGGCATGAAGAACTGCGCGCCGAAGCTGAACCCGGAAAGCGATCCGTCGAAGTGGCTGTCGACCGAACACGCCCCGTGGAAGAAGCTCGACAACGAGCGTCCGAAGGGTGAGACGGTGGCCTACGACAAGCTGCTCGCCGCATGGAAGGCTGGCAAGGTGCGCTGATCACGCGCAGCCCGCGGGGCGCCGGTCTTTGACGACGGCCACCTGCGGGCTACCATGCTTGTTTCCGTTTCATTCACTGTCGGGCAGGCCACACCCTGACCGTGCCCGACAGTCATCAGACTCTGCCTTATGGAATACCTCCTCGCGCTCGACCAGGGCACGTCCAGCTCACGCGCCATCGTCTTCAACCGCGCCGGCCAGATCGTCGCCAGCGCCCAGCAGGAGTTTCCCCAGCATTTTCCGCAGCCCGGTTGGGTCGAGCACGATCCGTTCGACATCTGGAACAGCCAGCTCGCCACCTGCCGCGCCGCACTCGAACAAGCCAAGCTCTCCGCCGCCGACATGGCCGCGCTGGGCATCACCAACCAGCGCGAAACCACGATGGTGTGGGAACGCGCCACGGGCAAACCGATCTTCAACGCCATCGTCTGGCAAGACCGCCGCACGGAAGCCATCTGCGAGCGCCTGCGCGCCGAGGGCCTGGAAGACGAAGTGCGCAAACGCACCGGCCTCATCATCGACCCGTACTTTTCCGCCACCAAGCTGCGCTGGATTCTCGACCACGTGGATGGCGCCCGCGAGCGCGCCGCACGTGGCGAACTCGCCTTCGGCACCATCGACAGCTGGCTCGTGTGGCAACTCACGCGCGGCCGCCTGCATGTGACCGACGTATCGAATGCCTCCCGCACGATGCTGTGGAACATCCACACCGGCGAGTGGGACGCTGACCTGATGCGCGCGCTCGACATCCACCCGAGCCTCTTGCCAGAGGTGCATCCGTCTGCGTATCAATTTGGGCAGACTGATGCCGACTGGCTCGGCGCTTCGCTCACCATCGGCGGCATTGCAGGCGACCAGCAATCGGCCCTGTTCGGCCAGGCGTGCTTCAAGCCCGGTATGGCCAAAAACACCTACGGCACCGGCTGCTTCATGCTGCTCAACACGGGTGACAAGGCTGTCCAGTCGCACAACGGCCTGATCAGCACCGCGGCTTGTCAGAGCGGCCTCAAGCGCAGCTACGCACTCGAAGGCAGCGTGTTCGTTGGCGGCGCGGTCGTGCAGTGGCTGCGCGACGGCCTGCGAGCCATCCAGCGCTCTGCTGACGTCGAAGGCTTGGCTGCCTCGGTGCCCGATTCCGGCGGGGTGGTCTTCGTGCCATCGTTCACGGGCCTCGGTGCGCCGTACTGGGACCCAACCGCGCAAGGCGCCATCGTCGGCCTGTCACGCGGCACGACCATCGGGCACATCGCTCGCGCGGCGCTGGAGTCCATCGCGTTCCAGAGCACCGCGCTGCTGCAGGCCATGACGCGCGATGCCGTCTCCACCATCTCGGAACTGCGCGTCGACGGCGGTGCCTCGGCCAACAACCTGCTGCTGCAATTCCAGGCCGATTTGCTCGGCATTCCGGTGGTGCGCCCGGAGATCATCGAAACCACGGCGCTGGGCGCGGCCTATCTGGCCGGCATCGCCACCGGCTTCTACCAGGGGGAAGACGAAGTCGCCCAGCAGTGGCGCGCCTCCCGCACGTTCCACCCCGTCATCAGCCGCGACGAGGCTGCGCACCGCATCGCCCAGTGGGAAATGGCCGTGGCGCAGGTACGTCTACCGACAACGCGCGGGCACTGAAGGCAAAACCAGCGGCAGAAGAAAGGCGACCCTCGGATCGCCTTTTTTTTTCCATGCTTCGGCCGGCGGCTTACTTGCCTTCGCTGCTCGGCGTCTGGGCAGGGCCGCCTTGTTCGCTCATGGCTTCCTTGCGCTTGGCGCGGGCTTCCTTCTTCTCGGCCTTGCGGTTGGCCTTGGCGGCCTTCTTCTCGTCCTTGTAGGCGGCCTTGGCGTCGGACTTGCGAGCCTTGTACTCGTCGCTGGCAGCCTTGTCGTCAATACGCTTCTGCACCAGCGGGTCAGACGACGAGGTGGACGGCGCACCCTGCGGGGCGGCCTGCACGGTGCCGGTGGTCTGCGGTGAAGTCTGCGGTGCCGGCGTCATCTGTGCGAAAGCAGCCGACGCAGCAAACGTGGCGGCCACGGCGAGGGCGGTTTTCAGGCGCAGTTCAATCATGGTTGAGCTCCTTCTTTTACAAAATCACGGAATGGACTGACCACATAAGCGGCGCACGAAGCACCTGAAGTGATCTCGGCGCACATCAACGGCGCACGCCGGACGTTGCAAATCACAACACCTATTGCTTCGCAAGAAGCGCTCCCAGGCCATCGACTACACTGCGCGCTATCTCATCCCTCCTATGCGCCGTGTCCAATCACGCACCCGATTTCGTCCTGCTTGATCCGCCCGCCGATGCGCTGTCCCTGAATGCGGATGACGCTGCCCACCATGTCGCGCGCGTGCAGCGCTGGCTGGAAGACGCCGTGATCGGCCTGAACCTGTGCCCCTTCGCCAAGGCCGTGCATGTCAAACAGCAGGTTCGATACGTCGTCAGCCGCGCCACGATGGACGGCGACGTGCTCGACCACCTGCGCGCCGAAGCCGACCTGCTGCACGCCACCCCCGCCGCACAGATCGACACCACGCTGCTGATCGTCCCCGCCCTGGCCGACTTCCTCGACTTCCACTCGCTCACGGAGCGTGCTGAATCTGTGCTCGCCAAGGCCGGCTACGAAGGCGAACTGCAGCTCGCAAGCTTCCACCCCGATTTCGTCTTCGCCGATGCGGAGCCTGACGACATCGCCAATGCCACCAACCGCGCGCCCGTTCCCATCCTGCATCTGCTGCGAGAAGACAGCATCGCCCGCGCCGCAGCCGCCGTACCCGACGCAGCGGACATCTACGAGCGCAATATCGCGACGATGGAAAAGCTGGGCCCGGAAGGCTGGGCAGAAATGGCAAAGAAGTTCAGCAAGACACCACCCCGCGACTAACCAAAAGCAGCGACGGTTTGGCCGTCCCCTGCCCTAGATGGCGCCTTGAATTTTCGTAAGCGGGAGGAAAAAAGAAGGGGAACTGTCTGAGCGCAGCGAGTTTTCCCCTTCTCCGCCCGGTTACGAAAATTCAAGGAATGGGTCGCCATCTTGGGCGCGCCTTTCTTTGCTTACTTTCTTTGGCAAGACAAAGAAAGTGAGTCAGCCCCGGAAGGGGATGAAACAAGGGATGCACCACCCGCATCAATCAAGCGAGCAAGCAAGCCAAAGAGTCAAACTCCACGATCCACCGGCGGCGTCCACTGATACGCCCAAGTCTCAGACAGCAACCGCTCCCCCGACTGCAACGTCAGCAACAACTCAATCGGTGCATTGCTCGCATCCGGCACCACATCAAACATCGCCCGGACACCGTCAATGCTCGCCAGCGGCCGCGCCGATGCAATCTCTACCCGCCCACGCGAGGCTCGGATGACAGGCTCCACGGTGGAGCCCGCGGTGCTGCGCCCCAGCCGCGACAGCTCGCCGCCCGCAAAATCCACCACGAACCGCCAGGAGAAGTATTTGCGCGCCTGCCCCACCACACCACCAATGCCCGTGCGCGTGGCCACCACCCGCGCCAGCGGTGAGGCCGCTGCAGGCTGCGCGCCCCACGTCAGCCGATAGCCGAACGCCAGCTCCTGCCCCGCATGCGGCGCCACGGCCGGCCTCCAGAACGCGACGATGTTGTCGAAGGTTTCATCGTTGGCCGACAGTTCCACCAATTCGACCGCGCCCTCACCCCAGTCGTGCGTGGGCTCCACCCACACACTTGGGCGCTTCTCGTAGAACACGCCGTCATCCTGGTAATGATCGGGATTGCGGTCACGCTGCAGCAGGCCGAAGCCGCGCGGGCTGTCGTCGGCAAAGCGCTGGCTGCGCAGCATCGGCGGATTGGCCAGCGGCCGCCAGACCCACTCCCCCGAACCGCGCCAGATGGCCAGGCCATCGGAATCATGAATTTCGGGGCGCCAATCTGATGCCCGCCATCGGCGCGCGGCGCTGTGGCGATCACCGGCGCGGTCGGTGCGGTCGTTTTCGCCGTAGAGGAACATGCTGGTCAGTGGCGCGATGCCAAGGCGCTCGATCGGCTTGCGCACGTAAAGCGTGGCGGCCACGTCCATCACCAGCGTGTCGCCGGGGCGGATGTCGAAGCGGTAAATGCCGGCCACGCTGGGGGAATCGAGCAACGCGTAGACGCGCAACGTATCGGCGTCGGCGGCCGGGCGCACCAGCCAGAATTCGGTGAAGTCCGGAAACTCTTCTGCGCGGGCCAGGCCGGTATCGATCGCCAGCCCCCGCGCTGACATGCCGTACTGCCACTGCCCCCCGACGGCGCGGAAGTAGCTTGCCCCCAGGAAGGCGGCCACATCGCGCGTCGGGTCCGCCTTGGTGGTCAACCGAAAACCGGCAAAGCCGAGATCGGCCGGCAACGCCTGGTGATCCAGCCCGCTCTTGCCGTAATCGAACATGGCGGGGTCGTAGGCAATTAAGCGAGCTTGGCCGTCGACCACCTCGTGCATCTGTACGGCCGACTTGAAGAACAGTCCCAAATGGAAGAACTTGGCCTCGAACGGCAAGTGCCGTCCGGTCCACAGGGCGTGATCAGGGCGATAGCCGATGGACTGGTAGCCGTCCCAGTCCAGTGCGGCCAGCGGCTTGGGCAACTGCGTGCTTCGGGGCCGGTACGGCCTTGCAGCCAAGGCTCGGGCACGCGCCAGCAGGCGCGCTTCGTCAAACGGTTCGGCGGCGCCAGCGGCGGAGCCGGGCGCGGCACTGCGGGACAAACCAGGAGCCAGGGCAAGCAGCCCGGCGGCCAACTGCTTGAGCAGGTCGCGACGGTGCATGGATCGGGGCAGGACCAGGGGTGAGCCAGGGGTGATTCATCTTCGCACAACCCACGCCCGGGCAGCATCCGGTAAAAACCTTTCATTGGACCCACAACCCTGCGCCATGACCGGGATTGCGCCAGTTGTGCGTGGCGCGGGGCAGGCAGTTGGAGCACAATCCCGGGTCTGTTCACATGTACAACGCAAGTACGTCGCCTATGGTGAACAGAACAGATCCGAGCAATCGGCCTGGCTAAAACAGGTCAATGCCCGCCACGATCATCACGGCGCACATGCTTTCACAATCCTCCACGCCCCCGCTGCCCGATACGGCTACCGAACTGTCCGCTCACATTGCGGCTGCCCTGGAATCATTCGGCCGCTATTACGACGACGTTCTGCTGCCCATGTGGCTCGGCCCGGGCTGGAACGCGCAGGCCGGTCTCTGCTATGAAGCGCTCGTCGTCGACAACGGCGCGCTGGTGCCAGCATCAACCGCGCGGTACCGGGCGATGGCATGTGCGCGGCAGTTGTACACGTTCGCGCGCGCCACACAGCTCTCCGAGCGACACCGCGATCTCTGCGCCGAACGTGCCGCCGCGCTGTGCCATGCACTGGACACCCGCTTTCGCGACACGATTCACGGCGGCTGGCTGTTTGCGATCGACAGCGCGTTGGCCCCGCATGACACCACCAAGGATCTGTACACGCACGCCTTCGTGCTGTTTGCCGCCGCACATTGGCTGGCCGTGAGCGAAGACCCGCGTGCCGCCGCGCTGATGCACGACGCGCACGACGTGATCGCGCGCAGCTTCGCGCGGGCCGGGGCCAAACCGCTGCCGGTCGCGGCCATGGACGCCACGTTCAGCACCACGCTGGCCGGTGTCGCGCAGAACCCCGTGATGCATCTGACCGAGGCCTACCTGGCCGCCGCCGCGCTGGACGAACCGCCCGCCTGGGCCGAGGCCGGCGTGCACACGCTGGCTGAAGGCATCCTCGCGCGCTTCATCGACACGCGCACGGGCAGCATCGCCGAGTTGCCGGTTGACGAAGCCAGCGCCGACAACCGCATCGAACCTGGCCACCAGTTCGAATGGTTTTATCTCGTGCGCGCACACGCCGACGTCTTTACGCGCTCCGAAGCCGGCCGCCATCTGGCCGAGAGCCTCGCCCGCGCGGTGGACGCGGCCTGCGCCGACGGCGTGGATGCCGACACCCAGGGCGTGTGCCTGTCACTCAATCTGGACGGCACGATGCGCGACGCCAGCCAGCGCATCTGGGCACAGACCGAATACGGCCGCGCCCTCGCGCTGTGCACGGAAACGCAAGGTGCCATGCTCGCGCGCCTGCTGCCGGCGTGGTCGGCGCGCTTCCTGCACGCACAAGGCTGGAACGAGGTGATCGATCCCGCCGGCCAGCGCCTGCGCGCCGACATGCCGTCGAGCACGCCGTACCACATCACCACCTTTTACGAGGCGGCCTGCAGTTCGCTGTCCGGCTCGCCCGCACGTTGTACCCAAGCTGTTGAGTGAGACCCATCCATGCATACCTCCAACCCCAACGAATCCAAAGCCCGCACCGTCTTCCGGGTGGTTAGCGGCAACTTCCTGGAGATGTACGACTTCATGGTCTACGGCTATTACGCCAAGGCCATTGCCGACACCTTCTTCCCCGCCGGCAACGAGTTCCTCTCGCTGATGCTGTCGCTGGTGACCTTCGGTGCCGGCTTCCTGATGCGGCCGCTCGGCGCAATCTTCCTGGGCGCGTACATCGACCGTCACGGCCGCCGCACGGGCCTGATTGTCACGCTGGCGCTCATGGCCTGCGGCACGCTGCTGATCGCGCTGGTGCCGGGCTACGCCACCATCGGGCTGGCGGCGCCGCTGCTGGTGCTGATCGGCCGGTTGCTGCAAGGCTTCTCGGCGGGCGTGGAGCTGGGCGGTGTGTCGGTCTACCTGGCCGAAATCGCCACCCCGGGCAAGAAGGGCTTCTTCGTGAGCTGGCAATCGGCCAGCCAGCAGGTAGCCGTCATGTTTGCGGCGCTGCTCGGCGTGTTGATGTCGTACCTGCTGCCGCCGCCTGAAATGAGCGCATGGGGCTGGCGCGTGCCGTTCCTGATCGGCTGCCTGATCGTTCCGTTCCTGTTCATCATCCGCCGCTCGCTGCAAGAGACGGAAGAGTTCCAGAAGCGCAAGCACCGTCCGGACCTGGCCGCCGTGTTCCGCTCGATGGGCCAGAACTGGCGTCTGGTGGGCGCAGGCACGCTGATGGTCGTGATGACCACGGTGTCGTTCTACCTGATCACCGCCTACACGCCGACCTTCGGCAAGAGCGTGCTGCATCTTTCGGACATGGACAGCCTGATCGTCACGCTGTGCGTGGGCGCCTCGAACTTCTTCTGGTTGCCCGTGATGGGCGCCGTGTCTGACCGTGTCGGCCGCCGCCCGCTGTTGATTCTCTTTACCGTGCTGATGCTGGTGACGGCCTACCCGGCCATGCAGTGGCTGGTTGCCGCACCGTCGTTCGCCCGCATGCTGACCGTGCTGCTGTGGCTGTCTTTCCTGTATGGCAGCTACAACGGCGCGATGGTCGTCACGCTCACCGAGATCATGCCGCCGGAAGTCCGCACCACCGGGTTCTCGCTGGCGTACAGCCTGGCCACGGCCATCTTCGGCGGCTTCACTCCCGCGATTGCCACGTGGCTGATCCACGAGACGGGCAACAAGGCGATGCCGGGCGTGTGGGTGTCATTTGCCGCGTTGTGCGGGTTGATTGCCACGCTGGCCATCGTCAAGCCGGCGGGTAGGCATGAGCATGGGGCGGGCACGGCGCCTGTGGCCTGACCTGCATTTGGGATGAAGGAACGCCTCTCGGAGGGGAATCTCCGAGGGGCGTTTTGCTTTTGTGCTTTTGTTTTTTGCTGGGATTTTTTGTTGGTGGTGGATCCCTTGTTTCATCCCCTGCCGGGGCTGACTCACTTTCTTTGTCTTGCCAAAGAAAAGTAAGTCGGTCCCGGCAGGGAACGAAAAGGGGGGTGGACCACCAACAAAGAAACCACCCTCCACCCCTTCCGAGTTCCAAATCCGCATTCGCCATAACCAGCCGTGCAGACGCAGCGTTACTGAATCACCAGCCCATTCGGCCCCACCACCCCGAGCTCCACATAGTGCGAGCCCGGCCGCGTGCGGTCGGAAAAGTCCACCATAAACCCGCCCCCCACATCGAAGTTGCGCAGATGGGCCAGCTCGCGGCGCACCTGGTCACGCGTGGGCTTGGGGCCGGCGCGGCGCACGGCTTCGGCCAGCACCTTGGCTGCCACAAAGCCTTCCACCGCCCGGAATGAAAGTTCGACATCTCTGGCGCCCACGGCTGCGCGTGCGCGGTTGAACTCTCGGATGACGGGGTTGACGCTCTTGCCCGGGTTCGGCATCACGAGCGCCAGCGAATAGCCACGCACCGCGTCGATACCTGCCACCTTGAGCAAGATGCCCGGATCGATGGATGACAGCCCCAGGAGCTGCGCGCCACCACCACGCACGCGGTATTGCTTGATGAACTGCGCGGCGGGCTCCGCCGTGGCGCCCAGGAAAATGGCCTGCACATCGGTGCCGAGCAGCTTGTCGACAGCGGCGCTCACCGAGGCCGTATTGCGCGGGTACGAGGCGGTGGCTGCAATCGTCAGCTTGTGGGGCTTGAGCGTGCGCTCCACGCCTGCCAGCACTTCCCTGCCCAGCGCATCGTCCTGATACAACACCCCGATACGCGTAACGCCGATGGTGACGAGCGCGCCTACCATCTTGTCCATCTCCTGCTGGTAGCTGGCCTTGATGGGAAACACCAGCGGATCGCCGGTCATGCTGGAGGCACCCGTGGCGGGCCCGACCAGCGGCAGATTGGCTTCGGCCAGCACGCCACTGCGCATGAGCGCTTCCACATTGGCGGTGCCGACCACGGTGAGCGCCGCCACGGGGTTGTCGATCTTGGCCATGTCGCGCACGTTGCGCAGGGTCTGCTCGACTTTCTGCTCATCGTCGCGGGCGACCAGGCGGATGGTCTCGCCGTTGATGCCGCCGTCGAGATTGAGCCAGTCGAAATACAGGCGTGCCCCGGCATTGAGTGCCCGCCCCGTCGCGGCTTGCGTGCCCGACAGCGGCAAGGATTGGATGATGCTGATGTCGGCGCGGGCGGCCGGCGCTGTCAACGCAGCCATGCATGCCACACACGTGGCAAGTGCGGCCCACGGCCGCAACCATCCCATCGCCCCGCGTGCCCCCCGGCTACGCGTGTGATTTCCCGTTTGCATTGTTCGCACCCATGTCGCCGCGTGCCTCGTGGGCAACGGCGTTTTTGTCGAGACCGCTTGAGCGATCCGCTTTGTTGTGTGGCGCCAGATATCTCCAGCGCCGGGCGATAGCCTGCCATCGACATCTGGCTTCGACAAGTCCTGCCGGCGCATTTACACTGGCCCGACCGTTTCTGTCGCAAACCCGCCATGCCACAGCGCCTCCTGCCCACCGATATCGAAGGCCGCACACCGCCCTCAGCGGCGCATCCGGTGCGGCTCTACACGCGGCAGATGGAGGCCAATACGCGGTTCCCGCGCCACACGCATCCGTGGGCGCAGGTGGCGTATAGCCACAACAGCGTGCTGCGCGTGCAGGCCGGCGACACCGCCTGGGTGGTGCCGCCCTCGCGGGCGATCTGGATTCCGCCCGGCATCGAGCACGAGGTGTGGGTGGTCGAGGCCGCCTTCCTGCGTACGCTGTATGCCGACCCGTCCGTGGTGACGGGCACGCTGGCGCAGTGCCGCGTGATGGAGGTGTCGCCGCTGCTGCGCGAGCTGATTGCCGCCATGGACGTGCGCCAGCCGCTGCCGGCTGCGCGCGAGCAGGCGCTGGCCATGCTCATCCTCGACGAGCTGCGCCGCAGCGCCCCGCTGCCGCTCGATCTGCCTATGCCTGCCGACAAACGCCTGCGCGCCCTGTGCGAACGCGTGATGGCCGACCCGGGTACCTCGCTCACCTTTGACGCCCTCGCCCGCGATGTCGGCGCCAGCGCCCGCACGCTGGCGCGGCGCTTCCGGGACGAGCTGGGCGTGAGCTTTTCGCAGTGGCGCCAGCAGGCCGTGCTCGCCAGCGCCATCCCGATGATGTCGCAGGGGATGCCGCTGTCGCGCGTGGCGCAGGAGCTGGGCTACAACAGCCAGAGCGCGTTCTCGGCGATGTTCCGGCGGGCGTTCGGCAGCAGCCCGAGCGCGTTTCTGCATCGACCGGGCGGCGACGACGCCTAGCCCCCAAAGTGGAGGCGATCCTGCCGCACCTACAGCGGCGGAATTTCCATCGCAGGCAGCAGCACCGCAAAGCGCGCACCGCCGGCCGTGGCCGCATCCAGACGGACGTCGCCGCCATGCACCAGCGCAATACGCCGCACGATCGCCAGCCCCAGGCCGAAGCCTCCTGTGTGGCGGTCACGGCTGGCGTCCAGGCGCAGGAACGGCTCGAACACGCGCGCGCGGTCCGGCTCGGGGATGCCAGGGCCATCGTCTTCCACCGTCAGTCGCAGCGCACCGGCGGGGCCCGCTTCGGCGCGGATGGTGATGGTGTTGCTGGCATAGCGCGCGGCATTGCGGATCAGGTTGAGCAGCGCACGCGCCAGCAACCGCGGGTCGCATACGTGGTGCGCGGGGGCGGCATCGGCGTGCACGGCCAGGATGAGCTGGCGGTCAGCCACGTCGTTGGCGACGCTGGCGACCACGCTGTCGAGCCATTCACCCACGGCCACGCGCATCAGCACGAGGTGCATGGCGCCCTGCTCCAGGCGGCTCAACGCCAGCAGCTCGCTCACCAGTTCATCAAGTTCGCGCACATCGCGGCGCAGCGCATCGAGCCGCACGTTGCGCTGTGCTTCCGACACCGGCGACTGCAGCAGCGCAATGCCGAATTCCAGCCGCGCAATCGGCGTTTTCAGCTCGTGCGAGATGCCGTTCATCATCTCGCGCTGGTGCTGGATCGAGCCCTGGATGCGCTCGGCCATCTCGTCGAACTGGCGCGCCAGCGCATACACGTTCGAGCGCTTGCGCAGATTGGCGCGTGTCGCCAGCTTGCCAGCACCGAAGCCGCGCGCCGCGTCTTCCAGCACGCGCAGGTCGCGCCAATGCATCCAGACCCAGAGCAGCAGCGGCAGGAGCGCGGCAATGGCGATCAGCGAATAGGCGATCAACTGGATGCCAAGGTAGTCCATGTCCTCGCTGTGGGCGTGCAACACGCTGCCGTCGCGCAGCGGCAGGTAGTAATCCTTGCCGTTGGTCATCAACACAAGCTTGTGGTCGGCCAGATCGCGCCGCTGCTGAGCTGAGAAGCCTGGCACGGTGTCCGGATCGACGAGGTCGAATTTCTCCCACGCATTCTTGTTCAAACGCGCGATGGCGGCATCGCGCCCGTCGGAGCCCGCGTGATCCAGGTAGTCCTGCAGCACGAAGGCGTAACCCTTGCGCACCTCGCGCTCGCCGTGGGTGAGTGTGTCGTGGAACAGCCAGACGAACGACTTGTTCACGCCGATCAGCGCCAGCGCCGCGGCCACCACGACCATCGCGTACAGCTTCAGTAACGACTTGAGCACGGTTCAGTCCTCCCACGCCGACGGGCTGAACAGATAGCCGCGTCCCCAGATCGTCTTGATCTTGTGCGGCTCGGGCGAGGCATCGCCAAAGCGGCGGCGCAGGCGCGAGATGCCCGAGTCGACGGTCCGGTCCAGCCCGTCGAACTCGATGCCGCGCAACTGTTTGAGAATGTCGTCGCGGCTGAGCACGGTGCCGGCGGCGCGCGCGAGGATCAGCAGCAGATTGAACTCCGCCGTCTTGAGGTCGACCGGCTGGCCGCGCCACGTGACGGTGCGGTTGGGTGGCGAGATAGCGAGTTCGCCGAAGACGAGCGTGTCGTCGCGCGGCGCCACCGGCTCGGACGTCGACATGGCCGGCACCGAACGGCGCAGCAGCGCGCGAGCCCGCGCCACGAGCAGGCGCGGCTCGATGGGCTTGAGCACGTAGTCGTCGGCGCCGATTTCCAGCCCGGCCACCTGGTCGTATGTGTCGACACGCGCGGTCAGGATCAGCACCGGCACGCGCGAGAACGCGCGGATGCGCCGACACACTTCCATGCCGTCCATGTGCGGCAGCATCAGGTCGAGGATCACCAGCGCCGGCTGGTGTTCACGCACGGCGGCCACGGCAATGTCGCCGCGCCGCACCACTTCGACTGCAAATTCATAGTTGCCCAGGTATTCGCCGACAAGCTGCGCGAGGCGGTCGTCATCTTCGATCAGCAACACCTTGGTCTTGAGCGGCGCGTCGGTCATCGCGTTCATCGCCCGTACCCCCGTTTCTTCTTGTGTTGGCGCGCAGTGTACGGCGCCGGCCTTGCGAGCGGATGGGGCGGAGAAACTTGCGGACACTCGCGCACAATTGCGCACAACTTCCCGGCAATTTCCAGACAGACGTGCGCGGGGCATCTCGCCAGACTGCGGGCTCTCTCTCAAGAGGTCCAACAAGAGGTCCTACGTGCTCAATCGTCTCTCTCCCCGATTCTCCGTCGCTTATCTGGCCGTGCTCTCCGGCATGTGGCTGTCTCCGTCTTCCGTGTATGCCGATGAATCGTCGTATTCGCTGTCGCTCAACGCCGGCGTAGCGCCGCGCTACCAGGGCGGCAAGGAGTACACCGTGACGGCCGGCCCGGGCTTCCGGGCAGATTTCGGCAACGGCTGGTTCATCGACCCGACCCAGGGCGGCGCGGGTTATGCCATCCGCTTCCTGAACGGCATGTTCGCCTCGGCCGCGCTGTCGTACGACCCGGGCCGCTCCGACACCAACCGTTACGGCCGCCCCGGCTCGGATCACCTCAAGGGCATGGGCACCGTCAAGGGATCGCTGCTGGGCGTGTTCACGGTGGGCGGCAAACTCATCGGCGACACCACGGGCAGCGCCACGCTGGAAGTGCCCATCACCAACCGCGAGCGCGGCTGGTCGGGCCACATTGACGTGGCGGCGCCGGTCGTGAGCTGGGGCAGCGACAAGATCACCGTCAGCCCGAGCCTGCATTTCGGCTCGAGCAAATACATGCAGACGTACTTCGGAGTGACGCCGCAGCAGTCGGCCAACAGCGGCTTCGCCCAGTACAGCGCGGGCAGCGGCCTGCAAGCCGCCACGCTCACGGTGGCCTGGACGCACGAGTTTTCGCGCCATTGGGCGGTGCAGACGGCGTTCGGCACCTCGCGCCTCTTGGGCAACGCGGCGAAGAGCCCTATCGTGCAGAACAAGCAAAGTTACTTTGGCGGTACGGGCATCGTCTACACGTTCTGATCGGGCCCTCAATCAAGCGAGGGCATCGAGCCACGCCACGGTTTCGCGCCACCACGGCGCGCCGGACGATGCCCGGAAGAAGCCCATGTGGCCGACGCCCTTGGCGCCCAGCGCTGCGCCGCCCACGTGCCGGCGTGTCACGCGCGTGGCGGGAAACTGCGCGACCAGCGCATCGATGGCATTGGCCGGTGCCAATGGGTCATCGTCGAAACCCCAGGCGAGCAGCGGCACGGCGAGCCTCGGGTAACGCGAGGTATCCAGCCCGGTACGCGGCGCAAAGAGATAGCCGCGCCGGCGGGCAAAGCGCGCCCAATCACCCAGGATGGCGGCCGGAATCGACATCGGCCCCATGCCGACAGCCGCGAGCGGCAGCATGCCGCCGCGCACGCGCGCCACCGCCAAGGGAATCCGCACACGCAGCAGCCATGCGAGTTGCGGACGGATCAGCGGGCCGTGCCACGGCCACAGCCGCGCATTCGCCAGCGACACTGCCACGTGCACCAACGCATCGGCATGCACGATGTGCGGTGCCAGCCCCGCCAGTTGCCCGCCCGCGCTGTGGCCGAGCACCACCAGCTTGCGGCCGCCGCAGCCCTCAGGGACCAGCGTGTCGTGCACCCATTTCAGCACGGCGTCGATGTCCTGCCGGCCCCAATCGGCAAAGCGCGGTGTGCCCGGGCCGGTCGCGGCCGCCGCGCCAATGCCGCGGTAGTCGAACGTCACCACCCGCCAGCCCGCCAGGCACAGGGCCCGCGCAAACGCCGCGTAGAACTGGCGCGGCACGCCCAGCGCCGAGCAGATCACCACCGTGCCGTGCGCGCCCAGCCCGGGGCTGGTGACCGTCACGGGCAGCGTCCACCCGTCGGCCGTGCGGACGTGGTCGTCGCGGGTGGGAAGGGCATCGGCGGGGTAGTCGATCGGTTCGCGCTGCATGGGCACTCCGCTCGGGCTATCAAGTTGGGATGGACCGAGTATTGGCGGCGCAGGATGCGGTCACAATTACGCGACAGGTAATCGCGGCAGCTACCCGACTCTGCTTCAATAGGTGACATGACGCCCACCAAGCCCGCCTCCGCCTCGTCCATCGACGACACCCTCATGCTTGAAGACGCCCATGCCTCTCATGGCGCCCAAGCGGCCCAACCGGCAATTGAGCCGCCTGAAGCGGCGCTTTCGCGGTTCCCGCAGTTGCTGCGCTTCTGGCGCACGCGGCGCGGCTATAGCCAGCTGGCGCTGGCCCTGGCGGCGGGTGTATCACAGCGGCACGTGAGCTTCCTGGAATCTGCGCGCGCGGCGCCCAGCCGCAACATGATCCTGCAGCTGGCCGAGGAGCTGAACGTGCCGCTGCGCCATCGCAACCAGATGCTGCTGGCAGCCGGTTTCGCGCCCGCCTATTCCCAGCAGGGCCTCGCCACGCCGGCCGATGAAACGTCGCCGATGATGCAGGCGGTGCGCCACGCGGTGAAGCTGATCCTCGACAAGCAGGCCCCGTATCCGGCCATCGTGCTCGACCGCTTCTGGCATGTGCTCGACGCCAATGCCGCGCATCGCCGGCTGATGCGCTGGGCCATCGGCGACGACCGGTCCGAAGGCGCACCGGGCGCCGTCAACATGATGAAACTGGTATTCGACCCGACCGCGCTGTGGTCGGCCATCGCCAACCGTGAAGCAGTCGGCCGCTACCTGGCCCGGCGCGTGCGGCAGGAACTGGCGCTGCAGGCCATCGACCCGGCGACGCAACGTCTGCTGCACGACATCCGCGCGATGCAACCGGCGCTGTTCGATGCGGCGGATGCGCCGGCCTCCCCCGCCGCACTCCCGCACGATGCCGGCGATCCGCCGCCGTTCCTTCCCATTTCGCTGCAGCGCGACGGCGTGACGATCTCGCTGTTCTCCACGCTCACCACGCTGGGTACCCCGCGCGATGCGGGGCTGCAGGAGATGCGCATCGAGTGCTTTTATCCGGCCGACGAGGCGTCGCGGCGGGCGCTGGAGCGTATTACGTTGTAACCGGCAGCCGGCCTTAAGTCCGCTTCATGCAGGGGTGCCTTCGAGCGAGGAGACGTCAAAGGGTGTAGAGATGCCCTCATTTGTGAGCTTTCCTCGTGGCCAATGACATATCGAGTCAATCGCTTCAGCGAGTTGAATCAACTGAGCGGGTTGGTAATGCACAGGCTGATCGTTCTTGACCGAATCTTCCACGGTCACGCGAAAGCTTACGCCCTCCCGAACCCAGCCGACGTCCCAAAGAGCGGGGCCGTCACGTCGTCCCCATGACAGCACCAAGCTTGCGGGATTTTTATGCACCGAGAACTTGAGCGTGAGGCCAAACTTCCCAGATTGACCTCCATATGCCCAGAAATCAGAACGCCCTAAAAGCAGACGCCTTTTCCCGTTGTCGACTGAGTACACTGCGGACCAGATTCCCGGTTGCTCGGGGATCGCGCCTACCAACTTGCTCCCATGTGCCATGCATCTGAGGGCCTCGTCAGTGACCTTCTGATCCCCCTCAAGCGGCTTCTGAGCCACACGCTTAGCTTCATTTTCCGCGGTATCGAGCAGGCCGAGATATTCGTCGCGGCCACGATTACGTACGTAGCCTGATGCATCAAAGACGTTGTCCCCCATCAAAATCTGGCGTTCTTCATTGGTGATATCCCACTGAATACAAGCTTCACCAGATTGAATTCGACTCAGACACTGGTTTGGAACATAGCCGGGTGCTCGGTAGTGCTGAAAGCTCCCCTTGTACCAATAGACTGCGGCTGCAAAAGCCACACCAATTACACCCATCGTCAAAAAGTATTTCATCGCGTTTCAAAACCCCATTCCGCCAAGTTGCAGTCAGTGGCCTTCGTTTTCGCCAGCGGCCTCATCTCCTGTACGAACGGGTCGTAAAGCCAATGCGTTCCGGCGACGCGTGCTGTGGGCTCCTCTATCACGTCGTAAATGGCCGGATGTCCTGCTCGAGCGCTGTACAAGGCCCCTCGGTTATGTAGGAATACCAGCCCTTGCAAGCGGCTGCTTGCACCTGCGTGTTCGCGTTCACTTCGCATACTCGCCAAACGCCGTGCCCATTATCGACATGGAGGCCGCCGTCCGCGCTCAGCCCCAAATATTGAATCTGACCACTGCAGGCGTAATTGCTGGCATGGGCGAGTTGGGTGGACAACAGAACGCCCCAGGTCGCTAAGAAAGTTCGAAGCGCACGCATCTAAGTTTCCTTCTCTGGAATCAAGTTGAAGGAGGACTGTAGTCAGCGCTGAGGCGAAATATTGCAGCCGTAACGCAACTTGACATGCCCGTGCCGGGCCTAGGAGCGTATTACCTTGTAAGCTGCACCCAATTGCAACGAGAATCATTCTCATCTATATTGGCCGGTCGATTTGCCTCCCTCTGGCGGCCCTTGCCCCGTCTTGTGCTTCATGACCGACCTGTCCCATCCCCCGCTTTCGGCCAAGCCGGCCGCCAAACCGGCCGCCAACGCACGCCCCGCGAAGGCCAAGGCTGAACATCCCGCCAATCGCCGTGCCACGATCGTCCGCTGGCTGCGCAAGACGCACGGCTGGTTCGGGCTGTGGGGCGCGGTGATGGGCCTGATCTTTGGTGTGTCAGGCATCTGGCTGAACCACCGCGCGGTGTTGAAGCTGCCCGTGGCGCAACAGCGCATCAATACGCAGGTCGCCCTGCCCGACCCCGTGCCGGCCACGCCTGAAGCGATGGCCGCCTGGCTGCAGCAGACGCTGAACACGCCGGAGCCGGCCACCCGCACGCGCGTGGAAAAGGCCAAGCCCGTGGCCTGGGCCGAGCGCCCGACCAAGGGTCAAAGCGCCTCGGACGAGAAGAACGCCGACGCGCCACGCGAACCGGCCGCCAAGCCCCTGATGCAGCCCGAGCAATGGACCTTCAACTTCGGCAGCGCCACCACGCAAATCCAGGCCGAATACTGGGCCGGCAACCGCTCGGTAGCGATCCGCCAGACCGACAACGGCTTCCTCGGCACGCTGATGAACCTGCACAAGGGCGTCGGCATGACGGTGCCGTGGATTCTGCTGGTGGATACGCTGGCCGGCTGCCTGATCTTCCTGTCGATCTCGGGCCTGTGGCTGTGGGTGATGACCACCAAGCGCCGCACGGTCGGCTGGACGATCTTCGGGTTGGGGAGTCTGCTGGCGATCGGGCTGGCGATCTCGCGGCTTTGAGTGCCGCATGTGTGGTGGATGGCGCCCGCGGGGCGCCATTTTTTTTGCCTTCGCGGCTTCGTTGCCGTCGCTTACGGGCGGTCGACGCCGCGCTCTGTCAGCAGCCGCTGGATCGCCCGCATGCGCGAACGCACCATCTCATCGCGGCGTTGCGCCACGCAGGTCATCAAGATTTCGATGACGGTCAGGTGCACCAGATACGCCTCGGTGCCCACCCGCATCACCGCATCTTCCGGCACATCCACCGTCAGCGCGATCTGCGCGCGTTCGGCCAGCGGTGTGCCAGCCTGGGTGATGGCGATCACGCACGCACCCTGCTCCGCCGCATAGGCAATCGACTCGAGCAGATACGGCATGCGCCCCACGTGCGAGAACGCCACCACGACGTCGGACGCGCCCAGCATGGCCGCCGACACGAGCTGCAGATGCGCATCAAAGTAAGCATTGGATGCCAGCCCCAGCCGCATCAGCCGCGCTTGCATGTCGTTCGCCATGAACGATGAGGCCGCACCGGCCGCATAGCAATCGACGCGGCGGGCGCGGGCGATGCGTTCGGCGGCGGCGTCGACTTGTGTGGTGGACAGCGATTCACGCAGTTTGGCCAGCGCACGCGTGGCTCCATCGATGACCTTGCTGGCGACCAGCGCCGGCGGATCCGCCCGGCCGACATGGCCCGGCAGCGTCGGCTGCGCGTGCGCGAGTTCAGCGGCCAGCGTGGCCTTGAACTCGCGCAGGCCTTCAAAGCCGAGCGCCTGACACATCCGCACGATGGTCGGCATCGACACGCCGGCGCGCACGGCCAGCGTCTCCACGGATTGTTCGAGCGACAGCTCCGGCGCTTCCAGGATCAACCGCGCCACGCCCTGCTGCGCCGGCGATAGCGCGGGCAGCTTGTCACGCAGGGCGTTGAGCACGGGAACGGAGAGCGAAGGCATGGGGGGCGTGGGCGGCAAACGGAAATCGGCGTCGCCAGTGTAGCGGCAGCCCCGCGCCACACCGCCTGCCCGAGGGAAAACCCCCAAGAATCTGTAAGCCGGCGGTTTACGCTCAACGCCCCTTCGGCGGGCAACGCCCCAACCGGCGCGACGTGTGCGGCGCTTTGTCGGTGCATGCGTAACTTCAACCCTTACAGCACAGACTTGCCTGAGAGTCGGCCCCCGAGCCAGGCCGGAAAGCCCATTCCGGCCAACACAACAGTCGTCACGACAACAAGGGAGCCACATGACCACTTCGAACCGTTCCATTCCGCTATCGGCCGTTGCACTGTCGGCACTCCTTGCCTGTGGTGCTGCGCACGCGCAATCGAGCGTCACGCTGTACGGCGTGATGGAAACCGGCCTGCGCTACAGCACCAATAACGACGCCGACGGCCACGGCAAGGCCGAGATGGCGGGCGGTTACTACAGCGGCAGCCGCTTCGGCATTCGCGGCTCGGAAGACCTGGGCAACGGGCTGAAGGCCGTGTTCCACCTGGTCAGCGGTTTTGCGCCGGACACGGGGGTGGGCTCCACCAACGACATGGGCCTGGGCGGCTACAAACCGACCACGCCCGCCACCTCGCGCCTGTTCGGGCGCCAGGCGTATGTCGGGCTGGAAGGCGGGTTCGGCTCGCTGACGTTCGGCCGGCAAGAGAACCTCGTCTTCAACACGGCCGGCCAGTACGATGCGCTCTCCATTGGCAACCTCGGCGCGACAGCCTGGCACGTGACCGCCACCGGCGTGCGCATCGACAACTCGGTCAAGTACGTGGGTGATTTCAACGGCTGGCGCCCCGGCGTGATGGTCGGCATGGGCGAGCAGGCAGGCGCGTTCTCAGCGGGAAACTACAGCGCGCTGTCACTCAACTACGCCAGCGGCCCGTTCGCTTTCGGCGGCGCATGGGAGCAGCAGAAAGACCTGCAATCGGTCGGCACCCGCACGTGGACCACCGGCGGCAGCGTGCAGGTCGGCCCCGCCAAACTGATGCTCGGCTACATCAACTACCGCGACGGCACGCGCACCAAGAACGACCTCATTCTCGGCGGCGTGAAGTACGACTTCAGCGGTCAGTACAACCTGGTGGTGGGCGGCATGGCCACGCGCCAGCGCGACCCCGACGGCCTGCGCTACACCGCCTACGCGATCATGAATTACGTGGTCAGCAAACGCACGTGGCTGTACGTCGGTATGGACTACACCCACCAGAAAGACGCCGGCACCGTCCTGGCAGCCGCACTGCCGAAAGCCTCGCAGACCGGCGTCATGGTCGGCATGCGCCACGGGTTCTAAAACGAAGACACGGCCTGGGCGCCAACACATGCGCCCAGCCGGCTTGGCTTTTGACTTTCCCCTGCCCTAGATGGCGCCTTGATTTTCTGTTGCAGAGAGGAAAAAGGAAGGGAAACTGTCTGAGCGAAGCGAGTTTTTCCCTTCCCTCTCTGCGACATAAATTCAAGGAATCTTTCGCCATCTCGGGCGCGCCTTTCTTTGCTTACTTTCTTTGGCAAGACAAAGAAAAGTAGGTCGACCCCGCCAGGGGACGAAACCACAGCAAACCACCAACGCCCTTACGCCGGCGCAGCAGCAGGCGGTTCATTGGAAGAAGCCGACGCCGCTTTCTCCGGCGCCACCCGCGCCATCCACTCCTCCAACGCCGCAGAAGTCCGCAACACCGTCCCCGGCGCCGCCAGCGGCACGTGCGCCTTGTCGAACGCATCCTTGAGCACAACGTTGAACGCGCGCAGCACGTCAGCCTGCTTCTGCGGACGCGTCTTGAACCGCCCCTTGACGATCATCGCGCCACCTTCAAAGCGATCCAGCCCGAAGATTTCCGCACCGCCGAGCAACGTGTAGCCAAAGCGCGGCTCACCCGCAATCTGATCAGCCGCCGCGCGCACGAGATCGATCGCCTGCTGCGGCTCTGCCTCCATCGACACGCGCACTTCAAAATCGGCAAACGAGTAATCGCGCGAGAGGTTGCGCACGGTCTTGATCTGGCTGAACGGAATCGACAGCACCGCACCTGTGCCATCGCGCAGCCGTACCGTGCGGATGGTGAGATTGATGACGGAACCCGTAGCCACGCCCACGTCCACCGTATCGCCCACGCTGATGGTGTCTTCCATCAGGATGAAGATGCCGGTGATGAAATCCTGCGCCAGCGATTGCGCACCAAAGCCCACCGCCAGGCCGATCACGCCGGCGCCGGCCACCAGCGGCGTCACGTTGACGCCCAGGTTGGCCAGCACGCCGATGCTGGCGGTCACCACCAGCGTCACCTTCAGGCCATTGCGCAGCAGCGGCAGGATCGTGAGCGCGCGCGTGCTGGGCTGCGCCCGCGCGGACGCCGGCGACAGCGCGCGCAGGATCGCCGTGTCGAGCAGGATCCAGACCAGCCAAGTGGCAAACACGGTGCCGATCAGGCCGACCAAGGCATCGGCGATGCGCTTACCGTTGACCGAACTGTGCGCGACCTCCACCAGCGTGTGGCCCCACACGCGCAGCACCAGCTCCAGGAAGGCGATCCAGATAACGAGCTTGATCAGCGCGCCAACGAAATGCTTGAGCCGCTCCACGTAAGGCGAACTGCGCGCCAGACGCAGGTGCGAGCGCCAGTTCGCGCGGGGGCGAATCAGCGCCGACAGAAAGAACGCCGCCACCAGCAGCAGCGACGTCATCACCGCGCGGCGCGCCACGGCGTCAACGTTGTCGGGCGTCGTCAGCGTGGCCACGACGGTGGCGCTCGCCAGCACCACCACCGGCACGGGCCAGAACGCGGCCAGCAGACGGCGGACCTGGTTGCCCGTGTGTTCGCCGCTGCGCAGCTCCAGCGCGCGATTGGCGATCAGCTGGCCGATGGGCCGGCGCGCCCACAACGCGCCCGCTGCCAGCATCAACGACGACACCACGTTGCACACCGTGGCCAGCAGCAAACTGAGCGATCCGCCCAGCACCAACGCGACGCGCGGATCGACCAGCGCATCGCCGCAGGCGCCCAGACTGGCCGTCAGAAAAATCGGCCACATGCCGTGCTTGAACAGATATTCCACCGCCACACGCCGGTGCGCGCTGCCGGAAAAGAGCGAGAACAGCATCGCCACGCCCGCCGTGATGATCGCGCCCCATACGATGGCGTAGGCCAGCACCACCGCCAGCACAAAGCCCGGCGAGGCGTCGTGGTCGAGCCGCACGATGACTGCAAAAGAGATCGCCCATGGGCCGATCTTGCGCAACGCGTCGATCAGCAACGCCCGAGTGGTCGGATGCGGCCCGAGGCCCGCCGTGAGGCCAAACACACGGCGGATCAACCAGCCCAGGGCGAGCAGGCCACCGGCGATGGCGGCCCAGATGCCCACGGTGCCGGCAAAGTCGGCGGCCAGCGGCATGCGTTTGTCGGGCGAGAAGAGCAGGCCGGCGTTCCCGCTGGCGGCCTCGATGCGGCGCAGCCAGTAGCGCGGCGCCCCGGCTTCCACATCGGCCTGCAGCGAGCCGTTCTCGATCAGCGACGCCACCGCACCCAACAGACCCGGTGCCTGTTCTGCCTGCACCTTCTGCTGCGCGCTCATGCCGTCGCGCAACTGCTTCAGTTCATTGACGAGGGCCGTGCGCTGCTGGTCGTTGTTGAGCAGCGTGATGACGGTGTCGAGCGACTGGCGTGTCTGCGCAGGGTCCGCCGCCGGCGCCGATGCGCTGGCGGTGGAGGTCGGCAGCCCGGCCAGTTTGGCAAACGACACCGGGGCAGCATTGGCCACGTTGGCGAAGCACGCCATCAGCAAAATCAGGAACGACGCGAGCGGCCACAGTTGCCGCGTGCAGAAGAGAGAATGAGTACGCATGATAGGGAAAGCGATCGTGCAGACATCGATCACGGCACGATACGCGAATTCCCCGGGCGCACAACTTCAGCGCTTGGCGCCCTGCGGCAGCGGCGCCCGCCGCCAGAGCCAGGCCGCCGTGCCGAGCGCACATGCCATGCAGGCCATCACCAGGACCACCACCCCGGGCCAGCCCCACGGCGTGTAGAGCTTGCCCCCTGTCGTGCCGATCAGGCTGGAGCCCAGGTAATACGCCAGCAAATACAGCGCCGCGGCCTGCCCCTTGGCACGCTGCGCGCGGCGCCCGACCCAGCCGCTGGCCACCGCGTGCGCACCGAAAAAACCGAAGGTCAGCAGCGCGATGCCGCCAATCACCAGCACCAGCGGGCCCGCCAACGTCATCAGCACGCCCGTCGACATCAGCGCTGTGCCCGCCAGCAGCATGCGGCCCCGGCCATGGCGATCCGCCAATCGGCCGAACCACGCAGAGGCGCCAATGCCCAGCAGATACACCATGAAGATGCCGCCCACCGCCGTCTGGCTGAGGGCGTACGGCGCATCGAGCAAGTGAAAGCTCGCGTAGTTGTAGATCGTGACGAAGCCGCCCATCAGCAGAAAGCCCATGGCGAACAGCGCGCGCAGGCCCGGCTCGCGCAGATGCGCGCCCAGCGTGTCGAACAGGTCGCCCAGCGCCACGCCCTTGCGTGGCACAAACCGACGCGACGGCGGCAGCAACCACAGAAAGGCCAGCGCCGCGAGCAAACCCAGCATGCCGGTAAAACCGATGGCGGCGCGCCAACCGAAATGGTCGGCCACGGCGCCGGTCAGCACGCGCCCCGCCATGCCGCCGAATGCGGTGCCGCCAACGTACAGGCCCATCGCCATGCCCAGCCCCTGCGGATGCACCTCTTCCGCCAGATACGCCATGGCCACCGCCGGCACGCCGCCCAGCACCACGCCCAGCAATGCCCGCGTGGCCAATAACCCGTGCCAGCCCGGCAACACCGCCGCCGCCAGCGTAAGCACCGACGACAGCACCAGCGACACGCCCATCAGCGTCTTGCGATGGATCGACTCCGACAGCAACCCCGCAAACAGAATCGCAAATGCCAGCAGCAACGTGGACACCGACAGAACCAGGCTCGTCTGCGCGGGCGTGAGGCCAAAGTCGTGCGCCAGCATCGGCATGAGCGGCTGCACGCAATACAGCAGCGAGAACGTGGAGAAGCCCGCCGCGAACAGCGCCAGGTTGGCACGCAGATAGCCGGGATGGCCGCGGACCAGCCAGCGCGAAGGATCAACGGGTTCGATGGCGGGCGAAGGAGAAAGCGGAGCGTTCACGATGGGCGGGTTGAAACAAGCGCAGAGGCAAGCGCCTATTATCGTTCGCAGGCACTGTTCCCGCTGCGCTGCGGCATTGCTCTTGCTGCGCAGCCCCCACCACGTTTATCCGCCCGACCATGGAAACCACGCTCTACTACTGGCCCGAAATCCAGGGCCGCGGTGAATTCGTCCGGCTGGCGCTGGAGCAGGCCGCCGTGCCCTACACCGACCTCGGCCGCGAAGATGAATCCGCCATCGAAGCGTTTCTCGACGATGCCGGCATTCCGACGCCGCCGTTCGCACCACCGTTCCTGGTGGCTGGTCCGCTGGTGATTGCGCAGACGGCCAACATCCTGCTCTACCTGGGCCAGCACTATGGCCTGGCCCCGCACGACGAAGCCGGCGGCCTGTGGACGCACGGCCTGCAACTGACGATTGCCGATTTTGTGGTGGAGATTCATGACACGCACCACCCCATCGCGTCGTGCGAGTACTACGAAGACCAGCGGCCCGAAGCCAAGCGCCGAACACAGGATTTTCTGGACAATCGCGCGCCCAAGTTCCTGCACTACTTCGAGCGCGTGCTCGACCGCAATCCCGCCGGCCCGACATGGGCCGTGCGCGATGCGCTGACGTATGTGGATTTGTCGCTGTTCCAGATCGTGGCGGGACTGCGTTACGCGTTTCCGCGCCACATGCAGCGATATGAGCGCGAGCTACCGCATCTGGCGGCGTTGCATGACCGCGTGGCGGCGCAGCCTAACATCGCGGCGTATCTGGAATCACCGCGACGCATTCCGTTCAACACGATGGGCATCTTTCGCCACTACCCCGAGCTCGATGCGCTGAAATGACAAAACCCGGCACAGGCCGGGTTCGCATGGAGGTTCAATCGTTCAGGCCGCTAACGGCGTATCGGGCAACCGGCGGCGGATGTCTTCCAACGCCGCGGGCCAGCTTTCGATGGCTGCCAAGTCGTGGATGTCCTGCAGATCGATCAGCAGATCCACCACCTGATCGTCGTCGACATTCACGCCGGAGCAGCGCAGCGCACACGCGAGCGGATCGTCGCTCGGCACACGCAGTAGGCTCACGCCCAGGCGCTCGATCGCGCTGCAGTAGAACGCATCGTCGATGAGGATGCCGACGCCGCACCGGCGGTTATCGAGGCCGCGGTAGCGCGGCTCGCCGTCGGCGTCTTCGGAACGGCATTGCTGTGCGAGCAGGTGCGTGCGCACGCGTTCAAAAATGTCCTCGATGGCGAGGAACGTCCCCTTCCCTTTCATGGCGTCACCTTCTATAGGGTGATCTGTGACCGGCCGGTCGGTCAGAATGTATCGACAAGAGCGCCGCTCAGGCCGAATTGGCGCGCAATCGACTGCAGGCGTTCCTTCCACTCCCACGTGCCGAACACGTCGTGCGCGTTCTGCAGCTTGGAGAGCAGCTCAACGGTGTCGCGGTCATCCACGTCAATGCGCGCACGCTTGAGCGCGCGGCGCAGCGCAATGACGCCGGCGTCCATGTAACGCGGAATCTCGTTGGTGGGCTTGAGGATGTAGCGCACCGGCACGCTTTCCATCGACGTCGTGTAGTCACGCACGCCGATCAGGTTGCCGATCGGGCAGCAACGGCCGCCCTGGCCGTGGTACGCCGCACCGCCGCGCGGCAGGATGGCAGCGCCGCCCTGTCCGAACAGATGGCGGACTGCGCCGTCGTAGATTTCTTGTTTGCTGAGATATTGCGTCTTCATGTTCTTTCCCCTGACCCCAGAGTGCAGGCGTCGCCGATTCGATTCACTTCCGACTTCCGGCCTGACGTTGCGTCCGACGTCGCACAATCTGCCATCCGTGCGATCTATCTTGGTTCAGGATGCACCAGAACCATGGGCCGAAAAAGGACCGGAATGTAAGTCATTTTTACCGTTTGCTTTTTGGCAACGGATTGCCCGCAAAGGTGCGTCAGTCAACGCTTTGCGGGTGCTTCATACACCACGCACTCAGGCCGCCTTGACATGCCGCGATGCGCTTTCGCAACAGCATGTGCGCATGACTGCGCGCACGTGGCGCATGCGTCGTAGGCGCGGCGCTTACATCCCGATGATCTGGTCTGCGTGACCGAGACAGAAGCCACGTCGGTCATGATGCCCACAGGTGGGCATCACCTCGTAGCCCGCAGCGCGCAGCAACACAGCGCGCGCGGCGACTTCCACCGGAGGCAGGGGCTGCCCCGAGTCTTCATCGCGCACCAGCCGGCCCAGTTGGGCAAACGGCTGGCGCAGCAGATGGTCCAAATCCAGCGAACCGCAGTACCGCATCACATCACCTTCTTCCAAAATGGCGGCGGCACCGCGGTGCGCCGTTACATCGATTCGTCCACCAGTTCAGGGCACGCAACAACCGTCCGGCGCACACGCGCATAGGCGGCACGCTGGGCCCAGATCGCATCGGTCAGGGCCGCGATGAGCGCGTCGCGGGGCAGGCTTTGCGGTGCCACGCCGAACTGCGCCTCCACGGTACGTAGAGCCTCCGTCACTTCGCTTCGCCATCGGGCGTCGAGTCGCTGGGTCATGTTGTTCTCGTTGGGTCGGTTCTGGCGCGGTGGGCGGCGGGCTTGTGCCCACTCTGGCCGCGCTGGGAAGGGATTGGCGGAATGGGTTCCGCTCTTGTTTGTGAAGAACGGCACACGGGGCCGAAACTTGATTGCTGCGGCGGGGGGTAAACCGGCGCCTCCGTCGGACCTGGCGACACCCGGCGCCACTCCGCCAAACGGCCTCCCCCATTCGCGCAGCAACTTCGGCGGGTGCCCGTGGCCCAATCGGTTCTGCAACCGCCACCGAGCCACCGATGAAGATGGAGCGTCACGTGTCCCGACTGTCTTTTCTGCGCCGTGCCGTGCTGGCCCTTGCCTGCGCACTGGCCCTGCCCGCCGTCGCCACGGCCGGCGCGCCCGACCCGCGTCAATACATGCATGGCATCGGCGCGGTGCCTGGCGCAACGGCCAACACCTTCAACGTGTTCTTCAGTAGCTCCGGTCTACCCCCGCGCGGCGCCGATCGCAGTGGCAGCTGGCCGCACGATGTCTATGTCGCGCAATGGCATGCCGACACGGGGGTGCTCGATGCCCCGCGCATCTTCATCCAGAAGCTCGAAGCGCAGGAGCCGGTGACGGTGGCCCGCAATCGCGCGGGCCAGGTGATGGTGTCGTTTGAAGACGGCTGGAATGCGCCGGAGAACGTCAACCAGCGCTTCGGCATCTACGACACCGCGTTGCGGCCCATCAAGCCGTATCCGCAACAGGTGGAATCCGGTGGCCACTCGGGCCATATCACGGCCGTGGGCGACCGTTTCGTGGTGTTCTATTCCGACGGCTGGATCACCGGCGGCGGTGTCGACAACCTCGGCAGCGGCAACGGTGTCTACCTGAAGGTCTACGACGGGCGCGGCCGTCGCCTGCACAACGTCGATGTTGCCGATGGCCGGCGCGAATGGTGGCCCATGGTGGCAGGCGGCAGCACCAACGCGCTGCTGGCCTGGCAGCAGTTCGTGCCGGGCCAGACGGAGGCCAATCTGAAGATCGCCGTCTTTGATCCGGTCAGCGGACGCGTAACGGGCGAGCAGCTTCTGCACAAGCATCTGCAGTACTACACCTACAGCGTCACATGGATGCCGGCGATCGAGCGGTTCCTGCTGGTGGGCGTGGCCAAGGGCAACGGCTTTGCCGATCTGATCGACACTACGGGCAAGGTGCGCGCATCCATTTCATGCATGCCGGCAACCGTGCGCGAAGCCAGCATCGCCGTGAAGCAGAACACCGCCTACACGCCCGCCGCCGATGGCCGTCTGCTGCAACTGCAGGCGGGGCCGGATTCGCTCACGCTATCGGCTACGTTGCGGAACACCGACGGCAAGCGCGTGCAATGGCGCCCGGTGGGCAGCACCGGTTTGCTGCGCACGTCGGGCGCAATCGACTGGATGTCGCTGACGGAAAAGGGGCTGGAGCAGTTGCACTTCGACCCCACCAAGACGCAGCCGGCCAACGCGGTTGACCAATGCCGTTAGCGCGACAGGCTCAAGCGTCCGTAACAAGCACGCGCAGGCGTACGAGGCCATCCCACCTGGCGTGGACGGCATCGACAATGCGGGCGATTTCGGCAGCCAGTGCCGGCGGCAGGACCAGGTCGACCTCCACCGCGCCATCGACGTAATGCAGCACGCAGTGGCGCGCGTCCAGCGGCGTGCCGGGCGGCAGCAGTTGTGCCAGCACGGCATGCAGCGCATCGCGATCGGGTAGCGGCACGGGGTCGGTCGCGATGTGCTCGCGCGGGTCGACGTGAATCTGTACGTCGAGCACCGCCATCGCCGTGTGTGCCGTCAGCACGTTGGTGCGGGCCCGGACGGCAATCGCATGGCCCTCGCTCACGGAGACACGCGGGTCCACCTCGATATGCGCGTCCACCAATGCCTGGTCTCCCGTCACACGCGTGCGCAGATCGTGCACATTGATCACGCCCGGCGTGGCTTCCAGGCTGACACGGATCGCCTCCACCTGCGCGGGCGGCAAGGCCCGGTCCATCAGGTCATTGAGCGCCTCCCAACCAAAGCGCACGCCCACACGGCCAATCATCAGCCCGACGATGCAGGCGGCCACCGGGTCGAGCCAGTGATAGCCCATCAGGTTGCCCGCCACGCCAATTGACGCCACCAACGACGACACCGCATCGGAACGCGCATGCCACGCATTGGCAATCAGCATGCGTGAGTTGATGCGCTTGGCCACGGCCAGCATGTAACGGAAAAGTCCTTCTTTGGCCGCCAGCGCGATCAGCGCCACCACCAGCGCCAGACCATGTACCGGCGTCGGCCCCTGCGGCGAGCGCAGGCTCTCCACGGCGGCCCAGATCATGCCCGCGCCCGCCCCGATCAGCAGCAGCCCCAGCCCGAGCGACGCGGCGTTCTCATAGCGCGCGTGGCCGTATTGGTGATCTTCGTCTGGTCCCTTGTGGCTGTTGCGGTTGGCAATGAAAACAATGCCATCGGCGATCAAGTCGGACAGCGTATGCAGCCCGTCGGCCACCAGACCCTGCGAATGCGACCACAACCCCGCCGCAATCTGCCCCGCCGAGAGCAGGCAATTGACGCCTGCACTCACCAAGGTTGAGCGTTCGGCGCTCTGCTGGCGCGCGGCCGCTGAAGGTGCTGTCGAGGATGTGGGCGTCATGGGAAATCGGTGCGATCAAGCGTGCGAAGCAATCGCGAGCATTGTGCCACGCAGCGGCGCGCCGCCCTGGTCCGAAATCATGGCTGCGATCACAACACGTAGCCACAAATCTGCACCAGAAAAGCGCAGATCGGGGTGTACGAATAGGACTTTTCCGATGTTCCGCCCTGGAGGCTTCGGCGATTCTCAGCAATGCGGCAAACACGTTGCCGCACGTTACACGCTCGGAGACACGTCGACATGCAGACCCCAGTCCAACTCGTCATTGCAGATGATCACCCCGGTGTGGTGGCAGCCCTGCGACGCCTCGTGTCGGCGGTCGACGGCTTCGAGGTGGTGGGCGAAGCCACCAACGCCGATGAGCTGCTCGCCGTGCTTGGCCGCGTGCGCTGCGACCTTGTCATCACCGACTACGCCATGCCCGGCAGTCGCTATGGCGACGGCATCCTCCTGCTCGAATTCCTCGTGCGCCGCCACCCGGACCTGCGCGTGATGGTGCTCACCATGCTTGAGACCCGTGCACTGATGAGCAACATCCTGCGCGCGGGCATCAAGGTCATCGTCAGCAAATCCGACGAACCGCAGCACATCCTCGAAGGCATGCAGGCAGCGGCGGACGGTCGCATCTATCTCTCGCCAATGCTCAATGTCAAGCTGCTCTGCCGCAACGGCGAACCGCAGCCCGTCCACGACGACCCGGTCTCCAAACTCGGCAAGCGGGAGCTGGAAGTGCTGCGCATGTACGTGACCGGCAAGACGGTCAGCGAGATTGCCGTGCAGCTCAACCGCAGCGTCAAGACCATCAGCTCGCAGAAGCAGACGGCCATGCGCAAGCTCGAGCTTGGCACCGAGGCGGCGCTGTTCGACTTTGCCGTGCGCCACGGGCTGCTGGGCAGCAGCGAGGGCTGACACGATGATGGCGTGGCTCGCGCCCAGGGCGGCTGCCCACCTGCTCGTTGGTATCGTTGCGGGGTTGCTTGCCTGCGCGGCGGCATTTGTCTGGCTGGGCGGAGCGCGCAATGCCGACGCGGAGGACGCCTCACAGACCATTCAGCGGCTCAAGCAGTTTCCACCCAAGGTAACGGTCGGCGTGATCAGCGACGCCATGGCTCCACTCGAAGGCGTGGAAGCCGACCGGCTCAGCGGCTTCTCGGGTGATCTGCTGATGCATCTGATTCCGCAGGATCAGGTGCGCGTCATCCCGCGCGTCTTCGCACGGCGTGACGAGCTGCTCAAGGCGGCTTGCCGGGGCGACGTCGACATCATCATGAGCGTGGCACCCCGCTCGCAATACGATCACTGCCTTATCTATTCCGCGCCGTATCTGGAACGTCCCACCGCAGTGGTCGCGCGCATCGACAACGCGCAAGTCGCGCAGAACCCGTTTGCCTCAGGCATGCGCATCGCCGTCGAGCAAGGCTCTTCGCTCGAAGAGGAACTGGCGGTTCAGTACCCGAGCATCCGGCTGATCAGTACCCCCACGGCGGCCGACGCCCTCGATGCCGTGCTGCACGACGCGGCGGACGCTTACGTGGGAGTGACCTACCCCACGCGGGAGTTGATGTCGCAGCCGCGCTACCGGCGGCTGTCGATCGTGCAACTGGTGAACCAGCAGGTTGACGCGCTGCACTTTGCCGCGCCGCGTGAGCAGGCGATGCTAATCCGCTATCTGGACCGCCACCTTGCCCAGTTGCCCGACGCCACCATGAGCGAGCTGCGCGCGCGGTGGATCACGCAAGGCGGCGGTTCGTTGGCAGGCCTGCAGTTGTCGGCCGACGAGCGGGCCATGCTGGCGTCGCTGCCGCCGCTACGCTACGCCGCCGACCCCGACTACATGCCGTACACCTTCAACGGATCGGGCGGCGGGATGCTCGGCATCTTTCCCGAGTACCAGAGCTTTCTCTCGCGGACGCTCGGGTTGCGCTTCGAGCGGGTGACCGTGCGCGACTGGGCCGAAGCACTCGCGAAGGCGCATAGCGGCGAGGTCGACATCCTGCTCGGCATATCCGACCAGGATTCCCGCCCGCCGGGCTTTACGCTCACACAGCCGATCGATGCCACGCCGATGGTGATCGTCGGGCGCACCGACGCGCTCACGGTCGCTGCGCTGCCCGAGCTTTCCGGCAAGACCGTCGCTCTGCCGGCGAGTGACACCCTGACCACATTGCTGCATCAAAACGTACCGAAGATCCGCATTCTTCCGGCGCGCTCGGTCAACGATGCGTTGTCCATGACGGCGACCGGAGAGGCCGATTTCACCATCGTCAACCTGCCGGTGGCCGACGCGCTGATCCGCCATCACTTTCCAGGCGAGTTGAAGGTCACGGGTTCCGCAAACACGATCGAAAGCATCGGCGTGGCCGTGTCGGCGCGGTACGCAGCGCTGGTGCCGCTCATCAATCGCGCGCTCTTTGCCATGCCGGAAGGTGAGCAGGTGAGCATCCGCAACAAGTGGCTGTCGGTCAGCTACCAGCTGGGTCCGTCCGCTTCGGCCGTGCTCGGCAGGTTCGGGCCAGCGGCGGCGCTGGTGCTGGCGGCACTCGTTGCGCTGTTCATCAAGCAGATGCAACTGCGCCGCGAAAACCACCAGCGCCGCCGTGCCGAAGAAACCCTGGCTCGCCAGCTCAGCTTCCAGCGCGCGCTGATGGAAGCCGTGCCGTTTCCGCTCGTCGCCAATGACGCCGGGCACCGTTACGTTGCCGTGAATGCGGCGTTCTGCAACATGTTCGGGCGGACACGGGCGTCGCTGCTCGGGCGCACGCCGCAGGAGCTCGGGCTGCAATCGGTCGGCAACACGTCGCCGCTGTCCGATATCAACCGGCGCGCCGTGGAGACCAGCGAAAGCACACGCGAAGAACTCATCATCGACACGCCGGACGGGCAATCACGCAACGTGCTGTACTGGATCGAGCCGTTCCATCTGCCGGATGGGCAAGCCGCGGGCACCGTCGCCTCGCTGGTCGACATCAGTGAGATCCGCGAAACGCAGGCCCGGGCCGAACGCCTTGAGCAGCGCCTGCGCGAGGTCACCGAATCGCTGCCGGCGCTGGTCTATCAGTTCGAGCTGCCGCCGGGCCAAGCGGGGGGACGCATCACCTACGTGGCTGGCAAGGCGCACGAAACGCTGGGCGTTGAGCCCGAGGATTTGCTGGGCTACCTGTCAACGCCCGAGCTGCTCATTTTCCAGGATGACCGGGAACGCATTCTCGAGAGCGTGCTGACCTCTGCGCAAGAGCTGACGCCGTTCGATCAGCGCTTTCGCCATGTCAGCCCGGACGGTTCGGTGCGCTGGCTGCACGCGCGCTCGATCCCGCACCGCGAAGCCGACGGCCGTACGGTCTGGAACGGCTACCTGAGCGATGTCACCACGGAGCGCGAGCAAGCCGACGCACTCGAAGCGGCCAAGAACGCAGCCGAATCGGCGTTGCATGCGAAGGATCGCTTCCTGGCCATGATGAGCCACGAAATCCGCACGCCCATGAACGGCGTGCTTGGGCTGGTCGAGCTGCTGCAGCAGACGAAGCTCGAAGGCGAGCAGAAACAGATGGTCTCGATGGTGCAGGATTCGGGGCGCGCCCTACTGCACATCCTCGATGACATCCTCGATTACGCAAAGGTCGAGGCCGGTCGACTGGACATCTCGCCGTCGCCCACAGACTTGCGCGAGGTCTTTGACGGCACGGTCGGCCTGCTGGCAAGCCGCGCCCACGAGAAGGCGCTCGCCGTGCACGTGGACGTGGCCGCCAACGTACCGGCCAGCGTCTCGGTCGACAGCATTCGTCTACGGCAGATCCTCTTCAACCTGCTCTCCAACGCCATCAAGTTCACCGACACGGGCAGCGTGCGGCTTTCAGCGGAGTGCACGCGCATCGAGAACGACACGGCGCACCTTGCCATCTGCGTCAGGGATACGGGCATCGGGATCTCATCCGAGGTCCAGGCCACGCTGTTTGCACCATTCGTGCAGGCTGAGCGCTCGACCACGCGGCGCTACGGCGGCACCGGTCTGGGCCTGGCGATTTCGCGCCAGCTTGCCGGCCTGATGGGCGGCAAGCTTGTCATGGAGAGTGCGCCCGGGCACGGCACGGCGGTCACGCTGCATTTAGCCGTGCCGATGCTTAAGGCACGGTATGCGTTGCCGCAACTGGCGGGCTGCAGCGTTGCCATTGTTGTGGACGACCCGGCTGTGCGGCACAGCCTCACGCAATTCGCGATCGCAGCCGGACTGCAAGCGGGCCCCGTCGCCAACTCCGACCTCCTCTTGAGCTCGACCGCCCAGGCGGATGCGCGCGCCATCCGCATCACCCCGGAAGCGTGTTATTCCGGACCCGGCAACACGCTGAGCATCAATCCTCTGAACTGGCACGCATTTGTGCAGGCGTGCGAGCGCGCGCTCCCCCCATCTGACCATCTGCAGGCGACCAGCGCCGCTGCACATGCGCTGCCGGCCCCAACACCCTGTGATGCGCCGGGCGCGCACATCCTCGTGGCGGAAGACCACCCGATCAACCGTGAACTGATCGCCAAGCAACTCCGCCTGCTGGGTTATCGCGTCACGCTGGCCGAAGATGGCGTCGTCGCGCTCGAGCGTCTGCACGAACATCATTTCGATGCGTTGCTCACGGACTGCCACATGCCGCGCATGGACGGCTTCGACCTGGCGCGGCACATCCGCCACGAAGAGCGCGCCGGCGGCCCTCGCCTACCCATCATCGCCATCACGGCAACCACGCTCGCCGAGGAGCACGCGCGGTGCCGTGCCGTGGGAATGGACGCAAGCCTGCTGAAGCCCACCACGCTTGTCACGCTGCAAGACGCGCTGTCTGCGCTATGGGAAGCCGCAGAACCTGCGGAAGCGCCCCTGGAGGGGCCATTCGCCCTGTCGCTCGACGATCTGCACGCCGCGCTGGGGGCCGACCCTGCCGTAGCCGGGCTGGCACAGGTCTTCCTGTCGTCGCTGGCCGAGGATGCGCAGCGGCTGCAGCCGCTGCTGGACGCAATGGACCGCGTAGCGCTGCGCCAGTGGGCCCATCGCACCGGAGGCGCGCTGGCGCTGCTGCACAACCCGAGCGTCGACGCCACGTTGGAAGCCTTCCTCCATGCTGTGCATGACGGTAGCGAGCGTGACATCCGCGTCTCGGGGCGCCATGTCATGCGGCTTCTTGCGCACATCAACGCGTTGTTGAGTGCCTTCGCGCCGGCAGCCCCTGACGTTGTGCACCGCACGCAAGTGACGGATTCCTAAGGAAACACCGTTTCAAGCGATCGATGCATCGCTTTTAGATGAACCGTTCCAATCGGTCGATTGACTCGGTCTAGGCAGCCTCCTACGATGACATCGATCAATGTCACATTAAGAGGCGCCCAAGTGGTGCCCACGGAGACACCACGTGAACGCACGGACCGATTTTCCGCGCCCCGACGCTTTTGCGCCGACCCCGCGCAGCCCAGACGCCCCCGTCCTGATCGATGCCGCCATCATCGGGACGGGCTTTGCCGGCCTGGGCATGGCGATCCAGCTCAAGCAGAACGGCATCGACAACTTCCTGGTCTTCGAAAAAGCGGGGTCTGTGGGCGGCACGTGGCGCGACAACCATTACCCCGGCTGCGCGTGCGATGTGCAATCGCACCTGTATTCGTTTTCGTTCGCGCCCAATCCGGACTGGTCGCGCATGTATTCGCCGCAACCAGAAATTCGCGCGTATCTGGAGCGCTGCACCGATGAATTTGGCGTGCGCCCGCATGTGCGCTTCCATCACGAACTGGCGCGCGCGGCCTTCGACGACGCTGCAGGCGTGTGGAACCTGGAAATGGCCGACGGCCGCCGCTACCGTGCCCGCACGCTGATCTCCGGCATGGGCGGCCTGAGCCGTCCGGCCTGGCCGAACATTCCCGGCATCGAAAACTTCCAGGGCAAGGCTTTCCACTCGCAATTGTGGGAGCACGACTACGACCTGCGCGACAAGCGCGTGGCCGTGATCGGCACTGGCGCCTCGGCCATCCAGTTCGTGCCGCAGATTGCGCCGAAGGTAGGCCGCCTCGACCTGTATCAGCGCACACCACCGTGGATCCTGCCCAAGCCCGACCGCAAGGTGTCCCGCGCGGAGCATTGGCTGTTCCGCCACCTGCCGTTCACGCAAAAGCTGATGCGCACGGGCATCTATTGGATGTTGGAATCGCGCGTGCTCGGCTTTGTGATCCATCCGAAGCTGATGAAGGCGGTGGAGCGCATGGCGCGCGGCCACATCAAGCGCCGCATTGCCGACCCGGTGCTGCGTAAGAAGGTCACACCGAACTACACCATCGGCTGCAAGCGCATCCTGATCTCGAACGACTATTACCCGGCGCTTACGCGCGAGAACGTCGACGTCATCACCTCCGGCATCGCACGCGTCGAACCCAATGCCATCGTCACCACCGATGGCACGCGGCGCGAAGTCGATTGCCTGATCTTCGGCACGGGTTTTCATGCAACGGACCCGTTCCCGCGCGGCGTGCTGCTTGGCAGCCAAGGCGTGGACATTGTCGACGCGTGGGACAAGCACGGCGCCGAGGCCTACCTGGGCACGACCGTGTCGGGCTTCCCGAATTTCTTCATGGTGGTGGGCCCGAACACGGGGCTCGGCCACTCGTCGATGGTGTTCATGATCGAGTCGCAGGTGGCGTACATCGTCGACGCGCTCAAGTCGATGCGTGCGCACAACGTGGCGGCCATCGACGTACGCCCCGACGTGCAGCGCCGCTTCAACGACGGCATCCAGAAGCGGCTGTCGAATGCGATCTGGTCTGCCGGCGGCTGCGTGAGCTGGTACCTCGACCCGAAGACCGGCAAGAACACGACGCTGTGGCCGGGATTCACGTGGCAGTTCCGTCGCGCGACCGCGCATTTCCGGCTGGCGGATTACCGCACGCGCCCGATGACGGTACCGAAGGGCGTGCCGTTGCGCGTGCCTGCCCGCACAGTGCCCGCCGCTCAGAACACCCCTAACGAAGAAGCGCTCGACCGCGTCTGACGCGCGCCAGCCCCAAGGAGACCACGCCATGAAGTCATTCAACAATCAGGTTGCCGCCATCACGGGTGCCGCGTCGGGCATGGGTCGCTCGCTGGCGCTGCAGCTGGCACGCGAAGGCTGCCATCTCGCGCTGGCCGATCGCAATGAAGCGGCGCTCGCGCAGACGCTGCAACTGGTGCGCGCGCACGAAGGCGACCGCATCCGCGTGACTACACATGCCGTCGACGTGGCCGACCGCGCCGCTGTGTACCGCTGGGCCGAAGAAGCGGCCGCCGCGCACGGCAAGGTCAACCTGATCTTCAACAACGCGGGCGTGGCGCTGTCCAGCACGATCGAAGGCATGGAAGACGACGAGCTGGCCTGGATCATGAACATCAATTTCTGGGGCGTCGTGCACGGTACCAAGGCGTTCCTGCCGCTGCTCAAGGCAACAGGCAATGGCCACATCATCAACACGTCGAGCATCTTCGGCATCTTTGCGCAGCCGGGCATGGGGGCCTACAACGCCAGCAAATACGCCGTGCGCGGCTACACCGAGGCGCTGCGCCAGGAACTGGATCTGATGAACTGCGGCGTGTCGGCCACGTGCGTCCATCCGGGCGGCATCAAGACCAACATTGCCAAGTCGAGCCGCGTCTCGCCGAGCATGAACGGCTTCCTGGTGCGCGACGAACAGCAGGGCAAGGCGGAATTCGAGAAGTTCTTCATCACCTCGGCAGACAAGGCCGCGGAGGTGATCCTGGACGGCGTGCGCAAGAACAAGCGCCGCGTGCTGATCGGCCCCGACGCCCACGCCGCCGATGTGATGGCCCGCGTGCTGCCGGCCGCATACCAGGCGCTGGTCGTGCGCGAAGCCCGCCGCACGCGCAAAAAGGCGCTGCGCGACGATACGGCGCCGGCCACCGCCCGCGCAAAGTAGGAGGCCGCCGATGAACACGGCCACCACCGGAGAATTGTTCGCCAGCCCCCCGCGCGCGAACCTGCTCAACGTTGCACGCGCCATGCTGCGCCCCGGCCGCATCGGCCTGCGCAGCATCGGCCGCGATGTGCTGATCGCACGCTACGCCAAGCCGCAATCGCGCTACCTGCCGTTGATGGGTACGCGCGTGCATTACACCGACGAAGGCGCTGCCAACGCCGAAGGCACGTTGCTGCTAATCCACGGTTTTGGCGCGTCACTGCATACGTGGGACGGCGTGCTGCCGCAGCTCACGCGGCGCTATCGCGTGATCCGGCTCGACCTGCCGCCGTTCGGCATCACCGGCCCGCTGCGCGACGCACAAGGCCGCCCGCGCACGATGGAACTGCCGCTGTATCGCGACTTCATCGACGCGTTTGTCGATACGTTGGGCTTGTCGAAACTCACGCTGATCGGCAACTCGCTGGGCGGCATGGTGTCGTGGGATTTTGCCGTGCGGCACCCCGGCCGCGTCGAGAAGCTCGTGCTGATCGATTCGGCAGGCTTTCCGATGAAGCTGCCGATCTACATCGATCTGTTCAATCACCTGGGCGTGCGGCTGACATCGCCGTGGATGCTGCCCGAGGGGATCATCCGCGCCGCCACGCGCGATGTGTATGGCGACCCGTCGCGCGTGTCCGAACCCACGCTGCGCCGCTACGCCGATTTCTTCTATGCCGACGGTGCACGACAGGCCATCGGCAAGATGGTGCCGAAGTTCCGCTTTGACGATGTCGATACCAGCGGGCTGGCCTCGATCCGAGTGCCCACGCTCATCCTCTGGGGCCAGCGCGACCGGTGGATCCCGCCCGCGCATGCCGGCGAATTTGCCCGCCGCATTCCTGGCGCCACGCTGCGCATGTATCCGGCGCTCGGCCATATCCCGATGGAGGAAGACCCCGTGCGAGTGGGGACCGACCTCTGTGCATTCCTAGATCAGGGGCGCGCATCGATGCGCCTTTCAGAAACCACATTCCAGGAGAACCGCCCATGATGCCAGTCCGTCGCGACGTGCATCCTCACCTGCCGGCTGATCGCATCAGCAACTGGCACGAGCGAGGCCCGCACGTGACCCACTTCCTGAACGCGCTGTCGATCTTCTTCCCGACCGGCGAGCGCTTCTTCATGGACAGCGTGCGCAACTACCGCCATCTGGTGACCGACCCCGAACTCAAGCAGGCCGTGGCCGGTTTCATTGGCCAGGAAGCCATGCACACGCGCGAGCACGTGCTCTACAACGACCTGCTCGACCGGGCCGGCCTGCCCGCCACGCGCATCGACCGCTTTATTGGCAAGTTCCTGAACGTGCTGCGCAAGTACACGCCCAAGTCGCACCAGTTGGCCGTGACCGTGGCGCTGGAGCACTACACCGCCATGCTGGCCGGCCAGGTGCTTTCACATGAAGACGGCCTGGGCCGCAACTCGGAACCCGGCTATCGCCAGGTCTGGCTGTGGCACGCCATGGAAGAGACCGAGCACAAGGCCGTCAGCTACGACGTATGGAATCTGGCCATCAAGCCGGGCGTGGGCCGCTACCTCACGCGCACGCTGACGATGTTGGTGACGACCGTTACCTTCTGGGCGATGGTCTTCTACGTGCACTTGCGGCTGATCTTTGCGGATCGCACCGTCAAGCACAAATTCCTCGGCCTCGGCAAGGCGTTCCATTTCCTGTGGATTCACCCGGCGCCGCTGCGCAAGATCATCCCGGAGTTCTTCGACTTCTTCCGACCCTCATTCCACCCGTGGGATGAAGACAACCGTGACGCACTCGAACGCCTGCCCAAGCTGATTTCGGAAATCGAAGCCTACGCCGCTGCAAACGGCGAAGCGCCGTCGCCGTCAATCCGCCGCAAGCTCTCAACCGCAGGTGCAGCGGGATCTTGAGCAGGCATTCAAAACGCCTGCAGCACCCGTCGTATCGGGATCAAACTAGAAATAGATAAGGCGCGCCCCACGCAAGGGCGCGCCGGAGACACTAGCCTTTGTCCGGCCCGGGTGCGCTGCCCGGCGGTTCATGCATGTGCTCGATGACCTGCGCCACGCGGTCGCCCAGGTATTTGTTGGCGGCCGTCTCGAGCGCGCGCATCAGTTCGGCTTCAACCGCCACCAGCGCCAGCGGACGGATGCGCCAGATCACGTCGACCAGACGCGGCACGTCTTCGACCGGCGGCAGATCGCTGCCGTACTTGTCGAGTTCGCGCACGACCATGGAGACGAGATCGTCGGCCACCGCCTGCGTATGCGGCCGGGCACGCTCGATGATGTCGAGCACTTCGACCAGCGGGAAACCGGCCTTTGCCATCTGCGCGCCGGCCAGCAGTGCTTTCGGGCTGCGCGCCAGATAGCCGAGGCCATCGGGTTCAAGCAGGCCAAGCGAAATGGCCCGCGCGAGCGCCTGACGCGACATGGCACGGCCAAACAGCTTGGCCAGCGCCAGGAGCGAGTAGTGCTTGGGCGACTCATCCGACCATGGGCTGGCGATGGCGGATTCGAGCCCAAGGATGGAGCGTAGGTCATGGCCCTCGACGATGGCCTTGAGCAGCTCCTGGATGTTGGAGAGCGTGTAGCCGCGCCCGAGCAGGTGATTGATGAGCTTGAGCCGCCCCAGATGCGCCTGCGTGTAGATCCCCACGCGACCACGCCGCTCGGGCGGATCGATCAAGCCGCGGTCCTGATACGAGCGGACGTTGCGGACAGTGGTTTCAGCCGCGCGCGCCAGTTCATCGATGGTGAACTCGCGGGCAGATGGAACAGCGGGCGGACCGGCATCGCCGGTTGGTTTGCGGGCAGGCATGCAAAAAATTCTACACGAGCGCGGCGACAGACCGCGTCGGTGACCGGAACGTTTCCGGTGCGTTTCTCACGACGAGGAGACCGTCGATGTGGGACTTGATATTGCGTCATCGTAATAGCGCGCTCCGGGCTGCGGGCGCAGTGGTTGCGGCGCTGCTGCTGCAAAGCTGCGCCGCCGCCGGCGATGGCCACGGCGCCATCGAAGCCGACAAAGCCAAACAGCTTGAAGACGCGCGGGCCCAGGCGCGGGCGCCATTCCAGTCGGGCAACCTCGCCACGCGCGAGGTGCGGCCCGCCACGCTGCGCGATTCCGGCCAGCCCGATGCGATCTCGTATCTGCGTCATGTCGATTTCCGCTTCGATGGTGGCGTGGGCTTTCTGGTCGATCAGCTCGCGCTGCGCATGGTGCCGCGTGCGCCAGGTGATCCGGTGTGGCTCGACGATGTGTCGTCGTACACGCTGCAGCCGGTGAGCGGTTCGGTGCGCGTCACGGCCGAGAGCATGGCCGCGCTGTTCAACACCGTGGTGTTTGCGCGCGGGCCGGGCGAAGATCCGCCGCTGCGCGGCTTCAGCTTCGCGCTCGACGACGGCACGCTCGACATGCGCGCCGAGATGCGCCGTCGCGGCGCCTGGGTGCCGATCGAGCTGCGTGGCCCGCTCGTGCTGCGCGATCCGCAGACCATCGTGTTCCGCCCCAACGTGGTCAAGGTGCGCGGGCAGGACGCCGGAGCACTGATGGGCGCGGCGCATATCGAACTGGCCGATCTGTTGCCTGTGTCGACACCCGCCGTGCAATTGGCCGGCAGCGAAATCGTCATGCAGGTGCCCAAGCTGTTTCCGCCGCCTGCGCTGGATTTGAAGCTCTCCGCCATCCGCGTCACGCGCGAGGGGCTGCTCATGCAGATCGGCGATGGCAACCCGCAGATGCCTCCGCTAGCCAACGCCACCGACGCGCAGCGCCCGTACATCCTCTTTCGCGGTGGCGACATCCGCTTCATGCGCTCGATGCCGATGAACGCGCGCATCGATATCGTCGTGGCTGATCCGGCCAAGCCGTTCGTGTTCAACCTGTACCGCTATCGCAATCAGCTTGTGGCGGGGTCGCTGCGCTTCTCGCCGGATGGCGGCATTCGCGTGCTGATGCCGTCGTTCGACACCCTGGCCGCTGCCAAGGCCGCCAAGTTGACCGCAACTGCCAAAGTCGGCAAGCCCGCCCTGCAACTCGCCAAGAGGACCGCGCCATGATCGCCCCCGCCTTCGCTCTCGCCGCTCTGATGTTGCGCCTGGCGTTGGTGACGCTCGGCTTGGCCGGCCTCGTGGCCAGTGCGCTCGCCCGCGCTGCCGAGCCGCCAATGGCCAGCGCGCAACGCAAGGACTTGACCACAGTGCGCCAGCAATGGGCGCAGCGCTGCGATCCGTCCTCCGGAGCGCCCAACGCCAGCGGCCCTGCCGTTGCGCGCGACTCGGGCACGGCGCCGCCCGTCGTGCAGATGCGTGATGTCGATTTCCGCATCACCGGCGACATCGGCTTTCGCGTGCACCAACTCACCGCGCAGCTCGTGCCACACAAACCCGGTCAGCCCGTCGACATGGACGATCCGGGCCAGTTCGACATCCGCATCCTGGGCGGCGAAGTGACGGTGCCCAAGGATTCGCTCGACGCGCTGTTCAACCGGTATCTGCTCGACTATTCGCCGCGCTCGCTCAATGCGCTGTCGCTCACGCCGGGCGACGGCGTGCTCGACGTCTCGGGCGGGCTCAAGCTACGCAATCATTTTCCCGGCGTGTGGCTGCCGTTCGGCATGCGCGGCACATTGGCGCTCAAGGAATCGCGCTACCTCGTCTATACGCCCACCGAGGCCCGCGTGATGGGCATCCAGACGCTGGCGCTGCTCAAGGGAATGGGGCTGGAGTTGTCGCAGCTTGCGCCGCTCAATCGCGACGGCGCCAAGCTGGACGGTAATGACATGGTGCTGGATCAATACACGGTCTTCCCGCCGCCGCGACTGATCGGTCAGATGAAAACGGCGCGCGTCACGCCCGACGGGCTGGTGCTCGGATTCGGCCCCGCGCCCGCGATGTGTGGGTCTGCACCAACCGACGCGGCCAGCCGCATCTGGATCCAGTCCGGCGACCTGAAGATGTACAACGTGCTGGTCACCAACAGCCGCATTCTCGTGACCGATACATCAACCCGCGGGCCGCTGCGCTTCGACCTGTACCACTACCGCGAGGCTGCTGCACGCGGCACCACGCGCATGGACACGGACGGCACGCTGCGTGTCGACCTGGCGCCGGCAGCGACCGTCCAGTAACGCCATCGTCAGCGCGCTATTTTTGGCAAACGGCGTGCAGGATCGCCTCACCCTCTGAGCGCGGCACGACGGCTTCCCAGCGGGGGCCGTCGATGTTCTTGGTGAGCACCGTGGCGTGCTGGCCGTCCTGGATCAGCGCGCTGACCGGCAGGATGCGCCCCTCCTTGCAGTCATAGACGGACGTGCGCGTGTCGTACTGGTACGCCCTGCCGTCTGAGAGCTTGCGCGGGGCGTCATAGGCGTCGCGCGTCGTGGCGCGCACGGTGCCATCCGCGTTGCGCTCGATGGAGTCCTTGTCCAGATAGAGCGAGCCGCTGTTGTTGGCCAGCGGGGCCAGCTTGACCCAGTTGTCGGCCGCCCTAGCCGTCGAGCTACCGATTGCCAGCGCAGCAGCCACCCAGTAGATCAGCGTCGTTCGTTCCATTCGCATCGCAACCTCCGTTTGCCTCATCGCACAGACGTACGCGGAGCGAAGCAGCAGGGCTGCCTCGTTCTCCGCACATTCGAACTAGGCGTAGCAAACGGCATGCCCCAAGTGTGACGCTGCCACGGCAGACAACAAAAAAGCCCGCACGGGGCGGGCTTCTTCGGGAAGGCAGGACGGCTTACTTGGCGGCAGCGGCCATGTAGTCGACGGCGGCTTTCACGTCGTCGTCGGAGCCGGCGTAAGTGCCCTTGGGCGGCATCGCGCCCTTGCCGTGCAGCGCGGAGTCATACAACTTGGCCTTGCCTTGGGCAATGCGCGGCGCCCAAGCGGCCTTGTCGCCAAACTTGGGCGCGCCAGCCACTCCGGCGGCGTGGCACATCTGGCAAGTCGAATCGTAGACTTTCTTGCCGATTTCACCCGCAGAGGCTTGCGGTGCGGCAGCCGCAGCCGGCGCGACCGGTGCTGCAGCAGCGGGTGCCGGCGCGGCAGCGGCCGGAGCGGGGGCAGCCGCCGGCGCCGATGCTTCCGGTGCCGATGCAGCAGCCGGCGCTGCACTCGCGCCCGCCGGTGCAGCCGGTTCCTGCAGCTTGCCGCCAGCGGAGTTGGCCATGTAGACGATGGCGCGTTCGATTTCGTAGTCGCTAACGTCATCCGGCGACGTGCCGCCGCGCGCGGGCATGCCACCCTTGCCGGCCAGCGCCACCTTCGTCAGGCCATCCAGGCCCTGCGGCAGGCGCGGACCCCAGCTTGCCGCGTCGCCAAATTTGGGCGCGCCAGCCACGCCTGCCGCGTGGCAGGTCGCGCAGACTTCCTTATAGAGCTGCTCGCCCGTCTTGAAAACGCGCGGCGCATTCGGGTCTTTCAGTTCGAGTTGCGCAACGGGCTTGATGCGATCGTTGACGGCCTCTTCCGACATGCCGGAACCGCCCGCGCCTTCCCTGGCGCCCAGGCCAACGTAATTGGCAAGCAGGATGATGATGAGAATGGGAACGACAAAGGCGGCGATCACCGCGATGATCAGCTGCTTAGGGGTCTTGATCAGAGGCTCGTGTTCGTCGTGTTGCGCGTCGCTCATGCTCAACTCTCAGGATGGTGGAACCGCTCTTGGAGCCCTCAGAGCGCCGCCGGCAAGGTCACGAGCATCGCCGGCAGGGCGTGGGGGCCGCATTGGATCGCGATGAGGGCAGGAAGACCATGGCGATTGAATCGCCGCGTCGGCCCAGACAGACCTGTCCCCGTCTTTCTTCTGGCAAATAACGCGCGATTATATCCGTAATGCTTTGGCCTTTGACACGCGGGACAGCCCTAGGCGCCGCTTTTCGACCTGCGTCAAAAACCCAACGAAACGTTGCAGCAGCAGGCCCTCGCACCCAGGGTTCATGGGCGTGCGATGGACGCTTGCGCCCAAATGCGCTATCCTGCGGGGCTTCTCTTTCGGTGCGTTCTGTGCCGATATGCGCCCGTAGCTCAATGGATAGAGTACTGCCCTCCGAAGGCAGGGGTTGCTGGTTCGATCCCAGCCGGGCGCGCCAAAAATCAAAGATTTACGCAACTTGTACGGTTTTTCGACGCCAGAACCGCGCTTCTGCCGCAACGTGCAGGCCTGCCTATTCCCGAACCTTACTCAGCTCCCCGGCATTTTTCGATTCGTCGATCGCGCTGCGGGCACGCTTAGAAAATAGTCACCTCATCAGGAGTCGAGTCGTGAGCCGTTACTGGAGCGATATCGTTCAGCAACTCGTGCCCTATGTCCCGGGCGAACAGCCGGCCATCGCGCGGCCCATCAAGCTGAACACCAACGAGAACCCGTACCCGCCGTCGCCGCGCGTGGTGGCCGCGATCTCTGCAGAGCTGGGAGAGACGGGCGAGAATCTGCGCCGCTATCCCGATCCGCTGTCGCGCCGGCTGCGCGAGACGGTGGCCGCGCAGGTGGGCCTCCAGCCCGAGCAGGTTTTTGCGGGCAACGGGTCGGACGAAGTGCTGGCGCACGTCTTCCAGGCGCTGCTCAAGCACGACAAGCCGCTGCGCTTTCCGGACATCTCGTACAGCTTCTATCCGACCTACGCGCGGCTTTACGGCGTGCAGTGCGAAGTGGTGCCGCTGGCGGACGACTTCTCCATCCGCGCCGATGACTATCTTGGCGACGCAGGCGGCGTGCTGTTCCCAAACCCAAACGCGCCGACCGGCCACGCGCTGCCGCTGACGGAGATCGAACGGATCGTCGCCGCGAACCCGTCGTCGGTCGTCGTGGTGGATGAGGCTTATGTGGATTTCGGCGCGCAGTCTGCCATTGCGCTCATCGACCGCTACCCGAATCTGCTCGTTGTGCACACGACGTCGAAGTCGCGCTCGCTGGCCGGCATGCGCGTGGGCTTTGCGTTCGGGCATACAGCGCTCATCGAAGCGCTTAATCGCGTGAAGGACAGCTTCAATTCGTATCCGCTGGATCGCCTCGCGCAGGCGGCTGCCCAAGCGGCTTATGAAGACGATGCGTACTTCCGTTCCACCTGCGCCCGCGTGATGGCGAGCCGCGCGCGGCTAACGCAATCGCTGCAGTCGCTCGGGTTCGAAGTCGTGCCGTCGATGGCGAATTTCGTGTTTGCACGGCATCCGGGCCACGACGCTGCCGCGCTCGCAGCACGGCTGAAAGAGCAGGCCATCTTCGTGCGCCACTTCAAGCTCGCGCGTATCGATCAGCATCTGCGCATCACGGTCGGCACCGATGGTGAATGCGACGCATTCTTAAAGGCGTTGCGGGATCTGCTGGCGTAAGCATGTACGGGTGTGCGGCAAATTGCCACCCGGGTTGACCGGCCGTTTGGGGGACTGCGCGTGCACCGGCGACCGCATCCCTCGACCACACGGTGCATCTGCGACATTGCACGGTGTGGATCGAAGACCATGAACGCAACCCATTGCTGCACTCAGGTATGTGGAACATTGACCGTACGCAGATGCTGCCGGCCGATTGCTGTGCCAGAATGCACGAGCGGGTAAACGGCGCGCCGACGCCGTCCGCTGTCCCCTAGGGCGAGCCTGAGCACTGCGCGGGCGGCACGGGACGCCACACAACACACTCCCACAAAAGGAATCAGCATGTCCAATCGTCGTCAATTCCTGAAGAGCATCCCCATCGTGGCCGCCGCGGGCGCCGTCATGTCGATGTCGGACCTGGCACTGGCTGCGCCGATGGTGGCGGAAACCGACCCGCAAGCCAAGGCGCTGGGCTACGTGGCTGACACCACCAAGGCCGACAAGGCCAAGTTCCCGAAGCACACGCCGGATCAGCATTGCGGCAACTGCGCCCTGTACCAGGGCGGTACGGCTGCGCAAGGCGGTTGCCCGCTGTTCGCCGGCAAGGACGTCGCCAACAAGGGCTGGTGCAGCGCCTGGGCAAAGAAGGCTTGAGCGAAGCGGTATCGCGCGCAAGCAAAACGGACCCTGCGGGGTCCGTTTTTTTATGGCCGCGCCCTCTACAATGCGTGCCATGCCGTTCACATTCACACCCACCGTCCTCGTCATCGACGACGAGCCGCACATCCGACGCTTCGTCCGCGCTGCATTGGAGGAGGAAGGCTGCGAAGTGCATGAAGCCGACCGCGTCGAGCGCGGCTTGATCGAAGCCGGCACGCGTCAGCCGGATGCGGTGATCCTCGATCTCGGTCTGCCCGATGGCGATGGCATGCAGTTGATTCGCGAGTTGCGCACCTGGACGGAAGTGCCGGTGCTCGTGCTTTCGGCTCGCGTGGATGAGCGCGACAAGATCGACGCGCTTGATGCCGGCGCAGATGATTACCTGACGAAACCCTTCGGCGTGGGCGAGCTGGTTGCGCGCTTGCGCGTGCTGCTGCGGCGACATGCCAAGCGCGGCGAAGACGGCGGCAGCATCATCCGCTTCGGCGAGGTGGAAGTCGACCTGGCGCGCCGCCTGGTCAACCGCAATGGCCAAGCCGTGCATCTCACACCGATCGAATACCGGCTGCTGGCAGTGCTGCTTGGCCGCCGCGGCACTGTGATGACGCACCGCGAACTGCTGCGCGAAGTCTGGGGCCCCGCGCATTCCGACAGCAGCCACTATCTGCGCATCTACATGGGCCACCTGCGCCACAAGCTTGAGCGCGATCCGGCGCGGCCCGAGCACCTGCTGACCGAAGTCGGCGTCGGGTACCGCTTCACGGCGTAAGCCGGTTCACTGCTCCTTGATGCCGGCGGCGCGCACGATGCGGCCGTTGCTGTCGTATTCCGCGCGGATGGCCGCAGCAAACTGCTCTGCCGTGCCGCCGGCCGGCACCACGGCGGCCTGCGTGAGGCGCTCGCGCAGATCGGGCGCAGCCAGCGCCTTGTTGATCTCGGCGTTCAATCGGGCAATCACGGGGGCGGGCGTCTTGGCAGGCGCGAACACGCCGAAGGTCGATGCCATGTTCGCCTTGGCATAACCCAGCTCGGTGAAGGTCGGCACATTCGGCAGCGTATCGAGCCGGTGCGGCGCACCCACTGCCAGCGGGCGCAGCTTGCCGCTCGTGATGTGTTGCATCAGGGTCGGGCCGACGTTGGTCGACATGACTTCCACCTGGCCGCCCAGCGCATCCGTCAATTGCTGGCCACCGCCCTTGTACGGGATGAGCGTGATATCCACGCGCGCCTGCGACTTGATCTGCTCCAGCGCAAGGTGCCCCACCGTACCCAGGCCCGATGTCGACCAACGGATCGAGCCCGGCTTGGTGCGCGACTGGCTCAGCATGTCGGCAAAGCTCTTGCCCGTGAACGACGGCGTGCCCAGCAGGATCATCGGCGCGTACATGACATTCGCCACGGGCGCGATGTCTTTCTGCGGGTCATACGGCAGCTTGCCGAAATGGGGGTTGAGCGTGAGCGGGCTGACCGACGAGAAACCCAGCGTGTAGCCATCTGGCGCCGCCTTGGCCACGGCGTCCATGCCGATGCTGCCGCCGGCACCGGCGCGGTTTTCCACCACCACCGGCTGGCCCAGTTGCGCCGACAGCTTCTCGCCCAGCGCACGCGCCACGTTGTCCGAAATGCCACCGGTCGGGTACGCGACGATGATGCGGATCGTTTTAGCCGGATAGTCCTGCGCTTGCGCAGGCACGGTGGCAAGCAGCGGCAGGCCGGAGCACAGCAGCACGGCAGAGGCAATCAGACGACGGCGGGCAGTACGTGCGGAAGTCATGGCGCAATGTCAGCGGAAGAAACGGAAAGCGACATTGTAGGCCGATGCCCAGGCAAGCTCGCCTGGCGACGTACAAAAACAGCAGCCAAAAGAAAAGGCGCCCGAAGGCGCCTTTTCCGTTCCCAATCGCGTGACAGCGTCGATTAGAAGATGTGGCGGATACCCACGCCAACGCTCGTCTGGTTCGACTTGCCAACGCCGGTTGCGTTGCCGCCACCCGACAGTTCCGGCAGAGCTGCGTCCTTGACCTTGTTGTAGTCGACCGTGCCATACACTTGCGTGCGCTTGGACAGAGCATACTCAGCCAGCAGAACGCCGGTGTAGCGCTTGCCGTCGTTGCCGGCGGTCAGAGCAGCGTTCTTGATGCTGTCGTAGTAGAACGCGCCCGTCAGAGCCAGGGCCGGGGTGACGTTGTACGTCACGCCCAGGATGCCGACGTGGTCACGACGCTTCGTGGCGCCCGGGGTCAGGCCAGCGCCCGAGGTGGCGTTGCCGTAGATGTTCAGGCCGAAAGCGCTGCCGCCGACGCAGTTTGCCGAGCTGTTCACGCAACCCGTGGCGTCGCTGCTGTCGATGTAGCCTGCGAACAGCTTGGCTGCAGCGATCGTGTAGTTACCGCCGATACCCCACACGGTTTGCTTGTTGCCAGCAACGTCCTTGTGCTGTTGAGCGAAGGCGCCGATGTAGGCCGGGCCGAATTCATAGGCCACCGTGCCGCCAACGTACGAGTTCTGGCTTGCAGCGCCAGCCACTTCGCCAAAGCCGTAGGCCAGGCCGACCGACAGGCCGTTCCACTTACCTTCGTACTTCAGCATGTTGGATTCACGCAGACCGGTCAGGCCGTAGTACATCCACGAGTTGCCGTCGTAGTTACCCACGCCCAGCGGGTCGAAGTTGCCACCGGTCGTGAAGCCGAAGTTGTATTGACGGCCCAGCGTGATGGTGCCCAGATCCTTGTTGGACAGGCCCACGAACGATTGACGATTGAACAGCGTACCCGAGCTGCTCATGCGGCCCGAATCCGAGTTGAAGCCGCTTTCCAGCACGAACAGTGCCTTGTTGCCGCCGCCCAGGTCTTCCGAGCCCTTCAGGCCCCAGCGGCTGTTCGACACAGCACCGCTTTCCATCTGGGTCACGCTGTTGCCAGCTTGGTTGGCGTTGTTGATGTAGTGAATGCTGGTATCGACAATACCGTACAGCGTCACGCTCGATTGGGCGTAGGCAGAACCTGCGAACAGGGCGCCAACTGCAACCAGAATGGCAGACTTTTTCATGTGGGCTCGTAATAAAAGAGTTGTCTCAAACCGCCCGACCCCGTGTGCATGAGGTTGGGCTCCTCCGTTTCCTTAACTTCCGTGTCGGAAGTGCCGCGCAAATTTAACAAAAGCCCATATGCCCGGCAAAGTAATTCACGGAATCGTTCTACCAAGTGTGGTACGCGCGCATCGCTCTTAATGCGCCGCACCAAATCGGCCTGCGACAAGGCTTGCCAGCGCGTCGTGCCCTGCTGTGGTGCACCAAGGCGGCCCACAGTCTTTGAACCGCTCTCTTGATTAGACAAAAAGGTTGGGAGATTGCCGGGGGCGTTACGCCATTGGCGCGCTTTTCAGCGCGGTTCACGCTGACTTGCATCATTTCAGCGCCGACAACAAACCGTTCGTCGCACCACCGTGGATAGGGCATGCCCCCTGACCTAGGCTGTAGACCGTGGCAGGACATCAAATGACCACGCCTAAAACAGCACCGAAAATCAGTTGAAGAAGGAGTTCGCCATGCGACTCAAGCAAATGGGGTTGGCCGCCATGTTGGCGGTCGGAGCCCTCGCGGCGGGCAGCGCTTGGGCGCAGGCCAGCCGCGTGGAAGTGTTCGGCCAGAATGCACGGGCCGAACGGTTTGACGTCTATAGCGACGGTGCCCGCACCGGACGCTTCGACACGTATACAGAAGGTGCGCGCAGCGGCCGCTTCGATCCGTATTCGGACGGCATGCGCAGCGATCCGGCCGGCCGCTCCCGCGACGGCGGCGGGACGGTCTACGGGTACCCGGTTCCGAATTGATGCGCTGATCGGCATTCACCGCGTTCATCGCGCATTGATCAATTACGGGCCGGTCTCCAGGCATCCTCCGTTTTCCGCCTCTTGGCCCACTCTGGCCCCGCTGGTGATGCGCCAGCGGGGCTTTTTCATGCGCGCTCAGATGAGCTTGTCGAGCGTGATCGGCAATTCGCGCACGCGCCGGCCGGTGGCGTGATAGACGGCGTTGGCGATGGCCGCCGGCACGCCGGTGATGCCGATCTCGCCGATTCCCTTGGCGCCCAGCGGGTTGATGTGCGGGTCCGCCTCGTCGAGCACGAGAATGTCGATGTCCGGCACATCGGCGTTGACGGGCACGTGGTACTCCGCCAGGTTGTTATTGACGATGCGGCCGTAACGCGTATCGAACAGGCTTTCTTCGAACAGCGCCATGCCCATGCCCCAGACGATGCCGCCCACGAGCTGGCTGCGTCCCGTCTTGGCGTTGAGCAGCCGCCCCACGCCGTAGCTCGCCACGATGCGTGAGACGCAGATCACGCCCAGGTCCGCATCGACATGCACCTCGGCAAACACCGCGCCGAACGAGTGCATTGAGTACTTTTGCCTTTCTTCGCCCGGCTGCACCTTGGCGGTCACCTCGATGGGGCGGCCGTAGCGCGCGACCACGGCAGCCACGGGCTCACGCGCCCCGCTGCGGGCGCTCAAGAAGCCGTCGACCACGGTGATCTCGCTTGCGGCAAGCCCGTGCAGCGGCGAGCTGGCATCGGCGATGGCCGCGGCAATCAGCGCATCGCGGGCCCGCGCGCCGGCGGCCTGCACGGCGGGCGATACGCTGGCCACACTCTGCGAACCGCCCGACACCGGCGCCTCGGGCATGCGCGTATCGCCCAGGCTGAAATGCACGCGGTCGACGGGCATGCCCATGGCATCCGCCGCCACCTGCGTCATCACCGTGTAGGTGCCGGTACCCAGATCCTGCGAGCCGGATTCGACCTGCGCCGTGCCGTCGGGCAGGTAGCGCGCGGTGGCGCCGGCCGCGCTGCGGTTGGCGGGGTACGTGGCCGTGGCCATGCCCCAGCCGATGCGTGTGTTGCCCTCGCGCATGCTGCCCGGCTGCGGGTTGCGGCGCGCCCAGCCGAAACGCTCGGCGCCGGCACGGTAGCACGCTGCCAGCGATTTGCTCGACCAGGGGATGCGTTTTTCCGGATCTTGTGCAGCGTCGTTGCGCAGGCGCAGTTCCACGGGGTCGAGACCCAGGGTGTAGGCCATCTCATCCAGCGCCACTTCCAAAGCGAACGTGCCGGTGGCTTCGCCCGGAGCGCGCATGAACGTCGGCGTACCGATGTTGAGCCGCGCGAGCCGATGCGTGGTCCGCTGGTTGGGCGTCTCGTAAAGCATGCGGGTGACGATGGCGCAGGGCTCGGTCCAGTCTTCGATCATCGACGTGGTGGTCAGCGAGTCATGCGAGATGGCGGTGAAGCGGCCGTCGCTGGCGGCGCCCACGGCGATGCGCTGCTCGGTGCGCGGGCGCCCGCCGACCGGGCCGAACATCTGCGGGCGCTCCAGCACCAGCTTGACGGGCCGCCCCGCCTGGCGGGCGGCCATCGCGGCCAGCACCACGTGGGACCACACGGAGCCCTTGCAGCCGAACCCGCCGCCCACGAAGGGGCACACGACACGGAGCTTGTCAGGCGACAGGCCAAGCGTCTTGGCGACGGTGCGGCGCACGCCCGAGACGTATTGCGTGCTGTCGTACAGCGTAAGCGAATCGCCCTCCCACACGGCGATGGTGGCGTGCGGCTCCATGGGGTTGTGCGTCTCCATGGGCGTCCCGTAGACGGCCTCGATGCGCTGCGCCGCCTGCGCCATACCGGCAGCCATATCGCCGCGTGTGGTATCGGCCGATTGCGCCTGCACCTTGCCAGGCGAGTGCGCATCGGCGCGGGCGGTTTCGAAATCGAGCCGCGCGGGCTGCTGGGCAACCTCCACGCGCACCATGCGCGCTGCGGCCTGGGCATGTTCCAGCGTGTCGCCCACCACGAGCGCCACGGGCTGGCCGTTGTAGTGCACCTGGTCGTCCTGCAGCAAAGAAAGTGCGCGTCCGGCCGGGGGTTCGAGCGCTGGCTTGCCGCCGTTGGGCAGGCGAGGTGCGTTCTTGTGCGTCATCACCAGCAGCACGCCGGGCATGGCCTGCGCGACATGGGTATCGACCCGCGTGATCCGACCCGCAGGCACGGTGCTCTGCACCAGCACCGCATGCACCAGACGCGGCACCTGGAACTCTGCTGAATAGCGCGCCTGACCCGTGACTTTGAGCAGACCGTCTGTGCGGTCCAGCGGTTGGCCCACGTTGCTCATGCCACACCTCCTGTCGGATTGGCGGGATTGACCGCGATGGTGAGCGCCCGGGCCACCGCCCGCTGTGCGAGCGGCACCTTGAAGCCGTTGTCGCGCAGCGGCTGGGCGCCCTGCACGGCCAGCGCACCCGCCTGGGCAAACAACTGCGCATCCACGGCCTGGCCCGCCAGCATCTGCTCGGCCGCGTGCGCGCGCCACGGCTTGTGCGCCACGCCGCCGAGCACAATTCGCGCCTCCCGGATCGTCCGCCCATCGGTCTGCAATGCCAGCGCCGCAGCCACCGACACCAGCGCAAACGCATAACTGGCGCGGTCGCGCACCTTCAGGTAGTGCACGTGCGACCCGAACACGGGCGGCGGCAGATCGATGGCGATGATCAACTCGCCGGGTCCGAGTGTCGTCTCGATTTCAGGGTGCGCTTCCGGCAATCGATGGAACGCTTCGATGGGAATACGCCGCTCACCGTGCGCACCGTGCACCACCACCGTGGCATCCAGCGCGGGCAGCGCGACAGCCATGTCGGAAGGATGCGTCGCTACGCATGCCTCGCTCGCACCAAGGATGGCGTGCATGCGGTTGAAGCCCTCACGCGCGGCACAGCCGGAGCCGGGTTGCCGCTTGTTGCATGCCGGATACGCCGTGTCGTAGAAGTAATGGCAGCGTGTGCGCTGCATCAGGTTGCCGCCGTTGGTGGCCATGTTGCGTAGCTGACCCGAGGCGCCCGACACGATCGCTTCACTCAGGAGCGGATACCGCGAGCGCACCAGCGGATGCGCCGCCGTATCGGCATTGCGCGCCATCGCGCCCAGGCGCAGGCCACCGTCGGGCAACGCGCGAATCTGCGCGAGCGGCAGACGGCTTACGTCCACCAGCCGCTGGGGCTGCTCGACGCCGCCTTTCATCAGGTCCAGCAGGTTCGTGCCGCCGCCGATATAGCGCGCGCCCGGCTCATGGCCCAGGCGCACGGCAGCTTCAACGGAAGACGCACGGTCATAGGCAATCGATTGCATGGCGGCTCCTCAGGCAGCGTTGCCAGACTTGGCAGCCACCACGCGAATCGCCGCCACGATGTTGGGGTACGCGCCGCAGCGGCAGATGTTGCCGCTCATGCGCTCGCGTATTTCGTCTTCGGTCAGCGCCACGGGGCCGTCATTGCCCAGTGCTGCGGGCGACGTGACCGTGCTGGGCATACCGCGGCGCGCCTCGTCCAGCACCGCCACCGCCGAGCAGATCTGCCCTGGCGTGCAATATCCGCATTGAAAGGCGTCGTGTTCGAGAAACGCGGTCTGCACCGGATGCAGCGCCGTGCGGTCGACCACGCCTTCATGCGCGTGTGCCAATCCTTCGACGGTGGTGATGGCCTCGCCCTCGTGCATGATCGCCAGCGTCAGGCAACTGTTGATGCGCCGCCCGTTCACGAGGACGGTGCATGCGCCGCACTGGCCGCGATCGCAGCCTTTCTTGGTGCCGGTCAGGCCGAGCACTTCACGCAGCGCATCGAGCAACGTGACGCGCGGCTCCAGTGACAACGCATACGGCTTGCCGTTGATATTGAGCGATACCGGCCGCGCAGGCGCCAACGCAGCGGGACGTGCCGGGGCCGATGCAGAAGTGCCCGCACCGGCCGGTTCGTGCGGCAGCGCAAACGCCGAGGCGGCGGCTGCGGCGCTCTGCAGAAAGCCGCGCCGGCTCGGGCGTGCGGGTGCCCCATCCGGTTCGTGGGCAGGGTCATTCGATGCTGTTAAGGGGTGATCAGACATGGCGCGCGCTCCACCGGCCGAGGCGGCCGTAGCTGGGGACATGCGTCAGGGGAAAGCAAGCGGAATACCCGGCACCCGGGCGTTGGAAAGCCACTGAGCAGTGGCTTCGCGAGGGGGAATTGCTGCGGCGCGTGTAAGGCTTACGCGCCGCGTTGCAGTGCGGTTACTTGCCCAGGCCGACGCGGTCGCGCGACACATCCATGACCATGCGGGTCAACAGGTACAGGCGCGGAACGATGGAGTTGAGGTCGACATATTCGGCGTCATTCGAGTGCGCGCCAAAGCTCGCCAGACCGAAGCGCTCAATCACGGGCGCCTTGGTTTTCGACGCAGCAAACGCGGCATCGGTGCCGCCGCCTTCGGCCTTGTCGTCAATCTCCAGCGTCTTGCCAAGCTCGCCGTAGATCTTCTGGGCGTGTTCGGCCAGCGCGCGCGACGCCGGGGTCGCTTCCAGCGGCGGGCGGCGGCGCTCGAACCGGGCCGAGACCTGCGTATCCGGAATCAGCTTGTTCTTGATGCGCTCGTTGACGGTCTCTTCCAGCTTGTCGGCATCGGCCGCGCGCAGCAGGCGCACATCAGCCTGGGCGCTGGCCACGGCCGGAATCACGTTGCGGTTGGTGCCCGCCTGCGCCACCGTCCAGTTCACCTTCAGGCCCGTTTCCGGCTTGGACAGATCGCGCATCTGCAGCACCTGGTGCGACAGCTCATACAACGCGTTGCGGCCCTGCTCCGGCGCACCGCCCGCGTGCGAAGCCTTGCCCTTCACATCCAGCAGGATCGCGCCGATGCCGCTGGTGGCCAGCGACAGCTTGTCGGAGGTCACGCGCGTGCCTTCGCACGAGAACACGGCGTCCTGCTCGGCGCCCAGCTTGGCCTGCATGGCCCGCGCGCCCGGCGAGCTGATCTCCTCGTCACCGTTGATCAGCACCGTAAGCGTGCCGTATTGCTTGAAGTTGACGGCCTGCAGAATCGACACCGTGTGCAGGATGACCGCCACGCCGTTCTTGTCGTCGGCAATGCCCAGGCCGTAGGCACGCTCACCGTCGATGCGGAATGGCTGCTGCGCGAGCATGCCCTTCAGATAGACGGTGTCCATGTGCGCGATCAGCATGATGTTGCGCTTGCCCTCGCCCTTGAAGCGCGCGAGCACCATCTTGCCGATCTTCTCGGGCGTGTCGGCCATGCGATAGGCATGGTCGCTGGGGTCGATGAGCTTGACGTCGCCGCCCATGCCGCGCAAGCGCTCGGCGATCACGCTGGCAATCTTGTCCAGGCCTTCGATGTCCTTGCTGCCCGATTCGATCGAGACCAGAGTCTTCATGGTGTCGATCAGCGCCGGTTTTTCCTGCTGGGCGCGCTTGTAGATTTCAGCCGGCGGCACGGCGGCGGCATGGCCGGCAGCCAGCACACTCACCATTGCGATGACGGCCAGCAGTGCCGGGCGCATGCCCTTGGGCAACAACGGGGCTCTCATGAATGTTTCCTCACCTGTTCTTAGTTATGGTCTGCAACAAAACGGCGATTTTCGCACGCCCGTCTGACGATTGCCCGAGGGCTATCCCCCCTTTGGGTAGGCGCATGACACCGCGCAAAGGAATACTGATAGAGATGCGTAAAACGAAAGCGCCGGGCTGACACTCTCGCTACAATTGCTGCCATGCAATACATCCATGTCGTCAACGGCGATGTTGCCGGCGCCACGCTCAAGCAGGCGCTCGCACAGGCTGGCCGCCCCGATTCCGTAGTCGTACTGCGCGACGATCTCGCCGTCGGGCCGCTGGTCGACGTCGATAGCGTCGCCATGGCGCGCTCCGGCTTCTGGCAGCGCGTGGCGCCCAACAGCAATATCGACTTCGCCTCCGAAATGCGCGACGCCCTTGCGTCGCTCGCCGATCTGCGCGATGCCACCACGGAAGTCGCCATCTGGCACGGCCAAAGCGCGTCGGACCAGCTCATGCTGCGCCGCGTGGCGTTCCACCTGCACCAATCGCCCCAGCGCATCAATGAAGTCGGCATGGATGTGCGCGAACTTGAGGCCCCCAACGGTCAAGGTCCGCTGACGACCATCGGCATGTACTCGGGCGCCCGGTTGGCGCGGCGGTTTTCGACCATTGCGCCGGTGTCGGTGCTGCGCATCGGCCGCCTGGCCTACGAATGGCAGCAGACCGTGCGCGAGAATGCCGACACGCGGCTGTGGAAAGGCAACACGCTGGTACCGGTGTCCTACGGCACGGTGGATGAAGTGATCCTGGAGCACGTTCCGACCGACTGGGCCAGCGCACGCGACGTGGTGGGCAGCATCATGGGCGCCATCGACGGGCTGCTCGCCAGCGACTGGTTCGTCTTCTGGCGCTGCCGCGAACTGGTCGGCAACGGTCAGTTGCTGCTGCGCGGCGAGGCCGATTCGCTCAGCACCTGCGAGCTGCGTCGCAATGTGAGCGTGGCCGTGTAAGCGCCGCCCGAAACCTGGATCTGCCCTGAGGAGCGCCGAAAGCGCTCCTTTTTATTTGTTCGCGCTGCTTACGCCTAAAACGCGTTCGTAACCGGCGCGGGTCAGCCGTCTCGGCGCAGGCCTGCGCGTGCGGGACAATCAATCGGGGCGTCAGGGTCGCCGCCGTCGACTTCGTTGGCGAGATCGGTATCGGGCTGCGTGCCTTCCACGTCGCTATGGACGTCGCCTTCGCCCCACGGCATGCCGGATTCGCGCAGGCGCTTGCGCTGGGTGCGGTCGCGCTGAAACATTTCGGCCAGCTCGTCGCGCCCCTGCTGTGCCAGTGACACAAGCTTCTTCTGATCGCGGTAAACGGGGTAGACCTGCTCCATTGAATTGAGCGTGTGCCGGCGGAACGTCTGGGCGATGCGGTGCGCCTCGTACGGCTCCTTGCCCAGCCCTTCCAGCACGCGGCGACTGAGCATAAGCGAGCCTTCGAACATTTCACGCTCGATCACCTCCACGCCGCGGTCCCGCAGTTGGTACACGTGCGACACGTTGCGCGCCCGCACATACAGCTTCAGGTGGGGAAAGCGCTCGCGCACGCGGTCGACCACCTCCAGGTTGGTCTCCATGTCGTCGATGGCGACGACCATCATGCTGGCCTTGTCGGCGCCGGCGGTTTCCAGCAGATCCATGCGCGTGGCGTCGCCGTAAAAGACCTTGAAGCCGAAGCGGCGCAGCATGTCGATCTGGTCCGGGTCATGATCGAGCACGGTGGCGCTGTAGCCCTGGCTGTAGAGCATGCGGCCGACGATCTGCCCGAAACGGCCGAAGCCCGCGATGATGACCTGGTTGTCCTGGGGCTCGATGGCGTCGGGCGCGCGCTTCTTGCCATCCATCAGGCGCGGTACCAGCACCTTGTCGTGCAGCAGCAGGAGCAATGGCGTCGCGGCCATCGACAGCGCCACCACGAGGTTGAGCGCAGCGGCCGTCTCCGCGCCGAGCACGTTGCCGGCGACGCCGGGGCCGAACACCACGAATGCAAATTCACCGCCCTGCGAGAGCAGGAACGCAAACAACCACGCCTGCCCGCGCGCAATGCCAAAGCGGGTGGCCAGCAGGCGCAGCGCGCCAATCTTGACCGCCAGGAACACCGCAACCAGCCCGATCACGGCGACCGGCTGGCGCATCAGTACGCCAAAGTCGATCGACATGCCGACGGCCAGGAAGAACAGGCCCAGCAGCAGGCCTTTGAACGGCTCGATGTCGGTTTCGAGCGCGTGGCGGTATTCGGAATCGGCCAGCAGCACGCCGGCAATGAAAGCGCCCAGCGCCATCGACAAGCCCACGCTGTGCATCAGCAGTGCAATGCCCACCACCAGGAGCAGCGAAAACGAGGTGAACATCTCGCGCATGTTGGTACGGGCAATGGCGCGCAGCACCGGCCGCAACACCGTGCGCCCGCCAAAAATGACTGCCGCCACCACGCCCACCGCCTTGGCCGCAGCCACCCAGCTATGGCCGCCGGATGCGTCGCTTGCATCGGTCGCCAGCAGCGGCAGCAGCGCGATCATCGGGATGGCCGCGATGTCCTGGAATAGCAGAATGCCGAAGCCGGCCGTGCCGGCAGGCGTGCGCATGAGGTTGCGCTCGGAAAGCGTGGCCAGCGCAATCGCCGTGGACGACAGCGCCAATCCCAGCCCGGCCACCACAGCCGCGCGCCACGGATGGCCCACCGCCATGACCGCCAGCCCCACGGCTAACGCGCACACCACAATCTGCAGGCCGCCGTAACCGAAGATGCTCCGCCGCAGCGACCACAGCCGCGCCGGCTCCAGCTCCAGGCCAATCACAAACATCATCAGCACGACGCCGAATTCTGAGAAATCCAGAATCGACTGCACGTTGGTGATGAGCCGCAAGCCCCACGGCCCCACGATCACCCCGGCCAGCAAATAGCCAAGCACCGAGCCCAGCCCCAGCCGACGCGCCAACGGCACTGCCGCCACGGCCGCAGCTAGGTAGATGACGAAATTGACAAGCAGATCGTGCGATTGCATGGGCAAGGAAGAGATCGGAAACGTCAGACGGCGGAATCGCCGTCAGCCGGGAGCCAGGGTTGCAGCGCGGCGCGCACCTGAGCGATATGGGCGTTGATGGCCTCGGCAGACACATCGTCGGCGTCGTGCAGCACATGCGGTGGCTGCCATTGCATGCCGCAGAGCGCCGCGGTCTGCTGCAGCGGCAGCAGGAACATGTCGAACGTGTGGCCGTGAACGCCATCCGGGTTGTAGGAATGCGCGCGGCCGCCGGTGGTGGCCAGCACCATCAGATGCTTGCCGCGCAAGGCGGTGCCGCCGGGCCCGTAGGCCCAGCCCATCTCCAGAATCACGTCGATCCACTCCTTGAGCAGCGACGGCGTGGCGTACCACTGCACCGGAAACTGGAAAACGATCAGCTCCGCAGCCTCCACCGCTTCTTGCTCGACACGCACGTCGATGTCGAAATCGGGGTAATGCCAGTAAAGGTCACGCAGGGCCACGCCAGGCAAGCTGGCCAGCGCACGCGCGAGCGGCTTGTTGGCACGCGAACGGCGCGGCGCGGGATGCGCGTAGATCACAAGAATGCGCGAGGGCGTCATGGAAAATCAGGAGGCGGGGGCGTCTTGATGGCGCATCTTCGCACGGCTATTGTTGAGCGGCGTTACGAACCGGGCGGGAGATTTGGCAGTGATGCCTCGTGGGCAGCACTTTTAAAAGCGCTTCTTTCCTCGCTTTTGCGCGACGCAGCATTTTCGTTGTTACCACACCACACGGCTGGAAGCCGTGCTCGGATGCGCTAAATCAATGATTTATCGGGAAATCCTGTGGAAAGTCTGACGCCAGACTTACGGGGAAACCCTGATTGCACTACAATGGTATGGTGCATTGCACAACACTCAGTTGCATCCGATTGAGTGCCCCGGAGGTGCCATCCGCGCCTCCGACTCATCACCTCGCTGCCTTGCACTGAAAGGCGCGATCAGAACAGGAACTGTGTCGTGAACCCGCTCGAACTGAGCAAGGCCATCGGCGTCGTCACCCAGGACGACATCGACAAGACGGAAGCAGCGCAAGGCGCGCCGCGTTCCACCGTGCTGGTGCGCGAGCTTGCTGCGCACCACCGGTCGCGCCTGCTCAAACACCTGCTCGCCCTGGGCGAGGAAGACCGCCTGCTGCGATTCGGCCAGGTGGTACGGGATCACGTCATCGAGGCATACGTCGACAGCATCGATTTTGACCACGACAAGGTCTTTGGCGTCTACAACGAGCGCCTGGAGCTGACCGGCGTGGGCCACCTCGCCTACCTGCGCGACAACCCGCAAGGGCGCGTGGCGGAGTTCGGCGTGTCGGTGTCGGAATCAGCGCGCGGCAAGGGCGTGGGCAGTGCGCTGTTCCAGCGTGCCGCCATGCATGGCCAGAACACCAAGGTGCGCACGCTGTACATGCACTGCCTATCGCGCAACGCGGCCATGATGCACATCGCCAAGAAGGCCGGCATGCGCGTGCAGTACGCCTATGGCGAGGCTGACGCGTACCTCGAACTGCCGCCTGCAGACACGATGAGCTTGCTGACGGAGGCCATCGACGAACAAGTGGCCGATCTCGACTACATGCTCAAGCGCAACCTGCGCGACGTGCGCCGTTTCGGCCAACGCTTCTGGCGCTCCCTGGTGCCGCAAAAGCGCACCGTGTGATGGCATCGCAGCGCAAGAAACGCCCGGCTTCCACCGGGCGTTTTGTTTTGCGTGACGCGCTTTGATTGCTCGCAATTTAATGCAAGCCATTTCAATAAAATAAACTCAGTAAAAAGCGTCACCATTATCCAGGCGCATATTTTGTGATGCCAATTCGACGCGGCATTACGCATATTGAGTAATTTGAATTAAATCCCTCAAGCCCCTCGCCATTTGGCTCGATAGAGCAGTCGTTATCGATTATGACGGGGACAATCATGCGCTTCTCGAAAATGAAGGTGGCCACCCAACTCGCGTGGGGGTTCGGCTTGACGATGGGGCTGCTTGTTCTGCTCATGGCATTCAGCCTGCAGCGCATGTCGGATTTTCGACGGCTGCTGGAAGACTCCACGGAGGTCAACGCCGTGGAAGCCAAGCTCGCCGCAAAAATGTATTCGAGCGTTACCGAGCGGGCACTGGCTTATCGGAATATTGTGTTGCTGGAGCAGCATGACGAAATCCAGACCGAACTGACCCGCGTTGAAAAACAGGAAGGCACCTACGCCGAAGCCGACCGCAAGCTCGGCCGCATGTTCGACACGTTGCCGGACACCACCAGCGAAGAAAAAACGCTGCTTGCGCAAATCCGGCAACAGGCGGAATTAGCCGCACCGTTCGCAACGCGCGTCAAGGCACTAATTGCCTCCGGCCACAAGGAAGACGCGTACAAGGTGCTGCGCTTCGAATTCCGCCCCGTGCAGCGCGCTTGGTGGGATCTGCTCAGCAAGCTGCAGGCGTTTGAAGAAAAGCTCAACGACGAAAACACCGCCAAGGCCAAGGCGAGCTATGTCGACAGTCGTAACTGGCTGGTGGCCCTGAGCGTGGTGGCGCTCCTGGTGAGCCTCGCGGCCAGCGCGCTCATCACGCGCGGGTTGCTGCGCAAGCTCGGCGGCGAGCCGGGCACCGTGGCCGATATTGCCAGCCAGATCGCTGGCGGCAACCTGGCCGTGGTGATCGACACGCGCCCGGATAATCCGGCAAGCCTCATGCACGCCATGAAGCGCATGCGCGACAGCCTCGCGACGATTGCCGAACAGGTGCACACCAGCACCGACACGTTGGCCACGGCATCGGAGCAGATCGCCACCGGCAACTTCGATCTGTCCACCCGCACGCAGGAACAGGCCTCCGCGCTGGAGGAATGCGCTGCATCGATGGAAGAACTCAACGCCACCGTCAAACAGAATGCCGAGCATGCGCGGCACGCCAACCAGCTCGCTGCCACAGCCGCCGAGGTCGCCACGCAAGGTGGCACGGTGGTGGCACGCGTGGTGGACACCATGGGCGCAATCAGCGAATCGGCACGCAAGGTGAGCGAAATCATCGGCGTGATCGACAGCATTGCGTTCCAGACCAACATCCTTGCGCTCAATGCGGCGGTGGAAGCGGCGCGCGCCGGCGAGCAGGGGCGCGGCTTTGCCGTCGTTGCCAGTGAGGTGCGCGGGCTGGCGCAGCGCTCTGCGGCGGCGGCCAAGGAGATCAAGGTGCTGATCAACGACTCTGCCCACCATGTGGACGCAGGCAGCGCGCTGGTGGAGCAGGCCGGCACCACCATGCAGGACGTGGTGAGCAGCATCCACCGCGTGACCGCCATCGTGACCGAAATCATGGGCGCGACCGACGAACAGGCCGGCGGCATCGACCAGATTCACCGCGCCATCACGCAGATGGACGAAGTCACCCAGCAGAACGCCGCGCTGGTTGAAGAAGCAGCGGCGGCGGCGGAATCGATGCGCGAGCAATCGAACCGACTGGTGGGTGTGGTGAGCGTGTTCAAGCTGGCGAACCACGCGATTGCATCAGCTCCCGCGCCGCGTATCGGCTACCACCAGCCAGCCCTGTTGCCGGCCTGAGCCGGAGGACGCCGCGATGAAATCTGCCCTCTCCTCCTGCGCAGGCCCCGCACGGAATGTCTACTGGCATACCGGCGCGGTGGCTGACGAAGCCCGCGCACACCAGTTCGGCCATGCGCCGCTCACGTTGTGGCTCACGGGCCTGAGCGGGGCGGGCAAATCCACCCTCGCCTACGCGCTGGAAAAGCGCTTGTACGAAACGTGCCAGCGCTGCGCCGTGCTCGACGGCGACAACCTGCGCCACCACCTGAACCACGATCTCGGCTTTACCGAAGCCGACCGCACGGAAAACCTACGCCGCGCCGCCGAGGTGGCGCGCCTCATGAACGACGTCGGCCTGATCGTCGTGACGGCGTTCATCTCGCCGCTGCGCTCCGATCGCGAGATGGCGCGCGAGATCATCGGCGCAGACCGGTTTGTGGAAGTGCACGTCTGCACCGCGCTCGATGTGTGCGAGGCACGCGACCCGAAAGGGCTGTACGCCCGGGCGCGCGGCGGACAGATCCCGCAGTTCACCGGCGTGTCGTCGCCGTATGAGGCGCCGGTGGCGCCCTCGCTGCAGCTCGATACCGGCGCAATGGCACTGCCGGTGGCCACCGCCGCGCTGCACGCGCACATGTCCGCCTGGCTGGACACCCGTCAACCGGAGACCGTTCGATGACCGCCCTTCCCCGTCCCGTCCTGATGATTCCGCTGCGTCGCTGCGGCAGCCACGCGCTGCGCCTGCGCCTGAACTTCAATCCGGCGTTCTACGCGCCGTATCCGCTGCACATCGTCGACTTCATGCCGCTGGTGCCGCTGTACGGCAATCTGCAGGACGATCGCGCGTACTTCCGCCTCGTGACCGACGTGATCGGCCTGCAGGCTGCGAGCATGGTGAAATGGCCCGGCATGGTGTTCGATCCGGTGGAGGTATTCGAAACCCTGCGCGACCAACCGCGCAGCGTGCATCGCGTGGTGTGGGAACTGCTGCTGCGGGCGGGCGCACAGCATGGCGCCCGGGTGGTCATGGACAAGTCGCTCGACAGCGTGCACTACGCCGCAGAGCTGATGACGCTATTCCCCGACATGCGTTTCCTCAACGTGGTGCGCGACCCGCGCGCGCAGGTCGCGTCGATGAACCGCGCGATCATCCACGACTTCGACACGCTGCTGAACACGCAGACCTGGGTGGCCGCGCACCGCGCCGCCAATGCACTCATCGCCCGGTATCCGGAACGCACGTGCACCATCCGCTATGAAGATTTCCTGGTCGATCAGGAAAGCACGTTGCGCCGCGTATGCAGTTTCCTGGAGATCGATTTCCTGCCGCAGATGCTGGATGTTTCACGCTCGGCCGAAGCGCGGCAGATTTCTCGGTTGTCCGCGTTGTGGACGTCCAATTGTTTCGCGCCCATCACGGCCAATATCGACAAATTCCACCAGCAGTTGTCGATGGACGAAATCACGATCATCGAAACCCTGGCACGCGACGACATGGCGCGCTATGGCTATGCCCCGCTGACCGCCGCCAACGCGCATATCGAAACGCGCGAACTGGAGGCTGCGCGCATGCGCTCCGAAGCCGACCGCCAGACGGCGTGGCGCGCTCTGGAAGCCGACAACTACCGCGATTTCGTCTTGCGCCGCCACCGTGCCGATTTTCTGAGCGGCGTGCGCGAGCGGCTCATGCTCCAAGCGATGACGGCGGCGGCCGTCAAACCCACGGTACCGCATCGGCTGGAGGTGCTGGCCGACCCGGCTGCGTTTGAAGTCGCGGACTAGCCCGTCTAGGGCAATTGCGTGCTTGTCAGCCGCGCAGGTGCCTTCCCTACGATTGGGGTGAGGCACCTCTCGCTCTCCAGTGGCGGCCATCTGCGTCGCCCGCGAGCCGATGCCGAGGCAAGAAGGAGACGACGATGAAGACAACATCCGCGCAATTGATGCTGCTGACAGCGGCCATGCTGCTCTGCCTGGGCGCCACGCCCGCTGCGGCACAGGAAGCGGCCATGGGCGACATGACGATGATCAACCCATCCGCCCTGAAGTGGGTCGACGCGCCGCCGAGCCTGCCCAGGGGCGCCAAGCTGGCCGTGCTCTACGGCGACCCCGGCAAAGATGGCCCCTACGTCATCCGCCTGAAAGCACCGGGCGGCTACAAGGTGCCGCCACACTGGCACACCCAAACCGAGAACCTCACGGTGATCTCGGGCACGCTCTACCTGGGCAGCGGCGACGCCATGGACACGAGCGCCGCACACCCACTCAAGACCGGCGGGTTCCACAACCTGCCCGGCGGCATGCACCACTACGCCTTCACCAAGACGACGACGGTGGTGCAGATTCATGGCACGGGGCCGCTGGACGTCAAATACGTCAACCCGCAGGACGATCCGTCGGCCAAGCAGTGAAGCCTGACGCGCCTCCGCTCACGATCGCCAGCCGCCGGCAAGGTACATAAACAGCCGTTAACACGCGGCGGCCGGGCGCTGGCTACCATGCCCCTCCACAGGTCACGCAACCACGGAGGGGCACATGGTCACCAAGGCCCAGGTCAAACCGAAAACCGATTTCGAGCGCTGGCAGGATTACATCAACACCTCCACCCAGCACCCCGACCGCTGGAACGGCTACGACTGCGATATCCAGTCTGCGGTGGCGGAATACAACCGCTACCTGATGGGCAATGCGGGTTATCTGCCGCTGGACTGGCAGATCGTCAAGGCGATGGTGTGGGTTGAAACAGGGGCAGATTCAGAAGCGTGGCAGACCAAGCCGATGCAGATCGGCAACTTGGGGGACCCGGGGTTGAATACCCTGCTGCGCGGCGAGGAAGGCAGCGACCTGATCGTCCCTCCGGCCATCCGCACCCGGTTGAACGCGGGCCTGGCCCGAACGGTGCCAGCTTGGAACATTCGCGCTGGCATCGGCTACCTGCTCACGCGCATGGCGAAGTTCGACGTCCGGAGCGTGCGCGACACCGACGACAAGGTCTATGAGGTCGCCGTCAAGGCGGGCGACAGCCTCGACAAGATCGCCCGCGCGCAAGGTTCAACCCTGACGGAGATGCGCGCGCTCAACCCGAATGCCGCAACACTCAAGCCCGGACAAGTGGTCAAATACCGCAAAGCCGCCATGCGCAAGGTGATCACCGGCTGGCGGCCGTTGACGACGCAAAACATTGCCGTGCTATACAACCACGGCGACGCCGCGTACATCCGGAAACTCGATTACGTGCTCACGCTCATCCCGAAGATCGGAACCGCCGCATGCAAGTAGGCCGCCTCCTCATCGCCGTGTCGCTGCTGGCAGCGCAATCGGCCATGGCTGCAGATACCCTGACCGGAACCTTCCGCGGTGATGGCCGTGCGTGCTACGGAGCATTGTTCGTCCGGCCGAAGACCATCGAGTGGAACGCCAGCTTCTTCAAGTGCGGGCCCACACGCTACAAAGTGATCGAGCAGGATCTGTCGGGCGAGCATCCGCACGCGGCGTTCAAGATTGAAGACCACCGCAAGCGCTGCGGCCTGGCCGTCATCGAGGTCTCGCGCTACAGCGAGTTCTCGTGGAGCGTAAAGGGCTACCCAACGATGGAGGCGTACCAGAAGCGCGACGAACCCGGCTGGAAGGACTCCGCCGATCCTGCACGCCAGGTCGCCCTGTGCGGCATGCGCAAGGAATAGCGCAACCAACGCGCCGCCGCCATGCAGCCGCTCCAACGCTTCGCCCTGGAGAAACACAGCGGCCCGTATGAGCGGTGGCCCATGCGCACGCGCGTGATTATCGACGGCGTGCCGCACCCCACGCTCACCATCCCCGGCTACGAACTGCTACGGCAGTACCAGACCGATCTCGGCTTCGTCCTCATCACCAGCTACGACTGCCCGTTTGAAGAGGCGGTCTCCGTCACACTCGTTGCTCCGGACCTCTCACGGGCCATCAGCACAGGCACCATCGGTGCGGCGTACTACACGTTCTGGCTGGATGACGTCGAATGGCTCGACGCGAACCACTTTCGCCTCACTTGCGAAGACGCCGTGGGCGATTGGCTGGTCACGCTGCGCGCCCGGCATATCCCGGTGTTATCTCCAGCCGTCTTCATCAAGCGCCGCGTGGCACCGCCGGTCGAACCTGCGGTGTAGAGTGAAACGCCGCCCTTTCACCGACACCCGCACCGCCATGACCGACGACGAACGCGCCATCCGCAACGTAGTGGACACTTGGCTCGCTGCCAGCAGAAGCGGCGATCTGGCCACCGTGCTCAGCCTGATGACCGACGACGTGCTGTTTCTCACGCCCGGCCAAGCGCCCTTCGGCAAGGAAGCCTTCGCCAAGATGTCTGAAGGCATGAAGGACGTGCACGTCGACGGGACGAGCGATATTCAAGAGGTGCAGGTGTTTGGCGACATCGCCTATCTGCGAAATGCGCTGCACATCGTCATCACGATGCCGGATGGGAAGGTGGCGCGGCGCTCAGGGCAGACGTTGACGATTCTGCGCAAAGGGGCGGATGGGAAGTGGCGGTTGGTGCGGGATGCGAATTTGGTGATGGCTGACAATGTCTGATACGGGCGCACATCTCAGACCACCACCGGCAACGCCGTCGTATCTTTAATCCGCTCAAGCGCAAAGCTGCTCTTCACATCAATCACCGCCGGGTGCGCAAGCAACTGGTCGCGGATGAAGCGAGCGAAGTGCTCCATGTCTTCCACGAACACCTTGAGCAGGTAGTCCATCTCGCCGGTCATGGCGTAGCACGTGACCACCTCCGGCCACGTCGCCACGGCGGCGCGAAAGATGTCAGACGGGCCTTTCCCTTTGGGCGCACCGCCCTGCTTTTCCAGCCGCACGTTGATGTACGCCGACAGCCCCAGCCCGATCTTGGTCGGGTCGAGCAGCGCGGCGTATTGGCGGATGACGCCGGACTCTTCCAGGCGCCGGATGCGTCGCAAACATGGGCTGGGCGACAGATTCACCCGCTCGGCGACTTCCAGATTGGTGAGGCGGCCGTTGTTCTGCAGGACTTCCAGGATCTTGCGGTCGATCTTGTCGAGTTCCACTTTATTCATTTTTGTTGCTCCGCACCAATTAATTCGGCAATTTTCTTGCGCAAATTTAGCAAGGTGGGCACAACTTCGCAATTTTTGCGTGGACCGACACTTCTACACTGCGAGGATCGTCAAAGACCTGAGCGCTCCAAAGCGCGCCCCCACAGGAGACTCACCATGCAATTCACGCCTTGGGAAAACCCGATGGGCACCGCCGGTTTCGAATTCATTGAATACGCCGCGCCGGACCCCGTTGCCATGGGCAAGCTGTTCGAGAACATGGGCTTTACCGCCATCGCGAAGCACCGTCACAAGAACGTGACGCTGTATCGCCAGGGTGAGATCAACTTCATCATCAACGCCGAGCCGGATTCGTTCGCGCAGCGCTTTGCGCGTCTGCATGGCCCGTCGATCTGCGCGATCGCGTTTCGCGTGCAAGACGCCGCGTTCGCCTACAAGCGCGCACTGGAGCTGGGCGCCTGGGGCTTCGACACGCACAGCGGTCCGATGGAGTTGAACATTCCGGCCATCAAGGGCATCGGCGATTCGCTGATCTACCTGGTGGACCGCTGGACCGGCAAGAACGATGCGAAGGCCGGCGACATCGGCAACATCAGCATCTACGACGTCGATTTCGTGCCCATCGCGGGCGCCAACCCGAACCCCACCGGGCACGGCCTGACCTACATCGACCACCTGACGCACAACGTCTACCGTGGCCGGATGAAGGAATGGGCCGAGTTTTACGAACGCTTCTTCAACTTCCGTGAAGTGCGCTACTTCGACATCGAAGGCCAGGTCACGGGCGTGAAGAGCAAGGCGATGACGAGCCCGTGCGGCAACATCCGCATCCCCATCAACGAGGAAGGGACGGAGAAGGCCGGTCAGATCCAGGAGTATCTGGACATGTACCACGGCGAGGGCATCCAGCACATTGCGCTGGGCTCGACCAACCTGTCCAACACGGTGGATGCACTGCGCAGCAACGGCATCACGCTGCTCGACACGATCGACACGTATTACGAACTGGTCGACAAGCGCATCCCGGGTCATGGCGAGGACGTGGCAGAACTGAAGAAGCGCAAGATCCTGATCGACGGCGCCCCGGGCGATCTGCTGCTGCAGATCTTCTCCGAGAACCAGCTTGGCCCGATCTTCTTCGAGTTCATCCAGCGCAAGGGCAACCAAGGTTTTGGCGAGGGCAACTTCAAAGCGCTGTTCGAGTCGATCGAACTCGACCAGATGCGCCGCGGCGTGCTCAAGGCCGACGATCAGCCGGCCTGAAGACCCTCAAACTTCAGGCGTGCTGTACCCGCACCCCGATGGTTCGCCGTCGGGGTGTTTTTTTTGTGGGCATAGGCTGCAGCCGCGCATGCGGCACTGACATGGCCCGGTAGCCAAATCGACCCGCACCCGCCTTGCGCCTCATTGAGGATGCGGATTGGCGTGGGCAATAAAAACGGCGCCCGAAGGCGCCGCTTGCGTGCGGAGATTTAGACGAAGCGTCACTCGCCCTTGGTGGCCGACGGGCCGCCCGGCATGGCCGCCGCTGCAGGCGTGTTCTTCTGCGCCTTGCGAGCATCGTGACGGGCCTTCATGTAGGCGCGGATTTCGTCTTCGGTGATCTTGCCGTCGTGGTTGGCGTCGATCTGGTCGAAGCTCTTGGCAAGGCGCGGCATGCCAGCCTGCACTTCGTCCTTGCTCAGGGAGCCGTCGTTGTCCTTGTCGGCGGCCTTGAACTTGGCGTCGAAGCGTTGCGCCATCTTTTCGTGCATCTCGCCCTTGTGGGCCTTGTGCCAGGCGGCAAGCTCGTCCTTGCTGAGTTGGCCGTCGTGGTTGGTATCGATCTGGTCGAAGTTCTTCTCAAGCCAGGTGTGGCCCTTGGCCTCATCGCGCGAGATCTGGCCGTCGCCGTTGGTGTCGAGCGCCTTCAGGCCGCCGCCGTGGCGGCCCGGCTTGCCGGCAGGGGCATTGGCTTGCGGCGCAGCCTGCGCCGCGGCCGGTGCTTGTGCACTGGCGGCTGGGGCGCTGGCATCCTGGGCGCGGGCGTTCATGCCCGACATGGCCAGGAACAGGGCCGAGGTGGCGAGGAAGGCTTGGACAGCACGTTTGTTGGTCATGGTCAGCTCCTTTTCACATGGACTGTGTAGCGGATTAGAACCCGACAATGCCGACGCGTTGCCGGCTTTTACACGCTGTTACCCCGATGACATGCGCTGTAATATGCGCCCGCCACCGCCTGGCCGGCCGCTAGACGCCTATTGGTCGGCGCCCGGCTGAGGGGTATCGCCTTTGCGCGCAGCGGCCGCCGCGCGGTGGCGCGGGCCGACGATACCGCCGCCTTGGCTGGCAGGCTCGTCACCCGTGTTGATCTGCGCGGGCGCAATGGGCAGCATGGCGCCCGGCATAGCGGTGTTGGCCGGATTGTTGGCAACCGGCGGCGCGGGTGGTGTGACGGGCGTCGATAGCGGGGCTGCGGCGCCGGCGGGCGGCAGCGGCATTGCCGGCGCATTGCGATTGGCCGGCGACACGCCCGCCACGGCGCTGGCCGGCAGCGGAATCTCCTGGCGCGCGCCATTGCGCTCGATCACCACCGAACGCGCCTTGATTTCAACCAGCTTGAGGTTGGACGACAGCGACTTGCCGGCCCGCACCGCCTGCGGTGCGCCACCGTCCACCGACACGATGGCCGCGCCGGAGCCATCCGCCAGATCGGCCACCACGCCCATTACCTGCACATCGCGCGGGCCATTCTGCGGGCCGCCGCCAAAGAGCGTGACGGCCGCGCCAGTCTCCAGCGCATCGGTCTGGGCCACACGCGCCTCACGCGGGGCGCCCAGCGAGCGCAGCGACGACAGCGTCAGCACCCAATGCGTCAGGAGCGCACACAGGGCAGCAAACAGTACAAGACTGAGCAGGCGGGACGACTGTCGAGCGTTCATGAAATGGGGCGAGGCACCGTAGGAATACGCCGATTCTATCCGCCCTTCATGCCGGTTCGGTGAACAGCTTGGAGGTGCGGCTCTAGAGCCATCGCAGCATGACCCTGCCGTGCAATATATGGTCATATGTCACGGATATACTGTGTCTCTTCCCCTTATTGCCAACTCTGTCGCCATGATGCAAGGCCAACTTCGCTCTTCCTTCCGCCAGCGCGCCCTCGCCCGACAAGCAGCGCGTGGCTTCACCCTGATCGAAATCATGGTGGTGGTGGTGATCCTGGGCATCCTCGCCGCGCTGGTGGTGCCGAAGATCATGAGCCGTCCTGACGAGGCGCGCATCATCGCCGCCAAACAGGACATCGCTTCCATTTCGCAGGCGCTCAAGCTCTATCGCCTGGACAACGGCCGCTATCCGACCACCGAGCAGGGCATTGGGGCGCTGGTCGCCAAGCCGACCACCGAGCCGATTCCCAACAACTGGAAAGGCGGCGGCTATCTGGAACGCCTGCCCAAAGACCCGTGGGGCCACCCGTATCAATATCTGAACCCGGGTGTGCGCGGTGAAGTGGACATCTTCAGCTTCGGTGCCGACGGCCAGGCCGGCGGCACGGGCAACGACGCCGACATCGGCAACTGGGACAACTAAGCCAGCGCAGCGCCCTCAGCCGCCCGCTCACCATGCTCGATCACCCACGCCGCCGGCATCCTCGCGGCTTTACGCTGCTGGAGTTGCTGGTGGTGGTGGTCATCATCGGCATCGTGCTGGCCGTGGTGGCCGTCAACGCCACGCCCAACCCGCGCTCGCAACTGGCCGATGACGCGCAGAAGCTGGCCCGCCTGATCGAACTGGCACAGGAAGAGGCGCAGCTCACCTCGCGCCCCGTGGCGTGGGAAGGCGATGCGCAGGGCTGGCGCTTCTATGAATCCACCCCCAACGGCTGGCGACAGCTCAACCGCGATGTGCTCGCGCCGGGCCATTGGCGCCAAGGCATGGACAACGTACAGATCGTCGCCGGTGCCGGTGCCGCTGCGGTGCCGGGGGCGCCGCAGCGCCTCGTGTTCGGCCGTGAGGCGATTGGCCTGCCGTGGCGCGTGGCACTGACCTCGCAGGGCTCGCGCGTGGATGTCGTGTCCGACGGCGGCCCGCGCGTGCTGACGGAGACGGAACCGCAATGACGCGCAGCCACCGTCCCACGCGCACGCGCGGCTTCACCCTGCTCGAAGTGCTGGTGGCGCTGACCATCGTGGCCGTGGCGCTTACCGCCACCATGCGCGCCATGGGCAGCATGACCACCGCCAGCGATTCGCTGCAGACGCGCATGATCGCTACCTGGAGCGCCGAGAACCACCTCGCCAACCTGCGCCTGGCACGCGTCTTCCCAGACCCTGGCGCGCGCGGCTTTGCGTGCCCGCAAGGCGATACGCAACTGTGGTGCGAAGAGACCATCGCCACCACGCCCAACCCGGTGTTCCGCCGCGTGGAGGTGTCCGTCTATCCGGACGCGTCCAAATCCGTGCGACTGGCCTGGCTCGTGACTCTATTGCCGAACGATGCACGCAATGTCTTCTAACCGTTCGGCGCGCGGCTTCACCCTGCTCGAGCTGCTGGTGGCGATCACGCTGCTGGCCATCCTGGCCGTGATCGCCTGGCGCGGGCTGGACAGCATGACCCGCACGCACGAGGCGCTGGCCCAACGCGACGAGCGCATCGAAGCACTAAAAACCGCCTACGCCCAGTTCGACGCCGATTGCACCCAACTGGCCGATCCGAACACGCTGTCGCGCTCACCGGTGGAAGTAGACGCCAACCGCGTGCTGATGGTGCGCGACCGCCGCGACGACAGCCAGCCACCCGCCTGGCAAGTGGTGCTCTACCGCATCGTCGACGGCCGGCTCGAACGCCTCCAGACCCAACCGATCACCAACCGCGGCGACCTGCGCAATGCGATGGACAACCTGCGCCAGGGCGGTGTGGGTGCTGCGCGCTACCTGCTCGCCACCAACGTCGACAGCATCAGCGCGCGCGCGTGGATCGAACCCGGCGGCTGGATGGACAACACGGGCGCGCTGTCTGCGGCATTGTTCCCGGCAGGCAGCAACACCACCACCCTCACCGGCTTGCCGTCGGCTTCCACGCCGAGCGCGTCGGCGCCGTCGGCCAACACCCCGGGCGTGGTGGTGCCGGCCGCCTCGGTGCGCGCAGTGGAACTGGCATTGCTCGTGCGCATGACGCCGCAGGGCGCGCCGCAGCGCTTCACGCGCATCTGCATGACGGGGCTTTGACATGGCGCGATGCTCCCGTCGACTCGTTCAACGTAACTTGCGTGCCCCGCGCCAGCGCGGCGCGGCCATCATCACGGCGCTGCTGGTGGTTACGCTGGCCGTGGTGATTGTGTCGGGCATGCTGTGGCGGCAGCAGGTGGAGATCCGCGCAGTGGAAAACCAGCGCTTGAAAGCGCAGGCCACGTGGATCGCGCGGGCTGGCATCGACTGGGCGCGCCTCATCCTGCGCGATGACCAGCGCCGCACTGGCGCGGTGGACCACCTGGGCGAAATCTGGGCCGTGCCGATCCAGGAAACGAAGCTGTCGGACTTCCTCGGCAGCTCGCTGCGCACGGATACGGCCGGCGAAGAGTCATACCTGTCGGGCCGCATCTTCGATGCCCAGGCGCGCTTCAACCTGATGAACCTGCTGACGGCGCAGACGCTGGGCGCCCGCACCCTCATTACGGGCCGCGACAAGGACGCCATCAAGGCGTACGGCCTGCTCCTGCAATCGCTCAACATCGACCCGGGCCTGGCCAATATCACGGCGACGTACCTGGCGCAGATGCTGGGTGGCTTCCAGTCGATCGAAGGGATGCAGGGCGGCCAGCAAGGCGGCGAAGACAGCGGCGGCGGCGGAAGCAACAGCAACGGCCCGCGGCCGCTCGATGACGTGGCCAGCCTGTTGACGATTCCCGGCTACACAGCCGACATGATCGCCAAGCTGCGCCCCTACGTGATCGTGTTGCCCACCCGCACGCAGATCAATGCCAACACGGCCAGCGCCGAAGTGCTGGCCGCCGTCATCCCGAACCTGAGTCTGGACCGCGCCCGCTCGCTGGTGCAGGCGCGCGACCGCGCTTACTTCCGCAACATCGGCGATGTCACGAACCAGTTGCGCGGCATCGCGCCCGGCGTCGACACCACTGCCGCGGCCAATCTGCTGGACGTGCAGACCCACTATTTTCTGGTCTACGGCATGGCCCGCCATGAGCGCGCCCGGATCGGAGAAGTGGCGCTTGTTTCACGTGGCGATCCGATCAACAATAACGCGACCCGCATCGTCTGGGTCCGCCGCATCGACGAGATTCCGTCATGACGGCGGCGCAACACCCCTCTACGTGCGTACGCGCCGCTTGTAGACAGACCCTAGCCTTCGCCGTATTGTCATCCGCATCGTTCAGCATCGCGGGTTTTGCGCAATCCGGCGCTTCCGTTGGCAGTTCGCATTCACACTCTCAAGATCAATAGAGGAGCGGTTTGACGACCTCCCTGTACGTGCGCCTGCCGCACCGGCCCATTCAATCGCCCGAACGCTGGTCGGCGGGCGCGCTTGCCTCCGTGCCCTTCGCGCTGGTGCGTGAAGAGGGCGCGCTTGGGGCCCAACGTGTTCAGCGCGAAGGTACGTCGCGCACCGACGAACTGCCCGCGGCTGATCGCCTGATCCTTCTGCTGCCCGCCGCCGATGTGCTGCTGGTGCCGGCCAACGTGCCGCCGCTGGCGCTGCCCAAGCTGCGTCTGGCATTGCCCAACTTGGTGGAAGACCGCCTCGTGCAGGACGCGCAGCAATGTCATATCGCCCTTGGCCCCCGCCTGGGCGACGCCCCTGCGCGTGGCTGGCGCGCGCCCCGCGAGCCGCAATCACGCGCGTTGATGATTGCCGACCGCGCCTGGGTCCGCTTCATTCTCGATACCTTTGCCGGCCACAAGCACCGCACCTGCCATCTGCTGCCTGCGCAGCTTTGCGTGCCGTTTGAAACGCCTGCCGCAGCGGCAGCGCTGATTGCAGAATCGTCAAACGCCGTCGAACGCGCAGAGCCATCGCTCGACGCTTCCGCGGCCGCTAGCCCTGCAGTCGAAGCGCCTGCTACTGAAACCGTGGCCGCGGTCACACCGGCAACCATCGCGCTTGACGCTGCGCCATCGTCCGACCCGGACGCGCCCGTGGCCGTCGACATCACCGTACGCACCGGCCGCGCCGAGGGCTACGGCCTGCGGCTGCTACCAGCCAACGTCGGCAACTGGCTGGGGATTGCCCCTACGCCGGCCACGCTGATGGTGTCGCCCGCATTGCGCGAGCTGGCGCCCGGCTTGTCAGCCGACCCGGCCACCGCCACGCTGGACTGGTCTACCTGGGCTGCCGGCGCCCGCGACGCCCTCGCCTCCGGCGAAGCCGATCTCTGCCAGTTCGACTTTGCGCGCGGCGGCGTGGCCGGCATGGACTGGAGCCTCTGGCGCCTGCCCATCGCGCTGGCCGTGCTGATCGTGGTCGTGCAGCTCATTGGCATGAACGCGCGCTGGCTCACGCTGCGCGCGGAGCAGAAGCGGCTCGATACCGCCATGCGCGCGCAGCTGCAGACGGCATTCCCGAATACGCCCGTGATTCTCGACCCGCCCGCGCAGATGCGCCGCCAGGTCGAGCAACTGCGCTTGGCCGCCGGCAAATCGGCGCCGGAAGACTTCCTGCCGCTGGCCGATCGCTTTGCCCAGGCTGCGACCGGGCTCGCGCCCGATGCGCTGCTCGCACTCGATTACCACGGCCGCGCGCTCACGGTCACGCTCAAGGACGGCACCGACACCGCCAGCCTGCGCACCGCCGCCCGCAATGTCGGCCTGAACATGGACACCGCCGAGGCCCCGCGCGGCGCAGAAGCCACCGTACCCGGCTCGCGCTGGACGGTCTCCATCGCCCAATAACGATTCCTCCATGGCGACTTCCTCCTCTCCTTCCCGATCGTCATCCCGCCGCCTGCCGCGCATTGGCGTGCCGGACTCGGTGCGCGATGCGGCCACGACCTTCTGGATGCAGCGCGAACCGCGCGAGCGCCGCATCCTGGCCGGTGGCGGCGTGGTGCTGCTGCTTGTGATCGTCTACCTCGCGCTGTGGGAGCCGGCCTTCGAAGGCCAGCGCCGCATCGAGAAAGCCCTGCCGCAGATGCGTACGCAGCTCGCCGAAATGGAAACGCTGGGCCAGGAAGCGCGCGGCCTGTCGGCCATTGCCGCCGCGCCCGTGCCGCGCGGTGCGGAACTGCAGCAGGCGCTCAACACGAGCCTCACCAACCACGGCCTGAAGGCCACGCGGATGGCGATGTCGGGCGAGAGCGTGCAGGTGCAACTGGACAAGGTGCCCTTTGGCGCCGTCGCCGAATGGCTGCAGGAGGTGCGGCAGGCGCAGCGCATGAAGGTGATCGACACGAACATCAAATACGTGGGCGCAACGGCCCTGGTCAACGTGACGGCGACGCTGCAAGGCCCTGCCGCCACGGGCCACTGACGGGTCCGATCGTGCCGATGGGGATTGAATCGCTACCGCCGCTGCGCCTGCGCCGCCGTGCCGAGTCCGACAAGCGCACGAGCCTCGGCTGGCGCGTGCTGTGGTGTGGCGTGGCGCTGCTGGCCGTGGGCTTGACCGTGGTGGCGCAGTATCCGGCCGCGTGGGCGGCCGAGCGCGTGGCCGCGGCCACGGGGCATCGTGTGTTGCTGGCTGACAGCCAAGGCAGTATCTGGCACGGCAGCGCAACGCTGGCGCTGACCGCCGGCAACGGGGGGGCTGATGCGACCGTGCTGCCGGGCCGCCTGTCGTGGTCGATCGACATGCTGCCGCTGCTCACCGGCACGCTGCGCGCGCACCTGACGCACGATCGCGCGCTGGAGAAGCCGGTCACGCTGACGGTCAGGCCGGGGCACTGGGACGCAGAGGCTGGCACGGTCGCGTTGCCTGCGTCGTTGCTGGAAGGCATTGGCGCGCCGTTCAACACGCTCAAGCTGGATGGCCGGCTGCGGGCGCAGTGGACGCCGCTCTCAGGCCAATTCGGTCGTGGAAAAGGCCAGCCAGACACCGCCCAGGGCGCGCTGACTGTCACGCTTGAGCAGGTATCATCCAGCCTCAGCCGGGTGCGGCCGCTGGGCAGTTATCAGGCCGTGGTGTCGTTTGGCGGCGTGAGCGGTGCGCCGATGCAGTTGTCGCTGTCGACGCTGGCCGGGCCGCTCACTCTGCAGGGCCAGGGCACCCTGGGGCCCAGCGCGCATTTTGACGGGGTGGCCAGTGCCACGCCGGAGTCGGAACCGCAATTGATTGGCCTGTTGAGTCTGCTGGGCCCGCGCGACGGGTCGCATCATCGACTCCGCTTTTGATCCTCAAGCCGGCGCGCGAGCCAGCGTGCCGACAACCATGAACGAGACCATGTACAACGCCTCTTCCCGACTCACCGTTCGCGCCATCGTCCTGGCATGCTGCGCAACAATGGTGGCCGGCTCGATGCCAGTCTTCGCCGCCCCGCCGAGCGCGGCATCCGCCCAGAACGGCGCCGCCGGCAACCCCGGGGATGAGGTCTCGCTGAATTTCGTCAACGCGGATCTGGACTCGGTGGTCAAGGCCGTGGGCCAGGCCACCGGCAAGAACTTTATCGTCGACCCGCGCGTGAAGGGCACCGTCAACCTCGTCACCGAAAAGCCGGTGACGCGCTCGCAAGCGCTCGAATCGCTGGGCTCGATCCTGCGCATGCAGGGCTACGCGATTGTCGAAGGCAACGGTTTCACCAAGGTCGTGCCGGAAGCCGATGCCAAGCTGCAGGGCTCGCCCACCAGCGTGGGCGCGGCAGGCGCGCGCGGCGGCGAGCAGGTCGTCACGCAGGTCTTCCGCCTGCAGCATGAATCGGCCAACAACCTGGTGCCGGTGCTGCGCCCGATGATCGCGCCCAACAACACGATCACCGCATACCCGGCCAACAACACGCTGGTCATTACCGATTACGCCGACAACCTGCGCCGCATCGGCCGCATCATCGCGTCGATCGACACGCCCGTGGCTGGTGAGACCGAACTGATTCCGCTGAAGAACGCCGTGGCCATCGACGTGGCAGCTACGCTGCAGAAGCTGCTGGACCCGTCGGCTGGCGGCGCAGCTGGTGCCGGTGCCGGCGCGGCGCTGTCGGACCCAAGCCTGCGCACGTCAGTCGTGGCAGAGCCGCGTTCGAATAGCGTGATGGTGCGTGCGTCGAGCGCGGCCCGTCTTGCCCAGGCCAAACAGCTGATCGCCAAGCTTGACGTGCCGAATGCGCGCCCGGGCAACATCTGGGTGGTGCCGCTCAAGAACGCCAACGCGGTGCAGCTGGCCACCACGCTGCGCGCGATCGTGGCGGCCGACGCCACGCTGTCGGCCTCGGCATCGACCGGGCCGGGCGGCCAGAGCGCCGCCCAAGGCGCAACCTCGCAGCCGGCCGGCGGCGTGAACACCTCGCAGAACCAGAACACACAGAACACCAACTACGGCAGCGGCTCGGGTTCGGGCAGCGGCTCGGGCAGCGGCAGCTCTTCGTTCCGCGCCTCGTTTGGGCAGAACAACACGCCGACCACCGGCGGCATCATCCAGGCCGATCCGGCCACCAACGCGCTCATCATCACCGCCAGCGAGCCGGTCTATCGCAACCTGCGCGCCGTGATCGACGACCTCGACGCGCGACGCGCCCAGGTCTATATCGAATCGATGATCGTGGAAGTGACGGCCACCAAGGCTTCGCAGTTGGGCATCCAATGGATGGCCGGCGCAGGCGGGCCGACCACCTTTTTTGGCGGTGGCACCAACTTCGGCTCCGGCGCCAATAACCTGATCAACCTCGCGGGCACGATTGCCACCATTACCAGCGGCGGCATCGGCAGTACGGCCGCGCAGACTGCCATTGGCACGCTCTCCAACAGCGTTGGCCAACTCAACGGCGGCAACTTCGGGGTGTTCAACAGGGGCAGCGGTTTGGGCGCCATCCTCAGCGCGCTGGGTTCGGATGGTTCGGTCAACGTGCTGTCCACGCCCAACCTGATTACGCTCGACAACGAAGAGGCCAAGATCCTGATTGGCCAGAACGTGCCGATCACGACCGGTTCATATGCGCAGACCGGCGGCGCAGCTTCGGTCACGCCGTTCCAGACGTTCGACCGCAAGGACGTCGGCATCACGCTGCGCGTCAAGCCGCAGATCACCGACGGCGGGCTGGTGAAGATGCAGATCTTCCAAGAATCGTCGGCGGTGGTGCCGGGCACGCAGAATGCCACGCAGGGCCCGACCACCAATGTGCGCTCGATCGAGACCAATGTGCTGGCCAACGACGGCCAGGTGGTCGTGCTGGGCGGCCTGCTGGAAGACAACTACCAGGACGGCGAGCAGAAAGTGCCGGGCCTGGGCGACATCCCGCTGCTTGGCGCGCTGTTCCGCTCGGAGAGCAAGACGCGTGTGAAAACCAACCTGCTGGTGTTCCTGCGCCCGATCATCTTGCGCACGGCCGATGCCACGGGCGCGTTGTCGGACAACCGCTACAACTACATGCGCGATACGCAGCAGGGCTTTGTCTCGCCGAACATGCTGCCGACCACCTCGGACAAGGACACACCGGTGCTGCCCACGCCCAGCGCCATGCGCCCGGCTGACAATTACGGCGATGTGTCGATCGTGCCGAAGGGCCCGGCCGGCACGCAGGTGCCCCCGGGCGCCCCGATGCCGATGCCGCAAGGCACCACGCGCAGCCAGCCGCGCCTGCAGAACTTCGCGGCGCCCACCTCCGGCGGCTACGATGGCAATGCGCCGCGCAACGGTGGCTGACAACGGACAACGAACCATGGCCACGCACGCTTCCACCACCGACGTCAGCACGCTGGAGCCGCCCTCGCAGTCGGCCGTGCGGCTCGTGCCGTATGCGTTTGCGCGCGACGCCAGGTTGCTCGTCGCCCGCCAGGACGTCGACACGCTGGAAGTGTGGGTCTGCCCCGAAACTTCGCGCACGGCGCTGGCTGAACTCGGTCGCGTGTTCGGCGCGCTGCAGTTGGTGACGCTTAGCACGGCGGCGCTGTCCACCGCCACGCAGACGGCGTACAACGCGCAAGACGGCAGCGCAGCGCAGGTGGTGGGCGAAGTGGAAGGCGAAGTCGACCTCTCGCGCCTGATGCAGGACATTCCTGCCGTGGAAGACCTGCTCGAATCCGAAGACGACGCGCCGATCATCCGCATGATCAACGCGCTGCTCACGCAGGCCGCGCGCGAAGGCGCCTCGGATATCCACATCGAGCCGTTCGAGAATGCATCCGTCGTGCGCTTCCGGGTGGACGGCACGCTGCGCGACGTCGTGCGCCCCAAGAAGGCGCTGCACGGCGCGCTCATTTCGCGCATCAAGATCATGGCGCAGCTCGACATTGCCGAGAAACGCCTGCCGCAGGACGGTCGCATCACGCTGCGCGTGGGCGGTCGCCCGGTGGACGTGCGGGTGAGCACCTTGCCCACCGGACACGGCGAGCGCGCGGTGCTGCGTCTGCTCGACAAGGAAGCCGGCCGCCTGGATCTGAGCAAGCTCGGCATGGGCGCCGGCACGCTGGCGCGCTTTGACCACCTCATCAATCAGCCGCACGGCATCGTGCTCGTCACCGGCCCGACGGGTTCGGGCAAAACGACCACGCTGTATGCGGCGCTGTCGCGGCTGGACGCGGCGTCCACCAACATCATGACGGTGGAAGACCCGATCGAATACGACCTCGACGGCATCGGCCAGACGCAGGTCAACCCGAAGATCGACATGACGTTCGCCAAGGCCCTGCGCGCCATCCTACGCCAGGACCCGGACGTGGTGATGATCGGGGAAATCCGCGATCTGGAAACCGCGCAGATTGCCGTGCAAGCCTCGCTCACGGGCCACCTGGTGCTGGCGACGCTGCACACGAACGATTCGGCCTCCGCCGTGACGCGCCTGATCGACATGGGCATCGAGCCCTTCCTGCTATCTTCATCGCTGCTCGGCGTGCTGGCGCAGCGGCTGGTACGTCGCCTGTGCGTGCATTGCCGTCGCGAAGAAGTGCTCGAACTCACCGCGGCCGAACTGGAAGCCGTGGCCGGCACGCCGGTGGCAGAGGGTGTGACACCGGCCGCGCCGGCACGCAAATCGGTGTGGCATCACGTCGGCTGCGACCGTTGCAGCAACTCCGGCTACCAGGGCCGCACCGGTGTCTACGAACTGCTGACCGTCACGCCCGAAATCCAGACCATGATCCACCGCCAGGCCGCAGAATCCGAGATCAAGGCGTTCGCCATCGGCCAAGGCATGCAGACCATGCGCATGGATGCACAGCGCTGGATCGACACGGGTGCCACGTCGCTGGAAGAAGTGCTGCGGGTCACACGCGACTAAGGCGCGATTACACGAATAGCGCATGCCAGCCTTCCGCTACGAAGCCGCCGACGCCACCGGCAAGACCGACAAGGGTGTCATCGAAGCCGACAGCGCACGCCAGGCGCGCACGCTGCTGCGCGCGCGCGGGCTGACGCCGCTGCTGGTCGACGCGCTGGGCGCGCAGGCCACCAAGCGCGGCGGGTCGAGCTTCGGCAAGCGGCTCTCGGCGCAGGAAAACGCGCTCGTCACGCGCCAACTCGCGAGCCTGCTGGTGGCGGGTCTGCCGCTCGATGAAGCGCTGGCCGCGCTGGCCGATCAGGCCGAACGCGCGTACGTCGGCGAGCTGCTCGCGGCCATCCGCGCAGAAGTGGTGGGCGGCAGCTCACTCTCGGTGGCACTGGCGCAGCATCCGAAGGATTTTCCGGACATCTACCGCGCCCTCGTTTCAGCGGGGGAACACTCGGGCAACCTGGGCCTCGTGCTCTCGCGCCTGGCGGACTACATCGAGAGCCGCAACGCGCTGACCTCTAAGATCAAGCTGGCATTCACGTATCCGGCCATCGTAACGGTGGTGGCGTTTGCGATCGTGATCTTCCTGCTGTCATACGTGGTGCCGCAGGTGGTGAGCGTATTTGCCAACACGAAGCAGAAGCTGCCGACACTCACGATCATCATGCTGTGGCTGTCGGATTTTGTGCGGAACTGGGGATGGCTCGCAGCGATCGTTCTGGTGGCGATCGGCGCGCTGATCCGCAAACTGCTCAAGCAGCCGGCATTGCGGTTGTCGTGGCACAAGTGGCTACTGACCGCGCCGCTGTTCGGCAAGCTCGTTCGCGGCTACAACACCGCGCGGTTTGCCAGCACGCTGGCCATTCTCACCAGTGCCGGCGTGCCGATCTTGCGGGGCTTGCAGGCGGCGGGGGAGACGCTGAACAACGTCGCGCTCAAGACCAATGTGGAGGATGCGTCCACACGCGTACGGGAAGGGACTTCGCTGGCGCGGGCTTTGGCGGCGCAGAACCAGTTTCCGCCTGTGCTGGTGCATTTGATTCGTTCGGGTGAGGCGACGGGCAATCTGCCTGCGATGTTGGAGCGGGCTGCGCAGGGCGAGGCTCAAGAGCTGGAGCGTCGGACGTTGTTCCTCACGGGCTTGCTGGAGCCGGCTTTGATTTTGACGATGGGTGTGGTGGTGCTGTTGATCGTGCTGGCTGTGCTCATGCCGATCATCGAGATTAACCAACTGGTGCACTGAGGGGTTTTGTTTTTTGGGCTTTGGTGCATCCCTTGTTTCATCCCCTGCCGGGGCTGACTCACTTTCTTTGTCTTGCCAAAGAAAGTAAGCAAAGAAAGGCGCGCCCGAGATGGCGACTTCCCCTTGAATTTCTGTCGCAGGGAGGGAGGGGAGGCAAACTCGCTGCGCTCAGACAGGCCTCCCCTCTTTTTCCTCCCTGCAACAGAAATTCAAGGCGCCATCTAGGGCACCAAAGTCAAAAGACAAAAGCCAAACCTTCGGGGCGCCCGCCCAAACGACAAGGCCAACCGCACGATGGGTTGGCCTTTCTCTTTTGACGTTGAGCCCTTGATGGCGCCTTGAATTTTTGTGAGCGGGCGGATCAAGGAAGGAGGCTTGTCTGAGCGCAGCGAGTTTGCCTCCTTCCCCGCACGGTTACACAAATTCAAGGAATCTTTCGCCATCTCGGGCGCGCCTTTCTTTTGCTTACTTTTCTTTGGCAAGACAAAGAAAAGTAAGTCGGTCCCGGCAGGGAACGAAAGGGAGATGGACCATCAGGGCCAAAACAAAACCAACCAGCACCCCACAGCCGTCACGACATCGCCACATCCCCCACCGGCGCGCGAGCACTGTCCTTCCACTCCTGTACATAATCCGGCGTACCCACCGGCGCAGCCTCCACCACCGGCGGCAACGGCAACAGCGCCATCGGCAGCACACCAGCCCACACAGGCAGGTCAAGGTCCTCAGCATCGTCCTTCGGACCACCCGTGCGCACTTTGCACGCAGCCTCATCCAACGGAATGCGCAGCACGGTCGTGGCGGCAAGCTCCTTGGTATTGCCGGGCCGTGCCTGTTGCGAACGGCCCGGCGCGAGGACTTCCATGAAGGTATCGAGCACCGCAGGCTTCTGCGCATCGGGCACGACTTCGAACGCGCCATAGATGACCGCCGAGCGATAGTTCATCGAATGGTTGAACGCCGAGCGCGCCAGCACCAAGCCATCGATGTGCGTGATAGTCACGCAGACCTGCGCCCCGCTGCCGGCCAGCTTGAGCATGCGGCTGCCGTTGGAACCATGGATGTAGAGGTGATCGCCCTCGCGCCAGCACGCGGTCGGGATGCAATGCACGCCATGCTCGTCGGCGAAGGCGATGTGGCAGACGTAGGCCTCGTCGAGGATGGCATGCAGCGTGGTGCGGTCGTAATGGCCGCGGTGCGCGACGCGGCGCACGCGGGTGCGCGCGGTGGGCGATGTGGGTTCTGTGCTCGACATGCAAGGCTCCGAAATCGTAATCGACATGCCGACGATAAAAAAACCGTGGCACCATGCATAGACCCACCAAAATGCAGAGTCTTGGAGCCACGATGGATTACGGCGTCCTGCTGTCGAACTACGAACGCACCGCGATGCACGGCGAGGGCGTAGCCCGCGCATCACAGCAGCATCGGCTATATGCCTGCCTGCGTGCAGCCATCCTCAGCGGACAGATCGAGGAAGGCACGCGCCTGGCGCCATCGCGCACGCTGGCCGAAGAGCTGGGCATCGCGCGCAACTCGGTGCTCTACGCTTACGAGCAACTCGCCACGGAGGGCTTTGTGCTCAGCCGACGGCAAGGCACGGTGGTAGCGCGCGTCGGCCTGCAGCAGACGCCCGCGCAAGCGCCCGCAGCCCCGGGCCAGCTGTCGCGCCGCGTGAAAGACCTCGAACGCCCGCGCGGCGGCATGGACGACCTGCTGCCCTTCTTGCCCGGCACGCCCGCACTGGATGAATTCCCGCTGGCGCAATGGCGCCGCTGCATGGAACGCGGATGGCGTCGCATCGGACCTGGGCAGATGGGCTACGGCCCGGTCGAAGGCAATGCCGCCCTGCGCCAGGCCGTGGCGGAATACCTGCGCGTTTCGCGCGGCGTGCGCTGCGACGCGTCGCAGGTGTTCATCACCGACGGCACGCAGAACAGTCTCGACATGTGCGCCCGTACGCTCGCGGATGCGGGCGATACCGCATGGATCGAAAACCCCGGCTACTACGGTGCGCGCGCCGCCTTGCAGGCCGCAGACATGCGACTGGTACCGATCAGCGTCGACGCCGATGGCCTCGCCCCGCGCGAGGAAGACTGGCACGATACGCCACCCAAGCTCATCTACATCACACCGTCGCACCAATACCCATTGGGCGCGGTGATGAGTCTGGAGCGCCGTCTCGCGCTCATCCAGCACGCACGCGCAGCCGGCGCGTGGATCATCGAAGACGACTACGACAGCGAGTTCCGCCACACGGGTGCGCCGCTATCGGCCGTGCAGGGCCTGACCGAAGATGCGCCGGTCATCTATCTCGGCACGTTCAGCAAGATGCTCTTCCCGGCACTGCGCCTCGGCTATATGGTGGTGCCGCCCGCGCTGGCGCCCGTGCTGAAAAAGACGGCAGGTGCGCTGATGTTGCGCGGGCGCGTAGCCGAGCAGCTCGCGCTGGCCGAGTTCATCGAGGCGGGACATTTCACGCGGCACCTGCGGCGCATGCGTCGTCTGTACGGCGAGCGCCGCGATGCGCTGCAGACGGCCATCGAACGGCACCTCGACGGTGTGGTGACGGTGTCGGGCGGCGCAGGCGGCATGCACCTCTCGGCACGGCTCGACGCGCCGGTGCGCGATACCGAAGTCAGCCGCGCCGCACGCGAGCACGGAATGGTGCTGCGCCCGCTTTCGCGCTTCTGCCTGCCGGGAACCTTCACCGCGCAGTACAACGGCCTGGTGCTGGGCTATGGGAACGTGCCTGCCCAAGCAATGGACGGGCTTGTCGTCCGCATGCGGGAAGTCATCGAACGCCTCGGGGATTGATTCCGACCGTGGCGGTGCGTCGCGAAAGCGCATTGCCCGGCCGGCTTTGCCGCAAACGTTGCATGCACCGCACAACCGGTGCAACCCCGTCGTCCAGCGCTGTGCATGCATGCACCGGACACCACAACCAAGGGAAAACCCACCCCCATTCTTGCTGCGTTGCACGGTGTTCGGAATGTCACGCGATGCTACGATGCCTCGACCCACGGCTGTCTGCCAGTTTCCACAAGAAGCGGCGCAGGCGGCACCAAAAGAGACCTGCTGTCGGTGATCCCGACACACCCACCCGGAGCACGCATGAATGCCCCTCTGAACGACGCGCTACGCCGCGCGCTCGAAACCGTTTCCCTGGACGACAAGTACACGCTTGAGCGTGGCCGCATCTACATCAGCGGCACGCAGGCACTGGTGCGTCTGCCGATGCTGCAGCAGGAGCGCGACCGCGCCGCTGGGCTGAACACGGCGGGCTTCATCTCCGGCTACCGCGGCTCGCCGCTGGGTGCGCTGGACCAGGCCCTGTGGAAAGCCAAGAAGCATCTGGCGGGGCACAACATCGTCTTCCAGGCGGGGCTCAACGAAGACCTGGCCGCCACGGCGGTCTGGGGCTCGCAGCAGGTCAATCTGTATCCGAACGCGAAGTTCAGCGGCGTGTTCGGCATGTGGTACGGCAAGGGGCCGGGCGTGGACCGCACGATCGACGTGTTCAAGCACGCCAACTCGGCCGGCTCGTCCGCGCACGGCGGCGTGCTGGTTCTGGCGGGCGATGACCACGCCGCCAAGTCGTCCACGCTGGCGCACCAGTCCGAACACGTCTTCAAGGCGGCCGGCATTCCGGTGCTGTATCCGTCCAACGTGCAGGAATACCTCGACTACGGCCTGCATGGCTGGGCGATGAGCCGCTACTCCGGCCTGTGGGTCTCGATGAAGTGCGTGACGGACGTGGTGGAATCGTCAGCTTCGGTGGATGTCGATCCGCACCGCGCGCAGATCATCCTGCCGGAAGATTTCGTCATGCCGCAGGGCGGGCTGAACATCCGCTGGCCCGATCCGCCGCTGGTGCAGGAAGCGCGCCTGCTCGACTACAAGTGGTACGCCGGCCTGTCTTACGTGCGTGCCAACAAGCTCGACCGCGTGGTGCTCGATTCGCCGCAGGCGCGCTTCGGCATCATGACGGCCGGGAAGGCGTACCTCGACGTGCGTCAGGCGCTGGTCGACCTCGGCCTCGATGAGGAAACCTGCCGCCGCATCGGCATCCGCCTGTACAAGGTCGGCTGCGTGTGGCCGCTGGAAGCGCACGGCGCGCGGGCCTTTGCCGAAGGGCTGCAAGAGATCCTGGTGGTGGAAGAGAAGCGCCAGATCCTCGAATACCAACTGAAGGAAGAGCTGTACAACTACCGCGACGACGTGCGCCCGCGCGTGTACGGCAAGTTTGACGAGCGCGACAACGCCGGCGGCGAATGGTCGGTGCCGATGGCCAACTGGCTCCTACCGGCGCACTACGAGCTGTCGCCTGCGCTGATCGCCCGCGCCATCGCCACACGTCTGGAAAAGTTCGAGCTGCCGTCGGACGTGCGCGCACGCATCGCCTCGCGCATCGCCATCATCGACGCCAAAGAGAAGGCGCTCGCCAAGCCGCGCGTTACTGCCGAGCGCAAGCCGTGGTTCTGCTCGGGCTGCCCGCACAACACGTCGACCAACGTGCCCGAAGGCTCGCGCGCGCTGGCCGGCATCGGTTGCCACTACATGACCGTGTGGATGGACCGCCGCACCGACACCTTCAGCCAGATGGGCGGCGAAGGCGTGGCGTGGATCGGCCAGATGCCGTTCTCGGGCGATCAGCACGTGTTCGCCAACCTGGGCGACGGTACGTATTACCACTCGGGCCTGCTGGCGATTCGCGCATCGATCGCCGCCAAGGTGAACATCACCTACAAGATTCTCTACAACGATGCCGTGGCCATGACCGGCGGCCAGCCGGTCGACGGCCCGCTGTCGGTGCCACAGATTGCCGCGCAGGTGTATGCCGAAGGCACGTCGCGCATCGTCATCGTGACCGACGAGCCCGAGAAGTACAACGCTGCCATCAAACTGCCCGAAGGCGTGACGGTGCATCACCGCGACCGCCTTGACGCGATTCAACGCGAGCTGCGCGAGGTGCAAGGCACCAGCGTGCTGATCTACGACCAGACCTGCGCCACCGAGAAGCGTCGTCGTCGCAAGCGCGGCACGATGGCCGACCCGGCACGCCGTGCGTTCATCAACGACGCGGTGTGCGAAGGCTGCGGCGATTGCTCGGTCAAGTCGAACTGCCTGTCGGTCGAGCCGCTGGAAACGGAGCTGGGCACGAAGCGCAAGATCAACCAGTCGTCCTGCAACAAGGACTTTTCGTGCGTGAACGGGTTCTGCCCGAGCTTCGTGACGGCTGAAGGTGCGCAGGTGCGCAAGCCGGAATCGCACGGCGTGTCGATGGAAGGCCTGCCGCTGCTGCCGCATCCTGAGCTGCCTGCCATCCAACGCGCGTATGGCGTGCTGGTGACCGGGGTGGGCGGTACGGGCGTGGTCACCATCGGTGGCCTGCTCGGCATGGCCGCGCACATCGAAGGCAAGGGCGTGACCGTGCTCGACATGGCGGGCCTCGCGCAGAAAGGCGGCGCCGTGCTCTCGCACGTGCAGATCGGCGAGCGTCCGGATTCGATTCACGCCACGCGCATCGCCATGGGCGAGGCGGACCTCGTGATCGGCTGCGACGCGATTGTCTCGGCGTCGGACGAAGTGCTGTCGAAGGTGCAGCACGGCCAGACGCGCGCCATCATCAACAGCACGGCATCGCCCACGGCCGACTTCATCAAGAACCCGAACTGGCGCTTCCCGGGCAGCTCGGCCGAGGCGGACATCCGCGCGGCCGTCGGCGATGCCTGCGCATTTGAAGACGCCAACACGCTGGCCGTGCGCCTGCTGGGCGACGCCATCTTCACCAACCCGCTGGTGCTGGGCTTTGCATGGCAGAAGGGCTGGGTTCCGCTGACGCACGACGCGCTCATCCGCGCGATCGAACTCAACGGCGTGGCCGTCGAGAAGAACAAGACCGCGTTCGAATGGGGCCGCCACCTCGCGCAAGACCGCGATGCGGTGCTCAAGCTCGCCGGCGATGCGCCGCGTGCCAAAGCCGACGTCATCGCCCTGCCTTCGCTGGACACGCTGATCGCCCGCCGCGTTGATCTGCTGACCGCGTACCAGAACGCAGCGTATGCCGCTGAGTTCCGCGCGGTGGTGGAACGCGTGCGTGCAGCGGAAGCTGCCGTGGTGGGTGCCGGCCAACCGCTGGCGTTCACGGAAGCTGTGGTGCGCAACCTGTCGAAGCTGATGGCGTACAAGGACGAATACGAAGTCGCTCGCCTGTACACCGACCCGGCATTCCTCGACAAGCTGCGCGCGCAGTTCGAAGGCGAGCCCGGCCGCGACTACCAGCTCAACTTCTGGCTTGCGCCGCCCATGATTGCCAAGCGTGACGAGAAGGGGCACCTGGTCAAGCAACGCTTCGGTCCGAACACGATGCGCGTCTTCAAGCTGCTCGCCAAGTTCAAGGGCCTGCGCGGCACGGCGTTCGACATCTTCGGCAAGACCGAAGAGCGCCGCACCGAGCGCGCGCTGATCGGCGAATACCGAGCACTGGTCGATGAGCTGGTGAAGGGACTGACCGCTGACAAGCTGGCTCAGGCCCTGGAACTGGCCCGCCTGCCGGAGGACATCCGCGGCTTCGGCCATGTGAAGGACGCCAACCTGGCGGCTGCTCGCATCCGCTGGAACAAGCTGCTGGCACAGTGGCGCGATCCGGCGGCGGCCCAGCGCGCTGCCTGACGGGCGTTCGCATCACCATGAAAAAACGGAGGCTTCGGCCTCCGTTCTTCTTTGCGTGCGTCCGGCGCGTCAGCCCGGCACGATCTGCTGTGCGTAGTCGTACAGGTCCTGCAGGATGCTCTGCGCGCGCGCGTCGCCTTTCTCGGTGGCTTCCGCACCCAGCTGTTGAAGCCGCTCGGCGAAGAGCTCGAAGGTCATATAGCCATCACGCCCTTCAAACAGCCGCTCGGCGCGCAGTTGCTCCCAGTGCTCGTATTCCTCTTCGTTCAACGTATCGGGAAAGTTGCGTGCCCGGTAGCGGAACAGCAGTTCGGGCAGACGCGCATCGGAAAAATCCGGATGCAGGTTGGCAAGTTGTTCGCCGCTGAGCGTGCGCAGCTCGTTGAGCGTGCGACGGTCGTCATTGCCGACGAAGCCGCCGTAGAGGTTCTGGTCCACGTCCTCGATGGGCTCCAGCTCACGGGCGTACACCTGGCGCCACGTGTCGCGCATGTCCGGCGCCCCCTGCGCGATGGCGGCGTGGCGTTCAATCGTGGCGAAGTCGATGCCCCAGCGTTCCGCCTGGGCGGGCTGCAGCGTCTTCATGTTGCTGATGACGATGGGCGACTTGTTGATGTGGATCGACTTGATCGGCAGGCGCGTGGTGCCTTCGACCAGATCGGCCGTGCGCGTGAACATGCGCTCGCGGAGCGTCGCCACATCCATATGGAACAGCTCGGACGGGTCGAATGCCAGGTCCCAGACGATCAGTTCGTTCTTGTTGGTCGGATGACCGCCCAGCGGCCACACCACGGCCATGCAGCCGCGCTCCACGCCGTACATGCCGGAAATGTGCAGCAGCGGCCGCGGCGCATCGCCGATCTCGGCCACCACGCGGTCTTTCTTGCGCAGCGCCAGACAAAAATCAAACAGGCGCGGCTGCGCGTTGCGAATGAGGCGGGCCAGCGCAATCGTCGCCCGCACATCCGACACCGCGTCGTGCGCCGCCTCGTGCACCAAGCCGTTGGCTTTGGACAGATGCTCCAGCTTGAAGCTCGGCCTGCCGTCTTCGTGCTTTGGCCATTGGATGCCATCGGGGCGCAGCGCCCAGGTGGTGCGCACCACGTCGAGCAGATCCCAGCGCCCGCATTCGTTCTGCCACTCGCGTGCGTACGGGTCGATCAGGTTGCGCCAGAACAGGTGGCGCGTCACCTCATCGTCGAAACGGATGGTGTTGTAGCCGACGCCGATGGTGCCGGGCGTGCCGAGTTCGCGCTCGATGGCCTGCGCGAACCGGTATTCCGGAATGCCCTGCCGGGCGCACTGCTGCGGCGTGATGCCGGTGATGAGGCACGACACCGGATCGGGCAGCCAGTCGTTGGACGGCTGGCAGAACAGTTCGACCGGCTCGCCGATTTCGTTCAGTTCGGCATCGGTGCGGATGCCGGCAAACTGCGCTGGGCGATCACGGCGCGGCACGGCGCCGAAGGTTTCGTAGTCGTGCCAGAGGAAGGTGGGAGTGACGGGCAAGGCAGCGGCTCGTTTTAAAGACTGAAGATGCCGGCATGCTAACAGTGTTGCCGATCCCGCTCGGTCGCCCTGGCGGTTGACTCACATCAACCCGCACCGGGCAGGCGTCGACCAGACTGGTATCTCCCCCCAACCAGGAGATGTCTCATGGCCCAGTCGATGAAAGCTGCGGTTGTCCACGCGTTTGGCGAACCCTTGCGCATTGAGGAAGTGCCGGTTCCCACACCTGGGCGCGGGCAGATTCTTGTGAAGATCGCGGCCTCGGGCGTCTGCCATACGGACCTGCACGCCGCGGAGGGCGACTGGCCCGTCAAACCAAGCTTGCCGTTCATCCCCGGGCACGAAGGGGTCGGCTATGTGGCGGCGGTGGGCGAAGGCGTCACCGCCGTCAAGGAAGGCGACCGTGTGGGTGTGCCCTGGCTCTACACCGCCTGTGGCCACTGCGAGCACTGCCTGAGCGGCTGGGAAACCCTCTGCCACGAGCAGCAGAACACCGGCTACTCCGTCAACGGCGGCTATGCCGAATACGTACTGGCCGATCCGAACTACGTCGGCCACCTGCCCGCGCAGGTCAGTTTCGAAGAAATCGCACCGATCCTCTGCGCGGGGGTGACGGTCTACAAGGGCATCCGCATGACGGATACGCGGCCCGGACAGTGGATCGCCATTTCCGGCATCGGCGGGCTGGGACACGTGGCGGTGCAGTATGCGATCGCCATGGGCCTGCACGTGGTGGCGGTAGACGTGGCGCCGGACAAGCTCGCGCTGGCACGCGAGTTGGGGGCCAAGCTCGTCGTCGATGCCTCGCAGCAGGACCCCGCGGCCGTGATTCAGAAAGAGATCGGCGGTGTGCACGGCGTGCTCGTGACGGCGGTGTCGCGCAGTGCCTTTGCACAAGCGCTGGGCATGGTGCGGCGCGGCGGGACGATCTCGCTCAATGGGCTGCCGCCGGGCGATTTTCCGTTGCCGATCTTCTCCACGGTGCTCAATGGCATCACGGTGCGCGGTTCGATTGTCGGCACGCGGCGTGATCTGCAAGAGTCCCTGGAGTTTGCTGCCGAGGGGCTGGTACGCGCCCACATTCACCGCGACAAGCTCGACAACATCAACCAGGTGTTCGCCGATCTGAAGGCCGGCAAGGTGGATGGCCGCATCGTCCTGACGCTCTGAGTGCCGCCACCGGGCGGTGCGAGTAAGCTGCAGGCATCACGTCCGCTTACCCCACCGCCATGCGCGTCCTCTTTTTCAGCAGCCACCGTTACGACGAAGACAGCTTCCGCGCCTCCCTGGCGCGCGGCGGCCACAGCTTCGACCTCGTTTTCCAGCGCGCGCACCTTGACGCGCAAACGGCGTCCCTCGCAGCGGGCTTTGAAGTGGTGTGCCCATTCGTGAACGACGCGCTCAACGCGGAAGTGCTCGAAGCGTTGGCAGCGGGCGGCACGCGCCTGATCGCGCTGCGCTCGGCAGGCTTCAACCACGTCGATCTGCCGGCCGCACAGCGCCTGGGGCTGACGGTGGTGCGCGTGCCGGCCTATTCGCCGCACGCGGTGGCCGAACATGCGGTTGGCATGATCCTAACGCTCAACCGGCGCCTGCACCGTGCCTGCAATCGCACGCGCGAAGGCGATTTCTCATTGGATGGATTGCTGGGCTTCGACCTGGCGGGCAAGACCGTCGGCGTGATCGGCACCGGACAGATCGGGCAGGTGTTCGCGCGGATCATGGCGGGCTTTGGATGCCAGTTGCTGGCATTCGATCCGTTTCCGCAGGCCTCGCTGACGGCGCTGGGCGTGCGCTACGTGCCGCTGCCTGATTTGCTGGCGCAGGCGGATATCGTCAGCCTGCACTGTCCCCTCAACACCGGCACCCACCACCTGATCGACGCCAACGCTCTGGCCAGCATGAAGCCGGGCGCGATGCTCATCAACACCAGCCGCGGCGGCCTGGTCGACAGCCCCGCGCTGATCGACGCCCTCAAGACCGGCCAGCTCGGCCACCTCGGGCTGGACGTGTACGAGGAAGAGGCGGATCTGTTCTTCGAAGACCGCTCCGCCGATGTGCTGCAGGATGACGTGCTGGCGCGGCTGCTGAGCTTTCCCAACGTCATCGTGACCGCACATCAGGCGTTCTTCACGCGCGAGGCGCTCGCGGGCATTGCCGACACCACGCTCGCTAACGTGGCGGCCTGGGTGGCTGGCGCGCCCGTCAATGTGGTGAAGGCCTAGGCCGGCACATCACGCTGCCGCGGCTTTCGGCTGCGACAGTTCGCTCTCGCCTTCCCTCACGTAGATAGAGTTGCGTGGCTTGGCCAGCACGCGCCGCACCATCGGCTCGAAGAACGACAGCGGCAGGTTGTCGTAATCCGGCATGAAGGCCGCGGCGTCGTATTTGGCGCAGAACTCGGCGGTGCGCTCGAACAGCTCGGGCTGGCTGCGGTACTGCTCGCGCAGGTTGCGGTCGAGCCCCAGATGGTGGAAGAAGTAGTAGCCCTGGAAGATGCCGTGCTTCTCGACCATCCACAGGTTTTCCGGGCTCACGAACGGCTTGAGGATGGCCGCGGCGATGTCCGGGTGGTTGAAGCTGCCCAGCGTGTCGCCAATGTCGTGCAACAGCGCGCACACGACGTATTCCTCGTCCCGCCCGTCGCGGTGGGCGAGCGTGGCCGTCTGCAGTGAGTGCGCGAGACGGTCGATCGGAAAGCCGCCGCAATCACCGTCGAGCAGCTTCAGGTGCGCGAGCACCCGGTCGGGCAGCGCGCGGGCATAGGGCATGAACTCGGCCGAGATGGCGGCCCAGTCCTCGCGCGTGCCGTGCTCCATATGGGAAAACGTTGCGCGCGGAGCGGTGTGTTGGGAATCGGTCATTGGGGGTGTCTCCTTCGTCGCCGGAATGGTCGCGTCGGTGCCGCGTCGTATTTCTTAATGGCTGAGTGCGCGGCTAGCGGGCCATTCTCTGCCCGGCGCTTGCATGCAGACTGTCAAGCGTTTGACAATGATCGGACCGCCCTCGCCGCATCCTGCCGCCATGCCCGCAGACGCCACCCACACCGCCGCCGCGCCCACGCCAGCACAGCTCGCGCAAGGCTGGCTGCGCGACGCCCCCGCCGATCTGCTGGCCGAAATCGCACCCACCGCGCGCCTGGTCACCTACCCTGACGGTGAATGCATCCACCCGCACGGCGGCCCGGCGCAGGGCATGTTCCTGATCGTGCGCGGCCGCGTGCGAATCAGCCGGACGACCGACGGCGGCAGCGAACTGGTCTATGGCGTGCTGCGCGCGGGCGAATGGTTTGGCGAGATCGCGCTCATTGACGGCGGCGGCCGCACGCACAGCGCCCATGCCCAGGGGCCGACCACGCTCATCCTGCTGGGCAGCGCGGCGTTTGCGCGCGTGGTGTCGGCCTATCCGGCCGGCATGTGGGCGCTGATGCAGCAGCTCTGCCAGCGCATCCGCCTGATCTTTGACGAGTTCGAGCACGCCAGCGAAATGCCCGCCGATGCGCGGCTCGCCCAACGGCTGCTGCAGCTCGCCCGCGCCGGCGATGGCCGCACCGTCGCCGCCAGCAATGAAGAGCTGGGCCGCATGCTGGCACGCTCGCGGCAGACGATTTCCAAGTACCTGCAAGCGTGGCAGCGCGCGGGCTGGATCCGCTGCCATTACCGGACGGTGGAAGTCGTCGACACGGCAGCTTTGCGGATGCTGATCGACGGCCACGCTTCCTGAGCACGCCCTGCGCAGGGGGTACGCGCGCCGCAGCCTGCGCCGATAGAATGAATCGTTGCCGCGCAGATCTGCCCGCCTCCACCACTCCCACCCCCATGAACCCCATGTTCTCGCCCGGCTCGCCCGAGGGCCGGCGCCTTGTGTTGCTGCTCGGCCTCGCGCAGATGGTCTCGTGGGGCACGCTGTACTTCACCTTCACCGTGTTTCTGGCGCCGATGCACGACACGCTCGGGTGGGCGCGGCCGTTTTTGGCGGGCGGGTTTTCACTCGGGCTGCTGGTGTGGGCGCTGTGCTCGTTCTGGGTTGGGCGCGCGCTGGACCGCTGGCCTGCGCGCCGTGTGATGGGCGCAGGTACCGTGCTGGCGGCGAGCGGCCTGGTGGCTTGGTCCTTCGTCTCGAACGAGGCGGCCTTCCTGCTGCTCTGGCTGCCGATGGGCCTGGCGATGGCCACCACGCTCTACGATCCGGCCTTCGTCGTGCTTCGCCAAGCGTTTGGCGATGCGTATCAGCGCCCGATCATTGGCCTCACGTTGATTGCGGGGTTCTCCAGCACGCTGAGCATTCCGCTCGCGCAATGGGGCGTGGAACATCTTGGCTGGCGGCACACGCTGCAGCTTTTTGCGCTGGCCCATGTGCTGATCTGCCTGCCGATCCATGCGCGCCTGCGCGTGCGGCCGCCCATGCTCGCCCCTGCAGCAGCGCTTGACCCCGCAGCAGCGGTGCATGCCTCGGCATGGCGCATGGTGTTGCGCTTGCCGGTGTTCTGGGCGGTGGTGCTGGCCTTCGTGGCCACCAGCCTGATCGCCACCGTGCTCGGGGCGCACCTGATTCCGCTGTTGACGGAGAAAGGCGTGCCGACCAGTCGCCAGTTGCTGATCGCGGCGCTCATCGGCCCCGCCCAGGTGCTCGGGCGGCTGGCCATGATGCGGTCGCGCCCGGCGCATCCGGTGCGCATTGCACCGTGGACGTACGGCGCCATGGCCGCAGCGCTCGTCTTGCTGGCGCTGTCGAGCGGGCCGCTGCTGATCGTATTTGCGCTCGTCTACGGGGCAGCCAACGGCATCAACACGATGGTCCGCGCGATTGCGATGCCGGAGCTGGTTTCGCGCAACCAGTACGCCACGCTCAATGGCCTGATGATGACGCCCGTGCTGCTGGCGCAGGCCAGCGCCCCATGGCTGGGCGCACTGCTCTGGCGGGCCAGCGGTGGCTATGCAGCAGTCGAATGGGCGATGGTTGGGGCGGCCCTCATCGCACTCGCGGCTTTCGCCTATGGTTTGCGGCACGCGCAAAACGCCACGTACCTACCGCTGCGTCGCGTACCGAGGTGACCCAATCGCCATGACGCATTCACCACTTTCCACGCAGAAAATTGCTTTTAGGAACCTTTGCAAGCGCACATCTGTCTTGAAACATAGGACGTGATGTTTCATTCTCATAGCAAGGGCGGCCCGCTTTTTGCGAGACTGCCTACGGAGGAAGCGCCTTGTCACAGGTTCATGTGGAAACATCTGAGAGCGAGCGCATGCCGTGGTCGGTCCAGGAGATCGCTTACGGCAGCATCGACGTAGCACGCGTACGCGAAAACGGCACGCTGTTCTACCTCGTTGCCAGTGCGTCGTTTGTGGAGAGCGGCTCCGACCTCTATGCCGGCAACCTCGCTCAGTACTACGCCGATCGCCCCGAAACCGCGCACTGGCTGATCCACCACTGGGAACGCGAAGAGCTTCAGCACGGCCGTGCATTGCGCCGCTACGTTGAAACCGTCTGGCCCGAGTTCGACTGGGAGCGCGGCTACGCACGCTTCTTCGAGGAATACTCGGTCACCTGTTCGGTCGACCAGTTCGAGCCCACGCAGGCGTTGGAAATGGTCGCGCGCTGCGTCGTCGAAATGGGCACTGCCACTTTCTATCGGGCCATCGCCCAAGCCGCGGCTGAAGCCGATGAACCGGTGCTGCGCGACCTCGCCAGCCGCATCTCGGCCGATGAAGTCCGACATTACAAACACTTCCTGCGTTTCTTCAACGAGTGCAACGCGAGCGAAGGCGTCGGCCGCGCACGCGTGCTCAAGGCGCTCGCCTCACGCCTGCGTGAAATCAAGAATGAAGATTCGATGATCGCCCTGCGCAATGTGCTGCGCATCGAGCGCGGGCAGGAGGACGTGCCCGAAGCCGATGTCCGCGCACTGAACTCGCGCGTCAGCGCGTTGGTGCGCTCTTATCTGCCGCTGGATATGGCGGCCAAGATGCTGCTCAAGCCCTTGCGCCTGCGCCCGGGGTTCGAGCGCTCGATTCGGCCGCCCCTGGTGGCCGTGGTGCGGCGGGTGATCCTGCACTAGAACGCGGCGCGCAAAGGAGGCGCCAACAAAAAACCCGGGTTGAAGCCCGGGTTTTCTATATCTAGCCGACAGAATGCCGATTAGAACTTGTGGCGGATACCGACCATGGCACCCATTTGGTTGTTGCTGCTGCCGTCAGCGCTGGTGAACACATCGCCGAGGCCAGCGACACCGAGCGGCAAAGCTGCATTGCTGCTGTTCTTGGCGTAAGCCACGTTCAGATAGGCGTCGGTGCGCTTGGACAGCGCATAGTCGCCGCTCAGGACAAACAGCCAGGGATTGCCGGCGCCGGTGGTCTTGAAGTTCTGGTAGTAGGCCGTACCGGTCAACGCCAGAGCCGGCGTCACTTGGTAGCCTGCGCCCAGCCAGTACAGGTTCGAACGCAGTACGGATTCGGATGCAAGCGGATGGGTCGCATTGAGCCAACGATAACCCGCGTAGAGCTTGGCCGGGCCATAAACGTACGTGCCCCCGATGGTGGCGCGTTGCACCTTGAGGTCGGAAGCAATGCCGTAGTCCGCGGGCACGTCCGTATTCCCATTCATTTGGTCATACACGGCACCCACGGAGAACGGGCCATTCGCGTAGTTCAGTCCAACGCTCCACTCGCGGCCCAGCTTGCTCGCGCCGGCAATCTCCTGGCCATCGTTGCGCGTCGAGTACAGCGCCGAAGCGGTCAGGCCACCGAACGTACCCATGTATTTCACCGCGTTGTCTGCGCGCCCCGCCATGGCAGCGTCCTGCGAAGCCAGCGAATAGCGCGAAACTGCCATCGGGTCGTATTGCAGCGCGAAGTCGTACAGCAGGTTCTGCTGGCGACCCAGGGTCAGTCGGCCCCACTGGCCTTCCAACCCGACGTAGGCGTTACGGCCGAACAGACGATCGCCCTGGCCCATCTTGCCGTCATCAATACTGAAACCGCTTTCCAGGTTGAAGATACCCTTCAGGCCGCCGCCCAGGTCTTCAGCGCCGCGCAGGCCCCAGCGCGAACCGGACATACCGCCCGACTGCAGTGCACCGCGAGAACCGCCGTTACCCGGCGCCTTGTTCACCCACTCGACGCCAGCGTCGACCACGCCGTACATCGTCACGCTCGATTGAGCGAATGCGCCAGCCGAAACCAGAGCGGCAGCGGCGGCCGCAAACAGCTTGATCTTCATATCGTTTTCCTTAAAAAAACTATCGCGGGTATTTGCGATCGGCGGCCATTATGTATTCCGACTTCTCGTATTCAGAACTTTCAAAAATAGCCTGTGGTAAATATGAAACCTAAGCATTGATGACGAAATTGTTCATATAAATCAATGCTCTGCGACCGCACGCAGACAGCCGTAAGCATGACTTACGAGAAGGCAATCCGATGCCTTACACGAAGTAATCCATTAAACCCACAAAGTCATCCAGTCGATGATAAAAATTAAAGATTAAGGCGCACTTCTTTTCGACTATGATTCACCCCGAAGCGTGAATAACAGTTCCACAGCTTCATATCGACTTTAAGAGACCGCCCTAAACAGCGGTCTCTTTTTTTGCCCGTGAACTTTGCCGATCAGTCAGCCGGGGAGTCCGACCTTCCTGGAGATGCGGTGCTTGAAGGTGGACACCGTCTTGGGCGAGATCCCCAGGCGCTTGGCGATCTCGGTGTTTCGATGGCCTTCGGCCAGCAGTTGGTTCACGCGCATTTCGCGCTGGGTGAGCGTGGCGAGGCCAGCGCCTTCCGCTGCCCCCATCGCGGAAGCAGGGAACGAGAGGTAGCCGCGCGCCGCCAGCAGCAATGCCGCCGTCAACGCGGATGTCGCTTCAGATTTCGGCACGTAGGCGTTGGCGCCCGCCAGGAAGGCGAGCCGCGCTTCGTTGCCCGTGGTCTGGGCAGACGTGACCACCAGGCCGATGTCGTGGCGCTGCGCGCGCACGCGGCGCACAAGTTCGAGACCGTCCAGGCTGGGCAGATTGATGTCGACGATGGCGAGCTTCGGGCGCGCCGTACGAATCAGCTGCAGCCCCCGTGCGCCGTCAGCCGCCGTCGCCACAAGCTGCAACTGCGGCGACCCGGCGAGCAGCGCCTGGATGGATTCAAGAACGATCGGATGGTCGTCGATCGCGACGACGGAATGGAAGACTGGATCTGCGGGGGACATGGAGAGCGATGCCTGAGCGGGTTCCATGCTGCGAGTCCCCCGGGCGGGCCAGGTTCCGCGCGGTACAGGTTTGCACGATTGCCCGTCAAACCTTGTACCGATTGCAACGCCACGTCATCAATTCATGACATCTTGCCGGCTCAGGCGAGCCGAAACACGTCCACCGCGCCGCGCAGTTCCTGGGCCTGTTGGCGCAGGCTTTCAGCGGCGGCGGCCGCTTCTTCGACCAGCGCAGCGTTCTGCTGCGTCACCTCGTCCATCGACGTGACCGCGTGGTTGACCTCTTCGATGCCTTGCGACTGCTCGCGCGACGCGTGGCTGATCTCGCCCATCAGACCGGCGATGCGCTCCACGCGCGTCACGATGTCCTGCATGGCATCGCCGGCGCCGCGGGCGGCCTCGTTGCCGGCCTGCACTTCTTCGACCGAGCGACTGATCAACTCCTTGATCTCCTTGGCGGCGGCGGCGCTGCGCTGGGCGAGGCTGCGCACCTCGCCGGCCACGACGGCAAAGCCGCGGCCCTGTTCGCCTGCGCGGGCGGCTTCGACGGCGGCGTTCAGCGCCAGGATGTTCGTCTGAAACGCGATGCCGTCGATGATGCCGGTGATGTCGGCGATCTTCTGCGCCGTGGCGTGAATGCCCGACATGGTGCCGACCAGCCGCTCGACCGTCTGCCCGCCGGCATTGGCCGCCTCGCTGGCGGACTGCACCATGTCGTGCGCATGGTGGGCGCTCTCGGCGTTCTGGCGCACGGTGGCGGCCAGTTGCTCGATGCTCGATGCGGTGCGCTCAAGGTTGCCGGCCTGCGCTTCGGTGCGCGCGGAAAGATCGGCATTGCCGGCAGCGATCTGGCCAGTGCTCGACGCGATGGTCGAGGCGCTGGCGCGCACCTTGTCGACGATGCCCGAAAGGCCGTCGCCGACGCCGTTGACAGCACGCATGACCTGGCCGATCTCATCGCGGCGCGTGGCGGGCAGGCGGTGCGTGAGATCACCCGCAGCCACACGCTGCGCGACGTTCACCACCTCGGCCAGCGGCGCGCTCACGGCACGGCGCAGCATCCAGTACAAGCCGCCCGCCAGCAGAGCGCCGAGCGCCAGCCCCAGCAGCAGGAACCGGTTGCGGGCGGCCACCAGATCGGCGTTGAGTTCATCCACGTAAGCCGTGCCGGCAATCACCAGCTGCCAATCGGGGTATTGCGTGAAGACGGTCAGGCGCTCGCGCGCGGTGCCGCCTTCCGTGTCGGCCAGCGTATGACGCAGCGTGCCGTCCTTGCGCGCGATCATTTCGCGCACCCAGGCCTGGCCGGCGGCGTCCTTGGCGTCGAGCAGGTTCTTGCCTTCGCGGTCTTGCGTGTGGTCGATCAGCACTTTGCCCTGATCGGTGCCGGGCTTGCCGTCGATGACGAAGTAGCCACCCGTCTTGCCGATGCCGTGCGAGCGGATCTTGTCCTTGAGCAGCGCCAGTTCCGAGCGCACGTCCACACCAACATACAGCGCGCCGATCACCTTGCCCGACGCATCGCGCACGGGTTCGTACTTGCTCATGTAGGGCACGCCAAACAGCCACGCCAGGCCGCGGAACGGCTCGCCGGCCATCAGCGCCTTGTAGCTCGGATGGGCGCGGTCGAGCAGCGTGCCGATCGCGCGTTCGCCGTTTTCCTTCTTGAGCGAGGTAGTCACGCGGACGAAGTCGTCGCCGGTGCGGGCAAACACGGTGGCAATCGTGCCGCCGGTGCGCGCGAAGAACTTGTCGGGCACGGTGAAGTTGAGGTTCAGTACCGTGTCACCGCTCTTGAAGGTGGGCGTCGGCTTGCCGGCCACTTCCACGGTCTGCGCCGGGTCCACGCTGTAGGGGCCTGGCGCGGCGTCGGCAAAAGCGGTCAGGAAGCGATCGGCCTCGGTGCGCATGGTGCCGTCGAACAGGCCGATCATGTCGCGCATGGCCGCCTCCTGGTTGTGCATGGCCGACTGCGTATTGGCCTCAAGCATGCGCAGGCTCGATTGCGAGTTCGCCAGGGCAAACATGCCGAACACCGCAACCAGGGCGATCAGGCCGATCAAGGCCAGCCGGGTGCCAAGGCTCGCGGGGGATTGTGAAACTTCAGATAGGGGCGCAGACGCTCTCATGCTTTTTTTCCTGGGGTCGTCAGTCGAGTTAACAACGGATCGACCCGCAAAAGCTTGAGCGCAAACGTTTTACAAACCGCTTTGTCCGGCAAACCAGACATCTGTCTGCAATCCCGGACGTCAACGGTCGCAGGTCAGCTCGACATGCTGAGGCGTGAGCTTGGCGGGGTTGCCGGCGCCAAGTTCGATGCGCCAATCAGCCCCGCGCGCGGCGCCCACGTCGCGGCCGTCCACCGTGGCGCGGCAACGGGCTGCGTTGGCAAAGCGGATGAACGGTCGCGTATAGCCGGCAACATCGACCGACAGCGAGCGGCCATCCACACTGCGTTGCCAGTTCGAGAGCCGGCCGCTGGCATCGCGCACGTAAGGCTGCGTTGGCGCGGCGCTGTTCAGGGCGAAGCGCGCCGAGCCACTGGTCAAGTGGACGTAGGTGCCGCCCGGGCCCGCAGCGTAGCCAGCCACGTCGCGCGCATCCGCAAGACGCGGCACACCGGGGCCGGCCCAGCGCACGGTGCGCAGATCGCCATTGCCGCGCACGACCCAGGCATCGCCGTCACGCGCAATCGCGATGGCGCGGAAGTCGAGCACCTTGCGGATGTAGTCCGACGCGTAGATCGGCATGACCGGCTGGGCGACCGCCCAGTCGTACACCTGCCGCAAGGCGGTGAGCGAAGCCAGCTTGGTGCCCGAATACATGTGGTAGTAAATGCCGATCGGCTTGAAGCGATAAGGCTTGTCGGTCAGTTCGAACGTTTCGATGGCCCGCGAGAACCCGTAATACGGGCCGTGCCAGAGGTTGGTGTAGATGTTCTCGTTCTGGTCGGGCGCAAATACCTGGAAGAGGCCATCGCCTTTGTCCACGCCAAGCGGCGCCACGGCCGTCCAGCTCGGGTTGGAGCGCGTGATGTAGGTGTCGCCGCCGTTCATGTTCAGCACACCGGCTTCGACCGTCTTTTGCACGGCAATCGGCGGCACTTGGCCGTTGCCGCTCCACAGCAGCACCGTCACGCGCTTGCCTGGCGGCGCCAGCTTCGTGTTGATGTACTGGATGGAGCCGGCGATCTCGCGGTCGAAACTGAAGCGGTAATTGGGAATCTTCAACGAGAAGGACGTGTCGCTGCCTTCGGGCGTTGCGGCGGAGGCCGGATCGGGCGGGTTCGTGGTGCGCAGCCAGTTGAACGGATGCGAGAACGTGTGGCTGGCCAGTTCCACGTAGGGCTGCGCAAAGAGGGTCCGCGCGATTGGCTCAAGTTGCGGCGTGAGCTTCGGGTACACGCCGTCGGCCGCCACTTCGCCCTCGATGATGGACACGGTGGTCGGCACCTTGTAACGGTCCAGGACCTCGCGCAGCAGCGCCTGGCCGGAAAACTCGCTCGGCGGGAATTCGGTGCGAGAGGCAAATCCGTCGCCGTCGATATGCACGGTCATCAGCCGGCGGCCGTTCTCCGTCGTGGTGTCGGGCACGGGCATGGCGGGCAGCTGCAACGCACGGCGCAGAAAATCGAGCGGCTGGACCACCCAGCGCGCCTGGTCGACATCGGGCATGCGAAACACACCAAACGGCTGCAGCACATAACCACCCCACGGCATGATGGCCGCCGCATCGTAGGCGTAACTGCCGGCCGACAGCCGCAGCAACGACTGCGCCCCCGCCACGCTGGAATCGACCTGCACCCCCACGGCCATCCGCCGATCAGGATGGGGCTGCAACTCGAAGCCCATGATCGGATCGCGCGAGGCCACGGCAAGGGGCCCCGCCGGCGTGCCGGGCACGGCTTGCAGATCGAACATCTGCGCTGTGGGCGCATCCATGTTCAGCCCGAACTGGTTGAACATCGCCACACGCACGCCGGCGCCCATCGTCCGCCGAAGCCACGACGCCCATGCGCTCGGCCGCGGTGCGTTGCCATCGAACCACGTGACGACGCCCGCATAGCGATCGGGCGTGACGGCCGGCAACGGCTTGTTGGCGTCGGCGAATTCGACGCGATAGCCGAGATAGTTGATCGGCATGGCCAGATAAAGCACCGACGGCGCGGTGTTGGTGCTGGTGCCGGGCTCCTGCGGCTCGACCAGCAGGATGCGGCGCGGCATCACTTCCAGCCGACCGATACCGATAAAGTCGACGGCCGGCGTGGTCGCGTAGCTGCTGACGCCCGCTGCACGCGCCACGTTGGCGGTCTCGCGCAGACAGGCCCGGTTGTAGTTGGGGCAGTAATCGAGCGCCACCGCGGGCAGGTGGTACTGCGCGCCGATGTTGCGCAGCGTGGCGATGCGCGCAGTGCGGTCGGCATCGGCCACATCCTGCAAGCCCTCGCCGCCGGTGCGCTCACGCACCAGGCTTGCCGTCACCACGCCGGACAACTGCGGTGCGAGCGTTTCGAGCCAAGCCGTGCCACCGGCCAGCAGCTTGGTCTGCGGCGCGCGGGCGTGCAGGGCCTGGGCCAGTGTCGCGATACCGTTGCCCGCATCGGGCGCGCTGCGCTGGAGCGCGTCCAGCCCATCCAGCAGGAAGCCCGCATAGCCTTGCGCGAGCAGCGGCGCAAAAACCTGGTCGATCACATTGGCAGGCCAGGCGCTTGAGCGCATCGCATCGGTCTGCCGCGTCAAATCTACGCGAGCGAACCAAAGCGTGGGCGATGGTTGCTTCGGATCGAAACTGCCAGCCGTGGCGGGGTCCAGCACAACCCAGTCGAAGGCTTGCAGTTCAGCCACGGGGACATCGCGGCCGTAGTAGAAGGCGATCTGGGGACCAGCAGGCGCGGGCGTTGTCAGCGGCTGCTGTGCACGAACCGTCGCAACGCCGAACGCCAACGCAGCGACCCCCAGCCATGTCGCCCATCGCACCATCCATTTGCTGCCCACCACCTTCCTGCCCTGCATCCCGATCCTCGAAAGTCGATCCGACTTTTATTGTGTCGGGCAGCCGTCCGATTGCAATGTTTGTGGCCACAGCGTGCCCGCCTGGGCACCGCGGCGCGCATGGCGGGCGGTACCCAGCTCAGTAGCCGACCACCGTGTACTGCGGGAATTCCGCTTCGAACGCCTTCTCCAGGTTGTCGGCTGTGGCGACTGCGGAGGTGTAGACAGCAGTTGTCGTGCCGCTGTCGTAGGCCAGCGTGACGGCCCAGGCGGCATGGGCCGTGTTGACGCGATCGCGAGCGGCTTGGGCCGCGAGCAGGCCCGGGCCGTTGTCAGGTTTGGTTCCGTAGACTTTGCAGTGGGACATGGCAATCACTCCGAAGATGTGGAAGGAATGCCGCCAGCGCACGGGCGAGGACACGCTCGGTCTGGCTGGTCTGCGTTCTCAACGATACGGGCGAACAGACGCGCTGCCGGCTTGTCCCGCCGGCATGCGCCAGCGACACGGCCAGCGTAAAAGCCGGGGCCGCGCGCCGGAATGGTGCGTTCGTCAGGGCTGACGTTCTAGAACGCCGACTTCACCACGCCGCCATCCACGCGCAGCGCGGCGCCCGTGGTGGCTGACGACAGCGGGCTCGCCACATAGGCAACCAGGTTGGCCACCTCCTGCGTGCTGGCAAACCGCTTGATGAGCGAGGTCGGCCGCGCCGTCTCGAAGAAAGTCTTCTCGAACGCTTCGAAGCTCTGGCCGCCGGAGAGCTTCTCGACAAACTCGTCCACGCCTTCGGAACGCGTCGGCCCCGGCAGCACAGCATTCACCGTGATGGCCGTGCCCGCAGTCAGCTCGGCCAACCCGCGCGAGAGGCCCAGCAGCGCAGTCTTCGTGACGCCGTAGTGGATCATCTCCACCGGGATCTGCACGCCGCTCTCGCTGCTGATGAACACGATGCGGCCCCAGTTCTGGGCGCGCATACCAGGCAGATACGCGCGGGACAGACGCGCGCCGCTCAGCACGTTCACGTTGAAGAAGTGCTGCCATTCGGCGTCATCGATTTCCTCAAACGGCTTGGGGTCGAAGATGCCGAGGTTGTTGATGAGGATGTCGACCTTGGGAAAGCGGCCGAGCAGCACTTCCGTCTGCTGCGGGTTGGACAGGTCACCGGCAAAGCCCTCGACCTGGGCGTCGGGCACTTCGGTGCGCAGGCGCGCAATCGCGTCGTCAACAGACGTTTGGGTGCGGCCGTTGACGATCACGCGGGCGCCTTCGGCGGCCAGTGCTACAGCAATGGCATGACCGATGCCCTTGGTAGAGCCGGTCACGAGTGCGAGCTTGTTCTGAAGGTGGAGGTTCATGGCGTTCAAAAAAGGAATATGGAGGAGGAGGAGCACACCACGCCACATGGTTCGGCGGCGGCGTTTCAACCATGATACGAACCACCCCGCCCCTTGGCAGCCGCAATCGTTTTGCAGCGGTATCCAACGAGATTTGACGATCTGCGTCGGTATCGATCCCGGCTTGACGGCCTGGGCAAGCGACGATTAGTGTGCAATGAAGCACGCCAGCGTTACGGGAACGCGGCGCGCCTTACAAGCCGGATCACCGGCAGAACGGGGAGCACCACCATGAGCATCGACGTACAGACACCTGAGGCCGCCGACACCAGCACCAGTGAAGGCGCCTACCAGCTTGACACCATGGACCGCGATACCAACATCGGTCGACTCGTGCATCGGGTCCGACACGCGTTGGTGACGCACATCGACAGTGCCCTGTCATCGCTGGACCTGACGGCCGCGCAGTGGACGGTCGTCATCTATCTGGCCGAAGACCTGGCCACCACGCCAGCCGAGCTATCGCGCCTGCTGCACTACGATCCGGGCGCGATGACGCGATTGATCGATCGGCTGGAGAAGAAGAACATCGTCAAGCGTGCGCCCAGTGATGCAGATCGTCGCTCGGTGGTGGTCTCGCTCACCGAGCAGGGCCGCGCGCTGTATCCGGAGATCCGGCCGCTGATCATCGACGTGCTGAACCACCTGCTGCGCGGGTTCTCGCAAGCCGAGGTCAAGCAGTTGGAGAACCTGCTGCTGCGCGTACTGCACAACGCCTGACCAACTCAGGCGTTCGCGGTTCGGTATTCTGAGCCGACGGCGTTGTCGGCCTGGAGGGGTTGCTCGGGCGTGGGGTGTGGGGCGCCGCTCAGCGCTTACTGCCCCTCAAGCTCGTGCTTGATCTTGAACAGTTCGGTATCGGTACGGATACCCAGCTTGCGAAAGGCGGATTGCTTTTGCGAGCTGATGGTCTTGATGCTGCGCGCGAATTTCTCGGCAATGTCCGTGACCGACATGCCGTCGAGGCAGCAGCGCAGCACTTCGCGCTCGCGCGGGCTGAGTTCGGAGCGATCGAGTAGCGCCGACAGCTTGGTGCCATTGGCGGCGGGCGCGGGCGCATCGGCGGAAAGCGCATCGTGCTCCATCTCGGCCGCCAGGGCGGCATTCAGGCGCTTGCCGCCCGCGGCCACGGTGCGAATGGCGCGCACCAGTTCCGACAATTCCTCTTCCTTGCCGACAAACCCGCGCGCACCGGCATGCATGACCATGCCCACCGTCGCCTTGTTGTGATGCGCCGAGGCCACCAGGATCTTCAAGTCCGGGTAGCGCACGCGAATCAGGCGGATCAGGTTCAGCCCATCGATCTCGGTCGGTCCGAGCGAGTAGTCCATCAGCAGGACGTCCACCTCGACGGTGGCGTCCTGGAGTGCCCGCACGATTTCGCGGCCCGAGGCAAACATCCCGGAAACCTCGATGTCGGCTTCCTGTTTCAGGCGCGCAGCCAGACCATGTCGGACAACCGCATGGTCATCGAGCACGATCACGCGGATCGGTCGGGTTGCGGTCCAATTCATGTTGGCAGGTTCCTATTCGACTTGTTTTGCATGACTGCGCAGGCTCGCTTGAAGGGGCATGGCACAGCCAAACGGCTCACATATTAATGTCTTCATTGCCCGACCTGAACCGGGCTACATCGATGCCCAGGGTTGCGAGGGCCTTTATTTGGCCTCGACAACCGTGTCGTCGCGGGCATAGATGGAGCAGTTCTGATAACGCTCCTTGCACGACGACACCGCACGGAATTCAGCGTTCTGGCCCCACTCGTAGACGAATTGATCGTCGTCTGCGGCCACGAAGATTTTCGGCCACGGCTTGCGCAAATACGCTCCAAAGGCAGCTTGCGATTTCGGGCCGAGTTCACCGGGCTTGCGCGGCTGTGGCGCGGCGGCGGCCACGGTTGCCGCTGCAGGCGTGGTGTTCGCCGTCACCGCCGACGCTGCGGCCGCTCGCTCAGCCAGCGCCTTCTGCGCGCGGGCGGGCACATCGTTGATCCACTCGGCGGGCGCCGCAAAATTCAGGTTCTGTCCGTAAACGGCGGACACCATGCGCGACGTGATGCCGACCAGCCGTGCATTGCTGTCGAACAGGCCACCGCCGCTGGAGCCGTGCGAAATCGCCGCCGACGTCTGGATCGCGGTCAGCACGCCGTTGTCGTCATGCCGCAGCGACGAGATCAACCCCTCGCTGATCGTCAGGTCAAACCCCAGCGGGTTGCCGATTGCGTAGACCTTCTGCCCCGTCACCAGCATGCTGCTCGGCACGATGGTGACGGAGGGGTAGTGGAAATCGGCAACGCGCAGTTGGCACAGGTCGCGCTGCACGTCGGGATACAGCAGGCGTGCACCAAAGCTGGCGTTGCCGCGCTTGAGGCTGACCTGCTTGCCGCCGCGCAGCACATGGCAGTTCGTCACGGCCAACCCATCGCCGATCACCACGGCGCTGCCGATGGCCAACGGCTGCCCGGCGGCGTTGGACACGCGCACTTCCCAGATGCTGGGCGCGACCTTGGCGAACACCTCGGCCGGCTCCAGCGCGGCCGCCGGCAACGCGGCCAGTGCCGATGCCGTGGCCAGGAACGTGCGGATCATGAAGGCAGTGCGGCGGGTCATTGCGGTGTCAGCAGATCAGAAAGGTCGCTCAGCGTGGTCGAGCCGTCTTCAGAGCGCGTTTTGTCGCGCATGAAGGCCACGTCCGCATCGGTCAGGTCGGGGCAGCTTCCGGTGCCCCACGACGGGTTGATGCGGTAGGTGCGATAGCGGGCGTTGATGGCGTGCCACGACCGGCCATCGTCAGACTCCGCCACGCCGGCACGGCACACATGCGCGTTGGTCGGGTAGCTGGCCGTCATCTTGTACTGCTTGCCGGCCTGCGGCACGAACGTCACCGACACGCCGCAGCGGTAGATGAGCGTGCCCGAGGTGCGGATGAAGCTTGCGCCCAGCGCGGTCGGCACACCGGCCAGCACGCGAATCGGCCGCGTTGCATCGGCCGGCTTGAGCGCGGTGCGCGGGTTGCCGCAGTGCTTCGCGTCGTCAAACGTGAGGATGGTGGCGTTGGTGCTGGCCAGCGGGCGGACGAAATCTACCGTGGCGGTGTTGGCGCCGGCTGGCGGCTCCGTATAAGGCGCTGCGCAGCCCGTCAGCCACAGCGCGCCCCCGATTCCGATGGCCGCAGCAATCGTTCGGCTCGTCATACCCTGTTCCCCCGCGAGTCTTGTGTTTGGTGTGTTTGTGCGACTGCGCACAAGTGTAACCAAAGGTGGCCCCGAGGGAAGTCCGGCGAGCCGCACGCGCGTTGCTTGCGCGCGTCGTGTGCTGGGAATCCGCTCAGGCGAGCGCCGCATTGATGCGCGCTTGGGTGCTGCGGCGCGCGCGTTCAAATACCGCCATGTCGCCCATCAGAAACGCCACGTTGGCGTTGGAGCGAAACGATTCGATTTCGAAGACGAGCTGATCGACGTCGACATCGGCGCGCAATTCACCGGCCGCCTGTGCTGCGGTAATCGTCTCGCGAAAACGCGCGCGCACCGACTCGCGATGCCCGCGCACGCGATCCTGGATGGCGCCCGGGCGGGCGCGGTATTCGTAGCTGGCCGCGCAGACAAAGCAGCCGCCCGGCGATGCCCCGCTGGCCACATAGTCGAACCAGCCATCGGTTAGCGCACGCAGGCGGGCAAGCGGGCTTTCCAGCGCTAGCGCCGGTTCAACGACCATCTCGCGGTAGTGCACGACGCCCGCGTCCAGCGTGGCCAGTTGCAGCGTTTCCTTGTCGCCGAAGAGCACCTGAATGTTGCCTTTGCCCACGCCCGCATCCGTGGCCAAGCGACCAATGGTCAGGCCCTCAAGCCCGTCGGTGGAGGCAATGGCGGTGGCGTGCTCCAGTACCTGGGCGCGCGCACGTTCGCCACGCTGGCGGCGCCCGTCGGTTTCGTTCATGGCAATGCCCTATCGGTGAGTGGGGACAACGCAATCGGCGCTTGACGCGGGCCGATCGCCCTCTAGTATACGTACGACCGTATATTAATAAACCGAGATCGACCATGTCAACGGAATCCCTTTCTGCCGCTGGCGTTGCCTCGCCAGCCAAACGGCACTGGCCGGCGCTGGCGGCACTGCTAACCGGCAACTTCGTCACCATTCTCGACCTGTTCATCGTCAATGTGGCGATCCCGGACATTCGTGCCGGTCTGCACACCAGTTTTGCCGAAATCCAGCTCGTGATGGTCGGCTACAGCGCGGCGTATGCGGTGTTCCTGCTCAACGGCGCCCGCCTGGGCGACCTGTTTGGGCGCAAGCGCATGTTTCTGGCGGGCATGGCGTTGTTCACGCTGGCATCCGCGCTTTGCGGTCTGGCGACAACACCATGGATGCTGATCGCAATGCGTGTCGGCCAGGGCTTGGGGGCGGCCATCCTGATGCCGCAGGTGATGGCCTCGCTGCGCGTGCTGTTTGACGGCGATGCGCGGCGGCGCGCGTTCGGCACCATGGGCGCGGTGCAAGGCGTGGCGGCGTCGGTCTCGCAGATCATCGGCGGCTGGCTGATTGCGCATCCGCTGGCAGCCGACGTGTCGGGCTGGCGCGCGGTGTTTTTGGTGAATGTGCCGATCGGCATTGTTGCGCTTTTGGCGGCGCGGGCCTTCGTCGCGGAATCGCGTGCGCCGGTGGCTGCGCGGCTGGACGTGCATGGCGCCGTGGCCGGCGCGGTGGCGCTGGCGATGCTGCTGGTGCCGATCATGCAGGGCCGCGAGTCTGGTTGGCCTTGGTGGTCGTGGGCGGTGCCGCTGGCCTCGTTGCTGGTGTTCCGCCACTTTGTGCGGGTGGAGCAAGCGCTGTCGGCGGCGGGCCGCGTGCCCATCATCGAAATGGCGCTGTTCCGCAACCGCAGCTTTGTGCTGGGCGTGCTGGCCATCTTCCTGTTCTACACGGCCATCAGCTCGTACTTCCTGGCGCTGACGATCCTGCTGCAGTTCGGGCGCGGCTTGTCGGCGCTGGCAGCGGGGTTGGTGTTTACGCCGGCGGCCATCGCGTTCTTTACCGGCTCGCTCACAGCGCCCCGCCTGGCTGAACGCATCGGGCAGCGCGCCCTGCTGCTGGGCGTGGCGATCTTCGCCGTGGGCATGGTGGTGCTGGCGGCAATGGCGCAACTGTGCGCGGGCACCGCTTGGCTAATCCTGCCGCTGATGCTCAACGGCTTTGGACAAGGCATGGTGATTCCGCTGTCGCTCAACACCATCCTAAGCGGCGTGGAAACGGCCCAGGCCGGCATGGGCGCCGGTACCGTCACGACCATGCAAGCCGTTGGCAACGCGGTGGGCGTAACCGTGGTGGGCGTGCTGCTGTTCTCGCTGCTCGGCCAGGTGAATGGGGTGGATGGCGCAGTGGCGATGGACGCGGCCTCCCACGCCGCACACTACGGCCACGCGTTCGCGCTGGCAACGCTCTACAACGTGGGCGCGACGGTGCTGTCGTTCGTGCTGTTCTGGCGCGCTTGGCGCCAGCACGCCTGAGCCAGGCTTATTTGCGCACCCAGCCGCGCCGCACGCACGGTGCCAGCACCACACCATGCAACGCCAGCCCCAAGCGGTGCAGCGGCTCCGACAGCGTATGCGCCACGGGCCCGCTGCACAGCCAAGCGCTCAAGGCCGACACAGCCGCCGCACCCAGCATGTCGAACGGATAGTGCACGCCCAGGTAGATGCGTGCCCACGCCATCGGCACGCCCAATAGCGCCAGCAACACACCCGCGCGCCGCAGGCGTGCGTTCCACATCAGGCTGAACGCCACGGTCCACAGCGCGGTGAGGTGGTCGCTGGGGAACGACGAATCCGGCGCGTGCGGCAGCAGATTGGTCCCCAGGTCAATCGCAAACGGCCTCGGGTGATACCAGGCGAGGCCGAGACCAACATTGATCGACAACGCCAGCGCTGCAGCCACGCCGGTCTGCAATGCCTGCCTACGCGTGGTCGGCTCGCCCCATAGCCAGCCAGCCACGAGCGTCAATGGCACCAGCCAGATCGCGTATTCGGCAAAGGCCATCGCCAGCCAGACGGTCGTGGCTGAAGCGTCGGCCGGCGCGCTGATCCAAAGAAACAGCGTGTGATTGAGTGATTCCATACAGCGTCGGCCAACGGCCCGTGTGATTCAACAACGGCGAGATACCCGGCCCACACTACGGAAGATTCCCTTCAATTCCCTTGGAACGGGCCTGTGGACAAGCCTAGGCCACCCGACTTAGGCCAGCCGTAGCGATGCCCCCGATCCTTGCCTAGGCTTTTCCCGCCGCCAGACGCTGCCTATGATGTAGACACACCGGCACGCAAGCAGGTCGGATACACAATCTCGAACCCCGGGGGGTGGATGGAAAGTTTCCTGATCCAGCGAACCACACGCCGGCAAGCGATGATTGCCGGCGCGATTGCGCTGTTGATCCTGTTGACGCTGGCCGTGGCCGCACCACGTGCGGGCCTGCAATGGCCGGCGATCAACCCATTCATGCCCATGTGCGCCTTGACGGTGTTCACCACGGCCAGCATTGCCGCGTTTTTGCTGGGCGCTCAGTTCATCGTGACGCGGCAGCCGATGCTTGGCGCGCTGGGCGGTGCCTATGCTTTTACCGCCCTGGCGGTGGCGCTGCAGTTGCTGATGTTCCCCGGCGTGTTCTCGCCCACGGGGCTGTTTGGCGCCCGCCCCACCAGTGCAGCATGGATGTGGGTGTTCTGGCATGGCGGTTTTCCGCTGTTCGTGATCCTGGCGGTACTCATGCGCGATCGGCTCTCGCGCGATGCCGTTGCTGACGGGCGCGTCGGCCTGTGGGCCTGGCTGCTGATCGGCGGGCCGGTGCTGGTGGGCGTGCTGCTATGCGGCTTTGCAGTGCTGACCAACCTGCCGCCGCCGCTGCACGCCGGCAATGGCGACAACCCCGTGGCGGTCATCCTGTGGGCCATCAACGCCATTGCCGTGCTCGCCGTGGTGGCCAGCGGCCGCCTCCGTGCGGTGCTTGACGTGTGGCTGGCCATTGCCGCGCTGGCCTGCCTGACCGACACCACCCTCAACCTGCTGAGCACCGACCGCTTTACCGTGGGCTGGTACGTCGCGCGCCTGTTCAGCATGTTCGCGCCTGGGGTGCTGGTCTGCGTGCTGGTGTGGGAGGTGACCGCGCTGTACCGGCGGCTGTTCGAGGCGCATGTCTCGCTGCGGCAGGCGTCCATGCGTGATGCGCTGACCGGCTTGTACAACCGCACCTACTTCAACGGGCAGATCGATAACCAGATCAGCGCTGCGCAGGGCAACGGGCAGCCGTTTTCGCTGGTGATGGTCGATGTCGACCACTTCAAGCGCTACAACGATGCGTTCGGCCACCTCAAGGGCGACGCATGCCTGGCAGCCGTGGCCCATGCACTGGCCGGCGTGGTGCGCCGACCGGCAGATTTCATCGCTCGCTACGGCGGCGAGGAATTCGTCGTCGTTCTGCCCGAAACCGATGCGAACGAAGCGCAGGCCTTCGCAGAGCGCGCGCGCGAAGCCGTGCTGCGTCTGCGCATCGAAGCCGCTGCGCCGTCGCGCTACGTGACCGTCAGCGCCGGTTGCGCCACGTCAGTGCCAGGTAACAGCGTCCTCTCCATCGACACGCTGGTCGAGACTGCCGACGCCGCGCTCTACCGTGCCAAGGCGGCCGGTCGCAATCTGGTGATGACTGCGCAGCCTGCGTCTGCTGCGTTCACGTAGCGTGACGTAAGGCCTGTCAAACGATCAGGCACGTGAGCATTTGGCACGCCTGTCTTTGCTGTCTTCTTTATTTCTTCTGTATATAAAAATAGTAGTAGTAGATAACGGTGGATTGTTTCTGTGGATAGCTGCAGAAAACCCTTTCGCGTCAACTGCTTGCGAAATGCACAACCCATCGGACAGCGTGTGCCGTGGCGTGGATGACTCCTGCAGAGTGCGCCCCACCCTCTCGGCAGACACCAAAGTTATTCCCCCGCTGTGGACAACCTGACCCCGGACAGCCAACACAGTTGTCCCTGAAGTTCTTCACGTGTTTATCCACATATCCACATGTCCACAGCGACAATGGCGACCATGCGCCGGATTACCGCTTCGGTGCCCGTTCAAGACGCCCCGGGAACGCCTCCACCAGCCAGTCAATGAACACTCGCAGCCGATGGGTGACATGGCGCGTTTGCGGATAGACGACGTGAAACGGATAAGGCGCCGGTCGCCACGGCTTCAGGATTTCCACCAGCGCGCCGTCGTTGATCGGCGCTTGCGCCGCATAGCCGAAGGTCTGCACGATGCCCAGGCCAGCAAGGCAGGCGGCCAGATGCGCATTGCTCTCGTTCACGCCGATGCGATGCTCGACCTTGATCTCGGTCTTTTCGCCGTCGCGCTCGAAGCGGAATGGAACCGACCGCCCCGTCTGGCTGAACACGTAGCTCACCAGCCGGTGGCCATTCTTGAGTTCATCGGGGTAAGCCGGCGTGCCGTATTGCTTGAGGTATCCCGGGGTGGCGCAGGTGATCAGCGGCGCATTGCCCAGGTGGCGTGCGACCAGGGACGAGTTGTCCAAGGGGCCACCACGAATGACGCAGTCGACGTTGTCCGCAATCAGATCCACCGAGCGGTCTGACACGCCCAGGTCGATCCTGATCTCGGGATAGCGCGCCACGAATTCCGGCAGCAAAGGAATCAGCACGTCGCGCGCCGTCGAGCCGCCGACATCAATGCGCAAAGACCCGCGCGGCCGCCCGCGTGCGAGGCTGAACGAGGCATCGATGTCTTCCAGGTCGCGCAGGATGCGCGTGCTCTTGGCGTAGTAGTCCTCGCCTTCGGGCGTCACGGTCACGCGCCGTGTCGTCCGCTGCAGCAAGCGCACGCCCAAGTGGGCCTCAAGCTCCTGCACCTGCTTGCTGACGGTCGCGATGGGCATGTCGAGGGAATCAGCCGCCCGCGTAAAGCTGCCCGCTTCCACCACCCGCGCAAAAGAGCGCATTGCCAGGAGCTGATCCATTCGAATGTCCGCGCAAATTATCCACAACCGTGGATAGTAATTCTATTTGCAGACCTTTTTCGAAAAGTTTCCGAGCTCTACATTGCCTCCATGCCCAACGCGACGGGGCCACGCAGAGCAAGGCTGCCCGCCGCGAGGTCATTCATCCAAACCTGAAATCACGACATGGAGCACATCATGAGCAAGCAACTGGAAGGCAAGATCGCCCTGGTCACGGGTGGCAGCAGCGGCATCGGCCTTGGCGCCGCCAAGGAACTCGCAGCCCAAGGCGCGCGCGTGTTTATCACCGGCCGACGTCAGGCGGAACTCGACGCCGCCGTCGCGGAGATCGGCGCCGGCGCCACCGCATTGCGCGCCGATGCGTCGGTGCTGTCCGACCTCGACGCCGTCTATGCCCACATTGCCAAGGTGGCCGGCAAGCTGGACATCTTGTTCGCCAATGCCGGCGGCGGCGACATGATGTCGCTGGGTGCCATCACCGAAGAGCATTTCGACCGGATTTTTGGCACCAACGTGCGCGGCGTGTTGTTCACGGTGCAGAAGGCGCTACCGCTGCTGACCGACGGCGCATCGATCATCCTGACGTCGTCCACGGTCTCGGTTCAAGGCACGGCCAACTTCAGCGTCTACAGCGCCAGCAAGGCGGCGGTGCGCAACTTCGCCCGCTCGTGGGTGATGGATCTGAAGGATCGCGGTATTCGCGTGAATGTCGTGAGCCCGGGCCCGATTCGCACGCCCGGCCTTGGCGGCCTCGCATCGGATGAAACGCGCCAGGGCCTGTTCGACTTCCTCGCCGCTCAGGTGCCGCTGGGCCGCCTGGGAGAGCCGGCCGAAGTGGGCAAGGCCGTCGCGTTTCTTGCCTCGGACGCGGCAAGCTTTATCAATGGCATCGAGTTGTTTGTTGATGGCGGGATGGCTCAGGTTTGAGCGTCGGTAGCCGGAAACGGCTACCAACCTCCAGCGGCGCGGGCCTGACATGACGCACGCCTGAGGATCATCTTGGGCTCAGGCTGAGGGGCTTGCCGCTCGAAGCTGGAACCCTTCGACAAGGCCGGAGAACAGCGACGGATTCGGAGATACGAACCCCATGGGCAGTGCGACGCAGAATGCCCGCGTCGCCCGCATAGCGTGCAATAGCCGTCCATGACAATGACCTTTATCGAGAACCGGGTGCCAACAACCCAAGTATTGGCGGGGCGCCCGACTCTCGCTATCAGAGGACGCCAATTGTCTTGTCCGGGCGTGCCCTTGTTTCTGTAGGCCAATACGCAGGCGCTGTCAGTGCAGGCTGACAGCAGTCGATGCGCCCGATTGTCGTGCCGGTCGAGTTGCGGCCCTCTCGCAGGGACGGCTCAGGTTGAGGGGGCCAACCAGATTTTTTTGCGGTTCAGCAGCAGCGGAATGACGCCGATTGCGATGCCGCCCATCCCCACGACGTTGGTGACCCAGTCGAAGGTCGGGATGCTGTAGAGCGCGATGAAGAAAAGGAAGAGCCCGCTTGCTACCGGCCAGATGACATGGGTGATGGCAACCCACGGCCCTTGCGTCAGCACCTTGCGGTAGTACCAGCCGCAGGCAAGCCCAGTGAGCCCCAGGTAGAAGCAAATCTGGAAACCGATGGCAGTAATTGAATCCTGCAGGATGACGTTGATCGTCGGCAGATAAGACGACACGAACAGCAGCACGAGCCCAGTAATCCAGATGAAGAAGATGGCGATGTGGGGCGTGCGCCAAACCGGATGCAGACGCGCATAGCGCGCGTGGAGTGCGCCGTCGCGGCTTTTGGCAAACAGCGTGCGTGTGAACTGCAGCATCTGGGTTTCGACCGTTCCCACCGTGCTCAGCAATACCGCGACGATCGCAACGTAGCCCCAGGTCGGGCCAAACAACTTCTCCGCAATGGCGAAAATGATGTTCGTGTTGTAGTGCTGGATCTCGGCATCGGACAAGCCAAGCTGCGTAATGACGATGAAGATGAGGAAGAACGCCATCAAGAACACCATCGACCAGAACGCGGCCCGACCGGGGGTGTGGTTTGCGTCACGCGTCTCTTCGCTGAGGTTCATCGTCACGTCCCAGCCGTAAAAGAAGAAGATCGCCACCAACGCGCCGTTGGCGAACATCTTGGGCGTGAACGCGAAAGGCCAGAACCAGATCCACGAGAACGGATGCGCTGGCGTATGCGGGAACACGATGAAACTCGCGACGATGATCACGAGCAGGATGATGCCCTCGACAATCGTCATCAGCACCTGCACGTAACTGGTGAGCTTGATGCCCTTGACGACCACCGCGCTGACAACTGTGAGCCATGCCGCAGCGATCAACGTCACGTAGTGCACGTTGTTCATCATGGGCCGATCAAAGATGAGCAGCGTGGCATTTGCCGCCGGAATCATGGCAGACACCATAAACACGCAGCACAGCACCAGCAGCGCCCAGCCGGCAAGGAAGCCGAGCGCGCGCCCGAATACCATGCTCACCCACGAATATGAGGTACCGGCGCTCGCCAAGGCGCGGTTCATGTTGATGAACGCATACGCGATGCCAAACATGATGAGCCCACACACCAAAATGCTCGCCGGCGACTGCGTGCCAGCCGTCCCGATGATGGTGGAAGTCGTGATCTCGATGCTGTAGGCCGGCGCGGTGCCGGCAATGCCCATGATTACCGATTCGACGACGCCCAGGGAATCTGCATTGAGCTTGGCTGGCTGGTCCATGGGCGCGCGACTCCGGGTCGACAATGGGCGATAGACCGATTTTTACCCTGTGCGGAAGGTGCGGGCAATAGGGGGCGCTCTGCACCCTGCGAGGAGCTTGGGCGGGCGCTCTGGCATGCATCTGCTGTGAATGGTCAAAGCGCACCATCGCTTACACGACAGTCTCTCTAAGGGTTACGCCGACACTCAGTGTCCATAGTCCGTCGACACGGTAATGTCCTTCCATTTGCGCAGTTCCTCTTCCAGCGCAGTCAGATGGGTTCGAACAAGCGTTAGCGCATCACTGCCAAGCAGCAGATGGGCCGGCGGATAGTCGGCCGCAATCACAGCCAACATCGCACGCGCTGCCTTAACCGGGTCGCCGAGTTGCTTGCCGTTTTTTTCTTCCCGGGCGCGTCGCACGGGATCGAAGACATTGTCGTAGTCGGGGATAGAGCGCGACGTGCGCGTCATCGAGCGCCCCGCCCAGTCGGTACGGAATGATCCGGGTGCCACCGCAGTCACGGCAATGCCGAAGCTGCGCACCTCCTTGCCAAGAGTTTCCGAAATGCCCTCCAACGCGAACTTGCTGCCGCAGTAGTAGGCAATGCCCGGCATCGTGATATGTCCGCCCATCGATGTGATGTTCAGGATGTGGCCACGCCGGCGGCGACGCATGAACGGCAGCACCGCTTTCATCATGGCGACGGCACCGAACACGTTCACGTCGAACTGCCTACGCATCTCGGATAACGGCGACTCCTCCAGTACCCCCTCATGCCCGTAGCCGGCATTGTTGACGAGGACATCGACCGGGCCGACGTTGGCTTCGATTTCCGACACGGCACCGTCGATGACGTGGAAATCGGTCACGTCCAACACACGCGCAATTGCATTGAGTGAAAGCGACTCGAAATCGCGCTTGGCCTGCTCGCTTCGGACGGTGCCGACAACCTTGTGGCCCGCGGCCAATGCTTCCTGTGCCAGCGCACGGCCCAGGCCGCTGCTGACTCCCGTGATGAGAAAAATCTTGCTGCTGGTCATAGCTGCCCCTTGCCGAGCGTGATGAAGGGTGCATGCTAGTCTTGGCAGATAGTCGATTTAAGCCGAATTCGGCTGAATTTATTGCCTAAAAGTATGACCAACCGGGCTATCACTCCTCCGGATTCCACCGCGCTTGCGGCAACGCGAGCCCGAACCGTTTCGCTGCTGCGCGCACTTGCGCCGGACGAGGGTTACAACCTTACGGCCATCACAAGCGTGCGCATCCTGCGCTCCGACCGCGCACTATCGCGCACGCCCGTTCTGTATGACCCAGGCATCGTGATCGTTTGCCAAGGCCGCAAGCGCGGGTATTTTGGCGACCAGCTGTACCAGTACGACGAAGATCAGTACCTTGCCGTGTCGGTGCCTGTGCCCTTCAGCATGGAGACCGACGCGACGCCCGAACGGCCGCTGCTCGCGCTCTATCTGCACCTCGATTTTGCGATGGCCGCCGAACTGGCCGCGCAGCTGGATAGCGTTGGAGTGACCCACCGCACCGCCGCGCCCCAAAGCATGATGTCCAGCCCCATGGATGAGGGGATGCAGGCCTCTGTGCTGCGCTTCCTGGAGGCCATGCACCATCCCGTAGAAGCGGCCGTCTTGGGGCCGGGCCTGTTGCGCGAGGTGTATTTCCGGGTGCTTACCGGCGGGCAAGGTGGCGCGATGAGGGAAGCACTGGCGATGCGGGGGCAGTTCGGGCGAATCGGCCACGCGCTACGGCACATCCACGCCGCATACGCACAGTCGCTTGATGTAACGCAGCTTGCCGAAAAAGCAGGAATGAGCGTCCCAAGCTTCCACAGCCATTTCAAGGCGATTACGCAGCTCTCGCCAATGCAATACGTGAAGTCCACACGCCTGCATCAGGCGAGATTGCTGATGGTGCGTGAAGACCTGACGGCCGAAGCGGCGAGCCACGCCGTGGGCTACGCGAGCCCCTCGCAATTCAGCCGAGAGTTCAAGCGGCTTTTTGGTTTGACGCCGGCAGCGGAATCAAAGCGCATGCGTGAGAGCTTCGCGCTCCCGCCGCCCTTCGACGATGCCGCATATGTGTCGTCGCACTGAGCACCCATCGACCAATGGGTGGTCTTGCAAGACCAGCCAGACCGGCCTGCACCAGGCCCACTTCGATGGTCGGATACCTATCTAGGCTTTCCCATCGCGTTCTTCAGCTTGCTCGGCCGAACCTTTCGGGCCGCGTTGCCAGCGCATGACGTTTTCGGCGTCCTAGCTGGCATGCACATCGGGCCCTAGTCAATCATGAGATGGCGCATCAACAATGTCGGGTCTGCGATCTCAAGAATGAGGCGACGCAGCACGCGTTTGCGCATGTGTTCATCGTCCAGCACCCAAGGGGCGCTGACCTCGCTGAGATGCCGTGTGATCGCTTCTCGATGGTCGGTGCCTTCCGGCAGGCCCAGGCGCGCTGCGAGCAGGCCGGCAACGACATCATCGATTTCAACGTCGAGCAGCCTCGCGTCAATGGTGAGTTGTAGCTTCATCGTGACGATCGAACCTGAAAAAGCCGGCGCCGCAACAAGATCGTGCGGCACCGGAATGCAGTTGCACCGGCCGGCGAACCGGCCAGTCGATGGCAGCGCAACTGCGCGGATCAGTAGTCCAGTTCAGGCGCCGGCGCTTGTGCGGGCTTGTCTTCCTTCGGCGCGTCCGCGATGGTTGCATCCGTGGTCAGAATCAACCCTGCGACAGACGCGGCGTTCTGCAGCGCGGTGCGCGTGACCTTGGTCGGGTCAACCACGCCTGCTTCCACGAGGTCGCCGTACTCGCCCGTGGCCGCGTTGTAGCCGTAGTTGCCCTTGCCTTCGGACACCTTCGCGATCACGACGGAAGGCTCTTCACCGGCATTGGCGACGATGGCGCGCAGCGGTGCCTCCAAGGCATGCTGCACGATCCGAATGCCCGCATCCTGATCGCTGTTCGCGCCCTTGAGGTTCACCACCGCAGAACGGGCGCGCAGCAAGGCAACGCCACCACCCGGCACGATGCCCTCTTCCACGGCCGCGCGCGTGGCGTGCAGGGCATCGTCGACACGGTCCTTCTTCTCTTTCATCTCAACTTCGGTGGCAGCACCCACCTTGATGACGGCAACGCCTCCGGCGAGCTTCGCCACGCGCTCTTGCAGCTTCTCGCGGTCGTAATCGCTCGTGGCTTCGTCGATCTGCACGCGGATCGACTTGACGCGCGCGTCGATGCTGGCCTGGTCGCCGGCACCGTCGATGATGATGGTGTCGTCCTTACGGACTTCCACGCGCTTGGCCCGGCCGAGATCCTCCAACGTGGCCTTCTGGAGCTGCTTGCCCGTCTCCTCCGAGATGACCGTCGCCCCGGTAAGGACGGCAATGTCTTCGAGCATGGCCTTGCGGCGATCGCCAAAGCCGGGCGCCTTGACGGCGGCGACCTTCAGGATGCCGCGCATCGCGTTGACGACGAGGGTGGCGAGCGCTTCGCTCTCAACATCCTCCGCCACGATCAACAGCGGCTTGCCGGCCTTCGATGCCGCTTCCAGGATCGGCAGGAGGTCGCGGATATTCGAGATCTTCTTGTCGTGCAGCAGGATCAGCGCATCGTCCAGATATGCGGCCTGCTTCTCCGGGTCGTTGATGAAGTACGGGCTGACGTAGCCGCGGTCGAACTGCATCCCTTCGACAACGTCCAGCTCGTTGTCGAGCGACTTGCCATCCTCGACCGTAATGACGCCTTCCTTGCCGACCTTCTCCATGGCCTCGGCGATGATCTTGCCGATGGCCTCGTCCGAGTTGGCCGAAATGGAGCCCACCTGGGCGATTTCGCGGTTGGTCGAAATCGGCTTGGACAGATTGCGCAGCTCATCGAGCACTGCGGCCACCGCCTTGTCGATACCGCGCTTGAGGTCCATCGGGTTCATGCCGGCGGCCACGTGCTTCATGCCTTCCTGCACGATGGCCTGGGCCAGCACGGTGGCCGTGGTGGTGCCGTCACCGGCAATGTCCGCAGTCTTGGACGCGACCTGCTTGACCATCTGCGCGCCCATGTTTTCGAAGCGGTCCTTCAGCTCGATTTCCTTGGCGACAGACACGCCGTCCTTCGTGATGGTCGGGGCGCCAAAGCTGCGCTCGATGACTACGTTGCGGCCCTTGGGCCCGAGCGTCACCTTCACGGCATCGGCAAGAACATTCACGCCCTTGACGATACGGACGCGCGCGCTGTCGTGGAACTTGACGTCTTTTGCACTCATGTTTGTTGCTCCGGATAAGTCGTTGACTCAACACGTCGCGAACAACCGGCCTCTTTGCGTGTCCGGCGATATCCGGCGGTGTCCGCGAGCGGCTCGAGGCTTCAGGCGGCTTTGGCAACCGCCTCGGCGTGGGTTTCGATGACGCCCATGACGTCTTCTTCACGCATGACGAGGAGTTCCTCGCCATCAACCTTGACGGTCTGACCGGCGTACTTGCCGAACAGCACTTGGTCACCGACTTTCAATTGGAGTTCGCGCTGCGTGCCGTCCTGAAGCAGGCGGCCCGTGCCGACCGCGATGACTTCACCCTGCTCGGGTTTTTCTGCGGCGGAATCAGGAATCACAATGCCCGAGGCCGTCGTCCGCTGCTGTTCGATTCGCTTGACGATAACCCGGTCGTAGAGGGGACGAATCTTCATTTCCATCTCCTGAGCGATAGATCACCAAAAAAGGGAATCCGGCTTGCACACCCTGCAAGCATGGCGCCTGGGCGGGGCTGACAAAGCCGTGCCAAACACTTGGCGGATTGCAAAATAGAAGCGCTCTGCGGCGACTTCAAGAGGCTCGCGAACGGCGTGTTTGTAACAAGATGTATCAGGGCAAAAGAATGCGGTGGACGGCGCCCAACCGATAGACCGTACGGCCGCGTCCGTGCCGCTGGCGCGGTACTGGAAGGACGGGACAGGGTGACGGCCGTCCTCCATCGGGCCCGAGTGTGTCGTCCGACTCTTCGAGCGCCTGCCACACCCCGCCCTTGACCGGACGGAACAACCAGCGCACGTAGCCCTCGTCTGCGGCAATCTGCATCAGCTCGCCGCGATCGGGCGCACCGTCGATCAGGGTTTCGTTTGCTGATGCGCCGTCGTAATCACCGAATGCCTGACGGCAGGCCAGCGCTTCACCCGCCGATGCGCCGATCATGTTGCAACCGCGTCGCTCGACGCGCTCAAGGTCCCATGCGCCCAGCCGCCACGCTGCATCGAGCAGCACTTCATCAATGGTTTCGATGTGGCGCCAGGCGTGGCCCAGCTGAATGGCGGAGCTGGGTACCGAGCGAGGCGGAATATCGATTCCCGGTAACACCAGCGGACTGGCGCGGCGGAATCCGTGCCAATGCAGGATCGCCACAAGCGGCGTATTCGCCCGCCGGGCCGCCGTTACGGTGACGGCGACCAATGGCAGACGCACCGCGTCCATCTGTTCATGCACTGCGCTGAAAAGGTCCATGAAGCCTCCGAATGCTGTGTCCAATGGCCTCTTGAAATTTCTGCCTGCTTCCCTATTTTAGGTTTCGTCAATGCAGTCGCGGTTCTCGCGCTGCGTGTTTCGATTTGTTTGTCAGTGGCCCGCCACGGACCGATGAACTGGAGCGCGTAGTTCGGTTCAGTCTCCGTGCGGGCCCTTCAGGAGCCAGCCATGAGCGATCTGTTTTTTGGCACCGATCTGCTGGGCGAATTCGACCGCCTGCAACGGCAGATGGCCACTCTCTTTGCGGGGGCACCCGCCAGCCTGCGCGCAACGCGCATCGGCACCTTTCCTCCCGTCAACATTGGCAGTACCGATGACTCCGTAGAGATCGTCGCATTCGCCCCGGGGCTCGACCCCGCGCAGATCGATGTCTCGATCGACAAGGGGCTGCTGACGATCAGCGGCGAGCGCAAGCGCCCCGATTTCGAACTCACCGACGAGACGCGCGTGTATGCCGATGAACGCTTCACGGGTGCATTCCGCCGTGTGATTGAGCTGCCACAAGACGTCGATCCCGACAAAGTCAGCGCCCGGTACGTCAACGGCTGCCTGACCATCAGCGTGGGCAAGTCGGAGGCATCGAAGCCGCGTCAGATCACGGTGCAAGGCTGAGCCGCGCCTTGCGCAAGCACGAAGGAGCACATCATGAACGACACCACCCAATTGGCGACCCAAGTGCAGCCTGGTAAGGCGGCGGTTGCAAAGCAGACGGCTGAACAGGCGGCTGCGCGACAGACACACTTGGCGCCACCCGTCGACATCTTCGAAAACCGCCAGGGCATCACGCTGTACGCAGACCTGCCAGGCGTCCCGCGCGAGAAGCTTGATGTTCGCGTGCAGGACGGCACGCTTACTGTCGATGCCGAGTTGATGGTGTCCACACCGCCGGGACTGCGCCTGCAGCACGGCGAAGTTCGACACCCGCATTTCTCGCGCACCTTTGTGCTGAGCCCGGACTTTGATGCCTCGCGCATCGACGCCCAGTTGCGCGACGGAGTGCTCAAGCTGACGATTCCGCGTCGCGATGAAGCCAAGCCGCGGCGTATCGAAGTCCAGGCCGGCTGAGCCGCCGCCTGTTGTTTGCCTTGCAAGCGGGCGCGCGTTGCGCGCCTGCATTTGGCACCGTGCCCCCTGGTTACGGTTGTTTGTCACTAGGAGACAAAGATGCTGAGTGCACACGAATTTGCCACCTTGATGCTGGTCAGTCAGTCGCCAGAGCAGGTGGATATGAATCGCGCTGAATTGGATTCGTTGCTGGAGCGGCAGTTGGTGATGCTGGCGCGTTCTGCCGAGGGGCATCGTCGCCGCGCACGGCTTACCGATGCCGGACGCTCGGTGCTCCAAGCCCTCAACGCCGTTGATCGTCAGTAGCCCGGCAGGTTCGCGGGCAGCAGAACAGCTGGCCCGCTGGGGGCCTGCATTCTTCAGGCCGCCGAGGCCCCTGGCAGAGTCGGCCCGCGCTTGACACCACGGAAGAGAATGAGCGCCACGCCGAGCATGATTCCAATGTCTGCGACGTTGAACACACCCGTTCGCAACTGCCCGATGCCTATGTTCAGAAAATCAAAAACCCGGCCATCGTAGACACAACGATCGAACAGGTTGCTGAGCCCTCCACCCAGAATGCAAGCTGTCGCCATGACTTCGGTACGGCCGAGCCTGGGTGAACGCAGCAGCCACACGAACAGGCCGACCAGAATCGCCAGAACGCCATAGATGAAAACGATATTGCGAGTCGCATCGGACATTCCCGCCCCGAGGCTTAGGAATGCGCCGTGGTTATAGGTGGGTAGAACGAGAAGGCTTCCTGAAAGCAATGACACGACTTCGCCGGGCGTCAATATTTGCTTGAATATGGCCTTCGTGGCCTGGTCGATGATGATCCAGGCGAGCGCGCCAAGCAGCGCAATGGCAACTCTTTGCTTCGTCGTCATTCGAGAGGTCATCTGTAGGCGGGCCCCCATTCTAGTCAGAGTGGGGTGTCGCCAGCTCCGAACGACTTAGATTGGCTACGCGTATTTGTCGCCCACCGTAATGCGAATCGGATGGGTGTCGTAGACGATGATCATCCGCTCGATGAGCCCGTTGTCGTCAAATTCAAAAACATCGACGCACTCAAAGCGCACCGCCATCCCATCTTTGAGCTCCCAGTCATAGATGAAGTAACCGGTCGCACGTCGGGCGCCCATCGTGCTGACGCAGATGTCGATTGACGTGATTTTGCTTCCACCAGATGCCGCATCGACCTTCGCAAAGAACGGCGCGGGGTGCATCCACCCGAGAAACGGCGAGAAGATCTGCGCAGAGATGGCCGCATCGCTTAGATCGCCGGCCGATCTTGCTCATGTGGCATTGCTCCATCCCGGGCAGAGCCATGAGGATTGCAATGCTGGTTGGAAAGCGTTGGGGCACCGCACATTGACGCAGACCGTGGACTCGTTTTCGATACCCTCGCGTTGACGCTCACCGCTGCGGCGGCGAGGCATGGCGTTGCAATAGGTGATCCGCGGATGGCGAGAGACCGCCTACGGGCGGGGACGTTGGTCACGCCTTTTATCGACGTGGCGAAAAACGGCTTGTCGTACTTCGTCGTCCATCCATCCCAACGAGCCGCCCAGCCCAAGATTCGCGCCCTCGCTGACGTCTTGTCGCGGCTTGCGCGGGAAGACTGATTGTTGTCGAGGAAAGCAGTCCTGTACTGCGACGTGCCGTTGCTGCTGCATCGGCATGCCGCCTCACAAAAAAAGGGCCCCGGCCGGGACGGGTGGCCGAGGCGAGCTAGGACTGCATGGACGACTAGGGAGAGGGAGGAGCCTCCCCTTAAGTTTCCAGGGGCGGAGTCTATGGAAGGGGCCCTGCCGAGGCAATTCAACAATTCTCAGCGGCAACGCGCCCCTTGCCGGCCTGCTCAACGCACTTGCCGGCGTGCCTGCAACGCGTGCAGCGCTGCATCAAGCCAGCGAAGAACTGAAGGCGCGGTTGAAGTCATCGGCTGGGCGGGACGTCACCGCCCATGCCTCATTGCAAACGCCGAGGAACAGCGCATAGGCTCGCTCACAGCTCAAGATAGAAGCCCTTCGTTGCGCAATGCTTCCTCGGCCGCCTCGTGGTCCTGAGCAGCGCTGCCACCGGAGATGCCAATGCCGCCCACCAGACGCCCTTCGTAAAAGATCGGCACGCCGCCGCCCACCGGCATCAGGCGCGGATGGTGCGCCAGCGGAGCAACGGCGGGCTCGGCCATGTACTGGTTCCATTGATGCGTCGCCAGGCCGAACGAGGCTGCCGTCCATGCCTTGTTGATGGCGACGTCAGCGGTCAGGAAAGGCGCGGCGTCTGCACGCTCGAACGCGCGCAGGTGCCCTCCTGCATCGGTAATGGCGATGGTCGCGGCAAACCCGCGTGCGGCGCTGGCCCGACGCGCCTGCGCCAGCAAGGCTTGCGCGGCCTCCAGGCTGATCGTTGCCGTTGGGACGATGGGGGATGTCATGGTGAGGCTCCTTGTCAGACGTCAGAAAGGTTCAGGCGTTGGCGACAACGACTTTGCCGATCATGTTTCCGGCTTCGACCAGCGCATGCGCCTTGATCAAGCTCGCGGCGTTGATGCCATCGATGCGCTGCGTCAGGGTGTGCTTGATGTCGCCGCGATCGACCAGTTCGGCCACACGACGCAGCAACGCGTGCTGTCGGGCGATGGTGGCGGTGGTGAACATGGCGCGGGTGAACATCAGTTCCCAGTGAATCGAAATGGATTTCCCCTTGAACGGGCCGATGTCCAGATCCACCGGATCATCGATGAGGGCGAATTGCCCCTCGGGGCGCAGCACAGCGGCGATCTGCGGCACGTGAGCGGCGCTCTGATTCAGCCCGGCCACATGCGTGACGTGATCAAAACCAAGCGCTGCCAATTGCGGCGCCCACGGTTGACGGTGATCGATGACGTGGTGCGCGCCATGCGCCAGCACCCATTCACGGGTTTCCGGCCGCGACGCCGTGCCGATCACGGTCATCCCCGTCAGCGCGCGCGCCAGTTGGGTCAGGATGGAGCCGACCCCGCCCGCAGCTCCGGTCACCAGCAGCACGTTGTTCTCGGTCGGGTCGGCAGCCTGGACGCGCAGGCGATCAAACAGCAGTTCCCACGCGGTGATGGCTGTCAGCGGCAGCGATGCGGCTTGCGCAAAATCCAGCGATGCCGGCATGGGGCCGACGATGCGTTCGTCCACCGCATGCAGTTCGCTGTTGGTGCCAGACCGCGTGATGTCGCCGGCATACCAGACACGGTCACCCGGCTTGAAGCGCGTGGCCAGCGGGCCGGCCGCGCGGACGATGCCCGCTGCGTCCCAGCCAGCAATGCGCGCTTGGCCCTCCGGGATGTCTCCGCCCCGCCGGATCTTGGTATCGACCGGGTTGACGGACACCGCTTTGACTTCCACCAGCAGGTCGTGATCGCGCAGTTCAGGCGTCGGCAGTTCAATGTCTTGCAGCGCCTGCGGGTGGCTGATGGGGTGGTTCTGATAGAAACCGATGGCTTTCATGCACGTTCTCCAAAGAGTGGATGAGGGCCATGCTATCTTTCAGCGATATGCGGATAAACGGGCGGTATGCCCAAACACTTTCGGCATTTCAATGAAAATCATCCGCCTGGACGACGTGCAAATCTTCGTGCACACGGCCGACGCCGGCAGCTTCTCAGAGGCTGCCCGCCAACTGAACATCGCGCCTGCGCAAGCAAGCGCGTCTGTGCAGCGGCTGGAAAAGGCGCTGGACGCCCGTCTGTTCACGCGTTCCACGCGCAGCATGCAGTTGTCAGAGGCTGGAGAGCGCTACCTGCCGCACGCGCGCGTCATGCTGGGTGCGCGGGAGCAAGGCGAACAAGCGCTGGCCGGTGGCCGGGAAGCACTCTCCGGCCCGCTGCGGCTGTCTGCTCCGTCCGATTTCGGGAGAAACCTGCTCCTGCCGTGGCTCGACGATTTTCAGCACCAGCACCCTGGTTTATCGGTGCACTTGAAATTGAGCGACCGGGCGGCCGATCTCATCCGCCAGCCGCTGGACTTTGCCGTGCGCTATGGGGCGCTGCCGGATTCATCCTTGCTGGCCATCAAACTGCTCGACACCAACCGGCGTGCGTTGTGCGCAGCGCCCTCGTACATCGAACAACACGGCGCACCGGCCAAGGTGGATGACCTGCGACGACACAACTGCCTTCGGTATATCTGGAGCGAGCAAGTCCATGAACGCTGGCGCTTTACCCTGCCCGGCGGTGAGCGCACCGTGGCCGTCACAGGAAATCGCGTGAGCGACGATGCCGATGCCGTGCGCCGCTGGGCCGTCGCAGGCGAAGGCCTGATCTATAAATCGCGCTTGGACCTCATCAACGATTTAAAGGCCGGGCGATTGGTCGAGATATTCCCGCAGGAATACGGCGAGCCCGCGCCGCTGCATTTGATTTGCGCCCACCGTGCGCAGCTGACGCCCGCCATCAAGGCGCTGAGTGCCTTTTTGCGGGAACGCTGCATGGCCCTGGTCGCAAGCTACGCGCCGGAAGGTTTGCCATCTGAGTAACACCGTGGCTAACGGCTCAGGCTGCCGTGGCGAGCTTGGGTCAGTTGTTGATGGCCCGTTGTGGGGCTTCACTGCAAGGGGCTTTCGTCAGCGCGCAGCGTCAGGACCTGTACGCCGTTTCGTGTCACGGCCACCGTATGTTCGAACTGCGCCGACAATTTCCCGTCTCTTGTGACCACCGTCCAGCCATCCTCTTCGGTCCGGACGGAGCGGCGGCCTTGATTGATCATCGGTTCGATGGTGAACACCATGCCTTCGCGCAATACCAACCCGGTTTGCGGCGTGCCCCAATGCAGCACTTCTGGAGGTTCGTGCATCTCACGGCCAATGCCGTGTCCGCAATACTCTCGCACGACCGAGTAGCCGCTGCGCCTGGCGTGCCGCTCGATGGCATGGCCCACGTCACCCAGCGTGGCGCCCGGGCGCACGGCTTTGATCCCTCGCCACATGGCCTCATAGGTCACCTGCACGAGCCGCTTGGCCGATGGCGACACGTCTCCGATGAGATAGGTTTTGCTGGAATCTGCGATGAACCCGTTCTTTTCCAACGTGATATCGAAGTTCACGATATCCCCGTCCTGCAAGATGTCCGCGGGGGACGGAACGCCGTGGCAGACGACATGGTTGCGCGAAGCGTTCAACGCGTAGGCATAGCCGTACTGCCCCTTGCTCGCCGGGCGCGCGCTCAGTTCATCCACAATGAAACGGTCGACCATGTCGTTGACCTGCATGGTGGACATGCCAGCCAAGCTCACTTGGTCCAGGTAGCCGAACACACCCGCCAGCAGCCTGCCGGATTCCGCCAGCAACGCGATTTCTTCCGGTCGCTTGGTCATGTGGAAGCAACCCGGACTGCCGGGGCCTCAACGCCAGCGGCCCGGAATTCCCGCGCAACGATCTCATTGAAAGTCAGCGCCGGATTCATCTCGCACAACATGCCGATCTTGATCCAGAAAGCAGCCTGCGCATTGATGGATCGGCACGCCACTGCACTCGCTTTGCGTATTTGATCGTGCAGATCGTCGTCAATGTTCACGATGCCCACGTCACCCTCCAATATATGAAATATATATGGATCGTATAGTGCGTTGACCAGCTATGCAAGGGCCGTCCCTCAGGTGATCGCCCCTGCGACGGCGTCACGTAGCCGCTTTGGCGTTTCCGCCCGCCAGGGGGGGAATGCGCACCCCCATAGGTCTTCGCCAGCCGGCTCCGCGCATGCAACGAAATCTCGTCGGCCACGATCCGCTCGAGCTCCAACCAGGTCACGGGCAACCGTACAAACACACTGTTGTTGTTGTCCGACGAGACGCACAGCTTGATGTGGCTGACGTGGTTGTTCACCCCGCACCCAACATGAAGGATGCGCGTGGTCGTCGACGGGTGCCACACCACGTTGCCGAGGAAGTCACTGATTGTGTAGGCCACCAAGCCTCGCTTGTCGACTGATCGTGCCTGGCCTGAAGCCGTCAATCACGACAGCGTTTCGACAACGAACATCCGCGCTTGCTGGGCTTCCTGACGATCGGCCTTGATCGGCGCATATGTCTCGGAATTGTAGAAAGCTAGCGCTTGGGCCAGCGTCGGGAACTCGAACACACCGGCCATCGGCAATGGGTCTTCATCCCCCTCCAGAACCTGCGCAACAGGGCCGAAATGCAAGATTCGCCCGCCCGCCTCTTGCAGCGCAGCTTGAAATCGCGGAGCAAGCGCCGCCTGCTTGGCAAAGTCGATGATGCGTAGATTGACGTGTACGTATGCTGGCATTGTGCCTCCGAAATAATGCATATACATTATTAAGGGAAGGCAGGATTGTCAAACGGGGTAGACATGAAGGGTTTCGATCCAGAAGCTTTGAAAGACGTTGCAGCGGAGTGTCCGGGCTTCCAGGCACGCGCAACGGCGCGCGCACTCACGCGTTACTACAACGCCAGTTTCAAGCCGCTCGGGCTAACGGCGGAGCAGTTCAGCCTGTTGGTTGGTATCGGTGAAGCCGAGGGGACGACGCTGGTTGAGCTAGCGGATAAGGCCGGGGTCGACCCCACTACCCTCAGCCGATCTGTCCAGAATCTGGAAAGCCGAGATTTGGTCCACGCCACTGGCGGACGCGGCCGAGCTGGAAAGCAGTTGACCCTCACGACATCTGGGCGTCGACTCGTGGCGGATGCGCTCCCGGTGTGGAGTTCAGCCAAAGCCGAACTTGCCAGTCAGATGGGCGATAAATCGCTTCGTTCAGCAACGCAAGCAATGGCGAAATTGGCCAACGCTGCAGAGTCCTCGCGGGCGTAGTGCTTGCGGCCAGTTCACGGCGCAACATCGCGTCGACGCCGCGCTGGGTGCACCTCAGTTTCTAACCCGCCGACGTCGAGCACGCGCCGCAACTCCACAACAAACACAGCTAACCGCTTTGGCTTTCCCAAGTGCAGATTGCTTGGTCAGTCACCATTGGCATATCGGCCCTGGGCTCAGAGCTGGTGAGCGCTTGAACCTCGACGCGAGGTCGGTTACGTCTGAAGCGTGGTCGGAATCGCGGGGGTCAGTTGCAGCGATTCAGCAACGATTGTCTGCCGTGCGGTCTGCGTCGCGTGAAAATTGAAGATGAAGTCTGCGGCCTGATCGCGAATCTCATAAGCCAGGCAGATTGAGTACTGCATTCGAACCATTCGAGCTCCTGACGCCCGGCATGGCTGGGTCGCTTGCGTAGACGGTGGCCTTTGAGAGCGCCACCGGACAGACCTTCGAATTTGACCTCATCGAACGGTCTACTCGCCGACCATCGATTGGCCCGGCACAAGCCCATCGATGATGTCCTCTGCGCCCTGCGTGGCCGCGCGCTTCGCAGCGCCTACGTTGTCCCATGGCTCGCCTCTTAGACGAAAGACGCGGGAGCGCTCATCGTCCATCGTCTCGCCTTCAAGACAGATGACGACCGAGACGCTGTACGCGCGGTCGGGGCGTTTCTCGTGCCACTCGCGTGGTGGGTTGAACGGGTAAATCAGGGGGTAAATCGCGAACCCTTTGTAGAAGGATGTCGGGTAGGTATCCATGGTGGATCTCCCATAGGAAAAGCGAGCGGGCCGGGCTACGCCCTTGGTGCTCTGATGGCAAGGCGAGAATGCCCGGGGGCGGGTGAAGTGCGAGCCGTGCTGGAAAAACGACTCGGAGAGGCAGCTTGGGAGGCTGGATCGAGGTGGAACGTCCGCGACGCGTCGATCAGAGGCGAGGCAAATTTCTCTTGTGCCGGGGCCGACGACGCGCCCCGCTGATATCCGTCCCTCACTCTACTCCGATATCGGGATCGTGGGCCCGGGTATTTCTTGAGGCGCTGCGTGTCAGGCAGCGCACGGAGCTATCGGATAGCGCACCGCAGTTATGCGGGCGAACGCCTTTTATGCCTCTTCAAACAGGCGGATCGCCATCAGGCCATGTCCCATTGTTGCGCCAGCTCGGACCGCTGCTGCAATTGAAATCAATTCTGCAAGTTCTTCAGCCGTAGCCCCGGCCTTTTTGGCGGCCTTCGTATGGACATCAAGGCAGTAGGAACATTGCGTAGTAAGAGCAACGGTGAATCGCCCCGGCCCCAGTAGACACCTGTGAGCCTCAAACTAGAGGTTAGACAGGAGGTGCGATGAGTGCACAGAGATACACCGAAGAATTCAGGGTCGAGGCGGTCAATCAGGTCGTGGATAGAGGCCACAGCGTGGCCGAGGTCGCGCAGCGGTTAGGCGTGAGCCAGCACAGCCTGTACCAGTGGATCAAACAGCGACGCCAGCCCGTGGCAGAGCCGCAAGGGCAGGTATCGCAATCCGAGGAGGTGCGCCGGCTCAAGGCTGAACTCAAGCGGGTGACCGAGGAGCGCGACATCCTAAAAAAGGCCGCAGCGTACTTTGCCAAGCAATCCGGGTGAGGTACGCCTTCATCAAGGCGCACGCGGGTCAATACAGCGTGCGCCGTCTGTGCAAAGCGATGGCGGTGCATCCCAGCGGTTATTACGCCTGGCAGGCGCAGCCCTTGAGCCCGCGTGCGAGGGACGACCAGCGCCTGCTTGGCCTGCTCAAGCAGGCGTGGTTCGAGAGCGGCGGGGTCTATGGCTATCGCAAGCTCACCCTGGACATGCGCGACTTGGGTGAGCGCTGCGGCAAGCACCGCGTGGCGAGGCTGCTCAAGGCCGAGGGGCTGCGTTCGCAATCGGGCTACCGGCGGCGTCCGGCGAGGTGGGCCGGCAAGCCGGCGGTGGTCGCGCCCAACCACTTGCAACGGCGATTCACGGTCGACGGCCCGAATCAGTCCTGGGTGACCGATATCACCTATATCCGCACACACGAAGGCTGGCTGTATCTGAGCGTGGTCATCGATCTCTGGTCGCGCATGGTCGTGGGCTGGTCCATGGGGCAGCGCATCGATACCCAGTTGGCGTTGGATGCCTTGCTGATGGCGCTATGGCGGCGGCGCCCGCACCAGCAGGTTCTGATTCACTCCGATCAGGGGTGCCAGTTCACCGGCCACACCTGGCAAAGCTTCCTGCGCGAGCACAACCTGCTGTGCAGCATGAGCCGGCGCGGCAACTGCCACGACAACGCAGTGGCGGAGAGCTTCTTCCAGTTACTCAAACGCGAGCGGGTGCGCCGGCAGATCTATGCCACCCGGCAGGAGGCCAAGTCCGATGTCTTCAACTACATCGAGATGTTTTACAACCCAACACGGCGCCATTCGAGCGCCAACGGTCTATCACCGGTAGAGTTCGAACAACGCCATTCCCAACGGCTCGCGGGTGTCTAGGAAAGTCGGGGCGATTCACGGCGAGGGATATGAACTCCCTGATTTTTGGCGGAATCAAACCATCAGCGCGCTTTGCGGCATGATCGAAGGCCATAAAAGCGTTGCCTTCTTCCTTCGCAAGGGCAAGAAGCTTTGGAATGTTCTGGAAGTCCTTGGGCGACTGGTATTCACTCATCACTGATGTCTGCTGTTTTAAATTACCGTTCATTTTCAGAATCCATTGCAGAATTCCAATATCCGCTTGCGACAAGTTTCTCGCGGACCATGGAACGGGCACGATGCAGCCGGCTCTTGACTGCTTCAACGGTCAACCCTAGCTCGGCCGCCACTTCCGGCGCTGTGAGTCCATCAACATCCCGCAGAATGAGAACCACGCGATAGTTCTGAGGAAGCGTCTGGATTGCGGTGGTGAGATCCGTTTGCAAATCCCTTGGGATCATGGGTGCCTGAACAGCATCCAAATCTGCCTCGTATAAGGGAATGGACGCTTTTCTCCGGGTAAAGAATCGGTAGCATTCCCTTTCGACGATGCGGAATAGCCAGCTCGCAAACGCCGCCGCCGTTCGTAGCGCGCCAATTTTTCGATACACCCGCCATAAGGCGATCTGCACGGCGTCTTCAGCGTCCTCACTATTTGTGCACGTTCGTCTCGCAAACCGCTTTAGATCGGGCTGACACACTGCCAGCAGTCGAGAGATTGCAGCCTGGTTGCCAGCGCAAGCCGCCTCAATAAGCTCATCAGAGGCACGTATCATTTCAGTTCTTTATTGGCGTTCTTCCAACAAGCGCACAGGCCGGACAAAAGCCGACAATTGCTGTGCCTGCCAGAATCGCTGCAGTCGCGTAGCCGGCAATCATGCCCCAGGGCGTGGGCGCCAGCGTTGCTGTAGCGACGGCTGTGCAGAGCCCCACGGAAGCGCGAATCAATCGCTCGGTGGTGGGCAGATTCCGCTTGAGATAGAACATATGGACACATCCTTCTGTTGTGCTGGTGACGGCTTCATAGAGGCACCGTCAGCGCAAAAGGATTCTTTTTTTTTGGGGTATTTCGGGACTGGGGACCATGGACAGTCCCTGGGCATCTCTCGCGGACTCTCAGCGGCCGCGTTTTGCCCGCGAACAGCGGCCGCCGTGAGGGGCTCCGTCGCACAAAGCCACTACAATAGCGCCCCTCTCGCTGGTGGCGCCCGCTCCTGACACCCCGTGCAGGCGCATGCCTCCTGCTGCACTCCAGAAGCCACAATCCTATGATGTCAAACGCCTGCGGCGTCGATTTCGGCACGTCCAACTCCACCGTCGGCTGGCTGAGACCGGACGCACCCACCCTGCTGCCGCTCGAAGACGGCAAGGCTACGCTGCCTTCCGTCATCTTCTTTCACGCCGAAGACCCGACGGTCAGCTACGGCCGTGCCGCGCTGGCAGACTATCTTGCCGGCTACGAGGGCCGCCTGATGCGCTCGCTCAAGAGCCTGCTCGGCACCTCGATGATGGACGACAGCACCGAGGTCATGGGCCAGGCCATGCCCTTCCGCAAGCTGCTGGCGCATTTCATCGGCGAACTCAAGCGGCGCGCCGAGCATGCCGCCGGCCATGAATTCCGCCGCGCCGTGCTGGGCCGCCCGGTGTTCTTCATCGACGAAGATTCCAAGGCCGATCAGCTCGCCGAAGACACGCTGGCGGACATCGCGCGCGACGCCGGCTTCGACGAGATCGCCTTCCAGTACGAGCCCATCGCCGCCGCGTTCGACTACGAGGCCGGCATCAGCGGTGAAGAACTTGTGCTGGTGGCCGACATTGGCGGCGGTACGTCGGACTTCTCGCTCGTGCGCCTGTCGCCCGAACGCGCGAAACGCCTTGACCGCCGCGAGGACATCCTCGCCAACGGCGGCGTTCACATCGGCGGTACCGACTTCGACCGCGCCCTGAGCCTGGCCAGCGTGATGCCGCTACTTGGCCTGAACAGCACGCTGCGCAACGGCAAGGCAATGCCGTCTGGCCAGTATTTCGACCTGGCGAGCTGGCACACCATCAACCACGTGTACACGCGCAAGGCGTGGGCGGTAGTGATGGACAATTACCGGGATGCCGCCGACACCGAAAAACTCGACCGCCTCATCCGCCTGATCCGCGAGCGCGCCGGCCACTGGCTGGCCATCCAGGTGGAAGCCGCGAAGATCGCGCTGTCGGATGCCCCGGTGGCGGAGATCGACCTGCACCGCATCGCGCCCGAGCTGAAGCAGCCCGTCACGCGTGAGGATTTCGACCAGTCGATTGGGAAGCTGGTCGGCAAGACGGTCTCGACGGTGCAGGCGATGCTGAAGACGGCGGGCGTCGCAGCGGAAGCCGTCGATACCATTCTCTTTGCCGGCGGCTCCAGCGGGGTGCCGTTGCTGCGCGAGCAACTGGCGCAAGTGCTGCCGTCGGCGCGGCGCGTCGAGGGCGATCTGTTCGGCGGGATCGGTTCCGGCTTGGCGCGCGATGCGGCGCGCAAGTTTGGCTGACGGGTTGAAAGGCTGAGGGGCGGCGGGACGTTTCGAGCGTATCGAACCAGACAGCCCGGCGCGCGGCAGGATGTCTCTAAAGGAAAACCAGATGAAGCTCCTCACCATCTCCGGCAGTGCCCGCCGCGATTCCGTCAACACGGCGCTACTGTTCGGCTTGCAAGACGTTGCCCCTGAGGGCGTCGAGCTATCGGTATTCCATCGCCTCGACACCTTGCCGGTCTTTTCGCCTGACCTGGAAGGGCAACAGACACCAGCCGAAGTGCTGGAATTCCTGACACTCGTGTCCGGATGCGACGGCATCATTATTGCCAGCCCCGAATACGTTCGCGCTATTCCGGGAGGGCTCAAGAACGTCATCGACTGGATGGTGTCGCGATTCGAAGTCATCGGGAAGCCCATTGCGCTCGCACATGCATCGCATCGTGGCGACGACATGCTCACATCGCTCCGGCTGGTGCTGTCCACTGTCAGCGATCAATTTCTCGAAGACGTGTTTTTGCGCATCCCGTTGATTGGAAAAACGCCAGACGAAATCAAAACCGGACTGAAGCTGCCTGAGCGGCAGTCCGAAATGCGCGGCTTTCTGTCCGCGTTCGTGACTGCGATTCATGCTCGGCAGACATCTGCGCATGGATGTCATGCCGTCACGAATGCCTCTTGATGGCTGTCTTCAACGTTTCAATTCCATGACTGGTGTCTAGGCCTCTGGCGGCGACTCATGGCCGCAAGCGGGCAGCTCCAGCGGCCAACGCCCAACGCCACTCCGATCCCACTCAGGCATCCCCGCCCGTCACGGGAATACATCAATCGGTTGTTATTTGCTGGAGCCTCGCCGCTGTACGGCAGCTAATACATCCCACGTCTGCGGATCGACATCGCGGCCTGAGCGACATCGAAACGTACCCAACGCGTCCCGATCGCCACAGCGCGCGCCACGCCCTAAGCGTGGGTGCGCTGCGCATGTCGCGAGGTCTCAGAGGCCGAGATCGCTCAAGCCAGGATGATCGTCCGGACGACGCCCCAGCGGCCAGTGATACTTGCGCTCGGATTCCTTGATCGGCATGTCGTTAATGCACGCATAGCGGCGTTGCATCAGGCCGTCTTCGCCGAACTCCCAGTTCTCGTTGCCATAGGACCGGAACCAGTTGCCCGAGTCGTCGTGCCATTCGTAGGCGTAGCGGACGGCAATGCGATTTCCGCCGAATGCCCACAGTTCCTTGATCAGACGGTACTCGTGCTCCTTCTTCCATTTGCGATCGAGAAACGCCTGCGCTTCCGCCCGATTGTTCGCAAACTCTGCGCGATTGCGCCATTTCGTATCGAGCGAATAGGCGAGCGCGACCTTGGCGGCATCGCGCGAATTCCAGCCGTCTTCTGCAAGACGGACCTTTTCCTTGGCCGATTCCAGCGTGAACGGCGGAAGCGGCGGACGAACTGCTGGCTGTTGAGTCGACATGACGGCTCTCCTTTTTCAGATTAGCGATTGGGTTGCATTGCACTTCGTGCGTTGCGGATCGCCCGACCCGCGACGCGATGAACTCAGAACGGCTTGGTCGGCAGGTACTTGCCGTTGAGCGTGATGACGGCACTCTCGCCGCCTTCGGGGTCCGGCACCTTCTGGATATCGAGCTTGAAGTTGATTGCGCTGATGATGCCGTCGCCAAATTTTTCGTGCACGAGCGCCTTCAATGTCGAGCCGTACACCTGCACCATTTCGTAGAAGCGGTAGATGGTGGGATCGGTGGGCACGCCGCCCGGAATGCTGCCGCGCACGGGAATGGTTTGCAGCAAGCGCACGGCGTCGGCGTCGAGTCCAAGGCGCTCGCCGATCAGCTTCGCCGCGTTCTCCGGCAGCGCGTGCTGACCGAGCAGCGCGGCTGTCGTGTACGCGACGCTCAAGCCCGTGCCTTCGTTGATGGCTTCAAACGTGAGGTTCTTGCGCACCTTCGCGTCGATGATGGTTTCCGTCAACGCTTCGCGCGCGTTCGGCGTGACTTGCGATTGGGTCATGATGTTGCTCCTTGAATAAGTCAACGTGGTGAGATCTGCAGTCGGAATAACGCGCTGGAAATCAGTGCGCAGCCACGCACTCGGCGGGTGTTGCGGTGACATCGGGATGCGCCGCGAGCGGTACGAACCGGCGAGTCGCGGTGTCGAGCGCGTCGATCGAACCGGATTCAATGTCGTAGACCCAACCGTGCAGATTGAGGCGGCCCTGCGCGAGCCCCAGTGCAACGCAGGGATGGGTCTTGAGGTTGTTGAGTTGCACGATGATGTTCTCGCGCACCATCGAGTCGACGCGCGCGCGCTCGCTCGCATGTTCACGCGACTCGTTGACGAGCTTTGCCGAGTCCGCGTAGCGCAGCCAGTTCGCGACGGCGGGCATATGGTCCAGGCACTTGCACGTCGCTATGGCCGTCATCGCGCCGCAGTCCGAGTGGCCGCATATCACGACATCCGTCACGCCAAGCGCGGCCACTGCATATTCGACCGTAGCCGACACGCCGCCAGGCTCTGGACCGAACGAAGGCACGACGTTGCCGGCATTGCGAATCACGAATAGGTCGCCCGGTTCGCGCTGCGTGACCAGTTCAGGAACCATGCGGCTATCGGAGCAAGAAATGAACAGTGTGCGCGGCGTCTGGCTGGTGGCCAGCTTGCGGAACAACGCCTTGCGTGTGGGCACGACGTCCCGTTGAAACTTTAGAAAACCGTCGATGATCTCTCGCATGGTCTGCTCCATTCAATCTGGCGTTCGCAACGTCGGTCAGTGCGATGCGTTGAACAGAGAATGGACCCGCCCCGTCATAGTGTCCAAGACGAGTTTATGATTCTCACCATAGGCAATACCAATAGTTAGAGGACGAGGGAGTTCGCCATGCTGTTGCGTCATATCCGTTACTTCCTGGCCGTCGCGGAACACCGCAATTTCACGCGCGCCGCCGAGGCGCTGCACGTTTCGCAGCCCACGCTGTCGCAGCAGATACGGCAACTGGAAGACGCGCTGCGCACTCAGTTGCTAGACCGTTCAGGGCGGAACGTGCAACTCACAGACGCCGGTGCGGCGTGGATGCGCTATGCGAAGCTCGCGCTGCAGGATCTGGATGCGGGCGTGCGAGCAATACAGGACGTCGGTGAACTGAGCCGTGGCAATCTGCGCCTTGCCGTGACGCCGACCTTCACGGCGTATCTCGTCGGCCCTGCGATCGATCGTTTTTATAGCCTGCATCCCGGCATTGCGATCGACATTCAGGAAATCACGCAGGATCAGATCGAAGCGCAGCTCGCCGATGACAGGCTCGACGCCGGCATCGCGTTCGAGTCCTCCCACAGCGCGGAAATCGAAAGCGAGCCGTTGTTTCGCGAGACGCTGAGCCTCGTCGTCGGCGGCGGCCACGTGCGCGCAAAGCGCCGCAAGCCGCTGTCAGCGCAGGACTTCGCCAACGAACGGCTGGTGCTGCTGAACAAGGCGTTCGCGACGCGGCGTTACATCGACGAATACTGCTCGCGAAACCAGATTCGCCCTCAGGTCGCCATCGAGGTCAGTTCGATCAGTGCGATCGTTGAGATCGTTCGGCGTGGGCAGCTCGCAACCGTACTGCCCGACGGCGTCGCGCGCGAGCATACCGAGCTGCACCCCGTGCTGCTCGACCCGCCGCTGCCGGCCCGCACGGCCGTGCTGCTGCAACGCAAGGATGCGTATCGGACGGCGGCGAGCAAGGCCTTCGTCCAGGTGTTGAAGGAATTGGCGGAGAACTTCCAACGCTGATGGGGTGCGCGTTACGTGCCGGCCTCTTCGCTTGGCGCGTCGCGCGCTGTGATCTTCAGCTGACGCAGCACGCTCCCTCTCCCCTGCCCTAACCACTGTGGCATCCCCGCCCGTCACGGGAATGCGTCAATCTGTTGTTATTGGCTGTAGCCTCGCCGCTCTATGGCAGCTAATACATCCCACGTCTGCGGATCAACATCGCGACCCCCGAGCGACATCGATACGTACGCGTCAATCGCATCCACAAAGCCTTTGATGAACGCTGGCGGAAATGCGTGCGCGGACAGATGTTGAAGCTGCTCGCGCAGCATGCCCGGCCGGCATTGGCCGTGGCTGCGCATAGCGGCGCGTGTGCGCCGGAGATACGCCTGCGCTGCGATGGCGCCGTTCAGGTAGGTGCGGTTCTTGGTGAGCCTGCCTGTGTCGGAGGACGTGGGCGGTGGGCTGGGTGATGTGGGTGGAGATGGGTAGGACGCGGGGCGGTGCCCGCTTTCGACAGGTGGCATGTCGGCCTCTCTAAGTGGCAGTGGAGGCACGCCATTCGTCGCCAGACGAAGGGTGGCGGGCCTGACGGCGGGGCTGGCGAACCGGCCCTTAGAGAACGACCGGCAGACCCGAAGGTCTCCCCGCCCGGCCCGCCATAGACAACACAAGCGAGCAGAAGCGGACCATCGCTTGCGCGATAGCCTCTCTAAGAACTGATATGCAGGTCGCCAAACCCGGCTGCCGTTGGTGCGGCAGCGGAATGGATTATAGCGATGGGGGCCTCTTCCAAGTTCCGATTCGTGCATCAGGCGGTGAGCTTCAACGGCCGTCTGACGCCACGCTCCGTTCACGCTCTTCGTCTACGATCCCAGTTGCTGAGCAGAACAATCAGACCAACGTAGTCTTGGTAAAGACAGGGGGATTCATGCTGTATCGCGTGCCACCGCTTGCGTGCATCGTGCCATTTGTGTTGTTGGCTGGGTGCGCAAGCCAGCCACCCATTCCGCCAGAAAACGGTTCGCCGGCAACACGTCCACCGGCTGTCGGATGCACAGCCCCGTCGCTGGTTTATCCCGCCGAGGCACGCCGCATGCGCATAGAAGGCGCGGGTGTTGTGTCGGGCGTGATCGAATCGGATGGAAGCATCTCCGGCGTGCGTGTCAAACGATCTTCCGGCAACGCCCTGCTAGATGAAGCTGCCGTGCAAGCGGTCCAGTCAATTGCGTGCGCCCCCTTCAAAGACCCAAAGACGGGTCAACCAACGCGCACCCCCTTTTCTAGATCGTTCGCATTCGGCCTAGACCGTAACCCCCCGACGATGCCGTGAGGTGGTCGTCATCTCCGGTCGGGGGCAGACAAATCCAACACCCCCCGCCCAACTGCCGCTCGACCCCACACAGGCATTCCCGCCCGTCACGGGAATGCGTCAATCTCTTGTTATTGGCTGTAGCCCCGCCGCTCTATGGCGGCTAGCACGTCCCACGATTGCGGATCGACATCGCGTCCCCCGAGCGACATCGATACGTACGCGTCAATCGCATCCACAAAGCCTTTGATGAACGCTGGCGGAAATGCGTGCGCGGACAGATGTTGAAGCTGCTCGCGCAGCATGCCCGGGCGGCATTGGCCGTGGGTGCGCATGGCGGTGCGTGTGCGCTTGAGATACGCCTGCGCTGCGATTGCGCCGTTCAGGTAGGTGCGGTTTTTGGTGAGCCTGCCTGCGTCGGACGACGTGGGCCGTGGGCTGGGTGATGCGGGTGGAGATGGGTACGACGCTGGTCGCGTCTCGTCTGCAATAGGCATAGGCGCCTCCGTGAGTATTGATTGGAGGTCCGCCTTCTCGTCGCCAGACGAAGGTGGCGGGCCTGACGGCGGGGCTGGCGAACCGGTACTCACGGCAACCGGCAGACCTTGCGGTCTCCCCACCCGGCCCGCCATAGGAGGCATGCGCGAGTGTGCCCGAGCGTATCCGCCAAGCGGACGCTCGTTGTGAGTATGTCGAGTCGCCAAACCCGACTGCCGTTGGTGCGGCAGCGGAATGGATTATAGCGATGGGGGCAGCGGCGAAAGTTGGATTCTTGATTCGTCGGGAGCGACGGTCCGAAGGTCACGCTTCACCCTCAAACAGGGGCGCTTCACCCTCGAAGAGTGGAACGCGAGGCTCAAACACTGGCGTTTCACTGTTTGAGGGTCGAACGTCAGTGTCAAAGAGTCGAACTCGACGGTCAGAAGGTCGCCTTCGAGCCGAAAACACTCGAACTTCACTGTCTGAGGGTCACGTTCCACCGTCTGAAGCTCGAGCGTCAGTGTCAGAGAGTCGAATTCGACATTCCGAGGCTCGCGCTTCACGCTCCAACATTCGAGCGGCGTGAGCGGGCTTGCTCGCCCCATGTGCGGGCGCTTTCCGTCAAAAGTTGTGTACAGCATTGCGATACGCCGCAGCGGTAGCCAACCTCACCGCGTTGTGCCAATCGGCATGACGTTGATATCCGCTTTAGAAGGAACGCAATGTCTCAGAACTTGATCTCGTTTCAACCCAGCGCCACCGACCTGACCGCCATTGACGGCGCGCTAAAGACACTGGAAGAAAAGCTCGTTGGCCTGATTGGCCTGTCAGTCGAGCAGCGCAGCACGCTCATGAAGATGGGCGACAAGTCCGAAGCGTTCTGCCGCCAGGCAGTGGAACTGCTGAGCAACAACCCCGGCGTGCTTCCTGCCAATTTCAACCTGCAGGAAATGCGACGTGACTTGGTGGGCTTTGACACCCTGCGCCCTCGCCTCGCCCGCGTGGAGAAGTTGCTGGAACGGATGCAGGATTCGCAACTGGCAATGGGTAGTGATCTGATGACGGCCGCGCTGGAGGGTTACACGTACCTGAAGGTTGCGGGTAAGGGCGAAGGGTTGGAATCGGCGCGACGGACGTTGTCGGCGCGGTTTAGCCGGGGGCCGCGGAAGAAGGTGGAGGAGGCGGCTGGGGAGTGAGGTGAGGGGCTGCAGATGGTGGCTTAGATGTGGGAAAGCCTGCACAAGGCGGGCCAACTGAGTTCGAATCTGGGCCAACGCCAGCAATAGAAACCCGCAAGCCATAGGGCTTTGCGGGTTCTTTTGACATCGCCGCTTGTTTTGCCCCTTCCCCGTTTGTGGGTTAGTTTCCACTCCAAGACACAACATCGAGATGTCAATGCATGCCTTCTTCTGGCGGAAAGCCAGCCACAAGCAACCACTCTTCGTCCTCTCGAATGTACAGCTGACCTAGGCCCCAACCAAACCGGCCGCCTGATAGGACAAAGCAGTCTCCACACATGCAGCCCCAAGCGTCGCCACCGCCAGGTACTTTGGTGTCGGCCATGTATTTCTGCTCAGCGAGCGTGCAACCACACACATCGCAATTTTCGGGAGCACCGGCGAAATGCTGTCCAAGCTGCCTACCTCGATCTAGATCGGCTAGCTCGTCCAAAATGAGATCGACGGAGCTGAGATCAACGATTCCTCCCCTATCGTGCTGCGAGATCTTGAAGACTAGTTGCCGTACGGATGCCTCGTTTTCGGCGATGTAGTCATAGAATGGTCCGATTGGCATAACGGCATCACACGGACGCCATCTTTCCTCACGCAGAGCGAAGAACCTCCTATCTGCGTCCAATATGTCACAACGGAAAGACCGATAGGCCAGCCCCATATCTTCCACGATGTCGGCGTCACGTGACTCATGCCCGCCCCACGTCATCGTCATGAGTAACCCCGTCAGATCGCCGTCGTAGTACGTTTGAAGAATCCGTTGCGACGACAGTGGCGAGCCGTTTGGTTGCAGGACGCCGTAGTACATGCGAACCGGGTCCGGGTCTCTTACAACTATGTGATAGGTAGGAACGTACAAGAACCCATCCTCGCGCGTAGTCGAGTAGTAAAGCGTGAGGAGTCCAGTGGCGGGATTGAAGACGGATATATCCAATTCCGCTGAGGGGTACTCTCGCTCCACTTCGCCGAGGGCCCTGAGCACATGTGCCTTCCAGGCAGGATTCTCAGCCAGACAGTTCTCAAGATCCGTTTTTGCCGAGGCCATGTGCGCACGGCTGGCGACGCTCACGGTCCGCTTGAACCGTTGCCCGGTTGAACCGTCCTCTCCTCGCAACTCGGACAGAATCGCCTCATCTTGGAGTAGCGTGTTGCGCCGGAAGACTCCGTAACGATGAATCACTTCCACGGTGCAATTGAGGCTATCCATGAACTTGGAAAATTTCGCCGGATATCCAATTTCGAGATGATCGCAAAGGGGACGTGGATCGAGACAAGCGATTTCCTCATAGAGGTGATGCAGCCTTTCTTCCTCACTCATTCCGTCAGTGGTTTCCCTCGCTTCAGCGAGGACATCCGGCTCACGCTCCAGTATGAGCCAGCACTGTTCCTCAGTAAGTTGCTGCGCAAAGTAGGCAATGAATTCGTAGGTGGGTAGCACAGGAGAAGAGTTCAGCTCGTCTTCGTCGGCTTGGCCTAACCCTCGAATGACGGACCACATCATTGCCTGGTGGTCAGACGACGCTGGCTGTGCTGGACGAAGAACCACGATGACAAAGTCCTCAACTCTCTTAGCGGCACATGAAGCCTCGATGGAGGTGATGCCCGCAGCTAACGCCTCCTCACTCTCATACCAATTCACGTCGTGCCAAGGAGCAATAAAACGCCCCTGAGTTACGGGGAGCAAGGCTGCGTGGGACGCAGTAACCTGCCCCGACAACGGATCTACGGTCAAGTGGAGCCCCAAGACGTCGAGCTCGGTGTCCGCCACAAAGCGAGAAAACGGCACCACCAGTTCTCGCCATTCGGTAGACGCAACGATGACACGAATTTCTGCGTCACGAGCACCAAGATGCCGCTTCACCCCCTCAACGTACTTGTGAACCTCGTGGATAGCTTCACGAGCAGCCGCGTCGCTCCTCTTGAGCTCTATCAGTACGTGATGACCTCGCGAGTCCCGAGCATATAGGTCCACAAAGCTCCGAGTGCCAAGCGAATTTGGTATGTATTGCTCCTTATTGAGGAGCTGCAACCCTTCCTCAAGCAAAGCAACGTTTTCTGCTATGCGGTCCCGCAACTCCGCTTCTGTCAATTGCATCCCCGTCCTGGAAATTGGTCCACAAGCTTTGCTCTATCGGCGCCAAATCGCATTGCACGTTGACACCACCTGTTCGCGAAAGAAGTGGCTTGTTAGCAATGGAGCTCATTCATCCGCTTACGGATGTAGTTCAAGTTGTCCCGCCACGGCGACATCTGCTGCGTAGTCACAGACAGCCGCAAAATCCCATCTCGATCCGCCTTAAGCCGCGCGCACTCCGCATTAACACTGCTGACCTGCTGCTGAACAGCAACCTGCTCAGCCGCCAAGTCCCGATCCCGCTGCGCCATCCGCTGATCCCACTGCCGCGCAAGCTGCTCTTCCGCGCGCTTCGCTGCTGCCGCAGCCTCTTCCATCTCGCGTTGACGAGCATTGACCGGCGCATCGGTGGGCGCATTGCCCACGAGCGCGCGCATCGCCTGCCCGCACGGTGCTTCCGTGTAGACCGTCTGCCCGTTGATCACGCATTTGTTCACGCCTGCCGGAGGCGTGGTGGCCCGTGCGGTGGGTTGCTGCACCGGTGGCATGGGCTGACGCTGTGGCGGCGCCGTGGTGGGTGCCGGCTGCGTTGAAGCAGCCTGCTGGCTAGGCACGGCTGCGCCATTGCCAGTGAGCCGCAATTGCTTCGCGGCGATGTAGACGACCAGAAGAACGGCCACCCAAACCATCAAGGAAACGATCCAGTGCACGCCTTGCTTGGCGCCCTGGGGTGGCTTGCCATACCAGCGGGCGTATTCCTTCTGCCAGTCGGGATTGCGCAGCTGCGGCGCTCGACGGTCTCTGAACCAATCGCGATCTTGTACTCCCACGACCCTCACCCCTTTCTATGGCGGCTTGTTTGTTATTTGCTGGAACCGCGCCGGACATAATCCGCTGGCCGGATATATGTGGTGCCCCTGCTCCCGGCGACGATCTACGCTACAACGAATTTATCCGGCGCGAAATGCCACAAATTGGGGTATCGAACACACGCCTTGCCAAGGCTCAAAAATACATAACGCCTTGCAACTGGCAAACGCCACCACCGGCTATTCGCCTGCTTTGATATTTCTCTTTGATTTTTAAGGGGAAAGCGCCGAGTACCTATGCGACGAGAACCGCGAGCCTCCCCGCTGGCGTTAGTCTCGTCGTAAATCAAATGGGTTAGGCAGCTTGTGACTGTGCGTAGAACTCAGGCCTTCACCTGCCCAACCTTGGCTCTCAGCCCAGCATCGAAAAACGAAAGACACCGTGCTCTGCGGGAATGGTGGCCTGCGCGAGCGGAGCGGCCAATGGCATTCCGTCCGCGCTATTTGTAAAGAGGACGAATCCGTTCCGTGACGACAGCGACACCATGGCGAATGCGCGGTACCCGGGGTTGTTTCCCCAATGCCAGAGGTAGGCGTCGTGGTTGGTCGTCTCGATGCCCCATCCGTATCCCCATGTCAGGCCCAATGCAGGGTCAACGGCGATAGGCCTGGCGAGGGTCAGCTCCAGCAAGGCGGTGTCGGCCAGCAGTGCCGAGATGAGCTTCGCGTAGTCCTCCGCCGTGGTGTAGAGCGACGCAGCCGCGTTGGCCTCGCTGAACACCAACTGCGAGCGTGAACTGCCGTTCACCAGGCGCTCCCGAATGTTGTCGGTCAGATGCAGTGCGGAATGCCGCATGCCGATCGGCTGGAAAACAGACTTCGACACGAAGGTTTCATACGCCTCGCCAGTGACGGCACTGATGACTGCCTGCAAGAGCGCATAGCCCTCGCCCGAGTATTGCCACCGCGTGCCCGGCTCAAACGCAGGAACGAGCTTGCCGCTTGTCCAGTTTGGTAGACCCGAGCTGTGATTCAGCAGCGTCGCTACAGGAATCTGCGCCAATGTGCTCGCAGGGACGAGATCGACCAGGGCGGCCTTTTGGGGGTTAAAGGGGTGCTGACGGTGTTTGTAGCCATCGGGCAGATAGTGCGAAACCGGCGCCTGCAGATCGAGCCGCCCCTCGCGCACCAGATTCAGCGCAACAAACGCGGTCACGGGCTTGGTCAGAGAGGCCGCTTGATATACAGCTCCAGGCCGAATCGGGGGCTCTTGCGAGCAACTTGACACCACCGTGGCGGTGCTGGGCTTTCCAGCCGCGAGGATGGCGTAGCTTGCCGCGCAAACGCGGAGCCGACGAGCGAGAGCGGGAAAGGGTTCGCCGCCGAACTTGGAAAGGTCGGTTGCGCAAGACGCCAGGAACGGCGCCAGCGCTCCGGCTGCAATGAATGCTCGACGCGGAATTGCCATCTATCGCCTTCTCGTTGATCGTTGATCGTTGCCCGCCTATCTAACCCACGCCACGCCGGCAACAAAAAACCCGCGACGCTCAACGCTTCGCGGGTTTTTTTGGGGCATCGCTCATCAAACGCTGCCAGTAACTTGGTGGACCGAAGGAGGATCGAACTCCCGACCTCCGCATTGCGAACGCGGCGCTCTCCCAGCTGAGCTATCGGCCCGTGGAAAATGAGTCTACCCGAACTCCCCGGGCGCTTTCAATCGGGGGTTTAACCCGCGTTTTCCATGCCCGGATTGCCTTCCATGCCGACAATGCGCGGCGTGTTCAGCGGCCTTGCGGTCACTTCGCGCTGGTCGCGCAGCCAGTCGGCCAGCACGTCCCACACGGGGCGCCCGCCCGCCTTGCGGGCTTCGGGCGACACGGCGGCCCAGCCGGCCACTTTGTAGCGGCGGTCGGCGTCGATGGGCTTGCCGTCACCCGGCCCCAGGCGCATGTCGGTAATGCGCTGGCCCATGGGCATCTTCGGGTCGATGGTGTAGCGCAGGCCGCCGGTGCGCACCATGTCGCCGCCCTGCTGGTAGTACGGGTCTGGGTTGAACAGATTGTCGGCCACGTCTTCCAGCACGGTCTTGATGGTGGCACCCGTCATCTCGGTGAGCGTGGTGGCCGGGTAGGTGATGGCGGTCTGGGCCATCAGCGCTTCCATGGTCAGGGCCTCGCCGGGCAGCAGCGTGGTGCCCCAGCGGAAGCCGGGCGAGAAGGCAATCTCGGCGCCCTGCGCGTGCATCAGGCCATCAACGATGAGTTGGTCGAACGTGCCGTTGAAGTTGCCGCGCCGGTACAGCAGGCCCCGGTTGGTGGCCAGCGTTTCGCCCAGCTTGTCTTTGTATGGCGTGCGCACGCGGTCAATCAGCGCCGTCATGGCCCGGTCTGGCGGCAGCAGATCGGCAAACACGGGCAGCAACGTATAGCGGATGTCGCGCACGGTGCCGCCGCGCACATCCAGATCGAGCACGCCGACAAACTTGCCGTTGGCGCCGGCGTTGGTCACGAGCGTCACGCCGCCCGGGTTGCTGACCTTGACGGGCGCGGGCACGGCGTCGTGCGTATGCCCGCCCAGGATGGCGTCCAACCCGCGCACGCGGGAGGCGAGCTTCAGGTCGACATCCATGCCGTTGTGCGAGAGCAGCACGACCACCTTGGCGCCCTTGCCGCGCGCCTCGTCAATCATCTTCTGCAGCCGTTCTTCCTGGATGCCGAAGGTCCAGTCGGGCGTGAAATCGGCCGGGTGCGCGATCGGTGTGTACGGAAACGCCTGCCCGATGATGGCCACCGGCACGCCGTTCAGCTCGCGCAGCACATACGGGTCGAACACCGGATCACCAAAGTCGGCGGTCTGGATGTTCTGCGCGACAAAGGCGACCTTGTTCTTGAAGTCGTGATCGACCACGTGGCGCACGCGGTCGGCGCCGTAGGTCATCTCCCAGTGCGGGGTCATGACGTCCACGCCCAGCGCCAGGGCTGCGTCGACCATGTCTTGGCCGTTGGTCCACAGCGCGGTGGCGGAGCCCTGCCATGTGTCGCCGCCGTCCAGCAGCAGTGCATTGGGGCGCGTGGCGCGCAGGCGCTTGATGAGCGTGGCCAGATGCGCGAAGCCGCCCATGCGGCCGTAGCGGCGCGCGGCCTCGGTAAAGTCGAGCGACGTAAGCGCGTGTGCGGCGCGCGAGCCCGGCGCAACGCCGTAACGCTGGAGCAGCGCGTGCCCCACCAGATGCGGCGGCTGGCCGGCCCATTGCGCCACGCCCAGGTTGACGCTGGGTTCGCGGTATTCGATGGGCAGCAACTGCGCGTGGCAGTCGGTGAAGTGCAGCAGGTGGACGTTGCCGAAGCGCGGCACGTCATAGCTGAACGTATCTGCGTGTGCGTCGGTCAGGCGCAGGCCGGCGGCTGCGGCAATCGCCAGGGCTTGAACGAATTCGCGGCGGTTCATTGCTTGGGGCTGTGTGCGTAGCGGGCCAGGTCGGCCACGTCGTCTTCGAGCATCTCACCAACTTCCTTGCGCACCACACGCCCCTTGGCGTCGAGCACGAGCAGCTCGGGCAGACCCTTGCGTGGGCCGGTGGCGGCGCACAGCGCGTCGGTTTCCATCGTCACCGGAAAGGTGAAGGCGCGCTTGGCGACGTAGTCCTTCGCGAGCTGCGGGTTGGCATCGATGCTGATGGTGAGGATGCGCAGGTCAGTACCGCGCGTGGCGTCATACAGCTTTTGCAGGCGCGGGTTCTGCAGCGCGCAGAACGGGCACCACGATGCCCACGTGGCGATGATGACGGGGTGCCCGCGCCACGCATCGCCCGGCACGCGCGTGCCGTCGAGCAATTGCAGGTCGGGCAGCGCAACCATATCGCCCACTTCGACAGCCTGCGCATGATTGGCAAACTGCGTGGCGGCAAACACCATCGCCGCTGCCGCCCACATCAGGAACCGTCGAGTGGCTTGCATGGCGTTATTGGTTCACGGGCGATGCCGGGTCGAACAACAACGCCATCACGTCGCGGATCTGCTGTTCGGTCAGGATGCCCTTGTGCCCAAAGCGCGGCATGTTGGAGCACGCCGCATACGCGTTGGAGTTGTAGATCTTGCCCCACGTGTAGCGCAGGATCGCTTCCGAATCCCCACGCAGCTTGCCGTACTGGTACAGCGACGGGCCGATGGTGCCGTACGACACCTCGTCTTTCGACAGGCGGTGGCAGGCATAGCAGTTGGCGCCGTTCGCGCCGCCGGCCGGGTCGGAGAACTGCATGCCGCGGCCGCTCTGCGCAGTCTTCTCGCCTTCCTTCCAGTCGCCCAGCCAGGTGTTGTCAGCCGGGTAGTGGATGGTCTTGAATTGCGCGTCTTCCAGTTTCTTGGCAACCGCGGCGGGCACGGCGTTGCGGTCGGCAAATTGGCTGCAGACCTTCTGCACGTCGTCGCGCTCGGTCACGCCTTCCACGGTGGCGGGGCCCTTGGAGACAAAGCTCTCCTGGATGACCTTGGCGAGTGCCGCGTCGGCCTTGGCTTCGGGCTTGGGCGCGGTGACGGCCTTGGAGGTGGCGTCCGCTGTGTGCGCGGTGCCGGCAGCCAGCGCCAATGTGAGCGCCGTCAGAACGATGGGGGTCAGTCGGGTCATACGTGGCCTCATCGTTTGATGGACGGCGCGTCCATCTTGCCGCCGTTGGCGTTGCGGGCGAGGAACATCTCCAGCGCGGTAATCACCTCGCTGCCGTAGAGCGGTTCCGGAAAGCGCTGCTGGCGCAGGCAGTCGTACAGGCGGTGCTGCATCGTGCGTACCTCGCCCTGCGACACGCGATACCCCGGCCATGTGGAATACGCAAAGCGCGCACCGTCGGCGGTCAGCAAGTCAGGCAGCTCCTGCAGGCGGATGCGCAAACCCGGCTGGGCATGGCACGTGGCGCAGGCAAAGTCATACGCGCCGCCACGGTAGAAGAACATGCGGCGGCCGAGTTCATACACGCGCTTTTCTTCGGGGTGGGCGAGCGGAATGTCGATGGCCGCGCCGCGCGATTCCGAAGCCACGTACGCCATCAGGCGTTCAATGTCCGACGCCTTGCCGGGCGACGAGAACGGGCGGGCCGATGCCTCTTCCTTGGTCAGCCCCTGCAGCGTCATGCGGCAATGCATGAGGCGCTGTTCGGCGTCCATCACACGGCCGGTGTCTTTGAAGAAGCGCGGCAGCTTGGCGTAGGCGCCCTTCACCACGCCGGGGCCCAGGCCCAGGTCGCACGCTTCAAGCGAGGCCTGCTTGGAGCCGGCGGGCTTCTTCCAGAGTTCTTCGCCGGCGGCTTCCCAGAGTTCGGCCGGGTTGCCGTCGGCCAGCATCTCGCGGTACTGCGCGATGCCGGCGGCGGTGCTGTCCTTGGCGTCCTGCGCGGATGCCATTACGGCGCCGCCGGCTGCCAACGCCGCAGCCAGCACCATCGTCCATGTCTTGTGTTTCACGGTCCCCTCCGTGGGTCGCCTACGGTTTGATATAGGCGAAACCTTCTTCCTGCTGCAAGCGGGTGATTTCCACCACACCGGCCGGCACCACCTTGGCTTCGAGCAGCAGCTTGTCTTCCGGCACCTTGAACGCCATCAGCGAGTTGTGGCACACGCGAAACTCCACGCCCATGCTGGCCAGCGCCGCCACCGGTGCATCAAACGGGCGACCCTGCGCATCCTTGGCGCCTTCAACCAGAAACTCGATGCCGTGGCCGAGTGCCACCACCACGATCTTCGTGCCGGGCGCGCCGTTCAGATGGTTGCGCAGGTTGCCGATGGCGCGCATGGCTTGGTCGATGCCTTCGCTCAGTTGGTAGACCACCTTGTAGCGGGCACCGGCGCCGCCAGCGCGCGGGGCATTCTGGGCTGCGGCCTTGCCGGCCACACCCAAAGCCGCCAGCGCGGCGGTCACACGAAAGAAGCTGCGTCGCATTTGGGCCTCCGGGCCTTTACTGGATAGACGTCTCGTCGGTGCGCTTGTCGCCGTGGTTGTCGACCCACGTGACCGTCACCTTGTCGCCCTTGGCGCCGCCCTTGAACTTGAAATTGAGGAACGGATCCTTCGACACGGCCGGGCCAAACTGGGCGTCGAGCACCGTCTTGCCGCTGTGCTGCACCGTCACGTTGGTGATGTGCCAGGCCGGTACGACCTTGCCGGACGCGTCTTTGCGCTGGCCGGTTTCCATGTCGTGCTTCATCAGGATCTTCACGTCGGTGGTGCCGCCGTTTTCCATTGCGCGAATGCGCATCGGGTCTGCCATGGTGTGTTTCTCCTGATGTTTAACCGCCGCAGCCACCAAGGGTGACCTTCACTTCCTTAGCTGCCAGCACCCATTTGCCGTTGGCGCGCACGGCGGCGTAGACCGTTGACGTCTCGCCCATCTTCACGCGCGTGCTCACAAACGGGTCGGTCCCGGCCGGAATGGCGAACGTTGCAGCCAGCGTGTTCGGGTTCTTTTCAACCAGGATGGCGATGAGGTCGGTGCCGGGCAGCGTGCTCGTCACGACCAGCGGCACCACGGCGCCGTTTTCGGCGATGTCCGGTGCGGTGAGCTGGATGCCCGCGCCGCCCTTGTCGACCGCGCCGCCGCCCAGTTGCTTGAGCACGTCGTTCACGCCCTTCACGGCAAAGGCGGCCTTGTTCCATTCGGCCGCCTGGGCCGGCGTGGCGATGCCGGCGGACACCAGCAGCGCCATCATGGCGCCGGCGCGCAGCACGTCGCGGCGGCTCAGGTTGATTGCGTCGTTCATCGTCCGTTCCTCACTTGGCCGGGGCGCCCGCGAGCACCCAGTCGATCACGGTTTTCAGATCGGCATCGGCGATCTTCGGATTGGCCGGCATCGGGATCTGGCCCCAGTTGCCCATGCCGCCCTCGCGCACCTTCTTGATGAGCTTGGCTTGCGCGCCGGCATCGCCCTTGTACGTGGCGGCAACGTCCTGGTAGGCCGGGCCGACGAGCTTGCGGTCGACGGCGTGGCAGCCCATGCAGGCGTTCTGGTTGGCGATGGACAAGGCGCGGGCAGCATCAACGGCGGCCAGCGCGGGCGTGGCGGACAGCGCCAGGCCGGCCAGCACCGCCGCAGCGGCGAGCGTGGGGGCGAACTTCATGTGGTCTCCAGAAGACGAGGCTGCCCGCATGCGTGTGCGGGCGAAATGGCGGGAATCGGACCCGGTATTGTGCCCGAAACGGGCCAAATCCTATGTCGCCCGCAAATGTCGTCCGCAAAGCAAAACGCCCGGTACCTTTCGGCCCGGGCGCTTGTTTTGGGAATGCGGCGATCAGGCCATCGCCCGCCGCGCGGCCAGCCGACCACCAAATACGTTGAGCAGCAGCCCGGCCATGACCACGGCGCCGCCCAGCCATTGGGCAGGCACCAGGCGCTCGCCAAGCAGCACGGCCGCCGACACCAGTCCCACCACCGGGACCAGCAGCGTGAGCGGCGCGACCTGGCTGGCCGCATAGCGCGCCAGCAGGCGGCTCCACAGGCTGTAGCCGAAGATGGTGGCACCAAAAGACAGGTAGACGATCGCGCCGATGCTCGACGCACTGATGTTCGCCAGGCTGTGCGCGATCTGCTCCGGCCCCTCCAGCCAGTACGACAGCAGGAAGAACGGAACCGGCGGGATGACGGCGCCCCACACCACCAGGCTCACCACGTTCACCGGCCCGATCCGCTTGGTGACAATGTTGCCGCTGGCCCACGAAAACGCCGCGCACAGTGTCAGCAGGAAACCGGCGGTGGTCATGCCCGTGACCGAGCCGCCACCCGCCATGCCGATGATCGCCAGACCGCCCGCGGCCACCGCCATGCCCCCCAGATGGAACCAGCGGATCGGCTCGCGCAGCACGATGGCGGCAATCGTCAGCGTAAAGAAGGCCTGCGACTGCAGCACCAGCGAGGCCAGCCCCGCCGGCATGCCCACGTACATGGCCGAGAACAGGAACGCGAACTGCCCGAAGCTGATGGTGGCGCCATAAGCCACCAGCCACTTGAGCGCAATCTTGGGGCGCGGCACGAACAGCACGGCCGGGAACGCGACCAGCGCAAAGCGCAGCGCACCCAGCAGCATGGGCGGCACGCCATGCAGGCCCACCTTGATGACGACGAAGTTGACGCCCCACACCAGCACAACGGTCAGGGCCAGCAGCAGATCCTTGGGAGACATGATGATCGGAAGGTTCAGACGGCCGCCCGTGCGGCCACATGACGCACTGTAGGCGCGGGCCGCTTAGGCGACTTGCACAATCTTGCGCATTGTTTGTGCCGGGCGCCTCGGCCTTGCCCTCCTTAGCCCAGCATGTCCGACCAGATGGCGCGGCTCCAGCCCTGGGCCAGCTTGCCCTCCGCTGCGGAAGGTGCATCGGAAAGCCCACCGGCGCCGGGCACCGTCACCATGGTGTGCTCGGCCACGTCGTAGCGGTGCACGGTTGCCACGTGCATCGCTTCGTCGGGCGTGGCAAAGCTGTAACAGGTGTTGGTGTACAGCGGTGACGCATCGGGCGCGTGGCCGGCCAGCATCGCCACCACGGCGGCGGCGGCCACCTTGCCGTGCTGATTGGCCATGTGACCCGACTTGGGCATCAGCGGCGCAGTCTGGATGGCATCGCCAATCACATGCACGCCCGGCGCCACCTTCGATTCGAACGAGAGGAAGTCCACCTCGCACCAGCGCCCATTGGCCGTCGCCAACCCGGCTTGCACGGCAATCGCTCCGGCGCGCTGCGGCGGGATCAGGTTGACGACATCGGCCTGCACGTCGTCTTGCACATCGAACTTGAGCACGCGGCCCGTGGCATCGATGTCGACGGCGTTGTATTGCGGGCGATATTCAATGTGCTGCGGATAACGTTCAGCCCAGACGCGCTTGAACAGCGCGCCCTTGGAGGTGACGTCATCGTTGGCATCGAGGATGAGTACGCGCGAATCCGGCTTGGCGCGCTGCAACCAATGGGCGATCAGGCACGCGCGCTCGTACGGCGCGGGCGGGCAGCGGTACGGCGCCAGCGGAATGCTGATCGCCACCGTACCGCCGTTGGGCATGGCTTCGAGCCGGTGGCGCAACGCCTGCGTCTGCATGCCGGCCTTCCATGCGTGCGGCGCCTGTGCGGCAGTGGCCGCATTGGCGAGACCGGGAATCGCCCCCGGCACGAAGTCGATACCGGGCGAGAGGATCAGCCGGTCGAAATCGAGCGTGCCGCCGCCGGTCAGCCGCACCTGCTTTGCGCCAAGGTCGATGGCCGATGCGCGATCGCGCACCCACCGCACGCCGTGGCGCTCAACCAGTGCGTCATACGGCACGGTGATGGACGCCATGTCACGGTCGCCCGACAGCACGAGATTCGACAGCGGGCACGAGACGAACGCGGCGTTCGGCTCAACCAGCGTCACGTCGACACGGCCACCGGAAAACACTCGCACGTATTTGGCTGCCGTCGCGCCGCCGTAGCCGCCGCCCACCACCACCACGCGCGCATTGCGCACGCCCGACAGCGATGCGCATGCGGCCAGCGGCCCCGCCAGCGCGGTTGCCCCGAGCGCGCGCAGGAGTGCGCGTCGGTCCTTGCGCATCAAGTCGCTCATGGCGCCTCCTGTGGTTGGCGTGACAGCCAGCCGGCAATGGCGGCGATCTGCGCATCGTCATAACCGCGGGCGATCTGGCCCATCACCGTAGACGGGCGCGTGCCGCTGCGGAATGCCTGCATCGCGTCGATCAACTCGGCCTGCGAGCGTCCGGCCAGCGGCGGCAGCGTCTGCGCGGCCAGCTTGGCGCCGGGTGCGGTATCGGCGTGATGGCAGCTGGCGCACGTGGCAGCCCAGGTGCGGGCCTGCAGATTGGTGGGGGGATGATCGGCCGCATGGGCCACATCGGGCGCGGGGGCCGTAAGCAGCGCCGCAAGCGACGCTGCGGCGGCAAGGCGGTGGACGACGGGCATCGGGAGGCTGCGAAGTCGCGGAAGCGTCATACGCTAACACGCACGGCCAGCCGTGTGCCCTGTGATGCGTGCAGCCAACAAAAAACGCAGCGCGGTGGCTGCGTTCCTTGCGAATCGATGTTGCGGACGTGGCTTACGGCAATTGCTTGCCCGGCGGCAGCGCTGGTGAGTTGGTCGGCGACACCGTCACGCCCGGCGAGGCCGATGTGACGGGTGCCGGTGCCTGCGTGGCCGTCGGCGTACCCTGCACCGGCGCCGGCGTGCCTTGCGATGCATCGGGCGCCGTCGACGCGTTGGTCGACGTGGCGTTGGCGTCCAGGCGCTTGCGCTCGTCTTCGCTCACGTAGTCGAACACCTTCACGACCTTGTTCACGCCGCCCACCGTGCGCACGGCTTCGGTGGCCTTGTTGCCTTCGGCCTCGGTCACCACGCCCATCAGGAAGACGGTCTGCGCTTCGGTCGTCACCTTGATGGAGTTCCAGGGCACGCCTTCCGTGCCGGCCAGCACGCTCTTCACCTTGGTGGTGATGTACGTATCGTTGGTGCGCGAGCCGAACGTGCTCGACACCGGCGTCACCACGATCTCGTTGACGACCTCACGTGCGTTCTGCAGCTTCTGTGCGTATTGGCCGATCTCCTGCTTGGTCTGCTCGGTGCCGGCCTCGCCGGTCAGCAGGACCTTGCGGTTGTAGACCGTCACGTTCACGTGGGCGCGGCCGTCGTAGCGCGAGATCAGCGTGTTTTCGGCTTCCATCTGCAGGCCGCGGTCGATGGTCTGGGTGGCGGTCGGACGGCGGTCGGTGGCGAGCGCCACGCCGCCGGCCACGGCACCGGCAAACAGCGGGAAGCAGGCGGTCAACTGCGTTGCGGTAATACCGGCCAGGGCGGCCAGCACGGCGGTGCGCTTGACCGTGTGACGGAAGCGGGCAAACGTAGGCGACGAGAGTTTCATGCTGTCCTTGAATGAAGTCCGGAAGAAAGAAGAGCGAGGTTCATGCGAGGTTTAGGCGTCGGCACCGAAGGCATCGCGCATCCATTCGATACGCGCACCATCGATGGCGATAACGTCAAAACGGCAGGCGGGCACCTCTTCAGCCTGCCGTGCGAGAAAATCTTCGGCCGCGGCAATCAGGCGACGCTGCTTGGCGGGCGTGACACTCGCGGCCGCCCCGCCGAAGCGCTGCGTGGAGCGCGCCACGCGGGCACGCACCTCGACGAATACCAGGGCGCCAGCCGCATCGCGCATCACCAGATCGATCTCACCGCCCTTGCAGCGATAATTGCGGCTGACCACCGCCAACCCGCGCGCTTGCAAGTAGCGCAGCGCACGGTCTTCACCGGCTTCACCGGTGGCGGCTGTGATGGTCTGCGGCGCATGCATGTGCGGTTTGAACCAAGTGACTGAGAGAAGTTCTCGTGAGTGATCCTGACTGGACCCTGCTGGCGCATGACCAGCACTATCCCGCCGGCGCATTATATGTGGTGGCCACCCCCATCGGGAACGCTGCCGACGTGTCGCTGCGGGCGCGTTACGTGCTGGGCCTCGTCGACGCGGTGGCCTGCGAAGACACGCGCAACACCGGGCAACTGCTCAATCGGCTGGGCCTGTCTCGACCGATGCTCGCGGCGCACCAGCACAACGAGCGAGAAGCCGCTGCACGCATCGTCGCGCGCTTGGCGCAGGGCGAGCGCATCGCCTATGTGTCCGATGCAGGCACGCCCGGCGTGTCGGACCCGGGCTCGCGCATTGTCGAGGCGGTGCGCGCGGCGGGCCAGCGCGTGATTCCGCTGCCTGGCGCCAGCGCCGTGGTGACGGCGCTTTCCGCCGCGGGCGAATTGCTCGACACGTCGGAAGGGCAGTTCACCTTTGTCGGCTTCCTGCCACCCAAGGCCGGCCAACGCGAGGCGGAGATCCGCCAATGGGCGGCGCACGGACCGGCATGGGTTCTGTACGAGGCGCCGCATCGCATTGAGGCCACACTCGCCGCGTTGGCCGAGCACCTGCCCGCGCGACGCATCCTGATCGGCCGCGAGTTGACCAAGCTCTTTGAGCAGATCGTCGTGCTGCCCGCTGCGCAGGCACCTGCATGGCTTGCCGCCGACGCCTCGCACGGCAAGGGCGAATTCGTGTTGGTGGTGGAAGGCGCAGGCGCGCAGGACGCGGCACCGACCGCGATGGCGGCGGATCAGGTCTTGCGTCTGCTGTTGACCGAGCTGCCCGCCAAGCGCGCAGCCAAGCTGGCCGGCGCGATTACAGGCGCGTCGGTCGACACGCTGTATCAGAGCGCGCTGGCGCTGAAAAACGAAGGGAAAGACTGAGGCAGGAAGGCGGCCGGATCAGCGGCGCTTGGCGCGACGCTTGATCGCCTTCTTCTTGACCGGTGCGGGCTCGTCACCGCCCACATCGGCATCGCCGTCGTTGCTGGCGACATCGGTTTGCGTCAGCTCAGGGCGCAGCGCTTCGACTTCAGCGCGCGACAGGCGGCGGATTTCCACCTGCGTCGAACCGCGCTTGACGAAGTCGAGTCGCTTGGCAGCGGCATACGACATGTCGAGGATGCGCTTGCCGTAGTACGGGCCGCGATCCGTCACCTTGGCCACGACCACGCGGTCGTTGGCGAGGTTGCGCACCAGCACCCAGCTCTGCAGCGGCAGCGACGGGTGCGCCACCGTGAAGGCGTTCATGTTGAAGCGCTCGCCGCTGGCGGTGCGGCGGCCGTGGAAGCCGCGGCCGTACCACGAGGCCAGGCCGCGCTGTTCAAACGTACCGAGGTCGGCGCGCAGGCCGGGGCTCGTATCGGTGTTCTCGTCGAGCTTGAGGCTGCTCGAATCCGGCGCGCCGCGGAACGACAGCGTGCCCCATGCATCGGGGTTGTCGCGCGGGTCGGCCACCTTCAGCGCGGGCGCGGCGGGCTTGCTCGCCTGCAGACCGGATTGCCCACCCGCGGGCGGCTCGCCAGGAACAGCGGCACAGCCCGCCAGCACCAGCAGCGCGGTGCCATGCGTCAACCAGACACGCAGCGTGCGGCCGGCCGAACGGCTGGAATTGAGGTGGGTCAACTTAAGCATGGCCGCGAGTCTAACATGCATGCTTCGACCGATTATTTACATTTCCTATTAAAACGATCACATCATGCTGTCATCTCGCACCAATTTTGTAAAATTTTCTTTCCGATGTAACAGCACACCCCGCGAGCCCAGTGCTGGCGCGGGCTCGGGCCGATACAATCGGGTTATCCCTGCCATTTGCAAATGCGCACACAAGATCACATGAAAGTCGTTGTCGTCCCCGTTACGCCGTTTGAACAGAACTGCACGCTGCTGATTGGCGACGATGGTGCTGCCGCCGTCACCGATCCGGGCGGCGATATCGACCGCATCCTGGCCGCCGCCCAGCAGCACGGCGCGCGCATCGAAAAAATCCTGCTCACGCATGGCCACGTCGACCACTGCGCCGCCGCCGATGCCCTGCGCACGCAGCTTGGCGTGCCCATCGAAGGGCCGCAGAAGGATGAGGCGTTCTGGATCGATCAACTGCCCATGCAGAGCCAGCGCTTTGGCTTCCCGCCCGCCAAGGCCTTCGTGCCCGACCGTTGGCTGGAAGACGGCGACACCGTAGAAGCCGCCGGCCGCACGCTGCAGGTGTTCCACTGCCCCGGCCACACGCCCGGCCACGTGGTGTTCTTCAGCCCGGAAGACCGCGTTGCCATCGTCGGCGATGTGCTGTTCGCGGGGTCGATCGGCCGCACGGACTTCCCGCGCGGCAACCATGCGGACCTGATCAACGCAATCCGCACCAAGCTTTGGCCGCTCGGCGACGACGTTACGTTTGTGCCGGGCCATGGGCCTGTTTCGACCTTTGGCGATGAGCGTGCCAGCAACCCGTACGTCGCTGATCGCCTGTTTGCCAACGAAGGCTCAACATGAGCGGGACCGCCAACACCAGCCCCAAGGACGGCGCCAACGAAAGCGACGACCCCTTCGCCGACACCGCACTTGCTGCGCCGGCCGACAAGCCCCGTCGCAAGCGCGGCAACCAGCCGCCCGACACGCGGCCCGAAATCTACGTCAGCACCGACATCGAGGCCGACGGCCCCATCCCTGGCCCGCATTCGATGCTGAGCTTCGCCAGCGCGGCGTACCTGGCCGACAAGACGCTCGTCGGCACGTTTGAAGCGAACCTGCAAACACTGCCCGGTGCCGAAGGCCATCCGATCCAGATGCAATGGTGGAAGACGCAGCCCGAGGCGTGGGCCGCATGCCGCGCCAACCTCGAAGCGCCCGAGGTGGCCCTGCCGCGCTACGTGGAATGGGTCGAGAGCCTGCCCGGCAAGCCGGTGTTCGTGGCGTTTCCGGCGGGCTTCGATTTCACGTTCATGTTCTGGTACATGATGCGTTTTGCCGGGCGCTCGCCGTTTGGCTGGGCGGCGCTCGACATCAAGACGCTGGCCTTTGCGCTCACGGGCATGCCGTATCGGCGCAACGTCAAAGCGGCCTTTCCCGATCACTGGCACGACCCGCTACCGCACACGCATATCGCGCTGGATGACGCGAAAGAGCAAGGCGCCCTCTTCTGCAACATGCTTACCGAGTTGCGCAAACGCGAAGCCGAGCGCGCTTCGGCACAAGTGTCCCAGCAATCTGCTCAGGATTGAGCGCCGGGCACGTCACGCATTTCACGAAGACCCGCATGCGGTTTGCCTCTTGCCCGCGTGATGCGCGCACCATGCCGCAACGCAACTTGCAGCGCCGCAAACCCCCGTCTACGCTGGGCTTGTGCGAGCGACCAGACGACTGCGCCACCAGGCGCCGACAAGCAAAGCCACTCGCATACGCCATTTGCTTGCCGTATCGTTTTCGGGCCGCACGTGCCCCCGACGCCGGTGCGTGCCGGCGTCGGCTATCAGCCAACAACGGGGAGGTACCGCGATGCGATTTTCCCGTGACGCGTTTGACACGCAACATTTGCGAGCGATGACGGAGCGCTTGCATTGGCATCGCAAATCCTCTGCGAAGGCGGTTCCGTTGAGCATGCGTGCGCAGCATCTGCATCACACGCACAGCAACGCACACCACGACGCAGACGTCATGAAAGTCGCCGTGGTCTCGACCGCGGCGGCGCTGGCAGTGGTGCTTGCCGCCCTGCTGGCAGTTGGTTTCGGGTCAGAAATGGCCCGATGGATGGGCCTGGAATAAACCGGTGCCCTTGCGCGTCTTGACGGACGCAGCCCCGGCCCTCGCGCAAGGCGAGATACGGCCACCCCTGAACGGCCTGTCCGATGGAAATCGGCAGGCCGTTCAACTTTGTGGGGCACGGTGAATTACTTCAAGAACGCATCGAGCGCCTCGGGCGTGCGACCGATGGTGGCGCGGCCATTGCGAACGAGCACCGGACGCTGCAACAGCTTGGGATGTGCTGCGATCGCCTTGAGCAGCGCGTCGTCGGATGCATCGGCCAGATTGAGCTGCGCGTATTCGTCTTCGTTTTGGCGGACAAGGCTGCGCAGCGGGGTGTCGAGTTGCGCTGCGAGCTTTTTGAGGTCAGCCAGCGTGGGCGGCGTCGTCAGATATTCGATGACGTCGAGTTGTTCGCCTTTTTCTGCGGCGAAGGATTGCGCTTGTTCGAGGGCGGTGCGGGATTTGGAGCAGCGGGGGTTGTGGTAGATCTGCATGGGCTCTGGTGTTGGCTTTATGGAACGTGCCCCAATCTTAAGGGCTGGCGCTTGGTGGTTGGTTTCGTGGTTGGTGTTGGGGGGATTCGTGATTTTTGTTTTTGTGGTGCATCCCTTGTTTCATCCCCTGCCGGGACCGAAAGGGGGATGGACCACCAAGACAAAAACAAAACAACATCACCCACCCAACAACTCCCCCACAGCACACCCCACCACCACAGTCGCGCCCCGCAAATCATTCAACCGCAGGTTTTCATCGGTGTTGTGCCCACGCGCTTCCATCAATGTACGCGGGCCCGCGCCATACAGCACCGTCGGCACGCCATGCGCCGTGTAATGCCGGGCATCGGTATACAGCGGCACGCCGTGCACCGGCACATCGCCACCGAACACCGCCAACGCATTCCGTCGCAGCGCGCCAATCAGCGCGTCCACACCCGGCAGTTCAGCAAGCGGCTGCGCCAGCAGAATGCGTTCGACTGAAACCTCGATCCCCGGCCGTTCTGCAGCCGCGCGCTCAATCACCGCGCGCAGTTCGCCTTCTGCATCGCGGCCGGCTTCTTCAGGAATCATCCGGCGGTCAACGCGGAACGTCACCAGATCGGGCACTACGTTGGTGTTGATGCCACCTTGGATCAACCCGACGTTGAGCGTCGCGTGGTCAATGCCCGGCACGGCGGATTTGCGCGTCGCGAGTTCCGCGCGATAGGCATACACGGCTTGCAGGATGTGCGTGGCCGCTTCGATGGCGTCGATGCCCGTATGCGGCATGGCGGCGTGCGCCTGCTTGCCGCGTACCGTCACCTGCACGTGCAGGCAGCCGTTGTGCGCCGACGTTATGCCATAAGCAAAGCCCGCCGAGATCGCGTAATCGGGCTTGCTCAGGCCTTGATCGAGCAGCCACTTCGGGCCGATGTCACCGCCGGTTTCTTCGTCGTATGTGAAGTGCAATTCGACCGTGCCGTTGAGCTTTGCGCCACGCTTTTCTGCCTCGATCAGCGCGAGCAGCGCCCACGTGTAGGTTGCAAAGTCTGACTTGGACACCGCCACGCCGCGGCCAAACATGGTCGGGCCGTGTTCGGTCTCGACGATCTCGCCACCGTACGGGTCGTGCGTCCAGCCCAGGCCCGGCGGAACAACGTCGCCGTGTGCATTCATGGCGACCGTGGGGCCGCCACTGCCGAACGTGTGACGCACGATCAGGTTGGTGGCGCTGACCATGCCGGCGGCGCGTACCTGCGCCTGCGGCACGGCATGCGCCTCGACCGTCAGGCCCAGCGCCTCCAGCAGCGCCTTGGCACGCGCGGCATGCGGTGCGCAATCGCCGGAAGGGTTGTCCGACGGCACCTTCACAAGCTCGCGCAGGAAATCAATCTGCTGCGCGTGCGCGGCCTCGACAAACGCGCGGATATCCGCATCGATGCCGGGGGTGGCGAGTTGAGCCTGGGTCATGTCGATGTCTCCCTGCTTGTAGTGGGACGAAGATTGAAAGTGACTGAGCCCCCGTTGTGCGGGGGCTCAGTATTGATGCCGATGAAGCGAGGTTTACAGCGCGGCCTGCATGGCCTCGGCGGTCAACCACACCGATTCGGCCAGGTCTTGCTCGTCGCAGTTGTGGCCTTCGCCACCACGGTCGACGACGAGGAAATCGCTCACCTCGCCCAGGGCCAGCAGCGGGTGATGCCACACGCCGCGCGCGTAGTTCACGCCTTGCCAGCCGCGTGAGACGAACGCGCGCAACTTGGACGGGTCCAGCTCGCCGGCCGGCGCCACGACCACCAGATACGGCTTGTCGTTCTGTGGGATGAAGGCCTGGCTGCCACGCGGGTGGCGCTCCAGCATCTTCACCTCGAACGGCAGCGCACGCGGCTGGCCACGGAACAGGCTGATCAGCGCGCGGCCGCCCTCGCCCACATCCACGTTGGCGAGGTCATGAAAGCGGATGGTCGTGCCCTGGTTGATGGGGAATTGCTTGGCCCCGTCCAGCTCGATTACATCGCCGAACGGCGCGAAGGCTTCGCGCGTGAGCGGCTCGATTGTCAGCGCAACGCGTGCAGCGGTCTCTTGGCTCATTCGAGCACCCCCCACAAGCGCAGACGCGACACGCCGCCATCCGGGAACATGTTGAAGCGCACGTGCGTCACGATGCCGAGGTCGGCGATTTCCGCCTCGTAGTAGTGCTGCAGATCCATCTGCAGCTTCTGCTCGGGCAGCAGCGTCTGCCAGAACATCGCTTGCGTCTTCAGCGAGCTGTCGGTGCCGCCCACCACGCGTGCGGCCTGGATGGAAACGCGGTCAGCGAAGTTGCCCTTGAAGTGCGCGGTGTCGACTTCGATCTTGCGGATGCGGCCCGGGTTGGCCAGGGCGATCACGCACCAGTCGTTGCCCGGTTCGCGGCGGCGGCGCGTTTCCCAGCCGTCGCCCATGTTCACGCCACGGCCTGGCATCAGCATGCGCGAGGCCGGCCCGAAGTGTTCGTTGTTGGCTTCGACCACATAGGCGCCGTTTTCCATGGCGGCCAGGTCGAACAGCTTGGTGCGGTCTGCGCCCTTCCAGTCGACTTGCGGCTGGCCGTACACGCGCAGCCGCGCGATGCCGCCGTCCGGGAAGATGTTCACGCGCAGGTGCGTGAAGGCTTGCGCGCACGTCACGGCCACGTAGGCGTGGCTGTTGCCTTGCAGCGTGGTCGACGGAACGATTTCGGTCCACTGCGTAGCTTCGGTCGGCTCGCCATCCGGCAGATAAGCGGCTTCAATGGAAGCGGCCGGCGGGAAGTTGCCGGTGAAGTGGCTGGTGTCGATATCCACACCCTTCACCACGCCCGGGCGGGCCAGGCGGACGATGCAATGGTCATAACCACCGTTGCGGCGACGGCGCGTTTCCCAGCCATCCATCCACTTGCCGTGATCGTCGTACTTGCCGGGAATGAAGACCGCCGGCTCGGGGTTGAGCATGCGGTCTTTCGGCGCGAAGAATTCGTCGGTCGCGAACGTGGCCTCTGCGCCAAGGCGGGGGTCCGCCAGGTTCGGATATCGGCGCGTGAAATCCGGCGCGTTCGGATCGAGCGTGGGCATCGCCATGTGGAACTCCTTGGTATTTGTCTCTGGATGTTATACGGCCGCCCCATCGAACAAAAACGGCGAGTAAGAACACTCGAAACTGTAGCGATGGGAACGCCGGAAGTGCAGCGTAGATGGCGGAAACACAAGGCTTCGCGGGACTGCATGAGTCGATCCTAGCATGTGAATTCAAAAATTGCATACAAAAATTGGATGACCTATGATGCCGTCAACGCTCAACAATTCATCGCGACAATTTGTTGCGACGCAGCGAGCGAAACAAGGCCGTGACGACAATCGCAACCAACTGAATTAGACGATTGGGCGCGGCTTGAGACATCAGTAATCCAAAGGAGGATTCACCATGCAACGCTTTACGCGCCCGTTGTTCGGGCAGGTTTTGATTGCCCTGGCGGTGGGCATCGCGCTGGGCATCTGGGCGCCGGAGTTTGCGCAGAAACTGCAGCCGCTCGGCGATGGCTTTCTGAAGCTGATCAAGATGCTGATCGCGCCGATCGTGTTCTCCGTGGTGGTGGTGGGGATCTGCGGTGCCGGCGAGCTGAAGAAGGTTGGGCGCGTAGGCGGCAAGGCCGTCATCTACTTTGAGATCGTCACGACGATTGCGTTGGCACTGGGCATTGCGCTGGCCTATCTGTTCGGGCCGGGCCATGGCATGAATGTGGACCCGAAGACGCTCGATCCGGCGGCCATGGCGTCGTACATGACGACCGCCAAGCAGGTGGAATCGACCGGCGTGGCAGCCTTCTTCCTCAAGCTGATTCCCGATACGTTCGTCAGCGGTTTTGTGAAGGGCGACATCCTGCAGGTGCTGCTGGTGTCGATCCTGTTCGGCTGCTCGCTGTCGCTGCTGGGTGAGCGGACCAAGCCGCTGGTCAACCTGATCGATCAGCTCTCGCATGTGCTGTTCCGCATGATGGCCGTGATCATCCGTCTGGCACCGCTGGGCGTCCTGGGCGCGGTAGCCTTTACCGTTGGCAAGTACGGCGCGGGCTCGCTCAAGCAGCTCGGCTTCCTGGTGCTGCTGTTCTATGCGGCAGTGGCGCTGTTTGTGTTCGTCGTGCTCGGCACCATCCTGCGCATGGCGGGCTTCAACATCTTCAAGCTGATCCGCTTCCTGCGCGCTGAACTGCTGGTGGTGCTGGGCACGGCGTCGTCCGACGCGGTGCTGCCGTCCATCATGAACAAGCTGGAGAAGATGGGCATCAAGCGCTCGGTGGTCGGCCTTGTCATCCCGACCGGCTACTCGTTCAACCTCGATGCGTTTTCGATCTACCTGACGCTGGCTGCCGTGTTCATTGCACAGGCGACCAACACGCCGCTGGCCTTCCAGGACTTGCTGCTGATCCTGGGCGTGGCGCTCGTCACCTCCAAGGGCGCGCACGGCATTCCTGGTTCGGCCATCGTAATTCTGGCGGCCACGCTGTCGGTCATTCCCGCCATTCCGGCGATCGGCCTGGTGCTGGTGCTCTCCGTCGACTGGTTCATCGGCATTGCCCGTGCGCTGGGCAACCTGATCGGCAACTGCGTCGCCACGGTCGTCATCGCCGCCTGGGAGAAAGACATCGACCGCGTGCGCGCCAACGCGGTGCTCGACGGCAAGATCGACATCACCGAAGAAGGCGAAGCGATTCCGCACGGCCTTGGTGTGGCGGCACCGGCAGCACATACGCTGCCGCATGCCTGAAGCCGCGCTGTTGTCGGACGGCGGTAAAATCGGCGCCATGACCGAAACCACCGCCGCCGCCGACATCTCCTCCGAAGGCATTGCCGACGACATCGCGCAGGCGATCGTCGCGCATCGGCTGCCGCCGGGCACCAAGCTGCGCGAAGAGGCGCTGGCGCGGGTCTACCACGTCAGCCGCACGAAGATTCGCGCGGCGCTCCTGATGCTGGCCAAGGACAAGCTGATCCGCATGGAGCCGGATCGCGGTGCGTTCGTGGCCAAGCCAGACGAGACCGAAGCGCGCGAGGTGTTTGCCGTGCGCCGCGTGCTGGAAGTCGCGCTGGTGCGCGAGTTCATCGCCAAAGCGACGCCGGCCGATTACAAGCGGCTGGAAAAGCACCTGGCCGAAGAACACAAGGTGGCGGCAAGCGGCGATTTGTCCGACGTCCCGCGCCGCAACCGCCTGATGGCCGACTTTCACCTCCTGATGGCCGACGTGGTCGGGAACAGTGTGCTCAAGGAAATGCTCTACGAGCTTTCCGCGCGCAGCTCGGTGATCACGATGATGTACCAGTCCACATACGATGCCGTGCGTTCATCCGACGAACACACCGCTTTCCTGGAAGCCGCCAAGCGCGGTGATGTGGAAGGCGCCATCGCCCTGATGGAAGAGCACATGGCGCACACCGAGGCGTCGCTCAAGTTCGAATCGCCGGGCGGCCGGGCGACAGATCTCGTAGCCGCCCTCCTCGCCTGACCGCGCGTGCCGATGTACACGCTGCGCGCGCCGGTTTCTGCCGAGCTGGAAATCAAGAAAAGCCGCTTTATCGGATTGGCAATGCCGGTTGAAGACCGGGCCGCCGCCATGGACGTCATTGCACGCCTGCGCGCCGAACACCCCGCTGCCACGCACGTCTGCTGGGCGCTCCTGGCGGGCGGCCAGTCCGGCATGTCCGATGACGGCGAACCCTCCGGCACAGCGGGTCGCCCCATCCTGGAAGTGCTACGCCATCACGATCTGGACGGCACACTGGGCGCCGTGGTGCGTTACTTCGGCGGGGTCAAGCTCGGCGCGGGCGGTCTTGTGCGCGCCTACACGGATGCCATTGCCACCGCGCTCATGCACGCCGAACGCGTGGAGCGCATCGCCAGCGCCACGCTCACCCTCGCCACCGATTACGCCGATGAGGCGCGCATCCGCCGCTGGATCGATGATGGCGGGTATGCGCTGCTGGATGCTGCGTACGATGCGGGCGTCACGCTCACGGTGCGATTGCCGGTGACGGACGAAGCGGCTGCGCGGGTCGCGTTGCGGGATTTGACGCAGGGGCGTGTGGCAATTACCTAGCGCTTATCGCTTGGGAGCGAGCGGAGCGCCCGGCGCGGCGCCCGGGCAACACGGGTTCTGACAGTCCGGTTGGAAAACTACGTAGGCGGCTGTCGGCATTTTGGGCGTGACACCCTCGCGTTCCGCGGCACGTAGATGCGTATCGGCTTCGGACGACTCGACTTTGTCGCCCTCGATTCCGACAGCGTCCAGCACGGCCTGGATGCTTCTGAGGCGCAGCACAGCCAGCTCTGGGTCAGGAGCAGGCTCGGACGCCTCCCGCAAGCGCACCCGGTACTTGCCACCGCTGCGGAAATCTTCTTTGAGCTGCGAATCCCATTCCGCCAGTTTCAGGATTTCGGTGGTCGGCAGCGCAGACTCGCCGGGCGAGAACACCAGCGGGTGCTCAAGCCCGGTCAGATCGCACGCCAGGGCGGACGTGCTGAGCATGAGAGCGCCGACAACTGCAGTTCTGTGTAGCATCTTCAGTCTCCGGCATTGAGCGCGCCACCCGCGACGCGTCTGATGACAAGTTTAGGAACCGTCATCCATTTCCGCACGCTCAACCCGTTCGCGACCAATAACCTGCCTGCCCATACACCGTCTTCAGGTGTTCGATAAAGAAGCGGATCTTCGCCGGCACCGGCCGCTGCTGCGGGTACACGGCGAGGATGTCGTAATCGGGCAGCGCGTAGTCGTCCAGCACCGTCATCAGCGCGCCGGATTCCAACTCGGGCTGGATCTCCCACGTTGAGCGCCAGCCCAGGCCCAGGCCTTCGCCCATCCAGCGGTGCAGCAGTTCACCGTCGTTGCAGTCGAGGTTGCCGTTCACCTTCACGGTGACGGCCTTGCCGTTCTGCTGGAAATACCAGCCGCGCTGCTGCCCGCCCTGCAGGTTGAAGGCGAGGCAGTTGTGGCGCGCGAGATCATCCAGCGTGCGTGGCACACCATGCTTGGCGAAATACGCAGGCGTGCCGCAGACCACGCGCTTGTTCGACGCCAGGCGGATCGCCACGAAGTTCGGATCGATCGCGCCGCCAATGCGGATGCCCACGTCGTAGCCTTCGCGCACGAGGTCGACCACGCGGTCGGTCAGGTTGAACGAGATGCGCACGTCGGGGTTGGCACGCAGGAAGTCCGGCGCATGCGGCGCGACGTGCTTGCGGCCGAACGCTGCCGGCGCCGAGACGATCAGGTGCCCAGTCGCCTTGTGGCGGCCTTCGGCAACGAGCAGCTCTGCGCGGTCCAGCTCGCCCAGCGCCTTCTTGCACTGTTCCATGAACACCGCGCCCTGCTCCGTCACCGCAATGCGACGGGTCGACCGGTGCAGCAGCTTCACGCCCAGCCGGGCTTCCAGCGCGTTGATGCGGCGGCCGATCATGACGGGCGTCACGTCCTGCGTGAGCGCGGCGGCGGCCATGCTGCCGTGTTCCACCACGGCGATGAACGCCTCGATCTGCTTGAGCTTGTCCATTCCATCATTCCAGTTCGCAATGTCTGACCATTTTAGTGAGCATTCCGTACCCGGATTGCGGCTTTCTGGCGCATATCACCTGTGACGAATGGCAAAAATGGAGAACGGGGATGTGATCAATACGAGAGCGATAACGGGACTTTTTGCGCCGCACAAAAGCGGTCGGAATCGGCTCCACTGCAAGGCACTCCGGCATATTGCCTGCCTTGATATTGCTGCGGCACGCAAAACTATTCGATATTCAGCGTTAGCAATCAACTGACGAAAGCTGCGTTTATCGATATCGGCATGCGGGAATAGGATCAACTCCAACGTATTCCCACCTTCCCCTTCCTGGAGACACCCCATGCCGAAGATGAGAGCGATTGATGCCGCAGTTGCGGTGATGGAAAAAGAAGGCATCACCACCGCCTTCGGCGTGCCTGGCGCCGCCATCAACCCGTTGTATTCGGCGTTGCGCCGCGCCGGCAACATTGACCACGTGCTGGCGCGCCACGTTGAAGGCGCCTCGCACATGGCCGAGGGCTATACCCGTGCCGAACCCGGCAACATCGGCGTGTGCATCGGCACGTCGGGCCCCGCAGGCACCGACATGATTACCGGCCTGTACTCGGCCTGGGCAGACTCGATTCCCATCCTGTGCATCACCGGTCAGGCACCCCGCGCCCGCCTGTACAAGGAAGATTTCCAGGCCGTCGACATCGAGTCGATCGCCAAGCCGGTCACGAAGTGGGCCGTCACCGTGCGCGAGCCGGCCCTGGTGCCGCGCGTGTTCCAGCAGGCGTTCCACCTGATGCGCTCGGGCCGCCCGGGCCCGGTGCTGATCGACCTGCCGTTCGACGTGCAAGTCGCTGAGATTGAATTCGACCCCGACACGTACAGCCCGCTGCCGGTCTACAAGCCCGCCGCAACGCGTGCGCAAGCCGAGCGCGCCATCGAGATGCTGTGCCAGGCCGAGCGCCCGCTGCTGGTGTGCGGCGGCGGCGTGATCAACGCTGATGCGGCCAAGCTGATGGTCGAGTTTGCCGAGCTGGTGAACGTGCCCGTGGTTCCGACGCTGATGGGCTGGGGCGTGCTCGCCGATGACCACCCGCTCAACGCTGGCATGGTCGGCCTGCAAACATCGCACCGCTACGGCAACGCCACGCTGCTGGCGTCGGACTTCGTGTTCGGCATCGGCAACCGCTGGGCCAACCGCCACACCGGCAGCGTCGACGTCTACACCAAGGGCCGCAAGTTCGTGCACGTCGATATCGAACCGACCCAGATCGGCCGCGTGTTCGGTCCGGACCTGGGCATCGTGTCGGACGCCAAGGCTGCGCTGGAGAAGTTCATTGAAGTGGCCCGCGAGCTGAAGGCCGCCGGCAAGCTGCCGTGCCGCAAGAGCTGGAACGCCGACGTGCAGAAGCGCAAGCGCACGATGCTGCGTCGCTCGGACTTCGACAACGTGCCCATCAAGCCGCAGCGCGTGTACCGCGAGATGAACCAGTACTTCCCGCGCGACGTTCGCTACGTGAGCACGATCGGCCTGTCGCAGATCGCTGCTGCGCAGTTCCTGTCGGTCAACCAGCCGCGCCACTGGATCAACTGCGGCCAGGCAGGCCCGCTGGGCTGGACGATTCCCGCCGCCATCGGCGTGAAGGTGGCCTCGCCCAACAGCGACGTGGTGGCCATCTCGGGTGACTACGACTTCCAGTTCATGATCGAAGAGATGGCGGTGGCCGCGCAGTTCAAGGTGCCGTACATCCACGTGGTGGTGAACAACTCGTACCTGGGCCTGATCCGCCAGGCGCAGCGCAACTTCGACATGGACTACTGCGTCCAGCTCGCCTTTGACAACGTCAACGCACCCGAGCTGAACGGCTACGGCGTCGACCACGTGAAGGTAGTGGAAGGCCTGGGTTGCAAGGCGATCCGCGTGTTCAAGCCGGAAGACATCGAACCCGCATTCGCGCAGGCCCGCCTGCTGATGGCCGAGTTCTCGGTGCCCGTGATGGTGGAAGTGATTCTCGAGCGCGTGACCAACATCGCCATGGGCACGGAGATCGACAACGTGGTCGAGTTTGAAGACGTGCTCGACCTGGAAGACACCCTCACGGAAGCCGAAGGCGTCACCGCATAAAGACGGCGCGCTGTTCCCTCACCGTCCGATAAAAGGAGAAACCATGACAAAGCTGGCAGCCAACCTGACCATGCTCTTCAACGAGCAGGCCTTCCTTGACCGCTTCGAAGCCGCCGCGCGTGCGGGCTTTCGCGGCGTGGAATTCCTGTTCCCCTACGCGTTCCACGCAGACCAGATTGCCGATCGCCTGAACCGTTTCCAGCTCGACCTCGTCCTGCACAACCTGCCGGCCGGCAACTGGGACGGCGGCGAGCGCGGTATCGCCATCCTGCCGGACCGCGTGGGCGAGTTTCAGGACGGCGTGGGCGAAGCCATCAAGTACGCCAAGGTGCTCGGCGTGAAACAGCTCAACTGCCTGGTGGGCATTCGCCCCGAAGGCGTGAGCGAAGACGCTGCGCGCAAGACGCTGGTGGAGAACCTGAAGTTTGCGGCGAAGGCGCTGAAGGCCGAGAAGATCGATCTGCTGATCGAGCCAATCAACACGTTCGATATTCCGGGCTTTTACCTGAACCGCACGCAGCAGGCGCTGGATCTGATCAACGACGTGGATGCGTCCAACCTGTATGTGCAGTACGACATCTATCACATGCAGCGGATGGAAGGCGAAGTGGCTAGCACGCTGAAGCGCCATCTGGACAAGATCAAGCATGTGCAGTTGGCGGACAACCCCGGCCGTAACGAACCGGGTACCGGTGAGATCAACTACCAGTTCCTGTTCCGTTGGTTAGATGAGATTGGCTACCAAGGCTGGATTGGTTGTGAGTACAAGCCTAAGGCTGGGACGGTTGAAGGTCTTGGCTGGCGTGACGCGCACCAGGTTGTTTGATTCTTTGTTTGGTTTTGCCTCGGTGGTGCATCCCTTGTTTCATCCCCTGCCGGGGCTGACTCACTTTTCTTTGTCTTGCCAAAGAAAAGTAAGCAAAAGAAAGGCGCGCCCGAGATGGCGAAAGACTCCTTGAATTTCTGTCGCAGAGAGGGAGTGCAGGCAACTCGCTTCGCTCAAACAGGCCTGCACTCTTTTTCCTCTCTGCAACAGAAATTCAAGGCGCCATCTAGGGCTCCAACGGCCAAACCATCGGAACACGACTGCAGCAGGAACCAGCAACACAACGCGAAGCAGAGCGAGCAACACAGCAACAAACAAGAGCCACCTAGGTCAGCACACAGATTGTGTGGCCGTACCTTGCCCTAGATGGCGCCTTGAATTTGTGTAAGCGGGCGGAAAACGGAAGGAGGCTGTTTGAGCGCAGCGAGTTTGCCTCCTTCCCCGCCCGGTTACACAAATTCAAGGAAGGGGTCGCCATCTCGGGCGCGCCTTTCTTTGCTTACTTTCTTTGGCAAGACAAAGAAAGTGAGTCGCCCCCGGCAGGGGGTGAAAAGGGAGTGGACCACCAAGGTCCAAACCAACAACCACCAACATCCAAACCAAGGAGATCCCTCACCATGGCAACCACCCTCAACCTCGGTTTCATCGGCCTCGGCATCATGGGCGCCCCCATGGCAGGTCACCTGCGCGCCGCAGGCCACACGCTGTTCGTGCACGACGTCAACCCGGCCCCCGCCGCACTGGTGGAAGCTGGCGTGACGGTCTGCACGAGCGCGGAAGAAGTCGCCAAGCGCGCCGACATTATCTTCATCATGGTGCCGGACACCCCGCACGTTGAAGCCGTGCTGTTCAGCGAGAAGGGCGTCGCCAAGGCGCTGAAGGACGCAGGCAAGGACGCCGCTGCCGGCAAGATCGTCGTCGACATGAGCTCGATCTCGCCGATCGCGACGAAGGACTTCGCATCGCGCATCAACAAGACCGGCGCGCAATACCTGGACGCTCCGGTGTCGGGTGGCGAAGTGGGCGCGAAGGCTGCATCGCTGACGATCATGGTGGGCGGTGAGCAGGCTGCGTTCGACCGCGTTGCTCCGCTGTTCAACTTGATGGGCAAGAACATCACGCTGGTCGGCGGCAACGGCGACGGCCAGACCACCAAGGTGGCCAACCAGATCATCGTCGCGCTGAACATCCAGGCCGTGTCGGAAGCGCTGCTGTTCGCATCGAAGGCGGGCGCGGACCCGGCGAAGGTGCGTCAGGCGCTGATGGGCGGCTTCGCGGCCTCGCGCATTCTTGAAGTGCACGGCGAGCGCATGGTCAAGCGTACGTTCGACCCGGGCTTCCGCATCGAGCTGCACCAGAAGGACTTGAACCTGGCCCTGCAGGGCGCCAAGACGCTGGGCGTGGCCCTGCCGAACACGGCCACCGCGCAGGAGCTGTTCAACACCTGCGCCGCCAACGGCATGGGCAAGCAAGACCACTCGGCACTGTGCCGCGCGATCGAGATCATGTCGAATCACGATATTGCCTAAGTTGTGTGCACTGTCGCAGCCTTCGGGCGGCGGCAGTTCTTTTTGCTGTCTCCCCGCTTTCTGCCATGCACCACGACCAGTCTGCCCAGGCCGCCCTGCGCGCTGCCTTGCCCAATCCGTCGCCGCGCGCGTTGCTGCACGGCCTGTTTGATACCGCGGTGGCTGCGGTCAGCGCGGCGCAATGCTTGCCGGCATTCCTGCCCGAACCGCCGCGTGGCCGCACCATCGTCATCGGCGCCGGCAAGGGCGCAGCCGCGATGGCAGAGGCGGTGGAGCAGCACTGGAAGGGCGAGCTGTCTGGCCTGGTCGTCACGCGTTACGAACATGGCCGCGCGCCCGGCACACAAGGCCGCATTGAAGTGGTTGAAGCCTCGCACCCCGTGCCCGATGCAGCGGGCCAACACGCTGCGCAACGCATGGTCGGCCTGCTCGAAGGTCTGACAGAAGACGACCTTGTCCTGTGCCTGATCTCGGGCGGTGGCTCGGCCCTGCTGGCTGCACCAGCCGAGGGCCTGACGCTGGCCGACAAGCAGTCCGTCAACCGCGCACTGCTCAAGAGCGGCGCGAGCATCGGCGAGATGAACTGCGTGCGCAAGCACCTGTCGTCGATCAAGGGCGGGCGCCTGGCGCTGGCGTGCGCACCGGCACGCGTCGAGACCCTGCTGATCTCCGATATTCCCGGCGACGATCCAACGCTCATCGCCAGCGGCCCGACGCTGCCCGACGCCACCACCTGCGCAGATGCGCTGGCCGTGATCGACAAATACGGCATTGATGTGCCTGAAGCCGTGCGCCGTCATCTGGATACCGGCGCAGGCGAAACACCCAAACCCGGCGATGCACGTTTCGAAGGCCATCGCAGCCACGTCATCGCGACAGCCCAGCACGCGCTGGAAGCCGCTGCCGCGCAGGCACGCGCGCTCGGCTACGAGGCACACATCCTGTCAGACAGCATTGAAGGCGAAGCGCGCGATGTGGCCGAAGTGCACGCCGGCATCGTGCGGCAGATCGTGGCGCGCAATCAGCCGTTCACCAAGCCGTGCGTGATTCTGTCGGGTGGTGAAACTACGGTGACCGTACGCGGTAATGGGCGCGGCGGGCGCAATGCCGAGTTCCTGCTGGCGCTGGGCGTGGCGTTGGATGGCCTGCCGGGTGTGCATGCGATTGCTTGCGATACCGATGGCATTGATGGGTCTGAAGACAACGCTGGTGCGATCTTGACGCCGGATAGCCTGGCGCGTGCTGAAGCGCTTGGGTTGAAGCCGAAGCAGCTGCTGGACAACAACGATGGGTATGGGTTTTTTGATGCGCTTGGCGATTTGATTGTGACTGGGCCTACGCGGACTAATGTGAATGATTTTCGGGCGATTTTGATTACTGCTTGAGGTTGGGCGAGGGATGGATTGATGTTTGTGGTCCATCCCTTGTTTCATCCCCTGCCGGGGCTGACTCACTTTCTTTGGTCTTGCCCAAAGAAAGTAAGCAAAGAAATGCGCGCCCGAGATGGCGACTTCCCCTTGAATTTATGTCGCAGAGAGGGAGTGCAGGCAACTCGCTTCGCTCAAACAGGCCTGCACTCTTTTTCCTCCCTGCAACAGAAATTCAAGGCGCCATCTAGGGCTCCAACGGCCACACCATCGAAGCGCAACGGCAATAGAAAACAGCAGCACAACGCGAAGCAAAGCGAGCAACACAGCAACACAGCAACACAGCAACAAACAAGAGCTAACTAGGACTGCGCACAGATTGTGTGGCATTTCACTGCCCTAGATGGCGCCTTGAATTTGTGTAAGCGGGCGGAAACAAGACGGGGAACTGTCTGAGCGCAGCGAGTTTTCCCCGTCTCCGCCCTGTTACACAAATTCAAGGAGGGTGTCGCCATCTTGGGCGCGCCTTTCTTTGCTTACTTTCTTTGGCAAGACAAAGAAAGTGAGTCGCCCCCGGCAGGGGGTGAAAGGGAGTGGACCATCAAGGTCCAAACAAACAACCCCACCGGAAACACCAACATGCGCCGCTTCCGCAACACCAAAATCCTAGCCACCCTCGGCCCCGCCAGCAGCGACAAAGACACCATCCGCGCCCTCTTCGACGCTGGCGCAGACGTCTTTCGCCTGAACTTCAGCCACGGCTCGCACGAAGACCACCGCAAACGCTACGACACCGTACGCGCGGTGGAGGCCGAGACCGGTCGCCCGATCGGCATCCTCGCTGACATGCAAGGCCCGAAGCTACGCATCGGCACGTTCGCCGACGGCCGCGTCGTGCTCAAGAACGGCGATCGCTTTGTGCTCGACCGCGATCCGACGCCGGGCGATGTCACGCGCGTGCACCTGCCGCATCCGGAGCTGTACGCCGCTACGGCACCGGGCCAGTCGCTGTTGCTGGACGACGGCAAGATCCGCCTGGCAGTGGAAGCGGCCGACCCGACGGCCATCGTCACACGCGTGGTCGATGGCGGCCCGCTGTCAGACCGCAAGGGCGTGAACGTGCCGGATGCGGTGATCCCCATTCCGGCGCTCACCGAGAAAGATCTGCGCGACCTGGACTTCGCCCTGTCGCTGGGCGTCGACTGGATTGCGTTGTCGTTCGTGCAGCGCGCCGAAGACGTGATCGCCGCGCGCGAGATCATTGGCGACCGCGCCGGCCTGCTCTCCAAGATCGAGAAGCCCGCAGCGCTGCTGCATCTGGAAGACATCGTGCAGGCGTCCGATGCGCTGATGGTGGCGCGCGGCGACCTGGGCGTGGAGCTGCCGCCCGAGCGCGTGCCCGGCGTACAGAAGCGCATCCTGCGTATGGCGCGCCACCACGGCAAGCCGGTGGTCGTGGCCACGCAGATGCTGGAATCGATGATCGAGGCGCCGGTGCCGACGCGTGCCGAAGCCTCCGATGTGGCCAGCGCCGTGTACGACGGCACCGATGCCGTGATGCTGTCGGCCGAGTCGGCCAGCGGCAAGCATCCCGTGGCGGCGGTCAGCATCATGAACCGCATTATTGCCGAGACCGAGCGCGATCCGCTGTACCGCAACCTGATCGACGCGCAACATCAACCGCCGCTGCCCACACGCCAGGACGCCATCTGCGCGGCCCTGCGCGACGTGACGCACATCTTGGGAGCGGTGGCCACCGTCACCTACACGTCCAGCGGCAAGACCAGCCTGCGCGCCGCACGCGAGCGGCCGCTGGCGCCCATCGTGAGCATCACGCCGCGCCTGGATACCGCGCGCCGTCTGGCGATCACGTGGGGTGTGCACAGCACGGTCAGCCCCGATGTGAGCAACGTCGACGAGATGGTGGATGCGGCGTGCCGTGCCGCCGCGCGTGAAGGCTTTGCCGTGTCGGGCGACCAGATCGCCATCACGGCGGGCATGCCGTTCGGCCAGGCTGGTTCGACCAACCTGCTGCGCTTGGCGGAAATCTGGCCGCAGACGCTGGTCAGTGCGCAGACGCAAACCGCTGCGCAGCAGCCCGAACCGGCAACGGTCTGACGTGACTTCGGGTCAGTAAGCGGATCAAACCACTTTGGAGTAGCGCGGGACGAAGGTGACGGGCTTGCCCTCGGCTTCCACCGCGCGCTCCGTCCCCGCCTCGCGCAGGTGCGAATCGAACACCATGGCGATGCGGCGCACGAGCAGCCGCCCTTGCGGCGTGATGACGATACGCTCGTCCCCCACCCTCACCAGCCCGGCCTCCTCCAGCGGCGCCAGCGCCCGCAGCTCGTCCTCAAAGCTGCGCTTGAAGTCCAGCCCGTGGCGCGCACCGAATGCGCGCATGTTCAGTTCAAATCCGCACATCAACTCGCCAATCAGCGCGCGGCGCACGTGGTCGTCCGGCGTGAGCGACATGCCGCGCAGCACGGCAAGTTCGCCCGCATCGATGCGTGCGTAGTACGCGTCGAGATCCTTCTCGTTCTGCGCATACACATCGCCCACGCGGCTGATGGCGGACACGCCAAAGGCCAGCATGTCGCAATCGGCGTGCGTCGAATAGCCCTGGAAATTGCGCTGCAGCCGCCCTTCACGCTGCGCGATGGCGAGTGCATCGTCAGGTCGCGCGAAGTGGTCCATGCCAATGTAGACATAGCCCTCGGCAACGAGGCGCTCCACCGTCATCGCCAGCAAATCGAGTTTTTGGTCGGCGGTCGGCAGGGTCAGCATGTCGATACGGCGCTGCGCCTTGAACAGGTGCGGCAGATGCGCATAGCTATAGACGGACAGCCGATCAGGCGCCATCTCCAGCACGCGATCCAGCGTAGCGTTGAAGGTTTCCGTGCGCTGATACGGCAGGCCGTAGATCAGGTCGAAGCTAATCGATTCGAAGCCCAGCCGGCGCGCAGTGTCGACCACGCGGCGTGTCTCTTCCACGCTTTGGATGCGGTGGACCGCGCGCTGGACGTCGGGATCAAAGTCTTGAATGCCGAGGCTTGCGCGGTTGAAGCCGATCTCGGCCAGGACTTCGAGCGTGGTGTCGTCGGCATGACGTGGGTCAAGTTCGACGGAGATCTCGCCATCGTTGGCCAGATCGAAATGCTCACGCGTGGCGGCCATCACGGCGCGCATTTCGTCGTGCGCAAGGAACGTCGGCGTGCCGCCGCCCCAATGCAACTGCGTCACGCGGCGCAGCGGGCCAATCTGATTGGCCACCATCGCCATCTCGCGCGCGAGGGTTTCAACATAGCGTGCGCTGCGCGCGCGATCCTTGGTGATGACCTTGTTGCAGCCGCAGTAGTAGCAAAGGTTCGCGCAGAACGGCAGGTGCATGTACAGCGACAGCGGCGCATGCAGCGCGGGCGCAATCGCGGCGCGGCGGTGCAAGGCGTCGAGGTAATCGGCGTTACCGAATTTGTTGTGAAAGCGGTCGGCTGTCGGATACGAGGTGTAGCGCGGGCCGTGCGTATCGAAGCGCTGGGCCAGCGCGCGTACCTGCGGAGCCGACCAGCGGAAGGCGGTGTCGTTGGCGGCGGACGGAGGGTCGGCCGGCTTGGCGAACGGAAACATGGGGCGGTTCTAGTGGGGGCGATAGTTCATCCTAAAACCGCGATGTGGGCTCCGCGTTGATGTGTGTCAACGTCGGTCAACGCGTGTTCCAAAGCGTTGTGTGCGGCACGCGGGTCGTCACGGCGGCACAACAGGGCTGGGGGTTGATGGGTGTTTTTTGGGTTTTGGGTTGTCGGTGCATCCCTTGTTTCATCCCCTGCCGGGGCTGACTCACTTTCTTTGTCTTGCCAAAGAAAGTAAGCAAAGAAAGGCGCCATCTAGGGCAGGAAAGTCAAAGGACAAAAGCCGAACCATCTGGGCGCCAACCCAAACGACAAGGCCAACCTCACGATGGGTTGGCCTTTGCCTTTTGACGTTGAGCCCTTGATGGCGCCTTGAATTTTCGTAAGCGGGCGGAAAAAAGAACGGGAACTGTTTGAGCGCAGCGAGTTTTCCCGTTCTCCGCCCGGTTACGCAAATTCAAGGAGTGGGTCGCCATCTCGGGCGCGCCTTTCTTTTGCTTACTTTTCTTTGGCAAGACAAAGAAAAGTAAGTCGGTCCCGGCAGGGAACGAAAGGGGAATAGACCACCAACAAAGAACTCAGGAAACCACCGGCTTCTTAGCCGCCAACAACCCCTTCAACGCCCCCAACCGATCCTTCGGCGACATCGCCGGCATCGTGTCTTCAGGCGTCGGCCCGGCATCCTCCCCAAGCGTCATCTCAGCGATATAGCGCGACGGCTCGCACACCACCGTCTCCCGCGCCCGCTTGCGCTTCTTGCACCAGCTGATATGCAGGCTGCGCTGCGCCCGCGTGATGCCCACATACATCAACCGCCGCTCTTCTTCGATCTTCTCGTCGGTCAGATCATCGTCTTCGCGGCAGTGCGGCAGGATGCCCTCTTCCACGCCCACCAGGAACACGTGCGGATACTCCAGCCCCTTGCTCGCATGCAGCGTTGAAAGACGCACCGCATCCGGGTCCTCTTCCTTGCCTTCGAGCATGCTGATCAGCGCGATGGTCTGCGTGAGCTCCAGCAGGTTTTTACCGGCGTCCATCAGGCCATCCGCGTTGTCGAAACCGGTGGCCTCTTCGTCGTCATCCTTCTCGGGCTTGGTGCCCTTGCGCTTGAGCCAGTCGAGGAACTCCAGCACGTTGGTCCATTTGTTCTGGGCCTGGCGCTCGTCGTAGGTGTCGTACAGGTAGGCCTCGTAGTGGATGCCTTCCATCATCTCGTCGAGCAGCGTGGCGGCGGGCTCCTTGGCGGCGCGGTCCGAGAGCCGCACGATGAATTCGCAGAACACCCGCAGCGGCTCCAGCTGGCGTGGTGCGAGCTGCGCTTCGATGCCGCCCATCATTGCCGCCTCGAACAGCGACACCTTGGCCTGCCCCGCGAACGAACCCAGCACCTCCAGCGTCGCATTGCCCACACCGCGCTTGGGCGTGGTGATGGCGCGGATGAACGCGGGGTCATCATCCGCATTGGCAATCAGCCGCAGATAGGCGCACAGATCCTTGATCTCGGCCTTGTCGAAAAAGCTCTGCCCGCCCGAGAGCACATACGGAATGCGCTCGCGCCGCAGGATCTGCTCGAACAGCCGCGCCTGGAAGTTGCCGCGATACAGGATCGCGTAATCCCGAAACTGCGCGCGGCGCTCGAACTTGTGGGCGGACAGCTTAAAGACAACGCTCTCGGCTTCGTGCTCCTCGTCATTGGCGCTGGTCACGTTGATCGCGTCGCCCATGCCGTGCTCGCTCCACAACGTCTTCTCGAACAGCTTCGGGTTCTGCGCGATGACCGCGTTGGCGGCATTCAAAATGCGCACCGTGGAGCGGTAGTTCTGCTCCAGCTTGATGACTTTGAGGTTCGGAAAATCCGTCTGCAGCAGCTTGAGGTTGTCGAGCGTGGCGCCGCGCCAGCCGTAGATCGCCTGATCGTCGTCGCCCACCGCCGTGAAGGCCGGCGCACGCAAGTGTGAGCCACCCGCCAGCAGCTTCAGTAGCTGGTACTGGCAGGCGTTGGTGTCCTGGTATTCGTCGACGAGGAAGTAGCGCAGGCGGTTCTGCCACTTCAGGCGCACCTCTTCATTGCGCGCGAACAGCTCGGCGGGAATGCGGATCAGATCGTCGAAATCCACCGCCTGATACGCGTGCAGCGTCGCAACGTAATTGCGATAGACGAGCGCCGCCTGGTGGTCATCGACGTTGTTGTTGGCGAGCGCCTCGGCAATCGCGGTGTCCGGGTCGACGAGACCGTTCTTCCACAGCGAGATCGTGCTCTGCACGCGGCGGATCAACTGCTTGTCGGTGGTCGCCAGCTGCTCCTGGATCATGCCGAAGCAATCATCTGAATCCATGATCGAGAAGCGCGGCTTGAGGCCCACGTGCTCGGCTTCGGCCCGCAGAATCTGCACACCGAGCGAGTGGAACGTACACACCGTCAACTGCTTGATGGGAATGCGCTTGCCGTCTTCGCGGGTCTTGCCGTCCATCAGCTTGGCCACGCGTTCCTGCATTTCCTTGGCCGCCTTGTTGGTGAACGTGACCGCGGCGATGTGCTTTGGCTCGAAGCCCTTGTCCAGAATCAGGTGCGCGATCTTCTGCGTGATCACGCGCGTCTTGCCCGAGCCCGCCCCGGCCAGCACGAGGCACGGGCCGTCGAGGTAGTGCACACCTTCGGATTGGGCAGCATTGAGCCCGTGGGCAAGACCGGAAGACATGGGAAGAGGCAGAAGAAAAAGCAGGCGGGAACGTACAGCGGAGGGCGATGGTAGCACGGCGCCTTTGCATCGATTGAGCCTGCGAGAAGCCACCTGCGTCGAGCCTGACGGAGGTGCGCCAAGCCGCACTGCATGCGTTTGCGCCCCCCCCTTTTTCGCACGGGCGTTACACCGCTTACGCGCCGTTACACGAACCGCGTAAGCGGCCATGCGCGGCACCTCGTTATGGACAGGACAGCGGCTGAATCGGTCGGCCGCCCACCGGAGAATCCACCATGAACCGCATCGTCAAAGCCCTGGCCGTTACCGCCGTCGCCCTGTCTGCCACCACCGGCGCCTTCGCCCAGACGCAGTGGCAAAAAGACCACCCGCGCCGCGCCGAGGTCAACCACCGCCTCGCCAACCAGAACAAGCGCATCCACAACGAAGTGAAGGAAGGCGAGATCACCAAGGGCCAAGCTCGCCAGATGCACCGGGAAGACCACCAGATTCGCCAGGAAGAGCGCGACATGGCTGCGCAGAACGGCGGGCACATCACCAAGCAGGAACAGCGCACCCTGAACCAGCAGGAAAACCAGGTCAGCCGCCAGATCGGCAAGTAAGTCAAAGCAAGACCAGCCAACACCCGCACTCCGGCCACACCCCTGGAGCTTGGCGACCTCGTCAGCTCCCGAGGGTGTGGCCGTTGTCTTTAGTCTTTGGCCTTTAGCCTTTGACGTACCGGCCCTAGATGGCGCCTTTCTTTGCTTACTTTCTTTGGCAAGACAAAGAAAGTGAGTCAGCCCCGGCAGGGGATGAAACAGGGGACGCACCGAAAGCGTAAAAACCAGCCCTCCTCTCAAAAGCCGCCAAGTCCACCCCAATTGACAATCCCATCCCCCTTCCGTAAATTCCGCCCATCCATCCGGGAGAGCGTGCCCGCCGTATACGGCAAGGCGCCGCCGAAGGGGTAGCACCCGAAAACTCTCAGGCATCCAGGACCGGGCGGATCGGCGGACATGCGTCCGACCGCACTCTGGAGAGCTGGCGCCGCACGACCACTGCGGGCGCCCACCGAAGGGGCTCACGAACGGCGCGCACCGCTATGCGCCCCGCTTCGCAATCTCTCAGGTACCAAGGACAGAGGGGCCATCTGCGCAGCTTGTTGATCTTCATGGCGTCACCATGAGGGATCAGGCTGCGCGGGTGGCCTTTTTGCTTTTCTGGTTCCCGATCCATGCGCCGCGCCCAAGCCACGGCGGCGCGCTCAGCCGAGAGATTCCATGACGCTCCAACACACGCCGCTCAATGCCATCCACCGCTCGCTGGGCGCCCGCATGGTCGACTTTGGCGGCTGGGACATGCCCGTCAACTACGGCTCCCAGATCGAAGAGCACCACGCCGTGCGCCAAGACGCAGGCGTCTTCGATGTCTCGCACATGTGCGTGGTCGACCTCACCGGCGCGCGCGTGCGTGATTTCCTGCGCGGGCTGCTCGCCAACAACGTCGACAAGCTGCAGACGCCCGGCAAGGCGCTCTACAGCTGCATGCTGAACCCCAAGGGCGGCGTGATCGACGATCTGATCGTCTACTTCTTCCGCGAAGACTGGTTCCGCCTGGTTGTCAACGCCGGTACCGCGCCGACGGACCTGGAGTGGATCGTCGCGCAGAACGCCGCCGCCAGCACCGACGTGACGATCACGCCGCGCCGCTCCGACAACAACGCTGGCGCTGAGCCGCTGGGCATCCTCGCCGTGCAAGGCCCGAATGCGCGTGCCAAGACTTACACGGCGCTGCCCGGCACGCAGGCCGTGGGCGAGGCGCTCAAGCCGTTCAACGCCGGCTTCGTCACCGTGGAAAACGTGGGCGAAATCATGGTGGCCCGTACCGGCTACACCGGTGAAGACGGTTTCGAACTGGTCGTGCCGGCCGCGCAGATCGCTGGCGTGTGGGAGCGCCTGCTGCAGGCAGGTGTGCGCCCGGCAGGCCTGGGCGCGCGCGACACGCTGCGCCTGGAAGCCGGCATGAACCTCTACGGCCAGGACATGGACGAGCACGTTTCGCCGCTCGACGCCGGCCTCGCCTGGACGGTCGATCTGCAAAGCGAACGCGACTTCACCGGCAAGGCCGCGCTGCAAGCCGGCGGCCAGCGCGAACAGTTCGTCGGCCTGATCCTGCGCGACAAGGGCGGCGTGCTGCGCGCCCACCAGAAGGTCATCACCACCGCCGGTGACGGCGAGATCACCAGCGGCACGTTCAGCCCGAGCCTGTCGCTCTCCATCGCACTGGCGCGCCTGCCCAAGGACGTGGCCATCGGCACCGACGTACAGGTCGAAATTCGCGACCGCAAGTTGACCGCGACTGTGGTTAAACTGCCGTTCGTGCGCAATGGCAAGGCGCTGGTCAGCTGAACACCGAATCTGCATTCCCCAATACCCATCTTCCGGAGAAACCTTTCATGAGCAACGTCCCCGCCGATCTGAAGTACACCGAACACGACGAGTGGATCCGCGTTGAAGCCGACGGCACGCTGACCATCGGCATCACCGACTTCGCGCAGGACGCACTGGGCGACATCGTCTTCCTGGAACTGCCGGAAGCCGGTCGCGCCGTCGCCAAGGACGAGGCGATTGCCGTGGTCGAGTCGGTCAAGGCCGCCTCCGACATCTACGCCCCCGTGTCGGGCGAGATCATCGCCAACAACGCCGACGCCGCCGGCGCGCCGGAATCCGTGAACGCTGGCGCCTACGAGGCCTGGCTGTTCAAGATCAAGCCGACCAACGCCGACGACGTGAACGCCCTGATGTCGGCCGCTGACTACGAAGCCAAGATCGGCTAAGCCGATCCTCCGGCCGATGCGCGCGCCCTGACCTGCGCTGCGCATCGGCCATTGCCTGCATCGCCTGAATTTCGAGCCCTTGCCATGAACGCTCCGCACCCCGCTTCCTCGGCGCTTGCTGCCGAACGCCCCACTTTGGCTGACCTGGAGGCGCACGACGCCTTCGCGCAGCGCCACATCGGCCCGTCTGCCGACGAGCAGACCGCCATGCTCGGTACGCTCGGCTACGCCAGCCGCGCCGCGCTGATCGACGCCGTGATCCCGCCGGCCATCCGCCGCCAGGACGGCATGCCGCTGGGTGAATTCACGCAGCCGCTGACTGAGGAAGCAGCGCTGGCCAAGCTGCGCGGCATCGCCGGGCAGAACCGCGTGGTCAAGAGCCTGATCGGCCAGGGCTATTACGGCACGCACACGCCGGGTGTCATCCTGCGCAACATCCTCGAAAACCCCGCCTGGTACACGGCCTACACGCCGTATCAGCCGGAAATCTCGCAGGGCCGCCTGGAAGCGATGCTGAATTTCCAGCAGATGGTGATCGACCTCACGGCCATGGACATCGCCAATGCGTCGATGCTGGACGAAGCGACCGCCGCTGCTGAAGCCATGACGCTGCTGCAGCGCATTGGCAAATCGAAGTCGACGGTGTTCTTTGTGGCGGACGACGTTCTTCCGCAAACGCTGGAAGTCGTGCGCACGCGCGCCGAGCCGATCGGCGTGCAAGTGGTGACAGGCCCGGCAGCCGACGCCGCCAAGCACGACGCGTTCGGCGTGCTGCTGCAATACCCGGGCGCCAACGGTGCGTTGCTGGGCGATCTGGCGACGTACCAGGCGCTGACCGATGCCGTGCACGCTGCCGGCGGTTTGGTCGTTGCGGCTGCAGACCTGCTGGCGCTCACGCTGCTGGCCGCGCCGGGCGAATGGGGTGCCGACGTCGTGATCGGCAACACGCAGCGCTTTGGCGTGCCGTTTGGTTTCGGCGGCCCGCACGCTGGCTACATGGCCGTGCGCGATGCGTTCAAGCGCTCGATGCCCGGTCGCCTGGTCGGCGTGACGATCGACGCGCAAGGCAATTCGGCCTACCGCCTCGCACTGCAGACGCGCGAGCAGCACATCCGCCGCGAGAAGGCCACCTCGAACATCTGTACCGCCCAGGTGCTGCTGGGCGTGATGGCCTCGATGTACGCCGTCTACCACGGCCCGCAGGGCCTGAAGCGCATCGCCCAGCGCGTGCACCGCCTGACCGCCACGCTGGCGGCCGGCCTGCGCGCGATCGGCTACACGCTGGAAGCCGACGCCTTTTTCGACACGCTGACCGTCGCCACCGGCGCGCGCACTGCCAACCTGCACATCGCGGCACAGGCGCACGGCATCAACCTGCGCCAGATCGACGATGCACGCCTGGGTATCTCGCTGGACGAGACGGTCACGCGCGCGGATATCGTTGCGCTGTGGGAAGTCTTCGCGCACGCCGCACACGCTGCCGCCCCTGACTTCGACCAGACCGAGGCGGGCGTTGCCGATGCGTATCCCGCCTCGCTCGTGCGCCAGAGCGCGTACCTGACGCACCCGGTGTTCAACGCGCACCATTCCGAGCACGAAATGCTGCGCTACCTGCGCAGCCTGGCCGACAAGGATCTTGCGCTCGACCGCACGATGATCCCGCTGGGCTCGTGCACGATGAAGCTCAACGCCACCGCAGAAATGCTGCCGGTGACGTGGCCCGAGTTCTCGAACATCCACCCGTTCGCGCCGGCCGACCAGACCGTCGGCTACCGCGAGATGATCGATCAGCTCGAGCAGATGCTGTGCGCCGCCACCGGCTATGCCGCCGTCAGCCTGCAGCCGAATGCCGGCTCGCAAGGTGAATACGCTGGCCTGCTGATCATCCACGCCTACCACGCCAGCCGTGGCGAAGCGCACCGCAACGTGTGCCTGATTCCGTCATCGGCGCACGGTACGAACCCTGCATCGGCACAGATGGCCGGCATGCAGGTTGTTGTCGTGGCGTGCGATGAGCGCGGCAACGTCGATCTGGCTGATCTGGAGAAGAAGGCGGCCGAGCACAGCAAGAACCTGGCGGCGATCATGATCACCTACCCGTCCACGCACGGCGTGTTCGAGGAAGGCGTGAAGCGCGTCTGCGAGATCGTGCACAGCCACGGCGGCCAGGTCTACGTGGACGGCGCCAACATGAACGCCATGGTCGGCACCGCCGCACCGGGCCACTTCGGCGGCGACGTCTCGCACCTGAACCTGCACAAGACGTTCTGCATTCCGCACGGCGGCGGCGGCCCGGGCGTCGGTCCGGTGGCCGTGGGCGCGCATCTTGCACCGTTCCTCCCGGGGCGCTCGGCTTCGGGTGAAGACGCGAGCCAGAACATCGGCAACGTGTCGGCGGCTGCGTTCGGCTCGGCGTCGATCCTGCCGATTTCCTGGATGTACATCGCGATGATGGGCGCAGCGGGCCTGACCGCCGCTACCGAGACGGCCATCCTGTCGGCCAACTACGTGGCCAAGCGGCTCGCTCCGTATTACCCGGTTCTGTACACGGGCGCGCACGGCCTGGTGGCCCACGAGTGCATTCTCGACATCCGTCCGCTGCAGAAGGAATCGGGCATCAGCAACGAAGACATCGCCAAGCGCCTGATGGACTTCGGCTTCCACGCACCGACGATGAGCTTCCCGGTGCCCGGCACGCTGATGATCGAGCCGACCGAAAGCGAGCCGAAGGTGGAACTCGACCGCTTCATCGACGCGATGATCGCCATCCGTGGCGAAGTCGACAAGGTGATCTCGGGCGAATTCGACCGCGAAGACAACCCGCTGAAGCACGCACCGCACACCGCAGCTGTGGTGATGGCCGATAACTGGCAACACAAGTACACGCGGGAGCAGGCCGCCTACCCGGTGGCGTCGCTGCGCAAGCAAAAGTACTGGCCGCCGGTCGGCCGCGCCGACAACGTCTACGGCGACCGCAACCTGTTCTGCGCCTGCGTACCGATGAGCGAGTACGCGCAAGACTAAAGCCGGCGACCCCAGGCGCGATTGTCATCGCGCCGCGCCTCAGGCGGCCGCCTCGCACCACGGGGCGGCCGTTTGCATCTGAACACCCCGTGTGCGGGCGGCCACAAGCCGACCCGCTCCTTTTGCAAAACGCCCCCGGAGCCTCACCCCATGGCTGTTTCCGTTTTCGACCTCTTCAAGATCGGCATTGGCCCGTCCAGCTCGCACACCGTCGGGCCGATGCGCGCCGCGCTGATGTTCGCCTCCGCCCTCGAAGCCGATGGGCTGATGCCGCAAGTCGCCAGCGTGCGCGTGGAGCTGTATGGCTCACTCGGCGCCACCGGCAAGGGCCACGGCACTGACCGCGGCGTCATCCTCGGCCTGATGGGCGAGGCGCCGGACACCATCGACCCCGACACCATCGAAGACAAGCTCGCGGCCCTGCGCGCGTCGCAGTCGCTGTCGCTGCTGGGCCGTCACGCGGTGCGCTTCACCGAAAAGGAGCACATCGCCTTCTATCGCCGCGAAGCGATGGCCGAACATCCGAACGGCATGAAGTTCCACGCCTTCGATGCCGCAGGCGAGCGGCTGCGCGAAGCGCGCTACCTGTCGGTGGGAGGGGGCTTTGTCGTCACGGCCGGTGCGCCGAATACGCAAGTGCTGGCCGCGCACGACCAGTTGCCGCATCCATTCCGCAGCGGCAAAGAACTGCTGGCGATGTGCGAATCGACGGGCAAATCCATCGCCCGGCTGATGCTCGAAAACGAACTAACGTCGCGCACGGAAGCTGAAGTGCGCGCTGGTCTGCTCAACATCTGGCGCGTGATGCAGGCATGTGTGGCGCGCGGGTGCCGCACGGAGGGCGAATTGCCGGGCCCGTTCCACGTGCGTCGCCGTGCCGCCGAGTTGTATTCACGGCTCACGGTGCAGGCCGAACGCACGCTGTCCGACCCGCTGTCAGTCATCGACTGGGTGAATCTGTATGCGATTGCCGTGAACGAAGAGAACGCTGCGGGCGGGCGCGTCGTCACGGCGCCGACCAACGGCGCAGCGGGCATCATCCCGGCCGTACTGCATTACTACGACCGCTTCGTGCCCGGCGCGAATGACGACGGCATCGTGGACTTCCTCCTCACCGCCGGCGCGATCGGCATGCTTTACAAGATGAACGCGTCGATCTCGGGCGCGGAAGTCGGGTGCCAGGGCGAAGTCGGTGTGGCGTGTTCGATGGCCGCGGGTGCGCTTGCTGCGGTGCTGGGTGGTACGCCTGCGCAGGTGGAGAACGCGGCTGAGATCGGCATGGAGCACAACCTCGGGCTGACGTGCGACCCGGTGGGCGGGCTAGTGCAGATTCCGTGTATTGAGCGCAATGCGATGGCGTCTGTGAAGGCCGTGAATGCGGCGCGCATGGCGTTGCGTGGGGATGGCACGCACTATGTTTCGCTCGACTCCGTGATCAAGACGATGCGGGAGACGGGGGCGGATATGAAGACGAAGTACAAGGAGACGGCGCGGGGTGGGTTGGCGGTGAATATTGTGGAGTGCTGATTTTTGGTTTGGGTCTTGGTGGTGCATCCCTTGTTTCATCCCCTGCCGGGGCTGACTCACTTTCTTTGGTCTTGCCCAAAGAAAGTAAGCAAAGAAATGCGCGCCCGAGATGGCGAAGGATTCCTTGAATTTATGTCGCAGAGAGGGGAAGGGAAAAACTCGCTTCGCTCAGACAGTTTCCCTTCCTTTTTCCTCTCTGCAACAGAAATTCAAGGCGCCATCTAGGGCAGGAAAGTCAAAGGCCAAACCACCGAAGCGCAGGCCCAAACGACAAGGCCAACCTCACGACGGGTTGGCCTTTCTCTTTTGACGTTGAGCCCTTGATGGCGCCTTGAATTTTTGTGAGCGGGCGGATCAAGGAAGGAGGCTTGTCTGAGCGCAGCGAGTTTGCCTCCTTCCCCGCACGGTCACATAAATTCAAGGGGAAGTCGCCATCTCGGGCGCGCCTTTCTTTTGCTTACTTTTCTTTGGCAAGACAAAGAAAAGTAAGTCGTGCCCGGCAGGGTACGAAAGAGAGATGGACCACAAACAACAAATCTAGAGGACACCCCAAAAAAAACGCACAAGCCCCCGCCCCCATCCACTCCTATAATCCGCGCCACAAGAACCCTCTTTGGAGATCCGCAGGATGCAATCCCTCCATCCTCCCAAGCACATTCCGGCAGCGACCCTGCCCGAGCTGACGCTACGCGGCATGATCCTCGGTGCCATCATCACCGTAATTTTTACCGCTTCAAACGTGTACCTGGGCCTGAAAGTCGGCCTGACGTTCTCTTCGGCGATTCCGGCAGCGGTCATTTCCATGGCGGTGCTGCGTATGCTCGGCGGCACGAACATCCTCGAGAACAACATGGTGCAGACGCAGGCGTCTGCGGCCGGGACGCTGTCTTCCATCATCTTTATCCTGCCCGGCCTGGTGATGATTGGGCACTGGCAAGGTTTTCCGTTCTGGCAAACGTTTGGAGTGTGCATGGCGGGCGGTATGCTCGGCGTGGTGTTCACGATTCCGCTGCGCCATGCGATGGTGGTGCAGAGCGACCTGCCCTATCCCGAAGGCGTGGCGGCGGCGGAAATCCTCCGCGTGGGCAGTGGCCAATCTGCTGACGGCGAAGACGCCGACGATGGCGAGGCGGTGCCCGCCGCGACCGGCATGCGCGATCTCGCTGCTGGTGGCATTGTCGCGGCCATCGTGGCGTTTGCAACCAGTGGCCTGCGCCTGCTGGGCGAAGGGGCTAGCTGGTGGTTCGCAGCGGGTGCCGCGGTAGTGCGCTTGCCAATGGGCTTTTCGACGGCGCTGCTGGGCGCGGGCTACCTGATCGGCCTAGTGGCCGGGCTGGCCATGCTGGTGGGCCTGGTGATCGCCTGGGGCATCGCCGTGCCGTATCTGACCTCCATCACGCCGATGCCGGCGGGCAAGGCGCTCTCGGCGTTCGGCACGGATGTGTGGCGCACGCAGGTGCGTTTTATCGGTGCAGGCGTGATCGCGGTGGCGGCCGTGTGGACGCTGGGCACGCTGATCGGCCCGGTGGTGCACGGCGTGAAGCGCTCGTTCGGCAGCCTGCGCCCGAAGGCCGATGGCGCGCAGCGCACCGAGCAGGACATGGCGCCACGCTGGATTCTGCTGGTCACGCTGGCCATGGTCGTGGTGCTGGTGATCACCTTTGCTGCGTTCCTGGCGCCGACCATGCTGTCGGCAGGCTCGCGCTGGACGCTGATCACCTGCGCGGTGATCTTTGCGGTGGTGTTCGGCTTTCTGGTGGCAGCGGCGTGCGGCTACATGGCCGGGCTGATCGGTTCGTCGTCGAGCCCGATTTCGGGCATTGGCATCATCGCCATCACCTTGGTGTCGCTGCTGCTGTTGGCCATCGGCGCGGACAACGGCATCGTGGGTTCGCCCGAAGCGAGCAAGCTGGGCATTGCGCTGGCAATCTTCACAACCTCAGCCGTGGTGGCCGTGGCGACCATCTCCAATGACAACCTGCAGGATCTGAAGACGGGCTGGTTGGTCGGCGCCACGCCATGGCGCCAGCAGGTGGCGCTGCTGATCGGCTGCGTGGCGGGCGCGGCGGTCATCTCGCCGGTGCTGGAACTGCTGTACAACGCGTATGGCTTCCCGGGCGCGCTGCCGCGTGCCGGTATGGACGCGGCGCAGGCGCTTTCCGCCCCGCAGGCGACGCTCATGACGGCCATTGCCACCGGCATCTTCACGCACCAGTTGGAATGGAACATGGTGATTGCGGGCATCGTCATCGGTGTGCTCCTGATCGCCGTCGACTGGGCGCTCAAGCAGCGTGGCGGTGTCGCCCGTCTGCCGGTGCTGGCGGTGGGCATCGGCATCTACCTGCCGCCGACGATCAGCACAGTGCTGGTGACCGGCGCGGTGCTGGCGTGGGTCATCGAAAAGATTCTTGCCAAGCGTGCGCAGGCAGCCGGCGTGCCGTACGAGCGCTATGCCGAGGTGCCGAACCGCCACGGCGTGCTGCTGGCGTCGGGCCTGATCGTGGGCGAAAGTCTGGTCGGCGTATTGATGGCAGCCATCATCGGCGGCACGGGCAAGGATGCGCCGCTGGCGATCGTCGGTGCGTCGTTTGAAGGCACGGCGCAATGGCTTGGGCTGATCGTGTTCGCCTTGGTATGCTGGGCCTTCGCGCGCCGCGTACTGGCGGTGCGTCCGACTCATTGATGCCCTCACACAATATGCTGCTCCGCGACGCAACGGAGGCCGACCTGCCGGCCATCCTCGCCATCTACAACGACGTGATCGCCACCTCCAACGCGATCTACACCGAAACGCCGGTCACGCTGGAAGACCGCACCGCGTGGCTGGCCTTGCGTGCCACGCAGGGGTATCCGGTGCTGGTGGCCGATGATGGCGGGCAGGTGGCAGGCGTTGCATCGTTTGGGGATTTCCGGCCGTACCCGGGCTTTCGCACCACCGTCGAGCACTCGGTGCATATTCATCGCGACTGGCGCGGCAAGGGGCTGGGCAGCCTGCTGGTCGAAGCGCTCTGCGAGCGTGCCGCAGCGCTGGGCAAGCACCTGATGGTGGGCGCCATCGACGGCGCCAATGCAGGTTCGATCCGCCTGCACGAAAAGCTCGGCTTCAAGGAAGTGGGCCGCATGCCCGAGGCCGCCATCAAGCACGGCAAGTGGCTCGACCTCGTGTTCATGCAGCGCTGGCTTGAAGCGCCCGGAACGGTCCGCAACGACTGACCGTTCCTCGATGCGTCAGGCGGGCTGCGTTGCCGCCTGCGTCCAACGCCCGCAGCCGCGTCGCACGGTCTCGTGCAGGTTGCGGGTTTCACGTTGCGCCGCGCGGATCCATTCAGCATCCGCATCGCGCCCCTCCACCACCTCCCGCACCATGTCGAGCGCGCCTTCGGACGACAGCGCTTCGGCGTGTGCCGACAGCACCTTGCTCGTTTCCAGGATGTGATCAGCCAGCGCGCCGCGGTTGCCCGTGGCCGGGTCGACGTATTCGCCGGCCAGCCCGAAGCGGCATGCCTGGAAGCGGTTGAAGGTGTAGACGAGGTAATCGTCTTCCTCGGGCATGAACGGGCGATCGAGCAGCAGCCAGCGGCCCAATGCCTGGATATAGGCGGCGATGGCGGCCGCGCGTTCGACGGTCAGCGGGGTGTCCATCACGCGGACTTCGATCGTGCCGAATTCGGGCTTGGGGCGGATGTCCCAGTAGAAGTCCTTCATGCTTTCGATGACGCCGGTGGCGTGCATCTTGTCGAAGTACGCGATGAAGGCATCCCACGTCAGCACGAACGGCGCGCGGCCCGACATCGGGAAGGCGCTGACCGAGTTCATGCGCGCGGAAGCAAACCCCGTATCCACGCCCTGCACGAATGGCGACGACGCGGCCAGCGCAATGAAGTGCGGCACGTAGCGCGACATGGCGTGCAGCAGGTACAACGCATCGTCGGGATTGGGGCAGCCAATATGCACGTGCTGCCCGAACACGGTGAACTGCTTGGCGAGGTAGCCGTACAGATCCGAGATGTACTGATAGCGCGGCGATTGCGAGATCTGGCGCTGGCTCCATTGCTGGAACGGATGCGTGCCACCGCCACAGATGCCGATGTTCAGCGCCGTGGCGGCGTCGGCCATGCGATCGCGCATCTCGCGCAACTGCCAGAGCGCTTCATCGTGGCTGTGGCAGATGCCGGTGGAGATCTCGATCATCGAATCGGTGATCTCCGGCTTGATGTCGCCGGGGTATTCCTTGCCCTTGAGCATGCGCAGCAGGTCGGGCGACGCTGACGCGAGGTCGTAGTCATGGCGATTGACGAGCTGCAATTCCAGCTCGACGCCAAACGTCAGGGCTTCGGATTTCGAGAACGGTTCGAGGGACATGGGGCTCAGTGCCTCCCTTCGTCTTGTCGCACCTCACCTGCCCAGCGCAGCGAACGCGCGGTCAGGATCGGCGCGGCAATCTGTTGGATCGCCAGCGTGCAAAGAATGATGGCCGCAAGCGGCCCGCCGGTTTGTGGATACAGTGCCGCCGTATCGTGCATCAGCAACCATGACAGTCCCGACATGGGCCCAAGCGCCAGGCCCAGCGCGATGCTCTGCCGCATCGACAGGCCCGAGAACGAGCCCAGCGCCGTCGTGGCCGCCAGTTTGGCAATGAAGCGCGACAGCACCAGCGCCACCGCCGCCACACCGCCGATCACCCAGTCCGACGCCTTGAGCGGCAAACCAAGCGACACGATCATCACCACAATGAGGATGCTGCCAGCGCTGCCGAAGTGCGACGGCCACACGCGCGGGTGATCGTCCTGATGCTTGAACACCACGCCTGCCAGCAGCAACGTGAGCGGCACCGACAGCTTGAGCAGCTTGGCCATCGCCAGCGCAAACAGGACCAGGCCGACCAGCACCAGGAACGCGTAGTGATCGTCACCCGCCATGCGGTGATACAACGCATGACCCACCTTGCCGACCACCCAGGCAAGGAGCACGGAACCTGCCAGCAGGTACAGCGGATGGAGCAGCGCCGCCGCCCAATGGCCGTATTCGCTGTGCAGCCAGCCCGCGGTAAGCGGCACCAGCACGCTGGCGTAGATGCTGTTGAGCGCGCCCAGCGAGAGCAACCGCTCCGTCACCTGGCCTTCGGCGCGCAGCTCGTTCTTCAGTTGCAGCAGCACCGTGGGGGACGTGGCCACGGCGATGGCGCCCGCGGCCACCGCCACCGGCGTCGCCACGCCAAACAGCTGTAGCACCCAGGTGACGAGGCCCCAGGTCAGCAGGCTCTCGAAGCCACTGGTGAGCAACAGCCAACGATTGGCACGCAGCCACTCGAACGACAACCGGTGACCCAGTTCGAACAGCGCCAACGCCAGCGCCATCTCGATCAGGATGTGGGTCTGGTCGAGCATGTCGGCGTCGATGAGCGGGCGGCCCAGCACGCCGGCCACCAGCCCCGCTGCCGCGTAGCCGACGATGCGCGGCAGCTTGAGCGCCGCACGCGCAAACTCGCCGCACAACGCCGCACCGACCAGCGCCAGCCCGACCCAGAAAAGACCGCCGGGTTCGGGCGGCCACGAAGGGAAGAGATCGTGAAGTCCTGTCATGGGCGACATGGTACCCGAAGCACCCACTTGGGAAAGTCAGCCAAGCACTGACACGCGTTAGACCCGTGTTACACGATATTTAACAATAGATCGATGATGTTGAATGCAGAAGGCGACAACTCTGCGTTTGGAGACGTTGGCCGCCAGCAAAGAAAAACCGCCCCGGAGGGCGGTTTTCATACTGCGAATGGCTGAGAGCCGGTCGGATTACTTACCGCCGACGCTCTCCAGCGGCGTCCACTTGCCGCCGGTGACCTTGTAGACGGTGATACCGCCGTCCTTGAGGTCGCCCTTGTCGTCGTAGGCGTAATGCTTGGCGGTCACGCCTTGCATGTTGGTCGCGGCCAGGATCGGCAGGTACTTGCTCGGATCCGACGAGCCGGCCTTCACCATGGCTTGCATCAGGGCCATCGCGCCGTCGTAGGCGTACGGCGAGTACGTCTGCACCGGCGTGCCGAAGCGCTTCTCATAGCGGGCCTTGTAGCCAGCGCCGCCCGGCATTTGTTCCAGCGGCAGACCGGCCAGCGAGCACACCACGCCTTCGGCCGATTGCGCGCCAGCCAGCTTGATGAAGTCGTCGGTCTTGGACATTTCGCCCGACATCAGCGTGGACTTCATGCCCAGTTCGCGCATCTGCTTGACCAGCGGAGCCGATTGGCCTTCCGCGCCGCCGTAGAACACGGCGTCAGGCTTCTTGGCCTTGATCTGCGTGAGGATCGACTTGAAGTCGCTGGCCTTGTCGTTGGTGAACTCGCGACGCACGATGGTGGCGCCGGCAGCCTTGGCGGCCTTCTCGAACTCGTCTGCCAGACCTTGGCCGTAAGCGGTGCGGTCATCAACGATGGCGATGTTCTTGTAGCCCAGCTTCTTGACGGCGTACGTGCCGACCACCGAACCCTGCTGGGTGTCGGAGGTCATCATGCGGAACGTCGTCTTGTAGCCTTGCTTCGTGTATTCCGGTGCCGTTGCCATCGCGATTTCTGCAATGCCGGCGTTGTTGTAGATGCGCGAGGCCGGGATGGTCGTACCCGAGTTGAAGTGGCCCAGCATGCCCTTGATGCCGCTGTCCACAAGCTTCTGTGCGACGGTGGTGCCGGTCTTCGGGTCAGCCTGGTCGTCTTCCGAGATCAGCTGGAACTTGACTTCCTTGCCGGCGATCTTCGGCTTGGTGGCGTTGAACTCTTCCACAGCCAGCGTCAGACCGTTCTGCATGTCCTTGCCGTACTGGGCTTGAGGACCGGTCATCGGGCCGGCGTAGCCCAGCTTGATGACTTCTTGGGCCGATGCCGCACTACCCAGCGCGCACAGCGCCGCCGCCAGACACAGTTGCTTCAATTTCATTTGTGCGTCTCCTAGTTCAAACGCAATTTGGATCAATAGCGCGACGGGATCACCGTCGCCCTCCTCCCGCTTCGCGCGCCATCCGTACCCGTCGTGCGGATGCCGCTGCGAATCCTGCTCGTGCTCCCCGTCAGCCGATGGTCATCAGGCTGGCGTTGCCACCCGCTGCGGCCGTATTGACCGACAGCGAACGCTCGATCAGCAGGCGCTCCAGCGCCAGCCCTTCCCCGCCATGCGGCAGGCCTTGCACGCCCACGATCGGGCCGGCACGTCGTGCCAGTCCTTCGCAAATGGCGCGCAGATGGTCCGAATCGCCGTGGTGCAGCACCGCATCAAATGCCGCTTCGTCGGTCGACCCGACCACACGGACGCGCGATTGTACTGCCGCCGGCAAGCCCCGAAGTACCGCTTCGATGGCAGGGTTTTCCTGCACAACGGCCACGCTGCCCACGGCCAGCACAGCCGCCAGCTGGCGCAGCCAATCGGCCGGATCCGCCGCCACGCACAGCACCGCTTCGCGCGGCAGCAGCGTGTAGGTGTTGCGCTCGCCCGTCGGGCCCGGCAGCGTGGCCGTGGCGCCCGTGGCCGACGCCGCAGCCAGGCGTTCGCACAGCGATGCCAGCTCAGGCGACTGCTTGCGTGCCCAATCCGTTAGCGCATCGAATGGCGCCAGCAGCGCGCGGCGCGCATCGGTATCGATTTCCGTGCCGGCGCCAGCGGTCAGTTCCAGCGCAGTGCGCATGCCGTCCTGCGGGCACGTCGAGAGCAAACGCAGCAGATACAGCGGGCCGCCGGCCTTCGGGCCCGTGCCCGACAGGCCTTCGCCGCCGAACGGCTGCACGCCCACCACGGCGCCGACGATATTGCGGTTCACATACAGGTTGCCGACGTGCGCGCGGTCCACCACGTGCGCGATGGTCTCGTCGATACGCGTGTGGATGCCCAGCGTCAGGCCGTAGCCCGTGCCGTTGATCTGCTCGATCAGCTTGGTCAGGCCGGCGTTGTCACCGGAGCGTTTCCAGCGCACCACGTGCAGCACGGGGCCGAAGATCTCGCGCGTCAGGTCCGACAGGCTGTCGAGCTCGATCACGGTCGGGGGCACGAAGGTACCGTGCGCGCAGGCGGCTGGCACCGGCGCCTGATGCACACGGCGGCCCTTGGCCCGCATCGCTTCGATGTGGCCGACGATGTTGTCGCGCGCTTCGGCGTCGATCACCGGGCCGACATCGGTGGCGAGGCGATCCGGATTGCCCATCGCCAGTTCGGCCATGCCGCCCTTGAGCATCGCGAGCACGCGGTCGGCGACGTCGTCCTGCAGGCACAGCACGCGCAGCGCCGAGCAACGTTGGCCTGCCGAATCAAACGCAGACGACAGCACATCCGCCACCACCTGCTCGGCCAGCGCGGAAGAATCCACAATCATCGCGTTCTGGCCGCCCGTCTCCGCAATCAGGGGGATCGGCGCGCCGTTGGCGTCCAGGCGGCCGGCCAGCGTGCGCTGCAGGATGCGCGCGACTTCGGTCGAGCCGGTAAACATCACGCCCTTAGTGCGCATGTCCTTCACCAGCGCGGCGCCGACGGTCTCGCCACGGCCCGGCAGCAGTTGCACGGCGCCAGCCGGCACGCCCGCTTCGCGCAGGATGCGCACGGCCTGAGCGGCGATCAGTGGGGTCTGTTCGGCAGGCTTGGCCAGCACAGGGTTGCCCGCGGCGAGCGCTGCGCTCACCTGGCCGGTGAAGATCGCCAGCGGGAAGTTCCACGGGCTGATACAGACCACGGGGCCCAGCGGGCGATGCGTGTCGTTGGAGAACCCGCCGCGCACCTGCGCTGCGTAATAACGCAGGAAGTCGACGGCTTCGCGCACTTCCGCAATGGCGTTGGACAGCGTCTTGCCCGCCTCGCGAATGATCAGCCCCATCAGGTGCTGCATCTCGCCTTCCATCAGGTCTGCTGCGCGATCGAGCAGCGCGGCGCGCGCCTCGGGCGGCGTGGCTTGCCAAATCGGGGCGGCAGCGGCGGCGGCCGACAACGCGGCATCCACGTCGGCTTCAGTGGCTTCCGTCACGTGGCCCACCACGTCGCGCAGGTCGGCCGGATTGCGCACGGGCAGCGGTGTGCCGCCCGTGTAAGGCGCATCGCCGATGGTCGGCTCGGCGTTCCAGACCGTGCTCGTGCCCGCAAGAAGGGCGGACGACAACGACGCCAGGCGCTGCTCGTTCGCCAGATCAATGCCTGACGAGTTGGCACGCACATCGCCGTAAAGGTGGCGCGGGAGCGGAATCTTCGGATGCGGCAGGCCGAGCGTCCCTTCATCGGCGTGCATCTTTTCCACCACTGCCACCGGATCGGCGACGAGGTCGTCCAGAGGAATCGACTCATCCGCAATACGGTTCACGAACGAGGTATTGGCGCCGTTTTCCAGCAGACGGCGCACCAGATAGGCCAGCAGCGTTTCATGCGTGCCGACCGGCGCGTAGATGCGGCACGGGCGGTTCAGCTTGCCCGGTTTGTTACCGACAACCTGCTCGTACAGCGGCTCGCCCATGCCGTGCAGGCACTGGAATTCGTATTGACCGGGGTAATAGTTCTGGCCGGCCATGTGATAAATGGCGGCCAAGGTGTGCGCGTTGTGCGTGGCGAACTGCGGGAAGATCGCTTCCGGCGCAGCCAGCAGCTTACGGGCGCAGGCCAGGTACGACACGTCGGTATAGACCTTGCGCGTGTAGACCGGGTAGCCCTCCAGGCCGTCGACCTGGGCGCGCTTGACCTCGCTGTCCCAATACGCGCCCTTCACCAGGCGGATCATCAGGCGGTGCTTGCTGCGGCGGGCCAGATCGATGATGTAGTCGAGCACGAACGGGCAGCGTTTCTGATAGCCCTGCACCACGAAGCCGATGCCGTTCCAGCCGGCCAGCTCGGGCGCAAAGCACAGGCGCTCCAGCAGGTCGAGCGACAGTTCCAGGCGGTCGGCTTCTTCGGCATCGATATTGATGCCGATGTCGTATTCACGCGCCAGCATCGCCAGCGCCTTCACACGCGGATACAGCTCGTTGATCGTGCGGTCGTACTGCGCGCGCGAGTAGCGCGGATGCAGCGCCGACAGCTTGATCGAGATACCCGGCCCTTCGTAGATGCCGCGCCCGCCCGACGCCTGGCCGATCGCGCGGATGGCCTGCTCGTACGACGCGAGGTAGCGCTGGGCGTCTTCCTCCGTCATTGCGGCCTCGCCGAGCATGTCGTAGGAGTAGCGGAAGCCTTCGGCTTCGAACTTGCGCGCGTTGGCCAGCGCTTCAGAAATGGTTTCGCCAGTGACGAACTGCTCGCCCATCAAGCGCATCGCCATGTCCACGCCCTTGCGGATCAGCGGCTCGCCGCTCTTGCCGATGATGCGCGTAAGCGCCTTCGACAACCCCGCTTCGTTATGCGTGGCGACCAGCTTGCCCGTGAGCAACAGGCCCCAGGTGGCGGCATTCACAAACAGCGACGGACTCTGGCCGACATGCGAATACCAGTTGCCGTTGCTGATCTTGTCGCGGATGAGTGCGTCGCGCGTGGCCTTGTCAGGAATGCGCAGCAGCGCCTCGGCCAGGCACATCAGCGCCACGCCTTCCTGGCTCGACAAGGAGAATTCCTGGATCAGGCCCTGCACCAGCCCTTCGCGGCCAGTGCCGACCTTTTGCGTGCGCAGCTTGCCGGCGAGGTCCCGTGCGAGCTGCTTGGCTTCCGAGGCGAGCGCGCCCGGCAGACGGGCCTGCTCCAGCAACATCGGAATCGCTTCGGTTTCTGGCCGGCGATAAGCGGCGGTGATGGCAGCGCGCAAGACCGATTGCGGTTGCACGCTTTGTGCGAATTCGAGGAACGGTTGCACCGCGGGCTCATCACCCTCGTGCACGTCGGAGACGGCTGCGGCGGCGGACGGGAGGCCATCCGCCGCCGGGCCGTTTGCATCAGTTGGCAGCTGCCCCCGCTCCACTTGGTCCAGATACGTGAAGATCGCCTGCTTGATCAGCCAGTGCGGCGTGCGGTCAATGGACTGCGCAACGCGCTTGAGGCGTTCACGCGAAGCATCGTCCAGCTTGACCCCGAGGGTGGTTGTAGCCATGTGGGTTCCTATCCAGAGCTGCCATTGCCTAGCTTGTGGCCGGCAAATTGGGCGGATCATACGCCTGGCGATCTTGAAGGTGCAACCTAGTGAAACCCCTTGGTTCGAAATGGGTAGATTAGGGTGCAACCGCAGGTGATGTTGGAGATGCTTGGGGTCGATTTATGGGCTTGGTTTTTTGTTTTTGGTGCATCCCTTGTTTCATCCCCTGCCGGGGCTGACTCACTTTCTTTGGTCTTGCCCAAAGAAAGTAAGCAAAGAAATGCGCGCCCGAGATGGCGAAGGATTCCTTGAATTTATGTCGCAGGGAGGGAGGGGAGGCAAACTCGCTGCGCTCAAACAGCGCCTCCCCTCTTTCTCCTCCCTGCAACAGAAATTCAAGGCGCCATCTAGGGCAGGAAAGTCAAAGGACAAACCCAAACCCTCGGGGCGCCGGCCCAAACGAAAAGGCCAACCGCACGATGGGTTGGCCTTTCTCTTTTGACGTTGGGCCCTTGATGGCGCCTTGAATTTTCGTAAGCGGGCGGAAACAAGGCGGGGAACTGTCTGAGCGAAGCGAGTTTTCCCCGCCTCCGCCCGGTTACGCAAATTCAAGGAATCTTTCGCCATCTCGGGCGCGCCTTTCTTTTGCTTACTTTTCTTTGGCAAGACAAAGAAAAGTAAGTCGGTCCCGGCAGGGAACGAAAGGGAGGTGGACCACCAGCCCTCAAATCCTCAAAGGATCAATCTCCAACTGCCACCGCACCCCCTTCACAGTCTTGCCGATCCCAGCAAACCCCTCGGTCCAGGCAGACAAGAACTTCTGCAAAGCCGCCCGAGAAGCCGACTCCACCAGCAACTGCGCGCGCTCGCGGTTGGCCAACCGCACCATCGTCATCGGCACGGGGTCATGCAAAAACACCGGTGCGCCCAATTCAGCGGCCAAGGCTTCACCGACAGAACGCGCCGCCCCCAGGAACTCAAGCGCCCGCGCCACTTCCTTATGCTCGGCGGTGAGCAGTGCCTGATAGGTAAACGGCGGCAGTCCGGCTTGCTTGCGTTCCCGCAGCAACTGGCGCGCAAAACCGCCGTAGTCGTGCCGAACCAACGCCTGCAGCGCGGGGGCGTCCGGATACCGCGTCTGAATCAGCACCTCCCCCGCCAGCCCGGCCCGGCCCGCGCGGCCCGCCACCTGCATCAGCGATGCAAAGAGATGCTCCCCCGCGCGAAAGTCGTGCGAGAACAGTGAGGAGTCGGGTGCGACCACGCCCACCAGCGTCACCCGCTGGAAGTCATGCCCCTTGGCCACCATCTGCGTGCCGATCAGGATGTCGACGCTGCCTTCGTGCACCGTGTCGAACAGCGCTTCGGCGCTCCCCTTGCGGCGGGTGGAATCGGCGTCGATGCGGGCGACGCGGGCCTGCGGAAACAGCTCGCCGAGTGTCTCTTCGATGCGTTGTGTACCGCGCCCAAGCGGGGCGATGTCGACGTTGCCGCAGTCGGGGCAGTGATGCGGGATGCGGGATTCATACCCGCAGTGGTGGCAGCGCAGGCGCCGTTCGGGCTTGTGCAGCACCAGGTACGCCGAGCAACGCGGGCAGCCCGAGAGCCAGCCACACGCGTCGCACGACAGCACGGGCGCGTAGCCGCGGCGGTTGAGGAACAGCAGGCTCTGTTCGCCGCGCGCCAGGCGATCGGCAATCGCATCGACGAGCGGTTTGGACAGCCCATCGCGAATCTCACGCCCGGCGCGGCGCTCCAGATTCAAGTCGACGAGCGATACGCGCGGCAGGACCGCTTCGGCCTGCGCGCGTTGCGACAGCGTCAGGCGCGTGGTGGCGGTCTGTTCTGCGCGCCACCAGGTTTCCAGCGACGGCGTGGCTGAGCCCAGCACGACGGGGATGTTGCGCTGCTTGGCACGCCATAGCGCCAGATCGCGTGCGGAATAGCGCAGCCCCTCCTGCTGTTTGTACGACGTGTCGTGCTCTTCGTCGACGAGGATGAGCGCGAGGTTAGGCAGCGACGCCAGCATCGCCAGCCGCGTGCCGAGGACAATGCGGGCCTCGCCGCGATGGGCGGCCAGCCAGTTCAGCGCACGCGGCAGTTCGGCCAGGCCGCTGTGCAACGCCGCCATGGGCACCCCGGGAAAACGTGCGGCGATACGCGCTTCCAGTTGCGGTGTCAGGTTGATCTCGGGCACCAGCATCAGGACCTGCGCGGCGGGGTCGCGCACCAGCGTATCGGCGATGGCGTGCAGGTAGACCTCGGTTTTGCCGCTGCCGGTCACGCCATACAGCAGGAACGGGCTGAAGGTACCCGCCGCCCCGGCCTGGGCAATAGCCGCCACGGCGGCGGCCTGTTCGTCGTTCAGGGCGGGCGCGACCGAAGGCGCCGGCACTTCGAGCGGTTGCGGCAACAGCGCCTTCGGGCGCAATTCTGCGCGCAGCCATCCGACGGCTGTCCAATCCCGCAGCTTAGCGACGGCTTGCCCGTGCAGTTCGACGGCAGCGCTTGTGGACAGCTCACCGTCGCCGGTCAGCGCTTCAGCCAGGCGCATGGCGCCGGACGCACGTTTCGGAATGCTGTCGAGCAACGCGGCCCGGGCCGGTTCGAACATCACGTAGACGGTTTCGTTGGCCTGGCGCGCGAGGTTGTCCCAACTGCCAGGCGTGCGCCACAACGGCGGCAGCGCCGGCAACGCCACCTCGCCCAGTGCACGGTGGTAGTAGCCGGCAGCAAATTCGGCCAAGGCACGCCATTCGCCGTCGAGCGGCGGTACCCAGTCGAGCACACGCTCGACGTCGCGCAGTTTCTCTTGCGGAACATCGGTGGTCGCTGCGGTTTCGACCACCAACGCCACCACGCGCCGGTTGCCAAACGGCACCACCACCAGTTGCCCCGGGAGCACGGGCTGCCCACATCGGTAATCGAACACCGCGTCGAGCGGCGTATCGATCACTACCCGAGCAATGGGCGCCGACACCTTGGCATCAGAAAACGCGGCGTCGACTTGGGCGGTAGTCATGCAAAGCGCAAACGGTTGAATTGCAAAGGGAATGTTGCGATGCAGCGGCGGATCCTGCACCTGGGAAATGCGTCTTGCCCATCTCACCTTGCCTTCACAGCCATCGCCGTGGTCGGCTCAATGTTCAAGTATTACTTGAGGTTTGTGCCTTGGCGCCCTGATCGGCGGCCCTTTTCCGGGCTATCCACACAGCCTGTGGATAACTTTGTTGAAAAGTCGCCTGCCGCGCCTGCGAAGGCCAATGGATTCACCGTTTTTCTAGCTTGCACGATTTACGCGCACGCGGCTTTCTTTCAGAAAAATCAAACACTTATGCGTTGGATGCACACCGTGCTCTCTGTTGCGCCGCAGAAAGAACCAGCCGCGACAGCTTTGTGCATAAGTCAAGTCTTGACAGCCGGCTTACGCACCAGAAAGCACGAAATAAATCGCTTGACACCCCGTTCGCGCCAGATGGGGCCACCCGCACGCGAGTAGTCACTCACCCTTACTGCACCAAAGCGGCGAAGAATCCCTTCCGTGCCGCCGGCTTCACGCACTACTGCGGCCCAATTCAAACGCTATCGCACCGCAACATTGATCTGATACGTGTTACTTCGCTTTCGTGCGCAACGCACGGCTGAAGCTGTGCACCTCGTCCACCAGCACCGTCACGGCTTCGGGCGGCGTGAACTGCGAGATGCCGTGACCGAGGTTGAAGACGTGGCCGTCGCTGTCGCCGCTGGCTGCGTAGTCTTCCAGCACGCGGCGCACTTGGGCGCGAATCGCGTCGGGTTCGGCAAACAGCACCGTCGGGTCCAGGTTGCCCTGCAGGGCGACGCGCCCAGCCGTTCGCTGGCGGGCGAGCTGGAGGTTGACGGTCCAGTCCACGCCTAGCGCGTCGGCGCCCGTCTCGGCCATGGCTTCGAGCCACAGGCCGCCGCCCTTGGTGAACAGGATGACCGGCACGCGCTGGCCATCCGCCCCGGCGCGAATACCTTTCACCACGCGCGCCATGTAGGCCAGCGAAAACTCCTGGTAGATGCCATCGGCCAGCGCCCCACCCCAAGTATCGAACACCTGCACCGCCTGGGCACCGGCCTCAATCTGCGCGTTCAGATAGTCGATCACGGCCTGCGCGTTGATCTCCAGGATGCGGTGCATCAGGTCCGGACGCGCGTAGAGCATCGACTTGACGGTGCGGAAGTCGTCCGAACCGCCGCCTTCGACCATGTAGCAGGCCAGCGTCCATGGGCTGCCCGAGAAGCCGATCAGCGGCACACGCTGGCGGCCGTTCTGCACAAGCGCCCGGCGGATTTCCGACATGGCATCGAACACGTATTGGAGCGACGACATGTCCGGCACCGCCAGCGCCGCCACATCGGCTTCCGTGCGCACCGGCTTGGCAAAGCGCGGGCCCTCGCCCTGCGCGAACGACAGGCCCAGGCCCATGGCGTCGGGCACGGTCAGGATGTCGGAAAACAGAATCGCCGCGTCCAGCGGATAGCGATCCAGAGGCTGCAGCGTCACTTCCGTCGCATATGCCGGCGACTTGGCCAGGCCGAGAAAGCTGCCGGCCCGCGCGCGCGTGGCGTTGTACTCGGGCAGATAGCGGCCCGCCTGGCGCATCAGCCAGAGCGGCGTGTAGTCGGTGGGCTGGCGGCGCAGGGCGCGCAGGAAGGTGTCGTTGGCGAGCGGTGCGGACATGGCGATGGACTCTTGAGGAGGGCGCCATTGTAAGGGATGGTGTTTTTATCCCGCCCTGACCCAGGCCAACCCGCCGCCGATCACGGCGCGGAGATCACGGCACCTTGTGCGTATCGCCCGCGCGCTGCGGCGGCAGCTTGATCGCCATCGCCTTGAAATCCGTGCTTGTGGTCAGCGTTCCGTGCACCACGCCCCGCGGAATCACGATCAGATCGCCCGCCCGCACCTCGCGCGGCGCGTTGTCGAGCCAGACGGTGGCCGTGCCCGACATCACGTACTGGATCTCGTCCGAGTACGTATGCGTGTGTTTGGCCACGGTGCCCACCTGGATGCCGACCGTGCCGTTGGCCGCCGTCACCAGGGTCTTCGTGCGCAGCGTACCCATCTCAGCGATGACGGGGCCGATCTCGTCCGGGGTCATGCCGCCCATGTTGATGATCTGCGCCGAGAGCGGCGGTGCAGCAGCCGGAGCAACCGTCGGCTCCGACGCTTGCGCAAACGCGCCTGCGCTGCCGGCGAAGATGGCGGCGGCAGAAACCGCCCGGATCACAGCAACAAGACGATGGCGATGCATGATGGCTCCTCATGACGCGGTCGCCGTCAAGGCGCGGCGGTCCGTGGGGCGTTCGTGTGGTCGACTCGCGGCGATTGTCGCATCGCTGCACGGAGGCAGAGACCTAGGGCGACTCCTGAGAAAGCAGACGTCGTGCGCCGACCGGCTCGCCTATAGTGGACGGCGCCAAGCCCCCACAAACTACTCATACCAAGGAGACCGGCATGACACACAAGGGAAGCTGCCACTGCGGCAACGTCGCGTTCGAAGTGGAAGGCCATCCGGAAAACGCCATGGCGTGCAACTGCTCGATCTGCCAGCGCAAGGGCTCGCTGCTGTGGTTCGTGGCGCGTGACAAGGTGCGGCTGCTTACGCCGGAAGGCAACGCCAGCACCTATCTCTTCCGCAAGCATGTGATCAAACACCGCTTCTGCCCGACGTGCGGCATTCATCCGTATGCCGAAGGCGTCATGCCCGACGGCACACCGATGATTGCCGTCAACGTGCGCTGCCTGGAAGACATCGATCTGGCCAGCGTGCCGGTCACCCACTTCGACGGACGGTCAATGTAACGGCACGGCGCGCTACAGCCACATCTGCATCACCTGCTCGCCCGGCTCCACAGGCTTGCCGCTGGGCATCCACACCGCGTCCAGCATGGGCCGCACGAGATCGAGTTCGGTGGAAATGCCGTCCTGGCGGCCAAAGCGCGCGCTGTTGGCAGCCTGCGCCTCAACCACGCGGCGGTCCTGCTCCGCCACGCGATACAGGAACGGCCAGACGAACCAGCGCACGGCCCAGGCAGGCGCCCAGCGGTTTTCCACATGCAGCGTGGCAAACAGGCGCGTGCGCATCTCGTCTTCGGGCGTGAAGTGCAGCGTGAAATACAGCGCGCTGCCGTTGGCGTAGCGGTATTCGAGCTGGGCGGTAGCAGGCGCAGCGATACCGAAATGCGCGCGCTCCATCCTGCGGGGCGATTCGAACAGGCGGTACAGCAGACCGCTTTGCTGCGCCTGGCCGGTGTAGTCCACCTGCAAGCCATCTGCCGACTGGGTGACGGTCACCGTCATAGGCTGGCGCGCGCCATGGCTGCGCACGAGGCCCGGGTGGACGAGATGCGTATGCAGCGGGTCCAGAAAATTCTCCAGGGCATCGGCCGGGCGGGCCTGCCACAGCGTGCTCCACAGAAAGCGGCGGCCGCCGGCCGGCAAGCGATTCAGGAACGCCGGCAATGCGGCAGGGGCAGCTTCACCTGGCGCCCGCGCGCTCATCCAGATCAGCCCGTCGTGCTCGAACGCCTGCCACGCGTGCACTTGCACAGCGGGCACAGCGGCGCCCGGGCACATGCCCGGCATGGCAGTGCAGCGGCCGTCGGCGCCGAACGTCCAGCCGTGGTACTTACACTGCAGTGTCTCGCCGACGAGCTGCCCATCGGACAACGGCACATGCCGATGCGGGCAGCGGTCATCAAGCGCAAGCAGGCCGCCCGAGGGCAACCGCGCAAGCACCACCGCGCGGCCAAATACCGTCACGCGCGTTGGCTTGTCGCGCAGGCGGTGCGCTTCGGCAACGGGATACCAACCTCGCAGCAGCGTGGCGTTCCAGGCAGTCATAACTGAAAGCGTTGCATGATCGGCACGCCGATCCGGGTTGTGAGGGCGCGCAGCACGGCGATGGCACGGCGCGTGGCGGGCGGCAGATGCCGGCAGTACACGGCGCTCATCTCAATGGCCGGCACGCCGCCGCGCAGGCGCTTGAAGTGGGCAGCGCCGGCGCTCAGGTTCAGTTCGGCATCGCGCGTGATGGTCAGGCGCAGCACGTGCGCCATCAGCAGGCGATACAGCGCTGCCTGCTGCGGCCACGTCGTGTCGTATCCGACGATGGGCGCCGTCAGCAACGGCCCTTGCCCAAACACGCCGACCACCGCGCGCAGCACGCCCTGCGCATCGCGAAAGCCCGCGCACTCGAGCAATCCTGCCGCATGCCAAGCACGCAGAAACGCTGCCGTATAGCGCGGGTTCAGCGCGGAATACTTGTCGAGATAGAGCTGCGCATACAGCCGCTCGGCCTGCGCGAAATCGGCATCGGTAAAGGCGTCGTGCGACACGAACGTCAGCGGTGTCGAGCCGAGCAGCTTGAGGTCGCGCCGCAGATCACGACGCAGCTCCGACGCGCGCGACGAACGTTGCAGGTGCTGGAACAGATAGACCTGCCGCGTGGGGATCAAATCGAAGCCGGCGGCCGTGGTGGCGCGCAGCCAGTCGGCATGCTGGATCGTGTTGAGCGAACGCAGCCAGATCGCACGGCCGGGCCACCGGTCGCGGCACGTACGCACCAGCGCGTCCAAATCGAACGCCGCTGCCGATGGATACAGGTTCGTGCTGACGAGCCAGTTGTTGACGGCCACCGCCCGGTCCAGTTGCGCATGCCGCATCCATGCATCGGCCAGACCGATCGCACCGCGCAAGAGCGGCCGCAGCATACGCGGCATCAACCGCTCGGACTCTTCTGCCGCATAGCGGCCATACGTGGTGATGGGCGAACAGACCCAGGCATTCTCGGCATGACCGGCGCGATCCTCACTGCCGTTGATCGTCACCGGCAGCGGCAAACCGCCGGCCTCCACCACGTCGACCTGCGTCACCAGATTGGCGACAAACGGCAGCGACGCCTGCCCCCGATGCACGTGCAGGAACGCGCCTGCCCTGTCGGCAAAGCATGCATGCGGCACGGCGCCGGGCGCATTCATACCTCGGGGAGCTCCTGGCCGTCCCACTCGATGTCTTGCGTGGCAGCTTCGCGCATGTTGCAACGCTGCGCGATCGCCATGCGCGCATAGGCGGCGAGATCGCACACGCCGCCCCACAGCGGGCCGCGGTCGCCCGGCGTGGCGATGACGTCGGTGGCGGCACGCCAGTCCTGGCGCCATTGGTGCAGCCTGCCGTGACGCACCGCATCGAACAGCCCCGCCGATGCCATCACCGCAGCCGCCATGCGCGGCACACCGGGCGACGGTTCGATGCAACCGTCGAGCGTGCCGGCCAGCGCGGCGGGCAGTGCATCGTCAAGGCCGAACAGGTGGCAGCCGCTGGTCGCGCGCGGGTTGCATTCGAGCGGGCTCACGCGGCCATCGGCCTGCTGGATCCAGTCGAACGAAAGCTGCCCCGTGAATTCGAGTTTGCGTGCAAAGTTGGCAACGAAATTGCGTACCGCGTCGATGCGCGCAGGCGCGAAGTAGAAACTCGCGCTGGTCGACATGCGCCAGTCTGGGCGATACAGCGCATGGGCTACGAGTCGGCCGCGATCGGCGACGCTGTACGAGCAGAATTCCTGCCCCGCCACCAAGCTCTGCACCACCCACGCGCCCAGGTCGGCCAGCGGCGGTGCGTCGTCGGGAATGCCGTTGCGATACAGGCGCACATGCACGCCAAAGCGCGAGAACTCCGGCTTGAGCACGACCGGGCGCCCGCCTGCCCAGGCGCGCGCTTCGGCCAACGTGCGCACCCGCGCAGAGACCGGCACATCTGCACCGCAATCCTGCGCAAGTTCAAGGAACGTCCATTTGCTGTGCACCGCGCGCAGCTTGTCAAAGTCTTCAGCCAGCACCCGCACGTGGCTAGGCAAGTGATGCCGATAGCGCGATACGAAAAAGACCTCCTCGCAGGTCGGCACCACCAGATTGATAGACCGTTCGTTCACGATGCGTGCAAGGTCCGCCGCGAACTGCGCAGGCGCATGGCGCGGCGATGCAATGCGAAACGTGGCCGCGACCGCTCTGGAGGCGCCGCTGATCTGGCACGGAATGCTGTCGGCAATGCAGACCGTCCACCCCTGGTGGGCAAAGCGGCGGGCGTGGTCGAGCGCCACCGGCGCGCGGCCACCGAGGATCAGCACATTGGGCATACCGGCGGAGCGTTGAGGTCAGGCAACGTCCGCCGGAGGCAAGAGGCACGGGGGAAGTTGCCGGGGCTCCATTCTAGGCAAAGGAGCACCCGGCCCGGGCGCGGTGAAGAGGGGTACGGCGCGTCAGGCGCTACGCAGCTTGAACAGCCCGACCGTGCGTGCCAAGCCCTGCGCTTGCTCGTTGAGCATCGACGATGCAGCCGTCGACTGCTCCACCAGCGCGGCGTTCTGCTGCGTGGCCTGGTCCATCTCGGCGACGCTGCGATCGATCTGGCTGATTCCGGTGCTCTGCTCGTGCATCGCGCCGTCGATCTCGCCAATGATGCGGGCGACACGCTCGATGCCCTGCACGATTTCCTGCATCGTTGCGCCGGCGGCCTGCACGCGTTGCGCGCCGGTCTTCACGCTGGCTTCCGATGCCTGGATCAGGTCTTTGATCTCGCGGGCGGCCGTGGCGCTGCGCTGCGCCAGTGTGCGCACCTCGCCGGCCACCACGGCAAAGCCGCGGCCGTTCTCGCCGGCACGGGCGGCTTCTACCGCGGCGTTCAGCGCGAGGATGTTGGTCTGGAACGCAATGCTGTCGATCACGCCGATGATCTCGGTAATGCGCGCCGACGATTTGGCGATCTCGTCCATCGTGCTGACCGCGCTGGAGACCACGTCGCCACCGCGCGTGGCGGCATCGCTGGCGTCGCTGGCCAGGCGCGTGGCCTGCACGGCCGCATCGGCGGAGTTCTTCACGCTGGTCGTCAGCTCCGTCAACGCGGCAGAGGTTTCCTGCAGGTTGCTGGCCGAAACTTCGGTGCGGTTGGACAGATCACGGTTGCCCGCTTCGATCTCGCCGGTGGCGGACTTCATGCTGTCGACGCTGGCGCGCACGTCCAGCAGCACTTCGCCGATCTTGTCGATGAACGTGTTGAACGAGGCACTGATCTGCGCGACCTCATCGTTGCCGACCACGGGCAGGCGGTGCGTGAGGTCGCCACCGCCGGAGCCGATGGTGTCCATCGCATCACGCACCTGCGACAGGCGGCGGAACGACTGCGACGTGAAGAACGCGGCGATGCCCACGGCAGCCAGTGTCAGCAGCACCATGGCCACGGCCAGCGCCTTGACGACGTTGCGCAAACCGGCGGTGGCCTCGGCCTTGTCCAGCGCAATCACGAGATACCAGTCGGTGCCCTGCACGGCCTGCGCCTTGAGCAGTTTCGGTGCACCAGCCAGGTCGACCTCCAGCGGCGTGGTGGCTTTGGCCAGGTTGGCCAGCGTATCGACGGTGAGCGAGGCCGCCACGTCGGTGGCCGGCTTGAGCATCAATTTTGCATCGGGGTGGGCGATCACCTGGCCATCCTTGGCGACCACAAAGGCGAGGCTCGACGGTGTCGGGTGTACCGCTGCCACCACCTCGCGCACGCCATCCAGCGGCACGGCACCGGAGAGCGCGCCGGTGGTTTCGCCGTTCTTGACGAGCGGCGCAGCAAATGAAACGTACGGCACGCCGGTCGACACGTCGCCGTAGGGCTTGGTGACGAGCAGTTGGCCTGCGGCAAGGGCTTGCTTGTACCAGGGGCGGCCGGTCGGGTCGTAGTCCTTGGGCGTGGTGGCGCTGGTCGAGATGAAGCTCTTGTCAGTCCAGCCGATCGTGATGATGGGGAAGCCGTTGGCGTCGCCCATGTGCTTGCCGAAGCCTTGCGGGTCTCCGTGCTCGATCACGCCGGCGGTGGCCTTTACGGCCTGCGCCTTCGCCGCGACCCATTTGTCGATGGCGAGCGTGTTGCCGCTGGCAATGGCTGCGAGGTTCTGATCGATCGATTCCATCGTGTTCGAACGCACGATGGAATACGTGGCTGCGCCGGACAGCGCGAGGGCACCGACCACGGTGGCCGATGAGATGAGGAGAATTCGGGTGCGGAGAGAGGAGATCATGATTCTTCTAGGCCAAACGTTTTCCATGAATCTGACTGCGTACGGTATTTGCCGCAGCGCCCTCCAGAACCGACTGCTGGCTGTCGGGGGCCACCCAAGCTGCTACGGCACCGCGCAGGCGAACTTGAGGCGGCAAAGCCCGCCCCCACGGGGGGGATGGCTGCTATAAAAGGAAACTCATCATGTGATTGCCCAGGCAATCCACTCCCTTCAAACCGAAGCCCATGCACGACGCCTTCCATATCGACCCCGCCACCGGAGACATCCGGTTCGCTGACATCCGCATCACGCCGCAAACAACAGCCGATGCCCTGCCCTCGCGCTTTGCAGTCGGGCCTGTGCGGTCCGTAAGCGTTGAGGGAAAAGACGTCCCCTGCCAATTCGCGACAGTGGCGGCGCTGGACGACACCACGCCCGTGACCGTCAGCCTGCGGTTTGAGGCCGATGCTTTGGTCAGCGTATTCGTTGAGCTGGCGCAGCCGGTTTCGTACGATGACATCGGCGTCGTGGAAGAACGCCACCACCGCTGGATCGCCAGCAAACTCGGCAAGGACCCGGGCGGCCTGACGCGTTACCCCTGGGGCAGCGCGGGCGTGGCACAAGACAAGAGCGGGGGCGTGCACATCTTTCTGCACAACCGCAACAACACCTGGGGGCGGTGAATCGTGAATACGTTGTAAGACGCCCGCGCGTCGGCCCCAATTGCCGCCCCGGCACCGTTTGCAGTACCGTCGCTGGCATTCCTACGGAGCCGGGAGCCCAGCGCCATGGCCGTGCTGTTCACCATCCTGAAGATTGCCGTCGTGCTCGTGCTGGTGTCGTCACTGGCCGAGGCTGTCGTGCTGTCCTTGCGAAACGGCTGGACCAACTACGACTGGAAGGCCGCCGGCGTGTCGGTGGTGGATTTCCTGGTACGCGAGTACCCACTGCGCTGGCTGCTGCCGCTGGCGTTCTGGACGCAAGGCCTGGAATGGGTCTACCAGCATCGTCTCTGGACGCTTCCGATGGACCACTGGACGGGCTGGGTTGCGTGCTTTCTCGGCCAGGAGTTCTGCTACTACTGGTACCACCGCGCCGCGCACCGGGTGCGCTGGTTCTGGTGTACGCACGCCATCCACCATTCGCCGAATGATCTGAACCTCTCGGCCGCCTACCGCTTCGGCTGGACGGGACGGTTGACCGGTACCCTCGCCTTCTTTGCGCTGGCGCCGCTGCTGGGCATGCCTCCGCGCATCGTGCTGATGCTGCTGTCGCTCAATCTGCTGTACCAGTTCTGGATTCACGCCACGTGGATCCCCCGCCTTGGGCCCCTGGAATGGGTACTGAACACCCCCTCGGCACATCGCGTGCATCACGCATCCAACCTCGAATACCTGGATGGCAACTACGGCGGCGTGCTGATCGTGTTCGACCGGCTGTTCGGCACGTACATCCCTGAGCGCAAGGACGTGCCCTGCCGCTACGGTCTCGTGCACCCGATGCGCACATACAACCTGCTGGTGATCGAATTCGCACATTGGCGCGGGCTGTGGCAAGACCTGAAGACTGCGCGCTCAGCCAGCGAAGTGCTTGGATATCTGTTCCGCCCACCAGGCTGGCGGCCCGATGGCAATGGCGAAACGACGGAGGATCTGCGCCGCCGCGCCGTGCTCATTCCCGAAGACCAGCCGATCGCCGCGGCCGTTGCTGCCAACTGAACTACGGCAAACGCAGCATCTGCGCCAAGTGCCCATACACCACGGCAATCCGCCGCAGATGGCGCGATTCCGGATGCGTCAGCAGCCATAGCTCTGATTGATTGGCATCTTGCAGATCCCGCAATGTCACCAGATCGCGGCGTTCCTGTGCCATCACCACGGGCAGGATCCCGACGCCCATGCCCATGCCGACCATCTCGGCCGCGATCTGCAGGCTGTTGACGAAGTACGTGGGCATGACTTTGGGAAAATGCCGCTTGCGCCAACTGACTGATGGGTGATCCGGAATGGCGTCGTCAATCGCGAGCCACGGCGTTCGGCCGGCTTCGACATCGGCGTAGGTGATGCCGCTCGTGCGCCCGGCGTACAGCCCCACGCGAATCGACCCGATGTGCTTGCCCACCAGATGCTGCGGCGGACGCCGTGTGGCCCGCACGGCAATGTCGGCATCGCGCCGCGTCAGGCTGGCCAGCTCGTTGCTCACACGAAGGTCGTAACTCAGATTCGGATGCTCGGCCTGCAGCGCCTTCAATGCGGGCGCGACCATGCCGACCAAGATCGTGTCCGTGGTGGTGATGCGCACCGTGCCCGACACCTGATCCGGCACCGCGTGCACCGCCGATCGCGCGGCCTCGAGCGCCGACTCCACCTGCTCCGCCTGTTCCGCCAGCGCGTGCGCCAAATCGCCTGCCAGATAGCCCGTACGCGAACGCGCAAACAGCGTGGCGCCCAGCCCGCGCTCAATGCGCTGCAATGACCGGAACACGGTGGACGCATCCACGCCAAGCCGCTCGCCCGCCGCCGCCAGCGTGCCCGTGCGCACCATCGCCAGCACGATCTCAAGGTCTGCCGCGCTTAATCTGTATTGCGTCTGTGCAAGCATGATTTGCTTCTTCGCCTATTTCATTGGCACCGGCGCAATCCTACAGTGTCGTCACCGCCGCCGTCGGCGGCTTCCCAACCCGTTCACGAGATGACAACCATGAAGCTCTACTACTCCGCCGGCGCCTGCTCGCTGGCCGTTCATATCGCCCTGCGCGAAGTGGGTGCGCAGTTTGACCTGACCGCCGTTGACCTGGCCAAGCACCTCACCGCCGACGGCACGGATTTCTACACGATCTCGCCGCGCGGCTACGTGCCGCTGCTGGAGCTGGCCGATGGCTCGCGCCACACCGAAGCCGCCGCGCTGCTGCAATACGTGGCCGACCTCGACCCCGCGCAGGCCCTGATCGGCAAGCCGGGCAGCGCGCACCGCCTGGCCGTGATCGAATGGCTCACGTTTGTCAGCACCGAGCTGCACAAGGGCTTCGGGCCGCTCTGGTACAAGGAAACGCCGGAAGCCACCCGCCAGGGTACCAAGGACAAGCTCGCCAAGCGCTTTGCCGAACTCGACGCCCGCCTCGCCAAACAGCCGTACTTGGCCGACACGTACAGCGTGGCCGACGCTTATGCCTTTGCGGTGCTGAACTGGACGAACTTCCTGGCGCTGCCGATGAGCGCGTATCCGAACGTGCAGGCGTATATGGCGCGGGTAGGTGCGCGGCCGCAGGTGGTTGAAGCGTTGACGGCGGAAGGCTTGATCAAAGCCGATGCAGCCAGCGCCGTCGCCTGACCGATGGCCTGGGATCGGCCGGCCCTAAACAAAACCGCCGATCCCACCCCCTACTCCGCCCAACGTTTGCGGAACGTCTTACAACAGATCCCCATGTTGTAGATGGGCTCTATCAGGGCTGCACGCCGTGCTGTCACAGGCGCGTCGCTACAATCGCACGCTTTGCGTCTTCTGCAGCCCGCAGCTCCGCCCATGTTCAAGCACGCTGTTCTCGCCCTCGCCCTTGCCATTGCGGCTGCGGGCTTGCCGCCCCTCGCACGCGCCGATGTGCGCGGCGCAGGTTCGACCGCCGCTGCGCCGGTCTATCGCGTCTGGTCGGCAGGGTATGCCGCATCGTCGGGCGTTGCGCTCAGCTATGACGCGGTAGGTTCGGGAGAAGGCCTGAAGCGCATTCGCGCGGGCGCGGTGGATTTTGGTGCGTCTGACGTGCCGCTCTCCAGCGCGGAGGCTGCCAAGGCAGGCCTCGTCTGCGTGCCGTCGGTGGTGACAGGTGCGGTGCCGTTTGTGAACGTGCCGGGTGTGCCGCGCGGTCAGCTCAAACTGACGGGCGAACTGCTGGCGCAGATCTTCCTCGGCAAGGTCGAGAGCTGGGATGCGCCGGAGCTGCGTGCGCTTAACCCGGGCGTGACGCTGCCCAAGTTGAAGATCCATCCCGTCGTGCGCTCCGATGGCTCTGGCACGACGTACCACTTCACCGATTATCTGAGCGCAGTCAGCGCCGATTGGAAAAGCGCTTACGGCACCAAGTCGACCATCAATTGGCCTGCGGGCTTCACGGCCGCAAAGGGCAGCGGCGATGTGGTCAAAACGGTGCAGGCTACATCCGGCGCCATTGGTTATGTCGACTACAACTACATCCTCGACAACGACCTGAGCGGCGTGCAGCTACGCAATTTGGCGGGCCGCTTTGTCAGCGCCCAGGTGAGCGGCTTTCGCGAAGCGGTGATGCAGAGCGCTTGGAACCGCAAGGGGGATTTCACTGCGCCGCTGGTCAACCTGCCGGGTGCCGAGACGTGGCCGATCACGATGGGCACCTTCATTGTCGTGCCGGCAGTCAGCGCATCGGGGCCGCGCACGCTGGCCGCGCTGAAGTTCCTGACGTGGGGTTACTTCCACGGCGACGAGCTGGCCGCGCGTGCGAAATTCGTGCCGCTGCCCGAGCGCGTGCAGGCGATTGCGTATCGCGAACTGGCACGCGTGACCGATACGTCGGGCGCCGCCATCGGCCTGCAGAGCATGCCCGCGAACTGGGGCAAATGATCATTGCCGGGTGCAGTGTCTGCACTGGCAACAGCACCGTTTTGATGCTGCGCAGGTGACCCATTGAAAGCTTTGCAACAAGGCTGGATTGTTCCGACGCGTTTCCTATAGTGGTCACTCGCCGCGCAAGTCAGCCCGCGCGTCATCGCCGAAGCAACGACCGGAAAGCAAACATGGGTACCGCCATCGCAGACCAGGACGAGCAGATCCACCAGATCGCACAGGACACCGGCGCACCGGCTGATCTCGTCCGCGAGCAGTACATGCAGACAATGCGCACATTGGCCGCAGATGCCAGCGTGCACGACTATCTCTCGCTGTTTGTCACACGCCGGGTGCTCGCCGCGTTCCGCACGCGCCGCACGCCCACGCGTTAGTCCCGCCCTGCCTATTCCTCGCTGATCATCCCGACGAATGCATGCGCTGCGCGGCGCATCCATTCGCGTGCGCGCTCTGCTTCGAACTGGATGCGCGCAAAGGCGTGCGTCATGCCGGAGGCTTCGATGGTGATGACCTGCGCGCCGTGCTGCACGAGGTAGTCGGCGTAGTGCAGGCCATCGTCGCGCAACACGTCGTGCGCGGCCACGATGACGACGGTGTCGGGCGGCGTATATGCCGGCGCACGCGCCATCAGGAAGATGCGTGGGTCGTGCTCGGCGAGCGGCTTGGCGAGGGCGTCTGCACCGATGTATTTCTCCCAGTACCAGCGCATTTCGTCACGCGTGAGGCCGGGGCCTTGTGCAAACGCGTTGTAGCTTTCGCTACCGAAAGCGGGCGTGGTAACGGGGTACAGCAGCAACTGAGCATTCACGAGACCGGGGCGCATGCCCTGCGCGGCCTGCACCGCAAGATGGCCGCCCGCGCTGTCGCCGCCCACCGCAAGGAAGTCCGGATCAAAGTCGAGGTGCGAGCGCTGCTCGGCCAGGTATGCGAGCGCGTCGCGTGCATCGTCCGCCGGCGTGGGAAACGCATGCTCGGGCGCAAGGCGGTAATCGACACTCACAACGGCACAGCCCGTGTCTTGCGCCACCAATGCGGCGAGCATGCGATGCGTTGTGCGCGGCGCGCCGACCACCCAGCCGCCACCGTGGAACCACACCAGCAAGCGCGGCGTGGTCACGCCTTTTGGCCGAAAGACGATGGCGTCGAGCGTGCGCCCGGCGAGCGGCAGGCTGAAGTCTGAAACGTCAACGCCTTCGGGATCAGGCCGGTCGGATACCGCAGCAATCGCCTCAAAGCGCGCGCGCTGCGCGGGCGCGTCTTCAGGCGGGGGCAAGGCGCCGAACTGTTCGGCAAGGCGTTGGTAGAACTGCAGGATTTGCGGATCGACGGCCATGATTTAAGCAGGATGCGATGACCGCCGGAGTGTAGCGCGCCAGGTTGGCTGAACTCCCTTGATCCGTCAGGAAGCGATCGGCGCGGTCGTCGACGAAACCTCTGTCCCCCTGCACCATCGTTTTTGTCACAAGGCCGTGGGGCCGGCGTTCATTTTTGCTCGCCGATACCGAGTCGCCAGTGTTCGATCTTCGTGCAGCGGTCTTGCACGGCCGGAATGCCGGCGTTGCGCGCCACGGCCATCGCCTCGTCATTCACGATGCCGAGCTGCACCCAGATGCCTCCCACGCCGAGCGTCACGGCTTCCTGCACGACGGGCAGAACCTGTTCTGAGCGCCGGAAGATATCGACCAGATCGATGCGCTGGCCGGCGGCGGCAAGCGTCGTCGCCGCTTCGGTAAGCGTGGCGTAGCAAGGCTCGCCGAGCACGTCTTCGCCCGCGTGCTGCGGGTTGACGGGGACGATGCGATAGCCGGCCTGTTGCAGATAGCGCGCCACGTCATAGCTGGGCCGCGTCGGCCGCGGCGACAGCCCGACCACGGCAATGGTCTTGCCGGACAGCAGCCTGCGCATGGTGGCTTGCTCGTCGACGTAGGAAGGATTGGCAGACATGGTTGGCAATGCAGAGGCAATCAGGTTGTGGGCCGCTTGCAGGCGGAGCCCAGGTCATCGAAGCGCACGGCGGCACGGAACGCCCCCGACGAATACGGGCCGACCTCGTACGGCCCGTAGTGCACGACGATGCGGTCACCTTGCAGCGTAAACGGAAACGCGGCGTTACGCAGATCACGCTCCTTGAGCGCGCCGCGCGGCGCATCCGGTGCGCCTTCGCGCTTGAGCGCATCGACAATCTGCGTATTGAAGCTCTGCAGGCAGGCGGATGTGGGGTTCAGCACATCAGCCAGGACAATCGGCTGAAAACCCTGCGCGCCCCGTCGCCAGTTGCCGGCGGTGAAGCTGTAGTTGCCATGCGCGCCGCCGCTGTAAGCCCACACCATGCGCAAGAGGCTCACGGTGTCGCCCAGGCCAACGGCGCTGATGCGGATGACGCACTCGGTGTCGTACTGGTCGCACTTGCGCACGCGCAGCGACTGGATCAGCGCGTCGATGGTGGCATCGCCCGTCACCGGATAGCGCTCAGTCAGCTTGGCTTGGCCGGAGGCGCCCGTGGCCTCCTGATAGCGCGCCATGCGCTTGAGGGTGAAGGGTTGGCTGCGGCCGCCGTCGCTCCAGGTTCCGGTAGCAGCGGCACCATCGGCCGAGAGCGCGCCGGAGAGCGTGCCGCCCTCGCGCACGACAGACTGGCCGGCCGCATCGAGCGCTTCCGCACGTTCGCGCCACACGAAGCGGCGCTCGGGCACGTTGCGCCCTTCGATGGTCCAGAAAGCGCGGCCCTGGGGGCGGTCATCGTAGGCTTCGCCGGTCAGCGTGTCAGCCACCGGATCCTTGTCTTTGTCCTGCTCTTTGGGTGGCGGGTCGTACACGTTCAACCAGACGTTCCAGCCAGGGCTGTCAGCGCCTTTTCCTACAGCCCCCTGCCAGAAATTGCCGGCCAGACGCTCGGACTGCTCTTTCGTTTTTGCAAGTGGGACAGTTGGCGCAGAAGCAACAGGTGCGGAGGCGGGGGGCGCACTCGCAGGCGTAGCAGGTGAAGCCGAGGCGGCTTCGGTGCCGGCCTGTGCGCCACCGGCCCCGCCAAGTGCCCCCATCAAGGTAACAAAAACGCCCGCCCTCACCGACTTGTGCAACACATGGTGCATCGCATGCCTGTGCATGCCTCCCTCCTATGAACCCGACACCCCAGACTAGGACACACCCCGCTGGTTCGTCTTTTTCCAAGCCCCGTCTGCCTAAGCGGCAAACCGATGGGACTGTGCGGGTGCAGCAGGCGTTCCCCGAACGCGCCTTCGAAGCGATTTTGGGCTCACACCAAGCGGCTTTTACCACGCTTGCATTCGATTGCAATCCGACACACTTTGTTACGCCTCGGGGCCACCCCGTCACCCACAATGCCTTCGCACCCCGGCGTTTGTGTCCAATTGTTGTGCGCCATATCTGGCCCAGCGGTGGCGGCGACACGGCCTCCGGTGCAAGGTTACCCCCTCCTTTCGAATTGACCCCTCGAAGGGATTTCCCGTCCGCGCGGTGCTCCCCGGCCCGCGCGCTTTTTTTTTTGTGTGCGCAATTCGCGCGCCTGCCCGCCTGCTTCCCGCCTTTCCCCAACGCCCTGGATACGACCGATCCGTCTATCGGCTTCCTGCGCGACGAAACACGCTCTTACAAAGGCAAGTCGACCCCTCGGCGCCTGCCGCGTTAAATGGAGACATCCACGCGGCACAGGCCGCCATAAAAACGAGGGCTCATCATGTCCAATGTTTCCCGCCGTTCCCCTCTCTCCTCCGGTGTACGGCTGCCGCATGTGTTGCGCGCAGTGGGCGTTGCCGCCGTATTGCTTGTTTGCGGTGCGCAGGCCGCGATGGCCGCCGATCCGGCCTCACGGGTGGCGCGGCTGTCGGACTTTTCCGGCACGGTGAGCTTCGCGCCCGCTGGGTCCGATGATTGGGCCGGCGCCTCGCTCAACCGCCCACTAACCACGGGCGACCGCCTGTGGTCGGACCAGGGCAGCCACAGCGAGCTGCACGTCGGGTCCACGGCGCTGCGCCTGGGCCAGAACACCGGCGCCACGCTCGTCGACCTGGACGATCGCAACACGCAAGTGAAGCTCACCCAAGGCGCCCTGTCGGTTCGCGTACGCTCCCTGCCGCCCGACCAGACCATCGAGATCGACACGCCCAACCTAGCCTTCACACCGCAGGCACCGGGCGAATACCGTCTCGACGTCGCACCCGATGGCTCCAGCACGACCGTCACCGTGTGGCATGGCCAGGGCACAGCCTACGGCGATGACCGCTCCACCCCGCTGGGTGCCGGTCAGCAAATCCGCTTTGGCGGCACCGATCTCGCCGAGGCCGGCGGCACCGACAACCCCGGCCGCGACGCCTTCGACCGCTGGGCGGA